>NZ_CP069763.1:4756-5075 GCF_016893685.1 Citrobacter cronae
CACGCTGGAGTGAAGCCGAAAACCTGCAGGGCCATCAGTTATCAAAATATCGGATCACCTATACCAAGACAAAAGGTAAGAAAAACCGTACCGTGCCGATATCTCAGGATCTGTATAACGAACTCCCCAAGAACAGAGGAAAGCTATTCACCCCATGCAGAAAATCCTTTGAGCGTGCAGTAAAGCGAGCAGGTATCGAACTGCCAGAAGGCCAGTGCACTCACGTACTGCGCCATACATTCGCCAGCCATTTTATGATGAATGGTGGAAACATACTGGTTTTGCGCGATATTCTGGGGCACTCAGATATTAAAATGAC
>NZ_CP069763.1:6274-9151 GCF_016893685.1 Citrobacter cronae
ACTACTGTTTTTGCTATAGTATTAATGGTATGTAGGAATTTCGGACGCGGGTTAAACTCCTGCCAGCCCAAATTTCTCGATTGGTGATTACCAGAGTCATCCAATAAAGTCCTAAGAGCCCGCACGGCGCAAGCYCTGCGGGCTTTTTTGTGTCTGTWRTTGYCCGARRRCATCCRGCTAAATCCAGAGAAAATTGGTACACGTATAGGTATACGCTATCTATACTGTGGTCCATTAAACGTGTACCAACTATGGAAAGAATCCAGACATGGCGCGTATCACACGCCCCCTCACTAACAACGAGATCCTTAAAGCTAAGCCCCGAGAAAAAGAAACCATGGTCAGTTTTGAACGATATACTGACCTTTACTTGCTAAAAACGTCTTAGATTACAAACTCAAGGCACTAATACAGAGCAGAAGTTTTTCGGCTGCATTGCTGGCGGCATCCCAGATGTTAGCGATAAGAAGGGACTTAGTCAGAGTACTCTTTCAGCATGGCAAGAACCGCCTGTCGTGCCGCATCGTCTGCAATATTGTCAGGCAAAGCATCAGCTCGCAGATTGATATAAGCATCAGCGGCCATTTTGATGGCCATGCTGACGGAGTCACAATCGTGCGTGGACAGCGTAGAAGTCAGCAGGCCATCAGGATCAATGCTGAGGAATTCAATGCGGCGAACGCCACGTTGCGGTAAATTTGCACGACGGTACAGCATAGGTCCCAGCACCTGCTCGCGGAAGAATGCCAACATACCCATCGCTTCAAAGAGTTCGCCCCTTCCCAGTTTAACCACCGCATAATGAAGCCAGATCCAGGCGCGGGACTCAAACCACTCCGGCGTCATGTTTGGCCAGTGAGCGCTAAACTTTGCCAGTTGTCGCTCCAGAGCAGTGTTATCACGGGTAAATAACACCGCTGGCTCCTCAACGCGTTGAGTGAGCATATCCAGGGTGACGAATTTCAGATCGACATGAAGGAGTTCAGGGCCATACAGGCATATAAGCAGACGAGGCTCTCCGACATGTTCCCCGGTGAAAGCATGCAGCAGATGGCCTAATGTCCCGGCAAGTTCCCTACGCTGCGCCATGATTTCGTCATAGTGGAGAGAATCAACGACAACGACAAAATCGAGATCGGAGTATTTATCAAATCCGCCGTGAACAATCGAGCCACCAGCAAGAAGGGAATGGATTCGCGAATCCGACTGAAATTTAAGCTTGAGTTGCTCTGCAAAACTTCTGTGTAAATCGGGTAATGTACTCAGCATACTTTTTCCTGTTCACAAAAAATACAAAGCATTTCAGAATATCGAGTAGTTTATATTCAGGCCAGATATTTTTTGCAGGAACAGTCATATCCATTGAAGACGCTCACTTAGCCGCATGCCCACTATTGGTGGGGAAGACCAGAGAGCGAAGTGCAGCGTTTAGCTGGGGGAACGTTTGATCGTCTGCATTGGCAACGTCCTCAGATTCCATCGAATGGTGAAATCCAGCCCACCTTTCAGTCGTATTGCTAGCACAGTTTTAGTACGTCCTGTCAGAACGAGTAGCGGATATGCAAGCCAGGATAAAATGTAGTTAGTCAAACCATCAACAAGTAATCTGCCGACACGGGAAAATACGCCATAAGAATTGCTACTTCATCGCGTCTATAAATGTTCAGGAGGGTTCAATGTCTTCATCTTTTCAACATCGTATCATTCTTACAGGTGGCCCTGGGTCAGGCAAAAGCACGATAATTGATACCATTAAAAAAAGAGGTTTTTGGTGTTCTAAAGAAGCTGGACGAGGTGTTATACAAGACCAGGTTAACATCGGCGGTGATGCATTGCCATGGGCCAATCAAACTACGTTCGCAGAGCTCATGCTATCCTGGGAAATGCGTTCATGGCACGAAGCAGAAGGGCAAACAAGACCCTGCTTCTTCGACCGCGGTGTTCCTGATGTTGTAGGTTATTTACGTCTTTCAGAGCTTACCATACCGAAGCATTTGGAAAACGCCATCGAGAGATTTCGCTATAACCGAACAGTATTTATAGCCCCCCCCTGGCGTGACATATATGTACAGGATACCGAGCGCAAGCAATCTTTCGATGTCGCCGTCGCGACCTATCACGCAATGGTGCAAACATACCGTATGTATGACTATCAGTTGATTGAATTGCCATGCGTTTCTGTTGAGGAGCGTGTGGATTTTATCCTTTCCAGGATAGTATGCTGATAAAATAGCAACTACGCGTAATGGTGAATCCCCCTGCCTGAATCGGCCATCGTGGCATGAAAATACATTCTCTATGCGCGCGCTTGCAGACTGCAATTTATGTTTGTATGAAAATCCGCAATGAGGGTTTAAATTTTATTTAAGAGGGAATAAATGCGTACTCGTCCTGAATCGCCACGGATAATCTAGACACTTCCGAGCCGTTGATAATACTGGTTTTCATATTCTGTCGGTGACATCTGTTCGCTAGAACCATGCCGACGCTTACTGTTATAAAACATTTCGATGTAATCAAAAATATCGCTGCGGGCTTCTTCCCGCGTTCCGTAGATCTTTTTCTTTATCCGTTCGCGTTTCAGCAACTGGAAAAAGCTTTCTGCAACCGCATTATCGTGACAGTTACCGCGACGGCTCATGCTCCCCTCCAGGCCGTGTGATTTCAGGAACGACTGCCACTCATGGCTTGTGTACTGACTGCCCTGATCCGAATGAACCAGCACCTGTTTTTGGGGATTACGCCGCCATACAGCCATCAGCAGTGCGTTCAGGACAATGTCCTTTGTCATCCGGGATTGTATGGACCAGCCGATAATTTTGCGTGAGAACAGATCAACAACCACGGCAAGATACAGCCAGCCTTCGTGGGTCCTGA
>NZ_CP069763.1:11422-37665 GCF_016893685.1 Citrobacter cronae
GTAGGTTATGTCCGTTACCCAACTCTCATCCGGAGCATCCGGATTGAACTGTCGCTGGAGCCTGTTGGGCGACACGATACTGGCCTCGCCTTTACGTGCCCGCGGGCTCCGGTATCCGACCTGAGCCTTTATCCCGACACGTTTCATCAGTCGCCAGACTCTGTTCACTCCGCACTGTTGCCCGCTGTCCCGCAGATCCAAATGGATCTTGCGATAACCATAAACGCAACCGGACTCCAGCCAGAACTGTTTGATCTGTCCCGTCAGTCTCAGATCTACCTGGTGGCGCTGAGAATACGGTTGCTGAAGCCAGGCGTAAAAACCACTGGGATGAACATCCAGCACCCGACAGAGCAGGCGAACAGGCCAGCAACAGGTGTTGTCACGGATAAAGGCGTACCTCAGTCGGACAGCTTTGCGAAGTACGCCGCGGCTTTTTTTAATATGTCCCGTTCGTCAGTAACCCGCTTCAACTCCTTCTGGAGTCGGCGGATCTCGGCCTGAGCATCTGACTGTTCTTTATTAGTGGATGAGTCCGGACCGTACTTCTTTATCCAGGCGTAAAGGCTGTGGGTGGTGATATCGAGACGTGTTGCAACGCTGGCAACAGAATAACCGCGATCAACAACCTGTTTGACTGCTTCAATTTTAAACTCTTCGGGATAACGCTTACCGCTCATGGGCACCTCTCTTTAAGTCATCTTAAATGACTCTGAGGTGTCTGTTAAACCCGTGGCGATTCATCCATCCTCTCGATTGATAGTCCTTTCACCTGAAAATCACGTTCTGCTCTTTAGGTTCTGCCATAAAGATGATGCTCTGGATGGAAAAACTTACTGGGCAACGCCAGGGGGAGGAGTTGAGCACAACGAGTCTTTTGAGCAGGCGGCGTTACGTGAATTATTTGAAGAAACGGGCCTGACAAGAAAAACGGCGGGACCACAAATCGCCTCCAGAACCTTTCCTATGATGTTGCCAGGTGGTGAGAACGTTCTTGCTGAAGAACGTTTCTTTATTATTACTGCAGATAAATCAGATATTGACCGCTCAGGTTGGAGTAATAACGAAAAAGAAGTCATTCGCGAGCACTACTGGTGGAGCTTAGAAGAGCTCAGACAAACTAATGAAATCATCTTCCCACTCGATTTGATAATTAACATACTCGAAGGTTCCCCCTGCACTTAACTCTCTGAAACGGCTTAGATGTCCACTTCTGACACGAAGTGGACAAGTTACCTGAGCTGAAGGTCCGCTATGAGCGAGAAGCGGACATTTGCGATTCCCTGGCAAGCGCGTTAACTAACGCTGTTAGTATTATTTCAATAATTTTGCCATCAACTCAAAAAACATAGGCAGGTCGCGGCTGAAAGAGAAGGATGCGTTTATAGCCTTACGCGCGATTAAACCGTCAATAAAGGCAAAAAGAATAATCGTGACTTCCTCAAGGCTAATGTCCCGACGAAACTCTCCCGCTGCAATTCCGTCTACGATAATTCCCGCAATACTTTGCCGCATGATGGTATCACTGGATATATACGTTTTCTGCAATTCAGGGTTCCGCGCAGACTCCGCCATGATTTCAACCCACAGTTGATGCGTAACTGGGTAACCTACATCGCTTATGCACGATGTAACCTGCGCGCAAAGGCGCTCGAAATAAGTACCGTTAGACGGAGCATTGTGAGCGGTCAACGCTGAATTCTGCTCTTCAAGAACGATTGCCTTGATGAGGTCATCCTTGCTTTTGAAATACGTGTACATCGCTCCCTGGCTGATCCCTGCCCGGTTAGAAATTTCACGCACGCTTGTCGCACTAAAGCCTTTTTCTGCAAAACAGGTAGCGGCAGCGGTAATCAGCTTATGGTAGGTTTCGGTTTTCTTTAACATGTTGACTATTATGTTTAATCCAGGGCCCAGACTTTAGCGCGCTTTTTATCCTGGAGCCAGTATTGAACTCTGACCCCAGAATCAGACCTTACTTCATAAGCGGCAATGCATTGAGCATGTTCTTCAGATTCAGCATATCCCAGGGTAAATGTTCAGCAAGTGTAAGGCCGACAGGTTCCGCTTTTGAGGTTGCCTGATCTACCAGATTTAGAACATCTGCAATAGATAGTTTACCTTCGGCGACATCACCAAAGTCATGTTCTCCTCTGCCAGGCCTGGCGAAAAGAACCGAACGGAAAAGTGACGGATCGAGAACGTCCAGATCAATGTGTATTGCCAGATGTTCAATATTTTCTCTCTCTACCCATTCCGCGACATCTTTCGCGTCGTTTTTAACCTTTTCAGGACCTATTGTCTCAATGCGATGACTAGCCAGATACTCAGCTTCATAAGGCAGCGGATCGTGGATACCTGCAATCATTATTTTTGAAGGGTTGAGTCTGGTGGATACATGAGCAACTAAATCTTTATCACCTGTCCCAATTAGCGCGCCAAGAACATGGGCATGGGCGTTTGGATATTGTTTGGAAGTCTGCACATCAGGATGAGAGTCAATCCAGAGCACCCCCAGTTTATCACCGTATTTATTGAGCAGATGGGCAAAAGGAGCCAGTGATACCAGGCAATCGCCACCAAAAACGACGATTGAATCAGGATCATATTTCTTAATCAGAGCGCCTGCATCGGTAAGCTGACTGATAATTTGAGGTTTGGCTGTGATGCCGTCCACTTCGGCCTGTGGCTCCGTTGTGGGCTCATCAACCGGAACAGACTCAAAAGGGCCATCTGATTCGGGGGAAAGATACGAGAGAAGAAGCGAGCCAAGATGATAGGCTGGATTATTGCCACCTTGCCATTGAGGGAATAAAAGTCTGAGCGTTTTACTGGTCATAATTAGCCTGTGCCTATTTATAAACGAAATGATTTGCGTGAAGTAATTACCCGCAAAATGAATGAACGTTCATTCATTTTTGATCAGTCGTTGATCCTTTGCAAGCAGGGCAGCACGTTTAGTAAATTAAAAAAGGGAAAGAATCTTTGCAGTCTGATTTCAACCAAAATCCGCTTCTGGCGCTAAGCTGACGACCAACAGGATCATGGGCCGTGACAAGCAACGAGCGAACATAGTTTACATCTCTACTGTTTATAGTAACGCTGAGTGGATGCTGGGTGCCGCAGGAGGGATGCTTCGGGGCGTATTGGACGTCGCACCAACTCCCCACCGCAGTTCGGGCACTGGCCATTAAGTCGTTGGGTCACGCAATCTACGCAAAATGTGCATTCGAATGAACAGATGTAGGCCCCTTTTGATTCAGGTGGCAGATCTTTATCACAGCATTCGCAATTAGGACGGAGTTCAAGCATAGTGCTCTCTTATTGTTAAAGGCACATCATTGGACATACCAAAAGCCCTCTATCGGTATCACTTTTGCGATAAACGACGTTATTGTTTATGCCCGTATTAAATAAGCATGGTCTACAGGCCGGAAAAATCAAGAGAGTGAATTATTTGATAGAAACGCTCACCTTGGGAAACGAACGACCAGCCTATAACGCCCCATCAATCACATAAAAATCAAATAGATAACACTTTTCATATCAACGTTATCACTACGCTTTTTGCACCTTTCCTTTCGCGCAAAAAACAAAACCCGCAACAAAAATAACCGTATTAATTGCTCGCAGCTGCACTAAATGGATAAATAACGTTATCAGCACTTACAGTTTTTTCCTAAAGTCAGCGCTTCGTTTGTATGCCATGCTTCATTACGCTAATAACTTATAACGCTAAGCGAGGATATTATGAAAAAGACAATTATCGCATTATCTGCCATTCTGCTGGCTTCTCCTGTTATTGCCGCAACAACACACGCAACCGATAATGATGTAGCCGCCGCGCACGAAAACGCGAATACTGCAAAAGAAAAACTGCATCAGGCGCAGAATCAGGGTGAAGAGCAAAAATTAAAAGCAAAACATGCTGCTGAAGGTAAGCAAGATGACCTGAGCAGCAAAGTGAGTGAAGGTTCACAAAAAGCCTGGAATGATACCAAAGAAGGTACAGAAAAAGGCTGGAATGCAACAAAAGAAGGTGCAGAGAAAGGCTGGAATAAGACCAAAGAAGGTGCAGCCTCCGTTGAGAAAAAAATCAGCGAATAATCCTCCAGCCATTCAATAATAAAAAGCCGCGAAAGCGGCTTTTTATTAGTAGCATGATCCATTCTGCACAGCGTTGACACGTTCCTGACTTAAATCCGCAGAATGTGATGATGACAGCGTTCAAACGGACCCAACATGATGCCATGATCGTCACCGGATGATAACCTTGTGGCGCCATCACCATCACGGTTGTAGACTGTCATACACTCATCCAGCGCCCCGCTAAAATACTGTCTGTTATTACCATAAGCTACAATTATATTAATTTTAGATAATCAGCCTCGCGCCTGCTGACAATAATGAGTAAAGGTTTACTATAGACCTGTCTTTTTTTAGCAGGAAAGTAAAATGAAAAAAACAAAAGGGTTGCTGATTATTGCCCTTGCTTTCACTCTGGCATCATGTGCTTCAATTCCTGAAAATATCAAAGGTAATAATCAACCAGATATACAAAAAAACTTTATCTCCGTGCATAACCAACCGGGGTTATATACAGGCCAGCAGGCCCGATTTGGGGGTAAAGTCATCAATGTAATTAACACCAAAACGGATACGTTACTGGAAATCGCCGTTCTGCCGCTGAACAACGACGCTAAACCACAAATAGACGCCAGCTATCAGGGCCGTATTATTGCCCAACAGAAAGGTTTTCTCGACCCGGTAAACTACAGAAACCACTTCGTGACTATTTTAGGGACAATTCAAGGGGATGAACAAGGATTCATCAACAAAATCCCGTACAACTTTGTTAAAGTTGATTTACAAGGTATTCAGGTTTGGCATTTAACTGAGTCCGTCAACACGACCTATAATATGTGGGATTACGGTTATGGCGCGTTCTGGCCAGGACCGATGTGGGGAATGCCCTACTCCGCAAATACCGTAACCGAGGTTACTCCAGAGCTAGTGAAATAATCTCTGTAGTACGATGACGCGAATAGACTCCGGAGCCGAGTGTTTGCCAACACGCTTTCTAATCACTCCGCGTTTTGCTTATTGCGTCATCGTGCTCCATGCGATCCTTCGCTAAATATTCATTGTTTCTGTTACATATAATTTTAACCGCTAAATTTTAGTGCGGAAATGGGCGTTACTCTTCTCATGCCTGACCATCTTCTGTTATTTACCGATAACTCCCCCACCCTGCATGCCATAAAAAAACATTTGTGCTTACGAATTCTTCAGGGATTACTATGAACAGAAAATGCTTACTGTTGATACCACTATTTTTTAGCAGCGTCATTATTACCGCCTGCGATAATAAACCTGCAGTAAAAACCACTACGATGGAACCCGAGGTCGGCGTTGTGACCTTAGCGCCTTCCTCCGTGAATATTAAAAGTGAACTTCCTGGCCGCGCGGTTTCATTTGAGATCGCCGAAATCCGCCCTCAGGTTGGTGGGATCATCATCAAACGTAATTTTATTGAAGGTGACAAAGTCAGCAAAGGAGAGTCACTGTATCAAATTGATCCCGCCCCGTTGCAGGCCAGGCTGGATGCAGCCAGAGGCGCACTGGCAAAGGCGCAGGCGACGGCCAATAATGTGCGACTGACATTAAATCGGCAGTCAGCATTAATAAAATCCAATTACGTCAGCCGCCAGGACTACGACACGACGCGCTCACAGCTTAATGAAGCAGAGGCCAATGTCGCCGTCGCCAAAGCGGATCTTGAGCAGGCCACCATCAACCTTCGTTACGCCAATGTCACCTCGCCGATTGAGGGTATCAGCGGTAAATCCTCCGTAACCGTGGGCGCGCTGGTCACCGCGAATCAGGGAAACGCGCTGGTTACCGTGCAAAGACTGGATCCAATTTATGTTGATTTAACGCAGTCAGTACAAGACTTCTTACGCCTGAAAGAAGAAAAAGCCAGTGGGAAGATTGCCCAGCAAAAGGGCAAAATTCCGGTTGAACTGATGCTGGAAAATGGCAAGCCCTATCGCTATACCGGCACGCTTGAGTTTTCCGATCCAGCCGTCGATGAGACTACCGGTTCCGTGACCTTACGCGCCGTATTCCCCAATCCGCAGGGTGAAATTTTACCCGGAATGTACGTCACTGCATTGCTGGATGAGGGCAACCAACAAAATGTTTTAATGGTCCCACAGCAAGGGATTACGCATAACGCACAGGGAAAGGCCACTGCGTTAATCCTCGATCAAGAAAACGTGGTGCAACTGCGCGAAATAAACGCGGTGAAGGCTGTAGGCAATCAATGGTTGGTGACTACAGGATTACATCCCGGCGATCGGGTCATTGTGTCCGGATTACAAAGAATCCGTCCGGGAATCAAAGCCAGAATCCTCGCTGCAAAACCAAACACACCTGACACGGTAACTAAACAGTAATATTTCAGGTATTAAGGACACTTTCTTCATGGCTAACTTTTTTATTGAGCGCCCGGTTTTCGCCTGGGTGCTCGCTATTATCATGATGTTTACCGGCGGTATCGCGATAATGAACTTGCCCATCGCGCAATATCCGCAAATTGCTCCCCCTACCATTACCATTAGCGCAGCCTACCCCGGTGCAGACGCCAAGACCGTTGAAGACTCGGTGACTCAGGTGATTGAACAGAATATGAACGGGCTTGATGGCCTGATGTATATGTCATCCACCAGCGATGCGGCCGGTAATGCGTCGATTATCCTGACCTTTAAAACGGGAACCTCACCTGATATAGCGCAGGTTCAGGTACAGAATAAGCTACAGCTGGCGATGCCTTCCTTGCCACAGGAAGTCCAGCAGCAAGGGATCAGCGTTGATAAATCCAGCAGCAATATCTTAATGGTTGCGGGTTTTATCTCTGATAATAACAGTCTGAGCCAATATGATATTGCTGACTATGTGGCGTCGAATATTAAAGACCCACTGAGCCGCACCCCCGGGGTCGGGAGCGTACAGTTATTCGGTTCGCAATACGCCATGCGTATCTGGCTGGATCCGCAAAAGCTCGACAAATATAACCTTACGCCGCAGGACGTTATTACCCAGCTCAAAGTACAGAATAACCAGATATCGGGCGGACAGCTGGGAGGAATGCCGCAATCAGCCGACCAGCAGTTAAATGCGTCGATCATTGTTCAGACACGCCTGCAAACTACCGATGAATTTGGCAAGATCTTCCTTAAGGTTCAGCAGGATGGCTCCCAGGTTCTGCTGCGGGATGTCGCTCGTATTGAGCTGGGTGCGGAAAATTATGCAACGGTGGCACGTTACAACGGAAAACCCGCCGCCGGGATTGCAATTAAACTTGCCGCTGGCGCCAATGCCCTTGAAACATCCCAGGCCGTTAAACAAGAGCTGAACAGGTTATCAGCCTGGTTTCCGGCCAGCATGAAAATCGTTTATCCCTATGACACTACCCCCTTTATCGAGATTTCAATTCAGGGTGTGTTTCATACATTGATCGAGGCAATCATCCTGGTATTCCTCGTCATGTACCTGTTTTTGCAAAGTTTCCGCGCGACGCTTATCCCCACTATCGCGGTTCCGGTTGTTATTCTCGGAACCTTTGCGATACTCGACGTCGCCGGTTTTTCGATCAATACGCTCACGATGTTTGGCATGGTGCTGGCAATAGGACTGCTAGTTGATGATGCCATCGTGGTGGTTGAGAACGTAGAACGTATTATTGCCGAAGAGCATTTGTCACCCAAAGCGGCGACGCATAAAGCGATGGGGCAGCTCCAGAGAGCGCTGGTTGGTATTGCCGTCGTTTTATCCGCCGTGTTTATGCCAATGGCATTTATGAGCGGGGCTACGGGTGAAATTTTCCGTCAGTTTTCCATCACCTTAATTTCCTCCATGCTGCTGTCGGTATTTGTGGCGATGAGCCTGACGCCCGCACTCTGCGCTATGCTGTTGAAATCCCACGAGGGAGAAAAAGAAAACACCCATTTTCTGTTTACCCGTTTCAATCACTTCATGGAGAAATGCACCCATCACTACACTGACAGCACCCGTAGGCTATTACGTTGCACCGGCCGCTATATGGTAGTCTATTTAGTGATTGGCGCTGGCATGATGGTGCTGTTTCTCCGTACTCCCACCTCCTTTTTGCCTGAAGAAGATCAGGGCGTTTTCATGACCACGGCACAATTACCTTCCGGTTCAACGATGGTAAATACCAGCAAAGTGCTTGGGGAAATAACGGATTACTATCTGACAAAAGAACAGAAAAATGTTGCGTCTGTTTTTACCGTTGGCGGATTTGGCTTCAGCGGACAGGGGCAAAATAACGGTCTGGCATTTATCAGCCTGAAACCGTGGTCAGAACGCGTTGGCGAAGAAAACTCGGTTACCGCCATCATTCGACGGGCAATGATGGCCTTAAGCACCATTAATAATGCCGTCGTTTATCCGTTCAATTTACCCGCAGTCGCCGAATTGGGTACCGCTTCAGGTTTTGATATGGAGTTGCTGGATAACGGTAACCTTGGGCATGAAAAAATGATGCAGGCCCGCAACCAGCTCCTGGCTTTGGCCAGCCAGTCACCCGATGAAGTTAACGGGGTGCGCCCAAATGGGCTGGAAGATACGCCGATGTTTCGCATTCACGTCAACGCGACAAAAGCAGAGGCGATGGGTGTGGCATTGTCGGATATCAACCAGACCATCTCTACGGCGTTTGGTAGCCGCTACGTCAATGATTTCCTTAACCAGGGGCGCGTTAAAAAAGTGTATGTCCAGGCCGATACGCCGTTCCGTATGTTGCCGGACAATATCAACCACTGGTACGTACGTAACGCCTCCGGCGCGATGACGCCGCTTTCAGCCTACTCATCAACCGAATGGACCTACGGCTCTCCCCGTCTTGAACGCTACAACGGACAGCCTGCAATGGAAATTCTCGGCCAACCGGTCGCAGGGAAAAGCAGCGGCGATGCGATGAAATTTATGGCATCACTGATTAATAAACTGCCCGCGGGCGTCGGTTATGCCTGGACGGGGCTGTCGTATCAGGAGGCGCTGTCCACCCACCAGGCGCCAATGCTGTACGGCATTTCTCTGATCGTCGTATTTCTGGCGCTGGCGGCACTGTATGAAAGCTGGTCAATACCATTTTCCGTAATGCTGGTTGTACCAATTGGGGTGGTCGGTGCTTTGCTGGCGACCGATCTGCGTGGCCTGAGCAATGATGTTTACTTTCAGGTTGGCCTGCTCACCACCATGGGACTTTCAGCTAAAAACGCTATTCTGATCGTCGAGTTTGCTGTCGAGATTATGCAAAAAGAAGGAAAAACGCCGCTTGAAGCCGCGGTGGAAGCTGCGCAAATGCGTTTACGTCCTATTTTGATGACGTCATTGGCCTTCATTCTGGGGGTTATCCCACTGGCAATAAGTGACGGCGCTGGCTCTGGCGCGCAAAACGCCGTCGGTACGGGCGTTATCGGTGGAATGCTGGCCGCGACCGTGCTGGCGATCTACTTTGTTCCGGTCTTCTTTGTTCTTGTCGAAAACATGCTGGCGCGATTTAAAACCCGACATTGATTCCCTGCCCTTGTAAGTGCTTATCCCTGGGATCGGGTAATAAGATCCCAGGAATGGCGCTTCGCTTATCAGATCTACAGTAGTTAGCAGACACAGCTATCCAGCGAGTTTCCTCGTGGATAGCTGGGCGAGTTATTTTATTGTGAGGGGAAATGTGGGGGTGGGGACAGAGGTTGTCAATTCTAACTAAAGCCAGGCTATCGAAACGGTTAATCAGTAGTGCAGACCGGCCCCCTTCAGAGTTACGGTCAGTTCGCCTAATTTCGTATCCGGGTGTTGATGACACATGTTAATCATTTTCGGAACAGCGACAGTTTCCACCTCATGCAGCGGAACATAATCATCGCCTTTAAAGTCAGAGTTTTTATTAACGATCACAAAGGCAATTGCCGTCATGTATTGCCGACTCATATCAGCAAACTCTTTACAGGTCATATCTTGTGGCGCAGCTTCGGTTGCCTGAGTAGCAAACGCACAGCTCATCGGTGCCAAAACAGAGGTCATAATAACAACAGCTGAAACCATCATTTTAATATTCACGATACACTCCAGAGGCAGTATTAATGGTTATTGGCAAGTTTGTCTGTTGCTACCAACTTCGTATTCCTGCGCAGACTGATAAAAGCCAAAGAACTGAAGATCATCTCGACCCCAATAAAAATCGAGGTAAACACGTAAGACTTGTCGGGATCCATATTCAGCCATACGCCAGCAATAAGCAGATCTAAAATGCCGATAAAAATGTTCCAGCCATAGCCCGGACTGCGGAACATTTGAACTCCGGAAGCCACACGAAAAATACCGCCAAGAATAAACAAGCAGCAAAAAACCATAGCCAACGAATTCATGCCAATCACCGGGTTAACAAGGAAACAGTACCCCAGCAGTAACCATGCGATAGCAAAAAATGCATAGGTAAATTTGGCTTTCAACTTCTTCTTCCCGGCGCTAAACAGGCTATAAATAGAATAAAAACCGCACACCAGGAACATAAAACCTGTCGCATAGCTTAAATAAACGCCAGCAGCGATAGGATAGATTAAGCAGCAAATGCCACATACCAACAACAGCACCGCCATAATTGTTGCGTGTCTTTTATAATGAGAAAGTGTTTTTTCATTAAACGTTCTCAGGGCTTGCTGATTAAAAATGAACATACATCCTCCGTTACATGTAAACGTAATGTAACCTACTAATAAAAGAGTTAATACTCACACAATACATATCACTTACAATGAAATAATAAGACTTCAGATAAGGATGCGTATATAAGAAGAAAGGAATGTTGTTATCCGTTTAATCCTACACATGTCAGACGTCTGACACCTGTAAGATTAAGCGCTCATTATTCTATCCTGGCTCTGATTCCTCTCTTTAAACTTATTTAATATGATTATTGCGTTTGGTGAACAATACCAACTTTATTCAGGAGAACGTAATGAAAAAGATTATTCTTGCAGGTCTGCTTGCAACTATGATGGGCTCAGCTCCGGTAATGGCATCTGCCACTACTCCCACTGCGGCACAAACAGCCACAGCCAATGTACAAAAAGAAGCAGCCGATATTATGCAGGTCGCCGTAAAAGGTGCCAATGCGATGCGCGATATTCAACTGGCTCGTCTGGCTCTGTTTCACGGACAGCCTGACAGCGCAAAAAAATTAACCAATGACGCCGCTTCCCTGTTGGCAGGCGACAGCAGCGACTGGGCGAAATTTGTCAAAGCAGCGCCTAAGGCGAAGATGATTGACGATCAGTACGTAATTATTAACGCTACGATCGCATTATCAGAAGACTATATTGCTACGCCGGAAAAAGAATCTGCTATCAAAACCGCGAATGGCAAAATGGCCAAAGGTGACTGGAAAGGTGCAGTGGATACCTTGCAACTGGCTGGGATCAGCGTGCTTCAGACCCAATACCTGATGCCTTTGAATCAGACGCGTAAAGCCGTTGCCAGCGCCCAAAAACTGCTGTCCACGGGTAAATTTTATGAGGCTAACCTTGTGTTAAAAGGTGCTGAAGAAGGCATTGTTATTGATAGCGAAATGGTGGGTGCAGGCCAGTAATACTCTGTACTAACGAGTGATGAATCAAGACATTTCTCTCCGGATCGGGCTGCTACGGCTACCCGATCCGGGGGGATTAATGGCTCATCAGACTGTCGATCTCAATTTCAATTTCTCGCATGACAGCAACAATTTTCTGTAATGCCTGCTGCCGTACAGCCAGCGGAAGATCGTCATGTCGCATAGACTCAAAAGGTTCGCACAGCGTCTGAAGCGCGGTGATACCCAGAATTTGCGCCGAACCATGCAACCGATGAAGCGCCCGTAAAAACAGCTGCGGCTCATCTTGCGCAACGGCTTTCTCAGCCGCTTGTAAATCACTCAGCGTTGCTTCGCGGAATGTTTCGAGTATCTCGTTCATTAATACGCGATCGCCACCGGTATTTTCAGTCAGTACATTGAATTTTAAATGCCGGATTGCACAAGGTGACGCATAGCCCGTGTCGATTTTGCTCAGTTCATGCGTCAGCGTCTGGATTGACACCGGCTTAAACAGACACAAATTCATACCGTTTTGCAGACATCGATCGCGTGACTGCGGGAGCGCACTGGCCGTCAGCCCCCATATTTGCAAATGAGGTTGTTGACGACGTAGTGAAGCCGCGAGATCAAAACCGTCTTTCTTCGGCATATTCACGTCGGTTATCAACAGGTCGTATGATTTTTTGGCCAGTTTGGCTTCGGCTTCCTCGCCATCACAGGCCTCATCCACGCTGTAGCCAATGGTATTCAACTGGCGTTTAAGCAGCAGGCGATTAGTTGGGTTATCGTCTGCGATCAGAATCGACAGACACGGTAGCGGTAGCACAGCGCCAGGGGTATCCCCATCCGCTACTATCGACTGTCGGGCAGTTTCAACCGGCAGCGTAATCGTGAACGTGGTTCCCTGAGCCGGAATACTCCTCAGTTCCAGCGTACCGCCCATCAGCGTTACCAATTCTTTGCAGATAAATAACCCCAGACCAGACCCCGTTTGTTGACGTCCGCAACGCCCCTGAGCATAACGATGGAACAGTCCAGCCTGCTCTTCTTCGCTAATGCCACAACCGGTATCACTGATGGCGATTGTCAGGGTGCCGCGATTATCTGTGTCCGGAGTCAGTCGGGCCGTAACATGAATACTGCCCTGCGCCGTAAACTTCAGCGCATTTCCCAGCAGATTGGTGAGAATTTGCCGCAAAGCCTGCTGATCGACAAATACCCGCTCATTTACTGGCAACTGGCTGACGCAGGCAAGCGATATACCTTTCTGCCTCGCCAGGGCATCGAAAGAGTGGCACTGCAATTCAATAAGCTGCGAGAGATCGGTCCACTGGGGAACAACCTCATATTTTCCGGATTCAATCTTATCAACGTCAAGAATCTTACCAATCAGTCCCAGCAATGATTGGGCCGTCGCCCCGGTCAAAGCAATGGCCTCTTTGCGTTGTGCCGGACTGAGCTCAGAGCTTGAGAGTAATTCCACAAAACCAACAATCGAGCTTACCGGGGTACGTAACTCATGACTCATGCTCGCCAGAAAACGGCTTTTGGCTTTTGTGGCGGCAATCGCTTTATTCTTTTCAGTCTCCAGCTCTTGAGATAAAACCTCTTTGAGATGCAACTGTTCTTCCAGTAACCGCTGCGATTGCTTTCTTTTACGGACTTCACGGGAGAGTGATATCCCCCAGATCAGGCTAATAGCAATAAGTACCAGCGCAAATACCACCAGTTGATAGAACTGTTTGCTATATCGGCTCCAGATATCAACCTGGGTATTGGAAATCTTCGACCACTTCTCCGTCATTTGTAAAATTTCACGCGGAGGTATGGCTTGCAGGGCCTTATCAATGACAGACTTCAGCATCGGCTCATGAGAAGAAATAGCAAAACTCACCGATGCGCCTGGCATATCAGGAAGCCGGAAGAAGTGCATATTATTCTGGTAGTAATGATCGGTAATGAACTTTGCCGACAATTCGGTCGCGATTGCCGCATCAACGTCGCCCTCCTTGACCATAGCCATTGCAGCGCTACCGGTATCCGCATTCACCCAGGTCACCTGCGGATACTGTTGTTTGAGGCCACGTTCCAGAATATGTCCGGCAGGCAGAGCAATACGTATCGGTTTTCCCAGCAGCGAGTCGGCTGTTTCCTGGCGCGATGTGATAACCACGAATGCAACATTCATCAGCGGATCGCTCAATGCCGAATCGTCCTGGTTTTGGTTAGTCGGGGCGATCGTCGGATACATATCCCACTGCCCACCACTGATGAGTTTGGTCTGTTCACTTCTGGACGTGGCCAAAACAGGTTCAAAATTAAGACCCGTTTGCAGATGAATAATATTCAGCAAATCGCCAAGAATACCACGTAACTCGCCGCTGCTATCTACCAGCGTATAGGGTGGGTAATCCGGGTTGATCAAAATGCGGATAGTATGTTTATTCTTCAGCCATTCTTTTTCCTGATGACTGAAAGGAATGGGCGCATTCAGATAAGCAAGATTACCGCGATTTAACCAGTTCTGCATCACCTGCATATGGATTTCATTACTTATTGACGTAATAAAACCATCAAGAATATTTCTTAATAGCGGTTGATTTTCATTAACCACAAAATAATTATATTGTTCCTGCTTATCAAAATAATGCGTAATAACCAGGGATTGCGAGAAATACCGCGAGATACAATGACTAGTGGTAATATTGTTACCAATATAATATTGGTTATCATCGTTCACCACCGACGCCATTGCCTGATACTCGTCGTCATAAAATGAGACTTTAGCATCAGGAAAAGCGTCCTGGATAACGTTAAGAAAAGGGCAATCCCGCACACAGGCGACGCTGACCTTATGGTTCGTCATCAGCGGTAGCATCGTGTTTTTTAATGACGTCACAAGCGTCGGCCACGTTGTGAGTAATGCCGATGTGCGCAGTAAATGCCCGCCGACATCCTGCCGCCGGGAAAGCTGGGTTATCAACGTATCAACATCATTACTGGCGAGTGCGGCAAGCGCCTGCTGCTCGTTATCGTATTGCTTTATAACAATTTTTACATTGAGACTTTTTTGCATTAGCGCAAGGTAGTCCGCGTTAACGCCCCGATAATTTTCCCCGCTGTTTTGATAGACAATAGGTGAGACTTCCGGTAACCAGGTGCCAACCACTAATGTTTTTTTATGCGCCAACCAGTTTGTTTCTTCCCTGTTTAAGCTGATATTTTGCACCGCAGTATTATAGTTACTTTTTAGTTCAACCTGGCGCGCTGAACTCACATCCGTAGATAATCCGATGGTAAATATGACCATCAAAAAAATAAATAAGCGTTCCAGCATTACTCTACCCTATTTTATTTCTTTGCGCGTAATCATAAATTTCCATTAATGAAGAACAATCTAATTTTTCCATTAAACGACTTTTATAAGTACTGACCGTTTTATTACTGATATTCATTTTACTGGCAATCGTACTGTAATCCATACCATTAAGGATATAACGCAACACTCTCATTTCCTGTGTTGATAACGTATCAAGTTTATCCTGTTCGCTGGCCGATGAACCAGTAAAGTGTTCAAGGGAGAAAGGGAAATAACTATAACCATTTTTGGCGGCTTCGATGGCGGCAAGAATATTATTCATGCCTTCTTTTTTACTCACAAATCCGTTAGCACCGTATTCAGCACTACGTTTACCATAAAAATATTCATTTTTTGCTGAAATGATAATGATCACACCAGCATAGTGCCGCTTGCGTAATTGTTCCAGCACCTCGATGCCACTGATACCAGGAATATCCACATCAATAATTAGCAGTTCAGGTTTGTTTTTTTCAACCACCTGTACGACTTGCTCGCCACTGTCGAGTTCAGTGGTCACAGTGATACCATTAGTATCGAGTAAGTTGCGAATGGCAATGCGGGCCAAAGGGTGATCATCAACGATTATCGCGTTCATTGCGTATAAGAATCCCGATAAATAAAGAGAGGCGATGGCTATAGTGCAGGTGAGTCTTCAATATTACTGATTTATAAGTGCAAGACCCAGGACGCAAATTCTAACATAGTCACGTGTATATTTTATGATTTTTTCATAATCAAGATGAATAAATCATAAAAATAACATTCAGATTTACAAGAATTAAACCTTGAGCCTTTCTGTAGATCAAATCATTAACACATTATAGAGGGAATATTCCTACACATGTAGGACTGGTCTTTCATTTATTATGCTTAATTCTTAATAAGGAGAGGAATAGAATTGCAGTGGTAACTGTACATCTGGCGGGAAATTCAGTTATTGCGTGTTATTAAACGTTGATGCCCGTCAATCCCTGTGGCTCTGAAACAGCAGAGCCACAGGAGACAGACATTAATCAAGCCTGACTGGGTAATGCTCCAACCGCGCGCGAGTTTTTCACGGTCAGCGTAACGACGGCAGAACATAACAGTGCGGCAATCATAAAGATAAAGGCGCTGTTATAGCTTCCTGCGCTGCTTTGGATCAGCCAGCCGATGATAGGTGCAGAAACAACGCCCGCCATCTGACCGCCAAAGTTAACGATCCCCGACGCCCGTCCCATAATGTTGCTGGGGATGGTATCCATCAAAATTCCCCAGAACGTCGCCATAGCGAAGAACATGAACAGGGCTGAAATACACTGATAAACCACCGCCATATCTGCGCTGCTCACGCTGAAGGTCAGGTACAGGAAGCCTGCGGCAATGACTGAGGTTACGACGTACAACGTTTTACGCATCGGTTTGAATTTATCTGAACAGTATCCGCCTAACAATGTGCCTCCTGCGCCAAACAGAAAGGGAATTGCCGCCATTACGCCGGTCTTGGCCAGAGAAAATTCACGTACGGTGATCAGATAACTGGGCAACCAGGTTGAAAATCCCCAGAAGGTGATATCAAACAAAAACCAGATACTTGCCATTTGCCAGAGCACCGGCATTTTGAGTACGTCTTTAAACGCGATAGCGCTGGTATTTTGCAGCCCACCCTGATCGTCAACGGCCAGTTCCGCCAGATCCTGCTGCGTAATGGCGGGGTGATCTTTCGGGTTGTCACGCGTAAATAAGTAGATCCCTGCGGCAATAAACAGTCCAGGAATACCCAGCACGATAAAAACCATATGCCAGCCAAAAGCCCCAATAATGCTGGCTGCGACCACAACCGCCAGCGCCGGGCCTAAGGTGTTCACCGTTGATTGAATCGCCGTCGCGCGCCCGCGCTCTTTCGACGGGAAATAGGTCGAAATCATCTTCCAGGAGGCCGACGGGAAGCACCCTTCGCCGATACCAAAGAAGAAGCGCACTGCCAGCATTAGCGGTAGCGTCAGCACAGCGCCGGTTAAGCTGGTGAAAACAGACCACCAGGCAATACCAATAGCCATGATTTTACGCGAGCCAAACTTATCCGCCAGTAAACCACCGGGAATTTGAAACGCGGCATAACCAATAAAAAAGGCGCTAATAATTAAACCTTGTTGGGTGGTATCCAGATTTAAATCTTTGCCGATATAAGGGAGCGAAACGCTCATGACCATTCTGTCGAGAAAAGAGAGGAGCCACGCCAGCCAGATCAATGTCAGGACGGTATATCTTGCTTTCCAGGTCTTTGGTTTACCTGAAGGTAAAGATGTTTGTAGGTTCATTGTGATGTCCTTAGGGTGTAGTGATCTACCGCGGCCATAAATAGTCGCGATAGATCAATGCGTGTTTAGCGTTATTTATTAATATTGTTTTCTTATAACCGTACCGCTACAGGCATAACTTTCCGTGCCATTAATTAAGGCAATGCGCCCATTAACCATGACAATTTCAATCCCTTGCGGATACTGATTAGGTTCAACAAACGTGCCCCTATCAGCGATAGTGTTCGGATCGAACATCACAATATCCGCCGCGTAACCCACCTTCAGCAGCCCGCGATCCTGCAGGCCCAGCACCTCAGCAGGTTTACCCGTCATTTTGCGAATTGCCGCTTCCCAGCTCAGACATCCCTCTTCACGCACGTATTTACCGAGCACACGTGGGAATGCGCCGAACACGCGAGGGTGCGGTTTTCCGGCCCCCATTAAACCGTCGGTACAAACGTTTTGCTCTGGCCGACAGAGAAACTTAATCACATGCTCTTCAGTGCCGTAGAAGTCGACCATTCCGACGGCGTTTTCTTCTTCATAAAGCAGGTCGAAGGTGGCGTTGTAGGGGTCTTTCCCGCGCAATTCACCCAACTGGACGAGGTTCAGACCAACGGCATCCTGATTTTTGGCCGTTTTCACGCTGGTAACAAAAATCTGGTCCAGACCGGCAAAATCGATAAAGTTATCCCAGCCAGGGATGCCCTGCTGAATATCCTCGATCATTTTGGCGCGCAGTTCAGGTGAGGCCAGGCGTTCCAGTAATTTGTCTGTTCCACCGGAGTGGACCCATGGCGGCAGGATCACGCCGAGCATCGTGCTGCCCGCCACATAGGGATACTGGTCGAAAGAGATGCGGATCCCCTCTTCCTGCGCCTGCTCCAGCATCCCCAGCATTTGGTCGATCAGTCCCCAGTTTTTCTTTCCGCAAACCTTCATATGTGAAATATGTAGCCAGACGCCTGTGGCTTTGGCGATATCAATCAGCTCCTGCGTTGAGTTGATAATATCGTCAGCTTCACTGCGCTGATGTACCACAAAGATCCCGTTATATTTCGCCGTGACCTTGCACAGTTCAATCATTTCGGCAGTATCGCCAAAGGCGCAAGGCATATAGATAAGCCCGGTGGAAAGACCAAACGCGCCCGCTTTTAATTCCCGCTCAAGAACTTCGCACATCTTCGCCACATCTTCACGGGTCGAAGGCCGCCCATCCAGCCCCATCGCCTCCATGCGCACGTTGCCATGCGGAACTAAATAGGCAAGGTTTGTCGCCGGATGTCGTGATGCCAACAGATTGAGATAACCGTCCGTATTTTTATATTTCCAGTCTATTTTGTCGGTATCGCCGTCCAGTCCGGCGATATTTTTACGCCACGCCGGAATATATTCTTCCGGCAACGGTGCTAACGCGACGCCATCCTGCCCCAGCAATTCAGTGGTAATTCCCTGGCGAATTTTTGCCGACAGCGCGGGGTTAATAATCGCCGACAGGTCAGAGTGCGTATGGGTATCAATAAAGCCAGGACAAATAATTTTTCCCGTGGCATCAATAACCTGTTCATTGACGCCAACGTCTATTTGACCGATTGCGACAATACGTCCGTCATCAACGACCACATCGGCAATTCTGCCTTCACTGCCCGTCCCATCGATCACATTTCCGTTTTTGAAAATGGTTTTCATCATTATTCTCCATTGCGGCGGCGCTGCGCGGCACCGCCTGTAAGGTAAGAGGATTTTTATCGTTCTTTTATTGGCGATAGAGTGTCTGGATGATGCTGTAATAGCCGCTGGCCGAACCGGTTAACTGATCGATCTCGATATACTCATCAATGGTGTGCGCCAGATTTTCACGCGAAGGTCCGAAGCCGATAGTTTTAATTCCCGCTTCGCCCGCATAGTGACTACCGTTGGTGCAAAATGAGTATTGCGTGATGGTCGGATTAAACCCGGCCTCGCGGACGCCAGCCAGAGCGGCTTGCACGAATTCGTCCGACTCGTCATACACCCAGCCCGGGAAGAAGCGCTCCCCCTCAATGGTGGCACCGGTATAGCAAGACTCCTGGCCCACAGCGTAGGAGACACGGGCCTTAAACTGCGGATCCTGCGTGATGAATTCTGCCAGGACATTTTCCAGCGGGGCAATGACGCTTTCTTTGGTTTCGCCCACCAGCAAACGGCGATCGTAGGTTGCGCGGCAGTAATCCGGCACGACCGAGGCACCCGGGTACGGCGAAGATTTAATGTCGGTCAGTTCGAGAATGCCAGGCCCGAGTACTGGGTGCGTTGGCGGGGTAATGGTGCGAATTTTGTCGATCAATTGCGCCATTTTATACACCGCATTAATCCCTGCCTGCGGGTTGGCGGAGTGCGCAGGTTTACCAAACGTTTCAACCACAATTTCAGCACGTCCACGCTGGCCAATTTTCAGGTTTAGCTCGGAAGCTTCACCGATGATTACGTAGTCTGGCTTATAGCGCTCGCTGACCAGACGAGCGGCAATGCCTTCAAAGCACTCTTCATGCACGATACAGGCAACGTAGATTTTCCCGGCGAAATTACGCTGGTTGTCCTGGCCGAAAAAACCCACGGCAGAGATCATTGCCGCCACGGCGCCTTTCATATCGGTCGTACCGCGACCATAAATCTTGCCATCTTCGATATCACCGCCGTACGGGTTGCGGGTCCACTTCTCTTCGTTCACCGGTACAGTATCAATATGTCCATCAAGGACCAGCGTTTTCCCTGGCTGATTACCCACGATACCGCCAACAATGTTGCCGTACTTATCAACATGGATGTCATCGAACTGGTAATGCTGCATCATTGTTTTTATGGCATTAACCACTTCCCCTTCCTGACCGGAATAACTTTTTTGTTGGATTAGCGCCTGACAGTTTTTAATCACTTCTTCAATACGGTTTGCAGATAACATGGGTTTCTCCGTTCTTATTCTCAATCAGGAAATTATTTGTTGATGCCCGGGTACTGACCGCCCCAGACAATATCCAGATACTGTTGTGGGTCAGTGTCACCCTCAGTACTTATCAACAACACGCGGGAATGCTCATCCAGTCCCAGTTGCGTACGCGTTTGCGCCAGTTCAGGCGAGGACATCAGCAGTGACAGCAGGCCGGTCGTCACCGCCCCGGACTCACCAGAAACGATCTGTGGATCGCCTGCCAGCGGATTACCCAACATGCGCATGCCAAGCGCCGCAACCTCATCCGGGCAGGAGGCAAATGCAGTGGCATAATCACGCAACAGCTTCCAACCAATGCTATTTGCCTCACCGCAGGCGAGACCAGCCATCACGGTTTGCAAATCTCCGCCCACCGCTATGGCATCACCCTCTTTCGAGCGGGCGGAGCGGTAGAGACAATCGGCAATTAACGCCTCGGCGACGATCACTTTCGGGCGATTTTCTCCCCATGCCGCCGTCACCATTCCCTGAACCATGCCGGCAAACGAGCCAACGCCTGCCTGAACAAAAATATGCGTCGGCGCAACCTGATGCAGCTGGTCGATCGCCTCCAGCATCAGCGTGCCGTAACCCTGCATAATCCACTGCGGGATCTTTTCATACCCTTCCCAGGCGGTATCCTGCACCACTATCCAGCCATGCTTTTCCGCCTGTTCCGCGGTCATGCGAACCGCATCGTCATAGTTCATATCGACGATTTCGGCGGTAGCGCCTTCGTTACGGATCGACGTCAGACGTTGCTGTGAAGAACCTTTTGGCATGTAAACCACGGCATTTTGCTTCAACTGTCGCGCCATCCAGGCAACGCCACGACCGTGATTGCCATCGGTGGTGGTAGCAAACGTAACGGTTTGCAGATCGCGGCGCACCTCTTCGCTGGTCATCACATCAAACGGTAATTCGCTGATATCTTTACCGACTAATTCAGCGATATGGCACGCCATCGCATAGGAACCGCCCAGCGCTTTAAAGGCTTTCAGGCCAAAACGCTGCGACTCATCTTTGAGGTAGATATTTTTTACGCCCAGTTTTTGTGAAAGTGCCGGCAGCGTATACAACGGCGTTGGGGAATATCCCGGAATAGACCGATGAAAATTCAACGCTTTGACCAACTCCTGGCGGCTAAACGGAGCCAACGGCGCGTTCGGATGTTCGGTAAACGGTGTCTGGTTGATAAAAAATGATAAGTTTTCCTGCATCATAAAACCTCATTGTGCTGGTAATCCATTCCCTGCAATTGATGTCATACAGAGATATTTCCGCTATCGGTAATGCCAATAGAGCAAAATGCTTACCAGCTTTTTATTAATTGAGTAAAATCTTATGAATAATTTAATAAACACTTAAATTTCAATTAAATAGACAGAATTCAAGATTTGCAGCCAAAAATATCATCGCGTTAGTTTATCGTTTCATTTTGATAAATTCTCACAATTGATAAATAGTGTGATCGCGGAAGATAAAATAAAAAAAACATACTAAAACAGAGCGGTAGATTGATTTTTCGCAAATCATTTTTGGATTAGTTCGCCTATTTATCATTTTCCATGAGAAATGCGATACGCGCCGGAGAAGTAGCATGATTTCAGTACTCAGCAATATTCAGGATGATATATGCAATTATGCCGATGCTATTTCTGGCATCACCGGAACGGATGTTGAGATCATTGATGAATCTTTAATGCGCATCGCTGGCACCGGTAAATACCGGCATATGCTCAATGAAAACGTGGCAAAAAATGGCTACATCTACCGCCACGTTTTGCAGGTGCGGGAAACGGTGCTGATCAAAAATCCTGGCGAACATCCACTGTGTCAGTTATGTGAAAAACACCACTATTGTTCTGAAATGCTGGATTTGAACGCACCAATTTTTCTCAACAATCGCGTCATTGGGGTGATCGGGATTATTTGCTCAACCCAGGCGCAGCGCGACACCCTCCTGAGCCAGATTGAGAAATTTGTTACTTTCATTGAGCAAATAGCCGTGATGATCTCCAGTAAGGTTTTTGAATGTCTGGAACGTTTACGCGCGCAAGAAAGGCTGGGCGCATTTCGCCGTCTGATCGATGCCATGGACCGCGGCGTCGTGGCAATCGATGGTGATGGTCTTGTCTGGCATGCCAACCATTCAGCCGATCGCATTCTCAATCGCGAGGTTCAGGGATTACCGTTGACCATTGAAACAACCGGGGACAGTTTGTATGGCGATGAGGAGGCCTGGCTGACGCTCGAAGGTCAGAAATACCATGTACTGTGCAAGCAAATTTCGCTCTCGTCTTTGGATAACGATCGCTTAACCATGATTATCTTTCGTGACGCGCACGACTACCTGAGTACCCTTCTTCCATCGTCTTATGAGGCCGACACCCAGGTGCGGTTGATTGGTCACTCCCCCTTGATGGAACAGCTCAGAAGCACCATCGGTAAAATCGCCAACAGCTATGCCAGTGTGCTTATTACCGGCGAAAGTGGCTCAGGAAAAGAGGTCGTGGCATTTGCCATTCACCAGAGCAGCCCCCGTAAAGCCGCCCCCTTCGTAACAATCAACTGTGCTGCCATTCCCGAACAGTTGCTGGAAAGCGAACTGTTTGGTTATGTGCGCGGCGCATTCAGCGGGGCCGACCCCAAAGGCCGCGTGGGAAAATTTGAACTGGCCAACGGCGGCAGTCTGTTTCTGGATGAGATCGGCGATATGCCGCTTCATCTGCAGGCTAAGCTGCTCAGGGTTCTGCAGGAAAAAGCGATCACCCGCGTCGGGTCTAACAACACCATCAATATTGATGTACGAATTATTGCCGCGACTAACAAAAACATTAACGCGATGGTGGAGAGTAATCAGTTTCGCGAAGATCTTTTCTATCGCCTGAACGTGGTCCCTTTGGTTCTTCCCTCGTTGCGCGAACGGCGGGCAGATATTGCGGTCCTCGCGCAATATTTTGCCGATGAGTTTTCGGTCAGTTATCAGCGACCATCACAAAAACTTCCCGATGACGTCATCAACCGCCTCTACGCCTGGCACTGGCCTGGCAACATTCGTGAATTACGTAACGTTATCGAATATATTTTCGTGATGCGCGGGGAAGCCGCTGGAATCAACGCCAGCCATCTGCCTCCTTACCTGCTCACCGCAGCTGACAGCAGAAAAACGTCGATGACAGCCCAGCCTCAGCAGCTTGCTAATAAGGGAAAACAAGCGGAAAGGGAGGCCATAGAAAATGTCATCCAGCGTTTTGGCGCAAGCGTGGAGGGGAAAAAACAGGCAGCGACCGAACTGGGGATCAGCATTGCCACGCTTTATCGAAAAATAAAGCTGTACGGGTTATGAAGCTGACCTTACTTAACGAAAAAGCCCGCGTAATGCGGGCGTCCAGCAGGCACAACAGAACCAATTAATTCCGTGGCGAATCAATCAAACACGCCATTAATAACGGCAGTGACAATCGCCGTGCTCAGTGCAATCAACACCAGATTGTCGCCAACGACCTGCCATTCATAACCAGGATAATACGGCAGTTGATTCAACATAGAAGGTGGGACGCTTTTTTTAGCGATCCCCGGAGGAAGCGGTTTTCCTCGCGCCAGATTTTTGGCAATGCCTGGCGGCAGTGATTTATACCCCGTCAAACCATATCTGACAGCATACTGCCTGGCCACGTTATAGCTGATGTCGCTATCCACATGATCCGGCTTGCCATAATTTTTACGCTGTTCTGTATGTGCATTATTTTTTTGGCCGGCGTTTCCTTTCTGGCTGTTACCACTATTACCCTTGTTTCCGCTATTACCATGGTTGCCACTATTACCATTGCCGTTACCGTTACCGGGGTTTGCGAATACAGGGGTGGCGCACATCGTCATCGCGGCAACGGCGACTAAAGCCGTTGCTAAAGTACGGAGTCTGGACATGATGATTCCTTGAGGTGTGGATACATATAAAAATGTAAGGTATTCCATGATGACTGGCTATCGCTATAACTCCGATTTATTGGCAAAAAAAGCGATGTCATTTTGCCAGGCGTAGGCTTGCGAATGTCCCCATTTGCAGTCTACCCCCGCCATCTGTTAACTCAGAACGGCAGAACGCATATCACATTTCACCCTCGCTACGGTGGAGAAAAATTAGTCAAAAATGTTGCGAAACTGCTATAAACTCTTTCGCTTCTGTCGGCTGGTGTTAAACTGGAAAGTGTGATCTTCATCATAACCTGCTCAAACAGAGAAAAGAGACACTGCTATGCAACATATCATTGAGGGCTTCCTCAACTTCCAAAAAGAGATTTTCCCTCAACGTAAGGAACTCTTCCGCAGCCTGGCATCCAGCCAGAATCCAAAAGCGCTTTTCATCTCCTGTTCCGATAGCCGTCTGGTGCCAGAACTGGTGACTCAGCAAGAGCCCGGGCAGTTGTTCGTTATCCGCAACGCCGGCAATATCGTCCCCTCTTTCGGACCGGAACCCGGTGGTGTCTCCGCCACCATCGAATATGCGGTAGTCGCACTCGGTGTGACGGATATTGTCATCTGTGGCCATTCCAATTGTGGCGCGATGAAAGCCATTGCTGATAGCCAGCCCCTCGATCCAATGCCCGCAGTGGCGCACTGGCTGCACTATGCCGATGCAGCTAAGGCCGTGGTCGAGAAGAAAACCTGGGATAATCCCATCGATAAAGTTAACGCCATGGTGGAAGAGAACGTTATCGCTCAGTTGAACAATATTAAAACGCACCCTTCCGTTGCTGTTGGACTGCGAAATAATGCGCTGCGTCTGCATGGCTGGGTGTATGACATCGAAAGCGGTGAAATTCGTACCCTGGATAAAAACAGCAAAACCTACGTTTCCCTTGCTGACAATCCGCAGGTGCATTTCGAGTAAACCCTCCACTGGAGCAAGGATGCTCTGGATAATTATTTCCTACTTTTGTGCTATAGACAAAAAACACACCCGGACCTAATTTTTAAAAATAGCCTTTGATGTTTCTGCATTAGTTTTCGCGCATTCATTCAACATTACGACAGATATCATGTACGCAGCAGCAAATTAGCTGTTCGTATGAGATTTTTGTTAAGATGCAGGTAATTAAAGGAGTAGGCGCGAATGCAAACGAAAATAAAAAAAATAATTAAAACATTTTTCTATCATGAGTCGTGGGACATCATGATTCTAAAGGATCATGGCTCACACTTATTCCCCGATAACACTCTGGAAATACTGAGTAAAACTACTGCCCAGCAGTTAAAAAAGAAATATACGTTTCAGGCCGACCCTTTTATTGTTGAAAAGGCCGATAAACTGTATGTTTTTTATGAAGCCTTTAGCTTTCGAAATTCGAAAGGTGCGCTAAGATGCCGCGTCCTGGATCGTGAACTGACTGAAATCGATGATGTTAAACTTGAGGGCTTTGACGACTTAAAATGTCATTTGTCATTCCCTTTCCTGATTCATATCAACGATCAGCTTTTCATGATCCCTGAGTCTTCAGAAAGAAAAGAAGTCATACTGTTTCAGTCGGTAGAATTCCCGGCTCGCTGGAAGAAAATCAAAGTCTTAATATCGGATACTGAATTAACAGATAATGTGTTTCTCACAATTAATGAAACCTGCTATCTTTTATCCACCACAATGGATAATGAAATCATTATTCACTCTGCTGAGAATATCTTTGGGGAGTGGCAGCGGATTGCCCCCTCACTGAAGGTGAGCAACCATCACCACCGGGGAGCCGGCGCGCCTTACCTTGTCGATAACAAAATGTACTTCCTCACCCAGGAGTGCACACCTGAAACCTACGGAAAATCCATCTACATCAAAGAATTAGTTACATTGAACGATACTGTTTTCGATGAAAGCCTGATCGAGAAAATCAATTCCTCGATCAACCACAGTGATGGTGTCCATACACTAAACTTCTCAAATAACTATATTGTTTATGACTCAAAAATAAACAAGTTCAGTTTGTT
>NZ_CP069763.1:37789-112693 GCF_016893685.1 Citrobacter cronae
GCATAAATCTGGAGTCTGTATGGCAATTCTTGTCACTGGTGGCGCAGGTTATATTGGTTCACATACGGTTTTAACACTACTGGAAAGAGGCGATGATGTCGTTGTCATTGATAATCTGTCGAACTCTTGTCAAGTCTCGCTGGACAGAGTCGCGGAACTCGCCGGAAGGAAACCGACTGTCTATATCGCCGATATTTTGGATCGGCAGGCGTTAAAGAACATTTTCACCCGCCATAACATCACTGATGTCATTCATTTTGCGGGACTCAAATCGGTTTCGGAGTCGATAAAAGAACCCCTCGCCTACTATGAAAACAACGTCACGGGTACGCTGGTATTACTTGATGAGATGCGGGCCGCAGGCGTGAATCGTTTTATTTTTAGCTCATCGGCCACGGTATACGGTAATCCGGAAAGCGTGCCGCTAAGCGAGCAGTCGCGCACGGGCGGTACGACCAATCCGTACGGCACGTCTAAATTAATGGTCGAACAGATTCTGGCCGATTTTTCACGCGCACAGCCCGATTTTCGCATCACCTGCCTGCGCTATTTTAACCCGGCCGGTGCCCATCCATCGGGTCGAATTGGCGAAGATCCTAACGGTATTCCCAATAATCTGGTCCCGTATATCTCCCAGGTCGCGATTGGTAAACTTGAGACCGTGTCGGTATACGGTAATGACTACCCAACCTCCGACGGTACTGGCGTTCGTGATTATATACACGTCATGGATCTGGCGACCGGCCACTTAGCCGCGTTGGATTCCCAGAACAAAGGCGCCGCTTACAAGGTGATTAATCTTGGTACCGGAGTCGGGTACTCCGTACTTGACCTCATTGAGGCGTTTGAAAAAGCGGCGCAGACAAAAATTAATTATCAGTTTGTCGCCAGAAGACCCGGAGACATCGCCGAGTGTTGGTCAGACCCTTCTCTGGCGCGAAAAGAGTTAGGCTGGCAGGCTATCTATAGCCTTGATGAAATGATGCGCGACACGTGGAACTGGCAAAAAAATAACCCGAATGGTTATAACCTGTGATGTTCTCAGCCACGAGCCTGGTCGCCAGGCTCGTGGCTTTACCAGGCTAGCGTGACGTTATTGTTGATACACGATACCAGCCGTTGCTCTGCTTCCCTTCATTGGCCAGGTTGATTCTCGCGGTACCAGATTTATCCAGCATCGCAACCTCAATCGCATATTGCCCTTTCGCCAACTGCTCCGGCATAGGCAGCGCATAACTAACCTGATGAATTCCAGGGAGCCAATGTCGTATATCATCCGCCGCATTGCCCTGCGCCACCACCTTATTCGCACTGTCTACTACACGAAATGCCAGCGTATAGGACAGGTAGATCGGTGCCACTCCATCGTTATACCAGGTACTGTTCAACGTCAGAGTTTGTCCACTGTTCCACACTGACTCATGGCTCAGGGACGCTAAGCGAAATCGGTAGCCCAGTTTGGTCAGCGCATCGTCGACAATCGGTCGATAATCGCTGGGTATCGCTCTCGATTTCAGGTTGATGGTACTGGCATGCTGCTTGAGCGCCCAGTCAAAAATCCCCTGCACTTCGGCGCGCGTATAATGAAAAGAATTCTTCCAGTCCTGCATATACGAACAGATTTCCAGACTCACCGGCGCGCGTTTCCAGACATCGTTAAAGCCTGCATAACTTTGCTGCGCTGCCAGTAATCGCTGAGGATAGTCATCTTGCATATGATTCCACGAGTCTGAAAACACGCGCAGGTCGCCCCAACAGTCCGCTCGCCACCCGGCCCCACGCGCCACCGCATTTGCCAGGCTTTGCCCACCGCTTATCAGCATAATTTTGGGCGTTTTGGGAAAGGCAGAAAAGTGCATCGCAACGTAGCGATCCAACTGTCCGGTGGTGTATCGCTGCATGAGTGACTGCAGGTCGGGGAAGTTGCTGTTATGCCACTCTCCCCACGACCCCACCATGCCGATATCAACAAAAGCGAGATTCTCATTACCATCGTAGCGCTGACCCAATGCGTTGAGCAGTCGCTGGCTGTATTCGATAAACAAAGGGTCATCTAAATCCGGCACAAACGTCTTATTATCAGACGTCCAGGTCCCTTTTACGCCTTTTTTAATCAGCCAGTCGGGAATTTTAGTGCCATCCCCCGGGTCGGCAAGCGCCATAAATCGTAGCCCGACATTCATCGCGGGACGCTGCGCCGCTGCGTATTTAAAGGCATCATCCACCAGCGCAAAATTGTACTGGCCCTCAACAGGTTCCAGATCTCGCCAGTAAAATCGCTCATACTCGAACCCGGTATTGGGATAATCCGCCAGACTCAGCGTTTCACCGTATCCCTGATGAAAACTGGCAACGCCAATCCCCGGATTAGTTAACGGCCCCGTCAATGCTTTGGGGGTTACGGTCGTTAATGCGGCCATGACCGACAGCGGGAGGAACATAACCAATAGCACAGAAACCCATTTACTCTTCATCGCAGTAACGCCCCCCACTGGTTTAATCACGCTAGCGGTTTTTCAGATTTAACCACCAGTCCCAAATACCGACGTGAAAATTTTGGAATACATCAATACCTAACGCTGATTTGATCATATACAGCGTCAGCAATACGCAGCAGGTGACGAACAGCACGGCGATCAACAGCAAAAAAGTGAGCAAGATCCGCGATAAAGTCGATTCCTGGCGATGCTGGCGGCGTAAATCTCTGCCAAACAAAAAAACCAGATAAAAACGTTTACTGAAAAAAGGAAAACTCCGGCGAATATCAATCTGATGCCGTGACACCAATGTCGAGGCCAGGATCGCGTTTTCTACCCCTGCTTTTTGTTCCGGGGTCAACCCCGCCGCTATTTGCTCATCAAGGTGAGCATAGAATCGCTCGATGACGGGAGGACGATTTTGAGGACTGGTCAAAATTAACCTATATCTTTATCAATTGAGTGATAGACGTTGACTGTCTTTTTGGCGATTTCATACCAATTATAGTTTTGCAAATATACACGATAGTCCACGCGATTGGCTGTCACCCACTGGGTTAATTTCTCGGCCAGACTGTTCACATCCCCGACCTTAAAATAGGCGGCGGCAGGTAGCTGAACTTCCAGGTTCGCCGGAATATCACTGACCACGGCGGGAAGAGAAAAGGACATCGCTTCCAGCAACGCAATAGGCAGACCTTCGTGATATGAAGGCATCACAAACAGTTTCGCCTGTGAAAATACCGCCTGCAGCTCATCACCGCGTAAAAATCCGGTCATCACGACGCCTGGCGTGTCGGCGGCCTGCTTTTTGAGGCGAATGCTGTATTCAGTCGGATGATCCGCATCGCCAATTAACACCAGCGGCATGGTCAAACCGCTTTGTTGATAAGCGGCGATGGCGTCATGCATCCCTTTTTCTTCGACAAATCGTCCAACCACCACAAGATAATTTTTCGGCTGTAGCCTAAAGCGGGAGAGCGTATTTTCGATAGTCAGCTCAGATAATAACCGCGGATCGTTCACGCCATTGTGAATTAAATGCGCGTCACAGCGACCATGTTTTTTCTGGATCAGTTGATTAATCACCTCAGAAATCACAATCACCTCGTTGGCGTATCTCACCGCCCAGCGTTCACCCAGCAACAGTATTTTTTTGGCAATGAAACCCCATTTCTGACGATCGTAGTCAGGCCCATGGTGGGTAAAAACGACCTTTTTGCCTAAAACACGTAATAATGGGATCACAAGGCCTGGTCCGATAGCATGCACATGCACAATATCCGAATGGTCGAAAACTGTCCTCAATGCCGCCAAAACGGAATGAACAATCGCTTCCAGCGAACGTTTTTTGGGCGCCCACAGCGCATAGGTTTCGACTTTCTTATACGTTGACCGTTTGTAATTCACATACGGTGAGCGAGCGATAACACAAATATCAACATCGAGCTGCTGCTTTATAGCAGGATAAAGATTCTGGCAGTGAGTCTCCACGCCACCCAACACATCCGGAATACCTCGTGTGCCAAAAACCGTTATTTTTTTCATACTATGGCCTGCTCAGCAGTTCTTTATACAGCGCCAGTAAGGTATCCATATGTTTACTTAGCGCATATTTTTCACTTAACCGCGCACGACCATGTAACCCCATAACCCGCGCTTTCTCTGGTGCGTCAGCCAGCGTATCCATCGCATTCGCCAACGCTTGCGCATTGCCCGGCTCGAATAAAATCCCTTCGATACCGTCACGAATTTGTTCCGGGATCCCGCCAATGCGCGATCCAATCACCGGCTTGCCTAAAGCCATCGCTTCTAATATCGCCATGGAACAGTTTTCATAACATTCAGAAGGAAGGATCACCGCCCGCGCATGCTTAATAAGCTTATCGAGAGCCTCCCCTTGCTGCACATAACCTAAAAACTCGACATCCGGGTATTGGGCGACTAACTCGTCATGTAGCGGACCGTGGCCCACAATTTTTAACGGTGCTTTGTTCTGCATTTTCTTATGTGCCGCCAGCAGCGTTGCCACCCCTTTTTCACGGCTCAGGCGACCAAAGAACAACATATAGCCTTCATCGCTTGTCTCATCCAGAGGACGGCTGTCATCGACCCCATTAACGATCACATCAATGCGGGAATTCGGCAGCGTACGCAACAACACGCCGCGTAAAAAAACGCTCGGCGAAACAATCACATCCAGCGCCTGGTAATTTTGCGCAATGTATTGCCAGGTTGCCTCCAGAGAGAGCAATAAGCTTTTTGAAGCGGAACCTTCCTGGCAACGATACCTGAAGGCATTAAAAACCGTGCCGGTGATACAGGCATCACACACTTTGCCGTCGCGCAGCATGGAATATGCAGGACATACAATCTTATAGTCATGCGCAGTCAGTACCGTTTTGCAGCCAAAATTGCGCGCAACTTTAATTATCGCTGGCGTTAACTGGTGGTAGATATTATGAAAATGCACGATATCCGGGCGCTCTTTTTGCAATAACGCCAGCATTTTTTTGCAGGCCTGCGAATTATGAATAAAGTTAACCGCCGTTTTGAGCCCGCCCAACAAATTACTTTCTTTGTGGTAGTCCACATTGCTGACAAAATAATCCGCATAGTCCGAAGGGAAATTTTTCTCATGCTGCATCGAGAAATCAATCACCTGCACTCCGGCCTGTTTCAGCATATCGCGCTCTTGAAAATAAACTGTTTCCGCGCCGCCTTTGATGAAAAAAAACTTATTTACTAATAAAACTTTCATGGCGTCTGCCTTAGTTATTCATGAATGATTTTACTGTCAGGCGGAGTCAACGGATCGCGTAGCGGATGTGTCAGCCCTATAACAAGTCCCGCAGAAAGCACAGCTAAGTTCATCACGCTTTGCAGGCCGTTCAATAACGACCGATTCTGCACGGTTTTCAGTATGACAAAGGCAAGCAATGGCAGAAATGCGATATCGAAAAGCTCGAGATTAAAGGTCACCGCCGCAATGAACAAAGCGACCAGGTAAACAGCAAAAATCGCCTCATTTTTAACCATCTTTAACGCGTTGATGAAATAGGGTTTTCCCCAGGCGCAGCGTAAAAATTCGCCCGGCGCCTGATAGTATTTGCTTTTCCAGCGATGCTTCAGCATCTGAAAGGTCGGCATGGTATGCGAAGTGTGAATGAAATACGGAATATTCAGACGACGTAGTTTATAACCCGCGTCAAGTAAACGCAGGCCAAGTTCGGCTTCTTCATAAGCGTGCAGATTACGGTTGGTTAGATAACCAATTTTTTCAATGGCTGAGCGGCGATATAGCCCCCCGCCGCCTAAATGGTCGCTGTCCCCTACGGGATAGATTTTATTAATGCGTTGCTTACGCGATTTAAATTCATAGTTAACGGCATCGTCCATTTCGACGGTTCCCGCTACGCCTGCATATTCCGGTTCAGCCTGCAAAAACGCGACAGCCTGATCCACAAACCCTTCTTCCAGCTCCATGTCGCCATCCATCAGCAACAGATATTCCCCCTCACTATAAAGGTAACCCAACTGATGTCCGACGCCACAGCAACGATCGCCAGGATCGGTTAATGACACCACAGTCACCCCTTTATCGATCGCCAACTGCTGGGTGTTATCCGTTGACAGACTATCTGCCACAATAATTTTATGTGGATAATCAACAAGCTGTTTCCGGATACTATCAATTGTTTTCTCAATACATTCAGATTCATTGAGCGTTTTAATACTCACTGAAATAAACGGTTTATTGTCCATACAATTACCCTACGCAGCGAAGGACGGTTCGACGAATCACTAAACTTGATCCTAGTGATAAATAGAACAGGAATTGTAACATCGGTATAATCATCAGTATCTGGCTGTAAGGTAAGCTAATTAAGCAAGCAATCGCAAAAGCATTAAATGCCGGAGCAAAGCTCAACAATTGCAGATCCTGCTGGTCCAGTTGTTCAAGCATCAGTAAAGGCTTGGGCTGACATATTTTCAGGATATAAATGAATAAGCTAATGAAGAGTAACGTGCCAATCACCCCCACTTCCCACAGCAGCATACTCAGAGAAGTCGAGTCGAGGATTAAGTTATAAATAATATTCAGAAAGCCTGGCGAAACCGTACTACCACTGTTAGTGGCGTTGAGTCCATAGCCAAATAACGTTCCTGAAAGTCCCCACAGATCGTTATTTTTTAGCCAGAACAGGAAGGTCGTAAAGCGCCCTAACTCCCCGGTAGACATAATGTAGTTCGGGTCAAAAATATAGCTCAAAGAGTCGATGAAAATACTCAACGAGCTTTTCGACGGATCGCCGCCAAACGCAGTAGAATAATAATACGCAAGGATCACTATCGACAGGCTAATCAGCAGCAACATCCCCGCCACAATAACCAATAACGTCTTCAGATTAACCTTGCTAACGTCTTTAACGTAGCTCGGTGAGATCCACACCCACGCCAGGAACAGCGGCGATAGCAGGATAACGAACTTTACTTCGCCAATAATACACAGCCCGATCCCGAGAACAATGTGCAACGCCATGGATTTAAACGCGGTCAGTCCGTGCTTATACTCAGAGACCTTTAACAACATAATCAGCAGGCAAAACAGGCCCATCGCAGCAGTGTTACCGCCCCCCATCGGGTCGCCGCCAAACGTGCCCACCACGGAATCCCATTTTTCATCTTCACCACGCACCGCGACACGCTGGGGAACAACCAGTAAAACCTGATAAATCATTACCGGGGTCTGCGCGTAGAACACCCAGTACAAATAGCGAGTCACGCGATAAATCTGCGACTCCCGGCAAAATCCCAGCAGTAAACAGATCATCACCAGCGACAGTGCGATTTCATTTTTAAAGGCCACAATCGCGACGGTGATCCCGCCCTGAATCAGAGTTGAAGCCCCGGCCAGTATCAGGAATGAGAAATACAGCGCCAGCACAATCGTCTCCTGCGCATCCAGACGCAGCGAGCCATCCCGCGTCTGCATCACCAGTAATCCCACCATCAACAGGGTCAGAAAAAAGGGGATCCATAGCACCGACTGTATGCCGGTAAAGTATTGCACCAGGCCACACAGGATCAGGGTAACGAAGGTATAACCTTGTAAATAATATCCGGTATTCAGCGTCATAGTATCACCGGCCTGTCTTTCAGCAGATTAGCCCGCTTGTTCATTTTCAAATAAATAAAGGCGTAGCGAATAAATGTCAGTGAAGAAAACAAAATCACCGACGTTGCATAGTCTTTATAAAAATAGGGCGTCACGACAAAAGCGAATAGCACAATCGCCAGTTGCTCCAACTGGATGCGCAGAAAATAGCGATGTGAGCCAAAAATAAGCTCTATGACCGTCAGGGGGCTTATCGCCAGCGCCGGGAACAGGTAGGGTAGCATGTAGCGTGACGTCTCAATGGAGTTAATCCAGTCTTCGCTAAAACCAAGGCGCATCACAATCGGGTAGAAAATAAACACGCCAAGAGTACAGATAACCCCCAGCACCAACAGCAGCATCCGTACCCGGGTATATTCCTGATAATTAAAGGTGTTATTTCTAAAATCGATAGACCACTTGGAAAAAATAGTATTACGCACCGCGTTCCCGATGATCACCACCGGCGCCAGGCAGAAGCGGCTGACCACGGAAAAATAACCGGCTGTCAGCGCCGAAAACCAGAAGTTAATCAGCATAATCGGCAGATTGCTGCTGGCCATCGCCAACACCTCAGCGCTGCCAACTTTAGTGATGTGATGAATATTCTGTTTAAAAAAATGCCAATTGCTGGCGGGCCGCAAATGTTGGGCCGCCACCAAACGAATATCAAACGAATGCAAAATACAGCTGATGGTCAGTACCATCGTCGCGCAGGCCCATGACCAGTAGAACAGTTGCACATGGTGCGTAACCAGTATCGAAAGTAATACCACCACAGAAACAGAAATGCGCTGGAAGATCAGAAAACGAAAGTTAGCTGTGCGCAGCGCCAGGTTTTCCGAGATCAGAACCCACGCCGTAGCAAGCGTCAGTAAATAGAGAAACAGTATGCTCTGGTGAAACAACCACGCGGTCAGTACAGCGTAGGGTAAGGCGATAATCGTGCTTTGTATCAGGCAAAACACAACATTCTGTACCAGTTCGTCGTCCTGCTGTTTAGGAATTAACAGCTGTGATGCAAAGGTACAGACCTGAGCGCCCACCACGGCAATACTGTAGTTGAGCGCATAAAGCCCCACTTCAGCCATATCGTACTTGTGTGAGATCAACCAGATAGACAGCGCACCAATCAACTGCGAGATGACTGATGAACCGGCTATCGTGGAGGCGCTCTTCAGTAGACTCATACGCGGCCTGGCGTTGTCATCAGTTGATCGGTGCTGAAGTTCAGTGAACGCAGGCCCTCTTGTGTTTCAAGGTCCTTTTCTTCAACCGCATTCAGCACAGCGCCAATCACAACGCCATCATTTTCCTCGATCTTGTCCAGCGCGTTGGCTATATGTCCCGCCGAACCCGAGCCGGCTTTCACGATGAAAATAACGCCATCAACGGCGCGTTTGATCAATTGCACGTCCTGACTCTGATTTACCGCAGCCACATCGATAATGATGCGTTGATAGTGGGATTTCAGTTCGTGCATTAACGGCTCAAGGTGCCCGGACGACAACATCAGCAGAGAAGAGATGGTGGTCTTCCCGTGCGGAATAAAATCGAGATTATCACTGAGCTTGATCCGCGCCTGTTCAAGCTGGGTCTCCCCACGCAGCAGTTCCGCTACGCCTGCGGACGTTGCCGATGCCAACTCGGATGAGAGTCCGTCAGTATTGAAGAAATCCGCATCAATAAGCAGCGTTTTCTGATCGAAACTAAAGGAATTTGCTAACAGACTCGCCAGCAAAGAGCGCCCTTCACGGTGCTCCGTCGACGCCACGGCGAGCGTCTGTAACGGTCGATTATCCAACATAATCCGGGTACGGATACCGTGCACAATATCGGCATTCAGCGGGTTCTTCAGGATCATGTCCCGCACCTGCGCGCGCCCTGAGGTTCCGCTAAAACGACGGATTTCGCCCAGCGGAGCAACGTTCAGGCGTTTTTTCATACGACTCAACGTACCGATTGAGTTGTCCATCGCCGCTTTGACAATGAAATACATGATACTGAACACCACCACCAGCAGGACCACCATCGCCAACAAGAGGGATTTATTCGGCTTCGCTGGTTTTAGTGCGGGAACGGCAGGATCATATAACACCGCGTCGGCATTTACGCCGGACAGCGACAGTTCCTGAGTACGTTGATACAGCGATTTATACAGATCTTCCATTTTATCTAACGACAGCTTTTGGCTATTCCAGGCATCACGTTTTGAGGCCATTTTCTGGAAGATCTCTTTCTGTTGCTCCACCTGCTGCTGATAGTTCTTTTCATCCGCCAGCGCCGCCAGATATTGCTGACGTAACCCCACTTTCAGCTCACCCAGAACCCGTCCGGTTTGGCTTTGGATCGACTGGACATCCGCTTCTGCTTTTAAAATAGCGGGATTTTTCGGCCCGTATACTTTGCGCAGTTCAGACAACGTGCGCTGCGCCTGAATTAACGCGATACGTAAATCCTGAATCTGGGCGTGGTTAGAGACCGAAGGTAGTGAGATAACGCTCTCCACCGACCGCCCTCCGCTGTTCACCTCGTTATAGACAGATTCTGCGGCAACGCGACGCTGGGTCGCATCAGCCAGACGATTGGTGACAATACTTAACTGCTCGGTTTCAAAACCATCGATACCGCGAAAAGTCAGCAGCCCGGCGTTTTTCAGATAGCTGTCCATTTCCTCTTTTTGTTTCGCTATCGACTTCTGAATCTCTTCCATTTTTTCAAAATTCAGTTCGCGGGCTTTCTCTACTTTCAGGCGCTTTTGCTCAACCGTATAGTTGATGAACGCCTGCGCGACGCCGTTGGCAACGTCAGCAGCCATCAGCGGGGAGGGGGATTCATAGGTGATAGACGCCAGGTTCGTTGTACGAATACCGATGACATTCAGGTTTTTCGACAACGTTTTCAGCGCTTGCTCCATCCTCAACTGCCGACTTTCATTGCTTTCCGCTCCCTGGGTACCGGCTTTTTCCCCGGTAAATTCCGGGTTTTCATCCAGTTTCATATCGCGGACGGCTTGCTCAAGCACAATACGCGAATGCATCAACGCATATTGCGTTTCATAGTAACCACTGCGCGTTGAATCGAAACCATCAACCTGTGGGAATGGAGAAACGTTATCGGCCTGGGCTTTAATCAGTACCGTCGCCGTTGAGACATACTTTGAGGACATCATGCTGATTAATGGGTATGCCACGACCCCGGCAACGATACCGGCCAGTGCGATTTTCCAGGCGTTCTTTTTCAGCTCTTTGGCAAAGCGGGAGAATTCAACCGTACTTTCTCGTTTTTTGCCGTTTTCCACTATAGATAGTTTCATCGTCAGAAGAACCCCATGCCAATAATCACGACATCCCCAGGATGAACAGAGTGCGTTAAATCGACATTCTCAAGCAGCTGATTGCTCCCCGACAGGCGAATGTTGATATCTTTTCGGTCAGCACGATCTGTAAATCCGCCCGCCTGCGCAATTGATTTCTCGACGGTAAGACCTGGCTCCCAGGCAAATCCGTTCGGGCTTTTCACCTCGCCCGAAACATAGTATCTACGGAATTCGGCAATACTTACCGTCACCATCGGCGTGGTAAAGTAATCTCCCGTCAGCCGTTGAGTTAATTCGTTAGTCACCTGTTCGACAGTTTTATCTTTTAATTTAAGAGCGCCCACAAACGGGAAATTAATCTCCCCGCTCTTATCCAAAATAAACCGCATCGTCATATCAGGTTGACCGTGAACAGCGATATTGACAGTATCCCCCGCCCCAAGCCGGTAATCCTGCTGAACAGTAGCAGGATCATCCATTAATCTCGGGCTGGACGTTGTGCATCCGACCACCAGGATACTGAATAGCAAAAACGCGCACAGTTCTATTATTTTCATTTTAGATCTGAACCTTAGCTTTAAGCATAATCATAGAATTATCATAACCCAACGTTCTAATAACTTCCTGGTTGTCGTTGGGACCGATATAAAACGAGTCAGTATCCTTATTCGAATTCAATGTATCTAATTGATATTTAATCTCAAAATTAACCGATGGCGTATAGTCGTAGCTCATGGTTACGCTAAATACCCCATCTTTATCATGCCGATCCTTGTTCTGTTTTTTATAGTCTTCCGCAGTGTATGAATAATCCAGCAAAGTCGAAAAACGATTCCCTAACCAGAAATGCTGGTAAGAAATGCCATACTGGGTCACTAAAATGTATCCCCCAACTTCCGACGGGTCTTTAATACTTTGTGCCGAGTGGGCTGTGAAAACCGACTGTTGCAGCGGCTTCCACTCTGCTTTTATGTCCCAGTTGAGGCCATTAAAATCATGCGAATTTGTGCTGTTTTCAAATGTTTTGTACAACCATGAAATATTCATGTCGACGTTAGTTTTTCCGGTCAACTGCGACTTCATGCCGTACAGCAAATAGTACTCATTAGTATCTTTTTCTGAGTTGTTGTCATAGCGACGCTGGTTAGTAATAAAGCTATAGCGAAAACGTGTTCTGGAAGTGTATTGGTCAAAAATTTCCGCTACCAGACTATTTTCATGCCATTCCTGTTCCTGAATGTAATGGTAAAAATCTTCACTGGTATCCTGCACATCAGAAGTATTACCGAAAGTCAGTTTTTTGTATAACAACGCCAGTTCCGCTTTGCCACGCCCCTCTGGCGCGCCGTAGCTGTAGCGTAATTCACTGTTGATGAAATTTGTCGTCAACGGTGATTTAATCCCATACTGCTCGAACTGGCCCGGTAAAAAGCCCTCGGTAATGCCGCGGCCACGGGATTCATGTCCAAGCGAATCCTCCAGATTGAGGGTTAAGCCATGCTTGAGTCCATAACGCCAGGCCCCGTTAAAACGGAAAAAATGATCGGTGTAGTTATCAGCAGAATCGCTCGAGTAGTTACGGTAATCCCCAGAGTACATCAGTAAATACTTATCCTGACCGCGCTCGCCGATCATACTCAGCACTGGCGCTGCGCTCTGAAACGAGGAACCGACAGCATCGCTGTTATGTGGCTGATAAGTCACGTTATCATTATAACCATAATCCACAGCAACCTTGCCCTGGAAGTCGATCCCCGCAAAGCCTATGTGTGATTTCGGTGTTAAATCAGCCCATGCGGACTGCGTTATCACGATTCCGGTAATAACGATTAATTTAGTATGCATTCTTACCGACAAATCCTTTGAAAATGGTTTTAATGATAATTTTTATATCCAGCCATAATGACCAGTTTTGAATGTACTCAATATCGTACTGAACCCGTTTTTCCATCTTATAAAGCGCATCGATTTCCCCACGAAAACCGTTAATCTGCGCAAGTCCGGTGATGCCAGGCTTTACCTTATGGCGGATCATGTAATTTTCGACCTGTTTACGATACTGCTCATTATGCGTAACCGCATGGGGTCTGGGACCCACAATCGACATACTTCCCTGCAATACGTTAATAAATTGCGGAAGTTCATCCAGCGATGTACGGCGTAAGAAACTACCGAATTTCGTCACCCGCGGATCGTTTTTCGTGGCCTGAATTACCGTCCCGGAATTCTCCATAACGCGCATAGTGCGAAATTTCCAGACCTTAATTTTTTGCCCACTCAGGCCATACCTGTCTTGTTTAAAAAAAACCGGCCCACGAGAAGTGAGTTTGATACCAATAGCAATAACCAACATCAGCGACGAAATCATCAGCATAATGATACTGCCAAGCACCAAATCTTCCGCCCGCTTAATAAACGAACCCGCCCCTTCAAACGGTGAGCTAAAGATACCAATGGTTTGCAGGTTGTGGATAGAGCGTAGCTTGGACATATTGTTGCTGTAGGTATAAAAGTCAGGAACAATATAGGTATCTACGGTGGTATCTGACATCATAGCCAGGAAATGGCGGATGCGGTGCAGCGCCACCATCGGTAAAGCGATATATATTTCGTCAATATTTCCCAGTCGGGCTTCCTCAACCAGATTAATCACCGGGCCACGAAAGGGGCTTTTGATCTTATCAACGATGTCGCCACAGCGCGATAACGCCCGCTCATCATAAAAAGCCAGATCCAATTTGATATTGGCGTACTCATACAGTAACGCGCTTTCCGCGGCCAGACCATTGTCGGTCAAACCAATAATCGCCACGCGCATACTCTTTTTCGTTGAATATTTAAAAATAAAAAAGCGAATGTAATAAAGAAAAGGTAATGGAATGAAGTACCAGTAAATAATGGCAGAATAAAAAGGCGAAGGTAACCTGTCTAAGTAACCGAGGGACGCCGGTTCTGCCACTGTCATACTCACCAGCTCGTTAAAAAAAATAGCCAGCAGCGTACAAAAAAGTAACCGTTTTTGATTACGTAAACCAATCGTTTTAATTTTTTGCTGATAAATCTTGATATATTCAGCAAACAGCAAAAAAAAGACTGAAAACAGAATACTCAGAATAGCAATGGTGTTAAATGGCATCAACCCCAGCAGATGGGCACTAAAAATTAGCGTCACATTAATAACGATAAAATCAACCAGTTTTAAAAAGACTGGATATCCTTGACTGCTAATCTTTAGCGATTTTTTTAGCATATCTCAGCCCATTATCTATTGATATTTAATTATTTTTTTCTCATTTCATGTTGCTAATTATATCACAAGTCTAAAAAACGCAATGACCCATTGTCAGTAAATGTAAAAAATAATGTTTATTAGTGTGATACAAACCACCCATTCATTCTCATCATTATGATTTTAAAGAAAATTAATGCAACATAAGTTTTAACCACCAAATCAAAAAAGTTCATTTTTTACAACAAAATCATCATTGACAATTAACAAAACATAGTCTATGAAAAACGTTTTATGTATGACAAATTTCACTACGGCTTTGCTTGATTTATTCTGAACCCACCTTTCATTGTGGCTAAACGCTGTAATTAAATAACAACAAATACCTTATAGTGATATTTAAAAACGCAACAATAACAAAGTTAATTACTTTTAATTATATTTGAGTGCCGGGCGCCACAATAAAAACATATCAGGCAGCAACGCTTAAAAAGCGCACCCGCACGCTTAACCCACCTAATGTTTCGCTGCGTGCCAGCTGCGGATGCGTCCGGTGTAAGCGAGCAATGTCGTTAACCAGCGCCAGACCAATTCCTGCGCCAGGGACATTGCCAACGTTATCAAGTCGATGAAACGGTAGCATCGCCTGATGAACCATCTGGTCATCTATACCTGGCCCGCTATCCTCAATCATCAGCACCACGGCTTCGCCTTCACGCTGCAGTCGGGCAGTCACCACCCCATGCGCAGGGGTGTATTTCAGGGCGTTATCCAGTAGATTTCCACACAGCTCGCCCAGCAGGACTTCATCGCCCTCAATCCACACCGCGCCCTGTTCCCCCTCATAACCCAGATCGATAGCTTTACTGCGCGCCTGCGCCAGCCGGGTAAAACAGCTGCTTTGCACCACCTCATACAAATTAACCGGTGAGAAGTGCTTTTCTTCCTGCTCTTTGCGCTTAACAGCCGACAGTTGAAGCAGCCTTTCCGTCAGCTGAATAGTGTTATCCAGAGTCACGCTCATGGCCTGTAAACTCTCGAACCATTGCTGAGGCTGCGGGCTGGCGAGGGCTACCGCCGCCTGAGTTTTCAGTACCGCTAACGGCGTTTTTAGCTGATGGGATGCGTCCGCGCTGAAGCGTTCCTGACGAGAGATAAGGCCACGAAGTCGGTCCAGATAGCGGTTGAATGCCACAATCAGCAGACGGGTTTCCGACCACGGCAACAGCTCCGGCAACGGCGTCAGCAGCCCAGGCTCACGACGCACCATCAGCGATGACAACTGGCGCATCGGACGTAGCACCCGACGCAGCAGCCAGCCAACCAGCACCAGCGTGAGCATTACCAGCAGTCCTTGCGAAACCCACGAGGAGAACAGCAACTGTCGCGCCAGATACCGCCGCGATTGCAGCGTTTCAGCGACATAAATTTCCGCCATACCGGTAATGCCGCCCTCGTTGACTGGCTGAAGAAGACGTGCCACGCGGATTGCCTCGCCGCGATATTCAGTGTGATAAAACCACGCCAGCGCCGGATAAAGCCGGGTGCGCGAGGTTGCAGGCGGCATCGCAGGTAAATCGTCATAACCTGATATCACCTTCCCCGCCGGGTCGACCACTTTGTAATACAGCCTGTCATTCATATTCAGTTCAAAACTGTCCAACACTACCCACGGCACATTCACTTCCAGTCGTTTATTACGTACCACTAACCGCTCAGAGACGGTTCTGGCGGACGAGAGCAGGGTCCGATCATACGCCTGCGTCGCCGCCTGTAACGCGCTGACATAGCTGTTAAATGCCGACAGTCCCCACAGCAATAGCAGCGGTAATCCCAGAAACATCAGCAGTTGCAGATACAACGACTGGGGCTTAACCCATTTCATCGCTACGCTCCAGCACATAGCCCAGACCACGTAACGTGGCGATGCGCACATCGCTTCCCTGAAGTTTTTTACGCAGACGATGGATGTACAGTTCGATACTTTCGGGGCTGACCTCATCGCTTAGACTGAAAACCTGTTCAAACAACTGCTGGCGCGAAACCGGACGCAGGCGACGGTACATCAGCACCGTCAGCAGAGCCTGTTCACGCGGCGTAAGCGCCAACGGCTGTCCCTGTAACATAAAATAGCCTTCATCGTGAAACGCCAACTCCCCCAGTTGCTGTATGCCTTGCACCTGCCCCGCGCTGCGACGAAGCAAAGCCCGCAGGCGGGCATCAAGCTCTTCGATTTCAAACGGTTTTGCCAGATAGTCATCGGCCCCGACGTTTAACCCTTTCACCCTGTCGGCCACCGCGCTACGCGCCGTCAACAGCAGAACGGGGAGCGTCTGACCGCGCTTGCGCAGCCGTTGGACGACTTCAAGACCGTCCAGCCCCGGCATATTGATGTCCAGCACCGCCAGCGCATACGTTTCGCTATGTAAAAGATGGTCGGCCGCCAGGCCATCAAAAACGCAGTCGACGGCAAAACCGTTTTGCACCAGCGCTTTCTCCAACCAGTGAGCTAACTCACGGTTATCTTCCGCTAATAAGAGACGCATATCACATCCTGTAAAGTTTCTGCCGCATTGAAAGGGAATTGAAAGGTTAATGTTTTAACAATCACGCAACCGAACTGCTACACATCGGCTCACATAATCACAAAAATCTTCTTCCGTACCCGAAAATCCGGTTTTCCGGTGTGAGGATAAACAATGAAAAAACAATTACTTCGTACCCTTACTGCAAGCATTTTACTGATGAGTACCTCTGTTCTGGCAGAACAAGCGCCATCGCGCACCGAATGTATCGCCCCGGCGAAACCCGGCGGTGGCTTCGATCTCACCTGCAAGTTGATTCAGGTGAGCATGATGGAAACCGGCGCTATCGAAAAACCGATGCGCGTAACCTACATGCCCGGCGGCGTTGGCGCTGTGGCCTATAACGCAATCGTCGCTCAACGCCCGGCTGAAGCGGGTACCGTGGTGGCTTTCTCCGGCGGCTCCCTGTTGAACCTGTCACAAGGTAAATTTGGTCGCTATGGCGTGGATGACGTGCGCTGGTTGGCAAGCGTGGGCACGGATTACGGCATGATAGCCGTACGCCAGGACTCACCATGGAAGACGCTGAAAGATCTGCTGACGGCAATGGAAAAAGATCCTAACAGCGTAGTTATTGGCGCGGGTGCCTCAATCGGTAGTCAGGACTGGATGAAGTCGGCGCTGCTGGCGCAAAAAGCCAACGTCGATCCGCACAAGATGCGCTATGTGGCCTTTGAGGGCGGCGGCGAACCGGTTACCGCGCTGATGGGCAATCACGTGCAAGTAGTTTCCGGCGATCTCAGCGAGATGGTGCCTTATCTCAGCGGCGACAAAATCCGCGTGCTCGCGGTGTTCTCTGAAGAACGCCTGCCGGGTCAGTTAGCCAATGTGCCAACGGCCAAAGAGCAGGGTTACGACCTGGTGTGGCCGATCATTCGCGGCTTCTACGTTGGACCAAAAGTCAGCGATGCCGAATACCAGTGGTGGGTCGATGCCTTTAACAAACTCCAGCAGACTGAGGAATTTAAAAAGCAGCGCGATCTCCGCGGCCTGTTCGAGTTCAACATGAGCGGTAAGCAGCTCGACGAGTACGTGAAGAAGCAGGTCACGGATTATCGTGAGCAGGCGAAAGCCTTCGGTCTGGCGAAATAAGCGCAGAGGCAAAGATGATGAGCGATCGTATTTTTGCAGGTATCTGGCTGTTGCTCTGTATAGCCGGGCTGTTCGTGGCCTGGCAAATCACCAGCGAATACAGCTATGAGCCGGTTGGCCCGCGTCCCTTTCCGCTGGGCATTATCAGTCTGATGCTGTTATGCGCCGTGGCGCTGCTGTTGCGCCACCCGGACACCATCAGTTGGCCTCGCCGCCATGTGCTGCAAAAGCTGCTGACGATGGTGATTGTTCTGTTGATGTACGCCTGGGGTTTTGAATGGCTCGGTTTTCCCATCGCCACCGCCATTCTCACCGTGGTGATTGGCATGCTGTTCGGCGCAACCATTCCGGCTGCGGGTATTTCCGGCGCGGTACTCGGCATTCTGTTGTGGTATGCCTTCGACCGGCTGCTTGACGTCACCTTACCACTCGGCGCCTGGCTGGGTTAACGGAGAAACGATGGATACCTGGATTTATCTTTCTCAGGGTTTCGCGGTGGCGATGACGCCGGAAAACCTGGTTATCGCCTTGATTGGCTGCTTTGTCGGCACCATCGTCGGGCTGCTGCCCGGCCTCGGGCCGATTAACGGCGTGGCGATCCTGCTGCCGCTGGCTTTCGCTTTGCACCTGCCGGCTGAATCTGCGTTGATCCTGCTGGCGACGGTCTACATTGGTTGTGAATACGGCGGGCGTATCTCCTCGATCCTGCTGAACGTGCCCGGCGATGCGGCAGCGATTATGACCGCGCTGGATGGCTACCCGATGGCGCAGCAAGGGCGTGGCGGCGTTGCGCTCTCTATCTCGGCGGTCAGCTCATTCTTTGGTTCGCTTATCGCTATCGGCGGCATCATTTTGTTTGCCCCAGCGTTAGCCCAATGGTCGCTGTCCTTCGGCCCGGCCGAATACTTCGCCTTAATGGTTTTCGCCATTGCCTGCCTCGGCAGCATGATGGCGCAAAATCCGCTGAAATCATTTCTGGCAGCGCTTATCGGTCTCGGCCTCGCGACCGTCGGCGTGGACGCCAACACCGGGGTTTATCGCTTTACCTTTGACAGCGTTCATCTCTCCGACGGTGTGCAGTTTATCGTGGTGGTGATTGGGTTGTTCTCTGTCTCAGAAATACTGTTAATGCTGGAACATACCAGCAGCGGCCAGACGCTGGTGCGTAAAACAGGCCGCATGTTGTTCAACGCCAAAGAAGGCGCACAGTGCGTAGGCGCAACCCTGCGTTCATCGGTGATTGGCTTTTTCGTCGGCGTTCTGCCTGGCGCAGGTGCCACCATTGCCAGCGCTATCACCTACATGACCGAGAAAAAGCTCAGCGGCAACAGCGACAGCTTCGGCAAGGGGGATATTCGCGGTGTGGCGGCACCTGAGGCCGCAAACAATGCCTCGGCCTGTGGCTCTTTTATTCCGATGCTGACGCTCGGCGTTCCAGGCTCCGGCACCACGGCAGTGATGATGGGCGCGCTGACCCTGTACAACATCACCCCTGGCCCGGCGATGTTCACCGAGCAGCCGGATATCGTTTGGGGACTGATTGCGGCGCTGCTGATTGCCAACGTGATGCTGCTGGTGATGAACATCCCGCTGATCGGCCTGTTTACTCGTATGCTGACTATCCCGCTGTGGTTTTTGGTACCGGCTATCGCGGCAGTCTCCGCGGTTGGCGTGTACGCCGTTCACAGCACAACCTTTGATCTGGTGTTGATGGTCGCCCTTGGCGTACTGGGCTACATTCTGCGTAAGATGCACTTCCCGATGTCGCCGCTGATTTTAGGCTTCGTTCTCGGGGAAATGCTGGAGCAGAACCTGCGCCGGGCGTTGTCTATCAGTAACGGCAGCATGGATATTCTGTGGGCCAGCGGCGTAGCGAAAGTGCTGCTGGTGATGGCGGTACTGGTTATCGTTATCCCGCCGGTGCTGCGCCTGATCCGTAAGCGTAACAGCAAACCGCAGGTGGATATCGGTTAGTAATATGCCGGATGGCGCTGGCCATCCGGCATTTTCATCTTAATTCCTGAACTGCACTAAGAACGTGCTCGACAAACCGCGTCAGCTTCGGCAACGCACGCAAATCTTGCCGCCACAGCAGATGAATGGGTCGTGGCTGCGGCGTAAACGCCTCCAGCACCCGCACCAGCCTGCCAGTAGCTAACTCTTCCGCCAACAGCACCTCCGGTTGTAACAACAGCCCCGCCCCCGCCACTGCCGCCATACGCAGGCCATGACCATCGTTACAGCGCAGGATCGCATCGCGCTTCCATCTGACTTCGCCCCCCGCGCCCGGTAGCATCCATTCGTTGCGGGCCGTCCACACGGTGTGGGACAGGCACAAATGATCCACCAGATCCGCGGGCGTGAAGGGGGTGCCATGACGAGCGAGATAATCCGGTGACGCGCAAATCGCCATACGGTACGGACACAGGTATTTCGCCACTACATCAGTCTGATGGATATCGCCAATGCGGATCGCCAGGTCAACCCCTTCATTCACCAGATCGACCATCCGATTGGTCAGATCCAGTTCAATGCGCACTTCCGGCCAGGCCTGTAAAAACGAGGCGGCCAACGGCGAGATAACGCAGGCGCCAAAGGAGGTTGGCGCGCTGATGCGCAGCGTCCCCGCAGGCGCCAGCCGCAGACGCTCCACTGAGCGTTCGGCTATCGACACCTGTTCCAGCACACGCCGGGCTTCTTCAAAATAGACACGACCGGCATCGGTCAGACTCTGGCGACGTGTGTTGCGCTCCAGCAGGCGCGTACCGAGTTGAGCTTCAAGGTGGGTGATATACTTCCCCACCATCACCGCAGACATTCCCAGTCGCGTGGCCGCGGTGGTAAAGCTCCCGCTCTCCACCACCGCGATAAACGTTTCCATGCCGCGCAGTTTATCCATATTGCAAACCTCTGGTTAGTAATCATCTAACTTTTGGCCAGTTTATCCGATTTCATTTTCATTAAAGAATAGCGGCTCACACTATTGCGGAGGTGGTTATGAAAATCGTTATTGTTGGTGCCAGCGGTACGGTGGGTCGCGCAGTTACGGAAGCATTAAGCCGTAAACATGAAGTGATCCGTGTGGGCCGCACGCAGGGAGATTACCAGGTTGATATCACCTCCCAGGAGAGTGTCGGGGCATTGTTTGAAAAAGTCGGACGGGTAGATGCGATCGTTTCCGCCACCGGCAATTTGTTCTTTGGGCCGTTATCCACCATGACCGATCGGGATTTTAACCAGGGTTTACAGGATAAGCTGTTAGGCCAGATTCGTCTGGCATTAACCGGGCAGCATTTTCTCAATGATGGCGGCTCAATTACGCTCATTAGCGGCATCATCGCCCATGAACCCATCGCGCAGGGGGCGAATGCGGCAACGATCAATGCCGGTCTGGAAGGATTTGTTCGCGCGGCGGCCTGTGAGCTGGGGCGTGGGCTGCGTATCAACCTGATTAGCCCAACCGTGCTCAGTGAATCCGCCGCAGCCTACGACGATTTCTTTCCGGGTTTTGAAAGCGTCCCGGCCGCTACCGTTGCCAACGCCTATCGCCGCAGCGTGGAAGGCATCCAAACCGGGCGTACTTATCAAGTCGGTTACTGATAAAAGCATGACCTCGCCTCTTACGTCATCAGTAAGAGGCAAGCCACTGCCTATTTTCAGGCACCCGTTTCGTTTCTTATTCGCGCATTAATATATTCCACGGCCTGAGAGACATCCATAATGCCGTTAATTGCATTCGTCACACCTTGCCCGATAATAATCTCTGCCTGGCGCAGGTTGAAAGGTTCACCTTTACTTCCCTCAGACTCCCTTATTCCCGTCATGCCTTTTTCATTCAATAAATTAAACCACGGGTAGAGATTGAGAACGTTTTGATCGTGACATATTCCAGACCAGGCGCTATTTCCTCCCAGCAAAACCAGATGGCGCGCAATTTCATCGGAATAAAGCCAATGAAAGAACTGCTCAACCTGTTTTTTCTTTTTACTGTAGCGGGACATTCCAATGGAACCGCCCCCCAATTGTGGAAGTTGCCCCGGAACGGGAGCATAGCCAATAGTGGGCGCTATGGCCGTGTGCGCCACATCGTTGAACAAATTGAGATACATGATCAGCATGGCAAGATTTCCACGCTCAAACTGTTTTACCGCGTCACTCCACCACTCACCGGGCAGATTCACGGCGATAGAAAGCTGTTGTAGATATTGTTCGAGTGCAGTTGCGGCAAGTGAAGGCTCGAGTTGTACCGGCTCGCCTTCGCGCACCAAACGCCCACCGAGCGCGTAGTAACGCAGCAGATACTCGGTAGCAATAAGCCCCGAGCTTCCCAGCGTCACCGCTGTTCCCATCGGGCGCTGTCTGTTTTCTGGCTGATGTAATTGACTAAAGAAAGCCGCTATCTCATCAAATTGCGCAAAGCTCTCTGGCAGCGTTAACTCTTTTCCCGTTGCTTCATAAAACATCCGTTTAATCGTCGCGTCTTCAAACAGATCTCGTCGATAAAACAAAAGCTGCATACTGGCATCAAAGGGTATTGCCCATGCGGTCCCATTCACCATGCTGAAGTGCTGTTGAATTTGCTCAGAGAAATTTTCCAACAGCAATGGAAGCTCAGAAGAGACGGATTCCAGCGGCAAGAGTGCTTTCTCTGCAAACCACGGAAAACACGCCATATCGATTCGCAGTAAATCGTAATAAGGATGTAGATGAAGGTGGGAAAGGATTTCAAAAACTTCATCATAGGGATAAACCGCAAGATTTACCTTAATACCGGTCTGGCGATAAAAGTGGGGTAACAGTTTCTTCAACGCATCAGTCGAAGGACTCGGTAAAATTAACATATTCAGCGTCGCCTCTGTTTCAGGCGGCGGCACGTACTGTCCATTCCAGGAAAAACCGCAATTTGTCAGAATACGATGCTTTTCTTTACTTTTAGGCAGGCGAATACTGGAGGCAATAGTTGTCCCCAGGCGACCATAATCCATCTGGTAGCTGGTGATCCCGTCGAAGGATGCAGGGAGATTATCACTCAGTTGCAATATCGGCGGGCAGGACTGGGAGCTACCAAACCAGGCTGCTTGCGTCAGTGCTCGCGTTCTCTCAGAGTCCTGGACAATAAACAGATCGGGAATTGCCCCGCGAAAAAAGTCAAAAGCGACGGTGTTAGCTTCACTGGCATGTGCAGGTAAAATCGTAAGCTTCGTATGCGGACTTAATTCCCGGCAGGTTTCCTGTATCGCCTGAGTAAAGCTCGCGCTATGGGAAAATTCCAGACGTTCGCAAAAAACACCAATATGGCCCGGCTGCTGCGCCAGCGCCCTCCTCGCTATTTCTTCGCCTGCAGTCACATAGTCAAGGCTAAAATAACAAACTGCGCCGACAGGCTGGCGATATGCAAACAAAATATTTTCCGGGGAAAGCCTGAGCAAGTCGTAATAGGGCTGACTGTCATTCAGGCAACTGACCGAGACAACAGCCTGATAAGACTTTGCCGCCAGCGTTTGCAGAATCTCCAGCTCAAGATTAGGCAGATCGTTGGTCAGGTAAAGGTCGATCGGTTCGCTTAATGAAGGCTGCCAAACCTGATGCAATCCCCGATAGAGTTGAAAGTACTGTTCGGCATTGATGTCGGGCAGAATCAATGCCACTCCCTGACTTTTGCTGGCTCTTAACGATTGCGCCTGCGCATTCAACTGATAGCCAACTTCTCGGGCTGCACGTTGAACCGCTTCAATCTTCTCGACGCTTACATTCCCTCTGCCATTGAGCACATTCGAGACAGTCCCATGCGACACACCGGCAATTCTTGCTATGTCTTTGATAGTTGGCATTTTTACATCCTTCCCCTGATGCTTTGATGCTAGCACGGCGCTCATCAGGAAACTATCTTCAGCACTAAAATTTGAACGTTACAATATTAAAAAGTGCATTTTATAAGCATGTCATAATAAAAGCCTGACGCTATCGATAGACACACCTCATGCACGAAAAAACATTAACACAATGAAATATATGTATAAATTTTATAATCTTTGAAGAGGATCACTTCTGAGGCAAAAGATCGTTGTTCATATAAAATACTGGAACCATAATTGACACGTTCCAATTACGTTTTATTACATAAACGTCTAAAAAAACAACAATCACATTTGTCATTAAGAGGGAAACATGAAGATTCATTTTCTGGGTACCGCTGCATCTGAAGGGATCCCCAATCCTTTTTGCCGTTGTGAGCACTGCCAGCAAGCCCGCATTCGTAAAAGTAAAGACTTACGCACACACTCTTCAGCGATTATCGACGATGAACTGCTCATTGACGTGGCGCCTGAATTCAGCCAACAACTGCTGCGAGATGGCCTGGACGCAACAGAGATCAGATCGCTATTGTTCACACATACTCATCCCGATCATTTCAACGTCGGCGATCTTTTTAGCCGTATGGAAGGGTATGGATTTGAAATTACTCATCCGTTGCACATTTTTGGTAATGACCGTGCAATTAACGGTGCTGCGGAAGTGTTACCAGGCTACAGCGCTGAAAGATTTGCTTTTCATTGCCTGGTGCCCTTCGTGACCGTTGAAACTCGCGGATACCGCATCACTCCGCTGCTGGCTAACCATGCCAAGTGGGAGCTTTGTTATACCTGGTTTATTGAAAAAGAAGGCCAGTCAATTTTCTACGGACATGATTCAGGCTGGTTTCCTGAGCTCACATGGCAGTGGCTGAAAGGGAAAAAAATCGATCTGGCTGTCCTGGAGTGCACCTACGGTTTTAATGGTGATAATCGTACAAATAACCACATGAGTCTGGAAACCGTCTTCGCCGCCAGAGACAGGCTTGCGGAACTCGGTTGCCTTGAGAAAAATAGCCAACTTATCGTCTCGCATATATCACACAGCGGAGGTCTGCTGCACGACGATCTCGTTGCGGCATGCGACAAAGAGAACATTCTTGTCGCCTGGGACGGGCTTAACCTGAGCATCAACCAGTAAGGATATGCAATATGGACCTTAATAAAACACCACGCCTGTTGATTATGATGTTCATACAATATTTCATGCAGGGTGCCTGGAATATGACCATGGGGCTGGTATTGAGCACCTATGGTATGGCAACAATTATTGGCTCATCCTATGCTTTGCTTGGCCTGGCGACTATTCTTTCCCCGCTATTTATTGGCATGGTCGCCGACCGCTTCTTTGCGTCACAAAAAGTCATGGCGATCCTGCATTTAATTAATGCAGGTGTACTGTTGTTTGTTCCGCAATTTATTGAGGCACAAAACACAGGTATGACGTTAACCATGATTTTCCTGGTTGGTCTGCTGTTTTATCCAACAACTGCGCTGGCGAACAGTATCAGTTTCAGCCACATTAACGGAGTAAAATATTTCCCATTTATTCGTGTATTCGGCACATTTGGCTTTATGGTCATCGGCTTTATCATTGGTGAAATGGGTTATTCTGGAAATACCATCACCTGGTATATTGCGTCGGCCTCCGGTGTTGTTCTCGGCCTGTACTGTTTTACGTTGCCAAATACCCCGCCAAAAGCAAAAGGAAGCGTGTTTACGCTTCGCGATCTGTTATGTCTGGATGCTCTGGCGCTCTTCAAAGACCGCAGTTTCTCGGTTTTGATGCTCAGTATTTTTGTCCTGATGATCCCCAAAACGGCTTATTCCGCCTATATCCCGGTCTTTTTAAAAGCGCTTGGATTCGATAACGCCGCCTCAATGATGCAGGTTGGCATCGCCTGTGAAGTCATTTTCATGTTCCTGCTGTCGTTCTTCTTACTGAAAGCTGGCTTCAAAATCACGCTGATGTTAGGCGCCGTCTGCTGGATCATCCGCACACTATTATTTGCTAATGCCTCGCTGGATGCCAACATGATGTTTGTGCTGATCGGCCTGATGTTACAAGGATTCTGCTGGGACTTTTTCTTTACCGTGGGCGACATTTATGTTGACCGTAAAGCAGCGCCAGAGATTAAAGCACAAGCCCAAAGCTTGCGATTTATCGTCTCCAACGGCGTTGGTCTGCTATTTGCCTCCACCGTATGCGGGCAAATCTTTAACAACACCGTGACGGAACAAGGTCCAGAGGCGTTGCCACAATGGGAAACATTCTGGCTAGTTTCAGCAGGCGTTGCCGCAGTGGTCAGCGTATTCTTCCTGATTTTCTTCCGGGACGATATTTCGAAACGCAAAACGGACCTCACATTGAAAAAAGCAAACTCCTGATCGTTAAAGACTCTCTCATTAAGGTAATTGCATGAATAATCTGGCCGCCATCATCAATGAGCAAGGATTGTTGCCTTTAACTACGATCATCAAAATCAGTATTGCATTTATTCTGGGTGGCATTATTGGCCTGGAAAGAGAATCGAAAGGGAAACCGGTCGGCTTCAAAACCTGCGTTATTTTATCCGTAGCCAGCTGTGTATTAACTGTCGTATCAATACAATCTGCTGAATACTATGCAGAAATTTCGATGAATATCCGTAGCGATCCTATGCGCCTGGCGGCGCAGATTATCAGCGGCGTTGGTTTTCTCGGTGCGGGAGTCATTCTGCACCGACATGACGATGCTATCTCTGGCCTCACGACTGCGGCAATTGTCTGGGCATCTGCAGGGGTGGGAATCACCTGCGGAGCCGGTTTTTATTTTCATGCTGTTTTTGCCACGGCTTTATTTTTATTAGCGATCAAACTAAGCCCATTCATTATCTTCTTACAGACCAGAAACCAGTTTCCCGGAAAAGTGAAAGTGCGGGTTATTCTTGATGAACGAAACGCTGTAGAAAGTCTGATAACCCGCATTCATCAACAGAAAAACATTATCGAAAACATCACTATCAGGGATATCAAGAAGGGCAAAATTGAAGTTAATCTCAAAATCGTAATTCGTCAAAAGATGACCTTGCCCGACTTATATCACGATCTGACTCATGTGGAACACGTCTGCGCCATCGCCCTGGAACATTAATACACCTTATCTTCCTCTTTAAAATCAGGGGCTTTTGCCCCTGAAATAGCCACTCAGTATCCATCCAGCCTCTAAATCCTCACCTTTTGCAATGTTAAATAATTGTTGTTTTTGATCACAAATAAGAAACAAACAAGCTCATTGTGTGCGCGTTTTTCAAAAATGTAGATATTTTTAATTTATGGCTACGAAACGAGCTGCGCCATATCTCCCTGACAATCTACTGAGAGGATCGATTTGATGAACGCACTGACTGCCGTACAACCGAACGCTGAAGATCCAGCCCAGCACTACAGAGGTTTCACACTGAAACCATCAGTCCAGTCTCCACGTCTGCTGGAGCTGACTTTTTCTGCCGAGACCACTGAGCAATTTCTACAGGCCGTCGCGCAGTGGCCAGTGCAGGCCCTGGAATACAAATCTTTCCTGCGCTTCAAAGTGGGCAAGATCCTGGATGATTTGTGCGGCAACCAGTTGCAGCCCCTGCTGCTGAAAACGCTGCTCGATCGTGCCGAAGGCGCGCTGCTGATCAACGCCGTCGGCGTGGATGATGTGGCCCAGGCTGAAGAAATGGTCAAACTGGCGACGGCGGTCGCGCATCTGATCGGACGCTCCAATTTTGATGCGATGAGCGGTCAATACTATGCCCGTTTTGTGGTGAAAAACGTCGATAACTCAGACAGCTATCTGCGCCAGCCGCACCGTGTTATGGAGCTACATAACGACGGAACCTACCTTGAAGAAATCACCGATTACGTGCTGATGATGAAGATCGACGAGCAGAACATGACCGGCGGTAACTCGCTGCTGCTGCACCTCGACGACTGGGAACATCTGGAGCAGTACTTTACCCATCCGCTGGCGCGTCGCGCGATGCGCTTTGCCGCGCCGCCAAGCAAAAACGTCAGCAAGGATGTGTTCCATCCGGTATTTGACGTTGACCAGCAGGGCCGCCCGGTAATGCGCTACATCGACCAGTTCGTCCAGCCGAAAGACTATGAAGAAGGCGTCTGGCTGAGCGACTTGTCCGATGCGCTGGAAACCAGCAAGAACATTATTTCCGTTCCGGTTCCTGTGGGTAAATTCCTGCTGATAAACAACCTGTTCTGGCTGCACGGCCGCGATCGCTTCACCTCGCATCCTGACCTGCGCCGCGAACTGATGCGCCAGCGTGGTTATTTCGCTTACGCGAGCAACCACTACCAGACCCATCAGTAAGGGCGAAGGAAAAAAGCGGATGTATGATTTTGTGATTATTGGCGGCGGCATTATCGGCATGTCGACCGCCATGCAACTGATTGATGTCTATCCGGACGCCAGAATCGCGCTGCTGGAAAAAGAGTCCAGCCCGGCCTGTCACCAGACGGGCCATAACAGCGGCGTGATTCATGCCGGGGTTTATTACACGCCCGGCAGCCTGAAGGCGCAGTTTTGCCTGGCCGGAAATCGCGCCACCAAAGCCTTTTGCGACCAAAACGGCATCCGCTACGACGTCTGCGGAAAAATGCTGGTTGCCACCTCCGCTCTGGAAATGGAGCGTATGCGCGCGCTATGGGATCGCACCGCTGCTAACGGCCTGGAACGCGAATGGCTGAATGCGCAGGAGCTACGCGAGCGTGAACCCAACATTACCGGGCTGGGCGGCATTTTCGTCCCGTCGAGCGGGATCGTCAGCTACCGCGAAGTAACCGCCGCGATGGCGAAGATTTTCCAGGCCAAAGGCGGTGAGATTATTTACAACGCCGAGGTCAGCGCGCTGAGAGAACACGCCGCGGGCGTGATCGTCCATACCCGCCAGGGGCACGAATATGAAGGCGCAACGCTGATAAGCTGTTCCGGCCTGATGGCCGATCGACTGGTGAAAATGCTCGGCGTTGAACCCGGTTTTATTATCTGTCCGTTCCGTGGCGAATACTTCCGTCTGGCGTCAGAACATAATCAGATAGTCAATCATCTGATCTACCCGATCCCCGATCCGGCGATGCCGTTTCTCGGTGTGCATCTCACCCGCATGATTGATGGCAGCGTCACGGTGGGCCCCAACGCGGTGCTGGCATTTAAACGCGAAGGTTACCGTAAACGCGATTTCTCACTCAGCGATACGCTGGAGATCTTCGGCTCTTCCGGCATCCGCCGCGTGCTGCAAAACAACCTGCGCTCCGGGCTTGGCGAAATGAAGAATTCGCTGTGCAAAAGCGGCTATCTACGGCTGGTGCAAAAGTACTGTCCGAGTCTGACGCAGAAAGATCTGCAACCGTGGCCTGCGGGCGTGCGGGCGCAGGCGGTGTCGCCGGACGGCAAGCTGATCGACGATTTCTTGTTTGTCACAACGCCACGCTCCATTCATACCTGCAACGCCCCTTCTCCGGCAGCAACGTCAGCGCTCCCTATCGGCGCGCATATTGTCGGCAAAGTACATGCGCTGCTGGAGAGCCAGAGTAATCCCGGACGCACGCTGCGTGCGGCACGTAGCGTGGAGACATTACACGCCGCATTCACCCGTTAACATGATTAAGACAGGAAGTAATTATGCAACTAAACGATCCAACCTTATTTCGCCAACAGGCGTTGATTGACGGTAACTGGCGTGACGCCAACAACGGCGAGACCATCGCAGTAACGAATCCCGCCAATGGTCAGCAATTGGGTAGCGTACCGAAAATGGGGGCGGATGAAACCCGTGAAGCCATTAACGCCGCGAACCGCGCTCTACCCGCCTGGCGTGCGCTGACCGCCAAAGAACGGGCCAATATTCTGCGTCGCTGGTTCAACCTGATGATTGAACATCAGGACGATCTTGCTCGTCTGATGACCCTGGAACAGGGTAAGCCGCTGGCGGAAGCCAAAGGCGAAATCACCTATGCCGCCTCATTTATTGAGTGGTTTGCCGAAGAGGGCAAACGCATTTATGGCGACACGATCCCCGGCCATCAGGCAGATAAGCGTCTGCTCGTCATCAAGCAGCCGATCGGCGTTACCGCCGCGATTACGCCGTGGAACTTCCCGGCGGCGATGATCACTCGCAAAGCCGGTCCGGCACTGGCGGCGGGTTGCACCATGGTGCTTAAACCGGCCAGCCAGACCCCCTATTCCGCACTGGCGCTGGCAGAGCTGGCTAATCGCGCCGGCATCCCGGCTGGCGTATTCAGCGTGGTGACCGGTTCAGCAAGCGCGGTCGGCAACGAACTGACCGGCAACCCGCTGGTGCGCAAACTGTCATTTACCGGCTCCACCGAAATTGGCCGTCAGCTGATGGAACAGTGTGCCAAAGACATCAAGAAGGTGTCACTGGAGCTGGGTGGCAATGCGCCGTTTATCGTCTTTGACGATGCCGATCTCGACAAAGCCGTGGAAGGCGCGCTGGCGTCGAAGTTCCGTAACGCGGGGCAAACCTGCGTCTGCGCCAACCGTCTGTACGTGCAGGACGGCGTATATGACCAGTTTGCCGAAAAACTCGAGCAGGCGGTGAGCAAGCTGCGCCTCGGTGATGGTCTGCAACCAGATGTCACCACCGGGCCGCTGATCGACGAGAAAGCGGTCGCCAAAGTGCAGGAACACATCGCCGATGCCCTGGATAAAGGCGCACGCATTATCGCTGGCGGTAAACCTCATGCGCTGGGTGGGAACTTCTTTCAGCCCACCATTCTGGTCGATGTACCTGCCAACGCGAAGGTTGCCAAAGAAGAGACATTCGGCCCGCTGGCGCCGCTGTTTCGCTTTAAAGACGAAGCTGACGTCATCGCCCAGGCCAATGACACCGAGTTTGGCCTGGCAGCCTATTTCTACGCCCGTGATTTAAGCCGCGTCTTCCGCGTTGGCGAAGCGCTGGAGTACGGCATCGTCGGGATTAACACCGGCATCATCTCCAACGAAGTCGCCCCATTTGGTGGGATCAAAGCCTCCGGTCTTGGCCGTGAAGGATCGAAATACGGCATCGAAGACTACTTAGAAATCAAATATATGTGTATCGGCCTTTAATAAAACAAATACTGGAGAACACCTGATGAGCACCAACAAAGAACTCATGCAACGTCGCAGCAACGCCGTTCCCCGTGGCGTAGGACAGATCCACCCTATTTTTGCCGAGCGGGCAGAAAACTGCCGGGTCTGGGACGTTGAAGGCCGCGAATTCCTCGATTTTGCTGGCGGTATTGCGGTGCTGAATACCGGCCACCTGCACCCGCAGATTGTCTCTGCGGTAGAAGCGCAGTTGAAAAAACTGTCGCATACCTGCTTCCAGGTGCTGGCCTATGAGCCCTACCTGGAGCTGTGCGAAATCATGAACAAGAAAGTGCCGGGCGATTTCGCCAAGAAAACCCTGCTGGTGACCACCGGTTCTGAAGCCGTGGAAAACGCGGTGAAAATTGCCCGCGCCGCCACCAAACGTACAGGTACGATCGCCTTCAGCGGCGCTTATCATGGCCGTACCCACTACACCCTGTCGCTGACCGGGAAAGTCAACCCGTACTCCGCCGGAATGGGGCTGATGCCGGGCCATGTTTATCGCGCACTTTTTCCTTGCCCGCTGCATGGCATCAGTGAAGATGATGCTATCGCCAGTATTCACCGCATCTTCAAAAATGATGCCGCGCCGGAAGACGTTGCCGCCATCGTCATTGAACCCGTCCAGGGCGAAGGCGGTTTTTACGCGGCCACCCCGGCATTTATGCAGCGTCTGCGCGCCATTTGTGACGAACACGGGATCATGCTGATTGCCGATGAAGTGCAGAGCGGCGCGGGCCGCACCGGTACGCTGTTCGCCATGGAGCAGATGGGCGTTGCGCCCGATCTTACCACCTTCGCCAAATCTATCGCTGGCGGCTTCCCGCTGGCAGGGGTAACCGGTCGCGCCGACGTCATGGACGCTATCCCGCCGGGGGGCCTGGGCGGTACCTATGCCGGTAACCCGATTGCCTGTGCCGCCGCGCTGGCGGTGCTGAACATTTTCGAGCAGGAAAATCTGCTGCAAAAGGCCAACGAACTGGGGCAAACCCTGCGCGAAGGCCTGCTGGCTATCGCCGAAACGCATCGCGAAATTGGCGACGTGCGTGGGCTGGGGGCGATGATCGCCATCGAACTGTTCGAAGACGGCGACCATACGAAACCAGACGCCAAGCTAACCGCGGAAGTGGTGGCGCGCGCGCGTGATAAAGGGCTGATCCTGCTCTCCTGCGGGCCTTACTACAACGTGTTGCGCATCCTTGTCCCGCTGACCATTGAAGATGCGCAAATTCGCCAGGGGCTGGATATCATCGCCCAGTGTTTTGCTGAGGCGAAGCAGGGCTAACTATACAAAAAAGCAATCCGTAGGCCGGATAAGGCGGAGCCGCCATCCGGCACATAGGGTCAATAACAATAATACGCGTGCCCCGGCGCGGGAATGCCGGGGTGCTCTCCCAAGTGAAATACTTTCGAGAGGTTTACAAGATGGGGCAAGTGTCACAATCACATGATTTAGGGGGCGGGCTGAAATCACGCCACGTCACCATGCTGTCTATTGCCGGGGTTATCGGCGCGAGTTTATTCGTAGGTTCAAGCGTGGCGATTGCAGAAGCCGGTCCCGCGGTATTATTAGCTTATCTGTTTGCCGGACTGTTGGTGGTGATGATTATGCGCATGCTGGCCGAAATGGCCGTCGCCACCCCGGATACCGGCTCCTTCTCCACCTACGCCGATAAAGCCATTGGCCCATGGGCAGGTTATACCATCGGCTGGTTGTACTGGTGGTTCTGGGTGTTGGTTATCCCACTGGAGGCCAATATTGCCGCCATCATTCTGCATTCCTGGATCCCTGGCATACCTGTCTGGTTATTTTCTCTGGTTATCACGCTGGCATTAACCGGCAGTAATTTGCTGAGCGTCAAAAATTACGGTGAATTCGAATTCTGGCTGGCGCTGTGCAAAGTGATTGCCATTCTGGCGTTTATTGTCCTCGGCGCGGTGGCGATTAGCGGTTTCTATCCTTATGCCGAGGTTAGCGGCGTTTCACGCCTGTGGGATCAGGGCGGCTTTATGCCGAACGGTTTTGGCGCCGTACTCAGCGCGATGCTGATCACCATGTTCTCCTTTATGGGTGCAGAGATTGTTACCATCGCCGCCGCCGAGTCCGATACCCCGGATAAACACATCGTCCGCGCCACCAACTCGGTTATCTGGCGTATCTCCATCTTCTATCTGTGCTCCATTTTCGTGGTGGTGGCACTGATCCCATGGAACATGCCGGGGCTAAAAGAAGTGGGTTCTTACCGCTCGGTACTGGAGTTATTGCATATCCCACACGCGAAGTTGATCATGGACTTCGTCATTTTGTTGTCGGTGACCAGTTGCCTGAACTCCGCGCTGTATACCTCATCCCGTATGCTCTATTCCCTGAGCCGTCGTGGCGATGCCCCCGCCTTTATGGGGAAAACTAACCGCAGTAAAACGCCTTACGTGGCGGTGTTGCTGTCTACGGGGGCGGCATTCCTCACCGTGGTGGTCAACTATTACGCCCCGGCCAAAGTGTTTAAATTCCTGATCGACAGCTCCGGCGCCATCGCCCTGTTGGTTTATCTGGTGATCGCGATTTCCCAACTGCGGATGCGCAAAATTCTGCTGGCGCGAGGCGGTGAAATTAAACTGAAAATGTGGCTTTATCCGTGGCTGACCTGGCTGGTTATCGCCTTTATTATCTTTGTGCTGGTGGTTATGCTCTTTCGCCCGGCGCAACAGCTGGAGGTTATCTCTACCGGGTTGTTAGCCATAGGAATTATTTGCACGGTGCCCATTATGGCACGCTGGAAAAAACTGCTATCGTGGCAAAAAGCACCCTTGCAAAATACGCATTAAATCTGTTCCCGGCGCACGCCGGGACATTTATTCAGGAGTAAGACCATGACCGCCATTCCCCAACCGACGGCCATTGATGGATACCGCTGGCTCAAGAACGACATCATCCGCGGTATTTATCAGCCTGATGAGAAACTGCGTATGAGCCTGCTGACCTCGCGCTATGAGCTTGGCGTGGGACCGCTGCGCGAAGCGCTTTCACAGCTGGTAGCGGAGCGACTGGTCACGGTGGTTAATCAGAAAGGATATCGTGTCGCCCCGATGTCCGAGCAGGAATTGCTCGATATTTTCGATGCCCGCGCCAATATGGAGGCCATGCTGGTTGCACTGGCTATCGAACGCGGCGACGACGCCTGGGAAGCGGAGATTCTGGCACGGGCGCATATGCTCAGTAAGCTTGAAGCTGTGGACGCCAGTGAACAGATGCTTGATGAATGGGATCAGCGCCATCAGGCATTTCACTCGGCGATTGTCGCCGGCTGCGGTTCCCAATATCTGCTGCAAATGCGCGAACGATTGTTTGATTTAGCGGCACGTTACCGGTTTATCTGGCTACGTAAAACGGTGCTGTCAGTCGAAATGCTGGAAGATAAACACGATCAGCATCAAACGCTGACCGAAGCGATTCTGGCACGCGATGCCGTGCGCGCCAGCGAATTAATGCGCCAGCACCTGCTGACGCCGATTCCAATTATTCAACAGGCGATGTCCGGCAAGCTGCTGACGGAATAAGCCCGCACATCATTATTCTTCCGGAATACGTAACACCTGCCCGGGATAAATTTTATCCGGGCTTTTCAGCATCGGTTTATTCGCTTCGAATATTTTATTGTACAGGTTAGCGTTACCGTAAACCTGTTTGGCAATAGCGCTCAGGGTATCGCCCGCTTTCACGGTATAAAACTGGCTTTCACTCGCGGGTGCAGAGGTTTTAACCTGATCGTCCACGCTGGCGATACCGGAGATATTACCAATCGCAATCAGGATTTTCTCTTTCGCTTCCTGGCTTAATCCATCGCCAGAAACGGTGGCCTTGCCTTCGTTAATTTGCACGTTCACCTTATCTGCATCAGGGATGCCGGTTTTATTCAGGTGTTCCTGCACCTTCTTCGCCAGATCGGCCATGTCATGATTTCCGGTGACCGCATCCCAAAGTTTTTCACCTGCATCTTTCACAAAATTGAAGAGTCCCATATCCACCTCGGTTATTAACAAGCAACACCAGGAAGTGTAGCAGAGGAGAGAGGACGGCAAAGAAAACGGCGCAAATGCGCCGTTTATGAAAGGAAGTATTAATTACGCGTCTGTACCCAGAAGGCGTGGATCAAACCAGGAATGTAGCCCAGCAGCGTCAGAACGATATTAAGGATAAACGCCCAGCCGAATCCTTTTCCCAGCAGTACGCCAAGCGGGGGCAGAATAATAGTAAAAACGATTCTCCAGAAACCCATACACACTCCCTACAAGCAAAAAGTTAATCATTGTTTAAAAAGAGATTTTATCTCTAAGAGTAGCCATTCTACTCAAATCCGCCAGCCTTCCCCTGCTGTTTTACCCTCCTTTACGCTCTTTACGCTGGCGTACGTTGGCTTTTTATTTTAGAATTTTCTTAATTTAGATTATGCTTAAATACATATGACTGAACTTGAACAACTCCAGGCCAGCGCTGAACAGGCTGCCGCTTTGCTTAAAGCGATGAGTAACCCGAAGCGGTTGCTGATTTTGTGCATGCTCTGCGGTTCGCCCGGTACCAGCGCGGGCGAGTTAGCACGCGCTACCGGACTGAGTCCTTCCGCCACGTCCCAGCATCTGGCGCGTATGCGTGAAGAAGGTCTGATAGACAGCCAGCGCGATGCCCAGCGCATCCTTTATTCCATTAAAAATGCGGCTGTGAATTCGCTGATCGCCACATTAAAAACACTGTATTGCCCATAAGGAGCCATCATGACCATTGGGAAGATTTCCCCGCGCGAGGCGCAGACGCTGGTCGCGCAAGGCGCGAAACTGATTGATATCCGCGATGCCGACGAGTATCTGCACGAGCATATTCCTGAGGCGCATCTGGCACCGTTACCCACGCTTGAGCAGGGATCGTTGCCTGCGAATTTACGCGCCGAGCAGGTGATTTTTCACTGCCAGTCAGGCAAACGCACACAAAATGCAGCGAACAAACTCAGCGCCATTGCCGCGCCTGCGCAGGTCTGGTTGCTGGAAGGTGGAATCGATGGCTGGAAAGCCGCAGGTTTACCCGTGGCAAAAGACAGTTCACAACCACTGCCGCTGATGCGTCAGGTGCAGATAGCCGCAGGTAGCCTTGCCTTACTCGGCGTCATTCTCGGATACGCCGTCAACAGCGCCTTCTTCCTGCTGAGCGGTTTTGTGGGTGCCGGGCTGATACTCGCTGGCCTAACCGGCTTTTGCGGCATGGCGCGATTGCTGGACAAAATGCCCTGGAACCGGCGTACTCATTAAGCGGTAATACCTGAAACAGCGCTGTACCCGTCGATTGACGTGATCTATGGTGAGTTGTGCGATAAATAAAGGAGCGCAATATGTTTAAACCTGGCGATCTGGTTCAACCACGCATGGGCGGACCTAAACTGAAAGTTGTCGAAGTCAACGAAGATCAAATTGTGGCGGTACAAGCCAGTAATGAAAGCGGTGAAAAATTCACACTGAAAGCAGCTGACGTGACGCGATATACCGAAGACGGTGATTTCGGCGTTTGCTGAAAACAGGCGGTGAGGTCACCCTCACCGCATTTATAATTAGATTAAAAAGTCATCAAGAGATTTACCGGCAGCCAGCGCCTGGGCAATTGGCTTTGGTGTCCGACCTTGTCCGGTCCATGTTTTTGTTTCACCGTCGAAATCGGTAAAACGATATTTCGCCGGGCGTGGTTGACGTTTTTTGACTGCCCGCGACGTCGCTGGGGTCATACTCAGCAGCTCTTCCGGATTGATCCCATCGGCCTGCATCAGGGCCAGCAAATTATTAATTTTTTCCTGCTGTTCTGCACGTTGGCGCTGTAGCTGTTCTTCTTCATCGCGGCGTTCTTTAGTCACTACTCTGAATTTTTCGAGCATATCTTCCAGCACATCAACGGAAAATTCACGTGCCATTACACGCAGCGAGCGGATATTATTTAAGTTTTTTAACATTGAACTCATATTAACAAAACCTCTTTAACGTAAAAATGGTATCACGCTAAATATTGTATGCAACTGATTATTATTTTTCCAGTCTAATTTTTTCGCAGATTATAAAACAAATAGCCAATCCCGTTATTTAAATGGCTATCCTGAAACCTGACATCAAATATTTTATATTCCCAGGATAGTCACTGTAAATATACTCGCATGACCTCTCAGCACATCGTCTGATAAACACATCACTTTATTGCCCGAGGCCGGCACGCGCACATTCTGAACATCAGTCAACTTTCAGAAAAGGAGCGCAAAAAATTCAGAAAAACAAGTCTTCATAACCTATTGATATAAAATACTTTTAATCAGCAGAACAACGAAAACACCAAAACGAACAAAAATCAAATCAATGCAGAGCATTTTATCGACAAAAAGGCAATAAATAAAAATTTTAAGCTAGTTGCTAGTTATTATCCAGGCAGATATCCTATTGAAACGCGAAAGCAGCAAGACAAATCACTAGCAGTTAAGGTATTCAAAACCTTTTTTCCCCTTTTTACAAGGAGCATTAACATGTTCTCTCCGCAGTCACGCTTGCGTCATGCTGTAGCAGACACGTTCGCGATGGTTGTTTATTGTTCTGTCGTGAACATGTTGATCGAGATATTCCTTTCTGGAATGAGCTTTGAACAGTCACTGTACTCCAGACTGGTGGCCATCCCTGTCAATATTCTGATCGCCTGGCCATACGGCATGTACCGTGATTTGTTTATGCGCGCGGCACGTAAAGCCACGCAGGCAGGATGGGCAAAAAACCTGGCGGACGTGCTGGCTTATGTCACTTTCCAGTCGCCGGTTTACGTGATTATTCTGTTGACGGTTGGCGCGGACTGGCACCAGATTACGGCTGCGGTAAGTTCGAACATCGTGGTATCGATGTTGATGGGCGCAGTATACGGCTACTTCCTTGATTATTGCCGCCGCCTGTTTAAGGTCAGCAGCTATCACCAGGCTAAAGCCTGACACGCCTCTTCGCGACTGGCCCTGCCAGTCGCGTTATTAGTTAGCGTTAACGTCGCCAAATAACCCACTCAGATAACGCTCAAGTGCAATACGCGAACTGAAGCCGTGAGGAATACCATAATGCTCATGGGTCTCTCCGGCTAAATACAACGGGAATTGCTGGTAGTGATCGCAGGTTTTAATGTCTGTCGCAGGTTCCGCCAGTGAAGAGCTGCGCTCTTTAAGCGTGGGATGGATGACTAATGCGGTACGTCCCATACGTGCTTCCCGGTTAACGTACACATAATTTTCACCACGTCGATAGCCGTACGTTTTCGGCGTCACTACATCAACGGTAAAGCCCACTTTTTCAAGTACGCGCGCCACCTCATCAGGTCGTAAATACATATTATTTTCCTCGTTATCTTTTACTGCGGGCTTACCTTACCTGATTCAGCATTAGCAACGCTTTCAGAAAAGTCCATAAACGAGTGAAGACGGTGGGACGAATATCTTAAGAACCGTGCAGATTTATGTCAGCGCCTGCCGCAATTGATAGGCCGCCTGCTGCGCCATTTCCGCTGAGCTAATATTGGTAAATGACAATAATATTCCCCCTTGTCCGTTCGGCGTTATACGCCACTGGCTCAAGGCCTGTACGGCCAGACCTGCCCGATTCGCTTTACGTACTAACGCAACATCGTCTGCGTCTACACTCATCACCAGTTGGATCCCACCCTCTTGCGGGAGCACGCTAAAACCGTGTTCGGTCAGAGCATTTACCATCCACTGACGTCGCTGGGCATAATGTTGACGCATGCGTTTTAAGTGCCGCCAGAAGTGCCCCTCGCGCATAAAATCCGCCAGCGTTTGTTGCCATAAAACCGGAACGCTACAGGCCGCCAGCGCCACCTGCTGGCGAAAATGCTCGACCTGAGTCATGGGCACCACCAGCCATGCCGTGCGTAGCGCAGGAAACATTGATTTGCTGAACGTTCCGGCATAAATCACCCGCTGCGGCGCATCCAGGCTTTTCAACGGCGGCAACGGTTTACCGTGGTAGCGAAATTCACTGTCATAGTCATCTTCAATAATCCATGCCTGGGTGCGGGCCGCCCACTCCAGCAACTGATGGCGACGCTCCAATGAAAGGGCCACACCCAGCGGGCTTTGATGCGCGGGTGTAAGCAAAACAAAGCGCGCCTGCGGGTAATCGCGGATCCCAGCGCAGACATCCAGACCATTGGCATCAACAGGAACCGGCATCAGCGCAATTCGCTCCTGAGCCACCACCGGTCGGATCAACGGAAACCCGGGATCTTCGACCCACATCCCTTCACCGGGTTGAGACAGCGCGCGCAGAATTAACGTCATCGATGCCGCATAGCCAGAGGTGATAAAAACCTGCTCCGGCTGGCACTCAATGCTGCGTGAAACGCGCAGGTAATCAACAATCGCCTGACGCAGCACCCTTTCGCCGCAAACCTCCCCCACCGCCAGATCAAAACGCGTTTGGGTGCGTAAACGTCGGCCCATCACCCGCGCCCATACTTCACGCGGGAAGAGATCGAGTGCGGGTAGCCCCATCTGAAAAGGTTGGGGTCTGGGATTTTCTCCTGCGAAGATAGCGGGAGCCGCAGGCGCGGTCTCTGGTCGCAACTGCTCACTGACAAAAGTTCCCGCCTGCCCACGCCGAGCCAGCCAGCCCTGCGCCACCAGCTCGGCATAGGCATGTTCCACCGTCGAACGAGAAACCCCCAGTTCCTGGGACCACGTCCGGCTGGAGGGCAATCTTGCGCCTGGTTTGAGTTCACCTGTCTCAATGGCATTTTTTAACTGGCGGGCGATTTGTTGATAGCGCGGCATTTATGGTCTGCTTTTTTTGCAAAAATATGGCTCTCTGTAGCAGTCCATTATAGTGCTACATTGCGGGTTATCCAAACGAGGAGAAATACCATGACAATGTTACGCCAGCCCTATTATGAACTCAGTCCTGAAATCTATAACGCTCTGGTTCAGGCCAGCAAAGCGCTGGAAAATTGCGCACTGGAACCTACGCTGACGGAACTGGTTTACCTGCGGGTCTCGCAAATCAACGGCTGCGCATTTTGCCTGGAAATGCACAGTAAGGCGTTGCGCAAAGCAGGCGTTGCGCAGGCCAAACTCGACGCGCTGGCAGGTTGGCGAGTGAGCCACCACTTCAGTGAACAGGAACATGCGGCGCTGGCATGGGCCGAATCGGTCACTCATATCGCCAGCACCCACGCGGAAGATGATGTTTATCTGCCGCTACTCGACCATTTTAGCGCGAAAGAAATCAGCGATCTGACGTTTGCCATCAGCCTGATGAACTGCTTCAATCGCCTGGCGGTTGGTATGCGTATGTAATTCTGCCCTGCCGGATGGCGGGATAAATGCCTTCTCCGGCCTGGGATGTGTTCTCCTGTAGGCCGGATAAGACGCGTCGCCCTCAGGCAGCCCGTCATGCTACACATCCCTGCCCCCGTCACGCTCATCACCCTGCCCTTCATCAATCTAAAATTACCATATCTTGTATGGTTGAATATTTTTAAAACTACATCTAGTATCACTCCTATCAAGACACCTACAATCCGACGCTATCAATCGCGTCGATCTTTTATCTACAAATGGAAATACGAATCATGCGTATTATTATTTACACTCGTAATAACTGTGTTCAGTGCCACGCCACTAAGCGGGCAATGGAAAGCCGCGGGTTTGATTTTGAGATGGTAAATATTGATTTGCAGCCCGCTCTGGCTGACAGCCTGCGCGATCAAGGCTTTCGTCAGTTACCGGTCGTTGTCGCCGGGGAAACCAGTTGGTCCGGGTTTCGCCCGGACATGATCAACCGTCTGCGCCCACAACCCGATATGGGCAGCGCATGAGTCAGCTCGTCTACTTCTCCAGCAGCTCCGAAAATACGCACCGCTTTATCCAGCGTCTGGGGCTGCCTGCCATCCGCATTCCGCTTAATGAACGCGAGCGGATCCGGGTCGACGAACCTTACATCTTAATCGTGCCGTCCTACGGCGGCGGCGGAACGGCAGGCGCGGTTCCGAGGCAGGTGATCCGCTTTTTAAACGATCCGCACAACCGGGCGTTAATCCGTGGGGTGATTGCTTCCGGCAATCGCAATTTCGGTGAAGCCTATGGCCGCGCGGGTGAAGTCATCTCACAAAAATGCGGCGTGCCGTGGCTCTGGCGCTTTGAGCTGATGGGCACCCAAAGCGATATCGACAACGTTCGACAAGGAGTGAGTGAATTTTGGCAACGACAACCGCAGAACGCATAACCCAGCCAACGCTGGATTATCATGCCCTGAACGCCATGCTGAATCTGTACGATAAAGCTGGACGCATTCAGTTCGACAAAGACCATGAGGCGGTGGAGGCTTTCTTTGCCGCCCACGTCCGCCCCAACTCGCTGACGTTTGCCAGCCAGCAGGAGCGCCTGGAAACGCTGGTTGCTGAAGGCTACTACGACGAAAGCGTATTAAGCCGTTACGATCGCGCATTTGTAATAAAGCTCTTTGCTCACGCCCACGCCAGCGGATTCCGGTTCCAGACGTTCCTCGGCGCATGGAAGTTCTACACCAGCTATACGCTGAAAACGTTCGACGGTAAGCGCTATCTCGAAGATTTTGAGGATCGGGTCACGATGGTGGCGCTCACGCTGGCGCAAGGCGATGAAATGCTCGCCATGCAGCTTAGCGATGAAATGCTCTCCGGGCGCTTTCAGCCCGCCACGCCAACCTTCTTAAACTGCGGCAAACAGCAGCGCGGCGAGCTGGTTTCCTGCTTCCTGTTACGCATTGAAGACAACATGGAGTCCATTGGCCGGGCGGTTAACTCTGCGCTGCAACTTTCCAAGCGCGGCGGCGGCGTAGCGTTTTTGCTCTCTAACCTGCGTGAAGCAGGTGCGCCGATTAAACGCATTGAGAACCAGTCATCCGGCGTGATCCCGGTGATGAAAATGCTGGAAGATGCGTTTTCTTATGCCAATCAACTCGGCGCGCGTCAGGGCGCGGGCGCGGTGTATTTGCACGCGCATCATCCGGACATTTTGCGTTTTCTGGATACCAAACGTGAAAACGCCGACGAGAAAATCCGTATCAAAACCCTGTCGCTTGGCGTAGTGATCCCGGACATTACCTTTAAACTGGCCAAAGAGAATGCCGACATGGCGCTGTTCTCGCCCTATGACGTGGAACGCATTTACGGCAAAGCGTTCGGCGATATCGCCGTCAGTGAACGCTATGACGAACTGCTTGCCGATGGACGCGTGCGCAAAAAATACATTAACGCCCGCGATTTCTTCCAGCGGCTGGCTGAGATCCAGTTTGAGTCCGGCTACCCTTACATCATGTTTGAAGATACGGTGAATCGCGCGAATCCGATTGCTGGTCGTATTAACATGAGCAATCTGTGCTCCGAAATTTTGCAGGTTAACAGCGCCTCCACCTACGATGAAAATCTCAACTACGCGCAGACCGGACACGATATCTCCTGCAACCTCGGCTCGCTGAATATCGCCCATACCATGGATTCCCCGGATTTTGGTCGTACCGTGGAAACGGCGGTTCGCGGCTTAACCGCCGTTTCGGACATGAGTCATATTCGCAGCGTGCCCTCAATTGCAGCCGGAAACAGCGCATCGCACGCGATTGGTCTTGGTCAGATGAACCTGCATGGCTATCTGGCGCGGGAAGGCATCGCCTATGGCTCGCCGGAAGGGCTGGATTTCACCAATATCTACTTTTACACCATCACCTGGCATGCGCTGAATACGTCAATGAAGCTCGCCCGCGAACGTGGTAAAGCCTTTGCTGGATTCAGGCAGTCTCGCTACGCCAGCGGCGAGTATTTTAGCCAGTATCTGCAGGGTGACTGGCAGCCAAAAACCGACAAAGTTCGCGCGCTGTTTGCCGCCAGCGGCATTACGCTGCCGACGCGTGAGATGTGGGCGCAGTTGCGTGAAGATGTCATGCGCTACGGCATTTATAACCAGAATTTACAGGCAGTTCCGCCAACCGGCTCTATTTCCTACATCAACCATGCGACGTCAAGTATTCACCCGATCGTGTCAAAAGTGGAAATTCGCAAAGAGGGCAAAACCGGGCGCGTGTACTACCCTGCTCCTTTTATGACCAATGAGAATCTGGCCTTGTATCAGGATGCCTACGAGATTGGCCCACAAAAAATTATCGATACCTATGCTGAAGCGACGCGCCATGTCGATCAGGGACTGTCGCTGACGCTCTTTTTCCCCGATACCGCCACTACCCGCGATATTAACAAAGCGCAGATCTACGCCTGGCGTAAGGGCATTAAATCGCTGTACTACATCCGACTGCGTCAGCTGGCGCTGGAAGGGACCGAAATCGAAGGTTGCGTGTCATGCGCGCTGTAAGGAGGAGATCATGACATTATCCCGCGTGAGCGCCATCAACTGGAACAAGATTGAAGATGATAAAGACCTGGAGGTATGGAATCGCCTGACCAGTAACTTCTGGCTACCGGAAAAAGTCCCGCTTTCCAACGACGTCCCGTCCTGGCAAACGCTGAGCGCTGCCGAGCAGCAGTTAACTATCCGCGTTTTTACCGGGCTAACGCTACTCGACACCATTCAGAATGTTGCCGGTGCGCCAGCGCTAATGGCGGATTCATTAACACCACACGAAGAAGCGGTGCTGTCGAATATCAGCTTTATGGAAGCCGTTCACGCCCGCTCATACAGCTCTATTTTCTCCACGCTTTGCCAGACCAAAGATGTGGATGCCGCCTACGCCTGGAGTGAGGAAAATATCCCGCTCCAACGTAAGGCGCAGATTATTCTGGCCCATTACGCCAGCGATAATCCGTTGCACAAGAAGATTGCCAGCGTGTTTCTGGAATCATTCCTGTTCTATTCCGGCTTCTGGTTGCCGATGTATTTCTCCAGCCGCGGCAAACTGACTAATACCGCCGATCTCATTCGTCTGATCATTCGTGATGAAGCGGTCCATGGGTATTACATTGGTTATAAATTTCAAAAAAGCCTGGAGCATATTTCCGAATCCGCACGCGAGGAGTTAAAGAATTTTGCCCTCGACCTGCTCATGGAGTTGTATGATAACGAAGCGCGTTATACAGAAGAATTGTATGCAGAAACCGGTTGGGTGGATGACGTCAAAGCCTTCCTTTGTTACAACGCCAATAAGGCATTAATGAATTTGGGTTATGAGGCGTTATTCCCGTCAGAAATGGCGGAGGTTAACCCGGCAATCCTTGCCGCGCTGTCGCCCAACGCAGACGAAAACCACGATTTCTTCTCAGGTTCTGGCTCATCTTATGTGATGGGTAAAGCTATCGAAACCGAAGACGACGACTGGAATTTTTAACTCTCATTTTCACGGGAAATACCGTACATTTTTCGCGGTAATATTTTAACAGGATCACACTTTTATCGTGCAATTATAATTGTGTGATCTACACTCAATATCAGCCGCATTATTCGCCTGCATTACACCAATTCAGGCGCTTTTTCATTGGCGTTTACAAAAAATATCAGTTAACGCACATTCACGCTCAGCCCTTATATCACGGGAAATCCCGCCGACTGACCTTCGGCAATATTCATGCCACAACTAAATTCAGGGTTGTCTCAGATTCTCAGTATGTTAGGGTAGAAAAAGGTCACTATTTCCATCAGGTAACATATCGATATAAACAAATAACAGGAATCATTCTATTGCATGGCAATTAAATTAGAAGTGAAGAACCTCTATAAGATATTTGGCGAGCATCCTCAGAGAGCGTTCAAATATATTGAAAAAGGACTTACAAAAGAGCAAATTCTGGAGAAAACAGGGCTATCGCTTGGCGTTAAAGACGCCAGTCTGGCCATTGAAGAAGGCGAGATATTTGTCATCATGGGATTATCCGGCTCGGGTAAATCCACAATGGTACGCCTTCTCAATCGCCTGATTGAACCCACCCGCGGACAGGTACTGATCGACGGCGTAGATATCGCCCGGATCTCCGATGCCGAACTCCGCGAGGTGCGCAGAAAAAAGATTGCGATGGTCTTTCAGTCCTTTGCCCTGATGCCGCATATGACGGTGCTGGACAATACGGCATTCGGCATGGAATTAGCCGGCGTCGCCGCGGATGAACGTCGCGAAAAGGCGCTGGATGCGCTACGTCAGGTCGGTCTGGAGAATTACGCTCACAGCTACCCGGATGAACTTTCCGGGGGGATGCGCCAGCGTGTAGGCCTTGCCCGCGCATTAGCCATTAATCCTGACATCTTATTAATGGATGAGGCTTTCTCAGCCCTCGATCCATTAATTCGTACCGAGATGCAGGATGAACTGGTAAAACTCCAGGCGAAGCATCAACGCACCGTGGTCTTTATTTCCCATGATCTCGACGAAGCTATGCGTATTGGCGACAGAATTGCCATTATGCAAAACGGTGAAGTAGTACAGGTCGGTACACCGGATGAAATCCTGAATAATCCGGCTAATGATTATGTACGCACCTTCTTCCGCGGCGTTGATATTAGCCAGGTGTTCAGCGCGAAAGATATTTCCCGCCGTAGCCCCGAAGGTTTAATTCGTAAAACACCCGGTGTAGGCCCTCGTTCGGCGCTGCAATTATTGCAGGACAAAGATCGCGAATATGGTTACGTGATCGAACGTGGCAATAAATTCGTCGGCGTCGTCTCTATCGACTCACTAAAAACCGCGCTTAGTCAGGCGCAAGGTATTGAAGCGGCGTTGATCAATGAACCGCTGGCTGTCGATGCACAAACTCCTCTCAGCGAGTTGCTTTCTCATGTCGGCCAGGCACCGTGCGCGGTACCGGTAGTTGACGAGGAACAGCAGTATGTGGGCGTCATTTCAAAACGCATGCTGTTACAGGCTTTAGATCGTGAGGGGGCAAACAATGGCTGATCAAACTAATCCGTGGGATACCACACCAGCGGCCGATAGCGCCGCACAGACCGCCGATGCGTGGAGCACACCATCCTCCGCGCCTACTGACGGCGGTAGCGCAGACTGGCTGACCAGCGCGCCCGCGCCGGCACCAGAGCATTTTAATATTATGGATCCGTTCCATAAGACGCTGATCCCATTGGACAGTTGGGTCACCGAGGGGATCGACTGGGTGGTTACCCATTTTCGTCCGGTCTTCCAGGGCATCCGTGTACCGGTGGATTACATTCTCAACGGCTTCCAGCAAATGCTGTTAGGTATGCCAGCCCCCGTGGCGATTATCCTGTTTGCCCTGATCGCCTGGCAGATTTCCGGCGTTGGAATGGGTGTCGCGACGCTGATTTCGTTGATTGCTATCGGCGCCATTGGCGCGTGGTCGCAAGCGATGATCACGCTGGCGCTGGTGCTGACCGCGTTACTGTTCTGTGTGGTGATCGGTCTGCCGATGGGCATCTGGTTGGCGCGCAGCCCTCGGGCGGCAAAGATTGTTCGTCCGCTGCTGGATGCGATGCAAACCACCCCCGCTTTCGTGTATTTGGTGCCGATTGTCATGCTGTTCGGTATTGGTAACGTCCCGGGCGTAGTGGTGACGATTATCTTCGCCCTGCCGCCAATCGTCCGTCTGACCATTCTGGGGATTAACCAGGTGCCGGCCGACCTGATTGAAGCCTCGCGCTCGTTTGGCGCCAGCCCGCGTCAGATGCTGTTTAAAGTGCAGCTCCCGCTGGCGATGCCCACGATTATGGCCGGGGTTAACCAAACGCTGATGCTGGCGCTCTCGATGGTGGTCATCGCCTCGATGATTGCCGTTGGCGGATTGGGTCAGATGGTTCTGCGCGGAATTGGTCGTCTGGATATGGGATTAGCCACGGTTGGTGGCGTTGGGATTGTGATCCTCGCCATCATCCTGGATCGCCTGACGCAGGCCGTTGGTCGCGATTCGCGTAGCCGGGGTAACCGTCGCTGGTACACCACCGGTCCCGTTGGGCTTATCACTCGCCCTTTCACGAAGTAATACACCCGTTGCCCGGTGGCGCTGCGCTTACCGGGCCTACACGTCCCTCCAATAATTAAGGAACAACGATGCGACATACCGTACTTTTTGCCACAGCGTTTGCCACCCTTGTCTCCACCAGCGCTTTCGCTGCCGACCTGCCGGGCAAAGGCATTACCGTCCAGCCAATCCAGAGCACTATCTCTGAAGAATCCTTCCAGACGCAGCTGGTCGCCCGCGCGCTGGAGAAACTGGGTTACACCGTTAACAAAACCAGCGAAGTTGACTATAACGTCGGCTATACCTCCATTGCCTCTGGCGATGCAACTTTTACCGCCGTGAACTGGCAGCCGCTGCATGATGATATGTACGCCGCGGCGGGCGGAGACAAAAAGTTTTATCGCGAGGGGGTATTCGTTACGGGTGCCGCACAGGGTTATCTGATCGACAAAAAAACCGCTGAGCAGTACAAAATCACCAACATCGCCCAGTTAAAAGATCCCAAGATCGCCAAAATTTTTGACACCAACGGCGACGGCAAAGCCGATATGATGGGCTGTTCGCCAGGCTGGGGCTGTGAAGCGGTGATCAACCACCAGAACAAAGCCTTCGATCTGGAAAAAACGGTCGAGGTCAGCCACGGTAACTATGCGGCGATGATGGCAGACACCATCACCCGCTTTAAAGAAGGCAAACCCATTCTTTACTACACCTGGACGCCGTACTGGGTCAGCGACGTGATGAAGCCGGGCAAAGATGTGGTCTGGTTGCAGGTACCGTTCTCTTCCCTGCCGGGTGAGCAGAAAGATATCGATACCAAATTGCCAAACGGCGCTAACTACGGCTTCCCGGTGAACACCATGCACATCGTCGCCAACAAAGCCTGGGCGGAGAAAAACCCGGCGGCAGCGAAACTGTTCGCTATCATGAAATTACCGTTGGCGGATATCAACGCACAGAACGCGATGATGCATGACGGTAAAGCGTCTGAAGCCGATGTTCAGGGTCACGTAGACGGCTGGATCAAAGCCCACCAGCAGCAGTTTGACGGCTGGGTGAACGAAGCGCTGGCTGCGCAGAAATAACCCACTCGCAGGTCTGATAAGCATAGCGCCATCAGGCACCGTAACCGCACCATTGCCGGATACGCTAACGCTTATCCGGCCTGTTTCCCTCTATCCCACCTAAACCGCACAATCCATCACCCAACAAATCAGCAACAGTTAATCACTTCCGTTATGATTGTTTTCTGCAACCCATTATTCAGTTGAAAACCATGACGAAAACCACTCAGGGACTTAGCCCTTCGCTGATCCTGTTAATGTCTATCGCCACCGGCCTTGCCGTCGCCAGTAACTATTACGCACAACCGCTGCTCGACACCATCGCCCGCAACTTCTCACTGTCTGCCAGTACAGCAGGATTTATCGTCACCGCGGCCCAGCTCGGCTATGCCGCAGGTTTGCTATTCCTGGTACCGCTTGGCGATATGTTTGAGCGACGGATGTTGATTGTCTCCATGACGCTACTGGCGGCTGGCGGCATGCTGATTACCGCCAGCAGCCAGTCGTTGGGCATGCTGATCCTCGGCACCGCCCTGACCGGACTGTTCTCGGTAGTGGCGCAGATCCTGGTTCCACTGGCGGCAACGCTTGCCACCCCGGACAAGCGCGGGAAAGTCGTCGGGACGATTATGAGCGGCCTGTTGCTGGGTATTCTGCTGGCGCGTACCGTAGCAGGGTTACTGGCGAACCTTGGCGGTTGGCGCACCGTATTTTGGGTGGCATCGATACTGATGGCATTGATGGCGATTGCGCTGTGGCGCGGTCTGCCGAAGATGAAATCAGATACCCAGCTTAACTATCCGCAGCTGTTAGGTTCCGTATTCAGCCTGTTTACCCATGATAAATTGCTGCGTACCCGCGCAATGCTGGGTTGCCTGACTTTCGCCAACTTCAGCATTCTGTGGACCTCAATGGCATTTTTGCTCGCCGCGCCGCCGTTTAACTATTCTGAAGGGATGATCGGTCTATTCGGTCTGGCGGGAGCCGCGGGGGCGTTAGGCGCACGCCCGGCGGGTGGTTTTGCCGATAAAGGAAAATCACATCTCACCACTACCGTCGGCCTGTTGTTACTGTTGCTCTCGTGGCTGGCTATCTGGCTCGGACATACTTCGGTGCCAATGCTGATTATCGGTATTCTGGTTCTGGATCTCACCGTTCAGGGGGTGCATATCACTAACCAGACGGTTATCTATCGCATTCATCCGGATGCGCGTAACCGTCTGACCGCCGGCTACATGACCAGCTATTTTATTGGCGGGGCCGCTGGTTCGTTGATTTCGGCCTCCGCCTGGCAACATGCCGGTTGGGCTGGCGTTTGTCTGGCGGGTACGACCGTTGCCGTACTCAACCTGTTGGTCTGGTGGCGAGGTTTTCACCGTCAGGAAGCCGTAAATTAAGCGTATAGCGCTTGTTTACCGCTGATTGGGCTCCTCAGGGTGTTAAGGAGCCCATCAGTCTGCTAAGGTTATAACTCATTGAACCAAGTTATATTAATTTCGGTAATGAAACCTATAACCCTATGGAAAGCCCTATACCCCAGTCCGGATCCCGTTCGGCGACGTTAACGGAAGGATTCAAAGACAGTCTGCCGATAGTTATCAGCTATATTCCGGTCGCTTTTGCATTTGGTCTAAATGCTACTCGCCTTGGCTTTACGCCGGTCGAAAGCGTCTTTTTCTCCTGCATTATCTATGCGGGAGCCAGCCAGTTTGTCATTACCACCATGCTTGCCGCAGGCAGTTCTCTGTGGGTCGCCGCACTGACCGTTATGGCTATGGATATCCGCCATGTTTTATACGGTCCCTCCCTGCGCAGTCGCATCACACAGCGCCTGAACAAACCCAAAAGCGCGCTGTGGGCCTTTGGCCTCACCGATGAAGTCTTTGCCGCCGCAACGGCTAAACTGGTCCGGGATAATCGGCGCTGGAGTGAAAACTGGATGATTGGCATTGCGCTATGTTCCTGGGCTTCCTGGGTATTCGGCACAGTGATCGGCGCGTTTTCCGGTAGTGGTTTACTCAAAGATTATCCCGCGGTTGAAGCGGCACTGGGCTTCATGCTTCCGGCGCTATTTATGAGTTTCCTGCTCGCCTCTTTCCAGCGTCAACAGGCGCTCTGCGTGACTGCCGCACTGGCAGGCGCGCTGGCCGGGGTAATACTCTTTTCTATCCCTGCTGCCATCCTTTTGGGCATCATCTGTGGATGCCTGACCGCGCTGCTCCAGTCATTTTGGCAGGGAGGACCTGATGAGCTATGAAGTTTTACTGCTCGGCCTGCTGGTCGGCTGCGTGAATTATTGCTTTCGCTATTTACCGCTCCGTCTTGGGGTAGGGAATGTTCGCCCGACAAGACGCGGTGCGACGGGCATATTACTTGACACCATTGGCATTGCATCAATTTGCGCCCTGTTGGTGGTGTCTACCGCGCCAGAAGTGATGCACGATGCTCGTCGGTTCGTGCCTACGCTGGTAGGGTTTGTCATACTGGGCGCAAGCTTCTATAAGACCCGCAGCATCATCATTCCGACCTTACTGAGTGCTCTGGGCTACGGATTAGCCTGGAAAATGCTGGTTGGCTTATAGACAAAAACAATCATTTTAAATAAATAATACATTTACTTTATTTGTCACTGTCGTTACTATATCGGCTGAAATTAATGAGGTTATACCCAAATGGATAGTTCGTTTACGCCCATTGAACAAATGCTAAAATTTCGCGCCAGCCGCTACGAAGAGTTCCCTTATCAGGAAGTGCTTCTGACTCGTCTTTGCATGCACATGCAGGGCAAGCTGCTGGAAAATCGCAATAAGATGCTGAAAGCTCAAGGGATTAACGAGACATTGTTTATGGCGTTGATTACGCTGGAGTCTCAGGAAAACCACAGTATTCAGCCTTCTGAACTGAGTTGCGCGCTTGGCTCGTCACGGACTAACGCTACCCGCATTGCGGATGAGTTAGAAAAACGTGGCTGGATTGAACGTCGCGAAAGCGATAACGATCGCCGCTGTCTGCATCTGCAATTGACCGAAAAAGGCCATGCTTTTTTGCAAGAGGTGTTACCACCTCAGCACAACTGCCTGCATCAACTCTGGTCATCTCTTAGCACCACCGAAAAAGATCAGCTTGAGCAAATCACCCGTAAACTTCTGACCCGTCTTGACCAGATGGAGCAGGATGGCACGGTATTAGAAGCGCTGCGCTAACGCGCCGACTCGCTCAGAAATCCAGATTTATAAATGAAAACCGACAGGCCAGCACGCATACTGCTGGCCTTTCTGATGAACAGGTCGGCTCAGCCGATGTGAAAAAAATAAGATCGTGGAGAACAACATGAGCGCAAATGCGGAGACTCAAACCCCGCAGCAACCGGTTAAGAAGAATGGCAAACGTAAAAGTATGCTGCTCCTTCTGACCTTGCTCTTTATTATCATTGCCGTGGCATATGGGATTTATTGGTTTTTAGTACTACGTCATTACGAAGATACTGACGATGCGTACGTGGCAGGGAACCAGGTTCAAATCATGGCGCAGGTATCAGGCAGCGTGACGAAAGTCTGGGCTGATAACACTGACTTTGTTAAACAAGGCGATGTGCTGGTTACTCTCGATCAGACGGATGCTAAGCAGGCATTCGAAAAAGCCAAAACGGCATTGGCTTCCAGCGTGCGCCAGACGCACCAACTGATGATCAACAGTAAGCAGTTACAGGCTAGCATTGAAGTGCAGAGAACCGCGCTGGCGCAGGCACAAAGCGACTTTAATCGCCGCGTCCCGCTGGGCAACGCCAACCTGATTGGCCGCGAAGAGCTGCAACATGCGCGAGATGCCGTTGCCAGCGCTCAGGCGCAGCTTGATGTCGCTATCCAGCAATATAATGCTAACCAGGCAATGATTCTCGGCAGCAAGCTGGAAGATCAACCCGCCGTACAACAGGCCGCCACCGAAGTGCGCAACGCCTGGCTGGCGCTGGAACGTACCAGAATCGTCAGTCCAATGACCGGCTATGTTTCCCGTCGTGCCGTACAGCCTGGCGCGCAAATCAGCCCAACCACGCCGCTGATGGCAGTTGTTCCGGCCACCAACCTGTGGGTCGATGCTAACTTTAAAGAAACGCAGCTAGCACACATGCGTATCGGCCAGCCTGCGACGGTTATCAGTGATATTTACGGCGATGACGTGAAATACACCGGTAAAATTGTTGGCCTTGATATGGGTACGGGCAGCGCCTTCTCCCTGCTGCCTGCGCAAAACGCAACCGGTAACTGGATCAAAGTCGTCCAGCGTCTGCCGGTACGTATCGAACTGGATGCGCAGCAGCTGGCGCAACATCCGCTGCGGATCGGTTTGTCTACGCTGGTTACGGTAGATACCTCCAATCGTGACGGACAGATTCTGGCAAGCCAGGTCCGCACCACGCCGGTATCAGAAAGTAATGCACGTGAAATCAACCTTGCTCCGGTCAATAAAATGATCGAAGAGATCGTGCGGGCCAACGCGGGCTAATTCAAAGGTGCGTGTGATGCAACAGCAAAAACCGCTGGAAGGCGCGCAGCTCGTCATTATGACGATCGCGCTGTCTCTGGCGACATTCATGCAGGTGCTGGACTCCACCATTGCTAACGTGGCGATCCCTACTATCGCCGGGAACCTGGGCTCTTCGCTGAGCCAGGGAACCTGGGTGATCACCTCATTCGGGGTGGCGAACGCTATCTCAATTCCAATCACCGGTTGGTTGGCAAAGCGCTTTGGCGAAGTAAGGCTATTCATGTGGTCAACGACTGCCTTCGTCATTGCGTCATGGGCATGCGGGATGTCCACCAGCCTGAACATGTTGATTTTCTTCCGCGTGGTACAAGGGATTGTCGCCGGTCCACTAATTCCGCTTTCGCAAAGCCTGCTGCTGAATAATTATCCTCCCGCCAAGCGTTCCATTGCCCTCGCGCTGTGGTCGATGACGGTGATTGTCGCCCCAATATGCGGCCCTATTCTTGGGGGCTATATCAGCGACAACTATCACTGGGGTTGGATATTCTTCATCAACGTGCCAATCGGCGCGGCGGTGGTATTGATGACTCTGCAAACTCTACGCGGGCGAGAAACCAAAACCGAGCAGCGACGCATTGACGCCATTGGTTTGGCATTGCTGGTCATTGGTATCGGTAGCTTGCAGATTATGCTCGACCGCGGCAAGGAGCTGGACTGGTTTGCCTCACAGGAGATTATCATCCTGACGGTGGTCGCCGTTGTCGCTATCAGCTTCCTGATCGTCTGGGAGCTTACCGACGAACACCCGATTGTCGATCTCTCGCTGTTTAAGTCGCGAAACTTTACCATCGGCTGCTTGTGTATCAGTCTGGCCTATATGCTCTACTTCGGCGCAATCGTCCTGCTGCCGCAGCTATTGCAGGAAGTTTACGGATATACAGCAACCTGGGCCGGTCTGGCCTCCGCCCCGGTTGGGGTGATCCCGGTGATCCTGTCGCCGATAATCGGTCGCTTCGCGCATAAGCTGGATATGCGTCGTCTGGTCACGTTCAGTTTTATTATGTACGCCGTCTGTTTCTACTGGCGCGCATGGACGTTCGAACCGGGTATGGATTTTGGCGCATCGGCCTGGCCGCAGTTTATTCAGGGATTCGCGGTAGCCTGCTTCTTTATGCCGCTGACGACCATTACGCTGTCCGGTTTACCGCCTGAACGTCTGGCGGCGGCGTCCAGCTTGTCTAACTTTACGCGAACGCTGGCAGGTTCTATCGGAACCTCCATCACCACGACAATGTGGACTAACCGTGAGTCGCTACACCATGCGCAGTTAACGGAGTCCGTTAACCCCTACAACCCAAATGCACAGGCAATGTATAACCAACTGCAGGGATTAGGGATGAGCAAGGAGCAAGCCTCTGGCTGGCTGGCCCAACAGATAACCAATCAAGGGCTGATCATTTCCGCCAACGAAATCTTCTGGATGTCAGCGGGGATCTTCCTGGTGCTGCTTGGTCTTGTCTGGTTCGCTAAACCGCCGTTTGGCGCAGGCGGCGGCGCGGGCGGCGCACATTGATCAAAAAAGCCAGTTCATCTGAACTGGCTTTTTTATACCGGCTGGCGCCTATTATTTGTCGACCAGATGAGAAGCGTGAGCTTCACCATCCAGCATGACAACTAAATATGCAGTTCCTGCAGCTTCTCTTTCGGCAGTGCCAGCTCTTCATTGCTGTTCACACGAACATCGTGCTCAAGGATATGACGGGCAATGTCCTGCGCTTCACTGAGAGAGTGCATCTGATACGTGCCGCACTGGTAAATGTTCAGTTCTGGGATCTGGTTTTGATCCTGCACTTTCAGTACGTCAGCCATCGCCGCTTTCCACGCGTCGGCAACACGCTGCTCGTCCGGCGTGCCAATCAGGCTCATGTAGAAGCCGGTGCGGCATCCCATCGGAGAGATATCGATAATCTCAACGCCGTTACCGTTGAGGTGGTTACGCATAAAACCTGCAAACAGGTGTTCCAGCGTATGGATACCTTTCTCAGGCATCACTTCTTTGTTCGGAATGCAGAAACGCAGATCAAACACGGTGATTGCGTCGCCATGCGGGGTGTTCATCGTTTTTGCAACCCGGACCGCGGGAGCTTCCATCCGGGTGTGATCGACAGTAAAACTATCTAACAACGGCATTTAGCCACCTCCGATAAATTTTTTAAAAATAATCTGAACTCTTTGTTCCGGGGCGAGTCTGAGTATATGAAAGACGCGCATTTGTTATCATCATCCCTGTTTTCAGAGATGAAATTTTGGCCACTCCCGAGTGGCCTTTTTCTTTTGTATCAAGCGTGCTTTTCCAGCCACACGCTAAACGGCTCGGTATCAGCCGCTTCGATCTCCTGCTGACGACGCTTTGACGCTTCGGTTTCAGCAATAAACTCTTCTTCCTGCAATATTTCCAACGGCTCTTCGCGCAGCAGATTGCGGTATGCCTCACCCAACGCTTTGCCCGTACCGCCAATGCCTTCATCAATCATAGACCGTAGGATCCGGGCGGAGAATGTCAGTTCAGGATTATCAAAGCAGGCGACCAACTCGTCGCATACCTTTTGATACTCCTCTCCCCCGTGGATGCTGTCCAGCGTTTGTGCTACGCGTTTCAGGTCGCGGAACAAATCTTTACCCACTTCAGGGAGTGGGAACTGCGCTGTCTCACAGCCAATGCCTAAGGTCAGGCCAGGCTTACGCCCTTCCAGAATAACGCGATTCCAGTTAGTACGCGTACATAACAGCTCATCGCTACTCATTTCCGGCGCATCGGCCAATGCGCACCAGACCATAAACAGATCGAGGAAGCGTACCTGTTGCTCGTCTACGCCGATTGGTGAGAACGGGTTAATATCCAGTGAACGTACTTCGATGTACTCAATACCGCCACGCAGAAGCGCGTCAGAAGGCGTTTCACCACGACGAGTGACGCGTTTCGGACGGATAGGCGCATACAGTTCATTTTCAATCTGCAAAACGTTGCTGTTAATTTGCAGACGCTTACCGTCCTTCTCCAGACCGATCGCCGCGTACTCCTCGGAAGGGGTTTTAATCGCGCGCTTTAATCCTGCCACATACTCATGCAAATCGTTAAACGTAATTCCGAGATTGCTTTGCGACTTATTGGTATAGCCCAAATCGCTCAAACGCAGCGACGTCGCGTACGGCAGGTAATACATCCCACAGTCGGTTTTTTCAAACGGCAGGGTGGTCGGTTTTCCTTGCAGGAAGGAGGAACAAATGGCCGGAGAAGCGCCAAACAGATACGGGATGACCCAGCCAAAACGGTAATAGTTACGGATCAGACGGAAGTAACCCGCAGAGATCTTCTCTTTAGCATCTTCACCGTCCGTTACGCCGCATTTCGCCTGCCAGAAAGCCATCGGCAGCGAGAAGTTGTAATGTACGCCGGAGATGGTCTGCATCAACGCGCCATAACGGTTTTTGAGGCCTTCGCGATAAAGCGTTTTCAAACGACCGGTATTCGACGTACCGTACTGCGCCAGCTCAATATCCTGACCGTCGGCAATATAGCAAGGCATGCTCAACGGCCACATACGCTCGTCGCCCAGGTTTCTGGCGGTATAACGATGCAGGTCGCGCATGAACGTCAGCATTTTATGAATATCGTCGCCAGGTGGAGTAATAAACTCCAGCAGCGCTTCGGCAAAGTCCGTGGTTATCCACTTATGTGTTAGCGCTGAGCCTAACACCTCAGGATGGCCTGTCGTCGCCAATGACCCATCAGCATTGACGCGCAGCGTTTCACGCTCCAGCCCACGTTGAATCCCCTTTAACGCCTGAGGATGGTTTTCCAGCCAGGCCAGCGCCTGTGATACGTTCGGGATCAAATTGACCTCCCGCCTGTCAAAATCGTTTTAATTAGCATAATGGTATTGGTTACCCTGAAGGCTATCTCACAACACAATTAGTGCCACCACATAATGCCTTGCGTCGTAACCGCTGCGACAACAACATAGCGCAACGCCTTGCCAAGGCATAAGAAAAAGAGAACTGGGCCCCACGAGATGCGCATCCATCCAGCTAACAGGCACAGTAAATCACCCACAACCGGCATCCAGCTTAATAATAGTGTGACAGCGCCATAGCGCCGCAGCCAGCCAGTGGCTTTCTCTTGCCAGCGCGATGTTTTACGCAATGGAAAGAAACGCCCAAGGATAACGTTAGTTAACCCTCCAAGGCTATTACCCATTGTTGCTGTTAAGACTAAGACCCAGGGATGACTTACCCCAGAAATCAGCAAGGCAACCAGAACAACTTCAGAATTGCCGGGTAATAGCGTGGCGCTGAGAAAACTGCTGGCAAACAGTGACAGGAGCGATAGTCCATCACTCACAATAACCGAACATCCACGGCGTCCATCCCCGCTGCGCTCGCCGCCTGCAGTCCAAAATCGGCATCTTCAAACACGACGCAGCGCGCCGGAACAACCCCCATTCGCTCAGCACAAAGCAAGAACGTATCAGGAGCAGGCTTATGGCGTTGTACGTGATCGGCGGCCACCACAGCATCAAAATAACGACGCAGACCAAGGTGAGCGAGTAGAGCCTCTGCAATTGCGCTTTCACTCCCCGTCCCTACCGACATAGGACGGCGGCCATACCAGGCTTTCACTACTTCAACCAACGGTAAAGGCTGGACGCTATCCAGCAGCATGCTTTTTACCTTGTCCGTTTTTTCTCGTGCCAAAACATGGGGGTCAAGATCGGCATGATTCAATTCAATCACCGCCAGGGCAATACGCCACGTTGGAGAGCCGTTGAGGGCAACCATGGCTTGTTCATCAAACCGTAGCCCATAATGGCCCAATACCTCATGCCACGCCTTACGGTGCGTAGGTTCGGTATCCAGGATGGTGCCATCCATATCAAAAATCAAACCCGCATAACGTTCGTACATCGTCTTCTCACAAGCCGAATGACCAGACGTTATTTTATCGTAATTGATTGATTTTGTCGCTGACAGCGAATTGAGGGATGTTCAGGGAGTATGTGGAAATGATTCATGAGGGGGAAAGTTCTGGCGATTATCTCGCAGACCATGAAGAAACAGTTTCGCTGTTATTCAGGAGAAGATGGTGCATCCGGGAGGATTCGAACCTCCGACCGCTCGGTTCGTAGCCGAGTACTCTATCCAGCTGAGCTACGGATGCATCGGGAATTGCTGATTACTACTGATACGGCAAGAAGATGGTGCATCCGGGAGGATTACTCGGCTGCGCCTCGCCCTGCGGGCCGTTGCTGAAGCAACGTTATCCTCCCTGGTRCTGGCGATTATCTCGCAGACCATGCAACAACAGTTTCGCTGTTATTMAGGAGAAKATGGTGCATCCGGGAGGATTCGAACCTCCGACCGCTCGGTTCGTAGCCGAGTACTCTATCCAGCTGAGCTACGGATGCATCGGAAAACTTGCTTTACTGCCGATATTGATATCGAAATAAACGATATCAAGTAAGAGATGGTGCATCCGGGAGGATTCGAACCTCCGACCGCTCGGTTCGTAGCCGAGTACTCTATCCAGCTGAGCTACGGATGCATCGGGAAACTTACTTTACTGCAGATTTGATGTCGCTGCTAAAGCGCTATCAAGTAATATGGTGCATCCGGGAGGATTACTCGGCTGCACCTCGCCCTGCGGGCCGTTGCTGAAGCAACGTTATCCTCCCTGGTACTGGCGATTATCTCGCAGACCATGCAACAACAGTTTAGCTGTTATCTCGTAGAAKATGGTGCATCCGGGAGGATTCGAACCTCCGACCGCTCGGTTCGTAGCCGAGTACTCTATCCAGCTGAGCTACGGATGCAAATGGCGGTGAGGCGGGGATTCGAACCCCGGATGCAGCTTTTGACCGCATACTCCCTTAGCAGGGGAGCGCCTTCAGCCTCTCGGCCACCTCACCAACACGCCTCTTACGAGTGCTTCGAAGAACTTGTTTCTGCTCATCGTCGCTGCGTGGCGCACATATTACTTTCTGGGACTTATAAGTCAAACAATTTTTCCAGAGCTTTTATCGTTTGCACATTTCACGCGCAATTAGTCTGCAAAAACGGCAAAAAGAGTGTTTTATCAACAGATAAATTGGCAGTTTCCGCAGACAATGAACAAACAGAAAATTCGCCGGGAACGACAATGTGCGTATGGGAAAAGAGAAAATGGGGGGAGTGAAGCAGAAAGCGAAGAAAGAGGACCACTCAATCAGGTTGCGCCTCACCAGAATGGTGAGACGCGAAAACCTTAATAACTGGACTGCTGGGATTTTTCAGCCTGGATACGCTGGTAGATCTCTTCACGATGGACAGAAACTTCTTTCGGGGCGTTTACGCCAATGCGTACCTGGTTGCCCTTCACCCCTAAAACTGTCACGGTGACCTCATCGCCTATCATGAGGGTCTCACCAACTCGACGAGTCAGAATCAGCATTCTTTGCTCCTTGAAAGATTAAAAGAGTCGGGTCTCTCTGTATCCCGGCATTATCCATCATATAACGCCAAAAAGTAAGCGATGACAAACACCTAAGTGTAAGCAGTCACGGCATCACATTCTGTTAAACCTAAGTTTAGCCGATATACACAACTTCAACCTGACTTTATCGTTGTCGATAGCGTTGATGCAAACGCTGCGGATTGAAGCCCGCAGCGTCGACTTACGCTTATAATTATTACAGTTTTGCGCTGACCCAGCCTTTCACACTGGCTAACGCTGCAGGCAGAGCCGCTGCATCCGTACCACCGGCTTGCGCCATGTCCGGACGACCACCACCCTTACCGCCTACCTGCTGAGCGACCATACCAACCAGTTCCCCTGCTTTCACTCGGTCTGTCACATCCTTAGACACACCAGCAATCAGAGAAACCTTACCTTCAACTACCGTTGCCAGAACGATAACAGTAGACCCCAGTTGATTTTTCAGATCATCAACCATGGTACGCAACATTTTCGGCTCAACGTCCGCAAGTTCACTGACCAGCAGCTTCACGCCGTTGATATCAACCGCTTTGCTGGAGAGATTTGCACTCTCCTGCGCCGCAGCCTGTTCCTTCAATTGCTGCAATTCTTTTTCGAGTTGACGCGTACGTTCCAGTACAGAACGCACTTTATCACCGATATTCTGGCTATCGCCTTTCAGCAGCTGCGCGATATCGCTTAAGCGGTCGCTCTCAGCATGCACGGTTTGGATAGCGCCTTCACCGGTTACGGCTTCGATACGACGAACGCCCGCCGCCGTGCCTGACTCAGACACAATGCGGAACAGACCGATATCCCCCGTACGGCTGGCGTGAGTACCGCCACACAGTTCGGTGGAGAAATCGCCCATACTCAGAACGCGCACGTGGTCATCATATTTCTCGCCAAACAGCGCCATTGCGCCTTTGGCTTTCGCCGCTTCCAGATCCATGATGTTCGTTTCAATCGGCAGGTTGCGACGAATTTGCGCATTCACCAGATCTTCAACGGCACGGATTTCAGCAGGCTTCATGGCTTCGGTATGAGAGAAGTCGAAACGCAGCACTTTATCGTTAACCAGCGAGCCTTTCTGTGCTACATGCGTGCCCAATACCTGGCGCAGCGCCGCGTGCATCAGGTGCGTTGCGGAGTGATTCAAGCGGATACGCGCACGACGCGCTTCATCCACATCAGCCTGTACTGCATCGCCTATTTTCAGAGAACCCGCAGACAGTTTGCCGATATGACCAATCGCCTGGCCATATTTTTGCGTGTCACTCACGGCAAACGCAAAGCCCGCACCTTTCAGTTCGCCCTTGTCGCCAACCTGACCACCAGATTCCGCATAGAACGGCGTCTGATCCAGTACAACAACAGCGTCCTGACCGGCGTTAATGGCGTCTACCGCTTTACCATCGACAAACAGCGCAGTCACTTTGCCGTTCAGCTCAAGATGCTCATACCCTTTAAATTCTGAAGCGCCATCAACGCGAATCATCGCATTGTAGTCTGCGCCAAAACCGCTGGCTTCACGCGCACGACGGCGCTGTTCTTCCATTGCGGCTTCAAAGCCCGCCTCGTCAACCTTGATGTTGCGCTCGCGGCAAACGTCTGCCGTCAGGTCAACCGGGAAGCCGTATGTGTCATACAGACGGAAGGCGGTTTCGCCATCCAGCGTATCACCCGTCAGTTTTGCCAGCTCTTCGTCCAGCAGTGCCAGACCACGCTCCAGCGTACGAGCGAACTGTTCTTCTTCGGTTTTCAGAACCTGTTCAACCATTGCCTGTTGACGCTTCAGCTCTTCACCTGCAGACCCCATGACTTCCACCAACGGACCAACCAGCTTGTAGAAGAAGGTATCCTTCGCGCCCAGCATGTTGCCATGACGTACCGCGCGGCGAATGATACGGCGCAGCACATAGCCACGGTTTTCATTCGACGGGACAACGCCATCGGCAATCAGGAATGCACAAGAACGGATATGGTCGGCGATAACGCGCAGCGACTTGTTGCTCAGATCGGTCGCACCAGTAACTTTCGCGACGGATTCAATCAGTGAGCGGAACAGGTCAATTTCATAGTTGGAGTTAACGTGTTGCAGCACGGCCGCAATACGCTCCAGCCCCATACCGGTATCCACGGACGGCTTCGGCAGCGGTTCCATGGTGCCGTCAGCCTGACGGTTGAACTGCATGAAGACGATGTTCCAGATCTCAATGTAGCGATCGCCATCTTCTTCTGCGCTTCCCGGAGGGCCGCCCCAAATGTGGTCGCCGTGGTCGTAGAAAATTTCGGTGCACGGACCGCAAGGACCGGTATCACCCATCTGCCAGAAGTTGTCGGATGCATAGGCCGCGCCTTTGTTATCACCAATGCGGATGATACGCTCGCGCGGAATACCAACTTCTTTTTCCCAAATTTCATAGGCTTCATCGTCAGTTTCATAGACGGTGACCCACAGACGTTCTTTTGGCAGGGCAAACCAGTTTTCACCGGTCAGCAGTTCCCATGCGAATTGAATGGCGTCGTGTTTGAAATAATCGCCGAAGCTGAAGTTGCCCAGCATTTCGAAGAAGGTATGGTGACGTGCAGTGTAACCGACGTTTTCCAGGTCGTTGTGCTTACCGCCCGCACGTACACAACGCTGCGAGGTGGTTGCGCGGGAATAATTACGCTTGTCGAGGCCAAGGAAAACATCCTTGAACTGGTTCATCCCGGCGTTGGTAAACAACAAAGTAGGGTCATTGTTTGGTACCAGGGAGCTGCTGGCAACTACCTGATGTCCTTTACTATGGAAAAAATCGAGAAACGCCTGACGGATCTCAGCGGTGCTCTTGCTCATAATTATCCTGAAGAAATCAAGCTAACGAAATGTCATTACCAGCATCGGCAGCAAACTGCGCCTCTGGCAATCGAAAAGTGGGAATAAGATAAGTTTTCTTTACTGGGAAGTAAAATCCCGTATGCGCTCAATCGTCAAAATTTCGCCATATTGCCTGAATATCTTCCATCAGATAGCCACGATAGAGCAAAAAACGCTGGACCTTTACCTTATCTGAAAAATCGACTGGTAAAGGTTCACCGTATTTCCTGATTGCCTGCTCGCGCGCAAGCACTGCCCAGTCAATTTCACACTCGCGCATGGCGCGCTCAATAGCCTCACGCGAGATTCCTTTCTGGCTGAGTTCCTGCCGCACTCGCGCAGGCCCATAACCTTTGCGGCTACGGCTGGCAATAAACTGCTGAACGAAGCGGTCATCATCCAGATAATGACTTTCAATGCACCAGGCAATGACCTTGTCGTAATCTTCCGGGGAAGCATCAATGTCTTCCGGCCCTTGTTTGCCCATCACCGGCGCGGCCAGCTTCCGCCGTAGTTCCTGCTCGCTGTGATCGCGCATTGCCAGAATACGCACGGCGCGGTCAAGCAGTCGGGAATAAGCGGATCGGCGGGAAGTTGCATCTGTCATAGTAAACCTTCAGAAATGCAAAAGGGCTGCATGATATGCAGCCCTTTACTGTATGCGATGTAAAACAGATTATCAGAAATCTTCGTTCGTTTCTGCTACGTCTGCAGCACCGTCATCAACGGAGAAATCTGGCGTTGAATCCTGGTTATTGAGCAGTAACTCGCGCAATTTCTTCTCAATCTCTTTTGCGGTTGCCGGGTTTTCTTTCAGCCAGTTGGTCGCATTCGCTTTACCCTGACCGATTTTCTCACCGTTATAGCTGTACCATGCACCGGCTTTTTCAATCAGCTTCTCTTTCACGCCCAGGTCAACCAGTTCACCATAGAAGTTGATACCTTCACCGTACAGAATCTGGAATTCAGCCTGTTTAAACGGCGCGGCGATTTTGTTTTTCACGACCTTAACGCGGGTTTCGCTACCAACCACGTTGTCGCCCTCTTTCACTGCGCCAATACGGCGAATGTCCAGGCGCACGGAGGCATAGAATTTCAGCGCGTTACCACCGGTAGTGGTTTCCGGGTTACCGAACATAACGCCAATTTTCATACGGATCTGGTTGATGAAAATCAGCAGCGTGTTGGACTGCTTCAGGTTACCGGCCAGCTTACGCATCGCCTGGCTCATCATACGCGCCGCAAGACCCATGTGAGAGTCGCCAATCTCGCCTTCGATTTCCGCTTTCGGCGTCAGCGCCGCCACGGAGTCGACAACGATAACGTCAACCGCACCGGAACGCGCCAGCGCATCACAGATTTCCAGCGCTTGTTCACCGGTATCCGGCTGGGAACACAGCAGGTTGTCGATATCAACGCCAAGCTTACGGGCATAGACGGGATCCAGCGCGTGTTCCGCATCAATGAACGCACAGGTTTTACCTTCGCGCTGAGCGGCGGCAATAACCTGCAGCGTCAGCGTCGTTTTACCGGAAGATTCAGGCCCGTAGATTTCGACGATACGGCCCATTGGCAAACCGCCCGCGCCTAATGCGATGTCCAGAGAAAGCGAACCGGTGGAGATGGTTTCCACATCCATGGAACGGTCTTCACCCAGGCGCATGATGGAGCCTTTACCGAATTGCTTTTCGATCTGACCCAGCGCTGCCGCCAACGCTTTCTGTTTGTTTTCGTCGATAGCCATTAATTACTCCTGTCATGCCGCTTTCGGGGTAAACCGCGAAACGTGAAAGATAATGTTCTGTTGAGGCAATTATACTGTATGCTCATACAGTATCAAGTATTTTGTAGAAATTGTTGCCACAGGGTTTGTAACGCATAGGCAGTCGCCTGCCGACGTACCGCATCGCGGTCACCGCTGAAACATTCCCGGCGGGTAATCCCCTCACCGCTTGCGCTGGCAAAGGCAAACCATACCGTACCCACAGGCTTTTCCTCACTGCCGCCATCCGGCCCCGCAATACCGCTGATCGAGACCGCGAAATGCGCGCGGGCCGCTTTTAGCGCGCCAATCGCCATTTCCACGACGACAGGCTCACTCACCGCGCCATGCTGGGCCAGCGTCTCTTCGCGCACGCCAATCATCTGCGCTTTGGCTTCATTGCTGTAGGTCACGAACCCGCGTTCAAACCAGGCGGAACTGCCGGCAATATCCGTAATGGCTTTGGCCACCCAACCGCCGGTGCAGGATTCCGCCGTCGTAACGGTCGCCCCGCGCGCTTTCAGCGCCAGGCCAACCTGCTCGCTTAACTGCATCAGTTCACTGTCGGTCATTTCAGCCTCTGTCAGTTAAAAAAATATGCCGCACAAGATAGCACTTTCACAACCAATGTGGGGATGGGGAGAACGTTTTACGAGGGGGATTCCAAAAATTGATCCGTTGCAAAATAAGACCCGCCGGATGGCGATGTCAGAGCATCTTATCCGGCCTACAAGCAATATCTTATCTGTAGGCCGGTTGGAGCGATTACTGTACGCGCGCCAGCGCTACCGCCTGACCCAATTGCCACACCGCCATCGCGTAGTGGGTACTGTGGTTGTAGCGGGTGATGGTGTAGAAGTTTGGCAGCCCGTACCAGTACTGATAACCGGTGCCAATATCCAGGCGCAGCAGGCTGGCCTGCTGATGATTCCCCAACGACTGCTGCGGCGTCAGCCCCGCGGCGGCAAGCTGTGAAATGCTGTACTGGGTTTTAAAGCCGTTCGCCAGCCCAGGCGCCTGACCATTCGCCGGCACCGCGACCGTATCGCCTTTCACCCAGCCGTGGCCTTTGAAGTAGTTCGCCACGCTACCGATGGCGTCAACCGGATCCCACAGATTAATGTGCCCATCGCCATTGAAATCGACCGCATATTCTTTATAGGAAGACGGCATAAACTGGCCGTAGCCCATCGCACCGGCGAAGGAACCTTTCAAATCGAGCGGATCATCACTTTCATCTCGCGCCATCAACAGGAAAGTTTCCAGTTCGCCAGAGAAGTATTCCGCACGACGAGGATAATTAAAGGACAGCGTCGCCAGCGCATCCAGAATTCGCGTTTTGCCCATCACGCGGCCCCAGCGCGTCTCTACGCCAATAATACCGACGATGATTTCCGGTGGTACGCCGTAGACCTGCCACGCACGGTTCAGGGCATCTTCATATTGATTCCAGAAGGCCACGCCGTTTTGCACGTTGTCCGGCGTGATGAACTGCTTGCGATAACGCAGCCACGCGCCGTTAGGTCCGGCTGGAGGTTGAGTCGTCGGCGCCTGACGGTCCATCAAACGCAATACCGAGTCCAGCCGCTTGGCCTGCGACAGGATCTCCTGCAACTGCTGGCGGTCAAAGCCATGCTTGTTCACCATCTTCTCGATGAACTGTTGCGCGTTCGGGTTATTGGCAAAATCGCCGCCCGTTAGCATGACATTGTGCTGTGGCTCAAGCAGGAAACCGCCGGATGGCGTACCCGTAGTCGTTTGAGTCTCTGAAGGTTTAGGTTTGCTGCTACAGGCAGCAAGCAATACGAAAAGGGGAAGTAACGCTACATAACGACGCTTGAACATGAGACATCCATTAAACAAATTCAGCCTGGGAGAAGTATGGTAAAGCATCCTCAGCCATACAAGGAAGCAGTAGTCGCTCTGCTTCACAGAATTTCCCCCCTCTTGCACTTCCGACCGTCATATTTGCGAGCGCTTACGCAACAACTTTCAAAATAAAATATTTACCTTTCATTTTGAGATCAAAATAACACTTTTAAATCTTTCGATCTGATTAAAATTAGTTTCCGTTTGGCAAGATAACTAAAAAACCCTACAGGAGAGAATAATGATCGACACCATCACACTCGGTGCTGAGTGGTTTATCGGGCTGTTCCAGAAAGGCGGAGAGGTGTTTACCGGCATGGTGACCGGTATTCTTCCCCTGCTGATTAGCCTGCTGGTCATCATGAATGCGCTGATTAACTTTATCGGCCAGCAGCGTATTGAACGTTTTGCTCAGCGCTGTGCCGGAAACCCACTGTCCCGCTATCTGCTGCTGCCGTGCATCGGCACATTTGTGTTTTGTAATCCGATGACACTAAGCCTGGGCCGCTTTATGCCAGAAAAGTACAAGCCCAGCTACTACGCTGCGGCCTCTTATAGCTGCCATTCCATGAATGGCTTATTCCCGCACATCAACCCCGGCGAGCTGTTTGTCTATCTCGGTATCGCCAGCGGCCTGACGACGCTGGGCCTACCGCTTGGCCCGCTGGCGGTGAGCTATTTGCTGGTCGGTCTGGTCACCAACTTCTTCCGCGGCTGGGTAACCGATTTCACCACCGCCATTTTCGAGAAAAAAATGGGCATTCAACTTGAGCAGAAAGTTCATCTGGCGGGAGCAACATCATGACGCGTATTCGTATTGAAAAAGGCACCGGCGGCTGGGGCGGCCCGCTTGAACTGGATGCCGTACCGGGCAAGAAAATTGTCTATATCACTGCCGGGACTCGCCCTGCGATTGTCGACACGCTGGCGAATCTGACTGGCTGGCAGGCCGTTGATGGTTTCAAAGAGGGCGAACCGCCGGAGAGTGAAATTGGCGTGGCGATCATCGACTGCGGCGGCACGCTGCGCTGTGGGATCTATCCCAAACGTCGCATACCCACGGTAAATATTCACGCCACGGGGAAATCCGGTCCACTGGCCCAGTACATTGTCGAAGATATCTATGTCTCTGGCGTAAAAGAAGAAAACATTACCGTTGTCGGTGAAGCATCCATTGCGCCGCAACCTGCAAGCAGCACGATTGGTCGCGATTACGACACCAGTAAAAAGATTACTGAACAAAGCGATGGTCTGTTGGCAAAAGTCGGGATGGGCATGGGGTCAGCCGTTGCTGTCCTGTTCCAGGCCGGTCGCGACACTATTGATACCGTTCTGAAAACCATTCTGCCATTTATGGCGTTCGTCTCGGCGCTGATCGGCATCATCATGGCTTCTGGTCTGGGAGACTGGATAGCCCATGGACTCGCACCGCTCGCCAGCCACCCGCTGGGACTGGTGACGCTGGCGCTGATTTGCTCTTTCCCGCTGCTGTCGCCTTTCCTCGGCCCTGGTGCGGTCATCGCCCAGGTTATCGGGGTGCTGATCGGCGTACAGATTGGCCTGGGGAACATCCCTCCCCATCTGGCGCTACCGGCCTTGTTTGCCATTAATGCGCAAGCCGCATGCGACTTTATTCCCGTGGGGTTATCGCTGGCCGAAGCGCGTCAGGACACGGTCCGCGTCGGCGTGCCATCCGTCCTGGTAAGCCGCTTCCTGACCGGCGCGCCTACCGTTCTCATCGCCTGGTTTGTATCCGGCTTTATTTACCAATAAGAGGCACTCAAAAATGACCGTGATTTATCAAACCACCATCACCCGCATCGGCCAAAGCGCCCCGGACGCACTCTGCGACCAGATGTTAATTACCTTTCGTGAAGGCGCGCCAGCGGATATTGAAGAGTTTTGCTTCATCCATTGCCACGGCGCTCTGAACGGTTCTTTGCACGCCGGGATCCAGTTTGAACTGGGCCAGCATCACTACCCGGTCACCGCCGTTGGCAGCGTGGCGGAACAAAACTTACGTGAACTGGGGCATATCACCCTACGTTTTGACGGACTCAGCGAAGCGGAATTCCCTGGCACCGTACATGTGGCGGGCCCTGTACCGGACGATATCGCGCCGGGCTGTATTTTGAAGTTTGTTGCTTAAGATTGAAGGAGAAAAAGATGAATCAGGTTGCCGTTGTCATTGGTGGAGGCCAGACCCTGGGAGCGTTCCTTTGCCGTGGGCTTGCGACAGAAGGATACCGCGTCGCGGTGGTGGATATTCAAAGCGATAAAGCCGCCAACGTCGCGCAGGAGATTAACGCCGAGTTTGGCGCAGGCACAGCGTACGGTTTTGGCGCTGATGCCACCAGCGAACAGAGCGTGCTGGCACTGTCACGCGGAGTGGATGAAATATTTGGTCGCGTCGACCTGCTGGTTTACAGCGCGGGTATCGCTAAAGCCGCGTTTATCAGCGACTTTCAGCTTGGGGATTTCGACCGCTCGCTGCAGGTGAATCTGGTCGGTTACTTCCTCTGCGCCCGTGAATTCTCGCGCCTGATGATCCGCGATGGCGTTCAGGGACGCATTATCCAGATCAACTCCAAATCAGGGAAAGTAGGCAGTAAACACAATTCGGGCTACAGCGCGGCAAAATTTGGCGGCGTGGGTTTAACCCAATCGCTGGCGCTGGATCTGGCGGAATACGGGATTACCGTCCATTCGCTGATGCTCGGCAACCTGTTGAAATCACCGATGTTCCAGTCATTATTACCGCAGTACGCTACCAAACTGGGCCTTAAGCCGGATGAAGTAGAGCAGTATTACATTGATAAGGTTCCGCTCAAACGCGGCTGCGATTATCAGGACGTGCTGAACATGCTGCTGTTTTATGCCAGTTCGAAAGCCTCTTACTGCACCGGACAATCAATTAACGTCACCGGCGGTCAGGTGATGTTCTAAGAGGTATGACTGCCCGGTGGCGCTGTGCTTACCGAGCCTACGAATATTATGTAGGCCGGATTAGGCGCAGCCGTCATCCGGCAAAATCAAAGGAGCGCATTATGGTTTCCGCACTGATTACCGTCGCCGCCATCGCCTGGTGCCTGCAACTGGCGCTTGGTGGCTGGCAAATATCCCGCTTTAACCGCGCGTTCGATAAACTTTGTCAGCGAGGTCGGGTGGGCGTGGGGCGTTCCGGCGGACGGTTTAAACCGCGCGTGGTCGTCGCCATCGCGCTTGATGAGCAACAGCGGGTTACCGATACGTTATTTATGAAAGGTCTTACCGTATTCGCCAGACCCGGTAAAATTGCCACCATAATGGGCAAACATCTTGATGATTTACAGCCTGATGTGATCTTTCCCCATGATCCGTTAGCGCAGAATGCACTATCATTGGCGCTTAAACTGAAACATGGGTAATTTCGTTGTGAATGCTAATAGCTTGCGAAATTATCATTTTGCAACCTAAATAAGTCAGGGTAATCACGCCTATGAAACCTCGTCAGCGTCAGGCTGCCATACTGGAGCACCTGCAAAAGCAGGGAAAATGCTCGGTTGAAGAACTGGCCCACTACTTTGACACGACCGGCACAACCATTCGCAAAGACCTGGTCATTCTGGAAAATGCTGGAACCGTCATTCGTACCTATGGCGGCGTAGTGTTGAACAAAGATGAATCTGACCCGCCCATCGATCACAAAACCCTAATTAACACGCATAAAAAAGAGCAGATCGCTGAAGCCGCCGTCCGTTATATCCATGATGGCGACTCCATCATTCTGGATGCGGGCAGCACCGTATTGCAGATGGTGCCGATGCTTACCCGCTTTAGCAACATCACCGTCATGACCAACAGTCTGCACATTGTTAATGCCCTTTCGGAGCTGGACAACGAGCAAACCATCCTGATGCCTGGCGGGACCTTTCGCAAAAAATCTGCGTCATTTCACGGTCAGCTGGCAGAAAACGCCTTTGAGCAATTCAGCTTTGATAAACTCTTCATGGGGACCGACGGTATTGACCTCAATGCCGGCGTGACCACCTTTAATGAGGTCTTTAGCGTCAGTAAAGCGATGTGCAATGCCGCTCGCGAAGTGATTCTGATGGCTGACTCCTCAAAATTTGGGCGTAAAAGCCCTAATGTTGTGTGCAGTCTGGAAAGCGTTGACAAGCTGATTACCGATGCAGGTATAGACCCTGCATTTCGTCAGGCGCTGGAAGCAAAAGGGATTGAAGTAATCATAACCGGAGAAACCAATGAGTGATGCACTACTGAACGCGGGCCGTCAGACGTTAATGCTGGAACTGCAGGAAGCCAGTCGACTGCCGGAGCGACTGGGCGATGATTTTGTCCGCGCCGCTAATACTATCATCCACTGTGAAGGCAAAGTCATTGTCTCCGGGATTGGCAAATCAGGCCATATTGGCAAAAAAATTGCTGCGACCCTCGCCAGTACCGGCACCCCTGCCTTTTTTGTGCATCCGGCGGAAGCGCTGCATGGCGACTTAGGCATGATTGAAAGCCGCGACGTGATGCTGTTTATCTCTTACTCCGGCGGCGCGAAAGAGCTGGATCTCATCATTCCGCGCCTGGAAGACAAATCCGTCGCCCTGCTGGCCATGACCGGAAAACCAACCTCGCCGCTGGGCCTGGCGGCCAAAGCCGTGCTGGATATTTCTGTTGAACGTGAAGCCTGCCCAATGCGCCTGGCGCCGACCTCCAGCACCGTCAACACGCTGATGATGGGCGACGCGCTGGCAATCGCCGTGATGCAGGCGCGCGGCTTTAACGAAGAAGATTTTGCCCGCTCGCATCCGGCCGGCGCGCTGGGCGCTCGTCTGTTAAATAAAGTGCATCACCTGATGCGCCGTGACGATGCTATTCCGCAGGTGACGCTGACCACCAGCGTCATGGACGCGATGCTGGAACTCAGCCGCACGGGTCTTGGTCTGGTGGCTGTCTGTGATGAGGCGTCACTGGTGAAAGGCGTCTTCACTGACGGCGACCTGCGCCGCTGGTTGGTTGGCGGCGGCGCGCTCACCACGCAGGTTAGCGAAGCAATGACCCATAATGGCATTACGCTGCAGGCGCAGAGCCGCGCGATTGACGCCAAAGAGATCCTGATGAAACGCAAAATCACTGCCGCACCGGTGGTAGATGAAAACGGGAAACTCACCGGCGCTATCAACCTGCAGGATTTCTATCAGGCCGGTATTATCTAATCCTTCAGCCCCAGGCGTTTCGCCAGCCGGTGCAGGTTGGCGACGTCTGTTTCCAACGCCCGCGCGCTTGCCGCCCAATTGTGATTATTTTGCGCCAAGGCCCGGCGGATCATCTCGCGCTGAAATGACTCCGTTGCCTCACGCAAATTGTGATGCTGCGGGATCTCTGCCACGACGTCCGGCTGCGGTACAGGGCTTTCATCCTGCAAGGCAAAATGCTGTGCCTCCAGCACCACTTCATCCCCTGCCCGGGTGGCCCTTGCCAGAACGACTGCCCGGTGAATGGCATGCTCCAGTTCACGCACGTTTCCAGGCCAGCCGTAGTTCAGCAGATGGTTACGCGCGCCCGGGCTTAACACTACGCGGGAAAGTCCCAGCCGCAGCCGACATTGCTCGCAAAAATAGCCCGCCAGCAGTACCACATCTTCGCCGCGCTCACGCAGTGGCGGCACGGAAAGGGGAAAAACGCTCAGGCGATGAAACAGATCCGCGCGAAAATTCCCCGCCAGCACCTCTTCGCGTAAATCACGATTGGTCGCCGCCAGTACGCGCACGTCAACGCGCAGGCTGCGATCGTCCCCTACGCGCTGAATATCGCCATACTGCAATACGCGCAGCAGCTTGGCCTGCAGCGCCAGCGAGAGTTCGCCAATCTCGTCGAGAAACAGCGTGCCGTTATCTGCCATTTCAAACTTACCGCTACGATTACTGATAGCCCCGGTAAAAGCCCCTTTTACGTGACCAAAAAGTTCACTTTCCGCCACGCTTTCAGGCAACGCCGCGCAGTTGAGATACACCAGCGGATTCACCGCACGCGGCGAACCTTCATGAATCGCTTTGGCTACCAACTCCTTCCCGGTCCCGGTTTCGCCGCTTATTAGTACGTTGAGATCGGACCCTGCCACAATCTCAATCTCTTTTTTCAACTGCATCATATTGGGCGACAGGCCAATCATCTGGGTTTCCGTCACCTGCTCGAAAGCCGTCGACGAACCCGGCAGCATATTCTGGCTTTCCAGTTGTTCAATCAGCAACGCATTACTCAGCGCCCCCGCAGCCAGAGCGGCAATTAGCCTAAGCTCTTCATCGCTGAAGACATCGAACTGATCGGGCTCCATGCCATCCAGCGTTAACGCACCAATCAGATTTTGTCCGGCAAACAGCGGCAACCCGATGCAGGCATGCACTTTCAGGCTCTCCTGACCCGGTATTAACCCGTCATAAGGATCGGGCAGATCGCTGTCGGCAGGAAAACGTACCACGTCCCCGGCGCGGGCAATCGCCTCCAGCCGCGGATGTCCCTCCAGCGTGAAGCGGCGGCCAAGGACATCCTGCGCCAGGCCATCGATAGCCAGCGGGATAAACTGTCGCGACTCGTAGCGCAGCAGTGCCGATGCGTCGCACTCCAGCACCTGGCGCAAGGTCGTGATCAGGCGCTGAAAACGGTCCTGATGACCGATACCGCTTTGTAATTCAATGGCGATACCCGCCAGCACATCTACTGAAAAGCTCATGGCAACCTCATTGTCATTTTGACAATTCATATTGTCATATTGACAATAAAATAAACAGTCATTTTGACTACCACTTTATAAGCAATAAATAATAAATCATTAAAAATCAAACAACTAAAAAGTTGGCACACAACCTGCAATTAACAAAATATCTTTTTAGAAAAACGCTGAATTAATTGAGGTTGCTATGTCTATTCTGGTTAAAAATAATATTCATTGGGTTGGCCAACGTGACTGGGAAGTACGTGATTTCCACGGCACTGAATACAAAACGCTGCGCGGTAGCAGCTACAACAGCTATCTCATCCGTGAAGAAAAAAACGTGCTGATCGATACAGTAGACCATAAGTTTAGCCGTGAATTCGTGCAGAACCTGCGCAGTGAAATTGACCTCGCGGATATCGACTACATCATTATTAACCACGCGGAAGAAGATCACGCCGGTGCGCTGACCGAACTGATGTCCTGCATCCCGGACACGCCAATTTACTGCACCGCTAACGCGATTGATTCCATCACCGGCCACCACCATCATCCGGAGTGGAACTTCAACGTGGTGAAAACCGGTGATTCTCTGGACATCGGCAACGGCAAACAACTGATCTTTGTTGAAACGCCGATGCTGCACTGGCCTGACAGCATGATGACCTACATGACCGGCGATGCGGTGCTGTTCAGTAACGATGCCTTCGGCCAGCATTACTGCGACGAACGTCTGTTCAATGATGAAGTTGACCAGACCGAACTGTTCGAACAATGCCAACGCTACTACGCCAACATCCTGACCCCGTTCAGTCGTCTGGTGACGCCGAAAATCACTGAGATCCTCGGCTTCAACCTGCCGGTCGATATGATTGCCACCTCCCACGGTGTTGTATGGCGCGACAACCCAACGCAGATCGTTGAGCTGTACCTGAAATGGGCGGCCGATTATCAGGAAGACCGCATCACCATCTTCTACGACACCATGTCCAACAACACCCGCATGATGGCGGACGCCATTGCCCAGGGCATCAATGAAGTTGACCCGAACGTGGCGGTGAAAATCTTTAACGTCGCCCGTAGCGACAAAAACGACGTCCTGACCAACGTCTTCCGTTCTAAAGGCGTACTGGTCGGTACTTCCACCATGAACAACGTGATGATGCCGAAAATCGCCGGACTGGTGGAAGAGATGACCGGCCTGCGTTTTCGTAACAAACGCGCCAGCGCCTTTGGTTCTCACGGCTGGAGCGGCGGCGCAGTTGACCGCCTGTCCACCCGTTTACAAGATGCCGGTTTTGAAATGTCGCTTAGCCTGAAGGCGAAATGGCGTCCGGATCTGGATGCGCTGGAACTGTGTCGTCAGCACGGTCGTGAAATTGCACGTCAGTGGGCGCTTGCTCCGCTACCGGAAACGACCGTCAAAGTGGCAACCAAAGAAGAAGAGTGCGCTTGTGCCGCTGCGGCTGCGGCTGACCTCGGCCCAAGCATGCAGTGCAGCGTGTGCCAGTGGATTTACGATCCAGCAAAAGGCGAACCGTTGCAGGATGTCGCGCCAGGTACCCCATGGAGCGATGTGCCGGATAACTTCCTGTGCCCGGAATGTTCATTAGGTAAAGACGTCTTCGACGTACTGGCAACGGAGGCAAAATGAGCCACGGAATTGTCATTATTGGTTCGGGCTTCGCCGCCCGCCAGTTAGTCAAAAATATCCGTAAACAGGATGCAACTGTTCCGTTGACCCTGATTGCCGCTGACAGCATGGATGAGTACAACAAGCCCGATCTCAGCCACGTTATCAGTCAGGCACAGCGTGCAGACGACCTCACCCGCCAGTCGGCGGGGGAGTTTGCCGAACAGTTTAATTTGCGCCTGTTCCCCTACACCTGGGTGACCGACATCGACACCGATGCCCACATCGTGAAAAGTCAGGACCAACAGTGGCAGTACGACAAGCTGGTGCTGGCGACGGGGGCTTCAGCCTTTGTGCCTCCAGTTACCGGACGTGAGTTAATGCTCACATTGAACAGCCAGCAAGAATACCGCGCCTGTGAAACGCAACTGCGTGATGCCCAGCGGGTACTCATTGTCGGCGGCGGTCTGATTGGCAGTGAGCTGGCGATGGATTTTTGTCGTGCCGGTAAAGCGGTAACACTTATCGACAACGCCGCCAGCATTCTGGCCTCGCTGATGCCACCGGAAGTCAGCAGTCGCTTACAGCATCGTCTGACCGATATGGGTGTGCATCTGCTGCTGAAATCACAGCTTCAGGGTCTGGAAAAAACTGAATCGGGTATTCGCGCCACGCTCGATCGTAGTCGCCGCGTAGAAGTCGATGCGGTGATCGCCGCCACCGGTCTGCGCCCGGAAACGGCGCTGGCGCGTCGTGCCGGATTGAGCATTAATCGTGGCGTCTGCGTCGACAGCTATCTGCAAACCAGCCACCCGGCCATTTATGCCCTCGGCGACTGCGCGGAAATTAACGGTCAGGTGCTGCCGTTCCTGCAGCCGATTCAACTGAGCGCCATGTATCTGGCGAAAAACCTGCTCGGCGGCAATGCTCCGCTGAAGCTGCCTGCCATGCTGGTAAAAGTTAAAACGCCGGAACTGCCATTGCATCTGGCGGGGGAAACCCAGCGGCGCGATCTGAACTGGCATATTGCCGCGGAAGCGCAAGGTATGGTGGCCAGAGGAATGAACGACGAAGGCCAGCTATGTGCGTTTGTGGTCAGTGAAGACCGGATGAAAGAGGCCTTTGCGCTGCTGAAAACGTTGCCGATGTAAGTCTGTGGTGCCGGATGGCGCCGCTTCGCGCCTTATCCGGCCT
>NZ_CP069763.1:112764-138595 GCF_016893685.1 Citrobacter cronae
TCGCGCCGCGGCAATCACGCCCTGCCCCAGCGATAATCCCCCATCACCCGCCGGTAAACGCTGCGGGAACAGTAAGGTGAAATCAGCCAGATAAAATGCCAGCCGCGATGACAACGAACGGTTATGCATCACGCCACCGCTGAATACTAACGTCTTAACGCCACGCGCTTCAGCCTGCTCACGCATCAGCGTGGCAAACCCACACGCCAGCGCATCATGAAACGCCCACGCTCTTGCCGCAGGCGCCCCCTGCCAGTTCAGCCATTGCTGCCAAAAAACAGCCAGGTCAAGCTCATTACCTTGCAAGGGGATTGTTACCGGATGCTCAACGCCTTCACATTGCGATGCCAGTGCCTCCAGCGCGCAGGCGGCCTCGCCTTCATAGCTCAGCGAAGTCGGTGCGCACTGGAGCGCGGCGGCAACGGCATCAAACAGCCGTCCGCACGATGACGCCAGCGGCGCATTGATCCCCCGCTCAATGGCGCGTGCCAGCACGTTCCAGTTTTGCTGTTGCAGCGCCGATGTTTCCGGGAATCGCTGCCAGTCAGGGACAAAACGCAGACACTGCGCGAGCAGGTTACGCCACGGCTGCTTTGCCGCCAGATCACCGCCCGCCAGCGCGACCGCGGGTAAGCCGCCCAGGTGTTCGCATTCACGATAGTTGACCCGCAAACACTCTCCGCCCCACAGCGCGCCGTTTGCTCCCATGCCGATACCGTCTACCGTCAGAGCGATAACGTCGCCACCGTCCAGCGGCCAACCGTGCTCGGCCATACACGCAGCGGCATGCGCATGGTGATGCAGCACCGTTTCGCTCGGCAGATTCATCTCACTGGCCCACAGGCTGGAAACATAGCCGGGGTGGGCATCATGCACGATACGCTGTGGCGTAAAGTCATAAATGTTTTGGATCAGGCGCAGCGCATCACGCCACTGCTGCTGGATGCCGTCATCGCTGAGATCGCCCAAATGCTGACTGATAACCGCCTGTTCGCCACGCACCAGACAGAAGGTATTTTTTAGATCCGCGCCTAAACACAGCATCGGCGGCACGTCACGAAAACCCGGCGGCAACGCGACCGCATCCGGTACGTAACCCCGCGAGCGGCGCAGCATTTCCCCGCTTTCACGCACCACGGAGTCATCCATACGCTGCACAATTTCGCGGTTATGCAGCAGGAAACCGTCGGCAATCTCGCGTAAATCTTCCAGCACCTGCGCGTTGGTAATGGCTGGCGGCCTGCCGCTGAGGTTGCCGGAGGTCATTACCAGCGGGCACTGCATCTCTTGTAACAGGAGATGCTGCAACGGATTCGCTGGCAGCATAACGCCAACTTCCGTTAACCCTGGCGCTATTCCCTCGCTCAATGCCGCTACATAGCGTTTTTGCACCAACACGATCGGCGCGGCAGGGGTGGTTAACAGACGACGCGCAGCTTCAGGCAGTCCGTCGTCAGCAGGCAACATCACCGCCAACGGTTTAGCCGGGCGATGTTTACGCAACCGGAGCAGCGCCACAGCATTATCATTTCGCGCATCGCAGACCAAATGAAATCCGCCAATGCCTTTCACAGCGACAATGCCGCCCGCTTTTAGCAACGCTACCGCCGCCTGCAGCGCCTCTTCTTTTTCCGCTCGCTCACCCGCGCTTAGCCACTCAAGATGTGGACCACATTGCGGGCAGGCAACGGGTTGGGCGTGAAAGCGACGGTCATAGGGATCGCGATACTCTGTATCGCATTGCGCACAGAGAGGGAAGGACGCCATCACGGTAAACGGACGGTCGTACGGCATGGCGCGGATAATCGTAAAACGCGGGCCACAATGGGTGCAGTTGATGAAGGGGTAGCGATAGCGACGTTCGCCGGGGGTGTTCATTTCAACAAGGCATTCGGGACAAGTCGCGGCGTCCGGGACAATTTGCGTATTCATCGTACCGCCTGCACTTTGGCGAATCGAGAAATCGGCAGGCTGCTGCGTCCAGGCGAATGGTTCGCTCTCAATGCTATCAATGCGCGCCAGCGGCGGACAATGTTGATGTAATTGCGCAATAAACTCCGCCGGATCTTCCTGTAAGCGCACCACCACACCGTCACCGTCGTTGCACACGTCGCCATGCAGTTGCAGGCGCTGCGCCAGTTGCCAGACGAAGGGGCGAAACCCGACGCCCTGTACCTTGCCGCGAATACGCAGTTGTACGCCGGAGTGGTTGTTGATTGTCATTATGTCCTTCCCGCAGTCATCTATCCCGGTTTGCCGGATGGCGCTACGCTTATCAGGCCTACGTGAATGCGAAAAGTAGGCCGGATAAGGCGAAGCCGCCATCCGGCATAAGTACTACCGTATTTTACGCGGATTTTTAGCGATCAGAACAGCAAAGATGCGGTGGAGTCCAGCGCCGCGCGGCGGCGTTTTTCAGCGCTCAGTTGCTCAAGCTTATTGCGATCCACATAAATCAGCGCGTGAGTCGGGCAGACTTCCATACAGGCAGGACCCGCTTCGCGGTGGTGGCACAGGTCGCACTTGTTGGCTTCGGCTTTTTCTGCACGAACGTTCAGGCCCGCGCCGCTGTTACGCACAACCGGACGCACGACAACTTCCATTGCCCCATAAGGACACGCCACCACGCAGGTTTTACAGCCAATGCAGCGTTCCTGCATCACGTGGACAAAGCCTTTATCACGGCTGATTGCACCGTTTGGACAGACGTTAGCGCACGGCGCGTCTTCACACTGGCGGCACAGCGTCGCCGTGGAGACGTTAACGCCTTTGATGACGTGAATGCGGGGTAAAAAGGTTTCAGGGGTCAGCGATGCGCAGTCCTGGTTATCCTGATGGGATACTACGCAGGCCACTTCACAGGTACGGCAACCAATGCATTTATTGGCGTCTGCAATGATGAAACGGTTCATCAATTTCTCCAGCAATGACAGATTATCTGCCGAAGCATTCACGAATCGTGCCAAATTTTAATGCACTGTTATTAAAGGGTTTTTATTTTGATGGATGTAAGAATGGTGTGTCATCGTCACTAGTGACGATGACAAATGACAGCCGTCAGCGCGAAACGTATGGCGCAACAGAATCGCGCTGAATGAGTTCCCCGGTGAAGATTTTTGGCGGCGTAAATGCCCCGTCACCCAGCATAAATATCAGGCGACCAATCGTTTCCTGGATCATTTCCGTCACCGGAATTTTGACGCTGGAAAGCGCCGGAATAGTGTATGGCGCGATGGCGATATCATCGAAACCAATCACCGACACCTGGGCAGGCACACGGATACCCTGATCATGCAACTGCTTCATCGCGCCTATCGCCATATCATCATTGCTGGCCACCAGCGCGGTAAAATTGACCTTGCGTGAAAGCAGCGTATCAACGCCCGCGGCACCGCAGGCTGGCGTCCACTTTCCTTTGACAATCAAATCATTATTTAGCGAAATGCTATGCGCAGCCAGCGCGTCTTTATAGCCTGAGAGTCGTTCCACGCCGGTAGGCGAATCCATCGAGCCGGTAATAAAACCAATCTCCTGGTGCCCGGCGGCAATCAACTGCGCAACGGCGTTAAAGCTGGTTTGTTTTTGATCGCACCAGACGCTGTGGCTACTGTTTTTACGCAGCCGTCGATTAAGCACCATAATCGGCTGGGCGTGCGCGTCAATGATCTCGTCTATTTCATCCACGCTGAGAAAACGCGGATAGATCATAATCGCGTCACAGCGCAGGTCGAGTAAGTACTGGATCGCCTGACGCTCTTCCTCTGCGCTATGCTTACCATCAGCCAGCAACAACTGGCGCCCCTTATCCTCCGCCATCCGCGCGGTGTGAAACAGCAGTTCGCTGAAATAGACGCCGTGATAAAGGGTGTTAGTGACCACCAGCCCCAGCGTCTGCGTGGTCTTCGCCGCCAGACTGCGCGCCAGCAAGTTAGGGCGGTAACCACTCTCTTCAATGGCCTGAAACACGCGGTCTTTGGTTTCCTGGCTGACGTAACCGTTCCCGGAAAGCACCCGGGAAACCGTCGCTTTCGACACCCCGGCCCGCTTCGCCACCTCCAGCATCGTGGTCATAGTACTCATCCCTTTGCTCTTAATGTGACGCAGTGTACTGCACCGTTTCGCCGCTGTCCTCGCTGCTAAAACGCGGCGCCTGACATCTGGTGATCATCATCACAATTATAAGAAAAATAAAAATTAATTCTTGTTTAAAGAATATAAATTAAACATGATTTTGTGGAACCGGTTTCCTATCTGAGTTTCATCAACTCAGAAACGCGACCTGCGCAAACGGATAAAACATAACGTACCCTACTGATAAAACAGGATTAAATCCGATGTCCAAGAATTATGCAGCGCTGGCGCGCTCCGTTGTGACGGCTCTGGGAGGCGTCGACAACATCACAGCAGTGACCCACTGTATGACCCGTTTGCGTTTCGTTATCAAAGATGATGCGCAGGTCGATAGCGCGACGCTGAAAACGCTTCCTGGCGTGCTGGGCGTAGTACGTAACGATAATCAGTGTCAGGTGATCATCGGCAACACCGTTTCGCAGGCGTATCGCGAAGTTGTCAGCCTGCTACCTACCAACATGCAACCTGCTGAGCCGCAAACCAAACCCCGGCTGACGCTGAAACGGATTGGCGCGGGGATCCTCGATGCGCTGATCGGCACGATGTCACCGCTGATCCCGGCAATTATCGGTGGATCAATGCTCAAACTGCTGGCAATGGTTCTGGAAATGACCGGCGTGCTGGTAAAAGGATCGTCCACCCTCACCATTCTGACCGTTATCGGCGACGGCGCATTTTTCTTCCTGCCGCTGATGGTCGCCGCTTCGGCAGCCATCAAATTCAAAACCAACATGTCGCTGGCAATTGCTATTGCGGGTGTGCTGGTCCATCCCAGTTTTATCGATCTGATGGCAAAAGCCGCGCAGGGTGAGCACGTTGAGTTCGCCCTGATCCCGGTGACGGCGGTCAAATACACCTACACCGTGATCCCGGCACTGGTCATGACCTGGTGTCTGTCATATATCGAACGTTGGGTGGATCGTATCACGCCGGCAGTGACCAAAAACTTCCTCAAACCGATGCTGATCGTGCTGATCGCCGCCCCGCTCGCGATCGTTTTAATCGGCCCGATTGGTATCTGGATCGGTAGCGCGATTTCAGCGCTGGTCTATACCATTCACGGCTATCTCGGCTGGCTGTCGGTCGCCATTATGGGCGCATTGTGGCCGCTGTTGGTGATGACGGGTATGCACCGCGTGTTTACGCCCACCATTATCCAGACCATTGCCGAAACCGGTAAAGAAGGCATGGTGATGCCCTCTGAAATCGGCGCCAATCTGTCGCTGGGCGGTTCATCGCTGGCGGTGGCATGGAAAACCAAAAACCCGGAACTGCGTCAGACAGCGTTGGCGGCCGCCGCTTCAGCCATCATGGCAGGCATTTCCGAACCCGCGCTGTACGGCGTGGCGATCCGTCTGAAACGCCCACTGATTGCGAGCCTAATCAGCGGGTTTATCTGCGGTGCCGTTGCCGGTATGGCTGGACTAGCGAGCCATTCCATGGCGGCCCCTGGCCTGTTCACCAGCGTCCAGTTTTTCGATCCGGCTAATCCGATGACCATTGTCTGGGTGTTTGGCGTGATGGCGCTGGCGGTCGTGCTTTCCTTTGTATTAACACTGATTCTCGGCTTTGAAGATATTCCTGTCGAAGATGCTGCCGCGCAGGCCAGAAAAAATCAGGCCGCACAAGCGGGCAATATCAATGGAGCCAGCATTTGACTGGCATGAACTGAGGTTAACTATGTCTGTTTTTCCGCAAGGATTTTTATGGGGCGGCGCGCTGGCCGCCAACCAGTCTGAAGGGGCATACCGGGAAGGCGGTAAAGGGCTGACCACCATCGATATGCTCCCCCATGGCGAACACCGGATGCCGGTTAAACTGGGTCAGGAGAAGCGCTATACGCTTCAGGACGACGAATTTTATCCCAGCCATCAGGCGATCGACTTTTATCATCGCTACAAGGAAGATATTGCGCTGATGGCGGAAATGGGGTTTACAGTTTTTCGCACCTCAATAGCCTGGAGTCGTCTCTACCCTAACGGCGACGAACTGGCGCCTAATGAAGAAGGTATCGCTTTTTACCGGGACGTTTTTGCCGAGTGTAAAAAATACGGTATTGAGCCGTTAGTCACGCTATGTCACTTCGATGTGCCCATGCATCTGGTTACCGAGTACGGCTCCTGGCGGAACCGCAAAATGGTGGAGTTCTTTACCCGTTACGCCCGCACCTGCTTCGAAGCCTTTGACGGTCTGGTGAAATACTGGCTGACGTTCAACGAAATCAACATCATGCTGCACAGCCCTTTTTCAGGGGCCGGGTTGGTGTTTGAAGAGGGTGAAAATCAGGATCAGGTGAAATATCAGTCCGCCCACCACGAACTGGTTGCCAGTGCCCTGGCGACGAAAATCGCCCATGAAGTGAATCCGCAAAACCGGGTCGGTTGCATGCTGGCGGGCGGTAATTTTTATCCTTACTCCTGTAAACCAGAAGATGTGTGGACCGCGCTGGAAAAAGACCGCGAAAACCTGTTCTTTATTGATGTGCAGGCGCGCGGGGCTTATCCCGCCTACTCCGCCCGGGTGTTTCGCGAAAAGGGCGTGACGATAGAAAAAGCCGCAGAAGATGACGACATCCTGAAGAACACCGTCGATTTCGTCTCGTTTAGCTATTACGCATCACGCTGCGCCTCCGCTGACATGAACACGGGCAACACCAGCGCTGCCAACGTAGTGAAATCACTGCGTAATCCGTACATTGCCGCCAGCGAATGGGGCTGGGGTATCGATCCGCTTGGCCTGCGCATCACGATGAATATGATGTATGACCGTTATCAGAAGCCGCTGTTTCTGGTGGAAAACGGGCTGGGGGCGAAAGATGAAATGGATGCCAACGGAGAGATTAATGACGACTATCGCATTCGCTATTTACGCGAACACATCCGCGCCATGGCTGACGCCATTGAAGATGGTGTGCCGCTAATGGGTTACACCACCTGGGGCTGCATCGATCTGGTTTCCGCCTCAACCGGCGAGATGAGCAAGCGTTACGGTTTTGTGTATGTAGACCGGGACGATGCGGGCCAAGGCACGCTGGCGCGTACCCGCAAAAAATCATTCTGGTGGTACAAAAAAGTGATCGCCAGTAACGGGGCCGATCTGGCGTAATTCCTCAGCCGGAGGGTTTTGTAATCCTTCGGCAGAATCACCTATTTTCATTTCATGAATTGCATTCCAAATGTGGAATCTTCCTTCCAGTTTCCGGTTTGCCCTTGCGCATTTTTACTGGCATTTTATTCAGTAGTTTTTCTCTTATCCGTTCACCACAAGGAAGCGTTCATGTCTGATGAAAATGGCACAACAGCAGTGGTTATCACCAAACCCGTACGTCGTTTGAAAGTGGGCTATGTCAGAAAACGCCATGAAGATCGTAACACGGGTTTCACGCTCCGTATCAGTCGGCATGCCTCGCTAACGCTGAACGGCGACTGGCTGGAACAAGCGGGATTCCCTACCGGGACGGCAGTGAATGTTTCGGTGATGCAGGGGAAATTAATTATCGAGCAGGCAAGTGAAGAACAGAGTGTGTGAGGCTCAAAACAGGCCGGATGCCACTGGCATCCGGCGTTGGTAAGGTTACTCTTCTGGCGCTTCTAACCCGGAAAATCCACCGTGGCCTTCCCATCCGGCTAATCGTTGATAGACGGTCTCGACCGCATCTTTGATCGGCTGCGTCATCGGGTAATAAAAACCGACAATATCCGGCTGAATGCCGAGGAAGATCACCTCGCCAACATCCTCTTTTAGCTGATCGACCAGATAGTTCAGCGGCATGTTGTGGGTGGTCATCATGAACATTTCAGCAATATCATCCGGGTCGATAATGCGGATTTCACCCGGGTTTAACCCCATGTCGGTGGCATCCACAATCAACAGACGCTGCGGGCGCAGTTCACGGATAGCGACGATATCGTTTTCCGGCGCGCTGCCGCCGTCGATGACAACCCAGTTGCCCTGAGGATTGGCAGCGCACATTTCCGCCAGTAGCGGACCCGCGCCGTCATCGCCCATCATGCTGTTGCCGACACAAAGTAAAACGTCAGTCACGGTGTCTCCTCACCATCAGATAGATGGCGCTTTCCTGGTGAATATCATGCAGCATGCTGAGCATCAGCTTGCTCCACTCCTGCTGCTGCGGAGTCTGCACGGCGCGCGCATCATCAAACGCGCGCGCCAGCATTTGCACATGGTTGAAATCGATGACGATCTCGCCATACTTCGGCACGCCTTCCATTTTCCGCCGGGCTTCGCTGCCCTCGGCAAGGGTGGCTATCCACGCCAGATATTCATCCCACGGACAGGTTAACGCCGCTTCCAGGCAATCGATGATCCCAAGGTGGTGACCAATCGCCAGGCTGTAATAGACAACCTGCTGCGCCTCTGCGGGCGTCGCATCGTTCTCATCAATAAACTTACGGCTCAGTTGACTGAACACCACCGTTTCACTCATCGGATACGCGCCTCTTCGACTACATGGTTAAGATGCGTGACGATTTCGGTCAGACGCGGATCGTTTTCCGCTTCCAGCCAGCGCGCCACCTGATGTTCACCCTGCCCTAACTGCGTCATATAGTCATCAGCAATCTGGCGACCGTAGCGGTAACCCGCCAGACGGCGAGCTTCGCGGTCCACCTTCACACGCAGCGGTTGAACCATATCCGGATGCAGAATTTCAGCGGGCTGTTCGTCCAGTTCACCTGGCGCACGCGCATGAATTTTCTGTTCCAGCAGACCCAGCGCCATCGCAAAACCGTACAGCGTTGCCGCAGGCGTCGGCGGACAGCCAGGAATATACACGTCCACCGGAACGATTTTATCCGTGCCGCCCCATACGCAGTATAAGTCGTGGAAGATACCGCCGCTGTTACCGCAGGCGCCGTAAGAGATACAAATTTTCGGATCCGGCGCAGACTGCCAGGCGCGCAGCGCCGGAGAACGCATCGCGCGGGTTACCGCGCCGGTAAACAGCAGGATATCCGCATGACGCGGCGACGGTACCACTTTGATACCAAAGCGTTCGGCATCAAACAGCGGAGAGAGCGTGGCGAAAATTTCGATTTCGCAGCCGTTGCAGCCGCCGCAGTCCACACGATAAACATACGCTGAACGCTTGATGCTTTTCAGCAGCGATGCTTTCATGCTGGCAATGGATTCATCCACCGTCATCGGTACCGGAATACCGTTGGCGTCACGTGGGCCTAATAAATTGCTCATCAGCTGGCCTCTTTCATATGGCGAGTCAGTTCAATACGGTCAGACGGCACCAGACATTTCTGGCGCTTACAATCCGGGCAGGTCTCAAAGCTTTCACGGTGGTTTTCCGCGCGACTGTCACCGTTGTGCTTGAGCAGCGCAATGGCGTAATCAATCTCTTTTTGTACCGCGAACGGGCGGTTACAGACGCGGCAGTTACACAGCGAAAAGCGAGACTGCTGCAGGAAATCTTCTTTCTTCCATACCGCCAGCTCATATTCCTGCGACAGCTTGATCGCCGCCGTCGGGCAAACTTCTTCGCAGCGGGCGCAGAAGATGCAGCGACCGAGGTTGAACTGCCACGCCAGCTCATTGGTAACCAGATCGGTTTCAACCGTCAGCGCATTGGATGGACACGCATTGACACAGGCCGCGCAGCCAATGCACTGCTGCGGATTGTGCTCGGGTTTACCGCGGAAATTTTTATCGACCGCAATCGGCTCCAGCGGATACGACGACGTCGGCGCCCCGGTTTTGATGACTTTTTTGATAAAGGTAAACATGGCGATTCCTTATTTCAGCGGCGAGTTTTTACGCTCGATGCTGTAGCGCTCAAGTTCTTTGTACGGTACGACTTTGCTCTTCTTCTTACGCACATCGACCACGGTCATACGGTCAGTACAGGAGTAGCAAGGATCGAGGCTACCGATAATCAGCGGGGCATCGGAAACAGTGTTGCCACGCAGCATGTAACGCAGCGTTGGCCAGTTGGCGTAGGTCGCCGCACGGCAGCGCCAGCGATACAGTTTCTGGTTATCGCCGGTCATGCTCCAGTGGATGTCATCGCCGCGCGGCGCTTCGGCAAAGCCCAGCGCGAAGCGGTGAGGAATATAGGTAAAGCCTTCCACCGCCAGCGGGCCGCCCGGCAGGTTGTCCAGACCAAAGTCGATCATGTTCAGTGCGGTATAGACTTCATTGATACGGACTTTAAGACGAGAAATGACGTCGCAACCCTGCTCGCTGTGCACTTCCATCGGCAGCAAACCATAACCCACAAATGGGTGATCGGCGCGGGTGTCACGCGCGTGACCGCTGGCGCGAACCATCGGACCGACGTTACTAAAGTCGCGGGCGATCTCCGGATCCAGACGACCAATACCCACGGTACGCTGTTCCATGTTCGGCGTGCTGAGCAGCATATCGACCAGTTCCTGCACCTCACGACGCATCTGCTGCGCCAGTTGACGGGTCTGGATCATATCGTCTTTCAGCAGGTCACGACGGATACCGCCGATCAGGTTCATACCGTAAGTTTTACGCGCCCCGGTGAGGATCTCCGCCATCTTCATCGACGTTTCCCGCACGCGGAAGAACTGCATAAAGCCGGAATCAAAACCGGTGAAGTGACAGGCCAGGCCGAGGTTCAACAGATGCGAGTGCAAACGCTCCACTTCCAGCAGAATGGCGCGGATCATCTGCGCGCGCTCCGGCACCACGATACCCATCGCATTCTCTACGGAGGTGGTATAGGCGGTGCTGTGGGCAAAACCGCAGATGCCGCACACGCGGTCCGACAGGAACGTCACTTCGTTGTAACCCATACGGGTTTCCGCCAGTTTCTCCATGCCGCGGTGGACATAGAACAGACGATAGTCGGCGTCGATGATGTTCTCGCCGTCAACAAACAGACGGAAGTGACCGGGCTCATCGGAGGTCACGTGCAGCGGGCCAATCGGCACCACGTTATTTTTCTTGTCACCCAGTTCGTTGATGAACTCGTAGGTTTCAGCATCGGTGGTCGGCGCCGGGCGCTGACGATAATCCATACTGTCTTTACGCAGCGGATACAGCTCGTCCGGCCAATCATCCGGCAGCACCAGACGACGTTCATCCGGCAAACCGACCGGGATCAAACCGTACATGTCGCGCACTTCACGCTCGCCCCAGACGGCTGCCGGAACGCGTGGCGTCACGGATGGGAATTCCAGCTTATTGGCATCCACTTCAACGCGGACGGTAATCCAGCACTTGGTGCCCTGCTCCATCGACATCACGTAATAAACGGCGTAATGGCCGCACAACTGACGTTCGTCGTTACCAAACAGCACGGACAACCAGCCGCCCTGTTTGTAGTACAGGAACTCAACCACTTCCGGCAGGTAGTTCACCTTGACGGTGATCGTCAGCTGATCTTTGGTCTGCCAGGCTTCATCCAGCACCACGCCCGGAAAGGCCTGGTGCAGAGCGGCGAGATAGTGTTGACCTAATTTTTCTTCAGACATGCTCAAACTCTCTTAAATCACGCCACCAGCAAGGAGACGAACGCTAAAAACGCAAACCCAAAACCGGCCCAGGTCACGCGTGAAGTGGCGCAAAAACGCAGACGCGCCATGCTGTTTTCGAACAAGGCAATGACCAGCACGCCGAGGACCAGTTTGACGACGGCAATCACCAGCGCCAGCAGCAGCCCACCCGCGGTGAAGGTCTCCATCTGTCCCCACGGCAGGAACACGCCGACGAACATTTGCAGTACGACCAATTGTTTGAGGCTAATACCCCACTTCAGCACCGCAAAACCGCTGCCGCTGTATTCGGTCAATGGACCTTCCTGCAGTTCCTGCTCTGCTTCCGCCAGATCGAACGGCAGTTTGCCCATTTCGATAAAGGTGGCGAAAGCACAGGCGCACAGGGCCAGAATCAGCGGGATGCTGCGCGCAGCAGGCCAGTGGTAAACGGTATCGGCGATATTGCTGATATGGGTTGAACCCGCAACCTGCGCCGCCACCCACAGTCCCAGCAGCAGGATAGGTTCAACCAGCACGCCGAGCATCGCTTCGCGGCTGGCGCCAATCGCAGTAAACGGGCTACCGGTATCCAGGCCCGCGATAGAGAAAAAGAAACGGGCGATGGCGAACAGGTAAATTAAGGTGATCAGATCGCCCAATTGCGGCAGCGGTGAACCAACGGTCACTACCGGCAACGCGGTGGCGATAGTCAGCATCACACCTACCATCACAAATGGCGTCAGGCGGAAAACCCAGCTGGAATCCGCAGGCGCAATGCTCTGACGGCCCAGCAGTTTGATAATGTCGCGGTATTCCTGCAAAACGCCCGGACCGCGACGATTATGCAAACGCGCACGCGCCACGCGGGTCACACCGGACAGCAGCGGCGCAACGGCAAACAGCACCAGCGCCTGAATTAACGGATATAAAACACTCATTTTCAGGCTCCTCGTGAAACCACAATCACCACCAGCACCGCCAGCTCAATCAACGCCAGGCGACGAAACAGTACCGGGGCGGCCGCATTCTGCCAGCCCGGAACCAGTGATACCGGGTTCAGCCATTTACGCAATTTGAGTACCGGGGCAAAGGCTTCTTTCACCGGCATGGCAAAACCGTGTGCGGTAATGACCATTGACTGCTCGTGATCGTAGCCACACACCCATGCCGCACCGCGTGAACGCGACGGCAGACGGTTGCCTTTGAAAATTGCCATGATGATGAACGGCAGCAGCGGACACGCGATCAGCAGCAGCGTGATCATTGGCTGAGAAACGGTGGTGTTCGCGGTTTCCAGCGGCAGTGGAACGGCAGAGGAAATCATCGGCAGCAGCCACGGCGCAGCAACGCCGCCAATCACGCAGCAGATAGCCAGCGCAACCACGCTCACGCCCATCAGGATTGGCGCGCAGCAGGCATTTTCAGCTTCCTTCGTGCGCGGCGCGCCAAGGAACGTAACGCCATACACTTTCGCCATACACATCACCGCCAGCGCGCCAGTAATCGCCAGTCCTACCGCCAGCAACGGCCCTAACAGACGACCGACAAACGCGCCGCTGTTGCCAAGCTTAAAGAAGGACTGATAGATGACCCACTCACCGGCAAAACCGTTCAGCGGCGGCAGTGCGGCCATCGCCATCAGGCCAACCAGCATCGCCAGAGAGATAATCGGCATACGTTTACCGATACCGCCCAACTTCTCGATATCACGATGACCGGTACGGAACCAGATGCTGCCAGCACCGAGGAACAGAACGCTTTTGAACAGGCTGTGGTTGACCAGATGATACAGACCACCGGTCAAACCCAACGCAATCAGCGCCGGTTGATTCAGTGAAATCCCGGTTACGCCAGCACCCAGCCCCAGCAGAATAATGCCGATGTTTTCCAGCGTGTGGTACGCCAGCAAACGCTGGATGTTATGTTCCATTAGCGCATACAGACCGCCGACAAATGCGGTGATCATACCCAGCACCAACAGCGTAATGCCCCACCACAGCGGCGCGTTACCGCCCAGCAGCGACAGGGAGAGAATACCCAACAGACCGACCTTCATGACCACGGTAGAAAACAGTGCCGCAGCCGGCGCGCTGGCGTTAGCGTGTGCCTGCGGCACCCAACCGTGCAGTGGGATAATCCCGGCCAGCAGGCCAAAACCCGCCACGCCCAGCAGCCAGATGTCAGACCCAAGCGGCAGCTCCTGGGTGCGCAGATCGAGCAGACGCAGTTCCAGCGTACCGTAGCGCTGCCACACCAGGTAGCAGGCAATCGCCAACAGCAGCGTGCCGATGCGCCCCAGCGCAAACCACAGCTTGCCTTCTTTACTGCAACCGGTCAGGAACACCGCGCACAGCGCCATGATTTCCGCCATCACCACCAGCGTACCGAGGTTGCTGGCAACCACCGCACATACCGCTGCGGCCATCAGCAGATTCACCAGCAGGCCGTTGGCTTTCACCTGTGGATGGCGATGCCAGTCAATGTTGTACAGGCTGACAAACAGACCGCACAGGCCCAGAGTAATCAGCCAGATAGCGTTCAACGGGGTAATTTGCAGGCTGTGACCAATAAACGGCATCACACCGCTTACCGCCAGCGCGTTGGTCAGCACCATAAAACCCGCGCCAGCCGTACACAAACTGCCAACCGCGCCGCCAACCCCTGCAATCCAGCCGCTCAGCGGTTTATGAAATGAAAACAGAAATGCCAGAACCGCAGCCGCTGTAAACCAGGCCACGCCGCTGTTAATCAGTGAAATTGCGCTCATTTTGCATCTCCACTTTGAGCCTGCTGAAACAAGGTGAGATCGCCGAAGTCGGTATTGAAAGTCAGCTCACGTTTACGTTTGCTGGCGCGGGCGATATCCATGTTGCTCACCAGATGCAGGGCTTTGGTCGGACACATGCGTACGCAGGCCGGACCTTGCTCGTCAAAACTACACAGATCGCATTTCACCGCGATGGCACGAATGCCCGGAACCCAGTCCAGCAGCGTGCTTACGCGAGCTGGAGCTGGCGGGGCCGGCGGCGCTTTTGATGTATTGGCGTTTGCCGGGATATGCAGCGGACGGCTACCGGAAAACTCAATAGCGCCGAACGGACAGGCGATCCCGCACAGTTTGCAGCTTACGCACAGGCTTTCATTCAGCTGTACGGCGCCGTCAACGCGATTAATCGCATTAACCGGACAAACGGTAGCGCAAGGCGCATCTTCACACTGGTGGCAAAGCTGCGGCGCGGATTCTTTTTCATTTAACATCACTTTCAGGCGCGGCATTGACTGCAGGCCATGCTGGCGATGTGTCTCTGAGCAGGCGGCTTCACAGGTGTGGCAGCCAATACAAAGAGTGGAGTCAGCAATTACAAAACGATTCACCAGGCATTCCTCAGGTGATAGTCATTTTTGACGAAAACATGTCAGGCAAATGTCATTTCGACATTTTTCGACATGCCCATTCCCTAAACTGTCGTGACGCAGTAGTAACGCCGCGTCATGACAAACGTGGGCAGCACCCGAGGCTTACGCCGGGCTATGTCCCGCAACCAGCTGGCTTAAATTCACCGGCATATTGTTCTCAACCGCGGTGTACAGGCTGTCGTAGACACTGGCGATTTTTTCGAGATAGTGCTCCAGCACCTGCTCGCGATCGCGGTTGCTGATACGCTCATCAACTTTACCGTCGATGGTCAACTGTGCCTGTGCAATCAGTTGTTTATCATCACCCTCTTTCGTTTCGACGTAATACTCGATGGTGTGACTGTTGAAACCATCCGCCAGCGTGACGTAGATAACGAAGTGTTCAAAAAGGACAAAGCACAGATCTTTGTCCGGCGCGCAGCTCATCGCATGATGCAAACGCGCTTTCGACAGGGTGATCCCCTGAACCAGCGAGTTGCAGTAAATACGCCACTGGTCCTGTAGGCGACGATGCCGTTCAGCGATGTAATCGGCTTTTTCGCTTATTTCCCAAATAGTCATGTCAGGTTACCCGTTTAGCAGAGATGAACAGCCTTAAGCACATTTCATGCCAAAATTAATTTCCTTTATTTTCAAATACATAAAAAATCAAAGATGGGTGACGACGTGTCATTTCGTCATTGTCGTCATTGTCACGGATGAAAAAATTCAACCTGGCATGTTTATTGCTTTTAATACGGCAACTTCATAGGAGGCGGTATGCACGAAATAACCCTCTGCCAAAGAGCACTGGAATTGATTGAACAACAGGCCACGCAACACGGTGCCAAGCGAGTAACTGGGGTCTGGCTCAAAATTGGCGCATTTTCTTGCGTAGAAACCAGCGCTCTCGCCTTTTGTTTTGATCTGGTATGCCGTGGGACCCTTGCAGAAGGTTGTAAACTCCACCTCGAAGAACAAGAAGCGGAATGTTGGTGCGAATCTTGTCAGCAATACGTCACGTTACTGACGCAACGCGTGCGTCGGTGTCCGCAATGCAACAGCGATACGCTGAGAATTGTGGCCGATGATGGTTTACAGATTCGACGAATTGAAATAGGCGACGCCGAAGACTAATTCCGGTGGCACCTGCCAGGCCGGAGAAGACGCTTGCGTCGCCATCCGGCAAAAAGCCTGTAACAAGAAAGAGATCAGGAGTGAGCGATGTGTACGACATGTGGTTGCGCTGAAGGCAACCTTTATATAGAGGGTGATGAGCATAATCCCCACTCGGCGTTTCGCAGCGCGCCATTTGCCCCGGCGGCTCGCCCGGCGCTGAATATTACCGGTGTGAAAACCTCTAATTTCGCACCGAGCCAGACCGCAGAAGGCGACCTGCACTACGGTCATGGCGAGGCGGGTACCCATGCGCCAGGCATGAGTCAGCGCCGTATGCTGGAAGTCGAAATTGACGTGCTGGACAAAAATAACCGTCTGGCCGAACGTAACCGCGCCCGTTTTGCCGCTCGTCAGCATCTGGTATTAAACCTCGTCTCAAGCCCGGGCTCAGGTAAAACGACGCTACTGACCGAAACGCTGATCAAGCTGAAAGACAGCGTTCCGTGCGCCGTGATTGAAGGCGACCAACAGACGGTCAACGATGCCGCCCGTATTCGCGCCACCGGCACCCCCGCCATCCAGGTCAACACGGGTAAAGGTTGCCACCTTGACGCGCAAATGATTGCTGACGCCGCGCCGCGTTTGCCGCTTGATAACAACGGCATTCTGTTTATTGAAAACGTCGGTAACCTGGTCTGCCCGGCCAGCTTCGACCTCGGCGAACGTCATAAAGTGGCGGTGCTGTCCGTCACCGAAGGCGAAGATAAGCCGCTGAAATATCCGCATATGTTTGCCGCCGCATCGCTGATGCTGCTCAATAAAGTGGATCTGCTGCCGTACCTCAATTTTGATGTTGAAAAGTGCATCGCCAGCGCCCGGGAAGTGAACCCGGACATTGAGATCATCCTGATTTCCGCCACCAGCGGCGAAGGGATGGACCAATGGCTCTCCTGGCTGGAGACGCAACGATGTGCATAGGTGTTCCGGGTCAAATCCGCACCATTGATGGCAACCAGGCCAAAGTCGACGTTTGCGGTATTCAGCGCGATGTCGACCTGACGCTGGTCGGTAGCTGTGATGAAAATGGTCAGCCGCGTCTGGGTCAGTGGGTACTGGTCCACGTCGGCTTTGCGATGAGCATCATTAATGAAGCAGAAGCGCGCGACACGCTCGACGCGCTGCAAAATATGTTTGACGTTGAGCCGGATGTCGGCGCGTTGCTGTACGGCGAGGAAAAATAAATGCGTTTTGTTGACGAATACCGCGCACCAGAACAGGTGATGCAGTTGATAGAGCACCTGCGTGAACGTGCCGCTCTCCTCCCCTATACCGCTGAACGACCGCTGCGCATCATGGAAGTTTGTGGCGGCCATACCCACGCTATTTTCAAATTCGGACTCGACCAACTGCTGCCCGAAAACGTGGAGTTCATTCACGGTCCTGGCTGCCCGGTTTGCGTTCTGCCGATGGGCAGGATCGACAGCTGTGTTGAAATCGCCAGCCATCCGGAAGTGATTTTCTGCACCTTTGGCGACGCCATGCGCGTGCCGGGAAAACAAGGCTCACTACTACAGGCCAAAGCGCGCGGCGCGGATATCCGCATCGTCTATTCGCCGATGGATGCGCTGAAGCTGGCGCAGGAAAACCCAACGCGTAAGGTTGTGTTCTTTGGTCTGGGTTTTGAAACCACCATGCCGACCACCGCCATCACCCTACAGCAGGCCAAACAACGCGATGTGCAGAACTTTTACTTTTTCTGTCAGCACATTACGCTAATCCCCACGCTGCGCAGCCTGCTGGAACAGCCGGACAACGGCATCGATGCCTTTTTAGCACCGGGGCACGTCAGCATGGTGATTGGCACCGACGCCTATAATTTCATTGCCTCAGATTTCCATCGCCCGTTAGTGGTCGCCGGCTTTGAGCCGCTCGACCTGCTGCAAGGCGTGGTGATGCTGATTGAACAGAAAATCGCCGCCCAAAGCCAGGTCGAAAACCAGTACCGCCGCGTGGTACCGGATGCCGGTAACGCCTTAGCGCAACAGGCCATCGCTGAGGTATTTTGCGTCAACGGCGACAGCGAATGGCGCGGTCTGGGCGTGATCGAATCGTCTGGCGTTCACCTGACGCCGGACTATCAACGTTTTGATGCCGAAGCGCATTTTCAGCCAGCGCCACAGCAGGTATATGACGATCCGCGCGCGCGTTGCGGAGAGGTGTTGACCGGCAGATGTAAACCGCATCAGTGCCCGTTATTTGGTAAAACCTGTAACCCGGAGACCGCCTTTGGCGCACTGATGGTCTCCTCAGAAGGCGCATGTGCCGCCTGGTATCAGTATCGTCAGCAGGAGTGTGAAGCATGAACAGCGTACAACTCGCCCACGGTAGCGGCGGTCAGGCTATGCAGCAGTTGATCAACAGTCTGTTTATGGAGGCTTTTGCTAATCCGTGGCTGGCGGAACAGGAAGATCAGGCGCGTCTGGAACTGGCGCAGTTGGTTGCAGAGGGCGATCGTCTGGCGTTCTCTACCGACAGCTATGTTATCGATCCGTTGTTCTTCCCCGGCGGTAATATCGGCAAGCTGGCTATCTGCGGTACGGCTAACGATGTCGCCGTCAGCGGCGCGATTCCGCGTTATCTCTCCTGCGGTTTTATCCTTGAAGAAGGTCTGCCGATGGAGACGCTGAAAACCGTCGTCACCAGCATGGCGGCAACCGCACGCGAAGCGGGCATCGCCATCGTGACCGGTGATACCAAAGTCGTGCAGCGTGGCGCCGCAGATAAGTTGTTCATCAACACCGCTGGTATGGGGGCGATCCCCGCCAACATTCACTGGGGCGCGCAAACTCTCGGCCCTGGCGATGTATTGCTGGTTAGCGGTACGCTCGGCGACCATGGTGCAACCATTCTTAATCTGCGCGAGCAATTGGGTCTTGATGGCGAACTGGTTAGCGACTGTGCGGTGTTAACGCCGCTTATCCAGACGATACGTGATATACCCGGCGTGAAGGCGCTGCGTGACGCCACCCGTGGCGGCGTGAATGCGGTGACGCATGAGTTTGCCGCATCATGTGGATTTGGTATTGAGCTGTCTGAAGCGGCCCTGCCCGTGAAGCCTGCGGTGCGTGGCGTTTGCGAGCTGCTGGGCCTCGATGCGCTCAACTTTGCCAACGAAGGCAAACTGGTGATTGCCGTTGAGCGTCAGGCTGCTGAAAGCGTGCTTGCCGCGCTGCGCGCGCATCCGTTAGGACGCGACGCGGCAATGATTGGCGAAGTAGTTGAACGTAAAGGTGTACGTCTTGCCGGACTGTATGGCGTGAAACGAACCCTCGATTTACCACACGCTGAACCTTTACCTCGTATATGCTAGCAGGCAGTTGGCAGCATGCTGTAAGCCGGATAAGACGCATTGGCGTCGACATCCGGCATTAATGCTGCATTATCGCCTGATGGCTTTGCTTATCAGGCCTACGGATTGCGTGACCAGCGAGTTTGCGGTCAGCCATCCGGCAATAATTTACGACTTATACCTATAATTCATTTACCGTTTTCGCACCGTTTTGCGGTGCTTTCCCTGGAAAAGCAATATGTCGTATACACCGATGAGTGACCTCGGACAGCAAGGCCTGTTCGATATTACTCGTACATTATTACAGCAGCCCGATCTTCAGTCTCTCAGCGAGGCGCTTTCACAGCTGGCCAGGCATTCCGGACTGGCCGACTGCGCGGCTATTGTCTTATGGCAGGCACAAACGCAACGTGCGCGTTATTTTGCGACGCGCGAAAATAGTAAACCTATCGATTATGAAGACGAAACGGTGCTGGCGCATGGGCCGATACGCCGTATCCTGTCGCGCCCCGACGCGCTGCACTGCAACTATCATGAGTTCACGGAAACCTGGCCGCAGCTGGCATCCGGCGGATTGTATTCTGAATTTGGTCACTACTGTCTGCTGCCGCTGGCGGCGGATGGGCGCATCTTTGGCGGTTGCGAATTCATCCGCAACGAAGACAGACCATGGAGCGAAAAAGAGTACAATCGGCTCCAGACCTTCACCCAGATTGTCGGTGTCGTGGCTGAACAAATTCAGAGCAGAGTCAGCAATAACGTCGATTACGATCTGCTGTGCCGTGAGCGTGACAACTTTCGCATCCTGGTCGCCATCACCAATGCGGTGCTTTCCCGACTGGACATAGATGAACTGGTCAGCGAAGTCGCCAAAGAGATCCACCATTATTTCGACATCGATGCTATCAGTATCGTGTTACGCAGCAGTCGCAAAAATAAGCTGAGCATCTACTCCACCCACTATCTGGATGAGCATCATCCGGCGCACGAACAGAGCGAAGTGGACGAAGCAGGCACACTCTCTGAGCGGGTCTTCAAAAGCAAAGAGATGCTGCTGATTAACCTGAGCGAACGCGACGCCCTTGCTCCTTATGAACGGATGCTGTTCGAGACCTGGGGCAACCAATTACAGACGCTGTGCCTGCTGCCGTTGATGTCCGGCAATAACATGCTTGGCGTACTGAAGCTGGCGCAGTGCGAAGAGAAAGTCTTCACCACCGCCAATCTCAAACTGCTACGCCAGATTGCCGAGCGTGTGGCGATTGCCGTGGATAACGCCCTCGCCTACCAGGAAATTCACCGTCTGAAAGAACGTCTGGTCGATGAAAACCTGGCGCTGACAGAGCAGCTCAACAACGTTGACAGCGAGTTCGGCGAAATCATTGGCCGCAGCGAAGCGATGTACAGTGTGCTCAAACAGGTCGAGATGGTGGCGCAAAGTGACAGCACCGTATTGATTCTCGGCGAGACCGGGACAGGCAAAGAGCTGATCGCCAGAGCGATTCATAACCTGAGCGGCCGTAACGCCCGCCGGATGGTAAAAATGAACTGTGCGGCAATGCCTGCCGGATTGCTGGAAAGCGATCTGTTTGGTCATGAGCGCGGTGCGTTTACCGGAGCCAGCACGCAACGTATTGGGCGTTTCGAACTGGCGGACAAAAGCTCACTGTTCCTTGATGAAGTGGGCGACATGCCGCTTGAGCTTCAGCCGAAGCTATTGCGCGTTTTGCAGGAACAGGAGTTTGAGCGTCTGGGCAGCAATAAGCTGATCCAGACCGATGTCCGTTTGATCGCCGCCACCAACCGCGATCTGAAAAAGATGGTCGCCGATCGCGAGTTTCGCAACGATCTCTACTATCGGCTGAACGTCTTCCCGATCCATCTGCCGCCGCTGCGCGAACGCCCGGAAGATATTCCGCTATTGGTAAAAGCTTTCACCTTTAAAATTGCCCGCCGAATGGGGCGCAATATCGACAGTATTCCCGCCGAAGCGCTGCGTACGCTGAGCAGTATGGAATGGCCGGGTAACGTGCGTGAACTGGAAAATGTGGTAGAACGCGCGGTGCTGCTCACAAGGGGCAATGTACTGCAACTGTCTCTGCCGGATGTTGTCGCTTTGACGCCTTCCACGCCGCCAGTGGCGACCGAAGTCGCACAAGATGGCGAAGATGAATACCAGTTGATCATGCGCGTGCTGAAAGAGACTAACGGCGTCGTTGCCGGCCCCAAAGGCGCGGCGCAACGACTGGGACTGAAGCGCACGACGTTGCTGTCACGCATGAAGCGCCTGGGTATTGATAAGGATGCGCTGGTTTAACGGTTCGCCCGATGGCGCTTTGCTTATCGGGTCTACCCACTGGTGCGTTTATATTTGTAGGCCGGATAAGGCGCAGCCGCCATCCGGCATAGAATTGCTACATTACTTCTTCCGCTGGTACTTCTCGGGTAATTCCGGGACGGGACGTTTGTCATCAATCAGATGACGTACGGTCAGGATCGGATGACGCCAGAGCATTCTTGGCCCAGCCCAGCGCATAATCTGCTTCATCTCTTCACGTTTGGCGGGTTGATAACAGTGTACCGGGCACTGTTTGCAGGCCGGTTTTTCCTCACCAAATACGCACTTATCCAGACGCTTTTGCGCATAGGCAAACAACGCATCGTAATGCCCCGGCTCGTCTGAGGCCTGCGGACACTGGCGCTCGTACAGCGAGATCATTCTCTGGATCGTCATTTTTTCACGTGCAATACGTTTGCCGGACATGGTGCCTCCCAATTAAGTTGCATAAATAATACACCTTAACCATACACAGGACTATTACCTGAAGGTGATACATTCTTAGCACCCTACGCAAATAAGAATTATTTTCATTTGCTTATACCTTGTGCTATATAACATAGCAAAGGCTATATTCGTTGATAAATTAACCACTTTGTTGTGAGGGATACTATGCCGCAGTTGCCCCATCTGAAGTCATTTCTCCTTGCTGGCGCGTTAACGGCGCTGACGTTGTCGCCTGCCTGGGCGCAAGAAAAGTTCAAAGTGATAACCACTTTTACGGTGATTGCGGATATGGCAAGTAACGTGGCAGGTGACGCTGCGGACGTCAGTTCCATCACCAAACCTGGGGCAGAAATTCATGAATATCAACCCACGCCGGGCGATATCAAGCGGGCGCAAGGCGCACAGCTTATCCTTTCGAACGGGCTCAACCTCGAGCTGTGGTTTGCCCGTTTCTACCAGCATTTATCCGGCGTGCCGGAGGTAATGGTCTCCAACGGTGTGCAGCCAATGGGTATCAGCGAAGGGCCGTACAACGGCAAACCGAATCCGCACGCCTGGATGTCGGCAGAGAACGCACTTATCTACGTGGATAATATTCGCGATGCGCTGATGAAATACGATCCGCAGAATGCCGCAATCTACCAGAAAAATGCGCAGAGCTATAAAGCCAAAATCCAGCAGACCCTGGCGCCACTACATGCAGAACTGGCGAAGCTCCCTGCCGATAAACGCTGGCTGGTCACCAGTGAAGGCGCGTTTTCTTATCTGGCACGCGATAACGGCCTGAAAGAGTTGTATCTGTGGCCGATCAACGCCGATCAGCAGGGCACCCCCAAACAGGTACGCAAAGTGATCGATGCGATCAGAGCGCATCATATCCCAACGGTATTTAGCGAAAGCACTGTCTCCGACAAGCCTGCGCGTCAGGTCGCCCGTGAATCCGGTGCGCATTACGGCGGTGTGCTGTATGTCGATTCGCTCAGCGCTGCTGATGGCCCGGTACCGACCTATCTGGATTTACTGCGCGTCACAACACAAACCATTGTTAACGGCATCAACGAAGGTCTGGAGAGCCAACCATGAGTCACTCTGCGATTACCGTAAATCAGGTTACGGTGACGTATCGCAACGGTCACACCGCATTGCGGGACGCCACTTTTCAGGTTCCGGGCGGTTCGATTGCCGCCCTGGTCGGCGTAAACGGTTCGGGAAAATCAACGCTTTTTAAAGCGCTGATGGGTTTTGTTCGCCTGGCGCAGGGGGAAATATCTATTCTGCAACAGCCGGTTAATCAGGCGCTGAAACAGAATCTGATTGCCTATGTTCCTCAGTCGGAAGAGGTGGACTGGTCGTTTCCGGTACTGGTGGAAGATGTGGTAATGATGGGTCGCTTTGGCCACATGGGCTGGCTGCGTCGGCCAAAACAGATCGACCGCGCCTGTGTTGATGCGGCGCTGGCACGGGTCGATATGCTGGACTATCGCCATCGCCAGATAGGTGAACTGTCCGGCGGGCAGAAAAAACGCGTTTTTCTGGCGAGGGCTATTGCCCAGGATGGACAGGTGATTTTATTGGATGAACCCTTCACCGGCGTGGATGTGAAAACCGAGGCGCGCATCATCGACCTGCTACGCGAACTGCGCGATGAGGGGCGGACCATGCTGGTCTCTACCCATAATCTGGGGTCCGTTACCGAGTTTTGTGATTACACGGTAATGATTAAAGGTACGGTGTTGGCAAGTGGCCCGACCGAAACCACCTTTACGACTGAGAATCTCGAGCAGGCATTCAGCGGCGTTCTGCGCCATGTGGCGCTGAGCGGCGGTGAGCAACATGTGATTACCGATGATGAACGCCCGTTTATTTCGCGACGTGCGGCCAACGAGGGGGAATAATCATGAACTGGCTGACAGAACCGTTTGGTTACCAGTACATGCTCAACGCGATGTGGGTCTCGGCGATGGTCGGCGGCCTGTGTGCGTTTCTCTCCTGCTATCTGATGCTCAAAGGCTGGTCGCTGATTGGCGACGCGCTGTCGCACTCTATCGTTCCGGGCGTTGCTGGCGCTTATATGTTAGGGCTTCCCTTCGCGCTTGGCGCTTTTCTTTCCGGTGGACTGGCAGCGGGCAGCATGCTGTTTCTCAATCAGCGCTCGCGCCTGAAGGAAGATGCGATTATCGGACTGATTTTTTCCTCTTTTTTCGGTATCGGGCTGTTTATGGTGTCGCTCAATCCGATGTCGGTCAACATCCAGACCATTATTCTGGGAAACGTGCTGGCGATTGCACCGGAAGATATTGTGCAACTGGCCATCATCGGCGTCATCTCGCTGACTATTCTGTTGTTGAAGTGGAAAGATCTGATGGTGGTTTTTTTTGATGAAAACCACGCGCGCTCCATCGGTCTGAATCCTGGCTGGCTAAAGCTGTTATTTTTTACGCTGCTCTCCGTTTCCACGGTTGCCGCTCTGCAAACCGTCGGCGCATTTCTGGTGATTTGTCTGGTGGTCACACCCGGCGCCACCGCCTGGCTGCTGACGGATCGTTTTCCACGTCTACTCACTATCGCCGTAGCTATCGGCAGCCTGACCAGCTTTTTTGGCGCCTGGCTGAGCTACTGGCTGGACGGCGCAACCGGCGGAATTATTGTGGTTCTACAAACGCTGCTGTTCCTGCTGGCGTTTGTCTTTGCGCCAAAACACGGTCTGCTGGCGAATCGCCGTCGTGCCCGTCAGGTAAACAAGGAGTCCGTATGAGCTTAACGACGCTGCTGGAACCCTTTCAGTTTAGCTTTATGGTCAATGCGCTGGTCATCTCCACCATTGTCGCCATCCCCTGTGCGCTGTTGTCAGTGTTTTTGGTGCTTAAAGGCTGGGCGCTGATGGGCGATGCCATGAGCCACGCGGTTTTCCCCGGCATTGTGCTGGCGTGGATTGCAGGTATTCCACTGGCGATTGGCGCGTTTATCGCCGGATTGTTTTGCGCGGTGGCGACGGGCTATCTCGACGACAATAGCCGAATTAAGCGTGACACCCTGATGGGGATCGTCTTTTCCGGTATGTTTGGCGCGGGCCTGGTGCTGTACGTTTCGATCCAGTCGGAGGTCCATCTCGATCATATTCTGTTCGGCGATATGCTGGGCGTGTCGTTTAGCGATATTGTGCAAACCTCCGTTATCACGCTGGGGATTGCGCTTATCATCGGGCTAAAGTGGAAAGATCTACTACTGCACGCATTCGATCCGCATCAGGCAAAGGCCAGCGGTCTTAACACGACGCTGCTGCATTATGGTCTGTTGTGTATGATTGCCCTGACGATCGTCGCCACGCTGAAATCGGTAGGCATTATTTTGTCGATTTCCTTACTAATTGCCCCGGGTGCCATCGCGATATTAATGACACGGAAATTTTTCCATGCCTTGTGGCTGGCAGTGATTATCTCAGTCGTTACCTCGTTTATGGGCGTGTATCTGTCATTTTTCATCGACAGCGCACCAGCCCCCACCATCGTCGTACTATTTTCTCTGCTGTTTGTGATTACTTTTATTTATTCCGGTCTGCGCGATCGCCGTTTCGAG
>NZ_CP069763.1:139248-139525 GCF_016893685.1 Citrobacter cronae
ACCCCGGATACCGTTATAGAAGATCTGTTACCTGGGACACCGCGTCAATCTTTGTTCACCACCGCAGAAATAATCATGGCGACGCTGACGCTTATAATTTGCGCGCTTATATTATACCCATGGCAGGCCATGCGATGATTATTTTGCGCTAAATAGCAAGACGTATCTGATTACCAAAGAAGGGATCCCCTACCTGTACTGCCAGAATTATGCGTTGCCGCAAAATGAATAATAAGTAAGCGTTCTGGCGGCCAAACCTACGGGGGAATGTCAGTGG
>NZ_CP069763.1:139540-190325 GCF_016893685.1 Citrobacter cronae
TCCCCTCCCCAGAATACATTGTCATCGTCTGAGTCGCCCCGGAGCGGAATCTGGATCGAGAAGTCATCCTTCCCCGCTTTCCCTGAAAAGCATATCTCCGTTATCATGTGCCTCTTATGTGATAACAACGAAAACAAGAATATCGCAATCCATTGAAAATCAGGGAACTGGACACAACTCCATGAGTACAATCGATAATCTCGACGCCCACACCCCAATGATGCAGCAGTATCTCAAGCTGAAAGCTCAGCACCCGGAAATACTGCTGTTTTACCGCATGGGCGACTTTTATGAACTGTTTTATGACGATGCGAAACGCGCGTCTCAGCTGCTTGATATCTCCCTGACTAAGCGCGGCGCATCCGCAGGCGAGCCCATCCCAATGGCGGGTATTCCCCACCATGCGGTAGAAAACTACCTTGCCAAGCTGGTCAATCAAGGGGAATCCGTCGCTATTTGCGAACAGATTGGCGATCCGGCCACCAGCAAAGGACCGGTGGAGCGTAAAGTTGTGCGCATCGTTACGCCCGGCACCATCAGTGATGAAGCGCTGTTACAGGAGCGCCAGGACAACCTGCTGGCCGCCGTCTGGCAGGACAGCAAAGGCTACGGCTATGCCACGCTGGACATCAGCTCCGGGCGTTTTCGCGTTAGCGAGCCTGCCGACCGCGAGACCATGGCCGCCGAACTGCAGCGAACTAACCCGGCTGAACTGCTGTATGCCGAAGATTTTGCAGAAACCTCACTGATTGAAGGACGTCGCGGCCTGCGCCGTCGTCCGCTGTGGGAATTTGAAATTGATACTGCCCGTCAGCAGTTAAATCTGCAGTTTGGCACACGAGACCTGATTGGCTTTGGCGTTGAGAACGCCCCGCGCGGATTATGCGCTGCGGGCTGTCTGCTGCAATATGTGAAAGATACCCAGCGTACCTCACTGCCGCATATTCGTTCCATCACCATGGAGCGTCAGCAGGACAGCATCATTATGGATGCCGCCACCCGCCGCAATCTGGAGATCACCCAGAACCTGGCTGGCGGCGTTGAAAACACATTGGCTTCGGTACTCGACTGCACCGTAACACCGATGGGCAGCCGTATGCTCAAGCGCTGGCTGCATATGCCGGTCCGCGACACCAAAATCCTCACTGAACGCCAACAAACCATCGGCGCGCTACAGGATATCACCAGCGAATTGCAACCCGTGCTGCGTCAGGTGGGCGATCTGGAACGCATTCTGGCGCGTCTCGCTCTGCGTACCGCGCGCCCGCGCGATCTGGCCCGCATGCGCCACGCTTTCCAGCAACTCCCAGAACTACGCGCGCAACTGGAAAACGTAGACAGCGCCCCGGTGCAGATGCTGCGTGAGAAAATGGGGGAGTTTGCGGAGCTGCGTGAACTGCTGGAACGCGCCGTCGTGGAAGCTCCACCGGTGCTGGTACGCGACGGCGGCGTCATCGCGTCTGGCTATAACGAAGAGCTGGACGAGTGGCGAGCGCTGGCCGATGGCGCAACCGACTACCTCGACAGACTGGAGATCCGCGAGCGCGAACGCACGGGTCTTGATACGCTGAAAGTTGGATTCAACGCCGTTCACGGATACTACATTCAGATCAGTCGTGGACAGAGCCATCTGGCGCCAATTAATTACGTGCGTCGCCAGACGTTGAAAAACGCTGAACGCTACATTATTCCAGAACTGAAAGAGTATGAAGACAAAGTTCTGACCTCCAAAGGTAAGGCGCTGGCACTGGAAAAACAGCTATACGACGAGCTGTTCGATATGCTGCTGCCGCATCTGGCTGATTTACAACAGAGCGCCAGCGCGCTGGCGGAGCTGGACGTCCTGGTCAACCTCGCAGAACGTGCTTATACGTTGAATTACACCTGTCCGATCTTCACCGATAAACCCGGCATTCGCATTACCGAGGGCCGTCACCCGGTGGTGGAGCAGGTGCTGACAGAGCCGTTTATCGCCAACCCGCTCAACCTTTCCCCACAGCGCCGGATGCTGATCATCACCGGGCCGAACATGGGGGGGAAAAGTACCTATATGCGCCAGACCGCATTGATTGCGCTGCTGGCGTATATCGGCAGCTATGTCCCGGCACAAAAAGTCGAGATAGGGCCTATCGACCGTATATTTACCCGCGTTGGCGCGGCGGATGATCTGGCATCAGGTCGTTCCACCTTCATGGTTGAGATGACCGAAACCGCCAACATTCTGCATAACGCTACCGAAAACAGCCTGGTGCTGATGGATGAGATTGGACGCGGCACTTCAACCTACGACGGCCTGTCGCTGGCATGGGCGTGCGCAGAAAACCTGGCGAATAAAATCAAAGCATTAACATTGTTCGCCACCCACTACTTCGAACTGACTCAGTTACCGGAGAAGATGGAAGGCGTCGCGAATGTACATCTGGATGCGTTAGAGCATGGCGATACCATCGCCTTTATGCACAGCGTACAGGATGGCGCGGCGAGCAAGAGCTATGGCCTGGCGGTAGCAGCCCTGGCAGGTGTGCCGAAAGAGGTCATAAAACGTGCGCGGCAAAAACTGCGCGAACTGGAAAGCATCGCGCCAAATGTTGCCGCAACCCAGGTCGATGGTACACAGATGTCGCTGCTTTCGGTTGCGGAAGAAACATCTCCCGCCGTTGAAGCGCTGGAAAATCTCGACCCGGATTCACTCACGCCTCGCCAGGCGCTGGAATGGATCTATCGGTTAAAAAGTCTGGTGTAACGCCGTTGTGCCGGGTATGGCTTCGCCGCACCCGGCATTTTTTGATTAACGCTTATCTTCCGCCAGCAGCGGCGGGATACTTGGCACCATTGGCGCATCGTCGATATCTTTCTGCGTCATGCGAAACGCTTGCGGATAATGCTCGCGGCTGGTACGGCGTAGCGGCTCGGTATTACGCCAGGTGTACAGACAATGCTGGCACTGATATACGGTCCAGACACCTTTTACCGGCGAGTTCGCCATCACTTCAATATGTTCATCGGCACAACGTGGACAAATCATCTGCTACTCCTTATTTACGGTTGGCCAGCATGGCGGTCAGCTTTTCAGCCCAGGCTTTTGTTTCCGGTAAATCACATACCGGTTGGCTGTAATGACCTCGGTTATCCGGTGCAACCGGTGTCGTGGCATCGATGATGAGCTTGTCGGTAATCCCCGCCGGACTGGAACCGGGATCAAGTTCCAGCACCGACATATTCGGCAGTTGCACCAGATCGCCCGCCGGATTGACCTTCGAGGAGAGCGCCCACATCACCTGCGGCAGGTTGAACGGGTCAACGTCTTCATCAACCATAATCACCATCTTCACGTAACCCAGGCCGTGCGGCGTGGTCATAGCACGCAGCCCCACCGCGCGGGCAAAGCCGCCGTAGCGTTTTTTGGTGGAAATAATCGCCAGCAGTCCGTGGGTGTACATGGCGTTCACCGCCTGCACTTCCGGGAATTCGGCTTTCAATTGTTGATAAAGCGGTACGCAGGTCGCCGGGCCCATCAGGTAGTCGATTTCGGTCCACGGCATACCGAGATAGAGTGATTCAAAAATCGGTTTGCTGCGATAAGAGACTTTATCGATACGCACCACGGTCATATTGCGTCCACCGGAATAGTGGCCGGTAAACTCGCCAAACGGACCTTCGATTTCGCGTTTACGGCTTTCAATGACCCCTTCGAGGATCACTTCAGAGCCCCACGGCACGTCAAAACCGGTGAGCGGCGCGGTAGCGATAGGATACGGGCTTTCACGCAGCGCTCCCGCCATCTCGTATTCAGACTGATCGTATTTCAGCGGCGTGGCGCCCATCAAAGTGATGATGGGATCATTACCCAGCGTGATGGCAATCGGCAAATCTTCACCGCGCTCTTCCGCTTTATGCAGGTGCAGCGCGATATCATGCATTGGCACCGGTTGCAGACCGAGCTTACGTTTGCCCTTCACTTCCATGCGGTAGATGCCGACGTTCTGTTTGCCGAAGTTGTCCCGATCCAGCGGATCGCGCGACACCACGCAGGCTTTATCCAGGTAGAAACCGCCGTCGCCATCGTTCAGGCGAAACAGCGGCAGAATGTCGAAAAGATTAATGTCTTCGCCGTCGACGGTATTTTCAGCCCATGCCGGGTTCGCACGACGTTCCGGGGCAACCGGAAATTTATCCCAGCGACGGATAAACTCATCAATCTGTTTTTTCACCGGGGTATTTGGTGGAAGACCTAAAGAGATGGCGTGATTCTGCCATGAACCGATGGTGTTCATCGCCACGCGGGCATCGGTAAAACCGCGAATATTGTCAAACCACAGCGCAGGCGCGCCATCACCAATACGCCCGGTCGCATTAGCCGCCGCAGCCAGATCCGGCTCGGCGTTAACTTCCTCACTGATTTTCAGCAGTTGTCCCTGGTCGTCCAGCGCCTGCAAAAAGCTGCGCAAATCATCAAATGCCATTATTCGTTCTCCTGTGCAAAATTCTGCGCCTGTCGTAATCCCTGCCAACGACGGGCGTTAGGGTGTTCAAGCCCAAACTGGTCGAGCACGCGCGCGACAATGTGCTGGGTAATGTCATCGACCGTTTGCGGATGGTTGTAAAACGCGGGCATTGGCGGGACCATCGCCACGCCCATGCGGGAAAGCGCGAGCATGTTTTCCAGATGGATGGTGCTGAGCGGCATTTCACGCGGCACCAGCACCAGTTTGCGCCCTTCTTTCAGCGCCACGTCTGCGGCGCGCCCCACCAGCCCTTCCGCGTAACCTGCGCGAATACCGGCCAGCGTTTTCATGCTGCAGGGGATAATGATCATGCCGTCAGTACGAAACGATCCGGAGGAGATGGTCGCGGCCTGGTCCGCGGGGTTGTGGCAATAGTCTGCCAGTGCGGATACATCGCGGACGCTGTACGGCGTTTCCAGCTCAATGGTCGTTTTTGCCCATTTCGACAGCACCAGATGGGTTTCCACCCCCGGCATTTCCCGCAGCGCCTGTAGTAGCGACACGCCGAGCGGTGCGCCGGTAGCCCCCGTCATTCCTACGATCAGTCTCATTCAACCCCTCAATTTGTTCGTGTACGAACATTTTGATTAAAATACTCCCACAATTCATTGTGGGCAAGGCCACCGCGCACGGATAGCTAAAACAGCGATGGTTAAAAAAGGAGGCGTAACCCGCTATGATAGAGACTGACCGATATCCCGGAGCTCTCATGCCGTTACGCAATAAAGCATTTCATCTTTTACGTCAGCTTTTTCAGCAGCATACGGCTCGCTGGCAACATGAGTTACCAGAGCTAACCAAACCGCAGTACGCGGTGATGCGCGCCATTGCCGAACAGCCCGGCATTGAACAGGTCGCCCTGATGGAGGCAGCGGTCTGCACCAAAGCCACACTTGCGGAAATGCTGAGCCGGATGGAAAAGCGTGGGCTGGTCAGGCGGGATCACGACCCGGCGGATAAGCGTCGGCGGTTTGTTTATTTGACTGCGCAAGGAGAAGCACTATTGGCCAGCGCAACCCCGGTAGGAGATCGCGTGGATGATGAGTTTCTGGGCAGACTGAGCGAGGAAGAGCGCAAACAGTTTACTCAACTGGTGCGTAAGATGATGGGATAATCGTTCGGATGGCGGTTTTGGGTGATGTCTTTGTAGGCCCGATAAGCAAAGCGCCATCGGACAATATGTGCCGACCAATAAGCGGTAGCGCTAAAGAAAAAGGCCAGTCTCGATGAGACTGGCCTTTCTTGATGGAACTTGTGCTTACTCGCGGAACAGCGCTTCGATATTCAGCCCCTGAGTCTGCAGAATTTCGCGCAGACGACGCAGGCCTTCAACCTGAATCTGACGAACACGTTCACGCGTAAGACCGATTTCGCGGCCCACATCTTCCAGTGTCGCAGCTTCATACCCCAGCAGACCGAAACGACGTGCCAGCACTTCACGCTGTTTGGCGTTCAGTTCGAACAGCCATTTGACGATGCTCTGTTTCATATCATCGTCTTGCGTGGTGTCTTCCGGGCCGTTTTCTTTTTCATCGGCCAGGATGTCCAGCAACGCTTTTTCGGAATCGCCACCCAGCGGGGTGTCTACCGAGGTAATGCGCTCGTTGAGTCGGAGCATACGGCTGACGTCATCAACCGGTTTATCCAGTTGTTCAGCAATCTCTTCTGCGCTCGGTTCATGGTCCAGTTTATGCGACAACTCACGCGCGGTACGCAGATAGACGTTCAGCTCTTTTACAATATGAATCGGCAGTCGGATCGTACGGGTTTGGTTCATAATAGCCCGTTCGATCGTCTGACGGATCCACCACGTTGCGTATGTTGAGAAGCGGAACCCGCGTTCCGGGTCAAACTTCTCGACGGCACGGATAAGCCCCAGATTGCCCTCTTCAATCAGGTCCAGCAATGCCAGACCGCGATTGCCATAACGGCGAGCAATTTTCACCACCAGACGCAGGTTACTTTCAATCATGCGGCGGCGAGAGGCGACATCTCCACGCAGTGCGCGACGCGCAAAATAAACTTCTTCTTCGGCTGTTAACAGTGGTGAATAACCAATCTCACCAAGGTAAAGCTGAGTCGCGTCCAACACACGCTGTGTGGCCCCCTGCGATAACAGCTCTTCTTCAGCCAGGTCGTTATCACTGGGTTCCTCTTCACTCAAGGCTTTCTCATCAAAAGCCTCTACTCCGTTCTCATCAAATTCCGCATCTTCATTTAAATCATGAACTTTCAGCGTATTCTGACTCATAAAGGTGGCTCCTACCCGTGATCCCTAACGGAACTAGCAAGTGAAAGCCTGGTTCCGCCGAATTATCGCTGCGGCAAGTAACGCAGCGGGTTTACGGATTTCCCCTTGTAACGAATTTCAAAATGCAAGCGTGTTGAACTGGTTCCGGTACTACCCATGGTAGCTATTTTCTGCCCCGCCTTGATTTCTTGTTGTTCCCGGACCAGCATTGTATCGTTATGGGCGTAGGCGCTCAGGTAATCATCGTTATGTTTGATGATAATAAGATTACCGTAACCACGCAGCGCGTTACCGGCATAAACGACGCGTCCATCTGCGGTCGCGACAATAGCCTGTCCTTTGCTGCCTGCAATGTCGATCCCTTTATTGCCACCTTCGGTAGCCGCAAAGTTTTCGATCACTTTGCCGTCAGTTGGCCAGCGCCAGGTAGAGATTGGCGCGCTGGTCGACGTTGAGCTTGCAGTTGTTTCGGTTGTGCTAACTGCTGGAGCCGTTACTGGCGCTGTGACAACTGTCCCAGCAGGCTTGTTGTTCGGCAACATTTTGTTAGCACTTTGTTCACCTGAATCCTCAGAATACGTAATTGTTGGTTTCGAAGCAACAGCAACGGTGGAATTTTGTGCAGGGTTGGTCACAACTCCTTGCTGTGCTGCATCCGCCTGGGTGATGGCATTCCCACCGGTAATCGGTGTACCCGAGGCGTTGCCCACTTGCAGAGTTTGGCCGACATTCAGGCTATACGGGGCCGGAACGTTATTGCGCTGTGCGAGGTCACGGAAATCGTTCCCGGTAATCCAGGCAATATAGAAAAGTGTGTCGCCTTTCTTGACAGTATAGGTGCTGCCGCCCGTGTAGCTACCTTTCGGAATATTCCCATACTTACGGTTGTACACGATACGACCGTTTTCCATCTGTACAGGCTGTTCTGCAACAGGTTGAATTTGCGTTGGTTGCGTAGTCGGAGTCTGCACCGGTTGGATCTGTGGCGTCTGTTGTACTGTCGACGTCGAGCCCATTTTTGGCGGAGGCGTAATCAGCATGCCGGAACTGGTGTTCGAGGATGCACCGCCGTCAACCGAGCTGACCGGCGCTGGTGGATTCGAGGTGTTTGAACAACCTGCCAGCCATAATGAAACCAGTGACAATGCCGCAATACGGCGAATGGTAAATTTGTGGCTTCCCGCGCTCATTTATCCCCCAGGAAAATTTGGTTAAAACCCGTAACGTAATCACCGTGCAAAAGCATCGACACGATACGCTGACTAATTCCAGAATATCCAGGAAAACTCCAGGTATTCAGAGCCAGTGTCTACGCAAGCTCCCCTTTTACTAAGGGAACAAAACGTACGGCCTCCACGGTATCAATAATAAATTCGCCTCCCCGACGACGCACCCGCTTCAGGAACTGGTGCTCATCGCCCACGGGTAAGACGAGAATACCGCCTTCATCCAGCTGCATCATCAGCGCAGTTGGGATCTCCGGCGGGGCTGCCGTTACAATGATAGCGTCAAACGGGGCTCGCGCTTGCCAGCCCTGCCATCCATCACCGTGACGGGTAGAAACATTGTGTAAATCCAGCTGTTTCAGGCGACGACGCGCCTGCCATTGCAGGCCTTTAATACGCTCAACGGAGCATACATGCTGCACCAGATGCGCCAGAATCGCCGTCTGGTAGCCGGAGCCAGTGCCAATTTCCAGCACCCGCGATTGCGGCGTTAGCTCAAGCAGCTCAGTCATGCGTGCAACCATATAAGGCTGCGAAATCGTCTGCCCCTGACCAATCGGCAAGGCAATATTGTCCCAGGCCTTATGTTCAAACGCCTCATCAATGAATTTCTCACGCGGCACGGCGGCGAGTGCATCCAGGACATGCTCATCTCGGATGCCCTGCGCACGTAATTGTTCAAGAAGAGTATGTACGCGTCTGCTTACCATTGCGTGTCGACTCCCACGCTGTCCAACCAGCTCGAAACCACCTCATGCGCGCCGTAGGCGGTTAAATCGACATGCAGCGGCGTGATGGAAACATAGCCTTCATCGACGGCGGCAAAATCGGTATCCGGCCCGGCGTCGCATTTTTCCCCCGGCGGCCCAATCCAGTACAACGTATTTCCGCGCGGATCCTGCTGTGGAATAACCTGATCCGCCGGATGGCGGCTGCCGCAGCGGGTGACGCGGATGCCTTTAATCTGATCCAGCGGTAGATCCGGAACGTTAATATTTAAAATACGCCCGGTGCGCAGCGGTTCACGACTCAGCGCCCGTAAGATACGACAGGTTACTGCCGCAGCAGTATCGTAGTGCTTATGGCCATCAAGCGAGACAGCCAGCGCAGGGAACCCAAGGTGACGACCTTCCATTGCCGCCGCAACGGTACCGGAATAGATGACATCATCCCCGAGATTAGGACCTGCGTTAATACCAGAAACGACAATGTCCGGACGCGGACGCATTAACGCGTTCACGCCCAGATAGACGCAGTCGGTGGGCGTACCCATTTGTACGGCGATATCGCCGTTATCATAGGTAAACGTGCGAAGTGAAGATTCCAGCGTCAGCGAGTTAGACGCGCCACTGCGGTTACGATCCGGGGCAACCACCTGTACGTCAGCAAACTCACGCAGGGCTTTCGCCAGCGTTTGTATACCGGGTGCATGGACCCCATCATCGTTACTCAGCAATATACGCATAATCACCCATTGTGTTAATAAGTTCCCTTACTACACTGGTGGCGAAGCTACCTGCCGGTAGCCAGAAGCGTAACTCAACGGTTACGTCATCCCACCAGTTCCAGCTTAATTGTTGTGGATACAGCAACATAGCGCGTCGCGATGCCTCGACTTTCTCGCGCAATAGCAGAGACTGCAGCACGGTTTCATCCGCAACAGCGCTTTCTTCAAACACCAGCGCGTCGCGCTGAGTTCCCCACTCACCGCTACCCGGTAATGCCGCTGTAATCATCAATTCTTTGTCATCGACGCGACGCTGTAATTCAGTCTGTTCTTCCTGCGTGGCGACAAACCAGCTTCCGCGTCCCGACAATTGTAGCGCATCGCCGTCAACAACTTGATTAAAGTCTGTTTTTTTCAAGCGTTCACTGACGATCTGATTAAACAACGCGCTACGGGCCGCCGACAACCAAAAACTGCGTTTATTGCGATCGCGCACCGGCGCATCGCTTTGCGCCCAGCGCAGCGCCCCTTGCAGGTTGCTGCCGCCGATCCCAAAACGCTGAGCGCCAAAATAGTTCGGTACGCCGCGCTCGCTAATCGCCTGTAATCGCGCTTCAACATCATTTCGCTCGCTCACTTCACGCAGCACCAGCGTAAATTCGTTGCCTTTCAGCGCCCCTAAACGCAGCTTACGCTTGTGGCGCGCGTACTCCAGCACTTTACAGCCTTCGAGCTCAAATTTGCTTAAATCAGGCATTACATTGCCCGGCACGCGCGCGCACAGCCACTGTTCCGTGACCGCATGCTTATCTTTTTGCCCGGCAAAGCTCACTTCACGGGCGTGAATTTTCAGGAACTTCGCCAGCGCGTCAGCGACAAAACGGGTATTGCAGCCGTTTTTCATGATGCGCACCAAAATGTGCTCGCCTTCGCCATCCGGTTCGAAGCCTAGATCTTCGACGACGACAAAGTCTTCCGGATTGGCTTTCAGGACGCCATGGCCCAGTGGTTTACCATGAAGATATGTCAGATTCTCAAACGCAGTCATTTCGTTGCCTTAATGAGTAACGCCACCGCTTCACAGGCAATCCCTTCCCCACGCCCGGTGAAACCGAGTTTTTCCGTGGTGGTCGCTTTCACGTTAACATCATCCATATGGCAGCCAAGATCTTCGGCAATAAATACGCGCATTTGCGGAATGTGCGGCAGCATCTTCGGCGCCTGAGCAATAATCGTCACATCCACATTACCAAGCGTATAGCCTTTCGCCTGAATACGCCGCCAGGCTTCACGCAATAATTCGCGGCTATCTGCACCTTTAAAGGCCGGGTCGGTATCCGGGAAGAGTTTACCGATGTCACCCAGCGCCGCCGCGCCCAGCAAGGCATCGGTTAGCGCATGTAACGCCACATCACCATCAGAATGCGCCAGCAGTCCTTTTTCATACGGGATGCGCACGCCGCCAATGATAATTGGGCCAACGCCGCCAAAAGCGTGTACGTCAAAACCGTGTCCGATTCGCATTAAGCATTCTCCAAATGGATTGTTCGGGAGAGATAAAACTCCGCCAGCGCCAGGTCTTCCGGGCGGGTGACTTTGATGTTGTCAGCGCGTCCTTCGACCAGTTGCGGATGAAAACCGCAATATTCCAGCGCCGAAGCTTCGTCCGTAATGGTTGCGCCTTCGTTGAGCGCACGGGTCAGGCAGTCGTGCAACAGCTCGCGAGGGAAAAACTGCGGCGTTAACGCATGCCATAAGTCGGTACGATCGACCGTATGGGCAATGTCTGTGCGGCCCGGTTCAGCGCGTTTCATCGTATCGCGTACGGGTGCCGCCAGGATCCCGCCAGTGCGGCTGGTTTCACTGATTGCCAGCAAACGTGCTAAGTCATCCTGATGCAGACACGGACGCGCGGCGTCATGCACCAGCACCCAACGCGCATCTCCTGCGGCTTGCAAACCGGCAAGGACAGAATCGGCACGTTCGTTGCCGCCATCCACTACGGTAATTTGCGGATGCGCGGCAAGTGGAAGTTGGGCAAAGCGGCTGTCGCCTGGGCTGATAGCGATGACGACTCGCGTCACCCGGGGATGGGCCAGTAGCGCATCAACCGAGTGTTCAAGAATGGTTTTATTGCCAATTGAGAGGTACTGCTTAGGACACTCTGTTTGCATTCGGCGGCCAAATCCGGCAGCCGGCACCACGGCGCAAACGTCCAATAAAGTGGCTGCCATGTTAGATCCCTGGACGATTTATCGATTGTTTTGCCCTGCAGTCTGGGCGCGTTTAGACGCGTCAGGCACCAGACGATAAAAAGTTTCGCCCGGCTTAGTCATGCTGAGTTCGTTGCGCGCGCGCTCCTCAATAGCCTCTTGTCCGCCATTGAGATCGTCAATTTCGGCAAAGAGCTGATCGTTACGCGCTTTAAGTTTCGCGTTTGTAGCCTGCTGCGCAGCAACATCATCGTTGACGCGACTATAGTCATGTATGCCGTTCTTACCGAACCACAGCGAATACTGTAGCCAGACTAATAAAGCCAGCAACAGCAGCGTAAGTTTACCCATCCTGCCCCCTGAAAAACGGCATTAACATCCCATAACTTCCGTAGACGACTTTACATCAACGGACGGGAATGCCGCGACAACGCGGGCAAATGTACCACATTTGCCCGTTGTTACGTATACCCCGTGTAAGGAGAACATAATCTCATTGTTGGTTACGGTTTGAATTATGACCAGACAGTGAACGACATCGGCGATCGTTTAAAACGCTCTTAGCCTAGCCCAAAAGCCAAAAGAATAGCGCGCTAAACATTCCACCCACCACCAGTAGGGTGCTGGTAATGCTCAGTAGCAGCTTTCCTTTTAATAGCGAGTGCAGGGCAATACCCGCCACAATCGCCACGGGCAGCAACGCGAGGAAGAAAGGCCAGGTATAAAGGAAGAAAAACAGTGTGTTAGGGCCATACATCAGACATGGGAACCCCAGCGCCAGCAGCCACGCTACAAAACCGACCACGGCCCCTGGTAGGGACCAGGTGGTTTCGTCGTCGGTAGCGAAGGTCTCTGACTCTGTAATAGTAATGTTATGGCTGTTACGCATATCTAATCCTGTGACCGTGACTGACCGGGCATGTAAGCTCGGGTGTCTCAGGATCTGATAATATCTCCCTGCCTCAGCAGGTCTAATAATTGGGGAACCAAATTTGTTACCAATTGTTCACCATCCAGATGAATCTCTGGCGATTCAGGCGCTTCGTATACCGAATCAATTCCGGTGAAATTGCGCAACTCCCCCGACCTGGCTTTTTTATACAGCCCTTTTGGGTCGCGCGCTTCGCACGTTGCTAATGGCGTATCGACAAAAACCTCAATAAAACGCCCTGCGCCAACGCGCTCGCGGACCATTTTTCGCTCGGCGCGATGCGGAGAGATAAAGGCGGTCAGAACTACCAGACCGGCATCCACCATCAGGTTAGCCACCTCGCCAACCCGACGGATATTCTCCTTACGATCGGCATCGCTAAACCCCAGATCGCTGCACAGGCCGTGACGCACGTTATCGCCATCCAGCAGATAAGTGCTGACGCCCAGCTTGTGCAACGCTTCTTCCAGCGCTCCCGCTACGGTAGATTTACCGGAGCCAGACAGTCCGGTAAACCACAGCACAACACCACGGTGACCTTGGCGTTGCTCCCGCTGTTGCGGTGTAACAGGATGGGCATGCCAGACGACGTTTTCGTCATGCAGCGCCATTATTTGCCTCCCAGCAGATCGCGCGCACCCCAGTGTGGGAAGTGGCGACGCACCAGCGCATTCAGCTCCAGTTCAAACGCGCTGAACTGAGAAGCGGCGGCCTGCTCCTGGATGATAGGCTCACGCACCAACCCCGCGCCGACGGTGACGTTAGTCAGGCGGTCAATGATAATCAACCCACCCGTAACCGGGTTCTGCTGATAGGTATCCAACACCAGCGGTTCATCAAACGTCAGATTAACCAGACCAATGCCGTTCAGCGGTAACGCGTCGACCTCACGCTGGGTCAGGTTGTTAATATCGACCTGGTACTGCACGGTGTCCACGCGCGCGCGGGTCTTCTTGCCGGCAACTTTGATGTCGTAGCTCTGCCCCGGCGACAGCGGCTGTTCCGCCATCCACACCACATCAACGGCAGCGCTTTGTACCGCTGGCAACGCTTCACCTGCATCCAGCAGCAGGTCGCCCCGGCTGATATCAATCTCATCTTTCAGCACCAGGGTGATCGCTTCACCGGCATGCGCTTGCTGTAAATCACCATCAAAGGTAACGATCCGCGCCACGCTCGACTCAACGCCGGACGGTAACACCTTGACGCGTTGCCCTACCTGCACGCTACCGGAGGCCAGCGTTCCGGCATAACCACGAAAATCCAGATTTGGTCGGTTCACATACTGCACCGGGAAACGCATCGGCTGGGTATCGACAATGCGCTGGATCTCAACGGTTTCCAGCACTTCGAGCAGCGTCGGACCGCTGTACCATGGCATGCTGACGCTTTGCGAAGCCACGTTATCGCCTTCCAGAGCGGAGAGCGGCACAAAACGGATATCCAGGTTGCCCGGCAGTTGTTCAGCAAACGTGAGATAGTCTTCGCGGATGCGGTTAAATGTCTCTTCGCTAAAGCTCACCAGATCCATTTTGTTGATCGCTACCACCAGGTGCTTGATCCCAAGCAGCGTGGAGATAAAGCTGTGACGACGGGTCTGAGCGAGCACGCCTTTACGCGCATCGATCAACAGGATCGCCAGGTCGCAGGTCGACGCACCGGTCGCCATGTTGCGGGTGTACTGTTCGTGACCGGGGGTATCCGCAATAATAAATTTGCGCTTCTCGGTGGAGAAATAACGATAAGCCACGTCGATGGTGATGCCCTGCTCGCGCTCGGCCTGCAAGCCGTCAACCAATAGCGCCAGATCGAGTTTTTCGCCTTGGGTGCCGTGGCGTTTACTGTCGTTATGCAGCGATGAGAGCTGATCTTCATAGATCTGCCGGGTATCGTGCAGCAGTCGACCAATCAGGGTACTTTTCCCGTCATCCACGCTACCGCAGGTTAAAAAACGCAGCAGGCTTTTGTGTTGCTGAGCAACCATCCAGGCTTCAACGCCGCCTTCATTAGCAATTTGTTGTGCAAGTGTCGTATTCATGGCGGCTCCTTAGAAATACCCCTGACGTTTCTTCAGCTCCATGGAGCCCGCCTGGTCGCGGTCAATCACGCGCCCCTGACGTTCACTGGTGGTTGAGACCAGCATCTCTTCAATAATTTCCGGCAGCGTCTGCGCATTCGACTCCACCGCGCCGGTCAGCGGCCAGCAGCCAAGCGTGCGGAAACGCACCATGCGCTTTTTAATCACTTCGCCGGGTTGCAGATCGATTCTGTCGTCATCAATCATCATCAGCATGCCATCACGCTCCAGCACCGGACGCTCAGCCGCCAGGTACAAAGGTACGATGTCGATATTTTCCAACCAGATGTACTGCCAGATATCCTGTTCGGTCCAGTTAGAGAGCGGGAATACGCGAATGCTTTCGCCTTTGTTAATTTGTCCGTTGTAGTTGTGCCACAGTTCCGGACGCTGATTTTTCGGGTCCCAGCGATGGAAGCGATCGCGGAAGGAGTAAATGCGCTCTTTGGCGCGCGATTTCTCCTCATCACGGCGTGCGCCGCCGAACGCGGCGTCAAAACCGTATTTGTTCAGCGCCTGCTTAAGCCCTTCGGTTTTCATAATATCGGTATGCTTGGCGCTGCCGTGGACAAAGGGGTTGATGCCCATCGCCACCCCTTCCGGGTTTTTATGCACCAGCAGTTCGCAGCCGTAGGCTTTCGCCGTACGGTCACGAAATTCATACATCTCGCTAAATTTCCAACCGGTATCAACGTGCAGCAAGGGGAACGGCAGCGTGCCAGGATAAAACGCTTTGCGCGCCAGATGCAGCATTACGCTGGAATCTTTGCCGATGGAATACATCATCACCGGATTAGAAAACTCGGCGGCCACCTCACGAATGATATGGATGCTTTCCGCTTCCAGTTGCCGCAGGTGGGTAAGTCGTTTTTGATCCATAACCGTTCCTATGTAATGCCGTTATTTTGCTAACGATGCTCAGATAACCTGACTATAGGGAGGGCAAGGAGGCGAATGAAATTACGAATTGGAATGAGTAGTTCCTCAAAGGAATAACGATCTGGAAAAGCAAATATCAAAAAGTGCTTAAGCCACCGGATTTCGGGCATTTAGGAGCAAATGAAATTGTTTTACCGCGATCACGGTTTCATACTAGCGGCTAAAAATTTCTGCTTGGTATTTAAGGACTCACTATGTTTTCCGCATTGCGCCACCTGACTACCGCCCTGGCGCTCGGCGCGTGCTTTATCCTTCCCGCACAGGCAACATCTTCGAAGCCCGGAGATTTCGCAAATACCCAGGCACGCTACATCGCCACATTCTTCCCAGGCCGTGTGACGGGTTCTCCGGCAGAAATGTTATCTGCTGATTATATACGTCAGCAATTTCAGCAGATGGGCTATAGCAGTGATATTCGGACGTTTAACAGCCGCTATATTTATACCGCCAAAGATAATCGTAAAAACTGGCATAACGTAACGGGCAGTACCGTCATTGCAGCCCATGAAGGCAAAGCGCCACAGCAGATTATTATCATGGCGCACCTCGACACCTACGCCGCGCAAAGCGACGCCGATTCCGATGCCAATCTGGGTGGATTAACCCTACAGGGTATCGACGACAACGCCGCAGGGGTGGGCGTGATGCTGGAGCTGGCTGAACGACTCAAAAATGTGCCGACGCAGTACGGTATTCGCTTTATCGCCACCAGCGGTGAAGAGGAAGGCAAACTCGGCGCAGAGAACATCCTTAAGCGAATGAGCGCCGCCGAGAAGAAAAATACGCTGCTGGTTATCAACCTCGATAACCTGATCGTTGGCGATAAGCTCTATTTCAACAGTGGGAAAAGAACCCCGGAAGCCGTACGAAAACTGACGCGCGACCGGGCGCTGGTCATCGCACGCAGCCGCGGTATTGTCGCCAGCACCAACCCCGGACTGAACAAAGACTATCCGAAAGGTACCGGCTGCTGTAACGACGCAGAGGTGTTCGATAACGCGGGAATTGCCGTCCTTTCCGTTGAAGCGACCAACTGGAACCTGGGCAAGAAAGATGGCTATCAACAACGCGCCAAAAGTCCTTCATTCCCGGATGGCAACAGCTGGCACGATGTGCGTCTGGATAACCAACAGCATATCGATAAAGCGTTACCGGGCCGGATAGAGCACCGCAGCCGCGACGTGGTACGCATCATGCTGCCGCTGGTAAAAGAGCTGGCGAAGGCAGGGTAATCCTGAAAAAAAAGAGCCCCGGTAATGCATAACGCTTACCGAGGCTCATATTACCCTTCGTGCAGCCCGCACTCGCGCTTCAAGCCGAAGAAGCGCGTCTCTTCTTCCGCCATGCCCGGCTCCCATTTGCGGGTGGTATGCGTATCGCCCACCGACAGATAGCCCTGGTCCCACAGCGGGTGATATTTCAGCCCGTGCTTTTGCAGATACTGGTAAACGGTACGGTTATCCCAGTCGATGATCGGCAGCACTTTAAACACGCCGCGCTGAATTGCCAGTACCGGCAAATGCGCCCGGCTGCCTGACTGCTCGCGGCGCAGGCCCGCAAACCAGGTCTGTGCTTTCAGCTCTTTTAGCGCCCGGTTCATCGGCTCGACTTTGTTGATGTCATTGTATTTCTCAATGCCCTCAACGCCCTGCTCCCACAGTTTGCCATAGCGTGCTTCCTGCCAGGCAGCACTCTCCTTCGCCCGATAGACTTGCAGATTCAGCCTGAGTTTGTCCGTTAACTCGTCAATAAACTGGTAGGTTTCCGGGAACAGATAGCCGGTATCGGTCAGAATTACCGGGATATCCGGGCGGATCTGATTCACCAGATGCAGGCTTACTGCGGCCTGAATACCAAAGCTGGAAGAAAGCACATATTCTCCCGGCAAATTCTCCAGTGCCCACGCCACGCGGCCTTCGGCGTCCAGCTTTTCCAGTTGGCTGTTAGTTTCCGCCAGCGCCATAACGCGTTCAACTTTCGGCAGGTCGTTCAATGCGTGTAGATCAAGTACGGACATGATTACCTCATCTTATGCCTGATAGCGCTACGCTTATCAGGCCTACAAAACCGTCGTGTCACCAGGCAAAGGGAACTTATTCCCAGAAATCACGTGCTGGATCGAGCACCGGGCGAATGATGCCCGCACGCACCGTAAAATCGCCGAAGCCTTCACCCGCTTCGCGCTCTTTCGCCCAGCGCCCAACCAGTTCGTCAATGGAATCGAGAATTTCCGCTTCCGTAATATTTTCGCGATACATACGCGGAATACGCGTTCCCATGCGGTTGCCGCCCAGATGCACGTTGTAACGCCCCGGGGCTTTGCCCACCAGACCCAGCTCCGCCAGCATCGCGCGGCCACAGCCGTTCGGGCAGCCGGTCACGCGCATCACGATATGCTCGTCAGGAATGCCGTGTTTTTCCAGAATCGCTTCCACTTTGTCCGTAAACGACGGCAGGAAACGCTCGGCCTCCGCCATCGCCAGCGGACAGGTCGGGAACGACACGCAGGCCATCGAGTTTTCACGCTGCGGTTTCACCGCATTCATCAACCCGTGGTCGCGTGCCAGCTTCTCGATCTTCGCTTTCTGGCTTTCCGGCACGCTGGCAATAATCAGGTTCTGGTTAGCGGTGATGCGGAAATCGCCTTTGTGGATCTTCGCGATCTCCAGTAAACCGGTTTTCAGCGGACGTCCAGGATAATCCAGGATACGACCGTTTTCGATAAACAGCGTCAGGTGCCAGTTGTTGTCGATCCCTTTCACCCAACCGATGCGATCGCCACGACCGGTAAATTCATACGGGCGGATCGGCTCAAACTTGATCCCCGCGCGGCGCTCAACCTCTTCCTTAAAGGTGTCGATACCGACGCGCTCCAGGGTATATTTGGTTTTCGCGTTTTTACGGTCGGTACGGTTACCCCAGTCACGCTGGGTCGTCACCACCGCTTCGGCCACGGCCAGGGTATGCTCCAGCGGCAGGAAGCCGAACTCGCTTGCCGTACGCGCGTAGGTTTTCTTATTACCGTGCTCAATAGACAGACCACCGCCGACCAACAGGTTAAAGCCCACCAGCTTGCCGTTTTCGGCAATCGCCACGAAGTTCATGTCGTTGGCGTGCAGATCGATATCATTCTGCGGCGGGATCACCACCGTGGTTTTAAATTTACGCGGCAGATAAGTCGCGCCGAGGATCGGTTCTTCGTCGGTGGTGGCGACCTTCTCCTGATCGAGCCAGATCTCCGCATAGGCGCGGGTGCGCGGCAACAGATGTTCAGAGATCTTTTTCGCCCACTCGTAGGCCTCGGCGTGCAGCTCGGACTCATACGGGTTGGAGGTGCACAGCACGTTACGGTTCATGTCGTTGGCGGTCGCCAGCGCGTCCAGCCCGACGGAGTGCAACATCTGATGCACCGGCTTGACGTTCTTCTTCAGAATGCCGTGGAACTGGAAGGTCTGACGGTTGGTCAGACGGATGCTGCCGTAAATCGTGTTGTCAGCGGCGAATTTATCGATGGCCTTCCACTGGGTGGTGGTGATCACCCCGCCCGGCAGACGACAGCGCAGCAACATCGCATGGCGCGGCTCCAGCTTCTGCTCGGCGCGCTCGGCGCGAATGTCGCGGTCATCCTGCTGGTACATGCCGTGGAAACGAATCAGCAGGAAATTATCGCCGTGAAAACCGCCGGTCAGACCGTCATTCAGGTCTTCCGCGATGGTGCCGCGCAGGAAATTACTTTCACGCTTCATGCGCTCGGCGTCAGTCAGTTTGCCTTCGACCACTAAAGGCCCTGGGTATTTTTCGCTCATTAGTAGACATCTCGCTGATAACGGCGCTCAACGCGCAGCTCACTTAAAAATTCATCCGCCGCTTCGATGTCCATTGCACCGAACTCAGCAATCACTTCCAGCAATGCTTTTTCGACATCTGCGGCCATGCGCCTGGCGTCGCCGCAGACATAAATGTGGGCACCGTCATTAATCCAGCGCCACAGCTCCGCGCCCTGTTCGCGCAGTTTGTCTTGTACGTAGATTTTTTCTTTTTGATCGCGGGACCAAGCCAGATCGATACGGTTCAGCACGCCTTCTTTCACGTAGCGCTGCCATTCGACCTGGTAGAGGAAGTCTTCGGTGAAGTGCGGGTTCCCGAAGAACAGCCAGTTCTTACCTTCCGCACCGTCGGCGGCGCGCTGCTGCATAAAGGCGCGGAACGGCGCGATACCGGTGCCCGGACCAATCATAATCACCGGGGTCTGCGGGTTCGCCGGCAGGCGGAAGTTGTCGTTGTGCTCAATGAACACGCGCACTTCGCCCTCTTCTTCCACGCGGTCGGCGAGGAAGCTGGAAGCACCACCGGCGCGGGCACGACCTTCGATGTCGTAACGCACGACGCCGACGGTCACGTGCACTTCGCTTTCAACTTCCGCCTGTGAAGAGGCGATAGAGTACAGGCGCGGCGTCAGTGGACGCAGCAGGCCGATTAATGCTTCGGCATCAAGCTGTGCCGGGGAGAAACGCACCATATCGACGATTGGCGTGGTAGCCGCATACTGCTGAAGCTGGGCTTTATCGCCCACCAGCGGCAGCAGCGATTCACTGCGCGTCAGCGTGGCGTAGTTTTCCACGATATTCGCGGTGTTGACCGTCAGCTCAAAATGCCACTCCAGCGCTTCGGCCAGCGGCAGGATTTTTCCTTCCACCGTAACCGGCTCATCCCCTTTCAGCCACAGCAGTTCAACCAGCTCTTTCACCAGAGCCGGATCGTTCTGATACCACACGCCCAGCGCGTCGCCCGGCTGATAACGCAGGCCGGAATCACCGAGATCGATTTCGATATGGCGGACATCTTTTTCCGAGTTACGACCGGTAATTTTCTGGTTCACCGACAAGGATGCCGTCAGCGGCGCTTCTTTGGTGTATGGGCTGGTATGTACTTCATTTACCGCACCGCTCGCTGCAACTTGTACAGACGGTGCTGCAGGCGCACGCGCTTTTAGTACATCAACCAACCGGGCGCGCCACTGCGCGGCAGCGGCCTGATATTCGACGTCGGCATCTACGCGATCGAGCAGACGTTCACCGCCAAGCTCAGCCAGCTTGCTGTCGAAATCTTTACCGGCCTGACAGAAAAATTCGTAAGAGGTATCGCCGAGAGCAAACACGGCGAAAGCGGTGTTATCGAGTTTCGGCGCTTTTTTCGAGAACAGGAATTTATGTAACGCCACAGCTTCTTCCGCTGGTTCTCCTTCTCCCTGAGTCGATGCCACCACAACCAGCAACTTTTCATTGGCGATTTGTTTGAATTTGTAGTCGCCGGCATTGATCAGAGTGACATTGAGCTTCGCGGCAATCAGATCATCGCGCAGGGCTTCCGCCACACGACGCGCATTGCCGGTTTGCGAGGCGGAGATAAGCGTAATCCCCGGCATTTCGGCAACAGGCGCAGGAGCCGCTGCATTCGCCCCCGGCTGCTGATTCAGCACGCCCCAAAAATAACCAGAAACCCACGCAAGCTGCGCGGGAGTGAAATCGGTCGTGGCCGCCTGAAGGCGAGCCAGTTGCTCCGGGTTTAGCGGTAGCAGAGCGGAAGGTGGGGCCTGTGTCGTCATGCGTTGTCATGTTCCAGTAAGCAAAGCTGTTTTTCGTGCCCAAATGGCACCAAAAAAAGAAATGAAAATACTCTAAATAATTCGAGTTGCATGAAGGCGGCAAGTGAACGAATCCCAGGAGCTTACTGAAGTAAGTGACTGGGATAAGAGAGTGAAGCCAACACACATGCAGCTCGAAGTATGACGAGTATTAGGTTAACGGCGGGCATAGTAACAACTAAAGAAGGGATAGAAATAACAAATAACCAAATGAACTAACCTGTTTTAGTTATAGTTATTAACAGCAAAATCGATTTAATAAGCCTTTGATATATAAATGGTTATTGAACATTATCTTTATGAATGGATTGTTCTGATACTCTGCGCCCTTTTAACTAATGATAAAATTTGCTCTTTACGGTACCCTACGGCGGTTTTTCGCATTCTTGAGAGTAAAAAATGTCCACCACCTTGTTTAAAGATTTCACCTTCGAAGCCGCTCACCGCCTGCCGCATGTACCGGAAGGGCATAAGTGTGGTCGCCTACATGGTCACTCATTTATGGTGCGTCTTGAAATTACCGGTGAAGTCGATCCGCATACCGGTTGGATCATGGATTTCGCAGAGTTAAAGGCGGCGTTTAAGCCGACTTATGACAGACTTGATCACTACTATCTGAACGATATTCCAGGCTTAGAAAACCCAACCAGCGAAGTGCTGGCAAAATGGATTTGGGATCAGGTAAAACCGGTTGTCCCTCTGCTGAGCGCAGTGATGGTAAAAGAGACCTGCACAGCGGGTTGCGTGTATCGCGGCGAGTGATTGTGACTTTGCCGGATGGCGATGCGAAGCCCACCCGGCAAAATTTATCAGGCAATATTCAGGTATTTATGGGTCTGCATCGACAGACGCCAGTTACGCGCGATACAGGTATCAATGCACAGACGCGTCGCGTCTTCTTTCTGGCTGATTGGCTGTAAGGCAATAATTCGCGGCTTATCATCGCTCAACGTTGCCAGCAGTTCATCCAGCGCTTCAATATCGCGAACGCGGCCGACCGGATGTTTGATTTCATTCGCGCGCTCCAGCGCCTGTGACAGCACATCATAACCACCGCGCATATTCACCTTCGGCGATACGGTCACCCAGGTATTCGGCGTACAGCGTACTTCGTGGGTACCGCTGGTTTCAATCTGGCAGCTAAAGCCGTTCTTTTCCAGCAGGTCAGTCAGCGGCATCAGGTCATGAATGCAGGGCTCACCGCCGGTGATCACCACGTGACGGGCGGTATAGCTCTGACGCTGAATAACAGCCAGCAAATCTTCGCTGCTCGCCGCGCCCCACTTATCGCTCTCTTTCGTTTTAGCCAGGATGCTGTACAGGGAGACTTCCCGATCCTCAAGCTTATCCCAGGTGTGTTTGGTATCGCACCAGGCACAGCCAACCGGGCATCCCTGTAAACGAATAAAAATGGCGGGGACGCCGGTAAAGTAACCCTCACCTTGCAGGGTCTGGAACATCTCGTTAATCGGGTACTGCATAGCGTTCTCAATATGGGGATAAACGCTAATTATCGCAGATCCCCGCCAAAGTATCATGCCCCATCGATGCTTTACGAGGCGATCGCCGCGACAAAGCGTGCCGTTATCTGCTGCGGACGCGTGATAGCGCCTCCAACCACCACAGTATGCGCGCCTAATGCCAGGCAACGTGCGGCGCGTTCCGGGGTATCGACGTTACCTTCCGCCACAACCGGTATGGTGACCGCCGCCAACACCTCACGTAAAAAACCGCAGTCGTTTTCCGCCAGCACATGCCCGGCAGTGTCGGCGGTATAGCCATAGAGCGTGGTGCCCACGCAGTCAAAACCCAGCTGCTCGGCTGTTACCGCCTCATCGACGGTGGCGATATCCGCCATCAGCAGTACGGACGGATAGCGGGCGCGGATTTGCGTGACCAGCTCTTCCAGCGTTTGCCCACCGGGGCGCGGTCGCGCTGTCGCATCCAGAGCAATAATTTCCGGCTCAACGGTCATCAGTTCATCCACTTCCTGCAGGGTGGCCGTGATAAATACATCGCTGCCCGGATAATCGCGCTTGATAATCCCTATTACCGGCAGGGAGACGCTCTCTTTGATCGCGCGAATATCTACCACGCTGTTCGCACGGATACCTGCCGCACCGCCCTGCGCTGCCGCCAGCGCCATACGCGACATAATAAACGGGCTGTGCAGGGGTTCATTTTCCAGCGCCTGGCAGGAGACAATTAATTTACCTTTCAGGGAATCCAGTACAGTTTTCATCACGATAAGATCTCTTCGACTTCATTTTTAATGATGGTGACATGCGGGCCATAAATCACCTGAACACCGTTGCCGCGAATAATTACGCCGCGCGCTCCGGTCGCTTTCAGCGCAGCTTCATCAACCTTGCTGCTCTCTTTCACCGTCACGCGTAAGCGTGTGGCGCAACAGTCCACCTCTTCCAGATTCTCTTTGCCTCCCAGCCCGGCGATGACTGCCGCTGCGCGTTCGCTCTGAGGCAGACCGGACTCCACCTGGGCAGCGCTCTCACGCCCCGGCGTCAGCCAGTTAAAGCGGTTAATCAAATAACGGAAGGTGAAGTAGTAAAGAAAGAACCACGGCACCCCAACCAGGGGGACGTACATCCAGTTGGTTTTCGCTTCCCCCTGTAGCACGCCGAAGAGGAGGAAATCGATCAGTCCCCCCGAAAAGGTTTGCCCAATAGTGATATGTAAAATATGCGCCATCATAAACGCCAGACCATCGAAGAAGGCGTGAATGACATATAACACCGGAGCCACAAACAGGAAGGAGAACTCAATAGGCTCAGTGATGCCGGTCAGGAAAGAGGTCAGGGCCGCTGATAGCAACAGTCCGGCGACAAGCTTTCTGTTCTCCGGTTTTGCCGTGTGGTACATCGCCAGGCATGCGCCAAGCAGGCCAAACATCATGGTGATAAAGCGCCCGGACATAAAGCGCGAGGTACCAGCATAAAACTGCTGCGTATTCGGATCGGCAAGTTGGGCAAAGAAAATACGCTGGGTGCCTTCGACCAGTTGACCGTTGACGATTTCGCTCCCGCCCAGCGCCGTTGTCCAGAACGGCAAATAAAAGATATGGTGTAAACCCAGTGGGCCAAGCATACGCAGAATGAAACCGTACAGTAGCGTCCCCAGATAGCCCGTCGCATCCACCAGACCGCCCAGTCCAAAAATGAGCTTCTGGAAATGCGGCCACACCACCGTCATGATCGCCCCCACCACAATCGCGGCAAGCGAGCTGATAATCGGTACAAAACGCGAACCACTGAAAAAGCCAAGAAACTGAGGGAGTGAGACTTTATTGAAACGGCTATGCAGCGCGCAGGTGACCAGACCAATCACGACCCCACCAAACACGCCCGTTTCCAGCGTCTGAATGCCCAGCGTCATTCCCTGGCCCACAGCACCTGGATTCTCGTGCGCCAGCGTTCCGTTGAGCGTTAACAAAGCATTGATGGTGGCATTCATCACCAGAAAAGCCAGCAATGCCGCAAGGCCCGCCGTGCCTTTATCCGTTTTCGCCAGTCCCACGGCAACACCAACCGCAAAAAGCACCGACAGGTTGGCAAACACGATAGAACCCGCGCTGGTCATGATCGTGAAGATTGCCTGCAGCCAGTCGACATTCAAGAAAGGGTAGGCCGTCAGCGTATTGGGATTCGACAAAGCCCCTCCAATCCCCAACAACAACCCCGCTGCGGGCAATACCGCAATCGGCAGCATGAACGATTTGCCGAACCGCTGCGCTTTTTCAAACCATGCGCCTGACGAAGCGCCGCTAAATATTTGCATCATTTTTTCATCTCCCCGATCATTGATGAAAATTTTTACCATAATTAATTTTAAAAATGAAAATTACCATCAAAAACCAGGACGCCGATCATACTTTTTTAAAATGACTGGCATCTCTCCCCTGCTTTCCGCCACACTATCGGCAGAGAAACGCATTAAGGATTTTGCATGTCAGAAAATGAAAACCTGCTGCTGAGATTGCGCCAGGGCGTTGATGGATATAGTCGAACTCAACAAAAGCTGGGAGAGTTTGTGCTTAGCGATCCGGCAAGAGTGGTCTATCTGACGATTACCGAACTGGCGCGTGAAAGCGACACCAGTGAGGCGAGCGTCACGCGTCTGTGCCGTACGCTGGGGTGTAAGGGCTATAACGAATTTAAGATGGCGCTGGCACTCGACCTCCGGCAAGGAGAGCCGGTAGAGCACAGCGGTGATGAGATTGACAATGTGGTCAATGAATCCGTGCAAGCGCTGCAGGACACGGCAAAATTACTCGACAGAACATTACTGGAAGCAGCCGCTCTGGCGCTGCATCAGGCTCAGTCGGTACAAATTTATGGCGTAGCGGCCAGCGCTATTCTGGGGGAATATTTACATTACAAACTCCTGCGCCTCGGCAAACCCGCGCAATTGTTCAGCGACATGCACCGTGCTGCTATGAACGCTACAACGCTAAGCAAAGATACGCTGGTAGTGGCGATATCCAGTTCGGGATCCACGCGCGATCTGCTGCATGTCGTAAAGCTGGCGCGTAAGCAAGGTGTACGCGTACTGGCGCTAAGTAATACACCGCGTAGTCCACTGGCATCGCTGAGTGATATTCAACTGGTCGCAGCCAAACCAGAAGGTCCGTTGAGCGCCGGCGCGCTAAACGCCAAGGTGGGTGTCATGCTGTTGGTGGAACTGCTCACCACGTCGCTGATTGGACTGGATGAAAAGTACAGCGATGTGAGCCAGCAAACGGCGAGTGCGACCTTACCACTACTACTTTAAAGGCATAAAAAAACCCGCCGCAGCGGGTTTTTACGTTAAGAGTTAAAGAACAGGATTACGCCTGACCTTTGATCTCTTTACGACCGTTGTACGGAGCTTGTTCGCCCAGCGCTTCTTCGATACGAATCAGCTGGTTGTACTTAGCTACGCGGTCAGAACGGCTCATAGAACCGGTTTTGATCTGGCCAGCAGCGGTACCAACAGCCAGGTCAGCGATGGTAGCGTCTTCAGTTTCGCCAGAACGGTGAGAGATGACAGCGGTGTAGCCAGCGTCTTTCGCCATTTTGATCGCAGCCAGAGTTTCGGTCAGAGAACCGATCTGGTTGAATTTGATCAGGATGGAGTTAACGATGCCTTTTTCGATGCCTTCTTTCAGGATTTTGGTGTTGGTTACGAACAGATCGTCACCAACCAGCTGGATTTTGTCGCCCAGAACTTTAGTCTGGTATGCGAAACCGTCCCAGTCAGACTCGTCCAGACCATCTTCGATGGACACGATCGGGTACTGTTTGGTCAGTTCTTCCAGGAAGTGGGTGAATTCTTCGGAGGTGAACGCTTTGTTGCCTTCGCCAGCCAGAACGTATTTACCGTCTTTGTAGAATTCAGAAGCTGCACAGTCCATCGCCAGAGTGATGTCTTTGCCCAGCTCGTAGCCAGCTGCTTTAACCGCTTCAGCGATTACAGCCAGAGCTTCAGCGTTGGAGCCCAGGTTCGGCGCGTAGCCGCCTTCGTCACCAACTGCAGTGTTCATACCTTTAGCTTTCAGAACTTTAGCCAGGTTGTGGAACACTTCAGAACCCATACGTACGGCTTCTTTCAGAGTCTTAGCGCCAACCGGCTGAATCATGAACTCCTGGATGTCGACGTTGTTGTCAGCGTGCTCACCACCGTTGATGATGTTCATCATCGGAACCGGCATGGAGTATTTGCCCGGAGTACCGTTCAGTTCAGCGATGTGCGCATACAGCGGCAGGCCTTTAGCAGCAGCTGCTGCTTTGGCGTTCGCCAGGGACACAGCCAGGATGGCGTTTGCACCGAAGTTGGATTTGTTTTCAGTACCGTCCAGATCGATCATGATCTTGTCGATGCCAGCCTGATCTTTAGCATCTTTACCCAGCAGAGCCTGAGCAATTGGGCCGTTAACAGCTGCAACAGCTTTCAGTACGCCTTTACCCATGAAACGGGATTTGTCGCCATCGCGCAGTTCCAGTGCTTCGCGGGAACCAGTAGAAGCACCTGACGGAGCTGCTGCCATACCAACGAAACCACCTTCCAGGTGTACTTCGGCTTCAACAGTCGGGTTACCACGGGAGTCGATGATTTCACGACCGATGATTTTAACGATTTTGGACATTAGGTTTTCCTCAGTACAAGTTAAACTAAAACTCCAGACAAACAATGCACCCGAATGGGTGCATTGCCGTTCTAACTTTTTACTTCTTACTTCGCCTGACGCTTCTGATGTTCACTGGCGGCTTTCACAAAGCCGGCAAACAGCGGGTGCCCATCACGTGGCGTGGAAGTAAATTCCGGGTGGAACTGACAGGCCACGAACCACGGATGATTCGGTACCTCGATGATCTCGACCAACTGATCATCACCGGAACGGCCTGCAACACGCAGACCAGCAGCTTCAATCTGTTTCAACAGCATATTGTTGACTTCGTAGCGGTGACGGTGGCGTTCAACGATTGTCGGCGTGCCGTACAGTTGACGGACCAGGCTTTCATCGCTCAGCTGACACTGCTGCGCGCCAAGACGCATGGTGCCACCCAGATCGCTCTTCTCGGTACGGACTTCGACGTTGCCGTCTTCGTCACGCCATTCGGTAATCAGAGCCACCACCGGGTACTTACAGTCTGGCACAAATTCCGTGGAGTTGGCGTTGTCCATACCCACTACGTTACGCGCAAACTCAATCAACGCAACCTGCATACCCAGGCAAATGCCCAGATAAGGAATATTGTTCTCACGCGCAAAGCGCGCCGTCGCGATTTTACCTTCAACACCACGGTAGCCGAAGCCGCCTGGGATCAGGATAGCATCAAGACCTTTCAGGATCTCAACGCCGCGCGTTTCGACATCCTGCGAATCGATCAGCTTGATGTTGACGGTGACACGATTCTTCAGACCACCGTGTTTCAGCGCTTCAATCACTGACTTATAGGCGTCCGGTAGTTCAATGTACTTGCCGACCATACCGATAGTCACTTCACCTGCCGGATTCGCTTCTTCGTAGATAACCTGTTCCCATTCTGACAGATTAGCTTCCGGACAGTTCAAGCTGAATCGTTTACAAATATAATCGTCAAGGCCCTGGGATTTCAACAGGCCCGGAATTTTATAGATGGAATCGACATCTTTCAGAGAAATCACCGCTTTTTCCGGAACGTTACAGAACAATGCAATTTTCGCACGTTCATTCGCCGGAACTGCGCGATCGGAGCGGCAGATCAGGATATCTGGCTGAATACCGATAGAAAGCAGCTCTTTTACAGAGTGCTGAGTCGGTTTCGTTTTGACTTCACCTGCCGCCGCCATGTACGGAACCAGCGTCAGATGCATAAACAGCGTGTGCTCACGGCCAATTTCTACGGCCATTTGGCGAATCGCTTCAAGGAACGGCAGAGATTCGATATCCCCAACGGTTCCGCCGATTTCGACCAGAACAACATCATGACCTTCGCCGCCTTCCAGAACGCGCTCTTTAATTGCGTTGGTGATATGCGGGATAACCTGAACAGTAGCGCCCAGATAGTCGCCACGGCGTTCTTTACGCAGAACGTCAGAGTAGATACGCCCCGTGGTGAAGTTGTTGCGGCGGCTCATTTTCGTACGGATGAAACGCTCATAGTGACCCAGGTCCAGGTCGGTTTCAGCGCCGTCTTCGGTAACGAACACTTCCCCGTGTTGGATTGGGCTCATAGTACCCGGATCGACGTTGATGTACGGATCCAGTTTCATCATGGTCACGTTGAGGCCACGGGCTTCAAGAATGGCTGCGAGGGAGGCTGCGGCAATGCCTTTTCCCAGAGAGGATACGACCCCGCCGGTCACAAAAATATAGTTCGTTGTCATGCTGGACCTGAGAAGTTAGGGTGAAACGATGGAATTACCAAGACGGGAAAGTAGTATACCCGAACATGACGAGCGCCACAAACTTTCATTATCCCTCCTCTTCACCAGGCTCACATTAACATCGGGAGTGAGAAAATAGCCCCTTTGGGGTAAATGTTTTTGACGTAAATCAAGCGCTTGTTATTTAAAAAATCACACAAAACGCCCTTGACCGACGAAATCCCTTAGAGATCAATTTCCTGCCGTTTTACCTGTTGCCAGACTTCTTCCATCGTTTCCAGATCAACACCCGTCATTTCCAGACCACGAGCAGCGACAATTCGCTCAACTTCACGAAAACGTCGTTCAAATTTCTCGTTCGCTTTTTGTAACGCAGTCTCGGCTTTTGTCCCCAGATGACGAGCCATGTTGACTGTGGCAAACAGCAGATCGCCCATTTCCTCCTCCAGTTTAGCCTGGTCGACAACAGCCTGCTTTGCCTCAAACATGACTTCGTCGATCTCTTCATAAACCTTGTCGACAACCGGTCCTAATGTTTTCCAATCGAAGCCAACATTAGAGCAGCGTTTCTGGATTTTCTGGGCGCGCATTAACGCCGGTAAACTGCGGGGAATATCGTCGAGTGCGGAATGCTGTGCTTTCCCGGCGCGTTCTTCGCTTTTAATTTGCTCCCAGCGGGTTAGCACTTCAGTACTGTTGCTGGCAGAAACATCAGCGAATACATGCGGATGCCGGCGTTCAAGCTTATCGCTGATGGCGGCGCAGATATCATTGAAATCAAAACGGCCTTCTTCCTGCGCCATCTGGGCATAAAACACCACCTGGAACAGCAGGTCGCCGAGCTCTCCGCGCAGATCGTCGAAGTCTTCACGCGCAATCGCATCCAGTACTTCATAGGTTTCTTCGAGAGTGTAAGGGGCAATAGTGGCGAATGTCTGCTCTTTATCCCACGGACAGCCGTTTTCCGGGTCGCGCAAACGCTGCATAATACCGAGCAGTCGATCGATTTGGTTCATGTGAAAATCCTGAAATTTCAATACGGTAGGCCGGATAAGGCGATAGCCGACATCCGGCAACATGGCAATGCCTGATGGCAACGCTAACGCGTTTTATCAGGCCTACAAGATTATCCGGCCTACAAAATAATTAATTACCGTGCAGACGACGCGCGTCGATCACATCCGGCACCTGGTTCAGCTTGCCAAGCACGCGTCCGAGCACCTGCAGGTTATAGATTTCGATGGTCATATCGATGGTGGCCAACTGTTGTTTGGTATCGCTCCGGCTGGCAACCCCCAGCACGTTCACTTTCTCGTTGGCAAGAATGGTGGTGATATCACGCAATAAACCGCTGCGATCGTTGGCCTGTACGCGAACCACCAGCGAGTATCCCGCCGAGTAGCTTTCGCCCCAAACCGCATCAACAATCCGCTCCGGCGCGTGTGAACGCAGCTCTGCCAACTGTTCGCAATCGGCGCGGTGCACGGAAATACCGCGCCCCTGGGTGATAAACCCAACGATTTCATCGCCAGGAATCGGCTGGCAGCAGCGCGCGATGTGGTGCATCAGGTTACCGACCCCTTCCACCACGACGCGACCATCGTCTTTACGGCGACTCTGCGGCGCCTGGGTTTTCTGCTGAAGCTGTTTCAGCGCGGCTGCATCCTGCTCGGCAGCGCTGGGCTTATTAAACTGCGCCTGCAGGAAGTTCACCATCTGGTTGAGACGGATGTCTCCTCCGCCAATCGCCGCCAGCAGTTCATCCAGTTCATTGAAGCTGTAGCGCGGCAGCAGATGTTTTTCCGCCTCTTTCAGGCTAATGCCCAGGTGCGCAAGCTCATCGTCGAGGATCTGGCGGCCCGCAAGGATGTTTTTGTCACGATCCTGTTTACGGAACCAGGCGTGGATCTTCGAGCGACCACGGCTGGTGGTCACATAGCCAAGGTTAGGGTTCAACCAGTCACGGCTTGGGTTTGGCTGTTTCTGGGTGATAATTTCAATTTGATCACCCATCTGTAACTGGTAGGTAAACGGTACGATACGCCCACCAATTTTCGCGCCAATGCAACGATGCCCTACATCACTGTGAATGTGGTAAGCAAAGTCCAGCGGCGTGGAGCCTGCAGGTAAGTCAACAACGTCACCTTTTGGCGTAAAGACGTAAACCCGGTCATCGAAGACCTGGCTGCGCACTTCATCCAGCATTTCGCCGGAATCCGCCATCTCTTCCTGCCAGGCGATCAGCTTACGCAGCCACGCAATGCGGTCTTCATGCCCAGAACGCATGCCCGTGACGGCACCTTCTTTGTACTTCCAGTGCGCCGCCACTCCCAGTTCGGCATCTTCATGCATCTGTTTAGTGCGGATCTGGATTTCAATGGTTTTTCCACCCGGCCCCAACACAACCGTATGGATCGACTGGTAGCCGTTGGGTTTCGGATTAGCGACGTAATCATCGAACTCATCCGGCAGATGGCGATAGTGAGTATGTACTATCCCGAGCGCGGCATAGCAGTCCTGTAGACGCTCCGCCACGATGCGCACCGCGCGCACATCGAACAGTTCATCGAAGGCTAACTGCTTTTTCTGCATTTTACGCCAGATGCTGTAGATATGCTTCGGACGCCCGTACACTTCGGCTTTGACGCCTTCCGTTTTCATTTCTGAGCGCAGATGACCAACGAACTCTTCAATATAGTGTTCGCGATCGATGCGACGCTCGTGCAGCAGCTTAGCAATGCGTTTGTATTCGGCCGGGTGCAGGTAGCGGAAGCAGTAATCTTCCAGCTCCCATTTTAATTGTCCGATGCCCAAACGGTTGGCCAGCGGCGCATAGATATTGGTGCACTCTTTTGCCGCCAGAACGCGTTCATCTTCCGGTGCGTCTTTCACTTCACGCAGATGCGCGATCCTCTCCGCCAGCTTGATGACCACGCAGCGGAAATCATCCACCATTGCCAGCAGCATACGGCGGACGTTATCGACCTGCTCGGAAGAGACTGAATCGGTATGCGTGGCTTTCAGCTGGCGTATCGCCGCCATATCGCGCACGCCATGGATAAGATGCACAATGGATTTACCCACGCTTTCACGCAGGATGTCCTCACTGACCACGTTGGCATCCGCCAGAGGAAACAGCATTGCCGCACGCAGCGTGTCGATATCCATGCTCAACATAGAGAGTATTTCTACCATCTCCACGCCACGCCATAGCAGCAAATCCGCATCAGGATGTCCCTGTGTTTGCTGCTGGCAGTACGCCCAGGTTTCGGCTAAGCGTTCACACGACTGCTGGCTGGAGATTCCCAGACTCGCGATCCATTTCTTGGGATCAAACTCACCAGCTTTATTTATATGTGCACTTCTTACCGCAACCATTGTCCTCTCCTTTAGGGGCCTGGCCTGTCGAAGTCGACAAGCCATACCCATTGTCTTTCATGCTGCATTACAACCCGAAATCCAATGGGTACAAATTTCATTACAAACGCTCAAACAGGACCATCGATTCCAGGTGTCCAGTGTGCGGGAACATATCGAGCATTGCCAGTCGCCGTATGGCATATCCCGCGTTGAGCAAAGCGTCGCTGTCACGAGCCAGCGTTGCGGGGTTACAGGATACATAAACAACGCGACCAGGGCTTAATTTTATAATATGTTGCATCACACCGGCAGCCCCCGCACGCGCAGGATCGAGCAATACTTTGTCGAATCCGTTTTTCGCCCACGGCTGCTGGGTAACATCCTCCTCAAGGTTTTCATGAAAGAATGTCACGTTGTGTAATCCGTTATTCAGCGCGTTTTCCCGGGCTTTTTCGACCAGCGCCGGTACTCCTTCAACCCCCACCACGCTTGCTGCCCGCACAGCCAGCGGCAGAGTAAAATTCCCCATACCGCAGAACAGATCGAGCACGCGATCTTCAGGTCGCACATCCAGCCATTCCAGAGCACAGGCGACCATTTTTTGGTTTACCCCTGCATTGACCTGAATAAAATCACGCGGGCTGAAGCTTAACCGTAGTCCATTTGAGTCATACCAGGGCGATTCTTCTGATACTGATTCCAGTATCTCGCTTTGCGGGGCCAGAAACAAAGACAGCCCCTGAGAATGCGAAAAGCATTCCAGTTTTTCTTTATCCGCAGCACTTAATGGCGCCGTGTGGCGCAAAATCATCAACGCGCCGCTCCCTGCCTGCACCAGCTCAACATGACCGAGATGACGTAACCCTTGCAAACTCTCCAGACACGCCCTGATGTGGGGCAACAGCGCTTCAAGTTGGGGCACCAGAATAGGGCATTGTTTGACATCAATAATGTCGCTGGAACCGGATTTGCGAAAACCCATCTGCAATTTTTGTTCTTTTGACCGATAGTTCAGGCTCAAACGTGCGCGACGACGATAGCCCCACGGGGTATCAGCGATAACATCCGACACTTCACATTTCATTAAACGCGCTAACGCCGCGCTTTTGCTACGCTGCTGCAACGGGATGCTGGCGTGCTGCTGCTGGCAACCGCCACAGACGCCAAAATGCGGGCAACGTGGCACTTCACGTTGTGGACTGTCGTTTAAACGTCGTTTTACTTGCGCGCGGGCAAACTGTTTTTTATCTTCGGTAATCACCACCTCTGCGCTTTCCTGGGGTAGCAATTCCGGTATAAACAACGCCTTTCCGTTATGGCGAGCGACACCCTGACCAAAAGGATCGAGGTCATTGACGGTAACGGTTATGATCTGACGCGTCGTCACGCGTCGTTTTGCAGAGTAGAATTGCGCCATCGACGAGATATTTCTCTATTTAACAGTGTGACCCTAATTGTCCCATAACGGAACTCCATGACCAACTACAGCCTGCGCGCACGCATGATGATTCTGATCCTGGCCCCGACCGTCCTGATTGGTTTGCTGCTCAGTATCTTTTTTGTTGTGCATCGCTATAACGACTTGCAGCGTCAACTGGAAGATGCCGGCGCCAGTATCATAGAACCACTGGCGGTCTCCAGCGAATATGGCATGAACCTGCAAAACAGGGAATCCATCGGCCAGCTCATCAGCGTGCTGCATCGCCGCCATTCCGATATCGTGCGGGCAATTTCTGTCTATGACGAGAACAACCGGCTGTTTGTCACCTCCAATTTTCATCTCGATCCGTCTGAAATGCAGCTGGCGACCGGTTCACCGTTTCCCCGTAAGCTGAGCGTCACCCGGCTCGGGGATATCATGATCCTGCGAACGCCAATTATATCGGAAAGCTATTCGCCGGATGAATCTGCCATAAGCGACGCCAAAAATACGCAAAATATGCTGGGGTATGTAGCGCTTGAACTGGACCTCAAGTCGGTTCGACTGCAGCAATATAAAGAGATCTTTATCTCCAGCGTAATGATGCTGTTTTGTATTGGTATTGCGTTAATTTTCGGCTGGCGTCTGATGCGCGACGTAACCGGCCCGATTCGCAACATGGTGAATACCGTTGACCGTATACGTAGAGGGCAGCTCGACAGCCGTGTGGAAGGTTTCATGCTGGGCGAGCTGGATATGCTCAAAAACGGTATCAACTCGATGGCGATGTCTCTTGCAGCCTACCATGAAGAGATGCAGCACAATATCGATCAGGCGACTTCCGACCTGCGTGAAACCCTGGAGCAGATGGAAATTCAGAACGTCGAACTGGATCTGGCGAAAAAACGCGCCCAGGAGGCGGCCCGAATTAAGTCTGAGTTTCTGGCTAACATGTCGCACGAGCTACGCACCCCGCTGAATGGCGTGATTGGCTTTACGCGCCTGACGCTGAAAACCGAGCTTAACACCACGCAACGCGATCACCTGAATACGATTGAGCGATCGGCCAACAATCTGCTGGCCATCATCAATGATGTGCTCGATTTCTCCAAACTGGAAGCGGGCAAGCTCATTCTGGAAAGCATTCCGTTCCCGCTACGCAGCACGCTGGATGACGTCGTCACACTGTTAGCGCATTCGTCCCATGATAAAGGGCTTGAGCTGACGCTGAATATTAAGAATGATGTGCCGGACAACGTCATCGGCGACCCGCTGCGCTTACAGCAGGTCATTACCAATCTGGTCGGCAATGCCATCAAATTTACCGAAGGCGGTAATATCGACATTCTGGTCGAGAAACGCGCCCTCAGTAACACGAAAGTGCAAATTGAAGTGCAAATCCGCGATACCGGCATCGGAATCCCTGAGCGCGATCAGTCACGCCTGTTCCAGGCCTTCCGTCAGGCGGACGCCAGTATTTCCCGCCGCCACGGCGGTACCGGACTGGGTCTGGTCATTACGCAAAAACTGGTCAACGAAATGGGCGGGGATATCTCCTTCCATAGCCAGCCGAACCGCGGATCCACCTTCTGGTTTCATATTAGTCTCGATCTCAACCCTAACGTTCTCATCGATCGCTCGACAACCCGGTGCCTTGCTGGTAAACGACTGGCTTATGTCGAACCTAACGCCACTGCCGCGCAATGCACGTTAGATATATTAAGTGAAACGCCGCTGGAGGTGATTTACAGCCCTTCATTCTCCGGGCTGCCGAAGGATCACTACGATATTCTGCTGATTGGCATTCCGGTCACGTTGCGCGAACCGCTCACCATGCAACATGAGCGGCTGGCAAGCGCAGCGGCGATGACCGATTTCCTGTTATTAGCCCTGCCCTGTCACGCACAGATTAACGCCGAGAAATTGAAACAAGGCGGCGCGGCGGCGTGTCTGCTGAAGCCTCTCACCTCAACCCGACTGCTGCCTGCGCTGACAGAGTATTGCCAGTTGAACTACAGCGCGGATCAGCCATTGCCAGATGAAAGCAAAATCGCCATGACCGTTATGGCGGTGGACGACAACCCGGCGAACCTCAAGCTGATCGGCGCACTGCTGGAAGATAAGGTACAGCACGTCGTACTCTGCGACAGCGGGCACCAGGCGGTGGATCGCGCCAAACAGATGCCGTTTGATCTGATCCTGATGGATATTCAGATGCCCGACATGGACGGTATTCGCGCCTGCGAACTGATCCACCAGTTGCCTCATCAACAACAGACGCCAGTTATTGCGGTCACCGCGCATGCGATGGCCGGGCAAAAAGAGAAGCTGCTCAGCGCCGGGATGAATGATTACCTGGCGAAGCCTATCGAAGAAGATAAGCTGCACAATCTCCTGTTACGCTACAAACCCGGCGCGGCCACATCGCTTAGGGCGCTCGCGGTTGAACCTCCGGAGCCGGTCGTCAATCCGAATACCACGCTCGACTGGCAACTGGCATTAAGACAAGCCGCAGGGAAAAACGATCTGGCGCGGGATATGCTGCAAATGCTGCTCGATTTTCTACCCGAGGTGCGCAACAAAATTGAAGAACAACTGGTAGGCGAAAACCCTGAAGGGCTGGTGGATATGATTCATAAGCTGCACGGTAGTTGCGGCTATAGCGGCGTCCCGCGCATGAAAAACCTGTGCCAGCTCATTGAGCAACAATTACGTAGCGGGACCAAAGAAGAAGAGCTGGAGCCTGAGTTTTTAGAGCTGCTGGATGAAATGGACAACGTTGCCCGCGAAGCGAAGAAGTTGTTGGGCTGATATTCGCCGGATGGCGGTGTGACCGCCATCCGGCCTGTAACTCAGCGTAACTGTTGCCCCGCTTTCAGCGTCGCAGCCACGTTGCGCGCGGTCATGCGTACGTTCTCATTCGCATTCTTCAGCGCCTCATCCAGCGAACAAATGGTATAGATGACGCTGAAAACCGCATCCAGCCCATGCTGGTGCACAACACCGACATCCGCCGTCAGGCTACCGGCAATGCCGATCACCGGTTTGTTGTAACGCTTTGCGATCTTCGCCACGCCAACCGGAACCTTACCGTGAATAGTCTGGCTGTCGATACGCCCTTCACCTGTCACCACTAAGTCTGCATCCGCAACGCAGGCATCCAGGCGTAACGCATCCGTCACGATCTCAATACCGCGGCGTAGCTGTGCGCCGCAAAACGCATACAGCGCCGCCCCCATACCGCCAGCAGCGCCACCGCCGGCCAGCTCCAGCACATTGACGTCCAGATCGCGCGCGATCAGTTGCGCATAGTGCGTAAGCGCCCGATCAAGACGCGGAATCATCTCCGCCGTCGCCCCCTTTTGTGGGCCAAAGACCACTGAGGCTCCTTCTTTACCGGTCAACGGGTTAGTGACGTCGCAGGCCACTTCGATACGACATCCGGCAAGACGCGGGTCTAACTGCGAGATATCAATCCGGGTGAGCGATTCCAGGCCCATCGCGCCATGAGCAATATCTTCATCTTGCGCATCCAGCAACCTTGCGCCCAGCGCCTGCACCATACCAGCACCGCCATCATTGGTGGCGCTACCGCCAATCCCAATGATGATATGCTCCACGCCCGCATCCAGCGCATGACGAATTAGCTCCCCGGTTCCCCAGGAGGTCGTTTTCAGCGGATCGCGTAAATTAGCAGGAACCTGCTCCAGCCCGCTGGCGGCTGCCATTTCAATAAACGCCGAGCGCTCATCGCCGGATAAACCATAAAAAGCCTGAATTGTATTGCCCAAAGGGCCGGTAACATCAACATGCACAAGGTGGCCTTGCGTAGCGGCAACCATCGCTTCGACCGTTCCCTCACCGCCATCTGCGACCGGGATTTTCACGTAATCCGCCTCAGGCCAGATCTCACGGAATCCCAGTTCAATCGCCGTTGCGACTTCAAGCGCACTCAAACTTTCCTTATAGGAATCCGGTGCGATCACTATTTTCATAAAGCATCCTTACGCATGTTGACTGTGTTAAGCATACACCAGGAGGAAAACCGCTCCATTTATGGGAGCGGTCCCAGTTCGCTTAGCGTACCATGCACGGGCGCTTATTATCAAATGTCCAGTTCGGGATCAGATACTGCATTCCCATCGCATCATCACGTGCACCCAGTCCATGTTGCTGATACAGCTCATGCGCTTTCATCACCTGATCCATATCCAGCTCCACGCCCAGGCCCGGTTTCGCCGGAACCTGCACCATACCACCCTTGATTGCAAAAGGTTCTTTGGTCAGTCGCTGGTTACCTTCCTGCCAGATCCAATGGGTATCGATAGCGGTAATTTTCCCAGGCGCCGCCGCCGCGACATGAGTAAACATCGCCAGCGAAATATCAAAGTGGTTGTTAGAGTGCGAGCCCCAGGTCAGCCCGAACTCATGGCACATCTGCGCCACGCGAACAGAACCCTGCATCGTCCAGAAGTGCGGATCCGCCAGCGGGATATCCACGGACTGCAACGACAGGGTATGCCCCATCTGACGCCAGTCGGTAGCGATCATATTGGTCGCCGTCGGCAGCCCGGTAGCTCGACGGAATTCCGCCATCACTTCACGACCGGAGAAGCCCTGCTCTGCGCCGCACGGATCTTCCGCATAAGCCAGCGATCCTTTCAGGTACTTACCAATTTTAATCGCTTCATTCAGCGACCATGCGCCGTTGGGATCGAGCGTGACGCGCGCCTGTGGAAAGCGTTTCGCCAGCGCCACAATAGATTCCGCTTCTTCTTCCCCGGCCAGTACGCCGCCTTTCAGTTTGAAGTCGTTGAAACCATATTTCTCATACGCTGCTTCCGCCAGACGCACTACCGCGTCCGGGGTCATCGCCTCTTCATGACGCAGGCGATACCAGTCGCATTTTTCATCCGGTTGGCTTTGATACGGCAGCGGCGTCGCTTTACGGTTACCAACGAAGAACAGATAGCCAAGCATTTCGACTTCGCTACGTTGCTGACCATCGCCCAGCAGAGATGCGACGTTGACGCCCAGATGCTGACCTAACAGATCCAACATCGCCGCTTCGATCCCGGTAACCACATGAATAGTGGTACGTAAATCGAAAGTCTGCAAACCACGGCCACCGGCATCACGATCGGCAAACGTATTACGTACCGCGTTCAGTACGTTTTTGTACTCACCCAGCGTTTTACCCACCACCAGCGGAATGGCATCTTCCAGGGTCTGACGAATTTTTTCGCCGCCAGGAATTTCCCCTACCCCGGTATGGCCAGAGTTATCTTTAATAATCACAATATTACGTGTAAAGAACGGGGCATGAGCACCGCTCAGGTTCATCAGCATGCTGTCATGGCCCGCAACCGGGATCACCTGCATAGAGGTCACGACGGGGGTAGTAAATTGTGCGCTCATATTTAAATCCTTATTCAAAATTAGTGGCGGCCGAAAACGGGACGTTTACGGTCAAAAGTCCATCCGGGAATCAGGTACTGCATCGGGCCTGCGTCATTACGCGCGCCGCCGGGCAGCGCCTTATAGGCCTCATGGGCTTTCTGTATCTGCTCCCAGTCCAGCTCCACGCCCAGACCGGGCGCATCGGGTACCGCAATTTTTCCGTTTTTAATCTCCAGCGGATTTTTGGTCAGACGGCAATCGCCCTCCTGCCAGATCCAGTGGGTGTCGATAGCCGTCGGGTTGCCCGGTGCCGCGGCGCCAACGTGGGTAAACATCGCCAACGAAATATCAAAATGGTTGTTGGAATGGCAGCCCCAGGTCAGGCCCCAGTCATCGCATAACTGTGCCACGCGCACCGCGCCGGAAAGGGTCCAGAAGTGCGGATCGGCCAGCGGAATATCTACTGAATTCAGCATCACCGCATGCCCCATTTCACGCCAGTTGGTGGCGATCATATTGGTCGCCACCGGCAGACCGGTCGCACGGCGGAACTCGGCCATCACTTCGCGGCCTGAAAAACCCTGTTCGGCACCGCACGGATCTTCAGCATAAGTCAGAACATCGTTCAGCCCTTTACACAGGGAAATGGCTTCATCCAGCAGCCAGGCCCCGTTGGGATCAACCGTAATACGCGCCTCCGGGAAGCGTTTTTTCAGCGCACGAGCGGTGTCGATTTCTTGCTCGCCGGGCAGTACGCCCCCCTTGAGTTTGAAATCTTTAAAGCCGTAGCGATCTTGCGAAGCCTCTGCCAGGCGCACCACCGCGTCACTGTTCATCGCTTGCTGGTGACGCAGGTGATACCACTCATGGTGGCCCGGCGTGCTCTCCAGATACGGCAGATCGGTTTTGCTGCGATCGCCGACATAGAACAGATAGCCGAGCACAGTGACCGCATCGCGCTGCTTGCCTGGCCCTAACAGTTCACAAACCGGAACGTTCAGCGCCTTGCCCAGCAGATCGAGCAATGCGGCTTCAAGCGCGGCCACCGCATTAACCCGCAGTTCAAAGGTCCAGGCGCCTTTGCCGAAAGTGTCAAAGTCAGCGGCCTGGTTGCCTTTATGCACCTGCTGAACCACTTTATTCAGACGCGCGACTTCCTGTCCCAACACCTGTGGGATTGCATCCACCAGCGTCTGATAAATCACTTCACCGCCCGGCGCTTCACCAACCCCGGTATTGCCGGCGTTATCGGTGAGCACCACGATATTGCGGGTAAAATATGCGTTATGCGCACCGCCAATATTGAGCAGCATGCTGTCATGCCCGGCCACCGGGATGACCTTCATATCGGTAATAACGGGACTCGATTGTGTTGTCATCGTCATTGTCCTGTGACAGGTTTCAATTCGATACGTTTAATATCCCCCACCAGCACCAGATAACTGACGACAGCAATCAGCGCATGTACCCCTACGTAAATCAACGCGCCGTTAAACGAGCCGGTAGTGCCCACAATGTAGCCAATGGCAATTGGCGTGACGATGCCGGAAATGTTGCCAAACATATTGAACAGGCCGCCGCTCAGACCGCTGATCTCTTTTGGCGCGGTATCGGCCATCACCGCCCATCCCAACGCGCCGATGCCTTTGCCGAAGAAGGCCAGCGCCATAAAGCCGATGATCATCCACTCGACGTTGACGTAGTTACAGAACACCATCACCATCGATAACAGCATCCCCATGACGATTGGCGTTTTACGCGCGATATTCAGCGAACCGGTACGGCGCATCAGCCAGTCGGAAATAATGCCGCCGAGCACGCCGCCCGCAAATCCGCAAATGGCCGGGACCGAGGCAACAAAGCCGGCTTTCAGAATGGACATACCGCGCGCCTGCACCAGATAAACCGGGAACCAGGTGATAAAGAAGTAGGTCAGCGCATTAATGCAGTATTGGCCAATATAAATACCAATCATCATCCGCGAACCCAGCAGTTGTTTGATCTGCCCCCACTTCACGCTGAACGGTACTTTAGCTTTGGCTGCCGCCTGATCCATATTGATCAGCGCCCCGCCTTCGGCAATGTATTCCAGCTCTTTTTGGTTTACGCCCGGATGCTGGTTCGGTTCATGAATCACCTTCAACCAGATAAAGCTGATAACAATTCCGAGACCGCCCATAAAGAAGAACACGTGTGACCAACCCACTTCATGAGTCAGCCAACCCATGATTGGCGCGAAGATAACGGTGGCAAAGTATTGCGCCGAATTAAAGATAGCGACCGCCGTGCCCCTTTCCTGCGCCGGGAACCACGCCGCCACAATACGACTGTTGCCGGGGAAAGAGGGGGCTTCGGCTAACCCTACGAGGAAGCGCAGGGTAAACAGCGCGACGATAATACCGAAGCCGCTAAAGATATCGACGAAGCCCTGCAGCAGGGTAAACATGGACCAGATAAAAATGGACCAGAAATAAACACGTTTGGAGCCGAAGCGATCGAGCAACCAGCCGCCGGGGATCTGGCCGATGACATACGCCCATGAGAAAGCGGAGAATACATACCCCATGCCTACCGCATCCAGGCCAATGTCTTTGGCCATCTCCGAACCGGCAATGGATAAGGTGGCGCGATCGCCGTAGTTGAAGGATGTGACGATAAACAGCATCACCACTATCCAGTAGCGAGCGTTAGTGCGTTTTTCCGCGCTGCTCGCCGCCTGACTTAATGAACTCATTGTTGCACTCCTGAATCCTGGCTTGCGCCAGTTCATTCTGTACAGCACCTGTAGGGTGATCAGAATGAGAGGTTAGTGTGTGGCAGTTTTGGTACAGCTCAGGGCCGTTTTATTCTGACTCGCTGCCATTCCGGGAACTGACGGGAAAAGTATATGAAGGAGTGCCACTTTCCCTCACCGTGCATGAACACAACATTAGGGAGGCAGTGAGAAGTTGTTTGGGGCATAAGCCCAAAGCAATGGAAGTTAGTTCACGTAATTGGGGTTTTATTGCCGGGTGTCGGCTTCGCCTGACCCGGCCTACGGTTTTCTAATGGGGGTTGTATGCCCGTGCGGGCGAGGGATTATTTAAGCAAGGTGCCCCAGTTTTCTACCCAGGGATTAGATTCGCTTTCCGGTTCAGGATGCTCGCTGGCATCAATCAGCAGCATTTCACCTACGCGCTGCGCGCTTTGTTCCTGTAACAGCGCATCGAACTGCTTGCCGCCATTGCAAAAATTAACGTAGCTGCTGTCGCCAAGCGCAATGACGCCATAACGCAGATTCGGCTGGAAACCAAGACTCTCTTTGATTCCCTGAAACAGCGGTACGATACTATCCGGCAGATCGCCCTGCCCGGTCGTTGAGGTTACCACCAATGCATATTTATCCTGATATGCCTGCCAGTCGGTAAGCTCCGGGTCTTCAAATACCGTGGCTTTATGGCCCTGCGCAGTTAAAATCGCCTCGGCCTCTTCGGCAACCAGCAGCGCGTTTCCATACATCGTGCCGACAAAAATTCCAATTTCCGCCATAACCTTTATCTCCAGGGACTTAAGAATCTATCTGTTCATCCTGACCTGACAGCCCGCTGAACTCAACCCTTTCATTCTCAGGGAGAAGTCCGCGCCAGCCAAACTGTGACAGCGCCTGCATCCAGACCTCATCCAGCCCGGCGCGAATAACCAACGGCTCGCCAGTGAAAGGATGAGTCAGCTCAAGCTGGCTGGCATGCAGCATCAAGCGCTGACAGCCGAAATGCTCTGCGGCGCTGCGGTTTTGCCGTAAATCACCATGCTTGCTGTCGCCAATAATCGGATGGCGCAAGTGAGCCAAATGGCGTCTGAGCTGGTGCTTACGACCGGTCTGAGGCTCCAGTTCCACCAGCCCGTAACGGGTGGTGGGATAGCGCCCGGTCGCCACCGGCATTTCAACCGTCGCCAGACCGCGATAATGGGTGACCGCAGGCTGCGGCTCTTTATCCTCGCGGGCAAATTTATCGGCTATCTTATCCAGCTCTTCCACCAGCGGGTAATCCAGCACGGCGTCGTCCATCAGCCAGCCACGCACAATCGCATGATAGCGTTTCTGCATTTGATGATGTTCAAACTGCTGAGACAGCAACCGCCCGGCTTCGCTGGACAGCCCCATCAGCAGCACGCCGGAGGTCGGTCTGTCGAGCCGGTGGGCGGTAAACACGTGCTGACCAATCTGGTCGCGCACCGTTTGCATCACCACCACTTTCTCATCGCGGTCGAGCCAACTGCGGTGAACCAGCCAACCAGAAGGTTTATTGACCGCAACCAGCCATTCGTCCTGATAGAGGATCTCCAGCATCAGGCGTTATCACTTGTAAATAGCGCATCCAGTTCCTGCAATGCCGTCAGGAGAATGTCGCGTTGCGGGTGATCGGCCGTCAGCGCCATTTCGTAATACGGTGCGATGGCAAAAGCCTGCGGTAGCGGCTGCGCATTATCAAGCAGCGTATGCATACGGGGAATCAACACCCACTGCAGCCATTCGACCGGCTCCATGGTATCCATACAAAAAGGCTGCGTGCTGGCAAACAGATGCTCTGCTGGCTCGTCCATCCGCCAGTGATGATGTTCACGCAGTAGCGCTTCAAGCGCGTGTAACTGCTGGCGCACACGGTCATGAGTCGTCATGAAATTAACCTCAATGATGAAAAATCTGGCGCGAAGAATAGCATTAGTGAAAAGGAAATAAAAAAAGGGAGCACTGTAAAAACAGTGCTCCCGGTTCGTTTCGCAGCATTCCAGCTACTTTTGGTGCTCCCTGCTCATCCGTGACAACTTTTCCTGTGGTCTTGCGACCTTGTTCATCCTGAACTTTTGCATCCTGCTCACACCACCCCGATGTGAAAACTTCATCCTGAAGCGTCCTGGCCATCCTGACCCGCCGAACATCCTGACCGGCTCTCATTCTCCATCCTGGAGGTGTCCTTTAACGCATCCCGCGCTTTCCTCTTTGCTTCATCCTGAAGCCTGTCCTTGCAACACCATCCTGGTGTGTCCTGCCGAAGAGCCATCATCCTGATGTTCACTTCGTTGTGCGACTCCTTGTCGACATATATAGAATCGCCTGTTTCGCTTTGTCTTACAAGATACCTACAGACATACCCTTAAGATAATTTTCATATGAAAGTTGACAATAAAATATTAACAAATTGAATTATAAGTAATTATTAGTTTTTCAATTCATTAAGTCTTCACTTATTACCTGGCAATGTCCTACAGGGTTTGTAAGAGATATCTCACACGATTGAGGGCAAACTGGATTACAGAACTGGCTTAAGTTGAGTGAGGAATTCCGCAAGCGAGGCCGCCAGCACCGTTCGTTGACGGGTTCCCAGCGTTTCTTTGCACACTTCACCGGACAGATTGCACACCGAGATGACATCAAGTTCGTTGTCCTGCGTGGCAATAAAAAGCGTAGGCGAGAGCTTGAGTCGCTTTTGCGTAACCAGGTGACCAATCAGGTTTTCCTGGACGCGCCTGAAGTCATCCTCACTCCAGGTTTGCAGCAACGTCAGCTTTTCATTCGCAAACTGCGCGTGCATATCCCCGGCAAACTGGGCGGTGTAAAAAGCATGAACGGCAGGTTGTATCACAATGTCAAAGGCACGTTCAACCGCATTGACGTTTTTTTCACCGACAAAAGGCTGAGGTTGCCAGTAAACCGCATCGTTAGTGGAAGAAATGATGCATGGTGAAGGTACGCCATACAGCTCTTCGCTGAGCGGCCAGCTGTTGTTTTTGTCATGCCACGCGTCGCAATAACGCGTCGTAAAGGCTGTCAACGCCTGCGCTGTCAATTCGTCCACTGATTTCTCTCTTCACAAAAGCCAGGATACACTTGTCGCATAGTGTATCTGGTTTATGACGGTGAAACATGTCTTCTTATGAAAATCATCGGGCGCTTGACGGCCTGACTCTCGGTAAATCAACGGATTACCGGGACAATTACGATGCCAGTTTGTTGCAGGGCGTTCCGCGCAGCCTCAACCGCGACCCGCTGGATTTAAAGGCCGATAATTTGCCTTTCCACGGTGCCGACATCTGGACGCTGTATGAACTGTCATGGCTGAATGCTAACGGCTTACCGCAGGTTGCGGTCGGTCATGTGGAGCTGGATTACACCAGCGTAAATCTGATTGAATCGAAAAGCTTTAAGCTGTACCTGAACAGTTTTAACCAGACGCGTTTTGACTCCTGGGAGGCGGTACGCCAGACGCTGGAAAACGATCTGCGCGCCTGCGCTCAGGGCGATGTCAGCGTGGCGCTATACCGCCTTGACGAACTGGAAGGACAACCGATCGCCCACTTTAACGGCACCTGTATCGATAATCAGGATATCGTCATTGATAACTACCAGTTCAGCACTGAATATCTGGAAAATGCCGTGAGCGGCGAAAAAGCGGTGGAAGAGACGCTGGTCAGCCATCTGCTGAAATCCAACTGTCTGATCACCCACCAGCCCGACTGGGGCTCCATACAAATTCAGTATCGCGGACGCAAAATCGACCGGGAGAAGCTGCTGCGTTATCTGGTCTCCTTCCGCCACCATAATGAATTTCACGAGCAGTGCGTGGAGCGTATTTTCAATGACATTCTGCGCTTCTGCCAGCCGGAGAAACTGAGCGTCTATGCGCGCTACACGCGGCGTGGCGGTCTGGACATTAACCCATGGCGCACCAATACCGATTTCACGCCAGCTACGGGCCGACTGGTACGTCAGTAATCTTTTTTCTCAATTTTGCGTGTCGGATTCCGCGCGCAAGGTTGTGAAAGGCCATCAGCCAGGGCTATTGTAACTACCAGGGAATGACGTTTTGCGTCCCATAAGGAGTCTACTTGATTACACATATTAGCCCACTTGGCTCAATGGACATGTTGTCGCAGTTGGAAGTCGAATTACTTAAACGCACGGCCAGCAGCGACCTGTATCAACTGTTTCGTAACTGTTCACTTGCCGTTCTGAACTCCGGTAGTCTAACCGACAACAGCAAAGAACTGCTGTCCCGCTTTGAAAATTTCGATATTAACGTGCTGCGCCGCGAACGGGGCGTGAAGCTGGAGCTGATTAACCCGCCTGAAGATGCGTTTGTTGATGGGCGCATCATTCGTGCGCTGCAGGCCAACCTGTTTGCCGTGCTGCGCGACATTCTGTTCGTCAATGCTCAGATCCATAACGCGGGTCGTTTTCAGCATCTGGATCTCGAAAGTTCAGTGCATATTACCAACCTGGTGTTCTCGATCCTGCGTAACGCCCGAGCGCTACATGTCGGTGAAGCGCCGAACATGGTCGTCTGCTGGGGCGGTCACTCAATCAACGAAAATGAATACCTGTATGCGCGTCGCGTCGGCACCCAGTTGGGCCTGCGTGAGTTGAACATCTGTACCGGCTGCGGTCCGGGAGCGATGGAAGCGCCAATGAAAGGCGCAGCGGTCGGTCACGCCCAGCAGCGTTACAAAGACAGCCGCTTTATTGGTATGACTGAACCGTCAATCATCGCCGCTGAGCCGCCTAACCCGCTGGTTAACGAACTGATCATCATGCCGGACATTGAAAAACGTCTGGAAGCGTTCGTGCGCATCGCCCACGGTATTATCATCTTCCCGGGTGGCGTCGGGACTGCGGAAGAGCTGTTGTATCTGCTGGGGATCCTGATGAACCCGGCTAATAAAGATCAGGTGCTACCGCTGATTTTGACCGGACCAAAAGAGAGCGCCGATTACTTCCGCGTGCTGGACGAGTTTATCGTACACACGCTGGGGGAAGATGCCCGCCGACACTATCGCATTATCATTGACGATGCGGCGGAAGTTGCGCGCTTGATGAAAAAAGCGATGCCGTTGGTAAAAGAGAACCGTCGCGACACCGGAGACGCCTACAGCTTTAACTGGTCGATTCGTATCGCACCTGATTTACAGATGCCGTTCGAGCCGTCCCATGAAAACATGGCTAACCTGAAACTGTATCCGGATCAACCCGTTGAAGTTCTGGCGGCCGACCTGCGTCGTGCATTCTCGGGTATTGTGGCCGGTAACGTGAAGGAAGTCGGCATTCGCGCCATCGAAGAGTTTGGCCCGTACAAAATCCACGGTGACCGCGAAATGATGCGCCGCATGGACGATCTCCTGCAGGGATTCGTTGCGCAGCATCGTATGAAGTTGCCAGGCTCCGCGTACATCCCTTGCTACGAGATCTGCGCCTGACCTTCAACACCCGATAGCAGACGCTATCGGGGTGACAGTTTTGTCCATATCAAAGCCGGGTTTGGCGCAGTCGCCTCCCGGCTTTTTTTAGTGATACCAGTCACATAGCTCAGACGATTATATAAATACCAATGATATGTCGTTAAAAATCACGCGCCACGCAAACGATTACTTCCAAAAACCAACCGTTATTTATCTTAGGAAATTATTATTAGTCGCCAAAATCCTCTAAAAACAACAGTTTTTACAGCGCAACGCTCGTATCTTCGCGCCTTCGCTTTCATGAGATATGTCGTTAATGTTAGCCTCTGCGCCCGTAAATTCGCTTTGACTATTTTTTAACAGATTAATGGTCCAAATTTATCCACATAAAAGGTGGATTATTGCATTTGGGATCGCGATCACTGATACATTCATTACTAAAATGTATCTTTCCGCCCGCAAATTATTACGGCGAAAAATTATATAAAAAATCGCTCAACGAATTTCGATTTACAGTCGGGTTCTTTCTCATTGGATTGACCCCAAACCCGACTTTTTAAGCTTCCTCCAGGAGAAATAGATGGAAAACACTCAAACCAGCACTATCGTTACGGGCCAGACCCGCAGCGCATGGCGCAAGACGGATACCATGTGGATGCTGGGCCTTTACGGCACGGCGATTGGCGCGGGTGTATTGTTCCTGCCGATTAACGCAGGTGTAGGCGGTATGATCCCGCTGATCATCATGGCAATCCTTGCCTTCCCAATGACCTTCTTTGCACACCGTGGCCTGACCCGCTTCGTGTTGTCCGGTAAAAACCCGGGTGAAGACATTACTGAAGTTGTAGAAGAACACTTTGGCGTTGGCGCAGGTAAACTGATTACCCTGCTCTACTTCTTCGCAATCTACCCGATTCTGTTGGTTTACAGCGTAGCAATCACCAATACCGTTGAAAGCTTCCTGACCCACCAGCTGGCGATTACTCCGCCGCCGCGTGCCATCCTGTCTCTGATCCTGATTGTCGGCATGATGACCATCGTGCGCTTCGGTGAGCAGATGATCGTGAAGGCGATGAGCATCCTGGTATTCCCGTTTGTTGCTGCCCTGATGCTGCTGGCTCTGTACCTGATCCCTCAGTGGAGCGGCGCGGCGCTGGAAACACTCTCTTTTGACTCTGCGGCTTCTACCGGCAACGGTCTGTGGATGACTCTGTGGCTGGCGATTCCGGTAATGGTGTTCTCCTTCAACCACTCTCCGATCATCTCCTCCTTCGCCGTGGCGAAGCGTGAAGAGTACGGTGATGACGCTGAGAAGAAATGCTCCAAAATCCTGGCATTCGCTCACATCATGATGGTACTGACCGTTATGTTCTTCGTTTTCAGCTGCGTACTGAGCCTGACCCCGGCGGATCTGGCTGCAGCGAAAGAGCAGAACATCTCTATCCTGTCTTACCTGGCGAACCACTTCAACGCGCCGATTATCGCCTGGATGGCGCCAATCATCGCGATGATCGCTATCACCAAATCCTTCCTCGGCCACTACCTGGGCGCACGTGAAGGTTTCAACGGTATGGTGATTAAGTCTCTGCGCGGCAAAGGCAAAACCATCGAAATCAACAAACTGAACAAAATCACTGCGCTGTTCATGCTGGTAACCACCTGGATTGTGGCGACGCTGAACCCAAGCATCCTCGGTATGATTGAGACCCTGGGCGGCCCAATCATCGCGATGATTCTGTTCCTGATGCCGATGTATGCCATTCAGAAAGTACCGGCAATGCGTAAATACAGCGGCCATATCAGCAACGTCTTCGTTGTAATTATGGGCCTGATCGCTATCTCCGCAATTTCCTACTCTCTGTTCAGTTAATTCCCCTGCGCCGCTCCCCGGGGCGGCGCACCTCGATACACAATGGACGCCTCATGATTAGCGTATTCGATATTTTCAAAATCGGCATTGGCCCTTCCAGCTCCCATACTGTTGGCCCGATGAAAGCAGGCAAACAATTCACGGATGACCTGATTGCACGCGGAATTCTCACTGATGTAACCCGCGTAGTGGTTGATGTTTATGGTTCTTTGTCCCTGACGGGGAAAGGTCACCATACCGATATCGCAATTATTATGGGTCTGGCGGGTAATCTGCCGGATACCGTAGACATTGATGCCATCCCGGCCTTTATCCAGGATGTGAACACTCATGGGCGTTTGCTGTTGGCGGACGGTCAACATGAGGTCGAATTCCCGGTCGACAAGTGCATGAATTTCCATACGGACAATCTGTCTTTGCACGAAAACGGGATGCGTATTACTGCACTGGCGGGCGAAAAAGCCGTTTACAGCCAGACTTACTATTCCATTGGCGGTGGGTTCATCGTTGATGAAGAACACTTTGGTTTACCGAACAGCGCTCCGGTAAACGTACCGTATCCGTATAAATCTGCGGCGGATTTGCAACGTCATTGCCAGGAAACCGGCCTGTCGCTTTCCGGCCTGATGATGCAAAACGAACTGGCGCTGCACAGCAAAGAAGAGCTGGAACAGCACTTTGCCAACGTCTGGGAAGTGATGCGTAGCGGGATTGAGCGCGGTATCACCACCGAAGGCGTATTGCCGGGTAAACTGCGCGTTCCACGTCGTGCGGCGGCGCTACGGCGTATGCTGGTAAGCCAGGACAAAACCACCACTGACCCGATGGCGGTTGTTGACTGGATCAACATGTTCGCGCTGGCCGTGAATGAAGAAAACGCTGCCGGTGGACGTGTGGTTACCGCGCCAACCAACGGCGCATGCGGGATTGTTCCTGCCGTGCTGGCTTACTACGACAAGTTTATCCGCGAAGTGAACGCTAACTCGCTGGCACGCTACATGCTGGTCGCGAGCGCCATCGGTTCACTGTACAAGATGAACGCCTCTATCTCCGGCGCCGAAGTCGGCTGTCAGGGAGAGGTTGGCGTAGCCTGCTCCATGGCAGCGGCCGGTCTGGCTGAACTGCTGGGCGGTAGCCCAACGCAGGTATGCATCGCGGCGGAAATCGGTATGGAACACAACCTGGGTCTGACCTGCGATCCGGTTGCCGGCCAGGTTCAGGTACCGTGCATTGAGCGTAATGCCATTGCTTCGGTCAAAGCGGTTAACGCCGCGCGTATGGCGCTGCGCCGTACCAGCGAACCGCGCGTGTGCCTCGATAAAGTCATCGAGACCATGTACGAAACCGGGAAAGACATGAATGCCAAATACCGCGAAACCTCTCGCGGCGGTCTGGCGATGAAGATTGTCTCCTGCGATTAAA
>NZ_CP069763.1:190385-256016 GCF_016893685.1 Citrobacter cronae
TTCGCCTCCCCCCGCCGTGAATGTTACCCTACAGCCTGATTTGTTAGGGAGAACACCGTGGCCGTCCACTTACTTATTGTCGATGCACTGAATCTTATCCGCCGCATTCACGCCGTACAGGGCTCTCCCTGCGTGGAGACGTGCCAGCACGCGCTCGATCAATTAATTGTGCACAGTCAGCCCACGCACGCCGTGGCGGTATTTGATGATGAAGCGCGCAATAGCGGCTGGCGTCACCAAAGACTGCCTGATTACAAAGCCGGTCGCCCACCGATGCCAGATGACTTGCATCAGGAAATGCCCGCCTTACGCGCCGCTTTTGAACAGCGCGGCGTCTGCTGCTGGGTCTCCAGCGGTAATGAAGCCGACGATTTAGCCGCCACACTGGCGGTTAAAGTTTGCCAGGCGGGACATCAGGCCACCATCGTCTCCACCGATAAAGGCTACTGTCAGTTGCTCTCCCCGACGCTGCGTATTCGCGACTATTTTCAGAAGCGCTGGCTGGATGCACCGTTCATTGAGAAAGAATTTGGCGTGCTGCCGCAACAACTGCCCGATTACTGGGGGCTGGCCGGGATCGGTAGTTCAAAGGTTCCTGGCGTGGCAGGTATTGGCCCCAAAAGCGCCACACAATTGCTGACGCAGTTTTCAACGCTGGAAGGGATTTATGCGCATCTTGATGAGGTGCCGGAAAAGTGGCGCAAGAAGCTTGAGATGCATAAAGAAATGGCGTTTCTGTGTCGCGATATCGCACGACTGCAAACGGACTTACATATCGACGGGAATTTACAGCAGCTACGACTGGCTCGGTAGTGTTATTGCCGGATGGCGGTGTAAACACCTTATCCGGCCTACTTATCGTACAACCCTGTAGGCCGGATAAACGCCGGGTGATTACCAGGCGGTATGGTACAGCTCAACGATATCGCCCAGGCTCGCTTCACGCGGATTTCCCCCGGTACAGACATCATCAAATGCAGCCTGCGCCAGCGCAGGAATATCCTCTTTGCGTACGCCAACATCGCGCAGGTGCCGCGGGATCCCAACATCGTGGTTAAGGGCAAATACCGCATCCACTGCCGCTTTCCGTGCTTCTGCCAGCGTCAGTCCTTCAACCTTCACCCCCATCACCCGGGCGATATCGCGGAATTTCTCCCCGGTGTATTCGGCGTTATAGTGCATCACATGCGGCAGCAAAATGGCATTTGCGACGCCGTGCGGGGTGTTATAAAACGCGCCCAGCGGGTGCGCCATGCCATGTACTAATCCCAGACCAACGTTGGAAAAACCCATTCCCGCCACATACTGGCCCAGCGCCATCGCTTCCCCCGCCTGACTGTCGCCCGCGACCGATCCGCGTAAAGCCCCGGCAATAATTTCAATCGCTTTAATGTGCAGCGCATCGGTAAGCGCCCACGCCGCGCGCGTGATGTATCCTTCAATGGCATGGGTCAGGGCATCCACACCCGTGGCCGCTTTTAACGCCGCAGGCATGCCGTCCATCATGTCAGCATCGATAAACGCCACCTGCGGAATATCGTGTGGATCGACACAAACAAACTTACGCCGGTTTTCTTCATCCGTGATCACGTAGTTAATAGTCACTTCCGCCGCCGTCCCTGCTGTGGTTGGGATAGCCATAACCGGCACGCTCGGGCAGCGCGTCGGGGATAACCCTTCGAGGCTGCGTACATCCGCAAACTCAGGGTTATTGTTGATAATGCCAATCGCTTTACAGGTATCCTGCGGGGAGCCTCCGCCAATGGCTATCAGATAGTCTGCGCCACTTTGCTCAAAGACCGCCAATCCTTCCTGCACCACCGCAATGGTTGGGTTAGGAATAACGCCTGAATAGATGTCCCACGCCAGACCTGCGGCATCCATCCGGGACGTCACCTTCTCGACAACACCGCACCGCACCAGGTTTTCGTCGGTCACAATCAGCGCCTTGCGATAACCACGACGGATGACTTCATCGGTCAATGCACCAACAGCTCCCCGGCCAAACCATGCCGTTTCGTTCAGAATCATTCTGTTCGCCATCGTATTTCTCCTTTTCGCTATGCGAAATTACTCTTCAATTCGTAATCCGTAAGATTTGAATTTCTCCAGCACAATAGCGATCTCCTCATCGTCCAACACCGGAACCGGATCAACAATAGCCAGGGTGCTCAGATAAAGGCGCGCCAGAACTTCCACTTCATGCGCCAACCACAGTGCTTTTTCCAGATTCGCTTCACAAGCAATCAGCCCATGGTGCTGTAAAAGCGTTGCCTTACGGTTTTTCAGGGCGACGCTCACATGCTCTGACAGCTCTCGTGTACCAAACGTCGCATAAGGCGCACACGGAATAGAGTTTCCCCCCGCCGCCGCAATCATGTAATGGATTGCCGGAATTGGACGGTTGAGAATCGAAACGGCCGTACAATGCACAGCATGGTTATGGACGACCGCATTGGCGTCCGGACGCGTCTGGTAAGCCGCCAGGTGAAAACGCCATTCGCTGGAGGGTAACTGACCTTTATCATATTTTCCGTCGTTATCTACATACACGATCATGTTTTCAGTAAGTCTTTCATAAGGAATACCGCTGGGCGTGATCAACATCCCATTCTCATATCGCGCACTCACATTTCCCGCCGTCCCCTGATTTAATCCAAGGCTGGTCATTTCAAGACAGGTTTCAATGATTTCTCGTGACAAACGCATTCTTTCCATAATGATTCTCCGGGTACAGTTTCTCCTCGTCTTTAATTGCGAAAAATGTAGCCGCAGAGTAAGACGGGTCAGGTTTCAGATATGGGCAGCCACTGAATGTATTTACTCAGATCCAGTTGGCCGATTTATTTATAGCAACGTATTACTGTTGTCTTACGCGCTTAATAAGTTTCATCGGTACTTTTACAGTTTCTTTAATAGGTTGGTCGTCTATGGCACTCATCATCATATCGAATGCTTTTTCCGCCCAAACATTTTCATCCTGCTGCATTGACCAGACATTATTGGCGAGGAATCCCAGCATCGGATGTTCATCGAATGTACCAATATTAATATCAGGTGGAATTGTGCCGAAACGATGGCGAATAGCGTTAATAGCACCTTCCAGTACGGGTAATGATGAGGCTATAAACGCCTGTGGCCGCCCCTGTTCACCAATCAATCTATCCATCAGTTGAAAGCCACCTTCAGGAGTGTTGTCAGGACCTTCACGCACCCAATCACGGTGATGAATACCATTATTCTTCAAAGAATTAAGGTAACCTTGCAGACGATCGCCAATACTGGGTAATCCGGTATCTCCGACTAAAAACCAGATTGGAGCCTTTCCGGCATCAAACAAACTTTGCGTCAACTTTTCGCCGCCTAAAATATTATGACTTTCAACCAATGCGTTATCGGTATACTTAAAATCACGGTCCAGTAACACCATCGGTTTTCTGACCTGGCGTAAATGGTGTTGCTGATTCTCCAATGTAGAGGGAACAATAAAAAGGCCATCAACATTGCGAGCGATTAACGCTTTGGTTAATTTATTTTCGTAATCAACATCATCATAGGTACAGCTAATCATCAACTGATAACCGGAGCGACGACAGCGTTGCTCAAGTTTCTCGGCGAGAGTGGCAAAAAAAACGTTGGAAATATTGGGAACAATCAGTCCCAATGTATCCGTTTTATTCAATTTCAGGCTACGGGCTGAATGGTTTATGACGTAACCATAGCGCTCAACATATTCATTAATACGCGTTTGGGTTTTGACACTGATTCGATATTGCTCTGCTTTCCCGTTCAGCACCAGTCGTACGGTCGTAACCGATAAATTCAGATCGCTGGCTATCTGTTCTACTGTTTTAGCCATTTATATGCCCCAGTCCACATCCAAAAACGTCAATCTCCAATCATAAAAGTATTTTAAACTTTTGTCTTACTGCATAAGTTGATTAATCGCCTGCTGCTGATCCCACATCATCAGATAAGCCTGGTATTTGCGGTCATAGAAGTCCCGCCGTGCCGGATTAGCCTTAATAATCTCGCCGGAGCGAACCATCGCCTGGCATGCAGATGGAATATTCGCCCACGCGCCGCTTGCTACCGCGCCGGTGATAGCTGCCCCTAACGTCACTGCATCTTCCTCCTGCATAAGATGAATATCGCATCCGGTAGCATCGGCATATTCCCGCATCCACAGCGGGTTATGCGTTGCGCCGCCGCACAGCGCCAGTCGGGAAATGGTATGGCCGTTTTCACGCATCACTTCCATAATGTGCCGCGTGCCGCAGGCAATCGCCTGTAACGTCGCCAGGTACAGGCGAGCCACCTGCATCTCGCCTCTCTCAAGAGTCAAGCCGCAGACGCTGCCCCGTGCATCGGGTCGCGCGCGGGGGGAGCGATTGCCATGGTGATCGGCCAGCACATGCAAATAACGACCAGGTTCAGACTCCTTCCTCTCAAGTTCCGCAACCCATTCGTTGACTAAAACGATCGGATGGCAACCCCGCGCCTCGGCCTTATGAAATAGCTCGGCACTCGCGCCTGATTCCTGGAGCGTCCAGTCGACCAATGCCCCAGCGGCGCTTTGCCCTCCCTCCGTCAACCAGTAACCAGGCAGCATGGCAGACCAATACGGTCCCCATACGCCCGGCGTATAAATTTCCTGTTTGCTGCACAGCATATGGCAGTTTGACGTTCCGCTAATCAACGCTAACGTTCCCGTAGGCTCAACGCCAGCAAGCGCCAAACCGCCTGCATGGGCATCAATCATCCCACTGGCGACGACAACAGCCGTCGTCAGCCCCAGCGCCTGGGCCGCATCGGCGCTAAGCGTTCCCACGGCGGCGCCTGGCGGAAGAATATGCGACGGGATTTTGCCCGTTAAATCCGTTAACTCTACGGCGTCGAGCAGAGAGTGGCTAAAGCGTTGTTCATGGGCCAGATAGTTCCATTTGCAGGTCAGCGTACACAGACCAGCAACGTCACTCCCGGTGGCTTTACAGACAAGATAGTCAGCCAAATCGTAAAAACGATGCGCACTGTGCCAGGTTGCAGGAAAGTGTTTTTTTAGCCACAGCACCTTGGGAAGCTCCATTTCGACGCTGACTTCACCGCCAACGTAACGTAGAGCCGGATCCTGCGTAGCGTTAATATGCTGAGCTTCCTGCACCGCGCGATGATCCATCCACATGATGATGTTATGGTCTGATGGTTCGCCTGGTGAAACCGCCAGGCCCTGCCCCTGCTCGTCGAGAGCCACCAATGAACAAGTGGCATCGAATCCCAGTGAACGGATATCCTCAATGCAGATCCCGGATGACGATACTGCCCCCTTAACCGCATCGCAAACCTGCTGCCAGATTTCTGCAGATGACTGCTCAACCCGATCGGGGCCGGGTCGAAACTGCGAGATAGGGCGTGTCGCAAAGGCCAGACGTTTGCCGCTGGCATCGAACACACCCGCCCTGACACTGGCAGAGCCGACATCCACACCGAGGAAATATCCACTGCTCATAGTAACTCCCTGACGTTAGCTAATAGTGGGGCGAGTACCTCGCCCCAACGCTCTTATTTTTTACCGAATGGGTGTAACAGCTTGTCAATTTCTGGGGTATCAATGTTCTTCGCACTAACGAATTTCACCGGAATATCAATCTCTTTTGGTACAGACTGACCGGATACCGCCGCATTCAGCGTCTTGATACCCTGATAGCCAATCTGGTAGGCGTCCTGCACAACAAAGCCCTGAATCACCCCGGACTTCAGGAAGGCAATAATGGCCTCGGTGCTGTCAAAACCAATCACCTTCACTTTGCCTTTCAGGTTTTGACTATCAATTGCGTTTGCTACGCCGAGCGTTGAGCCTTCATTCGTGCCATAAATCCCTGCAATATCCGGGTTGGCCTGAATCATATCGATGGTTTTATCCATCGCTTTTTGCGGATCGCCATCGCTATACTGGACCGGTAGCACCTGGATATCCGGATATTTCTCCTTCATGCGGGCAATAAACCCTTCTGAACGCTCAATCGCTGAGGAGGTCCCTGCTACGTGCGCAATAATGCCCACTTTTCCTTTGTTGCCCACTTCTGCTGCCAGCGCGTCTGCCGCTTCAGCCCCGGCTTTACGGTTATTCGTGGCGACAAAACTGACCGGAATATCAGAATTCACACCGGAGTCAAAGGTCACAACTTTAATGCCGCGTGAATTTGCGGTCTCAACTAATGGCGCCAGCGCATTGGCATCTAACGCGGCCAGTAATAGTCCATTAGGTTTTTGCGCCATCGCGTTTTCAACTAACTGAATCTGCTCGGCAATCTGAGTTTCATCCGCCGGGCCCACGTAGCTGGTTTTGTCACCCAACTCTTTTGCTGCCGCTTCCGTCCCCATTTTTACGGTTTGCCAGAATTCATGCTGGAAACCTTTACTGACCACGGGAAGATTCATATCTTTAGCCAAAACGCTGGATGTCATACAGGCCAGCAGGGATAACGCATAGACAAAATTCCTGGTTCTCATTGTTTTACTCCGTTCTGAGTGAGTCACCCTAAACGTCAGGGTTATGATGTCCCGTGACTTCCGGGAGCGTAAATCAACGAATTTTTTTGCGTAATGTGTCGAGATAAACCGCAGCAATGACCACTATCCCCATGGCCACCATTTGCCAGAACTGGGAAACACCCATCAGGTTCAGACCATTTTTCAACACGCTCATAATGAATGCGCCAATGATGGTGCCGCCGATGGTGCCAATCCCGCCCATCAGACTGGTACCGCCAATAACAACCGCCGCGATGGCTTCCAGCTCATAACCCACACCGACCGTCGGCTGCCCGGAGTTTAAACGTGAGGCCAGAATGACCCCGGCAATCCCGGTCAGCAGACCACAAAAGGCGTAGACGAAAATTTTCACGCGCTGCACTTTAATCCCGGAAAGATGTGCCGCCACCTCATTACTGCCCACCGCGTAAACATAGCGGCCTATCACCGTTTTCTTCAGGATGTACGCGGCGATGAGCGCCACCACCACCAGGTAAAAAACGGGATAAGGCAGCACATCAAACAACCGTCCCTGGGCCAGCATTTTGAAGGTGGGGTAATCAGCGAAGTAAATCGCGCGGCCATCGGTCATCACCATATTGATACCTCTGACGGACATCATCAGACCCAGCGTGGCGATAAAAGGCGGGATAGTCATTTTGGTGACCAGCAGACCATTGATATAGCCGCATAATCCTCCAGCCAGTACACCCGCAAGAATACAGACGGGCAGAGGCAATCCCAGCGTGGCGCAGATACCTACCGCGACACCAGAAAATGCCACGACTGAACCGAGAGAAAGGTCGATCCCTGAAGTGATAATGACGAAGGTAACGCCAATCGCCATAATGCCAATCACCGATGTTTGCAGGGCAATTGTCATAATGTTTTCAGTGTTAAAGAAAAATGGCGAACCAAAACTAAAAAATATTACCAAAATAATCAGACTTAAAAGTGGCGCAAGGCGCATTAAAAGTTCTTTGTTAATTTTTATTTTCTTATTATTGCTGTCTGAAGAGGTTACAGAGATAGTCATAAGTTAGTCCTCTAACGTCGCATATTGCATGATTTTTTCTTGTGTGGCGTCATCAGAAGCTAGCTCCCCGGTAATACGCCCATTACGCATCACTAAAATGCGATCGCACATACCCAGCACTTCCGGTAATTCAGAGGAGATCATGATAATTGATTTCCCTTTTGCCACCAGCCGATTCATTAATTCATAAATTTCAAGCTTGGCCCCCACATCAATCCCGCGAGTGGGTTCATCAAAGATGAGAATATCGGTGTCTTTACACACCCATCGGGCAATAATAATTTTCTGCTGATTACCACCACTTAAATTCAAGGCGGCTTGCTCTAAATGTGGTGTTTTAATACGTAGGGCTTTAACCTGTTCCTCGCTGGTTTTCTGGCAACGTTTGCTGTCCACATTGCCAAAACGATCGGAATACTCAGGGTAATTGCCCAACATAATATTGCGCTCAACGGACAGTCCTAATGCCAGTCCCTCTTTTTTCCGGTCCTCGGTTAAATAGCTGATACCCTGTTGGATAGCATCAGGAATATCTTTAATCACCGTAACTTTACCGTTCAGCTTAAGGGTTCCACCATCAATGGGATCCGCGCCAAAAATCGCCCGCGCCAGCTCAGTACGCCCTGCGCCCATCAGACCGGCGAAGCCCAGGATTTCTCCTTGGTAAAGCGTGAAATCAATATTGTTCAATACACCATTACGCGTCAGCCCACTCACTTCCAACACGGGCTTACGTTGAGCCAAAGGTTCACGGCGAGGATAAATATTACCGAGGTCACGCCCGACCATCATGGCAATCAGGTCGCTAATTTTGACCGCATCATAATCCACGGTGGCAATAAACTGCCCATCGCGCATTACCGTAGCGCGATCGGCTATCAGCGCCAGCTCCTCCAGTCGGTGCGAAATGTAAACAATGCCAGTCCCCTGTTCTTTCAATAAACGGGTTACCTGAAACAAGCTGTCGATTTCCGTTTCCGTCAGTGCCGCTGTAGGTTCATCCATAATAAGAATCTTGGCATTGACCGATATCGCTTTAGCTATCTCAACCATTTGTTGTTGAGCAACGGTCAGATCGGCAACCAGCGTGTCTGGGGCGATATTCAGGTTTAACTTTTGCAAAATATCGATCGCAGCCTGCCGCTGTTGTTTTTCGTCCAGACGCCAACGATTATTTTTGCAAAACTCCCTGCCAATAAATATATTTTCTTCAACGGTGAGTTCAGGGAATAGGTTAAATTCCTGATGAATAATCGTGATACCTGCACTTTGCGCACTTAACGGGTTAGCGAAAGTAACCGGCTGCCCCTCAAAAATAATCTCCCCTTCATCAGGCTGATAAACACCGGATAAGATCTTCATCAACGTAGATTTTCCTGCGCCATTCTCACCCAGCAGCGCATGAACCTCACCTTTGTGTAAAGCAAAATCCACATTACTCAACGCTAATACGCCGGGAAAACGTTTCGTAATATGACTCATCTGTAAAAATGTTTCAGACATTGCTGCTTTCCTCAATATACAGAAACTGCAGTCAGTGAATCAGGCGAAAACAAGATTCCAGAGGGCCATCGTCACCGTTAATGCGAATACTACTTACAAGTTCATATGCGTTTTATCAATTATGCTAACTCGAGTTAGCGAAGTGCCTTTTAAAGCTATTTTAGCTACTCAAATTAGCCAAATCATTTGGTTTAAAACTGTGATGCTGAACAGACAATTTATTATATTGTTATGATTTAAAAGGTTTTTATTAAAAATCTGCGTATTTGTTTATTTGACGCAGATCGAATTTTAACCACTTCTCGTGAAGCCTCTCACAGTTCCATAACAAAAAAGTTGTGTAAAAAACTCTCCAATACCTAAGCTAACTCGAGTTAGCAAAAATGGGTAATTCAGCCAACTGCGACAGTGGTGTTCAACATCCGCTTTTGCAGCACGGCACAAAGTGAGATGAGGAACCTCGAATGAGAAAAAATAGCTTACCGAAGATTGGTATCCGCCCGGTTATTGATGGCCGTCGTATGGGGGTACGTGAGTCGCTTGAAGAGCAAACCATGAATATGGCGAAAGCCACCGCCGCGCTTATTACGGAAAAACTTCGCCATGCCTGTGGCGCACAAATTGAATGTGTAATTGCCGACACCTGTATTGCCGGTCTGGCGGAATCCGCAGCCTGTGAAGAAAAGTTCAGCAGCCAAAATGTTGGCGTAACGATTACCGTTACCCCCTGCTGGTGTTACGGCAGCGAAACCATCGACATGGATCCGATGCGTCCGAAAGCTATCTGGGGCTTTAACGGCACAGAACGCCCTGGCGCCGTTTATCTTGCTGCCGCGCTGGCTGCGCATAATCAAAAAGGTCTGCCCGCGTTCTCCATTTACGGTCACGACGTACAGGATGCCGGCGACACCACCATCCCCGCCGACGTCGAAGAAAAACTGCTGCGTTTCACCCGGGCGGGCTTAGCCGTTGCCAGTATGAAAGGTAAAAGCTATTTATCCGTAGGCGGCGTTTCTATGGGCATCGCCGGTTCTATTGTCGATCATAACTTCTTTGAATCCTGGCTGGGAATGAAGGTTCAACCTGTTGATATGACTGAACTTCGCCGTCGAATTGATCAGAAAATTTATGACGAAGCTGAACTGGATATCGCACTGGCGTGGGCAGACAAGCATTTCCGCTACGGCGAAGATCAGAACGCGCAACAGTATAAGCGTAACGAAGAGCAGAGCCGCGCGGTACTGAAAGAAAGCCTGCTGATGGCGATGTGCATCCGCGACATGATGCAAGGCAATCAGAAACTGGCAGACAAAGGTCGTGTTGAAGAATCGCTGGGTTACAACGCGATTGCCGCGGGCTTCCAGGGCCAGCGTCACTGGACAGATCAATATCCAAACGGCGACACTGCCGAAGCACTGCTGAATAGCTCCTTCGACTGGAATGGTGTGCGTGAGCCGTTCGTTGTCGCGACTGAAAACGACAGTCTCAACGGCGTAGCGATGCTGTTTGGTCACCAACTCACCGGTACAGCACAGGTTTTTGCTGATGTGCGCACCTACTGGTCGCCAGAGGCGGTGGAGCGTGTCACGGGTAAACCGCTGACCGGGCTGGCTGAGCACGGCATTATTCACCTGATCAACTCTGGATCGGCAGCCCTGGATGGTTCCTGCAAACAGCGAGATGGCGCAGGGAAACCAACCATGAAGCCGCACTGGGAAATTTCGCAGAAAGAGGCCGATGATTGTCTGGCGGCGACCGAATGGTGTCCGGCTATTCACGAATACTTCCGCGGCGGCGGTTACTCCTCTCGCTTCCTGACCGAGGGCGGCGTGCCATTCACCATGACCCGCATCAATATTATCAAAGGGTTAGGACCGGTTCTGCAAATCGCCGAAGGCTGGAGCGTGGAGTTACCAAAAGAGGTGCATGCTCAGCTTGATGCGCGTACCAACTCGACCTGGCCGACCACCTGGTTTGCCCCGCGCTTAACCGGTAAAGGTCCATTCAGCGATGTCTATTCCGTCATGGCTAACTGGGGCGCAAACCACGGTGTGCTGACGATTGGCCACGTCGGCGCGGATTTTATTACCCTTGCCGCCATGCTGCGTATTCCGGTTTGTATGCACAACGTGGAAGACGAAAAAATCTATCGACCTTCAGCCTGGGCAGCCCACGGTATGGATAGCGAAGGCCAGGATTATCGTGCCTGCCAAAACTACGGCCCGCTGTATAAACGTTAATGTGGCTTAGCCCGGTGGCGCAAGCTTACCGGGCCTACGGACGAGTGAACCGTAGGCCGGATAAGCGTAGCGCCATCCGGTAGCGTTTCAGGAGTTATTATGAAACAAGACGTTATCCTGGTACTCGATTGTGGCGCAACCAACGTGCGGGCCATTGCCGTTGACCGGCAGGGAAAAATTATCGCCCGCGCCTCAACGCCCAACGCCAGTGATATTGCCGCAGAAAACGGGGCCTGGCATCAGTGGTCGCTGGAGGCCATTTTGCAACGCTTCGCCGACTGCTGTCAGCGGCTCTCCACGCAACTGGCCAATTGTCGTATCTGTGGGATCGCCGTCACCACCTTCGGCGTAGACGGTACGCTGGTCGATCAACACGGCAAACAGTTATATCCGGTAATCAGTTGGAAATGCCCGCGCACCGCAGCAGTGATGGAAAATATCCATCGCTACATGTCGCCGCAGCAACTGCAGGAAATCTCCGGCGTCGGCGCGTTCAGCTTCAATACCCTGTATAAACTGGTGTGGCTGAAAGAAAACCATCCACAACTGCTCGAACAGGCACACGCCTGGCTGTTTATTTCGTCGCTTATCAACCACCGTTTAACCGGCGAGTTCACCACAGATATCACTATGGCGGGCACCAGCCAGATGCTGAACATCCAGCAGCGCGATTTCAGTGATGACATTTTGCAGGCAACCGGCATACCGCGCCGACTGTTTCCACGTCTGGTGGAAGCGGGCGAACAGATTGGGGTACTGCAACACGAGGCCGCCATCCTGCTCGGGCTTCCAGTGGGTATTCCGGTGATATCTGCCGGGCACGACACGCAGTTTGCGCTGTTTGGCGCGGGGGCTCAGCCAGACGAACCGGTGCTCTCTTCCGGTACATGGGAAATTCTGATGGTGCGCAGTGCGCAGGTGAACACCTCTCTGCTCAGCCGTTATGCGGGTTCCACTTGTGAATTAGACAGCCAGGCCGGACTGTACAATCCCGGCATGCAGTGGCTGGCCTCCGGCGTACTCGAATGGGTGCGTAAGCTGTTTTGGACTACCGAAACGCCCTGGCAGACGCTGATTGACGAAGCCCGGTCCATTCCTGCTGGCGCAGAAGGCGTCAAGATGCACTGCAACCTGCTGGCCTCTCAGAATGCGGGCTGGCAAGGGGTTACGCTCAATACCACCCGCGGGCATTTTTATCGCGCCGCGCTGGAAGGACTGACAGAACAGTTGCAGCAGAATTTGCACACGCTGGAAAAAATCGGTCATTTCCAGGCCTCTGAATTGTTATTGGTTGGCGGGGGCAGCCGTAACGCATTGTGGAACCAGATTAAAGCTAACGTTCTCGGGATCCCTGTCAAAGTGCTGGATGACGCCGAAACCACCGTGGCAGGCGCCGCAATGTTTGCCTGGTCAGGTATGGGTGAATTTACCACCCCGGAACAGGCTCGTGCCCAGGTGAGCTACCAGTACCGTTACTTCTATCCGCAAACCGAATCTGAACTGACAGGAGTCGAGTAACATGCTCAAAACGATATCACCCTTAATTTCTCCCGACCTGCTGAAGGTGCTGGCTGAAATGGGTCACGGCGATGAGATTATCTTTTCCGATGCCCATTTTCCGGCTCACAGCATGGGACCGCAGGTGATTCGCGCCGACGGTCTGCTGGTCAGCGATCTGCTGCAGGCGATTATTCCGCTTTTTGAACTGGACAGCTACGCCCCGCCGCTGGTGATGATGGCGGCAGTAGAAGGCGACGCTCTCGATCCTGACGTCGAGGCTCGCTATCGCCAGGCGCTTTCCTTACAGACCCCCTGCCCAGACATCACGCGTATTGACCGTTATGCCTTTTACGAACGCGCGCAAAAGGCGTTTGCGATCGTTATCACAGGAGAACGGGCAAAGTACGGGAATATTCTTTTAAAAAAAGGGGTAACGCCATAATCTCTGGTCAGCATGCCCGTCTGGTACGGGCATGCTGCATAAAATGAGGATCAGAACATGAAAGCGGCGCGCCAGCAGGCCATCGTAGATCTGCTTACCCACCACAAAAGCCTGACAACCGAAGCCCTGTCATTGCAGCTTAACGTCAGCAAAGAGACCATCCGCCGCGATCTCAGTGAATTACAAACCCAGGGCAAAGTGCTACGCAATCACGGACGGGCCAAGGCCATTCACCGGAAAAATCAGGACAGTGGCGACCCGTTTCATATTCGACTCAAAAGCCACTATGCGCACAAAGCGGATATTGCGCGGGAAGCGTTGGCATGGATTGAAGAAGGAATGGTGATCGCCTTAGACGCCAGCTCAACCTGCTGGTATCTGGCACGTCAGCTACCGGACATCGACATTCAGGTTTTTACCAACAGCCAACCCATTTGCCAGGAATTGGCAAAACGCGAACACATTCAGCTCATCAGCTCTGGCGGCCGCCTTGAACGTAAATACGGCTGTTATGTTAATTCCGCGCTCATCTCGCAGCTAAAATCCCTCGATATCGATCTATTTATTTTTTCCTGCGAAGGGATCGACAGCGACGGCACGCTCTGGGACTCCAATGCCACCAACGCAGACTTCAAATCCATTCTGCTTAAGCGCGCATCGCAATCTTTATTGCTGATCGATAAAAGTAAGTTTAATCGTTCCGGGGAGGTCCGGATTGGGTGTCTGGATGGTGTGACGCATATCGTGTCAGATACGCAGCTGATTGAAACAACATAGACCGGATAAGACGTTTACGCCGCCATCCGGTCTATGTTTAGCGTTATCGCTCGTCCCGGCGACCGCCGACGGCCGCCCACAGACGACGCACGTGTACGGTCACTTCTTCCCGATCATGATACAACTGACGCGCCTGCATCTGGGCATTGACGCCATGCTCATCAAGCTGTGCCTGGATATAGGCCAGATTCTGCGATACCTCTTCATAACGTTTTTTCATCGGCAGCTTGAGGTTGAAGATCGTCTCGCGACACCAGCCGTTGACCAGCCACTGCGCCATCAGCGCGGCAACCTTCGCCGGCTTCTCCACCATGTCGCACACCATCCATGAGATGTTGTTACGATTCGGGCGATACTTAAATCCGTCTTCGCGCAACCAGGTGACCTGCCCTGTATCCATCAGGCTTTGCGCCATCGGACCATTATCCACGGAATAAACCCACATGTTGCGTTTAACCAGTTGATAGGTCCAACCGCCCGGACACGCGCCTAAATCCACGGCATACATGCCATTGGCCAGACGCTCGTCCCACTCATCTTCTGGAATGAACACATGCAGCGCCTCTTCCAGCTTCAGCGTTGAGCGGCTCGGCGCATCGGCCGGGAACTTCAGGCGCGGAATACCCATGTAGAACGGGGAGTTATTGTCAGGCCAGGAATAACCGGTATAACAACAGCCAGGGGCGATAAAGAAAACATGAACCACCGGACGTTTCGGCGTTTCATATTTTGCCAGTACGCCCGCTTCGCGCAGCGCCGCGCGCAGCGGTACGGTAAATTTACGGCAGAACTTAACCAGCTCTTTGCTTTCATTGGTGTCGGCGACTTCGACCCGCAGATTGCCGCCTTTTTCCACAACGCCCTGCAACATGCCGACAATTGGCGTAATACGGTCTTCCGGCGGTAAATATTGCAGCAGTTCGCCCACCACAAACATTTGACGGGCAAAAATCAACGAGCTAAACGGCAGCTCTTTCACTAACTTTTCGGCATCGTCCTGCTGATAGCATTCGAAGATCACATAGCCCGCATTGTCTTTTACACGGGCGAAACCGAAGATTTCCCGACGTCCTGCTTTATCCGTAATTTCTGCGGCGCACTCTTTTTCAAAACCCGGGCGACACAACAATACAACCTTATTCATGGCTAACGCCCTTACGTTTCAATCGAATAGCGCCCACTAACATCAGCGCCCAGCCCACAAGGAAGCTGAAACCACCGACGGGGGTAACAAACGCCCACAGGCGTAAATGGGAGAGCGCGAGGCAATACAGGCTACCGCTAAACAGCACCGTTCCTAATGCCAGAAACACGCTACTCCAGTAAAACCAAATGCTAATGCGTCGCTGCATGGCGACGGCCAGGCCGAAGATAGCCAGCGTATGAAACGCCTGATACTCAAGGCCAGTCTGGATCCAACCCATTTCTACGACACCCAGGGTTTTACTCAGAACATGTGCCCCAAAGGCGCCCAACGCCACAAAGATAAAACCACTTACGGCGGCAAAAATCAGCATAAAACGGCTGGTCATGTTAATACCCTACGTAATTTATTGTTCATAACGAAAGCGGAATTTTTCTTGTTCCGAGGCCGCTTTCGCCAGTATCCACTGACGGAAGGCGGCTATTTTACCCAGTTCTGCCTGACTGTCATGACAAACCAGATAAAACGCGTTTTTGCTGACCAGAACATCGTTAAACGGACAGACCAGACGTCCGGCTTCAATTTCGGACTGCGCCATAACGTTATTCGCCAGCGCAATCCCCTGTCCATGGATAGCAGCCTGTAGCACCATGGCGCTATGGCTGAAGATAGGTCCTTGCTGTACGTTGATATGATTCAGGCCAAGCTGGCGCGTATAGGCTTGCCAGTCACGCCGCGACGCATCGTGCAACAATGTGTGTTTTGCCAGATCATCCGGCGTCTTCAGCGGCTTATCACCGGTAAGTAGCAGCGGCGAGCAGACCGGCAATAAATATTCTGCGTACAATTTTTCAACGCGCAGACCCGGCCAGTTGCCGCGTCCGTAGAAAATCGCCACATCAACATCGTCAGCCAGTTTGTCTTCCTGACGGTCCACCGCCTGGATCCTGACATCGATTCCCGGATAAGCTGAGTTAAAGCTAGAGAGTCTGGGCACCAGCCATTGGATCGCGAAACTGGGCAATAAACTAACGGTAAGCGCACCTTTTGCACTGCGTGCCTGAAGTTTACGCGTCGCGTCAGTTAATTGCGAAAAAATCTCTTTGATGTCGAGGAAATAGCTTTGACCCTCTTCTGTTAACAGCAGAGATCGATTGCGTCGACGAAACAGCTTCAGCCCCAGGAAATCCTCAAGTGACTTGATTTGATGACTTACTGCGGCCTGCGTCACAAAAAGCTCTTCCGCTGCGCGGGTAAAGCTCAAATGGCGCGCTGCGGCATCAAAAACACGCAATGCATTTAGGGGTGGTAATCGTTTTGACATGACTTTTAGGCTTTGATGTTAAATGAATTTAACAATTATCTAACAGGATGTAACCTATTAGTTTTTTTTATCTGAGCCATTATAAATTGTCCGTTGAGGTTCTACCAGCAAATACCTATAGTGGCGGCACTTCCTGAAGCCGGAACGAAAAGTTTTATCGGAATGCGTGTTCTGGTGGGCTTTTGGCTTACGGTTGTGATGTTGTGTTGTTGTGTTTGCAATTGGTCTGCGATTCAGACCATGGTAGCAAAGCTACCCTTTTTCACTTCCTGTACATTTACCCTGTCTGTCCATAGTGATTAATGTAGCACCGCCAAATTGCGGTGCTTTTTTTTGTCCGACTTTCTGTCGATGGCGACCGGTTAGTTATCCAGTTCTACCATCTCTTTCACATCGGTACGGTTGATCTGCTGTTTGTTGCCGTTAGCGTCTTTATACGAAATCATTCCCGTTTCATTGTCGGTCTGTGGCTTGCCATCAGATACGATTGATCGACCATCGTTGGTGTGCATCACGTAATTCGATCCAGAACAGGCGCTCAGGGCAAAAGTCAGCATACAGGCAGAGATAATTGCGGCAGTCTTTTTCATCTTCTTCTCCTTAAAGCGATTTATGCTATTAAAAACACACTCCGTAACAGGCAAAATTGCTCGCCTAACGCTATTTAGCATAAGACACTGTGAGGACTTTGCCAGGATATCCAGAGTATTCCGATGGTTAGCACAACCCTTGTGTCAGCGCCTGTTTTGCGCGACGATCGGTTTATTGAACTGAGGATGACCATGAACGCATTTAATCCCGCGCAGTTTCGCGCGCAATTTCCCGCACTCAACGATGCCGGCGTCTACCTCGACAGCGCTGCTACTGCACTGAAGCCGCAATCCGTGATTGAGGCGACCCAGCAATTTTATAGCCTGAGCGCCGGGAACGTGCATCGCAGCCAGTTTGCCGAAGCGCAACGCCTGACCGCGCGCTATGAGGCCGCACGGGAAAAGGCCGCGCGCCTGATCAACGCCCCGGATGACAAAACGATAGTCTGGACCCGTGGCACAACGGAAGCTGTCAACATGGTTGCCCAAAGCTATGCGCGTCCGCGCTTACGGCCGGGCGATGAGATTATCGTCAGCGTGGCGGAACATCATGCCAATCTCGTTCCGTGGCTGATGGTGGCAGAGCAAACGGGCGCTAAGGTAGTCAAACTCCCGCTCAACGCCCATTTGCTACCGGACGTCGAGCGTCTGGTTGAGCTCATCACTCCGCGCAGTCGCATTCTGGCGCTGGGGCAGATGTCGAACGTCACCGGCGGTTGCCCGGATTTAGCCCGCGCCATTACGCTCGCCCATGCGGCTGGCATGGTGGTGATGGTTGATGGCGCGCAGGGAATTGTGCATTTTCCCGCTAACGTGCAGCAGTTAGATATTGATTTCTATGCCTTCTCGGGCCACAAGTTGTATGGCCCTACCGGTATTGGCGTACTGTATGGTAAGCCAGAATTACTGGAAGCCATGTCACCGTGGCTCGGCGGCGGCAAGATGATTAGCGAAGTCAGCTTTGACGGTTTCACCACCCAGGCGGCCCCCTGGAAGCTTGAGGCCGGTACGCCTAACGTAGCTGGCGTCATCGGGCTAAGCGCGGCGCTCGAGTGGCTGGCGGACATTGATGTTGCGCAGGCCGAAAACTGGAGCCGGGGTCTGGCGACGCTGGCAGAAGACGCCCTGGCGAAACGTCCCGGTTTTCGTTCCTTCCGTTGTCAGGACTCCAGTCTGTTAGCCTTTGATTTCGCTGGCGTTCATCACAGTGATATGGTGACGCTGCTGGCCGAATATGGCATTGCGCTGCGCGCAGGGCAACACTGCGCACAACCACTGCTGGCGGAGCTGGGCGTATCCGGGACCCTACGCGCCTCTTTTGCGCCCTATAATACGCAAAGTGATGTGGATGCGTTGGTCGCAGCCGTTGACCGCGCGCTGGAAATATTGGTGGATTAATGACAAGCCCTTTATTCGCCGGACACCCGTTTGGCACAACCGTAACGGAAGAGACGTTGCGTACTACGTTTGCCCCGCTCAGCCAGTGGGAGGATAAATATCGTCAGCTAATTCTGCTGGGTAAGCAGCTTCCGGCGCTGCCGGAGGCGCTAAGGGCGCAGGCAAAAGAGATAGCGGGATGTGAAAACCGCGTCTGGCTGGGATATACCCTGCACGAGAATGGCACCCTGCATTTCTTCGGCGACAGCGAAGGCCGTATTGTACGCGGGCTGTTGGCGGTATTGCTCACCGCCGTTGAAGGTAAAACCGCAGCCGAGTTACGGGCGCATTCACCCATGGCGCTATTTGACGAGTTAGGGTTAAGCGCGCAACTCAGCGCCTCGCGAAGCCAGGGCCTGCATGCGTTGAACGAGGCGATTCTTGAGGCTGCCCGGCAAGCCGGATGACGACGGCTGATGCGTCTTATCCGGCCTATAACACCGCACGAACTGTAGGTCGGATAAGCATAACGCCATCCGACACAATCAACTCTGGCGCGCCGCTTTCGCCATCATCTTCTTCAGCGCATGGGAAACGGCTACAAAGCCAAAGGTAGCCGTCACCATGGTGGCGGCGCCAAACCCTGAGGCACAATCCATACGTTTTGGCCCTTCCGCCGTCGCCTTCATGGCACACACCGAGCCATCTGCCTGCGGGTAAACCAGCGCCTCGGTCGAGAACACGCAATCCACGCCCAGCTTGCCTTTACTGTTTTTCACCAAGCCAAAATCACTCTTCAGCCGCTCACGCAGCTTGGCCGCCAGCGGATCCTGAATGGTTTTTGCCAGATCAACCACCTGAATCTGCGTCGGATCGATCTGCCCGCCCGCACCGCCGGTGGTTACCAGCGGAATCTTATTACGCCGACAGTACGCAATGAGCGCCGCTTTCGGGCGCACGCTGTCAATCGCATCGATGACATACGAATAACCCGCATTCATATACTCCGCAACGTTATCTGGCGTAACAAAATCATCAACCACGTTCACCCGGCACTCCGGGTTAATCTGGCGGATACGTTCCGCCATCACCTCAGCTTTCGCTAAACCAACGTTATCGCGCAGCGCATGGATCTGACGGTTAGTATTGGTGACGCAAACATCATCCATATCGATGAGCGTAATCGCGCCAATGCCGGTACGCGCCAGCGCTTCCGCCGCCCACGATCCCACACCGCCAATCCCGACCACGCAAACATGCGCGCCGGCAAATAACTGCAGCGCATTTTCGCCATACAGCCGCGCCGTGCCGCCAAAACGCTGACGCCAGGCGTCACTGATAACCACAGACATAGAACCTCAAATATAGAAAACAAAAAGAGCGGACAAATACCGCCCTTGATGACTGCATCACTGCCTGATGGCGGCTACGCCTTATCAGGCCTACTCAGTAATGTAGGCCGGATAAGCGAAGCGCCATCCGGCAATTAACCGCTAAATACGTTACCCGCGTTGGCCGCTGTTTTCAGCACCCATACGCGACCGTAGTGATTATACCACCCGGCACGATGTCCGGCGTCAGCGCCAATGCCCTGATAGATATCAAAGTGCTGGCCTTTAATCGCACCGCCCACATCCAGCGCCACCATCAGGCGCAGTTCGTACTGGCCGGTGAACTTACCGTTATTGTCCAGCAAGGGGACTTCCGCCAGTAACGTGGTGCCCGCAGGAATGATACTGCGGTCAGAAGCCACGGATGCGCGACCAATCAGCGGTACCGCGCTGGCCCCTTTCACCGGCGCAAAAGATTGCGGCTTAAAGAAGACAAACGATGGGTTCTGCTCCAGCAGCTCACGCACTTCGGCCTCGCTGTGCGTCTCTCCCCAGTGGCGAATGGCCTGCATTGACATATCTTCTTTTTTCACTTCGCCACGATCAATCAACACCTTACCGATACTGCGATAGGCATGGCCGTTTTTCCCGGCATAGCTAAAGAAGTTTAGCGGGCTGCCATCGCCAAAATCGATATAGCCACTGCCCTGAACATCCATAATAAAGTTATCCATCAGGGAGTTGCTGTACGCCAGAATATAATTATCGCTTAGCGCGCCTGCGTAGATCTCGGCACGAGAGGGTAAACGTCCGCGTTTTGGCGGCATGCGATAGATAGGATACTGGAACTCGCCCTGACGCGTGTGGCGCGCCTGAATAACCGGCGTGTAATAACCCGTAAACTGGACGTTACCGTAGTTGTCCGCCCCTTCCATTTGCCACGCGTCAATACCAAACTGACGCATGCTGCGCGTATCACCGCCCGCACGTAACCATTGCTGGATAGCGTTGTAGACGTTGCTCTGGTTACCGTACAAACGCGGCGAAGCGCTGCGAATTTGATTAACCTGCTCGGCGAAATCACCGGCATTGATTGGCGCGCCAACCGCATCAGGCTGGTTCACCAGTGAGAAAGGCTGGGTAAATTTCCCGTCTTTATACTGCTGCCCACGATCGGTGGGTTTTGAGGAACACGCGGCGAGCATCGCAACGACTGCTCCCGCCAGAAGATATTTTGCCCAACGTCCTTTCATTGTTCTCGTCTTATGTTGCCTGAATGCGAGACGAAGATAACAAACCCCCGTACCTAATGAAATGCGTATGCATACCCGAACGCAAATTTTGCGCAAAAAATAATCCAGAATACGTTGTTTTTGTTCATTTTCACCCTTAAAACGTGATCAAGGTGAAAAAAGGGTTGCATGAAAATGCGAGCAGAGTATAGTGCGCATCCACGGACGCGGGGTGGAGCAGCCTGGTAGCTCGTCGGGCTCATAACCCGAAGGTCGTCAGTTCAAATCTGGCCCCCGCAACCAATTAAAATCAGAAGCAGTAACGTTACTCGATGGAAGAGTAATGACGGACGCGGGGTGGAGCAGCCTGGTAGCTCGTCGGGCTCATAACCCGAAGGTCGTCGGTTCAAATCCGGCCCCCGCAACCAATCATATTTGCTGCAATATTTTTGCAAAGTAGTTCGAATCACAGCAAGGCGGCGACGCAGTGAATCCTTAGGAGCTTACTACAATAAGTGACTGAGGTGAACGAGGAAAGCCAACGCAGATGTGGTTTGAAATACGAAGCAAAAAGACGGACGCGGGGTGGAGCAGCCTGGTAGCTCGTCGGGCTCATAACCCGAAGGTCGTCGGTTCAAATCCGGCCCCCGCAACCAACACATTAAGCACCTTAACGGGTGTTTTTTTGTATCTGTCGTTCGTAAAAAAAAGCGCTTTTCAGCGCTTTTTTGTTATCCCCTTCTCGCCAGCGTCGCACCATCGGCAAAGTAAGCTTTAATCCCTGCCAGAATCGACTCCGCCACTTCCTGCTGGAAGGTCGCCGTCTTTAGCTTACGTTCTTCTTCGACGTTACTGATAAATGCCGTTTCCACGAGGATAGAGGGAATATCCGGCGCTTTCAGCACCGCGAACCCGGCTTGCTCAACCTGATTCTTATGCAGGTTGTTGATTTTACCAAGCTTATTCAGCACCGCTTTGCCAAACTTCAGGCTGTCGGCGATGGTCAGCGATTGCACCATATCGAACATGGTGTGGTCGACATAACGGTCACCGCTTTTGCTGACGCCACCGATGAGATCCGAGGCGTTCTGGGTTTGGGCCAGATATTTTGCCGCGGTACTGGTCGCCCCTTTAGTCGAGAGCGCAAACACCGATGAGCCGCTGGGTTGCCGGCTGGTAAAGGCATCGGCGTGAATAGAGACAAACAGGTCTGCACGCTGTTTCTGCGCTTTCGCCACACGCACTTTTAGCGGAATGAATATATCTTCATTACGCGTCATAAAGACCTTCATGTTGCCCTCTTTCTCAATAAGGGCTCGCAGGCGACGGGCAATTTGCAGTACCACATCTTTTTCACGCGTCTTGTATTTCCCCACCGCACCGGAGTCTTCTCCACCGTGCCCGGGATCCAGCATAATGACAATCGGACGATCGCGCCCCGCTTTACCCGGCTGCGGACCACTTTGCGCAGGCGGCACCTGTTTATCCAGATCGCCCTTGTTGTAATCTTCAAGCAGCGCCAGCAGCGGATCCTGAACATCCTGCGCATTGGCAGGATAAAGATCCATGACCAGACGCTCTTTAAAACCGGCTACGGGGGCCAGGGCAAAGAGTTGCGGCTTCACATTCTGTTTCAGCTCGAACACCATCCGCACGGTCTGCGGGTCAAATTGCCCGACTCTCGCCGACTTAATATAGGGATCGTCAGGACGAATCTGCGCGCCGATGCCCTTAAGCACCGAGTTCAAATTAACGCCTTCAATATCGACAACCACACGCTCAGGATTACTCAGGGCAAACTGTTTGTATTTCAGCAAACGGTTGGATTCCACCGTGACGCGGGTATAACTGGACGCAGGCCAGATACGAACGGCAACGACCTGACTCACGGCAGCCAGACCAACCTGACTGACGCTCAAAAGCCACATAGCACCCGCACCTTGCAGTAAACGACGGCGACTGATTGCTGAATTGGATCCCGACATGCTTCTCCCGAGCAAAAGAAATCTTTATTGAAGTAATACGTAAAACGTCCGAATTGACCGGAAACTTTAACGAATGACGCATAATCTGTCATCTATAAAAGGGTAAACATTCTTTTTATATTCACGGCATTACTGAAAAAAATCTTCGGCATGAGTAAAAATTACGCTTGCGCACAGCACCAAAACAGAATAAAAATACACAAATTACGAATAATCATGCAATGAGGGTGTGCCGTGGTGAAGGAGCGTAGAACCGAACTGGTACAGGGATTCCGCCATTCTGTTCCCTATATCAATACCCATCGGGGAAAAACGTTTGTCATTATGCTGGGCGGCGAAGCCATCGAGCATGAAAACTTTTCCAGTATCGTCAATGACATTGGGCTTCTTCATAGCCTCGGCATCCGCCTTGTCGTGGTCTATGGCGCACGACCGCAGATTGATGCCAATCTTGCGGCGCATCATTATGAGCCGGTGTACCACAAAAATACGCGCGTCACCGACGCTAAAACCCTGGAGCTGGTCAAACAGGCTGCGGGATTGCTCCAGCTTGATATTACCGCCCGCCTGTCGATGAGCCTGAATAATACGCCATTGCAGGGTGCGCATATCAATGTGGTCAGCGGTAATTTTATTATCTCCCAACCGCTGGGCGTTGATGACGGCGTGGACTACTGCCATAGCGGGCGTATTCGTCGTATTGATGAAGAGGCCATTCACCGTCAACTGGACAGTGGCGCGATAGTCCTGATGGGGCCAGTCGCCGTTTCCGTTACCGGTGAGAGCTTTAATCTGACGTCAGAAGAGGTCGCCACGCAGTTGGCTATCAAACTGAAGGCGGAGAAAATGATTGGCTTTTGCTCCTCCCAAGGGGTCACCAACGATGATGGCGATATTATTTCCGAATTGTTCCCTAACGAAGCCCAGGCGCGCGTCGAGTCACAGGAAGAGAAAGGTGACTACAGCTCAGGTACGGTGCGCTTCCTGCGTGGTGCGGTGAAAGCTTGTCGCAGTGGCGTACGCCGCTGCCACCTGATCAGCTATCAGGAAGATGGCGCGTTGCTGCAGGAACTGTTCTCCCGCGATGGCATCGGTACGCAAATCGTGATGGAAAGCGCGGAGCAAATTCGCCGCGCCACCATTAACGATATCGGTGGCATTCTGGAGCTGATCCGTCCGCTGGAACAACAAGGCATTCTGGTCCGCCGCTCCCGCGAGCAACTGGAAATGGAGATCGACAAATTCACCATTATTCAGCGCGATAACCTGACCATCGCCTGCGCCGCACTGTATCCTTTCCCGGAAGAGAGGATTGGCGAAATGGCCTGCGTGGCGGTACACCCGGATTACCGTAGTTCGTCACGTGGGGAAGTATTGCTGGAGCGGATCGCCGCGCAGGCCCGGCAAATGGGGCTGAGTAAACTGTTCGTACTGACCACCCGCAGCATCCACTGGTTCCAGGAGCGCGGCTTCACGCCGGTGGATATCGACCTGCTGCCGGAAAGCAAGAAAGAGATGTACAACTATCAGCGGCGATCAAAAGTGCTGATGGCTGATTTGGCCTAGGCGTGGCTGCCGGATGCGGCATAACAGCCTCATCCAGCCGGCAGCTACATCATGCCGTCATTAAATAACGCCGACAGTCCGCTGCGGCGTTCGGTACGCATGACAATTGCCCCGCCCAATATTCGTTCATCGGCATACAGCGAAAGGCGGCGGCGCGCGCGGGTTACGGCGGTATAGACCAGCTCGCGGGTAACCACGGGGGAATGCTGGCTGGGTAAAATCAGCGCCGCATGGTCAAACTCAGAGCCCTGCGATTTATGTACCGTCATCGCCCAGGTGGTTTCATGCTCAGGCAAGCGGCTGGGTTGCACCGACTTAATCGAACCGTCCGGCAGCGCAAACCACACCCTCAGCCCTTGTCCGCGATCGAGGGCAATGCCAATATCACCGTTAAATAACCCCAGCGAACTGTCATTGCGCGAAATCATCACCGGTCTTCCCTCATACCAACGACTGTGCGTCGAACGGTGAATTTTACGTTTTTGCGCCATCACCTGCTCAATGCGCTCATTCAAACCGCCTACGCCAAACGGGCCTTCCCGCAAAGCGCACAGCAGCTGATACTCATTGAAGGCCTGAATGATGGCATCCGGCGCGGCGCCCTCATGCAGTAAATCCAGGTAGTGCCCATAACCTGTCAGCGCCTCATCCAGCATCGCGGCGTAATCTTCACTGCTGCGTAACGTGCGTTTTTCGATATCGCTGAATCCCTGCTGGAAAACCGTTTTTACCGCAGCCTTGTCACCGCGATTAATCGCAGCAGCCAATTGACCGATCCCGGAATCACTGCCGAAACGATAGCTTTTTTGCAGCAGACACAAGCTGTCACGCAACGCCGCCGCCTGAGTACCCGTTCCCGCCGGAATAGCGCTACCGGTCAGGCGACTAAGCTGCCGGGCGCGTTCCGGGGTAAATCCTTCGCTGACAAAAGCACAAATATCCCCGAGCACCGCCCCCGCCTCGACGGAGGCGAGCTGGTCACGATCGCCGAGAAAAATCACCCGCCCGTGCGGCGGTAGGGCATCGATAAGGCGCGACATCATCGGCAAATCAATCATCGAGGCTTCATCCACCACCAGCACATCCACATGCAGCGGATTCCCCGCGTGATGACGCAAGCGCTGGCTGCCGGGCTGAGCGCCTAATAACCGATGCAGCGTACTGGCATCATCGGGAATGCGTTTCTTTTGCTCATCGGTAAGCGGCAGTTCTCGCAACGCCGCTCCCAGCGAGGCGGTCAGACGCGCAGCCGCTTTTCCCGTTGGCGCCGCCAGACGAATACGGCAGCGTTCACCGTCCGCCATCTGGATCAACGCCGCCAGAAGTCTCGCGACCGTTGTCGTTTTTCCGGTGCCCGGCCCGCCGGAGATCACTGATATACGGCGGGTCAGCGCCACAGCAGCGGCCACCTTTTGCCAGTTAACGCCTTCAGATGATGGAAACAGCGCCTCCAGCGTGTCAGTCAGCCGTTGTTCATCCACCTCAATGGCGTGGTTAACTTCACTGAAAAAACGCGCCACCGCGCGTTCGTTATGCCACATGCGGTTCAGATACAGGCGATCGCCGTATAGCACCAGCGGGGTCGGTTGCTCGCCACGGCTTACTGCCCCGGAGGCCAGCAAACATTCCGCCCAGTCTTCAGGCTCGCCCATCTCAGCAAGCCAGGCGCTTAACAAAGGATGAGCATCTTCGAGTAAGGATAATCGCGAAAGTGGTAAGCAGACGTGCCCTTCTCCCGCTTCGCGGCTGAGCAATGCCGCAGCCAGCGCAACCGCAGGATTACCATTTCCGGCCACTGCCAGCGCAAACTGGGCATCCAGAGGCCGGAGCTGTTTTTGTTCAACGGCTTCCAGTAATCGTTTCTGGATTGTCATGACATCTCCTCCAGCTCCGCACCGGTAAACATCTCATCCATCAAAGCGATCAATTCTCCGTCTGGTCGGGTGGCGTAAATTCCCTGCTGCGGATCCTCGCCATCAACGCCGCGCAGGAAAAGATAGATAACGCCGCCAAAATGGCGTTCATAGTCATAATCAGCAATGCGATGGCGTAAGTAGCGATGCAGCGCCAGGGTATAAAGTTGATATTGCAGGTCGTAGCGATGCGCCTGCATGGCTGAGGCCATCGCCTGCTGCGTGTAGGCTGCGCTGTCTTCACCCAGCCAGTTAGATTTGTAATCAAGCAGGTAATAACGCCCCTGATGACGAAACACCAGGTCAATAAACCCTTTTAGCATGCCGCGTACCTGCATAAAATCCAACGCAGAGCAGCCCGCTGAGAGCGGATCGTATTTACGGATCAACGCATCAAGTCGGCTGGCCATCAGCGGCTGCGAAATCGGCAGATAAAACTCCATCTCCACCTGTTTTTCACGGGCGGAAAGTTGGCTCAAACTGACGCCCGTCTCGTTAAGAGGCGCCTGCAAAATGACGTCCAGCCATGCGGTCAAAACCGGCGTCCAATGCGCGTCATAACCGCCCAAGGCCAGTTTTTCCTCGACCCAATGCGGATCTACCGGTTGGGTAAAATCAAGGTCCTCAAACAGGCTATGCAAAAACGTGCCCGGCGAGGCGCCGCGCGGAAATTGATGCGGGGTGAGTCCTGACTCCGCAATGACCTCGCCAACGCCTGCGGCATCAACATCCAGGCGCGGGATCAGATCCTGCGCGATTCCATGTCCGCGCTGTTGCAGGCCGGAATAACTGGTCACGCGCCAGCCATCGCCGGGGGTGCGTTGCAATGTTCTCGCACTCAATGTGGCGCTGACCGGCTGTGCAACCTGCCAGCGCTCACCGTCAGGTTGACCTGGCGTCAGGCAGGCAATATCGTCGCAACCCAGTGCGTCAATCGCGCCACGCAGTCCCACGGCATCCATTGGCTCACCTTTTTGCAACAGACGACCAAGGGCGCTCTGATGCACATCGGTATCCCCTTTTTTATCGCCCCGACGACGTATCAACGGCGCAACGCCAAGGCTGCAGTGCCATACCGAACGGGTTAGCGCAACGTAGAGCAAGCGCAGGTCTTCCGCCAGGCGTTCAGCCTCTGCCAGCTCAACGCTCTCCCTGGCGTCACTGAGGTCCAGTACCGCTTCAAAGGAGCTGCGATCGTGGTAGAACGCCTGATCCTGGACGCGGAAATTCGTGATAAACGGCAGCCAGACCAGCGGGTATTCCAGCCCTTTCGATTTATGAATAGTCACGATTTGTACCAGGTGCTTGTCGCTTTCCAGTCTGAGCTGCTGGCTTGACGCATTGCTGTCCGGTTCAAGCATATGCTGGGACAACCAGCGCACCAGCGCATGCTCGCTTTCCAGTTGCGATCCCGCTTCCTGGAGCAGTTCGCTGATATGTAAAATATCGGTTAGACGGCGTTCGCCCCCTGCCGTCGCCAGCAGGTTTTCCGCAATCTGGCGATTTGTCATCAGCGCACGCAGCATCGGCATGACGCCGCGTTTATGCCAGATTTGACGATAGCCGTCGAATTCTTCAACTACCGCATCCCAGGCATTCTCATCGTTATTTAATGCTTCAATATCCTGCGCATTCAGCCCCATCATTGAGGTCGCCAACGCGCTACGCAGTGTGTTTTCCCGTTCCGGCGTCATCACCGCTTGCAGCATCCACAGCAATTCCTGCGCTTCCAGCGTTTCAAATACGCTGTCACGGTTGGAAAGGTAGACGGAGGGAATCGCCAGTTGCGTCAGGGCATCGCGGACCAGCGCCGCCTCCTGGCGGCTACGAACCAGTACGCTGATGTCTGAGGCGCGTACCGGCCTGGATGCTTTACCGCTGACCAGTTGCGCATCACCAGAGTGTCCGGCCTTCAGCCAGTCGCGAATTTGCGTCGCGCACACCTGCGCCATGTAGTTCTGGTAGTCGCCTACGCCACAACTTTCCCCTTCCATCAGCCACATACTCATTGCGGGCTGCGTTTCACCATGTAAAACAAACCGCAGCGACTGGTTTTTCTCTGCAAATTTTACCGGGCTAAAGGGGATTTCGCGGAACATAAAGGCGTCGTCCATCTGGCTGAAAAGCGTATTCACGCTATTGACCATGCCGGGGGCAGAACGCCAGTTGGTATCGAGCGTATAGTGTGCGCTGACTTCGCTGCGCGCCTTCATATAGGTGAAAATATCCGCGCCGCGAAACGCATAAATAGCCTGTTTGGGATCGCCAATCAACAGCAGCGCGGTCTCTGGTTGATGCTGCCAGATCCGGCGGAATATGCGGTACTGCTGCGGATCGGTATCCTGAAATTCATCGATCATCGCGACCGGGAAACGGGTACGGATAGCCGCCGCCAGCGCATCGCCGCTGTCACTGCGCAACGCCGCATCCAGACGGCTGAGCATATCGTCAAAGCCAAGCTCGCCGCGTCGACGCTTCTCTTCGGCAACCGCGGTGCGGATTTCCGCCAGCGCTCGGGTGATCACCAGATCGCGGAGAGTTAACGGTTCGCTAAGTAGTTCATCAATGGCGACGAAAAGCGGGTGCTGAGGCATTACGCCCCCCGCTTTGGTGCGCTCTTGCAGAAAACGCTGTGAGAATTTCTCCAGCGCGTCAGGAAGCTGGTAACTCTGGGTTTCTTCCTGTGCCCATGCGCTGATCTTTTCGATCCACTTGCTCTGGTTACCGCGATTGAATTTACGTCGGTCGATCCCGGAGGCTTCCAGCAGCCCGTCCAGCTCATCAACAGAGCCGCGCCATTGCTGCTTAATCCGGTTAATGCGGGCGAGAATTTGTTCGTGTCGGGAGGCCAGCGTTTCGTCATCGGACGGGGGAGCCTTGATCACCGGCGCTTCGCCCTGCAGATAGCGATCGATATCCCTCAATAGCGCCTGAGGACCTTTCCACGTTTCAAAAATGACCTGCGCAATGTCGCGGGACAACGGATAGCAATGCCGCCGCCAGAAGTCCGCGCACGCCTGATAACGCAGCAGTGATTCGTCTTCAATCAGTTGCTGTTCAAACAGCATGCCTGACTCAAAGGCGTTGAGGCTCAGCATGCGCTGACAAAAACCATGAATGGTAAACACCGCCGCTTCATCCATCTGTCTTTCAGCCAATAGCAGCCACTGGGCGGCCTGTTTTTTATCGGCTATTTCGTCTAACAAACGGGCATATAGCGGGTTGTCGGTGGTTTCACGCAGGCAGGCAATGCGCAGCTCATGAATGTTGCTACGAATTCGGCCACGCAGTTCCTCTGTGGCCGCCTCGGTAAAGGTGACCACTAACAGTTCTTCAACGGTCAGAGGACGTGGAAAGGCGGCAGAGCCGCCCAGTCCAAGCAGTAAACGTAAATACAGGGCGGCGATGGTAAAAGTTTTACCGGTGCCCGCAGAGGCTTCAATCAGGCGCTCGCCCGTCAGGGGCAAGCGCAGTGGATCAAGGGACTCAGCGGCATCATTCATTCTTGTCACTCATCAGGGGTAAGGTTTGCTGCAACGCGCTGACGGTCTGCCACACTTTCCAGCCTTCCGGGCGCACGTATTCTGCTTTCCCGTTCTGACTGCCGGAAACCTGTGACAGTATCGCCATGCCTTGCGGCTCAACCACCGCCTGATGGAAGAAGTCGGCAAGTTTTTGCGGCGTCAGCAGTTTAATCTGAGCCACTATTTTATCACGTGAATCGAAGCGCATATTGCCGCGATCAAAATCTTTGCTTAACTGTGAGGCTTCTTCCCCCAGCGTTTGCGGCGCCTGTAGCATTTGCGCAATGATCGCCTGCTGAATTTGTGCAAACTCTTCAGGTTTCATTGCCCGCAGCTTCGCTTCCGCCGTCGGGAAAAATGCTTTATAACGCTCCCAGAGGTAAGACGGTTGCTTATCACTGCTTTGTAACAGGAACCCCATCCCCCACTGACGCCCAACGCTCATCGGGAAAGCAAATACGGCATAGCCTAACTGCTCTTCAGTACGCAGTTGGTTGTAGAACCACGGCTGAACAATTTGCCCTAACATGGCGCTGTAGGCTGAACTGCTGTATTCGTCATAGCCAGTTGGCACAAATACCGCCGCCAGCGCAGAATCCGTGCTACTACCCGCTTTCTCAAAGATGACGGACTGCTTCTTGTCCACGACCACTTCTTTGTTCCGGCACCACTGCGAGCCATTCGCGCCAAGCTGTTTCTGAATATCCTGCGCCATGGTTGTAGCCTGAGCTTTGCTCATATTACCCACCACCAGGAACTCAGGCCGCGCCCCCGCTTTTAACGCATCGCGGTAGGACATCACCTCTTGCAACGTAATGGATGGCAATAGCGCGCGACGTTCATCGCGTGAGAAATAGGGCACCTGAGACAGCATTTGCACCGGCATAATCGCCTGATCGTAGGCTTTACCTTTTTCCGCAGAGTCCATCATCTGGGCGTACCAGGATTTCGCCTGTGCCAGTTGTTCATCCGTTGAGGTGTAGCTGAAATAACCGCTTAATAACGCCTGAAAAAGCTGCGGCAGACGTTGAGTGTAACCGTTAGCGTTAAGCATCAGACCATTGTTAGCGTTGGTCGAAAAACCTATTCCACCCACCGATGCCTGGTTGCTTAACTGATCGAGCGCGATTCCCGCCAGGTAATCGTTCAGGGCGAATAATACCTGGTTGCGCGCGCTGTCCATCGCTTTCGGGTTACGCAGGATCACGCTGACATCAGCCTTCGGCTCGCTGGCAAAATACTGGCTCGGCGCATACACCACGCGCAAATCCGGCTCATCGACGATCAGTTCCGGGTGAGCGTATTTTTTATCCGCTTTGATCAGCGTGAAATCATCCGGAATGTAGGGGTTCAGCTCTGGCAAAGACAGCGCAATGCCCTGTGCTTTTTGCTGCCAGTCAGCAAAGGTTTTGTCGCTGATTTTGTCCACCTGATAAGGCGCATCGACAAAATAAGCGGTTTTATTATGCGGTTCTTTCGCGCTGATATACCAGATACGCGCATTCTGCGGCGTCATCATTGCCAGACGTTGCGCAATGGCTTGCGCATCATATTGGTCGGCAATATTCACCGCATCCAACGTATGCTCGACGGGAACGCGGATCATGGTATCAGCCAGCCATTCCACGTAGTCCATATCACGAGTGATTGAAGGATAACGGAAATCGAGATCCAGCACGTGCGCCAGTTCGTTAAAGTAGCGTTTATCGACGCCTTTCTCACGTAACAGATTGAGATAGCTAAAGATGGCCGCAACAACTTCATCGCGGTTCGCCAACCCTTTGTCGGTTAACGTCGCAGAAATGGCTAATACCCCGCTGTTGCCATTCACCACCGGATCGGAATCGGCGCGAATGCCCTCCACCAGCCCCTGTTTTTGCAGCCAGTCGGACAGCGTACCAGGACTACGATTGCCAATCAGGTAGGTTATCAGTTCATCAGTTTTGCTGCGGAACTTTGCGCTGTTGTTATCGATACGAAACTCGACGCGCAGGACTTTGCGCGGCATTGCCGGCACATAGTGGATGATGATGCCTTTCTGCGCGTCGGTGACAACCGGTACGGTGATTTCCGGTTTTTCGATATTTCTGTTCGGTACGCGGCCGAAAGTATCAGCGGCTATCCGCGCCAACTCTGGCAGTGGTTTATTACTATAAATCACCGCCTTCATCAGGTTCGCGGAGTAGTACTTTTCATGAAATTTTTGTAAAGCCAGCACCACCGGGTTACCCGGTTTATCGCTTAATGTCTCCAGATTTCCGCCGGAGAAACGCGAGCCAGGGTGCGCCGGGTTGATCGTCTCAGCGCTGACCTGCGCCATACGCATCCCATCCCGGGTACGCGCCAACGTCAGCTCAGAGTTCACCGCATTACGCTCGCGATCGGCATATTTTTTATCCAGCAACGGATCGGCGATCGCGTCCGCCAGTCTATCCACTGCCCCCACCAGCGCGTCGTTTTCGACTTCAAGATAAAAAGCCGTACGGTAAGGCGCTGTGCTGGCATTGTGGCTGCCGCCATGCATTTTCAGGAATTCAGCCAGGCTGTCGGGCTGCGGGTATTTTTTCGAGCCCATCAGACACATGTGTTCGAGATAATGCGCCAGCCCCTGATGATCGTCCGGATCTTCCAGCGAGCCAACAGGCACCACCAGTGCAGAAAGGGATTTCACGGCCTGCGAATCGGATACCAGCAACACGACCATGCCGTTATCAAGGCGCACGGCCTGATACTGGCGGGTATCTTTATCGCTTTTGCGGATGGTTTCAGCTAAAGGCTGCCAACCGGTATCTGCCTGACTTACGGGAACCCAAAGGGCGACGAACAACAGTAATGCGCTGAACCAGGTGCTGCGGGGCATTCACAAACCTCATCATTAACGTATTCACCTGTTCACTGCAAACCACGTATCAATACGTGGCATGAACAGGGCAAGACTTCGTGCTGAACAAGTCAGCATCTTCTCTTTTTAAGAATCAGTCCGTGACAGAATGCGCATCATAGTGGAAGCCATCAAATTGCGCAATTTTTATACAACCATCAGGACTGGTTAAAGCGAAAAATCGGTAACAGATAGCGCTGTGACTGTAAAACAATGCGTTCCAGCGTCTCGGCATCCAGTTGACGCCACAGGCGTTGATACCAGATATCATCGCCTTCGCCACGAACCATCATGTTGCCTTCATAAGCCTGCAAAAACTTACTGCGCGCTTTTTGCAGCGTATCGTCGTCCTCTAACATGGCATCATTTGCAGCGTCATAACAGGTTTTTATCCATGCGCCGCCGCTTTCCGGTAATACCAGCAATGGCGACGACATGCCTTCCCGATATCCCTCAATGAGCTGCGACAAATACAGCAGCGCCTGTTCTGCCGCCAGTGGAGGGAAACGCCATTCCCCGTCTTTGCGCAGGAACAACCGACTCTCTCCCGTACCGCCACTGGCACAATAGACAAGATGTTCCAGCCAAAGTTGCACCCCCTGGGCAATGCTTATTAATGATGGGCGCCAGCGCAACAAACCGTCCTCTTGCACCTGCGGCAGCCAACCGGTGATTTGCACACCGTTACAGATGAGATCAATCTCCATGCTCTGGCAAGGCTGACGGCAGGCGATAATGCGTTCAGCCAGCGACTGCATCTCCTGACGCTGCGTATCCCACAGAATTTCGCCAAATGACCCATAGGGCAGCACGCCTGCCGCACGAAAACGGCGAAACAATCGTTCAGCATCGTTCTCTTCAACCAGCGTGTTAAGCAATTGCTGATTAAGCTGATAGCGAGTTAATCCTTCCAGAACAAAAGGTTCTGTTTCCGGGATCTCACTTTCTTCAGAACGAAAGTTGACCTGCAAACGCATCTGGAAAAAGGCCCGTACCGGATGAGCCCAAAATCGCTGTAACGTTTCAAGCGTTAACGTGGCTGGCATTTCAAAGGGGAGAGGCTGCACAAAATCCGTGTGCGCTTTTCCTGACAGGCTCGCCGCAGGCAGCCACTCCCGGGCGTAGCTTTGCTGTTCGCCGGGCTGATAGTTTTGTGCGTCAAAAGGCATGCGGGTATGCAGACGGGTAATGTGCGCTTTTACCCGGGCCTCGCTTTGATCGCAGGTCAACGATTCGTCGCCCGGCAAATAGTGGCTTTGCCCGATGTAATCCATCAGTTCCTGCACCAATACCGACGGGAAGCGTTCACTGTTATCCTGAATTGAGCGGCCAATGTAGCTGATGTAGAGCGTTTGCTGCGCCGAAATTAATGCTTCGAGGAACAGATAACGGTCATCATCGCGACGGCTGCGATCGCCCCGCATCGGTTTTTGACTCATCAGATCAAAGCCCAGCGGCGCAAGCTGACGCGGATAAACGCCATCGTTCATGCCCAGCAGGCATACAACCTTAAAAGGAATAGAGCGCATCGGCATCAGCGTACAAATGTTAACGGGCCCTGCCAGGAAGCGCTGGCTAATGCGTTCCTGGTCGAGACGCTGCGCCAGCTCATCACGTAGCAAGGAAAGCGGTACGGCATCGCCATACTCAGCCCCCAGTCCTTCAGTAATAATGGCCTGCCACTGCTGTTCAATCAGCGTCATCGCCGCTTCGGTATCCGCATCCGGCAGGAAGAAATCATTAAGCATGTCCCGACAAACAGGCAGCCACTCTTCCAGCGGGCGCTCCTGCGCCAGTCCTCGACGCCAGAGATTAAGCTGCATCAGCAACGAGGCCAGATGCCCTACCAGTTCGGCAATCAAACCGCTCGACTCATCATAGGGCAATACCGATTGCCACTCGCCCTGGGCGCTTTCCATCGCATAGCCGAGCAGCATGCGCGTTAAACCAAATTGCCAGGTATGCTGACCCGTTGGCGGAAGTTCCAGCTCACGCACGTTATCGTCGTCAATTCCCCAGCGAATACCTGATTCATTGACCCACAAACGAAGATAGCGCAGACCATCTTCATCAATATTGAAACGTGCCGCCAGCACGGGGACATCCAGTAATGCCAGCACATCCTCAGAGACAAAACGGCTATCCGGTAGCGACAGCAGACTGATAAAGGCCTGCAAGACGGGATGAGACTGACGCGCCCGACGGTCGGAAATCGCATAGGGTAAGTAACGGTCGGCTGGCGCGCTGCCAAAAACCGCCTGAATGAACGGGCTGTAGCTGTCGATATCCGCCACCATCACGATAATGTCGCGCGGCGTCAGCGTGGGATCTGCTTCCAGCATTGCCAGCAGTCGGTCATGAAGAATTTCCACTTCACGCTGAGGGCTATGGCAGACATGGAAAGTCACGCTGGTGTCGTTCACATCAAGCAGTCGTTTGTTATCGCTCCGGGAATACTCGTCCAGCGTAACGCCCGCCACGTCCCGGCTTTGTAACTCGAGGATATCCGACTGAATGTTATGCAAAAGATTGTCTGGGGTTATATCGACAAACGCATCCAGCTCCTGGCTGTTTTCCAGTTCTGAAAGCAGATAAATATAATCACGTCCCAACTTACCCCACGAGGCCAGCATCGGGTTGCCTACATCCTGCTCACCATCACTGTTAAACAATCCTGCCGCATTCTGAGTATCACGAAACAGCGGCAGGTGACGTTCTTCAAAACTGTGCCGACGCTGACGCGCCAGCAACTTTGCCAGCCAGGCGGGATCTTTAATGTCGCCCCAATAGTAGCGACAAGGGTTGGTAAACAGCAGATGAATATCAATGTGCTTACCCAACGCCTGCAAGGCCTGCAGGTAAACCGGCGGTAGCGCCGAAATTCCGCAAATAAAGACGCGAGAAGGCAGCCCCTGCGGACATTCAGACGCATTTTCCAGGGTGTGAATAAATCGCTGATATAAATTGGCGCGATGCCAGCGCGGTTGACCCAGTTCAGCGGTGTATTCCACCAGCGCTTTCCACAACGGCGCCTGCCATGCCTGAGCCTCGCCGAGTCCTTCAATCTGGCGCCCCGCTTCCCACTGCGTTAACCAGTCAGGGCGATAAACTAAATACTGATCGAAAAGGTCCGCCGCGCGAGAGGAAAGCTGAAACAGCTTACGTTTATCGGTGTCGTCCGTCAGATAGTGTCGCAGCAGTGCGAAGTCATCGTTATCCAGCAATTGCGGCAGCAGAGTCATTAACTTCCAGCTCATGCTCTGTTTGCTGAACGCGCTCTCTTTCGGGATATCCGGCAGCACGCGCACAAACATATCCCAGATAAAACTCGCGGGTAGTGGGAAATCGATGTTGGCGGCGATACCAAATTTCTGTGCAAGGGTCATTTGTAGCCACTGCGCCATACCAGTGCTTTGCACCAGGATCATTTCCGGCTCAAAGGGATCGTCCAACCGCTCGCGCTCAACGATAAACTCCATTAACGCTTCCAGCACATCCAGACGATTGGAGTGGTAGACCCTTAACATAGCGGCTCCTGACTACTGACGGTTCGGGCAATGCAGACGTGTCATTTGACCTTGCCTGCCCAGAGGTGAAGAAATTTTAACGCTGATGCTGACACATCCTGCTTCCGTTGTCTGCATTCGGTTAACCTGCCAGTTCACAGGTGGTGAAAACGGATACAGCTGGGTTTGCTGCCAGGCGTGACGCCAGAGTTGCTGATACTGGTTTCTGACGATAAAACTGTTCATCAACGCCCGCTGGTATCCCGATAGCGCAGTCACAACCATGATCATCAGCACCATTGCCAGCATCACTTCCGGCAGGCTAAAACCACGTTGTCTGTTCAGGGAGTCTGACATAACGCTACCGCCTTTAACGGACAAAAATCGCTCCAGCCATGCGCCGAAAATTCGATATTGCCATCGATAATCGCCCCCTGACGCCATAGCGATACGCCTTCATAATGCGCAATAAGCAGCACGGAAGTCTCAGTAAGTCGTCGCAGGCAAACCGCGACGTCCTGCCCGGTATAACGCCGACACTGTAAAGCCGGTTGTAAGCCCCAGGACTGCATGCGTCCCCATTCGATGGCGGATTGCACTACCGCCTGCCGTTGCAAAGACCGACTTTCCGTTGTAACACGCGATGCAAAACTCGTTTCTTGTCGGCTAACACCCTGCAATAACAGGCTGCCGAGCACCAGAAGTAGCAGGACCATCGCCAGGGACGAAACACCTCGCTCACTATTCACAGGTTGAAACCTGTCACACTGTAAAAGGCTTCAATGACTTTTTGCGGTTCGACGTTGCTCACTCCACGCAAACGCAACGTAAGGAGTGGTTGAAATCCGCGAATATTCAGGCGCTCAACCTTAAACGCCTGAATCTCTATCGTGGCTGGATCGGTCATTTTCTCCCACCCTTTGCCATTACAACTCGTTGCTCCTCGCTGGGTCTCCAGGACTTTGTCCTGTAAACGAAATCCGATGGTATCGGACTCTTTCGCGGGAACGCTCTCCCAGATGCCGTTACTGTTGGCATCCCAACGGGCAATGACACAGTCACCCTTAGCCGATATCACCAGTCCCTCTCCGACACAGCTTCCCCGGCAATACCCTGCCCGCTGAAGATGTTTTGCCACGGTATAGACCCGCTGCCATATTTCATCCTCCAGCGCTAGCTGGCGCGTATTGCGCAGGATCTCTCGCTGCAGAGCGGGTAAAAATCGCGCTGCGCTAAGCAGTAAAATGCTGCTAATGACCATAGCAATGAGCACCTCCAGCAGTGAAAAACCCTGCTCGTTTACAGACATGACCTGGCCTCATCGCGCTCGCAAAGCCTGATCCGCCCCCAGCCTGATACCACCACGCGCCATTCGCCTGCCGCATTTTTCAGACGAATATGTCCAGCCCATGCCGTATTGCGCAGCCCATAAAAGGCCAGTGAAGGCGTTATCTCTGCCATTTCGACATCGTCCCAGCGCGGTGCAAACACCAGCGGTGAAGTCGGTTTACACCCGTCTTGTAAAGCCGCAGAACTGACCAGACACCACGATGGCCCATCCTCCATCACGCTTATCACGTGATCGCGGTTACGCCAGTTAGCATCTTCACGTAGTTGCAGCAGGTAGTCCCGCACCTGACAGGCGGTCTGCCACAGGCGCTGTTGTTGTTGCCAGGACTGCCAGCCATACAACCCGGACGCGCCAAGCGCCGCGACAATCAGCATCGCAATCAGGTTTTCGAGAAACGTGTAGCCTTGTTGTTTTTTCATGCCGCCAGTATGGCGTGAGGAAAATGAATAACGAGCGGGAAATTCGGTTTCTACGACGAGCTACGGGGAATATTTGACGCGTTGCAGAGCGTTGCAATATTTCAGGAACCCGCGCCGAAGAATGAAATGACAGACAAAAAAAACCGACGCGCGAAGGCGTCGGTTGTGACAGCATCAAGCCCGGTTAGATAGCTACTGGCGCTTTAATACCGGGATGTGGATCGTAGCCTTCGATTTCGAAATCTTCGAAGCGATAATCAAAGATAGATTCAGGCTTACGTTTGATGATCAGCTTCGGCAACGCGCGCGGTTCGCGGCTAAGCTGCAGATGCGTTTGATCCATATGATTGCTGTACAGGTGCGTGTCGCCGCCGGTCCAGACAAAATCACCCACTTCAAGGTCGCACTGCTGCGCCATCATGTGTACCAGTAAGGCGTAGCTGGCAATGTTGAATGGCAGACCGAGGAACACATCGCACGAACGTTGATACAGCTGGCAAGAGAGCTTGCCATCCGCCACATAGAACTGGAAGAAAGCATGGCACGGCGCCAGCGCCATCTTATCCAGCTCACCGACGTTCCATGCGGAAACGATGATGCGACGAGAATCCGGGTCATTTTTCAGCTGGTTTAACACCGTGGTGATTTGGTCAATATGGCGACCGTCCGGCGTTGGCCACGCGCGCCATTGTTTGCCATAAACCGGGCCTAAATTACCGTTTTCATCCGCCCATTCATCCCAGATTGAGACATTGTTTTCATGCAGGTAGGCAACGTTAGTGTCACCCTGCAAAAACCACAGCAGCTCATGAATGATCGAGCGTAAATGGCAGCGTTTGGTCGTAACCAGCGGGAACCCTTCCTGCAGATTAAAACGCATCTGATGACCAAAAATGGAAAGCGTTCCGGTTCCGGTACGGTCGTTTTTCTTTGTGCCTTCATCCAGCACTTTTTGCATCAGTTCTAAATACTGTTTCATGGTTCCTCAGGAAACGTGTTGCTGTGGGCTACGGCGGTACGCCCAAACCATCATAATAATGCCTGCGACAATCATCGGGATAGAGAGGATCTGTCCCATGCTGATGTACTGCACCCAGGTGCCGGTAAACTGTGCGTCCGGCTGGCGGAAGAATTCAACGATAATACGAAATGCGCCATAACCAATCAGGAACAGACCGGACACCGCCCCCATAGGACGCGGCTTGCGAATGTACAGGTTCAGAATGATAAACAGTACAACCCCTTCCAGCGCCATCTCATAAAGCTGCGAGGCGTGACGCGGCAGCGAGCCGTAGGTATCAAAAATGGACTGCCACTGCGGGTTGGTTTGCAGCAGTAAAATATCTTCGGTACGGGAGCCCGGGAACAGCATGGCATACTTGAAGTTCGGGTCGACGCGTCCCCACAGTTCACCGTTGATAAAGTTGCCCAGACGCCCTGCGCCCAGACCAAACGGGATCAGCGGAGCGATGAAATCAGAAACCTGGAAGAACGAACGCTTGGTGCGTCTGGCGAAGATAATCATCACCAGAATCACGCCGATAAGCCCGCCGTGGAAGGACATGCCGCCATCCCAGACGCGGAACAGATACAGCGGATTATCGAGGAACAATGGGAAGTTATAGAACAGTACGTAACCAATACGCCCACCGAGGAAAACCCCGAGGAAGCCTGCATACAGTAAGTTTTCTACTTCATTTTTAGTCCAGCCACTGCCCGGACGATTAGCACGGCGCGTCGCCAGCCACATCGCGAAAATAAAACCCACCAAATACATCAAGCCGTACCAGTGAAGCGCGACGGGTCCGATTGAGAAAATGACCGGATCGAAATCCGGAAAATGCAGATAGCTACTGGTCATCTGTCACCACAAGTTCTTGTTATTTCGCTGAAGTCAGACAGCAATTGATAAGCGCGCCTGCATAAAGCAGGCGCTCCAAAGGTGCGAATGATAGCACAAGGGGATCGCAGCGGATGCCGGGAAGATGTAAAAGATCTGTATAGGTAATCTTTCCCCCGTAATGCCTGACAGCGTTACGCTTATCAGGCCTACAGTCCCCCGCGAATCAGCCCCCCCATGCCACGGCGCTCCATAAAGGCCGCCACCTGATGGCGTACTTCTGCCGCCATCTGCGCTTCCAGGCTGCGCTGGGCCAGCGTTTGCGCCTCGCCAAAATCGATATGGCGCAGCAGATATTTAACGCGAGCCACGGATCGACCGTTCATTGATAAATGACGGAAACCCAGGCCGATCAGAATGGCCACGCACATCGGATCGCCCGCCATTTCACCGCATAAGCGCAAATCGATACCGCTTCTTTCGGCTTCTTGCGCAATCATCGCCAGCGCACGTAACATCCCCGGATGCAGGCTGTCATAAATGCTGGCCACCCGCGTATTGTTACGATCAACGGCCAGAATGTATTGGGTGAGATCGTTGGTTCCGACCGAGATAAAGTCTATCCGGTTAGCCAGATGCGGCAACATAAACACCATCGACGGAACTTCCAGCATGATGCCGATGCGCGGTTTCGGGATTGCGTAACCGATCATCTCTTCCACTTCGCGTCCGGCGCGTTCAATCAGGCGTCGCGCTTCGTCCACTTCATCAATACTGGTCACCATCGGCAGTAAAATGCTCAGGTTACCGGTTGCCGCGTTTGCACGCAGCATGGCCCGGACCTGGATCAAAAAGATCTCCGGTTGATCGAGCGTAATGCGGATCCCACGCCAGCCAAGGCATGGGTTCTCTTCACTGATCGGCATGTAGGGCAGCTGTTTATCGGCCCCGACATCCAGCGTCCGCAGAGTCACCGGCTTGTCGTTAAACATTTGCAGCATCCCTTGATACTGCGCAACCTGTTCTTCTTCCGAAGGAAAGCCGCTTTGCAGCATGAAAGGAATTTCTGTGCGATACAGACCAATGCCATCGATCCGACTGCCCAGCTTCTCTTCATGTTCCGGGCTGAGACCCGCATTGAGCATCACCTTCACGCGCTCGCCGCTTTTTAACTGCGCCGGTTGGTTAACGTCATCTTCCGCCAGGCGGCTCAGCTCGATCTCTTCGCTGATAAGGCGCTGGTATTCCTGGACCAATACCGGTTCCGGATCGACCAGCACTTCGCCACGATAACCATCCACCACCAACGTTCGACGGTGTAGTACTGACGGCTGGATATCAGCCCCCATGACGGTAGGAATACCCAGCGCACGCACCATAATCGCCGCATGAGAGTTGGCTGCGCCGTCCCGGACAACCACGCCGACTAACCGGTCCTGGGGAAGTTCCGCCAGCGTCGTAGCGGAAAGCTCATCCGCCACCAGCACAAAACGTTCCGGCCAGGCATTCGGTCCCTGGATCGAGTCGTCAAGATGGAACAGCAGACGCTGGCCCAGCGCGCGTAAATCTCCGGCCCGCTCTTTGAGATAGTTATCGCTCAGCGCGGCAAACTGTTCGGCAAATTTTTCGATGATCGTTTTAACGGCCCACTCAGCCACCGAGCCGTTATCCACTTCCGCAAACAGTTCGCGGCGCAGGCGGGTATCAGAAAGCAGGTGCGAGTAGAGATCAAAGATCGCCGCCGTTTCTTTCTGTGCCCCGGCGGTAAAGCGTTTGCTGTAACGGCGGAATTCGTTCGCCGCCTCTTCCAGCGCACCGGTCAGCCGCTCGCGCTCAAGCACCGGGTCCAGCGTTGAAGCCTGATAGACCTGCTCCATCAGCGGTAGCGTTGCATCCTGCCAGCCTTCGGCAATGGCTACGCCGGGAGCGGCAGGCAATGCACGGATACGCGTTTGCCGGTATTGGCCGAACAGTGCGTTCAGTTGCGACTGGGAAAGTATGGCCGCCATTTGCGTGGCGAGCGTCACCAGGAAAGACTCTTCGCTTTCGTCGTACTGACGTAATTCACGCTGTTGCACCACCAGCACACCTAACAGCTGACGACGCTGAATAATCGGTACGCCTAAGAACGCACGAAAGCGCTCTTCTTTTACCGAAGGGATGTATTTAAAGCTGGGATGTTTTTGCGCATCGGCGAGGTTGATAGGTTCCGCCAGCCTGCCAACCAGGCCAACGATACCTTCATCAAACGCGAGTGCGACGGTGCGACCACGTGGTTTTTTCAGACCTCGTGTCGCCATGAGGTAATAACAACGTCGGTCGTGATCGGCCAGATAGACCGAGCAGACCTCTGTATCCATCGCAAGACAGATGTCGGTAACCAGTATATTGAGCGCCTCATTAAGACGTGGAGCACTGGCCACCTTTTCGACTATTTCGCGCAGGCGGGTGAGCATAATTTGCGTAGCTTAACCTCTTTTACGTCTGTACGCAGGTGCGCTTTGCGGTTTAGGAGTGCTCTCCTGAAGCGCCATGACAACACTTGCGAATTCTTTCATCACCCTGCGATAGACATCGCGTTTAAATGACACCACCTGTCGAACCGGATACCAGTAACTCACCCAGCGCCAGCCGTCGAACTCAGGTGTACTGCTGGTTTGCATATTAATTTCAGCATCGCTGCTGACTAATTGCAGAAGAAACCATTTTTGTTTCTGGCCGATACAAACCGGCTTTGTGTCCCAACGCACCAAACGTTTCGGTAACTTGTAACGCAACCAGTTACGAGTAGAAGCAAGGATCCGTACATCTTTACGGCTGAGACCCACTTCTTCAAAGAGTTCCCGGTACATCGCCTGCTCTGCCGTCTCTCCTGCGTTTATCCCACCTTGTGGGAATTGCCAGGAGTGCTGACCAAATCGCCGGGCCCACATGACCTGCCCCTGGCGGTTACAAATTACTATCCCTACATTCGGGCGGTAGCCATCGTCATCAATCACCGGACTACCTCAACATAAACCTTATATACAAACGATTGTTTCACACTCCTGAGAGGCGGTAAACCACTCTGTTAAGGGTGCGATATTCTAATAACAATTGAATAACTCACAGCGAAGCCCCGAGTTATAAACAGAAGAAGGGCATTCTGGGCGATTTTATTCACCTTTTCTGTGGATATAGTTGTGAAGAAGTACGGAATTACTATGGGAAAACCCAGAACAGTCCGAATAAGACATTCGTCACATATAAAAAATAGTCTTATTTATTCATTAAGTTAAAAACGATCGGTACCAACGCACACACATAAATGTGATGTGTGTCACGCACACGATCTTCACGCTGATGAAAGATCGACCAGCGTTGGTTTTATCCACAGATTATGCCAATAAGTTAGGCACAATTTGTGTAAAAATTCGATTTTCGTCGCACGTCAAGGCTGTAAATTGAAACAGTAGTGGGGGTTTTTCACAGTTATCCCATCTTTCTGTGGATAACATGGTGTAAGATCCTGTTCATTGTCAGTGACCAGAATTGGAAAACCCGCATTGCTGTTGCGCAACTGCGCGCGTGTGAATATAAAAACCAATATAAATCATATAATTGAATAAAGCATGTGGAAAAAGATAAACTCTGTCCACACGGTATAAAATCATTGCTCATTTTTTCGCCTAAGGGTTAATCCGATGCCAGAACTCCATCCGCTACTTTCTCCACCTGACTCTGAAGCCCAATTGCTGACTCAGGCGCGGCAGCTTGCGGGCTACTCGTTGGGAGAATTGGCGACCATGGCGGGGCTCGTCACCCCAAGGGATCTCAAGCGTGATAAAGGCTGGATTGGCGTCCTGCTGGAGATTTGGCTGGGTGCCAGCGCAGGCAGCAAGCCGGAGCAGGATTTTGCGGCGCTGGGCGTGGAGTTGAAAACGATCCCTGTGGACAGTCTTGGCAGACCGCTGGAAACCACCTTCGTATGCGTAGCGCCGTTAACTGGCAATACAGGCGTCACCTGGGAAACCAGCCATGTGCGGCACAAACTTAAACGCGTACTGTGGATCCCGGTAGAGGGTGAACGCAGCATTCCACTGGCTGAACGTCGCGTCGGCTCGCCCTTGCTCTGGAGCCCAAACGACGAAGAAGACCAGCAATTACGGTTGGACTGGGAAGAACTAATGGACATGATTGTGCTAGGCCACGTCGAACGCATCACCGCTCGCCATGGGGAAGTGTTACAACTGCGTCCCAAAGCCGCCAATGCCCGAGCGCTTACCGAAGCGATTGGCGCCCATGGCGAACCCATCCTGACCCTGCCGCGCGGGTTTTATCTGAAAAAGAACTTCACGCGCGCATTGCTTGAGCGGCATTTCTTATTCCAGCCGCAATAGGCACTGCCCGGCCTTTCACCCGCCGCGTTACGGGCCTATAATTACCGCTTCTTTTTTTTGGCAGGACTTTGCTCGATGTTATTTGCATGGATAACCGATCCTAACGCCTGGCTTGCGCTCGGTACGCTGACGCTGCTGGAGATCGTTCTTGGGATCGACAATATTATTTTCCTCTCTCTGGTTGTAGCCAAACTTCCGACAGCGCAACGCAATCATGCCCGACGTATTGGGCTGGCGGCAGCAATGATTATGCGTCTGGCGCTGCTGGCCTCTATCGCCTGGGTAACACGGCTGACAAACCCGTTGTTCGAGGTATTTGGCGAGGCGATTTCGGCGCGCGATCTGATCCTTCTGCTCGGCGGGTTGTTCCTGATCTGGAAAGCCAGTAAAGAGATCCACGAATCCATTGAAGGTGAGGAAGAGGGACTGAAAACCCGCGTCTCTTCATTCCTGGGCGCGATTGTGCAGATCATGTTGTTAGACATTATCTTCAGTCTGGATTCCGTAATTACAGCGGTAGGCTTGTCTGACCATCTGTTTATCATGATGGCGGCGGTGGTGATTGCCGTGGGCGTGATGATGTTTGCTGCTCGCCCAATTGGTGAGTTTGTCGATCGTCACCCTTCAGTGAAAATGCTGGCGCTCTCTTTCCTGATTCTGGTCGGTTTTACGCTAATTCTGGAAAGTTTCGACGTCCACGTTCCAAAAGGATACATCTATTTCGCCATGTTCTTCTCTATCGCGGTAGAGACACTGAACCTGTGGCGTAATAAAAAAAATCCGCTCTGATGAAATCTGTCGCTCCCCGCAAGGGGAGCGAATACCGCACCGTACCTACCTCTTCTCACAGTTTAAGATTTTACTGCTTTCGTCATGCATAACTTCGCGTTATTACTAAACTATTGTCAGACGCAGGCCATGAGAGGATAAGCAGATGAAAAAATGGGCAATTTTGATTTCCGCCGTAGGACTGGCTTTTGTAGTTTCTGGGTGCAGCAGCGATTATGTAATGGCGACAAAAGATGGCCGGATGATCCTGACCGACGGAAAACCAGAGATTGACGACGATACCGGTCTGGTGAGCTACCACGATCAGCAAGGCAATGCGATGCAGATCAACCGCGACGATGTATCTCAAATCATTGAACGCTGATGGTTGAGGTCAGCAGCGCGCTGACCTTAACAATTTTACTTCCCTTTTTCTCTTCCCTCAGCCATTTTTATAATCCTTATGTTGTGATTATAAAAAGGAAACGGCTATGCAATATCACCGTATACCCCACAGCTCGCTGGAAGTCAGTACACTGGGGCTGGGCACAATGACGTTTGGTGAACAAAACAGCGAAGCCGACGCCCATGCACAGCTCGATTATGCCGTGGCACAAGGCATAAATTTGATCGACGTTGCCGAGATGTATCCGGTACCGCCGCGCCCTGAAACCCAGGGGCTCACCGAAACTTACGTGGGCAACTGGCTAGCCAAACACGGTAGCCGCGAAAAGCTAATCGTGGCGTCGAAGGTCAGTGGACCATCACGTAACAACGACAGCGGCATTCGACCGAATCAGGCGCTGGACCGTAAAAATATCCGTGAAGCGCTGCACGACAGCCTGAAAAGACTGCAAACCGATTACCTGGATCTGTATCAGGTTCACTGGCCGCAGCGCCCCACCAACTGCTTTGGTAAGTTAGGCTACAGCTGGACGGACTCCGCGCCGGTCGTCTCCCTGTTGGATACGCTGGACGCGCTGGCTGAGTTTCAGCGCGCGGGAAAAATTCGCTACATCGGCGTTTCCAATGAAACCGCGTTTGGTGTGATGCGTTATCTGCATCTGGCGGACAAACACGATCTGCCGCGCATCGCCACTATCCAGAATCCCTACAGCCTGCTGAACCGTAGCTATGAAGTTGGACTGGCAGAAGTCAGCCAGTACGAAGGGGTTGAACTACTGGCCTATTCTTGCCTGGGCTTCGGTACGCTAACCGGTAAGTATCTGAACGGCGCGAAGCCTGCCGGCGCACGTAATACGTTGTTTAGCCGTTTCACACGCTACAGCGGTGAGCAAACGCAAAAGGCCGTTGCAGCCTATGTGGATATCGCGAAACGCCATAATCTGGATCCTGCGCAAATGGCGCTGGCATTCGTGCGTCGTCAGCCGTTTGTCGCCAGCACCCTGCTGGGAGCAACGACGATGGAGCAGTTAAAAACCAACGTTGAAAGCCTGCATCTGACGTTGAGCGAAGAAGTTCTGGCCGAGATTGAAGCGGTGCATCAGGTGTATACCTATCCTGCACCATGACGGTTAGTGCCTGATGGCGCTACGCTTATCAGGCCTACAGAAAGCAATCCCTGTAGGCCCGATAAGGCAACTACACGTCACAGACTAATGGCGGCGCTGCCAAATCCATAGCGCCGCAATCGCCAGCGCAAACAGCGCGCCAAATCCAATACCAATCGCTACCGCCGGGATCCCCACCAGCACCGCCAGCGAGTAAATACCCAGCATCAGCAGCATCGCGCTGTTTTCACCCAGGTTTTGCACCGCAATCGCATTACCCGCACCGACGCTTTTCTTGCCCCGCTCCTGTAACAACGCATTCAGCGGCACCACAAAGAACCCGCCTGACACGCCAATAAGCATCAGCAACGCGTAAGCCGGAAGCAGCGCATGTTGCAGCGAGAAGATCAGCACCACGACGCCAATCAGGATCCCCGCAGGCATACAGCGCGACACGGTTTCCAGCGTCACCAGCTTCGCCGCCGCACCCGCGCCGACCACAATCCCAATCGCCACCATGGCATTCAGGTAAGTAGGTGTGGCGTTATCGGTGATGCCCAGCGCCACCGGCACCCACAGCACCAACAGAAAACGCAGCGTGACGCCAGCGCCCCAAAAGAGGCTGGTTCCCACCAATGAGAAACGCGTCTCACCGTTACGCCACAGCGAAGTGGCCGCACAGAAAAAACTGCGGGTCATTTTCCCCAAATGCCAGGACTGGCCAGGGCGAGCCGCGGCCAGCTTCGGGATAAACAGGTTAGCCACCACGGCACCCGCATAGGCCAGCGCACAGGCAGAAAGCGCAGCAATCACGTGCCAGTCGGCCAGCACGCCCCCCGCCACAGAACCGAGTAAAATCGCGGCAATGGTGGAGGCTTCCATCAGGCCGTTAGCTTTCACCAGTTTGTCGCCAGTGGTCAGTTCACCGAGAATGCCATACTTGGCTGGTGAATACGCCGCCGCGCCGATCCCCACCAGCGTATAGCCGAGAAACGGATTAACGCCGAAGCAAATACTCGCCGCGCCCAGCAGCTTCATGCCGTTAGCGAACATCATCACCCTGCCTTTGGCAAAGCTGTCCGCCACCTGCCCGACAAAGGGCGCAAACAGGATGTAAGCGCCCACAAACACCATTTGCAGGATCGGCTGACTCCAGTCCGGATAAAATTGTTCCTTAAGCAAAGCCAGCGTGGCGAACAGTAAGGCGTTATCGCCAAACGCCGACAGGAACTGCGCGGCGATAACGGACATCATCCCTTTGGACCAGATAGAAGTGTTAGTGTGCACTGACTCACTCATGTTGTTTTTCCGGCTCATCGACCCAGCTTTTCAGCGTGACAAAATCCGGCTTACCGCTGCCGAGTAATGGGAGTTGTTTCAGGTGGCGAATATCACGCGGCACGGCAAGTTCAGGCACGCCGTGCGCTCGCGCATACTGCTGCAGTTTTTCGCGCGTCAGTTCACTGTCGGTGGTGAACAGCACCAGCGCCTCGCCTTTGCTGGCATCGCTTTTGATCGCCGTGGCGTGCATTTTATCCGCAGATACCGCCAGCGCCAGTTGCTCAACCATTTCCAGCGAGACCATCTCTCCGGCAATTTTAGCAAAACGCTTGGCGCGTCCCTGGATCTGCACAAAGCCGTTTTCATCAAAGCGCACGATGTCTCCGGTGTCATACCAGCCGTGCTCAATCTCACCCTGCGCATTTTCTGCCGTCGGCACTTCCAGCACGCCGGGTTTTTCGACGCGCAAATAGCCGCTCATAATATTAGGGCCTTTTAGCTGTAAACGCCCTCCGTCCTCAATGCCTGGAACAGCTAACAGTCGGGCATCCATACCGGGCAAGATGCGCCCTACCGTTCCTGATTTCGCCGCCATCGGCACGTTGATCGACACCACTGGCGCACATTCCGTCACGCCATAGCCTTCAAGGACGCGCAGACCAAATTTCTCCTGCCACAGCTGTTTTGTGGTGTCTTGCAGTTTTTCCGCTCCCGCCACCACATAGCGCAGACGGTGAAAATCATAGGGATGCGCGAAACGCGCGTAGTTGCCAAGGAACGTTGACGTACCAAACAGTACGGTGCAGTTCCGGTCGTAGACCAGCTCCGGCACAATGCGGTAATGCAGCGGGCTGGGATAAAGAAACACTTCTGCGCCGGTCAGCAACGGCGTGAATAATCCCACCGTCAGACCAAAGGAGTGGAATAGCGGCAACGCAGACATAAAGCGGTCGTCGGCGGTGAAATCGGCGATGGTTTTAATCTGCTCGACGTTCGCCAGAATGCTCTTGTGGCTGTGTACCACACCTTTCGGATGACCTTCCGAGCCAGAGGTAAAGAGGATTACCGCGGCCTCTTCCGGCTGCTGTTTCACCTGCGCCAGATGCGGCGCCAGCAGGTGTGAGAAAATCCACAGCTTATCGCTAAACGTCACATCGGCTTTCAGGTCTTCCAGGTAAACCCAGCGCACCTGGGTGAGCTGCTCCGGTAAATGCCAAAGTTTGCCTTTATCGAGAAACTGTCGGGAAGTGAAGATAGTTTTGATTTCTGATGCAGTAATGGCGCTGGTTAGCCCTTTTACACCTGCTGTATAGTTCATCATCGCCGGAATACGTCGACGCGCAATAGCGCCAAAAATGACCGCCGCGCTGATCCCCGCGTTTGGCAGCATCAGGCCAATTTTTTCACCCTCAGAGGTATATTTTTCCAGAATACGGGCCACAAACAGCGTCTTAGTCAACAGTTTACGGTAGCTGTCCGGCGTAAAGTTAACATCTTCAATGCAGTTTTTGCCTGCGCCATAGCGATATTTCGCCGCCAGCAGAGACTCATAAAGCGTTTCACGCGGACGTACCGCCATGCGCGCTTCCATCATAATTTGATGCAGCATTTCGCCCGCGATTTTGCGGCGATCGCGAGCACGCGGCGCTTCCGGCATCGGCATATGGGTCGGCGGCAGGATGTGCAAGCGAATACGCGGGAAGAATCGCTGTTTAACCAGACCTTTCAGGCGACTAAAGCGTGACAGCTCCGCGCCTTCGATGCGCACAGGAACCACCGTGGCCCCTGACTTTGCCGCGACAAACCCGGCGCCGTCATAGATTTTCATCAATGAACCGGTAGTCGAAATACGCCCTTCCGGGAAAATAACCACCGGACGCCCCTGCTCGACCAGGCGAACCAGATGTTTAATCGACATCGGTTTGGTCGGGTCTAACGGCACGAAATCAATCAGCGGGGTCAGCCAGCGCATGTACCATTGCTGACTAATAGAGGTGTAAACAGCAAAAACGGGGCGGATCGGTAAAAAAAGCGCCAGCAGGATGCCGTCGATAAATGAGACATGGTTGGGAGTAATTAGAACGCGTTCTCCCTGTAGCGCGCTGATATCGCCCGTGACGCGAACGCGGAAAAGCACGCGAAACAGATTACGAAAAAAGCCAAATAGCATCTCAACTCCCTGTGCCATTAATTACATAAACATTAATGATGGGAGAGTATACGAGTTGGGGAATGGGCGCGACAGGTAACTGGTGAATACAATCCGAAAAAAAACCTGCGCATCCGCGCAGGTCGGTGCAAGAGACAGGTACGAAGTGCGTACCGAATAATCTCACCAATCAATACCTCTGGGATCTTGATTGTGGTCGTCAGCAGCCAGATACGCCAGTGCGAAAACGCAAAGGAATGAACCCAAATGCAACGAGTTGTGTAAATTATCGGTTACTGTTACAGATAGGCCGAAGACAAAAAAAAACCTGCGCATCTGCGCAGGCTGGTGTAAATCTAGTGATCAACCCGAAAGTTGATTTCACCTATCAATACCTCTGGGATCCCAACTTTAGCAATCTGCTCAGTGCCCTCACCAGCAAACAATCGCAACAGCACATCGCAAAGTGTAAGTAAAAATTAGCGTTTTCTATTTTCTGTCTTACTTCGCTCGTGCGCGCTCACATTTGCGACGTCCTGACAGGCAATCTGCTTGAACAGCCAGCCGTTTTCCGTAACACTGACACAATGTAAGCGTTTACCCACAACAGGTACTATCATGGCGACCATAAAGGATGTAGCCCGACTAGCTGGTGTATCAGTCGCCACCGTTTCTCGAGTGATTAATGATTCCCCCAAAGCCAGCGAAGCATCGCGTCTGGCCGTAACGAGTGCAATGGAATCACTCAGCTACCACCCCAACGCCAACGCGCGTGCGCTGGCGCAACAATCTACCGAAACCGTCGGACTGGTGGTTGGTGATGTGTCAGATCCATTTTTTGGGGCAATGGTTAAAGCTGTCGAGCAGGTGGCCTATAACACCGGTAATTTTTTACTGATCGGCAACGGCTACCATAATGAACAGAAGGAACGTCAGGCGATTGAACAGCTTATTCGCCACCGCTGCGCTGCGCTTGTTGTCCACGCCAAAATCATCCCGGATGCAGATCTGGCTTCATTAATGAAGCAAATCCCCGGCATGGTATTAATCAACCGAATTCTGCCAGGATTCGAACAACGCTGCGTTGCCCTCGATGACCGCTTCGGCGCGTGGTTGGCTACCCGACACCTTATTCAGCAGGGCCATACGCGTATCGGTTATCTGTGCTCCAATCACACCATTTCAGATGCGGAGGATCGCCTGCAAGGCTATTACGATGCGCTGACGGAGAGCAATATACCGATTAACGATCGGCTGGTGACCTTTGGCGAGCCGGATGAGAGCGGCGGTGAGCAGGCCATGACCGAGTTGCTTGGCCGTGGTAAAAACTTCACGGCTGTAGCCTGCTATAACGACTCAATGGCGGCTGGCGCGATGGGCGTGTTAAATGATAACGGCATTGATGTACCGGGAGAAATTTCCCTGATCGGCTTCGATGATGTGCTGGTTTCCCGCTATGTGCGTCCACGTTTGACCACGGTACGCTATCCGATAGTGACGATGGCGACCCAGGCCGCTGAACTGGCGCTTGCGCTGGCGGAGAAGCGACCCGCGCCTGAAATCACCCACGTATTTAACCCAACTCTGGTGCGCCGCCACTCCGTTTCGACGCTGACAGAGCCGGGCAATTCTTCGTCAAACGATTAACCAGGATAGCGTCATGACCACGATGTTGGACGTTTCACGACACGCTGGCGTCTCAAAAGCGACCGTTTCGCGCGTGCTGAATGGTACGGGTCAGGTAAAAGAGAGCACGCGCCAGAAAGTGTTTAAGGCCATGCAGGCACTTGATTATCGACCCAATTTTTTAGCGCGTTCTTTAGCGAACCGAACCAGCAATAGCATTGGCCTGGTGGTTTCCACGTTTGATGGATTCTACTTTGGCCGCCTGCTGCAACAGGCTTCGCGCCAGACGGAATCTCACGGTAAGCAGTTGATCGTCACCGACGGTCACGACACGCCGGAGCGTGAACAGGAAGCCGTGCAAATGCTGGCCGACAGGCAGTGTGATGCCATTATTCTCTATACCCGTTATATGAGTGAGCAGGCGATTATGTCACTGATGAACAGCATTGCTATGCCGTTGCTGGTCATTAACCGTGATGTCAGTCAGGCCCGCGATCGCGCGATTTTCTTTGAACAGGAAGAAGCCGCGTTCCAGGCGGTCAATTATCTGATCTCCCAGGGGCATAGCGATATTGCCTGCATCACCGTGCCGGGCCATACCCCTACCGGTAAATCACGTTTGATGGGATATCGTAAAGCGCTGGAAAAAAACGGTATTCCCTGGGACCCCGGCAAGGTTAAATACGGCGATTCAACGATGACGCGTGGCTATGAAGCCTGTCGTGAGCTGCTGGAGGAAGGGGTGACATTCAGCGCCCTGTTCGCCTGTAACGATGACATGGCATTAGGTGCATCAAAAGCGTTGCATCAGGCTGGCCTGAAGATCCCGACGGACGTCTCGCTGTTTGGTTTTGACGATGCGCCCAGCGCTAAATGGCTGGAGCCGGGACTCTCTACCGTCTATCTGCCGATTGACGCCATGATAACAACGGCAATTGACCAGGCTATCCGTCTGGCCAACGGTGAGAGCGTAGAGCCGATCCCACCGTTTACCGGCAAACTGGTGTTGCGGGAATCGGTGACAACGGGGCCGTACTTTAAGTAATCAGATGCCGGATGGCGCTACACTTATCCGGCTTTTCACAACGCTGTATTCAGATTAATTCCAGCGCCAGTAGCTCATCAATAGTCTGACGACGACGGATCAGTCGCGCCACGCCGTGATCAAACAACACCTCCGGCAGCAGCGGGCGACTATTGTAGTTTGACGACATTGACGCGCCGTACGCCCCGGTATCATGCAGCACCAGATAATCCCCCGGCACCACCGCTGGCAGTAGACGGGTTTCCACATTTCCGCCTTCCTGCTGGGTAAAGACGTCGCCGGACTCACACAGCGGCCCGGCTACTACGGTTTCTATTTGCGCGGCTTGCTCCAGAGAACGGCCATCTCCCGCCAGTGCAGAGATATGGTGATAGCTACCGTACATCGCCGGGCGCATCAGATCGTTGAAGCCTGCGTCAATCAGCACAAAGTGACGGCTGCCCATCGCTTTTACGCTGCGCACCTGCGCCACCAGCACGCCGGATTCCGCCACCAGAAAACGGCCCGGTTCGATCTCCAATTTAACAGCGTGCCCCAGATGACGCGCAATTTGATCGCGCGCGGCGTTCCATAACCCAAAATAATGATCGGTGTTGATCGCCTCTTCGCCCTCACGATATGGGATCGACAGCCCGCCGCCCGCGGAGATCGCCTCCAGATCCTGACCAAACTCGACAACCTGACGCACCATCGCGCCGCATACCTGTTCCAGATGGCCGTAGTCGACGCCGGATCCGATATGCATATGAATGCCAACCAGCTTCAACTGATAGCGCTGGATCACTTCCAGCGCCGCCGGTAGATCGCTGTACCAGATCCCGTGTTTGCTGTTCTCGCCGCCGGTGTTGGTTTTCTGACTATGCCCATGACCAAAGCCAGGGTTCACGCGTAGCCACACGCGATGGCCCGGCGAAAGCTGACCCAGTTGCTCCAGCATATCCACTGAACCGGCATTTACCGGAATGCTCAATTCATGCACCCGAGCGAGCGTCGCGCCATCGATCATATCGGCGGTAAAGACAATCTCATCTTTTCCCGGCTCAAAACCCGCCGCCAGCGCGCGTTCAATTTCGCCCAGCGAGACGGAATCGACCTTCACGCCCTGCTCGCGCATCAGGCGCAGAATATGAATATTTGAGCATGCCTTCTGGGCAAAACGCACCACGTCAAACTGGCTCAGTTTGGCAATCTGCGCGCGGATAATCTGCGCATCATACACCCACACCGGGCAGCCAAATTCAGCGGGCAGGCGTAGCAGGTTGTCGGCGGTGAGATCGGTATCAGTGCTGTTGAGTGGGCGTGGCATGGTGTGCTCCGGTATTGGCTTTTTTATGATTACGCCACAGCCCGAAAAGAATAAAAAATATCGTTTTATCGTGAGTCTATGCAAAAATGATATGGATTACATCATTCGAGGATCCGCCATGCCCGCCGTTAACCTGCGCCATATTGAAATTTTTCACGCCATCATGACCGCAGGCAATCTGACGGAAGCCGCGCGGATGCTACATACCTCGCAGCCGACCGTCAGTCGGGAACTGGCCCGATTCGAGAAAGTGCTGGGATTAACGCTGTTCGAACGTTCGCGTGGCAGGCTGCATCCGACCGTGCAAGGGTTACGTCTGTTTGAAGAGGTGCAACGTTCCTGGTATGGTCTGGACAGGATTGTGAGCGCCGCTGAAAGCCTGCGCGAATTTCGTCAGGGCGAATTATCGATTGTCTGCCTGCCGGTGTTCTCGCAGTCTTTTTTACCGCCGCTGCTGGAGCCATTCCTCACACGCTACCCGCAGGTCAATATTCAGATAGTGCCGCAGGAGTCACCATTGCTGGAAGAGTGGCTGTCGGCGCAACGCCACGATCTGGGGATCACAGAAACTCTGCATACTCCCGCCGGCACTAAACGTACAGAATTGCTGGCGCTGGATGAAGTATGCGTGCTGCCACAGGGACATCCGCTGAGCGGGAAAGCGGTATTAACGCCGCAGGATTTTCAGGGCGAAAACTACATCAGCCTGTCGCGGACTGACAGTTACCGTCAGCTTCTGGACACCCTGTTTAATGAGCATCAGGTGAAACGCCGCATGGTAATAGAAACCCATAGCGCCGCTTCAATTTGTGCCATGGTGCGGGCGGGCGTAGGGATCTCGGTGGTCAATCCATTAACGGCGCTGGATTACGCCAGTAGCGGGATCGTTATTCGCCGCTTCAGTATTTCGGTACCGTTTACGGTCAGCCTGATTCACCCGCTTCATCGCCCCGCCTCGGCGCTGGTAGATGCTTTCACCGCGCATCTGCAAGCCCATCTGCCGAAGCTAATCGATCCGCTGAACGCTATTTTACATCCACAGACGAAAGCATAAACTCCACCGCATCTTGCGCATGGATAGCCGCAGTGTCGAAAACCGGTAGTGGGCTTAGCTCGGCTGGCACCAGCAGACCAATCTCGGTACAGCCAAAAATTACCCCTTGCGCGCCCTGCTTAGCCAGCTGAGCAATCACACTGAGGTAATAATCGCGGGACGTGTTACTGAATTCGCCGAGGCACAGCTCATCGAAAATAATCTGGTTTATTTTTTGCCGGTCGTTAGCGTCAGGGATAAGCGTACTAATGCCAAATTCAGCCTGTAAGCGCCCACGGTAAAAATCCTGCTCCATGGTGTAGCGCGTACCCAGCAGCGCCACGTTGCTCATCTGCTGCTTTTGTATGGCGCGACCAGTGGCATCAGCAATATGCAGGAACGGTACATCACAGGCGGTTGCAATCGCCTCAGCAACCTTGTGCATCGTGTTGGTACACAACACGATGCCCTCAGCTCCCGCCTCCTGTAGCCCTCTGGCGGCCTGCGCGAGGATCTGCCCGGCCCGCTGCCAGTCGCCGCTGGACTGACAGGCTTCAATCTCATGAAAATCTACGCTGTGCAACAGAATCTGTGCCGAATGCAGGCCACCCAGACGCTGTTTTACCCCTTCATTAATGAGTCGATAATAAGGAATGGTGGATTCCCAGCTCATACCGCCTAACAGACCGATCGTTTTCATCGCTTCCCCTCATTTGTTGTTATCTCTTCAGTGAACCAAAGATGTGATCAACTTTCCACATCTGTTGGTGTGCATTTCTTTTTATACTTTGCTGATATAAATTTAATAAAACACCGTTTCACTAACTTACAGGAATGTCGGATGTTTATTTTTCATAAAGAGACCACGCTTGAAGATCTGGGCAATGGCGTTACCCGTCGCATTCTTGCTCACGACGGTAAAATGATGGCGGTTGAGGTGAACTTCGAGCAGGGCGCGATTGGTCCGCTGCACAACCACCCGCATGAACAGCTGACTTACGTTTTATCCGGTGAGTTTGAATTTACTATTGGGGAAGAAAAGCATGTCGTTTCCGCAGGTGACACCCTGTATAAACAGCCCAACATTATGCATGGCTGCGTCTGCTTAAAAGCAGGAACATTACTCGATACGTTCACTCCGGTGCGCGACGATTTTCTGCACGGGTAATTTCGCTGTTCTCAAACCATGCTACTGACCGGTCTGAGAACACGCTAAAATGCGTACTCAGTTCCCTAAAAATGCATACGTTACAAGGTAGGGTATTTTCCTTCGATACCAGCTCGCATAAGCGTTAATTCCGGGATGCGCCCCGCCATGTGGGCGATTACAGTCACGTTAACTTAATTAACGGTGACGGATCGCCATGACAAAAATGACAACGGCCACTCCACATGACGCGGTCTTCAAACAGTTCTTGTACCATCCCGATACCGCAAGAGATTTTCTGGATATCTATCTTCCATCAACCTTGCGGGAGCTATGTGATCTGCAAACACTAAAACTGGAATCAGGCAGTTTTATTGAGGATAGCCTGCGAGCCAGCTACTCCGACGTGCTGTGGTCATTAAAAACAAACGAAGGCGTTGGATATATCTATGTTGTTATTGAGCATCAGAGTTCGCCAGACGCTCACATGGCATTCCGGCTAATGCGCTACGCCATGGCTGCAATGCAACGCCATCTGGATGCTGGCCATAAAACATTACCTTTGGTGATACCGATGCTGTTTTATCATGGCGCTCTCAGCCCCTACCCCTTTTCACTCTGCTGGCTGGATGAGTTTGACGATCCCGCATTGGCACGACAGTTATACTCAGCAACATTTCCGCTGGTAGATATCACCGTAATACCCGATGACGAAATTATGCAACATCGCCGTATAGCACTGCTGGAATTGATGCAAAAACATATCCGCAAGCGTGATTTAATGGGATTAGTGGAACAACTGGTCTCGTTGCTGGCTACGGGATACGCTAATGACAGCCAGCTCAAAACGCTATTTAATTACATGATGCAGTTTGGAAATACGCCTCACGTTGATAAATTTATCCGTGAGGTTGCCTACCGGGTACCACAGCAAAAGGAACGTCTGATGACTATCGCGGAAGTATTGCAACAGGAAGCCAAACAACAAGAGGCATTACGCATTGCCCAGATGATGTTAGCGAATGGTATTAGTCATGAAATTATACTAAAGATAACCGGGCTGTCTGCTAAGGACCTCCTCGCCAGGCAGGCCTCTCCACATTGAAACAGGTAGCAATGGGAGCCCGATAATGAGTTGATCTATCGGGCTCTCTGCTCACTTACCCCCCAATATTTCTTAGCTTCTCACCCGACATCAGCTTGCGCTCGATGTGTTCCAGCGTGACGTTTTTGGTTTCCGGGATAAGCCAGAATGTAATACCGATAAAAGCGACGTTCAACGCGGTATACAGCCAGAATGTACCCGCCGCGCCGATGCTGTCGAGCAGCGTCAGGAACGTGGCGCCAATGATCATGTTCGACACCCAATTGGTGGTGGTCGAGCAGGTAATACCAAAATCGCGGCATTTCAGCGGCTGAATTTCCGAACACAGGATCCACACCACCGGCGCGGCGCTCATCGCGTAACCTGCAATGCACATCATGGTCATACCGACTGACAGCCAGGACAGACCACTGGAAGCCGTGCCGTTATCAAACTGCATCAGGCAATAGCCGAGTACCAGCGTCCCAATGGCCATCACGCTGAAACCAATTTTAAGCGCCGGTTTGCGTCCGGCTTTATCTACCGTAAAGACGGCAATAAATGTCGCGAACATGAACGTTAAGCCGACCACCAGCGTGGCAATCATCTGCTGTTCGGTGGTGGTAAAGCCCGCCATTTTAAAAATGCGCGGCGCGTAATACATAATGATGTTCATCCCGGTAAACTGCTGCATCGCCTGCAACAACATTCCGAGGAAAACCGCGCGACGCACGTTACGGTTAATTTTAAATAGCGCCCATCCGCCCTGCTTCAGCTTCAGGCTTTCACGGATTTCGTTCAGCTCATCGCGGGCTTTTTCTGACGTATCGCGCAGCATTCGCAATACTTCTTCGGCTTCGATGTGGCGACCTTTTTCCGCCAGCCAGCGCGGACTGTTCGGCAGGAAAACCACCAGGATAATCAGTAACACTGCCGGGAGCGCCAGCACCCCCAACATGGCGCGCCAGTTACCGCTGTAGCTAAATGCCGTATCAGATAAAAAGGCCAGCACAATACCCAGCGTAACCATCAACTGGTACATACTGATCATCTTACCGCGCACATTCTCACTGGCCATTTCGGAAAGATAGAGCGGCGCGGTGTAAGACGCGATACCCACCGCAACGCCCAGCACCACGCGGGCAAAAATAAGCATTTCAACGCTGGACGCAAACGCCGATCCCAGAGATCCGACGACAAAAAGGATCGCGCCCGCCATCAGGCTGTATTTACGTCCCAGGCGGAATGACAGCCAACCATTAAATAGTGCGCCAATTGCCGCACCCAGCATCATGCTGCTCACCACCCACTCCTGCAGACGGCTGGTCAGGACAAAATGATCGGTGATGAAAGGCAACGCGCCCGCTATCACGCCAATATCCAGGCCGAATAACAATCCTGCGACAGCCGCAGAGATAGAGACAAACATATTCATACGTCGCGTATCGCGCACAGGGCGCGGCGCTAAAGCAGCATCATTATTTATTGAGACCATTTTTTCCTGCCAGATACAGAGTAAACCATGTCCCTGAAAGTAAGGGATCCCTTACATGGAGCGTCAGGCGGGAAACGGCAAAAACATGGATGAAATAGCTACACCACCTCGTTATGTGATGGATATTCCAATTTTAAAATTTATCAGCAACCACTCAATTAAATTTAATTTATTGATATTAAAGAGGATTAAACATTACAAATTCATACATATATAATTATGTATGGATTAATTTATAGACAGAATATGGATTAAAATAACTTAAAACTAAAAAAAACCCTGCCAGATGACAGGGTTTGTTGTTCAGAGAATGTATTAACGTGCCAGCCAGCCGCCGTCTACCGCAACGGTATAGCCGTTAATATAGTCAGACGCGCTGGACGCCAGGAACACAACAGGCCCCATCAGGTCGCTCGGCAGTCCCCAACGTCCTGCCGGAATACGATCGAGGATTTCTGCGCTACGCTGCTCATCAGCACGCAGTTGCTGAGTGTTGTTGGTCGCCATATAACCCGGCGCAATCGCGTTGACGTTGATGTTATGTTTTGCCCACTCGTTCGCCATCAGACGGGTGACGCCCATTACGCCGCTTTTAGACGCGGTGTAAGACGGAACGCGGATACCGCCCTGGAAAGAGAGCATAGAGGCGATATTGATAATTTTGCCGCCGTTACCCTGAGCGATAAAGTGCTTCGCCGCGGCCTGAGACATAAAGAATACGCTCTTAATGTTCAGGTTCATCACGTCATCCCAGTCTTTTTCGCTGAAGTCGATCGCATCGTCACGACGGATAAGGCCCGCATTGTTGACGAGAATATCGATATGGCCGAATTCTGCCACTGCGCGCTCCAGCAGCGCTGGAATACCATCAATTTGGCGCAGGTCGGCGGTCAGACTCAAGAAACGGCGGCCCAGTGCGGTCACACGTTCGATGGTTTCCGTCGGTTCAACAATGTTGATACCGACAATATCGCAACCCGCTTCCGCCAGCCCCAGCGCCATACCCTGACCCAGGCCGGTGTCGCAACCGGTCACAACGGCGACTTTACCTTCAAGAGAGAATGCATTCAAAATCATTGTAAATCCTTAATTTTTTATAATGCCCGCCGCAGGCAGGCACGGCTGTCGCCCGCAACTAGCGCAGATCTTTGACGGCGACATGGTCCATATCATCAAAGACCTGGTTTTCACCCACCATGCCCCAAATGAACGTATAAGCTTTTGTGCCAACGCCTGAGTGAATAGACCAGCTCGGCGAAATCACCGCCTGCTCGTTGTGCATCACAATATGACGCGTTTCCTGGGGCTGTCCCATCATGTGGAAGACGCAGGTATCTTCTTCCATGTTGAAGTAGAAGTAGACTTCCATACGGCGTTCATGGGTATGGCACGGCATGGTGTTCCACAGGTTGCCCGGCGCCAGTTCAGTCAGGCCCATGCTCAACTGGCAGGTTTCCAGCACATCCGGCACAAAATATTTATTGATGGTGCGACGATTACTGGTGAGGTTGTCGCCCAGCGTCACTGGCGCAACGTCAGCAGGCGTGACTTTTTTGGTTGGATAAGTCGTGTGGGCCGGCGCGCAGTTGTAGTAAAACTTCGCCGGTTTCGCCGTATCAACGCTGGCAAACACGACTTCTTTTGCCCCTTTGCCGACGTACAGCGCATCACGATGACCAATTTCATAGCACTGACCGTCAACGGTAATCGTGCCCGGACCACCGATGTTAATCACACCCAGCTCACGGCGTTCGAGAAAATAGGTTACGCCCAGTTGTTTACCGACTTCGCCACCCACAGAGACGGTTTTGGCCACAGGCATAATACCGCCGACAATAATACGGTCGATGTGGCTGTAAACCATGGTGTATTCATCTGCGACAAATACTTCTTCGACTAAAAACTCATTACGCAGCCCCTGAGTGTCGAGGGTTTTTGCATGCGCACTATGGATGCTTTGTCTTACGTCCACATTTACCTCCAGTGATAAATTGACCGTGAATACTTTAACGAATAGCAAAACGCTGTTCCGTTTTATCTAATGCGCTCATGATAGCCCTCCCGGATAGGGTTTTCAATTGCAAATGAAACGTTGTTTCACTTTTTCCGCATCTTATTATCAAAAGTGTAATTGCGATCACGCTCGGCAAATAAATCGCGGGAGCAATTCAAATAAAATCACTTAAAACAATTAGATAGATAAAACACAAAGGAGATAATCATGAGTGGCAGGGATAAGACATTGAAAATACAGCCGGGCACATACGATGTTCGCACACCTTTGCTGACAAAGTGCGCAGTCAATAACATGAAATGAAACAATGTTTTGATATATTGACGGCGTTTAGAGTGTATGTTTCTGTAACTGGCCTTGCCCTCCTGTTGGAGGGCTTTTTTATGGATGCCGGGGTAACACAAAAAAGGCGTTTAAGAAGGGAAATCTAAGATCGTTAGTCTCGTTCGATAGCGAGCGCCACCCCTTGACCGCCGCCGATACACAGCGTTGCCAGCCCTTTGTGCGCCCGACGTTTCACCATTTCATGCACCAGCGAAACCAGAATACGACAACCCGATGCGCCAATCGGATGGCCAAGCGCGATAGCGCCGCCGTTCACATTTACCCGCCGCTCATCCCACTCCAGCATTTTCCCAACGGACAATGCCTGCGCGGCGAACGCTTCGTTGGCTTCGATCAGATCAACATCAGCCAGTTGCCAGCCCACACGCTCAAGGCAGCGGCGCGTCGCATACACTGGCGCAATCCCCATCAGTGCGGGATCGACCCCGACGCTGGCGAACGCGCGAATGCGGGCCAGCACCGGCAAATTCAGCTCCTGCGCCTTGGCCTCGCTCATCATCATCACCGCGGCGGCGCCATCGTTGATGGATGAGGCGTTCCCCGCGGTGACCGAACCGAGCCGGTCGAAGGTAGGATCCAGACGCGCCAACCCTTCCGCACTGGCATCGGTACGCGGTTGCTCATCGGTATCCACTACGAATGATTGGCCATTACGCTGGGTCACCACCGGCACGATTTCATCCTTAAAGCGTCCGGCGTCGATAGCCATCCGAGCCTTGTGTTGCGAGTGCAGCGCGTAGGCATCCTGTAATTCACGGCTAATGCCATATTCCCGCGCCAGGTTTTCCGCAGTGACGCCCATATGATAATCGTTGAAAGCATCCCACAGACCGTCATGCACCAGGCTGTCGACCAGTTGACTGTTCCCCAGTTGTGCGCCAGTGCGGCTATCGGTAAGGACATGCGGCGCACGGCTCATATTCTCCTGCCCGCCGGCAATCACAATGTCAGCTTCACCGCACTGGATAGCCTGGGTCGCCAGATGCAGCGCTTTCAGCCCCGAACCGCAAACATCGTTAATGGTGATGGCGGAAACGGTATTAGGTAGCCCACCATTGATGGCGGACTGACGGGCCGGGTTCTGCCCGGCACCTGCGGTAAGCACCTGCCCGAGGATCACTTCATCCACGGCGTGAACATCCACGCCCGTGCGTTCCAGCAACGCTCTGACCACCATGCTGCCTAACTCAACGGCAGAGTGGCGCGCCAGCGTTCCCTGGAAGCAGCCAATCGGTGTCCTTAACGCCCCGACTATCACAACCTCTTTCATCACTACCTCAGCGCAAAATAACACCGCAATAGTAGATGATTGTTAAAAGTAGTTATCAAAGTTGTTTAAAAATGGTGATTTTCATCACAAAGGAATTTCGTATCATTTATTGGTCATCTGAACACCACTCTGCTGTAAATGGTCGCGCAGCCAACTTCCCGCCACGCCAGGCGGTGATTTCTTATTCCACAACAGATCGATAGAGATAGCCTTTGGCCAGCCGGGCACCTGTAGCTGAACCAGCGGTTTTTCCGCGGCAAACTCCTCCACCAGCGCACAAGGGAGCGCGCACCAACCGAATCCCTGAACCGCCATACTCAGCAACAACAAATAGTTAGGCGCTGACCAGACCGGTCCGCGCGCCACGTTAGTACCGCTTTCCAGGTAGGTATTCAGGCGCAGTTCGCGCCAGGTGTGGAGTTGTTCCCATTGTAGTTTTTCCTGACTCGCCAGCGGATGCGAGTCCGCAACGTACAACCCCATCCAGGACTGCATCGGCAGCCGCGTCACGCCCATGTCGGTCGGGTAATCATCTCTTGCCTCAATCAATCCGACCTGCGCGCGCCCTTTTTGCAGCAGATCGATCACGTCTTCATCTTCACCAATCAGACATTCAAACTCGGTATGCGGAAACTTGCGGTCAAACTGCACCATCAGTTCTTCCAGCACATCCGGGTGCAACGTGTCCGAAAGCACGAAGGTCAGGCGCGCCTCCGTCTCACCCGACAGCGAGATTGCCGCCTCATCGAGACGTTCGCTGGCTGTCAAAATTGCCTGCACATAGCCCAGCACCCGTTTACCTTCTTCGGTCAGCGTTGGCTGACGGGAGGATCGGTCAAACAACGCAAAACCGAGATCGGCTTCCAGATGCGCAATAGCCGTACTGATAGTGGACTGGCTTTTACGCAGCCGTCGGGCCGCCGCAGAAAATGAGCCGCAGGAAACGGTCTCTACAAATGCCGTTAACGCTTCAGGAGAGTAACGCATGAACTATCTACTTTATCGATGGATACTATCTTTTAGATATCACATAAAACGATAAAATTGCCACCATTCCGTTATCCGGGCATCAAAGAAGGTTTGAGGTTATGCAACACGATACAGTCCAGCGCCGCTCGTTAGTAGAGCGAATTTTTCATGCCGTTTGTTTTGAAGGCATTGCCACCGCGATCCTTGCGCCGACTACCGCGTGGCTGATGCAGCGTTCGGTGCTGGAAATGGGCGGACTGACCATTATTCTGGCTACCACGGCGATGATCTGGAATATCATTTATAACGCCCTGTTTGACCGCTTATGGCCGTCGCATCGGGTAAAACGTACGGCTAAAGTTCGCGCCTTTCACGCCTTAGGCTTCGAGAGCGGGTTTATTGTGATCGGGGTGAGCATCGTGGCCTATGTGTTGAACGTCAGCCTGCTTCAGGCATTCACGTTGGAAATAGGTTTCTTCCTGTTCTTCCTGCCGTACACCATGTTCTATAACTGGGCGTATGACACATTACGCGAGCGCATGATGAAGCGCCGCCAGCAGCGCGTTACTGCCTGATAATTCAATAAATAGTCGGAATTATCTTGATTCCGGCTATTCATCCATTCACCAGCCCGCTTGTTCACACTTCCCCCAGCCCCTCTCATTTGTGGTAAATTGCGCTTCTTTTTGTTTATTTTATAGTTGATACGTTCAAATAATGTCGAAAATTTGGTCAAAAGAAGAGACTCTCTGGAGCTTCGCACTATATGGGACTGCCGTCGGCGCAGGAACCCTCTTCCTCCCCATACAGCTGGGTTCTGCAGGCGCGGTGGTGCTGTTTATCACCGCCCTCGTGGCCTGGCCTTTAACCTACTGGCCACACAAGGCGCTGTGCCAGTTTATCCTGTCGTCAAAAACGTCAGCAGGCGAAGGCATCACCGGTGCAGTCACCCATTACTACGGCAAGAAGATCGGTAACCTGATCACCACTCTCTATTTTATTGCCTTCTTTGTCGTCGTGCTGATCTACGCCGTGGCGATAACCAATTCACTCACCGAACAGCTGGCAAAACATATCGCCATCGATTTGCGTGTTCGCGTGCTGGTGAGTCTCGGCGTGGTGCTGGTACTGAACCTGATTTTTCTGATGGGCCGACAAGCCACCATTCGGGTTATGGGCTTTCTGGTATTCCCGCTCATCGCGTACTTTTTGTTCCTTTCGCTCTACCTGACCGGAAGCTGGCAGCCAACGCTACTCACCGGCCAGATGTCTTTCGATCAGCACACGCTTCATCAGGTTTGGATCTCTATTCCCGTGATGGTTTTCGCTTTTAGCCATACGCCAATTATCTCAACGTTCGCCATTGACCGACGTGAGAAATACGGCGAGCAGGCCATGGGTAAATGCAAAAAAATCATGAAGGTCGCCTACGTCATCATCTGCCTGAGCGTACTGTTTTTCGTCTTCAGCTGTTTGCTTTCGATTCCAACAAACTATATCGAAGACGCGAAAAATGAAGGCGTGACCATTCTGTCAGCGTTATCGATGATGCCAAACGCACCGGCATGGCTGTCGATTTCCGGGATTATTGTCGCCGTTGTGGCGATGTCAAAATCGTTCCTTGGCACCTACTTTGGCGTGATTGAAGGGGCAACAGAAGTGGTAAAAACGTCGCTGCATCAGGTGGGCGTGAAGAAAAGCCGGGCTTTTAACCGCGCCCTGTCCATTATGTTAGTTTCGGCCATTACGTTTATCGTCTGCTGCATTAATCCTAATGCGATTTCAATGATTTACGCCATTAGCGGGCCACTCATCGCCATGATTTTGTTTATCATGCCGACTCTCTCCACTTATCTGATACCGGCGTTAAAGCCGTACCGTTCAGTGGGTAATCTGATCACTCTGATTGTCGGGTTGCTGTGTGTATCTGTGATGTTTTTTGGCTAGAACGTATAGTTAACGGCTCATTCTCCTGAAATTGGGTGCGATGCCGCTCATTTAACGACTCAGTTTCAGAAAGTATCAACCTGTRYTRGCGGARGTAAWGAACATGCTATCTCRGAGAAAGSGTTCCGTTCACCTCATGYTCATTGYTTCTCTGAAGTACCGATTCCTGTGAACGTGCAAGGGAGGCTCACCGCCGCCTCCCTTGCAACCCAGGCTCCCGGCGGGAAAATCGTCGCTACGCGATTATTCG
>NZ_CP069763.1:256085-290630 GCF_016893685.1 Citrobacter cronae
TCATTCGTCTTATGCCGTCTGCCTGTCGGGTCGGGGCGGAGTCATCGCTTCAACGCTCTGACTTCCAGTTAAATCTGTTTTGCTGTTTAAACAAAAAACGCAAATGGTCAGGTGTGGGCTGGTCCGGCTGAAAATTGCCGACGTGTTTCCGTAAGGCCGGGAGAGCCAGCATGGATGCTGGMTCAGGGCGCGCTTTGCARGGACGCTACCTCGCGCCCGGCCCGGTAGCCTGGAGGAATGAGCGGAGGGGACCGCGGAGCGGCAATTTTCCCGCCRGGAGCCGGGATTGTAAAGGGCGTGGCGAAGAACGCCCTTTACWCGTTCACGGGTATCGATGCTTCAGATAAATGACACTGCTGAGGTGAACGGAACCCTGAGCAAGAATCACATATTCACCCTACATGCTTAACTTGACGGTATTGAACGTGGATGAGCCGTTCAACTGACTTATTTGATATACGAATCCAGTACTTTCAGGACCACATCCAAATCTTCTTCGCGCTTTATTTCATCGCCCTGATGCACGATGTGCTCGGTCAGATGCCCCTTAATCACCTCACGCATTAACCCGTTTACCGCACCGCGGATCGCCGCGATTTGCTGCAATACTGCCGCGCATTCATGCGGTTCATCCAGCATGGTTTTCAACGCCGCTACCTGCCCCTGAATCTTGCTGGTTCGGGCTTTCAGCTTTTGTTTGTCGCGGATCGTATGTGACATAGCTTTACCTTTTTAACGTCTTGCCGTAGCGACAATACCATCGACATTCTACTGGGGGGTAGTATTTCATACTGGGGGGGAGTAGAATCGGGCAAAATTAAACAACTAAGAATCATTCTCATGGGTGAGTTTTCTACACTTCTTCAGCAAGGCAATGCCTGGTTTTTCATTCCCAGCGCGATTTTATTGGGTGTGTTACACGGTCTGGAACCGGGACATTCGAAAACGATGATGGCGGCCTTTATTATTGCCATTAAAGGCACCATCAAACAGGCGGTGATGCTGGGGCTGGCGGCTACACTCTCGCATACCGCCGTGGTGTGGTTGATAGCACTGGGCGGGATGTATATCAGCAAAGCGTTTACCGCCCAGGCCGTTGAGCCCTGGCTGCAGTTTGTCTCGGCGATTATTATTCTCGGCACTGCATTCTGGATGTTCTGGCGCACCTGGCAGGGAGAGCAGAACTGGCTGGCCCGGACGCATCACCATCATCACCACGAACACGATCATGACCATGCCGCGCTGGCAGGGCTGAGCGAGGGTTCAAAAGAGTATCAGGATGCCCACGAACGGGCGCATGCCACTGATATTCAGCGCCGCTTTGCGGGCAAAGAAGTCACCAACGGTCAAATATTACTGTTCGGCCTGACCGGCGGGCTTATCCCGTGCCCAGCCGCCATTACGGTGCTGCTGATATGCATCCAGCTCAAAGCCTTCACGCTGGGCGCGACTATGGTGCTGTGCTTCAGCCTAGGACTGGCGTTGACGCTGGTGACGGTGGGTGTGGGCGCAGCAATCAGCGTACAGCAGGCGGCCAAACGCTGGAGTGGATTTAATACGCTGGCACGCAAAGCGCCTTATTTTTCCAGTGCGCTCATTGCGATGGTCGGCTTATATATGGGCATTCACGGCTATATGGGGATCGTCGGTTAACGAGCAGAGTGCGCAGCAGCAGTTGCCGCTGCGCGTAAATCCAGACTAGCTTGCGACATTCCCCCACACCAGTTGTCCTTTATGGAAGGTCGCGGTGCGGGGGGAGATGCGGGCAACCGCTTCTGCCGAACAGGAGGCATCCACCAGCACAAAGCTGGCTTCATCCTGCGCTTTCGGCCACACGCGTTCACCTTTATCGTTTAGCGGCAGCACATCGCCGGTGGCAAGAAACAGCGCGCGCGACAGGTTAAGCTCGTTGGGGCGAATATAGAGCTGCGCGTACAGATTCGCCTTCTCCAGCATGTCTCCCAGCCCGTACGGCGACCAGTGGTCAATCACGCTGTCGGTCCCGGTAATCACCTCCACGCCTTTGTCACGCAGTTGTTTAAGCGGCATATGCAGCGTGCCAATCGGCACCGTCGAGGCAATGGTAATCTGCTGAGCAGCCATACGAGTCGCCAGCGCGTCAACCTGCTGTTCGTTCAGCGTTGCCAGCGCGAAAGCGTGGCTGATGGTCAGTTTGCCCTTCAACTGCGGCGTTTTCTCTACCGTTTCCACCATGTAATTCACCGCCGCCACGCCCGCCGGACTGGTTTCATGCAGGTGAATATCCACGCCTTTATCGTAATCCAGCGCAATCTGAAACATAGTGTCGAGGGATTTTTCCATCGCCCCGTCCACGCTGGTTGGGTCCAGACCGCCAACGTAATGCGCCCCCGCTTGCATCGCTTCACGCATCAGCGGTTCAGATTTTGATAACAGCAGGCCATGCTGCGGAAATGCCACGATTTCACAGGCAAAACCCGGCTGACGACGCGCCAACACCGCCTGCAAGTTTTCCAGGTTTTTCAGCCCGGAAACCGGTTCGATGTTGCAATGGCTGCGGGCGATCGAGGTACCTTTGGATTGCAGCAAATCGATAAGCTTTTCCGCGCGCTCCTGGGTGTAAGGCTGGAGTTCAGGCAGCAGCTTTTGCTCCAGGCGGATCATATCCTGAATAGTGGTGCCAGCCGGACGGTTCAGTGAGCGCCACGGACCGCCATAAAAGGTTTTATCCAGGTGGATGTGCATGTCGCGCATAGCGGGCAGCATCAGCTTGCCGCCCGCATCGTAGTGCGGTAGCGTCGCATCCGGATGCTGCTTATTCTCGCGCAACGCAACGATTTTCCCGTCCTGGATTTCGATGGTTTGCAGCGCGGTACGGGTATGGACTGCCACCGAATTTTCGTACTCGAACCCGGCTTCCAGCAGGACGTTATCCAGGTAATAGTGTTTATCGTTAATCGTCATTGTGCTCTTCGACCCGCAGGTGTTCCCGACAGGATTAGCAGCATACGCGACCGGGGCCACCGCGCCAAACAGCGCGGCAGCGGTCACCATTTTTCCGCTCTGGCTTAAAAATTCGCGGCGGCTGTTACTTTCTTTCATTCGCATCTCCTCTCAGGAATGGACAATGTGGGTACCCGTTTCGCCGCGGAGTGCGGCGGGCAGACATTCCGGCGTGGTGATGATTACCCGCTTACCGCCGCGTGCCAGGAATGTCAGGCTGGCAACGATTTTGGGTAGCATGCTGCCCGGCGGGAAATGTCCTTCCTGCATATAGCGGGTCATCGTGGCGACATCCACCGTATCCAGCGCCTGCTGCTCAGGTTTGCCAAAGTGAATACACACTTTCTCAACACCGGTGGTGATCACCAGAATGTCGGCGTGAATCTCCTGCGCCAGCAGCGCTGTGGAAAGATCTTTATCAATCACCGCGTCCACGCTCTGGTAATCACCTTGCTCACCACGCACCACCGGGATCCCGCCGCCGCCCGCGCCAATCACCACAAAGCCTTGCCGGGTTAGCGCCTTAATCGCCTCCGCTTCGACGATGCGCTTCGGCTCTGGCGAAGCGACCACCCGACGGTAGCCGCGCCCGGAATCCTCCACAAAGCGCCAGCCGGGATTGACCCGCAGCAGTTCATCGCGCTGGGCTGCGTTAAAGAACGCGCCGATAGGTTTGGTTGGATTCGCGAAGCCCGGATCGTTTTTGTCGACCTCCACCTGGGTCACCACGGTGACCGCTTTCTGCTCGCCGCGCCGCGCCAGACGATTGTTCAGCGCTTGTTGGATCAGATAACCGATGCCGCCCTGGGTATCGGCGACACAGTTTGCCAACGGGGTCAACGGCAAACCTTCACGCTCATGCGCGATTTCCGCCCGTCGCAGATCCAGCCCCACCTGCGGTCCGTTACCGTGCGTCAGCACAATGTTGTAGTCCGATGCCAGCATCTCCAGCACCGTATCCGCCACCGCTTTCACCGCTTCAGCCTGGTGCGCAATCGACTGGCTGGCGTTATCTTTGATAATGCTGTTGCCGCCAATGGCAACGACCACAAGTTCTTTCATAGTGTCATCTTCCGCTTGCAGGCGATTCAGGTGGATTTTGTCGGTTGCTGCTCAGGCGCAGTCACCGCTTCACGGCTGTCGAGCACGTGCTTGAGGACAAACATGCCGCTCATCATCAGGTAGGCCAGCACAAACATCATTGAGCTGCCCTCTGCAAAGCCGACCGCCGGGGAGTGGATCACGCCAAACAGCGACAGCAGTGCGCCAAAGGCGGCGGCAATCGCCCCACGCAGCGGCTTATTCATAATGGCGAAGATGGCGACACAGCCCCACAGCATGCTGGCCAGCGGCGCGCCGCTTCCCAGATGCACCAGCCCGTCGTAATAGACGCCTTTGCTGTGCAGCAGGTCGCTACCGAGCTTACCGGCTGACGTACCGGCCGCGCCCATCACGCTATTAACGATGGTTAGCGCCCAGTTAGCGATCCACGGGAACAGACAGATGAAGATAACGGGAACCTCGACTTTGGGCGTTTCTCGCACCACCTGGTTGGCGGTCACCACGCCGATAAACACCAAAATCGGCACTATCGCGGTCATCGGAATAATGGCGAGCATAAACGCGCCCAGACCAAACAGCGGTACCAGGAACATGGTGATGCCTGAAGCGAGGGTGTAACCAATGCTGGCGCCCATCGCCTTCCAGCCTGCATGGCCGACATACACGGTCACCGGGAACGGGTTGCCCAGCATGCAACCGAGCATGGAGGCAAAACCGTTCGCCATCATGACCTTACGGGTGTTGTACTCATCGCCTGCGGCGTGCGCGCTTTCTATATTTTCGAGGTCAAAAATGTAGTTCGCCAGACCCAGAGGCACCGCAGACGCCAGATACGGCAGCGCGTGCGGCAGCCCTTGCAGGAAGCTGTCGACATGAATTTCCGGCGGGTTAAAGCCAAAAGAAGACATCGACGCTTTAATCGCTTCCGGGCTTTGCAAACCTGAGATCCACGCCAGGGCCGTCCCGGCAATCAGCAGCAGCAAACCGGTAGGAATACGGGCAAAAATCGGCTTCTTACCGAACCAGTTAATAAAGATCAGCAGCAGGACGATGAAAGAAACGGTTGGCGCTTCAAATGCCTGCAGCATTGGGTTCATCGCCAACAGCAGCAGGCCCAGGCCGGATAAACAAGAGAGCAGTACCGTTCGTGGGATCATCTTGCGGATGGTCTCGCCCAGGAAGGAGCCGCCCACCAGGATTAACGCTTCCACAAAGCACCATACCAGCGCAATCTGGATGGCGAAGTTGGCATCTTTGGTTTGCTGATAAACCGGCATCAGCACCAGGAAGGTCACGGTAAAGATCGACGGTGCGCTCGGCCCGGACGGCAGCGCCGTTACGTCATTACGTCCGGTATGTTTTGCCATTTGCAGGCCAAACCAGGCGTAGCAGACGCTGGCCACCAGCACCGCCAGGCCAAAGGCAGGCGCAATGCGGCCATAGACTATTTCGGTTGGGATCCCGACGACAAAAATGAGCAGCCCCATCATTGTCAGCAGGTTCGTCAGGTTGTTGGTCATCAGCCCAAAGTAAGCCGCCCAGTCACCACGTTTCCATTCTAGTTTTATGCTGTTCATGGAATATCCTTAACAGGTTAAGCATCGTTTGCGATCGCGGAGATCGCCCAGCCCTGCAGGTAAGCAACGTTTTGCGCTTTGCTACTGTGGGGCTAACACCGTTAGCCCCGGTTGTTGTTATTTGCAGTAGCGGTCACGCCAGTTGAGGATCGCCTTTTCAAAACAGGCGAACGGCGGGTGAACGATTCCGGCGCCGATCATGCCGATCCCCGCATCTTTGTGCGCAATGGCGGTGTTGATCACTGGCAAAATGCCGGTGCTGCCCACGCGCGTAATGTCGATAGCAGTCGGTACGCCCATAAAACCGAGCAGCGGAATGGTAACGTTGGGGTTTTCACCGAGGGTGATTTCGCGCATCTGGCGAGAGAAATCGACCGCCTCCTCGACCGTACCGCCGACCAGCGCCACAATGGCAGGCGCCGTCGCCATGGCAAAACCGCCAATGCCATAGGTTTCGGTAATCGCGCTATCGCCAATATCGCGCCCGGAATCTTCCGGCTTATAGCCCGCGAACATTGGGCCAATCACCTGCTGCGCCGGACCGGTAAACCATTGCCCCGGCAACCCGCTGACGCGCAGACCGAACTCGACGCCGTTACGCGCCATCGTCGTGACCACGGTGCTGTATTCAATGCCGTGTGCAGCGTCCATCGCGGCTTTACACATCGCCATCCAGGTCGGCCCGGAGAAGTAATCACTGCTGAGGACGAACTCGAATACCTCGCGCTGCTGCTCAACCGGATAACCGGTCTGGATGATCCACGGCGTTAGCGCCTGAATCAGTAGCGCCGTCCCGGCGTTGTTACGGTTATGGCATTCATCGCCCATGTGCAACGCCTGCGCCAGCATCAGACGCAGATCGATTTCGCCCGCCAGTTTCATGGCATCACGCAGCATCGGTCCCATCACATCGCGCATCCAGTTCAGGCGATCGATAACGCTCTGATCGTTCGCCCCCATGCGCAGGATCTTCGCCATCTGCTCGCTCATATTGGTATATGCGCGGTTGCCGTAGGTTTTGTTCTCCACGATGTGCATAAACATCGACGCCGACGTCACACCCGCCATCGAGCCAACACAGTCATGCTCGTGGCACGGAGAGAAGATGATCTCCCCCGAGGCGGCCAGTTCGGCGGCTTCATCCAGATCTTTCGCCAGCCCTTCAAACACCAGCGCCCCGGTTACCGCGCCCTTCATCGCGCCGCACATTTTTTCCCAGCGGATCGGCGGGCCGGCGTGCAAAATGGTGTTGCGGGTCATGCCCGGCACCACGTTGATGGCCTGGTCATAACCAATCAGCACCGGATGTGACTGGATGATGCGCTCCAGCGCCTGCTGGTTAGCGGCCGCGATTTTGTCCGCCAGCGGCGAATCAGCAATGTCGTCCAGCGCCGCGACCACCTGCATGTTGCCCTGGCCCGGCGGCGTCCAGTCAAGCTGGGTTACCGGTACGTTCTGTTTTTTCAGGTCATCGCTGAACATCGCGATGCCGACGTTAATCACGTTCAGCGGCTGGTTAAACAGTGTCTGGCTCATCAGGCTTCCTCCCCTTTACAGATAAATTCACGCGCCAGCAATCCGGTGTTGGTACTACTGCTCGCCCAGATAACCCCGGCATCGGTCAGCATCTGGCACTGTTTTTCCAGCGACGGCGTATCGAGATCGGTTCCCAGCACATAGCCGAGGATTTCCAGAGGACGACCCTCTGCGGCGGCGATCTCTTTGGCTTCAACGATCGCGTCCAGCATCACCCCGACCGGATCTTCATGCGATCCAAATCCAAGTACGAAATCCATCACGATCACGCCCACTTCAGGATCGCGCGCCTCCTGCAGCAGACGACTGATACGGTTGGTGGGATCGATCATCGGGTGTGGTTTACCGTTGGTAAAATCGTCATCACCGAAATCAAGGAAGGTATGCGCCACGCTGCGGTTGAGATCTTTCAGGCGGAACGCCGGATCGGGGTGAATGTTGCTGTAAACCTGCGCGTGTTTTTCCATGGCGGCAAACATCGCCTCATCACACAACGTGCCGCCGCAGAATAAGCCACGGATGTACTTTTGCTGTGGGGTCAGGCGGGCGCGGACCTCTTCAATCAGCGGCCAGTTGAGCGGATGCAGGTCCAGGCTCTCTTTTTTCACGCCGGTCAGCAGCACCGCTTTCAGCGCCGCTTCTTTGGTACCGCGTGCAAACTGCAGACCTTGTTCATCCGCAGGCGCGGCTTCGCGTCCGAGGAAGCACACCACGACTGGCTTTTGGCAGGCGCGCGCACGCTCCAGCACCTTGCGCGCCACCGCTGGGGCAGGAGGTTTAGAGATAAGCGCAATGATTTCGGTTTGCGGATCGGCTTCCAGCATGCCAATCGCATCAAGCATCATCAGGCCGCCAATCTTCTCACTCAGATCGCGACCACCGGTGCCAATCAGTTGGGAAATCCCGCCGCCAAATTCATGAATGCGCACGCTCAGTTCCTGGCTGCCAGTGCCGGATGCGCCCACAATCCCAATGTTGCCGCGACGTACCGCGTTGCCAAAGCACAGCGCCGCGCCGTTAATAATGGCGGTTCCGCAGTCTGGCCCCATCATCAACAGACCCTTTTCGTGCGCCAGCTGTTTTAGCGCCAGTTCATCCTCAAGAGAAACGTTGTCAGAGAACAGCATCACATTGAGGTTATTTTGCAGCGCCTGACGCGCTTCACGCGCCGCAAACAAACCGTTGACTGAGATCACCGCCAGATTGCTGTCAGGAACATGCTTTTTCGCGCTGGCGAGCGTGGCATAGCGCGCTTCATGCTGGCCGCCCTGCTCTTTATGCGTAAACAGATCTTCAATTGCGACCAATGTCTGGTCGTTCGCCGCCTCGCTGGCGCCTTTAATGACAATCATCAGGTCGCCACTTTTCGCCTCTTCCAGTTCAGGCGTCAGCAGGCCGAGATTCTTCAGCACGCCCTTGTTCATTTCCGTAGCCATCGCCACGAATGCCTGCTCAACGCCATCGAGCTTATTGGCGCGTGTGGAGATAGACATCAGTGAAACGGAATCAAAATACGTGTTCTTTTTAACAACTATCCTGATCGACATAATTCCCTCCGGACCTGTGGCTCAGGGCGCAGGCGTCCGCCATGCCATACAGCATGTCGCAGCCAGAACTTGAGCCGATATTTTTAATGTCAGTAATATATTGCGTAGAAACGGGTTGTTGCTCAGTAATAATATGCTGCAGCAGCCGCACGACGCTTTCCCGATAACGTTGATGCAAAGCTTCTTCGAGCGTTATTTTGCTAAGTAGCGTCGTATTATTTCCGGCGCATTGTAATGCCGCTAAAAAATCCCCACGATATTTCTCCAGCGGATGTCCTGGGATTAATAAAATGGCACTTAAGCCCACTAAATAATCATCGGATGATGGCGTCAGGCCAATTCCCAGACCAATTAAATGGCTGGCCGCTGTTGAAATATTTACTCCCGTATATAGCGCCGCTATTAGTGTCTGTCGGCGGTTGAGTAATTGACGGGTGATTTCCTGATAAAACGGGTTGTCCCCCTGATACAAAAATAATGTGTCGTCGCTGCTTAACTGTTGGCGGATTACCTCTTCCCAGCGCTGCCAGCGGACTGCGGCGAGGGTTACTGTATCTGCCGTCCACTGTGGTATGCGCCACGGCAGGCAACCAGAGGTCTCTATCCATTTATCTTTGCCAACGGCTATCCCCGACTCGGTAAATCTGACCTGCTCACCGGGGAGAAACAGGTTCGCGCAATGCGTCAGCGCCAGCCGACAGCTATTAGGCGCGTTATCACAACCTTCACTCAGCAACGTCAACAGTCGCTGCTGGTCAGGTATCAACAGGTTCACCGCGCGGGAAAAAACCTGTTCAACTTGCCCCGTCCCCCGGAAAGCGAGAAACGCGCTATCTGCGGTTAGCGCCTGTACGCATCGCCGTGATGGCGTAGCGATAGCGGCGCTCCTCTGTCAGGCTCCGGCGGCAATCAGCAGCTCGGCAATTTCGTGATAACCTTTCTCCCGCGCCAGTTCCAGCGGGGTTTTACCGTATTTATCCGTCATATGCGGGTTTGCGCCATGGTCAAGTAGCAGCTTGACGATCTCCTGCTGCTTCGCGCCGCCATCATTAAGCACAATGGCTTCCAGAAGCGGCGTCCAGCCCACGAAGTTGGTATGGTTGACATTGATATCGGTACGCAGCAGCAGCTCGCGTACGATCTCCACATGACCTTTTTCACTGGCTGGCGTAATGCCTACGCCGCCAAAACGACTCAGGCAGTTAAGGTCGGGGTTAGCAGGTAATACGGTACGCAGCAGCGTTAAATCGTTAGTCAGGCAGCTAATCAGGAAAGGATTAAAACAGGTTTGGTCCTGTTTATTAATATCGGCACCGGCGGCAATCAATAAAGAAACACAGTCATAATGCTTATTCAGGCTGGCAATAATAATGGCGGTACGTCCCTGGCGGTTCGTGGCATTAATATCCACATTTTTTGCCAGACAGGATTTTAATCCATCGGTATTACCTTGTTCTGCCGCCAGCAGAAATTCAGTAATGAGTTCTTTCTCTGACATAATTGCTCTCCTGCAGTTTTTTAGACTTTCTAAATATCCGATAAGCTGAGAATAGCAACAGAGTGTAGAGAATAACATCCGCTTAAATTTCATTCATCGTAAGCGCGTCAATTATTGAATAAAATTTAACAATGAGAGCAAAGCGTGCTGTAGTGCAATCTTTCCCTTATGGCTGGGGCGTTTTTTGCCACTCATTAATAGTCGGGTAAAACAAGCGGTATGCTGCGCGGATAGGGGCCTGCAATTAATATGCAGAAGTGTGATTGCCTTCAAATCAAATGTAAAACTAGTGTTAAATTCTGTTCAAAACTGATTGCTCTGTATAAGGATTACAAATACATTCAACAATCATTATGCGGCGGGGCGTGTTGGTAGCCTGAGGGGAGAAAAGATGAATTCCATTTTTACCGAGGAAAATCTGCTGGCATTTACCATGGCTGCCCGCTACAGCAGCTTCAGCAAGGCTGCGGAGGAGCTGGGCTTAACCACATCGGCTATTAGCTACACCATTAAACGCATGGAGATGGGGCTCGATGTGGTGCTGTTTACGCGTAGCACCCGAAGCATTGAGTTGACCGAGTCTGGTCGCTATCTGTTTCGCAAGGCCTCCGACCTGCTCAACGACTTCCACGCGATTAAGCGCAGCATTGATACCATCGCTCAGGGTATTGAAGCCCGGGTGCGCATCTGTATTAACCAGTTGTTGTACACCCCACAGCATACGGCGCGGCTGCTGCAGGTACTCAAGAAACAGTTCCCTACCTGCCAGATAACCGTCACCACCGAGGTGTATAACGGCGTCTGGGATTCGATCATCAACAATCTTGCCAATATCGCCATTGGCGCGCCCGATACGTTACTGGACGGCGGCGGGATTGATTATACCGAGATCGGCGCTATTCGCTGGTCGTTTGCCATTGCCCCGGATCATCCGTTGGCTTTTATGCCTGAACCGATTTCTGAGAGCCAGTTGCGTTTGTATCCGAACATTATGGTGGAAGACACCGCCCACACCATTAACAAAAAGGTCGGGTGGCTGTTACACGGTCAGGAGTCGATTCTGGTTCCAGATTTTAATACCAAATGTCAGTGCCAAATTCTGGGCGAAGGCATCGGTTTTTTACCGGATTATATGGTGCGCGAAGCGATGGAAAAGTCGCTGCTGGTCACGCGACAGATCCACAATCCGCGTCAGGATTCACGGATGCTGCTGGCAACCCAGCATTCGGCAACCGGTCGAGTCACTCAGTGGATTAAAAAAGAGTTTGGCCCGCAAGGGGTACTGACGGGCATTTATCAGGATTTGTTGCATCGGGAGTGATATGCCGGATAAGGCTATCCGGCGGAAATCAGACTTCAGGCGCGAATATCGTCGTACTCGCGGGTTTTATCAAATTCATGTTTGGCAAACGGACACAGCGGAATCACTTTGCGATTTTCAGCGCGCATTTTCTCCACCACCTTCGCCACCAGCTGTTTGCCGACGCCCTGACCTTTCAGACTGGGGTCAACATCGGTATGTTCAATGATGCTCAGGTGCTCGCCCGTCGGCACAAAGACAATCTCGGCAACCTGATTGCCTTCAGCATCGTTGACATAAAATTTGTTGTGGCCTGCAAGAATTTCCATGGTTCCCTCACTTATTTCTGGCGATATTTCAGCGCACCGCTTGGACAGGTATCGATGACCTTAATAACCGTCGCGACATCCACTTCATCGGGGATTATCCAGGGTTTGCGTTTCAGATTGAAAAGCTTCGCGCTTCCCCGCACGCAGTTTCCTGAATGCTGACATATCGCCGTGTTGAAGTAGACGTCAATCTTCTCGCCGGTATAGGCCCGGTAACCTGCCTCCAGTAGTTCCTTTTCCACGACATTACCTCGCATTTTTATTGTCTGAGTCTAATCATAGACCGATGCGAGGCTGAAGGAAGTGGCGGGTAGCAGAAATATCACTCGGGCCTTTTCTGTAACGATGGCTCCCGCTCCGGCGGCAAATATTCCAGCATTGCAGGCGTCGGCGGCGGCAGGCGGTTATCGGCGATGTGCTTGTCCACATCGATATGACTGATTTCGCCATTCTCATGGTGATGGACCGTCAGCACCCTCGCTTTGTTCAACTCTGTAACCAGTTCACGGGTAATACGTAAACTTTCCGCCAGCTCATGGTCTTCCAGTCCTGGTCTGCGACTGCGACGCTCCACCCGAAAACGAAACTGGTTGTATTTCGCCCAGCCTATCAGCACCAGTCCGTTGACCAGCGCGACAAGGATGTAAAACGTGACCGTATCCAGCGTGGTGAAAAAGGGACGCACGCCCATATACGGTGAATGCGCCAGGGCCGTAATCAGCCCTTTGTAGATTAAGTATAAAAATCCAACCCAGGCAAAAATCGTTAACAGAACGTCAATGATGCGCGGCAGCAGACGCCGCTCCGTAAAGATCAGCGGCTGACTCATGATTCGATCCTCCCTATTCCACGGTCAGGACTCACCCAGCGCGCCCTGCCGCGTTTGCGTTTGAGCATCACTTTCGGGAATGACACCAACGTGGTAAACAGGCTCAACAGCCAGTACACCACCGGGAACCAGATTATCCAGAACAATGAGGCGCCAATGCCTTTTTCATAGCGTCGTTCAATCATCAGGCTTATCGCAAACTGTATTAAGCAGACCACGCCGAGAATAAGTCCGGTAAAGGCTGGCGGGAACAGATGTTGAACATACAGCGAGTCCGGCATCGGGATCATCAGTCCCAGCAGGAACAGCACGATACTGATCGCATAGGCAAATGCCCAAGTGGTAGAAAAGCAGAACTCGAAAAATAGCGGCCACATGCGACGGAACTCCCACGACCACAGACGGCGCATGTTAACAATAAACACCTCCGCCCCGCCTTGCGCCCAGCGCAGGCGCTGCTTCCACAGCCCTCTTAACGTTTCAGGCATCAGGATCCAGCACAGCGCGCGCGGCTCAAAGAATATCGACCAATGGCGCAATTGCAGCTTCCAACTGATATCGATGTCTTCGGTGATCATGTCCGGGCTCCAGTACCCCACCTCGGCCAGCGCGCGACGACGAAACGCCGCAACTACGCCAGAGACGCTAAAGATCTGACCATAGACTCGTTGAGTACGCTTAATTAAGCCGATAATAGAAGAGAACTCACCGACCTGCACACGACCGATTAGCGTGGAACGGGTGCGAATACGCGGGTTGCCGGTTACCGCCCCAACGCGTGGGAACTGGATCAGCGGAGCGACCAGATACGCCACGGCATCGCGATCCAGTAACGCATCGCCATCAATACACACCAGGTAATCGCTGCGCGCAGCGGCCGCGCCCGTTTTGAGCGCCAGCGCTTTGCCCTGGTTTTCAGCCAGATGAATGACGCGCAGGCTGGGGTACTCAATCGCCAACTGTTCCAGAACATCGTGCGTATCGTCCGTTGAACCGTCGTTAATGGCAATCACTTCGATATTCTTGTAGCGCTGTGCCATCGCGGCGCCGATGGTTTCGCGCGCGTTGATCCCTTCGTTAAAGCAGGGGATCAAAATGGAAACCAGCGGATTTCCCTCCAGCGTCGGTGGCGGTGTATCGTCTCCCCATTTCCAGTGACGCTCACGATAAAACCAGAAATAGACCCCGCCGCTTATCCATAATGCAGACATGAATAAAGGCCAGAAGAAGACGAAGTTCAACATGACTTCACCTGTAAAGATGACAGCCACGCCAAACGGCAGGCTGAACATCAGGCAAAGTATCAGGAAAGCAATAATGCGATCGGTCATTTTTGCGGGTACCAGTATGAGGAGAACGTCGAGCGAATCTCTGACATCTCAGGTTTGTCGCTGATGAAATCATCCGGATAATAGCCGTAGTTACCTGCACCACTTAGTTTCAGTTGGCGCATCCAATCGGCTATTTGTTTTCCACTGATTTCTGCCTCGTCCCCGGATTTACGCCAGTCTCGTGCCTGCAGTTCAAACACGGTTTTGTCCAGCGCGCCGGGCGTTTGTGCAACGGCATTGACTAATCTGTCGAGCCAGGCATTGGCATCCTTAGCCGGGATCTGCTCCATGAATGGCATCGCCATGGGTGCCGTCCAGTCATAGGTATTGAGGAAATCATTCAGGTTTTGCGCAAACCAGGCTTCGCTTTCAGGCTCCAGTACCGGCATGGCGTATATATTGCGGGCAGTTTGCACCTGCGGACCGCGAATATTGCGCACTGAGCGGGTCAACTGTTTGGTGAAGTCGATCAGCATCTTACTTTTCAGACGCGTCCAGCGTTCGAAGGTTTGAGGGTTGCTACGGATTTGCTCAATACTTCCCGGAAGCCCTGCGGCGCGGTAGGCGGCTAACGCCTCCGGTGACGCATCTTCAAAGTCCGTCAGGAAAGCATCGTCGTGGAACAAAATCCCTTTGAAGCTGGCGTGCTTCGCCAGGTCTTCATAGATTTCAGTGATACGTTTACGCGCTTCGCTGTCCCAGGGAGACAGACGCACATAGTTCTCATGATTGATCGCAGTGCGTCCTGTTTTCGGATCCCATGCCGTCACGCGTGGAATGGAAGCATCGAGGTCGAAAGCCAGTACCGGCATCCAGGCATATACCGTCACCCCGGCCCGCGTTTGTAACTGCCAGGAGATATAGTTAAAGAGATCGGCACGCATCGGCAGCCAGCGGTTAGGGAAATAGAGTTCGCGAATATTCCCGTCGCCTTTAGGATCGGCGTACGCCTGCAGGAAGACATGAGAAATGCGCATGTCATAAACACGCTGGATCAGCTTGTCGATGTTTCGCTTCTGCTGGGCAGGATCTTTGTCATACACGTAATCCAGATCGACGTGCATCACACGCATCGTTTGTGGTTCACGTACCTGAGCGACCTGACTGGCAAAGCGCTTGAGAGACGGGTTATCAGAGATCAGTACGCGCGGGATATCATCAAGAAACGCAGCGTTCGCCAGCCCTTCATTGAGCGTAAAGGCCATCTTATAGCCATGTTCTTTGGCCAGGTTTAAGGTGGTGCCGTTAGCCGCACCATAAGGCCACACCCACGCGCGCGGCGATTTCCCGGTTACTGATTTAATCTTATTGGTGATCAGCGAGATATCAGTATTAATGCGACGATTGTACTGTTCGTCGGTTTCGTAAGTCCCGGTTTTCTTATCGAAAAGGCGATTCGCCACCGCAGGTTCTTTGCTTCCTTGCGGGTTCGCCTCAGCGCCGAAATGCGAGTTCCAGGTGTGCGCCCCCACTTCCACCAACGGCGATTTGCCCATTTCCTCGACCATCTTCCAGGTGGCAAATTTATCTCGCGCCGTCATTAAGCCGCCAAAATCGACTTTTTTATTGGCTGGAGAATCAACCCAACTGCCCACTGGAGCCCAGAGCGCAGGCCAGTTGTAGGCTTTCAGCAGCGGCCAGACGCGGGTATAAAAACTGCTGTATCCGTCGTCAAAGGTGAGTAAGACCGCTTTTTCCGGCAACACAATTTTACCGTCATGAGCGTCCAGAATTTGCTGCACGCTAATCGGGTTATAGCCATTATCACGCAGCCAGGCCATTTGATCGCTCAACGCGCTGGTGCGCACGGAGAGGTAGCGCTGGTCGGCGGCGCCATCCTCAACATCATGATAGCCGAGCACCAGGAAGCTGTTTTTCGGCCATGGATGATCTGCCGTCAACGGCGTTCTCTCTGCGGGAGGAACATAGCGAGGCGTTGTATTGTGCGCGCTACTGCACGCGGTAATCATCAACCAGCCAGCGATTAATGCGCTAAGCCACAGGCATCTTTTCAGCATGAACAATCCTTAAAACCTGACATTTAAATCGAAAGCGAGGGAGATATTCCGCTCACGTTTACCGTCATAGGGGCGTTTATCCCAAACCAGCATCACCCCGCCATCTACGACGTTGTTCCATTTGAGCCGTTGTCCATATCCCACCTGAACGATAGCGCCAACGTCTTCACCTTGCTGCCAGTAGCCACCCACTCCGGCTATGCCTTGCTGGGTCCACACGGTGTCATAATGGCGGTAAAGAACCTGTTCCGCGCTCAGTCCTGGCACAACGGAAAAATCACTCTTAGGGTTGTAATACGGCACATTCTCTTTAGTGTTAGTGCTCCCACCGATACCCGGGGTAAAGTCCAGCGTAAAGCGCGGCGTGGTCCACATGCGCTCTTTTCCGCTCAGCCCATATTCGATGCGATCGTTACCATCCGAGAAATGTGATGCGGCAAACGACAATTGATATTCACGTCGTTCGTTTTGATACCAGCGAACAAACAAATCGCCGCTGTTGGCATATACGCCGCTACGCAGCGCGCGCAGTGGCGTGTTGCGCGAAAGACGCTCGGCCGAACCGCCAACGCGCCAGTTATCGTTGAAATCATGCCAGGCGGAAAGACGACCGCCTATTTTCTGCCCATCGCCATAGTTTCGGCCAGACACTTCCATTTCGGCCCAGTAATCACGGGAAGTCCATTCCGCACCTGCCGCCAGATCGCGGCTAATCCCTTTCCCTTCCTCAAACTCGCCGGTCGCGAAGTTGAATCCGGTAAACAGTCGCCAGTTGTCATTAATTGGCGGGCTGTAAATGGCCGTGTTGATGTTGAAATCATTCTTACCGCTGACCGGGCTATCGGACGAGATCCCCTGCGTGCCGCTAATACGTACTTCCGACATTTTATGCACATCACGCATGCGTGCGAGGCGCAGCGTCGCTTCATCATCCGGACTGCGAGCAATAACGTCATCCGTCAGTTCATCGGCCTGCTTCCACTCCTGGAGATCCAGCGCCACATAGGCCTGCTGACGCTCCAGTTCCAGGTTACTGGGCTCAATCACTTCCGCCAGTTTAAGCTCTTTCTCCGCCGCATGCGGCAGTCCACGGGCTTCAAGAACAGAAGCATAGGATATGCGCAGCCCTTGGTTACCCGAGCCTGTTCGCGCCAGATGCTCTGCGAGTTTTTCTGCCTCCGGCAGTTCATTGGCAGCGATATGATATTGCGTCAGCAGCGACTGTCCCAGCAGCCAGTTATCGTTTGGCTGCGGCGTTGGCGAACCATAGATGCGTCGCAGATATGGGCTGTCTTTAATTAACGCATCGACCTGTTTTTTAGCTGCATCAAAGTTTTCATTATCGATGTGCGCGTAGAACAGATCCTGTTGATCCTCAGGACCGAGCGGCGTAACCGGAATCGGTCCGTTCGGATAGTAGATGCTCATCAGCATCGCTTCGGTTTTTTCCGGCTGCCGTTCGCTTAACCATGCCGATGCTACCCAGCGTTTTGCGTAGTTTGGCACCTCGCCGCTCGCAGACAGCGATTCGTATTCACTAATCACTTCAGAAGTGCGTTTACGGACCAGCAAGGCGCCCATGCGGTCAATTCTGGCCCGGCGGACATCATTCTGCGCAGAAGGCTCATCTTTCCAGGCAGTCAGCAACTGGTCATAACGGGCCAGCGCTTTATCAGCCACGATAAAACGCTCTTCTTCATTACGCGCAGAGGTATAAGAGGAACGTACCATTTCAGCCGCCGCATCAAGCTCAAGGCGACGTTTCACCGGATCGGCAGTTGGTACCACCTCTGCCATATTTAAGGCGGGCCCGGAAACGCGGTTTGCTGACAGCGCAGACAGTAATGTGGATTTTGCATTTTTGTTGCCTGGATCGACGTCATCCGCCTGGCTGGCAACTAACAATGCATCCCAGTTTTTTCCCTGCGAATGGTAGACATAGGCAAGTAGCGCATCAGAATCAGCCCCGGGATGCGCCTGCGCCCATTTATTCGCTTCAGTAAGGGCTTGCTGATTGTAGCGAGCATCCGCCAACGTCATTATCCAGCCGGTACGTACATCTACGTTATCAGGCTCTTCCTGTAAAACGCTTTCCCAGATGGCTAAAGAATCATTCCAGTTCTTCTGGTTGCGATATGCTCGTGCAGCGGCGACTTTGCCCCGGGCAGGTACATTCATCTGTCCACGATACTGCTGCCAGATTTCAATTGTGGTTTTATCGTTGTTATCGACCCAACTGGAAACTTGCAGCCAGTCGGCAACCTGATTTGGCGTTAGCGCGCTTTTCTTTCCCTGATCCTCAAGGAAACGTAATAGCGGTGCGCTATTACCTCCCCGCGCTTCAATAACCAAAGCGTCATAATCTGATACCGCTGCAAAGATTGGCATCGGGAAAAGAATGCTTGCCGTAAATAAACAGCTTACAGACTTAAAACGTTTAATGAAGTTGGCATGTCGACGCATACTTAACATATCTGCCCTTATATCTTACATCATAGTGAAAATAAGCGTTTTCAATAAGTTACAGTCTATCCCTGACGGTTGCCGACCATGTAAGACGCACTGCCGCTTATTTCGTAATAGGGTATGAAGCAATTAATTCTTTCGTCTTATTGACTACCTGTGCCTCGTCCTCTAATCATTGGAAAGAAGGCATAAACTCGAGAATTTTATCACTCAGCGTAGTTCGTGGCTATGTAATAAGATAATGCTTAGGCAAAAAAAGGATTTTAGACTAAGTTATTCTAATACTCTTGGGATTGAATTCTGGATTTAGATTAATTTCCCGTGGAGAAGTCATGTGACGATGTTAACTATTGCCGGATGACATAACTACCCTCTGTAACTGTTTGCATGGTAACTATTTGGTATGGATAGAGAAAGTTCTGATAACAGGTGCTCAGATAACAAGATAAGCACTATAACGTATTTTTAGGTTGCAGGCAGTGTTGATGAAATAAAATTAAGGGTACAGCCGCAATAATAATTAGGTACAGTGATAATATTATGATATTAAAGTACTTTATTAATTTATGATTGAACGTTAGTATTTTCCCATCCACCAATGTCGGTGTGGGAAATTATCAGTTTTCCTATTTAACATTTTTATTTATCACCCTGACTTGCTATCGTCAGCATCAGCCACAATCAATTCTTTACCCTTACAATTAACAAGCCTAATTTCATTATGAACTGGTGATTGAAGCATAACTTTTTGCGCTTACCTTCCCTTCAGACTTTCAGGTAATCTGAAAAAAGACGCCAATGGGAGCTGGTCTAATGAAAATCGTTAATGCAGAAGAAAAACACATCCCCGCCATACGCGATATCTATGCACACCACGTGATTCACGGTACTGGCAGCTTTGAAACTGCCCCACCGGATACCCAAGAAATGCTGGCTCGTCTGGAAAAAATTCATAGTCTGGGGCTGCCGTGGGTTGTCGCCCTGCAGGAAGACAAGGTCATCGGATATTGTTATCTCACTCGTTATCGTGAACGCTACGCTTACCGCTATACCCTCGAAGATTCGATTTACATTGACCCGGCGGCACAGCGTCAAGGGGCGGGAAGTGCGTTACTGCGCCATGTTATTGACTGGGCCGAAACGCACGGCTATCGACAATTAATTGCCATGGTCGGCGACAGCAATAATCAGGGATCGTTAAAAGTTCATCAGCAGGTCGGATTTACAGAAATAGGCACGCTGAAAGACGTTGGCTTCAAGCATGGTCGCTGGCTGGATACAGTTTTGCTGCAACGCGCTCTGGGGGAAGGAAACAGTACACTACCAGCGGATGTCGATGCGGCTATTTAACTTTTCTAAGGGATGACTTCAGGAAAAGGAAATCTGGAGCAGGCGAAGGGCTGAGAGCAAGCCACGTAATTTATTGTTTACGAATACGTCACAATAGTGATGTGGTCGGGTCGCGGCTACGCTTGACCCGACCTACAGTTTTAGCCTTTCCAGGCAAAATAAGGCGTAGCCGCCACCGGGCGATTAAGACTGCAGCATACCGTGCTGTATCAGGAACCCCCACCAGGGAATACCGACGAGCATGTGAAGCACAAACGTGCACAATGCCACGATAGTACCGATTGTCCACCACGACTTAATGTCATTATACCCTGCGGCAAAGATAATCGGCCCCGCCGCGCCACCATAGTGAGTGATGCAACCGCCGTAGGAGTTGGAAAATAGGATGGCAAGCGCCAGCAAAACAGGTGCCGTTCCGGTGACCAGGCCTACAGTGGCAAAGACCGGTACCATTGCTGCGACGTATGCCCCGCCGGAAGCAAAGAAATAGCGCACCAGCACGCTGAGAAACACAATAATCACAATAGTCATATTCCCGGCACTGAGAAAATCCAGATGTGCTGACATGAAATCGGCCAGCCAGCGGAAAAATCCCTCCTTGCTCAGGGTTGCGCTCAGACCAATGATGCCCCCGTACCACATCAGGGTATTCCAGCCACCTTTATTTTTCTGGACATCACTCCAGCCAATAATATTAAACAGCAGTGCCGCTCCCATTGCGATAATGGCGACCGCAGATTCATTGAGTCCAAGTTTACGTGAGAAGATCCAGCCCAATAATGCAGCGACAAAAATGACCACCAGCCCTTTCTCTTTGAGGCTCATTGCCCCAAGACTTTGAAGTCCGTTGGTCGCAATAGCGACATTATCAATTTTTTTAATTTCCGGGGAAGCAACCCGGTAGCAGATATAGGGAATGATACACAGCATCAATAACCCCAACGGTGCTGCCGCCAGCATCCAGCCGATCCAGCTAATATGAATATGGAAGATATCTGAAATGAGCTGTAGCGCTAACGCGTTACCGGCAAAGCCCGTTAAAAACATATAGCTGGTCGTTTTCGTGACCATATAGACGTTGACCATTAAATAACGGCCAGCTTTGCTGGGTGACTCTTTTGGCGTTGAGCCCAATACTGTCGCGATGCTGTTAATAATAGGGAAAACCACCCCACCTGCCCGCGCGGTATTTGAGGGCGTCGCAGGCGCCAACACCAAATCCAGCAAGGCGGTAACATACCCCAGTCTCAGCGTCGTACTGCCAAATTTAAGGATAAACCAGTATGCAAGCCGTTTCCCGAGGCCGGTAGTGACAAATGCCGCACTCAGCGTAAAGGCGCTAAACACCAGCCAGGTGGTGCCTGACGCGTACCCGCTCAGCACATCCAGTGATTTGACGGGTGAATCCGGAAATTTTGTCACGGTAAAACAGGTTAACGCAACCGCAACCAGCATAATAACGGGTTCAGGATAGGGTTTAATAACCAGCCCAACGATAGCGGATAAATATATTCCTGCCAGTATCCACGCCTCTTTGGTTAATCCATCAGGCGGAGGAATAAATATTGATAATAATATTATCACGGCAAGCAAGATTGTTTTTAAAATATTCGATTTAAGCATATCTCACCCATGAGAAAAGGGTCCCTGAATAGCAGAGGCCGCTCCGCAGAGGAGCCTCCACACACTAAATACATTTATTAAACAAATGATAAATATTACAGATTCACAACCTTGATATTATCGCCTTCCGTGATTTGATATTCACTTAAGGTATCAAAACTGAGATAGCGATAGATATCCTCATGTGCGTCATAAAGCTTATCGGTATAGCTAAAATATTCTTCAACGGTGGGCATTTTACCCAACATGGCCGCGACGGTGCTTAATTCTGCGGAGGCAAGAAATACTTTAGCATTCGTTCCCAGACGATTCGGGAAATTTCGCGTCGAGGTCGATACCACGTTACTGCCTTCGCGAACCCTCGCCTGGTTCCCCATGCACAGGGAACAGCCCGCAGGCTCGATTCTCGCCCCTGATTTAATAAACTGACTAAAATAGCCTTCACGGGAGAGTTGTTGGGCATCCATTTTAGTCGGCGGCGCCAGCCACAAGCGCGCCTGGTTTTCGCTGCCACCGGCCATGATTTTACCCGCAGCGCGGAAATGACCAATGTTTGTCATGCAGGAACCAATGAAGACCTCTTCAATGGGCATGCTGGCAACCTCAGTAAGTAACCGGGCATCGTCCGGATCGTTCGGGGCACAGACTACCGGTTCGGTGATTTCATTAAGATCAATATCAATGACAGCAGCATATTCCGCGTCAGGATCGGCAGACAGCAGCGACGGGCTAGCCAGCCATGCCTCCATCTCAGCAATACGGCGTTCAAGCGTGGCGGCGTTCTCATAACCCTGCTTAACCATCCAGCGCAGCAGGGCCGCATTGGAGCGCAAATATTGCGCGACATTGTCTTCCGCCAGACGCATAACGCAGGCCGCAGCGGAGCGCTCGGCAGAGGCATCAGCCAGTTCAAACGCCTGCTCTGCACTCAACATTTCCAACCCTTCAATTTCGAGGATCCGGCCCGAGAAAATATTGCGCTTATTCTTTTTCTCGACCGTTAACAGCCCCTGCTTTTTGGCATACAGCGGAATGGCATGCACCAGATCGCGCAGGGTGATCCCTTTCTGCATCTCGCCCTTAAAACGCACCAGTACTGATTCAGGCATATCCAGCGGCATAATACCCGTCGCGGCAGCGAACGCCACCAGCCCGGAACCACCAGGGAAGGAGATCCCCAGCGGGAAGCGAGTATGGGAGTCAGCGCCTGTACCAACCGTGTCCGGCAGCAGCATGCGGTTAAGCCATGAGTGGATAATGCCGTCGCCCGGTTTCAGCGCAACCCCGTTACGGCTGGTGATAAACTGCGGCAGGGTTTCATGGAGTTGAACATCTACTGGCTTAGGATATGCAGAGGTGTGGCAGAACGACTGCATCACCAGATCGGCTGAAAACGTAAGACATGCGAGGTCGGTTAGCTCGTCACGCGTCATCCCGCCGGTGGTGTCCTGAGAACCCACGGTCGCTATCTTCGGCTCGCAATACTGTCCAGGTCGGATCCCCGCGACGCCGCAGGCTTTACCCACCATTTTTTGTGCAAGCGTAAAACCTTTCGCGGAAGGCGCAACTAACGCGGGCTTGCGGAATACCTCGGAAGGCGCCAGCTTCAGGGATTCACGCGCTTTCGCCGTCAGGCTGCGTCCGATAATCAGCGGGATACGCCCGCCGGCGCGCACTTCGTCCAGCAGCACCTCGGTTTTCAGGGTAAAGGTTGTCACCAGCCGCTGGCTTTCTGTTTCACGAATTTCGCCCTTGTAGGGGTAAAGATCGATCAGCATCCCGGTCGTCAGCGCAGAGACATCCATCTCTACCGGCAAGGCACCGGAATCTTCCAGGGTGTTGAAGAAAATAGGGGCAATCTTGCCGCCAAATACAAACCCGCCGTTACGTTTATTCGGCACGTACGGAATATCGTTCCCGATGTGCCACAGGATGGAGTTGGTAGCGGATTTACGTGATGATCCGGTCCCCACGACGTCCCCCACGTACACCAGCGGCCAGCCGCCCTCTTTTAGCGCTGCCAACTGACGGACAGGACCACGCACGCCGGGTTCATCAGGCACAACCCCTTCCCTGACGTTACTGAGCATGGAGAGCGCGTGCAGCGGAATATCCGGGCGTGACCACGCCACCGGCGCAGGAGACAAATCGTCGGTATTGGTCTCACCGGGAACCTTAAACACCTTCAGGGTGATTTTTTCAGCCATGGCCGGACGGCGGGTAAACCATTCGGCATTCGCCCAGGACTGCAGCACCTCTTGTGCCTGGACGTTACCGCTCAGTGCTTTGGCCTCAACCAGGCTGAATTTTTCGAAGATCAGGATCGTAGAAGAAAGCTGCTGCGCGGCCAGCGGTGCCAGATCGGGATGCTCAAGAAGATCGATCAGTGGCTGGACGTTATAGCCGCCCTGCATGGAGCCCAGCAGCGCCGTTGCTGCTTCGGGAGTAAGCCCGTCAACACGGTATTCCTGCAACGCCACCTTAAATAAAAACTCGGCTTTTAACTTTGCCGCAGGATCGACACCCGGTGGTACGCTATGGGTCAATAAATGAATTAATTCCGGATGATGTACGGGTGCATCATTGATTAAACGCTGAATCAGTGCATCAGTTTGTTGCGCTGTTAAGGGTTTCGCCGGAATACCCGATTCAGCACGCGCATGCTGGTGCTGATTATAATCATCTAACATAGGTTCTCCTGTTAAAGCTAAAGTTGTTCACAAAATTCTGTTAAGCGTTCGAGTCCGTACGGCCATTCGCCAAAGCCAGACTCGGCATTAATATGTCCCGCCTCCCCGATATCGATTAAATGCCCCTCCCAGCAAGCCGCCCAGAACTGCGCGCGCGAAAAAGGCATCAGGGGATCATTTCTGCTGGCAAACATCAGGCAGGGAACGGGTAAAGACGCGGGTTGAATGGCCTCTTCAAGGCCGAAAAACGCGGGTTCTGCCGGTGCGACCATAACGACCCCGGCGACGTTTACCCGGCGCGTTTGCAGTAACCTGCACGATGCCAGCGCGCCAAAACTATGGCCGACGAGAATGGCGGGCAGCGGAGAAAGCGCCAGCTCGCGGGTAATGGCGGAAACCCAGTTTTCAATATCAGGTTCTAGCCAGTTTTTTTGCTGAATCCGCCTCCAGAAAGGAAAACGTCGCCCCCAGCAGCTTTGCCAGTGATATTCATCGCTGTCTCTCAGACCCGGCACCAGAATAAGGGTATAAACGTTTCTGAGCTGCTGCAGGCGTTGTTCAATCATGACGTTTTCCTGTTACGCTATTCGCGATTATTCGGCTGGAAATTGCGACAATAACCATCCAACGGCGATAAGATCTGCGCTACCGCCAGGGCTTAAATTCCGTTTGATAAATTCCGCGTCCATTCTGAATAACGCCTTGACTAATTTATCCGCCGTGAGACGCTGTATTTTTAATAATCGTCTGGCGTAACGTCTGGCGTAATTCAGCCCTGCGGTTCCTCCCCGAGAAACCAGATTGGTATCCGGATTTGCCGCCATCAGGCCCAGCAACATCCTCAGTAATGCCACCTCTTCGGATTCTCCCTGACGTAACGCGGTTTGCAGATGCGGAAGACCTGACTGGCGTACAGTGATGAAACCACTGGCGGCTTCCCCTCTTGCCCCGGTGAACCCGTATGCCTGAAACTGCTGCTCTCCCTTCGTTTTTGCGATACCGCTATTTTTCAATTCCTGCTCGACAATGCCGGTACAGATAAGGCTGGTCTCATGGCACAGGCTGCGTTGCGTGAGCGCGTCATGCCTTTGGGTAAGACGACCCGCCGCAGCACACAGCAGCCCCAGCGAGAAGATCCCCCCTTTATGAGTGTTCACCCCGCCGGTGGCGGTAAACATCGCCTGCTCACAGGCCAGGCCAGTCGGCCTTAGCGCCCGCAGCGTTTGCGGACCAGCAAGATAAGCAGTCTCTCTGCCTGTGTTGAAAAAGAGTGACAGCCAGGGGGCAATCGCCGCGATACTGGTTATGAACAGTGCGAAATTCATATCGCTATGCGCCCCGCTGTTTACGCGATCCACCAGACCCGGTTTCGGGGTTAAATTAATTTCCCGGTACAGGGCCTCGACAGCCAGCTCAGCAAAGGAGCGCTGCACGTCTGGTTCGTTAAATCTGGCAAGCGAAGTAGTCATCGGTTAACTCCTCGATCACGCGCGTTAGCTCGGCCTGCGAATGACGTCGCGAACGGGAACAAACATGAGCAGGTTCATGACAGATAAAGCATCTACGCATCGGCTGCTGGATGGCATTTCTTTTCAGCAGCCCCTTTTTCGGACAAAACACGTCGATATCCCACAGACGTCCCAAAGGATGGTTATCTTCCAGATGCGCCGTGACGTGTTTAATCATCCACGCGGGAGCCGCGACCGACCAGAACGCTTCCGGCCCGGTGACCGGGTGCAACGCCTGATGCCGACAGACCTTCCACTGATGCGTGTGGAACAGCTCTCCGAGAGCCTGATTCGCAACGGCCATCACGCGTCTGGCCAGCGCGGTGTCCTTCACCTCGCCCGGCCAGACCAGCGTGACGGAAACCACGGTATGATCCGACTGAAACAACCACGCCTGCTGCCGACGGGCTCGTTGCTCCCGGGAAGCCAGAACCTGTTCCAGAGAGACATTTGCATTCGAGGCTTTATCCGTCATGGGACTTACTCCTTCACCTGGCGAACCACATCAATCACACTGCCGTCGCGGTAGCGCACCACACCGACAATGCGGTCAGTAAATTCAACCGCCTTAGGTTTGCCCGAGATCAGCAGTGCCTGTTGATACAAGGCTTCGATGTCGACGACGGGCAGTCCGGCGTTGATCAGACGTTCGCGGATTTCCGGGCGCGCCGGATTAACGGCAATACCGTGGTCGGTAACCAGAACGTCAATACTTTCACCCGGCGTTACCAGCGTAGTGACCTGCCTGACGACGGTAGGAATGCGGCTGCGGATCAGCGGGGCAACGACAATAGTGAGATTTGCCGCAGCCGCGACGTCGCAGTGTCCACCCGACGCGCCGCGCATTACGCCGTCGGAGCCGGTCAGGACATTGACGTTAAACTGGGTGTCTACTTCCAGTGCGCTGAGGATGACCACATCCACCCTGTCGCAGCAGGCGGCTTTCGCGGCCGGGTTCGCATAGACGTTAGTGGAGATTTCCACATGGTCTGGATTGACCGCCATGGAGGCTGCCGCCGCACCGTCAAAGCTTTGCGTATCGAGGATCTTTTCAATTAACCCTTTCTGATGCAGATCGACAATGCTGCCAGTGATTCCGCCTAATGCGAACCGGGCAACAATATTGTGCTTGCGCATCCGGGTTTCCATAAAACGCGTACACGCCGTTGACGCCGCACCTGAGCCGGTCTGAATGGAAAATCCGTTGCGGAAATAACCTGAGTGTTCGATCACGTCGGCGGCAGAACGGGCGATCATCAGCTCACGTGGATTACTGGTGACCCTGGCGGCGCCTACGCTGATTTTTGCCGGGTCGCCGACGCTCTCAATCTGCACAATATAGTCAACCTGATCCTGAACGATACTGGCTGGCAAGTTGGGGAAAGGCTTCAGGGTTTCGGTGAGCAACACCACTTTTTTGGCATATTTTGCATCGACCATGGCGTAACCGAGGGAGCCGCACTGCGATTTGCCGCCGTTGCCGCTGGCATTGCCATATTCATCGCAGCAGGAAACCGCCAGAAACGCGACGTCAATGGCAATTTCGCCCTTCTGAATCAAATTCACCCGCCCACCGTGGGAATGGATTTGTACCGGCTCGTCCATCAGACCGTGCGAAATTGCATCCGCCAGATCACCACGCATCCCGGAGGTATAAATTTTGCCGATCACGCCATTACGAATGTGTTCAATAAGCGGGGTATTGCATGACATTAACGAGCTGGACGCGAGCGTGATCCCTTTCAGGCCGCGCTGAGCCAGCTTATCCATCACGTAATTGATGACCTTATCCCCTTCGCGGAAGGCGTGATGAAAGGAGACGGTCATACCGTCATGCAGATCGCAGCGGGCCAGAACATCGTCCACACTGGCAAAAAGTTTGCGCTGGTACTTTTGCTGATGATCAGCAAGATAAGGCGTCGTCGCGTTCGCGCCGCTGAATGCGACGTACTCACGACGGGAGTCTGGAATGTGGTGCAGAGTTTCAGTTAGGTTTTTCATTATTCATCCTGTCGCTTGTAATGGGGGATTACTGACGAATGCCGGAAGCATTTTTGCGTTCGATAACCACGCGGGCATGGTTGATAATCGGCGCATCAATCATTTTGCCGTTCAGCGAAATCACCCCGAGTCCGTTGCGCTCCCCTTCCTCTGCAGCTGCAATCACGCGCTGTGCGTAATCCACCTCTTCCTGGGTTGGCGCGTAGGCGTTATGCAGAATTTCAATCTGTCGCGGATTAATCAGCGATTTTCCGTTGAAGCCCATCCGTCGAATCAGATCCACTTCCTTCAGGAAACCGGCTTCATCATTCACATCGGCGTACACCACATCGAAAGCGTCAATACCCGCCCCGCGCGCGGCATGTAATACGGCACAGCGGGCGTAAAACAGCTCTGTCCCGTCGCCTCGCTCAGTTTGCATATCCATCACATAGTCAAAGGCGGCCAGCGCAATCCCCATTAAACGGTCAGACGATTTCGCAATGGCGACTGCATTAATAACGCCAACGGCAGATTCGATCGCTGCCATTAATTTCGTTGAGCCGACAGGGCGCCCGCAATTTTCTTCAATGCGAACAATTTCGCGTTCAAGCTGGTGGATATCTTCCGGAGAGTCGGTTTTCGGTAAACGAATAACATCAACGCCCGCCCTGACGGCAGCTTCCAGATCCTTTAATCCAAAAGGTGTATTCAGCGGATTAATTCTGACAACGGTTTCAATATTTTTGTACATCGGGTTTTGCAGGGCATGAAATACCAGAAGGCGGGCGCTGTCTTTTTCTTTTAGCGCTACAGCATCTTCCAGATCAAACATAATGGAGTCCGGTTTATAAATATATGCCGTAGAAAGCATGGCGGCACTTGAACCCGGAATAAATAACATACTGCGACGTAACTTTTTCATTATAACTTTTCCCATGCAATATCTTCCCGAGCCGAACCTCTGAGCAGAGCAGCCTGTATACGGGCACGGATCACGCAATCCAGTGCGCCTTTATCATCAATAATGATCTGCCCTTGCTCGATGTTGAACGCAGCCAGGGTTTCATTCACAACTTCGGTAATTCGGTCGCCGAACTGCTTATACACTTCGCTGTGAATGACCACATCCAGCCCGCTCTCGACGGGACTGACCTTCACCATAAGGTCACTGGACTCCAGCGTTCCCGCCATCGCGGCTTGTACAATTTTCATATCAGTTTTCCTGTGATAATGCGGTTAAACCGCTGCCGACAACGATTCGGATAAACGAGGCTGATGCTGTCCCCCGTTATTCAGAAACGCGCGCGTGGTGGCAGGTACCATACGACTGGCGGCAGCAATTTGGTTTTCTTTTAATAAACGACGAACGGCTGAAGCAGAGACCGGCACATCATTACCATCCGTTTTTCTTTCTATTTCGTGTACGTGAATACAGGCCGCTGTGCTCGTTGCATTTTCCAGCCAGTGATGCATCGCCCGGTTATATTCCGCGGTTAACTGACAGAATGGCTCCGTCCCCACAAAACGATGAGTGATATTCAGCGCAGGTGCGATGTAATTTCTGAACAGCATAAGATCAATTGCCGCGTAGACTTTATCTATCACCTGCTTATCTTTCAGGAAATAGCCTGGGAAGGTCCCGCGCGAAATAATATAGGCAGACCCCGGATGAACAGTGACATTTTTCAGATGCCGCGATCCGTCCCTGACCATCGCAAACCGTTCTTTAAACGAAAAAGCGGAGACATCTTCCTGAACCACGAAAACATGGAGCCAGTCGCACTGGCTTGCCGCATGCTCAATAAGATATTGATGGCCCAGCGTGAATGGATTCGCGTTCATCACGATCGCGCCAATATTTTTCCCCGGCACGAAATGGTGGCTACGCAACTGGCTGCAGTAACGATGAATACCAACCGGCGTATTCTCCATTAATGCCGCACAGTTATTGACGGTGACAAGCGGATAGAATCCGCATCCGCGAAACGACTTCACATTATCCGGACAGGTAAAAAGAAAGAGCTGATGTTCGCCGTTTTGTGCCGCCAGAAGTTCGGCCTCATGAATTAACGTCAGGATTAACGACGAGCCACGCCACCCGGAATCCACTGCGATGCATTTTAAGGTGTTACCCGCAATACCGGTGCAGGCAATAATCTGACGCTGGTAGAGTGCAACAATAAATTGCGAGATATCGTCATCAATGCCTAAACCGTTGCGTGCCAGGAAGCGGGCAACCTCCTCTCTGGCCTGAGCATTACCGGCTTTTATAACCTCAAATTCTGGCGTTCTGGCGGTGTACATCGTCTCTCTCCTGACCGTCTAAACAAGCAACGCTTCTTGCTGCGGTTGGGCTTCCACAATGGTATTAATCAGACGACCAATATTTTCGATTTCAACTTCAACCCGATCGCCATCGTGCATAAATAACGGAGGATTGCGTTTTTTACCGACGCCGCCAGGCGAACCCGTAATAATGACGTCACCGGCGCTGAGGGAGGTGAATGTGCTGATATAGGCGATAAGATCTGCCACTTTGTGGATCATGCTACCAGTGGAGTCGTTCTGAACCAGCATGCCATTCAGCCAGGTATGGATGGTCAACGCATGAGGATCGGGTATCTCATCCGCTGTAGTCATATAGGGGCCAAAAGCGCCGGTTTGCTTCCAGTTTTTACCGGCGGTAAACCACGCGTGCTGCCAGTCACGAACGGAGCCATCCATATAGCAGCTGTATCCCGCGACATGATCGAGCGCGTTATTTACATCAATTCGGGTGCCCGGTTTACCAATGATGACAGCCAGCTCGCCCTCATAATCGAATTCTCTCGACAACTCAGGTTTAAGCACAGGTTGGGCATGACCAGTTTGTGAATCAGGAAAACGGATAAACAGCGTCGGGGCATTATTCGTCTCGGCAAACTCTTTTCTTTTTTCAGCGTAATTCATCCCAACGCAGAAAATCTTTCCTGGCTCTTCGATAACGGGCAAAAAGGTAATATCTTCAAGCGTAATATCCACAGGGCAATCGTTGTATTGCCTTGCGACGTCAACAGCATCCCATTGAAGAAGGTCTTTCAACGTCGCATATTGATGGCCGATTTTATTACCCAAATCGATAACGCCGAATTCTGTATAAATCCCGTAGCTTTTACGGCCCTGATGAATATAACTTGCTAATTTCATGATGACACCCGATTGATATACATACCTGTTTTTTGTTTACGCCCTGAGGCGTGAACAAATTGCCAAACTTTTTATTCTGCGGACTGGGCGGGCACCAGTACCGGTTTTGGACCGGATGCCAGATACGTTGCCACGACAACGCCAATGGCAAGCAATACCAGAATCAACCCGGTCATCCCCATCCAGCCCAGTGAATGGAAAACAAAACCGTTGATAAAACCAATCACCGAACCGCCCATGTAGTAAAAGAATAAATAGAGTGCAACGGCCTGGCCTCTTGCATGCGTTGCATTTTTACTTACCCAGCTCAAACCAATAGAGTGACAGCCGAAGAAACAGCCGGTAAAAATCACCGCGCCAACAATAAAGGTGATGACATTCGACGTCAGCGTCAGCAGCATGCCTAAGGCCATGATCAGAAAAAGCACACGCAATACTTTCATCGCGCCATATTTCGCACTTAAACGACCAGCCTGCGGAGCCGTAAAGAAACTCAGGGCGAAGCTAAAGGAGAGCAGACCTGCGTTTGCCGGTGAAATATGGAACGGCTCGCCTTTCAGGAAGAAGGCCAGATAGTTATAAAGCGAGGTAAATGCGCCGAAAATAATGAAGCTGATAACAAAAGCCAGCGCCAGATTTTTGTTTTTGAAATGCGATGCAGCCCCTTTCACCATACGCGTAATGTTAAGGTTTTGCGTTGGGGTGAAGTTTTTAGATTCAGGCAGTAAAAACTTAACCAGAATGGCAACCACAATCAAGCTGGCCGCAAAACCGTAAAAGATGGCATTTATTGAAACGTGATCAATAAGTTGGCTGGCAACAATACGACCGGACATGCCGCCCATGGAGTTACCGAAGACAAAATATCCCGTTACGATACCTGCCGCCACCGGGGCGACTTCTTCACTGATGTAGGCAGTGGCCGCCGCAGCGATACCACTCAGCGCCAGACCAATTACCGCACGTAGCGCCACCAGCATCGCCCAGGATTCCATCAGCGGACAGAGCAGCGTAAGAATACCGCCTAACAGGAGGGAGACAACAATTAACCGTTTTCTGCCATAATGATCGGATAATGTCCCGGTAAACAGCAATCCAATAGCCAGCAACGCCGTTTCTGCTGATAAGATAATACTCACCTGGCTGACAGGAACATTATATTCCACAGCAAGCGTCGGAAGCAGTGGCTGAATAAAAAACAGAGAAGCAAGCTCTGCAAGCCCGGATAATGCCAGGGCCAGAATCACGCGAATATGCGCTCCGGCTTTTACAGAATCTGAAGCTTTCAGGGTATTGTTAGCATGAGTTAACGCCATAATAACCTCGGTATTATTGTTAAGGTACAGAGTGTAATTTTTTAAGGCAGATGTTTTTTATTTAAATTTTATTTACGCAACTTCAGTGAGCATTTTTTCCGGTACACATACGGCACCCTCAAACAACTTGCGTGAAGTACGTATCACTGCGGCACGGGTTTTTTCGATATTGTTACCTTCCTTCAATAAGGACACGGATATTTTTCCACTTGGGTGTTCAATATCGATGATATTAGTGAAGAGCCCCTTTGGACGATCGGCGACAATTTTTGCCGCGACGGAGCCTTCAATCAGCGTTGCGGTCGAAATACCAATCGAGCCGGTAATCGCCAGTGATTTATGGCATGTGTGCGGCATGAAATACCGTACCTGAATCGTTCCGCCGTTACGCGCCGGGCTGAGAAGAACCGGTTTAGGGATCACCTTGTTTGTCACATCCCCTAAGCCCATAGCTGCGCCAGCCTGACGACGCAGACTTTCCAGCTTTTCTTTAAATGCCTTATCGCCATCTAATTCTGCAGGAGATTCCCCTCCTGTTTTTCCCAAAGCTGAAGCGTCAATCAATACCATCGGCATCGCCATATCTATACAGGTGACTTCAATACCGTCGAAGACGTTTGTCGCACTGTCCGTCGGCAACAATTTCCCCGTTTTAGAACCCGCAGAGTTCAGGAAAGTTAAGCCTATGGGCGCGGCGGTCCCCGGGACTCCATCAATCTGGGTATCGCCTTCGTACACCACCCGATAATCAGGCGTTTGCACTTCTGCATCGACCAGCGTTCCGGTATTGAGATTGCGGATCCGCACCGTCGTTACCGGGCTTTGCGCCTTCACCAGCCCCTTTTCAATAGCAAAGGGACCGACCGCACAGAGCATATTGCCGCAGTTAGGCGTGGTATCGACACGACGTTCATTCACCATCACCTGTGCAAACAGGTAATCCACATCCGCGTCAGGACTTTCTGAAGTGCTAACTATCGCTACCTTACTGGTTTGCGGACTTCCACCGCCAATACCGTCAATTTCGAGTTCATGGCCTGCCCCCATCAAACTGAGTAAAACTGCGTCACGCGCTTCTGTTTCCGCAGGCAGGTCGCTGGCCAGAATCACCGGCCCTTTTGACGTACCGCCACGCATTAATACGCAAGGGATCTTTAACATATGTTTATCTCACTTCGCTTTTGTCAGGAACGCTATAAGGTTTTCACACTCCGGTTGATAACTCTAATGCCAAAAAAAGCAGGATTAATACGTTTTGCACATTAATAGCCCGTGCGTTATGGTGGTTATATAAAAGCGAGAATGGGATACAGCTATGCCGCATGAACTACAGGGGATACAAGCGTTTGTAAAAATTGCAGAAATCGGATGCTTTACAAAAGCATCCCAATTTTTTCACATTTCACAACCTGCTTTAACACGCAGAATTCAGAAACTGGAAGATAGCCTGGGAACCACGCTGTTTGAACGCTCTACGCGCAGCGTTAAGCTCACGACAGTAGGAAGAGAATTTTTACCTAAGGCTAAGAATTTAATAGATTTTTATGAAAGTTCCATCCTCAGTATTAAAGAGATGGCGACACATCAGGCAGGTGTTATTACGGTTTCCTGTATCCCTACTGCCGCGTTCTATTTTCTGCCTTCAGTGATACGAGATTACAACAATGACTACCCAAACATCCGAATCCGCATACTGGAGCACAGCGCCAGCGATTGCCTGGAAGCAGTATTAAATGGCGACGCAGATTTCGGCATAAATATGATAAACGTCACACATCCAAATATCGATTTTGCGCCGCTGGTGAACGAACCCTTCGTTCTGGCATGCCGACGCGACAATGAGCTGGCAAATAAATCGCTGGTAACCTAGGACGATCTGGCCGGTATGAAGCTGATTGGGGTAAGACGCTCCAGCGGAAACCGATCGCTGATCGATCAGGCTTTCGAGAAAATGGCCTGGAAACCTAACTGGTTTTATGAAGTGCGTCATCTTTCGACGTCACTAGGGATGGTGGAAGCGGGTCTCGGTGTGTCTGTCGTTCCCAGTCTGGCGATGCCGGCCGATGAACATCACATCCTTGTTAGTCGTCCACTGATAGAACCCGTCATACGCCGTACGCTTGGCCTGGTAAAACGCAGTGAAACAACCCTTAGTCCTGCGGCGGAAAAATTCCGCCAGCTGATATTACATCTGTGGTCAGGCGAAAATAGCAGCCCCTGGATCAACAAGTTTACTCAGCTGTAACCCACCGTTGGGCAACGAGTGTATGACCGATGAGAACTCTCCCACGGCATCAGCAGAGGAAGTCAACGCATTGATTTTCGGTAAAAAAAGAATTGTCGCAGGTGGAAATCAGGCAGAGCAGAGGGAAACATCAAGGGAAGTGACTTTGGAGCGGCGAAGGGAATCGAAC
>NZ_CP069763.1:294375-340515 GCF_016893685.1 Citrobacter cronae
CTGGAGCGGGCGAAGGGAATCGAACCCTCGTATAGAGCTTGGGAAGCTCTCGTTCTACCATTGAACTACGCCCGCATTGAAGTGCGTAAGGGATTATAAACCTTACGCTCTTCTTGGCAAGGGACGAACCGACTGACTGGCGATTAATTCACCGTCAGCATTTTGGCTTACTGCCCTGCGGCGGTAAATAACGCAGCGGATCGATAGCCGTTGCGCGATAACGGATCTGGAAATGCAGACGCACCGTCGTCGCATCCGTGCTGCCCATCGTGGCGATCTTCTGCCCGGCTTTCACGTTTTGACCGTTGTTCACCAGCATGGTGTCATTATGCGCATAGGCAGTGATGTAATCCTCACTGTGCTTAATCATGATGAGGTTGCCATAGCCCCGCAGTTGATTGCCGACATAGACCACTTTCCCGGCTCCGGCCGCATAAATCGGCGTACCGCGTGCAGCAGAAATATCAATGCCCTTATTACCGCCGTCCGCCGTGGAATAAGGCAGGATCACCTTACCGCTGGCGGGCCACTGCCAGCAGCGTTGTCCTACCGGCGGCCAGGACGACTGAGGTACAGAAGAAGACGGTCTGACGGCAGCCGTTTTGGTAGAAGATTTGCTCGAGGATTTCGCGGTTGCTTTACGCGCTGTTGTACTGGTTTTCGCATCACCGTTAAGCTTCAGCTTTTGCCCCACCTCAATGGTATAAGGGGGGGAAATGTTGTTCAGACGGGCGAGATCCCGAACGCTGGTGCCAGTAGAGCGTGAAATGGCGTACAGCGTATCACCGCGCTTCACAGTATACGTGGAACCGGAATCAGATGAACTGGAACACCCTGCCAGGATCAGGCTGCTCACCAACATTATCGTGATATAAAAACGTTTATTCATCAGCCATTCTGCACTCAACACAACGTTTACCTCGAAATCAGAGGTCATTATCATACCAGCCAGCCGGACGATCCCCAATCGCTACGCTTCAATCGGTAGGGTTAAACGGATATCCCTGTGCGATAATATCCATTAACGCGGGTAGATAAGGCATAGAGGGTAATTTCACCAGCGCAGGATAAAATATTTGTGGCGAAGGAAAAACGTCTACCACGTAACATTGGCTAAGTTTATCAGCATCGACTTCCGAAGACGGTAATAACGTCGCAGCCTCAAGGCCGGACTCCAGCCAGTCGAGAATGACCCCCGGTTGCGTAATATGCATGATCACTTTTGCGCTTACTCCGGATTTACGAAACAGATCCATCAGCATCTCGTAAGTCCCTGAATCCTTTGCCCGATGCAGCAGCACCAACGGCATCTCCGCCAGCGCAGTGTAGTTATAGGGATTTGCAGGAGGGCCCGGCAGGCATTTTTTATTAATTACCGCCACCAGCTTAATCGGATCAAACGACACATAATCAAAGCCTTCACTGCGATAGGGACGCTGTATTAAAGCAATATCGATTCCCCCTTCCGTTAATAATGTCTCAAGATGGCTGGAGTCGGTAACAGAAATATTGATCGCCGTATCCGGATTACGTCGGTAAACTTCCATCAACAGTGCTTTAAAATAGTTCTGGTAGAGATGAGTTAAACCTATTCTTAATTCGGCTCTGTTTTTTTGTGCAATATCTGTCGTTTCCCTGGCGGTATCCTCCACCTGACGTAATATTTCACATCCTTTGCGATAGAGAAAAAAACCGGCCTCCGTGGGTTCAATACGATTTCCACGGCGAACAAAGAGCGAGACCTGAAGTTCTTCTTCCAGCTCCTGAATCCGCTTGCTGAGGGGGGGTTGCGCCATGTTCAACGATTTCGCCGCCTGGCTGACCGACCCTTGTTCCACCACCCGACAAAAATACCGTAAGCGCTTTAAATCCATCATCATCACCCGTGGTTTAACGTATCGCCAGTATCACACTTACCCAAAAAAATAAAAAGCCAGCCCGCTACATCTCATGTTAATTAATCATTATTTAACAGGTCATTAAAATAAACTTTTTTGATCTACTAACTATCCGGTAAACGGTATTTGTGTAAAAGCGCCACGGAAAATATTGTGCAGACAACGAAACATCTTTTCCGAAGGAACCATCCCATGGCAAATACTGATAACAAATCTCCCTCAACGGTGCATGATTTACGCTCTGCGCTCCAACTACTGAAAACACTTCCCGGTGAATACGTTGAAACCGATACCGAAGTCGACCCGCACGCGGAACTCTCTGGGGTGTATCGTTATGTGGGCGCGGGCGGAACCTGCCAGCGCCCGACCCGCAAGAACGGGCCGGTGATGGTATTTAATAAAATCAAAGGATTTCACGATATCAGCGTGGCAATTGGCCTCAACGGTTCGCGCCAGCGCGTCAGCCATTTTCTGCAGTGCGAACCAGCAAAACTAGGGCATCTGCTGAAAGATTCTGTGGAAAACGCCATAGCGCCAGTCATGACTCAGGGCGCGGCGGAATGTCAGGAAGTGGTGCATCTGGCGAGCGATGCCGATTTCGATCTGCGTAAACTATTACCCGCTCCGACCAATACAGAAGAAGACGCTGGTCCCTATATTACCATGGGCCTGTGCTACGCCTCAGACCCGGAAACTCACGAATCCGATATCACCATTCACCGCTTGTGTGTACAGAGCCGCGACGAACTGTCCATGTGGCTGACCCCTGGTCGCCATATTGATGCTTTCCGCATGAAAGCAGAAGCCGCAGGTCAGCCGCTACCGATTTCAATCAGCATCGGCGTGGATCCGGCGATTGAAATTGCCGCCTGTTTTGAGCCGCCAACCACCCCACTGGGCTTCAACGAATTGAGCATTGCGGGCGCGCTGCGCGGCAAAGCCGTTGAGATGGTGCAGTGTAAAACCATCAACGAAAAAGCTATCGCTCATGCGGAGATCGTCATTGAAGGCGAACTGCTGCCAAACGCACGCGTACGCGAAGATCAGAACACCCATACCGGGCGCGCAATGCCTGAGTTTCCGGGTTATACCGGCGAAGCGAAAGAGGCTATTCCGGTGATCAAAGTGAAAGCCGTTACTCACCGCATTAACCCCATCTGGCGCACCACCGTCGGACCTGGCGAAGAACATGTCAATTTGGCCGGTATTCCGACTGAAGCCAGCATTCTGGATATGGTAGAACGCGCCATGCCGGGCAAACTACTCAATGTTTTCGCCCACTCGGCGGGCGGTGGCAAACTTCTGGCGATTCTGCAGTTTAAAAAATCTTCTCCGACAGATGAAGGCCGGCAGCGCCAGGCTGCTCTACTGGCTTTCTCTGCATTCCCAGAACTCAAGCACGTCATCCTGGTGGATGAGGATGTAGATATTTTCGATAGCGACGACGTTCTCTGGGCCATGCAAACCCGCTACCAAGGGGATGTTGACACCATTACGATCCCTGGCGTTCGTTGCCACCCGCTCGATCCGTCACAGGTGCCGGAATACAGCCCGAGCATCCTGCAACAGGGAATGTCCTGCAAAACCATTTTCGACTGTACGGTGCCATTCCACCTGAAGCACAACTTCCAGCGTTCCAAATTTAAAGATGTGGACGTGAAGCGCTTCCTGCCGGATTTCGAGTAAAGGAGACCACCATGACAGCACGCATCATCATTGGGATCAGTGGGGCCTCCGGGTTTCAGTACGGCGTTAAGGCGCTGGAGTTGCTTCGCCAACACCCCGTTGAAGTCCATCTGGTGGTCTCAAAAGGAGCAGAAAAAACCTGCGAACTGGAGACAGATTACCGCCTGGACGATGTGACAGCGATGGCTGACGTGGTACATCCCATCGCGGATCTGGGGGCGGCTATCTCCAGCGGTTCATTTAAAACACTGGGGATGCTGATCGCACCATGTTCCATGCGCTCTTTGGGCGCAATCGCCCACTGCCTGACGGACAACCTGCTGACCCGGGCGGCGGACGTGGTGCTGAAAGAGCGTCGTCGTCTGGTGCTGCTGGCCAGAGAAACGCCGCTGAACCTCGGCCATATTCGCAATATGGCCTCAGTAACTGAAATGGGCGGGATCATCTTTCCGCCGGTTCCGGCGCTGTATCAGCGTCCGCAAACGGCGGACGACATCATCACCCATAGCGTTAATCGTGCGCTCGATCTGTTCGACCTTGAAGTCAACAATATCCCCCGCTGGGGTGAAGGCGAGCTAAATTTTACTTAACAGGACATTTCTCAATGTTAATCGGCCCATATGTAAATGGTTCCGCCGTCATTCTTGGCGGGCTAGTTGGCGCAATGGCGGGCGGCAAGCTCCCTGAACGTGTGAAAACGGCGCTGCCGATGACTTTCGGGCTTTGCTCCGTTGGTCTGGGTATCACGCTGGTACTGAAAGTGAAATATATGCCAGCAGTGGTGCTGGCAATGGTGATCGGCGCCATTCTCGGTGAATTGCTGCATCTGGAAAAAGGAATTGGTAAAGCCGCTGGCTCCACGCGCGGTTTAATCAACAAAGTTCTGCCGCCAGTTAATGGCCTGGGTCACGAAGAGTTCACAGAGAAATTTGTCGCCATCCTGGTACTGTTTTGCGCCAGTGGCACCGGGATTTTCGGGGCGATGACCGAAGGGATGAGCGGCGACCCATCAATTCTGTACATCAAAACGATCCTCGATCTGTTTACCGCAGGGATTTTTGCCACACTTCTCGGCTACGCGGTTATGACCATCGCCATCCCACAAATCATTATTCAGGTAGCGCTGGCGATGCTGGCAGTGATTATCCTGCCGATGATCACTCCTGACATGATGGCGGATTTCTCTTGTGCTGGCGGACTGCTGATGGTGGCCACCGGTTTGCGTATCTGTAACATTAAACTTTTCCCGGTCGCCAACATGTTGCCAGGGCTTGTTTTGGTAATGCCTTTGTCCCATTTATGGGCTACCCTAGTGGCCTGAGTGCATGACCCGGCGGGTTTGTGTCGGGTCATTTTTTATTTTCAGGAGTTGTCATGGCCGGGGAACATGTCATTTTGCTGGACGAGCAAAATAAACCGTCAGGCATGCTGGAAAAGTATGCCGCCCATACCTTCAACACCCCTTTGCATCTCGCGTTTTCCTGCTGGATATTTAACGACCAGGGACAACTGCTGGTGACGCGCCGTTCACTGCACAAAAAAGCCTGGCCTGGCGTCTGGACAAACTCTGTCTGTGGCCATCCGCAGTCGGGGGAGACAACCGAAGATGCCGTTATCCGCCGCGCCCGTTTTGAACTGAGCGCAGACATTACCGCGCTCGCCTCTGTATATGCGGATTTCCGTTATTGCGCTACGGATCCCAATGGAATTATGGAGAACGAAGTTTGTCCGGTCTATGCCGCGCAGCTTATCAGCCAACTACAGCCAAATGCGGATGAAGTGATGGATTACCAGTGGAGCAATCTTGAGGATGTGTTAAGCGGGATTGATGCAACGCCGTGGGCGTTTAGCCCGTGGATGGTGATGCAGGCTTCAAACGATAAGGCGCGAGAATTACTGCGCAAGTTTGCCAACGGGAATTAATTGCCTGATGGCGCTATGCTTACCTGGCCTACATAGCGAATTGTAGGCCAGGTAAGGCATCAGCCGCCATCGGGCATGTCACATCTTACTTAACCGGGCGCATCGCCGGGAACAGGATCACGTCGCGGATGGTGTGGCTGTTGGTGAACAGCATAACCATACGGTCGATACCAATACCCAGACCCGCAGTCGGCGGCAGACCGTGTTCCAGAGCGGTAACGTAGTCTTCGTCGTAGAACATCGCCTCGTCATCACCCGCATCTTTGGCGTTAACCTGATCCTGGAAACGCTGCGCCTGATCTTCTGCATCGTTCAGCTCGCTGAAACCGTTACCGATCTCACGTCCGCCGATGAAGAATTCAAAGCGATCGGTGATTTCCGGGTTTACGTCATTACGACGCGCCAGCGGAGAAACTTCGGCCGGGTACTCGGTAATGAAGGTCGGTTGAATCAGGTGCGCTTCCGCGACTTCTTCGAAGATCTCAGTCACGATACGGCCCAGACCCCAGCTCTTCTCAACTTTGATGCCGATAGATTCAGCGATCGCTTTAGCAGAGTCGAAGTTATCCAGATCGGCCATGTTGGTTTCCGGGCGGTATTTCTGAATCGCTTCGCGCATGGTCAGTTTTTCGAACGGCTTACCGAAGTCGAAGACTTCTTCGCCGTAAGGCACTTCGGTGGTTCCCAGTACGTTCTGCGCCAGCGTGCGGAACAGTGATTCGGTCAGTTCGATCAGATCTTTGTAGTCCGCATACGCCATGTAGAGTTCCATCATGGTGAACTCTGGGTTATGACGAACAGAGATGCCTTCGTTACGGAAGTTACGGTTAATTTCGAATACGCGTTCGAAGCCGCCAACCACCAGACGCTTGAGGTACAGTTCCGGCGCGATACGCAGGTACATATCCAGATCCAGCGCGTTATGATGGGTGATGAACGGACGCGCCGCCGCGCCGCCAGGGATCACCTGCATCATCGGGGTTTCTACTTCCATAAAGCCGCGACCCACCATGAACTGGCGGATGCCAGCCATAATCTGTGAACGCACTTTAAAGGTATTGCGGGATTCATCGTTAGAGATGAGATCCAGATAGCGCTGACGATAACGCGCTTCCTGGTCCTGCAGCCCGTGGAATTTATCCGGCAGCGGGCGCAGCGCTTTCGTCAGCAGACGCAGCTCGGTGCAATGAATGGACAGCTCACCGGTCTTGGTCTTGAACAACTTACCTTTCGCGCCGAGGATATCGCCCAGATCCCATTTTTTGAACTGCTCGTTGTAAACGCCTTCCGGCAGATCGTCACGAGCAACGTACAGCTGAATACGGCCGCCAACATCTTGCAGCGTAACGAATGAGGCTTTACCCATAATACGGCGGGTCATCATACGACCAGCAACGGATACCTCAATGTTCAGCGCTTCCAGCTCTTCGTTTTCTTTCGCGTCGAAGTCAGCATGCAGTTGGTCTGAGGTGTGATCGCGACGGAAATCGTTCGGGAACGGGATCCCCTGCTCACGCAGGCTCGCCAGCTTCTCACGGCGCGTTTTCAGTTCATTGTTAAGGTCGGCTACCGCGTCAGCGCCCTGTACGTGTTGTTCAGACATGTTGGTTCCTCATAACCCTGCTTTCAAACTTGCTTCGATAAATTGATCCAGGCTGCCATCCAGCACCGCCTGCGTGTTACGGGTTTCAACCCCGGTACGCAGATCTTTAATGCGGGAGTCATCAAGGACATAAGAACGAATCTGGCTACCCCAGCCGATATCTGACTTATTGTCTTCCATCGCCTGTTTCTCGGCATTCTTCTTCTGCATTTCCAGTTCATAAAGCTTCGCTTTCATCTGCTTCATGGCCTGGTCTTTGTTCTTGTGCTGGGAACGGTCGTTCTGACACTGCGTCACAATCCCGGTCGGAATGTGGGTGATACGCACCGCCGATTCTGTACGGTTAACGTGCTGACCGCCCGCGCCAGAGGCGCGATAAACGTCAATGCGCAGATCCGCCGGGTTGATGTCGATATCGATATCATCGTCAACTTCCGGATAGACAAACGCCGAGCTGAACGACGTATGGCGGCGACCGCCGGAGTCGAACGGGCTCTTACGTACCAGACGGTGTACGCCGGTTTCAGTCCGCAGCCAACCGTACGCATATTCGCCAGCAATTCTGATGGTCACGGATTTAATACCCGCCACTTCGCCTTCAGATTCTTCAATAATTTCAGTCTTAAAGCCGCGAGCTTCGGCCCAACGCAGATACATACGCATCAGCATGCTCGCCCAGTCCTGCGCTTCCGTACCGCCGGAGCCAGCCTGAATATCGAGATAGCAATCTGCGCTGTCATATTCGCCGGAGAACATACGACGGAATTCCAGCTGCGCCAGCTTATCTTCCAGGGTATCGAGTTCTGCTACGGCTTCGTTAAAGGTTTCTTCGTCGTCGGCTTCTACAGCCAACTCCAACAGGCCGGAGACATCTTCCAGGCCCTGGCTCATTTGGTCGAGTGTATCTACGATGGCCTCAAGGGAGGAACGCTCTTTACCCAGCGCCTGCGCGCGTTCGGGTTCGTTCCATACGTCCGGCTGTTCCAGCTCGGCGTTTACTTCTTCCAGACGCTCTTTCTTGGCATCATAGTCAAAGATACCCCCTAAGAACGTCAGAGCGCTCCGTGAGGTCCTGAATGCGGTTATTTACCGGATTAATTTCAAACATTGTCTGATTTCTTTTATTGGACTAGTCAAAATGCGGTTATAAGAGCGGGATTGTAACTAATCCACGCCCTTTTTTATAGCGATTAGTGACGCTAAAGTGGCCAGATATTATCGATTATTAGCTGCAAACTACGGTTGCCGCGAAACTCATTAATATCCAGTTTGTAGGCCAACTGAACATCGCGCACGCCGTTGTCCGGCCAGCAACTGGTATCAACGTTGAACGCAATTCCGTCCAGCAGAGGTCCGCCGCCAACCGGCTCCACCATCACCTTCAGATGACGCTCACCCACCAAACGCTGCTGAAGCAGACGGAAATGTCCATCAAACAGCGGTTCCGGGAACATTTGCCCCCACGGCCCAGCATCACGCAGCATTTGCGCGACCTCCATGGTCATCTCCGCGGCGCTTAGCGGGCCATCTGACACCACTTCGCCCTGCAGCAAGGCGGGATCCAGCCACTCGGTTACCAGTTCGCCGAAACGCTGCTGGAAACGCTCAAACTGCGCCTCTTCCAGCGACAAGCCCGCCGCCATGGCGTGACCGCCAAACTTGAGGATCATGCCAGGATGAAGGGTGTCCAGGCGCTCCAGCGCATCACGCATGTGCAGCCCCTGAATCGAACGCCCGGAGCCTTTGAGCGTACCGTCGCCGGCAGGAGCAAACGCAATCACCGGACGATGAAAACGCTCTTTAATGCGCGATGCCAGAATGCCGACTACTCCCTGATGCCACTCAGGATGGTACATCGCAAGGCCGCCCGGTAGCGTCTCGCTACTGCGCTCCAGTTTTTCACACAGGGTCAGCGCTTCCGCCTGCATGCCCTGCTCAATTTCTTTGCGTGTCTGATTGAGCGCGTCCAGTTCATTGGCCAGCATGCGTGCTTCGCCAATGTTGTCGCACAGCAACAGCGCCACGCCGACGGACATATCATCCAGACGGCCAGCGGCATTCAGCCGTGGCCCCAGCGCAAAACCTAAATCGCTGGCAGCCAGCTTAAGTGGGTCGCGGTTGGAAATCTCCAGCAGCGCCTTAATGCCGGGACGGCACTTTCCGGCACGAATACGGCTTAATCCTTGCCACGTCAGAATGCGGTTATTAGCATCCAGCGGGACCACGTCGGCCACCGTGCCGAGCGCGACCAGATCGAGCAAGTCCGCCAGGTTCGGCGGCGCAATGCCTCGTTCATCAAACCAGCCTTTGTCACGCAGGAAGGTGCGCAGCGCCAGCATCAGATAGAAGGCCACGCCAACCCCTGCCAATGATTTAGACGGGAATTCACAGTCGTGCAGATTGGGGTTGATGATTGCCTCTGCATTAGGCAGCGTATCCCCTGGCAGGTGGTGATCGGTCACCACCACCGGGATTCCCAGCGCTCTGGCATGTTCCACACCGGCGTGAGACGAGATGCCATTGTCTACGGTGACAATCAGCTGAGCGCCACGCGCATGCGCCTGCTCCACCACTTCCGGGCTTAAGCCATAGCCGTCTTCAAAACGATTAGGCACCAGGTAGTCAACGTTACCGCAACCTAACGCACGCATCGCCAGAATGCTGAGCGCCGTACTGGTCGCGCCATCGGCGTCAAAATCGCCGACCACAATAATGCGGGTTCCCGCGCGAAAGGCGTTATAGAGGATCTCAACTGCTTTTTCGACGCCGTTCAAATGCTGCCACGGCAGCATTCCTTTTACGCTACGTTCAAGTTCCTGGGCGCTGCGCACGCCGCGGCTGGCGTATAAACGACGCAGCAATGGCGGCAGGTCATCAGGTAGCTCGGTTGTCTCGTCGGCTTCACGCCGACGAAGTTGTATCTTTTGTTTCACGCGAATTATTTACCGCTGGTTTGTTTTGCATGTGCGTCGAGGAATTCTTTCATCTCTTTCGGGCCCTGATAGCCAGGCACGACATAGCCGTTGCTCAGCACAATCGCCGGCGTGCCGCTAACGCCAAACTGCACGCCCAGCGCGTAGTGGTTCGCGATATCCACATCGCAGGTTGCTGGTTTCACGTCCTTGCCTGCCATCGCGTCATCAAAGGCTTTGTTTTTATCCTTCGCGCACCAGATCGACTTCATGTCCTGCTCGGCCTGGCTTTCCAGACCCTGACGCGGGAAGGCCAGATAACGAACGGTGATCCCCAACGCATTATAGTCTTTCATCTCTTCATGCAGCTTGTGGCAGTAACCACAGGTGATGTCGGTGAAAACGGTAATGACGTGTTTTTCCTGCGGCGCTTTGTAGACGATCATCTCTTTTTCCAGCGCGTTCAAATGCTTCATCAGCAACTGGTTAGTAACATTCACCGGGCTTGCGCCGCTCACGTCATACATCGGTCCCTGAATAATATGTTTACCGTCTTCAGTCACGTACAGCACGCCGCTATTGGTCAGTACGGTTTTCATACCCGCCACCGGAGCAGACTGAATCTCGGTGCTCTGTACCCCCAGCTTTGCCAATGACTGGCGAATCGCCGCATCGTCTGCATGTACCATGCCGGAAAACGCCGTTGCCAGCAGGGTGAACATCATAAAACGTTTTTTCATAACCTATCCTTTCCTGTCAGCACTCACGCTCGCGGGTGATGCTGTTGATGTAGTTGACGCAAGCGCTCCGTTGCGACATGAGTATAAATTTGTGTTGTCGAGAGGTCGCTATGCCCCAGTAGCATCTGCACCACGCGCAGGTCAGCGCCATGATTGAGCAAATGCGTGGCAAAAGCATGCCGCAGGACGTGCGGTGACAGCTTCTCGCTGTCGATTCCCGCCAACACAGCATAGTGTTTAATACGATGCCAGAAGGTCTGACGGGTCATCTGTTGCGCCCGCTGGCTGGGAAACAGCACATCAATCGATACGCCATTGAGCAACCATGGACGCCCATGTTCCAGATACGTTTCCAGCCAGTAAACCGCCTCTTCACCCAACGGCACCAGGCGTTCTTTGTTGCCTTTACCGATCACCCGAACCACACCCTGACGCAGGCTGACGTCACTCATCGTCAGTCCCACCAGCTCAGATACGCGCAGGCCCGTTGCATACAATACTTCCAGCATGGCTTTGTCGCGTAGCTCCAACGGTTGCTCAATCAGCGGCGCCTGCAACAGTCGCTCCACCTGTGCCTCACTGAGATCTTTGGGCAGGCGCTGCGGAAGCTTCGGTGATGCAAGCGAGGCGCTGGGATCGTCTTCGCGAAATTTTTCGCGGTACAGATGCTGAAAAAAGCGCCGCGTGGTACTGAGCAAGCGAGCGGAACTGGTGGCTTTATATCCCCCATCCATCCGCTCGGCCAGTAATGCCTGCAGATCATCACTTTGCACCGTCGCCAGCGAGACGCCACGGTGATGTAACCATTCGACAAGCATGGTCAGATCGCGACGATACGCACTTAACGTGTTTTCCGCCAGATTTCGTTCCAGCCACAGGGCATCAAGAAACTGCTCGATGCGCGCCAGATCCTGTTCCACTCGCGCCCCTTATTCCACTCTCATTTTTGATGCATTATGCCTCATTGTGCCGGGATTGCGGCGATTCTGTTACACTACCCGCAACGCTACAGCAGAATTGAGATGTTTACGTCATGAACATGGGTCTTTTTTACGGTTCCAGTACCTGCTACACCGAAATGGCAGCAGAAAAAATCCGCGATATCCTGGGTCCCGAACTGGTGACACTGCACAACCTCAAAGATGATTCCCCGACCTTAATGGAGCAGTATGATGTGCTCATTTTGGGCATCCCGACCTGGGATTTTGGTGAAATTCAGGAGGATTGGGAAGCGGTCTGGGAGCAACTGGACGACCTCAACCTGGAAGGCAAAATTGTCGCGCTTTACGGGATGGGCGATCAGCTAGGATATGGCGAATGGTTCCTGGATGCGCTGGGGATGCTGCACGATAAACTGGTCACCAAAGGCGTCAAGTTTGTCGGTTACTGGCCAACCGAAGGCTATGAATTTACCAGCGATAAACCCGTCATTGCTGATGGACAGCTGTTTGTTGGTTTGGCGCTGGATGAAACGAACCAGTACGATCTCAGCGATGAACGCATCCAGAACTGGTGCGAGCAAATTCTTGGGGAAATGGCCGAACACTGGTCCTGATAAGCGTGTTGCCGGATGACGCCGTGAACGCCTTATCCGGTTTACCTCACGCATCAAACCTAAGGCCCTAAAGCGGCACGCCATCAGATATTTGTTGGCATTACCCCTGCTTGGCCTGTTGCAGCATTAACCGCCGTAAATCTCGCCACTCAGCCTCATCCATACTGTCTGCCGCCAGCCACAAATGCTGACGTTTCCCGGTATCTGAACGCAAACGCAGCATCATGCCTGTTTTGACCATCCAGGGCGCGCTAACGATAGTCCACTCCTGCCCTTGCCAGCGCAGACGGCCGTCCATCAACAGCCTAATCTCGCCCTGACAGGCATTAATTCTACGTTGGCTGCGTACGCTATCGAACACCACCAGAGAGAGCAGAACCATCCATAATGGGGTGTAGCTCAAAGGCCAGGGCATCAATAAAATAAATACCGCGACCAGCCCATGAACGAGCAACGAAAGCCACTGCGCGCGCCACGAAACGCGTAAATCAGATTGCCACTGGACCACGTTCCCGATTCCGTGTCTGGATAAGTCGCACCATCTGCTCCAACTGAGCATCAGCTGGTTTCCCATGATTCATCAACCAGTTAAATAAATCTGGATCGTCACATTCTAGCAGACGGATAAAGATACGTTTTTCTTCGTTACTTAAGCTGTCATATTCATGTTCGAAAAACGGCATGATAGAGATGTCCAGCTCGCGCATACCGCGGCGGCATGCCCAATGAATACGTGCTTTATTATTAATATCCATGTTCTTCTTCCTGTCTCGCGAAAACGAAGTATCCGGCTATTGTAACGTGTTTTTCACGCGCTTTTGCGGGATTATCAGCTAATGGAAGCACATTCGCTAAATAAAACCGCATTAAGTCAAAGGATTCATCATTTTTGGATGTCTCCTCGCAAAGCTAACTATATGGCACAAATAGCCTGTTTAAACCGCTTGCAATGGGCCATAGCTCTTTTACCATTAGTCATTATCACTGCGTTAAGCAAATCAGGACATTATTATGGCTTTTACATCTTTTCCTCCTCGCCAGCCTTTTGCGTCAACGCGTTTACCTCTGACGCTAATGACGCTCGATGACTGGGCGCTCGCCACCATTACCGGTGTCGACAGTGAGAAGTATATTCAGGGTCAGGTCACGGCTGATGTCAGCCAGATGACCGAGCATCAGCACGTGCTGGCAGCCCATTGTGATGCCAAAGGTAAAATGTGGAGCAATCTGCGCCTGTTCCGTAACAGTGACGGTTTTGCATGGCTTGAACGCCGCAGCTTGCGCGATGCGCAGCTTACAGAACTGAAAAAATATGCGGTCTTCTCGAAGGTAGTGATTGCGCCGGACGACGAGCGTGTTCTGTTGGGCGTAGCGGGATTTCAGGCACGAGCGGCGCTGGCCAATCTCTTTAGCGAATTACCGAACAGCGAAAAACAGGTTATTACCGAAGATACTTCCACAATACTGTGGTTCGAACACCCTGCCGAGCGTTTCCTGCTGATTGTTGATGTTGCAACGGCGGAAAGCCTGGTTGAGAAACTGCGCGGCGAAGCGGAGTTAAATAACAGTCAACAGTGGCTGGCGCTGGATATCGAAGCGGGTATTCCGGTCATTGATACTGCCAACAGCGGACAGTTTATTCCCCAGGCGACCAATATGCAGGCTCTGGGCGGGATCAGCTTCAAAAAAGGCTGCTATACCGGCCAGGAAATGGTGGCGCGCGCCAAATTCCGCGGCGCCAACAAACGCGCCATGTGGACTCTGGCAGGTACGGCCAGCCGGGTGCCGGAAGCTGGCGAAGATCTGGAACTGAAAATGGGTGAAAACTGGCGTCGTACTGGTACCGTACTCGCCGCAGTACAGCTCGCTGATGGCCAGATACTGGTGCAGGTCGTGATGAATAACGACATGGAAGCCGACAGCGTGTTCCGCGTTCGCGATGACGCAAAAACGCTGCATATTGTGCCGCTGCCGTATTCGCTGGAAGAGTAAAAGCTTAACGCCGGATGGCGGCTAACGCCTTATCCGGCCTACAGGCACATTTTGTAGGCCGGATAAGGCGTTAGCCGCCATCCGAAATCAAGGGTTACGCCTGTCCAACATACAAATAAATCGCCAGGAAGTGGCAAACGCTGCCGCCCAGTACAAAGCCGTGCCAGATCGCGTGGTTATATGGAATGCGCTTACAGACATAGAAAATAACGCCCAGCGAATACACCACACCACCAACGGCCAGCAAGGTCACGCCTCCCGCCGCCAGTTTAACCGCCAATTGATACACCACAATCAGCGATAGCCAGCCCATTGTCAGGTAAGTCACCAGCGACAGAACCTTAAAGCGGTGCGCAATGGTCAGTTTGAATAAAATACCGAGCAGCGCCAGGCTCCAGATAACAATCATCAGTCCACGTGCCAGCGGCGAATCAAGCCCCACCAGCAGAAATGGCGTATAGGTCCCGGCAATCAGCAGATAAATCGCGCAGTGGTCGAATTTTTTCAGCCAGACTTTCGCTCGCTGATGGGGGATCGCGTGATACAAAGTTGAGGCGAGAAACAGCAGGATCATGCTGCCGCCGTACAGGCTATAACTGGTAATCGCCATAGCGCTGGCGTTGGTATCCACTGCCTGAACCAGTAACAACACCAGCCCGACAATCCCAAACACCAGCCCGATACCGTGACTGATGCTGTTGGCTATTTCCTCTGCCAGCGAATATCCCTGCGCGATTAATGGTTTCTGAACCATAGCTTACTCCCGAGAAACGAACACTTTCGTTATTGCCCCTCTAGCGTAACTGAGAATGGTTCCAGTGAACACCTGTTAGCTGTAATATTTATCTTAAAATAAATAGTTCATAAAAATCATATAATTAATTTTAATCTTTCAGCTAACAAGTGCACGCATTAAATCAAACACATTTAAAATCAATCACATAAAATTGCGTTTGATCCGGGTAAATTTCGGCAATCACACGTTTCAGTTCTTCAAGCGACATGTTTTCCTGCTGAGCATGTTTTTCAGTCAGCGTATCCAGCGTGACGGTTGAGGTGCCAACAACTTCAATCGTGCAGAAGTATCCCTCATCTTCAAAGCGTCCAACCCGTAGAATGTCACCGGTTTTGAAGTGTGATTCGGACTCGTCACGAATAGTGATGGTTTTGCGTCCGGCCAGTATGTCATCCTGGAAACGCTGAAAAAAAGTGATGTCATTTGGCTGCATGTTATTATTCCCTGTAGATGAAGTCTGATGAGTGAGTTTTGCTATTGTGAGTATGTTCTCCCACGCTGCCATCGCCAGTCTCAACAATCTTGAGATGCTGGTCTACAACTATGTCATCAAAAATCGTGACAAAGTCATGTACATGACCATTCGCGAACTGGCCGATGCCGTGGGCGTTTCCACTACCACCGTACTGCGCTTTTGCCGCAAGCTTAAGTGTGAAGGTTACTCAGAATTTCGCGTACGCTTCAAATTATATTTAGAGCAGAATGAACCGCAACAGGCTAATTTCGGCGCCAGCGAAATTATCAGCTTTTTTAAAAGCGTCAATAACGACGAATTCGATAAACTGCTCGATCAGGCTGTTGATATTATATTATCTTCCGAACGTATTATATTTGTTGGCGCAGGAACGTCAGGAGCGCTTGCGAAATACGGCGCGCGTTTTTTCTCCAACGTTGGAAAATTCAGTAATCATATTGACGACCCTTATTTTCCGGTAACCAATGATATGGCCAGAAACGCGCTGGCAATCGTGCTTTCCGTCTCCGGCGAAACAGAGGAGATCCTGCGTTTTGCCAGCCAGTTCAGCCTGCACAACTGTAAAGTGCTGTCTGTAACCAGTCATGAACACTCACGTCTGGCGAAACTCGCCGACTTTAATCTCTCCTGGCACGTTCCACAAACACGCATTGCCGGGGTATACGATATAACCACGCAAATCCCCGTTATTTATATTCTGGAATCGCTTGGCCGCAAACTGGCGAAAAGAATAGCGTAAAAAAACAATCTGTTTTTTTGATGTAACAAATCACATTAATGCTATTTTGTTATATCGTGACATTTAGGTTTCCTTTGTTAGACTCAAAATCAGATTGTATTAATTTGAGACTGAGCGCAGATGAAAAAACTTACCTTAGCAAAAGATTTTTTATGGGGCGGCGCGGTTGCGGCGCACCAGGTCGAAGGTGGCTGGAACAAAGGTGGCAAAGGCCCCAGCATTTGCGACGTACTGACCGGTGGGGCACACGGCGTTCCACGAGAAATCACTCAGGAAGTCGTGCCCGGTAAATACTACCCCAACCACGAAGCCGTCGATTTTTACGGTCATTACAAAGAAGACATTAAGCTGTTTGCCGAAATGGGCTTCAAATGTTTCCGTACCTCCATCGCATGGACCCGTATCTTCCCCAATGGGGACGAAACCCAGCCGAACGAAGAAGGTCTGAAGTTCTATGACGACATGTTCGATGAATTACTGAAATACAACATCGAACCGGTCATCACCCTTTCCCACTTCGAAATGCCGCTACATTTGGTTCAACAGTATGGGAGTTGGACCAATCGCAAAGTTGTTGATTTCTTTGTTCGATTTGCCGAAGTCGTCTTTGAGCGTTACAAACACAAAGTCAAATACTGGATGACCTTCAACGAGATCAATAACCAACGTAACTGGCGCGCACCGTTGTTTGGCTATTGCTGCTCCGGTGTGGTGTATACCGAGCATGAAAACCCGGAAGAGACCATGTACCAGGTGCTGCATCACCAGTTCGTGGCCAGCGCGCTCGCAGTGAAAGCCGCACGCCGCATCAACCCGGAAATGAAAGTGGGCTGCATGCTGGCTATGGTGCCGCTCTATCCATTCTCCTGTAAGCCCGAAGATGTCATGTTCGCCCAGGAGTCAATGCGTGAACGCTACGTCTTTACTGACGTCCAGCTGCGCGGCTACTACCCAAGCTATGTGTTGAACGAGTGGGAACGTCGCGAATTTAACATCAGGATGGAAGACGGCGACGAGCAAATCCTGCGTGAAGGCACCTGCGACTATCTCGGATTTAGCTACTACATGACCAACGCGGTGAAAGCGGAAGGCGGTAGCGGTGATGCCATTTCCGGTTTTGAGGGTAGCGTGCCGAACCCGCACGTCAAAGCGTCCGACTGGGGCTGGCAGATTGACCCGGTTGGCCTGCGCTATGCTTTATGTGAGCTGTACGAGCGCTATCAGAAGCCGCTGTTTATCGTTGAAAATGGGTTTGGCGCCTACGATAAAGTGGAAACAGATGGCAGCATCAATGATGACTACCGCATCGATTATCTGCGCGCCCACATCGAAGAGATGATGAAGGCGGTCACCTATGATGGCGTAGATCTGATGGGCTACACGCCGTGGGGCTGCATTGACTGCGTTTCGTTCACCACCGGTCAGTACAGCAAGCGCTACGGCTTCATCTATGTGAATAAGCACGATGACGGCACTGGGGATATGTCGCGTTCACGCAAGAAGAGTTTTGAGTGGTATAAAGCGGTGATCGCCAGCAACGGCGAGAATCTGTGATTTTTCGCCGGATGGCRGCGTAAACGCCTTATCCAGCCTACAGGTATGATCCCGTAGGCTGGATAAGCGCAGCGCTATCCGGCCATTAAATCCCTACTTCCCGCCGGCCAGCTCCAGAAAACTGCCCGTGACGTAAGATGCCTTCTCGCTCAGTAGCCAGCAAATCGCCTGCGCGACTTCTTCCGGCTGCCCACCACGCTGCATAGGCAACATGGATTTCACGCGATCAACCCTTCCCGGCTCTCCACCCGACGCATGCATTTCAGTGTAGATCAGGCCTGGACGTACGGAGTTTACGCGGATCCCCTGCGCCGCCACCTCCAGTGCCAGGCCGGTGGTGAGCGTGTCCACCGCACCTTTTGAAGCGGCATAATCTACATATTCGAATGGCGCACCGAGCCGTGATGCCGCCGAAGAGACATTCACAATCGCCCCACCCTGACCGCCGCGCTTAAACGACATGCGCTTTACCGCTTCCCGACAGCACAGAAAATAGCCGGTAACATTGGTCGCCAGTACGCGGTTAATTCGCTCTGCAGTTAAGTTTTCCACCGTGGTCTGTTCAAATAAAATCCCGGCATTATTGACCAGCGCAGTCAGCGGTTCCCCTTCACGGTCGATCGATTCAAACATCGCCAGCACCTGACTTTCATCACTGATATCCGCACGCAGCGCAAATGCCTTACCACCTGCCGCGACGATGTGGTTCACCACCTCGGTTGCCGCACGAATATTGTGATGAAAATTAACGGCGACCGTGTAACCCTCCAGTGCCAGTTGCAGCGCGGTTGCTCGCCCAATACCGCGACTGCCGCCAGTAACAAGTGCGATTCCCATAGAGACCTCCAGATATGAAAAAGCCGGGAGGCGGCTTCGCCTTACCCGGCCTGGAAATTGTTTAACTACGCGGAAAAGTTACTGATATTCGCTCATCGGCACGCAGGAGCAGAACAGGTTACGGTCGCCGTAAACGTCATCAAGACGCTTCACGGTAGGCCAGTATTTGTTCGCCACGCCTGCCGGGAAGACTGCGATTTCGCGGCTATAACCGTGGTTCCACTCGCTCACCAGCTCATTCTGGGTGTGCGGCGAGTTTACCAACGGGTTATCTTCCAGCGACCACTCACCGGCTTTCACGCGCTCGATCTCAGCGCGGATTGCCAGCATCGCGTTAATAAAGCGATCCAGTTCCACTTTGCTTTCAGATTCGGTCGGTTCCACCATCAGCGTACCTGCTACCGGGAACGACATGGTTGGCGCATGGAAACCATAGTCGATCAGACGTTTGGCAATATCCAGTTCGCTGATGCCGGTCTCTTCTTTCAGTGGGCGAATGTCGAGAATACATTCATGCGCTACACGGCCATCGCGACCGGTATACAGCACCGGATAGGCATCTTTCAGACGGCTGGCAATGTAGTTAGCGTTAAGAATAGCGACCTGGCTTGCCTGCTTCAGACCTTCTGCGCCCATCATACGGATGTACATCCAGCTGATTGGCAGAATGGATGCGCTACCGAACGGTGCGGCAGACACCGCGCCCTGACGGGTAAGCATCCCTTCAATCTGTACCACGCTGTGGCCAGGCACAAACGGTGCCAGATGCGATTTAACGCCGATCGGTCCCATGCCCGGGCCGCCGCCGCCGTGCGGAATGCAGAAGGTTTTATGCAGGTTGAGGTGCGAAACGTCCGCGCCGATAAAGCCCGGCGTGGTGATTCCAACCTGGGCGTTCATGTTCGCGCCGTCGAGGTACACCTGGCCGCCGAACTGGTGCACAACTTCACACACTTCGCGGATCGTTTCTTCATATACGCCGTGGGTGGACGGATAGGTCACCATGATGCAAGAAAGGTTCGCAGCATGTTGTTCTGCTTTTGCCCGCAGATCGTCGAGGTCGATGTTGCCGTTCTTATCACAGGCGACTACCACCACCTGCATCCCCGCCATTTGTGCGGAAGCCGGGTTAGTACCGTGAGCAGAGGCCGGGATCAGGCAGATATCGCGATGGCCTTCGTTACGGCTTTCGTGATAATGACGAATCGCCAGCAGGCCAGCGTATTCGCCTTGTGCGCCGGAGTTCGGCTGCATGCAGACTGCGTCATAGCCGGTCAGTTTTACCAGCCACTCGGAAAGCTGACCGATCATCTGGTGATACCCTTCCGCCTGCTCTGGCGGGCAGAACGGATGCAGTTCAGCGAATTCCGGCCAGGTGATAGGAATCATCTCGGCGGCGGCGTTCAGCTTCATGGTGCAGGAACCCAGCGGGATCATCGCCTGATTCAACGCCAGATCTTTACGCTCCAGCGAGTGCATGTAGCGCATCATCTCGGTTTCGCTGTGGTAGCGGTTAAACACCGGGTGGCTGAGGATCGCGTCGTCACGCAGCATGCTGCTCTGAATGGAACGGCTGTCGAGCGCCACGTCTTTATCCAGTGTGTCGATGCTCAGGCCGTGGCTGTCGCCCAGCAGAACATTGAACAACTGCACCACGTTTTCACGGGTGGTGGTTTCGTCGAGCGTAATACCTACCGCGTTATGAATATCGCTGCGCAGGTTGATCTCTGCCGCTTCCGCACGCGCCAGTACCGCAGCTTTATCGGCCACTTCAACACACAGCGTGTCGAAGTAGTGCGCATGACGCAGCTTTAAGCCTTTCTGTTGCAGACCAGCCGCCAGAATATCGGTCAGGCGGTGGATACGATTAGCGATGCGCTTCAGACCGACCGGACCATGATAAACGGCATACAGGCTGGCGATGTTAGCCAGCAGTACCTGTGAGGTACAAATGTTGGAGTTCGCTTTCTCACGACGGATATGCTGCTCGCGAGTCTGCATCGCCATGCGCAGTGCGGTATTGCCCGCCGCATCTTTTGATACGCCGATAATACGGCCTGGCATGGAGCGTTTGAATTCGTCTTTGGCGGCAAAGAATGCCGCGTGTGGGCCACCGTAACCCATCGGTACGCCGAAGCGTTGCGCAGAGCCGAAAACGATATCCGCGCCCTGTTTGCCCGGTGCGGTCAGCAGAACCAGCGCCATAAAATCGGCAGCGACGCTGACCACAACTTTACGAGATTTCAGCTCAGCAATCAGTTTGCTGTAGTCGTGCACTTCACCAGTGGTACCAACCTGCTGCAACAGCACGCCGAACACATCCTGGTGATCCAGTGCTTTCGCTGCGTCATCCACAATAACGTCAAAACCAAAGGTTTCGGCGCGAGTGCGAACCACATCCAACGTTTGCGGATGAACATCAGCCGCCACAAAGAAACGGTTGGCGTTTTTCAGTTTGCTGACGCGTTTGGCCATCGCCATGGCTTCGGCCGCCGCGGTGGCTTCATCCAGCAGAGAGGCGGAGGCCATGTCCAGCCCGGTCAGGTCCAGCGTGACCTGTTGGAAGTTCAGCAGCGCTTCCAGGCGTCCCTGAGAGACTTCCGGCTGATACGGCGTATACGCGGTGTACCAACCCGGATTTTCCAGCATGTTACGCAGGATAACCGGTGGCAACTGCACGGCGGTGTAGCCCATGCCGATGTAGGACGTGAAGCGCTTGTTACGCCCGGCGATGGCTTTTAATTCGGCCAGCGCAGCGTATTCTGTCGCCGCCTCGCCTACCTGCGGCGGGGTTGCGAGCTGAATGTCTTTCGGCACAATCTGGCCGATCAGCGCGTTTAACGACTCGGCGCCAACCGCATTCAGCATCTCTTGCTGCTGCGCGGCGTCCGGTCCGATGTGGCGTTCAATGAAAGCGCCGCTGTTTTCAAGCTGGCTTAACGTCTGTGTCATGGGCGATGGTTCCTGAAACGTGCAGTGAATCGTGATTGTCTCTAACTCAATTGCCCGGTGGCGCTGACGCTTACCGGGCCTACGCGTGCGAAAACGAATACGCAAAATAATTCGCGTTGCAGTGAGTAGGCCGGATAAGCATTAGCGCCATCCGGCACAACATTATTCGTCTTCTAACAATGCTTCGTACGCAGTGGCATCCAGCAGCGATTCGATTTCGCTTTCATCGCTGGCTTTGATTTTGAAGATCCAGCCACCGGCATACGGTTCGCTGTTAACCAGTTCCGGGGAGTCGCTGAGCGCGTCGTTAACCGCAACAATCTCACCGCTTACCGGCGCATAAATATCAGAAGCCGCTTTTACGGATTCCGCAACGGCGCAGTCATCGCCCGCGCTGACGGTGGCACCAACTTCTGGCAGGTCTACGAAAACCATGTCACCCAACAGCTCCTGAGCATGTTCGGTGATACCAACGGTGTAAGAGCCGTCAGCTTCTTTGCGCAGCCATTCGTGTTCTTTGCTGTATTTCAGTTCTGCAGGTACGTTGCTCATCAATCAATCTCCAAAAAGGATGAATCACGCGACGGCTTTGCCGTTACGCACAAAAACAGGTTTAGTGACTTTTACTGGCATTTCGCGGTTACGGATCTGCACGATCGCTGTCTCACCGATACCCGCAGGGACACGCGCCAGCGCGATGCTGTAGCCCAGGGTTGGGGAGAATGTTCCGCTGGTGATAATGCCTTCATGTTGGTTACCGGAAGTGTCAGTGAAACGGACTGGCAGTTCATTACGCAGCACGCCCTTCTCGGTCATCACCAGTCCGACCAGCTGTTCATGGCCTTTGTCGCGCTGCATTTCCAGTGCTTCACGACCAATAAAGTCGCGGTCGGCAGGTTCCCACGCAATGGTCCAACCCATGTTGGCTTCCAGCGGAGAAATCCCTTCGTCCATCTCCTGACCATACAGGTTCATACCCGCTTCCAGACGCAGCGTGTCACGCGCGCCCAGACCGCAAGGTTTGACGCCTGCTTGTACCAGCGCACGCCAGAAATCAGCCGCTTTTTCATTCGGCATGGCGATTTCATAGCCTGCTTCGCCGGTATAACCGGTGGTTGCGATAAACAAATCACCCGCCTGAACGCCAAAGAACGGCTTCATACCTTCCACCGCATGGCGCTGTTCGTCAGTAAACAACGTGGCTGCTTTTTCCTGCGCGTTTGGCCCCTGCACCGCAATCAGCGACAGGTCGTCACGAACGGTGATGTCGATGGCGTAGGGTTCAGCGTGTTGGGTAATCCAGGAGAGGTCTTTTTCGCGGGTGGCGGAGTTTACAACGAGGCGGAAGAAATCTTCAGTGAAGTAATAGACAATCAGGTCATCTATCACACCGCCCGATGCGTTAAGCATACCGGAGTAGAGGGCTTTACCCGTCTTCGTTAGCTTCGCAACGTCGTTTGCCAGCAGATAACGCAAGAACTCCCGGGTGCGGCTGCCGCGCAGGTCGACGATGGTCATATGCGACACATCAAACATACCGGCATCGGTGCGAACAGCATGGTGTTCATCGAGCTGAGAACCGTAATGCAGTGGCATCATCCAGCCATGGAAATCTACCATGCGCGCGCCACATAGCGTGTGTTGTTCGTACAAAGGAGTCTGTTGAGCCATCTTTTCCTCGTTGAATAAGCGGGGCTACCAACTCTTTCGCGGTGAAATTTTCGCCACGAAACCCAGCACCGCAGCCGCTCCAGGGGCTACGACGCAAACGTTCTCTTTGTCCTGAACTTACCACCGAAACAGACGCTAAACCATAAGGCAAAATTAGCCATCACATTAGCTTATGGCAAAAAATGGCCAGATCGACGACAGAATAAAAATCCACAAGTACGCAAATAAATCAGAACAACAAACAGCATAGAGAAGAAAAAATCAGCATCAAACCACATTAAATATGGAAAAAATGTCAAAAATGGCGTTATGAAAAAAACGTGATATTAAAAAAACTAATGCGAAAAAAGGTGTGGAATTAGATTATTTCAAATGAGAGAAGCATCCCGGCGCGAGGGCCGGGAGAGGAAAATGTGACGGGTCTCAAACTCTTAAGATTGTCCTTACGGACGCTAGCGTAGCCACTCGGGAAGATCGTTCAGCCCCATCGCCTGACGGATGAGCTGCGGTTTTACACCCGGAAGGGTATCGGCCAGTTTCAGACCAATATCACGCAGCAGTTTTTTCGCCGGATTCTCGCCGGCAAACAGTTCACGGAAGCCCTGCATACCGGCCAGCATCATTGCTGCGCTGTGCTTACGGCTGCGCTCATAACGACGCAAATAGAGATACTGGCCAATATCTTTGCCCTGACGTTGTAGCCGCTTAAGCTCATCGATAAGCTCTGCCGCATCCATAAAGCCGAGGTTAACCCCCTGGCCCGCCAACGGATGGATGGTATGCGCCGCATCCCCCACCAGCGCCAGACGATGGGCGGCGAACTGACGAGCATAGCGTCCCGTTAGCGGAAACGTCTGCCGTTCGCTTTCAACGTTGCACAGGCCCAGACGGTTATCAAAAGCGATATTCAGCGCCTGATTAAACTCATCAACGCTTGCCTGCTGCATGCGTTCGGCTTCCTGCGGAGAAAGTGACCAGACGATAGAGCACAGATGCGGGTCACTGAGCGGCAGGAATGCCAGGATACCCTCGCCGTGAAACGCCTGGCGCGCAACCGCGCCGTGAGCTTCCTGCGTACGGATCGTCGCCACCAGCGCATGATGACGGTAATCCCAGAAGGTGAGCGGAATGTCTGCTTTATTACGCAGCCAGGAGTTAGCGCCATCCGCGCCGATCACCAGGCGAGCCGTCAGCATTGTGCCCTCTTTCAGAGTCAGAAATGCCTCGTTCTCCCCCCAGGCTACCTGCTGTATTTCAGCGGGCGCCAGCAGCGTAATATCCGGCGAACGCTGCGCCTTTTGCCATAGCGCGTAATGGATCTCTGCGTTTTCGACGATGTGGCCCAAATGGCTGTAGCCCATGCTCTGGTCGTCAAACTCAATGCGCCCGAAGCTGTCTTTGTCCCAGACTTCCATACCGTGATAGCAGCACGCGCGACGGGCAGCGATATCTGACCAGACGCCCAAACGAGTAAGCAGTTTTACACTGGCGGCATTGATTGCCGACACGCGGAGCTGAGGAGGTGCATCCACCGCCAACGGCTGCGGAACATGTTGTTCTAACACCGCAACGCGTAACCCGCTGCCCTGCAAGCCGCAGGCAACCGCCAGTCCCACCATGCCGCCACCGACAATTGCTACATCAACACTTTGCACTGTTTACTCCTGGAAACCGGAACAATCAAAACCGTAGGCCGGATAAGGCGTTTRCGCCGCCATCCGGCCTACAGGCCATATTTATCGCGCAACCCAACCCAGGGTCCGCTCCGCCAGCGCATCGCGCGCGGGTGTGAATAACTCCATCGCCATCAGCCCGGCATTTCGCCCAACAACCAGCGGGGCCCAGCGGTTGGCAAACAGATACACCAGATTGTTGGTTACGCCAATTGTCGTTTCGCGATCGCGCTCACGACGTTGCTGATAGCGTGCCAGCACTGCGTAATCACCAATATCTTCCGCGCAGTTTTGCGCCTGAGTTAACGTCTCAGCCAGGCTCATTACGTCGCGCAGACCAAGGTTGAAACCTTGTCCGGCAATGGGATGTAGCGTCTGAGCGGCGTTCCCCACCAGCACGGTACGATGGGTAATCGCCTTCAGCGCAGTGGTTAATGACAGCGGATAAGCGCTGCGTTTACCGGCCTGGGTAATACGTCCCAGCCGCCAGCCAAACGCGGTTTGCAATTCACGGCAAAACCGTTCGTCGGACCAGGCCATGATCTCATCGCGCTGATCCAGCGGATGGCACCACACCAGCGAGCAGCGACCATCAGACATCGGGAGCATTGCCAGCGGGCCATACTGCGTGAAACGTTCAAACGCGCGCCCATCGTGGGGAACGGAGGTCGAGACATTGGCGATTACCGCCAGTTGTTCATAAGGCTGCTGCAGCCAGTCCACGCCGCAGGCGGTAGCCAGCGCGGAACGTGTACCGTCAGCGGCGACCACCACGCGACCGGTAATGGCCTCGCCATTTTCCAGTGTGACCTCAACATGGCCCTGCGTACGCGACACGCTGGCTACGCGATCGGGACAATGCAGCGTGACGCCCGGCGCTTTACGCAGTAGCGCAAACAGACGCAGCCCAACATCGTGGAGTTCCACCACCTGACCCAGCGCCGGGAGACGATATTCCTGCGCATCCAGCGTAACAAATCCGGCATGGCCGCGATCGCTGACGTGGACCGTTTTGATTGCCGTTGCGCAATCGGCAATCGCCTGCCACACGCCAATTCGCGCCAGCTGCTGACAGGTTCCTGCCGCCAGCGCAATCGCCCGGGCGTCAAACCCAGGATGACGGTCAGTTTCAGGTTCGCTCGCTTCTATCAGATGAACTGGCAGCGTCCCATGACTAAGCTGGGAAATGGCCAGCGCCAGCGTCGCGCCGACCATGCCACCACCAACGATAATTACGCTCATTGCAGTCGCGCCGCAGCCATTAAGGCTTCAATATCATCCGCTTTCTTCACCACGCTGGCGGTCAGATTTTCATTACCGTCTTCGGTGATAAGGATGTCATCTTCTATACGAATGCCAATGCCCCGATAAGCAGCCGGTACATCGGCATCCGGCGCGATATATAACCCTGGCTCGACGGTCAGCACCATTCCTGGCTCAAGGATACGCGAACGATCCTGACCATAAACGCCAACATCGTGCACATCCAGCCCCAGCCAGTGGCTAAGGCCATGCATAAAGTATGGCCGGTGCGCATTCTCGGTAATTAACTGGTCGACGTCACCGCGCAATATGCCAAGCTTCACCAGACCGGTAATCATGATGCGCACAACTTCACCGGTGACGTCCTGAATGGAAGTTCCGGGGCGATACAGACGTAGGCTGGTCTCTAAGGATTCCAGCACGATATCGTAGATTTCGCGCTGCGCGGGGGTAAATTTGCCATTAACCGGAAAAGTACGCGTAATGTCGCCCGCATAGCCTTTGTATTCACAGCCAGCGTCAATCAGCACCAGGTCGCCATCGCGCATTTCACTTTCATTTTCGGTGTAATGCAGGATACAGCCGTTTTCACCGCTTCCGACAATGGTGTTATAGGACGGATAACGCGCGCCGTGGCGGGTAAATTCGTGGTGAATCTCCCCTTCCAGTTGGTATTCAAACATCCCCGGACGGCATTTTTCCATCGCGCGGGTATGCGCCAGGGCGGTGATCTCTCCGGCACGGCGCATGATCGCAATCTCTTCTGGTGATTTGAACAGGCGCATTTCATGCACCATCGGACGCCAGTCGATGATCGCGCCAGGCGCGTGCAGATTTTGTCTGGAACCTTTGCGTAGTTTATCCAGCGCCGTGCAGACAATTTCGTCCGCCCAAGCGTATTCGCCCTGTGCGTGATACACCGCGTCCAGGCCATTGAGCAGCAAGTGCAGCTGTTGGTTGATTTCACTGAAGGCCAGCGCCCGGTCAACGCCGAGTTTTGCCGGCGCGGCATCCTGGCCCAGACGGCGGCCAAACCAGATCTCCGCCGTCAGATCGCGAACCCGGTTGAACAAAACGCTGTGGTTATGAGTATCATCACTTTTAATCAGCACCAGCACGGCTTCAGGCTCGTTAAAGCCGGTGAAATACCAGAAATCACTGTTCTGGCGGTACGGGTATTCACTGTCCGCGCTGCGCGTCGCTTCCGGCGCGGCAAAAATCAGCGCGGCGCTGCCGGGCTGCATTTGTGCCAGCAAAGCCTGACGACGACGCTGGAATTCTTGCTGAGATATCTCACTCATAACACTCTCCTTGGCGTTGTTGTATTTAGTGCAGAGTCGGTTTACGGACTTCCGGCGCAGTCGGCTGCTGACGCGTAAACGTGTCATGGCACAGCAAGGCGGCTACACGCACGTATTCGATGATCTCTTCGAGCGACATTTCCAGCTCTTCCTGATCTTCGTCTTCGTCATAGCCCAACTGGGCGATATTGCGCAGGTCGTCAATCGCTTCACCGGTTTCGCCGGTCACTTTGTCGAGCTTAGGCTGCGTGACGCCGAGGCCCAGCAGGAAGTGGTTTACCCAGCCAGCCAGCGCATCGGCGCGATCGAATACGCTGACGTCATCACCTTCAGGCAGAAAAAGCTGAAAAAGGAAGCCGTCGTCCTCAAGGGCATCGCTGGTAGCAGAGTGCATTTTCAGCAGCGCCTGAGCCAGCTCGTGACCAAAGGCCAGACCTTCGTTCGTCAGGTCGTGCAACAGCGGCTGCCATGAGCTGTCGTTGTTACCGCCACAAATTATCCCGCTGATTAAGCCGTGCATTTCGGCCGGGGTTAATCCAGCCCCTTGTTGGTTCAAAAACTGGCTAACTTCGCTGTAGCCAGGCATTTCGTTCTGTATAGACATAAGCATTCGTCATCAAAGGGAGGAATATTCATGATATGCTACCACTTTGGACCCTGGTGGACCAGAAAAGGGCTTGTATCTTGATACCAGGGTAGCTATAGTGTCGCCCCTTCGCGGACCCAAGGTCTGGAGACGAAGGCAGCGCAGTCAATCAGCAGGAAGGTGGCATGTCTGCACAACCCGTCGATATCCAAATATTTGGCCGTTCACTGCGAGTGAATTGCCCGCCTGAACAAAGGGATGCGTTGAATCAGGCTGCGGACGATCTCAATCAGCGATTGCAAGATCTGAAAGTTCGCACTAGAGTCACAAATACTGAGCAGTTGGTTTTCATCGCCGCGTTGAACATCAGCTATGAATTAACTCAGGAAAAAGCGAAGACGCGTGAGTACGCGGCGAGCATGGAACAACGTATTCGGATGCTGCAACAGACCATCGAACAAGCGTTGCTTGATCAGGGTCGCATAACCGAAAAAACGGGCCAAAACTTTGAATAACACTTTTCGGTTTACTGTGGTAGAGTGACCGTGAAGACAAAATTTCTCTGAGATGTTTGCAAGCGGGCCAGTCCCCTGAGCCGATATTTCATACCACAAGAATGTGGCGCTCCACGGTTGGTGAGCATGCTCGGCCCGTCCGAGAAGCCTTAAAACTGTGACGACACATTCACCTTGAACCAAGGGTTCAAGGGTTACAGCCTGCGGCGGCATCTCGGAGATTCCCTTCTACCTGGCAACAGCCATGACACTACTTTCTGAACTCCCTTTATCCCGACAAGAAATACGCACACTGATTCGTCAGCGTCGCCGTGCGCTTACCAGCGATCAGCAACAACAATTTGGTCAGCAAGCCGCGACCAGAATGCTCAGTTTTCCCCCTGTTGTTCTTGCCCATACCGTAGCGGTGTTTCTCTCTTTCGATGGCGAACTCGACACCCAACCGCTGATCGAACAGCTGTGGCGAGCGGGTAAGCGCGTCTACCTTCCGGTTCTTCATCCCTTCAGCCCTGGCAACCTGCTGTTCCTGCACTATCATCCGCAGAGTGCGCTGGTGACCAACCGCTTAAAGATCCAGGAGCCGCGACTTGATGTCCGCGACGTATTGCCGCTGGCAAAGCTGGATGTACTGGTTACGCCGTTAGTCGCGTTTGATGAAGACGGGCAGCGCCTGGGCATGGGCGGCGGATTTTATGACCGTACGTTGCAAAACTGGCAGCAGCATAAGATCCAGCCCGTGGGCTACGCGCATGATTGCCAGTTAGTGGAAAAGCTGCCTGTCGAAGAGTGGGATATCCCACTGCCTGCGGTGGTAACGCCGTCCAAAATTTGGCAGTGGTAGCCGTTTTTTGCCGATTGACAGCGCCGTTTTTTTGACCTAAATTCCTCGGTGAAGGGTGAGGGAGGCGAACCTCCCTCCTGCGTACTCTCTGTTAATATGCTGGGCAAGCGATGATTAACAGGATCAGCAGCATGATGACGTATCTCATCATCGTCCCTTTCCTTTTTAGAGCCCCTGCTTCGGTAGGGGCTTTCCCGTTTCAGCGCGATGCTGAGCCCCTATCGTAAATTTCTTTTAGTGCTGTACAACACGCAGCACTGCCTTTAGTTGCCAATTGCGGCAAGGCTCGAAAACAGAATGTATGCGTTACAGAAAGAAATTTTGAGGCAGGGAAATCAGAGGAAAGATGGGCAGGTCATCGCCTGCCCATTTAGAGGAAATTAGTACAGCAGACGGGCGCGAATGGTTCCCGGAAGGGCTTTCATCGCCAGCAGCGCTTTTTCCGCCACATCTTCATCCGCTTCAATATCGATGACCACATAACCTACCTGCGCGGAAGTCTGCAGGTACTGCGCGGCAATGTTGACGCCCTGCTCGGCAAAAATCTGGTTCAGCGCGGTCAGAACGCCAGGACGGTTTTCGTGAATGTGCATTAGACGACGACCTCCGTGCAGCGGCAGCGAAACTTCCGGGAAGTTAACCGCAGACAGCGTGGAGCCGTTGTCGGAATACTTGATCAGTTTCCCCGCCACTTCCAGACCGATATTTTCCTGTGCTTCCAGCGTGGAACCACCAATATGCGGCGTCAGGATCACGTTGTCGAAATCACACAGCGGCGAAGTGAACGGATCGCTGTTCGTTGCCGGTTCGGTTGGGAACACGTCAATTGCCGCCCCTGCAAGATGTTTGGTCGCTAACGCGTCGCACAACGCAGGAATATCAACCACCGTACCGCGTGCGGCGTTAATCAGCAGAGCGCCCGGTTTCATCAGCGAAATCTCACGCGCGCCCATCAGGTTTTTGGTAGAGGCATTTTCCGGCACGTGCAGGCTCACCACGTCGCTCATATTGAGCAGATCGGAAAGATGCTGAACCTGCGTGGCGTTACCCAGCGGAAGTTTATTTTCAATATCATAGAAATAGACATGCATCCCCAGCGATTCCGCCAGAATGCCTAACTGAGTACCAATGTGCCCGTAGCCGATGATCCCCAGTTTTTTGCCGCGCGCTTCAAAAGAGCCAGTAGCCAGTTTATTCCACACGCCGCGGTGCGCTTTGGCGTTCGCTTCTGGTACACCGCGTAGCAGTAGCAGCAGTTCGCCAATCACCAGTTCAGCAACGGAACGTGTGTTAGAGAATGGCGCGTTAAACACCGGGATCCCGCGCTTTGCCGCAGCGCTAAGATCAACCTGGTTGGTGCCGATGCAGAAGCAACCAATCGCGACCAGTTTTTCTGCGGCGGCAATTACATCTTCAGTCAGATGGGTACGGGATCGCAGGCCAATGAAGTGAGCATCACGGATGGACTCTTTCAATTGTTCGGTGTCCAGAGCGCCTTTGTGAAACTCGATGTTGGTATAACCTGCTGCACGAAGGCTCTCGAGTGCTTTTTGGTGCACGCCTTCTACCAGCAGAAATTTAATCTTATCTTTCTCCAGTGATACCTTTGCCATTTCCCCGACCCTGTCTTTTTTGTCCAATCTGATGTGTTGTGTGTGGGATTTTCATCCGCCTCTTCAACATATCAAAAAATAATATTGCAGCAATATGAACGTTTGCGTCGTCATGCTGAGGAAATGTCATTCAGCGGGAAATGTCAGAGGAAAATACTGGCGATAACTTTTTCTTTGGAGAGATCGGCAGGGCAATATTGTAAACGTGACACAAGTCACCAAATTTGCCCTGCCAAAATTTTTTTAACGGGAGAAGACGCTCCCATCAGATCATTTTACGATAGTTTTCACGCCGTCTGGGGTACCGATCAGCGCGACATCCGCACCACGGTTAGCGAACAAACCTACGGTTACCACGCCCGGAATCGCATTAATGGCGTTTTCCAGCGCGATAGCATCGAGGATTTCCAGACCATGCACGTCAAGGATCACGTTACCATTGTCAGTTACCACGCCCTGACGGTATTCAGGGCGACCGCCCAGCTTCACCAACTGGCGAGCCACTGCGCTACGCGCCATTGGGATAACTTCTACCGGCAACGGGAAGTTACCGAGAATATCGACTTCTTTGGACGCGTCAGCGATGCAAATAAATTTCTTCGCCACAGAAGCAATGATTTTTTCACGGGTCAACGCTGCGCCACCGCCTTTAATCATCTGCATATGGCCGTTGATTTCATCTGCGCCGTCAACGTAGACGCCGAGGCTGTCCACTTCGTTAAGATCGAACACGTGGATGCCAAGGCTTTTGAGTTTTTCGGTCGAGGCGTCAGAACTGGACACCGCGCCTTCAATCTGACCTTTCATTGTGCCCAGCGCATCAATAAAGTGTGCGGCTGTTGAACCTGTACCTACGCCCACAATGGTACCGGGCTGTACATACTGAAGTGCCGCCCATCCTACTGCTTTTTTCAGTTCATCCTGCGTCATGATCGTTTCGCCTGTGGTGTGAATATGGTGGGAAAATTCACGCGCATTATAGAACATTGTGCAGAAAAATGTCCCCACACCCGCTCCCGGGTGGCTGATTTCGTCTTTACCCAACCAAAATTTGTGTCATAGTGCAGAACAAGCAAAAATTTCAGGAGTGCGCCAAAGCAATGAAACGTCCGGACTACAGAACACTACAAGCACTGGATGCGGTTATTCGTGAACGAGGATTTGAGCGCGCGGCGCAAAAGCTGTGCATCACGCAATCCGCCGTTTCACAGCGCATAAAACAGCTTGAGAATATGTTCGGACAGCCGCTGCTGGTGCGTACCGTACCGCCTCGCCCGACTGAACAAGGGCAGAAACTCCTGGCGCTCTTACGCCAGGTTGAACTGCTGGAAGATGAGTGGCTGGGTGATGAGCAAACTGGCTCCACGCCGCTGCTGCTTTCGCTGGCGGTGAACGCCGACAGTCTGGCAACCTGGTTGCTTCCGGCGCTGGCCCCGGTACTGGCTAATTCGCCGATTCGCCTGAACCTGCAGGTTGAGGATGAAACGCGCACGCAGGAACGTCTGCGCCGTGGTGAAGTGGTCGGTGCGGTGAGTATTCAACATCAGGCGCTGCCAAGCTGTCTGGTGGATAAACTTGGCGCGCTGGATTACCTGTTTGTGGGTTCAAAAGCGTTCGCCGAGCGCTATTTCCCGAACGGCGTCACTCGCTCTGCCCTGCTGAAAGCCCCGGCGGTCGCGTTTGACCATCTTGATGATATGCATCAGGCGTTCCTGCAACAAAACTTCGATCTGCCGCCAGGCAGCGTGCCTTGCCATATCGTTAACTCATCAGAAGCCTTCGTCCAGTTGGCCCGTCAGGGCACGACCTGCTGCATGATCCCGCACTTACAGATAGAAAAAGAGCTGGAAAGCGGTGAGCTCATCGACTTGACGCCGGGCCTGTTCCAGCGTCGGATGTTGTACTGGCACCGTTTTGCGCCGGAAAGCCGCATGATGCGCAACGTTACCGACGCGCTGCTGGCTTACGGTCACAACGTACTGCGTCAGGATTAAACTGTTTGTAGCCTCTGAGTGCCGGATGGCGGCGTAACGCCTTATCCGGCCTACCCCCTCTTACCGCTTTTTCATGTTATTCCCGCCACGTCTTTGAAATACATCACAAAATAAAACATACCACGCGGCAAAAAACGACGCCCTGTTGGCTATTTTTTGCTGGCGACAAGCCAAATGAAAAAGCTCACCGTATCTCGTAAAGATTCAACTTATTGCGTAATACGGAGCAAAAAATGGCTAACGTGCAAGAGTGGCAAACACTTGCCAATAAAGAACTCAGTCGACGGGAAAAAACCGTTGAGTCGCTGGAAAGACAGACGGCGGAAGGGATTGTCATCAAGCCGCTGTACACCGAGGCTGACCTCGATAATCTGGAAGTCACGGGCACCCTGCCCGGCCTGCCGCCTTACGTGCGCGGCCCACGCGCCACCATGTATACCGCGCAGCCGTGGACCATCCGCCAGTATGCCGGTTTCTCTACCGCCAAAGAATCCAACGCCTTTTACCGTCGCAACCTCGCCGCCGGACAAAAAGGACTTTCCGTTGCCTTTGACCTTGCCACCCACCGCGGCTATGACTCTGACAACCCGCGCGTGGCGGGCGATGTCGGCAAAGCGGGCGTGGCGATCGATACCGTCGAAGATATGAAGGTGCTGTTTGATCAGATCCCGCTGGATAAGATGTCGGTGTCGATGACGATGAACGGCGCGGTGCTGCCGGTCCTGGCGTTTTATATCGTCGCGGCTGAGGAGCAAGGCGTAACGCCGGAACAGCTCACCGGGACCATTCAGAACGATATTCTGAAAGAGTATCTGTGCCGCAACACCTACATCTATCCACCAAAACCTTCAATGCGCATCATCGCCGACATCATCGCCTGGTGCTCCGCCAATATGCCGCGCTATAACACCATCAGTATCAGCGGTTATCACATGGGGGAAGCCGGAGCGAACTGCGTCCAGCAGGTAGCGTTTACGCTGGCTGACGGCATTGAGTACATCAAAGCCGCACTGTCTGCCGGGCTGAAAATTGATGACTTCGCCCCGCGTCTGTCATTCTTCTTCGGTATCGGCATGGATCTGTTTATGAACGTCGCCATGCTGCGCGCGGCTCGCTATTTGTGGAGTGAAGCCGTCAGCGGTTTTGGCGCAACCAACCCGAAATCTCTCGCTCTGCGTACCCACTGCCAGACCTCCGGCTGGAGTCTGACCGAACAGGATCCCTACAACAACGTGATCCGCACAACCATTGAAGCACTCGGCGCCACGCTTGGCGGTACCCAGTCTCTGCATACCAACGCCTTTGATGAAGCGCTCGGTCTGCCCACCGATTTCTCCGCCCGCATCGCGCGTAATACGCAGATCATCATCCAGGAAGAGTCAGAGATCTGCCGCACCGTCGATCCGCTGGCCGGATCGTACTACGTGGAGTCATTGACCGATCAAATCGTGAAGCAGGCGCGCACGATCATTAAACAAATTGATGAAGCGGGCGGCATGGCGAAGGCGATTGAAGCTGGACTCCCCAAACGGATGATCGAAGAAGCTTCGGCGCGCGAGCAGTCGCTGATCGACCAGGGCAAACGCGTCATCGTTGGCGTGAACAAGTACAAGCTGGATAAAGAAGACGAAACGTCGGTACTGGAAATCGACAACGTGAAGGTGCGCAACGAACAGATTGCTTCGTTGCAGCATATCCGCGCAACTCGCGACAATGATGCCGTCAACGCCGCGCTGACGGCGCTGACCCACGCCGCGCAGCATAATGAAAATCTGCTGGCCGCCGCCGTTAACGCCGCCCGCGTTCGCGCCACGCTCGGTGAGATCTCCGACGCGCTGGAAGCCGCTTTTGACCGCTATCTGGTGCCCAGCCAGTGCGTCACCGGCGTGATTGCGCAAAGCTATCACCAGTCCGACAAATCCGCCAATGAGTTCGACGCCATTGTTGCGCAAACCGAACAGTTCCTCGCGGAAAATGGTCGCCGACCTCGGATCCTGATCGCCAAGATGGGCCAGGATGGTCACGATCGCGGCGCGAAAGTGATCGCCAGCGCCTACTCCGATCTCGGCTTCGACGTCGATCTCAGTCCGATGTTCTCCACGCCAGAAGAGATCGCCCGTCTGGCGGTAGAAAACGATGTACATGTCATAGGCGCATCGTCACTGGCTGCCGGGCATAAGACGCTGATCCCTGAACTGGTCACGGCGCTCAAAGGCTGGGGACGCGCAGATATCTGCGTGGTGGCAGGCGGTGTGATACCACCACAGGACTACGCCTTCCTGTACGAGCATGGCGTGGCAGCCATTTATGGCCCCGGCACGCCAATGCTCGACAGCGTCCGCGATGTATTGACCCGGATCAGCCAGCATCATGATTAACGCCGCCACGCTTGACGATGCCGTCCGACGCTTGCGGCGCGGTGAACGGGCCACGCTTGCCCAGGCTATGACGCTGGTTGAGAGCAGCCACCCGCGCCACCAGCCACTGAGTACGCAATTGCTGGACGCGATAATGCCGTTCACCGGTAACGCGCTGCGTCTGGGCATCACTGGCACGCCGGGCGCGGGCAAAAGCACCTTTCTGGAGGCGTTCGGTATGCTGTTGATCCGTCGGGGATTACGGGTGGCAGTGATTGCGGTCGATCCCAGTAGTCCCGTTAGCGGCGGCAGCATTCTTGGCGATAAAACCCGGATGACGGAACTGTCCCGCGCAGAATCGGCATTTATTCGCCCGGTTCCTTCCAGCGGTCATTTAGGCGGCGCCAGCCAGCGTGCTCGTGAATTAATGCTGTTGTGCGAGGCGGCGGGCTTTGAGGTGGTGATTGTGGAAACCGTCGGCGTCGGGCAGTCAGAAACTGAAGTCGCCGGCATGGTGGATTGCTTTATCTCACTGCAAATTGCCGGCGGTGGCGACGATTTGCAGGGCATCAAAAAGGGCCTGATGGAGATGGCGGATCTGGTCGTCATCAACAAGGACGACGGTGATAACCGTAACCAGGTTGCCATCGCCCGCCATATGTACGAATCCGCCCTGCATATTCTGCGCCGCAAGTATGACGAGTGGCAGCCGCAGGTTCTGGCCTGTAGCGCTCTGGAAAAACGTGGCATCGAGGAGATTTGGCAGGCGATAACTGACTTTAAAACGTGCCTTACCGTCAGCGGTCGACTGGAAAAAGTCCGCCAGCAGCAAGCGGTGGACTGGTTACACAAGCAGGCTGAAGAAGAAGCTTTGCATCTGCTGTTTACCCGGACTGATTTCGACCGTTATTTCCAGCAGACACTGCAGGCCGTCAAAAATAACGACCTTTCGCCGCGTACCGGTTTGCGTCACATCAGTGAATTTATCCAGCATCATTACTTTGAATAAAGAGAACATTATGTCTTATCAATACGTCAACGTAGTCATCATCCAGAAAGTCGCGGTCATTGAGTTCAATTACGCCCGCAAGCTCAATGCGCTGAGCAAAGTGTTTATCGACGATCTGATGCAGGCGCTGAGCGATCTTAATCGTGCGGAAATTCGCTGCATCATTTTGCGCGCCCCGAGCGGGGCCAAAGTGTTCTCTGCCGGACATGATATTCATGAACTCCCCTCCGGACGTCGCGATCCGCTCTCCTATGACGATCCGCTGCGCCAGATCACCCGCATGATCCAAAAATATCCAAAACCAGTGATCTCCATGGTCGAAGGCAGCGTCTGGGGCGGCGCGTTTGAGATGATCATGAGTTCCGATCTCATCATCGCCGCTGAAACCTCTACCTTCTCGATGACACCGGTCAACCTCGGGGTACCGTATAACCTGGTCGGCATCCACAACCTGACCCGCGATGCTGGATTCCACATCGTGAAAGAGCTGATCTTTACCGCCTCGCCGATTACCGCTCAGCGTGCGATGGCCGTCGGGATCCTCAACCATGTGGTTCCTGTCGACGAACTGGAGGATTTCACTCTGCAAATGGCGCACCACATCTCGGAGAAAGCGCCGCTGGCCATCGCCGTCATTAAAGAAGAACTGCGCGTGCTGGGCGAAGCGCACACCATGAACTCAGACGAATTTGAGCGTATTCAGGGCATGCGCCGCGCGGTGTACGACAGCGAGGATTATCAGGAAGGGATGAACGCGTTTATGGAAAAACGTAAACCCAATTTTGTCGGCCATTAATCACGCCCGAGGAAGGAGACGGCCATGAAACGGATGAGTGCCGAAGAAGCGGCAGAAATTATCCAGCACGACGATATGGTGGCATTCAGCGGCTTTACCCCTGCGGGTTCGCCAAAAGCATTACCTAACGCAATTGCTCAACTCGCCTGCGAACGGCATCAGGTCGGGCAACCTTTTCAAATCCGCCTGCTGACAGGAGCTTCAATTGGCGCTGCCGCTGATGATGCGTTATCCGCGGCGGATGCCGTTTCCTGGCGGGCTCCCTATCAAACATCATCGGGCCTGCGCGAGAAAATTAATCAGGGTCAGGTGAGGTTTGTCGATCTCCATTTGAGCGAAGTGGCGCAAATGGTCAATTATGGCTTTTTTGGCGAGATCGATGTTGCCGTCATTGAAGCCTCCGCCATTGCGCCAGATGGTCGGATTTGGCTTTCCAGCGGCATCGGCAACGCGCCGACCTGGCTGCTGCGGGCGAAAAAGGTGATTATCGAACTGAATCATTACCATAACCCGCGCGTGGCGGAGTTTGCCGACATTGTGATACCCGGCGCGCCGCCGCGGCGAAACAGCGTACCGATTTTTCACACCATGGATCGCGTGGGCAGCCAGTGTGTGCAGATAGACCCGAAAAAAATTATCGCGGTCGTGGATACCGAACTACCCGATGCCGGAAATGCCGCGGATAAAAGCAACCCGGTCAGCCAGCAAATTGCCGATAACGTGGTGACATTTCTGCTGGCGGAAATGGCGCACAAACGCATCCCAGCGGAATTCCTGCCCTTACAAAGCGGCGTGGGCAATATCAACAACGCGGTAATGGCGCGACTGGGCGAGAACCCGGATATTCCACCCTTTATGATGTATTCCGAGGTGTTGCAAGAATCTGTGGTGCATCTGCTGGAAACGGGCAAGATAACCGGCGCCAGCGCCTCCAGTTTGACCATTTCAGCCCCATCGCTGCAGAAGATTTATGACAACATGGACTTCTTCGCCAGCCGGATTGTGCTGCGCCCGCAGGAGATTTCCAATAACCCGGAAATCATTCGTCGGCTGGGCGTCATTGCGCTCAATGTCGGTCTGGAGTTTGACATCTACGGTCATGCCAATTCCACACACGTAGCAGGTGTGAACCTGATGAATGGCATTGGCGGCAGCGGTGATTTCGAGCGCAACGCCTACCTGTCGATCTTTATGGCGCCGTCGATTGCCAAAGGCGGGAAAATCTCCACCATCGTACCGATGTGCAGCCATGTCGATCACAGCGAACATAGCGTCAAAGTGATCGTTACCGAACAGGGAATTGCCGATCTGCGTGGGTTATCTCCGATGCAGCGGGCGCACACGATTATCGATAACTGTGCGCATCCTCTGTATCGGGACTACCTGCACCGTTATCTGGAGCGAGCGCCCGGCGGGCATATCCATCACGATCTCAGCCATGCGTTCGATCTGCATCGTAACCTGATCGAAACCGGATCGATGCTCGTTTAACTTGCCGTACCCTCACGATCTTCAGCAATATGCTGAAGCATCGTGGCGGTATAACGATGGTTTTTCAGCGAATAGAGAAATTCCTGCATATACATAGGGCTGCCGGGCGCATCAAAATATTTCAACGTCGAGGGGTTAACCAGCCGCCAGGCAAAATGGGGGATCACCGTCAAAAACTGCCCACGCTCCACCGCGCTAATCTTGGCCATAAAGCTGTACGGGCGGTAGATAATCGTCGGATGAATTCCGCAGGGCCGCATGTAAGCATCGAGCATCGCCTCAAAGTTGGCGCGATTCTGGAAGCGCATTTGCAGCCATGGCAGCTCACGTAGCAGCTCATGCGGCTGTTTTTCTTCGTAGCGCCGGGAAACGAGAAACCCCAGACGCAGCGGAGACAACTCGCTAATCGCCAGATTTTCCAGTTCCTGCACGCGAGGGGAAACGTGCTGCGGTGAGATAATAAAATCCAGTTTCCGATCGAACAGGTTATCGATCACCCCATTCTCGCTGAATTCAATGGCCTGAGCCGTCACACCATCGTACTTGTCGCCAAGGCTAATCAACTGGTCGAAAATAATCGTTGGATAGGTATTGTCGATGCCGATGACGATTTCTCGCGAGCGGCGAGAGGCGTTATGGATTTCGTTATCAATAGCAGAGAGACGCTGATAAACAGGGAACAGTTTCTGATAGAGCTCCTGCCCGGCTTTATTCAGGCTGATGTTGTTATCTTTGCGGGTAAACAGCGTATAGCCGATTTGATCTTCCAGTGCAGCAATGCTTTTACCGAAAGGCGATGCGGTCATATGGATTTTTTCTGCCGCTCTGGCGATGTTATTGGTTTGCGCCAGCAGAATGAAATTACGCATCTTTTTCGAGATAAAAATATCCATAGCGTCCCCTTAAAAATCGCTATGGCCTATCCTCATTACGGCGAAAAAAAAGACTGGATGTGAGATCTCATTTTTACAGTTGCTCACAGAAAAAACCCGGCTGGAAGGCCGGGTTTGAAAAGATTACTGGGTTTTGGCAGGTGTTGCTGCCGGCTGCCCCGCAGTCGGTTCAATCTGGAAGACCACATCAACCTGATCGTCAAACTGGATAACCGGCTGTTCGTAGGTTTCCTGAGCGGATGCCGCAGGCGCTGCATCTGCTTTCATCATCCGTACCATCGGGCTCGGCTGATAATTGGACACGTGGTAGCGCACACTATAAACGGGTCCCAGTTTGCTGTTAAAGCCTGCCGCCAGCTGTTCAGCCTGATGAATTGCATCATCAATTGCCGCTTTACGCGCCTTATCTTTGTAGGCATCCGGTTGGGCGACGCCAAGCGATACCGAACGGATCTCATTCAGACCAGCCTTTAGCGCGCCATCAAGCAGAGCGTTGAGTTTGTCCAACTGACGCAGCGTCACTTCAACGGTACGCACCGCACGATAACCTTTGAGGATGCTTTTGCCGTTCTGGTAATCGTAGTCCGGCTGCGTGCGCAGGTTGGCAGCGCTAATGTCTTTCTTCGCTATCTGATTCTGCTCAAGGAAGGACAGATATTGCGCCACGCGCTCATCGGCTTGCTTCTTCGCTGAAGCCGCATCCTTCGCAGCAACATTGACTTCAATCGCCAGGGTGGCGATATCAGGCGTTGCATCCACGCTTGCCGTTCCGGAAGTCACGATGTGCGGTCCGTTTGGCAGCTCATTTGCCTGTACCGATAGTGCGCTGAATCCGACTAATGCCGCCAGGGCCATTATTTTGAACTTCACGGTCGTTCCTCCATGTTTCATTAATTACCCCGAAACTCAGGGCACATGCAGGCAAGCTTAGCCGATCTCGCTGCGTTGTCCATCAGACAACACTTAGTTGAACAGCGCATGAACATGCGTAACACCTTCTTTTGCCAGCTGAAAAGCGATAAACCACATCACTAATCCTACTAAGATATTGATGACGCGCTGTGCTTTAGCAGTGCGCAGACGCGGCGCCAGCCAGGCCGCCAGCAATGCCAGACCAAAGAACCACAGGAACGAGGCGCTGACGGTACCCAGCGCAAACCAGCGCTTAGGTTCAACGTCCAGTTGGCCTCCGAGACTCCCCAACACCACAAAGGTATCCAGATAAACGTGTGGGTTAAGCCAGGTCACCGCCAGCATAGTGGCGATGATTTTCCAGCGCCCCTGCTTCATTACTTCAGCGCTGGCCAGTTCCAGATTACTGCTCATCGCCGTTTTTAACGCACCGAAACCGTACCAGAGTAGAAACGCCACTCCCCCCCAGGTGACCAGCGCCATCAGCCACGGTGACTGCATCAGCAAGGCGCTACCGCCAAAAATCCCCGCGCAAATCAGCACCAGATCGCTGATGGCACAGAGTAATGCAATCATGATGTGATACTGGCGACGAATGCCCTGATTCATTACAAAGGCGTTTTGCGGACCAAGCGGCAGTATCATGGCCGCGCCAAGCGCAAGCCCTTGAAAATAATAAGATAACACGTTACTCATCCCGAACTATTTCTCTTAGGAGCAGACTATAGCGCGGGAGAATCATTAGCGGAAATTGATAATATTAATCGTAGATTAGAGAAATTAATGAGAGGATATTTTGCCGGATAGCAGCTAACGCCTTCTCCGGCCTACAGTATAGAAATCTGACCAGGCCGGATAAGCGAAGCGCCATCCGGCACCGTGGTGCAGAAAAAGATTACTCTGCCGCGTTCTCTTTCACACGCTTGAAGTTCACATCCATCTGCGGATACGGGAAGCTGATGCCGTTGGCGTCAAACTCGCGCTTAATACGCTCCAGTACGTCCCAATAGACGCTTTGCAGATCGCTGCTGTTGCTCCAGACGCGTACAACGAAATTAATCGAAGAAGCGCCCAGTTCATTCAGGCGCACCGTCATTTCACGATCTTTAAGGATACGCTCGTCGGATTGGATGATATCGGTGAGGATTTTCTTCACCTGATCGATATCGGAATCGTAGGCCACGCCGATAATGAATTCGTTACGGCGAACCGGTTCGCGAGAGAAGTTAATGATGTTCCCGGCAATGATTTTTCCGTTTGGGATCACCACAATCTTACCGTCTACGGTACGCATGGTGGTAGAGAAAATCTGCACGTTAAGTACGGTTCCCGCTACGCCGCCGAGGTCTACATACTCACCCGCGCGGAACGGACGGAACATCACCAACAGCACGCCTGCGGCAAGGTTGGACAGCGAACCTTGCAGCGCCAGACCCACGGCTAAACCTGCGGCACCGAGAACGGCGATCACGGAGGCGGTTTGCACCCCAACGCGGCCCAGCGCGGCAATCAGCGTGAACGCGATAATACCGTAGCGCACCAGTGCGGAGAGAAAATCGGCAACCGTTGCATCAATTTTCCGCGACACCATCAGACGATTAACGGTGTTTGATACGATACGCGCCACAATCATACCGATGATAACAATGGCGATGGCCGCAACGATGTTGACGGCATAGCTCAACAGCAGTTCCTGATTGCGGACCAGCCAGGTGCCCGCCCCGTTTATGCTGTCGACAACATTCAAATCTTCCATTCACTATTCCTTTTTTGCTTACCCAAATGGGAAAAAATAAAGCCGCCCCGCCGGGACTGGCAATCTGACAAGAGTAAACAATAAACCTGATTTTTGCCAAACAGATCACAGAAATCTCTGCCAGCAGCCTGTTGAAATGGCAATAAAAAAGGCCCGCATTGGCGGGCCTCATGTCACGTAGAACGGCGTAAATTACAGAACGTCAACCGCGTTCAGTTCTTTGAAAGCCTGTTCCAGACGGGTGATCATGCTTGTCTGACCAGCACGCAGCCAAACGCGCGGATCGTAGTATTTCTTGTTCGGCTGATCTTCGCCTTTCGGGTTACCCAGTTGGCCCTGCAGGTAAGCTTCGTTTGCTTTGTAGTAGTTCAGAACACCTTCCCAGGTCGCCCATTGGGTATCGGTATCGATGTTCATTTTCACTACGCCGTAGCTTACGGAGTCTTTGATTTCCTGAGCAGTAGAACCGGAACCGCCGTGGAAGACGAAGTTCAGGCTGTTGTGCGGCAGGTTATGTTTCTTAGAAACATAGTCCTGAGAGTCGCGCAGGATGGTCGGGGTCAGAACCACGTTACCCGGCTTGTAAACGCCGTGTACGTTACCGAAGGAAGCGGCGATGGTGAAACGCGGGCTGATTTTGCTCAGCTCGGTGTACGCATAATCAACGTCTTCCGGCTGGGTGTACAGTGCGGAAGCGTCCATGTGGCTGTTGTCCACGCCGTCTTCTTCGCCACCGGTGCAACCCAGTTCGATTTCCAGGGTCATGCCCATTTTGGACATGCGCGCCAGGTATTTGGAGCAGATTTCGATGTTCTCTTCCAGAGACTCTTCAGACAGGTCGATCATGTGAGAAGAGAACAGCGGTTTGCCGGTTGCTGCGAAGTGTTTTTCACCCGCGTCCAGCAGACCGTCGATCCACGGCAGCAGTTTCTTCGCGCAGTGGTCAGTGTGCAGGATAACCGGAACACCGTAGTGTTCAGCCATCTGGTGAACGTGATGCGCGCCAGAGATAGCACCCAGGATTGCAGCGCCCTGAGGCACGTCGGACTTCACGCCTTTACCCGCGATGAAAGAAGCACCACCGTTGGAGAACTGTACGATTACCGGCGCTTTAACTTTTGCAGCGGTTTCCAGTACGGCGTTGATGGAGTCGGTACCAACGCAGTTAACAGCTGGCAGAGCAAAGTTGTTTTCTTTAGCTACCTGGAAAACTTTCTGTACGTCATCACCAGTGATTACGCCTGGTTTTACGAAATCAAAAATTTTAGACATGTTGCGAGTCCTGTATCTTCGGCCTTGGAAAGGGCGCGCGCTCTAAAGCGCGCTAATAATTGGGCAGGTTACCCTGCCCATTAAATGCTTACTTTTTAGCGCGCTCTTCGAGCATCGCTACTGCTGGCAATACTTTACCTTCCACGAATTCGAGGAATGCGCCGCCGCCAGTGGAGATGTAGGAGATTTTGTCAGCAATGCCGAACAGGTCGATTGCTGCCAGGGTATCGCCGCCGCCCGCGATGGAGAACGCTTCGCTGTCTGCGATAGCGTTAGCAACGATTTCAGTACCTTTACGGAAGTTCGGGAATTCGAACACGCCAACCGGGCCGTTCCACAGAATGGTTTTCGCATTCTTCAGGATTTCAGCCAGCTGCTGTGCAGAAGCGTCGCCGATATCCAGGATCTGCTCGTCTTCTTTCACGTCGCTAACGGATTTCAGCGTCGCCGGCGCAGTTTCGGAGAACTCAGTCGCTACGCGAACGTCGGTCGGAACCGGGATATCGCAAGTGGTCAGCAGACGCTTAGCTTCGTCAACCAGGTCGGCTTCGTACAGGGATTTACCGACGTTGTGGCCTTGAGCGGCAACGAAGGTGTTCGCGATACCGCCGCCAACGATTAGCTGGTCAGCGATTTTAGACAGGGAGTCCAGAACGGTCAGTTTGGTAGAAACTTTAGAACCACCAACGATAGCAACCATCGGACGAGCCGGTTCTTTCAGCGCTTTGCCCAGCGCGTCCAGCTCAGCAGCCAGCAGCGGACCCGCGCAAGCTACATCAGCGAATTTGCCGATACCGTGGGTAGAAGCCTGCGCACGGTGAGCCGTACCGAAAGCATCCATGACGAATACGTCGCACAGCGCCGCATATTTTTTGGACAGAGCTTCGTCGTCTTTCTTCTCGCCTTTGTTGAAGCGAACGTTTTCCAGGACCACCAGCTCACCGGCAGCGACTTCAACGCCGTCCAGATAATCTTTTACCAGGCGAACCGGAGCAGACAGTTTGTCTTTCAGGTAGTTAACAACCGGCAGCAGAGAGAATTCTTCGTTGTACTCGCCTTCGGTAGGACGACCCAGGTGGGAAGTTACCATCACTTTAGCACCCTGCTTCAGGGCCAGTTCGATGGTCGGCAGGGAAGCACGGATACGCGCGTCGCTGGTTACTTTCCCTTCTTTAACTGGTACGTTCAGGTCGGCACGGATAAAAACGCGTTTACCAGCCAGATCCAGATCGGTCATCTTAATTACAGACATGGTGAATCCTCTCGTTGATACTTAAAGTTTTGTCGACGCTCAAGCGTCGAGCCTGAAACCAATAGCAGCCATCGCTAACGTTGTGTCGAGCATACGGTTAGCAAAGCCCCATTCATTATCACACCAGACCAGAGTCTTGATCAGGTGAGCACCACTCACGCGCGTTTGCGTACCATCAACGATGGCGCTGTGCGGGTCATGGTTAAAATCTACAGAGACCAACGGTAATTCCGTATAGTCAACTATACCATGAAATGCACCTTGTGCTGCTTTTTGCAGCAACTGGTTGACTTCGCTGGCTTTTACCGGTTTTTTCACCGTCACGCTTAAGTCGATCGCCGTCACATTTATGGTCGGTACACGCACCGCGATCGCTTCAAAACGATCGTTAAATTGCGGAAAAATTCGCGTAATACCCGCCGCCAGTTTGGTATCAACCGGAATAATTGACTGGCTGGCCGCTCGCGTACGACGCAGGTCAGGATGATAGGCATCAATCACCTGCTGATCGTGCATCGCAGAGTGGATCGTTGTAACGGTACCAGACTCAATGCCGTAAGCATCATCCAGCAATTTAATGACGGGAATTATACAATTCGTGGTGCAGGAGGCGTTGGATACAATTCGGTGCTCAGCGCGCAGCTGATCCTGATTAACGCCAAATACAACCGTTGCGTCGATGTCGGGACTGCCAGGATGTGAAAAGAGCACTTTTTTTGCACCGGCGGCAATATGCGCCTCGCCGTGTTCGCGGTTACCGAAGACGCCCGTACAATCCAGCACAACGTCAACACCCAGTTCACGCCATGGCAGCGCGTCGAGCGTTCGCTCATGCAAAATGCGGATCGCGTCATCACCAACGATGAGCTGGTCACGTTCCTGACGAACATCCCAGGCAAAACGCCCATGGCTGGTGTCATATTTCAACAAATGCGCCATGCCTGCAGCATCCGCCAGTTCGTTGATTGCCACCACGGTGATTTCCGCCCGACGCCCGGATTCATACAAAGCACGAACCACGTTGCGTCCGATGCGACCGAAACCATTAATCGCTACGCGTACGGTCATAGGTCTCCTGCAAGGATTTCTCAGAAACGATGTGGCAGACAGAGTAATGCAGCAAATCGCTCAGGGAAACCTTACCTGTCGCAAACTGCGACTAATTGGTTAATTGTCGAACATTTAATCGACTGAAACGCTTCAGCTAGAATAAGCGAAACGCGGAATAAAAGGAATGATTGTCCAGCGACAGAACGCAGTTATCTGACTTATGTCACATTTTA
>NZ_CP069763.1:348945-378539 GCF_016893685.1 Citrobacter cronae
CTAAAAAAACGGGCCGCCTAAGCGACCCGTTTTCATCTGTAACCGTAATTACAGCAGTTCTTTTGCTTTCGCGACAACGTTGTCTACGGTGAAACCGAACTCTTCAAACAGCAGCTCAGCCGGAGCAGACTCGCCAAAAGTGGTCATGCCGACGATAGCGCCGTTCAGGCCCACGTATTTGAACCAGTAGTCAGCAATCCCCGCTTCGATTGCCACGCGTGCAGAAACGGCTTTCGGCAGTACGGATTCACGGTAAGCGGCATCCTGTTTGTCGAACGCGTCGGTGGACGGCATGGAAACCACGCGCGCCTTCACGCCTTCAGCTGTCAGTTTGTCCCACGCAGCCACAGCCAGCTCAACTTCAGAACCGGTCGCAATGAAGATCAGTTCCGGCTGACCAGCGCAATCTTTCAGCACGTAGCCGCCGCGAGCGATGTTCGCCAGTTGCTCTTCGGTACGTTCCTGCTGTGCCAGGTTCTGACGGGAGAGGATCAGCGCGGTCGGGCCGTCCTGACGCTCAACACCGTATTTCCACGCCACGGCGGATTCGACCTGGTCACACGGACGCCATGTGCTCATGTTTGGCGTCACACGCAGAGACGCAACCTGCTCTACCGGCTGGTGAGTCGGGCCATCTTCGCCCAGACCGATGGAGTCGTGGGTGTAGACCATCACCTGACGCTGTTTCATCAGCGCAGCCATACGCACCGCGTTACGGGCATATTCTACAAACATCAGGAAGGTAGAGGTATACGGCAGGAAACCACCGTGCAGGGAGATACCGTTAGCGATAGCGGTCATACCGAATTCACGCACACCGTAATGGATGTAGTTACCGGCGGTATCTTCGTTGATCGCTTTAGAACCAGACCACAGAGTCAGGTTAGAAGGTGCCAGGTCAGCAGAGCCGCCAAGGAATTCCGGCAGCAGAGGACCGAATGCTTCAATCGCGTTCTGAGACGCTTTACGGCTGGCGATCTTGGATGGGTTCGCCTGCAGCTTAGCAATGAACTCGTTCGCTTTCGCGTCGAAATCAGCCGGCATGTCACCTTTCATACGACGGGTGAATTCAGCCGCTTCCTGCGGGAAGGCTTTCGCATATGCAGCGAACTTCTCATTCCACGCAGCTTCTTTTGCCTGGCCTGCTTCTTTCGCATCCCACTGAGCATAGATTTCAGACGGGATTTCGAACGGCGCGTATTTCCAGCCCAGCTGTTCGCGGGTCAGTGCGATTTCAGCATCGCCCAACGGCGCACCATGAGAGTCATGGGTACCCGCTTTGTTCGGAGAACCGAAACCGATAATGGTTTTGCACATCAGCAGAGACGGTTTGTCGGTCACTGCGCGCGCTTCTTCGACTGCGCGTTTAATCGCATCAGCATCGTGACCATCAACGCCACGAACCACATGCCAGCCATAAGCTTCGAAACGCTTAGCGGTGTCATCGGTGAACCAGCCTTCAACGTGACCATCGATAGAGATGCCGTTGTCATCGTAGAACGCAACCAGTTTGCCCAGCTTCAGCGTACCGGCCAGAGAACATACCTCGTGAGAGATACCTTCCATCATGCAGCCGTCGCCCATGAAAGCGTAAGTGAAGTGATCAACGATGTCATGACCTGGGCGGTTAAACTGCGCCGCCAGCGTTTTTTCAGCGATAGCCATACCGACTGCGTTCGCAATACCCTGGCCCAGAGGACCCGTCGTGGTTTCAACACCTGCGGTGTAACCCACTTCCGGGTGACCCGGTGTTTTGGAATGCAACTGACGGAAATTCTGCAGTTCAGACATCGGCAGGTCATAACCGGTGAGGTGCAGCAGGCTATAAATCAGCATGGAGCCGTGGCCGTTAGACAGCACGAAGCGGTCACGGTCAGCCCAGGACGGGTTAGTCGGGTTGTGGTTCAGGAAATCACGCCACAGGACTTCGGCAATGTCAGCCATACCCATCGGGGCACCCGGGTGACCGGATTTGGCTTTCTGTACTGCGTCCATGCTCAGCGCACGAATAGCATTGGCAAGCTCTTTACGTGAGGACATTTTGACTCCAGATCGGATAATGAAGGCCACGCCCTAAACGACTTGACGACAGCGCGTTTTGGGCTACGCCGGAAAAAAGTGCCAACAATGTAACCCAAGCCGCGTGTCATGTACATGGAGCATCCTTTTACCGCTTCAGAAATCTCTGGATCATGCACGCATGTTGCGCAATCTTCTCGCCCGCTTATTGTTCTTTTCTTTATACTTATGCTGAGCGTCGGTTTACCTGCAAACGACGCATTTTTTAGAATAATCCTGACTTTGTGCGGAAGAGAAAAAATGAAAATTCGCGCTTTACTGCTTGCTACGAGCATGGCAGCGGCATTGACCGGCTGCCAGAACATGGACTCAAACGGACTGCTTTCCTCAGGCGCAGAGGCTTTTCAGGCCTACAGCCTGAGCGATGCTCAGGTAAAAGCGCTGAGCGATCAGGCCTGTAATGATATGGACAGCAAAGCTACCATCGCCCCGGCTGGCAGCGAGTATGCAACGCGTCTTGGCAAAATCGCCTCCGCGCTTGGCGATAACATTAACGGCCAGCCGGTGAACTACAAAGTCTATATGGCGAAAGATGTAAATGCTTTTGCCATGGCGAACGGCTGTATCCGTGTATACAGCGGCCTGATGGATATGATGACGGATAACGAAGTCGAAGCGGTGATCGGCCACGAAATGGGCCACGTCGCGTTGGGTCACGTGAAAAAAGGCATGCAGGTTGCGCTGGGCACGAACGCGGTGCGTGCAGCGGCGGCCTCCGCTGGCGGCATTGTCGGCAGCCTGTCGCAGTCGCAATTGGGCGATCTTGGCGAGAAACTGGTGAACTCACAGTTCTCCCAGCGTCAGGAATCCGAAGCGGATGATTACTCGTATGATTTGTTGCGCAAACGCGGGATCAATCCGGCAGGCTTAGCCACCAGCTTTGAGAAACTGGCAAAACTGGAAGCCGGACGTCAAAGCTCCATGTTTGACGATCACCCGGCATCCGCCGAACGTGCGCAGCATATTCGCGATCGCATGAGCGCGGACGGAATTAAGTAATCTTCAAGCAGTGCCGGATGGCGGCGTGAAGCCTTATCCGGCCTACAGATTTCATCCCATTATCGGACGTAATTGGCGAAGTCAGTTTGGGCCCGGCCAGCGCACAGCCACCGGAGCGTACACGTAGTACGTGAGGATGGCGAGCACTGCCCGGACCCAAAATGACGAGTAAAATAGTCCGACTATTATTCGCCTTTCTTCGCCGCCTGAATATACAGCATTTCTAACGCTAACGTCGCCGCCGCCAGCGCGGTGATCTCAGACTGATCGTAAGCCGGCGCCACTTCCACCACGTCCATACCCACGATATTCAGATCCTTCAGACCACGTACCAGCTTGATCGCACGATCGGACGTCAGACCGCCGATTACCGGCGTACCGGTACCCGGCGCAAACGCCGGATCCAGACAGTCGATATCAAAGGTCAGATACACTGGCATATCGCCAACGATCTGTTTCACCTGGGCAATGACGTCGTCTACGCCGCGATCGTTCACCTGGCAGGCATCCAGTACGGTAAAGCCATTATCTTTGTCGAACTCAGTGCGGATACCGATCTGTACAGAGTGATTCGGATCGATCAGCCCTTCATTTGGCGCAGTATAGAACATGGTGCCGTGGTCGAATTCGCAGCCGTTAGCGTAGGTGTCGGTGTGGGCATCAAAATGCACCAGCGCCATCTTACCAAAGTGCTTTGCGTGCGCGCGCAGCAGCGGCAGCGTGACGAAGTGGTCGCCACCGAAGGAAAGCATGCGCTTACCTGCAGAAAGCAGTTTCTCTGCATGCGCCTGCAGTTTCTCACTCATTTCACGGGCATCGCCAAACGCATACACCAGATCGCCGCAGTCCACCACGTTCAGGCGCTCGCGCATATCGAAGTTCCACGGGAAGCGGTTATGCTCCCACGCCAGATTAGTGGAAACCTGACGGATTGCTGCCGGGCCATGGCGACCGCCCGCGCGGCCAGACGTTGCCATATCAAACGGTACGCCGGTGATCACCCAGTCGGCATCGCTATCGTAAGGCATGAAATTCATCGGCAGACGCAAAAAACCAAAGGCGTTAGAAACCAGGGAGTTGTCGTATTGATGACCTAAGGTGCTCATGTGCTGACCTCTTGTAAAATCGGTGAAAAAAAATCCCCTCCGCGTCGTTAAGCCCGACGAGGAAGGGATTGATTTACGTGACTACTTGTATCGGCGAATTATCGCCGTTAATTTGTACAGATTCAAGTGAGCGCCGCAAACGCAGCGCCACCGGGAATTTACCGTTATTCATCTTCCAGATAGGTGTATCCGTACAGCCCTGCTTCAAATTCTTCGAGGAACTGTTGTTGCAACTCGGCGTCCAGATCGGTGTTTTTCACCTGATCACGGAACTGCGTCAGCAGCGTTTTCGGATCCAACTGCACATACTGCAGCATATCCGCCACGGTATCGCCTTCATCAGACAGCTCAACTTCCACGCTGCCGTCAGGGAAGACAAACACGTCAACGGCTTCGGTATCGCCGAACAGGTTGTGCATGTTACCAAGGATCTCCTGATACGCGCCGACCATAAAGAAGCCCAGCATCGGCGGGTTCTCCGGGTCGTATTCCGGCATCGGCATGGTGGTGGCAATACCATCCCCGTCAACGTAATGGTCGATAGCGCCATCAGAGTCACAGGTAATATCCAGCAGCACCGCGCGGCGCTCAGGCGCCTGGTTCAGCCCTTCCAGCGGCAGCACCGGGAACAGTTGGTCGATCCCCCACGCATCCGGCATTGACTGGAACAGTGAGAAGTTGACGTAAATCTTATCCGCCATCCGCTCCTGCAGCTCATCGATAATCGGGCGGTGCGCGCGATTGCTCGGATCGAGTTGTTTTTGCACATTATGGCACATGTTCAGATAGAGCTGCTCTGCCCACGCACGTTCCTGCAGGCTAAAGGTGCCAGAAGAGTAGCCAACGTGAATATCGTGCAGGTCCATCTGGCTGTCGTGCAGCCATTCACGCAGCGAACGACGCGTGCCCGGCTCGTGCATCTCTTGCCAGGTTTCCCACATGCTTTGCAGGGAGCGCGGAGCGTTGTCTGCCGGCGGCGTCGCTTCGGTAATTTCGCTACGCTCAACGCCAATGATGTTGGAGACCAGCACGGTATGGTGCGCGGTAACGGCACGACCCGATTCAGTGATCACTGTCGGGTGCGGTAGACCATGCTCTTCACAGGCGTCGCCAATCGCCCAGATAATGTTGTTGGCGTATTCATTCAGGCCGTAGTTTACGGAGCAGTCGGACTGCGAGCGGGTACCTTCATAGTCCACGCCCAGGCCGCCGCCCACGTCGAAGCACTGAATATTCACGCCCAGCTTGTGCAGCTCGACGTAGAAACGGGCCGACTCACGCACGCCGGTGGCGATATCACGAATGTTCGCCATCTGCGAGCCGAGGTGGAAGTGCAGCAGTTGAATGCTGTCCAGACGGCCGCGCTCACGCAGAATTTCTACCAGTTGCAGTACCTGGTTTGCCGCCAGGCCGAATTTGGATTTTTCACCACCGGAGGACTGCCACTTGCCGGAACCCTGCGACGCCAGACGCGCACGCACGCCCAGACGCGGAACGACATTCAGGCGTTCAGCTTCATCCAGCACGATGGCGATTTCAGACATCTTCTCGATAACCAGATAGACCTTATGGCCCATCTTCTCGCCAATCAGCGCCAGACGGATATATTCACGATCTTTATAGCCGTTACAGACGATCACGCTACGGGTCATTCCGGCATGAGCCAGAACGGCCATCAGTTCAGCCTTGGAACCCGCTTCCAGTCCCAACGGTTCGCCGGAGTGGATCAGTGATTCAATCACGCGACGGTGTTGGTTGACCTTGATCGGGTAAACGAGGAAATAGTCACCGTTGTAGCCGTAGGATTCACGGGCGCGTTTGAACGCGGCGTTAATCGAACGCAGTCGGTGTTGCAGGATCTGCGGGAAGCAGAACAAAGCAGGCAGACGCTGGCCCTGCGCTTCACGGGCTTTCACCAACTCAGCAAGGTCAACACGCGCTTCTGGTACGTCCGGATCCGGGCACACGCTGATGTGACCCAGTTCATTGACGTCATAGTAGTTATTACCCCACCAGGCAATATTGTAAGTACGCAGCATCTTGCTGGCTTCCTCGGAACTCATTGCAACCTCCTGCATGGAGCGTAGTACACCGTGTTCGCCTGCTGACGAAGGCGAACCCAAAGAAATGTCGTCAGACATAGCGAACCTCAAATTTTATTAACAAGTGTAAAACAGTTGACTACTATCGCAATCCAAAGACGCGATAACAACCCAAATACAGGCAGAATTTCCAGCAGATAGTGCTGACGCTCCGACTGTGCGACCGGTTTCTTTTTCATATCATTGTAAACACGTAACCGAACGTACTGCTGACAGTTCGGCGAAACCACGAGAAAACTCTTGTTTACCAAGAGCGCCCTTGTTCAGTTCTTAGTGACCGTTACCGGCTCTTGAGTCCTGAGATACGCCGAGATGGGTATACACTTCATCCTTCATGCAGCCTCTTTGTTGGCTACGCGCATTCGCCCCAGTCACGTACTACTCGTACGTTCAGGGGACTCATTCATTTGCCGCCTCGACGCAGCATAAATGATTTTGTGTATATAACATCGACAGGTATGCAAAACAGAGATGCAGATTGCGGGGGACATATGTACACCAGAACGGTGCGACAGATTCAGCAGAATACAACGGTTCATTATCTCGTATCACCTCCACGGTTGCTCCTCACGGAGAACCCACAAGCCAAAGCTATAGTTTTAACCCGGCTGGAAGTGGCAACACGATGAAAATGTCGTGTGCTTTTTGTATGAGCCGCGCGCCGCGTTTTATACCGATATGGGGAGTAAAAAGCAAAAGATAAATGCACACATTGCCAGCACCGTCAGGAAAAATTTCCAGTTACATTTTCAGTACAATGCGACCTCAATCAAAAAAAGCTGGAAATCAGGCGAAGAACTGTCCTAAAATAGCCGTCCAGATGTTAATCCATCTATACCGATTAACACTCAGACTGCCAGTGTCCGTCATCTGCAGACTCATGGTAGAATCTTCTACACATGGCTATCCCACTCGACAGTTTGAGCTAACCAAATTCTCCTTAGGTGAAATTAAATATGGCAAAACACCTTTTTACGTCCGAGTCCGTATCAGAAGGGCATCCTGACAAAATCGCTGACCAAATCTCTGATGCCGTGCTGGATGCAATCCTGGAACAGGATCCGAAAGCACGCGTTGCCTGCGAAACCTACGTCAAAACCGGTATGGTTTTAGTTGGCGGTGAGATCACCACCAGCGCATGGGTCGATATCGAAGAGATCACCCGTAACACGGTGCGCGAAATTGGCTATGTGCATTCCGACATGGGTTTTGACGCCAACTCGTGTGCGGTACTGAGCGCAATTGGTAAGCAGTCTCCGGACATCAACCAGGGCGTTGACCGTGCCGATCCGCTGGAACAGGGCGCGGGCGACCAGGGCCTGATGTTTGGCTACGCCACCAACGAAACCGACGTGCTGATGCCAGCCCCGATTACCTATGCTCACCGTCTGGTGCAGCGTCAGGCTGAAGTGCGTAAAAACGGCACCTTATCCTGGCTGCGCCCGGATGCAAAAAGCCAGGTTACCTTCCAGTATGACGACGGCAAAATCGTCGGTATTGATGCAGTCGTTCTGTCGACTCAGCACTCTGAAGATATCGATCAGAAATCGCTGCAAGAAGCCGTTATGGAAGAGATCATCAAGCCGGTACTGCCGACTGAATGGCTGAATGCTTCTACCAAATTCTTCATCAACCCAACCGGTCGTTTCGTTATCGGCGGCCCAATGGGCGACTGCGGTCTGACCGGTCGTAAGATTATCGTTGATACCTACGGCGGTATGGCTCGTCACGGTGGCGGCGCATTCTCTGGTAAGGATCCGTCTAAAGTTGACCGCTCCGCAGCCTATGCGGCCCGCTACGTCGCGAAAAACATCGTTGCCGCTGGCCTGGCTGACCGTTGTGAGATTCAGGTTTCCTACGCAATCGGCGTGGCTGAACCGACTTCTATCATGGTAGAAACGTTCGGTACCGAAAAAGTGCCTTCAGAACAGTTGACCCTGCTGGTGCGTGAGTTCTTCGACCTGCGCCCGTATGGTCTGATTCAGATGCTGGATCTCCTGCACCCAATCTACAAAGAAACCGCAGCCTATGGTCACTTTGGTCGTGAGCATTTCCCTTGGGAAAAAACCGACAAAGCGCAACTGCTGCGTGACGCTGCCGGACTGAAATAATTCAGTCACGACTGAACGCTTATGCTTCTTAAGACCAGCCTCGGCTGGTCTTTTTTATGCCCATCTTCTCTCTGCCTCCCCTTTCCATAACAGCGCTATTAATCCTCTTTTTGAACGAAAATGAAAGCGATTACATTAAGCTGTGTTTCCTCCCTCTTCTAATTAACATAACCTGGCCATCTCTTGTGCATCATTGTTACATTACTTTTCAGTATTGTCTTAATTCCAGGCAAATAACTGTATCGTATTATTATAAAAACCTTATCTTTCAAAGTCATAATTAATAATCGCCATGAATGCCAATGTAAGCGATTACACTAATGTGATGTGATTCGCATTTTTTTACCCCGTACTCACCTACCCTTAACATCAACAAAACTAGCTACCCAACCGGAGGGCATCATGCCTGACAATAAAAAAACGGGGCGTTCCAACAAAGCCATGACATTTTTTGTCTGCTTTCTTGCAGCCCTGGCTGGATTACTTTTTGGCCTGGATATCGGTGTTATTGCCGGTGCTTTACCGTTCATCACCGACGAGTTTCAAATTACCCCGCACACTCAGGAATGGGTGGTGAGCTCAATGATGTTTGGTGCGGCTGTAGGCGCTGTCGGCAGCGGCTGGCTCTCCTTCAAACTGGGGCGTAAAAAGAGCCTGATGATTGGCGCGATCCTGTTTGTTGCCGGTTCATTGTTCTCCGCCGCGGCACCAAACGTTGAAGTGCTACTGGTTTCCCGCGTGCTGCTGGGCCTGGCCGTTGGCGTTGCGTCTTATACCGCGCCGCTGTACCTGTCCGAAATCGCACCGGAAAAAATCCGCGGCAGCATGATCTCGATGTATCAGTTGATGATCACCATCGGGATCCTCGGCGCTTACCTCTCCGATACCGCGTTCAGTTATAGCGGCGCATGGCGCTGGATGCTGGGCGTAATCATTATCCCTGCTCTGTTACTGCTGATTGGCGTTATCTTCCTGCCGGACAGCCCGCGTTGGTTTGCAGCTAAACGTCGTTTTGTCGATGCCGAGCGCGTTCTGTTGCGTCTGCGTGATACCAGCGCTGAGGCCAAACGCGAACTGGATGAAATTCGTGAGAGTCTGCAGGTTAAACAAAGCGGCTGGGCGCTGTTTAAAGAAAACAGCAACTTCCGTCGCGCAGTGTTCCTTGGCGTGCTGTTACAGGTGATGCAGCAGTTCACCGGGATGAACGTCATCATGTACTACGCGCCAAAAATCTTTGAACTGGCGGGTTATACCAACACCACCGAGCAGATGTGGGGAACGGTTATCGTTGGCCTGACCAACGTGCTGGCAACCTTTATCGCCATTGGTCTGGTTGACCGCTGGGGCCGTAAACCTACGCTGATTCTTGGCTTTATCGTTATGGCTGTAGGTATGGGCGTACTGGGCACCATGATGCATGTGGGTATCCACTCCGCTGCCGCCCAGTACTTTGCCGTGCTGATGCTGCTGATGTTTATCGTTGGCTTCGCGATGAGTGCCGGTCCGCTGATTTGGGTACTGTGTTCTGAAATTCAGCCGCTGAAAGGCCGCGATTTCGGCATCACCTGCTCTACCGCAACCAACTGGATTGCTAACATGATCGTCGGCGCAACCTTCCTGACGATGCTGAACTCGCTGGGCAGCGCTAACACCTTCTGGGTCTACGGCGGCCTGAACGTCCTGTTCATCTTCCTGACCCTGTGGCTAATCCCGGAAACGAAAAACGTCTCTCTGGAACACATTGAACGTAACCTGATGAAAGGTCGTAAACTGCGCGAAATTGGCGCACACGACTAATCACTCAAGGCTTCCTCCCCAGGCGGGAGGAAGCCTTCCTCTTGCAGTCCCTTCCCTGTCGCACTATCCTCTGGCGTTATGAAAACCTCCCGACTTCCCATCGCCATCCAGCAAGCCGTTATGCGCAGCCTGCGGGAAAAACTCGCCCAGGCCAATCTCAAGCTGGAACGTCATTACCCGGAGCCAAAGCTGGTTTACCAACAGCGCGGAACCGCCGCAGGTACGGCGTGGCTACAAACTTACGAAATCCGCCTCAACCCGGTGCTGCTGATGGAAAACATCGATGCGTTCGTTAACGAAGTGGTCCCCCATGAACTGGCGCATTTGCTGGTGTGGAAGCACTTTGGCCGCGTCCCGCCGCACGGAAAAGAGTGGAAATGGATGATGGAGAGTGTGCTGGGCGTCCCGGCCCGACGCACGCATCAGTTTGAGCTGCAATCCGTGCAACGTAAAACCTTTGCTTACCGCTGTAAGTGCCAGGAACATCACTTGACCGTTCGCCGCCATAACCGTGTTGTTCGCGGTGAAGCTACCTACCGCTGCGTCCATTGCGGCGAACCACTGGTTGCAGAATAATATTCAGAATTATCAGGAACCTTTCTGATCTCGCTGATTGCATACAAGAACAACTTTCGCTACGTTGCGGGCTCGTTTTGACACGGAGTTCGTGATGTACCGTAATCTTTCTTTTGCCGCGGTCATGTTAGCCGCTGCGTTTTCTGGCCCGGTGTTAGCCGAAGGTATCAACAGTTTTTCTCAGGCGAAAGCAGCAGGCGTCAAAGTTAACGCCGATGCGCCGGGCGATTTCTACTGCGGTTGTAAAATTAACTGGCAAGGTAAAAAAGGGGTCGTTGACCTTGAATCCTGCGGCTATAAAGTGCGAAAAAACGAAAACCGCGCCAGTCGTATCGAATGGGAACATGTTGTCCCTGCCTGGCAGTTTGGCCATCAGCGCCAGTGCTGGCAGGACGGAGGACGTAAAAACTGCGCCAAAGATCCAGTCTATCGCCAGATGGAAAGCGATATGCATAACCTGCAGCCTGCAGTGGGTGAAGTAAATGGCGATCGCGCAAACTTTATGTACAGCCAGTGGAACGGTGGCGAAGGCCAGTATGGACAGTGCGCCATGAAGGTTGATTTCAAAGAGAAAGTTGCCGAGCCGCCAGCCCGCGCCCGCGGCGCTATCGCACGCACCTATTTTTATATGCGCGACCAATACAACCTGACGCTCTCCCGCCAACAAACCCAGCTTTTTAATGCCTGGAACAAGCAATATCCGGTTACCGACTGGGAGTGTGAGCGCGACGAACGCATTGCGAAGGTACAGGGGAACCATAACCCCTATGTGCAACGCGCTTGCCAGGCGCAAAAGAGCTAACCTACACTAGCGGCAATATTTTTAACCATGCCCTGGCCTTTCGCAGCCCAGGGCCATGACGCGGATGTTTAACTATGCGCATTCCTCGCATTTATCACCCTGAACCACTCGCTTCCGGCAGCCAAATTTCACTGTGTGAAGATGCCGCCAACCATATCGGTCGTGTGCTGCGTATGGGACCAGGCCAGGCGTTACAGCTGTTTGACGGCAGCAATCAAATCTTTGACGCCGAAATCACTCACGCCAGCAAGAAAAGCGTTGACGTGAAGGTGCTTAACGCCGAACTCGACGATCGTGAATCGCCGTTGCACATCCATCTGGGCCAGGTGATGTCGCGCGGCGAAAAAATGGAATTTACTATCCAGAAATCGATCGAACTGGGTGTAAGCCTCATTACGCCACTTTTTTCTGAGCGCTGCGGCGTTAAACTGGACAGTGAACGCCTGAACAAAAAGCTCCAGCAGTGGCAGAAAATCGCCATTGCCGCCTGCGAACAGTGCGGTCGTAACCGGGTGCCTGAAATTCGCCCGGCAATGGATCTGGAAGCATGGTGCGCTGAGCAGGACGAAGGGTTAAAACTGAACCTGCATCCTCGCGCCAGCGCCAGCATCAATACGCTGCCGCTGCCGGTAGATCGCATCCGCTTACTGATTGGCCCGGAGGGTGGGCTGTCGGCAGATGAAATTGCCATGACCGCACGTTATCAGTTTACTGATATTCTGTTAGGACCTCGCGTTCTGCGTACTGAGACAACTGCGCTCACCGCCATTACCGCGCTACAGGTGCGTTTTGGCGATCTGGGCTAACGGAGAAGAACAATGATCAAGCTCGGCATCGTGATGGATCCCATCGCAAGCATCAACATCAAGAAGGATTCCAGCTTCGCTATGCTGCTGGAAGCACAACGTCGTGGTTACGAAATTCACTATATGGAGATGGCCGATCTTTATCTGATCAACGGTGAAGCCCGCGCCCGTACGCGGACCCTGAGCGTAGAGCAGAACTACGACAAATGGTATGAGTTCAAGGGAGAGCAGGATCTCCCGCTGGCCGATCTGGATGTGATTCTGATGCGTAAGGATCCGCCATTTGATACTGAGTTCATTTACGCGACCTATATTCTGGAACGTGCAGAAGAAAAAGGGACGTTAATCGTCAACAAACCGCAGAGCCTGCGCGATTGTAACGAAAAACTTTTTACCGCATGGTTTGCCGACCTGACGCCAGAAACGCTGGTCACCCGTAACAAAGCGCAGCTAAAAGCTTTCTGGCAAAAGCACAGCGACATCATTCTCAAGCCGCTGGACGGCATGGGCGGCGCATCTATTTTCCGTGTGAAGGAAGGTGACCCGAATCTCGGCGTTATTGCCGAAACGCTGACCGAACATGGTACTCGCTACTGCATGGCGCAGAACTATTTGCCAGCGATTAAAGACGGCGACAAACGCGTACTGGTCGTGGATGGCGAACCCGTTCCGTACTGCCTGGCGCGTATTCCGCAGGGTGGTGAAACCCGTGGCAACCTGGCCGCCGGTGGTCGTGGCGAGCCGCGTCCATTAACCGACAGCGACTGGGAAATTGCCCGCCGCATTGGCCCAACGCTGAAAGCGAAGGGGTTGATTTTTGTCGGTCTGGATATCATTGGCGATCGCCTGACGGAAATTAACGTCACCAGCCCAACCTGTATTCGTGAGATTGAAGCAGAATTCCCGGTTTCGATTACCGGTATGTTGATGGATGCCATTGAGGCTCGTTTGCAAAAATAAAAGAACTCGCCGGTAGAAGGGATCCTACCAATACTCATAGTGACAGCGCTCGTATTTGTACGCATACTGGGCGCTGTTGCTTTTTTGAACCAGGAAACAGAACCTCTGACAATGAATTTACAGCATCACTTTCTTATTGCCATGCCTGCTCTCCAGGATCCGATTTTCCGCCGTTCCGTGGTGTATATCTGTGAACACAATGAGAACGGAGCAATGGGGATTATCATCAATAAACCTCTGGAAAACTTACAAATTGAAGGGATTCTGGAAAAGCTGAAAATTACTCCTGAAGCACGCGATCCGGCTATTCGTCTGGATAAACCGGTGATGCTCGGCGGACCGCTGGCGGAAGACCGTGGGTTTATTCTGCATACCCCGCCGTCACGCTTTGCATCCAGTATCCGCATTTCAGATAACACCATCATCACCACCTCCCGCGATGTATTAGAAACCTTAGGTACGCAGGAGCAACCCTCTGAGGTGCTGGTTGCGCTAGGCTATTCATCATGGGAAAAAGGCCAGCTCGAACAAGAACTGCTGGATAATGCCTGGCTTACGGCTCCCGCCGATCTCAACATCTTGTTTAAAACGCCGATTGCCGACCGCTGGCGCGATGCGGCGAAACTTATCGGGATAGATATTCTGACCATGCCTGGCGTGGCGGGACATGCCTGATGAGCGGAACATTACTCTCTTTCGACTTTGGTACCAAAAGCATTGGCGTTGCGATTGGTCAGCGTATTACCGGTACCGCGAGACCCTTGCCCGCGATCAAAGCACAGGACGGTACGCCGGACTGGAATTTGATTGAACGCCTGCTGAAAGAGTGGCAGCCGGACGAAATCATTGTCGGCTTACCGCTCAATATGGATGGCACCGAACAACCCCTTACCGCACGCGCACGCAAGTTCGCTAACCGTATTCACGGTCGTTTTGGCGTTACCGTGACGTTGCATGATGAGCGTTTGAGTACCGTCGAAGCCCGCTCCGGCCTGTTTGAGCAAGGTGGGTACCGGGCACTGAATAAAGGTAAAGTGGACTCCGCTTCTGCCGTTATTATTCTCGAAAGCTATTTCGAGCAGGGTTACTAAAGCCGTCCCTGCGCCTGGCGCTGCTGCAGGCTTTGCGTAAACGTCTGCATGCCTGTCTGTTGCCCGGTTTGCATTATGCCGGGTAGCTGATGCGTTTTCCCTTCACGGATCAGGTTACCAACGGCGGGCGTGTTGATGAGCAGTTCGAATAGCGCCACGCGTCCTCCCTGCTTATCTTGTTCCAGCTTTTGCGAAAGCACTGCCCGCAGGCTGTCTGCCAGCTGATTACGCACCGGATCTTTCTCAGGTGCAGGAAAGGTATCCACCAGCCGCGCAATAGCCTGAGCCGCCCCCCGCGTGTGTAACGTTGCCAGCACCAGATGCCCGGTTTCCGCAGCCGTTAACGCCAGACGAATGGTTTCCACGTCGCGCAGCTCGCCCAGCAAAATGACATCAGGATCTTCGCGCAGCGCGCCGCGCAAACCGGCGGCGAAAGAAGCGCAGTGTACGCCCACCTCCCGTTGTTGAATGAGACAACGCTGGCTGGTGTAACGATATTCAATGGGATCTTCCAGCGTCAAAATATGTCCCGCGACGTGCTGATTAAGATATGCCACCATCGCCGCCAGGGTCGTTGATTTACCGCTGCCGGTAGCGCCGGTCACCAGAATTAATCCATTTTCACTGTGCAGTAGCTCAGCTAAGGCGGCGGGAGTCTGGAGATCATCCAGACATGGGCAATCAAGCGGCAACAGCCTTAGCGCCAGAGAGATCCCCTGCTGATGCACAAATGCGCTCGCGCGCAGACGCCGTGAGTTCGCCAGCGTAATGGCAAAATCCAGCTGCCCCTGTTTCTGCCACTGTACCTGTTGTTGCTCGCTGAGCCAGCACATCAGCAACGTCTCTACGTCAGGCGTGGTAAACGGCGCGATTTCGACATTTCCGCGTATGCGCCAGCGCGCAGGCCATGCATTGCACAGGTGTAGATCCGACACGTTATGCTTTACACTAAGGGCCACTATTTCTTCCATATTCATATGAACATCCTCGGAAAATGAACGATATCGCGCATAACCTGGCACATGTCCGGGACAAAATCTCAGCCGCCGCGACGCGTTGCGGGCGGTCTTCAGAAGAAGTTACATTGCTTGCAGTCAGTAAAACCAAACCTGCGAGCGCCATCGAAGATGCCATTGCCGCAGGTCAGCGAGCCTTCGGTGAAAATTATGTTCAGGAAGGGGTGGATAAAATTCGCTACTTCCGGGAACAAGGCGTCAACGATCTGCAGTGGCACTTTATCGGCCCACTGCAGTCCAACAAAAGCCGTCTGGTCGCTGAACATTTTGACTGGTGTCATACGATTGATCGCCTACGCATCGCTGCCCGTCTGAGCGAACAGCGCCCGGCGGAACTGCCGCCGCTGAATGTGCTGATACAGATTAATATCAGCGATGAAAACAGTAAGTCGGGTATTCCGCTGGCAGAGCTTGATGCACTGGCCGCTGAAGTCGCCGCATTGCCGCGTATTAACCTGCGTGGTCTGATGGCAATTCCGGCGCCTGAGTCAGATTATGTAAGGCAGTTTGAAGTTGCACAGCAAATGGCTGTAGCATTTACCGGGTTGAAAACACGCTACCCAGGCATCGACACCCTCTCACTGGGGATGTCTGATGATATGGATGCCGCAATTGCGGCGGGTAGCACGATGGTGCGCATTGGCACCGCCATTTTTGGTGCTCGTGATTACACTAAAAAATAAGGAAAACTAAGGAACACCATGAATACGTTGACCTTCCTGCTCTCAACGGTAATTGAGCTGTATACCATGGCGCTGCTGCTACGCGTGTGGATGCAATGGTCTCGCTGCGATTTTTACAACCCGTTCTCGCAGTTTATAGTGAAAATCACTCAGCCTGTTATTGGGCCGTTACGCCGTGTGATTCCCCCGATGGGGCCGATTGACAGCGCCTCGGCATTAGTTGCGTTCGTTCTCAGCTTTATCAAAGCCATCGTGCTGTTTAAGGTGGTCACGTTCCAGCCGATTATCTGGATCGCCGCCGTACTGATTGTCCTCAAGACCATCGGACTGCTGATTTTCTGGGTACTGCTGGTGATGGCGATTATGAGCTGGGTCAGTCAGGGCCGCAGCCCTGTTGAATATGTGTTGATCCAACTGGCGGACCCACTGCTGCGCCCTATCCGTCGTATACTCCCGGGCATGGGCGGCATCGATTTCTCGCCGATGATTCTGGTTCTGCTGCTCTATGTGATTAACATGGGTATCGCGGAAGTGTTACAGGCGACAGGTAATATGCTGCTGCCGGGGCTGTGGATGGCGCTATGAGTGCCGTTACACCCTGCGACGACGGTCTGGTTTTACGGCTCTACATTCAGCCTAAAGCCAGCCGTGACAGTATTGTGGGTTTGCATGGCGACGAAGTAAAAGTCGCCATTACCGCCCCGCCGGTGGATGGGCAAGCGAACAGCCATCTGGTGAAATTTCTCGGCAAACAGTTCCGTGTGGCAAAAAGCCAGGTCGTTATTGAGAAGGGCGAGCTTGGCCGTCACAAACAGGTTAAAATCATTCATCCGCAACAGATCCCGCCCGAAATTGCGGCACTAACTGATTAGGTATCCCATGCAAAAAGTTGTCCTCGCGACCGGCAATGCCGGTAAAGTGCGTGAACTCGCCTCTCTTCTGAGTGATTTCGGACTTGATGTCGTTGCCCAAACGGATCTGGGTGTTGATTCTGCAGAAGAGACCGGGCTGACGTTTATTGAGAATGCCATTCTGAAGGCGCGTCATGCCGCGCAAATTACCGGACTGCCGGCCATTGCTGATGACTCCGGTCTGGCGGTGAACGCCCTGGGCGGCGCGCCGGGCATCTATTCGGCCCGTTATTCCGGCGAAGATGCGACCGACAGGCAGAACCTGGAAAAACTGCTTCACACCCTGCAGGATGTTCCTGATGACAAGCGCCAGGCACAGTTCCACTGCGTACTGGTCTATATGCGCCACGCAGACGATCCAACGCCGGTAGTGTGCCACGGAAGCTGGCCGGGTATTATTACCCGTGAACCTGCCGGAAACGGTGGCTTTGGCTACGACCCGATCTTCTTTGTGCCGACTGAAGGGAAAACGGCGGCTGAACTGACCCGGGAAGAGAAAAGTGCAATTTCTCACCGCGGACAGGCGTTGAAGCTGCTGCTGGATGCCCTGCGTAATGGTTAAACTTCCGCCGCTAAGTCTTTATATTCACATCCCGTGGTGCGTGCAAAAATGTCCGTACTGCGACTTTAACTCGCATGCACTGAAGGGCGACGTTCCTCATGACGACTATGTGCAGCATCTGTTGAGCGATCTGGATACTGAGGTTGCCCACGCCCAGGAACGTGAAGTAAAGACAATTTTTATCGGTGGCGGTACGCCGAGCCTGCTTTCTGGCCCGGCAATGCAAACACTGCTCGACGGCGTGCGCGCACGCCTGAAGCTGGCCGCGGATGCAGAAATCACGATGGAGGCGAATCCCGGTACGGTGGAAGCCGATCGCTTTGTTGATTATCAACGCGCTGGCGTAAACCGAATCTCCATTGGCGTACAGAGCTTTAGCGCCGCCAAACTTGAGCGCCTGGGGCGTATTCACGGACCGGAAGAAGCCAAACGTGCCGCGAATCTGGCGAGCGGTCTGGGGCTACGTAGCTTTAATCTCGATCTGATGCACGGCCTGCCGGATCAGACTCTGGAAGAGGCGTTGGGCGATTTGCAACAGGCCATCGCGCTCAACCCGCCGCATCTCTCCTGGTATCAGCTGACTATCGAACCCAACACGCTATTTGGTTCACGTCCGCCGGTATTACCAGACGATGACGCGCTGTGGGATATTTTTGAGCAAGGCCACCAGTTGCTGACTGCCGCGGGGTATCAACAGTACGAAACCTCAGCCTATGCGAAACCGGGCTATCAGTGTCAGCACAATCTCAATTACTGGCGTTTTGGCGACTATCTTGGCATTGGCTGCGGCGCGCACGGCAAAATCACTTTCCCGGACGGACGCATCCTGCGCACCACCAAAACGCGGCATCCACGCGGATACATGCAAGGACGTTACCTGGAAAGCCAGCGTGATGTTGCCGAAGCCGACAAGCCGTTCGAGTTCTTTATGAACCGTTTCCGGTTACTGGAGGCCGCGCCGCGTGCAGAATTCACGCAATACACCGGGCTTGCCGAAGACGTTATTCGTGGACAGATTGATGCAGCTATCGCCCAGGGTTACCTGAGTGAATGCGATGAATACTGGCAGATTACCCAACACGGTAAGCTGTTTTTGAATTCGCTGCTGGAATTGTTCCTGGCGGAGTAATACGGTAACGATGTAGGCCGGATAAGGCCTTGAGCCGCCATCCGGCAAATTGCCTGATGGCGCTGCGCTTATCAGGCCTACAGGGTTAGGGCGATAAGCGCAGCCACCTGCATCGATTAATACTGATTAAACATTTCCTGGATCTGCTTAGGATCCTTGGTTTGCGTCAGCGCAAGCTGCAGCAGAACACGCGCTTTTTGCGGGTTCAGAGAACCTGAAGCCACAAAGCCGTATTTCGCATCATCAACTTCAGCATCCTGCGTGGTGGAGCCGGTTGGTACACGGGAGGAACGCACCACGACGGTACCTTTATGCGCGGCAGTGGCCAGCGTATCGAATACCGTTTTATACAAGTTGCCGTTACCTACACCCGCACTGACGATACCCGCATAACCCGCGTCGACCAGCGCTTTGGCCGGCAGATCCGAGGCGTTAGCGTAGTTGTAAACAATCCCCACTTTCGGCAGTTCGGTCAGCTTAGACACATCGAACGGAGTAGACGTGGTGTGCTTACGCGCAGGCGTACGCTGGTAGTCAATCTTGCCGTTATGGATGTAGCCCAGCGGGCCATAGTTAACGGATTTGAAGGTGGCTACATCGGTAGTGTTGGTTTTGGTCACGTCGCGACCATCCATCACGGTGTCGTTCATCACCACCAGCACGCCACGGTTGGCAGAGGCTTTGTCTGCAGCCGTCACCACTGCGTTATACAGGTTGAACGGACCATCGGCGCTCATCCCTGTAGACGGACGCATTGCACCCACCAGCACTACCGGCTTGTTGCACTTGACGGTCAGGTCGAGGAAATAGGCGGTTTCTTCCATGGTATCCGTACCATGTGTCACGACAAAACCGTCGGTTTTATCACACTCGGTGTTAATCTTTTTCGCCAGCGTTAACCAGACGTCGTCATTCATATCCTGAGAGCCGATGTTCACCACCTGCTCGCCTTTAACAACCGCGATGTCTTTCAACTGAGGTACGGCTTCAACCAGATTCTCTACGCCTACCTTGCCTGCCGTGTAGTTAGATTTTGTCGCGGAATCACCACCGCCGGCAATGGTCCCGCCGGTTGCTAAAATAGTGATGTTTGGCAGTGCAAGCGCCGCGCCGCTGAAACCCATAACCAGTGCGGCAAGTGCCGTTTTCTTGAAAAACTCCATGTTATTTCTCCAGTTACTTGAATTTGCAGCATTATGTCTATCTTACAGATGAATAATGTGACGGCATCCAATTAACCAGATTTATATCTCCATCAAATTGCCATTCTTAGAGATGGATATCAAAAAAACAGAAAGATACAAAATAAAACGGCACAGAATGTTTCTGTGCCGTTAAAAAGAGGTGAAAATTATTTCAGCGTGCTAACCAGCGTTTTACGATCGTTTTCCAGCGTCACGACGCGGGCGCAAACATCTTTGCCAAACTGCTGGAAGTCTTGTTCCTGATTCTTCCATTCGTTCTGAATTGACGTTTGCAAACCACCGAGGCTCCCGAGCACGCCCTGCAGCGGATTACCGCCGCCTTTGAGCACAGCTTTGGCACCCATCTCGTTGATGCTGTCCTGCAAAATGCCGCCCATCGCCTGATTCACTAATTGCTGCCCGTCGGCGCGGACCTGGTCAATCGCCTTATAGTGGAAGGTCAGCCCATCAGTACGATGTTCGATGATGCGGTTCATCTGCGCTTTCAATTGCGCATCCAGCTTGGTTAAGCGGCCACGCATGTTGCTGCTTTCACCGACCTCTTTGGCGATGATTTTGTCCAGCGCCACGCGACCTTTCTCCACGCGCGCTCTGGCACCTTCGTCAATCCACGGCAGGCTGCTACGCAACGCGGCCTGATAATCTTTAGCCTGCTCACGCTGTGCGGCGTTCAGGTTGTACTGCTTACCGTTAAAGGTGACATCGCCGGCCTGGGTAATAACCAGATCGCCGTTTTCGCCTTTCACCTGCACCGTTTGTGGGTTCAAAATCACATCGTCACGTGGGGTGACGCTGCACTGATAATCGGCATGTGCGGCCATCGCCGTGAACGTTAGGACTGCCGCCAGCAGCGTTTTGCGCATCATATCTTTCCCTCAATACAAATCGGGCCGGCATTTGCCGACCCTGTGCTACTTAGTCCCACCAAATATCGAAAAGTTCGCTGGTGCGCACTTCTTCAAGTTTATGCTCTTCCAGCCACTTACGGACGATTGCCTGATGTTCTTCGGTGCATTTGCCGATTTCCTGCAGACAGATCAGACCTTCCCAGGCCAGATAGCCGCTGCCGTCAAAGGCCAGTTTGTTCGGTTCGATAACCTCATCGATAAAGTCATCAACGATTTTATCGACCTGCTCTCCAGATGTACCTTCCGGGAAACGCCATGCAACCGAAAATCCTATTTCCTGGAATTCGTCGATATGCATTTTTTTACGCAAACGACGGCTACGGTTCTTTGCCATTATTTCACCCTCTCGAACATTAAGTCCCATACGCCGTGGCCAAGACGATGACCACGTTGTTCAAATTTGGTTACCGGGCGCGATTGTGGGCGCGGTACATAATCGTTACTCTCAGACTGGTTTTTATACCCGTCGATAGAGGACATCACTTCCAGCATGTGCTCCGCATACGCTTCCCAGTCGGTTGCCATATGGAACACGCCGCCCAGCTTCAGCTTACTTAAGATATGCTCAGCAAACGGTACCTGAACGATACGGCGTTTATTATGACGTGCTTTATGCCACGGGTCAGGGAAAAACAGCTGAACCATAGATAAAGAATTGTCAGGAATCATTTTATGCAGGACTTCAACGGCATCATGGCACATGACACGCAAGTTCTCGACGCCCTCTTCATGGGCTGAAGCCAGACACGCGCCAACGCCCGGCGAGTGAACCTCGATGCCGAGGAAATTCTGTTCCGGACGCGCTTTCGCCATCGCCACCAGCGAAGCCCCCATCCCAAAACCAATTTCAAGCGTGACTGGCGCATCGCGACCAAACAGCGCAGCGAAATCTACAGGCTCTTCGCTGAACTCAACGCCCATCACCGGCCAGTAGTTTTCCAGCGCGTGTTCCTGCCCTTTCGTCAGTCGCCCCTGGCGACGAACAAAACTACGAATCCGGCGCAGAGGGCGGCCGTTTTCATCAAATTCCGGTGAAATGACGTCGTTCTTCATAAAAGTTTAGTCTGCTGTGTTTGAGTTCTGAAAACGGGCATTATCCAAAGTTAGTTGCCGGATGCAAGTAAAGGAAGAAAGTGAGCAGCGGAAAGTTCCGGTTTACACCCCGTTGCCGCTGTGCTGCAATCTTGCCCCCGGCAATAATGAAACGGTAATCATGCAAGCCTCTCAATTTTCAGCTCAGGTTTTGAGCTGGTACGACAAATACGGGCGCAAGACGCTGCCCTGGCAAATTGACAAGACGCCTTACAAAGTATGGCTCTCTGAGGTGATGCTGCAACAAACTCAGGTTGCCACCGTTATCCCCTATTTTGAGCGCTTTATGGCGCGCTTTCCGACGGTAACGGATTTGGCCCATGCGCCGCTGGATGAAGTTCTGCATTTATGGACCGGGCTGGGCTATTACGCCCGTGCGCGCAATTTACATAAAGCCGCGCAGCAGGTTGTGGCGCTGCATGGCGGTACTTTTCCGCAAACCTTTGATGAAGTCGCCGCCCTGCCAGGCGTTGGACGCTCGACCGCAGGCGCTATCCTTTCACTCTCTCTGGGTCAGCATTTTCCGATTCTTGACGGTAACGTCAAACGCGTGCTGGCTCGCTGTTATGCTGTAAGCGGCTGGCCGGGGAAAAAAGAGGTCGAAAAGAAACTGTGGGAACTGAGCGAGCAGGTTACGCCTGCCCACGGCGTTGAGCGTTTTAACCAGGCGATGATGGATTTAGGCGCTATGGTTTGTACACGTTCAAAGCCTAAATGTTCGCTGTGTCCGCTAGAGAATGGCTGTGTAGCGGCCGCCAATGCAAGCTGGGCGCTGTATCCTGGTAAAAAACCCAAACAGACGTTACCGGAACGTACGGGCTATTTTTTACTGCTGCAGCATGATGACGAGGTGTTGCTATCGCAGCGTCCGCCCAGCGGCTTATGGGGTGGTTTATACTGTTTTCCTCAGTTTGACGACGAAGATGGGCTGCGTAAGTGGCTGGCGCAACGGCAAATTAACACAGATAATCTGATCCAACTTAATGCGTTTCGCCATACCTTTAGCCATTTCCACTTAGATATTGTGCCTATGTGGCTTCCCGTGTCTTCATGCACCTCATGCATGGATGAAGGCAACGCGCTCTGGTATAACTTAGCGCAACCGCCATCTGTTGGGCTGGCGGCTCCCGTGGAGCGTTTGTTACAGCAATTACGTGCCGGTACACAGGTTTAACGTAGCGGTCGAAAGAGAGGATTTTTTATGAGCAGAACGATTTTTTGCACTTTCCTGCAACGCGAAGCAGAAGGTCAGGATTTTCAGCTGTACCCAGGCGATCTGGGAAAACGCATTTATAACGAGATTTCTAAAGAAGCCTGGGCGCAATGGCAGCACAAGCAAACCATGCTGATTAACGAGAAGAAACTCAATATGATGAACGTCGAGCACCGTAAACTGCTGGAGCAGGAGATGATCAACTTCCTGTTTGAGGGTAAGGACGTGCATATTGAAGGCTATACACCAGAGTCATAAGAACCGTTGCCGGATGGCGCTGCGCTTATCCGGCCGACGATTTAATCTGGTCCTTGCATATAACAAACACAACACGCACTCCCGGAATGATGAAAAAATATCTCGCGCTTGCCGTTATTGCGCCGTTGCTCATCTCCTGTTCCAGTTCGACCAAAAAAGGCGATTCCTATAACGAAGCCTGGGTCAAGGATACCAACGGTTTTGATATTCTGATGGGGCAATTTGCCCATAACATTGAGAATCTGTGGGGATTTAAGGAAGTGCTGATTGCGGGTCCGAAGGACTACGTAAAGTATACCGATCAGTACCAAACCCGCAGCCACATCAACTTTGATGACGGTACGATAACCGTCGAGACCATTGCCGGAACAGATCCTGCCGGGCACCTGCGTCGGGCGATTATCAAGACGTTGCTGATGGGCGATGATCCGGGTTCTATCGATCTCTATTCCGATGTCGACGACATTAAGATTTCCAAAGAGCCGTTCCTGTACGGACAGGTGGTCGATAATACCGGCCAGCCAATTCGTTGGGAGGGACGTGCCACCAACTTTGCCAACTACCTGCTGCAAACGCGACTTAAAAGCCGCAGCAATGGCCTGCGTATCATTTATAGCGTAACGATCAATCTGGTACCAAACCACCTTGATAAGCGCGCGCATAAATACATCGGCATGGTGCGTCAGGCATCGCGTAAGTATGGCGTTGACGAGTCGCTGATTCTGGCCATCATGCAAACCGAATCCTCGTTTAACCCGTATGCGGTCAGCCATGCCGATGCGCTGGGACTGATGCAGGTGGTACAACACAGCGCCGGGAAAGATGTTTTCCGCTCGCAAGGGCGCTCAGGCACGCCTAGCCGCAGCTTCCTGTTTGACCCGGCCAGCAACATTGATACCGGCACGGCTTATCTGGCCATGCTCAACAATGTCTATTTGGGCGGCATTGATAATCCAACCTCGCGTCGCTATGCGGTGATCACCGCGTATAACGGCGGTGCCGGCAGCGTGCTGCGCGTGTTCTCGAATGATAAAATTCAGGCCGCGAATATCATTAACAGCATGTCCCCTGGGGACGTTTATCAAATCCTGACCACCCGACACCCATCAGCTGAATCACGCCGATACCTTTACAAGGTCAATTCCGCACAAAAATCATATCGACGCCGCTAATGTATCCCTCTTCTGGCCGCTTAAACGAGGTTCAGAAGAGGGAAAAGTGTTAACTCCATCACCCTTTTGCCTTGCAATTAGAAATTGTTTGCAAATATTTGTCACAGGTAACAAAAAAAGAGTGCTGCTCGTTGATAGAATCACATCATATAGCCACGGCAAATGTGCCTTTTAAAACATTCATCCGCATTACGGTGTGAGGAAATTAACATGAATCTTAAGCTGCAGCTGAAAGTTCTCTCGTTTCTGCAGTTCTGCTTATGGGGTAGTTGGCTGACTACTCTCGGCTCCTATATGTTTGTCACCCTTAAATTCGATGGTGCATCCATTGGCGCAGTGTATAGCTCGCTGGGGATCGCCGCCGTGTTTATGCCGACGCTGTTAGGGATCGTGGCCGACAAATGGGTCAGTGCGAAATGGGTATACACCATTTGTCACCTGGTCGGTGCCGCAACGCTGTTCGCCGCAGCCGAAGTCACCACGCCAGGCGCCATGTTCTTTGTGATTTTGCTTAACTCACTGGCCTATATGCCAACGCTGGGGCTCATCAACACCATCTCCTACTATCGTCTGCAATCAGCCGGGATGGATATCGTTACCGATTTCCCACCAATTCGTATCTGGGGCACCATCGGCTTTATCATGGCGATGTGGGGCGTAAGCTTCTCCGGCTTTGAACTGAGTCATATGCAGCTGTATATCGGTGCGACGTTGTCTGTGGTACTGGCGCTGTTCACTCTGACGCTGCCGCATATTCCGGTCGCCAATCAGCAGAAAAACCAGAGCTGGTCGTCTATGCTGGGTCTGGATGCCTTTGCGCTGTTTAAAAACAAGCGCATGGCGATTTTCTTCATCTTCTCAATGATGCTGGGCGCGGAGCTGCAGATTACCAATATGTTTGGTAATACCTTCCTGCACAGCTTCGACAACAACCCGCTGTTCTCTGGTAGCTTTATCGTTGAACACGCATCGGTGATGATGTCGATTTCACAGATTTCTGAGACCCTGTTTATCCTGACCATCCCATTCTTCTTAAGCCGTTACGGTATTAAGAACGTGATGCTGATCAGTATCGTCGCGTGGATGCTGCGCTTCGGCCTGTTTGCCTACGGCGATCCGACGCCGTTCGGTACCGTACTGCTGGTTCTGTCGATGATTGTTTACGGCTGCGCCTTCGACTTCTTCAACATCTCTGGCTCAGTGTTCGTGGAGAAAGAAGTTCGCCCTGAAATTCGTGCCAGCGCACAGGGTATGTTCCTGATGATGACCAACGGCTTCGGTTGTATTCTGGGCGGTCTGGTGAGCGGCAAAGTGGTTGAACACTATACGCTGAACGGTATTACCGACTGGCAGACCGTGTGGCTAATCTTCGCAGGTTACTCGCTGGTTCTGGCATTTGCCTTCGTTGCGCTGTTTAAATACAAACACGTGCGCGTTCCGGCAGGCACGCAGACCATCGCACACTAATCTTTATAATGAAAGAAGGTCACCATCAGGTGACCTTCTTTTTGGCCAGATGGCGCTTATTTCACAACATATCCATACAGACGCTTAATGCCGTCTGCATCCGTCTCACTGTAAACGCCTTGCAGCTCCGGCGAGAAGCCAGGCAGCAGGTTTACACCCTCTTCCAGCGCCAGGAAGTATTGTTGCACCGCCCCGCCCCAGACTTCGCCAGGCACCACGCACAGCACGCCCGGAGGATAAGGCAGCGCACCTTCCGCCGCAATGCGGCCAGCAGCATCACAAATACGCACCAGTTCAACATCACCACGAATAAAAGCGCTGTTGGCATCCTGCGGATTCATCGCCACGGCAGGCAGACTCTCCTGACGGAACATCGCTTTTTGCAGATCTTTCACATTAAAGCTGACGTACAGTGAGTGCATCTCCTGACACAGTTCACGCAGCGTGTAATCCCGGTAGCGCACCGGATACTTGTTGAAGATGGTGGGCAGCACTTCAGCCAGCGGCGTGTCATTCTCAATGTGCTGTTCAAACTGCGCCAGCATCGCCACCAGTTGCGCCATTTTCTCTACGCTTTCAGCCGGGGTCAGCAGGAACAGAATCGAGTTGAGGTCGCATTTCTCCGGCACAATGCCGTTTTCACGCAGGTAATGCGCCAGAATCGTCGCCGGAATACCAAACTCAGTATATTGCCCGGTTTGCGCATCAATGCCCGGGGTAGTTAACAACAGCTTGCAGGGATCGACAAAATACTGGTCGCGCGCGTAACCGGAAAAACCATGCCACTTCGCGCCAGGCTCAAAGCTAAAGAAGCGACGCTCGCTGGCAATCACCGCCGTCGGATAGGTTTCCCACGGTTTGCCATCAACCACCGGGGGAATAAACGGCTGAATCATCTTACAGCGAGCAATTATCGCTTTACGGGCCTCGATTCCCAGCGCCACGCACTCCGCCCATAGCCGACGACCGCTCTCGCCTTCATGAATTTTGGCGTTAACGTCCAACGCCGCAAACAGCGGATAAAACGGACTGGTGGAAGCATGCAGCATAAACGCGTTGTTCAGCCGCTTATGCGGGCAGAACCGCGCCTGGCCGCGAATGTGGTTATCCTTTTTGTGGATCTGCGAGGTTTGCGAAAACCCAGCCTGTTGTTTGTGTACTGACTGCGTCACAAAGATCCCCGGATCGTTAGCATTAAGCTCCAACAGCAACGGTGAGCTATCGGCCATCATCGGGATAAATTGCTCGTAGCCGACCCATGCGGAATCAAACAGGATGTAATCACACAGGCTACCGATCTTGTCGATCACCTGCCGGGCGTTGTAGATCGTGCCGTCATAAGTGCCGAGTTGAATGATCGCCAGACGGAACGGACGCGGCTGGTCAGCCTTTTGTGGCGCAACTTCACGGATCTGCTGACGCAGGTACTGCTCATCAAAGCAGTGCTCATCAATGCCGCCGATAAAGCCAAACGGATTACGCGCCGCTTCCAGATAAACCGGCGTGGCGCCCGCCTGGATCAGCGCGCCGTGGTGGTTCGACTTATGGTTGTTACGGTCAAAAAGCACCAGATCCCCACGCGTCAGCAGCGCATTGGTTACCACTTTATTGGCCGCAGAGGTTCCGTTCAGCACAAAGTAGGTTTTATCCGCGTGGAAAACTTTCGCGGCAAATTTCTGCGCATGTTTCGCTGACCCTTCATGAATCAGCAGATCGCCAAGCTTAACGTCAGCGTTGCACATGTCCGCACGAAACAGATTCTCACCAAAGAATTCGTAGAAATGCCGCCCCGCAGGATGCTTCTTAAAAAACTCACCGTGTTGGTGTCCCGGGCAGGCAAACGTGCTGTTCCCCATTTCGACATACTGGGTCAGCGTGTCGTAGAACGGCGGCAGTAGATCGTCTTCATACTGACAGGCAGCAGTCTCCAGCTCCAGCCACTCCTGAGCCTGACCACGAATGACCGCATTTACTCCCGCTGGCACCTCCACATCGGATTCCGCGAACAGAAACACGGGTAAATGAAAACCTGTGCGTTTAAGCAAAGCAAGGATCCCGCTGCGGCTGTCCACAACGGTAATGACGACTGCCGCAACGTCAGTAAAATCAGTGCTGTCCAACGATACCACCTGACGATGGCTGGACAGACGAGAGACCAGTTCACTACTGGCGGCAATTTTCATTGATTTCATAAGCGCAATAACCCGTTTCGGGAAAATCAAAAGTCCCGGCAAAGCCGCACTGCTTTGCCCACGAAATGACAGGTCAAACTGGTTACCAGCCCCGACCGCCAGACATCAGTAAAAGCAGATAGCCTCTGATCTTACTGTTATCCTGCAGTGAGCGTGCGCTTACCTCACCGCATGGTGGAAGCGTGAAGATATGTTGCAGGAAGGGGCAAGCGTCGCGCAAAAAGGCGATAGGGAAGGCGATGTAGGGGGAATAATTTCATCCCAGGCAGCCCCATTCAGACAGGAGAAAATTCGCGCAATCATGGCACCTTTCACTGACAGGCGCAAGATAAAATCCGGAGCTAAAACCTCACAGATAAACAAACATTTTGTCTGAAATTAGCGGCATAATAATGCAATCTGAAACATAATTTCACCCAGTCAATTGCCTTCAGGATCAAGACGATAATGGGTATGCAGGAGCAAACGTGGTAATCGGACCCTTTATTAATGGCGGCGCCATTTTATTTGGCGGCGTTTTCGGCGCACTACTTAGCCAGCATTTACCGGAGCGCATTCGGGTCTCGATGACCTCCATATTCGGCCTGTGCTCTTTGGGAATTGGTATCTTGCTGGTTATCAAATGCGCCAACTTGCCGGTAATGGTTCTGGCAACGCTGGTTGGCGCGTTAATTGGCGAATTCTGTCATCTGGAGAAAGGGATTAACGCCGCCGTAGCCAAAGCACAGCAGCTTTTCACCCGTTCGGACGCCAACGCAACGCATGAATCATTTATCCAAAGTTACGTGGCCATCATCGTGCTGTTTTGCGCCAGCGGAACCGGGATCTTCGGGGCGATACATGAAGGCATGACCGGCGATCCAAATATATTAATCGCGAAATCGTTTCTTGATTTCTTCACGGCCATCATTTTTGCCTGTTCGCTGGGGATCGCGGTCTCTGCCATTTGTGTGCCGATGCTGGCAATCCAGTTGACGCTGGCCGCCTGCGCGGCGCTGATTTTACCCCTGACCACGCCTGCGATGATGGCTGATTTCAGCGCTGTAGGCGGACTATTGCTGCTGGCAACCGGTTTACGTATTTGCGGCATCAAAATGTTTGCCGTTGTAAATATGCTTCCGGCCCTGCTGCTGGCAATGCCGCTTTCCGCCGCGTGGACGGCATTTTTTGCCTGAGAATGCGTGCAATAGCAGCAATGTGGTGATAGATTGTGCAGTCTGCATTGATTTGAAGAAATTTCGTTGACGAAGCGAAGCGAATCGGGTTTAATGCGCCTCGTTGCCCGGATAGCTCAGTCGGTAGAGCAGGGGATTGAAAATCCCCGTGTCCTTGGTTCGATTCCGAGTCCGGGCACCAA
>NZ_CP069763.1:388372-388465 GCF_016893685.1 Citrobacter cronae
TGTAGTGATTAGGAAACAGGGTGCGGATGACATCATGGCGCGGGTCATCAGACCCACTAACGACGCCGGATATATTGCAGCAAACCGTATCAA
>NZ_CP069763.1:418301-419530 GCF_016893685.1 Citrobacter cronae
CTGAATCGCCACGGATAATCTAGACACTTCCGAGCCGTTGATAATACTGGTTTTCATATTCTGTCGGTGACATCTGTTCGCTAGAACCATGCCGACGCTTACTGTTATAAAACATTTCGATGTAATCAAAAATATCGCTGCGGGCTTCTTCCCGCGTTCCGTAGATCTTTTTCTTTATCCGTTCGCGTTTCAGCAACTGGAAAAAGCTTTCTGCAACCGCATTATCGTGACAGTTACCGCGACGGCTCATGCTCCCCTCCAGGCCGTGTGATTTCAGGAACGACTGCCACTCATGGCTTGTGTACTGACTGCCCTGGTCCGAATGAACCAGCACCTGTTTTTGGGGATTACGCCGCCATACAGCCATCAGCAGTGCGTTCAGGACAATGTCCTTTGTCATCCGGGATTGTATGGACCAGCCGATAATTTTGCGTGAGAACAGATCAACAACCACGGCAAGATACAGCCAGCCTTCGTGGGTCCTGATGTAGGTTATGTCCGTTACCCAACTCTCATCCGGAGCATCCGGATTGAACTGTCGCTGGAGCCTGTTGGGCGACACGATACTGGCCTCGCCTTTACGTGCCCGCGGGCTCCGGTATCCGACCTGAGCCTTTATCCCGACACGTTTCATCAGTCGCCAGACTCTGTTCACTCCGCACTGTTGCCCGCTGTCCCGCAGATCCAAATGGATTTTGCGATAACCATAGACGCAACCGGACTCCAGCCAGAACTGTTTGATCTGTCCCGTCAGTCTCAGATCTACCTGGTGGCGCTGAGAATACGGTTGCTTAAACCAGGCGTAAAAGCCACTGGGATGAACATCCAGCACCCTGCAGAGCAGACGAACAGGCCAGCAACAGGTGTTGTCACGGATAAAGGCGTACCTCAGTCGGACAGCTTTGCGAAGTACGCCGCGGCTTTTTTTAATATGTCCCGTTCGTCGGTAACCCGCTTCAGCTCTTTCTGGAGACGGCGGATCTCGGCCTGAGCATCTGACTCTTCTTTATTAGTGGATGAGTCCGGACCGTACTTCTTTATCCAGGCGTAAAGGCTGTGGGTGGTGATATCGAGACGTGTTGCAACGCTGGAAACAGAATGACCGCGATCAATAACCTGTTTGACTGCTTCAATTTTAAACTCTTCGGGATAACGCTTACCGCTCATGGGCACCTCTCTTTAAGCCATCTTAAATGACTCCGAGGTGTCTGTTAAACCCGTGGCGATTC
>NZ_CP069763.1:430081-430340 GCF_016893685.1 Citrobacter cronae
CCCATAAGCGCTAGTCCTCACCGACTGGCGCTTTGCTTTATATAAGGAAAGAAATGATGTCAGAACTGACTCTCACCGAACCCGAGGTTTTAATCGGCCACACCGACGTGATTTGCTCCACCAGCATTGAGTGTATAGTCACCGGACGTAATGCCGCACTGGCACAGATTGAAACGTTGATACAGCAGCTTGACGATATTTCGACGCTGACCCGTAGTATCGGCGGAAAAACAGCTCTGGACTGGGCTATGAAACAGGA
>NZ_CP069763.1:430549-430773 GCF_016893685.1 Citrobacter cronae
GAGCAACTGCATCTGAATAAGGGCGAGGTATTTGAGCGGGGTGTAATTAACGTCTTCAAAGGACTTAGCTGGGATTTTAAGACGAATAGCCCTTGCAAATTTGGAAGGAAAATCATCGTCAGTGGGCTGATCAAATGTGACCGGTGGGGATTTGGGCTCAACTGGGGCTTGTAGCGCGATCGGTTAGCAGACCTAGAGCGCATGCTGATGCTTCTGGACGGAAA
>NZ_CP069763.1:441177-458260 GCF_016893685.1 Citrobacter cronae
TGATTCCGAGTCCGGGCACCACTATTTAAAGAACCCGCCCAAAAGGCGGGTTTTTGCTTTTTGGGGAATAGAATCTAATCCCTTCCCGTAGCGCTTTCTTTCAATAGCATATAGCGATTAAGAAGCTGATTAATCCGCATATCGAGCTGCTGATACAAAGCGGGTGATACACTCCCCTGCTTTTTTAATTCGTCATCTATTTGACGCAATAACTCTTCTGTCGGCGGCGTTTGGTCAAGCTGGCGGCGGATAGTGAAAATGGCTGATTTCAGCTCCGACCCCGTCAGATATTTACCTTTGCGTTCATCAAGCATATTTAGCCGGGCGGTTAACGCGTCCAGACCCTGCTGGGCATCATGCCAGTTTTGCAGAGCGCTTTCCGGCAATGCTTCCGTGGTTAACGCTTTCTGTAACCCACTAACGAATGTCGTTGTCTGCGATTCCTCCGGCCACAGGGTGACTAACTGCTGCGCTAATGATGCGGCATATTCTCTCGACCACAAAGGTGACAGGTCATGTAAAACGTCCAATTGCCCTTGCGTTGCGGCAATTATTTCCTGCTTCTGTTCCTTCAAATCTGAAGATTGCCTCAACGTGGACAATTGCTCTGGCGTCAGCATCTGCGGCAATGGCTTCACCAGTTCATATCCGTCGGCGCGCATATGAGTGATACCAAGAAAAGCGCCTGTATTTACGACCGCAGTCACCATGACACCGATCGCAAACCCCAACCACATCCGTCGGGTTCCATGTGCGGTTTGAGTAGCAAAAACCGTTGCGCTCGATTGCTCTGATATCCTGGCTGGAAAAATGTACTACGTATCGATACAGCGAACTCATTTCCTCTGTACCATTAAAGTTAATAACATCCAGTACAGACTTGCATGAAGGGATATACAATTGATAACGATTCAGCGTATTTTCAGATATAAATGACATCCCGCCGCCAAGTGATTCATCCATTCCCATATATTTAACCCCAGTAAATTGATAAAGAGCCGCTTCCAGAACAAAAACTTACCCTCAACGCATTGTTTTTATTAAACTGACCAAATCTTTTTTCTTGTTAGTGACAATAGAAAAAGTAAATCGATGATTATCATTTGATATCCAAAGTTCTTCTCTTCCATTATCACTATAATCATAAAGATGAAAGCCAAGACCTGTTAGATAATCACGAATAATTCCCACATCACCACCGTGAAAAATAACAAGATTTGTTTCCCGTGTACTTCCATCAGGAGAAATATATTCAAAGCGATAATTATTAGATATCCTTGGAGCCTGCTTGATATCGACATCAGTGTAGAAATAGTAGTCAAAAAGATCGCTTTCCCGATATTCTAATTTATCTGGCCAGGGTATTAACAGCGGTGACAAGAAAATCAAAGCAATCGTCACCAGTATTATTTTATAGTAGCTCATTATCATTCACCTCGACAAAAATGAATAATAACCGCCATCCCCGGTGATAATTTCTACCCGACCAGAAGTGAAATCACTCCACGGTTGCACCCATGTCATAAATGAAGGCAGGCGCCCTTTATAGGGTTTATGGACAGCACAGTTATCCTGGGGGTCTGGAAACAGTAATGGTAAAAATCCTTTATTCTTATAATTGCCTATCGGCCCATAAAAATCCCATCTACTCAGTGCCCGCTCTTTACTAACTAAGCTCAGTCTTGACGGGTAGTCTGAGGGAAGGATTGCCCGGTAGAAGCCTAAAAGATCGGAGGTAAGATCCTCTCCGCTAAATCCACTGTCGGTATACCAACTAAAACACCAATTAGATTGCAAACGTTCAAACAAGCGCGCCGTCATCATCATCATGGCTAACGCAACGCTGTTTTTCTCACATGTAGATAAACCTTGTTTGATACGCCACTTAACAAACTTTCCTGTACCAAACTGGCGATGATATACAAACATCTTTTGGCTATAGGTGACGTCATAATAACCATCACGACTTGATTCACCTCGTTTTATATCTAACAGTAGGTTTTTAATATCACTTCCCTGTGCATGGCCTATATCTATCCATCCCAATATTTCGCTGTAAACAAGCCCTGTTTTACGATCCAAGGTCCACTCGGAAGGTTCAATAATATCGTCACGTTTACTCATCATTAAACTCCAGCATCATTCCCTCTTCATCATTCCAACTTAAAGTGAGTTGCTGAGATTTTTGCTGCCGGGAAAGATACGTTAACAACTGCTGACTGAGCACAGGTAAGATTTGTTGATTCAGCAGACTATCGATATTCCTCGCCCCCGTATCCGGTAGCAGGCAAGCAGCGGTCAGGGCATCAAAAAGGTTCTCGGATATTATTGTGGTGATGCCGTAGTGATGCAGTAATCGCTGGCTAACCTGCTCCAGTTTCATCTGTACAATCGTACGTAACGCAGATTCACTGAGCGGATGGTAGATAATTGTCTGGAAGCGGGCCAGCAGCGCCGGCTGGAAATGATCGCGCAACAGTGGGCGCAGCAGTTCGTGCAACTCTGACTCTGTGGTTTCCGGCTGCTCTTCCAGCAGTTGCATCACTGCGTCGCCGCCAAGATTGGAAGTCATCACAATAACGGTATTGCGAAAATCAATTTCACGACCTTCGCCGTCACGCATGAAACCACGGTCAAATACCTGGTAAAACAGGTTCATGACGTCGCGATGCGCTTTTTCTACTTCATCCAGTAGTACCACGCTATAGGGGCGTTTTCGCACCGCTTCGGTCAGGATCCCTCCCTGTCCATAACCCACGTATCCCGGAGGTGAGCCCTTTAGCTGGCTCACGGTATGCGGCTCCTGATACTCAGACAGATTAATCGTGATCAGCGATTTTTCACCGCCAAAGAGAATGTCAGCCAGGGCCAGCGCCGTCTCTGTTTTGCCGGTTCCGCTTGGCCCGGTAAGCAGAAACACGCCCTGTGGGCCGTTTTCCGGCGTAAGCCCTGTTTTTGATGCCCGCAACCGCTGTGCGATTGTATTCAGCGCGTAATCCTGCCCGATAACGCGGTTTCCCATCTGGGTTTCAAGCGTCAGTAAATCCGCCTGGGAATCCTTCATTAATGAAGACAAAGGTACACCGGTCCAGTCGGCGATCACCGTAGCAACGGTGCGCGCGTCTACATCCGGAAACAGTAACGGATGGCCCTGCTGAAGCACACTAAGCTGCTGCTGTAATTCAACCGTTTCCGCCTGACGAGAAATATCACGGCGGCTGGCCAGCAGTTGCTCAGTGAGCGTTAATTCCTGGCCGTACTGGGTTTCGCGTTCATCCAGTTCGACAAGCAGACGATTTTCCCGCTGTTCAATACTGGCCAGCCTTTCACCATGCTGGCCATTTCCTACCGCGAGGTCTGCAAGCAATGCCTGCTTTTCAATTTCAAGCGCGGTGATCTCCGACTTCAAACGTGTCAAAGGTTCAGGAACGGTATCAAGGCTCATACGTACTCTTGCACCTGCGGTATCCAGCAGGTCGACGGCTTTGTCGGGTAATTGCCGCCCGGTAAGATAGCGGCGAGAGAGCGTAACGGCGGCTTTAACCGCTTCGTCGGTGATGTGAACGCCATGATGTTCTGCATAGCGTGATTTCAGACCACGCAGCATTAAACAGGCAGTGTCATCATCCGGCTCATCAACTTTAACCATCTGAAAACGCCGCTCCAGCGCAGCATCACGCTCAAAATACTGTTTATATTCGCTCCATGTGGTCGCCGCGATGGTTCGTAGTTCACCTCTGGCCAGAGCGGGTTTTAGCAGGTTGGCTGCGTCTGCGCCCCCCGCCTGATTACCAGCCCCGATGATGGTATGGGCTTCATCAATAAAGAGCAGAACAGGCGTTGGCGATTGCTGAACGGCATCAATGATATTTTTTAACCGCTGCTCAAACTCACCTTTCACTCCAGCGCCGGCTTGTAGCAGCCCAAGATCCAGCGTGCGTAGCGTTACTGATTTCAGGCTATCAGGCACGTTACCTTCAGCAATACGCAGCGCCAGCCCCTCCACCAGAGCGGTCTTGCCGACGCCAGGTTCCCCGACCAGAATGGGATTATTTTTTCGCCGACGGGACAGCACATCCACCATTTGCCGGATTTCATTATCGCGACCAAATATCGGGTCGATATCGCCAGCACGCGCTTTCGCGGTCACGTCCAGCGTAAATTTATCGAGCACGCCTTGTAATGCTGGCGACAACGTCGACTGAGCCAGTCCTGGACGCACTTCGTCATCTGGGGAAACCTGCGTCAGAGCGGCTTCTTGCTGCCTTTCCGGACGTTCATCCGACTGGACATTTAATAGCGGCAGAAGCCGTTCCAGTTGAATATGTCCGGCGCTCAAAAGAGGCCACAGGCCGTCACACTGCAATAGTGAAGGCTTTCCTACCAGTGCCATCAGCAGATGTACGCCACGTATCTGCGAATTTTCATCCGTTGCGGCACACAGCCACGCTTGTTGCATTAAAGAAAGGAGCGCATCAGACAACTGCGGGCGACTTTTCACGGAACGAGGCTGAACATCCAGATGCGCCAGCAGTGACTGCCAGAGATTGTCGATATCCCATTCATAACGACGAGCAATGACCGTAATATCGCCCTCTCCCTGCTCCAGCAGCTTTAGTAACCAGTGCTCGGGCGTGATTTCTGCATGCGCGCGCGTCTGGCATAACGATGCCGCTGCTTCAAGCGCCTGAGCACAATAGGGGTTGAGACGTCGTAATAACACTGCTGACTGGTGTTCCATTTGCTTCCTGACTCCCTGTATTCAGGCACGCTACCGCCCGTGGCCGTAATCCAATGCCCATAAGGTAATAGTGATGTTGATACTCTCTGCTGAACCCCGCCCGGGACGCTCAGCAGAGGGCATAAAAAAACGGATGAGGAAATCCTCATCCGTTAGTGCATTACGCGGTGGTACGCTCGTTCCAGGCGTCAGAATGGATGATGTTGCCATCCTTATAGGTCCAGACGATCTTCTCGTAGCGCAGTTCAATCTGTTCCAGGTGGTTATGCTTCTCTTTAGCGGGATCTTTAATGTCGTACATCACCGGGTTTACTTTCACCACTTTCACGTTGTGCAGTGTGGTGTTGAAGTATTCCACTTCCTGACCCGCATCATTGATGCGATACCATTTGAACTCTGCCTGACGGAGGGTCTGACCGGTGGTTACAGCCTTGTACAGATACGGGCTGGAGGCATCGATTTCCTTAGTGAAAAGGAACGGGGTATGGATGCGCGTCCCGGTCAACTTACCGGTGTTGTTATCCGTAGGGATGTACAGATTATGTTCCTGGGCCACGACTTCGATACTGCCCACACGGTCTTTCACATCAACAGAGCCTTTAATATCCGCGCCGCCGTCGTCTTTCAGCCAAAGGTAGACTGGAATTGCCATAACTCTTTCTCCATTTTTACTTCGCTAATGCGTCACCGCCTTGCGGTGACGGTTCCTTCATGCCCGGTACCTGACAGGCATCAGCCTGCGGTACCAGACTGATCTCTACACGGCGGTTAGCTGCCCGCCCCTCAGGCGTATCGTTGCTTTTGTAGGGACGTAATTCGCCATAGCCCTGAACGGCAAAACAGCTCTCCGCAACATCGCCGGTATCGCGCATCCAGTCGCGAACAGATTCCGCACGTTTGAGAGAAAGCTGCTGATTAGATTTATCGTCACCCACATCATCGGTATGTCCGGCGATGACGATCAGCCAACCGGGTTTAGCTTTGATATTGACCAAAGCCCTAATGAGTACTTTTGTTGAACCGGCTTTTAACGCCCATTTGCCCGTATCAAACAGCGACATACTGTCCAGACGTACGGTTTGCGGGGAGGTCACTTTCGGTTTTTCAGGTGGTAGCCAGTCGCTGATGGCGGCCAGCAAAGGCGGGATCAATCTCATCCCCTGATACAATCCCATTGAAAGAGAAAGGGGTTCACCTCGCTGATACCAGCGATCCAGCCGCTGCGCATCCCGACGAAGTTGATCCTGAGCCTGAATCTTTGGCTCGACAGGATTACCGCTAAGATGGCGGTATACCGTCAAATGATCGTTGGTGATCCTGATGAGATGTTGGTTATTGATAAAGCTGCATGTCATTGCCAGCCCGACAAAAAGGCCGCACAGAAGACCACTTACGCCCACCGCTCGTTGAAAAGCAGTCAGCGCCCGGCGGTGGGATAAAAAAGGCAATGCTAAATCAGGAAAAGGCAACTGTACGGGCGCTGCTGACGCGGCTGGAGGAAGCGTTGTTTGAGCCGTGATATGCCGTTGCCACAGATTATTTTCGCAGACCGCCAATGAGGTGAAACACACTACCCGTAAAGCAGAGAAAAGAGGCGGAGCATGGCGCTCGGTGTCGCCTTGTACCTTCTGCAGCCATCCCAGTAAATTATCTAACCACACTGCATGTGTAAGATGAAAATGACGAGCCGGGCGCTCTTGCGAAGAGAAAGCCGCAAAGTCGTCTAATCCCGTAGCCGACTGCACTTCCGCATCCTGAGGCGTACGAATAAACCAACGTACACTCTCATTGCACTGAGGAGAATTCAGCCAACAGCACAGCCAAAACGGCGGTATACCTGATAACCAACGCCGGCTTTGGGCCACCACACGCCGCCAGCTGAGCAGCATGTGCTTAAGCGCGCCTTCATCATTATGCCGTTCTGGAGCCAAGGCCAGCATCACGGAAACGCGCATAAGAAGCCCCGGACGCTGCGTAGCTAACTGACGAACCAGAGCAATATAATGCTCCGGGGACTGGACAGATAAATACCAGCCCTGTGAACTCTCGCAAGAATCGCCGCGTCCGGCAAACAAGGGATCATTATCGCCACACACCAGCACAACAGGCCCACTGAAACTCTCCGGAGGGAGCGGAACTTCATGAGCAGAATGAGCAGACTTCAACCGACCATACTGACGCCAGGCATAAACCATCCCTGGAATGAAAAGCAGTAAAATAAAGACGGTAAGCCCACTCCTTACACCCGCACTTAACGGACTAAATCCCCAGACCAGCAACAAAGCCAGCACGGCCGCCAGCACAGAGTTAACGATCCCTCGCAACTGAGCCATGCCTTATCCCTGCCCAATAAGCTGAGCTACCTGCCCTTGTAAGACATGAGAAAATGTCAGCCACAGGGCACCCAACGCCAGCGCACCGACAATCCATGCCAACCACCAGCGGCGCTTACCGCCTGAGAATCCAGAGGCCAGCATGATAACTGGGGCATCGTGCTTTAACTTAAAAGGCATCGCCTGAGTCGCCAGCGCTTCAAGAACATCTTCACGACGCTCGTCACCTTGCTCACGATAGCGCCCAACAAAACCGAGCGTGATTGCACGATAAAAGCAGGTTAATACGGCAGTATCAGGAACGGACTCGCGCAGGACGGTACGGATGCGCTCCCAGAGCTCTTCTCCTGCATTGGTCGTGTTGAAATAGCGGGCCTGTAAAGGGGTCGCAAGCCAGGTGGTATAACCGCTATCCTGCCGATTGCGGTTCAACACGCTTTCATCCAGTAACGCACATTGCGTGTAGAGCATGTGCTCAACGCTGTGTTCGCTGTACCCCATCTCGCGCAATGCCTCACGCGCAGAATCAACCCATTGACAGGCCTGGCGATAAAAAGCAGCCCCATCATCGACTTCCGCCCCGCCACGTAACTGGCTGACAGCAAGCCAGGTTGGCCAAAACACCTGATCAATATCCTTATTCATTTATTTCAATCCCTTAAGACCGCGAAAAGCTCAAGTTGAATCTCTCCCAACGTTCCCGGCACATAGAAAGCGCAATTACCGGCATCCAGCATGGCCTGGGCTGCTGGATGATTAATCTCAAGAGCAAAGTATTGATTTTCCAGTCGTAACGGGATGGCTGCGGGTACATGCGTTAGCGGTTTTAAAGGAATACCACTCAGTGCCACATTGACGACATCAGAGACATCTGCCCGGCTCCCTGCTTTACAGAGCTGTGGGAATTGCGTAAGGAGGACATGCGCAGGAAGATCCGAGCGAACGGAAAGGTAAAAATCAGCGCCTTCACGCAGTCGGGCATCCGACAAAGCGCCATACCAGAACTGTCGCTCTTGCGTCAGTTCAATAGCGACAACGCGAGATGGCAGGCTGGCTTCCAGCAGTTCCACCAAAAGTGCAAACAGCGGAGGGAATACCTGCTGCGGATTTGCGTGCTGGTATGGAGGTACAACGCTGACATCATGGTCTAATGAAAAAGTCAGCAGGCTGCCTGCTAACCGCGCCAGCTCACGCCACAAAAGTTCGGGGTGACGGCCTGGGTTTTGCAGCATTTCTTTCAGAACAGGCTCTGAGCTATTAAGCGCATTCAGCAGCCAAAACAACGAAACATCAGCTACCGCAAAATCCGCCATTCGTTCATTACTTTCTCGGCGCAAGGCCATCAGGCGGCGACAACGAGCCTGGATACGATGCACCAAATCACTAAGCGAATTGATTAATGAGGGGCTGGCTGAGAGTGAAAGCGCTGGGGGTAAAAAATCACGTCCCAGCTCCCATTGCCCCTGAGCATTACGAATAAGGCAAGCTACCGGACAAGTCAGGTAAGCGCTGTTATCGTCATGACTATACCGGAGGGTGATAGCATGCCGCAGCACTGCCATATCAGTTCTTTCCTGACCTGAGAGATCCTGTACTGGCAGCCATTCCTGCTGCCAGCGACACGGACGGCTAACGCCGTTGCCTGATGAAAGATTGCCGCCATTAGCCGAAAGCAGCGGCAACGCCAGCACGATCTCAACACTGCTGTAACCAGTAAGATGCGATAAATCACACGCCGGAGGCAGGTTATCTGAAATATCTGTATCCACTAACGTGCCGTCAGGAAAGCGCACAACCAGATTAACGGGATTCAAACGGGAAACCGTTAGCGCACTTTCATCAAACTCCGCGCTGATGACACCCCACGGTGATGAAAGTGACATGTGAGCAACAACGTCAGCGACATAGGCATCCCAACGTGTCTGTTGCTGAAACTGCTGGGGAGCCAGAAAGGCCCCCTCGCTCCATAACGGACGATAGATCTTCATCGCACCTCCTGTGCGCTGCGTCGTTAAGATTTCGACTTAGGCATTTGTGAAACTAACGACAAGCTGACGTCCATACCTTCAACCTGGAAATGCGGAATGGCATACAGGCGCACACGGAAGAAACCGGGGTTATCCTCAATATCCTCCACCACGACACGCCCATCACGCAGCGGGTGTGATGCCTGCAAATCATCGCCAGGATCGGTCATTTCGGTTACCAGACTGCGCAACCAATTATTAAGCTCAAGCTCAAGCTCAAGCAGGCGGCGATCTTTGGTCGTACCAATATTTTCTCGCTGCAGTATTTTCAGGTAATGTGCAATACGAGAAAGCAGGAAGATATACGGCAAACGAGAGTTAATCCGACTGTTAGCCGTCGCTTCCGGCGTATCATACTGCGCAGGTTTCTGAGCCGAGTTAGCGGAGAAGAAGCAGGCGTAATCACGATTCTTGTAATAAGAAAGCGGAATAAAACCAAGGTTGGCGAATTCAAACTCCCGGGTTTCCGGAATCATCACCTCAGATGGAATCTTCACCTGATTACCCGTACCCAGATCGTACAAATGGATAGGCAAGTCTTTAACTGCGCCGCCCGCCTGCGGCCCACGGATCTGGACGCACCAGCCATTCTTGATAAAACTTTTCACCATGTTCACAGCGAAAGAGAAAGATGCGCTGGTCCAAAGATATTTTTCGTGATCCGGCCCCTTCACCTCTTCAACATAGTTAAAGCTACGTACCGGCACGGTATCAGGACCATACGGCAGACGACCCAATACACGCGGCATAGTCAGCCCGATGTAGCGTGAATCGTCGCTATCACGAAATGCTTTCCACTTGATGTATTCAGCACGTTCGAAATAATCATTGATGTCTTTTATGGCCGCGACTTCTTCCATATTTTCTTTCAGGAAAAATTTCGGCCCAACGGAACCGATAAACGGCATATGACAGGCTGCCGACACGCCAGAAATATTGCGCAGCAGTGCAATATCCTGCGGGCTGTTATCAAATTCGTACGCTGAAATCATTGCCGCAATGGGTTCGCCGCCAGGCTGATCATATTCTTCAATATAAACATGGCGGTATAACCCGCTCTGGATAAGCTCCGGCGCATCGTCAAAATCATCACGTAACGCATCCTTGCTGATATCCATCATTTCTACCCGGACATTGCGACGAAAATCGATGCCGGTGATCATCGAATGTAAACCGCGCCAGAGCGATTCTTGCTTCTGAAACTCAGCATGATGCATAACTTCATTAACCTGATCGCTAATCTGCTTATCAAGACGAGCAATTTGTTCATCAAGCAGCGTTTTATCCAGGCGCTCTACTGGCTGTGCAGCGTCCGCCAAACATGAGACCAGAACCTGAATAGCGGCGGTCACGCGTTCAGCCGGAGCGGCATCAGAAAGCGCTTCATCGCTCTGCCACGCATCTACATTTTTTAATGCCGAAACCGGGGAAAGATTAATTTTGTCAAAGAGGGATTGATAAACGCTGCGTTCACTGGTCGTAGTGGCCGCGACTGAAGAGGTATGTTCCTGAACAGACATCAACATATTCCTTTTATGGTCCTTTACTATTCCTGCCAATTAAGCGGAGGAAACCCTGTATAGCGTTAAATCTCTTCTGGCATCATGGTTGCCAGTTCATTACGCAGTTCCTGACTTAGGGCTGGATCCTTTAGGATGGTTTCCAGCTCGCGGCGAAAAGCAGCGTTATCGAGTAAGTTAGATTTCAGGTCACGAAGTAAGTTACGCATAGCCAACAGAACGCGTAATTGTGGGATATTTCTGGCTACCTGCTCAGGCTCAAAATCGCGGATGTTTTTAAAGGTAAGATTAATATCGTCATTTCTATCATCGCCAGCTAACGTATTTTTAACACTCAGATTAACTACTGGTGAGAACTTAGCTAACACATCATTGAAATTATTTTTATTAATATCAACCTTTTCGCGTTCCGATAGTGGTCGTTGTTCTCTACCATTACTGAAATCACCCACGGTTAAAAGTTTTAACGGCAATTCAACTTTTTTCTGAACGCCTCCGGTATGTAAATCTAACTTGATATTAACGCGTGCCGTTGGCACTTCATTCTGAAAACTGTCACCCATACGTCCCTCTCAGACCGGCGATTCCTGCCGATGTTTTGCGTTTCCTAACAGAGCATTTTCCAATCGCTCAACGAGTCTCATACAACGTCATTTTTGTGGGCAGCCAATAACGACTGTTAATGACAATTAATGATTATAATTAGTATAGCGACGTAATCCGATATATTATCCAAGTGAAAACATGATCAATATCACCAATCAACCAAATAACACATTATAATTATTTATTTAAAAAAGAGATCAAGAAGCTCTTTATCTAATACAAGCCACAGGAATTAATTAATGTTAAATGCATTCACTGAATAAATGTATTCTTATTAAGAAACATTACCAAAATAAATAATTATCATTATAAATATATGCCACGGTGTTTATTAAAATATAATCGAAATCAATTTAACTATAAATAAAAAAAGCCGAAGATATACTCCGGCTTTTCGCACTCATTTCTGGACATGAAGAAAGATTACGCTTCCTTCACCACAATCAGCGGTTCTATATCGCTCTCTTTTTTAATTACCAGCGACTCGTCGCCGCGCAGACAGGTTCCGCCGTAGTTACCGCCTACGGTGAAGGTACAAACCTGAATATATTTACCGGCAACCTTCGGCAGACACCAAAGCTGCTGATAAATGTTCTTCTGTTCAGCAAACTTACCGCTGGTTTTATCCAGGAGCTCTTCCTGGTGGCTCACCAGATCGATGTTGCTGCCACAACGTCCTGCAATAGGTTTCACTGCATAACCGGTTCGCGCCAACTCTTCATTAACAGTGAAATCAGTATCAAGCAGATAGCGGTGGTGCGGGAACAATTGCCACAGGATCGGCAGAATCGCTTTGTTGCCAGGGATCACCGTCCACAGAGGCTCGAAGACCAGCACTTCCGGGCGTAGTAGCACGTCTATCAAACGCACTTCCTGATTGGTATGCCCGGTACGGATGGGCACTGCGGCATACTCCGTTTCGCTGACCTCTCGCACCTGCTCTATCGCGGTTTCCCACGCCCAGGTTTTCCAGACGCAGTTCACCAGGCGACCATCACCGTCAATCAACTGACCGGCGTCATCCCAACGTAGCTCATCGAGGCCACGCAGAATTTTGCTGTCAAACCCGGCCTGACGCAGCGCCTGCTGCATAAACTGCGCGTGATAGTTTTCCTCAATATCCTTATCCTGCATGATGTGGACAAAAGGACGCGCGCGGCTGTGTTTCCAGGCGCCAGCCAGTTCGTTGATCAATCCTTCAGCCGGATTATGTCCCTGTCCTGTGTAGCCCCGCTCGGCCCATCTTTCGAGGATCAAACCGGCTTCGGTATGACAGGATGCGGAATCGGCGTTGTACTCATACACCTTCAGTCCGCGTTCATCCATACAGAAATCCATACGCCCGGTGATCATGTGATGCCGACGACGCTGCCAGGAAAGACGCAGACGCGGCCAGAGGATTTTCGGGATGTCGAAAAGCGCGAGCAGGTTGTCGTCTTTGAGCACTTTGTCGGTCGCGTGTAGATACATCAGGTGCAGTTCGTTGGTGGCTTTAATCAGCTCCTGCTCCGCGCTCTCGGTAATGGTGAAATACTGATGCGGATCCTGATTAATGACGTGACCGTTCGCCAGCACGTAGGCTTTTTGCAGCGGATCCTGCTCATCCAGCCATTTACCGTCAAACTGGCTACTATTTTCCAGTCGCGCGCCGCTAATTTTCAGTGAGTCATTGGCGATCTCCGGCTGCGGCAGGCTGTCACGGGTATCATCGGTCTGGATCATCCAACCAAGGATAGTGGTGTCGTCAAAGGTATCACGCAGGGTGTAACAACCGTTTTCAACCACCATTTCCAGTTCGCGGGTCCACTGCTGTCCGGGAGGCAGAGGCGTGTGGATCACGTTCTGTTCGGCAATGCGGATTTTGTTTTCCAGCAATTGGGTGACTACCGCCACATGGCCGGTGTCTTTAAATTCGCCGCCTTTCTGCCAGATAAGCAGAGCACCTGCAACTGGCGCACGGGGTGAACCATTCGGAAATGCCTGTAACGGCAGGATATTGTCATTCACCACTTCACGCAGGAAGCGTAAGGAGAAGATCTCCCATGCCATGCCCACATCGGTGAAGACCATGCCATAGTTCAGGAAGAGAAAACGGCGGGCAAACTCTACGCACTGCCATTTGTGGCCCATATATTCGTCGTCGATATAGCTGCGAAATGCCGCGTCATCGTCGTAGTCCCGTGGGTCGAGGGAGCTGTAATCTGAAGAGTAGATTGCTACGCCGCCTGGGGCGTAGCCCAATAATGTCCCGAATGGGGCATCCTGACTGGTCGTTCCTTTGCTCATGCACCTTACCTCAAAACAATACAGCCTGAGCAGGTTGGCGTGAATTTATCGCTCTGATTGCCTGCTCTGCGACACTAACCGGACAGAGGTCGACATCATCATACACCTCAACGCAGCGGCTGGCGCTCAGAGGCGAAAAATTCACAGCAGGAACTACGCTTTTTTCAGGGTGACCGGTACGCTTTTGTACGCCGGAGTCAAACTCTGTGTGTCTACCGCATCCAGCGAAAGCAGGACATTCGCTTCAGGCAGATAAGCGCCAACAGAGCCTGCCGCCATATTGTAAATCACCACCGTTAAACCGTGCATAACACGTTCCGCACAGGGCTGGCCGTTGTCGTCCAGCGCCTGAACGTTGACCACATCGCCCTGGCTCAAACCGCGAGCCGCCGCTTCTTCGGCGCTTAAAAACACCACATCACGCCGACCGGTAATGCCACGATAGCGATCGTTCATGCCATAGATAGTGGTGTTGTACTGATCGTGACTACGCAGCGTCGCCAGAACTAACGCATCGGCAGGTTGATTTTCCCGCTCCACCGCTTGCTGATGGCTGACGATAAAGTTGGCTTTGCCATTCGGCGTTCGCCATTCACGTCGCGAGGCGGGCGTATCCATGCGAAATCCGCCCGGCTCGGCAATACGTGCGTTGTAATCACGGAACGCTGGGATCACGGCGGCAATGGCGTCACGGATCAACGCATAGTCTCCGATTAACGCTTCCCAGTTGATTGGTGAAAGAGGTAGCGTGGCGCGAGCGATACCAGCGACAATAGCAGGTTCCGATTTTAGCCAGCGGGAAGCCGGTTTCAGCGCGCCGCAGGAGGCGTGAACCATCGACATCGAGTCTTCGACGGTCACCGACTGGATCCCCGTCGCCTGAATGTCACGTTCCGTTCGCCCTAACGCGGGCAGCAGGTAGTTATGTTTTGCCAGCAGCAAATGCGATCTGTTCAGCTTGGTCGCAACATGGACCTGCAGATCCAGATTTTTCATCGCCGCAAAAGTACGCTGCGGCTGCGGCATCGCCACCGCCAGATTACCCCCCATGCAAATGAGCGCTTTTGCCTCTCCCCGTTCGATGGCCCGGATACTCTCCACGCTGGAGCGGCCATGCTTGCGCGGCACGCTGATAGCAAAATGCGCCTCAAGGCGTTGCAGGAACTCTTCGGACGCCGCTTCATTGATACCCACGGAACGATCGCCCTGCACGTTAGAATGGCCCCGCAACGGGCAGATCCCCGCGCCCGGTTTCCCCATATTGCCTTTCAGCAGCAGCAGGTTTACCAGTTGCTGAACGTTCCCGGTGCCGTTTTTATGCTGAGTAATCCCCAACCCGTAACAAATAATGGTGGCGCGGGATTTGTTATAGCTGTGTGCCAGATCCTCCATCTGACTGCGCGTCAGTCCGGAGTCCTGTTCCAGTTCTGCCCAGCTACACTGGCGTAAATCGTCATACAGCGCCGAATAACCCTCGGTATGCTGATGAATAAAAGCATGATCGAGGCAGGGCTGTCGATCCAGTAAGATCCTCGCTTCATCCATTTCGATCAGCGCTTTCATTATGCCTTTGAGCAGCGAGGCATCACCGCCTATTTTAACCTGATAGTAATCGCTGCTTAGCTCCGTGGCCTGGCCGCCAAACATCTCTCTTGGGCTTTGCGGGAAGCTAAAGCGCTCAAGCCCCCTTTCGTTCAGCGGATTGATGGAGATAATTTTGGCTCCGCGTTTGGCTACCTCGCGTAAAGTGGTCAGCATGCGCGGATGGTTAGTGCCGGGGTTATGTCCGATACAAATGACCAGATCGCAGTGGTCAAAGTCGTCCAGTTCAACGGTCCCTTTCCCAAGGCCAATGGCCTGCGTTAATCCAGTGCTGGTAGGACCGTGGCACATGTTTGAGCAATCAGGGAAATTGTTGCTGCCATACTCGCGGGCAAACAGCTGATACAGAAATGCCGCCTCATTTGAGGTTCTGCCGGAGGTGTAAAACTCAACCTGTTCCGCTGAGTCATAGCTGCGCAGACGCTCACCGATCTCGTGGAAGGCGATATCCCAATCCACCGCCTGCCAGGTGTCTGACGCTGCATCGTATTTCATTGGATGCGTCAAACGACCAATGTTTTCCAGTTCATAATCGCTGTAGTGCCAGAGCGTGGAAACCGGATGACGGCTGAAAAATTCCGGGGACGCTTTCTTGCTGGTTGTCTCCCAGGAGACCGCCTTCACGCCATTTTCGCACAGCTCCATTGGCGCACGATGTCCAGGGTCCGGCCACGCACAACCCGGACAATCGAACCCTTTCACCTGGTTCATTTTGAACATTGCGATAATGTCGCGGGCGATAGCCTTTTGCGAAAATACCGAAGCAGTGACGGCTTTTACCGCGCCCCACCCACCCGCCGGGCCCTGATAATCGCTTACTCCTGGAACACCATTTTTCATTATTACTGCTTATTCACCGCCAATTTTTGATGGTGAATACGGTAGCAATTTCCGTCCAACATTGATTTCCTCTTCATGGAGTACGGCCCGGCTACAATGAACGGGTTAGATTTATCTTCCCCTTTCAGCACAAAGCGACATAAAGTCCCAATCTGTTAAATTGAGTTTTCCCTAACTGCTACACTGCATCAACACAACCACTCAGAAGGCAGGTCAACATGTCAGACAATACCTATCAGCCCGCGAAAGTCTGGACGTGGGAAAAATCGAACGGCGGCGCATTCGCCAATATCAACCGCCCGGTTTCCGGCGCCACCCATGAGAAAACGCTGCCGGTCGGCAAACATCCGCTGCAGCTCTATTCGCTGGGTACACCAAACGGGCAGAAAGTGACGATTATGCTGGAGGAACTGCTGGCGCAGGGCGTCAAGGGCGCGGAATACGATGCATGGATTATCCGTATTGGCGATGGCGATCAGTTTTCCAGCGGCTTTGTTGAGGTGAATCCGAACTCGAAGATCCCTGCGCTGCGCGATCACTCGCAAAATCCGCCGGTTCGCGTTTTCGAGTCTGGCGCAATCCTGCTCTATCTGGCGGAAAAATATGGTTACTTCCTGCCGCAGGATTTGGCTAAACGTACTGAAACGCTGAACTGGTTGTTCTGGCTACAGGGTGCGGCCCCCTTCCTCGGCGGTGGTTTTGGTCACTTCTATAACTATGCGCCGGTAAAAATTGAGTACGCTATTAATCGCTTCACAATGGAAGCCAAGCGCCTGCTCGACGTGCTGGATAAGCAATTAGCGCAGCATCAGTTTGTGGCCGGAGATGAATACACTATTGCCGATATGGCGGTCTGGCCGTGGTTTGGCAATGTGGTTCTGGGCAACGTGTACGACGCGGCAGAGTTCCTTGACGCAGGAAGCTACAAACACGTGCAGCGCTGGGCAAAAGAGATTGCAGCGCGTCCGGCGGTTAAGCGTGGCCGTATTGTAAACCGTACCAACGGGCCGCTGAACGAACAGCTTCATGAACGCCATGACGCCAGCGACTTCGATACCAATACCGAAGATAAGCGCCAGGCTTAACNNNAGATGCCGGATGGCGGCGCTAACGCCTTATCCGGCCTAC
>NZ_CP069763.1:458287-501601 GCF_016893685.1 Citrobacter cronae
GCGCCATCCGGCATAAAATCACGCGCTGGTGACGTCGTACTCCATACGGCGAAGTGCGTCTAACGTGGCTTTAGCTTCATCTTCATCAATGATGCTCATGGCGAACCCTACGTGCACCAGCACCCATTGCCCGACCAGCTCAGCTGTATCACCTTCACAAATCAGGGCAATATTGACATCACGTTTGATGCCGCACACTTCAACCTGCGCAAGCTGGTGAATATCTTCACCAACGGCCAGAACCTGACCAGGGACTCCAATACACATATCTGACTCCGCCCCATAGCAACCTATGGGTTATTCGACTTCAATACTTTTCACTTTCAGTGAATCGCCAGCATCAACCCGCAGACGATCGCCCTGACATAGTGGACACTGCGCATCATGCTGGGTGATTTCCACAACCTGACTGCAATCCCAGCACCACGCCTGGGCTGGTTTGTAATCAATATGCAGCTCACAACCCTGCGCCAGCGTACCCTGACAGACGATGTCGAAACTGAAACGGACGGCACTCTCCTCAACGCAGGAGAGTGCGCCAATTTCCAGCCAAACGCCGGTTACGCGTTTGACACCGTGCTGCTCTGCCTGCTGTTGAACAATCTCAACCGCGCTCTGACAAAGGGACAGCTCATGCATTTTCGCAGTTCCGACGACCCAGCAGCAGCGCGCGGCGATTTAGCTGCGGCGCATTTGGATCGCTCACCGGCAGCGATAACAGCATGCGCGCGCAATCATCAGCCAGACGGACACCTTCTTGTGCCGACATGCTGTGCGAAAGCGGCGACATCAGCGAACAAGAGAGGTATTGCGATACGCCCTCCAGTTCACCCACGGTAAAGGTCATTTCGCCATACGGCAGACGCAACCCGATTTTTTCGCTGACTTTACGCACCGGCCAGATCTGGTCCGGTCCGGGGAAAATCAGTGCGCTGAGCATCCAGGGTGTGATAACACACCCCGTCCACTGACCTTCAAACAGCGTAAAATCAGAGACATACACCGGCATATTCGGATGCAGGAAGGAAAGATCGTGCATTGAACGCCGGGCAATCTCTTCAAACGCCGCCTGAATTTGCGTCTTCGGGGCCGTCTGAAAACCGACAAACTCCTCAGACATGAGCCGCCTCCCGAGGGATCGCTTCAACGCCTGATTCGCGAAGCGCGGCAAGAACCTGCTCAAGCGCAGGTTCAATCATGGCTTCAACCGTCGGCGTTAGCCCAATATGCGGTTCCAGCGATTCCGGAATAACACCGACTAACGTCAGCTTTTTCGGAAACTCGCCGGTGAAACGCAGGGCCGACAATACGTCGGCCAGGCCAAGCTGGTGCGGTGAGATTTTGTTCGTAAACAGCGCCGGAATCTCTTCATCCCGCAGGACCATCATCGTTCCCGGCGTGTTTTTCTTCGACACTATGGCGTCAGCAATGATCAGATGATCCCTGTTCGCCATATCGCCGAGAAGCTCCATCCCAGCCGTACCACCGTCCAGAACATCAACAAAGTCTGGCAGGATGTACCGTTGCTCTAACGCCTCAACGATACGCACCCCGATGGCTTCGTCGGTCAGCAAAATATTGCCGACCCCTAAGACTAATATCCGCATTACAGAACCTTAACTGAGACCACTTCGTTCCCGTCAACGTCCACCACATGCACCGCACATGACATACAAGGGTCGAAGGAGTGAATGGTACGAACCACTTCCAGCGGTTTGTTTGGATCGGCGATTGGCGTGCCTACCAGCGAGCGCTCATACGGTCCTACTTCATCGTTGAAGTTACGTGGGCCTGAGTTCCAGGTTGACGGAACAACCGCCTGGTAGTTGCTGATAATACCGTCTTTAATCACCATCCAGTGAGACAGCATACCGCGCGGCGCTTCGAGGAAACCAACGCCTTTAAATTCGCCCGTTGCCGGAATATCCGGTTTCACGAAGGTGGTGTGGTCGCCTTTACCAATGTTCACAATCAGCGCGTTGTACTGATCCTGCAGAACGTTCTGCAGTTCACAGCAGTGAACGGTACGGCCAATGATACGGCCCAGCGTTGAGTGCAGTTGCGACACTTCGATGGTTTTGCCGGTCAGCTTGGTGTAAATCGCGATGATTTCATTCAGCTTGGCATGGGTAGACTCGCGTTTGGCCGCCAGTTTACACAGCATGTTGGCCAGCGGACCCACTTCAACCGTTTTACCGTAGAAGGTCGGCGCTTTAACCCAGGAGTATTTGCCGTCATCAGACCAGCCGGTGTAATCCGGAACCGTTGTACCTTCCCACGGAGCCTGCGGCGCTTCGTCTTTGTACCACGCGTGTTTCGCACTCTCCTGAATCCCTTTGATCAGGTATTCATCGGAGTGAGAAGTGATCGGACGATAGGTCGACAGATCTTCATTGGTGATGTAACCACCCGGGAACAGGAAGCTGCCGTTTTTACCGTCAGTCGGGAATTCCGGCGCGCTCAGGTAGTTAACCGCACCCTGACCGCGTTCCAGCCACTCAGGGTAGAACGCAGCGATAACCGCGGTATCAACTTTGTAAACCTGCTCAACGAAGTCGCTCAGCTTATCGATGAAGGACTTGATGTACATCAGGCGCTCAAGGTTCAGCACGCCGAGGCCGTCGAGGTTAATTGGGTTAGCAACCCCACCTACCGCCAGGTTCTGGATATGCGGCGTTTTACCGCCCAACAGCGCGACAACGCGGTTGGCATCACGCTGGCATTCCAGCGCCTGCAGGTAGTGTGCAACCGCAATCAGGTTCACTTCCGGCGGCAACTGCATTGCCGGATGACCCCAGCAACCGTTGGCAAAAATGCCTAACTGACCGCTGGCGACAAGATCTTTGATCTTATTCTGAACCTTGGTGAACTCTTCCGTGCTGTTCAGGTGCCAGGAGGACACACCGTTCAGCATCGCGGACGCTTTCGCTGGATCGGCTTTCAGCGCCGAGGTGATATCCACCCAGTCCAGCGCCGAGAGCTGATAGAAGTGAACAATGTGGTCATGCGTGGTGTGCGCGGCGAGAATGATGTTACGGATGTACTGTGCGTTCACCGGAACATCAATATTCAGCGCGCTTTCTGCTGCACGAACGGAAGAGATAGCGTGAGTGGTAGTACAAACGCCACAGATACGCTGAACAATCATCCAGGCATCGCGCGGATCGCGGTTTTTCACGATCTCTTCCATGCCGCGCCACATGGTACCGGAAGCCCATGCTTTAGATACCACGCCATTTTCAATTTCGCAGTCGATGCGTAAATGACCCTCAATACGGGTTACCGGATCAATAGTAATTCTCTGGCTCATGCTTTGCTCGCCTCATGACGATTTTGATCGTTTTGTTTTAAAGGAGGAAGTATCGGCAGTAGACGAATGAGTACGATGTATGCACAAATCTCAATAGCCACAAAACCAATAGAAATCAACAGTTCTTCCCAGGTTGGGAAGTAGTGGTAGCCACCACCAGGATTGAACGCCACCAGCGAATAGGACAGACGCCATGTTGCACAACCCAGCAATGCGCTCAGCGCGGACAGATACAGCATGCGTGAGTCATTACGCAGCTTAGTGACGCGCAGCACCACCAGCGGGAAGACCATCAGTACGACTTCAATCCAGAACATTACGGAGTAAAGATCGCCTGCAAACGCATAGGACAGTTTGTCGCGATAGATCAACTCGCCAAAGCGCAGAACCACGAAAATCGCCAGCAATATGCTGATGGTATTCGTCAGCTTGATGAACAAGCTTTTCTCGTCCGGACCGTTACCTTTCAGACCGGCTTGTACCAGTGAACCTTCAAAGATGACGATCGAGAAACCCATAATAAAGGCGGTTAATACGGAGAAAAGCGGCAACATTTCATAAGCTTGCCATAGCGGATGCACCTTATAACCCGCAGAAATCATCAATGAACCCATTGAAGACTGGTGCATGGTTGGCAGCAGCGCGCCGAGAGCGATAATAAAGAACATCACTTTATTCAAACGCTTGAGAGAGACTTTCCACCCCAAACGTTCAAACAGAGCCGGAGCAAATTCCAGCGCCATGACGCCGATATAGATGGTCATACAGACCGCCGTTTCGAACAATACCGAGTTCACGTTGAAGTGACCTGGAATGTAGAAATACGGCAAGTTCCAGTAACGACCGACGTCAATGGTGATCGACAGACCACCCAGCGAGTAGCCAAACAGGCTTGCCAGCAGCGCCGGACGCACCAACGGATGGTATTGCCCTCTGTTGAAAACATACACCGCCCACGCCAGCGCCCAACCGCCACACGCGAAGCCAGTACCAATCAACAGGTCAAACGCGATCCATACACCCCATGGGAAACCGCCGTTCAGATCGGAGACTGAACCCAATCCGAAGACCAGACGTTTCACGATCAGGAGCATACACAGGACGATTAACGGCCCAAAAATAATGACCGGTTTGCTGATTATTTTTCCGCCCAGCGGTTTAGGATCATGACTCATGATCGTCTCCTCCGTCGTGATGGTCGTTTTTCGTGTTACGACGAACCAGCACGGTTAAGCCCGCCAGCGCAGCCAGGGGTAATATCATGCCCTTATACAGGGAATGTTGAACATGTTCAGAACGCGCACCGGTTGAAAGATCATCCAGTTTTGGCAGATCCAAATCCTCGTAAGGAACACCCGTCAGCACCATCACCTGCGTACCACCACCTTCCTTCTCACCGTACAGGTGTGGGTAATACTTCGGTACCGTATGCAGATAGGTATCGCCCGCTTTCACCGTCTGACGCGGATAGTGGTATTCGCTGCCTGGCTTCAGCGCGAGACGTTTTTTCGCCTCAGCCATCAGCTCTTCACGCGTACCAAAAATCACCGCCCCGGCAGGACACACTTCAACACAACCCGGTAAACCGCCTTTATCCAGACGCTCAACACCTTTCTGGTTACACAGTTCACATTTGTGAAGCGCGCCAAACGGGTTGTTGTAGTCGTACTTAGGCACGTTGTACGGACAGGCGACCATGCAATAGCGGCAACCTGTGCAGACATCTTTGTCATAGTGGACGATGCCGGTTTTCGGATCTTTCTTCAGTGCGGAGACCGGGCAAACGGAGACGCAGTTCGGATCGACACAGTGCATGCACTGTTTCTTAATGTATGCGTAGCCATTTTCTTCCTGGTCTTTGTTAACGCCTGTTCCGCTACGCCACACCTGGATGATGTTATTGGTATACGGCGACAGCTTGTCGTTGTTTGACCAGGTCTGCTCGCCTTCCGGGTTACGCGCCGGAAAGTTGATGTCCTGACACTTGGTGACACAGGCCTGGCAGCCCACGCATAGCGTCGAGTCATAGAGCATCCCAAGAGAACCCGGGATCGGCGGACGGTTTTCTGCAGCCGCATGGCTGATGGACGGCGCAGCGCCCAACAGCAATGCCCCGCTGGAGGCTGCTTTAATAAAGTTACGTCTGTTCACGGTTATTCTCCCCGTGAGTCAGCGTTATCTTTCTTCTGCTGACGACCCAGTTCACGAACCGCCATCACGCTGACGCCGGCGACCAGCCCTACCACGCCACCAAGCAGCCCAATCGCGCCGGCAGAGACATTGCCACCTTCTTTCATGTTGACGTCAGGTTTCTCGGAGCGCGGGGTTTGGTTTTCCACATGAGCAAGCTGGTGAATACCTTTATGGAAACCAACGCCTTCTTCGTTACAGCCGTAGCAAGGGTGGCCGATAGCCACCGGCCACACGCCGCCAACATCGCAGAATTGCAGCGTTGAGCAGTTGCCGTAGGTTTCGGGTCCTTTACAACCCAGATGGTAGAGACACCAGCCTTCACGGTGGCCTTCATCGCCAAACTCTTTCGCAAAGCGGCCAGCATCGAAGTGCGGGCGACGCTCGCAATGTTCGTGAATCAAACGGCCATAGGCGAATGTTGGACGGTTTTTGGTATCCAGCTTCGGCGGCTTACCGTAAGTGATGATATGTGCGACCGTTGCCAGGAAGTTATGCGGGTTCGGCGGACAGCCGGGAATGTTGATGATGGTTTTGCCTGGCAGAACTTCCTGCAAGCCGACTGCACCCGTTGGGTTAACGCCAGCGGCAGCAACACCACCCCACGCGGCGCAAGAGCCAATGGCAATGATAGCGGCTGCGCCTTCAGCGGCCCGGCGGATATGATCCACGATCGGCTCACCGGCAACCATGCAGTAAATACCATTATCTTTCAGTGGGATAGAACCATCTACAACCAAAACATATTGCCCTTTGTACTTCTCCAGAGCGTTATGTTTATTCTCTTCAACCTGATGGCCGAAGGCGGCAGAGAGTACCTCATGGTATTCCAGAGAGATTGTCTCCAGGACGAGGTTTTCCACTGTAGGGTGTGTCGCGCGAAGCAGCGATTCAGTACAACCCGTACACTCCTGAGCACCAATCCAGATAACCGGTGGGCGCTGAGGGCGGGAAACTGATTCGGCCATTTCTGCGGCGGCTTTGCTACTGAGCCCCATGGTGGCGGCCAGTGCTGCACAAAGCTTCATGAAATCGCGGCGATTGATGCCGCTCGAATTGATGAGAGAGTTATCTCCAGTCATTTTATAGTTATTCCGTTGCGAAGACCTGGCTTTTTATTTTGCACCATTCGCATGTTGCATATTGCGATCGGCGCGCCATTTACCACACTTTTTATATGGTTATGTGCGATATAATACTTCGACGGAGCAACAAAACGAAGGCGTAGGTCAATAGTGTAATTAATTAAAGCAAGATAATACCCCTTTCGGATCAAGCTTCGAGCCGATAGCCGGCCATGAAAAAGCGAATTGTTGTACTGGACTGGTTCTCTTTAAAGAAATCCATCACCATCTCCTTATCCAGTCCATAGCGACGCGTCAGGATGCCCGCTTCCCACGCGCTGAGCTGTCGATCGCCTGTTTTTTCAAACATTCGATGTGAAAACCCCAGTACAAAACCGCGTTTATAATCCGCGCAAAAATGCGCCACCGAGCGTGCGCTATCCGCATTTTCCGCGTTTAATCCGGCCATCAGGCCTTTACCAAAATGGTTGTCCATGCATAACCCCCAATCGCTATATAATAAATTATATAGCGATTTTTTAAGCAAAGACCAGAGGTATCAGGGACTTTTTTGTGCCAGCTTAAAACGACACCCAGTCATCCGTTTTAGCTGTTGCAGAGGTTTTACGTTCTGCTGAAGGGGAAGCGGTAGAAGTGGCAGCGTATTGCACATCGTTAGCTGATAGACGGAACTGTTGCACCGAACGTTGCAGATCTTCCGTTTGCCGTTCCAGCGCGACTGCCGCGGCGGAAACCTGTTCGACCAGCGCGGCGTTCTGTTGCGTAACGCTGTCCATCTGCGTGATCGCCACGCTTACCTGTGAGATGCCTTTGTTCTGTTCTTCCGAAGCAGAGGCGATTTGTTTCATGATGGTGGTGACTTCTGTCGCGCCGCGCAGAATCGCCTCCATCGTTAATCCAGTCTCTTTAACCAGACGAGCACCCTGATCGACACGACGCGACGATTCGCCGATCAGCGTCTCAATCTCTTTGGCCGCTCCGGCGCTACGGCTGGCAAGATTACGCACCTCACCGGCAACCACGGCAAAACCGCGCCCCTGCTCGCCCGCTCTGGCCGCTTCAACCGCCGCGTTAAGCGCCAGAATATTGGTCTGGAAAGCAATGCTGTTAATCACAGAGGTAATTTCCGCGATCTGTTTAGAACTGGCGGCAATGCCGTCCATGGTCTCAACCACTTCTGAAACCAACGAGCTGCCTTTACCTGCCGTTTCTGTCGCCGTATCAGCCAGTTGGCTGGCCTCACGCGCATTTTCGGCGTTCAGTTTTACCGTTGCGGTCAACTGCTCCATGCTGGCTGCGGTCTCTTCCAGCGCCGCAGCCTGCTCTTCAGTACGTGAGGAGAGGTCGTTATTACCGGTGGAAATTTCCGTCGCTCCTCGCCAGATATTGTCACTACCAGAACGAATGGTACTCACGGCTTCGCGCAGGCTGTCCTGCATCGCGCACAGTAACGGCACCAGTTGGCCCACGCAGTTACGACCAAAATCTTCAATAGAATGGCTGAGATCGCCCTGCGCAATTTGTTGAAATTGTTGGCGAATACGTCCCAGAGGTTTCACCATCATGGCGACGAGGTAGCGGTCGGTAAAGAACAGGAGCGCAATACCGAGGATTACGGCGGTGATAATTAGCGTCCGGATGATAGACGTTTTGCCATCGACCATAACGCGGGTGGTATCGAGCCTTTCACCCGCAGTGGTGTTAAAACGCTCAGCACTGGCGCCAAATTCACGGCTCAAGGCTGGCGTAACGGTGCTGGCATGCTCCGCAAAGGCCGTGAGCGTGCCCTGCTGAGCCAGTTGCATTTGTGGGATAACGCCGTTATCCAGCAGCGCCTGCCACTTGGTCAGCACCGCCGCGGCGACTTCAGGATCCATGGGGCCGGGAGACAATGTTTTCATCTCCTGGAGTTTTTTACTCATATTGTCCAGTGACTGTTGCGCTGGCGCAAAATCCGGCGTTCCGCCGCTCATTTTGACATCCATTGCGCGACTTAACCGCGTCACAAAACGAAAATACTGATCGTTACCCTGGCTGAGAACAGTCATCTGATGGACGAGATGACGGTCAATATCATTCCCTTCTGATATTTTTGATAAAGAATGAAGACTGAATAAACCCACGCCCGACCACAGCAGGCAAAAAAGTCCCAGTATTGCCAACATGACAATACGAATAGTGAAGTTTTTCAGCAAACCCATAATAATTTCCTTGCCGTTGATGAGGAATTCGCCATCAGGCGATACTTATCCTTGTTATCGGCAGGCGGTAGAGAAGATATAATGCGTTCTTTATTTTTTTACTTTCTTAAGTCCAGGCCATATCTCTCCAGATGATATCAACATGAATGCTAATGAAATTAGCTAGCATTATTATTCAGATAACTCACCTAAATTATTTAATAATGCTTTGTTTTTTATCGTAAATATTTATTAAACCCTGCAAGAGTGCGCTCCCAAGAGAAATCAGAGTCAGTATTATCATAATGAGAGGTCGGATCATTATGAAAGCCGTGATTAACGCAGGGAGATATATAGCCTTCACACGCGGGTCTCCTTCAATAACTCGCGTAACGAATTCTGCCCAGTTTTTCATCCCAGTGTGACCTGTGAACAGAATATTCACCGAGAACCCGCTAGAATAGAAACGCTGTTTCGAAATTCACCTGCACTAAGGAGATCTCATGGCCTGGTTTGCCAATCCTGAACGTTACGAGCAGATGCTCTATCGCTACTGTGGACGCAGCGGTTTACGCTTACCCGCGCTGTCGCTGGGTTTGTGGCATAGTTTTGGGCACGTTCAGGCGCTGGAGTCACAGCGCGCCCTGCTGCGTAAAGCCTTTGATTTAGGCATCACCCATTTTGATTTGGCCAATAACTATGGGCCGCCTCCAGGCAGCGCAGAAGAGAATTTTGGCCGTTTACTGCGCGAGGATTTTGCACAATACCGAGATGAGTTGATCATCTCCACCAAGGCAGGCTACGACATGTGGCCAGGGCCGTACGGTTCTGGCGGTTCGCGTAAATACCTGCTTGCCAGCCTCGACCAGAGCCTGCAACGCATGGGTCTCGACTATGTCGATATCTTCTACTCGCACCGTGTGGACGAAAATACGCCAATGGAAGAGACCGCCTCAGCGCTGGCCCATGCGGTGCAAAGCGGTAAAGCGCTGTATGTCGGCATCTCATCCTATTCCCCGGAACGAACGCAAAAGATGGCCGAACTGCTGCGGGAATGGAAAATTCCACTTCTTATCCACCAACCCTCTTACAACCTGCTTAATCGCTGGGTAGACAGCAGTGGCTTGCTGGATACGCTGGAAGCTAACGGCATGGGCTGCATTGCCTTTACGCCGCTGGCCCAGGGACTGCTGACAGGGAAATACCTCAACGGCATCCCGGAAGGTTCACGTATGCAGCGTGAAGGGAAAAAAGTCCGTGGGCTAACAGAAAATATGCTGACGGAAGAAAACCTTAGCAGCCTGCGTTTGCTCAATGAGATGGCGCAGCAGCGCGGACAGTCGATGGCGCAAATGGCTTTAAGCTGGCTGCTAAAAGACAACCGGGTCACTTCGGTATTAATTGGCGCCAGCCGACCGGAGCAACTGGAAGAAAACGTTCAGGCATTGGCTAATCTGACGTTCAGCGCCGAAGAACTGGCGCAGATCGATAAACACGTCGCTGATGGCGAGCTGAACCTGTGGCAAGCCTCATCTGACAAATAGCCGTTCGTCACTCCGTGCCGGGTAGCCATGTAGATCTACCCGGCCATGGTAACGCGCCATGACCTTATACTTCTTCTGCTTTGAGCTGTGGACGCTGGTATTCCGGCCACACCAGCGCGACGAGCGCAGGGTAAGCCTCCAGGCTGAACTCCCTGAAGCACTGACGTAAGTTGAGCACATCCAGATCGGCATGCGGGACCTTCTCCCCGCTGAGACAACGTTTTTTTATATTGTCGTAATATTTATACACCGCAGAGTTAAGGTCGCTACAGCGCCGCTGCGCATCAAATAAGCCAGGCGTCTCATTCAGCTCCGCCATCGTCATCCGTTTGATCGTCGAGTGGATAAAATCGATATATTCGTGATTAACCCGCCAATACCATACCGGGGTAATCGAATTCATCAATACAGAAAAATGATCTTCACCCTCTTCTTTACTCAAGATTTCCGGCTGGTGTCCAGCGTTACCATTTTCTGCATAGCGGTTTTTATTTGCGCTGCGCATCAACAAAAGCACCCCGCAGGTAAGCAATAGCAGGGTAATAACAGAATAAAATATACTGTTCATATACTGGCTCCATTTTTTTTGATTTTAAAATTACGCCATGCTATTGTCAACGCAGCCTGACATATTAAAAACAATACAGTATTGGCATCAAAGGATATTTCAACATGCTTCCCGAGCATCTTGTTCCCGCGCATTATCATTTATCTCAAACATCGACTAATACCTTCCCCACAGAAAACAGTGAAAATTTGACTCAGGGAAAGAGAACATTAAGCGATTATGAAGCAGATATTTTGATCAGCGCTACAGCGACCGGCCAGGCGCGCAATATGTTGTTTGAAGAGTGCGACCGTCATTTAAAAGAGCGTTTGTTTTGCGCGGCAAAGATTGAGTCATTCACGCGCTTGCTCAATTCATTGCAAGCAGAAGGCGACATTAATGCACAAGAATTAAGTAAAATTTTGACCGAAAAAACAGCCATCATTAATGAGCAAGGCAATAAAATTTGGCTTAATTTAATTACCCGCGAATCCAGCGATCCTATTTTTTATTCTCTGGAAGAGAAATAAAATGAAAGATGTTGAGGATAATAATGTTTATTTGGCTTTAGATGACCATAAAAGTGATGAGTTTGTCTTAAAGCAGAATTTAGCCATCCTGATTGCCAATAAAAACGCAACACTGGAAAGCGTTGCCCAGGAAATGGTTTCTATACCCGCCGCGCTGGTGCGGATGAAATGGCAAAATCGCCGTGAAATTTATGCGCTACAGGCGAAAGAAGAGATCTATGGCGCCGCGATTGAGGCCATCATAGCCCAACAACCCGAACTGCGGGATAAAATCATGGCCCGGCTGGAGAGCACCTACCAGCATATACTCGCGCGAGAAACGGCCACCTTACGCCTGACGCGCAAGCTGTCCGAAGGCAGCTACGAACCGACCAGGATAACCACGGTCGCGTTAGATGAAAACAGATAAGAACGGGTTTGTGGGGCGTGGAATCAGGATAAGCAGGCCGGGTAGGTGAAACCACTACCCGGCGAGAAAGTTACTTCGCTTTCACGGTCTCTTCACCGACCAGACCAATCTTCAGGAAACCCGCCTGATGCAGCGAGTCCATTACCTTCATCATGGTTTCATAATCGACGGTCTTATCCGCGCGGAAGAAAATTGTGGTGTCTTTCTTCCCTTCTGTCAGCGTATTGAGCTCGCTAATCATGGTTTCATCCGTCACCTGATTGTTGCCGATAAACATACTCTTATCGGCTTTGACTGACAGATAAACCGGTTTTTCGGGACGCGGCTGCGGCGTACTGGTGGAGGCAGGGAGATTCACCTTCACATCCACTGTTGCCAACGGCGCGGCCACCATAAAGATGATCAATAAAACCAACATAACGTCGATAAACGGCGTCACGTTGATTTCATGCATTTCACCGTTATCGTCCAGGTTTTCATTAAAGCTCATTGCCATGGAACATTACCCTACACGTAATTTCTGCGCAGCACGTACCGGATGCGCGGAGGCGCTGGCGTTCAGGTCCAGATCGCGGCTTTGCAGCAACAGCACCTGCGCCGCGACATCGCCCAGCATCGCTTTATAGCTGCCAATCTGACGTGCGAAAATATTGTAGATGACGACCGCAGGAATCGCCGCAACCAGACCAATCGCGGTCGCTAACAGCGCTTCTGCAATACCCGGCGCAACAACGGCCAGGTTGGTGGTTTGGGTTTGTGCGATCCCGATGAAGCTGTTCATGATGCCCCATACCGTACCGAATAAACCCACGAATGGCGAGATTGCCCCGATGGTGGCCAGGTATCCGTTACCGCGTCCCATATGACGACCTACTGCCGCCACACGACGCTCCAGACGGAAACCGGTGCGCTCTTTAATACCTTCGTTGTCGTCACTGCCTTCCGACAGTTCCAGCTCGTTCTGCGCTTCATAAATCAACTGTGCGCCAAGGCTTTTAGCATCGAATCCTGCGGCAATCTCGTTTGCCTGGTCTAAAGAGCGGGCATCCGCCAGCAGTTGCTGTTCACGCTTAAGACGGCGTTTCTGAGTAAAGAACTCAAGGCTCTTACTAAAGAAGATAGCCCAGGTGACCACTGACGCTAAAATCAGCCCAATCATCACGCACTTAACCACGATATCGGCGTGCTGATACATACCCCAGACGGAAAGGTCCGTCTGCATCAAATTATTACCCACTCTGTATCTCCAGGACGCAAATCACAAAATCTAAGCGTAATCATATCAAAACAACGTCGAATTGATAGTCGTTCTCATTACTATTTACATATTGCCGCACCTTTGGTTTCTTTTCCTTGCGCTTACGCAGTAAAAAAGTCACCAGAAGCATTTTGAGATTATTTTCTACTGTATGACCTTTCTGCAGGATGCGTCATCTTTGATTCATGGTAGTTTAGACATCCAGACGTATAAAAACAGGTAATACACCATGGCAGATAAACAACTTGAAACCAAACTCGTGCACGCAGGACGGAGTAAAAAGTACACGCTGGGCTCGGTAAATAGCGTGATCCAGCGCGCTTCTTCGCTGGTGTTTGACAGCGTTGAGGCAAAAAAGCAGGCCACGCGCAACCGTGCTAACGGTGCGCTTTTCTACGGACGTCGTGGAACCCTGACGCATTTTTCGCTGCAGGAAGCCATGTGCGAACTGGAAGGCGGCGCGGGCTGCGCGTTGTTCCCTTGCGGCGCGGCAGCCGTTGCCAACACCATCCTTGCCTTTGTTGAACAAGGCGATCATGTGTTGATGACCAATACCGCCTATGAACCCAGCCAGGACTTCTGCACCAAAATTCTCGGCAAACTAGGCGTCTCAACGGGCTGGTTTGATCCGCTGGTGGGTGCCGATATTGTGAAGCACATTCAGCCGAACACCAAAGTTGTCTTTCTGGAATCACCCGGCTCCGTCACCATGGAGGTACATGATGTGCCGGCAATTGTAGCCGCCGTCAGAAGCGTTGCGCCTGATGCAGTCATCATAATTGATAACACCTGGGCTGCCGGCGTGCTGTTCAAGGCGCTGGATTTCGGTATCGATATCTCGATTCAGGCGGGTACGAAATACCTGATTGGTCATTCCGACGGCATGGTCGGCACAGCGGTATCCAATGCCCGTTGCTGGGATCAACTGCGCGAAAATGCCTATCTGATGGGACAAATGCTCGACGCCGATACCGCCTATATGACCAGCCGTGGATTACGCACGCTGAGCGTACGCTTACGTCAGCATCATGAAAGCAGCTTAAAGGTCGCCGAGTGGCTGTCCAACCACCCACAGGTCGCCCGCGTTAATCACCCGGCGCTGCCCGGCAGTAAAGGCCATGAATTCTGGAAACGTGATTTTACCGGCAGCAGCGGGCTATTCTCCTTTGTATTGAATAAGAAGCTAAATAATGAAGAGTTAGCCGCGTATCTGGATCACTTCAGCCTGTTCAGCATGGCCTACTCCTGGGGCGGTTTTGAGTCGCTGATTCTCGCCAACCAGCCGGAGCACATTGCGGCAATCCGTCCGCAAGGCGAGGTGGACTTCAGCGGAACGCTTATCCGTTTGCATATCGGTTTAGAGAATGTTGACGATCTGATTGCCGATTTAGCCGCAGGATTTGCCCGAATCGAGTAACATTGCCATAGATGGACATATATGCAGACACTTCTGGTGGAAAAGTCTGCAATTGTTGCGTCCGGGATCAAGGCATCCCGGACAATTCAGGAGTACAATCCACACATAAACGCTGTTCCACAGGAAAGTCCATGGTAGTTATTCAAGATATTGTCTCCGCGCTCTGGCAACACGACTTTGCCGCGCTGGCGGATCCACACGTTGTGAGCGTGGTGTACTTCGTCATGTTCGCCACACTGTTTTTAGAAAATGGCCTGCTGCCCGCCTCCTTTTTACCCGGAGACAGCCTGTTATTACTGGCTGGGGCGCTGATCGCCCAGGACGTGATGAGTTTTTTACCTACCATAGCTATTCTGACCGCCGCCGCCAGCCTGGGCTGCTGGCTCAGTTACATTCAGGGACGCTGGCTGGGCAACACACGAACGGTAAAAGGCTGGCTGGCGCAATTACCTGAAAAATATCATCAGCGCGCCACCTGCATGTTTGACCAACACGGTCTGATGGCGCTGCTGGCCGGGCGCTTCCTGGCGTTCGTACGCACCTTGCTGCCGACCATGGCGGGAATTTCAGGGTTGCCCAACCGTCGATTCCAGTTTTTTAACTGGCTGAGCGGCCTGCTGTGGGTCACCGTCGTCACCAGCTTTGGCTACGCGCTGAGCATGATCCCGTTCGTTAAACGCCATGAAGATCAGGTGATGACCTTTTTAATGATCCTACCGATTGCCCTGTTAACCGCAGGTCTGTTGGGAACCCTGTTCGTGGTGATTAAAAAAAAATACTGTAACGCCTGAGTCGCATCCGTAGGCCGGATAATCTCCGGCATTTTGCCTTATGGCGCGCAGCTTTAAGGCCTACGGTGTACCTTTCAGACGGACAAGAAATCAACTCCCCTGCATCATCCGAATTCTGGCCGCATCTTCCCCCGGCGTCACGCCAAAGAAACGTTTGAACTCCCGACTAAACTGCGATGCGCTCTCATAGCCGACGCGCATGGCTGCCGCACTGGCCTTCATCCCGTCATGAATCATCAGCATCCGCGCTTTATGCAGACGATAGCTTTTAAGATATTGCAGCGGCGACGTGCTGGTCACCGCTTTAAAATTATGATGAAACGCCGACACGCTCATGTTCGCCTCTGCCGCCAGCTGTTCTACATTGAGATTTTCGGTGTATTTGGTTTCAATCCGCTTCAGCACCCGGCTTATCAAGCTGAAATGCGTCTGACGACTGACCAGCGCAAGTAACGCGCCGCCGCGCGGTCCGGTCAGCACATGGTAGAGGATCTCGCGAATGATCTGTTTGCCGAGAATACGCGCATCCAACGGGCGCTCCATCACATCCAACAGGCGCTCAGCGGCGCAGAGAATTTCGTCTGAAAGCGTCGCGGAGTTAATTCCACTGGCCGCCATGGCAGGCTGAAACAGCTCATCTTCTCCAATGTCCATCAACAGCTCCTGCAATTGCAGGATATCGACATTCAGATAAATTCCGGCCAACGGAACCTCCGGTGTCGCATACGTTTCACATTCAAAGGGTAAAGGTACGGTTAGCAGCAAGTATTCATTGGCGTCATAACGAAATACACGTTCATTGATATAACCAATTTTATGTCCAGAGAAGAGAAATATGATGCCTGGCTGATACATGACCGGTGTGCGCGCCGCTGGCTCCGTTCCGTGCAGCAGGCGGACATCTGGCAGCAATGCACTGAGTTTATTTTCATTATTTTTCAGCTGCTTAATTTTATCTGTCAGCAGAAGGCAGATCTCTTCACGGTTCATAAAGCACCATTTCATCATCGGTTTGCGACCCTGACATAATGCGCAGATTTATCCGTTTTCTCCAGTAATCTGTAGAAATGGGCAAGACATCGGCAGAAATGAGCATTGAGAGCAGCGCGGCTGGCGACCACAATGTTCATCATCCGGCAGACACTCTCCTGCCCTCTTTTTTACCCACACAAGGGAACGAGCAATGAACAATTTTAATCTCCATACCCCAACCCGAATTCTGTTCGGTAAAGGCGCTATTGCAGAGCTGCGCGACCAAATCCCTCAGGATGCCCGCGTACTGATTACCTACGGCGGCGGCAGTGTGAAAAAAACCGGTGTCCTGGCACAGGTTCAGGATGCACTGAAAGGCCTGGACGTGCTGGAGTTTGGCGGTATTGAGCCAAACCCGTCTTATGAAACGCTAATGAATGCGGTAAAGCTCGTGCGTGATGAAAAAGTAACGTTCCTGCTGGCAGTGGGCGGCGGTTCGGTACTGGACGGCACCAAATTCATCGCGGCAGCGGCACAGTACGCTGACGGCATCGACCCATGGCGTATTCTGGAAACTCACGGCAACGACGTAAAAAGCGCCATCCCGATGGGCTCCGTATTAACCCTGCCCGCCACCGGTTCTGAATCTAACTCCGGCGCGGTCATCTCGCGGAAAACCACCGGCGACAAACTGGCCTTTATGACCCCGTTTGTACAACCGGTATTTGCCGTTCTGGATCCGGTTTACACCTATACCCTGCCGCCACGTCAGGTTGCGAACGGCGTTGTAGATGCCTTCGTGCATACCGTTGAGCAGTATGTAACTTATCCGGTCGACGGGAAAATTCAGGATCGCTTTGCCGAAGGCATTCTGCTTACGCTGATCGAAGAAGGGCCGAAAGCCTTGCAGGAGCCGGAAAACTACAACGTGCGTGCGAACGTGATGTGGGCGGCAACCCAGGCGCTGAACGGCCTGATTGGCGCAGGCGTACCACAGGACTGGGCAACCCATATGCTGGGCCACGAACTGACCGCGATGCATGGTCTGGATCATGCGCAAACGCTGGCCATCGTTCTGCCTGCGCTGTGGAATGAAAAACGCGATACCAAGCGTGCCAAACTGCTGCAATACGCAGAACGTATCTGGAATATCACCGAAGGTTCCGAAGACCAGCGTATCGATGCCGCCATTGCCGCTACCCGTGCTTTCTTCGAACAAATGGGCGTACCAACACGCTTGTCTGACTACGGTCTGGACGGTAGCTCCATCCCGGCGCTGCTGGAAAAACTGCAAGCGCACGGCGGTACGAAACTGGGTGAACATCAGGACATTACGCTCGACGTCAGCCGTCGGATTTACGAAGCTGCCCGCTAAGGTTTTTTAACCTCCGCCTTTCGTTTTTGGGTATTTATACCAGACTTAAGTCACACCTAACTCACCGGAGCTTGCTCCGGTGACTGTAATCCAGGGGGGAATTATGACCGGTCCAACCATTATCAAGCTACAGGATGGTAACGTCATGCCGCAACTGGGCCTGGGGGTCTGGAAGGCAAGCAACGAAGAAGTCATTACCGCTATCCATAAAGCACTGGAAGTGGGTTATCGTTCGATTGATACCGCCGCCGCATACAAAAACGAAGAAGGTGTCGGCAAAGCGATACGTAATGCCGGCGTGCCGCGGGAAGAGTTATTCATCACCACCAAGCTGTGGAATGATGATCAGAAACGCGCCCGGGAAGCCTTACTCGAAAGCATGGAGAAACTCCAGCTCGATTACCTCGATCTTTACCTGATGCACTGGCCTGTTCCGGCGATCGATCACTACGTTGAAGCGTGGGAAAACATGATCGATCTGCAAAAAGAAGGGCTGATTAAGAGCATCGGCGTGTGCAACTTTCAGATCAATCATCTCCAGCGCCTGATCGATGAAACTGGCGTTCATCCCGTGATCAACCAGATAGAACTGCACCCACTTATGCAGCAGCGCCAGCTTCATGCCTGGAACGCCACGCATAAGATCCAGACCGAATCCTGGAGTCCATTGGCGCAGGGCGGGAAAGACGTCTTCGACCAAAAGATCATCCGTAACCTCGCAGAGAAATATGGTAAATCACCAGCGCAGATTGTCATCCGCTGGCATCTGGATAACGGTCTGGTGGTTATTCCGAAATCGGTGACGCCTGCCCGTATCGCTGAAAACTTTAACGTCTGGGACTTCCGCCTGGATAAAGAAGAATTAGGCGAAATCGCGAAACTCGATCAGGGCAGACGGCTGGGACCAGACCCGGACCAGTTCGGCGGTTAATCTCTTCTCTCCGGCCCGACACTCCCGTCGGGCCTTGCTGGCAATGAAATATCAGGAAACAATTAACATACATATATTGATGTATTTCTTGCAGTCGCTGGAGCAGCATTACGCAACATAACCTGTTAATTATTCAATAAATATATTCATCTAATGAATGTATTTACCACACCTATAGGTGCGTAATCGTGGCTGATAAAAAAAGTAATGGCGTCAAATGGCTCCCATTAATTCTTATAGTACTCATTTCTGCCGGTCTCTGGCAGCTTACTCCCCCCACTGGGTTAAGTGCGCCAGCCTGGCATTCGGCAATTATCTTCGTTGCCACCATCGCCTCTATTGTGGCGAAAGTCTTACCCATCGGCGCGGTCGGCATTATTGGTATTACGGTGTTCGCACTCGCCTATGCTGCCGGGGATAAAACCGCCAGCGGCGCCATCACCACAGCACTCAGCGAACTGAACAGCTCACTTATCTGGCTTATCGTCGTGGCCTTTATGATTGCCCGTGGGTTTATCAAAACCGGCCTCGGACGACGCATTGCATTGCAGATGATCCGCCTGCTCGGCAAGCGCACGCTGGGACTCGCCTACGGTCTGGCTTTTGCCGATCTGATCCTCTCTCCCGCTATGCCGAGTAATACGGCGCGCTGCGGCGGCGTCATCTATCCGATTGCCGACTCTCTGGCGCGTAGTTTCCATTCGAACCCGGAAGATGAGTCCCGCAGTAAAATCGGCACCTTTCTTATCACCTGTATTGGCAACGTCAACGACGTGACGGCAGCACTGTTTATGACCGGCTATACCGGCAACCTGCTGGCAGTAAAACTGGCGGCCAACGCCGGGGTTACGCTGACCTGGGGCGGCTGGTTTATGGCGGCGCTGCTACCTTGTCTGGTCTCTTTGCTGCTCGTTCCGCTACTGGTCTACTGGCTGGTGCGCCCGGAAATCAAACACACGCCGGATGCCCCTAACCTGGCGCGCAAAGAGCTGGCGGAAATGGGCCGCATGTCACGCGGTGAATGGCTGATGCTGGCAACCGTCGGCGTACTGCTGGTGCTGTGGATTTTTGGCGATACGCTGGGCGTTGACGCCACCACCGCCTCGTTTGTAGGGCTGTCGATTTTATTGCTGAGCGGCGTACTGAGCTGGGAGGACGTCAAAAGTGAGAAAGGGGCATGGGATACGCTGATTTGGTTTGCCGCGCTACTGATGATGGCGAATCAGTTGAAAAAACTGGGCTTCACCACCTGGTTTGGCAATCTGATTGGCGATAGCCTGAGCAGTACTATGCACGGGACCAGTTGGGTGATCGTCCTGCTACTGCTGAACGCCGCCTATTTCTATACCCACTACTTTTTTGCCAGCGGAAATGCGCAGATTGCCGCGCTGTATGCCGTTTTCCTCGGCGTCGGGCTGCATCTGAATATTCCCGCGGCCCCCACGGCGCTAATGCTGGCCTTCACCAGCAGTTTGTACTGCTCGCTCACCCAGTACACTCATGCTCGCGGTCCAATTCTGTTTGGCGCAGGGTACGTTCCAACGGGCGTCTGGTGGCGCACAGGATTTATCATCAGCCTGTTTAACCAGGCGGTCTTTATTACCGTGGGTCTGATGTGGTGGAAGGTGTTGGGTCTGTACTAAACTGACTGCGTTCTGAGGAATACCTTACCTGCGGAGAAAAGGAATGACCTGTATTTTCTGTCAAATTGTTGAAGGCAAAGCGCCCTGCCATAAGGTATGGGAAGACGAGCACCACCTGGCTTTTCTGTCGATTTTCCCGAACACCGACGGTTTTACCGTGGTGATCCCGAAAAAACATTACCCGAGCTATGCCTTCGATATGCCGCCGCAGGCGTTAGCGGACCTGATGCTGGCGACCCAAAAAGTGGCTAAGAAACTGGATAAGGCTTTCCCGGATGTTAGTCGTACGGGAATGTTCTTCGAAGGTTTCGGCGTAGACCATGTGCACAGTAAATTAAGTCCCATGCACGGTACTGGCGATTTAACCCACTGGAAACCGATTGAATCGCGGCAGAACAAATTTTTCGAGCAGTATGAAGGATATCTGTCGTCACACGATCATGAACGGGCTGATGACGAAAAACTGGCCGCATTAGCGGCCAGAATTCGTGAGGCATAAATACTGATCTCTTCTGCCCGATAGCGGTGCAAGCACCTTATCCGGGCAAGACAGATTAACGTCCCGCCACTTTCCCGCGTTTTTTGTTCGCGGCAGGCGTCTGACGCTGGTGCGCCACTGGCGTGTGTTTGGTCAGCGCCGGACGAGTATGACGGTTCTGGCGACTCGCTTCGCGCATCTCTTCCAGCGTAGGCGCCGGAACCAGACATTCGCGACGCCCACCGATCAGATGCTTTTTACCCATATCTTCCAGCGCCTGGCGGATTAACGGCCAGTTGGCCGGATCGTGGTAGCGCAACAGGGCTTTATGCAGACGACGCTGCTTATCACCTTTCGGCACCACCACGTCTTCGCTCTTATAACCAATTTTACCCAACGGGTTTTTCCCGGTGTAATACATGGTTGTGGAGTTCGCCAACGGCGATGGATAGAAGTTCTGCACCTGATCCAGACGGAAACGACGTTGTTTCAGCCACAGCGCCAGATTCACCATATCCTCATCACGCGTACCCGGGTGCGCGGAGATAAAATACGGGATCAGGTACTGCTCTTTACCGGCCTGTTTAGAGTAGGTATCGAACAATTCCTTGAAGCGATCGTAGCTGCCCATCCCCGGCTTCATCATCTTCGACAGCGGGCCTTCTTCAGTATGCTCTGGCGCAATCTTCAGATAGCCGCCCACGTGATGGGTAGCCAGTTCTTTGATGTAGCGTGGGTCTTCCACCGCGATGTCATAGCGCACACCGGATGCGATAAGGATCTTTTTAATGCCTTTGAGATCACGCGCCCGGCGATAGAGGTTAATTGTCGGCTCATGATTGGTATCCATGTGCGGACAAATATCCGGATAGACGCATGACAGACGACGGCAGGTTTGCTCCGCACGCGGTGACTTACAGCGCAGCATATACATGTTCGCCGTTGGGCCGCCGAGATCGGAAATCACGCCGGTAAAGCCCGGGACAGTGTCGCGAATGGCTTCGATTTCATTGATGATCGAATCTTCAGAGCGACTCTGGATGATACGGCCTTCGTGCTCTGTTATCGAACAGAACGAGCAGCCGCCAAAGCAGCCACGCATAATGTTGATCGAGAAACGGATCATCTCATAGGCCGGAATACGGCTGTCGCCATACGCCGGATGCGGTACACGCTTGTACGGTAACGCAAAGACGCTGTCCATCTCTTCGGTAGACAACGGAATAGCTGGCGGGTTGATCCAGATGTAGCGATCGCCATGCTTTTGCATCAGCGCACGCGCGCAGCCTGGGTTAGTTTCGTGGTGCAGGATACGCGACGCATGCGCATACAGCACTTTATCGCCCTTCACTTTTTCGAAGGACGGTAGCAGCACGTAGGTTTTTTCCCACGGTTTCGGACGCGGTGGCTGCACGGTGACCGCTTTCGCTTCCTGCTTTTTCGGTGCGACAGGTTTGTTATCAGCACACGGCAGATCTTCACCGTAAGGATGCGGGATCGGGTCAATCTTGCCTGGCGTGTCGAGACGCGTAGAATCCACCCCACTCCAGCCCGGCAACGCTTCTTTAACCATAATAGCGGTGTTACGCACATCGCGGATCTGATCGATAGTTTCCCCCATCGCCAGACGATGCGCCACTTCCACCAGCGGACGTTCGCCGTTGCCGAACATCAGCATATCGGCTTTCGAATCCACCAAAACGGAGCGGCGAACGGTATCAGACCAGTAATCGTAGTGCGCGGTGCGGCGCAGGCTGGCCTCAATGCCGCCAAGAATAACCGGCACATCTTTCCATGCTTCTTTACAGCGCTGGGTATAGACCAGCGTGGCGCGGTCCGGACGTTTACCCGCCACGTTGTCCGGCGTGTAGGCATCATCATGGCGCAGTCGGCGATCGGCGGTATAACGGTTGATCATCGAGTCCATGTTGCCAGCGGTCACACCAAAGAACAGGTTCGGTTTACCCAAACGCATAAAATCGTCTTTGTTGTTCCACTCCGGCTGGGCGATAATTCCGACGCGAAAGCCCTGAGCTTCCAGCATACGGCCACAAATCGCCATACCAAAGCTTGGGTGGTCGACGTAGGCATCGCCGGTCACCAGAATGATGTCGCAGCTATCCCAGCCAAGTTGGTCCATTTCGTCACGTGACATCGGCAAAAACGGTGCCGGGCCAAAACAGGCAGCCCAGTACTGCGGCCAGGAGAAAAGGTCTCTGTCCGGTTGGATCAGGGATATTGCGCTCATAGTGCTTCCAAAAATGGTAAAAAAATAATCAAAGGCCGGGGATTATACGCTGTATGTCGGCAAGAAATGAAGTGGAGTCTGAACCAGACCAGTAGAAAGTTGTATAAATTGTTAAATTTTACGACAGCCATTTTTATCAATCATAATTAACACCATGCCGGCCAGCTGAGATCACTCTTTTCGGCGGGGGATTTTTCATTGCGACTCAACGATTCACTGCATATTTCCCAGTTACGGGTTGTTGTTCACCTGTGCGGATTTCTGGTTCTTCTCTACAGCTTCTCCATGCTGCCGCCGATGACCATCGCTCTGTTAAATAAAGAGCGGAGCTTTTTCGCATTTTTCAGCACATTTATGACTTTCTTTACCCTCGGCGGCGGGGCGTGGCTGGCAACCAAACATGCGGGAATTCAACTGAGAACCCGAGATGGATTCGTCATTATCGTTTTGTTCTGGCTACTGTTTTCGTTAATTAGCGCAATGCCGATGTGGATGGACGATGGCTTAAATCTCTCCTTTGCCGATGCCCTGTTCGAAGGGGTTTCCGGGATTACCACCACAGGCGCAACGGTGATTGACGACGTCAGCGCCTTGCCGAAATCGTATCTTTACTATCGTGCTCAGCTCAATTTTATTGGCGGCCTGGGCGTTATTGTCCTCGCCGTGGCGGTATTACCGCTGCTGGGTATTGGCGGCATGAAACTGTATCAGTCTGAAATGCCTGGCCCCTTCAAAGAAGAACGCCTCACGCCAAGGCTTGCCGATACCGCACGTACGCTGTGGTTGACCTACGTCATTCTGGGTCTTATTTGTACTCTGGCCTACTGGGCTGCCGGGATGTCGTTTTTCGACGCCTTATGCCACGGGCTGTCGACGGTCTCTCTTGGCGGATTTTCCACTCGCAGCGAGAGCATCGGCTTTTATAACAGCCACGCTATAGAACTCGTCGCCGGACTGTTCTCACTGTTATCCGCGTTTAACTTCACCCTCTGGTACGTTGCTATTGTAAAACGTACCTTCAAGCCCTTTCGTCGTAATGCCGAGCTGCGTTTCTTTCTGCTAATTGCGCTGGTGGTCACGCTGATCGCCACCTGGCAGGTCTGGCGGGCAGGTATGTACGGGCTAACGGACAGCCTGGTGCATGCCTTTTTTCTGGCCAGCTCCATGCTGACGGATAATGGCCTGTCAACGGCGGATTACGCGCAGTGGCCCTCGCACACGATCTTCATGCTGCTTAGCGCCAGCTTCTTCGGCGGTTGTGTGGGATCGACGTGCGGGGGAATTAAAGTGCTGCGCTTTTTGATTATGTTCAAGCAGTGCCGCCAGGAATTACACCAGCTCGCGCATCCTCGCGCCCTGCTGAACATCAAAGTGGGTAACAGCGTGGTAAGCGACAGGGTGGTGCGTTCGGTATGGAGCTTTTTCTTTCTCTACGTTTTGTTCACCAGCTTTTTTATCTGGGCGCTCAATCTGATGGGCTACGATCTCTTCTCCTCTTTCGCCACCGTCGCCGCCTGCATCAACAATATGGGGCTGGGATTTGGCGTTACCGCCACGACATTTGGCACGTTAAATGAGGAGGCAAAGCTGCTGATGTGCGCGGCCATGATCATGGGGCGTCTGGAGATTTACCCCATACTGATCCTGTTTTCTCGCATGTTCTGGCGGGCGTAACGCAAACCCCGGCGCGTTACGGCGCCGGGTTCACCAGGATCTGACCGATCGAGCCACGATCCGCCATTTCCAGCGTCTGGCTGTTAAAGTAGAACGGGAAATGCGCCCAGGAAGGCTGACCGTAATAAACCAGTAGCTCGACCTGACCATCTACCCAAACGGTATCTTTCCAGCCTCTGTCTTCCGGGAACGGCATCGCGCCGTTCACATTACGGATCAGGAACGAGACGCCCTCAATATGGAAAGACTGCGGCATATCCGCCCGCACCGTCCAGCGCTCCCAGGTACCCTGCTGCGCGGTAATATCCATGCGGTTGACGTCCCACAACTGACCGTTGATCCCCGGATCGTCATCCAGGCTGATATCACGGCTGCGAATCGGCGAACCGCTGAGGATCTCGGTTGGCAGCAGGCGCATTGGCAGGCTGTCAGTCACCAGCGGCAGAAGGCCGGTTGGTCGCAGAGTCAGCACCAGCGTGGAGATAAGAATACTTGATGGTTCAAAGAATCCCCGGATCCTGTCGACAATGCTGGCCGCCTCGCCACAGGTAATAGAGACCTCATTACCGTTAGTCATATCCACCAGGATCTCACGACGTTCGCCTGGCGCCAGCGAGAGCTGTTTCAATGAAACAGGCGCGGGTAAAAAGCCCTGATCGCTGGAAATCACATGCAGCGCACGGCCATCACTCATTTGCAGTTGGTAACGACGCGAGTTTGACGCGTTCAGCAAACGCAAGCGTACCCAACCGCGGGAGACTTCGACATACGGACTTTGCGCCCCATTAACCAGAAGCGTATCCCCAACAAAACCGCCGCTGCCAGGTTCGCTGTATTCCGGCGTCCCAAAGTTGTCCAGACGCTTGTCCTGGATAATGATCGGAAAATCATCCACGCCGTAATGGTTGGGAATAGACAGGGATTTACTGACCTCATCTTCAACCAGCCACATCCCGGCAAGACCGTTATAGACCTGCTGGGCAGTACGATTTGGCGTATTGGCGTGATACCACAGCGTGGCGGCATTCTGGCGGATCGGCAGCACTGGCGCCCAATCCGCATTAGGGGACATCATGCGCGCCGGGCCCCCCATCAGCGGACCAGGTACCTGTAATCCGGCGACGGTCATCGAGACATTTTCTGTCAGACGATTGCTGTAAATAAGCTTGACGTCATCCCCTTTCCAGACGCGAATTGTCGGTCCCAGGTAGCGGCCGTTAATCCCCCAGACAGGCGCGCGCGTGCCTTGTGTAAAGGACCAATGCGCGCGTTGCAGCGTCATAAATAACGGCTGCCCCCGACGAGACTCCAGCAGTGGAGGCACAGGTAACGGTTGTTGCTGACCGGCAGCATTAGCCTTCAGCGGAACAGCACCTGCACACAGTGCGATCCCCGATGCCTGAATGAACTGACGCCGACTGAATGACATATAAACTCCATGAAAAACTGGCGATTAACACGCAGGAAATCTTTTCCTGTAAAAAACCCGAATTGTGCGGATTAAACCTTACCGGCGGCTTCCCGCTCAGCAACTTCTTTATCGAGTTCTGCGATTTTTTGTTCCATCAGCGAGCGGCAATGCGCTGCCAGTTCACGAACCTGATCTTTACCAAAGTGGCTAATATCCACCGGCGGCAGCATCTCTACAATCGCCAGACCATTATTGAGTCGGTTTAATTTGATCTTGTTCGAGGTTGTAGAAACGCAGACTGGAATGACCGGAACGCCTGCAGCAATCGCCGCATGAAACGCACCGGTTTTAAACGGCAGCAGACCACGGCCACGGCTGCGCGTCCCTTCCGGGAACATCCAGATAGAAATACGACGTTTTTTGAAATGGTTCACCACGGCTGCAATGGTGCTGTGCGCTTTAGCACGGTTGTTTCTGTCGATCAACAGGTTACCGGTTAACCAGTACAGTTGCCCGAAGAACGGGATCCACAGCAGGCTTTTTTTACCCACCGTTACCGTCGGCGGCTGAACGATATTCGAAGCGGTAACCATGTCATAGTTGTTCTGATGGTTACAAATATAGATAGCATTACCATAGTTCTGCGCGTCTGCCGGCATGCGGCACTCGACCTTCAGGCCATAAAGGGGAGCCAGGCGGCCAAACATATGACCGAACGTTGCGACGTGTTTTGGATTCCGTGGGCTGAACAGACAGTATATACAACCGAAAATACAGACCAGAATGCAGTAAATAACAGTAATGATTAAACGAAAAATATATAACATAACAACCTCTAAGGCCTAAGAGCCTGGCATTTTACGTCACCGGATACATAACTCTGCATCAGGTTAGGGCTTTGTTAAGGCGGCTCTCTGGAAAAGCGTATTGTTAATCGCAACGCACGAATAAACAACGGTTTTACGGGAAATTTTAACGTTGGCTCTCCCTGAGCGAAAGCAGGGAGAGCCGGGCAGTCGCGTTATTCTTCGCTGTCGCCCTGACTGGCGCGTCGAGGCGAGTCAATTTCAATGCGATCGATACGCTGTAGACCACGCATCAGCGTGCCACGACGACCGCGTTCGCCGGTCACTTTCTGCAACTCTTCAGGACGCAGTTTAATTTTGCGTTTACCGACGTGAATAGTCAGCGTGCTTTGCGGCGGCAGCACATAGAGCAGCGCCAGGCCATCTTCGCCTTTCGCCGCTTCTGCTGAAGGGATATTGATAATCTTGTTCCCTTTGCCTTTCGACAGTTGCGGCAAATCGCTCACCGGGAACATCAACATCCTACCGGCCATCGTTATCGCCAGCAGCATATCGGTTTCATCTTCAATCACCACCGGCGGCATAACGCGTGCATTTTCAGGCAGCGTAATCAATGCCTTACCCGCACGGTTACGTGCTACCAGATCGTTGAAGGTACAGACAAAACCGTAGCCCGCATCGGATGCCATCAGCAGTTTCTGATCGTCGCCTTCCATCAGCATATGCTCCACCGTCGCGCCCGGCGGCAGCGTGAGCTTACCGGTCAATGGTTCGCCCTGACCACGTGCCGACGGCAGCGTAATCGGGTCGATGGCGTAGCTGCGTCCGGTCGAGTCAACGAACACCACCGGCTGGTTGCTCTTGCCCTTCACTGCCGACTTAAAGCTGTCGCCCGCTTTATAGCTTAATCCTGGCGCATCAATGTCGTGGCCTTTGGCGCTACGCACCCAACCACTCTGAGACAATACAATGGTCACCGGCTCAGACGGCAGCATGTCGTGCTCGCTCATCGCCTTCGCTTCTTCGCGTTCCTGCAGCGGGGAGCGGCGATCGTCGCCATAGGCCTCGGCATCGGCCTGCAGCTCTTTCTTCAGCAGGTTATTCATTTTACGCTCGGAAGCGAGAATGGCCTGCAGTTGATCGCGCTCTTTCGCCAGTTCATCCTGCTCACCGCGGATTTTCATCTCTTCGAGTTTGGCCAGATGGCGCAATTTCAGCTCAAGGATAGCTTCAGCCTGCGTTTCAGAAATGCCAAACCGCGACATCAGCTCAGGCTTAGGTTCATCTTCATGACGAATAATCTCGATCACTTCGTCAATGTTGAGGAACGCCACCAGCAAACCTTCAAGGATATGCAGGCGCTTAAGCACTTTTTCCAGACGATAGTTCAGGCGACGACGCACGGTATCACGGCGGAACGCCAGCCATTCGGTGAGGATCTCCAGCAGGTTTTTCACCGCCGGGCGACCGTCGAGGCCGATCATGTTCAGGTTGATACGGTAGCTTTTTTCCAGATCGGTGGTGGCAAACAGGTGGTTCATTACCTGTTCCATATCCACGCGATTGGAGCGCGGGACAATCACCAGACGGGTCGGGTTTTCGTGATCCGATTCGTCACGCAGGTCGTCAACCATCGGCAGCTTTTTGTTGCGCATTTGAGCAGCGATCTGCTCCAGCACTTTTGCCCCGGAAACCTGATGCGGCAGCGCGGAAATCACCACCGCGCCGTCTTCTTTCGTCCATACCGCGCGCATACGCACGGAGCCGCGTCCGTTTTCGTAAATCTTACGAATTTCCGCACGCGAGGTAATAATCTCGGCTTCGGTCGGGTAATCCGGCCCCTGCACGATGTCCAGCAGTTGATCGAGCGTTGTTTTCGGCTGCTCAATCAGCGTAATCGCCGCTTTGGCGACTTCTCGCAGGTTATGCGGCGGAATGTCCGTCGCCATACCAACGGCAATACCGGTCGTACCGTTCAGCAGAATATTTGGCAGACGCGCAGGCAGCATCTTTGGCTCCTGCATGGTGCCGTCGAAGTTTGGCACCCAGTCCGACGTTCCCTGGCCGAGTTCACCCAGCAGGACTTCCGCATATTTAGACAAGCGGGATTCGGTATAACGCATCGCCGCGAAGGATTTGGGATCGTCGGGCGCCCCCCAGTTTCCCTGACCATCAACCAGCGGATAACGGTAAGAGAACGGCTGCGCCATCAGCACCATCGCTTCATAGCAGGCGCTGTCGCCGTGCGGGTGGTATTTACCCAGCACGTCACCGACGGTACGGGCGGATTTTTTAAATTTGGCGCTGGCATTCAGCCCCAGTTCGGACATTGCATACACAATGCGACGCTGAACGGGTTTCAAACCATCGCCAATAAATGGCAACGCCCTGTCCATGATGACGTACATGGAGTAGTTCAGATAGGCGTTTTCCGTGAATTCATGCAGCGCCAGGCGCTCTGCCATATCGCTCATTAATCGTGGTTCCTCAACTTTGTACCCCTCTATTGAAGGGCAATATTGCCGCAGATACTACCCTATCTGGCGTGTTGAGTCACAAAGAAAAGGGCCGCGAATGCGGCCCTGATGGGGATTATTTAGCAACTTTGCTAATCTGTTTCACGTCGATTTCAACGGAGTTCCAGTCTTTATCCACTTCGCCCTGGATCTCAACCACATCCTGCGGGGTTACGGTTACGCCGTTCCAGCGCTTATGGTCAATATCCACATTCACCGTGCCGGTCGCATCTTTAAACACATACAAATCGTCGGAAATACGTTCAACGATGTTCCCACGCAAGGTAACCCAAGCGTCATCGCGCAGCGATTTAGCACTTGCTACCGTCGTGATGCTGCCGTTCGGGCCGACAAACCCGCCGCTTTGGCTTTGCGTAGTCGTCGTTGGCCCAGAGAAGCCGCCCTGCTGCGCTGCCAGAACAGGTGCGGAACACAGTGCCATTACGGCAACCATTGCAGCTAATTTTTTCATCGTCATGTCTCCCTTTCATGTTGGTTTACGACTATTAAATAAGTTAATCCTTAACAAGTTCTTAAGGAAAAAAAAGATTCTTTTTTGCTGTACAGATGCGGCGGCGACAAGGTTTACTGACGGCAAAGAGAGTTTTCGCAGGGAAGAATATATGCGCATTTTACTGGTTGAAGATGATACGTTGATTGGCGATGGCCTTAAAACCGGTCTGAGTAAAATGGGTTTTAGCATCGACTGGTTTACCGAAGGACGTCAGGGGAAAGAAGCACTCTACAGTGCCCCGTATGATGCGGTAATCCTCGACCTGACGCTGCCAGGCATAGACGGACGGGATATCCTGCGCGAGTGGCGAGGCAACGGAAAGCAGGAACCGGTGCTGATCCTGACCGCCCGCGACGCGCTGGCGGAACGCGTTGAAGGCTTACGCCTGGGCGCGGACGACTATCTGTGTAAACCCTTCGCGTTGATTGAAGTTGCCGCCAGGCTGGAGGCGCTGGTGCGTCGTGCCAGCGGCCAGGCCAGCAACACATTACGCCATGGCGAGGTGACGCTTGATCCCGGCGCGCTGGTCGCCACGGCGGCTGGCGAACCGTTGTCTCTTAAGCCCAAAGAGTTCGCGCTGCTGGAGCTGCTTATGCGTAACAAGGGCCGCGTCCTGCCCCGCAAACTGATTGAAGAAAAACTGTATACCTGGGACGAAAACGTCTCCAGCAATGCGGTTGAAGTACACGTCCATCACTTACGCCGTAAGCTCGGCAGCGACTTTATCCGTACCGTGCATGGCATTGGCTACACCCTGGGTGACGCATGAAACTCGCACAACGTCTCAGCCTGCGCATCAGGCTAACGCTTATCTTCATGATTTTGGTTTTAGTGACCTGGCTGATTTCCAGCTTTGTCGCCTGGAAGCAAACCACCGACAACGTGAATGAGATGTTCGACACGCAGCAAATGCTGTTCGCCAAGCGTCTGGTCACGCTGGATCTTGATGAACTCAAAGCCTCTGAACGCATCGCGCATACCCCGAAAAAATTCAAACATGGTCATATTGACGACGATGTACTGACCTTTGCGGCCTACACGCCAGAAGGGAAAATGGTTCTTCACGATGGCGACAATGGCCAATACATTCCCTACAGCTATCGCCGGGAAGGTTTTGACGATGGCTATCTGAATGGCGACAACGATAAATGGCGTTTTGTCTGGCTGACTTCCGCAGATAAAAAGTATCGAATCGTTGTCGGCCAGGAATGGGAGTATCGTGAAGATATGGCTTTAGCGATTGTGACAGCACAATTGGTGCCGTGGTTGGTCGCTCTGCCGCTGATGCTGTTAATCCTGATTGTGTTGTTAAGTCTTGAACTTAAGCCACTGAAGAAACTGGCGCAGGCGCTACGTTTACGCGACCCGGAATCAGAAGAACCGCTCAGTTTGAAAGGCATTCCTGGCGAGGTCCGCCCGTTGGTTGAATCACTCAACCAACTTTTCACCCGTATTCATACCACCATGGTGCGTGAACGGCGCTTTACTTCAGATGCCGCTCACGAGTTGCGTAGTCCATTGACGGCGCTGAAAGTGCAAACCGAAGTGGCGCAACTGTCTGACGATGACCCGCAGGCACGGCAAAAAGCCTTAATGCAGATGCAGGCCGGGATCGATCGCGCCACGCGTCTGGTCGATCAGTTACTGACGCTTTCGCGCCTTGACTCCCTCGACAATCTTCAGGATGTGGCGGAAATCTCGCTGGAGGAGTTGCTGCAATCTTCGGTGATGGATATCTACCATTCGGCCCAGCAGGCGCATATTGACGTACGTTTGCAGATTAACGCGCACGGCATCACATGTACCGGGCAACCGCTGTTACTCAGCCTGATGGTGCGAAATCTGCTGGATAATGCGATTCGCTATAGTCCACGGGGAAGTATTGTGGAAGTGACGCTCAACGCCCGCAATTTTAGCGTCAAAGATAATGGTCCAGGTATTGCGCCGGAAGTTCTGATGCACATTGGAGAACGCTTTTATCGCCCACCGGGGCAAAGCGTGACCGGCAGCGGTCTGGGGCTGTCAATTGTCCGTCGCATCGCGACCTTACACAGAATGTCAGCCTCGTTTGGTAATGCGCCGCAAGGCGGCTTTGAAGCTAAAATCAGTTGGTAACTGCGTTATTATTGCGCAGTCAGCAAAAGACTTTGCACATTTTGCTAATTTCACCGTACCGATCATCAGCGTAGAATCGGCCTCAAACGTTATTCTTTGAGGACACAAAATGAGCAACATCCTGATTATCAACGGTGCGAAAAAATTTGGCCATTCTAATGGGCAATTGAATGACACCCTGACCGAGGTCGCGGACGGTATCCTGCGCGACCTCGGGCATGATGTTAGAGTCGTACGCGCTGACAGCGACTATGATGTGCAAGCAGAAGTGCAGAACTTCGTCTGGGCAGACGCCGTTATCTGGCAAATGCCGGGTTGGTGGATGGGCGCGCCGTGGACGGTGAAGAAATACATTGATGACGTGTTCACTGCCGGGCACGGTACGCTGTACGCCAGCGATGGGCGCACGCGTTCAGATGCGTCAAAAAAATACGGTTCCGGCGGACTGATTCAGGGCAAAAAATACATGCTGTCTCTGACCTGGAACGCGCCGATGGAAGCCTTCACGGAAAAAGATCAGTTCTTCCATGGCGTTGGGGTTGATGGCGTTTATCTCCCATTCCATAAAGCAAACCAGTTCCTGGGAATGAAAGCGCTGCCGACCTTTATCACCAATGACGTGATTAAAATGCCGGATGTCCCGCGTTATATCGCAGAATATCGCAAGCATCTGAACGAAATTTTTGGTTAACTGGTAACCTGGAATTAGAAGGAGTTAACCATGCTTACCGTTATTGCAGAAATCCGTACACGTCCAGGTCAACATCACCGCCAGGCGGTACTGGATCAGTTCGCTAAAATCGTTCCGATCGTTTTACAGGAAGAAGGTTGCCACGGCTACGCGCCGATGGTCGATCATGCTGCTGGCGTCAGTTTTCAGACTACAGCCCCGGATTCAATCGTCATGATTGAACAGTGGGAAAGCATCGCCCACCTTGAAGCGCATTTGCAGACTCCGCATATGAAAGCCTACAGCGAAGCCGTCAAAGGCGATGTGCTGGAGATGAATATTCGTATTCTGGAGCCGGGCATTTAAGTTATTGTTCTGGCCGCCGGGCCAGATAAGCGTACGCCATCGGGCATGATGACCTTGCCGGATGGCGGCACAAACCGCCTTATCCGGCCTACATACCCCTTACCCTTCGAGATCCGCCAGGTCGCCTTTCTCCTGCAACCAGTTACGACGATCTTCAGAACGCTTCTTGGCCAGCAGCATATCCATCACTGCGTTGGTGCGCTGATCGTCTTCATCATCAATGATGAGTTGCACCAGGCGACGAGTGTTCGGATCCAGCGTGGTTTCGCGCAGCTGCATCGGGTTCATTTCACCCAGACCTTTAAAGCGCTGCACGTTCGGCTTGCCTTTCTTGCGCTTTAACTGTTCCAGTACGCCCGCTTTTTCTTCTTCCGTCAGCGCGTAATAGACCTCTTTGCCGAGGTCGATACGGTATAACGGCGGCAGCGCCACGTACACGTGACCGTGTTTCACCAGCGTGCGGAAGTGTTTCACAAACAGTGCGCACAGCAGCGTGGCGATGTGCAGACCATCGGAGTCCGCATCCGCCAGGATACAGATCTTACCGTAACGTAACTGGCTCAGGTCGTCGCTGTCCGGATCGATACCGATCGCCACCGAAATATCGTGAACTTCCTGCGAGGCCAGCACTTCATCGGAAGAGACTTCCCAGGTATTGAGGATCTTACCTTTGAGCGGCATGATCGCCTGATACTCACGATCGCGCGCCTGTTTGGCCGATCCGCCCGCTGAGTCACCTTCGACGAGGAACAGTTCGGTGCGATTGAGATCCTGTGCGGTACAGTCCGCCAGTTTCCCCGGCAGCGCCGGACCGCTGGTCAGCTTTTTACGCACCACTTTTTTCGCCGCGCGCAGACGACGCTGGGCGCTGGAAATCGCCATCTCAGCCAGCAGTTCGGCTGACTGCACGTTCTGGTTCAGCCACAAGCTGAAGGCATCTTTCACCACCCCAGAGACAAATGCCGCGCACTGGCGCGAGGAGAGGCGCTCTTTGGTTTGCCCGGCAAACTGCGGATCCTGCATTTTCACCGACAGCACATAGGCACAGCGATCCCAGATATCTTCCGCCGACAGCTTCACGCCCCGCGGCAGAATATTGCGGTATTCGCAGAACTCGCGCATCGCATCCAGCAGGCCCTGACGCAGACCGTTAACATGCGTACCGCCCTGCATGGTCGGGATCAGGTTTACATAGCTTTCGGTCAGCAGCTCGCCGCCTTCCGGCAGCCAGAGCAGCGCCCAGTCAACGGTCTCCGTCTCACCGCTAAAATTACCGATAAACGGTTTTTCCGGCAGGGTAGGCAGGCCATTCACCGCTTCGCTCAGATAATCATTCAGACCATCCTGGTAGCACCAGCGCTGTTCGCTATTGTTGACCTCATCTTTAAAGGTGATCTCAACACCCGGACACAATACCGCTTTAGCTTTCAGGACGTGCGTTAAGCGCGAAACGGAAAAACGCGGGCTGTCGAAGAAGGTTTCATCCGGCCAGAAGTGCACGCTGGTTCCGGTATTGCGTTTACCGCAGGTCCCGACAACCTGTAAATCCTGCACCTTATCGCCGTTCTCAAACGCGATGTTGTACACCTGCCCGTCGCGACGCACGTTTACTTCCACACGCTTCGACAGAGCGTTGACCACGGAGATACCCACCCCATGCAAGCCACCAGAGAACTGATAGTTTTTATTGGAGAACTTACCACCCGCATGTAAACGGCAGAGGATCAACTCAACCGCCGGAACACCTTCTTCAGGGTGAATGTCTACTGGCATGCCGCGGCCATCATCAATGACCTCCAGAGATTGGTCGGCATGTAAGATCACGTCCACACGTTTTGCGTGGCCCGCCAGTGCTTCATCCACACTGTTATCAATCACTTCCTGCCCAAGGTGGTTCGGACGGGTCGTATCGGTGTACATCCCAGGGCGACGGCGTACCGGCTCAAGCCCAGTGAGTACCTCAATGGCATCAGCGTTATAAGTTTGCGTCATGGTTTAAATAAGCAGTTCGAATTGATCGTCAGAAACTGTGCAGTCCAAGAAAATCGACAATCTGGTTGAAATAATCTTCGAAGCCCGTGAATGCGTGGTTTCCGCCCTCAGTAACTGTCTGGCGGCAGGAGGCGTAATACGCCACCGCTTGGCGGTAGTCCAACACTTCATCGCCCGTTTGTTGGAGCAACCAGATCAAATCCGGCGCTTCCAGCGGGTCAATCTGCATGACTTTAAGATCGTAAATATGGCGTGACTCTAGCACATATTGCTGCCCGGTGTAGGGGTTCTCGTTTTGACCGAGATAGTCGACCAGCAGTTCATAAGGCCGTACCGCCGGGTTCACCACCACCGCTGGCAGCATAAAACATTGTGACAGCCAGGTGGCGTAATAGCCGCCCAACGAGGAACCGACAATCCCCAGCGACTCGCCGCCATGCTCAAGAACGATCGATTCCAGCATCTCTGCGGCCTGAGCAGGATACGGCGGCAGCTGCGGTACAATCATCTCAACGTGCGGATGGTGCTCCGCCAGCCAGCTTTTCAGCAAACATGCCTTCGCCGAACGAGGAGAACTGTTAAATCCATGAAGATAAAGAAGCGTAGACATCAGTAACCTTCTGAAGCGGTATCAGGGTGAAACCGATTACCCTGCAGACGACACACCTGAGTCTGCAACGTACCGTCAGCAAACAGCTCCAGCGTACGCCAGCCGGGGCTGATGGTATCTAACGTGAAATTAGAACAATGCGGCTTAAACTGCACGCAGGTCGATGGCGTCGCCAACAGGCGGCGACCGTTCCAGTCCAGATCCAGTTCCTGATGAATATGCCCACACAGCAGATACTTCACGCGCGGATAGTTCACCAGCACGTTGTCCAGTTCGGCGGCATTGCGCAGACTGTGCTGATCGAGCCAGCTGCAGCCCGCTGGCAGAGGATGATGATGCAGAAGCAGCAAGGTATTGCGTTCAGGCGCATCGGCAAGTTTACGCTCCAGCCATTCGAGCTGAAATTCGCTTAACTCGCCGTGGGGAACGCCAAACACCTGGCTGTCCAGCAACAAGATTTGCCACTGTTCGCCAATGAAGACGCGCTTAGCCGGGGAAATGCCCGCGTCCTGCAGCGAGCTGTACATTGCAGGCTGAAAATCATGATTACCCGGGAGCCAAACGCAGGGCGCACGAAAACTTGCGATGCCCTCAGCAAAATGCTGATAAGCCGCAGCGGATTGATCCTGCGCCAAATCGCCAGTCGCGACGATCAGATCGAACTCTGGCGACTCAGCATGTATTGCATCCAGTACGGATTGATAGCTGTCCCAGGTATTCACACCCAGCAGCGTTTCATGCTTTTCGGCAAACAGGTGAGTGTCTGTAATTTGTAAGATCCTGACTCTGGCCTCACCAGCCAAAGGAAGGGTTAACAGGCTTTCCAAATGGTGTCCTTAGGTTTCACGACGCTAATAAACCGGAATCGCCATCGCTCCATGTGCTAAACAGTACCGTAACCAGTCGGCCAGAAACTGGTTAATTTGATGCTTTTCGTCGCGTTGATGCAACTTTTTATTTGGATAATCATACCGTGCTTTGAAGCGAAAGATCTGCTGACTTGAACACACTTCAGCGACCCTCGCATCATGATACAGACGCACGGTTAAGGACGGCAGGCTCCAGTAAGTCACAGCCGGTGCCGTTTGTTCGATCGCGACAAGCGTAGTGTATCGGGTCGATTCAACGATCGTTAACCGATATTGTGCGTTTGCCACCTGATAGCTCACTGTTTCGCCGGCTGCGTCATTACGTGGCAACAGGCGGCGCAATTGCGAATAATTGGTTTCGCACAGGCGCATCATTTCAGGGAAGTCAGGTGTGTAACGCTTCATTTTTTCCACTCAGTTTTTAACTCTTGATAGTGCAGCTGTAACCATTGCAAAGCGATGACAGAAGCCGCGTTGTCGATTATCCCCTCTTCTACCCATTGGTAAGCCTGTTCCCGGCTCACCACATGAACACGAATATCTTCGTTTTCATCAGCCAGACCATGAATTCCGCTCGCGGTCGTGGCGTCCACTTCACCCACCATAATCGATGAGCGTTCGCTGGTGCCTCCTGGGCTTGCCAGATAACTCAGCACCGGTTTTACGCGTTTAACGTTAAGCCCGGCTTCTTCCATCGCTTCACGGCGCGCGACATCTTCCACGCTCTCACCTTCTTCGATCATCCCGGCCACCATTTCCAGTAGCCATGGGCTTGCGCTGGTATCAAACGCCGCGATGCGGATCTGCTCGACCAGCACAACTTCGTCCCGCTCAGGGTCAAAGGGTAGCAAGACTGCCGCGTGTCCGCGCTCAAAAATTTCGCGCTTTACCTCACCGCTCATACCGCCGTTAAACAAGCGATGGCGGAACCGATAAAGATCCAGTGAAAAAAATCCGCGGTATAGCGTTTCTCGTGCAATAATTTCTACATCATTTTTAGTGAAAGTCATTGGCAAGTTGTCTGGTTTACGCATTGTGCTGTCCTGAAACCAATAGTGTTTAAAATGTGAATTTCAAGGTCGTTTGACTGATGTTTCAACGCCCTTGTGTTAAATTGATGCAAATTAACGCCGTATGGCACGTAACGCCAACTTTTTGCAGTGGCGGATTCTGCTAGAATCAGCAAATATTTTTACAATTTGATCAGCGCTAAATACTGCTTCACAACAAGGAATGCAAATGAAGAAATTGCTCCCCATCCTTATCGGCCTGAGCCTGTCGGGGTTCAGTACTCTGAGCCAGGCAGAGAACCTGATGCAGGTTTATCAGCAAGCACGCCTGAGCAACCCGGAATTGCGTAAATCCGCCGCCGATCGCGATGCTGCATTCGAAAAAATTAACGAAGCGCGTAGCCCATTACTGCCGCAACTGGGATTAGGTGCCGATTACACCTACAGCAATGGCTACCGTGATGCAAATGGCGTCAACTCCAACGCCACCAGCGCATCTCTGCAGTTAACTCAGTCCATTTTTGATATGTCAAAATGGCGTGCCCTGACGCTGCAAGAAAAATCAGCGGGCATCCAGGACGTGACCTATCAGACCGATCAGCAAACGCTGATCCTGAATACCGCCACCGCCTATTTTAACGTACTGAACGCAATTGACGTGCTGTCTTACACCCAGGCACAGAAAGATGCGGTTTACCGTCAGTTAGATCAGACCACTCAGCGTTTTAACGTTGGCCTGGTCGCTATCACTGACGTGCAGAACGCCCGTTCACAATACGATACCGTGCTGGCAAACGAAGTTACCGCACGCAACAATCTGGATAACGCGGTGGAACAACTGCGCCAGGTGACTGGTAACTACTACCCGGAACTGGCTTCGCTGAACGTTGACGGCTTCAAAACCAACAAACCGCAGGCGGTGAACGCACTGCTGAAAGAAGCGGAAAACCGCAACCTGACCTTATTGCAGGCGCGTTTGAGCCAGGATCTGGCGCGTGAACAGATTCGCCTGGCACAGGACGGTCATTTACCGACTCTGGACCTGACCGCATCTACTGGCGTATCTGATACCTCATACAGCGGTTCCAAAACCAACACCTCCCAGTATGACGACAGCAACATGGGTCAGAACAAAATCGGCCTGAGCTTCTCGCTGCCTATCTACCAGGGCGGAATGGTTAACTCGCAGGTGAAACAGGCGCAGTACAACTTTGTTGGCGCAAGCGAACAACTGGAAAGCGCACACCGCAGCGTGGTGCAGACCGTTCGTTCTTCGTTTAACAACATTAATGCGTCCATCAGTAGCATCAACGCGTACAAACAAGCGGTTGTTTCTGCGCAAAGTTCTTTGGATGCGATGGAAGCCGGTTATTCCGTTGGTACACGTACCATCGTGGATGTATTGGATGCCACCACCACGCTGTACAACGCCAAGCAACAGCTGGCTAATGCGCGTTACACCTATCTAATCAATCAGTTAAACGTCAAATCCGCGCTCGGTACGCTGAACGAGCAGGATCTGGTGGCCCTGAACAATACGCTGGGTAAACCGGTATCCACTACCCCGGATACGATCGCCCCGCAAAACGCGCAGCAAGACGCCGCAGCGGATGGTTATACGTCCAACAGCACGACGCCAGCGGCGCAGCCGACAGCAGCACGTACAACCAGCAGCAACGGCACCAACCCGTTCCGTAATTAATGCTGATGACGGGGCTTCGGCCCCGTCTGAACGTAAGACAACGTAAAGATCCGCCCCTTCCTGCGCATTCTCGCCTCTTCCCGCTTCAATTTCGACCAGTCATCCTCTATTCTGAGCAGTATTTACCACTGGGTCCTGGAAGACATATATGAAACGGACAAAATCAATACATCACGCTTCGTTCCGCAAAAGCTGGAGCGCGCGCCATCTGACTCCTGTCGCCCTGGCAGTTACCGCTGTGTTTATGCTCGCGGGCTGTGAAAAGAGCGACGAAACGGTTTCGCTTTATCAAAACGCGGACGACTGCTCAGCAGCGAATCCGGGTAAAAGCGCCGAATGTACCACCGCGTTCAACAATGCGCTGAAAGAAGCGGAACGCACCGCGCCAAAATATGCCACTCGCGAAGACTGTATCGCTGAATTCGGCGAAGGCCAGTGCCAACAAGCACCTGCGCAAGCGGGTATGGCGCCGACCGGCGAAGGCCAGGCTCAGGCGCAGAATCAAAGCAGCGGCAGCTTCTGGATGCCGCTGATGGCAGGCTACATGATGGGCCGACTGATGGGCGGCGGAATGGGCGCTCAGCAGCCGCTGTTCAGCTCGAAAAACCCGGCCAGTCCGGCATACGGCAAGTACACTGACGCCAGCGGTAAAAACTACGGCGCAGCGACACCGGGCCGCACCATGACCGTGCCGAAAACCGCCATGGCGCCGAAACCGGCCACCACCACTACCGTCACCCGCGGCGGATTTGGCGAATCTGTGGCTAAACAGAGCACCATGCAACGTAGCGCCAGCGGTACCACTACACGTTCAATGGGCGGCTGATGGTCATGGAAAGAGTCAGTATTGTTGAGCGCCCGGACTGGCGCGATAAGGCCACCGAATACGGTTTCAACTTTCACACCATGTACGGCGAGCCGTACTGGTGTGAAGACGCGTACTATAAGCTCACGCTTGCCCAGGTTGAAAAGCTGGAAGAGGTCACCGCAGAGCTGCATCAAATGTGCCTCAAAGTGGTGGAAAAGGTCATCGCCAGCGATGAGCTGATGACAAAATTCCGCATTCCGAAGCATACCTGGGGCTTTGTCCGCCAGTCCTGGCAGACACAGCAACCGTCGCTTTATTCTCGTCTGGATCTGGCGTGGGACGGCACAGGTGAACCCAAGCTGCTGGAAAACAACGCTGATACGCCAACGTCATTGTACGAAGCCGCGTTTTTCCAGTGGATCTGGCTGGAAGATCAGCTCAATGCCGGAAACCTGCCGGAAGGCAGCGATCAGTTCAACAGTCTGCAGGAAAAGCTGATCGAGCGTTTCACCGAGCTGCGTGAACAGTATGGTTTTCAACTGCTGCATCTGACCTGCTGTCGTGATACGGTCGAAGATCGCGGTACGATCCAGTACCTGCAAGATTGCGCTGCCGAGGCTGAGATCGCCACTGAATTCCTCTATGTCGAAGATATTGGCCTGGGTGAAAAAGGTCAGTTCACGGATATGCAGGATCAGGTTATTGCAAACCTGTTCAAGCTCTATCCGTGGGAATTCATGCTGCGTGAAATGTTCTCCACTAAGCTTGAAGACGCGGGCGTTCGCTGGCTGGAACCTGCCTGGAAGAGCATCATCTCCAACAAGGCGCTATTACCGCTGTTGTGGGAAATGTTCCCGAACCATCCGAACCTGTTGCCTGCTTATTTCGCCGAAGACGACTATCCGCAGATGGATAAATTCGTCGTTAAGCCAATCTTCTCGCGTGAAGGCGCTAACGTCTCCATCATCGAGAACGGGAAAACGATCGAAGCCGTGGAAGGGCCGTATGGCGAAGAAGGCATGATCGTCCAGCAGTTCCATCAGCTACCGAAATTTGGCGACAGCTATATGCTGATTGGCAGTTGGCTGATCAACGATCAACCCGCAGGCATCGGCATTCGTGAAGACAGAGCGTTGATCACTCAGGATCTCTCGCGCTTCTATCCGCATATTTTTGTCGAATAATCGTTGTGCCGGATGGCGACTCCGCTTTGCCCGGCCTACGGCATGAACCGTAGGCCCGATAAGCGCAACGCCATCGGGCATTAATTACCCTACCTGCACCGACAGCATACTCAAACTGCCCATCTCAATACCGTCAACCGGGATCGTCACCGGTTCCATACCGTCCCATGCGCCCAAAACGTACAGCAGCGGCAGATAGTGATCCGGCGTCGGGTTCGATAACGATCCACCTTCATGATCGAGGTAGTTGACCAGCGGGTGCTGTTCAACCGGTCCCTGCCATGTCAGGTTGGCCTTCACATAATCGTTGAATGAGGTCGCCCACGGGTATGGCGTGTTCTCACCGTGCCAACGCGCAGTACGCAGGTTGTGTACCACATTACCGCTGGCCACCAGCATAATGCCTTCATCACGCAACGCCGCCAGTTTGCGCCCCATCTCAAAATGCCAGGCCGCGGGTTTGGTACTGTCGACGCTCAGCTGCACCATCGGAATGTCCGCATTCGGATACATCTTGATCAGCACGCCCCATGAGCCGTGGTCAAAGCCCCACGCTTCCTGGTCTAAGGTCACTGGCACCGGAGCAAGCATGTCAACCAGATACTGAGCCAGTTCCGGTGAACCCGGGGCCGGGTAATGCGTGTCATACAGCGCCTGTGGAAAACCGCCAAAATCGTGGATTGTTTTTGGCGCTTCCATCGCCGTTACACCTGTTCCACGAGTGAACCAATGCGCCGACACCACCACAATGGCTTTCGGACGCGGCAACGTTTCCCCCAGTTGCTGCCAGGCACGGGTATAAACGTTATCTTCCAGAACATTCATCGGGCTACCGTGGCCCAAAAACAATGCTGGCATACGAGCTGAAGACATGATGATATCCTTACTGAGGGAGTCATTTTGATACCATCACAATACGCTTTTTCGGTTGATGAAGAACTCAGATAACCATGATGAAGATCATCAGTTATTTTGACGATCTGGCCCGAACAGCAGATTGATAAGGAGTTAGATTTGTCGATGTCAGTACCTTTACTTCTGACTTTACTGGCAGGCGCCGCCACGTTTATTGGCGCATTTCTCGGCGTGCTGGGGCAAAAACCCTCTAACCGCGTTCTTGCCTTTTCTTTAGGTTTCGCTGCCGGAATTATGTTACTGATATCCCTAATGGAGATGCTGCCCGCTGCGCTGGCCGCTGACGGCATGTCGCCGGTGTTGGGCTACGGGATGTTTATTGTGGGCTTGCTGGGCTACTTTGGCCTCGATCGTATACTGCCGCATGCTCACCCCCAGGATCTGGTGCAAAAAACCACGCAGCCTTTACCCGGTTCCATCCGGCGTACCGCGATTTTATTGACACTCGGCATTAGCCTGCACAACTTCCCGGAAGGAATTGCGACATTTGTTACCGCCAGCAGCAACCTCGAACTGGGCTTTGGTATTGCCCTTGCCGTCGCATTACACAATATTCCTGAAGGATTAGCCGTGGCGGGTCCGGTTTATGCGGCTACGGGATCTAAACGCACCGCGATATTCTGGGCCGGGATTTCGGGCATGGCAGAAATATTGGGCGGCGTACTGGCGTGGTTAATTCTCGGTAGTCTGATTTCGCCGGTAGTGATGGCGGCGATAATGGCGGCCGTCGCAGGTATTATGGTCGCGCTGTCCGTCGATGAATTGATGCCATTGGCAAAAGAGATCGATCCCAATAATAATCCCAGCTATGGGGTATTGTGCGGAATGTCGGTGATGGGGTTAAGTCTCGTCATTCTCCAGTCCATGGGAATCGGATAATCCAGAGGGCGGATGCCACCCTGCAAGTTTAACAGCATCCGCTCATCCATAGCAGAACGCGAAGGACTATTCCTGTCCCTTAACCGTGCCGTTATCTTCGCCAGATCGACGAAAGAGTTTGTTACGCGCCTCAAGCAGCGCATCTCTGTCCTGGCGGAACGCACGACAATAACGCTTCATATGACAATAATAACCCACCGCAACGAGTGCAATTAATACAATCCAATACCAGGCAATAAACATTCTTTTACCCTTAATATTTAACATCATTAAACATTTAACGTTAAAATTTTACACTACCTTATTCCAACCTACCCCTATAGTGGCATATTCCAGAAACAAATATATGATTTCGATCATATAAC
>NZ_CP069763.1:501834-527026 GCF_016893685.1 Citrobacter cronae
CGATAACAAAAAACCGAAGCCAGAAAACTGACTTCGGTTTTTTTATCCCTGGCACGACAAGCGTGGTAATGAGCAATTAGCTGGCTTTACGCTCATGCGCCTGACGGTAAGCCACCAGGTCTTCGATAGTGACCACAGCCATATTGTGCTTGCCGGCAAATTCGATGCACTCCGGCGCGCGCGCCATGGTGCCATCGTCATTGGTCAGTTCGCACAGCACACCGGCGGGTTTAAAGCCTGCCAGCGTCATCAGATCGATGGTGGCTTCAGTGTGACCGCCGCGAGTCAACACACCGCCTGCCTGAGCGCGCAGCGGGAAAACGTGTCCCGGGCGGTTCAGATCGGAAGGTTTTGCGCCATCCTTAATTGCCGCACGTACCGTAGTGACACGGTCTGCAGCGGAAACGCCGGTGGTCACGCCTTCTGCGGCTTCAATGGTCACGGTAAAACCGGTACCATAAGCACTGGTGTTATTTTCCACCATCATTGGCAGATCGAGCTGTTTGCGTCGGTCTTCAGTGATGCACAGGCAAACAATACCGCTGCCGTGACGGATGGTCAGCGCCATCTGTTCAACGGTCATGGTCTCTGCCGGGAAAACCATATCGCCTTCGTTTTCACGATCTTCGTCGTCAAGCACCATCACACCGCGTCCTTCACGCAGCGCAGAAAGCGCATGTTCAACACGTTCGAAAGGCGTACCAAAAGAGGAAAGTAGCGTCTGATTCATGGTAAAAAAACCTCACTAAAATTATGGTTACCAGAATCAGGGCAGTCTTAGGAGTACCGTCTAAGCGGCAAAAAAATAACGTGAGCGGGTCCATGCCCGACTGGATCGTTACTCTCTCCCATCCGGACTCTAACCGTCGGCCCCGGAATTACACCGGATCTGCTGACCTTTGAGTTTGTACCCAAAGCGCTCGCGGGCTTTCAGCATTAAGCTGATTTACCGCCGGTGGGGAATTTCGCCCCGCCCTGAGAATAAGCGGGTTAACTATAACGCTATTGATTACCTTCATCAACGCCTTTACTCGACTTAGCTTCACACAATTCTGGTTTATGCCTGCGCCCATTCGCACTACAATAAGCAGCAACACGTACCAGTTCAGGGAAACCACAATGATTGACCCGAAAAAAATTGAGCAGATTGCTCGTCAGGTTCACGAGTCGATGCCGAAAGGGATCCGGGAGTTTGGGGAAGACGTCGAGAAGAAAATTCGTCAAACGCTGCAGTCACAACTGACCCGTCTGGACCTGGTAAGCCGTGAAGAGTTTGATGTGCAGACTCAGGTTTTGCTGCGTACCCGTGAAAAGTTGGCGCTGCTTGAACAACGCCTGACTGAGCTGGAAGCGCGTGAAAAAACGGCAGAAGTTAAGCCTGCCCCTGCGATCCCCTCAGTCGATCCGCAAGAGTAAAAACGACAACGGGCCGCAAGGCCCGTTTTTCTGTTAGTGTTCCAGTTCGAGTTTCTTCGCCTCTGTCGCCTGCTGGCAGTACAGCGCATAACGTTTACAAAACCAGCTACGATGTTCCTCATCCATATTGCCCGTGACGGCCTGGATATCAACAGGGTGGCCCTCAGCCTGCATCCTGGCAAAACTGCGGGCCAGGAAATCGAAATTGTTCATTGAATACATGTTGCTGTGCATGAGCATACCCTCCAGTTATTGAATATCTGCTAAGGCCATATGCTTTTTCTGATTTCAGTATTTCCCTATACGCGAAATAGTTTTGTACATAATGTGCGCAAATTTATAGCCCAGGCTCACACTTTCCTATGAAACCTACGCCTCGTGCGGAGAGTGAAAAGATGCTGTAGCAAAACGCGACAATCGGCGCCTTTGAGACAGAGCGTCATCGTAAAGCTGAACCGCTGAAAAACAGTCCACAGCCTGTTGAAAAAACCACTGAAGAATAAGAAACAGAAATGCCGGATGGCAACGCTCACGCGTTTTATCCGGCCCACAACCTCGTAGGTCGAATAAGGTGTTTCCACCGCCATCCGGCAAACTTCCCGGCGATTATTTATCGCTGTCTTTTTGGATCTTTTTGATGATATTAGTCGTTGAGCATCCGTCTTCGAAGTTCAGCACCAGCACTTCACCGCCGTTCGCCCACACCTCTTTGCTGCCCGCAATATCTTCCGGCTTATAATCGCCGCCTTTTACCAGCAGATCCGGCAGGATGCCCGCAATCAGACGCTGCGGTGTATCTTCTTCAAAAGAGACCACCCAGTCGACGGCCTCCAGCGCGCCCAGTACGATCATCCGCTGTTCCAGCGGGTTGACCGGACGCGTTTCGCCTTTCAGACGTTTGGTCGAAGCATCGCTGTTTACCGCGACGATCAAGCGATCGCCCAGCTTGCGTGCGTTTGCCAGATAGGAGACGTGCCCCGCATGCAAAATGTCGAACACCCCGTTGGTCATTACCACTTTCTCACCGCGCTTGCGGGCGCTGGCAACGGCCTGTTTCAGCTCAGATTCGCTCATCACGCCAAAGCCAGTATCTGCACGACCGCGCACGGCGTTTTCCAGTTCAATGGGAGAAACGGTTGAAGTCCCCAGTTTACCTACGACAACACCGGCTGCGGCGTTAGCAAAGTAGCACGCTTCTTCCAGAGAGTTACCCGCCGCCAGCGTCGCCGCCAGCACGCCAATAACCGTATCGCCCGCGCCGGTCACGTCATACACTTCCTGCGCCTGAGTCGGCATATGCAGCGGTGCTTTGCCCGGTTGCAGCAGCGTCATCCCCTGCTCGGAACGCGTGATCAGCAAAGAGGAAAGGTCGAAATCAGCAATCAATTTCATGCCGCGTTCCACCAGCTCATCTTCGCTTTTGCACTTACCAACAACCGCTTCAAACTCAGACAGATTCGGCGTCAGCAGCGTAGCGCCACGGTAGCGTTCAAAATCGGTTCCTTTCGGATCGATAAGCACCGGAACTCCGGCCTTACGCGCCAGCGCAATCATCTGCTGCACGCTTGCCAGCGCGCCTTTGGCGTAATCAGAGAGCACCAGCGCGCCGATAGAACCCAGCGCCTGATTAATACGCTCGTGCAACGGCTGCGGATCCACACCTTCAAAACCTTCTTCGAAATCCAGGCGAATCAGTTGCTGGTTACGGGAAAGTACGCGCAGTTTGGTAATCGTCGGATGGGTTGGTACGGAGACGAAATCACATTTTACGTTCACATCCGCCAGCGTTTTGCTCAGCGCACGCGCCGCGTCGTCAATACCGGTCAGGCCCACCAGACGCGAATTCGCTCCCAGGGAGGCAATGTTCATCGCCACGTTTGCTGCGCCACCGGGACGTTCTTCGATGGTATCCACTTTCACCACCGGAACCGGCGCTTCAGGCGAAATACGGCTGGTAGGACCGTACCAGTAGCGATCCAGCATCACATCACCGACAACCATGACTCCTGCACGTTCAAACTCTGGCAGCGTTACTTTCATTCCTGTCTCCTGAGAGATTCTCTGAGGGTCTTAAAATTTGCGCGCGATAATAGCACACTTCACTCGGCAACCAGCCACTTCTGCCAGCTGTCGCGCACCAGCGTACGTTCAGCCTCAAAGCACTCTGGCGCCACATGGCCCGGAAGCTCCTGCAAGGCAAGATGGTGAAGTTCATCACGCAGCGTCGTATAAGCATGGGTAAGCGCCAGCGCCTCCTGCTCTTCCATAATGTCATTTTGCGCCAGTAATTCCAGAATGCGCACGTTATCCGACCAACGCGTCAGCTTCGGTTTTTCATGGGCATAGCGCAGCACCAGGTATTGCGTAATGAACTCAATATCGGTAATGCCGCCTTCGTCCGCTTTGATATCAAAACGATCGCGATGCTTATTGCCTAAATGAGCACGCATTTTCTCACGCATTTCGCGCACCTCGGTTTGCAAGGTTTTTCCGTCGCGGACGAGGGTCATGATATCGCGACGCACCGCGTCAAACTGAGAGGTCAACTGAGGGTCACCGTATACTACGCGCGCGCGCACCAGCGCCTGATGTTCCCATGTCCAGGCTTCGTTGCGCTGGTAATCGGCGAAAGCATCCGCTGAAGTTACCAGCATCCCCGCCGCACCGGACGGACGCAGCCGCGCATCCACTTCATACAAAATACCGGAGGAGGTACGGGTGCTGAAAAGGTGCATAATGCGCTGCGCAAGACGCAGATAGAACTGTCGCCCGTCAATCTCACGTTCGCCATCCGTCATTACATCCATCGGACAATCGTGCAGGAAGATCAGATCGAGATCCGAGCTGTAACCCAACTCCCAGCCGCCCAGCTTGCCATAGCCGACCACGGCAAAACCGCGTCCCTCGCGATCGCCAAGATGGGTGGGTTGCCCGTAGCGAGCAACCATCTGCGTCCACGCCTGCTGGACTACCGCATCAATCATAGCTTCCGCCAGCCAGGTTAAGTGGTCGCTCACCTTCATCACCGGCAGCGTTCCGGCGATATCAGCCGCGGCAATACGCAACAGCTGCGTTTGCTTAAACTGGCGCAGCGCTTCCAGTTGTTGCTCTTCGTCATCTTCCGGCACGCGCAGTAAATACTGGCGCAGCTCATCACGGTAGGCATCTGTCGCCGTGGGTTGATACAGCGTGTTCGGATCCAGCAGCTCGTCGAGCAACAGCGGATAGCGCGCCAGCTGGCTGGCGACCATCGGCGAGGCGGCACAGAGTGAAATCAGGTGCTTAAGCGCGCCGGGAAATTCGCTCAGCAGCTCCAGATAGGTTGTACGGGTGACAATGCCCACCAGCAGCGGCGTAATGCGCGATAGCGGAACTGAGGCGTCGTCACGCGAACAGACATCGCTCAGCAGATGCGGCATTAGATGATCCAGCACCTGGCGTCCGCGTGGGCCAATGGTGCGTTTATCCAGCTCTTTGCGGAAATCCGCGATCAGTGACAGGACGCGTCGCCGATCGTCATCCGCCAGATGCGTCAGCACCGGCGTGGTGTCATCTTCCTGTAAGGCGTCCTGCCACAGTTCGCGCCACTGTTCTGACAGCGACTCCTCCTGAGTTTCGGCTTCGTCATCGCCAATCAGTTCGTTAAATACCCGTCGCACATTGTGCATATGGCTCGCCAGCACATCGGTCAACTGCTGCCAGTCATCAACGTTCATTCCCCACGCCAGCCGCGCACGATTCAGTTCATCACCCGGCAGCGTCTGGGTCTGTTCATCATTGATGCTTTGCAGCAGGTTTTCCAGACGGCGTAAATAGAGATAGGCGGCGCGCAGTTGCTCCGCATCGGTGTCTGGCAACAGGTTTAACGCCTTGATGGCGCTCAGCGTCGGTAACAGTGAGCGGGATTGCAGCGACGGCTCGCGTCCGCCGCGAATAAGCTGGAATACCTGCACGATAAATTCGATTTCACGAATACCGCCCGCCCCCAGCTTAATGTTGTCCTTCAGTCCGCGACGGCGCACTTCACGGGCAATCATCCCTTTCATGTTACGCAGAGACTGGATCACGCTGAAATCGATATAACGACGGAAGACAAACGGTCGCAGCATGGCGCGGAGTTCATTGACGTAAGTGCCATCGGCATCGCCCATAATGCGGGCTTTGACCATTGCATAACGTTCCCAGTCGCGGCCTTGTTCCTGGTAATAATCCTCCAGCGCGGAGAAGCTCAGCACCAGTGGACCACTGTCGCCAAATGGGCGTAGACGCATGTCCACCCGATAAACAAAGCCATCCATTGTGGGCTGATCCAGGACCTTGATGAGCCGCTGGCCCATACGGGTAAAGAACTGCGCGTTATCCAGCTCGCGTCGCCCGCCCTGCGTACTGCCGTGCTCCGGCCAGGCAAAAATCAGGTCGATATCGGAGGAAAAATTCAGCTCGCCGCCGCCCAGTTTCCCCATGCCTAAAATCAGCAGCGGTTGCGCAACACCTTCTGGATTACAAGGCGTTCCCCATTCTCGACAGCAGGCGGCGTATAACCAGTCACGCGCGGCAACGATCAGCGTTTCAGCCAGATGGCTTAGCTGCTGCAAGATACTCTCTTCCGTCACCAGCGACAGCGTCTGCGCCCACGCGATACGCACCATAATGCGACGGCGAAACAGGCGTAGCTCACGCATCAGCGTGTTTTCATCGCTGACGTCGGTCAACGCCTGCTGTAACCAGGCGGCATAGTGTCGCCATTCGTCCGCCTGAGGCGCTGCGGTTTCCAGCTCGACCAGCCATTCAGGATGGGCAATAAGGCTGTCGCGAACAAAATCACTGAATGTAAGCACTGACTTCGCCTGCACGCTAAGCGAGGACTCAGATATTGCTGTTGGCAGCCGCTCAACAACGGTCGGCCAGTACTGCTGTAACGGTGAAGAGAGCTGCTTCATTTATGAGTTATCCTTTGAATAGCGCCAGATGGCGGCCTCAGTCCTGATTATCGTTTTCCGCTGTGCAGCCAGAACGGTTCCAGCGCGATTGCCTCATTACGGAAGTGTTCGATTTCTATATATTGGTTGGCCGCAATGGCGTGTCGCAGGCCCTGCCAGTTGGCGATCCATTCCGAGGCGACATTTTCGTCATAATATCCCGCCAGCATCAGCATGCTATCAATGTTGCGCGTCAGGCGTGGAAGCTGATCGGCATAGCGATCGCCCAGCGGCTGAGCAAAAGCGGTTTTCAGTTCGGCGGCATGGCGCGAGAGATGAATATCTGAGAAACGCTTAAAGGAGTCGGCAATTTTACCCTGCGCCTTCGCATCAAGGAACGGCTGCCATCCTTTGGTTACCAGCCATTCGGTCAGCGCCAGTTTTGCCATCGCCGTTTGTGTGCTGTAAACCGCCGAAACGGCAGAAACGTCCGACGCCATGATTGCTTCCGACTGGGTCAGCAAATCACGTAAGTGAGCGCTCGCTTTTCGTGGCACATTACCGCCAAACAGCATCAGAATGTGGCGCACCAGGTCCATTGCCGCCAGTACCTCGGATTTCGCCCCCTTGACGCCGCGTACCCACAGCTCTTCATGGTACTGCCACTGGGATAATGCCAGCTCCAGCGCCGCTTCCAGACCTTGCTCGATGCTCGCCTTCGCCGGAACCCGCAAAATGCGCGTCGGTTTGAGTTCACGCGGCGCATTCCCCTGAGCCAAATGATAGCCACGCGCCGCTTTGCTCAGGCTGCCCTGACGTAAACCGGTTTGCGAAACCAGCTGATTTGCCAGCTTCAATACCGCACGGGTATCGCCGCTTAGCAGTTCCAGTTCAAGCTCACAGATAGGCTCAGCAAACTCGCCCGCTTTCACTTCCCCAAGGTCGAGGGCTATCTCAATCCGGCTACCGTCAACATCAAGGCACCATTTTTCACGGTAAAAATCGGTGCTAAACAGCGGCTGCACCTGAGAAGCGAGTTCCGTGGGTAGCTTGCCATCAGGCCAGACTTCAGCGGGAAACAGGGCGAGATCCAGCTCAGGCGTGCTCAGCGCAACGTTATATTCTGGTCGCTGATGCAGACCGCCCGTTACCCGTCCGGCAATTTTCATGGTCATTTCATAATGACCGTTTTCCCCGCGAATACGCAGGCCCATATCGTGACCACGCAACCAGGCATCCGGCGTTTCGTAGTAGATATTCAGCAACTGGCTGGGCGCGTGATGCTCTCCTCCCAGCGTATTCAAACGCTCACGTAGCGCATCTACAGCATCACTATTGACGATAAATTTTAATTCGATTTCCTGGGCCATGGTCTTGTACTTATGGGTTATGTCACAGTTGAGAAAACTGACTGCGAACTAAGTTCGTTCTTAATGGTCAAGTAGATAGTATTTTGCGCCAAATTGCCATGCAACGAGCAATTTGACGGGCGTAAAAGTTTCGGGTGGTGGCAAAAAGGACACAGATGATTCCGATTGATGTCGAATGCTTTGCGTAGAGACACTGATGCCACTACTATCGTTCCACTTTCTATGACAATAACGACAGCCTGATGCCAAAATTACGCCTGATTGGATTAACTTTACTCGCACTTAGCGCCACTGCAGTCTCACATGCCGAAGAAAAGCGCTATGTCTCTGACGAACTGAACACCTGGGTCCGCAGCGGTCCGGGAGATAATTATCGCCTCGTGGGTACGGTTAACGCCGGCGAGGAAGTCACGCTATTACAGACCGATGCCAACACCAACTATGCCCAGGTGAAAGACAGCACCGGACGTACCGCCTGGATCCCACTGAAAGAGCTGAACAGTACGCCAAGCCTGCGTACCCGCGTTCCCGATCTGGAAAACCAGGTTAAGACGCTGACAGATAAGCTCAATAATATCGATACTACGTGGAATCAGCGCACCGCCGATATGCAGCAAAAAGTGTCGCAAAGCGACAGCGTGATCGACGGGCTGAAACAAGAAAATCAGAAGCTGAAAAACGAACTTATCGTGGCGCAAAAGAAGGTGAGCGCAGCCAACCTGCAGCTTGATGACAAACAGCGCACCATCATCATGCAGTGGTTTATGTACGGCGGCGGCGTGCTGGGTCTTGGTCTGCTGCTCGGCCTGGTTCTACCGCACATGATCCCAAGCCGTAAACGCAAAGATCGCTGGATGAACTGAATCGCCTTCTCCGCCACACTGACATATGATTAAGGGATGATTTTTTTCAAAAGGAAAGTGGCGTGAAGATTTATCTGGTCGGTGGTGCTGTTCGGGATGCGTTAATAGGGCTACCGGTTAAAGATAAAGATTGGGTCGTTGTCGGCGCCACGCCACAAGAAATGCTCGATGCGGGCTACCAGCAGGTAGGCCGCGATTTTCCCGTGTTTCTGCATCCGCAAACCCGGGAAGAGTATGCGCTGGCGCGAACCGAGCGTAAATCAGGCTCGGGGTATACCGGGTTCACCTGTTACGCCGCGCCGGATGTAACGCTGGAGGACGATCTTCAACGTCGCGACCTGACCATCAACGCAATGGCCCGCGATGACGACGGGAAGATTATCGACCCGTATAACGGAGGCAGCGATCTGCGAAACCGTCTGCTGCGCCATGTTTCTCCCGCCTTTAGCGAAGATCCGCTGCGCGTACTGCGCGTGGCGCGCTTTGCTGCCCGCTATGCGCACCTCGGTTTTCGTATCGCTGACGAAACCATGACATTGATGCGCGACATGACCGCTGCCGGTGAACTGGAACATCTGACGTCAGAGCGGGTGTGGAAAGAAACGGAAAACGCCTTAACTACCCGTAATCCCCAGGTGTTCTTTCAGGTTCTGCGCGACTGCGGTGCGCTGCGCGTTCTGTTTCCTGAAGTTGATGCCCTGTTCGGCGTTCCAGCGCCCGCGAAGTGGCACCCGGAAATCGATACCGGTATTCACACCCTGATGACGCTGTCGATGGCCGCCATGTTAAGCCCCGAGGTCGACGTGCGCTTTGCCACGTTGTGCCACGATCTTGGCAAAGCATTAACGCCTAAAGCGCTGTGGCCACGCCATCACGGTCATGGTCCGGCGGGCGTCAAGTTGGTCGAGCAACTGTGTCAACGCCTGCGCGTACCAAATGACATCCGTGATTTAGCCAAACTGGTGGCAGAGTTCCACGATCTCATTCATACCTTCCCAATCCTGCAGCCAAAAACCATCGTTAAGCTGTTTGATTCCATCGATGCCTGGCGTAAACCACAGCGCGTGGAGCAAATCGCTCTGACCAGCGAGGCAGACGTGCGTGGGCGTACCGGCTTTGAAGCGGCGGATTATCCGCAAGGCAGGCTGTTGCGTGAAGCCTGGCAGGTTGCGCAGGCGGTGCCAACGAAAGACGTCGTTGAGGCAGGATTCAAAGGTCAGGCGATTCGCGAGGAATTGACCCGTCGTCGTATTGCGGCGGTGGCCACCTGGAAGCAAGAAAAGGCGATCGGTTAAAAAAACTTGCCCCTGTAAAGGGGCAAGTAGAGCTCTTATCAGACGGAATTATTCTTTGATAAATTGAATAGAAGAAACTTTATCATTAAAGCCATCACGTATTGCGGCACTGCCGGCCGTGATATCGATATAATTGCCTTTATAATTCCCGTTTGCATATAGCCGGGCTTTGTAACCCTGAGCGACCTGAATTGAAGATAGCGCATCATTGAGGCTGTAAGTTGACAGATCCTTAATGTCACCATCCATAACAAGAGAACGCCCTTCCAGTCCGTAGTCCTCGTAAGCAATTGCCTTGATAATTTTTACGGATGATATCGCATTATTACCACTACTCAGCGCGGAGTTACTTTCCAGAAGCGCTATTTTTGTCCCCGAATAATTACAGTTTGTAAAAGCATTCACACCCAAACTACCCTCAGCAATTTTTACTGAAGAGATAGTGTCATTCATTTTTTTGCCTGTTGCGGATTTAACATCGGCTAAACATGAAATATCATCATTAGTCTGAATATCATCACCCAGATAATTTATATCAGTGTAGAGCGTTGCACCTTTCTCTTTTGCAACTGAGGTAGTCAGAATATCATCAACAATATTTCCTAACTCATAATCTGCCGTATCGCCACTGATATCCCAGATAATCGCACCACCAAATCCTTGCTGGTTGATGTAATCTACTTTTTCACGAATAGATTGCGGATCATCATAGGTTAAAAACTCCTGACTGCCTACGCTATATAAATAAGGAACATGTGACTGCGGATCCCAATACCGTTTGTATTCGCCACTGGCTAGTTTTTCTTTCAGAACATACCACGGGTTGGTGCCAGTATATTGCCCCTCATCATCCCATGCGCCTTTTACAGACGCCTCACCCGGCGCGAATAGCCCCGGCAGTCCCGCTTCAATTTGTGTAGCAGGAACAGACCCCCATCCTCTTCCGTAATATGGAACGCCCATCATTAATTTTTCTTTAGGAATCTGCCAAACATCCGCATATTCACTCATCGCAGAGGAGACATTCAACTTCTGATCGTCATCTTTTTGATTGGCGAAAAGCGGAGCATTGTGGCCCGTTTTTGCATCAAAAGCGCCGTGAATGTCGTATGCCATCACGTTGATACTGTCGAGGTAATCTGCGGTGACAGCCGGGTTAATATAAGCCACATTGTTATGGTTGGTTGTGACAGCGGCAGAAAGTTGATAGTACTTATCGTCTTTGCGCCCCTGCTCATCAAGTTTGGCGCGTAATGATTTGATAAGTTTAGTAAACTGCGCTTTTTCGCTGTCGTTGTCCGGATACTCCCAGTCAATATCCAGACCATCAAAATTCCATGCATGGACATAATCGACCATGCTGTTCGCCAACTTCTCAACGCCTTCATCTGTGCGAGTTGCCGCTTCAAACACGCCTTCCTGTGAGTTATCCCAACCACCAACAGAAAGCATAAACGTGACATTATTTTTTTCTGTAAGCTTGTCAAGCTCACGCATTAAATTAGGCGCCTGCGTAGTATCATGCATCGTCACTACACCGTTTTTAACTACGGCAAAACCATAGTTAAGATGGCTCAGGCCCTTATAGTTCACCTTATCGGGGGTAAAGTAATTATGCGCCTCGTAAACCCCCCATTCAGGAAAATAGCCAATCACTTTGCGCTGTGATTTAACCCTTTTCTTCTCACTATTTTGCAGTTCTTCCGCTTTCTGCCCTGTATAAGGGGTAAACTGAAATTCTGAGTAAATGTTAAAATTGACTTTATCGCCCTTTTTCCATACAGAATCCGTGGAAGGACTAACCCCTTGATCAACCCACCATTGCGCCGTCCAGTAATAGCCCAGGAAGCGAACTTTCTCTCCACCTCTATAGGTAGAGTTTGGATCATAAGGCTGAGATATAATAGCAAGCTCATCTTTGGCGGCAATAATTCCATAGGTTGAACCCGGAAAGTTATTCTGACTTTCGTCAGTATAGGCTTCCCAGGTATTTCCCAAATCTTTCGAAATCATCATCCAGGCATCAAGGCCAGAAAAACTATTGGTATCATCGTTATGCGTAACAGAAGCCGCAGATGCCAGGAAAGGAACCCCTATGGCGGCAAAAATAACTGACTGTGCAATCTTGTTTAATTTCATAACTTACTCCATTCAAACGCCATCCATTTAAGAAACAAATATATGTAAATTTAACTTTGCTGCAGTCACATTATTTAACAAAGAAAATAAAGCATACAACTTTTTATGCAGTGTTTAATTAAAAATAAGATTAAAGTGATGAATTAATTTCCCATATAAATCATCTGTACCATAGAATGCTGGCACAACAATTATATACAGTATATTAATTAAAGCGGATTATTCATTTTAAAAATGAAAACATCCTGTAAACAAACAGGATGTTTTCATCAAATTATTCAGAAAAAGACCACATAGACGGCGGCCGCAACAATAAAGCGGTAAATCGCAAACGGAATAAACGAGATGCGTTTAATCAGTTGCAGGAAGGTTTTGATCGCCACCAGCGCCACGATAAACGCTGTCACGAAACCGACTGCAAACATCGGAATATCTGACGCGCTGAGGAAAGACCAGCTCTTGTAGAGATCCAGGACGGTCGCGCCCATCATCATCGGCACCGCCAGTAGGAAAGAAAACTCAGATGCCGCGTAACGACTCACCCCCATCAGCATACCGCCAGAAATCGTCGCCCCGGAGCGGGAAAAACCCGGCCACAACGCCAGACACTGGAAACAACCGATCATAAACGCCTGGCGATAGGTCATATCATCCAGCCCCGGCGCGCGCGGCTCTTTCGGCTTCAGGCATTCTGCGGCTATCAGCAGCAGGCCCCCTACCACCAGCGCATACATCACGTTGATCGGGTTAAACAGAGATTTGATGGTATCGTGGAAAATCAGCCCCAGGACAACGGCCGGAATCATCCCGAGCAGGATATGACCCAGCGTCAACCGACCTTTGCCAGTACCTTCGTGTGGGGCTTTGCCAAAGTGAATGCCAATCAGGCCAAACAGACGTCGCCAGAACATCACCACAACGGCCAGAATAGAGCCCAGTTGGATCACCACTTCAAATGTTTTTGCGGTATCACCCTCAAAACCCAACAGGTGGCCAACAATAATCATATGGCCGGTACTGGAAACGGGTAAAAACTCCGTCAAACCTTCGACCACACCCAAAATTGCCGCCACCAGCAGCGAGTGCATATCACTCATCAATAAACCCCTACATAAAGAAACCACGGCAAAAAAGAGCCGACGAAAGGACCCTTTTATACCTGTTTGTTTTAGAAATTATTAAATTAATTATTTTCTTTCAGATTATTGCCACGCTCAATGATAACCCCGACGTTTGCCGCACGCGCCACCGCGCCAGGCTTACTGAGTTTGATACGCACCCATGGGGAATTAAAGCGACTCAGCAGGAGGTCCGCCACTTCTTCCGCTACGCGCTCTACCAGCGCAAAACGTCCGCCTTCCACATGATTAACAACCGTTTGAGCAATATCAGCATAGCTCAGGCAATCAGCGACATCATCGCTTTTAGCCGATTTACGGTTATCCCATGCCATTTCGATATCGAACACCAATTTTTGCTCGATCGTTTGTTCCCAGTCGTAAACACCGATAGTGGTGATTACTGAAAGTTGCTCTATAAATACAATATCCATCACGACCCGCCTGCTTTTTGACTAACCCGGATACCACTTCCGGCGAAATATGCGTATTATCCATAGAAGTAGCGTTTTACACGACATTTTCAAAACGGAACAGCTTATGAGTGCAATCGCGCCTGGAATGATTATCTTCGCGTACCTCTGCGGCTCTATTTCCAGTGCCATTCTGGTATGCCGCCTCGCTGGATTGCCGGACCCGCGTGACAGCGGCTCCGGCAATCCGGGCGCGACAAACGTGCTGCGCATCGGTGGTAAGGGAGCCGCCGTCGCCGTACTGATTTTCGACGTACTGAAAGGCATGTTACCCGTCTGGGGCGCCTATGCGCTAGGCGTCAGCCCCTTCTGGCTGGGATTGATAGCGATCGCTGCCTGTCTGGGACACATCTGGCCGGTATTCTTCGGCTTTAAGGGTGGGAAAGGCGTTGCCACCGCCTTTGGCGCAATTGCGCCAATTGGTTGGGACTTAACGGGCGTAATGGCGGGAACCTGGCTGCTGACCGTCTTGCTCAGCGGCTATTCGTCGTTGGGCGCTATCGTCAGCGCGCTGATCGCTCCCTTTTATGTCTGGTGGTTTAATCCCCAGTTCACTTTCCCGGTTTCCATGTTATCGTGCTTAATTCTGCTACGTCACCATGACAACATTCAGCGTCTGTGGCGCCGTCAGGAGCCGAAGATCTGGACTAAACTGAAGAAAAAACGCGAAAGAGATCCTGAGTGACGGTACTGCCGGATGGCGACGCTAAAGCGTCTTATCCGGCCTGCAACCTACGGGATTTGATACCCTTCCACTGGCTTGCCTAATCTGTGCTGGCACCACGTCGCCAGAAACTCCACACACACGCGAAGCTTCACGCTGCGATACAGCGGCTCCTGATAAACCGCCCAGATATTGGCGCTCTGTGCATAGTCCGGAAGTACACGCACCAGTTCACCGCTTGCCAGAAACGGTTGTACGTCCCATTCGGAACGCAACATGATCCCTTTTCCCTGCAGCGCCCACTGCAACACAATCTCACCGCTGTTCGATGAAAGATGCCCGGCTACCTTGACCGATTTTTTCTCCTGACCGTTATCCAGCTCCCACACTCCGTGGGTCATATCGCGTTCTTTGGTGACCAGACAATCGTGCCGACTTAATTCCTGTAGCGTCATCGGCTCGCCATATTTTTGTAAATAGGTCGGGGCCGCACACAATATTCTTTTGTTTTTCGTTAACAAATGCGCAATATAATAATCAGGGATTTCATCATTAATACGAATATCTAAATCGATATTATCCTGCGCCAAATCAATTTGCCGATCGTAAAGCTCAAAATGCACCTGTAACTCAGGATAACTATGCATCAGTTCGGTAATGGCCGGCGCAATATAGCTGCGCCCAAAGCCAAAGCTACAGCCGATACGAATCATCCCCGCCGGGCGCGTTTTGATTTGCGTGACGTCATCAACCAGATGCTGGTAGCCCGCGAGGATCGCCTGCGCATGTTCATAGCAACGTTGACCACTTTCCGTTAACGCCACGCCGCGCGCAGAGCGGTTAAGCAACGTCGTCCCCAGCGTGGATTCGAGAATTTGAATACGTTTTGTCACAAACGCAGGCGTCTGCCCCAGCGTGGCGGCAGCGGCGCTAAAGCTGCCGCTATGAACAATTTCAACCAGCACCTGCAGGTCTTTCGCCAGGGGATACGTGTTCAGCATGGTCGGTATATCCGTAATGTTGTTAACCGCAGTGTAATTCCCTCACGCATATTAAACCCTGCCTTTGCGCAATTTTTATTGCCTTACCTGGACATCATTCACGAACTGTTAATTGGATATTCACAGTGGCAAATAATATAAAACCACACTTTTAGTGATAGTTTGTGGCGGAGAATTTATTTCCAGAAAATAAAAGAACTGGAGTTTACAAGATGAGCAATCAAAATAACCAAAATGCGATAAATACGCTGACAAACATTGTCGCGAACTTTACCGCCATGATTTCTACCCGTATGCCCGACGACGTGGTGGATAAATTAAAACAGTTGCGGGAAGGCGAAGACTCGCCGATGGGTAAAATCATCTACCACACCATGTTTGACAACATGCAGAAGGCGATTGATCTGAACCGTCCGGCCTGCCAGGACACCGGCGAGATTATGTTCTTTGTAAAGGTCGGTTCCCGTTTTCCGCTGTTGGGTGAGCTGCAAAGCATCCTGAAACAAGCCGTTGAAGACGCCACGGTCAAAGCGCCGCTGCGCCATAACGCGGTAGAGATTTTTGACGAAGTGAATACCGGCAAAAATACCGGCACCGGTGTGCCGTGGGTTACCTGGGACATCATTCCTGACAATGATGACGCGGAAATCGAAGTCTACATGGCAGGCGGCGGCTGTACCCTGCCAGGACGCTCGAAAGTGTTAATGCCTTCAGAAGGCTACGAAGGCGTAGTGAAATTTGTCTTCGAAAATATCTCCACGTTGGCCGTTAACGCCTGCCCGCCGGTGCTGGTGGGCGTAGGCATTGCCACCTCAGTAGAAACTGCCGCAGTGCTTTCCCGTAAAGCGGTGCTGCGTCCTATCGGCTCACGTCATCCCAACCCAAAAGCGGCCGAACTGGAACTGCGTCTGGAAGAAGGACTTAACCGCCTGGGTATTGGTCCGCAGGGGTTGACCGGCAATAGCTCCGTGATGGGCGTGCATATCGAATCCGCCGCGCGCCACCCGTCGACTATCGGCGTTGCTGTTTCCACCGGCTGCTGGGCGCACCGTCGCGGCACGCTGTTGGTTCATGCTGATCTCTCCTTCGAAAATCTGTCTCACACCCGGAGCGCGTTATGAAAAAGATCCTCACCACCCCGATTAAAGCCGAAGATCTGGAAGATATTCGCGTTGGCGATGTCATTTACCTGAGCGGTACGCTGGTGACCTGCCGCGACGTGTGCCACCGTCGCCTGATCGAACTGAAGCGCCCAATTCCTTATGATCTGAACGGCAAGGCTATTTTCCACGCAGGCCCAATCGTGCGTAAGAACGGTGATAAATGGGAGATGGTCTCCGTCGGTCCAACCACCAGTATGCGTATGGAAGCTTTTGAGAAAGAGTTTATCGAGCAGACCGGCGTCAAGCTGGTGGTCGGTAAAGGCGGTATGGGACCGTTGACAGAAGAAGGCTGCAAGCAGTTCAAAGCGCTGCATGTGATCTTCCCGGCAGGTTGCGCCGTACTGGCGGCCACTCAGGTTGAAGAGATTGAAGAAGTGCACTGGACGGAGCTGGGCATGCCGGAATCCTTGTGGGTATGTCGGGTCAAAGAGTTCGGCCCGCTGATTGTGTCCATCGACACCCACGGCAACAACCTGATCGCCGAAAACAAAAAGCTGTTCGCTGAACGCCGCGATCCCATCGTGGAAGAGATTTGCGAGCACGTGCACTACATCAAATAACCCTTCCGGAGAGGCACAGAGCCTCTCCCCTTTCGCAGGGATATCACAATGGCACCTTTAGCTGGTTGGTGGCGATACCTGGCTCCGCTGGTGGTCATCGCCATTATTGCTGTTTTACCCGTCCCCACCGGTCTTGAGAGCCACACCTGGCTCTATTTTGCCGTCTTTACCGGTGTGATTGTGGGGCTCATTCTGGAACCTGTACCCGGCGCGGTCGTAGCGATGATTGGTATTTCGATCATCGCCGTACTTTCACCGTGGATCCTGTTCAGCCCGGAACAACTCGCGCAGGACGGTTTTAAATTTACCGCCAAATCGCTGTCGTGGGCCGTTTCTGGCTTTTCTAACTCGGTGATCTGGCTGATTTTCGCGGCCTTTATGTTTGGTACCGGCTATGAGAAAACCGGTCTCGGTCGGCGTATCGCGCTGATGTTAGTGAAAAAGATGGGGCACCGGACGTTATTCCTCGGTTACGCGGTGATGTTCTCCGAGCTTATCCTCGCCCCCGTCACGCCTTCCAACTCCGCGCGCGGGGCCGGGATAATCTACCCGATTATCCGCAACCTGCCGCCGCTGTATAACTCACAGCCCAATGACGCCAGTTCACGTTCTATTGGCTCCTACATCATGTGGATGGGCATTGTCGCCGACTGCGTCACCAGCGCGATTTTCTTAACGGCGATGGCGCCGAACCTGCTGCTGATCGGCCTGATGAAAGGCGCATCTCATACGGCGCTCAGTTGGGGCGACTGGTTCTTGGGTATGCTGCCGCTGAGCATTTTACTGGTGCTGATCGTGCCCTGGCTGGCATATGTGTTGTACCCGCCGGTGCTGAAATCCGGTGATCAGGTGCCGCGCTGGGCGGATACAGAATTAAAAGCGATGGGACCGCTCTGCGCACGTGAGAAAAAGATGCTCGGGCTGATGGTCGGCGCGCTGGTGTTGTGGATCTTCGGTGGCGATTATATTGACGCCGCAATGGTCGGTTACAGCGTGGTGGCATTGATGCTGGTACTGCGCATCATCAGTTGGGATGACATCGTCAGCAATAAAGCCGCATGGAACGTCTTTTTCTGGCTGGCCTCGTTAATAACCCTGGCGACCGGGCTGAATAACACCGGTTTTATTACCTGGTTCGGCAAGCTGCTGGCAAACGGGCTGAGCGGCTATTCACCGATCATGGTGATGGTGGCGCTCATCGTGGTCTTTTATTTACTGCGCTACTTCTTTGCCAGCGCCACGGCGTATACCTCCGCCCTTGCGCCAATGATGATCGCCGCCGCGTTGGCGATGCCGGAAATCCCGTTGCCGGTCTTCTGTCTGATGGTCGGCGCCGCTATTGGCCTGGGCAGTATTCTGACTCCCTACGCCACCGGCCCAAGCCCTATCTACTACGGCAGCGGCTATTTGCCAACGGTTGACTACTGGCGGCTGGGCGCTATTTTTGGCCTGATTTTCCTCGTGCTGCTGGTGATCACCGGTCTGGTCTGGATGCCTCTCGTTTTACAGTAAAATCCCATTGGGGCGACGTCTTGTCGCCCCTTTATCCATAAGCTTCTCATATGATCGATTTCCCGATGTGCTGAGGCATACTTTTTTGTACGCAAACACCCTCATGCTGATAAGGGAAACGCTCTGGACACGCTGGCGCACGAGACACTCACACGAGGCTGGCAGGCCGAACTGGATCTGCACTTTACCCGCACCGGGCACAAAACGGTGCTCGCCTCGGCGCGTCACTATGGACCTTTGACGGTTCAACGTCCGTTTTATCCCGAAGAAGAGGTATGTCACCTCTATTTGCTTCATCCACCTGGCGGGATCGTCGGCGGGGATGAGCTACATATTTCCGTATCACTCGATGAAAACAGCCATGCGTTAATCACTCAGCCCGGCGCGGGAAAATTTTATCGCAGCCGTGGGCCGCAGGCGTTGCTACGCCAGCATTTCACGCTCGCCCCGCACGCCACGCTGGAGTGGCTGCCGCAGGATACGATCTTCTTTCCCGGCGCTAATGCCACCGTCCAGTCCGTATTTCATCTGACGTCCGCAAGCCATTTGCTGGCCTGGGATCTGCTGTGTCTCGGACGCCCTGTCATGCAGGAAACGTTCAGCCACGGCACGCTACAAAACCGTCTGGAAGTGTGGCGGGATGGGCAACCGCTACTGATAGAGCGTTTGCAGGTGCAGGCAGGGAATCTGAGCGGCGTCGCACATCATCCCTGGATTGGTACGTTGCTGTGTTACCCGGCCAATGAACACATGCTGGAGGGAACGCGCGAGCGGCTTACGCCATTGGGGGATTATGCCGGGGCAACGCTTAACGACTCGCTGCTGACAATCCGCTTTCTGGCGAACGACAACCTGATTGTTCAGCGCGTTATGCGTGACATCTGGCAATTTCTGCGCCCGCTGCTGACACACAAAGCGCCCATGCTACCGCGAATCTGGCAAACCTAAGAGGCCCATTATGGAACTGACCCCCAGAGAAAAAGACAAGCTGTTGCTGTTTACCGCCGCGCTGGTGGCAGAACGTCGCCTGGCCCGCGGACTGAAGCTGAATTACCCGGAATCAGTGGCGCTGATTAGCGCTTTCATCATGGAAGGGGCGCGCGACGGGCAAACCGTGGCCGCGCTGATGGAAAACGGGCGTCACGTGCTGCGCCGCGATCAGGTGATGGAAGGCGTACCAGAGATGATCCCGGATATTCAGGTTGAAGCCACATTCCCGGACGGTTCGAAACTGGTCACCGTCCACAACCCGATCGTCTAAGGAGCGGCAATGATCCCAGGTGAGTATCAGATCTCAGCAGGCAACATTGCGATCAATCAGGGGCGCGAAACCTGCACGATCGTAGTGGAGAATCACGGCGACAGACCCATCCAGGTGGGATCGCACTATCACTTTTACGAGGTGAACCCAGCGCTGCGCTTTGACAGGGCAGCTACGCGGGGCTTTCGTCTGAACATTGCCGCAGGTACAGCGGTACGTTTTGAACCGGGGCAAAAGCGCGAAGTCAAACTGGTGCGCGTCGCTGGCGCACAAAGGATGGTGGGTTTTCGCAGTGAAGTGATGGGCGCGCTGGAGGCAGATAATGAGTAACATTTCCCGCCAGGCGTACGCCGACATGTTTGGCCCAACCATCGGCGATAAAGTACGTTTGGCGGATACTGACCTGTGGATCGAGGTAGAAAAAGACTTCACCACCTACGGCGAAGAGGTCAAATTCGGCGGCGGAAAAGTGATCCGCGACGGTATGGGCCAGGGACAAATGCGCGCCCAGGCGTGTGTGGATCTGGTGATAACCAACGCGCTGATCGTTGATCACTGGGGGATCGTCAAAGCGGATATCGGCATCAAAGACGGCAGGATCTTCGCCATCGGCAAAGCGGGTAATCCCGATATTCAGCCCAATGTCACAATCCCGATAGGCGTAGGAACAGAAGTCATCGCCGGAGAAGGCAAGATCGTCACCGCGGGCGGCGTGGATACGCATATTCACTGGATCTGCCCGCAGCAGGCGCAAGAAGCGCTGGTTTCAGGCGTGACGACGATGATCGGCGGCGGTACTGGTCCGGCCGCAGGCACCAATGCCACCACCTGCACACCGGGCCCGTGGTACATCGCCCGCATGCTGCAGGCGGCAGACACGTTGCCGGTTAACATCGGTTTGCTGGGCAAAGGCAATGGTTCAAACCCTGACGCCCTGCGCGAGCAAATCACTGCCGGCGCCATTGGCCTGAAGATCCACGAAGACTGGGGCGCCACGCCTGCCGCTATCGACTGTGCGCTGACCGTGGCCGACGAAATGGACATTCAGGTGGCGCTGCACAGCGACACGCTCAATGAGTCCGGTTTTGTTGAGGATACGCTGGCAGCGATCGGCGATCGCACCATTCATACCTTCCATACCGAAGGCGCAGGTGGCGGCCATGCGCCGGATATCATCACCGCCTGCGCACATCCGAATATTTTGCCCTCCTCCACCAACCCGACGCTGCCTTATACCGTCAACACCATCGACGAGCATCTCGACATGTTGATGGTCTGCCACCATCTCGATCCGGATATCGCTGAAGACGTCGCCTTCGCCGAATCGCGCATTCGCCAGGAAACGATCGCTGCCGAGGATGTGCTGCATGATATTGGCGCATTTTCCCTGACCTCGTCCGATTCACAGGCAATGGGGCGCGTGGGCGAAGTGATCCTACGTACCTGGCAGGTGGCGCACCGCATGAAGGTTCAGCGTGGTCCGCTGGCAGAAGAAATCGGCGACAACGACAATCAGCGTGTTAAACGCTACATCGCCAAGTACACCATCAATCCGGCGTTGACCCACGGTATCGCCCACGAAGTCGGCTCGGTTGAGCCCGGTAAACTGGCCGACCTGGTGCTGTGGTCGCCGGCCTTTTTTGGCGTAAAACCGGCGACCATCGTGAAGGGCGGGATGATCGCCTGCGCGCCGATGGGTGATATCAACGCCTCAATCCCTACCCCGCAGCCGGTGCATTACCGCATGATGTTCGGCGCGCTTGGCGCAGCGCGGCATCAAACCCGTCTGACTTTTATTTCACAGGCTGCCGACGCGCAAAACGTCCCGCAGCAACTTAATTTGCAAAGCGCTATCGCCGTCGTCAAAGGCTGCCGGACGGTAAAAAAGGCTGACATGATCCACAACGCTCTGCAGCCTAATATCACCGTCGATGCCCAGACCTACGAGGTACGCATTGATGGTGAACTGATTACCAGCGACCCGGCAGACGTTTTGCCGATGGCGCAACGCTATTTCCTGTTTTAAGGAGTGAGGATGATCTACCTGACCCAACGCCTTGACCACGCCCACCGCGTCACCGCAAGCGTCACGCTACCCATTGATGTTCGCGTAAAAAGCCGCGCCAGAGTGGCGCTGAGCGATGGCCGCGAAGCCGGATTAATGCTACCGCGCGGTTTACTGTTACGCGGCGGCGATCTGCTGACTACCGACGATGGCCGCGAGGTGATCGAAGTGATCGCCGCGCCGGAGTCGGTTTCCGTCGTGCGCTGCGCCGACCCTTTTTTGCTCGCCAAAGCCTGTTACCACCTTGGTAATCGCCACGTACCGTTGCAGATCCTGCCCGATGAACTGCGCTACCACCACGATCATGTGCTGGACGATATGTTGCGCCAGTTCAACCTCGAGGTGGCGTTTGCCCAGTTGCCGTTTGAGCCGGAAGCGGGTGCCTATGCGAGCGAGTCACACGGGCATCATCACGGCCATGCGCACTGATGCATAGCACCCAACAGCTGCGCCTGATGCAGCTCGCCAGCAGCAGTCTCCCGGTGGGATCGTTTACCTGGTCTCAGGGTCTGGAGTGGGCGGTGGAAATCGGCTGGGTGAAAAGCGTCGATGACTTCTCTGACTGGCAAATTCAGCAGATGGAGCACAACTTTTTTACCGTCGACTTACCGCTGCTGGCGAGATTGTATCGCGCCTGTGAGCAGGACGATCTCGCCGCCGCGCGCCGCTGGACCGCTTACCTGCTGGCCTGTCGGGAAACCCGCGAACTGCGGGATGAAGAACGCAGCCGGGGCATCGCCTTTACGCGGCTGGTCACCGACTGGGAACCAGACTGTTCCCGGGAATGGCGCACGCTCTTTACCGACAGCCAGCTGTGCGGCATGGCCTGGCTGGGCGTACGCTGGAAAATCCCCCTGACGAACCTGGCATTAAGCCTCGGCTACAGCTGGATTGAGAGCGCAGTGATGGCAGGCGTCAAACTGGTTCCCTTTGGCCAGCAGGCGGCGCAGCGGTTGATTATTTCGCTTGGCGATCGTTACGCGCAAGGTCTGGCACAAGCGCTGGCGTGTCCTGATGCCAGCCTCGGATCCGCAACGCCGTTAGCCGCCATCGCGTCTGCCCGGCATGAAACCCAATATTCCCGCTTATTCCGTTCCTGAGGAGAAAAAATGAGTGATTACAAGCATCCCCTGCGCGTGGGCGTTGGCGGCCCGGTTGGCTCCGGCAAAACGGCGCTGCTGGAAGCGTTATGCAAAGCCATGCGCAGCAGCTATCAACTGGCGGTCGTGACTAACGATATCTACACCAAAGAAGATCAGCGCATTCTCACCGAAGCAGGCGCCCTGGAACCGGACAGAATAGTTGGTGTGGAAACTGGCGGCTGTCCACATACCGCCATCCGCGAAGATGCGTCGATGAATCTGGCCGCGGTCGAAGCGCTGAGCGAGAAATTCGGCAACCTGGATCTGATTTTTGTGGAAAGCGGCGGCGATAACCTGAGCGCCACCTTCAGCCCGGAATTAGCGGATCTGACAATCTACGTGATTGACGTTGCCGAAGGCGAGAAGATCCCGCGTAAAGGCGGGCCGGGGATCACCAAATCCGATTTTCTGGTGATCAACAAAACCGATCTGGCCCCTTACGTAGGCGCTTCGCTGGAGGTGATGGAACGCGATACCCTGCGCATGCGCGGCGAGCGTCCGTGGACGTTTACTAACCTGAAGGCGGGCGACGGTCTGGCGACGATTATTGCGTTTCTGGAAGAGAAAGGAATGTTGCGGGTGTAGCGTAGTTTATCGCCGGGAGGCGGCTTCGCCTGACCCGGCCTACGGTTTTGTTGGCCCGGTAAGTAAAGCCACCACCGGGCAAAAAACTCACGCCGCCGGTAATTCCGCCAGCGGCCAGCGTGGACGTACGGTCACGCCAAGATCCGCCGTTGCGCCCGCTTTAAAACGCACCATACCCGCATAGGCGATCATCGCCCCGTTGTCGGTACAAAATTCCGGGCGTGCATAGAACACTTCGCCGCGGCGTTTTTGCATCATTTCGGCAAGCTTCGCGCGCAGCGTGCGGTTAGCGCTCACGCCCCCCGCCATCACCAGACGTTTAAAACCGGTGTGATCCAGCGCGCGTTTGCACTTGATCATCAGCGTATCAACCACCGCATCTTCAAACGCTCGGGCAATATCTGCACGCGTTTGATCGTCATTTTCGTTATTACGAATCGTATTCGCGGCGAAGGTTTTCAGGCCGGAGAAGCTGAAATCCAGTCCCGGACGGTCGGTCATCGGACGCGGGAAGACAAAGCGTTTTTCCACACCCTGTGACGCCAGCTTAGACAGCATTGGGCCGCCAGGATAATCCAGCCCCAGCAGCTTGGCGGTTTTGTCGAACGCTTCACCTGCCGCATCATCAATCGATTCGCCCAGTAATTCATACTGACCGATACCGGTGACGCTGATCAATTGCGTGTGCCCGCCGGAAACCAGTAGCGCGACGAACGGAAAAGCAGGAGGATTCTCTTCCAGCATCGGCGCCAGCAGATGCCCTTCCATATGGTGCACAGGAATTGCCGGCACGTCCCAGGCGAACGCCAGTGAACGTCCTACGGTTGCGCCGACCAGCAGCGCGCCAACCAGACCAGGACCTGCGGTGTACGCCACCGCATCGATCTCTTTTGCCGTGAGTCCCGCTTCTTTCAGCGCGGCCTGAATCAGCGGTACGGTTTTACGTACGTGATCGCGCGAGGCCAGTTCTGGCACTACGCCGCCGTAGTCAGCGTGTAATTTCACCTGACTATACAATTGGTTGGCTAAAAGACCTTTTTCATCGTCGTAAATGGCGATGCCGGTTTCATCGCAGGATGTTTCAATACCCAGTACACGCATGACTTGTTTTACCTCGCTCTATTACCGCGCAGTGTAGGACCAATGCGGGTTGATGTAAAACTTTGTTCGCCCCAGGCGCATGCCTCGTGTATACTCCTTGTCCTTATAAAAGTCCCTTTCAAAATCGCGTGGGTGCTTTACAAAGCAGCAGCAATTGCAGTAAAATTCCGCACCATTTTGAAATAAGCTGGCGTTGATGCCAGCGGCAAACCGAATTTATTAAAGGTGAGAGTTACATGCCGGTAATTAAAGTACGTGAAAACGAGCCGTTCGACGTAGCACTGCGTCGCTTCAAGCGTTCATGCGAAAAAGCAGGTGTTCTGGCGGAAGTTCGTCGTCGTGAGTTCTATGAAAAACCGACTACCGAACGTAAGCGCGCTAAAGCTTCTGCTGTGAAACGTCACGCGAAGAAACTGGCTCGCGAAAACGCACGCCGTACTCGTCTGTACTAATTCATTGAGAGCTAAAGCTCTCAATTCAGACTGAGTTGTAGTTGTAAGGCCGTGCTTCCGGAAGGAATGCGCGGCTTATTTTCGTTTATACAT
>NZ_CP069763.1:527057-527127 GCF_016893685.1 Citrobacter cronae
CAAGGCGGCAAGTGAGTGAATCCCCGGAGCTTACATAAGTAAGTAACTGGGGTGAGCGAGTGCAGCCAAC
>NZ_CP069763.1:527154-548107 GCF_016893685.1 Citrobacter cronae
AATAACGGGGCATATGGCTGGACGAATTCCACGTGTATTTATTAATGACCTGCTGGCAAGAACCGACATCGTCGATCTCATCGACGCGCGGGTAAAGCTGAAAAAGCAGGGCAAAAATTATCACGCGTGCTGTCCGTTCCATAACGAAAAAACCCCCTCTTTCACCGTAAACGGTGAAAAACAGTTTTATCACTGCTTTGGGTGTGGGGCGCATGGCAACGCCGTCGACTTTCTCATGAACTACGACAAGCTCGAGTTTGTGGAAACCGTCGAAGAACTGGCCGCAATGCACAACCTTGAAGTGCCCTATGAAGCAGGCAGTGGCCCCAGTCAGATAGAGCGCCATCAACGGCAAAGCCTTTATCAATTGATGGACGGCCTGAACACTTTTTATCAACAGTCTTTGATGCAGCCCGCCGCTACCCCTGCGCGCCAGTACCTGGAAAAGCGAGGATTAAGTAGCGACGTTATCACCCGTTTTGCTATTGGTTTTGCCCCCCCCGGCTGGGATAACGTCCTGAAACGGTTTGGCGGCAATGCTGAGAATCGCAAATCGTTGGTCGATGCGGGGATGTTGGTCACCAACGATCAGGGACGCAGTTACGATCGTTTTCGCGAACGGGTGATGTTCCCCATCCGCGACAAACGTGGTCGGGTCATTGGTTTTGGTGGACGCGTGCTGGGCGATGCCCTGCCGAAGTATCTGAACTCCCCGGAAACCGATATTTTCCATAAAGGTCGCCAACTGTATGGCCTTTATGAAGCCCAGCAGGATAACGCCGATCCACAGCGCCTGTTAGTGGTGGAAGGTTATATGGATGTGGTGGCGCTGGCGCAATACGGCATTAACTACGCCGTGGCATCCCTTGGGACGTCAACCACCGCCGATCACATCCAGTTGTTGTTTCGCGCGACGAACAACGTGATTTGCTGCTACGACGGCGACCGTGCCGGACGCGACGCAGCATGGCGCGCGCTGGAAACCGCACTGCCTTATATGACAGACGGCCGCCAGCTACGCTTTATGTTTTTACCTGATGGCGAAGATCCCGATACGTTAGTGCGTAAAGAAGGGAAAGAGGCTTTCGAAGCCCGGATGGAGCAGGCGTTGCCGCTCTCCGCGTTTTTATTTAATAGCCTGTTGCCACAGGTAGATTTGAGTACCCCGGACGGACGCGCGCAGCTCAGCACGCTGGCGCTGCCACTGATCACTCAGGTGCCGGGCGAAACGTTGCGCATTTATCTGCGACAGGAGTTGGGAAACAAGCTCGGCATTCTGGATGACAGCCAGCTTGAACGTTTAATGCCAAAACTGGCAGAAAATGGCGCTTCCCGCCCTGTTCCACAGCTAAAACGTACGACCATGCGTATACTTATAGGGTTGCTGGTGCAAAACCCGGACCTTGCTCCGCTGGTTCCGCCGTTAGGCGCGCTGGACAGCAATAAGCTGCCTGGACTTGGCTTATTCAGAGAACTGGTCAACACTTGTCTGGCTCAGCCAGGCCTGACCACCGGCCAACTTTTAGAGCACTATCGTGGCACAAATGATGCTGCAACCCTTGAAAAACTGTCGATGTGGGACGATATAGCAGATAAAGATATCGCAGAAAAAACCTTCACCGACTCACTCAACCATATGTTTGATTCGATGCTTGAACTGCGCCAGGAAGAGTTGATAGCTCGTGAGCGCACACACGGTTTAAGCAGCGAAGAACGCCGGGAACTCTGGACGCTGAACCAGGAACTGGCCAAGAAATAAGAGAAAGACAAAACAAAGACAAAATCATTCGCGTTGTATCAAGGCAGCAAGTGAACGAACGCCTGGGAGTGTACATAAGTACATGACCAGGAAGAGAGAACGCAGCTAACGCAGAGACAACGTGAAAGATGAAGTATTTAACGGCTTAACTGCCGAATATCGATCGGGAAGCCCCCGACAGCCGCACGGAGAGGCAGCGGCAAAATATAAGTATGCCCTCGTTTTGCCGTTGGCGGTTTTACCGCCCAACACCAATCAAACGAATTAAGTGTGGATACCGTCTTATGGAGCAAAACCCGCAGTCACAGCTGAAGCTTCTTGTCCAACGTGGTAAGGAGCAAGGCTATCTGACCTATGCCGAGGTCAATGACCATCTGCCGGAAGATATCGTCGATTCAGATCAAATCGAAGACATCATCCAAATGATCAATGACATGGGTATTCAGGTGATGGAAGAAGCACCTGATGCCGATGATCTGCTGCTTGCTGAAACCTCCAACAGCACCGATGAAGACGCGGAAGAAGCGGCTGCCCAGGTTCTGTCCAGCGTTGAGTCCGAAATCGGCCGTACAACTGACCCGGTCCGCATGTACATGCGTGAAATGGGTACCGTTGAACTGTTAACCCGTGAAGGCGAAATCGACATCGCTAAGCGCATCGAAGACGGGATTAACCAGGTTCAATGCTCCGTTGCTGAATACCCGGAAGCCATCACCTATCTGCTTGAGCAATACGATCGCGTAGAAGCTGAAGAAGCGCGTCTGTCCGATCTCATCACCGGCTTTGTCGATCCTAACGCGGAAGAAGACATGGCGCCAACGGCGACCCACGTCGGTTCTGAACTCTCTCAAGAAGAGATGGATGAAGATGAAGACGAAGATGAAGAGGATGACGACGACAGCAGCGATGACGACAACAGCATCGACCCTGAATTAGCGCGTGAAAAATTCGCTGAGCTGCGTACCCAGTACGAAATCACCCGCGACACGATCAAGGCCAAAGGCCGCAGCCATGCTGCCGCGCAGGAAGAAATTCAGAAGCTGTCTGAAGTGTTCAAACAGTTCCGCCTGGTGCCGAAGCAGTTCGACTACCTGGTAAACAGCATGCGCGTCATGATGGACCGCGTGCGTACTCAGGAACGTCTGATCATGAAGCTCTGCGTTGAGCAGTGCAAAATGCCGAAGAAAAACTTCATCACTCTGTTCACTGGCAATGAAACCAGCGAAACGTGGTTCAACGCAGCAATCGCGATGAACAAACCGTGGTCTGAAAAACTGCACGACGTGGCAGATGACGTTCACCGCGGCCTGCAGAAACTGCAGCAGATTGAAGAAGAAACCGGGCTGACCATCGAGCAGGTTAAAGATATCAACCGTCGCATGTCCATCGGTGAGGCGAAAGCCCGTCGTGCGAAAAAAGAGATGGTTGAAGCGAACTTACGTCTGGTTATCTCTATCGCCAAGAAATACACCAACCGTGGTCTGCAGTTCCTGGATCTGATTCAGGAAGGCAACATCGGTCTGATGAAAGCGGTTGATAAGTTTGAATACCGTCGTGGTTACAAGTTCTCCACCTACGCAACCTGGTGGATCCGTCAGGCAATTACCCGCTCTATCGCGGATCAGGCGCGTACCATCCGTATTCCGGTGCATATGATTGAGACCATTAACAAGCTCAACCGTATTTCCCGTCAGATGCTGCAAGAGATGGGCCGTGAGCCGACGCCGGAAGAGCTGGCTGAACGTATGCTGATGCCGGAAGACAAGATCCGTAAAGTGCTGAAGATCGCCAAAGAGCCTATCTCCATGGAAACGCCGATCGGCGACGATGAAGATTCGCATCTGGGTGATTTCATCGAGGACACCACCCTCGAGCTGCCGCTGGACTCTGCCACTACCGAGAGCCTGCGTGCCGCAACGCACGACGTTCTGGCTGGCCTGACCGCTCGTGAAGCGAAAGTTCTGCGTATGCGTTTCGGTATCGATATGAACACCGACCACACGCTGGAAGAAGTAGGTAAACAGTTCGACGTTACCCGCGAACGTATCCGTCAGATCGAAGCGAAGGCGCTGCGTAAACTGCGCCACCCGAGCCGTTCTGAAGTGCTGCGTAGCTTCCTCGACGATTAATCTCGCCGTATAAGTTCAAACGCCACCGCAAGGTGGCGTTTTTATTTACATCCCGCGCATGACCAGCGCGTCATCCAGCTCACGATACGCCTCCACCAGCTTATCCAGTGTTATCCGGCTCAATCCGCTGGGATTTGGCAATACCCAAATCTGGGTCGCGCCAATGGTCAGCGTCTGCTTTCCCCACTGCGCTCCGCGCTGACTGAAGCCTTGCTCGAACGCCTGCTTGCCAAGAATCGCCAGCGCGGCGGGCTGATAGTCATCAATCTTTTCAATAAGCTTACGGCCACCGCTACGCATCTCCTGTAGCTTCACTTCATTAGCCTGTACCGTTGGCCTGTCGACAAATTTTGTCACGCCACAGCGGAAATCCAGCAGGTGTTGCGCCTCTTCTGGCTTCAGTTGGCGATCGGTAAATCCCGCCTGATGGATGACCTTCCAGAAGCGATTAGCGGGATGCGCAAAGGGGAACCCTGTACCTGCGGAAGATAGCCCCGGATTGATGCCGCAAAACACCACCCGCAGCCCTGGTGCCAGTATGTCCTTAACCATAATTACTCCGAACAATACATCAGAGTAACAGTATAACGGACTGATAATACATTGTTTATAAAATCAGCATCCGTACGCTTATGTCTGGATTGCGACGCGGAGTTACTTTATAATCCACCGCCACGGCCCCTTAGCTCAGTGGTTAGAGCAGGCGACTCATAATCGCTTGGTCGCTGGTTCAAGTCCAGCAGGGGCCACCAAATATCAAGGACTTGCGAGAAATCGCAGGTCCTTTTTTATTAATCTTTCGTTTAGATATGTCTGCCCAATAAGCAGCATGTGGCAACCCTTCTGGACGCCGCCATCCGGAGATGGAAACGTCCGTTAGCGTTTTATTCGATAGTCAGCTCACACGAGTTCTTTGAGCTGCTCCTGCATGTAGGTTGAAAAATACTCTGGGTTTTTGATAAGGATGCGGTTACCGGAGGCAACTTTTTCTGCCCATCCGGCCACTTTTTTCGTGAACTCAGGATTCCATCCCTCCTGCTCACCCCGTGCCATCACAACTTCCGGACTCGCTGGCACACCTAAGTCATGCAAATACTTTAGAATTCCCTTAGCGGTGCTTTCATCCATTGAATGGGGTACTGACGCCGAAGTGTTCATACCACCGATAAAATCCAAGGCTTTCTCAATTGCTGTTGGCATGCTCTTATCCTTAAAATTAACCACGTTAGAGACACCTTGATACTATGTACCCAACTCCGCCGGGATATCAAAGAGAACATCGCCTTTCTTTGACTTACCCCGCAGCTAAACGCTTGCGCGGCTGTTTTCTGCGCTATTTTTTTGCTTCTCCGGCTAAAACCAGCCCAGTCGCCACCGCATTGCGCGGGCCTTCAGTGCCACGGATGTTGCCCTGCCCGGCGACAACGCCGTAATGCGCCAGCGCATCGGTGATCATCTGCGGAATTTCAAAATCCAGCGATGAACCGCCTACCAGCACCACAAAAGTGATATCGCGAATGGAGCCGCCAGGTGATACCTGGCGTAACGCGCGCAGACAGTTGGTGACAAAAACTTTCTCTTTGGCCTGACGACGCACCAGACGAATCTTCTCCAGCGAGGTCTGGTTATCAACCGGGATCAGCTCGCCGTCTTTCAGATACACCACTTTGGCAAATACTGACGGGCTGAGCGGTTCACGAAAAAACTCCACCGCGCCGTTCTCGTGGCGAATGCTGAACAGGCTCTCCACTTTGGCCAGCGGGTATTTTTTAATTTCCTCTGCTAAAAACGGATCGCTTAAGCCCAGTTCCGTTTGAATTAGCAGGCTGACCATATTCCCCGCCCCGGCAAGATGTACCGCCTTCACTACGCCGTCGCTATTAATAATGGCGGCATCGGTGGATCCTGCGCCTAAATCGAGGATCGCCAGCGGCGCGGCGCATCCGGGCGTCGTTAACGCGCCAGCCACGGCCATGTTGGCTTCCACCCCACCCACCTCCACGGGCGTGTTTAGCCGCGCGCTCAGTTCGCTGGCGATAGCCTGCATCTGTAAGCGGTCAGATTTCACCATCGCCGCAATGCCAACGGCGTTCTCCATTGAACATTCCCCGGCAATGCCACCCTGCACCGCGCGGGGAATAAACGTATCCACCGCCAGAAGATCCTGGATATGCACGGCGTTCATGTCGTGACCGGTCAGCGAGGCCATTACCTTACGTACCCGCTCAAGCATCCCGCCCGCGTGCGTACCTGCTTCACCGCGAATATCGCACACGGGCGCACAGGCGCTCATCGCCTGCATAATGGCCTGCGCGCCCTGCGCTACGTCGGCTTCACCGCCGCGCTTTTCGCCACGGATAAAGATCTTACCCGCCGGGATCGTTCGCGACTGCACATCACCCTGCGGCGTTTTCAGCACCACAGCGGAGCGGTTGCCAATCAGCGCTCTGGCGATAGGGACGATGGTTTGCGTTTCCTCCGGCGTCAGGGCAAAAAAGGTCGCAATGCCGTAAGGATTCGACAATACCCGCACCACCTGCCCTGCGGCCGCCACTTCCACCGCCGCCAGCACACCTTCCGGAACCTTCTCCAGTAGCGTGACTTCATCGACCACCGGCATTGCCCGACGCAGGCGATTGTTCACCAGTACGCCATCATCTTTTTTCAGGATCGCCGCCACCACGTTGATCCCACGATCCAGCGCCTCATTGATGAGCCAGACCGCTTCGAGGAAATCAATCTCTTCGCCCACCAGCGGGATCCAGCCCTGCGCAAAGCGATCCTCGCTCAGTGATGCCAGCTTATCCACGCTGATGGTGGTTCCCATCCCCACGCCGACGCCCCCCGGCGTCTGCGGGTTATGGCCAATCATTGTCGATTCCGTAATGATGGTTTCAGTGATGGTTTCCATCGCCACATCGCCAATCACCGGCGCGGCCTCATTGATGCAGATTTTCGCCACGTCCTGAAGCGACCACGGCGTTTTATCCAGTGCCTGCTGCAGGGAGGTCACCACCCCGGCAATGTTGTCCCGCGTCCCTTTCATGCCCGTGGTGGCGACAATCCCGCTGGCAATAAACCGTCCATGTTGCGCCAACGCCACTTCAGTGGTGGCATTGCCGATATCAATCCCGGCGATTAACGGCATGCGCCCTCCGTCACTGGCTGCCTTTACGCAGCTTGTTTCTCTGCTGATACACCTCTGCCGACTCGCGGACAAAAGCGGCGTTCACCGTGGCATGCCAGGTGTGCTCCAGCTCATCGGCAATCGCCTGTAGCTCCGCGAATGAAGAACGAAACGGACGTAGCGCATTGTAGATCTCCAGAATACGAGCATCCGGGATGGCAATCAGCTCCGCCGCGCGACGGAAATTGCGTGCCACGGCGTGACGTTGCATCTGTTCGGCAATCTGCGCCTGGTACTCCAGCGTTTGCTGAGAAATACGCACATCCTGCGGCCCGACCTTGCCTGCCAGCACATTCTCAAGAGTAATGTCGGTTAACGGTTTCCCGCCAGGCGTCTGGATTTTCTCCGGGCAGCGGGTGGCTAATGGGTAATCCTGCGCGGTCATGATGTTGTTGTTCATGGTCATTCCCTTACCAGTGCAATATGCAGCGTGACGGGTGCAGCATCCTGCACCACGTGTTTGGTTTCTTTGATGTGAAACAGCGCGGCCTTGGCCATAAATTTAGGGCGCACCATCTGGTCATTGACCACCGGCACCGGCGAAGGCGACTCTTTGCGTGCATAGCGCGCGGCGTTTTTACCGATCTGGCGATAGGTTTCCAGCGTCAGCAGCGGAGCCTGAGAGAACAGCTCCAGGTTACTCAGCGGTAGCAGATCGCGCTGATGAATCACCGTGGTTCCTTTCGACTGGATACCAATCCCGATGCCGGAACCGCTGAGATTAGCCGCGTCCCACGCCATAAAAGAAACGTCCGAGGTGCGCAGAATTCTCACCACCCGCGCATGCAGCCCCTCTTCTTCAATCCCTGCCACCAGCTCTTTAAGAATCGCCTTATGCGGCATATCAATCAGGGTTTTGTGCTGATACTTATCAAAGGCCGGACCGACGCCAATCACCACTTCATCTACGCGTTCGTCCGCTGTAGCCGCCTCGCCTTCGCTTACCTGCAAGGTGAAAACCGGCTTACGTTCAGTTGTGCATTCCACGGTGTACCGCCTTATTCAATTGAGCCAGGCTGAACCACGCCCGCGATATTTTTAATTTCCGCCCAGCGCTCGGCGGAGATGCGATAGCCGGTGCCTGGTCCCTGATAATCATTAATGTCGTTAACAGCGCTGACCACCTCAAACTGGCGATCCAGAATGGCCGACGTTTGCAGGTAATCACCGGTGACGCGCTGTCTCAGCATATTGAGGATGTTACTGGCGATATCTTCGAAGCCGCTACGGCTTAGCGCGCCGACGATATCCAGCCCGGTAATATTGCGCTTCATCATCTCTTCCACGGCGGCCAGATCTTCCACCACATTGCGCGCGGGCATATCTTTGCTGCCGTGAGCGTAAGTGGCGGCCTCAACTTCCTCATCGCTAATCAGCGGCAGACCCAGTTCGCGGAACACCGCCTGAATGGCGCGCGCCGCCTTGTTACGGATGGCGATGGTTTCTTCTTCGGTTACAGGACGCAGACCACCGTCCACCATCAGATCGCGTTGCAGAATGTTGTAATCATCGAAGTCTTCCGCATCGAAGTTCGACCCGGCAAACATGTTGTCGTAGTTCGGCACGGCGCTATAGCCGGAGAAGATAAAGTCGGTACCCGGCAGCATTTGCATCAGGGTACGGGCGGTACGGCGAATATCTGAGTGGGAAAAGGTCTGGTCATTGGCGGAGGCCACTTCAAGGTCGAGCATCGAGGCAATCAGGTTTTCTGCCAGCACCGCGCGGATCCCCGACGGCACTGCGCCGGTCATGCCGATACAGCTGACCGCGCCGTTTTGCAGCCCCTGTACACCCGCGCCTTTGGTGATAAAGATGCAGCGCGACTCCAGATAGAGCATCGATTTACTCTCGGAATAGCCCATCAGCGCTTCCGAACCGGTACCGGAGGTATAACGCATTTTCAGCCCGCGAGACGCATAGGCCGAGGCGAGAAACGCTTTTGACCACGGCGTATCATCGCCGTCGGTAAACACCGACTCTGTACCGTATACCGATACCGTTTCGGCGTAGCTGGTTAACCCGCGCATCCCCAGCTCCAGCTCCGTCGCCTCCTCAACGGAACATTGCGTGAGCACGCCAGGGCGACCGCACTGGGAACCGACCAGCAGCGCCAGGGCGTTAAACGGCGCATAGCGGGCGATGCCGACCGTGGTTTCCTGTTCTGAAAAACCACGGATCCCCGCTTCAGCCGCATCGGCGGCAATCTGTACCGGGTTGTCTTTCAGGTTGGTGACATGGCACTGGTTGGACGGCGTGCGCCTGGCGCGCATTTTTTGCAGCGCCATCATCATTTCCACCACGTTCATTTGCGCCATCACCTCCACCGCTTTCGCCGGCGTGATGGCGGTGGTAATAGCAACAATCTCTTCCCGGCTGACGTGGATATCCACCAGCATTCTGGCGATCTCCAGCGCGTCGAGCCGCATTGCCCGTTCGGTTTCAGCCACGTTAATCGCGTAGTCGGCAATAAAACGGTCAATCATGTCGAACTCGGCGCGGCTCTTGCCGTCCAGCTCAACAATACGACCATTCTCTACCTTCACCGACGAAGCCGGATCGTAGGGGCTTTCCATGGCGATCAGCCCCTCTTCAGGCCATTCGCCAATCAGCCCATCCTGATTTACAGGGCGCTTCGCAAGCACTTCGAATCGTTTTGATCTTCTCATAGTTTATGGACTCAAAAGATAAAAAATAGGGACGCCGGGCTGTATTGCCGGGGACACACCACCCGGCATTCGCCTTTCATCAGCAATGGCCGAACTCTAAATGAGCACAGCAATAAAAAAATAAAATTAATTTCGTTCCAATTTGGCACGCAATAAAAATTCATCGTTTCATATTGAAACGGTTCTCAGGAATAGCCGGAGCGAATTGTGACGAAGTTAAATGATCATTATCAATAAATGCCGATACGCAAAATCAAATTAATACTTTTGAAATTTTCACCCTATTGACTTAATAACGCGCGGCGACAAAATAAAGCCAAACCCAATGATAAAAAATAGCTGTCTCGCGATATTTTCGTGACCTCAGCCCTACACTATTTTCAGGAGAAACTGTGAATAAGAGCCAACCAATCGCCACCATTACGCTGGCGGCTGCGAAAAAAATGGCGCAGGCCGTCGAGGCTAAAGCGTCTGAGATCAACGTGCCGGTGGTCTTTTCCGTGGTGGATCGCGGCGGAAACACGCTGCTGATGCAACGCATGGACGACGCCTTTGTCACCAGCTGTGATATTTCACTGAATAAAGCCTGGACCGCCTGCTGTCTGCGCCAGGGGACTCATGAAATTACCGACGCGGTACAACCGGGTGCCTCACTATATGGTTTACAGCTAACGAATCAACAGCGGATCGTTATTTTTGGCGGCGGCTTACCTGTCATATTAAACGATAAATTAATCGGTGCCGTCGGCGTAAGTGGCGGTACTGCCGAACAAGACATGTTATTAGCGCAAACCGCACTGAATTGTTTTTCTGAATTATAATTTAAATCTAAGAAGGTAAATTATGAGCTATCGTATGTTTGATTACCTGGTGCCAAATGTGAATTTCTTTGGCCCGAATGCTATTTCCGTCGTGGGCGAACGCTGCAAACTGTTGGGCGGTAAAAAAGCGCTGCTGGTGACTGATAAAGGTCTGCGAGCCATTAAGGACGGCGCGGTTGATAAAACCCTCGAACATCTGCGTGAAGCTGGTATTGACGTGGTGGTGTTTGACGGCGTCGAGCCAAACCCCAAAGACACCAACGTGCGCGACGGTCTGGAAGTTTTTCGTAAGGAGCAATGCGATATCATCGTTACCGTCGGCGGTGGTAGTCCGCATGACTGCGGTAAAGGCATCGGTATCGCTGCGACGCACGAAGGCGATCTCTACAGCTATGCCGGGATTGAAACCCTGACCAATCCGCTGCCGCCGATCGTCGCGGTGAATACCACCGCCGGCACCGCCAGCGAAGTCACCCGCCACTGCGTGCTGACCAATACCAAAACCAAAGTGAAGTTTGTGATTGTCAGCTGGCGCAACCTGCCGTCGGTTTCCATCAATGACCCGCTGCTGATGCTCGGCAAACCTGCGCCACTGACCGCAGCGACCGGGATGGACGCCCTGACACACGCTGTTGAGGCCTATATTTCAAAAGATGCCAACCCGGTTACCGACGCTGCCGCTATCCAGGCAATTCGTCTGATCGCCCGTAATTTGCGCCAGGCCGTAGCGCTGGGCAGCAACCTGAAAGCTCGTGAAAACATGGCCTATGCCTCTTTGCTGGCGGGTATGGCCTTCAACAACGCCAACCTTGGCTACGTTCACGCGATGGCGCATCAGCTTGGCGGTCTGTACGACATGCCGCACGGCGTAGCAAATGCCGTACTGCTGCCGCACGTGGCGCGCTATAACCTGATCGCTAATCCGGAGAAATTTGCCGACATCGCAGAGTTTATGGGTGAGAACACCGACGGTCTGTCCACCATGGATGCCGCCGAACTGGCGATTCACGCCATCGCTCGCCTCTCTGCCGATATCGGTATTCCGCAGCATCTGCGCGAACTGGGCGTCAAAGAAGCCGATTTCCCGTATATGGCGGAAATGGCGCTGAAAGACGGCAATGCCTTCTCCAACCCGCGTAAAGGGAACGAGAAAGAAATTGCCGGGATCTTCCGTCAGGCATTCTGATCAATAAGGGGGCGCAATGTCACTTTCATCACCGGGCGTACATCTGTTTTATCACTCACGCTGGCAGGATACGCGCGTGCTTGATGAACTATGCTGGGGGCTGGAAGAGCAAGGCGTCCCTTGCCGGACAACCTGTTGCGACGCACATGACTGCGCGCTGGCCCTCAGCAAGCTGGCGGCTAAAAGCTCAACATTACGCGTGGGTCTCGGCCTCAGCGCCAGCGGTGATATTGCCCTAACCCACGCCCAGCTACCCGAGGATCGGGCGCTGGTCCGTGGGCATATCGCCGCCGGGGCAGCAATGATCCGCATGCTCGGCGCCAATGCTGGCCAACTGGTCAAAGTGCTTCCCTTTAGCGAGATAAAATAAATGTACCGCATCTATACCCGAACCGGTGATAAAGGCACGACTGCGCTGTTTGGCGGCAGCCGTATCGACAAAGACGACATCCGCGTTAACGCCTACGGTACGGTGGATGAACTGATTTCCCAGCTTGGCGTCTGCTATGCCAGCTCGCGCCAGGCAGAATTACGCGAAGATCTGCATGCCATCCAGAAGATGCTGTTTGTGCTGGGGGCGGAACTCGCCAGCGATGAGAAAGGTCTCGCCCGCTTAACGCAGACGATTAACGCCGAGGATATTCAGGCGCTGGAGCAGCTTATTGACCGCAATATGGCGCAGAGCGGCCCCCTGAAAGAATTTGTCATTCCGGGGAAAAATCTGGCATCGGCACAGCTACACGTTGCGCGCACCCTGGCACGGCGGCTGGAGCGGATCCTCATCGCGATGGACAGAACGCTGACGTTACGCGATGAACTCAAGCGTTATATCAACCGGCTGTCGGATGCGCTGTTCTCCATGGCCAGAATCGAAGAAACTACTCCAGATGTTTGCGCTTAAACTGGCTGGCGTCGATGTCGTACTGCTTCATCTTACGCCACAAGGTGGTGCGACCAATATTCAGCAGTTGCGACATCTCCTGTACTCGCCCACTGGTGACGCGGGCGGCATGGATAATCGCCTCTTTTTCGATAGCGGTAAACGTCAGGCTGGCAGGCAGCAGGGAAGACGCGGTCTCCAGACCGGGGCGCTCGGCAAACAGATAATCCGGCAGATTGCTCAGCCGGATATGGCCGTTATCGCTACTGATAGCGATGTTTTCGATAATGCTGTTCAGCTCGAAGTCATTGCCCGGCCATGAATAAGCCACCAGTTGCGCCAGCGCGTCGTCGTCGATCTTCAGGCTGGTTGAAAAGCGTTTTTTCAGGCTATTCAGTCGCGTATAAATCAGCGAGGGAATACTGTTACGCCGCGCGCGTAGCGGTGGGATAACAATCTCAAAAGAGTGCAACGCGTAATACAGCTGGCGGCTAAAGCGGTTTTGCTCCACCAGATTAGCGAGATCAACCGTGGTGGTGGCGATCACTTTTACATCCACCGGGATCAGGCGACGGGCATCCAGGCGAGTTAATACTCCCTGCTTGATCACCTGTAACAGCGCGGATTGCAGCTCCGGCGCCAGATATTCAATTTTCTCCAGAAACAGCGTGCCGCCGTTCGCCAGCTCAAGGCGGCTCAACCGACCATTTTCATCATCGGTGGGCGCACTGCCCATAAAATCCTGCCCCAGCACGCTGTTGGCATACAGCTGACAGTTGACGGCGATATACGGCCCGCTGGCGCGTTCGCTTTCATTGTGAATGGCCTGGCTCAGCAGCTCTTTCCCGACGCCCTCTTCCCCGCACAGCAGGATCGGGAAACTCCCCCTTGCCGCCTGGCGACCAAAATGGATCAAGCGTCGGGTTTCTGGATCGTCCGTCGACATCTGCTCAAAGGTGTGGCTCACCTTACCAAGCTGGCTGGTCATCAACTGACGCATTTGCTCCACCGGGTGCAGCAGCAGGATAAAGCTGTTGCCCTGCTCCTCAACAATCGGCTTCAGGGTGATGACGGCATCAACAAACTGGTGCTGACTTTCAAAAGTGACTTCGACGTGATTCAGACCGCGGGCATGTTTAATTGCCCGACGCAGCAGCATGGGCAAATTGAGCAGGTCGTGAATGTTTTTGCCCTGGCTGGCCTGCGCGTCGAGATGCAAAAGCAGCGCCGCGCGCGCATTGAGGAACTGCAACACCCCCTGCTCATTCCAGGCCATCACGCCATCATCCATGCTCTCCAGCAGCCCGTACATCTGGTTCAGATGGCGGTTGGATTCTGCCAGCAGGCTGTCGGTCAGCAATGAATTGCCGACTTCTCTGGCAATCGCCAGCGTCAGGGATAAATCAGAAACGGACTCATGTTCTACCAGACAGCACAATGAGATGGAGCCAAACAGACGTCCATGGTTATCGAACACCGGCGTCGAGCAGAACGACCACGGATGCAACGCCTGTTTAAAGTGCTGAGCGCCAGAGGTTTTTGTCGGCTGCCCCGGCATCGTCGCCAGCGACAGCGCACAACTGCCGATAATGCTTTCCGCGCAATAGCTGCCGTCGCGAAATCCAAGCTCCGCCAGCTGTTCTATCGTCTGCGGATCGCCGCAACGGCTGAGAATACAGGCTGATTCATCCAGAATCAGCAGTGCGCACGGACGACCGTCCATAAACTCCCAGGCATCTTCCAGCGCGGCCTGCGCAATCGTCAGCAGCGCCGTCTTGCGACGACAAATCGACTCAAAGGTCAGCCCTTGCGCCTGATGCGGCGCCTGCCAGGTTTCCCGCTGCATAAACTTGCTGCAACGATGCCAGGACTGGGCGAGAACCGAAGAGACTTCCTGCCCGATGCTATGCGTGTGCGCCGTCATATCCATTTCCGCTGTTTTGCCATAGACAACCCCTCCGGCAGAGACTGTCAGAGGGGGAGAAGATGCTGGGTAAATTTACCTGTGCCCGATTAACGCGCCAGCCACTGCTGTCCCAGCAGGTCTGCCGTCAAAATAGCGGCATGTACGCTTTCAGGCGTCACCGGGAACGGCATATTGTGAATGGTTTCACCTTCTGCGCAGGTGGCTTTAGCCACGGCCATAATCTTGCCGTCAATGTCGTCTTTCACGCCCATTTCCGCTAACGTTACCGGCAGGCCCACTTTCTGACAGAAATTCAGCACGGTTTCGATCTCTTCCATCGGGCTGTTCTGCAGCACCAGCTGCGCCAGCGTACCAAAGGCGACTTTTTCACCGTGGTACAGATGGTGACACTCTTCCAGAATCGTAAAGCCGTTATGGATGGCATGTGCCCCCGCAAGGCCGCTGCTTTCAAAGCCGATACCGCTGAGGTAGGTGTTGGCTTCGACAATACGTTCCAGCGCATCGGTCACCACGCCAGCCTGGGCGGCTAAGCGTGCCTTTTCGCCTTCCGCCAGCAGGGTATCATAGCACAGGCGCGCCAGGCTCAGCGCCGCCACGGTGGACTGCCCGCCCGCCATGCTGGTCGCCCGAGCGTCATAACAGGCTTTCGCTTCAAACCAGGTAGAGAGCGCATCGCCCATCCCGGCCACCAGCAGACGTACCGGCGCTTTGGCAATAATTGCGGTATCCATCACCACCATATCCGGGTTTTTCGGGTAGATCAGATACTCTTCAAACTCACCCGCTTCGGTATAGATAACGGACAGCGCGCTGGTTGGCGCATCGGTAGATGCGATAGTTGGGATCACCACCACCGGCAGCTTCTGGTAATAACCAATCGCTTTGGCGGTATCTAACGTTTTCCCACCGCCAATCCCAACCACACCACGGCAACCGTGTTTTTTCAGAATGGCAATCAGGCGATTAATTTCAACATGGCTGCATTCACCGTTAAAGCGTTCCGCGTGGCAGCTAATGTCATGGCTATGCAGACCATTGAGTACCTTCTCTCCCGCCAGCTTCATGACGAAATCGTCCGCAATCACGAAAAAGCTGTCCGCCAGATTTTTAGCGTATTGACCAAATAAGGTAGAAGCGTCAGGACCCTGGAGATATTTGGCTGGAGATTGAATAACTTTTAGCATTCCTTTCATCCTCAAATAAGTACATGTTTTTACATGGTGAGCCCTGGCGTTAACCCGTTTAGCCTGATGTTGACGGCGAAAGCGGACGTACCGGAGCGATGTAATAACTGTATGGCGAGGCGTGCACAAAAAAATCTTTCGTCATTTTGTTCTGATATGAAACAGATAAAAAAGGCACACGTTTCATATTGGAACGCTTAACCACAAAAATAATAAGGTTTGCGATCCCGATCCGTTCCTTTACCGCGAAATCACCGTCCAACACGAAGATCAATTTCCCCAATAACGCGCCATCCTGCGTAAAAACCCGCAAAAAAGGCTGACAGCGCCGTGCAGCCTGCTCTGTTCGCAGAAGAAAAAAGTCGAGCGAGTTCGCATTGTGCAGATTTTTCGCCTAATTAAGTTTCATTTCGGAACAAAAAACAGCAATCACGTTTCGTAATGAAACTCATTTTCGCGTTGTTTTTTTCCATGCTGACTTCGCCAGAATCTCTCTATCGCCTCCGCACCATGAACATGCATTCGGGGGTTTGTCTTACACTCAACCTCGAGGAGCCGTTATGTCTCAATTCTTTTTTAACCAACGCACCCAGCTTGTGAGCGACGTGATCGACGGTGCAATTATCACCAGCCCGTGGAATAACCTGGCGCGTCTGGAGAGCGATCCGGCCATTCGCGTCGTGGTTCGCCGCGACCTTAACAAAAATAACGTGGCGGTGATCTCCGGCGGCGGTTCAGGGCACGAACCCGCGCACGTTGGGTTTATCGGCAAAGGTATGCTGACTGCGGCGGTCTGCGGCGACGTGTTCGCCTCCCCGAGCGTGGATGCGGTACTGACCGCTATTCAGGCAGTGACCGGTGAGGCTGGCTGTCTGTTGATCGTGAAGAACTACACCGGTGACCGTCTTAACTTCGGTCTCGCCGCCGAGAAAGCGCGACGCCTGGGCTACAACGTTGAAATGCTGATAGTCGGTGACGACATCTCCCTGCCGGATAACAAACACCCACGCGGCATTGCGGGAACCATCCTGGTGCATAAAATCGCCGGCTATTTCGCTGAACGCGGCTACAACCTCGCCACCGTCCTGCGTGAAGCGCAGTACGCAGCCAACAACACCTTCAGCCTGGGCGTCGCCCTCTCCAGCTGTCATCTGCCGCAAGAAACCGACGCCGCGCCGCGCCATCATCCGGGTCATGCTGAGCTGGGCATGGGCATTCACGGCGAGCCGGGGGCCTCGGTTATTGATACCCAAAACAGCGCGCAGGTGGTGAACCTGATGGTGGATAAACTGCTGACGGTCCTGCCTGAAACCGGCAGAGTGGCGGTGATGATTAACAATCTTGGCGGCGTATCCGTTGCGGAAATGGCCATTATCACCCGCGAACTGGCCAGCAGTCCGCTATACCCACGCATCGACTGGCTGATTGGTCCGGCCTCGCTGGTCACCGCGCTGGATATGAAAGGATTCTCACTAACGGCCATCGTGCTGGAAGAGAGCATCGAAAAAGCGCTGCTGACCGAAGTGGAAACCAGTAACTGGCCGACTCCCGTCCCACCGCGTGAAATCAGCTACGCGCCATCATCCCAGCGCAGCGCGCACGTGGAATTCCAGCCCTCTGCCAACGCGCGGGTTGCCGAAATTGTGGAGCGGGTCACCGGAACGCTTTCCAATCTGGAAGCACATCTCAACGCGCTGGATGCCAAAGTCGGCGATGGCGATACGGGTTCAACCTTTGCCGCCGGCGCGCGTGAAATTGCCAGTCTGCTGCAGCGTCAGCAGCTTCCGCTGGATGACCTTGCCACGCTGTTCGCGCTGATTGGCGAACGCCTGACCGTGGTGATGGGTGGTTCCAGCGGCGTGCTGATGTCTATTCTCTTTACCGCCGCCGGGCAGAAACTGGAACAGGGAGCTAACGTTGCCGAAGCGCTGAATGCGGGTCTGGATCAGATGAAGTTCTACGGCGGCGCAGACGAAGGCGATCGCACCATGATAGATGCACTGCAACCCGCGCTGACCTCACTGCTGGCACAGCCGGACAACCTGCATGCCGCTTTTGACGCCGCGCAAGCCGGGGCCGAACGAACCTGTTTGTCGAGCAAAGCCAATGCGGGTCGCGCATCGTATCTGAGCAGCGAAAGTTTGCTGGGTAATATGGATCCCGGAGCGCATGCCGTCGCAATGGTATTTAAAGCGCTGGCGGAGAGTGAGTTGGGTTAAGTGATAAATGCCTGATGCGCTTCGCGCATCAGGCAGAACGTTAACGATAAACGCGGAGGCCACCCTCGACGCCGCGGCTAAACAGTACCTGCCAAAGCTCAATATCTCTGGCGCGGAAAGCCCCAGCGCAGGCGCATAAATAGTAATTAAACATTCTTCTGAAGGTGGCGGAGTAACGTGAAGACAGCTCCGGCCATGCCTGATTAAAACGCTCATGCCAGGCCATCAGCGTTTTATCGTAATCGCTGCCAAAGTTATGCCAGTCTTCCATTACAAAGCGTGATTCGCTGGCCTCGGCAATATGCGATATCGACGGTAAGCAACCGTTCGGGAAAATGTATTTATTGATCCACGGATCGACACTCATCCCCTTTTTGTTGCTGCCAATGGTATGCAGCAGGAACAGCCCGTCCGGTTTTAAACAACGGTCGGCGATGCTGAAATAGGTGTCGTAGTTTTTCGGCCCGACGTGTTCGAACATCCCCACGGAGACAATGCGATCGTAGTGTTTATCGAGGTCACGATAATCCTGCAGCAGAATATTAACGTCCAGTCCTTCACAGCGCTGTTGCGCCATTTTCTGCTGCTCTTTAGAGATAGTGACGCCTTCTACCGCCACGCCGTAATGACGCGCTGCATATTCCGCCAGTCCGCCCCAGCCACAACCGATATCGAGTAAACGCATACCCGGTTTGAGTTGTAGCTTCTCACAAATCATTTTTAATTTGGCATTTTGCGCATCGTCTAATGTGGTCGCGTCTTTCCAGTAACCACAGGAATATTGCATATGCGGATCCAGCATCAGCGCAAAAAGATCGTTCCCAATATCATAATGTTCTTTGCCGACAATCCACGCGCGGCTTCGCGACTGCAAATTAAACAGGCGAGCGCTGGCAATGCGTAAAATATCTTTCAGGTTGCCCGGCATTTGCTGGTCGAGTTTTGCTTTGAGAATTTTACAGAACAGAATATCGAGCCGCTCGCAGTCCCACCAGCCTTCCATATAGCTTTCGCCCAGCCCTAACGAGCCTTGTTGCAGTACCCGCTTAAAGAAACCGGCATGATGAAGTTGAATGTCCCAGGCACGAGAGCCATTAATCTGGATATCCGCTTGCGAAAGCAGTTCTTTCCCCATTCGGGTCCAGTTATCATTTGTTTCATTGACGATGACAGCATCTGAACAAAGCGTGTTCATGGTATTTACCAAAGTGGGCTAAAAATCGTTACGCAAGATTATTATGGAAAACTGAATGTATGTATTATGATCTGCGGACAAGATCTATCGAATAGCGGACACATCACCGGGAGCATTGTCGATTTATTTATGGAGACTCTCGCGCAAAAACAGTGGAATTCATTCCCCGATAACTCCATTACGGAGCTGCCGCAGGACGTGTACTTTCGTTCTTATGTCCTGGAAGCCAACCATCATGTTCCGCAGCATTCGCACTCTTTTATGCAGTTTCATTTCGCCCGTAAAGGCAGCATGCGAATTGATGTTGCCGGCAAATGCTGGATAATCCCGGCGCATTATGGCATCTGGATCCCCAATAATACCGAACATGCGGTCTGGGCACTGGATGATGTGCATTTAGAGAATCTGGATATTAAGCCGGGTTTTCTTGAAGAGAGCATTAATGAATGTAAAGTGGTGGCAATCAGTGATTTCGCCAGAGAGTTTATTCATTACGCCACCAATTTAATTTCGGGCCATTATGATAGCCAGTCAAAAGAGGGCAAGCTGGTTAGTGTTCTGGTCGATATTATTCTGCAGCTCCCGGAAGTCGCTTTTGTATTACCCTGGCCGCACGACCGCGAATTAACCAAAGTGTGCCGGACAATTCAGGAATCCCCGGCGCTGGAGCATTCGGTTGAATACTGGGCGCAGCATCTGGGCATGTCAGCCCGTACCTTTTCACGGCATTTCAAAAAAGAAACCGGATTGCCCTTCAGCGTCTGGAAGCAAAAAATGCGTATTCTGGAGTCCGTATTAATGCTGAAGAAAAATAAAAGCGTAACTGCCGTGGCGCTGGATGTGGGGTATTCCAGCACCGCGGCATTTAGCTATGCATTTCGCCAGGCGTTTGGCGTGCCGCCATCGAATTACTGATTAACGGCGTTGATGCCAGTAAGCCGTTGCGCGCACCAGTTGCTGATCGAACGCCGCGGTTTCAAAGCGGGCGCAGAGGTTTTTTACCACCCTGCCTTCGCCGGTAATCCAGATGAAATAATCGTCTGCGGGCACGTTCAGCCGCGATAAATGTTCGTTCACCGCCTGTTCGTCATGGCCGATAAACCACTGAATAGTAAACTCGTCGAGATGGGCAAAATAGTCCTGATACGCCGCATCCTGCACGCTTACCAGCGCCGTTACGTTCGGGCGTACCGCTAAACGACTGAGCGACTCCAGCCGTCGGCGCAGCGCGGGCATTCCTGATTCATCACACACGTAAACCTGATACGCATAATCCTCTGGCACCACCAAAGAACCGCGCGGACCACCGATCGTCAGCTTGTCACCCTCGCGAGCATTCATTGCCCATGTGCTCGCCACGCCACCGTCATGAATATAAAAATCCAGCGCCAGCTCATGGCGCGCTTCGTCATACAACGGCGTGTAGTCACGGGAGAGCGGACGCACACCCTCGGCCCAGACAATGCCTTCATCGGTGACAACAGGCGGCACAAAATGGCTGCCCGGTTCCGGGAAAAAGACCTTGGTATGGTCATCAAAGCCGTGCGAGCTAAAACCGTCCAGCGCATCACCGCCCAGTACGATGCGCTGAAAACCCGCGCTAATACGTTCAACGCGCAGGACGGTAAGTTCACGGAAGCGCAGTTCATTGCGAACGCGCTGTGGGTAGCGTGAGGTGTTTTTTGTCATTTTTTCGCCTTCGTGAAGATAATACGATATATCTAAATTTATTTTTAAATGATAATGATTGCTAATAAGAAAGATTGCAAGCACTTTTTTGATATAGTCAGTTTGTGATTA
>NZ_CP069763.1:548189-577524 GCF_016893685.1 Citrobacter cronae
ATTTAGATATAAATTAGATATATCTAAACAACATCAGGAGACGATGATGCAAAACCATCATGAAGGTTGCTGTAAACAGACAGAGCACCAACACGAAGGCTGCTGCAAGGGTGAAGGACATCACCACGAAAGCCGCCACAGTGAGCGCCATGCAGGCTGCTGCAAAGGTGAAGAGCATCGCCACGAAGGCTGTAACAAAGAACATCGCCATGAACAAGGGTGTGGACACCGCCACGGTCGCGGCGGCGGTCGTCGCCAGCGCTTCTTTGGTCACGGCGAATTACGCCTGGTGATTCTGGATATCCTGACCCGCGACGCCAGCCACGGCTATGAACTGATTAAAGCGATTGAAACCCTGACTCAGGGTAACTACACCCCGAGCCCGGGCGTTATCTATCCGACGCTGGATCTGTTGCAGGATCAAGCCCTGATCGCCATCAGCGACGAGGAAGGTGGGCGTAAGCAGATTGCCATCACGACTCAAGGTCTGCAGTGGCTGGATGAGAACCGCGAACATCTGGAACATATCCACGAACGTATTAAAGCCCGCTGTGTGGGTTTTGAATTACGTAAAAACCCACAGATGAAACGCGCGCTGGAGAACTTCAAAGCTGTGCTGGACCTACGCGTCAATCATGGTGATACCAGCGAGGCGCAGATCAAAAAAATCATTGGTATTATCGATCGCGCCGCGCTGGACATTACTCAGTTAGATTAATCTGCGCAGCAGGCGGAACCCGTGTCCGGCGTTGCGCCTGCTGTGGTTAAGATTAATGCAGCACCGTGACCGCATCTTCCAGACGACCCGCGCGATGTTTCACCATCGCGGAAATCTGGGCGCTCTCTTCAACCAGTTCAGCGTTTTTCTGCGTAATGCTGCTCAGTTCATTCACCGCACGAGTCAGGCTGGAAAGACCATCGGACTGTTCCAGCGTTGAGTGGCTGATTTGCGCGATCAGTTGAGTGACGTTTTGCACCTGCGCCACAATATCGTCCATCGTACGCCCCGCGGCGTGGACCTGATCGGAGCCGGACTGTACCTTATCGGCGCTGGCATCAATCAGCTTGCGGATATCATTGGCCGCGCTGGCGCTACGACTGGCAAGATGACGCACTTCTCCCGCCACTACGGCGAAACCTTTGCCCTGCTCGCCCGCCCTTGCGGCTTCAACGGCGGCGTTCAAGGCCAGAATATTGGTCTGGAAAGCAATATCGTTAATCAGCGTGGTAATGGTGCCGATCCGCTGAGTGCTGTTGGCAATATCATCCATGGTTTTGATGACGATATCCATCGCCTCGCCGCCGTGTGTTGCCGCGCTGCTGGCAGCAATCGAGAGTTTATCGGCCGCGGCGGCGGTCTCAGAGTTTTGTTTCACCGACGCCGCCATCTGATTCATGGTGGTCACCGTTTCCTGCACATTCTCCACGGTCTGCTGCGTATGCTTGTTCAAATCATCACTGCCTTTTGCCAGCGTTTCGCTGTCGCTGCGCACACAACTCACCTGGCTGGAGACATCATGGATGAGCCAACGGCACATTAACCCCAGTTGCCCCACCGCTCGCAGCATCAAACCCAATTCATCACTGCGGTTAAGATGCGATACGCTGTTGCGCTCACCGGTCGCCACTTTCAACGCCTGACGAGCAACATTCTCGATGGGACGCACAATTTGCCATTCGAAAATAGCCGTCCCCAGCAGCATTACCAACGCACTCATCAACAGTAACGGCCATTCGGCGCCCGTTTGCTGCAATGCGGTCGCCAGTACGGCAAACATCAATGTCATCACGCTGCGTACCCGCCAGCGAATAGGCAGTGCCGGGAGTTTACCCAGCCAGCCTTTGCGTACCACCAACCCTTTATGAATACGTCGGTTGCAACGTCCTTCATTCAGCGCCTTATATAAAGGCTCTACCGCCGCAATCTCTTCGTCAGTTGCCCGGGTACGAATCGACATGTACCCGGTCACTCGCCCTTCCCGCACCATCGGCACCGCGTTGGCCCTCACCCAGTAGTGATCGCCATTCTTACGCCGATTTTTCACAATGCCGCTCCATGGCTCACCCTGCTTAAGGGTGTACCACATATCCGCAAACGCCGCTTTTGGCATGTCCGGATGACGAACCAGGTTGTGCGGCTTATCGAGCAATTCATTCAGTTGATAGCCGCTGACCTGGACAAAGGTATCGTTCGCATGAGTGATATAGCTTTGTAAGTCGGTGGTGGACATGAGGGTGATATCATCATCCAGCGGTGTATTTTGCTGACTAACGTAGGGATGAGAAGACATGGTTGCGTCCTGTGCAGGTTATCTGGTTGTTAACTCTTTCGGCTTATGTTATTTCGGCGATAATCTTTTTATCTTTAGTTGTTAAATTTGATTTAGATCGCAATTTGCGATTAAACCTCAAAATCTGTACGCATTCTAATTCGTTGATTTAAAATACTTTCATTAAGTAACTATTCAATTGCACGTCTTCCCCCGCACCGTGACAGTGCAAACATTGCCCATTTTTAGCGCAAATACGCGTTAATTCGATCTGTTTTCAGGTGCCAAATCTGGGCAAAATGCCAGCAAATGTTAAATACTGGCATTAAATGTTGCGCAAATAAGATGTTTCCTGGTGTTTATCCCGATTTTTGCTAAGCGCGCCGGAATGGCGCAATCCCTGCAATACTTAAATCAGTATCATGTGATACGCCAGCTCCGGGAGCATATTTTGAACAGGTTACCTTCCAGCGCATCGGCCCTGGCCTGCAGCGCACACGCACTGAATCTCATCGAAAAGCGCACGCTTGATCATGAGGAAATGAAATCATTAAACCGAGAGGTGATTGAGTACTTTAAGGAGCATGTCAATCCGGGGTTCTTAGAGTATCGAAAATCTGTAACTGCAGGCGGGGATTACGGAGCCGTAGAGTGGCAAGCGGGAAGCCTGAATACGCTTGTCGACACCCAGGGACAGGAGTTTGTTGATTGCCTGGGTGGTTTTGGCATTTTCAACGTGGGGCACCGTAATCCAGTCGTGGTTTCCGCCGTACAGAATCAACTCGCGAAACAACCTCTGCACAGCCAGGAGTTACTTGACCCGTTGCGGGCCATGCTGGCAAAAACCCTCGCCGCACTGGCGCCCGGTAAGCTGAAATACAGTTTTTTCTGTAACAGCGGGACCGAGTCGGTTGAAGCCGCCCTGAAGCTGGCGAAAGCGTATCAATCGCCGCGCGGTAAATTTACATTTATCGCCACCAGCGGCGCATTCCATGGTAAATCCCTGGGCGCGCTGTCCGCCACGGCGAAATCCACCTTCCGTAAACCCTTTATGCCGCTGCTGCCGGGCTTCCGTCATGTGCCGTTTGGCGATATTAACGCGATGCGTACCATGCTCAGCGAATGTAAAAAGACCGGTGACGACGTCGCAGCCGTGATCCTCGAACCTATCCAGGGTGAAGGGGGCGTGATCCTGCCGCCGCAAGGGTATTTGACCGCCGTGCGTAAACTTTGCGATGAGTTTGGCGCGCTGATGATCCTTGACGAAGTGCAGACCGGCATGGGGCGTACCGGCAAAATGTTCGCCTGCGAGCACGAAAACGTGCAGCCCGACATTATGTGTCTGGCCAAAGCGTTGGGCGGCGGCGTGATGCCGATTGGCGCAACCATTGCCACCGAAGAGGTGTTCTCCGTCCTGTTCGATAATCCTTTCCTGCATACCACTACGTTTGGCGGCAACCCGCTCGCGTGTGCGGCGGCGCTGGCCACCATTAACGTCCTGCTGGAGCAAAATTTACCGGCTCAGGCAGAGCAGAAAGGCGATATGTTGCTGGATGGTTTCCGCCAGCTTGCGCGGGAATACCCGGATCTGGTGCACGATGTACGCGGCAAAGGCATGTTGATGGCGATTGAGTTTGTCGATAATGAAATCGGCTATAACTTTGCCAGTGAGATGTTCCGCCAGCGGGTGCTGGTCGCCGGGACCCTGAACAATGCCAAGACGATCCGCATCGAACCGCCGCTAACGTTAACGATCGAGCAATGCGATCTGGTGTTGCGATCAACACGCAAAGCCCTGGCAGCATTACGGGTGAGCGTGGAGCAGATGTAATACCTGTCGGATGGCGCTGCGCGTATCCGGCCTACGAAAGCGTGTCCTTTGTAGGCTCAGGCGTAGCCGCCATCCGGCAGAATCATTCTCTGGCCCCACTCCTTTTTTGAATCCCATCACAATCACGGCATTCCCCTTTTCCCTTTTACGCTGCGACGGCTAAATTATTAACTCATCCGACCACATAACAATAATTTTACATACTGGACACCTTTATGAGCTATTCGTCGCTGTTCGCCCCGCTCGATTTAGGCTTCACCACGCTTAAAAACCGCGTGTTGATGGGTTCAATGCACACCGGGCTGGAAGAGTATCCCGATGGCGCCCAACGGCTGGCCGCGTTCTATGCCGAACGCGCGCGTCACGGCGTGGCTCTGATTGTGACCGGAGGCATTGCGCCAGCGTTATCCGGCGTGGGTATGGAAGGCGGCGCGGTGCTCAACGATACCAGCCAGCTCGCGCATCATCGCGTGATTACCGATGCCGTGCATGACGAAGGCGGCAAAATCGCACTGCAAATCCTGCATACCGGGCGTTACAGCTATCAGCCGCATCTGGTGGCGCCTTCCGCCATTCAGGCCCCTATCAACCGCTTTACGCCGCATGAACTGACGCACGATGAAGTTCTGCAGCTGATTGAGGATTTTGCCCACTGCGCGCAGCTGGCGCGAGAAGCGGGCTACGATGGCGTGGAAGTGATGGGCTCGGAAGGGTATCTCATCAACGAATTCCTGACCCTGCGCACCAATCAGCGCGACGACGAATGGGGCGGTGGGTATGCCAACCGCATGCGTTTTGCCGTCGAGGTGGTGCGGGCAGTACGTCAGCGTGCCGGCAATGACTTTATTATTATCTTCCGCCTGTCGATGCTCGATCTGGTAGAAAACGGCGGCACCTTCGAGGAAACAGTCCAGTTGGCGCAGGCTGTAGAAGCCGCAGGCGCAACTATTATCAACACCGGTATTGGCTGGCACGAGGCGCGTATTCCCACCATCGCCACCCCGGTGCCGCGTGGCGCATTTAGCTGGGTGACGCGCAAGCTGAAAGGTCATGTGACGATCCCCCTGGTCACCACCAACCGCATTAACGATCCTAAAGTCGCCGATGATATTCTGGCCCGCGGCGATGCCGATATGGTGTCGATGGCCCGTCCGTTCCTCGCCGACGCCGAACTGCTGTCAAAAGCGCAAAGCGGACGGTCGGATGAGATCAATACCTGTATCGGTTGCAACCAGGCCTGCCTGGATCAGATCTTCGTCGGCAAAGTCACCTCTTGTCTGGTGAATCCACGCGCCTGCCATGAAACCAAAATGCCGATCGTTACAGCCACTGTGCCGAAAAATCTGGCGGTTGTCGGCGCGGGTCCTGCAGGTCTCGCGTTTGCCATTAATGCCGCCGCGCGCGGGCATCACGTAACGCTGTTTGACGCCCATAGCGAGATTGGCGGACAGTTTAATATCGCCAAACAGATCCCCGGCAAAGAAGAATTCTATGAAACCCTGCGCTACTACCGCCGGATGATCGACGTGACGGGCGTGACGCTAAGACTGAACCACGTTGTCACCGCGCGCGATCTGGAACCCTTTGACGAGGCGATCCTCGCCAGCGGGATCGAACCGCGGATGCCGCCGATCGAGGGGATCGATCACCCGAAAGTGTTGAGCTATCTCGACGTCCTGCGCGATAAAGCGCCGGTGGGTAAACGCGTCGCCATCATTGGTTGCGGCGGGATCGGTTTTGATACCGCCATGTATCTGAGCCAGCCTGGCGCTCCCACCAGCCAGAACATCGCGGAGTTCTGTGTGGAATGGGGGATCGACACCAGCCTGCAACAGCCAGGCGGATTACGCCCGGAAGGTCCGCACTTATCCCGCAGTCCGCGTCAGATAGTGATGTTGCAGCGCAAGGCCAGCAAACCGGGGCAAGGTTTAGGTAAAACCACGGGCTGGATCCATCGCGCCACCCTGCTCTCACGCGGCGTGAAAATGATCCCGGCGGTCAGTTACCAGAAAATTGATGATGATGGATTACACGTCGTATTGAACGGCGAACCGGTGATCTTTAACGTGGATAACGTGGTGATTTGCGCCGGACAAGAGCCACGCCGTGAGCTGGTCGATCCTCTCCACGCGGCAGGTAAAACGGTGCATCTGATCGGCGGCTGCGATGTGGCGCTGGAATTGGATGCCCGCCGCGCTATCGCGCAAGGCACGAGGCTGGCACTGGAAATTTAACGTCATGCCTTTCGTGTGCCGGATAAGGCGCTCACGCCTCCATCCGGCATACGCGATTACCGACGACGACCTAATTTCACCGATTTGAGAATCACAAACTTATTATTGGTGGCGATGGTCTCGCAGTTGCCGAAAATCTTCTTCAGCTTGTGGAAGTAGTCGAGGTGACGGTTCGCCACGATATACAGCTCGCCGTTGATTTTCAGGCAGCGGCGGGCGTGGTGGAACATTTCCCACGCGATATTGTCTGTCAGCGCATGCTTCTGGTGGAACGGCGGGTTGCACAGCACGGCGTTAAAGCGGAACGGCTCAACCCCGGACAGCGCGTTGTTAATCATAAACTCGCAGCGATCCAGCGCCTCAGGCATATTGCTTTCGACGTTCAGACGACTTGACGCCACCGCCATCGGCGATTCATCCACAAACACCACGCTGGCTTGTGGGTTTTTCTCCAGCAATGTCAGGCCAATCACGCCATTCCCACAGCCGAGATCGACAATCTCCCCTTCAAGATTTGCAGGCAGGTGCTCAATAAAGAAGCGCGCGCCGATATCCAGTCCGGTACGAGAGAAAACGTTGGCGTGGTTATGGATAGTCCAGTCGGTACCTTCCAGCTTCCAGCTTAGCGTTTGCGAAGCAGCGGCCAGTTCAGGTTTGCTGAACGTACAGTTGATCAGACGGGCTTTTTTCCACGCCAGCGTCGTGGTGGTTGGACCCAACACCTTTTCAAACAGCTCCAGCGTCGAGGTATGAATGTCGCGTGCTTTCGCTCCGGCAATAATCCGCGTTTGCGGCGTCACCACTTCACGCAGCGCGCGCAGCTGTTGCTCCAGCAGCGCCATGGTTTTAGGAATTTTAATCAGCACCACGCCCGGCGCCTGCGGATAGTCAGCGGTGCTGTCGAGGAACTTGACGCTCGATTCGGCGATGTCGTTGTGACGCAGATTCTCGCGCGTGGCCAACTCGCTTAAATAGGAGTCGCCAATGCTGTACGGCGTATGTTCCGCCAGCGCACAGCCCAGCGCGCCGAAGGTATCATTCAGGATCAGCACCGGGCCGCTAATCTCGGTATCGTCCAGCTGTTGCAGCAGATATTCATCCGCCGCTTCCCACGCCAGCAGCGGGTTAACGTCATCCGTTTCCGGGAAACGTTTAAGTGACAGCGAACGGAAACCGTTGTCTATGTGGCTCATCGGCCCTCCTGAATGGTAAAATTTCGGCGTATCCCTGAAAAGGGTGCGTGAGTATACACTTTTTATACTTTATATGGGGCAATAATGAGTCAGTTGACCTATCTGCAGGGCTACCCGGAGAACCTACTTGATCAGGTACGCACATTAATTGCCGAGCAACGTCTGGGATCGGTATTAGATAAGCGCTATCCCGGCACGCATGACTTCGCGACCGACAAAGCGCTCTGGCAATATACGCAAGATCTGAAAAATCAGTTCCTGCGTAACGCCCCGCCGCTGAATAAGGTGATGTACGACAGCAAGATCCATGTTCTGAAGAATGCGCTGGGACTGCATACCGCCGTTTCTCGCGTGCAGGGAGGCAAGCTAAAAGCCAAAGCGGAGATCCGCGTGGCGACCGTTTTTCGCAATGCCCCGGAACCCTTCCTGCGAATGATCGTGGTCCATGAACTGGCGCATCTGAAAGAAAAAGAGCATAACAAAGCGTTTTACCAACTGTGCTGTCATATGGAACCTCAGTACCATCAACTGGAGTTCGATACCCGCCTGTGGTTAACGCAACAATCGTTAAAGCAAAGTGCGTAGTCGCGCACTGGCTTTGTCTTCAGGGCATGCTAAATTGACGAAAGGATCCCTTTTAGCAGCCTGAAGGCCTTTATGATACGTTTCGCAGTAATTGGCACAAACTGGATCACTCGCCAGTTTGTCGATGCCGCCCATGAAACCGGCAAGTATAAGTTAACCGCAGTTTATTCCCGCAGTCTTGAGCAGGCACAGACCTTCGCCAACGATTACCCCGTCGAGCACCTGTTTACCTCGCTGGAGGCGATGGCCAGCAGTGATGCGATTGACGCCGTCTACATCGCCAGTCCAAACTCCCTGCACTTCCCGCAGACAGAGCTATTTTTGCAGCACAAAAAGCATGTCATTTGCGAAAAGCCGCTGGCCTCAAATCTGGCGCAAGCTGAAGCCGCTATCGCCTGCGCGCGCGAAAATCAGGTGGTGCTGTTTGAAGCATTTAAGACCGCCAGTCTGCCTAACTTCCTGCTGTTGCAGCAAGCTTTACCCAAAGTGGGCAGAATCAGGAAAGCGTTTATCAATTACTGCCAGTACTCCTCGCGTTACCAGCGTTATCTGGACGGTGAAAATCCAAATACGTTTAATCCGGCGTTCTCTAACGGTTCAATTATGGATATCGGCTTTTACTGCCTGGCCTCAGCGGTTGCGCTTTGGGGCGAACCACAGAGCGTGCAGGCCAGCGCCAGCCTGCTGGAAAGTGGTGTGGATGCCCACGGCGTGGTCGTACTGAATTACGGTGACTTCAGCGTCACACTCCAGCACTCCAAAGTCAGCGACTCGGTATTAGCCAGTGAAATTCAGGGCGAGTCGGGTTCGCTGGTCATTGAGCATATCTCTGAATGTCAGAAAGTATGCTTCGTGGCGCGTGGTGGCAAAACGCAGGATCTGACGGTGCCTCAGCATATCAATACGATGCTGTATGAGGCAGAGACATTTGCTCATCTGGTTGAATCTGGCGAAGTGGATCATCCGGCACTAAGCGTCAGCCGGATCACCGCCAAACTGCAAACGGAAATTCGCCGTCAGACCGGCGTGATTTTCCCCGCAGACGAAACGGTGACGTCGCTGACTGCGTAAAGGTATGTAAAACAAATGTTGCAGGCCATTGACTGCATGCATGGCCTGTAATATTTTGTAACCCGCAAAGGGGAGTAACTTCGTTGTCGGTTGATCGTCATTACGATGTGTGCAAAACCACATCCGGTCACCGGGCAACAACAAAGGAATACGCTAGCGTATTCCTTTGTTGTTGTAAGTGAGACCTTGCCGAATGGCAAGGTCTATGCATAAAAAGCAGCGGCTAACGTCATTCGGCGTTGGCCGTTTTTTTATGCATGGGGGAATTATGAATACTGTCGGCACACCGTTGTTGTGGGGCGGCTTCGCTGTTGTGGTGGTGATTATGTTGGCCATCGACCTGCTGCTACAGGGTCGTCGTGGCGCACATACCATGTCGATGAAGCAGGCGGCAGCCTGGTCCATCGTCTGGGTCACGCTGTCGTTACTGTTTAACGCCGCATTCTGGTGGTACCTGGCCCAAACGCAGGGCCGCGCCGTTGCCGACCCACAGGCGCTGGCGTTCCTTACCGGCTATCTGATCGAGAAATCACTGGCGGTAGATAACGTCTTTGTCTGGTTGATGCTGTTCAGCTACTTCTCGGTACCGCCTGCGTTGCAGCGTCGGGTACTGGTGTATGGCGTACTGGGCGCGATTGTGCTGCGTACGATTATGATCTTCGCAGGTAGTTGGCTTATCGCCCAGTTCGAATGGCTGCTGTACGTGTTTGGCGCGTTCCTGCTGTTTACCGGCGTGAAGATGGCGCTGGCGAAAGAGGATGCTTCCGGTATCGGCGACAGACCGTTAGTCCGCTGGCTGCGGAGTCATTTACGCATGACCGATACCATCGAAGACGAAAAATTCTTCGTGCGTAAAAACGGACTGCTGTTCGTCACGCCGCTGATGCTGGTGTTGATTCTGGTTGAGCTGAGTGATGTCATTTTTGCCGTCGACAGTATTCCGGCAATCTTCGCCGTCACAACCGACCCGTTCATCGTGTTGACCTCGAACCTGTTTGCTATTTTGGGTCTGCGTGCGATGTACTTCCTGCTGGCTGGCGTGGCGGAGCGTTTCTCCATGCTGAAATACGGCTTGTCGGTCATTCTGGTGTTTATCGGTATTAAGATGCTGATCGTCGATTTCTACCATATCCCGATCGCTATCTCGTTAGGCGTGGTGTTCGGTATTCTGTTCGTTACGCTGGTCGTGAATGCGTGGGTTAATCACCAGCACGATAAAAAGCAGCAAATACAGTAACTTTCATTCGCTAGCTGAAAAGCCCGACAACACACTGCGTGCGTCGGGTTTTTTGTTTATCATGTCAAAATAATGTTAATTTAAAGTTATAAAACATGATCTGAACGCAAAAATCAGGAGATTTCGCTTTCCGGGACTTCATCTTTCCTTATACTCAACCAGGCAAACACTTTGTTACATCCAGAAAGATGCGTCATCAGAATGCACACTGGATGAGCAACAACACAATGAAAGGATTACTACATGACTACGCAACGTTCATCGGGGCTGCTCTCGCGTTTGGCGCAAGGGAGCCTGGTTAAACAAATTTTGATCGGTTTAGTACTGGGGATATTGCTGGCGCTGGTGTCAAAACCTGCTGCAGAAGCCGTCGGGCTGTTGGGTACGCTGTTCGTTGGCGCATTAAAAGCCGTGGCACCTATTCTGGTCCTGATGCTGGTTATGGCGTCCATCGCTAACCACCAGCACGGACAAAAAACCAATATCCGTCCAATCCTGTTCCTTTACCTGCTGGGAACATTTTCCGCAGCATTAGCGGCGGTTGTCTTCAGCTTCGCCTTCCCGTCCACACTGCATCTTTCCAGCAGCGCCAGCGACATCGTGCCGCCATCCGGGATTGTCGAAGTCATGCGTAGCCTGCTGATGAGCATGGTTTCTAACCCGATTGATGCTCTGCTTAACGCCAACTATATCGGCATTCTGGTATGGGCCGTCGGCCTGGGTTTTGCGCTGCGTCATGGGAATGAAACGACCAAGAATCTGGTCAATGATATGTCCAACGCCGTCACCTTTATGGTGAAGCTGGTGATTCGTTTCGCGCCGATCGGTATTTTCGGTCTGGTCTCCTCTACGCTGGCAACGACCGGTTTTGCCACCCTTTGGGGCTACGCTCAACTGCTAGCCGTGCTGGTAGGCTGTATGCTGCTGGTCGCGCTGGTGGTTAACCCGCTGCTGGTATTCTGGAAAATTCGCCGTAACCCGTATCCGCTGGTGCTGGCCTGTCTGCGTGAAAGCGGCGTGTATGCCTTCTTTACCCGCAGCTCCGCGGCAAACATTCCGGTGAATATGGCGCTGTGTGAGAAGTTGAATCTGGATCGTGATACCTACTCAGTGTCTATTCCGCTGGGGGCCACCATTAATATGGCGGGTGCGGCGATCACCATTACCGTGCTGACGCTGGCGGCGGTGAATACGCTGGGTATTCCGGTCGATTTACCGACAGCGCTGTTACTCAGCGTGGTGGCTTCGCTGTGTGCCTGTGGCGCATCGGGCGTGGCGGGTGGTTCGCTGCTGTTAATCCCGCTGGCGTGCAACATGTTCGGGATTCCGAATGACATCGCCATGCAGGTGGTTGCCGTTGGCTTTATCATCGGGGTGCTGCAGGACTCCTGTGAAACGGCCTTGAACTCTTCTACAGATGTTCTGTTTACCGCTGCAGCCTGTCAGGCAGAAGACGAACGTCTGGCAAACAACGCCCTGCGCGGCTAATCTCTGTTCCCCTCCGTCATCGGGCGGAGGGGTTCTTATCTTGTACGCTTTTTTCAATTTTGAACGGATCAATTCCGCGTTTTTGCATCCGCCGGAAGCGAATAATGTTCAGGCCGTTCATCACCAGAAAACTCCCTTCGATCATCGTCCCGCCAATCGATCCCAGCCAGAAATTATGGATAACCCAACAGGCGGTTGCGCACCACATAACGCAACGCACGGTTAACCCCTGGCAGCGAAACAACGCCCAGGTGCTGGCCAGCGTGCCGATTATCGGCAACAGCTCCATCGCATGCTGTAATTTCGCAAGTCCGAGAACCAGGGTGAGGATAATAAAAACGGTCATTACCCACAGTTTGCGGGTATGCATCGAGACGAGTGTGCGGATAGTATTAAGCTCGGCACTCATTCCTGCAGGCCAGGCGCCCATCAGGAAAAAATGCACACCAATGGTGGCACTATAGACAGCGAGTTGCAGCCGGAACCGACGCTCATCGCGATTGAAAAAGGTGGTAATGCCGATTAGAAAGGCGATGACACCTACGCCCTGGGCCAGCCAATACGCGGTCATGCAAGCAACCCCAACTCCATTTCGTAGGCCGGATAAGGCATGTTCGCCGCCATCCGGCCACGGTTTGAGCCTGATGGCGCTGCGCTTATCAGGCCTACATATTTACAATCAAAGGGTTACACCGCTTTTAAAGATAGCCAGTTCTCTAAAATCGTTTCGCTCGTTGCAGGTTTGCTTACCGTTGGCGATATCGACGATGGTATCGACAAATTCTTCCAGTAACTGCGGCATCGCTTTGCCGTGGATCAGTTGTCCGGCGTCAAAATCGATCCAGTGCTTTTTCTTCGCTGCCAGCTCGCTGTTGGTAGCAATTTTCACCGTCGGCACAAATCCACCGTACGGCGTACCGCGACCGGTACTGAACAACACCATATGACAGCCCGCGCCCGCCAGTGCACTGGTGGCGACTGCGTCGTTACCCGGTGCGCTCAGCAGGTTCAGGCCGTGCGTTTTCAGACGTTCGCCGTAGCGCAATACGTCCACCACCTGGCTGGAACCCGCTTTCTGGGTACAGCCCAGCGATTTATCTTCCAGGGTGGTGATACCACCCGCTTTGTTCCCCGGCGATGGGTTCTCGTAGATCGGCTGGTCGTGAGCAATGAAGTACTGCTTGAAGTCATTCACCATGGTGACCAGTTTGCCGAACGTTTCTTCGTCACGGCAGTGGTCCATCAGCAGTTGCTCGGCGCCGAACATTTCCGGTACTTCGGTCAGCACGGTGGTGCCGCCGTTGGCAATCACGTAGTCGGAGAAACGGCCCAGCATCGGGTTGGCGGTAATGCCGGACAGACCGTCAGAGCCGCCGCATTCCAGACCAAACTTCAACTCGCCCAGCTTACCAGGTTCACGCTTATCGTTACGCATCACGTTGTACAACTGGTGAAGATGTTCGATCCCCGCTTCCACTTCGTCTTCCTGGTGTTGACAGACCATAAAGTGAACGCGATCGGGATCGTACTCGCCTAAGGTTTCGCGAAAAGCGTCAACCTGGTTGTTTTCACAGCCGAGACCGACCACCAGCACTGCGCCCGCGTTCGGGTGGCGCACCATGTTTTGCAGCATGGTGCGGGTGTTGATATGGTCGTCTCCCAGTTGTGAGCAACCGTAGGTGTGGCTGAAGAGATGCACGCCGTCGATACCTTCGGCGTCGTTGGTCTCTTTCAGGAAGCGATTCTGCATCTGACGGGCCATGGCGTTGACGCAGCCTACTGTCGGCAGGATCCACAATTCGTTACGCACGCCAACATCGCCGTTGGCACGACGGTAGATCTGTACATCACGATCCGCTGGTTGCGATTCAGGTTCCTGAAAGTCGGGTTGATAGCTATATTCATCCAGATCGCTCAGATTGGTACGCGTGTTATGAGCATGAATATGCTCGCCCGCCGCGATATCCACCAAAGCATGGCCGATCGGTAGGCCATATTTCATGACGTTCTCACCCTGTGCGATCTCGCAGAGTGCGAATTTATGACCACGAGAGACCGCCTGGCGCAGGGTTACCGCCTGCCCGTCAACGGTCACGTCGGTTCCTTCAGCCAAATCAGCGAGCGCTACCGCAACGTTATCCAGCGTATGGATCTTGATGTATTGCATATCAACCCCGGACCTTAGTTCAGTTCAATGGCGAAATAATCGCGCGCATTGTTGAAGCAAATGTTTTTCACCATTTCACCCAGCAGTTGGATGTCGGCTGGGGCTTCGCCCGCAGTAACCCAACGACCGATCATCTGGCACAGAATACGACGGAAGTATTCGTGACGGGTGTAAGACAGGAAGCTACGGCTGTCGGTCAGCATACCGACGAAGCGGCTCAGCAGGCCCAGTTGCGCCAGCTGTGTCATCTGACGTTCCATCCCGTCTTTCTGATCGTTGAACCACCAGCCGGAACCGAACTGCATTTTGCCCGGCATGCCTTCGCCCTGGAAGTTACCGATCATGGTGCCCAGCACTTCGTTATCACGCGGGTTCAGGCAGTACAGAATGGTTTTCGGCAGCAGGTTCTGTTCGTTCTGCTTACTCAGCAGTTTGGACAGTTCTTCCGCCATCGGACGGTCATTGATGGAGTCGAAGCCGACGTCCGCGCCCAGCAGTTTGAACTGACGCAGGTTGTTATTACGCAGCGCGCCGATGTGGTACTGCTGTACCCATTCGCGACGTGCGTATTCTGCACCGAGGAACACCAGCACAGCGGTTTTGAACTGGGCGACTTCATGCTCGCTCAGGGTTTCACCGGCCAGACGACGAGCCAGGATGCTATCCAGCTCCGCTTCGTTAGATTCAGCGAAAAGGACAACGTCCAGCGCGTGGTCAGACACTTTACAGCCGTGAGCGGCGAAGTGGTCCAGACGTTTGGTCAGCGCGGTCTGCAGGTCGGCGAAACGACGGATATCGGTGTCAGAGACTTCACCGAGCTTGGCCATGTAATCGTTAAAGGTCGCCAGTTCGATGTTGAAGGCTTTATCCGGCCGCCAGCTCGGCAGCACTTTCACATCAAAACTTCCGTCTTTAGCAACGGCGGCGTGATGCTCCAGAGAATCGATCGGGTCATCGGTGGTGCCGACCATTTTCACGTTCATCTGCTGCATGATGCCACGCGCGGAGAATTGATCCTGCGCCAGCAGTTCGTTGCACTGGTTCCAAATTTCGTCAGCCGTTGCCGGAGACAGCAGCTTACCTGTAATACCAAACGGGCGACGTAACTCGAGGTGGGTCCAGTGGTACAGCGGGTTACCGATAGTGTGCGGAACCGTAGCGGCCCAGGCATCAAACTTCTCACGATCGGAGGCATCGCCGGTACACAGGCGCTCAGCGACGCCGTTGGTACGCATCGCACGCCACTTATAGTGGTCACCCTTCAGCCAGATGTCATACAGGTTATTAAAACGGTAGTTTTCAGCGATTTGTTGCGGTGGTAAATGGCAGTGGTAATCGAAGATCGGCTGGTCTTTGGCGTAATCATGATACAGACGGCGGGCAAATTCGGTATCCAGCAGGAAATCTTCAGTCATAAACGGAGTCATTATCGTCTTCCTCTCAACGAGTGCGTCAGATTGCTTATGTTTTGATGTTGACAAAGTTATCACACCAATTTCCACACCCCGAAGATATTTTCGTGAGTTAGATCAACAAATGATGACAAAAAAATTACTCTCAAAGAGGTAAATCATGCCTCAGGCCGCGCCAGCACTGGCTTTGCTGAATCGAAATAATGACCACACGAAGATTCACACTTTTGTGATGGCACTCACCTTTTAAAGTTGTATGACAAGTTATCTTTTGGCCGTCGCGATACATAAGCCGACGGAATGCAAATTACCGATGTATCAACATCGGATTGACCGGTACGGAAACCGAATTAGCACAACTATTGACATGGCAACGTTCGGGGAGTACCGGCTTTTTTTTCGGTTCCCCCCTCGTAAAAGAACATCCTCCGCCCTGAACTGGAAGATGACCGCTCGTTGGCGGACATAACAAAACGATGAGGTTTTACATGCGTAAAATTAAAGGGTTACGTTGGTACATGATCGCACTGGTGACGCTTGGCACCGTGTTGGGTTACCTCACACGTAACACTGTGGCGGCAGCTGCGCCGACTCTGATGGAAGAGTTACACATCTCCACTCAACAGTATTCCTATATCATCGCAGCGTATTCTGCTGCTTACACCGTAATGCAACCCGTGGCAGGCTACGTGCTTGATGTACTCGGCACCAAAATCGGTTACGCGATGTTCGCCGTTCTGTGGGCCGTCTTCTGTGGCGCGACCGCACTGGCTGGCAGCTGGGGCGGACTGGCGCTGGCGCGAGGCGCGGTAGGTGCAGCTGAAGCCGCAATGATCCCGGCTGGCCTGAAAGCCAGTTCAGAATGGTTTCCGGCAAAAGAACGTTCCATCGCCGTGGGTTATTTCAACGTTGGTTCTTCTATCGGCGCGATGATTGCACCGCCGTTGGTGGTCTGGGCTATCGTCATGCACAGTTGGCAGATGGCATTCATTATTTCCGGCGCCCTGAGCTTCATCTGGGCGATGTCCTGGCTGGTGTTCTACAAACATCCACGCGACCAGAAAAAACTGTCTGATGAAGAACGTGATTACATTCTGAACGGCCAGGAATCACAGCATAAAAACACAACCTCGAAGAAAATGTCGCTCGGCCAGATCCTGCGTAACCGCCAGTTCTGGGGCATCGCGCTGCCGCGTTTCCTGGCAGAACCGGCGTGGGGGACATTCAACGCCTGGATCCCACTGTTCATGTTCAAAGTCTACGGCTTTAACCTGAAAGAAATCGCCATGTTTGCCTGGATGCCGATGCTGTTTGCTGACCTGGGCTGTATCGTTGGGGGTTACCTGCCACCGCTGTTCCAGCGTTGGTTCGGCGTGAACCTGATCGTGTCCCGTAAAATGGTGGTCACCATGGGCGCGCTGCTGATGATTGGCCCTGGCATGATTGGTCTGTTCACCAGCCCGTACATCGCTATCGCCCTGCTGTGCATCGGCGGCTTTGCTCACCAGGCGCTGTCCGGTGCGCTGATTACGCTCTCTTCTGACGTATTTGGTCGTAATGAAGTGGCAACCGCGAACGGTCTGACCGGTATGTCCGCCTGGCTTGCAAGCACGCTGTTTGCTCTGGTCGTTGGCGCGCTGGCCGACACCATCGGCTTTAGCCCGCTGTTCGCCGTACTGGCGGTATTCGACCTGCTTGGCGCGTTGGTCATCTGGACGGTACTACAGAACAAATCTGCCAGCGAGATAGATTCAGGTCCACAGACGGGCGATCCCGCGACGCAAAGTTAACCAGATGCGATACAGCAAGGTTATATAATGCTAAGCCGCCAGCTATCTGGCGGCTTTTTTGTCCTCGCGAGTGGAGGCGTAATCGCAAAAGTGGTATAACAAATATAGTCTGCCGTATCATGCCTGGAGCGCATATGGAAATCACTGAACCACGCCGTTTATACCAACAACTTGCCGCTGATCTTAAAGAACGCATTGAGCAGGGCGTCTATCTGGTGGGTGACAAACTTCCCGCCGAGCGCTTTATCGCCGATGAAAAAAATGTCAGCCGTACCGTGGTTCGTGAAGCGATTATCATGCTGGAAGTTGAGGGCTATGTTGAGGTGCGTAAAGGATCGGGGATCCACGTCATCTCTAACCAACCCAAACATTATGTTGCTCCCGACGAAGGTCTGGAATTCGCCAGTTACGGTCCTTTTGAGCTGCTTCAGGCTCGACAGCTCATTGAAAGCAACATTGCCGAGTTTGCCGCCACTCAGGTGACCAAACAGGACATCATGAAACTGATGGAAATTCAGGAGAAGTCGCGTAATGAAAAAAGCTTTCGTGACTCCGAATGGGATCTCCAGTTCCATGTGCAGGTCGCGCTGGCCACGCAGAACTCCGCCCTGGCCGCCATCGTGGAAAAAATGTGGACTCAGCGTATTCACAACCCTTACTGGAAAAAACTGCACGACCACATCGACTCGCGTACAGTAGATAACTGGTGCGACGACCATGATCAGATCCTGCGGGCGCTGATTCGCAAAGATCCCCATGCCGCGAAACTGGCGATGTGGCAGCATCTGGAGAACACGAAGCAGATGCTGTTTAACGAAACCAGCGATGATTTTGAGTTCAACGCGGACCGTTACCTTTTTACTGAAAATCCGGTTGTTCATCTCGATACAGCCGCTAACGGCGCAAAATAATCAATCTTATCGATACAGGCGTGACGAAGCGCCTGTACCTGATGCTTGGTAAGCATTAGGTATAAAATGTCAGCCTGTGTAAATCCTCTCGCCTCCCTCTAATGCGATAAGCAAAATCAGAGTTCAGCAACCGTAATTTCTATAACGGACAACGTTGACCTTTGTTACAATTAGATGCTATTTGAATTTTTGTGTTTAAGAGCTTGCTAACTTCACAACTTCACAGGGAACAGTTCAGGCCGTGAATTTGTATCAGACCGCGCACCTTGCAAAAAATATCAATAAAATCGCGGTGTTACAAAATCCAAAAAAACCGGCATGACGATAACCGATTCTCCAGGAATATTGAATGGAACTACTGACTCAATTACTGAATGCTTTATGGGCTCAGGATTTTGAAACTCTGGCCAATCCTTCCATGATTGGCATGCTCTATTTTGTACTATTTACCATTTTGTTTCTGGAAAATGGACTGCTGCCAGCAGCGTTTTTACCCGGCGACAGTTTGCTGGTACTGGTCGGCGTGCTTATTGCCAAAGGCGCAATGGGTTTTCCGCAAACGGTACTGCTACTCACCACCGCGGCCAGCCTCGGCTGTTGGCTTAGTTATATCCAGGGGCGATGGCTGGGAAACACCCGCACCGTACAAAACTGGTTGTCGCATCTTCCTGCGCATTACCATCAGCGCGCGCATCATCTTTTTCATAAGCATGGCTTGTCTGCGCTGCTGGTTGGTCGCTTCATTGCGTTTGTCAGAACATTACTGCCGACCATCGCAGGGTTATCCGGCCTGAATAATGCGCGCTTTCAGTTCTTTAACTGGATGAGCGGATTGCTTTGGGTCCTGATCCTCACAACGCTTGGCTATCTGCTGGGCAAAACGCCGGTATTTCTTAAGTATGAAGACCAGCTCATGTCTTGCCTGATGCTGCTTCCTGTGGTGTTACTGGTGTTTGGTCTGGCGGGTTCACTGGTTGTGCTGTGGAAAAAGAAATACGGGAACCGAGGATAAATTATGCTGAAATCATGCATAACGCTCCGACGACTTGCCTGGACCACCACCTTTATGCTGTTTATCGGGGCGCTGCTCCTGACCTGGTCGGTTATTCGCCAGCAGGAGTCAACGCTTGCCATTCGCGCCATAAACCAGGGAGCCAGCATGCCTGATGGCTTCTCTATCTGGCATCACCTGGATGCCAACGGCATCCGCTTTAAAAGTATTACCCCGCAAAATGACGCGCTGCTGATCACTTTTGATTCCAGCGCGCAGAGCGCAGCCGCCAAAGTGGTGCTGGACCGTACGTTGCCACATGGTTTCGTCATCGCTCAGCAGGATGATGATAATCAGGCGGTGCAGTGGTTATCCCGCTTACGTGATACCCCGCACCGTTTTGGTTAATCTCCAGGAATCTGAATTAGATCACTCACTTTGGTGATTTCACCGTTTAGCGCCTATGATTAATAAACTGGGATTATGGCCCAACGTTTTATTAATCTGGAGCATCGACCGCAAGCCACAACGTCGAATCACAATGGAAGGTTCAAGAATGAAATACCGCATCGCTTTGGCTATTAGCCTTTTCGCTCTCAGTGCCGGCAGTTACGCCACCACCCTCTGTCAGGAAAAAGAACAGGATATTCAGCGGGAGATTAGCTATGCCGAAAAGCACAACAATCAGAACCGCATCAATGGTCTGAACAAAGCACTTAGTGAGGTTCGGGCCAATTGTACTGACAGCAAACTGCGCGCCGACCATCAGAAAAAAATCGCAGAGCAGAAAGATGAGATAGCCGAGCGTCAAGATGATTTAGCCGAGGCGAAGCAAAAAGGCGATGCGGATAAAATTGCCAAACGCGAACGTAAGCTTGCCGAAGCTCAGAATGAGCTGAAAGAACTCGAATCACGCGATTACTAAGTACGGTAACTACCCACTCAACTGGAGAAAACTATGTCGAAAGATAATGCTACGGACAACCTGCGCGCTGAGCTGAAATCTCTTGCGGATACGCTTGAAGAAGTACTTAGCTCCTCTGGCGATAAGTCGAAGGAAGAGATGAGTAAAATTCGCAGCAAAGCCGAACACGCCCTGCGGGAGAGCCGTCATCGTCTGAGTGAAACCAGCGATGTGATTGCCAAACAGACCCGTGAAGCCGCGGCCAAAGCCGATAACTATGTACGCGAAAACCCATGGACTGGCGTCGGGATTGGCGCTGCAGTCGGTGTGGTGCTTGGTGTACTGCTGTCGCGCCGTTAACAATGGCTGACTCTCAACACGCACAAGGTCCAGGCAAAAGCGTACTGGGTATTGGACAGCGGATCCTGACGATTCTCGTTGAGATCGTAGAAACGCGGTTGCGGCTGGCCGTCGTGGAACTGGAAGAGGAAAAATCAAATCTCATCCAGATCCTGCTGATGCTTGGGCTGACCATGCTGTTCGCGGCGTTTGGGCTGATGAGCCTGATGGTGCTTATCATCTGGGCCATTGATCCGCAATATCGCCTGAACGCAATGATTGCCACCACCGTTGTGCTGTTGGTTATGGCGCTTATTGGCGGGATATGGACTCTGCGTAAAGCTCGCAAAACAACGCTGCTACGCCATACGCGCCACGAACTCGCAAACGACAGGCAGGCCCTGGAGGATGATGCATAATGAGCAGTAAAGTCGAACGTCAACAACGTAAGGCGCAACTGCTTGGGCAGATCCAGCAGCAACGGCTGGATCTGTCTGCCACTCGCCGCGACTGGCTGGAGGCCACCGAAGTTTACGATCGTGGCTGGAAAACGTTGCTGAACCTACGTGGCTGGGTGTTAGTCGGGAGCAGTATTATGGCGGTGCGCACCATCCGGAACCCCAATCGGCTGGTACGCTGGGCTAAGCGCGGTTTTAGCGTCTGGAGCATCTGGCGCCTGGTTAAAGCGACCATCAGACAACAGCAACTGCGCGGCTAATCCCTCCACTCCCTAACCTCAAAATTTTTGAAAAAATTTGACAGTTTTCCTTGCTAACAATTGTCATTAAGCACGTTTATGATTCTCTCCATCGACAGCAACGACGCGCTCTGCAGCGTCGTTGCACACAAAACACAATAAGCCGCCTGAGTGGTTTCCTGGAGTGAATGATGAAGAAATTAGAAGATGTTGGTGTACTGGTAGCGCGCATTCTGATGCCAATCCTGTTTATTTCCGCAGGCTGGGGAAAAATCACCGGATATGCGGGTACCCAACAGTATATGGAAGCCATGGGCGTGCCTGGTTTTATGTTGCCGCTGGTCATCCTGCTTGAGTTTGGCGGTGGTCTGGCAATCCTGTTCGGCTTCCTGACCCGTACTACCGCGCTGTTCACCGCAGGCTTCACGCTGCTGACAGCGTTCATCTTCCACAGCAACTTTGCGGAAGGCGTGAACTCTCTGATGTTCATGAAAAACCTGACCATCGCAGGCGGTTTCCTGCTGCTGGCTATCACCGGTCCGGGTGCATTCAGCATCGACCGTGTACTGAATAAAAAGTGGTAAGCGAACTATACTGAACACATGAAAAAGCGAGGAGACATCTCCTCGCTTTTGCTATCTGAGGAGGCGATAAAATGGGACAACTGATTGACGGCGTATGGCATGACACCTGGTATGACACCAAATCAACCGGGGGAAAATTTCAACGTTCAGCATCGGCTTACCGCAACTGGCTCACCGCGGATGGCGCACCGGGTCCAACGGGCGAAGGGGGATTCGCTGCCGAAAAAGACCGCTATCATCTCTACGTTTCTCTGGCCTGTCCGTGGGCGCACCGTACGCTGATTTTGCGTAAGCTCAAAGGGCTGGAACCGTTTATTTCCGTTTCCGTTGTGCATCCGCTGATGCTGGAAAACGGCTGGACCTTTGATGATACCTTCCCGGCGGCAACCGGCGATACGCTGTATCAACACGAGTTTCTTTACCAGCTCTATTTACACGCCGATCCGCATTACAGCGGTCGGGTAACCGTCCCGGTGTTGTGGGATAAAAAAAATCACACCATTGTCAGCAACGAATCTGCGGAGATCATCCGCATGTTTAACACCGCTTTTGATGCTTTGGGCGCAAAAGCCGGGGATTACTACCCGTCAGCCCTGCAAAGTCAAATCGACGAGCTGAATGGCTGGATTTATGACAACGTCAATAACGGTGTGTACAAAGCCGGATTTGCCACCAGCCAGGAAGCGTACGACGACGCCGTGGAAAAAGTCTTCCAATCCCTGGCGCGTCTGGAGCAAATTCTGGGGCAGCATCGCTATCTGACCGGCAACCAGTTAACAGAAGCAGATATTCGCCTGTGGACCACGCTGGTACGTTTTGATCCCGTGTATGTGACCCATTTCAAGTGCGACAAATACCGGATTAGCGATTATCTGAACCTGTATGGTTTCCTGCGCGACATCTACCAGATACCGGGCATTGCGGAAACCGTCAATTTCGATCACATCCGTAATCACTACTTCCGTAGCCATAAAACCATTAACCCGACTGGTATTATTTCTGTTGGGCCGTGGCAGGACCTTAACGAACCCCACGGGCGTGACGAGCGTTTCGCGTAATTTACACTGGCCCCTTTGGGGAATACCGATTAGTTAAGCATGTATGGCGAACATGTGATTYTKGCTCAGGGTTCCGTTCACCTCMGCGGTGTCATTTCTYTGAAACGCCGTTACCCGTGAACGTGCAAGGGAGGCTCACCGCCGCCTCCCTTGCAACCCAGGCTCCCGGCGGGAAAATCGTCGCTGCGCGATTCATTCGTCTTATGCCGTCTGCCTGTCGGGTCGGGGCCGAGCCTGCATCCCTGCAGGCCATCCCCTCTGCCCGCATCCCTGCGGGCAGACCCGGTCAGCCGTCAACGCCTCATCGATTTTCAGCCGGACATGGGTCATCGCTTCAACGCTCTGACTTCCAGTAAAATCTGTTTTGCTGTTCAGATATATTCAAATAAAAATACAGATGGTCAGGTGTGGCTGGTCCGGCTGAAAATTGCCGACGTGTTTCYGTAAGGCCGGGAGAACCCGCAGGGATGCGGGTTCAGGGCGCGCTTTRCARGGACGYTWCATCGCGCCCGGCMCGRAAGCCTGRAGGAATRAGCGGAGGGAACCACGAAGTGGCAATTTTCCGTGCCGGGAGCCGGGATTGTAAAGGGCGTGGCGGAGAACGCCCTTTACACGTTCACAGGAATCGATGTYTCAGAGAAACRATGAACATRAGGTGAACGGAACCCTTTCTCTGAGASMGCATATTCATAACKTCTACCACACTGGCGATAGTTTCTGAAACTAAGGCGTTCACTGATAAGTATTACCCATCAGCGGGCCAAATAATTAACACATCAAACATTTACCATCATTTCATTCACAGCTATTCTTAATTTGATTGCTTTAAAAACAAGTAATTGAATGCAGAACGAGGCAAAAATGGATTGGTATTTAAACGTATTAAAGAATTACTTTGGTTTTGGTGGTCGCGCGCGTCGTAAAGAATACTGGATGTTTGTGCTGGTCAACATCATCTTCACGTTCGTGCTGGGTATCCTGGACAGAATGCTTGGCTGGGAACGCGCCGGAGGGGAAGGCATCTTAACGACGATTTATGGGGTTCTGGTGTTTATCCCCTGGTGGGCGGTACAGTTCCGGCGTTTGCATGACACCGATCGTTCAGCCTGGTGGCTGCTGGTGCTGCTGATCCCGATCGTTGGCTGGTTGATTATCATCATTTTCAACTGCCAAAACGGAACTCAGGGGAGCAACCGCTTCGGGCCCGATCCCAAACAGTTATCCTGACGTAGCATATGTAGATGCCTGATGGCGCTGCGCTTATCAGGCCTGCAACATACTCCGTCCTCCAGGCCGGATAAGGTGCAATTGCACCGTATCCGGCGTAACAGTCCGGCTATTTTCCCGCAAACAGTTTCGGGATTTCCCGCAGACACCAGGATTTCGCCTCGCCCATACTGTCTCGCCGCCAGGCCATAATGATATCAATTTCACTTGTCGACTCTGGGCTTACTACCCGCAACCGACCAGCCGCAATATCCTCTTCCACCAGCGGGTATGGCATCGTCGCCACGCCCAGTCCGGCTAACAGCGCCTGACGTTTATCTTCTATCGAACTCACCGTCAGACGAGGTTGTTTATCCAGCAGTTGCACGGTCAACACCGGACGTTCACGCGCGGTATCCGCCACCGCGATACCACGGTATTTCACGCGGGTAACTTCTGATAACGGTTCCGGCTCCTGATGGATAGGATGATCCGGTGCCGCCACATACACATTCATCAGCGAGTACAGCTTGCGCGAGTTGATTTCTGAAGATGAGCGAAAATGCATATCCGGCGCAATCACAATATCCGCTCGCCCTTGCTCCAGACGCTCCCACGCCCCGGCCAGAACTTCGGTGATAACGGAAAGCTGGGTATTAGCCTTCCCGGCAAGCCTGTCGATCAGCGGGAAAAACGCCGCCGTCGGCACCAACGCTTCGGTCACGATAGTCAGATGCGTTTCCCACCCACGCGCCAGCGCTTCGGCATCGGTAGTCAGCTTATCCGCAGCTTCCAGCAGGACGCGTCCACGCTCCAGCAGCATACGCCCGACGTTGGTGAATTTTGTGCGGTGACCTGAACGGTCAAACAACACGACGTCCAGCTCTTCCTCCAGCTTCTGCATGGTATAGCTGAGGGCTGACGGAACCCGCCCCAGTTCATCTGCCGCGGCGGCAAAGCTACCGCGTCTGTCTATTGCGTCCATGACGCGTAACGCTTCAAGCGTTAAAGCCCTTTCTTTGGCCATCTCGTTCTCATTCAGGAAATTTGAACATACCGGGCAGAATATCTGGCTAACAATGCAGCGTCTAGCCATTTAACATAAAAGGAAGTAAAGAGAGGTCAAGAACTATGATTACTACCCGTACAGCCAAACAATGCGGACAGGCAGACTACGGCTGGCTGCAGGCCCGTTATACCTTCTCCTTTGGACACTATTTTGATCCTAAACTGCTGGGTTATGCCTCGCTGCGTGTTCTGAACCAGGAAGTTCTGGCACCGGGGGCCTCTTTCCAGCCACGTACCTATCCGAAAGTGGATATCGTCAACCTGATCCTCGAAGGGGAAGCTGAGTACCGCGACAGCGAAGGCAACCATATTCAGGCCAAAGCAGGCGAAGTGCTATTGCTCGCGACACAACCCGGGATCAGCTATAGCGAACACAATATCAGTAAAGATAAGCCGTTAACCAGAATGCAGCTCTGGCTGGATGCCTGCCCGCAGCGCGAAAATGCCTGCGTGCAGAAAGCCACGCTGAGTGCCGGTAAGCATCAGCTGCTGGCCTCGCCGGACGGTGAGCAAGGCAGCCTGCATCTGCGCCAACAGGTTTGGGTGCATCATGTTGAGCTGCAACAAGGCGAATCGCTCAGTTTTCAGTTACATGGGCCTCGCGCTTATCTGCAGTCGATCCACGGCAGATTCCATGCGGTGACGGCTGGCGCCGAAAAAGAAGTCCTCACCTGCGGCGATGGCGCATTTATTCGTGACGAGACTAACATAACGTTAGTCGCCGATACCCCGCTGCGTGCTTTGCTGATAGATTTGCCCGTATAGTCATGGAAAACAATGGAGTACGGCTATTGAGCAAGAAAAAAACAAAAAAACGCCAGCCTGCGGCTGAGCCGCAAAAACAGAATACGGCGACTTTCGGTTATGAAGAAATGCTGACAGAACTGGAAGCGATTGTGGCCGATGCCGAGCTACGGCTCGAAGATGAAGAAGCCGCCTGAAAGGCGGCTAAGAGTGATGCCGGGTGGCGGCTGCACCTTACCCGGCCTATAAATTAATGCGCTTTACTGGCCATGATCTCAATGATCTGCTTGTCGGTTTCCTGCATTGAACGACACGCCAGCGCGCACAGGTTAGTGATAGATTGCTCCACGTTATGCGCCACAATCCCTTCGTTACCCGTTACGGCAGTATCGTCCAGTGCCATCAGCACCGCTTTCCACGCCGCAGATGCGCTGGTTGAAACTTTCATCGCGCAGCTGTTTGAGGCCCCATCGCAAATCATTCCGCTCACGTCGCCAATCATGCTGCTGATCGCCATCGCAATGGTGTTGTAGCGCCCATCGACAATCCATGCCATACCCGCCGCAGCGCCCATCGCCGCCGTGGTTGCCGCGCACAGTGCGGACAAACGTGGAAGCTGATGATGGATGTAGATTGCGCTCAGGTGAGACAGCATCAGCGCACGCGCCAATTTTTCCTCATCCGCGCCAAAGTGATCAGCAACGACCATCACCGGAACGGTGGCGGTAATACCTTGATTACCGGAGCCGGAATTGCTCATCGCCGGTAGCGTCGCCCCGCCCATTCGCGCATCCGATGCCGCACTGGTACGGATCAGAATAGCGGTAGACAGATCGTTTGCCAGCAGGCCACGCGCGCACTGCTTCTCAAGCGTAGTCCCGATGTGCAGGCCCCAGTTGCCGCGCAGCCCTTCCTGCGACAGCGCCCCGTTCAGTTTTGCCGCATCGAGAATAAAGCGGATTGACGAAAACGGCACCGCATTCACAAACGCCAGAATCTCTTCCAGCGAGGTGTGAGACAGTACCGCCAGCGGTGATTCCTGCTCCTCTTCCTGAGTGCTCTCTTCTGTGGCGAACACCACACCTTTGTTGGTTTCAATGCGCACAACGTTGGTATGGCCGCCAACAATGGTCACGCACGCCCATCCTTCAGCGCTGTACACTTTCGCGCGGGAAAAGAGAATATCTTCGCAAGGCTCCTGCAGCATCACCGTAACCTTTCCGGCGCTCAGCATCGCTTTGGCCTGCGCCACCGCCTCAGCCGAAGCGTCTTTCAGCACTTCCAGCCCGGCTTTGGCATTACCGCCGATCGCGCCCAGCGCGGCGGCAATCGGTAACCCCACCATGCCAGTCCCCGGAACGGTCACTCCCAGGCCATTTTTCATCAGGTTTGGCGAGACCCACGCATCAATGCGTTCAACCGCGCCTTCCAGCTCAGAGGAGGCGACGGCCGCCGCTAGAGCCAGAGAGATAGGTTCCGTGCAGCCCAGCGCGGGCTTCACTTCTTCCTGCACTGCGCGAATAAAACTATCCCATAATGGATTCAATGTAGTCTCAAACATAACAACAACCTTTGCTCAGATAACTCAGGAAAATGCCAGGAACGGAGAAACGCACAGCAGCAGGCCCGTGATAATAATCAGATACAGAGAGGCGCCTTTGTATTTGTGCAGTGCTGGAACTTTGTAGACCAGCCACGCCGGGATCAGACAACCCACCATGCCGAAGATTGGGCTACAAATAGAGGTGAAGCTCAGTACCGGCGCATTGAGCACAATTGCGCTCCAGGCCAGTAAGATGGCGAAAACCATAATGCCGCGCTGCACCAGGGTTTCATTGATTTTCTCGGCTGGCATTTTACGGCGCAGCACGTTCATCACGATCCCCTGAGTGGCTTCACGGAAGCCTAAATAGACGCCGAAGAAGGCGGTCATTACGGCAAAGATGTTCAGGATAACGCTGACGATTTTCACCCAGCCAGCGCCATCGCCGCTGATAAACTGCGCGGCAATCGCCAGAGCGGAAATGTTCTGCTCATAGGCTTTAACCGCTTCGTCATGACCCATCGCCAGCGTGAAGGAAACGGCGTAGAAAAAGACCGTAACGAACAGAATACCAAACGCGATGTTCATAGCGCGCAGCGCTTTATGACGCGCCACCTCAATGGATTTTTCGCGAGAACGATATGAGATAACCATTGGGCTCAGAGTCTGAATAAACAGAATCGAGGTCAGCGTAAACGGCAGCGTGATAATCGCGTTTTTGATCAGCAGCGCCATCGGCGGCAGCGAACCTACGTTATATAAATGCCACATCCCTACCATCGACACGCCAAGCGCCGCTACCACCAGCAGCTTGGTCAGTACCATACCGGTAGAGATTTTAAACAGCAGTTTTTCCCCGCGTGACGAGATGGCCACCAGGATACAAATCAGCACCAGGCCATAGAACGGGCTGTCGGACAGTAAGCCTTCAGTCACGCCAAACGTGTGCAAATAGGAGGCGCTGTCGTTAGTGATGGCGGTGGAATAGACGAACATCCAGATGACCAGCATCACAAAATACAATGCCCCCAACAGGATGCCCCAGTTTTTACCCAGGTAGCCGCTGATCACGCTCGGGTAGTCTTTACATTCCGGAGATTCAGCCAGTGTATTGATAAACAGACGCTGGAACAGATACATGGCAGGGTAGCCAATAATGGAGGAGAGTAAGAATACCCACAGCCCCATCAGCCCTACCTGGACGGGAAGAAAAACAATTCCCGCGCCGATTGCCATACCGATACTCATAATGACCCAGCCGGTGTCCGTGCTGTCGAATTTAATGGCTTCGCGCCATTCGCTTTCGGTCATTCCCGCCCGACGCGCCGGAGCAGATGCGTCGAGTATTACGCTGCTATTCGTTGCCGTTTCCATAATTTCCCGCTCAATGTGTAGGTAGAGGTTTTTTATTTTTTTCGTACTGCTTAATGCGATACGCAGTACATAAGGTGCAGGTGAGCTATTGGAGTAATGAATAAATGATACGCGCGGGATCAGAGAAAAACTTCACAAACAAACCCCTGTAATTTCTAAAAGTTAAGAAATAATTTCTCTTTTAATACCATTAAATGTATTAAATTTCTGTTTTTGAAGCAGATCACAACAAAAAAGGTGCTCTAAAGTACTAATGYTKGTCAGTTAACACCTCACCTTCTGCGTTTTTTGTTAAAACAGCAAAACAGATTTAACTGGAAGTCAGAGCGTTGAAGCGATCCCCCCGGTCCGGCTGAAAATCGATGAGGCGTTGGCGGCTGACCGGGTCTGCCCGCAGGGATGCGGGCAGAGGGGACGGCCTGCATGGATGCAGGCTCGGCCCCGACCCGACAGGCAGACGGCATAAGACGAATAACTCGCGCAGCGACGATTTTCCCGCCGGGAGCCTGGGATGCAAGGGAGGCGGCGGTAAGCCTCCCTTGCACGTTCACGGGTAACGGCGTTTCAGAGAAATGACACCGCGGAGGTGAACGGAACCCTGAGTAAGAATCACATGTTCTCCATACATGCTTAACTGA
>NZ_CP069763.1:577563-622805 GCF_016893685.1 Citrobacter cronae
ATTGATGGATTCACTGCCGGATGGCGGCGCTTGCGCCTGATCCGGCCTACCAACGCACCCTTTCATCTCAGGTACAAACCACTTTAATCGCCAGGCCACCGCGCGAAGTTTCACGGTACTTGTCATTCATATCTTTGCCCGTTTCGTACATGGTCTCGATCACCTTATCGAGCGAAACGCGTGGCTCAGACGTCCGACGTAACGCCATACGCGCGGCGTTAACGGCTTTTACCGCGTTGATCGCGTTGCGTTCGATGCACGGTATTTGCACCTGTCCGGCAACCGGGTCGCAGGTCAGCCCCAGGTTATGCTCCATGGCGATTTCCGCCGCAATGCATACCTGCGCAGGGCTACCGCCAAGCAACTCTGTCAGCCCGGCTGCCGCCATGGAACAGGCTACGCCAATCTCTCCCTGACAGCCCACTTCGGCACCAGAAATAGAGGCATTCATCTTATACAGCGCGCCTATCGCCCCAGCCGCCAGCAAATATCGGGCAATCGAGTTCGCATTCACCGGGCGGCGGAATTTATCGTAATAGGCCAGTACGGCGGGAATAATTCCGCAAGCGCCGTTGGTTGGCGCGGTAACAACCCGACACCCGGCGGCATTTTCTTCGCTCACGGCCAGCGCGAACATGTTGATCCAGTCGATAACGTTCATCGGGTCGCTGGACAGGTTGTCGCTGGAAACCAGCAGTCGCCGCAGCGCCACGGCGCGACGCGGGACGTTAAGCGGGCCCGGCAGGACGCCTTCGGTGTTCATGCCGCGCTCAATCCCGGCGTGCATGACGTCCCAGATGGCGGCAAAACCAGCATCGATTTCCTCTTTGCTGCGCATCGCCAGTTCGTTTTGCATCATCAGGCCAGAAACAGACAACCCGTTGCGCTCGCACAGCTTCAGCAGTTCGCTGGCGGAATGAAAGTTGTAGGGCACGGGTGTTTCAATGTCATGCGCCTGACCAAATTGCTCCTCTTCAACGATAAAACCACCGCCGATGGAGTAATAGGTTTTACTTAGCAGTGTCTCGTTGCCGTGCCATGCGGTAATACGCATACCATTTTCATGGCGCGGCAGCGTTTCGCTATGAAAGAGAATATTTTCGTCTGGCGAGAAATCGACAATATGCGTGCCCTCAGCAACCGGCAAACGTCCGGTACGGGCCACTTCCTGAGTAAAACCAGCGATTGAATCTATATTAACGTTTTGCGGACTGTTACCGGCCAGTCCCATCATGATGGCGACGTCTGTCGCATGACCTTTGCCGGTCAGAGAGAGCGATCCATAAAGATCAACTACGATATGCGTGGTCCTGAAGAGTTCCCCGCTGCTGACCAACAGATCGATAAAGCTTTTACCTGCGTTCATTGGCCCCACGGTATGGGAGCTGGAAGGTCCAATGCCAATCTTGAAAATATCGAATGCGCTAATCATATCCACACCCTCGGATTGCCGTTCAGTGAAGACCAGGTTTCACACTCATTAAGGATCGGGGCGATCCTGCGATCGCCCCGCAAGGGATTACAGCGTATCGCCACGCACGGCGATGGCTTCAATCTCCAGCTTCACATCCTTTGGTAAGCGGGCGACCTGTACGCAGCTGCGCGTAGGGTAGATTGCCTTGTGCTCATCAAAAAACTGCTGGTACACCTGGTTAATGGTGGCGAAGTCGTTCAGGTCAGAAACGAAAACGGTGGTCTTGACGATATCGCTCACCTTCAAACCGGCGGACTCGACGATCGCTTTCACGTTTTCCAGGCTTTGACGCGCCTGATCGGCCACGTGTTCTGCCACTTCACCGGTCTGTGGACACACCGGAATCTGACCTGAGGTCAACACCATACTGCCCAGATCCACACCCTGTACGTAAGGTCCAATCGCCCCTGGCGCACATTCGGTTGCAATAACTTTTCTCATATTCCCTCCGGCGTCAGAGCGCCTGGGTGAAAGTACGTGAAATAACGTCCTGCTGCTGTTCGCGGGTCAACGCATTGAAGCGCACCGCATAACCAGACACGCGGATCGTCAGGTTCGGATAGTTTTCCGGGTGCTCAATGGCATCCATCAACATTTCACGGTTCATAACGTTAACGTTCAGATGCTGCCCACCTTCCACATGCGCTTCATGGTGGAAGTAACCATCCAGCAGCCCGACCAGGTTGGTTTTACGCACGCTATCCTCTTTGCCAAGCGCAGCCGGCACAATGGAGAAGGTGTACGAAATACCGTCTTTGGCATAGGTAAACGGCAGTTTGGCGACCGAGGTTAACGACGCCACCGCACCTTTGCGATCGCGGCCGTGCATCGGGTTCGCCCCTGGCGCAAACGGCGTGCCTGCGCGACGTCCATCCGGCGTGTTACCGGTTTTCTGGCCGTACACCACGTTGGAGGTGATGGTCAGAATGGACTGCGTCGGCACCGCATTACGGTAGGTCGGCAACACCTTAATTTTCTTCATAAAGCGTTCGACCAGGTCGCAGGCAATACTGTCTACGCGCTCGTCGTTGTTGCCGTATTGCGGATAGTCGCCTTCGATTTCAAAATCAACCGCCAGACCGTTTTCATCACGAATCGGTTTCACGCGGGCGTATTTGATAGCCGACAGTGAATCCGCCGCTACGGACAGCCCCGCCATACCACAGGCCATCGTGCGATAAACATCACGATCGTGCAGCGCCATCAGCGAAGCTTCGTAGCTGTACTTGTCGTGCATGTAGTGGATGATGTTCAGCGCGCTGATGTACTGCACGGCCAGCCAGTCCATAAAGTGGTCCAGGCTCTCCATCACCGTGTCGTAATCCAGCACTTCATCCATTAGCGGCGCCGTTTTCGGCCCGACCTGGATTTTCAGCTTCTCATCCACACCGCCGTTGATTGCGTACAGCAACGTTTTGGCGAGGTTGGCGCGCGCGCCAAAGAACTGCATTTGCTTGCCGATAACCATCGGGCTTACGCAGCAGGCAATGGCATAGTCATCGCTGTTAAAGTCAGTACGCATCAGATCATCGTTTTCGTACTGTAAAGACGAGGTGATGATGGACACCTGAGCGGCATATTTTTTGAAAGCAATCGGTAGCTGCTCGGACCACAGTACCGTCAGGTTCGGCTCAGGCGCCGGCCCCATGGTGTGCAGCGTATGCAGGTAGCGGAACGAGTTTTTGGTCACCAGCGTACGGCCATCCAGCCCCATACCGCCGATAACTTCGGTTGCCCAGATAGGGTCGCCTGAGAACAGGGTGTCGAATTCCGGCGTACGCAGGAAGCGCACCATACGGATCTTCATAATGAAGTGATCGATCAGCTCCTGCGCCTGCTGTTCGTTTAAAATTCCCGCTTTGAAGTCGCGCTCAATGTAGATGTCGAGGAACGATGCGGTACGGCCCAGCGACATGGCGCCGCCGTTCTGCGATTTCACCGCAGCCAGGTAAGCAAAGTACACCCACTGTACCGCTTCCTGCGCATTTCGCGCCGGACGGGAGATATCGCAGCCATACTTCGCCGCCATTTCCTGCATTTGCAGCAGAGCGCGACGGTGTTCAGACAGCTCTTCACGCAGACGAATCGTGGCTTCAAGATTCTGCCCCCACTCCAGATTCGACTGAAGATCGGCAAACTGCAGTTCACGCTCACGCACCAGATAGCGGATACCGTACAGCGCGACGCGACGGTAGTCACCGATGATACGGCCACGACCATAGCCGTCCGGCAGACCGGTCAGTACGCCGGATTTACGGCAACGCAGCATATCCGGGGAATAAGCATCGAATACCCCCTGGTTGTGGGTCTTACGCAGGTCAGTAAACAGGTATTCAAAATTAGCGTCCATCTCACGACCATAAGCGTCAAAAGAGCTTTTGATCATGTTGATGCCGCCGAACGGATGCAGGGCACGCTTGAGCGGCGCATCTGTTTGCAGACCGACGATTTTTTCCAGTTCTTGTTCAATATAACCGGCGTCATGCGCGGTTATCGTGGTGGCAATATTGGTATCGAAATCAACCGGCGCATGGGTCGAGTTTTCAATACGGATGCCCGCCATAACTTTTTCCCACAACGCCGTGGTTGCTGGCGTTGCTTCGGCGAGGAAAGATTCATCCCCTTCATAAGGCGTGTAGTTGTGCTGAATAAAATCACGGACATTAATTTCTTCTTTCCAGTCCGTACCTTTAAAGCCTTTCCAGGCTTCGGCATACAGCATATCGCTGGTATCGATATTTACCTTCATGAAAAATAATCTCTCTGCTGAAAATTAATTATGCAAATGCTACTGGGATATTAATTTTGCCTAACGCAATGGCATCACGAGCAATCATTTTCTCTTCATTTGTGGGAATAACCGCACAAATAACACGAGCATCCTTATTAGAAATAATTCTTTCGCCATGGGAATTTGGCAGACTATTCATCTCGCTATCGATATTTACACCTAAAACGGCCAGATGCTCGATAACCAAACGCCGAATTAATACTGAGTTCTCACCGATTCCGCCGGTGAAAATAATGCCATCAAGACGATGCAGCGATGCGGCATGTCCGGCGATATGACGCGCAATACGATGCACAAACGTTTTAATCGCCAGTTGCGCGCGCTCATGCCCTTCGTGCCAGGCTTTTTCTAACGTACGTAAGTCAGAGGACAGACCGGAAATACCCAGCAACCCGGACTCTTTATTCACTACGCGCTCAAGGTCGCCGAGCGTCTGGTTGGTTTCAGCGGCAATCCACGCCATCGCGCCGAAATCCACGTCGCCGCTGCGTGTGCCCATCATCAGCCCTTCCAGCGGCGTCATGCCCATCGAGGTATCAACGCTCTGCCCGTTACGTACCGCACAGATAGACGCGCCGTTGCCCAGATGCGCCACAACCAGACCAGAATCATCATTCTGCAGATCCAGAAGTTCATGCGCCCGTTGCGAAACATAGCGATGCGACGTGCCGTGGAAACCGTAACGACGAACCCCTAACTCCTCAAAATATTTCCACGGTAAACCGTACAGATAGGCTTCTGGGGCCATCGTCTGGTGGAAGCTGGTATCAAATACCGCGACCTGCTGCACGCCTGGGAAAAGGTGCTGAGCAGATTCAATCCCGCTCAGGTTCGCATAATTATGTAGCGGTGCTAATGGCGATACCCGGCGAATATTGTCGATAACTTCCTCAGTAATAATTGCTGATTCGGTAAAGATATTTCCGCCGTGGGCAATGCGGTGGCCAATTAAGGCCACGCTGTCCATTAAATTACGTTTTTCCAGTTCAACGGCAATCGCTTTTAATGCGTCTTCGTAGCTGTGGTGAGCCAGCTTAGCTGGCTCTCCTCCATTAATTGCTATGAACGCATTTTCAGAGTTAATACCGTCTGCAATTCCCGCCATTAAAACTTCACAGTTTGCTGCATCGAGCACTGAGAATTTAATGGAAGATGAACCACAGTTAATAACCAGTACTACCGGAAACTCATTCATTTCACTACTCCGCTCATCCTGAGCTTAAGGATTAAAACAGTTTGTAGACAATGTTCAGGATGGTCAGCAGACCAATCACGGTAACAAACACGTTATCCAGACGGCCACGGTATTTCGCCAGTGATGGCGCTTTACGGATGGCATACATCGGCAGCAGGCAGAGCAGAGAGGCAATAATCGGCGCGCCCATTGCTTCAATCAGGTCCAGGATGTTCGGGTTGGCGTATGCCACAACCCAGGTGGAACCCATGATGAAGATCATGCTGATGGTGTTGAGCTTGCCCATGGAAACTTTGGTTTTATCGCCTTTGTAACCAAACTTCAGCACCAGACCGTTCAGACCTTCCAGCGTCCCCAGATAGTGGCCGAAGAAAGATTTGAAGATAGCAACCAGGGCGATGATTGAAGCACCGTATTCCAGAATGGTGGCGAAGGTAGACTTCGTACCGGACAGTGAAGCGAAGTGGTTCGCCAGGTAAGACAGCACTGGAATGTTTTGCGCTTTCGCATCCGCCATGTTTGCCGGAGAGAGCGTGAACAGGCAGCTAAAGGCGAAGAACATTACCACCGCAACCATCAGCATACTGGCGCGGGAGATGATTTTAGAACATTTCTGCTCGGTGAATTCGCGACCGTAATCTTTCTCATATTCTTCGCGTTTAGAGACGACGAAGGAAGAAACGATTGGCGAGAAGTTGAAAGAGAACACCATGATGGAAATACCCAGCCATACGGTAACCAGGATGCCGTCATGGCCAGTCAGGGCGATATTGCTGATATCAACCTGATCGATAACCGCAGAGTTCCAGTAAGGAATCAGTGACAGAGAGATAAGTACCAGGCTGGCAATGAACGGCCATACCAGGTAGCTCATCACTTTAACCATCAGATCTTTACCAAACCAGATGACGAATGCCATCAGCAGCAATAGAAACAGCGCCACGAAGCCACGGTTCAGCGCGGGCATCTGCAGCTGGTTTTCCCAGAAGGTCATAAAGGTGTTGGTAATGGTGACGCCATAAATCCACAGCAGCGGACAAATCGCAAAGAAGTAGAGGAACGTGATTACCACGCCACCCGTTTTACCAAAGTGCTCTTCAACCGTTTCTGTGATGTTACCGGAAGGGTTAGAACCGGAAAGACACAGGCGTGCCAGCGCACGGTGGCAATAGAAAGCGATGGGGTATGCTAACACCAGCATGATCAGAATGGGGATCAGTCCGCCAAAACCTGCGCGGATAGGGAAGAACAGCACCCCTGCGCCGATGGCTGTACCAAATAAACCCAGTGTCCAGGTGGTGTCCGATTTGCGCCAGGACGACTGCTTTGTCTGGCTGGATACAATGCTATCAGTAGTACTCATATCCTATCCTCAACGAAGTATATTAAGCGTCAACTAAACCAGTAATTTGAGATACACGAGAAAGATCGATATTACCGCCAGAAATAATGCTGACTGTTTTTCTGTTCTGGATATAGCTATCTAATTTCCCGCTTAATAATGCTGCGCATGCCAGCGCACCGGCACCTTCAGTCACAACTTTATTTCGCTGAATTAATGCCACCATGCTGTTGCGAATTTCATCTTCGCTGACCAGGACAATGTCATCTACCAACTCACGAACGATTTCATACGTTAAAGTACCCGGGCGGGAGACGTCACAACCATCCGCCAGGGTGCCGGTCGTTCGGTGCGTGGTTATTTCTCCAGCGCGGAAAGAAGCCGCCATGCCATGAACGTTTTCAGACTGTACGCCAATAATTTTAATGGTCGGGTTAATCGATTTAATTGCCACTGCAATACCTGCAATCAGTCCGCCGCCGCCAATTGGCACAATCACGTTATCGACATCGTACAGATCTTCGAGAATTTCCAGACCAATAGTGCCCTGACCGGCAATGACTTTCGGGTCATCATATGGCGGAATAAAGATACGGCCTTCCGTTTCCACAATCTCGCTAACCTTCGCGATGGTGTCGTTGAAGTTGTCGCCGTGCAGCACAACTTCTGCGGAATAATCGCAGGTTGCCGCCACTTTAGACTTCGGCGCGCCTTTCGGCATCACCACTTTGCCGTCAATTCCGAGCATGGCGCAGGAGAGAGAAACCCCTTGCGCATGGTTCCCTGCAGAGCAAGCCACCACGCCTTTACATCTTTCAGCTTCGGTTAATGAACTGAGCTTGTTAAAAGCGCCACGGATTTTAAATGAACCGGTACGCTGCATGTTTTCAAACTTGAGGAAAATTTCCCCTTTGCAACGTTCACTAAAATAGTTAGAGCGAGGCATTCCCGTTTTATATATTTTCCCCGCCAGTCTTTTTTTCGCTTCGAGGATATCTTCAATTGCAACTGGGAGATCGTATGTAATGTGCATTAGAACCTCTTACCTGGGTATTAAAGTAAATAGATAGCCGTAACCATTGTCAGATATAGACAGATGGCGTTGAGTCCGTGTTAAAACAAATTCAATCTTTAATCAACTTCAACTAATTGCCTTCGTCTTCGACAATTATATGATGAATATTCCTTGGCTAATTCCACCAAAATAGATGCTGCTTTTTTAATTCGATAATTTTTCGACCACACGGCGGCATAACGCGCGACGGGTAACGTCTCTTGTACCGGGATAGTAATAAACTGGTTTGAGCCAAACGGTGTGGTCATGTCACAGGGAATTACTGTTAAGAAATCAGCATTGAGAACAAGATTATAAATGGTGACGACGGAGTCAGTATTAACGATGTTTTCACTGCTGATGCCATTATTTTGTAACGTAGTTAGAAGTTCGCGGTAGTATCCCATATTCGTTTGTGGCAACACCCACTGTTCGTTTTTCAACGCGCTCAGCGAGGTGATGCCGGTGCATGTTCGGGACTTGCTGGCGACCAGTATAAAGTCTGACTCAAAGAGCGGCTCAACATGGAGATCCTGCAGTTTCATCTCATCACTCAGCGTACCGATAGCGAAGTCGAGTCGCCCGTCACGAAGCGCGGGTAAGAACGAGGAGAGCTGCGCTTCGTACATGGAAACCTGCGCCTTCGGAAACACCTCTTTAAATTTTTTAATCATGCCGGACATGATGGTGAAGGCGATCAGTGAAGGAAAGCCAAACGACACATCAACCACTGCGTTACTCGTCATGCTGTTCATCTCATCAACCATGTTTTTCATTTCACGAGTAATGGATTCAGACCATGAGAGCATCACCTGACCTGCCTGAGTCAAGGTAACGCCGGTATTTTTACGCACCACTAACTCAATACCAAAATAAGCCTCAACATCATTAATGATTTTGCTGACCGCCGGTTGAGTTAAACCTAATTCTTTTGCAGCAGAACCGATAGAACCACTTCTAATGACTTCCTGAAAGACCACTAAGTGCTGTGTTTTAGGGAGAGAAATAGTATTCATATCGTCCTGCTCTAATAACTTTGTTGACGGCAGGAAGTTTACCAAATTAAGCAAACGAGGATATGTGCGACCACTCACAAATCCCCTTCCCTTACATTTTGTAAGATTATTATTAAATTGATAATTTCTTATTAATCATAGAGATAGAAAATATCAATCTCACTTAACCCTGACTTTAATCAAAAAAAGATGGGGGGATAACGATTTTTTATGGCTATAACGACATCATTTTTGTTGTTATTTCTTCGAACCACGAAAGGCTATATTTCAATCAATTACAGAGTAATTATCGGTAAAAATGGCGCTTAAATTTAATAAGTAATTTATCAAATATAATTATATTTTATCGTTTATGGTGTTTAAATAACGCCATGCATCACATTTTTTTGCCTTGTTTGTTTATAAAGAAACATTGCATTTATCAATATTTAAATCAATTAAAACAAATGATCACTATTAGCAACATTACATTAACACTGATTTTGCGCATTTTATCAGCAACTAATTTTGTGATGGCGATCGATTACGCGTGATTATTCTCGGTAAAAACGTATCGCGTAGCGTTTTGTGTTACACATCACAAAACAAGAATTATCCCGAGAGACATTTACTCTTATAAAAGAAGTCAGGAATATTAATAAGAACGAAATAAAGATTAGATGAATGGGAAATAAACGCCAGATTCGTGGTAAACCAAKCGCARCGCYATCAGGCATGACAATCTACTCAGAAAGCAAAAACCCCGCCGAAGCGGGGTTTTATAAAGAGTGAAGCTGAMCGATAAGCCGSGTTCTGTCGTGGACAGTCATTCATCTAGGCCAGCAATCGCTCACTGGCTCAAGCAGCCTACCCGGGTTCAGTACGGGCCGTACCTTGTGAACCCCTATTTGGCCTTGCTCCGGGTGGAGTTTACCGTGCCACGGACTGTTACCAGCCGCGCGGTGCGCTCTTACCGCACCCTTTCACCCTTACCTGATCCCACTTACGTGGGCCATCGGCGGTTTGCTCTCTGTTGCACTGGTCGTGGGTTTCCCCCCCAGGCGTTACCTGGCACCCTGCCCTATGGAGCCCGGACTTTCCTCCCCTCCGCCCGTCTCCCCCGAAGAGGACGACGACGAAGCGGCGACTGTCTGGTCAGCTTCGGCGCGCAGTATAGAGGGTTTGCGGGGCAATGTCACCCCGCACTGCGCATTCCTATCGCCAGCGTGGCGGCAATATTCCTTGAAGCACGATAAATATTATCAAATGCCCCACGGAACGCCTCTTCCAGTGTGCTGATACTGGTCAATACGCTAAACACCGCGTCGATACCATATTGATGCACCACCGCCACATCATGCGTCAGGCTGCCGCCAATACCAATCACTGGCTTGTGGTACTTCTTCGCGACATTCGCCACACCTACCGGCACTTTGCCGTGAATACTCTGGCTGTCGATCCGCCCCTCGCCAGTCACTACCAGCGTGCAATCGTGAATATGTTCTTCCAGATTAAGCGCCTGAGTCACAATCTCTATCCCACTGCGCAGATCCGCGCCTAAAAAAGCCATTAACGCTGCGCCCATCCCACCAGCCGCACCGGCGCCGGGAACGTCCTTCACGTCGACCCGCAGCGATTTTTTAATGATGTCAGCATAGTGAGACAGATTACGGTCCAGTTCGAGAATACGTTCTTCCGTTGCCCCTTTCTGCGGGCCAAAGATACGTGAAGCGCCAGTGTCGCCGGTGAGTGGATTGGTCACATCACAGGCCACACGAATTGAACAGGTTTTTAAGCGAGGATCCAGGCCCGAGATATCGATGGCGTTCAGACTCATCAGGCTACCACCGCCGTAGCCAATGTCAGTCCCGTTGGCATCACAGAGTTTCGCCCCCAGCGCCTGCGCCATACCTGCGCCGCCGTCGTTGGTCGCGCTACCGCCAATGCCGATAATGATGCTTTGTGCGCCGCTGTTCAGCGCCTGCAAAATCAACTCCCCGGTACCGCGCGACGTAGTGACTAACGGATTGCGCTTTTCAGGAGGAACCAGCGCCAGACCACTGGCTGCCGCCATTTCGATAAACGCGGTTTTACCGTCCCCGGACATGCCCCAGCAGGCATTCACTTTTTCGCCCAGCGGCCCCGTCACCCACGCGGAATGTTCACTCCCCTGCGTGGCGGCAATCATGGCTTCGACCGTTCCTTCGCCGCCGTCGGCAACCGGAACAGACACATATTGCGCATCGGGAAAAATTTCCCGAAATCCTTTTTCTATTGCCTGAGCCACCTCGGTGGCAGAAAGGCTTTCTTTATAAGAGTCTGGGGCAATTACGATTTTCATAGTTATGTAGCCTGAAAGTGCCGCGCAAGGCAAGAAATACAGGGCGCGCATCCGCGCCCTTCTTGTTAGCGAGTGACTTCCACTTTCGCCAGTTTTTCGTAGTAGCAGGCGAGCGCGCTATGATCGGCGGTGCCCAACCCCTCTGCGCGTAGCGCCTGCATCATCTCCATGACAGCAGCCGTCAGCGGCAACTGAGCGCCAACGCCATGCGAGGTATCCAGCGCATTGGCCAGATCTTTAATATGCAGGTCAATGCGGAAACCCGGTTTGAAGTTGCGGTCCATCACCATCGGCGCTTTCGCATCCAGTACGGTGCTGCCCGCCAGCCCGCCACGAATGGCCTGATACACCAGATCCGGATTCACGCCCGCTTTAGTCGCCAGCGTCAGTGCTTCAGACATCGCCGCAATGTTCAGCGCCACAATCACCTGATTAGCCAGCTTGGTCACGTTGCCTGCGCCAATCTCGCCGGTATGCACCACGGAACCCGCCATCGCTTTCAGCAGATCGTAGTACTTGTCGAAAATCGCTTTATCGCCGCCGACCATCACCGACAACGTACCGTCAATCGCTTTTGGCTCGCCGCCGCTGACCGGCGCATCCAGCATATCCACACCTTTCGCTTTCAGCGCCTCGCTGATTTCACGGCTGGCTAACGGTGCGATGGAACTCATATCGATCAGTACCGTCCCCGGTTTCGCCCCTTCAATGATGCCGCCTTCGCCCAGCGCCACCTCTTTCACGTGCGGAGAGTTCGGCAGCATGGTGATGATCACATCACACTGCTCGGCAATGTCTTTCGCCGTGGCGGCGGTTTCTGCGCCTGCGGCAATCACGTCCGCAATGGATTCCGGGTTACGGTCAGCAACCACCAGCGAGTAACCTGCCTTGAGGAGGTTTTTACTCATTGGTTTACCCATGATACCGAGGCCAATAAAACCAACTTTCATTGTCATGTCTTTATCTCTCTCTACTGTCGATGGTGGTTATTTCTTAAAAGAATCAGCCAGTTTCTGCGTGGCTGAACGGAACACGCCAAGGTCGCTGCCGACGGCAACAAACGTCGCACCCCACTCCAGATAACGCCGCGCATCCGCCTCTACCGGGGCCAGAATGCCGCTTGGTTTACCGTGGGCTTTCGCGCGGGCGAAAATGTGCTGGATAGCTTTCTGCACATCGGGATGGGACGCATTGCCGAGGTGGCCTAACGCCGCAGCCAGATCGCTGGGGCCGACGAAGATACCGTCAACGCCTTCGGTCGCCGCGATTGCATCAACGTTATCAACGCCCTGCTGACTTTCGATCTGCACGATGATGGTGATGTTCTTATTCGACTGCGCAAAATAGTCCGGCACGGTGCCAAACATATTGGCGCGGTGGGATACGGACACGCCGCGAATACCTTCCGGTGGATAGCGAGTTGACGCCACCGCATTCACCGCCTCTTCTTCGGTCTCAACAAACGGGATCAGGAAGTTGTAAAACCCGATATCCAGCAGACGCTTAATGATCACCGGCTCGTTGGTCGGCACACGTACCACCGGCGCGCTGGCGCTACCTTTAAGCGCCATCAATTGCGGGATAAACGTCGAGATATCGTTCGGCGCATGTTCGCCGTCCAGCACCAGCCAGTCGAAACCCGCCAGACCTAAAACTTCAGTGCTGATTGGACTGGCTAATGCAGACCAGCAGCCAATCTGAATCTGCTGCGCCGCGAGGGCCGCTTTAAACTTATTCGGGAAAATCGTGTTATTCATCGCCTATACCTTTGTTTATTTCTGCAATTCCATACGTTTAATGTCACCGACAATAAACAGGTAGCAAACCATTGCCATCAGCGCTGAGCACCCTACAAACATCAGCGCGGCATTAAATGAGTGCAACTCGCTCACCAGATACCCAATCACCAACGGAGTAACAATGGAGGCCACGTTGCCAAATACGTTAAATACGCCACCACACAGACCGACAATCTCTTTCGGCGCGGTATCGGAAATCACCGGCCAGCCCAACGCCCCGAAGCCTTTGCCGAAGAACGCCAGCGCCATCAGCGCGACTACCAGAGCGGTGTTATCGGTGTAGTTACACAGAATAATGGTCGATGCGAGCAGCATGCCGAGCACAATCGGCAGCTTACGCGCCAGGGTGATGCTGGAGCCACGTTTAATCAGATAATCAGAGAACACCCCACCCAGCACGCCGCCAATGAATCCACATAGCGCCGGAATAGACGCCACCAGACCAACTTTGAGGATCGACATACCTTTTTCCTGTACCAGGTAAATCGGGAACCAGGTAAGGAAAAACCAGGTAATTGTGTTAATAAAATACTGTCCGAAGAACACGCCAAGCATCATACGGTTGGTCAGCAACTGCTTGATATAATGCAGCTTAGGACCACCTGACTTCACATCGCCCGGCTTCTTATGGTCCATATCTACGACCGCGCCGTTTTCAGAGATAAACTTCAGTTCTTCTTGCGACATACGCGGGTGATCGGTTGGGTTATGAATAAACTTTACCCATAGCCCGGTGAGCACAAAACCAATCGCCCCCATCACGGTAAAGACGTGCTCCCAGCCCCAGGCGAAGGTCAGCCAGCCGAGCAGCGGCGAAAACAGCGCCAGGGAAAAATACTGTGCGGAGTTAAAAATCGCGGATGCCGTACCGCGCTCTTTGGTCGGGAACCAGGCCGCTACGATACGGGCGTTGGCCGGGAAGGAAGGTGCTTCTGAGAAGCCCAACATAAAGCGCATGATGAACATTGAAATACCTGCCCAGGCCAGCGGGAACATGTCCACAAAGCCCTGCAGGAAGGTAAACAGCGACCAGAAGAACAGGCTCCAGGTATAGACTTTCTTCGAGCCGAACTTATCGAGCAGCCAGCCGCCGGGGATTTGCATCAGCAGGTAAGCCCAACCGAAGGCGGAAAAAATATACCCCATTGAGATGGCGCTGAGGTGCAACTCTTTCGCCACTTCCGTGCCGGCAATTGACAGCGTCGCACGGTCCGCATAGTTAACGGCAGTTACAATAAAAATTATCAGTAATATTAAATAGCGGGTATGTGTACCTTTCTTTTTCTCGACAATTGTATCCAGAATCATTCTATTTACCTCGGGCACATAAAAATGTTTTTATTATTATTTGTTAGCTATCCCTGGTGATAAATTACCGATAATAAAAACACATAATAATTTATCAGACGTTATGAAACCGTGATTTAGTATAATCAGCAGAGCAACGTTAATCATTGTGCAGACGCTCACTAATTACGCATTGTTAAAATAATATTTTGGGCATATGCACACACGCATGGGCGCTAATGCACACATTTACTGATTAATCCCCTTGGTGGTACGGTCCTGCTGAGTTTAAGTGATCATGATCACATTCTTAATTTTAAACTCCTGACATTCTTATTTCACGATACCGAATATTTATTACTGATAATTAGATTCAAAATATAAATACCCACACTATTATTACCACCTTGATGGAGAATACTGGACAATGGCCGACATCGAAATCAGACAAGAATCGCCCTCGGCGTTTTATATTAAAGTTCACGCAACAGATAATGTGGCGATTATTGTCAATGACAATGGCCTGAAAGCCGGGACGCGTTTTCCGGATGGGCTGGAGCTGATTGAACATATTCCCCAGGGTCATAAAGTGGCGCTATGCGATATTCCTGTTCACGGCGAAATTGTGCGTTATGGCGAAGTGATAGGCTATGCCGTTCGCGATATCCCGCGCGGTAGCTGGATTGATGAATCCATGGTTGAGCTGCCCAAGGCCCCGCCGCTGGAGACGCTGCCGCTGGCGACCAAAGTACCGGAGCCGCTACCGCCTCTTGAGGGTTATACCTTCGAAGGCTATCGCAATGCAGACGGCAGCGTCGGCACCAAGAATCTGCTCGGCATCTCCACCAGCGTACACTGCGTAGCGGGCGTGGTGGATTATGTGGTGAAAATCATTGAGCGCGATCTGCTCCCCAAATACCCGAATGTCGATGGCGTGGTGGGGCTTAATCACCTGTACGGTTGCGGGGTGGCGATTAACGCTCCGGCCGCCATTGTGCCGATTCGTACCATCCATAATATTGCGCTGAACCCCAACTTTGGCGGTGAAGTGATGGTTATTGGCCTCGGCTGCGAAAAACTGCAACCAGAGCGACTGCTGGAAGGGACTCATGATGTAAAAAGTATCCCGGTCGACAGCGCCAGCATCGTCAGCCTGCAGGATGAAAAGCACGTCGGCTTTCAATCAATGGTTGCTGATATTTTGCACGTGGCAGAACGCCATCTGGCAAAGCTCAACCAACGCCAACGTGAAACCTGCCCGGCATCAGAACTGGTGGTCGGTATGCAGTGCGGCGGTAGCGATGCCTTTTCCGGCGTCACGGCCAACCCGGCGGTCGGTTATGCCTCCGACCTGTTAGTACGCTGCGGCGCGACCGTGATGTTCTCGGAAGTGACCGAAGTGCGCGATGCTATCCATCTTCTTACCCCGCGTGCGATTAACGAAGAAGTAGGTAAGCGCCTGCTCGAAGAGATGGCCTGGTACGATAACTACCTGGATATGGGCAAGACTGACCGCAGCGCCAACCCTTCACCGGGCAACAAGAAAGGCGGTCTGGCAAACGTGGTGGAAAAAGCGCTGGGCTCAATCGCCAAATCAGGCAAGAGCGCCATCGTCGAAGTATTGTCGCCGGGCCAGCGCCCAACCAAACGAGGACTGATTTACGCCGCGACCCCCGCCAGCGATTTTGTCTGCGGTACACAGCAGGTTGCTTCCGGGATCACCGTGCAGGTATTCACCACCGGTCGCGGTACGCCGTACGGCCTGATGGCGGTGCCGGTGATAAAAATGGCGACGCGTACTGAGCTGGCCAATCGTTGGTTTGACCTGATGGACATCAACGCCGGTACCATCGCCACCGGAGAAGAAACCATTGAAGACGTGGGTCTGAAATTGTTCGAGTTTATTCTCGAGGTCGCCAGCGGGCGTAAGAAAACCTTCTCGGATCAGTGGGGACTGCATAACCAACTGGCGGTGTTTAACCCGGCGCCAGTGACCTGATTGCTGAAAGTGAAATTCGATTACAGGTCGGGGAGTTCGAAAACTTTCCGACCTTTTTGTCAAATACTCACCAGAACAACCTCAATCCCATGCTTACGTAAGCCTTCCAGACTCTCCTCTGGAATATTTTCATCAACAATAATCATATCGATCCGCTGGGTATCAATGATCTTATGCAGACTGGAGCGATTAAACTTCGTCGAGTCGGTAACAACGATTATGCGCTCCGCGACTTCACTCATCCGGCGATTGAGACGCGCTTCATCCTCATTGTGTGTGCTAACACCACGCTCTAAGTCGATAGCATCAACGCCAAGAAACAGCATGTCGAAGTGATAATTTTGTAGCGATTGCTCAGCCTGATCGCCATAAAAGGATTGCGACTGACGACGCAAGTGACCGCCGGTCATCAGCAGCTCAACCCCTTCGGCTTCCAGTAACGCATTAGCGACATTCATACCATTGGTCATTGCAATCACATTGGTATGCTGGCGCATCAGGCGGGCAATTTCATACGTCGTGGTGCCGGAATCAAGGATCACGCGGTGCCCCGGTTTAATCAACTCTGCGGCGGCTCTGGCAATACTGCGTTTTACCGCCGTATTGAGCGAACTTTTGTCTTCAACAGAAGGCTCAACACCAGGCGTAGTGCTATCGCAAATCAGCGCCCCACCATAGGCGCGTACCGCAATCCCCTGTTTTTCCAGAAAAGCGAGGTCGTTACGAATCGTGACCGTGGAGACGCCATAAAATAAGGAAAGATCGTTAACCTGAACGCTTCCCTGCTGCCGTAACCGCTGGATGATCTGCTCGCGCCTTTCGCTGGTGCCGATAACGCGCTTGTCTGCAGAAGACTCGGTGTTACTCATAAGAAATCCTTTAGTTGTCTCTTTCGTTTTATTTCGTTTTGTCTATTAACGCCTTTCTTTTACGCGAATGCAAGCCCCACAAGCAGGGAAGAGTCGAACGGATTCACGCTGAAACCTTTCATTGCGTTTCTTTTGTGAAACAGATCGGAAAACTATTATCTTTCGTTTTATTTTTAAATCACCATGATGCAGTATTAAATGAAACAAAACGAAAGATTGATGTCGCAGTTATCTGACCTGGAGAGGAAAGTGAAACATCTAACTAAAATGGTCGAGCAACATAAACGGGGGAAGGCAAACGGGATTTATGCCGTTTGTTCCGCGCATCCAATCGTACTGGAAGCCGCAATACGCTACGCCCATGCCAATCATACACCGCTATTGATCGAAGCAACTTCTAATCAGGTTGACCAGTTTGGCGGCTATACGGGTATGACACCAGCCGATTTTCGCAGTTTTGTCTGCGGTTTAGCCGACTCGCTTAATTTTTCTCAGGATATGCTGATTCTCGGTGGAGACCACCTTGGACCAAACCGTTGGCAAAATCTGCCAGCAGAACAAGCAATGGCCAACGCTGACGATCTGATCAAGAGTTATGTCGCCGCTGGCTTTAAAAAGATCCACCTTGATTGCAGCATGTCTTGTGCTAACGACCCGGTTCCACTAACGGATGAAATCGTCGCTGAGCGCGCCGCGCGCCTGGCAAAAGTTGCCGAAGAAACCTGTATTGCGCATTTTGGTGAATCTGACCTGGTCTATGTAATTGGCACAGAAGTCCCGGTTCCTGGCGGCGCTCACGAAGCATTAACCGAACTGGCGGTAACAACGCCGGATGCGGCACGCGCAACGCTGCAGGCCCACTATCACGCCTTTGAAAAGCGCGGACTGGAAGGTATCTGGCCGCGTATCATCGCCCTGGTGGTGCAACCCGGCGTCGAATTCGACCACACCCACATCATTGATTACCAACCGCAGAAAGCCGTGTCACTCAGCAAAATGGTGGAAGACTACGACACGCTGATTTTTGAAGCGCATTCTACCGATTACCAAACGCCTCAGTCCTTGCGCCAGTTGGTTAAAGATCATTTCGCGATCCTGAAAGTCGGCCCGGCGCTGACCTTTGCCCTGCGCGAAGCGTTATTTTCATTAGCCGCTATTGAAGAGGAATTGCTGCCCGCAAAAGCCAGCTCAGGCCTGCGACATGTCCTGGAAAGCGTGATGCTTGATCGACCGGAGTACTGGCAGAGCCACTATCACGGCGATGGCAACGCGCGCCGTTTGGCCCGCGGATATAGCTACTCAGATCGGGTTCGTTACTACTGGCCGGACAGCCAGATTGATGAGGCATTCGAACGTCTGGTGCGTAACCTGGCCGACGAACCGATCCCGTTACCGCTGATTAGCCAGTATCTACCCTTGCAGTACGTAAAAGTGCGCGAGGGAGATCTCAGCGCGACACCGCGAGAACTCATCATTAACCATATTCAGGACATACTGCAGCAATATCACTGCGCCAGCCTGGGTGATTCATCCCATAACGCATAACAAGAAAGAGAAAAATACCATGCCAAACATTGTATTAAGTCGCATTGACGAACGTTTAATTCACGGTCAGGTCGGTGTGCAATGGGTCGGATTTGCGGGGGCAAATCTGGTGCTGGTCGCCAATGATGAGGTGGCTGAAGATCCGGTGCAGCAAAACCTGATGGAAATGGTTCTGGCGGAAGGGATTGCCGTGCGCTTCTGGTCACTACAAAAAGTAATCGACAATATTCACCGTGCCGCCGATCGCCAGAAAATTTTGCTGGTCTGCAAATCGCCTGCGGATTTCTACCGTCTGGTCGAAGGCGGTGTTCCTGTTAATCGTATCAACGTTGGCAACATGCACTATGCCAACGGCAAGCAGCAAATCGCCAAAACGGTTTCTGTAGACGCTGCCGATATAGCGGCGTTCAACGGGTTGAAAGCCGCTGGGGTGGAATGCTTCGTTCAGGGCGTTCCAACAGAACCCGCCCAGGACCTCTATAAACTTCTCTGAGGGATTCACAATGGAAATCAGTCTGTTGCAGGCTTTTGCGTTGGGTATTCTCGCCTTTATTGCAGGCCTGGATATGTTCAACGGGTTAACGCACATGCACCGCCCGGTTGTTCTCGGGCCGCTGGTCGGCCTGATTCTGGGCGATCTGCATACCGGTATTTTAACCGGGGGTACGCTGGAACTGGTGTGGATGGGTCTGGCTCCGCTGGCGGGAGCACAGCCGCCAAACGTCATCATCGGTACCATCGTGGGGACGACTTTCGCCATCACCACTGGCGTAAAACCGGAAGTCGCTGTCGGTGTCGCTGTACCGTTCGCGGTAGCGGTACAAATGGGTATTACCTTCCTCTTCTCCGTGATGTCCGGGGTGATGGCGCGCTGCGATCGCATGGCGGCGAATGCCGATACAGACGGAATTGAGCGGGTCAACTATCTGGCGTTACTGGCGCTGGGGACGTTCTACTTCTTATGCGCTTTCCTGCCGATTTACTTTGGCGCGGAACATGCCAAAACAGCTATAGATGTCCTGCCGACCCGCCTAATTGACGGCCTCGGCGTGGCAGGCGGCATCATGCCAGCTATCGGTTTCGCCGTACTGCTGAAAATCATGATGAAAAACGTCTACATCCCTTACTTCATCCTGGGTTTTGTCGCCGCCGCCTGGCTCAAACTCCCTGTGCTGGCGATCGCCGCCGCAGCACTGGCCATGGCGCTGATCGATTTTCTGCGTAAATCACCTGAACCTACAGCTCCCGCAGCACAAAAAGAGGAATTCGAAGATGGCATCTAATCAAACGGCTCTGCCGAACGTTTCCGAAACCGAAGAAACGCTGCTGTCCGGCACGAATGAAAACGTCTATGAAGACCAGAATATCGGTGCCGAGCTGACGAAAAAAGATATCAACCGTGTTGCCTGGCGTTCCATGTTGTTACAGGCCTCTTTCAACTATGAACGTATGCAGGCATCAGGATGGTTGTACGGCCTGTTACCTGCACTGAAAAAGATCCATACCAACAAGCGAGATCTGGCGCGTTCAATGAAAGGCCATATGGGCTTCTTCAACACGCACCCGTTCCTGGTCACGTTTGTTATCGGGATTATCCTGGCAATGGAACGCTCCAAGCAGGATGTGAACAGTATTCAAAGTACCAAGATTGCCGTCGGTGCGCCGCTTGGCGGTATCGGTGATGCCATGTTCTGGTTAACGTTATTGCCTATTTGCGGCGGTATCGGGGCAAGCCTGGCGCTACAAGGCTCTATTCTTGGCGCTGTAGTCTTTATTGTGATGTTTAACGTGGTTCATCTTGGTCTGCGCTTTGGGCTGGCACACTATGCTTACCGAATGGGCGTTGCAGCTATCCCACTGATTAAAGCTAACACCAAAAAGGTTGGACATGCGGCATCTATCGTTGGGATGACGGTGATCGGCGCGCTGGTAGCGACCTATGTTCGCCTGAGCACCACGCTGGAAATTACTGCTGGCGATGCGGTTGTGAAACTACAAACAGACGTTATAGACAAGCTGATGCCTGCATTTTTGCCGCTGGTCTACACATTGACCATGTTCTGGCTGGTTCGTCGTGGCTGGAGCCCTCTGCGTCTTATCGCTATTACCGTGGTGCTCGGCATCGTGGGTAAGTTCTGTCACTTCCTGTAAATGTAAGGGGTTGTAGATGTTAGGTATTATTTTGACGGGTCATGGCGGGTTTGCCAGCGGAATGGAAAAAGCGATGAAACAGATTTTAGGTGAACAGACTCAGTTCATCGCCATCGACTTTCCGGAAACCTCAACCACAGCCTTACTCACCTCGCAACTTGAACAGGCAGTGAGTGAACTGGATGCTCAGCAAGACATCGTGTTTCTGACTGACTTGTTGGGCGGAACACCATTTCGCGTCGCTTCCACACTGGCCATGCAAAGGCAAGGTACTGAAGTGATCACCGGCACCAATCTGCAACTGCTGCTGGAAATGGTACTGGAACGCGACGGCCTGAGCAGCGAAGCGTTTCGTTTGCAGGCGCTGGAATGCGGACATCGGGGGTTGACCAGCCTGGTGGACGAGCTGGGACGCTGTCGCGAGGAAAAACCCGTCGAGGAAGGGATATGATACAGGTGCTACGCGCCAAGCGTCTGCTCACGGAACAAGGCTGGCTGGACGATCATCAGGTGCGTATTGAGGATGGCACCATTAGAGCCATTGAGCCTATCGTCTCAGGCGTGATGGTGCGCGATGCTGAGCTGTTGTGCCCTGCATATATCGATACCCATGTGCATGGAGGCGCAGGTGTCGATGTCATGGATGATGCGCCGGATACGCTCGACAAGCTGGCAATGCATAAAGCGCGCGAAGGGGTAGCCAGTTGGCTACCCACCACCGTCACCGCCCCATTACCCGATATTCACCGCGCATTGAAACGTATTGCCCACCGCTACTATTCCGGCGGGCCTGGCGCGCAGGTGCTGGGGAGTTATCTTGAAGGTCCGTACTTTACGCCACAGAACAAAGGGGCGCATCCGCCTGAGCTCTTCAGGGAACTGGAGCTCAGGGAACTGGATGAACTGATTGCGATTTCCCAACAAACATTGCGCGTCGTTGCGCTGGCGCCAGAAAAAACCGGCGCATTGCAGGCTATCAAACATCTGAAGCAGCGCAACGTACGGGTGATGCTGGGCCACAGCGCAGCCACCTGGGAGCAAACCCGCGCCGCCTTTGATGCCGGGGCTGATGGACTGGTTCACTGCTATAACGGTATGACCGGTTTACACCACCGGGAGCCCGGAATGGTTGGCGCAGGGTTAACCGACTCTCGCGCCTGGCTGGAGCTTATCGCTGACGGACACCATGTCCACCCGGCGGCCATGAAGCTGTGCTGCTGTTGCGCAAAAGACAGACTGGTGCTGATCACCGATGCGATGCAGGCTGCTGGTATGCCGGACGGGCGCTATACGCTCTGCGGTGAGGAGGTGGAAATGCGCAGCGGTATAGTGCGTACCGCTTCCGGTGGCCTGGCGGGCAGCACGCTCTCGGTTGATGCAGCCGTACGTAATATGGTCGAGTTCACCGGGATTACCTCTGAAGAGGCGATCCACATGGCTTCGCTCCATCCTGCTCGCCTGTTGGGAATCGATCGCCAACGCGGATCGTTAGCGGTGGGCAAATATGCCGACATTATCGCCCTCAATAGCGGCCTGCATTTGCAGCAGATCTGGATTCAGGGTCAGGCTCTCCCCCTTTAGACCTTTCATTTTGTCTCGTATTGGCCTGCGGTCTTTGATCGCCGGGCCTTTCTTTTCCTTTCGCTTATAAAATTTTGATCCGCACAATCTGCAAGCGATTCTTTAAAGATCAACAAGATAATTACAGTCTTCGTTCTCACGATCACAAATTTCGTTTTATTTCATTTTGCATCATTGAACTTTCACTTTCTTTCATATAGATTTTAATCAATCGATCATATGAACAAGTGAAACGAAACGAAAGATAGCGACATTTTGCCAGCGTCTTATGTGGAATTTACGAGACTAAGGACTTAAGTTATGCCAGAAACCTACACCCCTGCTCACGCGTCGACGGGCACCTGGACAGAAGAAGAGATCCGTCAGCAACCCGCTAGTTGGATCCGCTCTCTCGCTAATATCGATAATATTCGATCCGCCATTGATAGCTTTCTCGCGCCATTGTTGCGCAAAAACGATCTGCGGATCGTACTGACCGGGGCGGGTACTTCCGCATTTATCGGCGACATTATTGCTCCGTGGCTGGCAAGCCAAACCGGAAAAAACATCAGCGCCGTGCCGACCACCGATCTGGTCACCAATCCGATGGATTATCTGAATCCCGCACATCCGTTGCTGCTGGTTTCTTTCGCTCGCTCAGGTAACAGCCCCGAAAGCGTTGCGGCTGTGGAACTGGCTAATCAGTTTGTACCTGAGTGTTATCACCTGCCAATTACCTGTAACGAAGCAGGTAGCCTGTATCAAAACGCCGTCGCAAGCGACAATGCCTTTGCACTGTTAATGCCTGCTGAAACGCACGACCGTGGCTTCGCCATGACCAGCAGTATTACCACCATGATGGCCAGTTGCCTGGCGGTATTCGCCCCGCAAAAAATCAACAGCCAGACCTTCCGCGACGTGGCCGATCGTTGCCAGACGATCCTGACTTCACTGGGTGATTTCAGCGACGGCGTATTCGGCAACGCGCCATGGAAACGGATCGTCTACCTCGGTAGCGGTGGGTTACAGGGAGCCGCGCGTGAATCGGCACTGAAAGTCCTGGAACTGACAGCGGGTAAACTGGCGGCATTCTATGACTCGCCGACCGGTTTTCGTCATGGGCCAAAATCGCTGGTTGATAACGAAACGCTGGTAGTGGTCTTTGTTTCCAGCCACCCCTATACACGCCAATACGATCTTGATCTGTTAGCTGAGTTACGCCGCGATCGGCAGGCGCTGCGGGTAGTCGCGATTGCCGCACAAACCGATGACGTGATTGAAGCCGGCCCGCATATCCTGCTGCCGCCTGCCCGCACCTTCATTGATATGGAACTGGCGTTCTGCTTCCTGATGTATGCGCAGGTCTTTGCCCTGACACAGTCAATCAGTATCGGTAATACGCCAGATACGCCTTCTGCCAGCGGTACCGTGAACCGCGTCGTACAGGGCGTTGTTATTCATCCCTGGAACGCCTAAAAGGATCGTTTTATGAGCATTATTTCTACAAAATACCTCCTGCAGGATGCGCAAAAAAAAGGCTATGCCGTACCGGCCTTTAACATCCATAACGCCGAAACGATCCAGGCGATCCTGGAAGTGTGCTATGAAATGCAATCGCCGGTGATCCTTGCCGGAACGCCGGGTACGTTTAAACATATCGCGCTGGAAGAGATTTATGCGCTGTGCAGCGCTTATTCCACCAGCTACGGCATGCCGCTGGCGCTGCACCTCGACCACCATGAATCGCTGGACGATATCCGCCGTAAGGTGAATGCCGGGGTGCGCAGCGCCATGATTGATGGCAGCCACTTCCCGTTTGAAGAAAACGTCAAGCTGGTGAAATCCGTTGTGGACTTTTGCCATGCCAAAGATTGCAGCGTGGAAGCTGAGCTGGGCCGCCTCGGCGGCGTTGAAGATGATATGAGCGTGGATGCCGAAAGCGCCTTCCTGACCGACCCGCTGGAAGCGAAACGGTTTGTCGAACGTACCGGCGTCGACAGCCTGGCTGTTGCCATCGGCACGGCACACGGTTTGTACACTAAAACGCCCAAAATCGATTTCCAGCGTTTAGGGGAAATCCGTGAAGTGGTGGATATTCCGTTGGTGCTGCATGGCGCAAGCGATGTTCCTGACGACTACGTCCGCCGCACAATCGAGCTGGGAATATGCAAAGTTAACGTGGCCACCGAACTGAAAATCGCCTTTGCCGACGCGGTCAAAGCATGGTTTGCAGAAAATCCGCAGGGCAACGATCCCCGCTATTACATGCGGGTCGGTATGGATGCGATGAAAGAAGTGGTACGGAGTAAAATTAATGTCTGTGGTTCAGCAAACAAATTGATGGCTACCTGCGAATTATCGTAATCATCATTATATTCTGCGCGAGTGCTATCTGCGTGTTGTCAGGTAGCGCTCATTGTTCGAATAATTAGGCGGGATACACGCCATCATGACATGTTAAAAACGGCTGCTCATCGTGTGATTCGCGGCATACGCCAGGGTAGAAGGACATCCTGAATGCTAAAGAGATCTTGCTACTGATAGCAGCTAAAGCGAAGCACAATGCTTTAGCTGCAACGCTTTCAGATACCGCTCTACGGTGCGAGCTGAGATTTCACACTCTTCAGCGATACTTTTGGCAGATCTGCCCGGCTGGTTCGACAAGATTTGTAGAATACGTTTTCCTTCCATCAGAGCGGTGACTTGTTCTGTAGTCAATGAATTATGCTCAATCGCTAAAGAGGCCTGAATGGTGCGAATACGATTTTCTTTGCGCAAAAGAGGAGATGCCCTACCAGCCATCGCGGCCCAATGCCCCATCAACTCACCAATTTCAATGACTTGATTAAGGATCAATGGAGTGACGACGAAAGGTGGTTGGTAGGTGCTCACTCTTACTCCCCCTGCTGGTCCAGCGCGTACTTATACAGCGCATTCTTTTTCACGCCGTGAATTTCCGCTGCCAGCGCCGCCGCTTTCTTCAGCGGCAGCTCTTTTTGTAACAACGCCAGCGTACGCAGCGCATCAGCCGGGAGGTCATCTTCCTGCGCTTTATGCCCTTCGACAATCAGCACCATTTCGCCCTTACGACGGTTTTCATCTTCCTTGACCCACGCCAGTAGTTCGCCGACCGGCGCGCCGTGTATGGTTTCCCAGGTTTTGGTCAGTTCGCGCGCCAGCACCACATAACGGGATTCGCCCCAGACGGCGACCATATCTTCCAGACTATCCAGTAAACGGTGGGTAGATTCATAAAAAATAAGCGTACGCGGTTCTGCCTCAATGGCTTTCATCGCATCGCGGCGGCCTTTCGATTTGGCAGGCAGAAAACCCTCATAGCAAAAACGGTCAGACGGCAGACCGGCAGCGCTCAGGGCAGCAATCGCCGCGCAAGGGCCTGGCAGCGGCACCACGCGGATACCTGCTTCGCGACAGGTGCGCACCAGATGGTAGCCCGGATCGTTAATCAGCGGCGTTCCGGCATCAGAAACCAGCGCGATGTTTTGCCCTTCTTTGAGCTTTGCCACCAGCGTCTCGGCTTTTTGTTGCTCATTGTGATCGTGTAAGGCAAACAAACGGGCGTTAATCGCGAAGTGTTGTAACAATAATCCTGTATGACGGGTGTCTTCAGCGGCAATTAAATCAACGGCTTGTAAAACTTCGAGCGCTCGTTGGGTAATATCAGCCAAATTTCCGATAGGAGTAGGTACAATAAAGAGTTGGCCTTGAGAATTATCCGCCGATTCGTGTTGTTTCATTGTGTCGTCCGTATTGCCGATTTAATATTGAGCATTGCGTAAAAAAATATCACTGGATACAGTATGGTACCCTCAACATTTTCTCGTTTGAAAGCCGCGCGTGCGCTACCAGTCATTCTGGCAGCATTGATTTTCGCAGGCTGTGGCACCCAGGCGCCAGACCAGAGCGCAGCCCATATGCAGGGCACTGCGCAGGCTGATTCCGGCTTTTATCTGCAACAGATGCAGCAAAGTTCAGATGATAGCAAGACCAACTGGCAATTACTCGCCATTCGTGCACTGCTGAAAGAAGGCAAGAGCCAGCAGGCTATCGAATTGTTCAACCAGTTACCGCAGAAGCTAAACGATGCCCAGCGTCGTGAGCAGTCACTGCTGGCCGTCGAGATCAAGCTCGCGCAGAAAGATGTCGCGGGAGCCCAGGCCCTGCTGGATAAACTCACGCCCGCCGATTTCGACCAAAACCAGCAGGCGCGTTACTGGCAGGCGCAAATCGACGCCAATCAGGGTCGCCCGTCGCTGTCGCTGCTGCGCGCCCTGATCGCCCAGGAACCACTGCTTGCCGCGAACGCTAAACAGAAAAACATCGATGCAACCTGGCAGGCGCTGTCGTCCATGACCCAGGAGCAAGCGCAGACGCTGGTCATCAATGCGGATGAAAACGTACTGCAAGGCTGGCTGGACCTCCAGCGCGTCTGGTTCGATAACCGTAACGACCCGGACATGATGAAAGCCGGTATTGCCGACTGGCAAAAACGTTACCCGCAAAACCCGGGAGCAAAACTGCTGCCAACGCAGTTGGTTAACGTGCAGAGCTTTAAGCCAGCTTCCACCAGCAAGATTGCCCTGCTGCTGCCGCTGAACGGTCAGGCCGCTGTATTTGGTCGTACTATTCAGCAAGGCTTTGAAGCCGCGAAAAACATGGGCACTCAGCCGGTAGCCGCTCCTGTTACCGCCGCGGATGCCTCTGCTGTGACGACCACGGATCAGCCGCAAACGACTGACGGTGTTGCCAGCCCTTCTCAGGCGTCAGTAAGCGATCTGACCAACGAGACGCCTGCGCAGCCAGGAGCTACAGCCCCACAGCCAACCCCACCAGCACAACCAACGATCGCCAGCGCGCCGGCAAATCCGTCCGCTGAGTTGAAAATCTACGACACCTCATCGCAGCCGCTGAACCAGATCCTGGCCCAGGTTCAGCAGGATGGCGCCAGCATCGTGGTAGGCCCGCTGTTGAAGAATAATGTTGAAGAGCTGATGAAAAGCAATACGCCATTAAACGTCCTGGCGCTTAACCAGCCTGAGTCCGTACAGAATCTGGCGAATGTTTGTTACTTTGCCCTGTCGCCAGAAGATGAAGCGCGCGATGCCGCACGCCACATCCGCGATCAAGGCAAACAGACGCCGCTGCTGTTGATCCCACGCAGTTCGTTAGGCGATCGCGTGGCTAATGCTTTTGCGCAGGAATGGCAAAAACTGGGCGGCGGCGTAGTGCTGCAGCAGAAGTTCGGCTCCACGGCTGAGCTGAAAATGGGTGTCAACGGCGGCGCTGGTATTTCCCTGACGGGCAGCCCGGTAGCCTCTTCTGTACCTGCGCAGCCTGGCGTGACGATTGGCGGTCTGACGATTCCGGCAGCGCCCACCGATGCGCAAATCACCGGGGGCAGTGGCCGTGTTGACGCCGTGTATATTCTGGCGACGCCGGAAGAAATCGCCTTTATTAAACCGATGATCGCCATGCGTAACGGCAGCCAGAGCGGAGCAACGCTGTATGCCAGCTCCCGTAGCGCGCAGGGAACCGCTGGCCCGGACTTCCGTCTGGAAATGGAAGGCTTGCAGTACAGCGAAATCCCAATGCTGGCAGGCGCTAACATGCCTCTCATGCAGCAGGCGCTTGGCGCGGTGCGTAACGACTACTCGCTGGCGCGTATGTACGCGATGGGTGTCGATGCCTGGTCGCTTGCCAACCACTTCTCGCAAATGCGTCAGGTGCAGGGCTTCGAAATTAACGGCAACACTGGCGCATTAACCGCAAATCAGGATTGTGTGATTAACAGGAAGTTATCATGGCTCAAATACCAGCAAGGACAGGTCGTCCCCGCCAGTTAACGAACAAACAGACCGGTGACGCGTGGGAAGCTGTTGCGCGTGACTGGCTGCACAGCAAGGGACTGCATTTCATCGCCGCCAACGTGCGTGAACGTGGCGGCGAAATCGACCTGATAATGCGTGAAGGCAACACCACCGTATTTGTTGAAGTTCGCTACCGGCGTTCAGCCCAATTTGGCGGCGCGGCGGCGAGTGTGACCCGGAGCAAACAACACAAATTATTACAGACCGCCCGCTTGTGGCTTGCGCGCCACAATGGGAGTTTTGATACTGTGGATTGCCGGTTCGATGTGTTAGCCTTCACCGGAAATGATGTTGAGTGGTTTAAAGACGCGTTCAACGACCGCTCATAGTTGAAGATTCAGAGCCTGGTTCTTAAGGATTAGCGTGTTAGATAGAATTAAAGTCTGCTTTACAGAAAGCATTCAAACTCAGATAGCTGCGGCTGAAGCGCTCCCGGATGCGATCTCCCGTGCAGCCATGACGCTGGTTCAGTCCCTGCTTAATGGCAACAAAATTCTCTGTTGTGGTAATGGGACGTCCGCTGCCAACGCACAGCATTTTGCTGCCAGCATGATCAATCGTTTTGAAACGGAACGGCCAAGTTTACCTGCTATTGCACTAAATACTGATAATGTGGTCTTAACTGCGATTGCCAACGATCGCCTGCACGACGAAGTTTATGCAAAACAAGTCCGTGCGCTGGGACATGCAGGTGATGTTCTGCTGGCAATCTCTACGCGTGGTAATAGCCGCGATATCGTGAAAGCCGTTGAAGCCGCCGTGACCCGCGACATGACAATCGTCGCGCTGACCGGGTATGACGGAGGGGAGCTGGCCGGGTTGCTGGGGCCGCAGGATGTTGAAATCCGCATTCCCTCACACCACAGCGCCCGCGTTCAGGAAATGCATATGCTGACGGTCAACTGCCTTTGCGATCTCATCGATAACACGCTTTTTCCTCACCAGGATGATTAAGGAGTACACATGAAGGCATTTTCGCCGCTTGCTGTGATTATCGCTGCACTGCTGCTGCAAGGCTGTGTAGCTGCCGCCGTGGTCGGAACCGCAGCCGTCGGGACTAAAGCCGCGACGGATCCGCGTAGTGTCGGCACTCAGGTAGACGACGGAACCCTGGAATTACGCGTCAATACGGCGTTGTCGAAAGATGCCCAGATCAAGAAAGAAGCGCGTATCAACGTTAGCGCGTATCAGGGCAAGGTTCTGCTGGTCGGTCAGTCACCAAATAGCGAGCTGTCTGCGCGGGCAAAACAGATTGCAATGGGCGTAGAAGGTACCACTGAGGTCTTTAATGAGATCCGTCAGGGCCAGCCAATCGGTCTGGGCGATGCGTCCAACGATACCTGGATCACCACCAAAGTACGTTCCCAGTTGCTGACCAGCGATCAGGTGAAATCCTCTAACGTGAAAGTCACCACCGAGAACGGGGAAGTGTTCCTGCTGGGCCTGGTTACTGAACGTGAAGCGAAGGCGGCGGCGGATATCGCCAGCCGGGTAAGCGGCGTGAAACGCGTCACGACGGCCTTTACGTTTATTAAGTAATACCGATGCCGGATAGCGACGCATAAGCGTCTTATCCGGCCTACAGGACGTCATCGTTTGTAGGTCGGATAAACGTCAGCGCCACCCGGCATTTTATTTTGCCCTTTCGCGTAGCTCGGAAGAGGTCAGGATCGTAACGCCCTCATCTCCTGGCGCCAGCGCTTCTGCCAGCATTGCCCGTGCAACATCACGCGCTTCAATCGACTTCCAGTTACCCGGCAGCAGCCTGAACAACGGCGCTAAAAACTTCTCATTCGTCCGCTGTTTATCCCGTTCCCCCAGTAGCATCGAAGGTCGGACAATCGTCAGGCGCGGCCATTTCTGCGCGATTAACGCCTGTTCCATTTCCCCTTTCACCCGGTTATAAAAAAACGGTGAATTCGCATTCGCGCCCATCGAACTCACCACCAGCATATGCTGGGCGCCTAACCGGCGTCCCGTCAGGGCGGTGTCCACCACCAGCGTATAGTCAGCGTGGATAAACGCCTCTTTCGAGCCGGCTTCACGCCGGGTGGTTCCCAGACAACAAAAAACGATATCGACCGGATCGGTGACTTGCGCCAGAGCATCAGTTAGCTGCGGATCATGGGGATTATAAACGCCAACCGTATCAGCCAGCGGTCGACGCGTCGGCGCCGTAATGGCGTTGACCCGGGGTTCATTAAGCAGCATACGCAGCAAATTTCCGCCTACCAGCCCCGTTGCGCCTGTTATTAACACCTGACTCATCCTCGCTCCTTTACAGATTTGTCCGTCTTGCACTCTCAGCCTTAGCGACCAGACTTAATAGTTCGTGAGGTAATTATCCGCCAACATGGAAATTCTGCCTCATTCGCAAGCAACTCAACGGAGGAAACATGAGCAAGAAGATTGCCGTTTTAATCACTGATGAGTTTGAAGATTCAGAATTTACATCACCAGCAGCAGAATTTCGCCAGGCCGGGCATGAAGTCATCACCATTGAAAAACAGGCAGGCAAAACGGTGAAGGGGAAAAAAGGAGAAGCCAGCGTCACTATCGACAAAGCGATCGAGGATGTGCGCCCTGCCGATTTTGACGCCCTGCTACTGCCAGGCGGTCACTCGCCGGACTACCTGCGCGGGGACGATCGTTTCGTGACCTTTACCCGGGATTTCGTTAACAGCGGCAAACCGGTGTTTGCTATTTGCCACGGTCCACAGTTGCTGATCAGCGCGGATGTCATTCGTGGCCGTAAACTTACCGCCGTGAAACCTATCATCATTGACGTAAAAAATGCGGGCGCCGAATTTTACGATCAGGAAATGGTGAATGATAACGATCAGCTGATAACCAGCAGAACACCGGATGACCTGCCAGCGTTTAACCGTGAGGCATTACGTATTCTCGGGGCGTGAGTCTCGTAGCCAGAGCATTTTTTTGCCAAAGCCCAGCGTGTTGTCCGTAAATTTGACTTCATCCAGCCGAATTTCCCACACGGGTGCGGACAGCATTCTGGCCACCGGGAAGCGGCGATTATACGCTTTACGCGCAACGTCGCTCTCCTCCCCCTCAAGACGGCGGATTTCCCCTTTAAACTGTACGCCGCGAATCAGGGCTACCGTTTTGGGCTGGCCGTTTACCGTACCGGCAACAGGCGCACGTGGCCCGGACATCTGAGCATGACGCGTTTTCTCTTCGGTCAGCACATAGAACACCACCTTTTGCGCATCAAACAGGTAAAACGCATTGGCGCACCACAATTCACCATCCTGGTGTACACACCAGGTTACGACGTGCTGTTTTGCCAGCCAGCGGGTCACCGCAGTCAGTGTTTCCATTTCTGTTCTCTTTTATACTGTAGGCCTGAAAATTATCACGTCGATGGTGACAATGACACCCTGGTATCTGTATCTGATCCGTACCGCGGACAACGCTTTATACACCGGAATAACCACCGATGTGGAGCGTCGATATAAGCAACATCAGAACGGGAAAGGCGCGAAGGCGCTACGTGGAAAGGGAGAACTCACCCTGGCATTTGCGGCGCAGGTCGGCGACCGTTCGCTGGCTCTGCGCATCGAGTATCGCGTCAAACAGCTCACAAAGCGTCAGAAAGAGCGCCTTGTAGAGGGCGGAGGGCTTGAGGCTCTGCTGAGCAGCCTGCAAACCCCGGATGTTAAAAACGATTGAAGTGGTCGTGGTATTCCACCAGGCCCGTCACGCCCTCCAGCGCATCGTCCGCCAGGCGATGAACCTGGAACGCGCTTTCGGTGCCCGGCCAGCGGCAACGCAGGTCATGATGTGCAGCCAGCTCAAAGCCAAAGCGGCTGTACAGTGCCGGATCGCCCAGCGTAACCACCGCGGCGTAGCCAAACTCGTTCAGGGAGTCGAGTCCTTCATAGACCAGTTGACGCGCCAGGCCCTGACCACGGTAGTTTTCATCCACTGCGAGCGGCGCCATGCCGACCCATTGCAGATCTTCACCCTGAACATCGACAGGACTGAACGCGACGTAACCCACTACCTGACCTTCGTCATCTGTCGCAACCAAACCCAGCGTTAAGAAACCATCTTCACGCAGGTCGTGCACTAATTTCGCTTCCGCATCGCTCTCAAATGAACGACGCAGCAACGCATCAATACCGGGGGCATCGATGGGAATCTCAACTCGAATCAGCATGGCTCACCTACCGAAGTCTGTTTGGTGTCTGGCGTCGTTTTCATTCCCGCCTCAACAAAATCCGCCAACTGCATCAGCATGACGCGCAACGCTTTAGGCATCTGATCCAGTTCGATGGCGTCCATCAGATTTTTTACGTATAGCCCTAATTCTGTGTCACCTTCAATCACCAGGCGACGCTGGAAGAAAAGCGTATCCGGATCCTGCTTACGTGCAGCAATCATCAGTAAATCGCTGGCGTCAGCGCTAAAACTCACATCCGCATCGGCACTCTGTCTGACGATAAGTTTATCGTTCTCAACAGAGGTATACCATTGGAGGCCAATATCACGCACATGAATACTCAGCCAGCGGCCTTCGAGGAACTCCAGCTCTCCATCAGCCAGCGCCTGGCTAAACTGCCAGCTCAGAACCTGCTCCAGGACCTGGCGCTTCAGCGCAAAGGGCGTCAGTTTAACCGGTACACTCATCAGAGAAGGACCAAAATGTACTAAGCGTGAACGCAGTTTATCCAACACGAGCTTTACTCCCTGTTTCAATAGTCCTGCTATTTTGCCATATCCAATAAACGACATAGCGGCATAAATCAACAATTCGATGCGAAATTGTTACCTCTTTATTGCTATCACCAATACGACTTTAACTGCCTCAAATCAAAAATTGTCTCAGCAAGGTTAACTAAAATCCCTCTTCGTTAACATTTCTGCGCCCTTCACGGCGCTACGTTCAGGATAAATTATGGAGCTGCTCTGCCCTGCCGGAAATCTCCCGGCGCTTAAGGCGGCCATCGAGAACGGCGCTGATGCTGTCTACATCGGGCTGAAAGATGATACCAACGCCCGTCATTTCGCCGGCCTTAATTTTACCGAGAAAAAATTGCAGGAAGCGGTGAGTTTTGTCCATCAACACCGTCGTAAGCTGCACATCGCGATTAACACCTTTGCGCATCCGGATGGTTATGCGCGCTGGCAGCGGGCCGTAGATATGGCGGCGCAACTGGGTGCGGATGCACTAATCCTCGCCGACCTCGCCATGCTTGAGTATGCCGCAGAGCGCTACCCGCATATTGAGCGCCATGTCTCTGTTCAGGCATCTGCTACCAACGAAGAGGCGATTAATTTTTATCATCGCAACTTTGATGTCGCGCGCGTGGTGCTGCCGCGCGTGTTGTCTATTCATCAGGTGAAGCAGCTCGCTCGCGTCACGCCCGTTCCACTCGAAGTGTTCGCCTTTGGCAGCCTGTGCATTATGGCGGAAGGGCGGTGTTATCTTTCATCCTACCTGACGGGTGAATCGCCTAACACGGTTGGCGCTTGCTCTCCCGCGCGTTTTGTTCGCTGGCAGCAGACCCAACAAGGTCTGGAATCGCGTCTGAATGAAGTGCTGATTGACCGCTATCAGGACGGAGAAAATGCCGGTTATCCGACACTGTGTAAAGGCCGTTATTTGGTTGACGGCGAGCGCTATCATGCGCTGGAAGAACCCACCAGCCTGAACACGCTGGAGCTGCTGCCGGAGCTGCTGGCGGCCAATATTGCCTCGGTAAAAATCGAGGGACGCCAGCGTAGCCCGGCCTACGTCAGCCAGGTGGCGAAAGTGTGGCGTCAGGCGATCGATCGTTGTATAGCCGACCCACAGAACTATGCGCCACAGGCGGCATGGATGGAAACGCTCGGTTCCATGTCCGAAGGCACGCAGACCACGCTTGGCGCGTATCACCGTAAATGGCAGTGAGAGAAGCAATGAAATATTCCTTAGGGCCGGTGCTGTGGTACTGGCCAAAAGAAACGCTGGAAGATTTTTATCAGCAGGCCGCCGCCAGCCAGGCCGACATTATCTATCTTGGCGAAGCGGTATGCAGCAAACGTCGCGCCACTAAAGTCGGCGACTGGATTGATATGGCGAAGTCGCTCGCCGGCAGCGGTAAACAGGTGGTGCTGTCAACGCTGGCGCTGGTGCAGGCCTCGTCTGAGCTAGGCGAATTAAAGCGCTATGTCGAAAACGGCGACTTCCTGCTGGAAGCCAGCGATCTGGGCGTGGTAAACATGTGCGCGGAGCGTAAGCTGCCGTTTGTCGCCGGACATGCGCTCAACTGCTACAACGCGGTGACGCTGCGTTTGCTGCTCAAACAAGGGATGGTGCGCTGGTGTATGCCGGTAGAATTATCTCGCGACTGGCTGATCAATCTGCTCAACCAGTGTGAAGAGTTAGCTATCCGCGATAAGTTTGAAGTGGAAGTGCTGAGCTACGGCCATCTGCCGCTGGCGTACTCTGCCCGTTGCTTTACGGCGCGTTCCGAAGATCGGCCAAAAGACGAGTGTGAAACCTGCTGCATCAAATACCCGAACGGGCGAGATGTGCTGTCGCAGGAGAATCAACAGGTCTTTGTTCTCAACGGGATTCAGACCATGAGCGGCTATGTTTACAACCTCGGCAACGAGCTGACATCCATGCAGGGGCTGGTGGATATTGTACGTCTGTCCCCTTCAGGCACGGAAACATTTGCCATGCTGGATGCCTTCCGCGCCAATGAAAACGGCACTGCCCCATTACCGCTTACCGCCCATAGCGACTGCAACGGTTACTGGAAACGTCTGGCTGGGCTGGAGCTGCAATCCTGATAAAACCTCGCCGGATGGCGGCATAGATGCCTTATCCGGCCTACAAATCGCGATCCCTAGGCCCGATAAGCGCAGCGCCATCGGGCATTGTTTTTGCCGTCAGTCTCATAAAGCTCACTTTGTTAACAACGTTAATCAAATTTTAATGCAGTATTAAATGATTAACCGGTAACAAAGTGAGCCGTTATGACTGACAAAACTATTCCGTTCTCGGTGCTGGATCTGGCACCGATCCCTGAAGGATCTTCGGCAAAAGAAGCCTTTACGCACTCGCTTGATCTCGCACGGCTGGCTGAAAAGCGCGGCTATCACCGCTACTGGCTGGCAGAACATCACAACATGACCGGCATCGCCAGCGCCGCAACCTCTGTGCTGATTGGTTATCTGGCTGCCAATACCACCAAGCTGCATCTGGGTTCTGGCGGCGTGATGCTGCCCAACCATTCGCCGCTGGTGATCGCCGAGCAGTTCGGTACCCTGAACACGCTGTATCCGGGACGCATCGATCTCGGGCTTGGCCGCGCACCGGGGAGCGATCAGCCAACGATGCGCGCGCTGCGCCGCCATATGAGTGGCGATATCGATAACTTCCCACGCGACGTAGCAGAACTGGTGGAGTGGTTCGACGCCCACGACCCGAACCCCCATGTACGCCCGGTGCCTGGCTACGGCGAGCAGATCCCGGTCTGGTTATTAGGTTCCAGCTTGTATAGCGCACAGTTGGCGGCGCAGCTTGGCCTGCCGTTTGCCTTCGCCTCGCACTTTGCTCCGGATATGCTGCATCAGGCGCTGCATCTGTATCGTAGCCAGTTCACGCCTTCGGCGCGCCTGGCAAAGCCGTATGCAATGGTATGCATCAACATCATTGCCGCCGACAGCAATCGCGATGCCGAATTTCTTTTCACCTCAATGCAGCAGGCGTTTATGAAACTGCGTCGTGGCGAAACCGGCCAGCTACCGCCGCCGGTAGAGAATATGCATCAACTGTGGTCCGCTTCTGAACAGTATGGCGTGCAGCAGGCGCTACGCATGTCACTCGTCGGTGATAAGGCGAAAGTGCGGCACGGGCTGGAGGCTATTTTGCGTGAAACCCAGGCTGATGAAATTATGGTTAACGGCCAGATTTTTGATCACCAGGCGCGGCTCCACTCATTTGATTTGGCGATGGATGTGAAGCAGGAATTGTTGGGATAGTGCTATTTGTGCCGGATGGCGGCTGCGGCTTATCCGGCCTACGCAATCTCTGTAGGCCCGGTAAGCGTAGCGCCACCGGGCAATTGTTCTACTGGTACACCGGCAGCAGGTTAACGCTCGACAGAACATGGATAACCGCGTTGCCGACGCCGAAGACCAGAATCAGGGCAATCATTGGTTTACCGCCCCAGACGCGGAATTTCGGACTGCCGAAACGTTCGCGAGATTTACGTGCCAACAGCGCTGGCACAATGGCAGCCCAGATAGTTGCAGCTAAACCTGCATAGCCAATGGCGTACAGAAAACCGTTCGGCCACAGCAGGCCACCGACAATTGGCGGCACAAACGTCAGCAATGCGGTTTTAAAACGCCCCATTGCTGAGTCATCAAAACCAAATAAATCAGCCAGATAGTCAAACAGGCCCAGCGTCACGCCGAGGAAGGAACTGGCGACCGCAAAGTTGGAGAACACCACCAACAGCAGATCCAGACTACGGCTGTTCAGCACACCGCTCAACGCCTGCACCAGCACATCAATGTTCCCACCCTGCTGCGCAATACCAATAAATTCCGGACGCGGAATATTACCCATCGTTCCCAGCAACCATACGGTATACAGCACCAGCGCCAGCAACGTGCCGTATACCAGGCACTTAACGATGGTCTTCGGATCCTTGCCGTAATACTTCATCAGGCTTGGGACGTTGCCGTGATAACCAAATGAAGCCAGACAGAATGGCAGCGTCATCAGCAGGTACGGCGTATATGAAGCGTTGCTCTGCGCCACGTTAAACAGCGTTGCGGGCTGCACGTGTCCCAGCAGACTGCCGAAGGTCAGGAAAAAGGTAATGACCTTTGCCCCCAGCACAATCGCCGTCATGCGGCTAACCGCTTTGGTGCTTAACCACACCACAAACGCGACCAGCAGCGCAAAGCCAAGACCTGCCGCGCGCGCCGGAACGTTCAGCGACATCTCGGCAAAGGTGTGATGCAGAATCGAGCCGCTTGCCGAAATATAGGCGTAGGTCAGAATGTAGAGCACAAAGGCAATGGAGATGCCGTTAACAACGTTCCAGCCTTTGCCCAACAGATCTTTGGTAATGGTATCGAAGCTGGAACCAATCCGGTAATTGAGGTTGGCTTCAAGGATCATCAGCCCGGAGTGCAGCATGCAGAACCAGGTGAAGATCAGCGCCGCCATTGACCAGAAGAACCACGCCCCGGACATGACCACCGGCAGAGAGAACATCCCCGCGCCAATAATGGTGCCGCCGATGATCACCACGCCGCCAAGCAGCGAAGGTGACGTTTGGGTGGTGGTTAGTGTTGCCATTTAGCCATCTCTCCAGTCATTTATATTGTGACTACTTATCAATGTGCTGCACTGTACCAGTACACGAGTACAATTGAAATAAAAAAAGCCCCGATTGTTGAGATCGGGGCTGTATACTTTATTTTACGCTTTTAGCCGTTTTGGCTTATGCGTCACCGCCGAAACGACGACGACCGGCTGAGTCATCACGACGCGGAGCAGAAGAATCGTCACGGCGCGGGCCACGACCACCTTCACGACGTTCGCCGCTGAAACGACGACCATCACCACGACCGCCTTCACGACGCTCACCGCCAAAACCACGGCCTTCACCGCGACCGCCTTCACGACGCTCGCCGCTGAAACGGCCACCGCCACGACGCTCACCACCGGTATGCGGTACTGCATCGCCAACCAGCTGCATGTTCATCGGCTTGTTCAGGATGCGGGTACGGGTAAAGTGCTGCAGCACGTCGCCCGGCATACCTTTCGGCAGTTCGATGGTCGAGTGGGAAGCAAACAGCTTGATGTTACCGATGTAACGGCTGCTGATATCACCTTCGTTAGCAATCGCGCCAACGATATGGCGGACTTCAACACCGTCATCACGACCCACTTCAATGCGGTACAGCTGCATATCGCCAACGTCACGACGTTCACGACGCGGACGGTCTTCACGGTCGCCACGCGGGCCACGATCGTTGCGGTCACGCGGACCACGATCGTCACGGTCGCGGAATTCACGCTTAGGACGCATCGGTGCATCTGGTGGTACGATCAGGCTACGTTCGCCCTGAGCCATTTTCAGCAGTGCGGCTGCCAGGGTTTCCATGTCCAGCTCTTCGCCTTCAGCGGTAGGCTGAATCTGCGCCAGCAGAGCACGGTACTGATCCAGATCGCTGCTTTCCAGCTGCTGCTGTACTTTCGCGGCGAATTTTTCCAGACGGCGTTTGCCCAGCAGCTCTGCGTTCGGCAGTTCTACTTCTGGAATAGTCAGTTTCATGGTGCGTTCGATGTTACGCAGCAGACGACGTTCGCGGTTCTCAACGAACAGCAGCGCACGGCCAGCACGACCCGCACGACCGGTACGGCCGATACGGTGAACGTAAGATTCGGAGTCCATCGGGATATCGTAGTTAACGACCAGGCTGATACGCTCAACGTCCAGGCCACGGGCCGCAACGTCGGTTGCAATCAGAATATCCAGACGGCCATCTTTCAGACGCTCCAGAGTCTGCTCACGCAGAGACTGGTTCATGTCGCCGTTCAGCGCAGCGCTGCTATAACCGCTACGCTCCAGCGCTTCTGCCACTTCCAGAGTCGCATTTTTGGTACGGACGAAGATAATCGCCGCATCAAAATCTTCTGCTTCCAGGAAACGCACCAGCGCTTCATTTTTACGCATGCCCCACACAGTCCAGTAGCTCTGGCTGATGTCAGGACGGGTAGTGACGCTGGACTGAATGCGTACTTCCTGCGGCTCTTTCATAAAGCGGCGGGTAATACGACGAATCGCTTCCGGCATGGTGGCAGAGAACAGAGCGGTCTGATGACCTTCCGGGATCTGCGCCATAATGGTTTCAACGTCTTCGATGAAGCCCATACGCAGCATTTCATCAGCTTCGTCCAGTACCAGACCGCTCAGTTTGGAGAGGTCCAGAGTACCGCGCTTCAGGTGATCCAGCAGACGACCCGGCGTACCGACGACGATCTGTGGTCCCTGACGCAGGGCACGTAATTGCACGTCATAACGCTGGCCGCCGTACAGGGCAACCACGTTCACGCCGCGTATGTGTTTAGAGAAATCCGTCATGGCTTCTGCAACCTGAACCGCCAGTTCGCGGGTCGGTGCCAGCACCAGAATCTGAGGTGCCTTCAGCTCAGGATCAAGATTGTTGAGCAGCGGTAAAGAGAACGCTGCCGTTTTGCCGCTACCGGTCTGGGCCATACCCAGAACATCGCGACCGCCCAGCAGATGCGGAATGCACTCTGCCTGGATTGGAGATGGTTTTTCGTAACCCAGATCGTTAAGGGCTTCAAGGATAGGAGCCTTCAGGCCCAGATCTGCAAAAGTGGTTTCGAATTCAGCCATGTAGTACGTGTGCCTCAAAATTAATGGCGGCCAGTCTACATAACTCATCATGAAATTGATCTGCAATTTTCATTGAAAAGTGTGAACCGGCTCAAAGTAGGTGTATTAACGAACAACAACGCCCTCACCCGTGAAGGTGATGGCAATCAAAAAAGATTACGGGCTGATGTGTACGTCAGCTATTGCTGGTCCGATTCTGCCAGGTCATCTTGGTCCTGGCCCAGGAGCGATAATTCCAACAATGCGTATCGGTGCTCAACAAAGTTATGAACGTTGTTAGCCACCGCCAGTTTGAACAATGCCGTAGCGTTGTCCAAATCCCCCAGACTTAGGTAGTACTTACCTAAATAGAAGTTGGTTTCACTGAGATGCTCAGCGAGCGAGGTGTTATCCGTTGCGTCCGCCTTCAGGCGTTCCATCAGCGTTGCTTCGCTAATGTTGCCCAGGTAGAACTCGACAATGTTCCATCCCCATTGCTCTTTATCCGATTTCTCGAAGCGTTGGTTTAACGCTTCTTTAGCCTGCTTCTCATCGAGCTTCTGCTCGGCAAGATAAAGCCACAGACTGCGGAAAGGATCATTGGGATCGTCTTGATAAAACGCCAGCAGATCATCTTGCGCTAACTTATCGCGACCGCCGTAATACAATGCGATACCGCGATTTAAGTACGCGTAGTTGTAAGTTGGATCAAGCTCAAGTACAGAATCAAACGCTTCATAGGCAGCATCAAAATTGCCTGCCTGCGTTAAATATATACCTAAGTAATTGAATACTTCAGGCATATCTGGTCGGATTGCCAGCGCTTGTGAAAAATCATTTCGCGCCAGTGCCCTCAGACCGAGACTATCATACAACACTCCGCGCTCATATAAAAGCTGTGCGCGTTCGTCATCGGTTAAAGCCCGACTGGCAAGAATTTGTTCCATACGTGCCAGAATCACTTCCTGCTGCAAAGTCGGTTGCAATGGTACTGCGAGGACTTCACTCTTACGCCAGGCGGAATTACTACATCCAGCCAGCGTGAGTGCTGTCGCAACGAAACACCAGCGCAAAAAAGGCTTCATTTCCCACTCCCGAAGACAACGATTGAATGAACGTCCAGGTTCCCCGGTTGCTAACAAGGCGTCCTGCCGGGTTAAAGGCCCTCCGTTCTCACGGAGGGCAATGGCAACCTTACTCGCCCTGTTGGCTTACCGGAGCTTCCGGTTCGCCTGCAGGCTGAGACTGCTCAGTTGCTTCTTTAATGCTCAGACGTACACGGCCCTGGCGATCAACTTCCAGAACTTTAACCGGTACTTCCTGGCCCATCTGCAGGTAATCGGTCACTTTCTCAACGCGCTTGTCAGCGATCTGAGAAATGTGTACCAGACCTTCTTTACCGCCACCGATGGCAACGAATGCGCCAAAGTCAACGATACGGGTCACTTTACCCGTGTAGATACGACCTACTTCGATCTCTGCGGTGATCTCTTCGATACGACGGATAGCATATTTCGCTTTCTCGCCGTCGGTCGCTGCGATCTTCACAGTACCGTCATCTTCGATTTCGATAGTAGTGCCAGTTTCTTCGGTCAGGGCGCGGATAACAGAACCGCCTTTACCGATAACGTCTTTAATCTTGTCCGGGCTGATCTTGATGGTGTGGATACGTGGAGCGAATTCAGAGATATCGCCACGCGGCGCGTTAATCGCCTGTTCCATCACACCCAGGATGTGCAGACGCGCACCTTTAGCCTGGTTCAGAGCAACCTGCATGATCTCTTTGGTGATACCTTCAATTTTGATATCCATCTGCAGTGCAGAGATACCGTCGCGGGAACCCGCTACTTTGAAGTCCATATCGCCCAGGTGATCTTCGTCGCCCAGGATGTCAGACAGAACAACATAGTTGTCGCCTTCTTTCACCAGACCCATCGCGATACCCGCAACGGCCGCTTTGATCGGCACGCCTGCGTCCATCAGCGCCAGGGAAGCGCCACATACGGAAGCCATGGAAGAAGAACCGTTAGATTCGGTGATTTCAGAAACCACACGCACGGTGTACGGGAATTTATCCAGTTCCGGCATCACTGCCAGCACGCCACGCTTCGCCAGGCGACCGTGACCAATTTCACGACGCTTCGGAGAACCGACCATACCGGTTTCACCTACGCAGTACGGAGGGAAGTTGTAGTGGAACAGGAAGTTGTCAGTACGCTCGCCCATCAGTTCGTCGAGGTTCTGGGCATCACGGGTGGTGCCCAGGGTCGCAGTGACCAGCGCCTGAGTTTCGCCACGGGTGAACAGCGCGGAGCCGTGGGTACGCGGCAGAACGCCAGTACGCACGTCCAGACCACGAATCATGTCTTTTTCACGGCCATCGATACGCGGCTCGCCTGCCAGTACGCGGCTACGAACAACGTTTTTCTCAATGGCGTGCAGGATTTCGCCCAGTTCGTTGGCGTCCAGGGTTTCATCTTCTGCCGTAAGCTGAGCGATGGTTTCAGATTTGATCACGTCAACCTGAGCGTAACGCTCTTGTTTGTCGGTGATACGGTAAGCATCGCTCAGGCGAGCTTCTGCCAGTGCGGCAACGCGCGCGTTCAGTGCTTCGTTGACGGCTTCTGGCTGCCAGTCCCAACGCGGTTTGCCGGCTTCTTTCGCCAGCTCATTGATCGCCTGAATAACAACCTGCTGCTGTTCGTGACCGAATACTACAGCGCCCAGCATCTGGTCTTCGCTCAGCAGTTCAGCTTCGGATTCAACCATCAGTACGGCACCTTCGGTACCGGCAACAACCAGATCCAGCTTGCTTTCTTTCAGTTCGTCCTGAGTCGGGTTCAGTACGTACTGGTCATTGATATAACCAACACGCGCAGCACCGATCGGGCCGTTGAATGGGATGCCAGACAGCGTCAGCGCAGCGGATGCGCCAATCATTGCCACGATATCCGGGTTAACCTGCGGGTTAACGGACACAACGGTCGCGATAACCTGAACTTCGTTAACGAACCCTTCCGGGAACAGCGGGCGAACCGGGCGGTCAATCAGACGCGCGATCAGGGTTTCACCTTCGCTCGGACGGCCTTCACGACGGAAGAAGCTACCCGGGATACGGCCAGCAGCGTAGGTACGCTCCTGATAGTTAACGGTCAGTGGGAAAAAGTCCTGGCCTGGTTTCGCTTTTTTCTGGCCGACAACGGTAACGAATACCGCAGTGTCATCCATGCTAACCATAACAGCGGCAGTCGCCTGACGCGCCATCATGCCGGTTTCCAGCGTAACGGTATGCTGACCGTACTGGAATTTACGAACGATCGGATTAAGCAAAATAATATCCTTTCTCTATTTTTTGACGGCACATTTTTGCGCCATCGTTAATACCCGATCTTCTGCGCATCCTCGCGACTAATGACAACCCTAACCCATACGCATGAGTAAAGCCTCTCATTAGCCGCGCGAACCTCTGCAACGGAAGATCATTCATAGCAACAATACATTAGTTTCCAGCGAATTGCTGCCATCTGCTGGAAAAAAGGGGCCATGAAGGCCCCCTCTTTCTGAAACTCGAAAGAATTAGCGACGCAGACCCAGACGCTCGATCAGCGCGGTGTAGCGTGCAACATCTTTACGTTTCAGGTAGTCGAGCAGTTTACGACGCTGAGAAACCATGCGCAGCAGACCACGACGGCTGTGGTGATCTTTTTTGTGCTCTGCAAAGTGGCCCTGCAGGTGGTTAATCTGTGCAGTCAACAGAGCAACCTGAACATCGGTAGAACCGGTGTCGTTTGCATCACGACCAAACTCAGAAACGATTTTAGCGGTAGCTTCAGTACTTAGAGACATTTTAAAACTCCAAAGTGTTAAGAATGAAAGGATGCCGATCTCTAATTCAGCTATCCCAGTGTATACACTTTATCCTTCAAACTGACTCTGCGTTGGCTGCGTCCGCTCACCTCAGTCACTTATCTAAGTAAGCTCCTGAGGATTCTCAGACTTGCCGCCTTGATGCAGCTCGAATGATTTTGTGTATACGCCACGCAGATTGTTAAACAATTCACGCGACGTTAAGCGGCAGTATTCTACTCGCAGCGCCCTTTTATCGCAAGACAGAGAGCGCTATGCAGGATACTCAACCACCAGGCGACGGGGGGCGACACGACCTTCATCGTCGATCTCCCCCATGCCGATAAATTTGCCGTCATCGCCTTCCGTCACACGCACCAGGCCTTCCAGCGGGACACCTGTCGTACGTACCGGGTTACCATTTTTAAAGTAAACCGACGATGTTAAAGGCAAATTAACAACAGGATAGTCCGATGCTGGACTGTCCATTGGCATCAGCAAGGGATCAAGCAACTGAGCGGCCGGAATGTTCTGCTGCTCAGCCTGTTCAACCAGCTCGCGCAAGTGTTCCAGCGTCACCATACGATCCACCGGATACTTGCTGACCGTCAGACGACGCAGGTACGTTACATGCGCACCGCAGCCGAGCTTCTCGCCCAGATCGTCGATAATAGTGCGAATATAGGTGCCTTTGGAGCAGTGAACTTCCAGCTCCAGCTCGTTACCTTCATGGCGAATAAACAGCAGCTCATAGACGGTAATCGGGCGCGCTTCACGCGGCACTTCAATGCCCTGACGCGCATATTCGTATAGCTTTTTACCCTGATACTTCAGCGCCGAATACATTGACGGAACCTGCTCGATATCGCCGCGGAAAGTCTCCAGTGCGCTCGCAAGTTGCTCTGCGCTGAAGGTTACCGGACGTTCCTGCACGATTTGCCCGTCAGCATCGGAGGTGTCAGTACGTTGCCCCAGGCGGGCTACTACGCGATAGCGTTTGTCAGAATCCAGCAAATACTGTGAAAACTTCGTCGCTTCGCCGAGGCAGATAGGCAGCATGCCCGTCGCCAGCGGATCCAGCGCGCCGGTATGACCCGCACGGTTGGCATTGTAGATGCGCTTTACTTTTTGCAGTACGTCATTGCTGGACATGCCCTGCGGCTTATCCAGCAGCAGGACACCGTGAATGTCGCGACCACGACGACGAGGACGGCTCATCAGTCCTCCTTGCTGTCGTCCGCTGGGTTCACACGACGTTCATCGTCATGTTTCACCACGCTGGTCACCAGGTTAGACATACGCATCCCTTCAACCAACGAGTTGTCGTAGAAGAAGGTCAGTTCAGGCACGATACGCAGACGCATCGCTTTCCCCAGCAGGGAGCGGATAAAACCAGAGGCTTCCTGCAGGGCCTTAATGCCGTTTTTCACAGCCGCTTCGTCCTGGTCGTTAAGGAAAGTCACGAATACTTTGGCATACGCCAGATCACGGGACATCTCAACACCAGATACGGTAGTCATCATGCCTACGCGCGGATCTTTGATTTCGCGTTGCAAGATGAGTGCGATTTCTTTCTGCATCTCCTGCGCCACACGCTGCGGGCGACCAAATTCTTTCGCCATAATAAATTCTCCAGAATAATGACAAAAAAGGGGCCATAAGCCCCTTTTTAAATTTCTTGCCGGGTGGCGCTTNNNAGCCTGATGGCGCTACGCTTATCAGGCCTAC
>NZ_CP069763.1:622858-682628 GCF_016893685.1 Citrobacter cronae
TACGAAGATTATGCGATGGTACGTTTGATCTCGATAATCTCGAACACTTCGATCATATCGCCAACGCGAACGTCGTTGTAGTTCTTAACGCCGATACCACATTCCATACCGTTACGGACTTCGTTAACGTCATCTTTGAAGCGGCGCAGGGATTCCAGCTCGCCTTCATAGATAACCACGTTGTCGCGCAGGACGCGGATTGGGTTGTGACGCTTGATAGTACCTTCGGTAACCATACAGCCCGCGATCGCACCAAATTTCGGTGATTTAAACACATCGCGCACTTCAGCCAGACCAATGATCTGCTGTTTCAGTTCCGGAGACAGCATACCGCTCATCGCCGCTTTCACTTCGTCGATCAGATGATAGATGACGGAGTAGTAACGCAGATCCAGACTTTCAGATTCGATCACTTTACGCGCAGAAGCATCAGCACGGACGTTGAAGCCAACCAGAATCGCGTTGGACGCCGCAGCCAGGGTCGCGTCGGTTTCAGTGATACCACCTACGCCGGAACCGATGATCTTCACTTTCACTTCGTCGGTAGACAGTTTCAGTAAGGAGTCGGAGATCGCTTCTACAGAACCCTGTACGTCAGCTTTCAGTACGACGTTCACTTCGTGAACTTCGCCATCGGTCATGTTGGCGAACATGTTCTCAAGTTTAGATTTCTGCTGACGAGCCAGTTTAACTTCACGGAATTTGCCCTGACGATACAGTGCAACTTCACGGGCTTTCTTCTCGTCACGCACCACGGTCACTTCGTCACCGGCAGCCGGAACACCGGACAGACCGAGGATTTCCACCGGAATGGACGGACCTGCTTCCAGAACTTCCTGACCCAGTTCGTTACGCATCGCACGCACGCGGCCGTATTCGAAGCCACACAGTACGATGTCGCCTTTATGCAGCGTACCTTCACGTACCAGGACGGTAGCAACCGGACCACGACCTTTATCCAGGAAGGATTCGATTACCGCGCCGCTCGCCATACCTTTACGAACAGCTTTCAGCTCCAGAACTTCGGCCTGCAGCAGGATCGCATCCAGCAGTTCGTCGATACCGGTACCGGCTTTCGCAGAAACGTGGACGAACTGGCTTTCGCCGCCCCACTCTTCCGGCATGATGCCGTACTGGGACAGTTCGTTTTTAACACGATCCGGATCCGCTTCTGGCTTATCGATTTTGTTGACTGCAACCACCACCGGCACACCTGCCGCTTTCGCGTGCTGGATAGCTTCGATGGTCTGCGGCATCACGCCGTCGTCTGCTGCAACAACCAGAACCACGATATCCGTTGCCTGAGCACCACGAGCACGCATAGAGGTAAACGCGGCGTGACCCGGAGTATCCAGGAAGGTGATCATACCGTTGTCAGTTTCAACGTGGTACGCACCGATGTGCTGAGTAATGCCGCCCGCTTCGCCAGAAGCCACTTTCGTAGAACGAATGTAGTCCAGCAGGGAGGTTTTACCGTGGTCAACGTGACCCATGATGGTTACAACCGGTGCGCGCGGTTCAGCCGCAGCGCCGGTGTCACGGTCGCTCATTACTGCTTCTTCCAGCTCGTTTTCACGACGCAGGATAACTTTGTGGCCCATCTCTTCGGCAACCAGTTGTGCGGTTTCCTGGTCGATGACCTGGTTGATGGTCGCCATTGCGCCCAGTTTCATCATCGCTTTGATGACCTGAGAGCCTTTAACCGCCATCTTGTTAGCCAGTTCGCCAACGGTGATGGTTTCGCCGATCACAACGTCACGGTTAACGGCCTGAGCTGGCTTCTGGAAGCCCTGCTGCAGAGCGGAACCTTTACGCTGTTTACCGCCTTTACCACCACGAACTGCGGCGCGCGCTTCTTCACGGTCGGCTTTCGATTCAGCGTGTTTGTTGCCTTTCTTCGCCGGACGCGCGGCTTTCGCGCTGCGAGTACGACCACGGCCGCCTTCAACTTCACGATCGTTTTCGTCTTCTGCCTGGCGAGCGTGCTGAGAAGTCGTGACGTGATAATCGCTGGTATCTTCAACAGGTTCAGCGTTATCCACACCATTTTTCTCGTTTTCTTCCGCCATACGGCGAGCTTCTTCCGCTACGCGGCGAGCTTCTTCTTCAAGCTTGCGACGTGCTTCTTCTTCCGCTTTACGTTTCAGTTCTGCGGCTTCATTTTCACGGCGGGCTTTTTCGGCCTGGGCGGTTTTAGTCATATCGTCGGTCTGTTGATTGCTCACTTTGTCTTTTTCCGCAGCTTCACGTTTCGCTTTATCAGCGGCTTCACGCTTAGCTTGTTCTGCGGCCTCACGTTCGGCTTTTTGTTGCGCCTCGCGTTTGGCAGCTTCTTCTGCCTCACGACGGGCTTGCTCTTCCGCTTCACGCTGCGCCTGCTCTTCCGCGGCCAGGCGTTCAGCCTCTTGCGGATCGCGTTTCACAAAGGTGCGTGTCTTGCGGACTTCGATTTGTACCGATTTGCTTTTCCCACCGGTACCTGGAATATTGAGAGTACTGCGCGTTTTACGCTGCAATGTCAACTTATCCGGCGCTGAGCCGTTCTCACGGTTCAGATGCGCCAGTAAGGTTTGTTTCTCTTGTGCGGACACAGAGTCATCAGCAGACTTCCGGATACCTGCATCAGCAAATTGCTGTACCAGGCGATCCACGGAGGTCTGTATCTCTGCAGCCAGCGTTTTTACGGTTACATCTGTCATACTGTTCCTTCCTGCTACAGTTTATTACGCTTCGTCACCGAACCAGCAAATATTACGGGCAGCCATAATCAGCTCACCGGCTTTTTCGTCGGTCAACCCTTCGATATCAGCCAGATCATCAATGCCCTGTTCGGCGAGATCTTCCAGCGTACAAACACCACGGGCAGCCAGTTTGAAGGCCATATCGCGATCCAATCCTTCCAGATTCAGCAGATCGTCAGCCGGTTTGTTATCACCGAGGCTTTCTTCCTGGGCCAGTGCCAGAGTGGTCAGTGCGTTTTTAGCACGCTCGCGCAGCGCTTCAACGGTCGGTTCATCAAGGCCGTCAATTTCCAGCAGTTCTTTCATTGGCACGTAGGCCAGTTCTTCCAGCGTCGCAAAACCTTCTTCCACCAGAACTGTCGCGAAATCTTCATCGATATCGAGATATTTGGTGAAGGTATCGATGGCGGCATGTGCTTCAGCCTGATGCTTCGCTTGCAGGTCATCAACGGTCATTACGTTGAGTTCCCAACCGCTCAGTTGTGAAGCCAGGCGGACGTTCTGACCGTTACGTCCAATCGCCTGAGCCAGGTTACCGGCTTCAACCGCGATATCCATGGTGTGTTTGTCTTCATCCACCACGATAGAAGCGACATCTGCTGGCGCCATTGCGTTAATCACGAACTGCGCCGGGTTATCATCCCACAGGACGATATCGATACGCTCGCCGCCCAGTTCGGTAGAGACCGCCTGAACGCGCGCACCGCGCATACCCACACACGCGCCGACCGGATCAATACGCTTATCGTTGGTCTTAACGGCGATTTTCGCACGAGAGCCCGGATCGCGAGCAGCCGCTTTAATTTCAATCACTTCTTCGCCAATTTCTGGCACTTCAATGCGGAACAGCTCAACCAGCATTTCCGGTTTGGAACGGGTGACGAACAGTTGCGCGCCGCGCGCTTCCGGGCGCACAGAGTACAGAACACCGCGAATACGGTCGCCAGGGCGGAAGTTTTCACGCGGCAGCATGTCTTCGCGCAGGATCACGGCTTCAGCATTGCTGCCCAGATCCAGGGAAATGTTGTCACGGTTAACTTTTTTCACCACACCCGTAACGATTTCGCCTTCGTGTTCGCGGAATTGATCAACAACCATTGCGCGTTCAGCTTCACGTACTTTCTGTACGATAACCTGTTTCGCAGTCTGGGTGGTGATACGGTCAAAGGTGACAGATTCAATCTGATCTTCAACATAGTCGCCCACGTTCAGGCTTTCGTCTTCGAAGCGTGCCGCTTCCAGCGTAATTTCTTTGGTTGGCTGGGTAACTTCTTCTACGATTACCCAACGACGGAAGGTATCGAAATCACCGCTTTTACGATCAATTTCTACGCGGACGTCGATCTCTTGCTCATATTTTTTCTTTGTTGCTGTAGCCAGCGCACTTTCCAGCGCTTCAAAAATTTTCTCGCGTGGCAGCGCTTTTTCGTTGGATACGGCTTCAACAACAGCCAAAATTTCTTTGTTCATCGCGGGCTTTTCACCTCAATCCAGACTGTTAAAAGTGGGGAACCAGGTTCGCCTTCTGGATATTACTCAGCGCGAACACTTCATCTTTACCTTCGACTGTGACCGTGATCATCTCACCGTCCACCGCTTTGATAACGCCCTGCCATTTACGACGGTTTTGAACCGCCATACGAAGAACCAGCGTGACTTCTTCCCCCAGGAAACGCACGTAGTGTTCAGCAGTGAACAGAGGACGGTCGAGACCCGGCGAGGAAACTTCCAGGTTATAGGCAACGGTGATTGGGTCTTCGACATCCATCACGGCGCTTACCTGATGGCTCACATCAGCACAATCATCAACATTGATGCCATCTTCACTATCAATATAGATGCGCAGTGTGGATGTGCGACCGCGAATAAATTCGATGCCGACCAGTTCGTAGCCCAGGGCTTCAACCGGGGCTGTAATCATCTCTGTTAATTTTTGCTCTAATGTGGACAAGCCCACCCCCAAGACATAAAAAAAGGGCCTAAAGCCCAGTTATTCTGTAGTCAGATAACAAAAAACCCCGATAAATCGGGGCTTTAGATAACTGAACCCTATAACCGCACCTGCGGTTCGGAGAACCTTCCGAAAGAATTTTTTTCAAATCCAGCTACGAAGGCCTAAGTCTTCACAGTATATTTGAAAAAGAACTCTAAGGGAAAGTGGTTGCGGGGGCCGGATTTGAACCGACGACCTTCGGGTTATGAGCCCGACGAGCTACCAGGCTGCTCCACCCCGCGCCTGAAACGTGGCAAATTTTACTCGTTTTGGGTAAAAAATGCAAATACTGCTGGGATTTGGTACCGAGGACGGGACGTAAAATCTGCGCACAGTATATTGATACTCTATGTGTTATGTCAACCTTGTTACCACTATGCAAATCAATGAATGCTGACCAGCGGGTGGTAATCAAGATAAATGTACCGGCCGCGCCGTTATTTAACGAAATTATCACTAAACTCTTCCTGTCATCCAGAAAAGATGATTAAATGAAAACTCATTTATTTTGCATAAAAATGCATTTAGTATAATAAGCCGACCTCTTCACCAGTCTATCAAGCAGGGTTTTATTTTATGACGACGATTCTCAAGCATCTCCCGGTAGGTCAACGTATTGGTATCGCTTTTTCCGGCGGCCTGGACACCAGTGCAGCACTGCTGTGGATGCGACAAAAAGGGGCTGTCCCATATGCATATACTGCGAATTTGGGCCAGCCGGATGAGGATGACTATGACGCCATTCCTCGCCGCGCAATGGAATATGGTGCTGAGAATGCTCGCCTGGTAGATTGCCGTAAGCAACTGGTTGCCGAAGGGATCGCAGCCATTCAGTGCGGCGCCTTCCACAACACCACCGGTGGCCTGACCTATTTTAATACCACCCCACTGGGCCGTGCAGTCACCGGCACCATGCTGGTTGCCGCCATGAAAGAAGATGGCGTGAATATCTGGGGTGACGGCAGCACCTATAAAGGCAACGATATTGAACGTTTCTATCGTTACGGCCTGCTGACCAACGCGGAACTGCAGATTTACAAACCATGGCTGGATACCGATTTTATCGACGAGTTGGGTGGTCGCCATGAGATGTCCGAATTTATGATCGCCTGCGGTTTCGACTACAAAATGTCTGTCGAGAAAGCGTACTCCACTGACTCCAATATGCTCGGCGCGACCCACGAAGCGAAAGACCTGGAATTCCTGAATTCCAGCGTCAAAATCGTCAACCCGATTATGGGCGTGAAGTTCTGGGATGAGAGCGTGAAGATCCCGGCAGAAGAAGTGACCGTACGCTTTGAACAGGGTCATCCTGTAGCGCTAAACGGTAAAACCTTCAGCGACGACGTTGAGATGATGCTGGAAGCCAACCGCATCGGCGGCCGTCACGGTCTGGGCATGAGCGATCAGATTGAAAACCGGATTATTGAAGCTAAGAGCCGTGGTATCTATGAAGCCCCGGGGATGGCGCTGCTGCACATCGCTTACGAGCGTCTGCTGACCGGTATCCATAACGAAGACACCATTGAGCAATATCACTCTCATGGCCGTCAGTTGGGCAAACTGCTGTACCAGGGCCGCTGGTTCGACTCGCAGGCGTTGATGCTGCGTGACGGTCTGCAGCGTTGGGTCGCCAGCCAGATTACCGGCGAAGTGACGCTGGAGCTGCGCCGCGGCAACGACTACTCCATCCTCAATACCGTGTCTGATAATCTGACTTACAAGCCAGAACGTCTGACCATGGAGAAAGGCGAGTCAGTATTCTCACCTGACGATCGTATCGGCCAGCTGACTATGCGTAATCTGGACATCACCGATACCCGCGAGAAGCTGTTCGGCTACGCGAAAGCCGGTCTGTTGACCGCCTCTTCAACGACCGGTCTGCCGCAGGTTGAGAATCTGGAAAACAAAGCGAAGTAACGACTCATCATTTTAAGGCCGCGAAAGCGGCCTTTTTTATGCGCGGAATATAAGGTGTCTGTAGGCCTGATAAACGTAGCGCCATCAGGCGTTGCAATAATGTCGGATGGCGGCGTAAACGCCTTATCCGACCTACAGACAGCCACGAGTAACAGACGAAAAAAAAGACGCTTTGCAGCGTCTTTTTTCTGGAATTTGGTACCGAGGATGGGACTCGAACCCACAAGCCCGTTAGGGCACTACCACCTCAAGGTAGCGTGTCTACCAATTCCACCACCTCGGTACAGAATACTTAGTGTGGGATATCGCTGGTCGGCTGAGCCGGAGCAGCTGGCTGAGTTTGCTCGGTTTTCGCCGGTGCGCTCAGATTTTCCCACTCACTTCCTTTATTGGTCTTATTGCTGTTCATGTTACCCAGCACCAGACTGATGATGAAGAACAAGGTTCCCAATACAGCTGTCATACGGGTCATGAAGTTACCAGAACCACTTGAACCAAACAGAGTACCAGAAGCGCCTGCGCCAAAAGAGGCTCCCATATCAGCGCCTTTACCTTGTTGCAGCATGATCAAGCCAACCAGGCCAATTGCCACAATAAGGAAAACTACTAAAAGAGCTTCGTGCATAATCAACCTGTTCCTTGCGGAGTTGCCGCGTACAATGCTTCGACCATTAAAGCGGGAATATTTACTGTTTCCCACTGAAGCGGGTGTGAATACTAACCAAAGCGAATCACCTTCGCAAGGGCATTTTTAGTGCATTGTATCAACTGCGGAAAAAAACAGCAAAAGCGCCGCATTCTGCCGGTTAAGGGCGGAAAAACGGCTATAAAACAGCCGGCTATTCGGGTTTTGCTTCCGGCGACACTTTCACGAGCCTGTATTTTCCATACCGTTTAACAATGCGCCATACGCCATCCGGCGTCTCTACGGGTTCTCTCTGCGCGTAGAAGGTGGTTTTTTTACCGACGCGCACGCCTATCTGCAAATTCTCCCCTTCCCCACTAATCAAAGCGATGGTCGGCGTCATATCCACCGGCTCGATAACCGCCTGTGTATCTGCCACGTGCGACGCCCGCCTGGCATTGGGGTTTAATGTCGACGCAAAAAGCACCTCCATTGGGTTTACCAACTGGTGATGATGGCTGAGTTCCAGGTGGAGATGAGGACCATTGATGCGCCCGGTCGCCCCTGATAAGGCGATAACATTGCCTCTGAATACCTTATCGCCTTTATGAACCTGAAGCGTATTTAAATGCAAATAGCGGCTGCTCCAGCCATCGGCATGACTGACGGTAATATAGAACCCCGTCACCGGACCATAGCCGGTCGCCGTCACTTCGCCATCGGCAACCGACATTACCGGGCTATTTACCGGTGCGCGCAGATCCACGCCTTCATGCCGCATAAACTGACGGGTGACCGGGTGGTAACGCATGCCATAAGGAGACGTTACAACAATTTCGTGCGTCAGGGGGAAGATAAACGCCCCGGCAGGCAGGGTATCGACCTCAGAAACGGCATGACGATTCGATAAAGACTGCCAGTTTGGCGCTGGGGCGCTGTTCGTGGGGATCGTCAGATTCAGCACCGAAAAAAAGCTGCTCGCCGTATCATTATCAGGAGCCGGATTGGTTGCAAAGCGATCGGTAGATACAACGCCAGCAGGAAAGAAGCTTGCCAGCGCCATAACCTGCGCGCAGGAAAGATCATCATCGGCATCGGCGTTCACCGTAACGTCAGAGGGCCACGTCATAAAAGCGCGACGTGACAAGGTAGCAGCGCTGATGCGACAGGAGAGAGGGTCGGTTTCCCGTCGGGTCTCAATAAGGTTCGCATGGTGTTTACCAGTCTGAAGATCATCGAAACAAGGCTGATAGCGCTGCCGTATTAAAGGCGATGTTGTTACTGGCGGCTGATTCATCAGCACCGCTGTTGCACAGGTTTTCTGCTGATGCACTGGCCGCCATACTGGCAGCGACAATAAATAAAGCGTACGTGGTATTCGCCCCGTCATGGCTGGCACGGTAGTGTATTGTCGTGGAGCGGGCGGAATGAGCGATACCGTCACGCTGAATTCATCACGCGCAACCTCGTCCCGATACATATCTGGCGCAGCGCGCAGCAAAAGTAACGAAAGCAGAAGAGTGATCACAGGTTAAGCACCGCCGTATACATTAGATAGATCGACATCACAACGATCGCCGGGCCAAATGGTATGTATCCCTGTTTCGCCAGCTCTCCCTGCGGCGCGAATCTGCGGATATAGAAGTAGCGAAACAGAAACAGGCAAAGACCCAACAGGGCTGAGCCCAGCATCAGCACCGCAATATTTTCCACCCCTAACCATGTCGCACACGCGGCGAACAGCTTAACGTCCCCTTTACCGAAACCTTCCCGACCGGTTATCCAGCGGTAACCTTCGGCCATTAGCCAGGTAAAGCCCCATATAAAAACGGCGCCCATTACGCTATCCCGCGGTGAAATTGGAATAAGGTGGCGTACGGAGGCAATAAGTCCCGCCCACAGCAATAAAAACACCAGGCAGTCAGGAAGCAAAAAGGTGCGGATGTCGATAACCGCAAGGGTGTACAACAGGCAGAGAAATAACGCCATGAACGCGAGCTGGAGTAAGCTATATTGCGGATAAAGCCAGTAAACCAGAGTGCAAAACACAACGCCAATGACCGCCTCACTTAACGGATAAATACCCGAAATTGTGCAATGGCAATGGCGACATCTGCCGCGTAACAGCAACCAGCTCACCACGGGAATGTTATCCCAGGGCATAACATTGTGCTGGCAGCATGGGCAGTGAGACGGCGGCCACCATAAATTTACCGCGGGAAGCGCACTTCTTTCTTCATCGTCTGCGGTTTCACGCATCAGCATAATCGGTAATCGATAAATAACGACGTTGAGAAAGCTGCCAATGAATAATCCCAGAAGTAGCGCTAGCCAGGGATACGAGGGAGATAAAAAAGCATCCATGCAGAATTTAACTCTTATTAATAGTCGGTGTTGCATTAGTAACGATCGTCTTTTAATAACCGGCGATCGTTACGCGAGATTATTTGCAGTTATCAGGGATAAGCGCCTTCTGGCTTTCTGACATATCCACCTTGTGCGCATGAGGTAATAACGACTTCCATGGGTCACCAGTGCCTGATGACAACCAAACCTGTAAAGCGGCAAGTGCCGTTGGCCTTATTTTATCAGGTAGATTAACGCCATTGAAATTAGCCCCGGCCGCAGTACCACCTACAGCTGTCAATTGCATTTCATCTTTATTCCCTGTCGCTCTATATTCAAAATATAATGGTTCCACATACGGATTATAAGAGTCTGTAAAAACACCTACGGGTCCGGAATAAGGTGTAAAGAATTCGACTCTCAGTAGTTTAAGGTACCGTATAGGCAAAGAAATCCATGAGAGAGTGCCGTCATAGTAAGGGGAACCGGAAAATATCTTAACGTCATCATCAGGAAATTCGGCGACAAGATCTTTATATGCCGAAATACCCTTACCTACGCTTCCCTTACCTTTAGCCACACAACCACCGTCGTTCTGACAAAAGGCCGAGTCACGTCCACTGATTAAACGCGACGGCCAGACAGATTGGTTATTAATAGTGTAAAGATCAATGTAGTCATCCACATGCTTACGTTTACCAGCTGAGATATATATGATGTTAAGCTCAGGCCTGGAATAATTAGACACCCAATTACTTGAAGGGACCTGAAACGAAAGAGGGAAAAAGGTATCCCAAAGCTCGCAGTACTGGAGACTGTCGCTAAGACCATATTTTTGCGCTCCTTGCGCCGTTACGCTCGCCAGGAATAAGGCACCCAGTAAGAGTGCACGCTGACAAATGCTTTGTGGTTTTATATTCATTTCATCAATCATCCTACTGCACTTTTCGACAACGTATCCATTAATGAGAACAGCGCCAGAAATACCCAGATAACGCTCCCGCCCAGGATAACGGTGGCTAAGTTCTTTAACAGTCCGGCAAGTTTTTTAATATACTCCTGTATATGATCGCGGGAGCGCTCCGATACCGAGAGCAAAACCTCATTAAACGAGGGGAGATCGGCATACAGGCTGATGTTGAGTAACTCTTCCGCGCCCATCAGTCCGGTATCGAGCGCTTTACCATAATTCACGCCGTGCGCCATTTTCTCCAGCATGGTGAAAAGATGCCATTTTAGCCAACGGTTAGCATTGAGCTGAATAATTGAAAGCGCATCCGTCAGAGGAATATTGTTACTCAACATTAGCGACAAATTATTCAAAAAAATGGAGGAAGTTAGCTGCCGATAAGTTGAGAACGGCATAATTCTGTCGAGAATCTTATTCCTTATTGTGCCGCTAAAATTGGCCATTGTCAGCCGTGAAAAGATAACCAGAAAGATAAATCCCAGTAGAATTTTTAGCCACAACCCCTCGTAAAGCGCCACGCCAAAATTATAGAGATTCTGTGTCACGGTTGGCCATTTATCAATCGGCACAACGGAGGCAAAGGCGGGGAATACCTTTTGCGAATAGCCGGCAATAACAATTAACGACAAGGTAATCATTATCAGGGGAAATATAAGCGCACCGATGATCTTTTTACGCAGTTCATCGTTGTATTTAATAATCGAAACCAGGGTAAAAAATCCATCAGAAAGGCTGCCGCTTTTCTCCGCCGCGGTGATCACACTCAGTTCAGAATTCGGCACCATACCTTCGAAAACAGCCGCAACGGATGTTTCCTGCTTCATTTGCGTGATAAGATCCATCAACCGTTTACTAAAGGCTTTCCCCAGTAAAGATTGACCTTCTTTTTGCAGTTTTTGCATCGAATCATACAAAGGCAGACCGGCCTTAATCATGTCTGCGCAAAACTGGTAGATATAGATGCGCTGTTTCTTACTGAATTTTTTCAACGATCATCTCCAGATCTTCTGTTGGCAATACGCCAAATTCCATTGCGTACCAGCGCGCATCCACACGACCAAGCAGCACATGCGCCATGACTTTTTCACGGATCTCAAACCCTTCAGCAAGTCCTACCGCTGTCTTTCTTTTTTCCCGCCACAGGGTGTAAACATTAAGCCACTCCTGCCGGGAGATAGCCGCCAGTTCGTCATAGGTTGGCAAAAAATACTCCATCGCCAGCTGCCGTCCTTTGATACCGCTCTTCTTACACTTTACACACCCCTTCTCGCTTGCCCGGAACAGAGTAAAAGTGCGGCCGGAAAGGGTAATCTCTTCATGGACTTGCTTACAGGTATCGCAAAGCACCGGCACCAGTTTCTGACACTGCAACCCAGCAACGAAGCCTGGCGTGGAGAGCTTGTTACTGCTGATACCTAATGCGGACATACGCTGCAGGAGTGAAACGATATTGCCCGCATGCACGGTGGTAAAACAGTAATGTCCACTCTCAACGGCGCCCGCCAGAGCGTTAGCTGAAACATTGTCACGAATCTCCCCCACCATCAGTACATCCGGGTCGCGGCGTAACGCAGATTTAATTGCGGCGTGGAAGCCTCCCCCCTCGACGCTGACAACGGAGCTTTGCTTGGCACCGTATATCTGATATTCCACGGGATCTTCGACCGTCAAAAAGCAGCCGCGATCGTCATAGCGGTTTATTTGTAGCCATTCCATCAGATTTTTCAGCGTGGTCGATTTGCCCGAACCTGTCGTTCCCGCAATGACATACGCGCCATAAGGGTTGCTAAGGATCTTTTTCAAATCGGCAATTTCGGCAGACGAGACGCCTATTTTATCCAGCGAGCCCAGGTTATCTTTTTGCAAACCGGAAGGAATAATACGCAGCACAGCATGGTAACAATCCGCCGTTTCGCCAAAAATGGGAAAATGGGCATAACGGAAGCGGTACGGTTTACCGTTAAGACTGTAGAGAATATTCGCGTTCTGCGGAATTGCCCGGTTCCATGTTGTATCTCTGGTTGTAGCCTCTACGTTGTACAAGACAAATACCAGTTCATCACACTGCTGTGATTTAATCTGCATAAACGGCATCAATACGCCATTTACGCGCGCCTCAAGCAACGCCAACACATCATTCCGTGTAATATGAAGGTCGCTGGCCCCCATATTTACAACGCGCTGTAAGATATTGACCAACTGTTTTTGCGTGTCTGTGATATCAATATCATTATGCGCAGCGTTAAGGGCTTTAAGAGAGATAAATTCCAGTATATGAAAATAATCTTCTTCCGTTACTATCGCCAGGCCAATGACTGGCCGTTTATGCATTGATTTCAGCCGGCTTATCTGGAGCTTGTATTCAAATAGCTTATCGATATTGATAGTGTGTACTAATAAATACTCATAACCATCATGAATAGCATTAATGCCTATTCCTTCAAATTCATGATATTCCCAAAGACCGGAAAATATATCTTCAGTCGTTATTCGTTTAAAATCTATATTCACGGGTTAGCTTCCTTAATTTGCAACCCGTTTTTACGATCTTTGGTTAAAATGTATTGTGCGCCGTCCATGGAAAATACATTTCCTGGAGTGACGTATAACAATGTATCACCGCGTTGATTAGCAATAGCAACCCGAGAAAGACCGCCAATGACTGATTCCAGTACTACGTGCGGCTTCGCAATATTATTACCTGTATTTACCGCAGGCGCGCTCTTTTCAGTCTTGATCTTCGCTTCGATTACGGGAGTTGGAGTTGCCCTCGCTTTTATTTTATCTTCACCGCGCAGCTTACGAATTTCGCTCAACATTTTTTCTAGTTCAACCTGTTGCTGTAGCTTGCGATATTCTGACTGATATAGATAATCCTGCTCAACGAGTGCCTGAATATGATCCTGCATCGTCAGTTCCGCTGACTGTTCATTCAGGGCTTTCTCATCGACATTTTTTACCTCAGGAGACGCAGCTTTCTCGCCATTGCCTACCAGCGCTGGTTTACCGGTCTGGTTTTTGGGGGCAGGCGGCAAGTCAGTAGTCGGAGCGGCCTGTACCAGTCCGGATCCCACCATTAATACTGCAAATATGATGATATTTTTTACGCTTTGCATACTAATCCTCCGGATACTTTTATTCCATCGTTAATTGTTTCAATCTTCCTGATAAGAAAGGCATCCCGATACGCCTGTTTATACAAGGCAACCTGTAATAATATCCCTTCGTTCACTGATGTGGAGTGTGGTTTTGTCAGCGTCATGTTCCACTCTGCTGAAAGCATACCGTAAGCCTTAACGTCCCCCGCTAATGTTTTTTCCAGCGCTGCGACTGTCGATTTAGGCAGGGTCTTAAATACAATCTCGCCATTTTTCTTTTTACCCTTTCCGCCCGTCAACGTTGAGTTATAGCTTTTGATATAAGAGATAACCTCATTACAGGAATATAACGACAAAGGTTTGTTCTTCTTATACGCGCTTAATAAGCCGTTTTCTTTGCGGGCAATTTTCATGTCATTGTATTCAAGTGAAACCCCATTCGACCTGTTCTTTCCTTTTTTTACAGGAAATGATGCTGCGTAGGTTTTACCAAAGAAAGTTAACTCTGGTTGCGTCAAAATAGCAGCGGGATCGATTTCAAAAGTCATGTGACACGCCTTTAGCGAACAGCCATAGCTTCGTCCCTCAACAGGAAGTTTAATCAATGCGAACGGAATAACGCTGCGATGAATTTCATCAATCAGGCGAATACCGAAATCAATGCTCATTCCCTCTAATGATTTCTCATACCAGTCATGTACAGAAGCCTTATCGTTAAGCAGTTTCTGCGCAGCCTGGTGTTGCTGAGCAAGCATTTCGTCTTGCGGCATCTTTATAAAATAATACCAATAGCCTGCACCAGCACCACACAACAGTAAAGCAATAGCCAGAATAATAATTATAATTCGACTTGTAGAAAATGTTCCGCTCTTACCTTTCCAGAAATAGAGACCTTCCAGCATAAATTACCCCGCCACCAGAAAATGAAGTGCTAAAGCAAGCAGCGCCAAAAATATCAGACCACCAGCCAGAATGGAGCTAATAATGAATCTGCGACGTCGCTTCAGAGAGAGCTGATGCGCCGCGCATTTCTCTATCACCACAGAAAGCTGGACTTCGGTCAGCGACGTCACTTCCAGGTGTTCATATTGTTCCGGGTGCCGCATGAGCTCATCAAACAGGCTGCGCTCTATAAAGCAATCGGTTCCACTGACAATCCGGCCACCATTAATAATGAGCAGATAAGTGAAATTATCATCACCATGTGAGAAATAGATGCCATCCCCAAATAACTCTTTAATATAAATCGCAAAAGGCTCATAAAGGGTAGAAATTTTCTCACAATAACCCACTGCTAAACGCCCGTCAGAATCTTTATAGATTACCCGACGATTAGCCTTTACCATTCCGCGAAAAGCTGCCTGCGCGCCAGGGTCAAGATGAGACATACTGTCCGGTTCCCAGAGCAGACCGGTAAGGATATTATTATCCTGTAACAGTTTATCCATAACCATTTATTCCTATCGGGAAGTAATAGGCTGACGATAATAATCGACGCCAATTACCATGACGATCGTCGCAGATTCATCTTCATTTTTGTCACCGATACCCAATACCTGATATTCCAGACCACCATTTTCACCTTTCACATCATACTTGCCTACCATTAGCAGATCGCCCGGCATAATAATTGATGAGTTAAATGATTCCGTGGTGCTTACGTTCGGTAACTGCACATCATCATAAGTTTCAATGCCTTCCAGATACCGTTTTGTGAAACCACTCACTACCTCAATTCGACCATCTGAAAGCACACGGGGGGTGATGATAAAACTGGTCCCTGTAATAATGGATGATGTTGCGACCGCGACGTTAACCTCACCATTGTCATCGACGGTACGGGTTTTGCTGGAGACGTAATTTTGCGACTTCGTCATATTCAGCGGTATCGCCATATTGTTGCGCGTGATAAAGGAACCGCTTTGTAACGTCCGATCACCCGTTAACTTATATAACGCATCCAGCCCGCTGCTGATATCAACATTGCTGTTTTTCCAGCCTGCCGATATGCCACCCGTTAATGAGTCCAGCAAACTTGAACTGATCTTCATGGTGTTTTGCCCATCATCCAGAGAGAAGTTAACGCCGGCAGAAAGCTGTTTCACTTTCGATTTATCGAGCGTGAAAATTTTATAGGTAACAATAAACTGACGGCTGTTATCCGCTTTATATTTATCTAACGCACGATTGAGCGCCTCATACTCTGACGGTCTTGAGTTAACCATTAAGACAGAAGAATCTTTGAATAGGTTGTAGTTTCCTGAAGAAATATAATTCTTCGCCATATCCTCCACATCATCCCAGAAAGATGATTCGAATTTGGTTTCGGTCTTTCCGGTCAACCCGCCGCTGGAAGTCGCCTCGTTACCAGAAAGATCGAGGTTCGTTTCTGTCTTATTGTTTTCACCATAAAAGTCCAGCTTAATGACATACGTTTCATAAACGTTTATTTTAAGAACGTTATGATTATCAAGTTTTGGGCTTACGTCATAAAGAGAAGCGATATACTGGATAAACGCCTCAAAGGTACCATCAAATTTTACGCTACGCGCCGTATTCCAGCTACCGCTGTTATTTGACGCACCGGCTTTTGCGCCTATCGCACTCTCGTTGATCCGGTAACTGATTCCCGTTTGTGCAGAGACAGCGTCCATAATGACTGCCAGCGTGGCGGGTTCATAGGATGAAATTTTGACATGTTTTCCCATGATTCGCTGCTGCTCAACGCTATAATCCACCTTTTTCCCTATGTATGCGCGGTCGTACTTAATATACGGCTTCGCTTTTGATTCATCCTGGGTGGTCGCATCTTTAAAATGCTTCTGAATCTGGCTTTCTGAGTCATATTTTTCTTCAAAATCGCTGACACAACCCTGAAGAAAAATGGCTAATATTAACAACCCTGTCTTAATCTTCATCCCTGCACCCATTTTACATTTCATCAATAACAATAACGCGATTTTTTTGATATTTCTTGACTACCAGGCCATAATTCTCAGAAAAAAACAGCTCGCCAAGTTCTTGCAGGATCTCGTCATCCGATTTCCCTGCCAGCGTAATATTGTTATAAACCAGGTAATCTTTTGCACTGTTCCAGAAAAGCTTATAGCCATTAGCCTCCACCCATTTTCTGATTTCCTGGCTTAATAATTTATCTTCCTGAATTACCAGTGGCGGCGCTGAAGGCGTATCCGCGTGATAAGTGTCACCAGTAAACGGGTTTCTGCCGGTATGTTGAACAACCGCACCAGAAGACACTGGAGATGCCGTCATATGGATCTCTGATGAACTATTATTACTTGCCATAGCCTGCGGCAAAAGCATTACCGACAATAAAAGCAGGCAGTATTTCCTGATAATCATATTATCTTCCCTCTGTTTATCAGATTGCTATTATTTGTATTCTGTCGTCGTCAATAAATCATATGGCGTACCTGATTGCGGTATCGTACTGCACCATTTGGTAATAACATAAGATATTGTCTGCGGGTTTACTATGCTAAACCCTGCTCCCGTTTCTGAATCATACAGGCCCATCGTTGCGGTCACTGCCCATATATACTTACTGCCCGGGAATTTATATTTTTGCGCTGAGTTATGATCGGGACGAACCCCACTTGAAACGTCCATCTCAGCCAACTCTACCTGCACAGTAACGCCGCCAAGCAAATCTACTTTCTTGCTATCATCTAATTTGGCGCGAGTCTCATTTTGTTTGACATAGCTACCAGATATGCCGCCATCGTTATAAGCCGAGACAGAAGATATACTGGCAGACAACCGTGGATATAACGCCCTGGTAACTTTTGTTTTTTCCTTATTGCCATCTTCATCCAGGATTGCGTCACCGTTGGCGTCACGCAAAATAATTTCCTGTTCGATAACAGGGCAGGTCTGCACTGCAAATCGATGCAAGCCAGAGTTTATTGAACTGTCATCATATGCTGCTACATAATCTTTCTTATCTGTAATATCCGCAGATAAAAGTTCATAGCCAGAATATTCACTCACTGACGGAGTCACAAGTTCAAATGCATCATATGCACTGGAAGGATAATAATTCGAAATAACATCAAATCCAGCCATGCTGCTGCCATCCCAAGGACGATAAGAGGTATTATCATCCAGATAAAAATCACCCTCAATTTCTTCATTATTGTTATTTTTGTATGTAAAGCGCTCAGGGCTACCGTCGGCGGAAAGCATTAAATCACCGCCATAATTACGCTTGAATAAAAAAACTGGCCGTGACGTATTTTCCATCACCAGATTGGCTTTTAGCGTACCCGTTTTGGTCTCATCACCATAATTCTCCGGATCGGTCATATCCAGCGAAAGGATCTGATCTTCGCCATGGGCACCTGTGCCTGCCTCCTGGTTGTAACACAGTTCAACTTTACTTGTCTGGGTGTTCCAGCATGCCGTGCCTGAGCCGCCGCCATTGCTCCCCTGATCGTTATCATTCATGTCAAAGGTGATGCGAATACCCAGTTGCTGACCCTTTCCCTGCGTTTCCAGTCGCTCCAGGTTAGACGCCATATCGGAAAACTCGACTGGCGTACTGCCGTCAGATTTCGTTATCAGTTGCCAGGCGTCCGCCGTCCTGACCCGGCGAACAAGCATGATATGCGAAGCAATCAGGCCTGAGTTATTTAACGCATTGTTAAACGCGGAGGCATAATTGGCAAAACTATACTTGTCGTTACTCTCCGTGTAGTTGAACGCAACAATAGCATCCATACGCGCAATTGTGCTGGAGGGGGTTTTAAGATCGTCAGAAGCAAACCCAATCCGTTCAATTTTCGCCGCGGGATTTTTAGCCGCCGTCACAAGTGAGCAGGGTAAATATTCTTGTGTCAGTTCAAATGTTGATTTAAGTGAGACGTTACAGCTTTTGCTGATGAACAAATAACGTTGTTGCTTTTGCTGATTCGCCCCCTCTCCCCACAAAAAATAGTTCGTCCCGGTCCCGGTATCAATGTCCGTAACGTTATTAGTTATCCGGTAACGATATTGGGAATCGGTACTGCTGCCTTGCGTGGCTTCATACAGTGGGTTATCTTTTTCACCGTCTTTTGTTTGCAGAGTTTCATCACGCAAATAATTCATCACGCCCTTCATCTCCTGGACAAGCGCGTTCGCGATGGTCTGGCGCATTTCTTTCGCTGCTTGTTTACGGGCATAATTGGTATACATAGCTAGCGCGCCACCAATGATTGCCAGTACAACAATAACTTCCAGTAGTGAAAATCCAGCCTGATGGTTTCGGGACCGCATACTAATTCCTGAAGAACATGAATCATTTTTATATAAATAATAAGTGGCTATTCACAGTAAATAGCCACTTGTTTTTATTCTAAAAAAGAACAGATTCTAATTTAGAGCACAAAGTATTATTTACTACCGAAGATAACACCGTTAATAGAACCCTGACCGTCACAGACGCCAGTTGCAACAATATCAGAAGGCGAAATATCACTCGAGGTCAGCGTCTTAAGAATTGCACCACTTTTACCCACACTGAAGTCTCGGTCAGCGATACTTGGTTCAGACCCGGCAGCGGCACCGGTATTGAGCGCTTCAACATAGTCCCACTGGTTACCCATCTGGGAAATCAGGTTACGACACTCTTCAGACGCCAGACCATTCACCACCACAACAAAGCCTTTTCTCTGAGAACTTGAGCTATCCGTTAACGCGTTATCCATCTGGAACGCATCGTTAGAGAAGCCGTTAAACGCTTCATCAGCAGAGATTTTACCCATACGTACCAGAGTGGCGATTGGCGAGTCATTGGATACAGAAGTATCGTTGATATCGGATTTAGACAAACCTTTAATAGAATCGCTTTGCGCCGGATATTGAGCCTGATCTTTATAAGCTTCATTCATTGCAGTACGTACACTGGTCAAGTCATCCTGTACAGCAGACAAGTCCTGAGCCGTAAAAGCCCGCTGGGCTAAAATAACCACACCAGCGGCAATAACACCGATAATCCCTAAGACAATAATTATTTCCAACAGCGTAACACCTCGCTGTTTCTTCATCTCTTTTAACTTAGAGACCTTTTTGGTCATATTCCCTTTTATGTTTAAAACCATTGTACTCATGTTATACACCCTTATTAATTCCGTTAAATTCAGGCTTAGCCACCTGTTCGAATATTATTAATATGGAAAAATAAGAATGCAACAGAACGAAAAAAAACTAAGAATACATTTATATTCAGCAAACACATTTCATACATTATTTTTATAAAATTTATAGGAAAGTATAATTATTATGAATTAGTTAAACCAATAAAACAAAACGTACTTTATAGCTGTACTTTTACATGAGATGCGGAATATTTTCAATAATTAAATGTCAATCTTGATAAATTTCTCTTCTTCCTTATTTATTAAGCCCTTATCGATAAAACAATACCGATAATACTGTCATTCCTGTTACTCTGGCATGAGAATGAAAAAAAATGCCCGGTTAAATTAACCGGGCGTCTGATAACAAATTATAACGTTCTTTAATAGAGGTAAAACTAACCCCTATAGCTATGTATTAAACCGCTTTCACTGCATCTGCAATACGATGGGCGAACTCAGATACCTGTGCCTCGTCTTCACCTTCAACCATCACACGAATTAATGGTTCAGTGCCAGACTTACGCAGCAGGACACGTCCACGATTACCCAGCGCCGCTTCAACATCTGCCATCACCGCTTTCACATTGTCATTTTCCAGCGGATCGCCGCTACCTGCGGTGTAACGTACGTTAACCAGCAGCTGCGGGAACATTTTCATGCCGCTGCACAGGTCGTGCAAACTCATATGATTGCGCACCATCGCGGTCAACACCTGCAGACCCGCCACGATACCGTCACCGGTGGTGGTTTTATCCAGCAGGATCACATGGCCTGAGTTTTCCGCACCGATACTCCAGCCTTTTTCCTGCATTTTTTCCAGGACATAGCGGTCACCGACTTTCGCACGGGCAAACGGAATGCCCAACTGTTTCAACGCCAACTCAAGGCCCATGTTGCTCATCAGCGTACCTACCGCGCCACCGCGTAGTTGCCCCTGACGCAGCGCTTCACGGGCGATGATATACATGATTTGGTCACCGTCGACCTTATTGCCTTCGTGGTCGACCATGATCACGCGGTCGCCGTCACCGTCCAACGCGATACCCAGATCGGCTTTTTCCGCGATCACGCGCGCCTGCAGGGCACGGACGTCGGTAGCGCCGACTTCTTCATTGATGTTAACGCCGTTTGGCTCACAACCAATGGCAATAACATTGGCGCCCAGCTCACGCAGTACGTTTGGCGCAATGTGATACGTCGCACCGTTAGCGCAATCGACCACAATCTTAAGCTCGCTCAGGCTCAGTTCATTCGGGAAGGTGCCTTTGCAAAACTCGATATAGCGACCGGCGGCATCGACGATACGGGTGGCTTTACCCAGCTCAGCCGAGTCCACACAGGTGATCGCTTTTTCCATCTCGGCTTCTATGGCTTCTTCAACCGCATCCGGCAGTTTGGTGCCGTCGATAGAGAAAAATTTGATCCCGTTGTCATAGTACGGGTTGTGCGAAGCGGAGATGACAATCCCGGCTTCCGCACGGAAAGCACGCGTCAGATAAGCAACGGCAGGTGTTGGCATTGGGCCAGTGAAAGAGGCAGAAAGACCTGCGGCAGCCAGGCCCGCTTCCAGCGCAGACTCCAGCATATAGCCAGAAATACGCGTATCTTTACCGATGATAATTTTTCGTGAACCATGACGTGCCAGCACTTTTCCTGCCGCCCACCCCAGTTTGAGCACAAAGTCAGGGGTAATTGGGGAGTCGCCTACGCGGCCACGGATCCCATCAGTGCCAAAATATTTACGATTACTCATAGCGTTTGTTTTCCTTTGCAGACAATGTGGCTTCCACCACACGCATCGCTTCTACAGTTTCTTTGACGTCATGGACACGAACGATCTGCGCCCCCTGCATTGCGGCAATCACCGCGCACGCAAGACTACCGTTCAGGCGTTCGGATGGCCCCACATTCAGCAGTTGACCAACCATTGATTTTCGTGACATTCCAACCAGCAGCGGCAGCTCAAAATGATGAAACTCAGCCAGGCGTGCCAGTAATGTGTAGTTGTGGGTGAGATTTTTACCGAATCCGAATCCCGGGTCGAGCAACAATTTATCTTTTGTGATTCCGGCTCGTTCACAACGTGCTATTTGCTCAACAAAGTAACGATTTACCTCAGCGAACACATCCTCGTACTTTGGCGCTTCCTGCATAGTTTTCGGTTGCCCCTGCATATGCATCAAACAAACCGGCAGTCCGGTTTCCGCGGCGGCTTCCAACGCCCCAGGTTCCGAGAGTGAACGAATGTCATTAATGATATGTGCGCCGACCCGCGCGCATTCGCGAATCACTTCGGGTTTTGAGGTATCGACGGAAATCCATACTTCAAAACGTTGAGCAATCGCCTCCACCACAGGGATCACTCGCTGCAGCTCTTCTTCCACGCTCACATCAGCAGCGCCAGGACGCGTGGACTCCCCCCCCACATCAATGATAGTCGCCCCAGCGTTAATCATCAGATTTGCGTGTTTTACCGCCTCAACCAGAGAGTTGTGCGCCCCACCATCGGAAAATGAATCTGGCGTAACGTTTAAAATCCCCATGACGTGAGGATGGCTGAGATCCAGTGAAGAACCCTGAGCAAAGAGTTTCATAGTTTTATCCCTGGTAAAAATCTTGAGTATGCAGATAAGAAAAACCCCGGAGCAAGCCCCAGGGTTTTCGATTAAAACACGGTCATCATCAACGATAACTTATTTGTCGCCCAGTTGCTCTGACATGGTGCCAGAGTCCGGCGCACGCGGTTCATCAACCGGACGCGGCGCGCTCGGCTTACCGGTGCTGCCAGAGTTGTTGTTAGAAGAACCCGGTTCTTCCCAACCCGCTGGCGGACGCACGTCGCGGCGAGCCATCAGATCATCAATCTGCGGCGCATCGATGGTCTCATATTTCATGAGCGCATCTTTCATCGAGTGCAGAATGTCCATGTTTTCGTTCAACAGACGACGCGCACGGTCATAGTTACGCTCAATCAACAGCTTAACTTCCTGATCGATGATGCGAGCCGTTTCATCGGACATATGTTTAGCTTTCGCAACAGAACGTCCCAGGAACACTTCGCCTTCTTCTTCAGCGTACAGCAGCGGACCGAGTTTATCGGAGAAGCCCCATTGAGTAACCATGTTACGCGCCAGGTTAGTCGCGACTTTAATGTCGTTCGACGCACCGGTAGAAACATGTTCAGCACCGTAGATGATCTCTTCCGCCAGACGACCGCCGTACAGCGTGGAGATCTGGCTTTCCAGCTTCTGACGGCTGGCGCTGATTGCGTCGCCTTCAGGCAGGAAGAAGGTCACCCCCAGCGCACGACCGCGCGGAATAATCGTTACTTTGTGTACCGGATCGTGTTCCGGTACCAGGCGACCGATAATCGCGTGGCCAGCTTCGTGATACGCGGTAGATTCTTTCTGCGCTTCCGTCATCACCATGGAGCGACGTTCCGCACCCATCATGATTTTGTCTTTCGCTTTCTCGAACTCAACCATCGACACGACGCGCTTGTTGCCGCGAGCAGCAAACAGCGCCGCTTCGTTCACCAGGTTCGCGAGGTCAGCACCAGAGAAGCCAGGCGTACCACGCGCAATGATTGCAGCATCGATATCCGGAGACAGCGGTACGCGACGCATATGCACTTTCAGGATCTGTTCACGACCGCGAACGTCCGGCAGACCAACCACAACCTGACGGTCGAAACGGCCTGGACGCAGCAGCGCAGGGTCAAGAACGTCCGGACGGTTAGTTGCCGCGATAACGATAATACCTTCGTTACCTTCGAAGCCGTCCATCTCAACCAGCATCTGGTTCAGGGTCTGCTCACGTTCATCGTGACCACCGCCCAGACCAGCGCCACGCTGACGGCCTACGGCGTCGATTTCATCGATGAAGATGATGCACGGTGCCGCTTTCTTGGCCTGTTCGAACATGTCACGCACACGAGATGCACCCACACCCACGAACATTTCCACGAAATCAGAACCGGAAATTGTAAAGAATGGAACCTTCGCTTCACCGGCGATAGCTTTCGCCAGCAGGGTTTTACCGGTACCCGGAGGACCGACCATCAGGACGCCTTTCGGGATTTTACCGCCCAGCTTCTGGAAACGGCTCGGTTCGCGCAGGTATTCAACCAGCTCAGCAACCTCTTCCTTCGCTTCGTCACAACCCGCAACGTCAGCAAACGTGGTTTTGATCTGATCTTCCGTCAGCATGCGCGCTTTGCTCTTACCGAACGACATGGCGCCTTTGCCACCACCGCCCTGCATTTGACGCATGAAGAAGATCCAGACACCAATCAGCAGCAGCATTGGGAACCAGGAAATGAAGATAGAAGCCAGCAGGCTCGGCTCTTCAGGCGGCTCGCCGACAACCTTGACGTTTTTGGTCAGCAGGTTATCAAGCAGCTTCGGATCGTTAACCGGAATGTAGGTCGTGTAACGGTTACTATCTTTCTTGGTAACGTTAATCTCACGTCCGTTGATCTTCGCTTCACGAACCTGGTCCTGATTGACCTCTTGCAGGAAGGTAGAGTAATCAACCTTACGGCCATTAGACTCGCTGGGCCCAAAGCTCTGGAATACTGACATCAGCACAACGGCAATGACCAGCCAGAGAATTAGGTTTTTCGCCATGTCACTCAAGGGATTAACCTCATATTACAACTGTGTTAAAAACAGCGTCAGGATACTCTATATCCAGTTTCTTTCAAACTTTCGTTTGAAATCTACCGGTTATGGTTTACGCCCGGTCGCTACAATATACACTTCACGCGAACGGGCGCGAGAAGAGTCCGGCTTACGAACTTTGACCTTCGTAAACAGGGAGCGAATCTCTCTTAGATACTCATCGAAGCCTTCGCCCTGGAACACCTTCACTACAAAACTACCACCTGGCGCTAAAACATCTCGAGCCATTCCAAGCGCCAGCTCTACCAGATACATGGCCCGGGGAATATCCACCGCCGGTGTTCCACACATATTTGGTGCCATATCAGACATGACAACTTGTACTTTACTGTCACCTACGCGTTCAAGTAACGCTTGCAGGACTAATTCATCACGAAAGTCGCCCTGAAGGAAGTCCACACCAACGATTGGATCCATAGGTAAAAGATCGCAAGCGATAATGCGGCCGCTGTTGCCGATCTGCGTAACCGCATATTGCGACCAGCCACCCGGTGCAGCGCCGAGATCAACAATCGTCATCCCCGGTTTAAAAATTTTGTCACTTTGCTGTATTTCATCAAGTTTAAACCAGGCACGGGAACGTAACCCCTTTTTCTGCGCCTGTTGAACATATTTATCGCTAAAGTGTTCCTGAAGCCAGCGACTCGAGCTGGCAGAACGCTTTTTACCTGTCATTTCACATTCCCAAAGGGCAGTTCATCGTAACCAATGGTGTAAATTTCTACACAGCTATTTGGTGATATATGGGAGATGGCGGTAGAATGACCCGTTTTCAATCCCAACGTAAGCAAAAATATACGATGAATCTGAGTACTAAACAAAAACAGCACCTGAAAGGTCTGGCACATCCGCTCAAGCCGGTAGTTATGCTTGGCAACAATGGTTTGACCGAAGGGGTACTGGCCGAGATTGAACAAGCGTTAGAGCACCATGAACTTATCAAGGTGAAAATCGCCTCGGAAGATCGCGATACCAAAACCTTGATCGTGGAAGCTATCGTACGCGAAACCGGCGCCTGCAATGTACAGGTCATCGGCAAAACGCTGGTACTGTATCGCCCGACTAAAGAACGTAAAATCTCGCTGCCACGCTAAGAATATCCCAAAGTCGCACACGAAGTTTGTGTAAAACGCGGGGTTTTCCGCTAGCAGGAGAGCAAAATGCCACGCTCTCTTCGTTGATAAAAGGCCGCTATGCGGCCTTTTTCCTTTCTTTACAATGTATCAACATCTTAACCAAGATGCGAATTACAGGTATTCGACCTTCGTTACTTCATATTCAACTTCACCGCCCGGCGTTTTGATAACGACGACGTCATCCTGCTCTTTGCCAATCAGGCCACGAGCAATAGGCGAGTTCACTGAAATCAGGTTCTGTTTAAAATCAGCTTCATCATCGCCGACAATACGCCAGGTCTGCTCTTCGTCATTATCGAGATTCAGAACGGTAACCGTCGCGCCGAAAACAACACGGCCATTGTTCGGCATTTTAGTGACGTCAATCACCTGCGCATTGGACAGTTTAGCTTCGATATCTTTAATGCGTCCTTCGCAGAATCCTTGCTGTTCGCGAGCCGCGTGATACTCCGCGTTCTCTTTCAGGTCACCGTGCTCACGCGCTTCCGCGATAGCGGCGATAATTTCAGGACGGCGCACAGATTTCAGAAAATCCAGCTCTTCGCGCAGTTTTTCAGCACCACGTAAGGTCATCGGGATAGCTTGCATTTGTTATACCTCTTGAACATTCCTGTAGGGGGCGATGCTTCTCACCCCGGCTGCTAAGCCCACCCTGGCATACACCATGCCAGAGTCAGAAGCAAAAAAATACCGACCCGGGGCTCAAGGTCCCAGGTCAGCTACAATTCTCTATTTGATGATCATTTTACCCTGGAGTTCCCTATGGGTCATCGTTTACTTTTTGGGGCGTTGCGCCGTAGTATGACGGCCTGTTTCCAGGTTGTTAGCGCGAGATTATGCGATTTCCCAGATTTACCATTGGATTGACTGCCAGTATAGCGTTCAGCGTTCAGGCTGCGAATGTCGACGAATACATCAACCAGCTTCCTGCCGGGGCCAACCTCGCCCTTATGGTACAGAAGGTTGGCGCATCTGCACCCGCTATTGATTTTCATAGCCAGCAGATGGCGCTCCCCGCCAGTACCCAGAAAGTGATCACCGCGCTGGCGGCGTTGATTCAGCTCGGGCCTGATTTCCGTTTTACCACCACGCTTGAGACGAAAGGCAACGTGGAAGGCGGCGTTTTGAAAGGTGACTTAGTGGCGCGATTTGGCGCCGATCCGACGCTAAAACGCCAGGATATTCGCAATATGGTAGCGACTCTGAAAAAATCTGGTGTGACGCAAATTGCCGGAAATGTTCTGATCGACACCTCTATTTTTGCCAGTCATGATAAAGCCCCCGGTTGGCCCTGGAACGACATGACGCAATGTTTTAGCGCCCCGCCTGCCGCAGCCATTGTCGATCGCAACTGTTTCTCGATTTCGCTCTACAGCGCGCAAAAACCGAACGATCTGGCATTTATTCGCGTGGCATCCTACTACCCGGTCACCATGTTCAGCCAGGTGCGAACCCTCGCGCGTGGCTCTGCCGAAGCGCAATATTGTGAACTGGACGTGGTTCCAGGCGATCTCAACCGCTTCACGCTGACCGGATGCCTACCTCAACGCGCCGATCCGCTGCCGCTGGCATTCGCCATTCAGGACGGTGCCAGCTATGCCGGGGCGATTATCAAAGATGAGCTAAAACAAGCGGGTATCACTTACAGCGGCACGCTGCTGCGCCAGACGCAGGTCAACGAGCCGGGAACCGTGGTTGCCAGCAAACAGTCAGCGCCGCTGCATGACCTGCTTAAGATTATGCTGAAAAAATCGGACAACATGATCGCCGATACCGTTTTCCGCATGATTGGCCATGCACGATTTAACGTCCCGGGCACCTGGCGGGCAGGTTCCGATGCCGTACGCCAAATTTTGCGTCAGCAGGCGGGCATCGATATTGGCAACACCATTATTGCCGACGGTTCTGGTCTCTCCCGCCATAACCTAATTTCCCCGGCGACCATGATGCAGGTGCTGCAATATATCGCTCAGCACGATAACGAGCTGAACTTTATTACTATGCTACCGCTGGCGGGCCATGACGGCTCCCTGCAATACCGTGCGGGCCTGCATCAGGCTGGCGTGGATGGCAAAGTATCGGCGAAGACAGGCTCACTACAGGGCGTCTACAACCTCGCAGGCTTCATCACCACGGCAAGCGGTCAGCGTATGGCGTTTGTGCAGTATCTGTCGGGCTATGCGGTACAGCCGGCTGACCAACGTAATCGGCGTATTCCGCTGGTACGCTTCGAGAGTCGGTTGTACAAAGATATTTATCAGTCTAACTAAGCGAATGCAGGGAGCGGTAACGCTCCCTCGTCGTTTCTAATCGTTTACCGGGATTATCCGCAGCTCGGTTAACCCAATCCCCAGCTTCCTTGGCGGAGCGGATTTAGGAAAACCGATATAATTTCCCTCGTTACTCAACTCCGGATAAGGGGGGACAATCGTTAGCGTATCGAGTCTGTCAGGATTCGTCATATGTAATATCACCGTTTCCGCCTCTGCGTGCAGGGTGAGATAGTGGGTACAGGAACCGATGGAAACGGGAAGCGGTGCACCAATATTTTTGCCAAAGGCTTTTGCCTTGATCTCAACGTCAAATTTCGCGGGCAGTGGTTGGTTATAGGTGATAGCCACCGCGGGTGACAGGTTCGCATCTGACCACCGTCCCCAGTATTCTGGATGCCCCACTCCTGTTATTGATTTCACAAATGCAGGCAGTCCTTCCGCCGCAAACAGTATGCGATCGGACTGATAGCGGACATCCTTTGCGGAAAGTAATAACCGCGCCTGGATACGCTGAAAGCGTTCATGATTCGTTTCGCCCGGAAATTCACTCATCCCGCCTGAATAATCTTCAGCCATTATTTTCTCGATGTGAGTCTCGCTACCGGCTTTTCCAGAGGCAACACACCACCCAGTATTGACGGCAGAATCCGGTTGCCATACGGGGCCAATGCTCAGGCATTGATCTATCCAGATAAATTTATGGCCTTCAGGCAGAAATCCCAGGGTATTCCTTAAAGACATTCCCACGTCATTCCCGTCATCGACAACCGGCCAGACTCGTCCCGGAGATACTTCCAGTAAGGCGGGAATAGGGTATTCAAAACTATCAAAACGCAGCAACTTTCTTCTGGTATCAACGGTAAAATTTTTAATGGACTCGGGAATTCCCCAACGGGAGCGGATAGCAGGCCCCCAGGCTAACAACTTATTTTTAAAGTCGTCAAAAACCGCTGCCAGTGAAGGCTGACTTAATGAACTTCTCCCTAAGCCTATTGCATTATCGCCCCCCATCAGCTCAAGCACCGTTGCCCCATTATCTAACGTGCTTCGCTTATCGGCGATAACTTTCGGCGTCACACCATTTCTGAAAACCACAAATAAATTGCGACGAGGCATTTTATTTAAATAATCCACAGCAGCCGTCATATTTTGCATTACCAGATGATCGGATGAGAGAACAATAATTGTATTACTGGCCCAGGGCGAAGCCTGTATCCGTCTAATGAATTTAGCGATTTCCCTTTGGCTACAAAGCACAGAGGTTAACGCATCGACTTCACTACCATTTTTTTTATAGCTGACAGGACAGCTCGTGGGGATATAACCTTCAGGGGGATGGGTATCCAGCGTCAACGTGAATAACGCAAAAGGCGTTTTTTGCCGGGACAAATGCTCAAACTTGCGCCAGACCTTTTCCAGCAGCATATCATCATATAGCCCCCAGGCATTCTGGGCGGAAAAATCCTTCTCCAGGCCAGACTCCGCCAGTCCCCAGGCATGGTCAATGCCGTGCGTTTTAAAAAACACATCCTTATCGGCGAAACGTAAATCAGCGCCCTGCATAAACCAGGTTTCATAACCTGAATTTTTCAAAATATCCCCAAGGCAGACTGAAGAGGAAAAGAAGCCCAGGCTTGCTTTCTTGCCACTTAAATCGGTCGGTGCAAACAGCGGAAGACCACACTGCGATGCCACGATCCCTGCTATGGTAAAATCCATCGCCGGATACTGTTCTGTGCCGCTAAAATCCAGGCCATCTTGTTTCAGCGCCGTTAAATCAGGCAGCAACTGAGGAAATGTGTCTTTATCAAAGTAGGTTCTTTCCAGGCTTTCTGCATAAATATATACCAGATTATATTTTGGATTATTAATCCTGGTATCTGGCGTAATATAGTAGCGCGAAAAATCGGAACCATCTACTTCTGCTGGCGGCTTGTTATAATTAGTGAATTGTAATAATGCCGGAGAGATGCCAACAGCAAAAAATGTCAGCAATACGGCGGTTATCGAAGCGTACTGTTTTCTCTCTTTTTGAACATTTTTACCTTGCATGAATCGCCAGCTCAGAAAGAGTAGCAGTCCAATCAGCAAGACAGCAACGACAAAAGGCGCGACGTAATCTTCAAAATCCGCGCCATAAAGCGAGCGGGTCAAAGTATAAATAACAGCGTCATTAACCCCTTCGCCCGTAAAGTAATAACAGCCTAACCAAAACAGGCTTAAAAATAAAGAAATGCACTGAGCAAGTAAAATAAGAAACGCGTAATAGATTGCCCTATAGCCTTTACTTTTATAAATCAGGGCGGCCAAAACCATTGATGCCAGTGATATAATAATTGCTACAAATGAGTATTGCATTACCTCGTCTCATACATGCACGCTAAATGAGGAGGAATTATAATTGGTCGTTTAATGCGGGAACATCATTAATATTTTTTTCAGAATATATAAATAAAAGGGCTGGTAAACCAGCCCTCAAAATCAACGCTTATAAATGAACTCAACGCCTTCTTCGTCGTCTTCGTCCCAATCGTCATCCCAGTCATCTTCCGCTTCGTCTTCGACTTCAGCGAGCTGCTGGCGGTGATAATCATCCCACATGAACTCAACTTTCTCTGGCTGTTTCGCTTCTTCAGCCTGAACAATCGGGTTCTCAATGATAAAGGTCATCACATCCCAGCACAGATCCTTCACGCCCAACTGGCTGGCGGCGGAGATCAGGTAATATTTACCTTCCCAGCCCAGCGCTTCAGCGATCGCTTTCGCTTTCTCTTCCGCTTCGGCCTTGTCCAGCAAATCAATTTTGTTGAACACTAACCAGCGCGGTTTAGACGCCAGATCCTGACTGTACTTTTCCAGTTCGCCAATAATGATACGGGCGTTTTCTACCGGATCGGAGCCATCAATTGGATCGATATCGATGAGGTGCAGCAGCACGCGGCAACGTTCCAGGTGTTTCAGGAAGCGAATCCCCAGACCCGCGCCTTCAGCCGCGCCTTCAATCAGCCCCGGAATGTCGGCCACTACGAAGCTCTTTTCGTTGTCCATACGTACCACGCCCAGGCTTGGTACCAGGGTGGTGAACGGATAATCGGCAACTTTCGGCTTCGCCGCGGATACCGCACGGATAAACGTCGATTTACCGGCATTTGGCATACCCAACATACCTACATCCGCCAGCAGCATCAGCTCCAGCAACAGATCGCGCTTATCGCCCGGTGTCCCCATCGTTTTCTGACGCGGAGTACGGTTGACCGAGGATTTGAAACGGGTGTTACCCAGGCCGTGCCAGCCGCCTTTAGCGACCATCAGACGCTGACCATGCTTGGTCATGTCACCCATGGTTTCGCCGGTGCCCTGATCGATAACGCGCGTACCGACAGGCACTTTAATCGTAACGTCTTTACCGCGCTTACCGGTACAATCGCGGCTCGCGCCATTCTGACCTCGTTCCGCACGGAAAGATTTTTCAAAACGGTAATCGATCAGCGTGTTCAGGTTTTCGTCGGCTTCCATCCATACGTCGCCGCCATCACCGCCATCACCGCCGTCCGGGCCGCCTTTTGGAATATATTTTTCACGGCGGAAGCTCACGCAACCATTACCGCCATCACCTGCAACGACCAGAATCGATGCTTCATCAACAAACTTCATTTTACTCTCCGTAAATCATTCGCCTGAGCGGGGTTGCGAAACCACCGTTTCATGCTTACGTAAACCGCCCCAAATTCGATGACCAATGGCGGAATACATCGCGCCCGCAACCACGATAAACGCACCGAGATAACCTAAAAGGTTTAGCATCGGTCTGGCGAAGAAATCGGGCCAGGCCAGTGATAATAAATCTGAAAATAACAACGTAAACAGCGGGGTAAGCGTAATAATGGCGCTTACCTGCGCCGCCTGCCAGCGCGCCATCGCTTCCGCGAGAGCGCCGTATCCTACCAGCGTATTCAGGCCGCAGAATACCAGGCAGGCCAGCTGCCAGTCGCTGAGCTGCGTGATGACACCGGGTTTAGCCAGCGGCAACAACGCGATCGTACATAAAGTGTACAGTAAAAACAGGATCTGCGGTGACGCAAGACGGCGCAATAACACCTTTTGCGCGACCCCATAGCTCACCCAGACCATCGCCGCACCGACACCAAAGATAACGCCCCAGGTGTAATCGGTGAGTCGGGTAAAAATTTCGATCAGACTGGTATTAAAAAACAGAACCAGGCCGCTCAGAAGCATAATGGCGCCAATCACCTGCGTGCCACGCATCTTTTCTTTCAGGATAAAGACGCTGGCGATCATCATGCCAACGGGTGACAGCTGACCGATAACCTGCGAGGCCGTTGGGCTCAAGTACTGCAAAGATGAACTAAACAGAATGAAGTTACCGAACAGCCCACCGGTGGCTATTGCCAACAGCACCAACCAACGCGCTTTGCGAAAAATGCGCAATGGGGGGAGCTTTTTTTTAACCGCAAGGATAGCGCCAAGGCCAATACTTGCCATTAAAAAACGGTAGAACACCACGGTAGGAGGCTCCATCACCTCCAGCACTTGCTTCATTGCTATTGGCAAAGCGCCCCAACATATTGCAGTTGTGAGTGCTAACAGAATACCAATGCCTGCCTGCTGCTTCATGCCGTATTCCCTGCAAGGGCTCGTTTCCGGTTTATCACGGCGCGACGAGCATATTTACCGGCCGTCGAATGTAAAAAGCCCCGCAACGTGTTGCGGGGCTTTTATCCGTTACCGGGACGCGAAAAACTTATTCAGCAACGATGCTGATGAATTTACGGTTTTTCGGGCCTTTCACTTCAAATTTCACTTTACCGTCTGCTTTAGCAAACAAAGTGTGGTCTTTGCCGCAACCAACGTTGGAGCCAGCGTGGAATTTAGTACCACGTTGACGAACGATGATGCTACCAGCCAGAACTGTTTCACCGCCGAAGCGTTTTACGCCCAGACGTTTAGCTTCTGAATCGCGACCGTTACGAGTCGAGCCGCCAGCCTTTTTATGTGCCATTTAATCTGCTCCCCTTAACTTAAGCGCTGATGCCAGTGATTTTCACATCAGTGAACCACTGACGATGGCCCTGCTGCTTACGGTAGTGTTTACGACGACGAAACTTAACGATTTTAACTTTCTCGCCACGACCATGAGCAACAACTTCAGCTTTGATAACGCCGCCATCAACGAAAGGAACGCCGATTTTGACTTCTTCACCGTTTGCGATCATCAGAACTTCAGCGAATTCAACAGATTCGCCAGTTGCGATGTCCAGCTTTTCCAGGCGAACGGTCTGACCTTCGCTTACTCGGTGTTGTTTACCACCACTTTGGAAAACCGCGTACATAAAAAACTCCGCTTCCGCGCACACCTTTTTGATGATTCAGAGTGCGCTATAAATATTCACAATAGGGCGCGAATATTACGCAAAACGCGAGCCTTTGACAAGTGCTACCGTCAATACATGAAGAAAAAAAACACAACACGTACGGTAACGTTTATCTACGGCGTTTTTTCAGTACAATCAGCATATATTTATAAACCTGAACCCGACGTTACCTTGCCATACGGTGAGGTAATCGGGGCGAGAAGCCCGGCTTTTGCGATGAATTTAGAAAAAATCAATGAGTTAACCGCGCAAGATATGGCGGGGGTCAATGCGACAATCCTTGAACAGCTCAATTCTGACGTCCAGTTGATCAATCAGTTAGGGTACTACATCGTGAGCGGCGGCGGAAAACGCATTCGCCCAATGATCGCAGTACTTGCAGCACGTGCTGTTGGTTACCAGGAAAATGCGCACGTTACGATTGCAGCCCTCATCGAGTTTATCCACACTGCGACCCTCCTGCATGACGATGTTGTGGATGAGTCCGACATGCGCCGCGGGAAAGCCACAGCGAATGCGGCGTTTGGTAATGCGGCCAGCGTGCTGGTCGGCGATTTTATCTATACCCGCGCATTTCAGATGATGACCAGCCTCGGCTCGCTGAAAGTACTGGAAGTCATGTCTAAAGCAGTTAACGTCATCGCAGAAGGTGAAGTTCTGCAGTTGATGAACGTCAACGACCCGGACATCACCGAAGAAAACTATATGCGCGTCATCTACAGCAAGACGGCGCGTTTGTTTGAAGCCGCAGCCCAATGCTCAGGCATTCTGGCTGGCTGCAGCGAAGAACAAGAGAAAGGATTGCAGGATTATGGCCGCTATCTTGGGACTGCGTTCCAGTTAATTGACGATTTACTGGATTACAGCGCAGATGGCGAGCAGTTGGGTAAAAACGTCGGCGATGACCTTAACGAAGGTAAACCGACGCTACCGCTGCTGCATGCCATGCGCCACGGCACCCCGGAGCAGGCGCAGATGATCCGCCAGGCCATTGAGCAAGGTAATGGTCGTCACCTTCTGGAGCCGGTTCTGGAAGCGATGAACGCCTGTGGCTCTCTGGAGTGGACCCGACAGCGTGCGGAAGAAGAGGCTGATAAAGCCATCGCCGCGTTGCAGGTGCTGCCTGATTCGCCATGGAAAGAAGCGTTGATTGGTCTGGCGCATATCGCCGTACAGCGCGACCGCTAATTACCTTCCCCCCAGCCACTCATCATCCCGTGCCTCGCACGGGATGTTCTTATAAATTCCAATAAGCCCTTTCAGCTTTCCGGATGATCACGCCAGATATTGGCATAATCTGAATATACTCACGCCTTACATGAACATTTTAGAACATTTGTTCTCGGAGCGTTATAGTGTCGCCACAACCGATCGTGAAACCGTAAGTCATTAACCAAAGGAGAGATGAATTTATGGAAAGCAAGCTGATTGACTGGCATACGGCCGACATCATCGCCGGACTGCGCAAAAAAGGCACCTCAATGGCCGCTGAGTCACGTAAAAATGGCTTGAGTTCATCAACGCTGGCGAACGCGTTAACGCGGCCATGGCCGAAAGGAGAGTTGATTATTGCCCGGGCGCTGGGAACCGACCCTTGGGTGATCTGGCCGTCGCGCTACCACGATGCAAAAACGCATGAATTCATCGACAGAACACGGATGATGAGGGGACCGAGAGGGAAAAAGAATCCTGAATGAACATTAAGCAGTAACCCCCGGCCCAAAGACCAGGGGGTTACCAGAGGCGTTGACGATTACTCGCCTTTCACGCGCTCAATGTTTGCGCCCAGCGCACGCAGTTTATCTTCGATGCGCTCATAGCCGCGATCGATGTGATAAATACGGTCGACCACCGTCGTACCTTCAGCAATACAACCCGCCAACACCAGGCTTGCTGACGCACGCAGATCGGTCGCCATCACTTGCGCGCCGGAGAGCGTTTCCACACCGTGGCAAATCACAGTGTTGCTTTCGATTTCCGCGTGAGCGCCCATACGGCTCAGCTCAGGCACGTGCATGAAGCGGTTTTCAAACACGGTTTCCGTGATGAAGCCTGTTCCTTCTGCCACCAGATTCAGCAGCGTGAACTGGGCCTGCATATCAGTCGGGAACGCCGGGTGCGGCGCAGTGCGTACATTGACCGCCTTCGGACGCTTGCCGTGCATGTCGAGGCTTATCCAGTCGTCGCCGACTTCGATATCCGCCCCCGCATCACGCAGCTTCGCCAGGACGGCATCCAGCGTGTCAGGTTGCGCATTGCGGCAGATAATTTTGCCGCGAGAAATCGCTGCTGCAACCAGGAAAGTGCCGGTTTCAATACGGTCTGGCAGAACGCGATAAACACCACCGCCGAGACGTTCAACACCTTCGATGGTAATGCGATCGGTACCCTGGCCGCTGATCTTCGCACCCAGCGCAATCAGGAAATTAGCGGTATCGACGATCTCCGGCTCGCGTGCGGCGTTTTCAATGATGGTGGTGCCTTCAGCAAGTGTTGCCGCACACATAATAGTGACCGTCGCGCCGACGCTCACCTTATCCATAACGATATGCGCGCCTTTCAGACGGCCATCAACGGACGCCTTCACATAGCCTTCTTCCAGCTTGATCGTCGCGCCTAACTGCTCCAGACCGGTAATGTGCAGGTCAACCGGACGCGCGCCGATGGTGCAACCGCCCGGCAGTGAAACCTGCCCCTGGCCAAAGCGAGCAACCAACGGTCCGAGCGCCCAGATAGACGCACGCATGGTTTTCACCAGATCATACGGTGCACAGAAGACGTTAACGTCACGCGCATCAATGTGCACGGAACCATTACGCTCAACTTTCGCACCCAACTGGCTCAGTAGCTTCATGGAAGTGTCAACGTCCTTCAGTTTCGGGACGTTTTGGATCTCTACAGGTTCTTCCGCCAGCAGCGCCGCAAACAGGATCGGCAGTGCGGCGTTTTTAGCGCCTGAAATTGTGACTTCGCCCTGGAGCTTCGTTGGCCCCTGAACACGAAATTTATCCATTATTCTGTTCTCTGTTAAGAATTTATCGTCGCTACCGGCACATCACCCGTAGCTCAAAAACCATTAAGTTTGCGATCGCGCGCCCATTCCGCTGGGGTAAACGCTTTAATCGACAAAGCATGAATGCGGTTGTCCGCAATGTACTCCATCAACGGGCCATAGACTGATTGCTGCTTCTTGACCCGGCTCATGCCTTCAAACATCTCACCCACGGCAATAACCTGAAAGTGACTGCCGTCGCCAGAAACGTGGACTTCCTGGAGGGAGAGCGCATTCATCAGCACGCTCTGAATTTCATTATTTTCCATGGGCTCTTCATTCGTCAGATAGTGAAAACAGCCCAACATCTTAGAGCAAAGTGGCGCTGTCATAAATAAGCAAAAAGCCTCGCTGATAAATCAGACAAGGCTTTGATGGCAGATCCCTTATGATGAGGATGCTGGATGAAGGCACAAGGCCTTATCCAGCCTGAAAAAATTAACGCGGAAGGACATCGTCAGGCAGATTGTAAAGCTGCGCCAGCGTGTAAACTTTATCGTTAACACCAGCGAGCGAAACGCTGTTCCCCTGCTGCTTGCCCTGATCAATCAAGTGCAGCAGTAACGCCAGACCACCGGTATCCACCCGGGAAACCTGGTTCAGGTCGATGCAGGTTACCCCTTGCATCGCCTCAACTCGCGCATCCCATAATGGATTTAACACGTCTTGATCCAGCTCTCCCGCCAGCACCAGCTTGTCACCTTCACGCTTCCAGGTGAGTGACTGGGTCATTATTTTTTCTCTTCCAGGGTAATTTTCTGCTGAGAAATAGATTTCAGCTGTGCTGTCAGGCCATCGATACCTTTGGTACGCAGCAGGTCGCTCCACTCATTCTGTTTGGTGGTGATCATGCTGACGCCTTCGGCGATCATGTCATACGCCTGCCAGTTACCGGTTTGCGAGTTTTTACGCCACTGGAAATCCAGACGAACCGGAGGACGGCCATTAGGATCGATAATGGTCACGCGGATAGGCACGATGGTCGCATCACCCAGCGGCTGCTCAGGGGCAATCTGATAGGTCTGACCGTGATACATTGCCAGCGCCTGACCGTAAGCCTGCTTCAGATATTCACGAAAGGCGGCGAAATAGGCGTCACGTTGTGCCGGGGTCGCTTCTTTGTAGTAGCGGCCCAGGACCAGCGCACCGGCATATTTAACCTGCACGTATGGCAACAATTCCTGATCGACAACATCGCGCAGGTAATCCGGGTTTGCGCGGATTTTAGGTTGCTCGTTCTTCAGGCGGTCAAAGGTCTTCTGCGCCGCCTCATTCATCAACTTGTACGGGTTAGTCTGATCCGCCGCGGTTGCCGCGCTAAGGGGGGCAATGATCAGCATAGCCACCATCATCAATCGTTTAAACATACGTCGATTCTCCTGAGATTATTTCGTTGCGCCCGCAGGCGTAGTGGCTTCATTATTGCCTTCAGTTGCGGCTGGCGCATCGCCAGAATTCTTATTGTCATCACCTTTACTGTTGCTGTTGTAAAGGAACTGACCAATCATGTCTTCCAGCACCATCGCGGATTTCGTGTCCTGAATCGTACCGCCATCTTTGAGGATAGACGTTCCCAGCTCAGGATCTTCAAAACCGACGTTCAATGCCAGATACTGCTCTCCCAGCAGGCCGGAAGTACGGATGCTCAGGGAGCTGGTGTCAGGAATATGGTTAAAACGCGATTCGATTTCCAGGGTCACGCGCGGCAGGTACGTTTTCGGATCCAGCGAGATATCCGATACGCGTCCAACCACCACCCCGCCAATCCGCACCGGAGAGCGTTCTTTCAGGCCGCCAATATTATCAAAAGTCGCATAAATCGTGTAAGTCGGCTCAGTACGCATTGAGGTAACATTCGCTGCCTTCAGGCAGACAAACAGCGCAGCCAGCAGCGCAATCAGCAGAAATAACCCGACCCAAATTTCATTTTTTTTCGTTTGCATGAACTCAATTCCCAAACATCAGTGCGGTGAGCACAAAATCCAGCCCCAAAACGGCGAGAGAGGCGTGCACAACGGTGCGTGTCGTTGCCCGGCTAATGCCGGCTGAGGTCGGGATCGCATCATAACCATTGAACAATGCAATCCAGGTGACCGTTATGGCGAACACCACGCTCTTAATCAGACAGTTGACCAGATCCAGACGCCAGTCGACGGCATTTTGCATCGCCGACCAGAAAAAGCCTGCATCAATACCTTTCCAGCTAACGCCAACCAGCGAACCGCCCCAGATCCCCACCGCGACAAAAATAACCGTCAACAGCGGCAATGAAATGACACCGGCCCAAAAACGCGGAGAGATCACCCGACGCAGCGGATCGACGGCCATCATTTCCAGACTGGAGAGTTGCTCGGTCGCCCGCATCAGGCCAATCTCTGCGGTTAAGGCCGATCCGGCGCGCCCGGCAAACAGTAGCGCCGCAACAACCGGCCCCAGCTCACGTAACAATGACAGCGCCACCAGCATGCCAAGGCTGGTTTCCGCACTGTAGGTCGTCAGAACCAGGTATCCCTGCAACCCCAGCACCATACCGATGAACACACCAGAAACAATAATGATCAGCATCGATAAGACACCGACATTATAGAGCTGGCGTATCAGCAGTGGCGCATGTTTGCGAAACTCCGGCTTGCCGACAACCGCATTGAACAACATTAATCCGGCTCGCCCGAACGTCCTGAGGGTTTTAATCCCTCGATGTCCGAGTGATGCCAGCGCATTTAACAACATGGGTGGCTTAACTCCCTGTTTTGAGTAAATCGATGTGGTAGTCGCCCGCCGGATAACGGAACGGAACCGGCCCATCAGCAATACCGTCAAGGAACTGACGTACGCGCGGGTCGGCGTTTTCTTGCAGAGCCTGAGCACTACCGTAGGCCACTATTTTTTTGTCCGCCATAATATAGGCGTAATCTGCAATACTCAGCACCTCAGGCACATCATGGGACACCACCACGCAGGTGACGCCCAGCGCACTGTTCAGTTCCGAAATCAGTTTCACCAGCACACCCATGGTAATGGGATCCTGGCCGACGAACGGTTCGTCAAACATAATGAGGTCAGGCTCCAGCGCGATGGCGCGTGCTAACGCGGCACGCCGTGCCATCCCACCGGATAATTCAGAAGGCATTAACTTTGCCGCGCCCCGCAGACCAACAGCTTCAAGCTTCATCATCACCGTGCTTTTCAGCAACGCTGCAGGCAACGTCGTATGCTCGCGTAGCGGATACGCGACGTTGTCAAACACGTTCATGTCGGTAAACAGCGCGCCGGACTGAAACAACATACTCATGCGTTTACGCACGGTAAATAAACGCGAACGGGACATGGCCGGAACGTTCTCGCCGTCGAACAGGATCTCGCCCTTATCCGGGGGTATCTGTCCGCCAATCAGACGCAATAGCGTCGTTTTGCCGATGCCTGATGGCCCCATGATCGCCGTCACCTTACCACGCGGCACCGTCAGGGAAATATTATCAAAGATGCAGCGATCGCCTCGGGAAAAGCTGACATCGCGCATATCGACTAGATTCGCCACAGACTGACCCATTGATTCATCCTTTACTATTGCCTCGTTGATCGAAGAGTTTGGCGCTCAATTTAGCCATGAACCCAACATATTTACAGATTATTGCCTGTCCTGGTTAGCGAAAGCTGGCATTTGTTTTACTTTTTAGCCGCATAAAGTCAAAATTAAGACTTCGTTACGGCTTCCAGAAGATCCTTCAAGTGGACCGGCGAGTATACCTGAAGAAAGGACTTTAGATGCTTTTAGCGACGGCGCTGTTAATAATTGGTTTACTTCTGGTGGTCTACGGTGCCGACCGTCTGGTATTTGCCGCATCCATTTTATGTCGAAATTTCGGTATCCCCCCCATTATTATTGGGATGACCGTTGTCAGCGTAGGGACGTCGTTACCCGAGATCATTGTCTCTGTGGCGGCATCAATAAATGGGCAACTCGATCTGGCCGTGGGTACCGCTATCGGCTCTAACATTACCAACATTCTGCTTATTTTAGGTCTGTCGGCGCTGATTCATCCTTTTACCGTGCATTCTGATGTTCTGCGCCGTGAATTACCGCTAATGTTGCTGGTGAGTATTTTAGCCGCCTCCGTGTTGTATGACGGCCAGTTGAGTCGTAGTGACGGTTTCTTTCTCCTGCTTCTGGCCGTGCTATGGCTGCTATTCATTGTTAAAATCGCCCGTCTGGCTGAGCGACAAGGCAATGACACGCTGACCCGGGAGCAGATAGCGGAACTTCCACGCGAAGGCGGATTGCCGGTCGCATTTTTGTGGTTGGGCATTGCGTTGATTATTATGCCAATGGCAACACGGATGGTGGTGGATAACGCCACCGTACTGGCGAACTATTTCGCCATGAGCGAACTCACCATCGGGCTGACGGTAGTCGCTATTGGTACCAGTTTGCCAGAGCTGGCAACGGCCATTGCGGGTCTGCGTAAAGGCGAAAACGATATTGCCGTTGGCAACATCATCGGCGCGAACATTTTTAATATTGTTATCGTCCTCGGGTTACCGGCGCTGATTACGCCGGGTGAAGTCAATCCGATGGCCTTCACCCGTGACTATAGCGTCATGCTGCTGGTGAGCGTGATTTTTGCACTACTCTGCTGGCGACGTCCGCGCCAGATTGGTCGCGGCGCGGGTGCGCTGCTGACCGGCGGTTTTATCATATGGCTGGCGATGCTGTATTGGTTATCGCCACTTCTCGTTGGATAACTGGAAACGCATTATGTCGCACTTAGAGTTGCAACCGGGTTTTGACTTTCAGCAAGCAGGCAAGGAAGTCCTGGCAATTGAACGTGAAGGCCTGGCGGAGCTTGATCAGTACATTAATCAAAACTTTACCCTCGCTTGTGAAAAAATATTCAGTTGCCCGGGCAAAGTCGTGGTGATGGGGATGGGGAAATCCGGACATATTGGGCGGAAGATGGCGGCCACTTTTGCCAGCACCGGCACCCCCTCATTTTTCGTGCACCCGGGCGAAGCCGCGCATGGCGATTTAGGCATGGTCTCGCCGCAGGATGTGGTGATCGCCATATCTAACTCCGGCGAATCCAATGAGATAGCGGCGTTAATCCCGGTATTAAAACGTCTTCATGTCCCGCTTATCTGCATGACCGGCCGTCCGGAAAGCAGCATGGCGCGTGCGGCAGATGTGCATCTGTGTGTTAAAGTGCCCAAGGAAGCTTGCCCGTTAGGCCTGGCGCCGACCAGCAGCACCACCGCAACGCTGGTGATGGGCGATGCCCTTGCCGTGGCGTTATTAAAAGCACGCGGCTTCACCGCGGAAGATTTTGCGTTATCGCATCCGGGTGGCGCACTGGGCCGTAAGCTTTTGCTGCGTGTTAACGATATTATGCATACGGGTGATGAGATTCCGCATGTTAATAAAAGCGCCAGCCTGCGTGACGCCTTACTTGAGATCACACGTAAAAATCTCGGCATGACCGTCATTTGCGATGATGCAATGAAGATTGACGGTATTTTCACGGATGGCGATTTACGTCGCGTCTTTGATATGGGCGTAGATGTACGCCAGTTAGGCATTGCCGATGTGATGACCCCTGGAGGCATTCGCGTGCGTCCGGGCATTCTTGCCGTTGATGCCCTGAACTTAATGCAGTCCCGCCATATCACTTCGGTAATGGTTGCTGATGGCGACCAGTTACTCGGTGTGTTACATATGCATGATCTGCTGCGTGCAGGTGTAGTGTAAGAAACTCAAGGATAAAGAAAATGAGTAAAGCAGGTGCGTCGCTTGCGACCTGTTATGGACCCGTCAGCGCTGACGTTATCACCCGGGCAGAGAACATCCGTTTGCTGATCCTGGATGTGGATGGCGTATTGTCTGATGGTCTGATTTATATGGGCAACAACGGTGAAGAGCTGAAGGCTTTTAACGTCCGCGATGGCTACGGAATTCGCTGTGCGCTCACTTCCGGTATTGAGGTTGCTATTATTACCGGACGAAAGGCTAAACTTGTAGAAGATCGCTGTGCCACATTGGGGATCACGCATCTGTATCAGGGGCAGTCAGACAAACTGATCGCCTTTGACGATCTGCTTGGAAAACTGGCGATCGCGCCGGAAAATGTGGCCTATGTTGGCGATGACCTGATCGACTGGCCAGTGATGGCAAAAGTGGGATTAAGCGTAGCGGTGGCGGATGCCCATCCATTGCTGATTCCACGCGCCGACTACGTCACCCGTATCGATGGGGGACGCGGCGCTGTACGTGAAGTCTGCGATTTATTACTCCTGGCGCAGGGCAAACTGGACGAGGCCAAAGGGCAATCGATATGAGCAAAACCAGACGTTGGGTTATCATTCTACTGTCGCTGGCTGTCCTTGTGATGATTGGTATTAACCTGGCAGACAAAGACGAGGCCACTCAGGTCGCCGTCAATAACAACGAGCCAACCTATAAAAGCGAACATACCGATACCGTCGTGTATAGTCCGGAAGGCGCGCTGAGCTATCACTTGATCGCCCAACACGTTGAATATTATTCGGAGCAAGCGGTTTCGTGGTTTACTCAACCGGTATTAACCACGTTTGATAAAGATAAAGTACCGACCTGGTCAATCAAAGCCGATAAAGCCAAATTGACCAACGATCGAATGCTGTATCTGTACGGCCATGTTGAAGTTAACGCCCTGGTGCCTGACTCTCAACTACGCAGAATTACGACCGATAACGCACAGATTAACCTGGTGACTCAAGACGTCACTTCTGATGATCTTGTCACGTTATATGGCACAACATTTAACTCCAGCGGACTGAAGATGCGCGGCAACTTACGCAACAAGAACGCCGAGCTGATTGAAAAGGTTAGAACCTCATATGAAATCCAAAATAAACAAACTCAGCCTTAATCTTGTGCTTGCCAGTTCACTTCTGGCCGCCAGCATTCCGGCATTTGCCGTCACCGGCGATACCGAGCAGCCGATTCACATCGAGTCGGACCAGCAGTCCCTGGATATGCAGGGCAACGTGGTGACGTTTACTGGTAACGTGATTGTGACTCAGGGCACCATCAAAATTAATGCCGATAAAGTCGTTGTGACCCGCCCGGGCGGTGAAGACGGTAAAGAAGTGATTGATGGTTACGGTGAGCCCGCCACCTTTTACCAGATGCAGGACAACGGTAAGCCAGTGAAAGGCCGCGCCTCACACATGCACTATGAACTGGCGAAAGACTTCGTCGTGCTCACCGGTAAGGCTTACCTGGAACAGCTCGATAGCAACATCACGGGTGATAAGATCACCTATCTGGTAAAAGAGCAGAAAATGCAGGCCTTCAGCGATAAAGGCAAACGCGTCACCACCGTTCTGGTTCCGTCGCAGTTGCAGGACAAAAACAAGGCTCCGGCAGAGAAAAAAGGTAACTGATTCGTTATGGCAACATTAACTGCAAAGAACCTTGCAAAGGCCTATAAGGGCCGCCGTGTGGTGGAAGATGTCAGTCTGACCGTCAACTCCGGGGAGATCGTCGGTCTGCTTGGTCCTAACGGTGCGGGCAAGACAACGACATTTTACATGGTGGTCGGCATTGTCCCGCGCGATGCGGGCAACATTATCATTGATGACGAAGATATCAGTCTGCTGCCACTGCATGCGCGCGCGCGTCGCGGCATCGGCTACCTACCGCAGGAAGCGTCTATTTTCCGTCGCCTGAGCGTGTTTGATAACCTGATGGCGGTACTGCAAATTCGTGACGATCTCACTAGTGAGCAGCGGGAAGATCGCGCCAATGAGCTGATGGAAGAATTCCATATCGAACATCTGCGTGACAGCATGGGCCAATCGCTCTCCGGTGGTGAACGACGCCGTGTGGAAATCGCCCGCGCGCTGGCCGCGAATCCGAAATTTATCCTGCTTGATGAACCGTTTGCCGGTGTTGACCCGATTTCCGTTATCGATATCAAACGGATCATCGAACACCTGCGCGACAGCGGGCTTGGGGTGTTGATTACCGACCATAACGTCCGCGAAACGCTGGCAGTTTGTGAGCGCGCCTATATCGTGAGCCAGGGACACCTGATCGCCCACGGCACGCCGACAGAAATACTGCAGGATGAGCACGTTAAGCGCGTATACCTTGGGGAAGACTTCAGACTCTGATAGGGTAGAAGACTTCACGTCACCGCAGGAGAAAACCACTCTGAACATGAAGCAAGGTTTGCAACTCAGGCTTAGCCAACAACTGGCGATGACGCCTCAGCTACAACAGGCTATCCGTCTGTTGCAGTTGTCCACGCTGGAACTTCAGCAAGAACTTCAGCAAGCGCTGGAAAGTAACCCACTGCTCGAGCAAACCGATCTTCACGACGAAATTGATACCCAGGAAAAACAGGACAGCGAATCCCTCGATACCGCAGATGCACTCGAACAAAAAGAGATGCCAGAGGAATTGCCGCTTGACGCCAGTTGGGATGAAATCTACACCGCCGGTACGCCTTCAGGCACCAGCGGAGATTACATTGACGACGAACTGCCTGTTTATCAGGGGGAGACCACGCAATCGCTGCAGGATTACCTGATGTGGCAAGTGGAGCTGACCCCGTTCTCGGATACCGATCGCGCGATTGCAACATCGATTGTTGATGCGGTTGACGAAACCGGTTATCTCACCGTGACCCTGGACGATATTCTCGAAAGCATGGGCGATGACGACGTCGGTATGGATGAAATCGAAGCCGTGCTTAAACGCGTTCAGCGCTTTGATCCCGTTGGCGTGGCAGCCAAAGATCTGCGTGACTGCTTACTGATCCAACTTTCGCAATTTGATAAGTCCACACCATGGCTGGAAGAAGCGCGCCTGATCATCAGCGATCACCTCGATCTGTTAGCCAACCATGACTTTCGCTCGCTGATGCGCGTAACCCGACTGAAAGAAGACGTGCTGAAAGAAGCCGTCAACCTCATCCAGTCGCTCGATCCCCGCCCAGGACAGTCGATCCAAACCGGCGAGCCGGAATACGTCATCCCGGATGTGCTGGTGCGTAAGCATAACGATCGTTGGGTGGTCGAACTCAACGGCGACAGCATTCCACGCTTGCAGATTAACCAGCACTACGCTGCGATGTGCAATAGCGCGCGCAACGATGCCGACAGCCAGTTTATTCGTAGCAATTTGCAGGATGCGAAGTGGCTGATTAAAAGTCTGGAAAGCCGTAATGATACGCTGCTGCGCGTCAGTCGCTGTATCGTTGAACAGCAGCAGGCCTTCTTTGAGCAAGGCGAAGAATTTATGAAACCGATGGTGCTGGCGGATATCGCCCAGGCCGTCGAGATGCACGAATCGACCATTTCCCGAGTGACCACGCAAAAGTATTTGCACAGTCCGCGCGGCATATTTGAACTGAAGTATTTCTTTTCCAGTCACGTTAACACTGAAGGCGGGGGCGAAGCCTCATCCACAGCTATCCGCGCACTGGTGAAGAAATTAATTGCTGCGGAAAACCCCGCGAAACCGCTGAGTGACAGCAAGTTAACCTCTATGCTGTCGGATCAGGGTATCATGGTGGCACGCCGCACCGTTGCGAAGTACCGAGAGTCTTTATCCATTCCGCCGTCTAACCAGCGCAAACAACTGGTGTGACCCAACCGATAAGGAAGACACTATGCAGCTCAACATCACTGGAAACAACGTCGAAATCACGGAAGCTCTGCGCGAGTTTGTTAATACCAAATTCGCCAAGCTTGAACAATATTTCGACCGGATTAATCAGGTCTATATTGTGTTGAAAGTGGAGAAGGTTACACATATCTCGGATGCAACACTGCATGTAAACGGTGGCGAAATTCATGCCAGCGCGGAAGGTCAGGATATGTACGCCGCCATTGACGGTTTAATTGATAAACTGGCTCGGCAGTTAACAAAACATAAAGATAAACTGAAACAGCACTAACTTTCCGGGCAGTTAGCGGGTGCAGGACGGCCTGTTGTGCAGCACAACGGGCCATTTGTACAGTTAGCGCTTAGGTGAAATTATGACAAATAACGATACGACTCTACAACTGAGCAATGTTCTTAACCAGGAATGTACGCGCGCGGCCGTTCACTGCCAAAGCAAGAAACGCGCACTGGAAATCATCAGTGAACTGGCGGCAAAACAGCTCAGCTTGCCCTCTCAGGTGGTATTTGAAGCCATTCTGACGCGTGAAAAAATGGGCAGTACCGGCATCGGTAATGGTATTGCCATCCCGCACGGCAAGCTGGAAGAAGACACGATGCGCGCGGTTGGCGTGTTTGTGCAACTCGAAACGCCCATCGCCTTCGACGCCATTGATAATCAGCCCGTCGATCTGCTTTTCGCCCTGCTGGTCCCGGCAGACCAAACCAAGACGCATTTGCATACATTATCGCTGGTCGCCAAACGTCTGGCAGATAAAGCCATCTGCCGTCGCCTGCGCGCCGCACAGAGTGACCAGGAGTTGTATCAAATCATCACGGACACCGAAGGTGGACAGGATGACGCATAACAACCCAATGGCATCCTTTTTTGTCGTTGTGAGGAGAAACAGTACATGGTACTGATGATCGTCAGCGGTCGTTCAGGGTCAGGCAAATCCGTTGCCCTGCGTGCGCTGGAAGATATGGGTTTTTACTGCGTGGATAACCTTCCCGTAGTGCTGTTGCCCGATCTGGCTCGTACACTGGCCGATCGCCAGATTTCTGCGGCCGTCAGCATTGATGTGCGTAACATGCCGGAATCCCCGGAGATTTTCGAGCAGGCAATGAACAATCTGCCTGAAGGCTTCTCACCGCAGTTGCTGTTCCTTGATGCTGACCGTAACACGCTGATTCGCCGCTACAGCGACACGCGTCGTTTACACCCCCTCTCCAGCAAAAACTTGTCGCTGGAAAGCGCTATCGATAAAGAAAGCGATTTGTTGGAGCCGCTGCGTTCCCGCGCAGACCTGATTGTTGATACCTCCGAAATGTCCGTACACGAACTGGCGGAAATGCTGCGTACCCGACTGCTGGGCAAACGTGAACGTGAACTGACGATGGTATTCGAATCCTTTGGTTTCAAACACGGTATCCCGATTGACGCGGACTACGTCTTTGACGTGCGCTTCCTGCCCAACCCACACTGGGATCCGAAGCTGCGTCCGATGACCGGTCTTGACCGCCCTGTCGCCGCCTTCCTCGACAGGCACACAGAAGTACACAATTTTATCTACCAGACCCGCAGCTATCTTGAGCTATGGTTACCCATGCTGGAGACCAACAACCGCAGCTACCTCACTGTAGCCATCGGCTGTACCGGCGGGAAACACCGTTCGGTGTATATTGCAGAGCAGTTGGCAGACTACTTCCGCTCACGCGGTAAAAACGTGCAGTCACGCCATCGTACGCTGGAAAAACGTAAATCATGACCGTGAAGCAAACCGTTGAAATCACTAATAAGCTGGGCATGCATGCCCGGCCAGCAATGAAACTTTTTGAATTGATGCAGGGTTTCGAAGCAGAAGTTTTGCTGCGTAATGATGAAGGAACGGAAGCCGAGGCAAACAGCGTTATCGCGCTGCTGATGCTGGATTCTGCGAAGGGGCGGCAGATAGAAGTTGAAGCCACAGGCCCGCAGGAAGTTGAAGCTCTGGCCGCGGTAGTTGCCCTGTTTAATTCAGGGTTTGACGAAGATTAATCGAGTACACAGAACGTAGCCAGTAGGCCGGATAAGGCGTTTACGCCGCATCCGGCAATAACTCAGCTAATACAGCTTATTTTCCCGCATAAACGACTCACCGCCTAACTGGCGCATTTGGCGCATAATCCACGCCTGACGGCTACGCACATAACCCGAAGGCGCATTCGCTTTAAAACGTAAAGGATTAGGTAGGACCGCCGCCAGCAAGGCCGCTTCAGACATACTTAAGCGACTGGCAGGTTTATGAAAATACCGCTGCGCCGCCGCCTCCACGCCAAAAATGCCGTCGCCAAACTCCGCAACGTTCAGATAGACGGTCAGAATACGTTTCTTGCTCCAGACCGTTTCCATCCCCAGCGTGAGCCCGGCTTCAAGGCCCTTACGCACCCAGCTACGTCCATCCCACAGAAAGAGGTTTTTTGCCGTCTGTTGCGATAACGTTGACGCCCCGCGAATACGGTTTTCATTACGTTCATTATGCGCCAGCGCTTTCTCGATGGCAGAGACATCGAATCCCCAATGGTCAGGGAACTTCTGGTCCTCGGCGGCAATCACCGCCAGCCCCATCCACGGTGAGATCTCATCCATACTCACCCAGTCCGAGTGCGCCACATACCCGAAATCACCGGATAACCATGCGCCCAGTTGCCGCTCGACCATCACCGCCGAAAACGGCACCGGCATCACGCTGAAAAGGGCGATGCCCCCGCCCCAGAATACGGCGAGGACGATAACCGCTCGTAGAAAGATACGCCGCAGAAAAGCGGTAACGCCTGTTCTCATTCAACCAACACCAGCACACGCGAGACCAGTTTATCGATGCCACTCGCGGCCTGAGCGATATCCTGCGCCAGCATATAGGCGGGCGTGGTAACGATTTTGTTGTCTTCATCAACGACAATGTCATCAACTGGACAAGGCACATGTTCAGCGCCCATCTCCTCCAGTACCTCTGCCGTATCGATATCCGTGCCAATGGTCAGACGCAGCGGAAAATCAAAAATTTTGGGTAACATGGCGGGCGCAATACACATAAATCCCAACGGTTTCCCCATCTGATGCATGGCAACTGCCAGCGCGGCTAAATCACTGTCAACCCGGCATTCGCTGCCCTGGCTGGCAAAATTACTCAGATTTTTGGCGGCGCCAAACCCACCCGGCACGATCAACGCATCCAGTTCCGTTGAAACCGCCTGAGCAAGCGGGCGAATCTCGCCGCGTGTGAGGCGAGCGGCTTCAATCAGGACATTGCGTGTTTCCGACATCGGCTCACCGGTCAGATGATTAATCACATCAGCTTGTTGTTTATCCGGTGCGAAGCAGACGGCCTGCGCGCCGTTGCGGGCAATGGCCAGCAGCGTGAGTACGGTTTCATGGATCTCTGCACCGTCATACACACCGCATCCGCTGAGCACGACTCCCACTTTTTTCATCGTGATACTCCTTTCTCAACTGGCTGAAACATATTAGTTATTATGATTTAAATGCTACGCTTCACACATTTAACTGATTCATGTAACAAATTATTTAAGATTTGCTATCTTAACTGCGTGCGGCCTGAAAAATAGGGCTGTGCCTTTGTACACAATGACAATAAGTTACGGCGCAGCCACGATTTCCCTGGTGTTGGCGCAGTATTCGCGCACCCCGGTCAAGCCGGGGTCATTTTTTTTCCACACTCGCCACCCAGGCTTTTAGTACCGCCACGTCGTGCTGCCACTCCTGCTTCATCTCTTCAATCCATTCAGCAACGTTATCTTCCCAGGCTGGAAGATCTGGCGACTGGATTTGCTGACCTAACTGTTGCAGATGGCGCAGCCCCACCGAACCTGCCGCACCTTTAATTTTATGACCTTCCTCAACCACGCCTTTTTTATCACGTGCAGTCAGATTGGATTCCAGCACGCTCAAATATCCCGGCATCATCTTCTCAAACACCGCCAGCCCGTCGGTAATTAACTTCGGTCCCACCAGCTCGAGGTATTGTTCCAACATAGGAATATCTAATAGCGCTTGCGATTTACTGCTCTCTTCAGATGTCACAGTGCTCTCCTCTTTGTTTCGGGTATCCCAGTATTTTTTGATCATGGCGGTTAAAGCCGGGACTGACAGCGGCTTACTCAGCACGTCGTCCATTCCCGCATCCAGATACTCTTTTTTATCTTTCAGAACGTTGGCGGTAAGGGCCACCAGCGGCGGCAGATCTTCACGCGCGTATTTTTGCGTAAGCTCGCGGGAGATATCCAGCCCGGTCATATCCGGTAGCTGAATATCCAGCAATACCAGGTCATATTCACCCGGCGTGAACATTTCCAGCGCGGCTTTCCCGGTCATGGCGACATCCACGCTATTACCCAGTTTTTCCAGCACTGAGCGCGCGACAATGACGTTCAGTTCAATGTCTTCCACCAGCAGGACATTCAGGGCGGGCAGCGGCATGTCATCGTCTTCAAAAGCGTCTTCAATCTCTTCCGCTACCGCAGGCGCATGCACAGTCAGCGTAAAGACAGAGCCTTTACCAGCCTGGCTGGAGACCGTAATATCGCCGCCCATATTTTTCGCCAGACGCTTTGATACGGCCAGACCAATCCCGGTTCCTGTTGCCGGTTTGCCGCCGTTACTGTCCTTCACCTGATAATACATGGCGAAGATTTTATCCTGTTCATCCTGCGGAATGCCGATCCCGGAATCTTCTACCTCGAAATGCAGCATATTCCCCTGGTCATAGCGCGCCCGCACGGTCACCTGCCCCTGCTGGGTAAACTTCACGGCGTTGCTGATCAGATTCCACAGAATCTGGCGCAAACGCGTGCCGTCGGTAATCACTTTATGCGGCAACGGTAGCGTTGGCTCAAGCACAAAACGCAGCCCTTTTTGCTGCGCCTGCAGGCCAGAGAGGTTTTCCAGATCCGCCATAAAGCTGGTGAAATCGATCGGCTGGTTATCGAGCTGGACTTTACGCCGCTCCATCTTATCCATATCGATAATATCGTTGAAAATATTGCCCAGCGTCACGGCTGAGACGTGGATAGTTTTCAGGTATTTTTCCTGCTCGGCGGTCAAATCCGTATCCAGCAGGATCCGGCTTAAGCCAACAATACCGTTCAGCGGCGTACGCAGCTCGTGACTGATGGTGGAAATAAACGTGGTCTTATCGCGGCTGGCGCGTTCAAGCGCGTCCTGATAACGCTTACGTTCGGTAATATCGCGACCAAAGCCCATCAGGCCATGTCGTTTACCGACGCGGTCGTAGTAAGGCACTTTACGAATTTCAAAGCAGGCTTTGCGTCCATCCGGATAGTCCAGCCACTGTTCATAGGTGAGCGAGACGTTATGACGAAACACCTTCTCGTCGGTCTCAATAACTTTTTCAGCCGCCTCAGGGGAGTAAACGTCAGCCGGTTTCAAATTCACCAGTTGCTTTTCGCTCTTGCCGGTCAGCAACTCCATGGCGCGGTTACAGCCGGAAAATTCTTTATCTTCATTACGATAAAAGACCAGGTCCGGCGAGGCATCAAGGAAAGAGCGTAAAAATGAAGACTGTTGCTCAAGCTGAATCTGCGCTTCTTCGCGCTCTTTGATTTCGACCTTCAGTTGCTCAAACGTTTCCTGACGCTCCGCTTCAGCTTTTTCGCGCTCAACAATTTCCTGATTGAGCTGGGCGATATTATCTTTCAACTGCACATTGAGCTTGAGATCGCGCTCGCGCATCTCTTCCAGCTTTTGCACCAGCCGTGACAGACGCTGCCGGGATTCCTCCAGTTGCTCCACCACCACTGACAAAAAATAGACGGCCCAGGGGGTAATTAACAGACCAAAAAAGATAGAGCGGATGACATCAATGCTTTCTACCTGGCCATGCAGCACCATGGTGACAGCCATTTGCACCACAATTGCCAACACGACCAAAGCCAGCGCTAATAGCAGCGAAAAGCGCACCAGACCTAACTTCATCATCAGGTCGACATAATATTGCGCCAGCATACGAATTTGCTTCATAGAGGGTTCCTTCACGACAACTTGGCACAATAATACTCAATTCTCAGCGTGACGTTGAAGATTGTGCAAGAAATGCGGCGGTTATCGGTGAAATGACCGGGTAGGCGGTAGGCCGGATAAGTTCATCGTAGGCCTGATAAGCGAAGCGCCATCAGGCAAGCAGGCGCAGATTGCCTGATGGCGGCTTTGCCTTATCAGGCCTACATACTAGCTCCCCAGTTGCACCCACGGCGTACCCAGCGCCGAGCCTTGCACGCCGTGCTCGTTAAGGTACTTATCCAGTTCGACCATCCCCGTCCAGCGATTTTCACACCATAGCGGCGCCAACAGCGTTGGGCGACGCGCGCTGGCGGAAATACGATGATAAATCACCTCCGGCGGCGTATGGCGGATCATCTCACCTGCGGTAATCGTGTAGTCGTCCAGTTCAATCCCGTTCAGCCGCCCGGCTTCCCAGGCTTTTGCCATCGTACTGCCTTTCACAATATGCAGCGGATGCAGCTTAATACCGTCAACGCCCGTCTCCACCACGCGTTCCATGGTTTGCAGACATTCTGCCTGCCCTTCTCCCGGCAGACCGACGATCAGATGCGAGCACACTTTCAGCCCGCGCTCGCGCGCCAGCCGCGTGGTGTTTTGGTAGCAGGCGAAATCATGGCCGCGGTTAATTCGGTGCAAGGTTTTGTCATGCGCGGTTTGCAGACCGAGCTCCAGCCACACTTCATAGCCCAGATCTTTATACTCGCAAAGCAGATCAAGCACCGCTTCCGGCACACAGTCGGGGCGTGTCCCAACGCATAACCCAACGATACTGGCCTGGCTGACCGCCTGTTGATACATCGAACGCAGCACCTGTACTTCAGCAAAGGTGCTGGTGTAGGCCTGGAAATAGGCCAGATAGCGTTTTGCGCGATTGACCAGGTGCGCCTGATGTTCAAGCTGCTCGGCTATGGAATGGTGCTGCTGCGCTTCATCGGCAAACGAGGCAACATTACAGAAAGTACATCCGCCGCGCCCGATGGTGCCATCGCGATTTGGGCAGCTAAAGCCGCCGTGCAGCGTGAGTTTATGAACCTTTTGTCCATAACGGCGAGAAAGATCCCCACCAAACATATTGACTAATTTCTGTAACTGCATAATCTGGTAGACCGCGCCTTGAAAAGAGGCCAAAGCCTGCCATTTTTTGCCCCAGTCGGCGATGACCTGGATCAATCGCCCTGGCGAGCCTTTATTCATTGCATAACAAATCAAAATAATCGAAATTTCATTCACTAAAAATGTAATTACTTTTCCTTATATTCGACTCTTTTTTTTATCTTCTTATACTCTTTGCATAAAAACAGTATCTTTAAGACGCCAAAACTTTAAAAACCAGCATAAAATGCCAAACATCTTGATAAACAAAGGCAGGACGAGGGATATACAGCCGTTCTGACAGTGAGACAGATCACACTTCCCTGACCGTTCCCCCTACGTTAAACCTATGTAAAAAACCATTTTATTTCAGCAATTTCATAAAGTTAATTGTCCCATAGCACATTTTTGCATAAATAAGATTGCCATTTGACCTGTGTGTGGATTCCCGATAACGTGGAAATCCGCTGGAAGCTTTCTGGATGAGCAGCCTGCTCATCATATTTATGCAGTAATTGAGATTCCCTCTGAAGCAAGTCCTCAAACTTGTTTGACCTGTGCGAAAAGGATAAAGAGGGCGAATGCGAGGTAAGCGTATGCACGCAAACCCCGTCGCCATGCTCTTGGAGTGCCCGTGCGCAACGGTTCAGATGGGAATCCCGCAGAGCCTGGGGAGGTTCACTCATATGTTGTACGATAAATCTCTTGAGAGGGATAACTGTGGTTTCGGCCTGATCGCCCACATAGAAGGCGAACCTAGCCACAAGGTAGTGCGTACCGCCATACACGCACTGGCCCGCATGCAGCACCGTGGCGCAATTCTTGCCGATGGAAAAACCGGCGATGGTTGCGGCCTGCTGTTACAAAAACCGGATCGCTTTTTCCGCATCGTGGCGCAAGAGCGCGGCTGGCGTTTAGCCAAAAACTACGCCGTCGGCATGATCTTTTTAAATAAAGACGCCGAACTGGCGGCAGCCTCTCGCCGCATAGTCGAAGAAGAATTACAGCAGGAGACCCTGTCGATTGTCGGCTGGCGCGACGTGCCGACCAACGAAGGTGTTCTCGGTGAAATCGCTCTATCCTCCCTGCCTCGTATTGAGCAAATTTTCGTTAACGCCCCTGCGGGTTGGCGCCCACGTGATATGGAACGCCGCCTGTTCATTGCTCGCCGTCGTATTGAAAAACGCCTCCTGCAAGATAAAGACTTCTACGTCTGTAGCCTGTCGAACCTGGTCAATATCTATAAAGGTCTGTGTATGCCGGCGGATCTGCCGCGCTTTTACCTGGACCTCGCGGACCTGCGTCTGGAATCGGCCATCTGCCTGTTCCACCAGCGCTTCTCCACCAACACCGTGCCGCGCTGGCCGCTGGCGCAGCCGTTCCGCTACCTGGCGCACAATGGCGAAATCAACACCATCACAGGTAACCGCCAGTGGGCGCGCGCCCGTACCTATAAATTCCAGACGCCACTGATCCCTGACCTGCATGACGCGGCGCCGTTCGTCAACGAAACCGGCTCCGACTCCAGCTCCATGGATAACATGCTGGAGCTGCTGCTGGCGGGCGGGATGGACATCATCCGCGCCATGCGCTTACTGGTGCCGCCGGCCTGGCAGAACAACCCGGATATGGATCCGGAGCTGCGCGCGTTCTTTGACTTCAACTCTATGCACATGGAACCGTGGGACGGCCCGGCGGGCATCGTCATGTCCGATGGTCGCTTTGCCGCCTGTAACCTCGATCGTAACGGCCTGCGCCCGGCGCGCTACGTCATCACCAAAGACAAGCTGATTACCTGCGCCTCTGAAGTCGGGATCTGGGATTATCAGCCGGATGAAGTGGTGGAAAAAGGCCGCGTCGGCCCTGGCGAGCTGATGGTTATCGACACCCGCAGCGGCCGCATTCTGCACTCAGCGGAAACCGATAATGACCTGAAAAGCCGCCACCCCTACAAAGAGTGGATGGAGAAAAACGTTCGTCGCCTGGTGCCGTTCGAAGAGCTGGCTGACGATCAGGTCGGCAGCCGCGAGCTGGACGATGATACCCTCGCCAGCTACCAGAAACAGTTTAACTACAGCGCCGAAGAGCTGGATTCCGTCATTCGCGTGCTCGGTGAAAACGGCCAGGAAGCGGTCGGCTCAATGGGTGACGATACCCCGTTTGCCGTGCTGTCCAGCCAGCCGCGCATCATTTATGACTACTTCCGTCAGCAGTTCGCGCAGGTGACTAACCCGCCGATCGACCCGCTGCGTGAAGCGCACGTTATGTCGCTGGCCACCAGCATCGGTCGCGAAATGAACGTCTTCTGCGAAGCCGAAGGTCAGGCACACCGTCTGAGCTTTAAATCACCGATCCTGCTGTACTCCGATTTCACCCAGCTCACCACCATGAAAGAGGAGCATTATCGCGCTGACCGGCTGGATATCACCTTTGATGTGACCGAAACCACGCTTGAAGAGACCGTCAAAGCCTTGTGCGATAAGGCGGAACAGATGGTACGTAACGGCACGGTACTGCTGGTGCTTTCTGACCGTAACATCGCGAAAAACCGCTTGCCGGTTCCGGCACCGATGGCCGTGGGCGCAGTGCAAACGCGTCTGGTAGAACAAAGCCTGCGTTGCGACGCCAACATCATCGTTGAAACGGCGAGCGCGCGTGACCCGCACCACTTCGCGGTGCTGCTCGGCTTCGGTGCGACGGCCATTTATCCGTATCTGGCCTATGAAACGCTGGGGCGTCTGATCGACACTCAGGCGATTGCCAAAGATTACCGGACCGTGATGCTGAACTACCGTAACGGCATCAACAAAGGTCTGTACAAGATCATGTCCAAAATGGGCATCTCAACCATCGCCTCTTACCGCTGCTCGAAGCTGTTTGAAGCCGTTGGTCTGCACGATGATGTCGTGGCGCTGTGCTTCCAGGGCGTAGTCAGCCGCATCAGCGGCGCAGCTTTTACCGACTTCCAGCAGGATCTGCTAAACCTCTCGAAACATGCCTGGCTGGCGCGGAAACCGATTAGCCAGGGCGGTTTGCTGAAGTACGTCCACGGCGGCGAATACCACGCTTACAACCCGGACGTGGTACGCACGCTGCAACAGGCTGTACAAAGCGGCGAATACAGCGACTATCAGGAATATGCCAAGCTGGTCAATGAGCGTCCGGCAGCCACGCTGCGCGATCTGCTGGCGATTACGCCTGGCGATGAAGCCGTGAGCATTGACGAGGTAGAGCCCGCAAGCGAATTATTTAAACGCTTTGATACCGCAGCCATGTCTATCGGCGCATTAAGCCCGGAAGCACATGAGGCGCTGGCGGAAGCGATGAACAGCATCGGCGGTAACTCTAACTCCGGCGAAGGCGGCGAAGATCCTGCGCGTTATGGCACCAACAAGGTATCGCGTATTAAGCAGGTGGCTTCCGGTCGCTTTGGCGTAACCCCGGCGTACCTGGTCAACGCCGACGTCATTCAGATTAAAGTCGCTCAGGGCGCGAAGCCGGGCGAAGGCGGTCAGTTGCCGGGTGATAAAGTTACCCCGTACATCGCCAAACTGCGCTATTCGGTGCCGGGGGTGACGCTGATCTCCCCGCCGCCGCACCACGATATCTACTCTATCGAGGACTTAGCGCAGCTGATTTTCGACCTTAAACAGGTTAACCCGAAAGCGATGATCTCGGTGAAGCTGGTGTCCGAACCGGGTGTCGGCACCATCGCTACCGGCGTGGCAAAAGCCTATGCGGATCTGATCACCATCGCCGGCTACGACGGCGGCACCGGCGCAAGCCCGCTCTCCTCTGTGAAATATGCGGGCTGCCCATGGGAGCTGGGTCTGGTGGAAACCCAGCAGGCGTTGGTCGCCAACGGTCTGCGTCATAAGATTCGTCTGCAGGTCGATGGCGGTCTGAAAACCGGCGTGGATATCATTAAAGCGGCGATTCTTGGCGCGGAAAGCTTTGGTTTCGGCACCGGCCCAATGGTCGCGCTGGGCTGTAAATACCTGCGTATTTGCCATCTGAATAACTGCGCAACCGGCGTGGCAACTCAGGACGACAAACTGCGTAAGAACCACTATCACGGTCTGCCGTTCAAAGTGACCAACTACTTTGAATTTATCGCCCGCGAAGTACGCGAGCTGATGGCCGAGCTGGGCGTGAAACGTCTGGTGGATCTGATTGGTCGTACCGACCTGCTCAAAGAGCTGGAAGGGTTTACCGCCAAACAGCAGAAGCTGGAGCTGTCGCGTCTGCTGGAAACCGCCGAGCCGCATCCTGGTAAGGCGTTGTTCTGCACCGAGAACAACCCGCCGTTTGATAACGGCGTACTGAACGCACAGCTACTGCAACAGGCAAAACCGTATGTCGACGAGCGCCAGAGCAAAACCTTCTGGTTCGATATCCGCAACACCGACCGTTCCGTCGGCGCGTCGCTGTCTGGCTATATTGCCCAAACCCACGGCGATCAGGGCCTGGCATCTGACCCGATTAAAGCGCACTTCAACGGTACTGCAGGCCAGAGCTTTGGCGTGTGGAACGCGGGCGGCGTGGAGCTGTATCTGACCGGCGATGCCAACGACTATGTCGGCAAAGGTATGGCGGGCGGCCTTATCGCGATTCGTCCGCCAATAGGTTCCGCATTCCTCAGTCATAAAGCGAGCATCATTGGTAATACCTGCCTGTACGGCGCCACCGGCGGTCGTCTGTTTGCGGCAGGTCGTGCGGGCGAGCGCTTTGCGGTACGTAACTCCGGCGCAATCACCGTGGTGGAAGGTATCGGCGACAACGGCTGCGAATACATGACCGGCGGCATCGTCTGTATTCTCGGCAAAACGGGCGTTAACTTCGGGGCAGGCATGACGGGCGGATTCGCCTACGTACTGGATGAAGATGGCGATTTCCGCAAGCGCGTGAACCCGGAACTGGTGGAAGTGCTGGACGTTGATTCTCTTGCCATTCACGAAGAACACCTGCGCGGTCTGATTACCGAGCACGTACAACATACCGGCTCTTCACGCGGCGAAGAGATCCTGGCTAACTGGCCAGCATTCTCAGCGAAATTCGCGCTGGTAAAACCAAAATCAAGTGATGTGAAAGCACTGTTGGGTCACCGTAGTCGTAGCGCAGCAGAGCTGCGTGTGCAGGCGCAGTAAGGGGTAGCAGCAATGAGTCAGAACGTATACCAATTTATCGACCTGCAGCGCGTTGATCCGCCGAAGAAACCGCTGAAGATCCGTAAGATCGAGTTTATCGAGATCTACGAGCCTTTTTCTGAAGGCCAGGCGAAAGCGCAGGCGGATCGCTGCCTGTCCTGCGGCAACCCGTACTGCGAGTGGAAGTGCCCGGTGCATAACTACATCCCAAACTGGCTGAAGCTGGCCAACGAGGGGCGTATTTTTGAAGCGGCTGAGCTGTCACACCAGACCAACACCCTGCCGGAAGTTTGCGGCCGCGTCTGCCCGCAGGATCGTCTGTGTGAAGGATCCTGTACCCTGAATGACGAGTTCGGCGCGGTGACCATCGGTAACATCGAGCGCTATATCAACGATAAAGCGTTCGAAATGGGCTGGCGCCCGGATATGACCGGTGTGCGCCAGACGGACAAACGCGTGGCGATTATCGGTGCGGGGCCGGCGGGCCTGGCCTGCGCTGATGTGCTAACCCGCAACGGCGTGAAGGCAGTGGTGTTTGATCGTCATCCGGAGATCGGTGGTCTGCTGACCTTCGGCATTCCGGCTTTCAAGCTGGAGAAAGAGGTCATGACCCGCCGCCGTGAAATCTTCACCGGCATGGGTATTGAGTTCAAACTCAACGTGGAAGTGGGCCGTGACGTCCAGCTCGACGACCTGCTGAAGGATTACGACGCGGTATTCCTTGGCGTAGGTACCTATCAGTCGATGCGCGGCGGACTGGAGAACGAAGACGCTTCCGGCGTATTCGACGCCCTGCCATTCCTGATCGCCAATACTAAACAGTTGATGGGCTTTGGCGAAAGCAGCGACGAGCCGTACATCAGCATGGAAGGCAAACGCGTCGTCGTTCTCGGCGGTGGCGATACGGCAATGGACTGCGTGCGCACTTCGGTTCGCCAGAACGCAGCACACGTAATCTGCGCCTATCGCCGCGACGAAGAGAACATGCCGGGTTCCAAGCGCGAAGTGAAAAACGCGCGTGAAGAAGGCGTGGAATTCCAGTTCAACGTCCAGCCGTTAGGCGTGGAAGTGAATGCCAACGGTAAAGTATGCGGCGTGAAAATGGCGCGTACCGAAATGGGCGAACCGGATGCGAAGGGTCGTCGCCGCGCGGAGATCGTCGCCGGTTCCGAGCACGTTGTACCGGCGGATGCGGTGGTACTGGCGTTTGGTTTCCGTCCGCACAGTATGGAATGGCTGGCAAAACACAGCGTCGAACTGGATTCTCAGGGCCGGATTATCGCCCCTGAGCGCAGTGACATCGCCTTTCAGACCAGCAACCCGAAAATCTTCGCCGGTGGCGATATCGTGCGCGGTTCGGATCTGGTGGTCACCGCGATTGCCGAAGGTCGTAAAGCGGCTGACGGGATTCTGAATTATCTGGAAGTGTAACTC
>NZ_CP069763.1:682787-741485 GCF_016893685.1 Citrobacter cronae
GTAAACATCACACGAAAACGTTTGCTTTATTCTGAGAACTGTATATTATGCGGCGGATTTTTTGGGCAAAATTCATGGAGGCGTTGTGTCGCAGGACAACAATTATAGCCAGGGCCCCGTCCCTCTGGCGGCGCGGAAAGGCGTGATACCACTAACGTTTGTTATGTTGGGGCTCACATTTTTTTCCGCCAGTATGTGGACCGGTGGCACACTCGGTACCGGTCTTTCTTATAATGATTTCTTCCTCGCAGTTCTCTTCGGTAATCTTCTCCTCGGTATTTACACTGCATTTCTCGGTTTCATCGGAGCAAAAACCGGACTCTCCACCCACCTCCTTGCTCGTTACTCATTTGGCGTGAAAGGTTCCTGGCTTCCTTCACTGCTATTAGGCGGCACCCAGGTAGGCTGGTTTGGCGTGGGTGTAGCCATGTTTGCCATTCCGGTTGGCAAAGCGACGGGGATTGACGTCAATATCCTGATTGCGGTTTCCGGTCTGCTGATGACGATGACTATCTTTTTTGGCATCTCGGCCCTGACCATTTTATCTATCATCGCCGTGCCCGCCATCGTCATTCTTGGCAGCTACTCCGTCTGGCTTGCGGTGAGCGATGTCGGCGGTTTAGACCATTTAAAAGCGATTGCGCCGCAAACGCCGCTTAATTTCTCCACCGCTCTGGCGCTGGTGGTAGGCTCGTTTGTCAGCGCCGGGACGTTAACTGCTGACTTCGTTCGCTTTGGCCGCAATGCCAAAGGCGCGGTGCTGATTGCCATGGTCGCTTTTTTCCTTGGCAACTCGTTGATGTTTATCTTCGGTGCGGCGGGCGCTGCTGCAGTCGGACAAGCAGATATTTCTGACGTGATGATAGCCCAGGGCCTGCTGCTGCCAGCAATTGTGGTGCTCGGCCTGAATATCTGGACCACTAATGACAATGCGCTGTACGCATCGGGTCTGGGATTTGCCAATATTACCGGCCTTTCCAGCCGTACGCTGTCGGTGGCTAACGGCATTATCGGCACACTGTGCGCGCTGTGGCTTTACAATAACTTTGTTGGCTGGCTAACATTTCTGTCGGCAGCGATTCCGCCGATTGGCGGGGTGATTATCGCCGACTATCTGCTGAACCATCGCCGATATGCCGATTTCAGCAAAGCACGATTTATGACCGTCAACTGGATAGCTATTTTGTCCGTTGCGCTGGGCATCGCCGCCGGTCACTATATTCCCGGTATTGTGCCAGTCAACGCCGTACTCGGCGGCGTATTCAGCTATATCCTGCTGAATCCACTTTTCAATCGCAGCCTTGCTAAATCACCAGAGGTCAGCCATGCAGAACAATAACATCACCATCCGTCAGGCGCGTTTACAGGGACGCGAAGGATTATGGCAGCTCACGATTGAAAACGGGCGCTTCAGCCGGATTGAGCCTCAGGACGCAGCTGCGTTACCACAAGGCGAAGTGCTTGATGCCGAGGGTGGTCTGGCAATCCCACCGTTCGTTGAGCCACATATCCATCTGGATACCACGCAAACCGCGGGTGAGCCGAGCTGGAACCAGTCTGGTACGCTGTTTGAGGGTATTGAACGCTGGGCCGAGCGTAAGGCAATGCTGACCCACGAAGACGTAAAAGCGCGCGCGATGCAAACCCTGAAATGGCAGATGGCGAATGGCATCCAGTATGTCCGTACCCACGTTGACGTTTCCGATCCTACGCTAACGGCTTTGAAAGCCATGCTGGAGGTGAAGCAAGAGGTCGCGCCGTGGGTAGAGCTGCAAATTGTCGCATTCCCGCAAGAAGGTATTCTGTCTTATCCCAACGGTGAAGCGCTGTTAGAGGAAGCCGTGCGTTTGGGGGCCGATGTCATCGGCGCGATTCCCCACTTTGAATTTACGCGTGAATATGGCGTGGAGTCGCTGCACAAAATCTTCGCCCTGGCGCAAAAATACGACCGACTTATCGATGTGCACTGCGACGAAATTGACGATGAGCAATCACGCTTTGTTGAAACCGTCGCGGCGCTGGCGCATCGCTACAATATGGGCGAGCGCGTGACTGCCAGTCATACCACGGCAATGCACTCCTATAACGGCGCATATGCTTCCCGTCTTTTCCGCCTGTTGAAAATGTCCGGTATTAACTTTGTCGCCAATCCACTGGTGAATATTCACCTGCAAGGACGCTTTGACACTTATCCTAAACGCCGCGGCGTCACGCGCGTCAAAGAGATGCTGGAAGCGGAGATCAACGTCTGCTTCGGTCATGATGACGTCTTCGATCCGTGGTATCCATTAGGCACGGCAAATATGTTACAGGTGCTGCATATGGGGTTACACGTGTGCCAGCTGATGGGATACGGACAGATAAATGATGGACTGAATCTGATCACTACCCACAGCGCGAAAACCCTGCACCTGCAGGACTATGGCCTGAGCGTGGGGAACACCGCGAATCTGGTGATTTTACCGGCTGAAAATGGATTTGACGCGGTTCGTCGCCAGACGCCTGCGCGGTATTCTATTCGTCATGGGCGAGTCATTGCCGAGACAGTCCCCAGCCAAACCACGCTGCACTTGACGCAGCCGGAAGCGGTGACGTTTAAGCGCTAAATTGTTATATCCCGTGTCGGATGGCCCAACCTTGTCATCCGACACCGTCTCTCTCATCTTCAGGCGTGTAACAAGCTGGCGCGCACCTTAATCACGACTTTTTTGATTTCCCCTGGGTCCCCCACTGCACAACCCGGTTTATGCGGTTCACCCGGCATAAAAATTGCGAATCTTCCCGGCTTTAAGGTGAGCGCCTGCTCATCGGCAATGTGATTGCACAGTTGATAATCGTCCTCAGCATGTATCTCTTCGCACTGGCGAGCAGAATCGGTCATCCCGAACAGAATGCGTTCTTCACCGGACAACAGCACCTGAATATCAATGTACTGCTGATGCAGCTCCGCTTTCTTTTGCTCTGGGCTCTGCGTGACGAACTGCATGACGTTCATAAAAATATTATCGCCCTGCAGCTCATAGCATCCTGGTACTTTCTCCTGCGGCCTTGCCGCAACGGCCAGCGTTAGCGCTTCCTGCAATACCGGATGTAATCCGGAAGAAGGCAGTGAACGCAGCTCATCGGTCATCATCATTATTCTCCCCGGGCCAACAGCGCAGCCCCCAATAATCCAGCGTCATGACGGTAATGCGCTGCCAGTAATTCCACGTGATAGGCCGCTGGCTCTTGTGCCAGATAATGTTCCACCAGCGCCAGATACCCTTCAGCCAGCCCAACGCTGCCGCCAATGACCACGCACTGGCAATCGGTCGTGGCCTTCACATCGGCGACAAGCCTTGCCAATGTTCGCGCTGAGCGATGGATCAACTGGCTTGCCTGCTCATCACCCTGCCCGGCACGGCTAAAAATAGTTTTGGCGTCGCATCCGGCAAGCGCGCCTTCGGCAGCCGCCGCGATCCCACGACCAGATGCGATCGCTTCAACGCAGCCCACACGCCCGCAGCCACACACGGGTCCATGCGGATCGGCCAGCGTATGTCCCAGATGCCCGGCCAGACCGCCGACTCCGGTCAGCAGTTTCCCAACACTCACTACCCCGCCGCCCACGCCGGTGGAAACAGTAATAAACACCATATCGCGATACTCGCCGCCAAGCGCATGATACTCAGCCCACGCCGCGGCCTGCGCATCATTGACCGCCAGCGTCGGCAAACCGGTGAGATCTTTTAGCGTTTGCCGCAGCGGAAAATGCAGCAACCCGCCGAGGTTATGCGGATTCAGCGCCAGCAAAGAACCCTCACGGATAATCCCCGTCGAGGCGATCGCCACCCGCTTCGCCTGCTCTTGTAGTGGCGCAATCAGTGCCTGTAACGCGGCGCGCAGCGCATCCGGCGTTTTGCTGGCAGGCGTTGGCAATTCACGCCGTTCGCGGATTTGCAGACTGCTGTCCACCAGCGCGGCAGCCAGTTTGGTGCCGCCAATATCAATCGCCAGCGTAGTCATGACGCTGCCTTCTGCATCGCGGTGATAAGCTTTTTATCCCACTGCTCAAATAACGACATCGTTCTTCCCTTTCGCTAGTTGCCCGGTTTAGCGCCGGGCGACCCGATTAACTTTTGGATTTCACCATGGTGCTTTTGTCACCGCCGAACGGCACGGCCCCGCTAAATGGCCGACCATCGATGGCATCATGCGTGCGTAACGCTTCAGGGCGCAGCCAGCGCTGTACGCGGGACGGCATATCGAGACCAATCAGCAGGATCACCACAAATGTCAGGCCGAAGGAGAGCGATCCCAGCGCAGTACCCAGATCCAGACGTTGTGCAATCAGCGCGCCGATGATCGGCGCCAGTGCCCCGCCCAGCGCCCCAACGTTGTAGGTGAAGCCCAGACCCGCAGCACGCTGGTCGGTATCGAAATAGCCGCCAATTAATTTCGGTAAGATCCCGGAGATCCCCTGACCGAGCATTTGCTGGAAAAACAGCAGCAAACCGAGTACCCAGACGTTAGAACCACCGATCGCAAACACCGGAATAATCAGCAACTGCGAGGCAAGAAGACTGCAGACATAGGCTTTACGGGTACCCAGCCAGTCGCCAAGAAACCCACCGACGCAGCAACCGACCGCCGCGCCAAAGCCGCTAAAGAAGAGCACTCTGGCAACCGTTGAGGGGTCATACATGAGTTCGGTTTTCAGATACGTGGGCAGCAGCGCCTGAATCGGCCACGAGTAAAGGAAAGCAAACAGCACGACGACCATCAGCATGACGCCCGTGGGCCAACGCTTACCGCTGCTTTGCACCATAAAGCTAATGAAAATAAATGCGCATATCAGTCCGAGAATCGCCACGATAGCCGCATTTTGCAGATTGCCCGCAAAGCAGAACCACAGCGCGGTTGCGGCGGCGAGAGTCATCAGAATATTGATAACCCGATGTTCGCCCCGGTAGAGAATGTCCACCATCGTCCGCACCGGCGCTTTGCCTTCGTGTTTCTCTTTCCAGTCTTCCGCTTCCGGAATATTTTTACGCAGCCAGAGGGCGAAGATAATCGGCAAAATGCCGATAAAGAACAGCGCGCGCCATCCCCAGACCGGAACCACCAGGCTGTAAACCTGGGCGGCGACCACGGCACCAACGGAGAAACCGGAGATCAGGAAACCACTGGCTTTGTTACGCAGGTGTTTAGGCCAGCTTTCAATGACATAGGTGGCGCTGGAACCGTACTCGCCGGCCATCCCCATCCCAATAACCAGGCGGGCGATAAACATGGTGGTGTAACCCGGCGCGAAGCCGCAAGCCAGCGTCCCCACAGAGAACAGTATGATGCTGGTGACCATCGCCAGACGGCGTCCGTAACGGTCGCCCATGGCCCCCAACATTAACCCGCCAAACCAGCGGGAGATAAAGGCGGCTGAGATCAAACTGGCAGCCTGCACCGTCGTCAGACCGAATTCGCCTTGTACTTCCGTCAGCACAAGGGCGATTAACACAAAATCAAAACCATCAAGTAAATATCCCAGCCAGGCGGCGGAAAATGCCCGCCATTGCGCCCGATTGAGATGGCGATACCACGGGATGCTCTGGGTAGAAGTACTCATTTTACTCTCCCGACGATTTTTGTTGTTGTGCCGGATAGCGGCTTTGCCTTATCCGGCCTACGGTCGAAAATCCAGGCCGGGCGAGCGAAGCGTCCCCGGCGACCCGCGATTACGCCTTTTCCGCCAGCAGTTGGTTAGCCAGCGCTTTCAGTTCCGGCAGATAGCGTTCATCTACCGGGGCAAACGGCTTACGACACAGCGGAACAGAAACTACGTCCATATAGTGCAGTACCGTTTTCAGGCCACGGAACACGCCAACCTTAATGAGCAGATCGATAACCTTATTGCATTCAGTTTGCAGCTTTTGTGCCGTCCGGATATCGCCTTCTTTGAGCGCTTTCACAATTCCCTGATAACGCCATCCCATGATGTTGTAAGTGCTACCGATACCGCCATCTGCGCCCGCCAGCAAACCAGAAGCGAAAATCTCGTCATAACCGTTATAAAGCACCAGATCGGGATGAGCGCGGCGGATCTGTTCCATCTGATAGAGATCGCCGGAAGTTTGCTTCAGCGCGCCAACGCCAGGTAGCGTCACCAGCGTGTTGATCTGATCCAGCGTCAGTTTTACGCCGCTCAGCGCCGGGATGTTATAGACCACCATCGGCAATCCATTCGCTGAATCAATAATTGCGCGGTAATGATCGCAGTGCTCTTCGAAGCTGAACGGATAGTAAAACGGCGTGACGGCTGAAACCGCATCAAAGCCGTAGCGATACGCGGCGCTCGCCAGCTGCTGGCTCTCTTCGGTGCTCACCGTGCCAACGTGGGCGATAAGCGTCACCTTGCCTTTCGCTTCTTCGGCAACAATTTCCAGCACCTGCTCTCTTTCAACGCGATTTTGGACAAAGGCCTCGCCCGTAGAGCCACCGACATAGAGCCCATCAATACCCTGGCCAATGTTGAAACGCACCAGCCGGCGCAGGCTCTCAACATCCAGCCGCTGTTGGTTATCGAATGGGGTTAACAACGCTGGCATTACGCCTTTTAGATCTCTTGCCATAACTACCTCTGTCGATGATTAGTGTTATCTTACTGCATACCTTTATACCTGTTATACCAGATCAAATAAGCAGCAATACAATACAGAACGCTTATAGTGCGATCTGCTTCACTAAAAGATCGTCAGGATCGCGATCACTTACACAATTTTTTATTTTTGCTGAAGGCGTGCCAGGTTGCGGAAACGCTGTTGAGGTGTTCTTGCAGTGCGCGGTCAGCTTCTTCAGGATCGCGCTGGCGAATTGCGTCGACAATGGCGATATGCTGCTGATAACTCACGTTGTTGTGCTCATACAACTCTTGATCGGCAACGGTCGGGCGGGCAGCAATCAGCCAGTCTAACAGCGCAACATGGATCGCCATAAAGATGGGATTGCCCGGGATCTCCGCCAGTACGCGGTGAAAATCAACGTCCGAGCGAATGAACAGCGTATTGTCATCCAGCGACTGGCTGTTGATCTCCAGTGCTTTCGCCAGTCTGTCGATTTGCTCGTCAGTAGCATGTTCTGCGGCATATCGTACCAGGCTGGATTCAAAGAACAGTCGCAACTGCTCGAAGTGGGCTATGCCGCCGGGATGCGCGAGGAAATCTTTGGCCATACCGGAGAGCTCGCTGATAATGGTATCAGCCGAAGGACGCGAAACGCGGGCGCGCTCGCCGTTGTTGATTTGTACCAGGCCTTTGCGTTTTAACGCTGCCAGCGCTTCTCGTACAGAAGGACGGCCCACGTTAAAGAAGGCCATCAGCTCCCGCTCAGACGGCAGTTGTTCCCCCTCGCCAAATTCCCGACGACGGATCATCTGCTCCAGTTCTTCTTCAACCATCTCAGACAGTTTTTTACGCGCCAGCGGGCGATTGCGTAAGCTACGGCCAATGGTGGATGGAGAGTCTTCAGCTTGCGAATCAAATGCGTTCATAGGGTCCATTCAGCTAAGTCGTGGTGACAAACAACAGCGGGTTTATCCTAACACAGGATCGAAAGCAGGGTGAAATGATGGTCATCCAGACAGTCTGGCTTATGAATAATATATTTAATATTAATATTATATTTCGCTTAAACATGCTGATTATCTTTAATTAAACAAGACCATATCAGCTTCGTGAAATTTATGAATATGAACGTGATAATTTATCATAACCAACTATTTTATAACGAAAAATAAATTAACCATTGCATTAAAAATAAGATATCCACTCCATAAAAAGTGCCCAGAAAAATATAACATCCATTTTGACAACAGCATTATTACCGGATTTATCATCTTCCCTGGCATGGAGTGAAACAATGTTCGGCATTATTATCTCTGTCATCGTTTTATTAACGATGGGTTACTTGATCCTCAAAAACTACAAACCCCAGGTCGTGCTGGCCGCAGCCGGGATCTTCCTGATGATCTGCGGCGTCTGGCTGGGTTACGGCATGCTGGTCGCTGACGATAAAAGTAGCGGCTATCTCCTGGTCGATATTTACAACGAAATTCTGCGTATGCTCTCAAATCGGGCGGCAGGGCTGGGGTTATCCATCATGGCGGTGGGCGGTTATGCCCGTTATATGGACAGGATGGGGGCCAGCAGAGCGATGGTTAGCCTGTTAAGCCGACCGCTGAAGCTAATCCGTTCCCCCTATGTCGTGCTGGCCGCCACCTATGTGATTGGTCAGATCATGGCGCAGTTCATTACCAGCGCTTCCGGGTTAGGCATGCTGCTGATGGTGACGCTTTTCCCAACGCTGGTCAGTCTTGGCGTGAGTCGATTATCCGCGGTTGCGGTCATTGCTACCTCGATGTCGATTGAATGGGGCATTCTGGAAACCAACTCTATTTTTGCCGCGCAGGTCGCGGGCATGAAAATCGCCACCTACTTCTTCCATTATCAGCTCCCCGTCGCCTCATGCGTTATTGTCGCTGTCGCCATTGCGCATTTTTTCGTACAGCGCCGATTCGATAAAAAAACGTTACCGGAAAACAACGGGTTCGCTGAGCAAAAGACGCTGGAAGATGTGCCCCCGCTGTATTACGCCATTTTACCGGTGATGCCGCTGCTCCTGATGCTGGGTTCACTGTTGCTGGCACATATGGGATTAATGCAGGCAGAGCTGAATCTGGTGGTGGTGATGCTCATGAGCATGACGCTGACCATGTTTGTCGAATTCCTGCATAAACATAATCTGCGCGAAACAATGGATGATGTGCAGGCTTTTTTTGACGGCATGGGGACGCAGTTTGCCAACGTTGTCACACTGGTGGTCGCCGGTGAGATCTTTGCCAAAGGGTTGACGACTATCGGCACAGTGGACGCCGTGATTAAAGGCGCGGAACATTCCGGCCTGGGCGGCATCGGCGTGATGATCATCATGGCCGTGGTCATCGCCGCCTGCGCGATCGTCATGGGATCAGGCAACGCACCGTTTATGTCTTTTGCCAGCCTGATCCCGGATATTGCCGCCGGGCTGCATATTCCGGCAGTGGTGATGATTATGCCGATGCATTTTGCCACTACGCTGGCGCGCGCGGTATCACCCATTACCGCGGTGATTGTCGTAACTTCAGGGATTGCCGGCGTATCGCCCTTTGAGGTGGTAAAGCGCACCGCTATTCCGATGGCAGTGGGGTTTGTGGTGAATATGATAGTCACCATCGCGCTGTTTTATTGATTGCGGAGCCAGAAAACAGAACAGGCCCGAAAGGGCCTGTTTTTTATTTCACTATTTACTTCACTACGCGTAGCGCTGGGCGCCCGCCGCGAGGCGGCGGCGGAGTGTCATCCGGATCGTTGTCGTCGCTGTTGTCAGGCTTATCGCCATCAATGACCGACATAACCGTTTCACTCTCAAAACCAGACGCTTCGTTGTCGTCATCATTTAAGCTGGCGACATCTTCGTCGTAGGCGGCTTCCGGTTCAAACATCGTACCGGCGCCGTTTTCACGAGCATAAATAGCCAGAACCGCAGCCAGCGGGACGGAAACCTGACGCGGCACACCACCGAAGCGCGCGTTAAAGCGTACTTCGTCGTTTGCCAGTTCCAGGTTCCCCACCGCGCGCGGTGCAATATTCAGAACTATTTGCCCGTCACGTGCGTATTCCATCGGAACCTGCACGTCCTGGAGCGTCACATCCACCACCAGATGCGGCGTGAGCTGGTTGTCTAACAACCACTCATAGAATGCGCGCAGCAGATACGGACGGCGTGGTGTTAGCTGTGGCAAATCCATACAGGTTAACCCCGGCCCAGACGCATTTCACGTTCAGGCTCAGTCAGAGAAGCCAGGAAAGAATCACGTTCAAAGACGCGAGTCATATAACCTTTCAGTTCTTTCGAACCGGCACCGTTGAATTCAATACCCAACTGCGGTAAACGCCACAGCAGCGGCGCCAGGTAGCAGTCTACCAGGCTGAACTCATCGCTCAGGAAGTAAGGTTTCTGACCGAATACTGGCGCAATTGCCAGCAGCTCTTCGCGCAGGCGCTTACGCGCGACCTCGGCTTCAGAAGCGGAACCGCTCACGATGACGTTCATCAGCGTGTACCAGTCTTTTTCGATACGCTGCATGTACAGGCGGCTTTCACCACGCGCAACCGGGTAAACCGGCATCAGCGGCGGATGCGGGAAGCGCTCATCCAGGTATTCCATAATGATGCGAGATTCCCACAGGGTCAGCTCACGATCCACCAGTGTCGGTACGCTCTGATTCGGGTTGAGGTCGATCAGATCCTGAGGTGGATTGTCCTTCTCCACGTGCTCAATCTCGAAACTAACACCTTTTTCAGCCAGCACGATGCGGACCTGATGGCTATAGATGTCAGTAGGACCAGAAAACAGCGTCATTACCGAACGTTTGTTGGCAGCGACAGCCATGAAAACCTCCAGGTATATTCAGAATTTTTACTGCTACCAGCCACTCAGTGACCAGCCAGAAGTGATGTCACCCAGACTCAGGAAAGCCATTACTGTTTAAAATACAAACAAAAAATGAGCGATACCTGACATTTGGGCAGAAAATTGGATGATAGTTTACCAGATTTTGTGACCTTTGTGGTGAGTCGATTCTTGAAATGGGAAAAAAGAGGTGGCAATCAGCGGATTACCGTGGTTCAAGGGAGAGAAATAGTGATAAAAAAACCCGCCGAAGCGGGTTTTTTCGCAAATTGTTGTCTGCCAAAGCAGAAAGCAATTAACGTTTGGAGAACTGCGGACGACGACGTGCTTTACGCAGACCGACTTTCTTACGTTCAACCTGACGAGCATCACGGGTAACGAAGCCAGCTTTACGCAGTTCGCCACGCAGGGATTCGTCGTACTCCATCAGAGCGCGGGTGATACCGTGACGGATCGCACCAGCCTGACCAGAGATACCACCACCTTTAACAGTGATGTACAGATCCAGTTTCTCAACCATGTCGACCAGTTCCAGCGGCTGACGAACTACCATGCGGGCAGTTTCACGACCGAAGTACTGTTCCAGAGAACGTTGGTTGATTACGATTTTACCGTTGCCCGGTTTGATGAAAACGCGAGCTGCGGAACTTTTGCGGCGACCAGTGCCGTAGTATTGATTTTCAGCCATTGCCTATAATCCCGATTAGATGTCAAGAACTTGCGGTTGCTGTGCCGCGTGGTTGTGCTCGTTGCCAGCGTAAACTTTCAGTTTACGGAACATAGCACGACCCAGAGGGCCTTTTGGCAGCATGCCTTTAACCGCGATTTCAAGCACACGCTCAGGACGACGAGCGATCATCTCTTCAAAGGTCGCTTGCTTGATACCACCGATGTGGCCGGTGTGGTGATAGTACACTTTGTCAGTACGCTTGTTGCCAGTTACAGCAACTTTGTCAGCGTTCAGAACGATGATGTAATCACCGGTATCTACGTGCGGAGTGTATTCCGCTTTGTGCTTACCGCGCAGGCGCAGAGCCAGTTCGGAAGCCAGACGACCCAGAGTCTTACCGGTCGCGTCAACAACATACCAGTCGCGTTTTACGGTTTCTGGTTTAGCTGTAAAAGTTTTCATTAAAAGCTTACCCAAATAAATAAGTTACACGTAGGTGTTCACCCAAACGTTTTAGTCAGTTGAGGTTCACACGACAAAGTCCGGCAAACCTACCCCTTCGAATAGCCTATGCCGGCGAGAAAGTTTTGGGAAAAAACTCTCTTGTAACGTGGGGTCGCAAGATTATAGAGAAGTCAGGGTCAAAGATCGACCCCTTTATGTGATTTGCGGCAGGTTTAACCGGCTAAATGTTCCCGCTTCAGGTACTCCTCGCTTTGCATCTCCTGCAAACGCGACAAACAACGCTGAAATTCAAACTTCAGACGCTCGCCCTGGTAGATCTCATATAAGGGAGATGCCGCACTCACCACCAGCTTGACGTGGCGTTCGTAGAACTCATCCACCAGCGCGATAAAGCGCCGCGCTTCGCTTTCCATCAGCATCGTCATGACCGGCACATCAAACAACAGCACCGTGTGGAACAGACGCGACAGCGCAATATAGTCATGCTGACTGCGAGCATCGACGCAGAGCGTGGTGAATGACACAGCCAGCGTTTGGTTTTCTACGGCCAGCGTCTGCATCGGACGATGGTTAATCTCCAGCGTCGGCGCATGTTCACCTTTGGTTCCCGCTAATGCCAGCCACAGCTTATCCATCTGCTGGCGGGTTTCATCATTCAGTGGCGACAACCACAAATGCGCCTGCGTTAAGGTGCGCAGACGATAATCGACGCCGACATCGACATTCATGATGTCACAATGCTGCTTGATGGCATCAATGGCAGGAAGAAAACGCGTGCGTTGCAAACCGTTACGATACAGTTCGTCAGGCGGAATATTCGAGGTCGCCACCAGCGTGATGCCTCGGGCAAACAGCGCCTTCATTAAGCCGCCAAGCAGCATGGCGTCGGTGATATCAGAAACAAAAAATTCGTCAAAGCACAGCACGTCCGTTTCGGCCTTAAAGCGGTCGGCAATGATTTCCAGCGGATCGCTATGCCCCTGCAGGGCGGTAAGCTCTTCATGGACGCGCAGCATAAAACGGTGAAAGTGCAAACGCTGTTTACGCCCCCCGGGCAGACTATGGTAGAACAGATCCATCAGCCAGGTCTTTCCACGTCCGACTCCACCCCACATATACAAACCACGCACCGGCGGGTTGGTCGGCGACTCACGCTTGCCCAGCAATTTGCCAAACCGCGCCATCAGACCACTCTCCTGCGGCGCAGGTCGAGCTGGCGTCGTTAGCGCCTGGAAAATGGTTTCCAGTCGATTCACGGCTTCTTGTTGTACGCTGTCGGGCTGATGAGTGCCCTCTTTAAGGGCTTGCTGGTAACGCGATGTCGGGGAAAGGCTTTGCATGATGTTATTGTTATTCCTTGAGAATCGATGTGCCGTCGCTCACGGTTGACGAAAAAAAGGCCGTTCTACATTACGTGATATAAACACGGGATTCCACTTCTACGGGATTAGCGGTTATAGTGGCATAATCAGGCGCAGGCATGGAGCCTAAAGCCAACACCCTACGGAAACACAAGACAACGGGAGATGTTCATGACCTGGGAATATGCGCTAATTGGGTTAGTCGTCGGTATCATTATTGGTGCTGTAGCCATGCGTTTTGGTAATCGTAAATTACGCCAACAGCAGGCATTGCAGTACGAACTGGAAAAAAATAAAGCTGAGCTGGAAGAGTACCGCGAAGAGCTGGTGAGCCACTTTGCCCGCAGCGCTGAATTGCTGGATAACATGGCGGACGATTATCGTCAGATCTACCAGCATATGGCGAAAAGCTCGAGCAACCTGCTGCCAGGTATGTCGCCGGAAAACAACCCGTTCCGTAATCGTCTGGCAGAGTCCGAAGCTGGCAACGATCAGGCACCGGTTCAGATGCCGCGTGACTATTCTGAAGGGGCCTCCGGCCTGCTGCGTAGTGGCGCAAAGCGCGACTAAACGCACATCATTAAGAAATTTATTGGGCGCAGTAATTGCGCCCTCCGCTTCTCTTCCCGTCCCAGCTATTATTTAGTCGTTAGCCTCATTGTGACCAAACCGAAAATTCAATAACATCAAACTGTTTTGAATCATCTTCCGTTTACTCAAGGTACGAGAGCAGGATCCATGAAAAAACAAACCCAGCTGTTGAGTGCATTAGCGTTAAGTGTCGGGTTAACTCTCTCGGCGCCATTCCCGGCCGTTGCGTCGATTCCCGGCCAGGTTCCCGGTCAGGCTGCGCTTCCCAGCCTCGCCCCGATGCTGGAAAAAGTGTTGCCTGCCGTGGTGAGCGTTAGGGTCGAAGGCACCGCAGTCCAAGGACAGAAAGTCCCGGAAGAGTTTAAAAAGTTTTTTGGTGATGAGCTTCCCGACCAACCTTCACAACCTTTTGAAGGGCTGGGCTCAGGGGTCATTATTGATGCCGCAAAAGGCTACGTCCTGACCAATAACCACGTCATTAATCAGGCGCAAAAAATCAGCGTTCAGCTTAACGATGGCCGAGAGTTCGACGCGAAGCTGATCGGCAGTGACGATCAGAGCGATATCGCCCTGCTGCAAATTCAACACCCCAGTAACCTGACGCAAATCACCATTGCCGACTCCGACAAACTCCGCGTGGGTGATTTCGCGGTAGCCGTGGGTAACCCGTTCGGTCTCGGGCAAACCGCCACTTCCGGCATTGTATCGGCGTTGGGTCGCAGCGGTCTGAACCTGGAGGGTCTGGAGAACTTTATTCAGACCGACGCCTCTATCAACCGGGGAAACTCCGGCGGCGCGTTACTTAACCTCAACGGTGAGTTGATTGGCATTAACACCGCGATTCTGGCGCCCGGCGGCGGCAGCATCGGCATTGGCTTTGCGATTCCGAGCAACATGGCGCGCACGCTGGCGCAACAGTTGATGCAGTTTGGCGAAATCAAACGCGGTCTGTTAGGGATTAAAGGTACCGAAATGACCGCCGACATCGCCAAAGCGTTCAATCTGAATGTGCAACGCGGCGCGTTTGTCAGCGAGGTTCTGCCTAACTCAGGTTCTGCCAAGGCGGGGGTGAAATCCGGTGACGTCATTACCAGTCTCAACGATAAACCACTCAGCAGCTTTGCCGAACTGCGTTCACGCATTGCGACAACTGAACCAGGAACCAAGGTCAAACTGGGGCTACTGCGTAACGGTAAACCGCTGGAGGTTGAAGTCACCCTTGATACCAGCACGTCATCGTCCGCCAGCGCAGAAATGATCGCCCCTGCGTTGCAAGGCGCTACGCTCAGCGATGGTCAGTTAAAAGATGGCACCAAAGGCATCAAAATTGATAACGTTGAAAAAAGTAGCCCAGCCGCGCAGGCCGGTCTGCATAAAGATGACTTTATCATTGGCGTTAACCGCGATCGCGTAAACTCGATTGCCGAAATGCGTAAGGTGCTGGAAACGAAGCCGTCGATCATTGCTCTGCAAGTGGTTCGCGGTAACGAGAGTATTTACCTGCTCCTGCGTTAACGCATTAAACCGGACATCCCCTCCCCGTGTGATGTCCGGTAAACTCGTGATATGCTGCTGCCGTTCCCTTTTTTAATGACGCCGCCATCATGTTTGTGAAGCTTTTACGTTCGGTCGCGATTGGTTTAATCGTCGGCGCCATTCTGCTGGCGGCGATGCCCTCTCTGCGCAAAATTAATACTCTTTCCACACCGCAGTTCGACAGTGCAGATGAAACGCCCGCCAGCTATAACCCCGCGGTTCGCCGTGCTGCACCTGCCGTCGTTAACGTTTATAACCGCAGTATGAACAGCACTGCGCATAACCAGCTTGAGATCCGTACGCTCGGCTCAGGCGTTATCATGGATCAGCGCGGCTATATCATTACCAATAAGCACGTCATTAATGATGCTGACCAAATCATCGTCGCATTACAGGATGGACGTGTATTTGAAGCGCTGCTCGTGGGCTCTGATACGTTAACCGACCTTGCGGTGCTGAAAATCAATGCGACTGGCGGACTGCCGACAATCCCCATTAATAACAAGCGCGTGCCGCACATTGGCGATGTGGTGCTCGCCATCGGTAACCCGTACAACCTTGGGCAAACCATTACCCAGGGGATCATTAGCGCCACCGGCCGTATTGGGCTAAACCCGACAGGACGCCAAAACTTCCTGCAAACGGATGCCTCCATCAACCACGGTAACTCCGGCGGTGCGCTGGTCAACTCATTGGGTGAACTGATGGGCATTAATACGCTGTCATTTGATAAGAGTAACGACGGCGAAACCCCGGAAGGTATTGGCTTTGCCATTCCGTTTCAGTTGGCAACCAAAATTATGGATAAGCTGATTCGTGACGGGCGCGTGATTCGCGGCTATATCGGCATCAGCGGTCGTGAAATTGCGCCACTGCACGCGCAAGGCAGCGGGATGGATCAAATTCAGGGGATAGTGGTTAACGAAGTGGCTCCGGACGGTCCGGCAGCCCAGGCAGGTATTCAGGTCAACGATCTGATCATTTCGGTCAATAATAAACCGGCAGTATCCGCTCTTGAGACCATGGATCAGGTGGCCGAAATTCGCCCAGGTTCAGTCATCTCAGTCGTCGTGATGCGCGATGACAAACAGCTGACGCTGCAGGTGACGATTCAGGAATACCCGGCCACCAACTAACGTCACGTCCTGGCTGCCTACTTACCATGAAAAACCGGAGCACATTGGCTCCGGTTTTTATTAGGCGATATCGTAGAGAGTTAGCACGTAATGCCTGATAGCGCGCAGCTTTCAGGCCTACAAATACACGCTGGCCTCTCTTCGCGTTACTTAACGAATTCTTCGCCCAGAGTAATATCTTTCTTCAGCGTGTCCAGCATGCCTTCCAGCGCGCTTTGCTCAAACGCGCTCAGCTTACCGATGGACTGACGCTCTTCTACGCCGTTTTTGCCCAGCAGCAACGGCTGAGAGAAGAAGCGAGCATACTGGCCGTCGCCTTCAACGTAAGCACATTCAACCACGCCTTTTTCGCCACTCAGTGCGCGAACCAGTGACAGGCCGAAACGTGCTGCGGCCTGACCCATAGACAGGGTAGCAGATCCGCCACCGGCTTTAGCTTCCACAACTTCAGTACCCGCGTTCTGGATACGTTTGGTCAGGTCAGCCACTTCTTGCTCGGTGAAGCTCACACCAGGAATTTGTGACAGCAATGGCAGAATGGTCACGCCAGAGTGGCCGCCAATAACCGGGACTTCAACGTCGCCAGGCTGTTTGCCTTTCAGTTCCGCAACAAAGGTATTGGAGCGGATAATGTCCAGCGTGGTCACGCCAAACAGTTTGTTCTTATCGTATACGCCTGCTTTTTTCAGCACTTCTGCAGCGATAGCAACGGTCGTGTTTACCGGGTTGGTGATGATACCGATACATGCTTTCGGACAGGTTTTAGCAACCTGCTGCACCAGGTTTTTCACGATACCGGCGTTGACGTTGAACAGGTCGGAACGATCCATACCCGGTTTACGCGCGACGCCCGCAGAGATCAGTACCACATCAGCACCTTCCAGTGCAGGGGTAGCGTCTTCGCCGCTGAAGCCTTTGATTTTCACAGCAGTAGGGATATGGCTCAAATCAACGGCCACACCAGGCGTTACTGGAGCGATGTCATACAGGGAGAGTTCTGAACCTGAAGGCAGTTGGGTTTTTAACAGTAATGCTAGCGCCTGACCGATACCACCAGCAGCGCCGAGGACTGCAACTTTCATCCTAAACTCCTTATTATATTGATAAGCAAAGTGTCTATTGCTCCGCGGCGGCGACCTTAATTCACAAATCCAACGAATACAACAACCACGCGTCAAGAATGCGTAGTCACGCAAATTTGGCTTTTATGCATTTAACTTACGTAAAATAAAACCTAAGTTACGTAATTCAAAACCACCCGCACAGTAGAGCAACTTTCCAACAGGTGCTGACAATATACCCTACCCACCTCTCAAAACAACATCAATTTGATAACAATTAATTTACTTTTAACCTTATTTGCGAGCCGTGACACAGGCATGTTTCTTGATAACGAAATTTGATAAAATTCCGCTCTTTCATAACATTATTTCAGCCTTTACCAGGGCAGACCGTTTGCATAAAAATTCATCTGTATGCACAATAATGTTGATTCTACCGCCATATTACGGGTGACTTATGCGAAGCTCGGCAAAACAAGAAGAATTAGTGAAGGCGTTTAAAGCGCTACTTAAAGAAGAAAAGTTCAGCTCTCAGGGCGAAATCGTCCTCGCCTTGCAGGATCAGGGCTTTGATAATATCAATCAGTCCAAGGTTTCACGCATGCTGACCAAGTTTGGCGCCGTGCGTACACGCAATGCGAAAATGGAAATGGTGTACTGCCTGCCGGCAGAGTTGGGGGTGCCGACAACCTCCAGCCCGCTGAAGAATTTGGTACTAGATATCGACTACAACGATGCGGTCGTGGTTATTCACACCAGCCCCGGCGCCGCCCAGTTGATTGCCCGCCTGTTGGATTCGTTGGGTAAAGCGGAAGGTATTTTGGGAACGATTGCCGGTGACGATACCATCTTCACCACGCCAGCCAAGGGTTTTACGGTAAAAGATCTGTACGAAGCCATTCTGGAGCTGTTCGAACAAGAACTGTAATACCTCCTTCCCCGTCGTCTCCCGGCGGGGAAAAACCTCTGCTTCCCCCTCTTGGTTCTATTTTCCACTGCCATTCATTTAACAAATGGTGCGTTTAACCGCTAAAATTCGTTCACATAGTGAATATGAAGGCTGAAAAACGCACATTTTGCAAAATACAGTATCTCATTGATTTTACTTAATTTAATTCTATATGAATGTTAAAAACGCCAGTTTTAATTCCTTTAAGTTATAAAAAATAATCTTCTTAAAACGTAATAACCATAGAAACAATTAGCGTGGTATTAATTTATCGCGTTATTAGTGTATACTTGATTTTGTGATGAGGGTCACGAAACAAGACCCACAATAAAAGAATTCGACGAGGTAAATATCATGAAAATCAAAACTACTGTTGCAACTTTAAGTCTTCTTTCTGTTCTCTCCTTCGGTGCAAGCGCCGCGGTTACTCAGGTGAACTCACAAGAAGCACAGAACCTGCAATCCATGGGTAGCATCTCTGTATCTCAGATCGGTAGTTCACCAATGGATATGCGTCAGGCTATCGCCGCTAAAGCTGAAAAAGCGGGTGCCAGCAGCTATCGCGTCACCGAACTCCGTGAAGGTGCTCACTGGCACGCGACTGCAGAACTGTACAAATAAACCCTCGTCGTCTAAACCGACGACTTGCCCCCGCCTGCCGGGGGCTTTTTTGTACCTTACATTGAGTGACGAACATTAAAACGCAACTGCCCTTCCAGCTCTTCTTCCGCTTCATCGAACAGTAATATTAATGCGCCATATCGCCTGCGTAGTTTGTCCGGCAAATGGACAAATTCAATCTCCACCGGCAGCGGCAAGACATCTCCGGTAACGACCTCCCACAGAGAATCTAAATCAACCACTTTTTCCCGGGTCAGACCAAATGCGCGCGTGAACTCGCGGTAGAAATCACCCTGGTCTTCTATCTCGTCAAAATCAAACGTATAGATGTTCATCTATAGCCACCATCCCGACGCCAGTCACTCTACGGACCACCAATATGCAGGGCCTCCCGCATTTCAGGTAAGTATAGCCATAAAAAAACCGACGCTTCTGGCATCGGTTTTTTGTGCTTAATTGCTGGTCAGCGCGTGCTGGTATTTGTGTAGCATCCCACTGAGTCGTTTTACCGGCTCGGTCACCTGTGGAGGGGCTTGCCAGATGATTAACTTCTCCTGATAGATCTCAAGCTCTTCCAGCAACTGGCTAAAGTAGCGGCGGCGTTTATCGTCATTTCCTGCTGAAATCACATGATCGGCGGTGCGACGCAGCTGGCGATGGAAGGCAGATAAATCCTCATTTACCGGTACCGGCGCATCGCGCAGACGCTGATGCGCGATAATCATCGTCAGCGCCAGGCGAAACTTCGCCAGGTCGCCGGGAAATTTGTTCATCAGTAAAAACAACTGCTGATAAAGCGCCGGAAGGTGGTTTTCTTTACGACGAACCACGTTGGTAGTCATTGCAGAAACCGCCGCGGAGACAAACTGGTTGAGTAACACGCGACCAGTTCTGTCCCGCGAGTTATCACGCACCAGCAGAATGACGATAAACGCCAGCACACAACCAACAATCTGCCCCAGCGCACTGTCAAGAAACTGGCTAAAGTGGAAGGTCATCGGGTTATCCAGCACGATGATATTAATGGTGCTGGCCAGCGCGCCCATCGATCCCAGCCGTCGTTTCTGCACCTCGATTCCCAGAAAGAATCCCAGCACGGCCAGGCTCAGACACAACAACAGCATACTTTGCTGCGTATTGGGGATAATCACCAGAAAATAGAGCGCTCCGAGTGGTAATGCCGCCAACGTACCGTAGATAAAATCTATCGCCACCATCCGAGGGTTAGGCAGGCGCATTGCCAGCGAGGTGACAACCGCAATCATCACCATCGCGCCGCTGCCGGATGTCCAGCCGGTCCACAGCCAGAATAAGGTGCCCAGCACACAGGAGAGCGTGGTACGCCAGAAGTTGACCATCGCATGGTGACGCTCGGCGGACTCCACTTTCACTACCGGCTCGCCTTGCAGGATCTCTTCTTCCGTCGCGCTAATTTTTGTATTACTCACCACACCGCGTTTCAGTAGCAGGTAGCGCGTCGCCGCACCTGCCCAGCTATAAATCGTTACCGGTGTTTCACGTTCGCCAGTCCAGACAATAACCCGACGCATCCGCTTCAACTGTTTATGGACATCCTGCACCGTTTCAACCGGCGTATCGAACAACTCGCGGAAGGTGTCGGTGATAAGTTCCGGGCGGGTATTTTGAATAAGGTAAGTTTCACAGGACTGAGTAATAAGCGTGAGCGACAGCGTGTTTAATGCTTTGAGTCTGCGATTAGCACGCACCCAACGTGAAGACTCCATATTGAGGTTGCTGCGCATGCCCTCCAGCGCCGCCGTTCGGCGGACTAAATCGCCCCAGGCTTTGTCCACTTCTTCACTGTCGCCATGCTTTATACACAACTGCATAAGCTGATACTGCGCCACCAGCAGGCTGTCCAGTTCGACATCAATTTCCTGTTTCACCGAGCGGGGCGAAAAGAGCAGATCGGCAACAATGGCGCAGACAATCCCCATCACAATCTCGCTGCAACGCTCAAGTGCAAATTGCGGTGTCAACAACGGTTCAGCCTGGATAGTAATGACGATGATCAGCGCCGTATAACCCGAAAGCCCCCAGGCATAGGAATTCTCGATCTTCACCAGCGACGAGATCCAGGTACAAAAACCGGCCCAGATACAACACACCAGGATCATCAACAACGGAGCGCGGATCATGCTGATAATAATGATCAGGGCGGCAATACAACCAATAAATGTGCCGACGATACGCAGCATCCCGCGGTAGCGGATGGCGCCTGAATAGGGTTCCCCACCGGCGGCAAAAGCCGGGCCTGCTGCCACAATTGCCGCGGTCAACACCGCCCAGCGCGGAGTCTCAAGCTGAAAGTGAAAACCAACGAACAGCGCCAGGACAATTGCGCACGCCAGTTTTACCGCGAAGCGGATATGCTGGTTAGCAATGGAAAAAATACCCATCGCAATTAACCGAACTCGCGCAGGCGGTGCGCCATTTTACGGAAGAAGGATTCCTGACTGGCATCGCGATCCTGCTTGCCGGTGATAACAACGGTAGCCGTCGTCCCGGCTGGCCACAGGGTCCCCTGCTGCTCATCAAGACGAATGCGCACCGGTACACGCTGTGCCAGACGGACCCATTCAAGATTGGAATCAATGGTCGCCATACCTTTTGCATCTCGCGTGCTGCTGGCATTCGTTACGCCAGCCGCCACGCTATCAACGGTACCCTTCAACACATTATTGCTACCAAGCGGGGTAATTTCAGCGCGATATCCAGGGCGTACGCCTTCCAGCTTGGTTTCTTCCATATACGCCAGGACATAGAACGAGTGCTGTTTTACCAGCGCTACCGCCGTGGAGCCACGGGTAATAAATTCGCCGCTGTAAACATTCAGGTTAGTCACCCAACCATCCGCTGGCGCACGAATAACGGTACGTTCAAGATCCAATTTTGCCAAATCGCGGGTCGCTTGCGCCTTCGCCAACTGGTGTAATACGGTTTGCAGTACGTTGTTAGACTGATCAATCTCTTCACGAGACATGGCCTGCACGCCCAGACGGTTACGACGACCGGCTTCCTGACGTTTTTCCTGCGCCAGAACCTGATAATAAGAGACGTCGGCTTCAGCCTGTTCGAGGGCTTTTTTATAGCGCGGCTGGTCGATGGTAAACAGCACCTGATCCTTTTTCACCAGTTGGTTATCATGGACGTTAACGTTGGAAATAAGACCCGCAACGTCCGGCGCAATGGCGACGACATCAGCGCTGAAACGCGCATCACGCGTCCACGGCGACTCGGTGTAGAACACCCATGCGCGAAAAATAGCAATGAAGGCCAGAATGACCAGTACGAGAGTCATGGCCGTACGGGAGAGTTTTTTTGTTAGTGTTTTCACTTCAACCTCAAACGAACAGGCGCGTTATTAAATAGAACAGGCAGCAATACAGCGCGGTGTTAAACAGAGCCGGATGCCAGACAAAATCATAGATGCCAGTTGGAACCAGCACCCGGCGCACCAGCCAGAAAATCGCCAGTGACAAAAGCAATTCGAAAAAAATCGGTGGGAAGGACAGACCAAACACCACGATAACGGGAAACAGACTCATGTTGACCTTGGTAGCTTAAGAGAGTGCAGGTGATAGATTTTCTAGCGTATGTCACCGCAGAGAAGGGCAAGGATGAGCCAGGCGAGAGCGACATAGCCGTTATTTGAATAATAATATATTAACGTAACTGTTATGCTGTTATCTATATTATGTGATCTAAATCACTTTTAAGCCAGAGTGAATAATGGAACGATTAAAACGTATGTCGGTGTTCGCCAAAGTTGTCGAACTGGGCTCCTTCACTGCCGCTGCAAGACAGCTGCAAATGAGCGTTTCATCGATAAGCCAGACCGTCTCTAAACTGGAAGATGAACTACAGGTCAAGCTGCTAAACCGCAGTACGCGCAGCATTGGGCTAACCGAAGCCGGTAAAATTTATTATCAGGGCTGCCGTCGAATGCTGCACGAAGCGCAGGATGTGCATGAGCAGCTGTATGCCTTTAATAACACTCCTATCGGCACATTGCGTATTGGCTGTTCTTCAACCATGGCACAAAATGTCCTCGCCGGGCTGACGGCGAAAATGCTGAAAGAGTACCCCGGCCTGACGGTAAATCTGGTCACCGGCATCCCGGCACCGGATTTAATTGCTGATGGCCTGGACGTGGTCATCCGCGTCGGCGCGTTACAAGACTCCAGCCTGTTTTCACGTCGTCTGGGAGCCATGCCGATGGTGGTCTGCGCCGCTAAAAGTTATCTCGCCCAGTTTGGCGTTCCGGAAAAACCTGCCGATCTCAGCAATCACTCATGGCTGGAATATAGCGTGCGCCCGGATAACGAATTCGAGCTTATCGCCCCGGAGGGGATCTCTACCCGCCTGATTCCAGAAGGGCGCTTCGTCACTAACGATCCGATGACGCTGGTGCGCTGGCTGGCCGCAGGCGCGGGTATTGCCTATGTACCCTTGATGTGGGTGATCAATGAGATCAATCGCGGCGAGGTGGAGATCCTGCTTCCCCGCTACCAGTCGGATCCACGTCCGGTCTATGCGCTGTACACCGAAAAAGACAAACTGCCGCTTAAGGTTCAGGTAGTGATTAACTATCTGACGGATTATTTTGTCGATGTGGCGCAGCTGTTTCAGGGAATGTATGGTCGAGGGAAAGAGAAATAAAGAGTCCAGGCCGGATAAGGCGTTGACGCCGCATCCGGCAAGATGCCCGATGGCACTGACGCTTATCGGGCCTGGATCATGATGCTATGCGGTGCCGCCGACCGTCAAATTATCGACCTTCAGCGTCGGCTGGCCCACGCCCACCGGCAGGCTTTGCCCTTCTTTACCGCAAACGCCTACGCCGTTATCCAGTTTCAGATCGTTACCCACCATCGAAATTTGCTGCATCGCTTCGATACCGGAGCCAATCAGCGTCGCGCCTTTCACGGGTTTGGTCACTTTACCGTTTTCAATCAGATACGCTTCGGACGTTGAGAACACAAATTTCCCGGAGGTGATATCCACCTGACCACCGCCGAAGTTCGGCGCATAAATGCCGTATTCGACGGATTCAATGATTTCCTGCGGCGTGGATTTGCCCGGCAGCATATAGGTGTTGGTCATCCGCGGCATCGGCAGGTGCGCGTAAGATTCACGGCGTCCGTTACCCGTTGGCGCCACACCCATCAGGCGCGCATTCAGTTTGTCCTGCATGTAGCCTTTCAGAATACCGTTTTCGATCAGCACGTTGTACTGTCCCGGTGTACCTTCGTCATCAATAGCCACGGATCCACGACGGTCCGCCATTGTGCCATCATCCACTACGGTACACAGTTCTGACGCGACCAGTTCACCCATATGACCGCTAAATACCGAGGTGCCACGGCGGTTAAAGTCGCCTTCCAGACCATGGCCGACCGCTTCGTGCAGCAGAACGCCAGGCCAGCCAGCGCCGAGTACCACCGGTAACGTACCTGCCGGCGCGGCTACTGCGGACAGATTGACCAGCGCCATGCGCACAGCCTCTTTCGCCCACGCGTCGGCACGAACGTCACCATCGAGATCGCCGAGGAAATAGTCATAACCAAAGCGACCGCCGCCACCGCTCGCGCCGCGCTCACGTTTACCGTCTTCTTCGACCTGCACGCTGACGGACAAACGTACCAGTGGACGGACATCCGCGGCCAGCGTACCGTCGGTCGCCGCCACCAGAATCAGCTCATAAACACCGGTCAGGCTGGCGGTCACTTCCTGAACGCGCTTGTCAGCAGCACGCGCAACGCGGTCAACGCGACGCAGAATATCCAGTTTCTCTTCGCGGCTCATGCTTTGTAACGGATCGACCGAAGTGTAAAGCGCCTGATGCTCTACCGCACCCAGCGTTTTTACTTTGCCATCACCACTGTCGCGCACAATAGTCCGGGCAGCATGCGCACTTTGCTCCAGCGCCAGCAGGCTAATCTGGTCTGCATAGGCAAACCCCGTTTTTTCGCCGCTGATGGCACGTACGCCAACACCCTGATCGATATTGTAAGAACCATCTTTAATGATGCGATCTTCTAAAACCCAGGATTCGTGATAGCTCGACTGAAAATAGAGATCGCCGTAATCGAGACGGCGTTCGGCCAGTTGGCCCAGAATGGCAAACAGATCCTGATGTTTCAGGCCATTCGCCGCTAGCAATTGTTCACTTACCAGGTTCAGACTCATCGTTTTGTTACTCATTTAATTCTGCCGGATGGCGGCAAAAACGCCTTATCCGGCCTACGTTGTTAGGCTACTGTAGGCCGGATAAGCGCTGCTCCATCCGGCAATACTATGTACTGAGATTGGGGCAATTACTTGCCCCCGTCAAATCATTGCTGGCTTTCTTTGCGCGGCTGACGCAGAACTTCGTTAATCTGCGGCTTATCAACCGGACCGGTGATACGGTAACGCAGAATCGAAACTTTACTCCACAGCGGCCCCAGAACCTTACTGGCGGCAAACACCGCCGCGCCGACAATCGGGTTGACGGCAAATGCGGCGGCAACCCCAACGGTGGCAGAAATTTCAGGCGCGACAACCGCTTCCATATCCAGTTCGCGGCGTACCAGATTCACCGAGCCTTTCATCGCGATGTCAGCTTCCAGACCGTCCACCAGCGTGTCGTCGGTATGCATCACACCATCCTTAATCCACGCCGTGCTGCGAATGGAGTCGAAATAGAAGCCTTCACTGAAGGTATCGCTAAAATCAAAGCGCAGTTTACGTAGCAACGCGTCAAAGCTTAACAGGCGTAACAGTTGCCCCGCATGTCCGGTACTGAGTTCGGTAAGCTCACCTTTGCCCAACCGGGTGCGCAAAATCCCATTCAGCGACGCTTCATCCGGATCCCACGGTGGATTACGCCAGTGCAGGTCGTACTCCACATTGAACGAAGAGTTACGAATCGGCGTCGATACGCCAAAGAAACCGGCGGCAGAGTCAATTTTTTTGCCGTTAAGTTTTCCCTTCAGTGACGTACGCTCTTTACCCGGCACATTCACCCATTCACCATCGGCAGTCAGTCTGGCAAAGCCGGTATCCAACAGACCGTTGCTCAACGAGAGCGTATCGCCTTTGATCGCCACATCGGCATCAATACGTCCATATTTCTGTCCCCACAGCCAACACTCTGCACAGCGGAGCTGAACATCCGGCCAGCCACGGAAGCTGACGTTATTGATGGTAGAGAAAGGCGACGCTGGCGCTGTGCCGGGAGACGGCTTTGCGGCGCTCGGGTTGTAATAGAGGTATTTAATGTTCGCCAGCCACGGGGCGTTATTGCGCATAGCCAGCGTGGCGTTGATCTCACGCCCCTGCGCCTGCACGCTGGAACCGTTGCCCGAAGGCTCAGACACAATACTTAAATTGTTCCACTGCTGCCCCCCCAGGGATAACGATGGCGTACGTACCGTGATGCGTTGCGGGAAGTTGGCGTTCGAGCCAACGTTATCCGCAGCGCCTTTCTGGAACAATGCCAGCCATTGCGCGCCGTCCATAGGGGGAAGATTGAGCTCAATGCCTTGCTGATCGGGTAACGCGGGCACGGTGCGGCTTTCCGACGTCCAGATAGCGCGGTCAAGGGTCAGCTTCTGATTCAGCAGCCAGTGGCTGTTGAAGTGATTCTTGCTCCCTGCGTTGCCGGTGAGATCAAAGCTGCGCAGATTGCCGTTGGCCTTCACGTTTACCGGCAGCGCCTCACCGGCCGCCTTATTCAGTGGAGCAGGTAAGTGACTACTTACATTCTTCAGGTCACTCTTTAACGCAATGTCGTAGGTCGCCCCGGCATGATACGGAAGATTGATACCCACCTTGCCATTCCACGCCATACTGCCGCTTAACGCATCGTTCACCTGCGTCGGCAAAATCCCCATACGGTTTGGCTGCCAGTCGCCTTGCAGATTCACCGCCACCTGATAGGCTTTGACCCCTTCGGTAGTGGAAAAATCGACGTTCAGCGGCTGATTAAACCAGTTTGCCGTCATCGGCTCGCTCTGCAGATCGCCGTTCACAAAGCTGAATTTACCGGTCAAATTCTTCAACGTGCTGTCGAGCGGTTTAATAAACAGACTGTTATTACGCAGATTGACATCACCTTTGGCCGTAACCAGCGAGCCATCCAACGGGATATCGAGATGTAAGCGAGCATTCACATCGCCATCAATCTGCAACTGCTCAAGCGTGGCGCCAAGAGAATCTTTTAGCGGCGTATCATCAAAATAAGGTCCAACCGCTTTTCCTGGCCCGTTGATGTCGGCATCAATCAGCAGCTTTTCTTTTGCATAGTCGGGAATATTGGCCGTCAGATTGCTGGCTTTTACGCCGCCTAAATTAACGCCATCCGTTTTCATCCACAGACCGTCATTAATGAAGTTCAGTTCAATATTGAGGTCAGTCAACGCAGGCCAGTCGGGCTGAAAGGCGAATTTAGCATTGCGTAACGGCACCAGGACCTGAAACTGCCCTTCATTATGCAGATACGGGAACAAATGCGGGTTGCCGCCATACACCAACGTGGCATTATCCGCTTCGCCGCCCTGAATCGCGCCGCTGAGGTAGTCAACCAGCTCTTTGCCCATCAGATTTTCCGGGAAGTAGCGCCAGGCCTGAGAGCCGTCATCAGTACTGATCCCCGCCAGAATGCCTAACCATGGCTCGTCACCGGTCGGTTGCAGATAGCGAAAACCACCGCGCGCATGTACCGCTTTCGCTTTGACATCAATATTGCGCCCATCTAACTGAAAACCTTTATCATTCTTCAGCCAGCTTAGCGTCGCCACGCCGTTTTCTATTTCCAATGGTGCGCGGAAGACGCTCTCATACGGCATGCGGGCTTGCTTGATGGAGGCGGTAAGCGCACCATTTTCCACGCTGCCCGAAAGCGTACCGGAGAAATGCTCCGCCCCCGGTAACAACTTCCACTGTTTCCAGGCCAGATTGGTCCACGAGGACTGGAAACGGGTCTTTTCTGTTGCCTGTAATGGGATATCCAGCGCCAGCACATCAATTTTGCCGCTTGGCTGCGTGGCGCGCCAAATATCCCCCAGCGCTGGCGATAACTTAGCCGCCATCGGGCGCAGCCCTTCTAATCCAGCCAGCTCCAGATTGCTGGCGCGAATGCGTAGCTCGTCACTGCGCTTGTTATTCTCACCACCGACTTCCTGCTCAGGGATCCAGGCCAGCGTTAACGCCCCGCTTGGCCAGGGTTTATCATCCATGGTGATACGGGTATCGGGAATAGAGAATTGCCAGCCCGGCTGTTCGCGGCTAATGTGCGCCGTCAGGTTATCCACGGAGAGCGTATGCGTGCGGTTGTTACCCAGCCAGCTGGCGCCGCCTTTCTTCAGCCAGACATCGCCTCCGGAAACGACGCCTTTATTGATCGTCATCCATGCTTCCAGGCTAAAACGCGCGGTTTGCAACGCGACATTATCCTGCATCCATTTGCCCAGCCACGGTTTGACGTCAATGTCGTCTGCCTGCAGCCAGACCCGACCATTATTCAACAGCCCATTGTCGTCGCGCAGATCCATGCGCACCTGCATAACGCCATGTTGACCGGTCAGACTGGAGAGACTGACCTGCCCCTCAGCGCGATGCCGGTTTTTACCGTTCAGCCAGGTAAGCTGTGGGATCGCCAGTTCAGCGCGCTGGCCTGAGAGGGTTAAAAAGCTGATTTGACTGTCGCGGAGATCGAAATGATCGAACTGACGCAGGAAGAGATCGCTGAGGTGACCCGCTTCAATTCCATCACCGCTTTCACTACTCTGGATAGGGGTATTGGTGCGCAACTGCAATTGCCAGAAGGTGAGATCGCGAAACTGCCAGCGCATGTGCAGTAAACTTTGCCAGACATCCAGCGCTAACGTGACGCGTTTTACCGAAAACTCACCGCCGTCTTTGAGCTGCGCGTGGATATCACGCGCTTCAAGCGTAGGGCCGAAATTTTGCCAGTTGGCGGATAGCTGGCTGGCGGTAACGGGCAGGCCAGTCGCGGATTCAATCTTACCGAGAATGGCCGGACGCCAGCTATCAAGATGAGGTAGCGCAAGGCGCAGTCCACTAACCATCAGCGCTGCAATGACAACGAATGCGGCTCCAGTGAGCAGTAATATCCCCGGCAATCGCCTCACGCGCCTCTCCTTGTCTGCAAAAAAATGTGACTCACACCCCTTGAGTGTATATTGCCGGATGGCGGCGCTTGCGCCTTATCCGGCCTACATGCGCTGGTGCTACTACTCAATTACATCATTACGACGTCGAACTGCTCCTGGTTATAGAGCGGTTCAACCTGGACTTTGACCTGTTTACCCACAAAGATTTCGACTTCCGCCAGCGCATGCGACTCTTCGCCTTTCAGGGTTTCTGCCACTGCCGGAGATGCATAAACCAGGAAGCGATCGGAGTCGTATGCATGGTGTACGCGGACAATCTCGCGCATGATTTCATAGCATACGGTTTCCACCGTTTTCACGGTACCGCGTCCATGACAGGTAGGGCACTCATTGCACAGCACATGCTCCACGCTTTCACGCGTGCGCTTACGCGTCATCTCCACCAGGCCCAGCTGTGAAAAACCGTTAATGCTGGTTTTTACGCGGTCCTTGCTCAGAGCCTGCTCCAGAGAGTGCAACACCCGGCGCCGATGATCTTCATTATTCATGTCGATAAAATCGATAATGATAATGCCGCCCAGGTTACGCAGACGCAGCTGACGCGCAATGGCCTGCGTTGCTTCAATATTAGTATTAAAAATAGTGTCGTCGAGATTACGATGTCCAACAAACGCGCCGGTATTGATATCCACGGTGGTCATCGCTTCGGTTTGATCGATGATCAAATAGCCGCCGGATTTCAGCTCAACCTTGCGTTCCAGCGCGCGCTGGATTTCATTCTCAACGTCAAAGAGATCGAAAATAGGCTGACGTCCGCTGTAATGCTCCAGCTTGCTGGTCATCTCGGGAATGTACTCCGCCGTAAATTCCAGCAACGCCTCATAGGTCAGGCGAGAGTCGACGCGGATCCGATCAAGCTGGGCATCGGCAAAATCACGCAAAACGCGCTGCGCCAGCGCAAGTTCGCCATACATCTGGTAGCGCGTTTGCGGACGTTTTTTGCGCTCCATGACTTTCGTCCAGACGCGCTTCAGGTAGGCAGCATCCGAGGCCAGATCCTCTTCGCATACGCCTTCCGCCGCTGTACGAATAATAAATCCGCCCTGCTCATCACAGTAATCGGCTACCACTTTTTTCAGACGTTCACGTTCGCTTTCGCTTTCGATACGTTGGGAAACGCCAACGTGCGACGCGCCCGGCATAAAAACAAGATAACGGGAAGGCAGCGTAATGTCCGTCGTCAGGCGAGCGCCCTTAGTACCCAGCGGATCTTTTACCACCTGTACCATCAAATCCTGGCCCTGGCGAACCAGTTCAGAAATGTCGCGCACGGTGAACTGTTTTTGTTCTTCACCGGCCACGCATTCGGTGTGTGGCATGATGTCTGAAGCGTGAAGAAATGCGGCTTTATCCAGTCCAATATCTACAAAAGCCGCCTGCATACCCGGAAGTACACGACTTACACGACCTTTGTAGATATTGCCTACGATTCCACGTCGCGCCTCACGTTCAATATGAATTTCCTGCAGAATACCGCCATCAATGTAAGCCACCCGTGTTTCCGATGGCGTTACGTTTACCAACAATTCAGCCGTCATGTTTATCCCTTTGCTCACGCAGTGCGTTAAAATTGGTCAGCAACTCATACGTTTCTACCAGCGGTAAGCCGACTACGGCGTGATAGCTGCCATTTATCTTCCTGACAAAACAGCCACCCAACCCTTGAATACCGTATGCACCTGCTTTATCCATTGGTTCACCGCTGGCAACATAACCCGCGATGTCCTCATCGGTGAGTGCTCTGAATGTCACTTCCGTCACCACCAGACAGTCCAGACTGTGCTGGCGATCGGCCAATGCCACGGCGGTCATGACCTGATGCGTGTTGCCCGACAGCTTACGTAGCATTGCGGCGGCATGGGCGGCGTCGTGCGGTTTTTCCAGCACTTCACCGTTAAGAATAACAATGGTATCCGCACCCAATACCGGCAAATCACGCTGCGCCAACGCAACGCCAGCCTGCGCTTTTTCGCGCGCCAGACGAGAAACGTACTGCTGCGCGCTTTCCTGCGGGTGCCGCTGTTCTTCAATCCCAGGAACCAGCCGTTCAAACGTGATACCGAGTTGAGCGAGCAGTTCCTGACGACGTGGAGAACCTGAAGCAAGATACAGAGTATTCATATCAACCTTTATTGCACCGCAAACTGCTGACGGATTTTACGCATCAGTAAGAATAGCCATGGCCAGAGCACACCATTCACTACACTACTCCAGAACACTTCAGGTCTGAAAGAGACATTGATCACTAAAAACTCGGCCCAGAAAACAATAATATCCACGACCAGTGATAACAACACGACCACCAGCGCCTGTTGCCAGAGCGCGAGGTTGCGGAATAGCTGGAATTTCAGCGCGACCAGATAGGCAATGATACTCATCGACAAGGCCCGCACGCCAAGCGTGGAACCGCTAATGAGATCCAGTATGGCACCCACCACGAACCCTGTGCCCACATTTACGCGATGCGGTAGCGCCAGAATCCAATACAACAAGATGAGCAGCACCCAGTTTGGCCGGAAAACAAGAATGTCATCCGGCCAGGGCATAACTTGCAGCAACAGTGCAATAAGGAACGAAAGCCAAATAACCCAACGCCCCTGGCTACGATAGCTTGCCACTTACTGTCCTCCCGGCTTACGCGGAGCAGGTTGTGGCGGCGTGGTGTCCGTAGGTGCGGTAGTGACGCCTGTAGCAGGTGCCGGTACTGGCGCAGGCGGCCCCATGGCATCTGGCGCAGGCAGAACTTGCGGCATCATTTGCATCAAACGTTCATTGGCAACACGGTGTACTTCTTCCGGCGTCATCGGATTGGCGCCGTTACGATCGGCTCCCCACAACAGCAGCAGATAGCGCAAACGCTGCAAACCCGCGGTCGGACGAGCCTGAATGACGGTATAAGCACGCTGAGTGTCCAGCTTAACGGAAGAAACAACAGCAACCGGATAACCTTCCGGGAAGCGTCCACCCAAACCGGAAGTCACCAGCACATCGCCAACGCGAATGTCGGTGTTCGCCGGCAGATGTTCGAGCTGAAGATCGTCCGTACAACCGTTGCCCGCAGCAATGACGCGAATATCGTTACGCAGAACCTGGATTGGCAGAGCATGCGTTGCATCGCAAATCAGCAGTACGCGGCTGGTCAGTTTTGCTACCGCAACGACCTGACCCACTACACCTTTGTCGCTGATAACTGGCTGACCTTCGTAGACGCCGTTAACGCTCCCTTTGTCGATCACGACCTGATCGCTGTATGGGTCATTAACCGTTGAGATGACCTGCGTCACCATCTTTTGTTCGTCCTGACGCAATGGCGATCCCAGCAGCTCGCGCAAACGCGCGTTCTCCTGTTTATATTGCCCCAGCATCAGCAGCTCGCTATTTTTCAGCAGCAGTTCCTGACGCAGCGCCCGGTTTTCAAGTTCGAGTTGGTCACGCGAAGCCAGCGTTTGCGACACGCCGTCGAGTAATTCACGAGGACCATTAGAGATAAAGTAGAAAGGACTGACGGCGGTATCCATGTACGTTCGGATTTGACTAAACGTACCCAGGCGGCTGTCGGCAATAATAACGCCGAGCGCCACCAGCACCGCCAGAATAAGGCGAATCTGTAGCGACGGGCCACGGCTAAAAATTGGCTTCATAGTCTATGCGTATTCTCGTATCAGAGCGGAAGGGCAACCCGCGGGCCACCCTACCTGCGTCCGATTACTCTTCGCTGAACAGGTCGCCGCCGTGCATATCGATCATTTCCAGTGCTTTGCCGCCACCGCGCGCCACGCAGGTCAGCGGATCTTCAGCAACAACAACTGGAATACCGGTTTCTTCCATTAACAGACGATCAAGGTTACGCAGCAGCGCACCGCCACCGGTCAGCACCATACCGCGCTCGGAGATGTCTGACGCCAGCTCTGGCGGACACTGTTCCAGAGCAACCATTACCGCGCTCACGATACCGGTCAGCGGTTCCTGCAGCGCTTCCAGAATCTCGTTGGAGTTCAGGGTAAAGCCGCGTGGAACACCTTCTGCCAGGTTACGGCCGCGTACTTCGATCTCGCGGACTTCATCGCCCGGATAAGCGGAACCGATTTCGTGTTTAATACGTTCTGCGGTGGCTTCACCGATCAGAGAACCGTAGTTACGACGAACGTAATTAATGATGGCTTCGTCGAAGCGGTCACCACCAATACGTACGGAAGAAGAGTAAACCACGCCGTTCAGGGAGATAACGGCAACTTCAGTGGTACCACCACCGATATCCACAACCATTGAGCCGGTTGCTTCAGAAACTGGCAGACCCGCACCAATCGCGGCCGCCATCGGCTCTTCGATCAGAAAGACTTCACGGGCGCCTGCGCCCTGAGCGGATTCACGGATCGCACGGCGTTCAACCTGGGTTGCGCCAACCGGTACACACACCAGTACGCGCGGGCTTGGGCGCATGAAGCTATTGCTGTGCACTTGTTTGATAAAGTGCTGGAGCATTTTTTCAGTCACGAAGAAGTCAGCGATAACGCCGTCTTTCATTGGGCGAATTGCAGCGATATTGCCCGGCGTACGACCCAGCATCTGCTTCGCATCATGACCTACTGCAGCCACGCTTTTCGGCGAACCGGCACGATCCTGACGAATGGCCACAACAGAAGGCTCATTCAATACGATGCCTTGTCCTTTTACATAAATAAGGGTATTCGCGGTACCCAGGTCAATGGACAGGTCATTGGAAAACATGCCACGAAATTTTTTCAACATACTAAGGGATAATCCTGAAAGCTGGGGCGGAAAACAAAATCCGCTTACTTTACCAACCACACGCAGCAGCGACAAGGCGCAAAAATCATCTGCTACGGTGAAAATTAGTGCAGTTCGTTTCCTTTGTTACAAAACCGGCCTGAGTCCATCAGGGCTGAAAAAATCAGCAGCATTCCTCGCTTTTGTTTGCAACCTGTCAAAGGTCATTCACCTGCATGTTTGCTGTTACAACCTGGCGAGCAGACAAGCACACCCCCAGAAGGCACAGCGCGCGTTATTCTACGTGAAAACGAATTAAACGGCAGGTTAAACCGAATATCTTTGCGAATATTTTTTCACGTTAGTGTCAAGTGGCTGTGATGCGGCAAAAAAATCCCCTTGCCCACCAGCAACTCCGCGTTCCGTCAGCGTATGCCACTCGCTACGCGAACGAACTCCCGTGGCATAAACCTGCGTTGGCGTGCCTGAACAGGCCTCCGCCAGGCTTTGAACCAACAGTTGGTTTTCGGTTCGCTTATCAATATTCCTCACCAGGCTTGGATGCAGCTTCAATAACTCAACGTTAAGCTCTTTAATCCAGCTGGTGCTCACCAGCGTTAAACCGGCCTGCGTAACGGCGATCCGTACCCCTAGCGCATCCATCAATCGGATGACGGGCTGTAATCGGCTGATATGTTGACAAACATCTGCCTCAGCAAGTTCAATAATTATGCGTTTGCGTAGTGATTTTTCGCACTGCATCAACGTATCACGCAGCCAGCGCTGAAAACGTGGGCGAATTAGCGATTCAACCGTTATCTGCATCGCCAGGCTTTCCTGCGGCCAGTAGCCCAAAAGCAGGATCAGACGACTTAACTGTAAACGGTCATACTCTTCAGCCAGGCCAAACTGCAGCACCATCGGCATATATTCCGCCGAAATAACCTCTTCGCTGCCATCAAAAATACGGCACATCAGTTCCCGGTGGTGTACCCGTCCTTCACGCGTTACCGCAGGTTTTTGATATATTCTCGGCCCGCCCCGGCTGAGCATCTGTTCAATCAGCGTCCGCCAGCGCACGTTGCCCCGGCCTTTTTCCGGCAGGGAGTCATCATAGACCGACCAGCTGTTCCCACCCTGCAGGACCGAATTCCGGGTGGCGGCCTCAGCATGATCCATCACCTGTTCCGTCGACTGACCACTGCGGCAAACGCAAATGCCAATATGAACCATATCGGCACGATCGATCATTTTATTAGTCGGAAGCGCATCGACCGCTTTTAATAATTGCCCGGCGATGCTTTCGGCTTCTTTCAGCGTGCGATGTGGCAACAGGATGGCAAAATCGCTACGGTGGTAGCGCGCCAGCAATGCCCCCGGATAACGCGTCATAAACGTCGACAACAAATTGATTAGCGTTGAAATTTGTTCTTCCGCCAGGGTGATTCCCCAGCTATCTCGCAGCAGAGTAAAGTCCGGCAGACGCACCATCATCACGACGCCATGCGCTCCCACCTTTTCTTGATCTTCCAACAGCGTGGCCAACTGGTTATCAAAAAACAGACGGTTACTCAGCCCGGTTTTTGTATCCTGCGCAACATAGGAACGAATCAGGGTGTCCAGTCGGCTGCGTTGCTCGCGGGCATTTTGAATTTCAGTCAGCAACATATCGAGCGCACTGCTGGTGCGCGCTGGCCATTCATAGACCGTTCCTCGTACATTCGACCCGCGTTCACCGTTCAGAATACGCGTGGAACGAATCTCCAGTAACTCCTGGCCTGAAAGCTGACGCTGAAGCCAGCGTACCGACAAAAAGAGCATCAGAATAATAAACGCAATGGCCAGTGTGAGCGGCGCGGTAGTCAGTAGCGAATGGAAATAGTTGCCCATCGGATCCTGATAAACCAGGCGAACTGACATGCCCGGATGCTTGACCAACGGTACGGTGATGTCGCGGTAGAGGTTGTTCGTTCCTGCCGGACGGTAGCTGCTGGTTCGGGAGTGGTCATACACTATATGCTCCCCTTGCAGCAACTCGATACGCACGATATCAACAGAAACCATCAGTTCATCGATTTGCGGCGTCAGCGAAACGAAATCGCGGGAGACAAGATGTGTATCAATCGCCGTCGCCACCGCCTGCACTCGCGTAGTGAACTTATATTGAATAGCGTTGTAGAAACTCAGCGAGCAGCCAATCAGAGTCACAAAGATCGTTAACCCAGTAAGCAGCGTGACAAAAGCTGAGAATTTCGTCGTTAATCGCATCCTTGTGTTAACTCCGACAGTTATGAAACAGGTGTGAAAGAGATAAAGCGACTCGAAAATGCAAAACTGAACGCAAAATCCGCCAATTTATGCAAACTGTGGGGGCATACTACCAAATCAGGTATATCTGGCAATTTATTGCGCAGAATCGGCATCATGTTTTGATTAGCGAGTATAGTCTTCATTAACAATTTTCCAATCCACTATACGAATTGAGGACAGGTTATGCAGGCTTTGATCTTAGAACAGCAGGACGGAAAAACCCTCGCATCCGTTCAACCCCTCGACGAAAACCAGCTCCCGGAAGGCGATGTAACGGTGGATGTCCACTGGTCGAGCCTGAACTATAAAGACGCCCTGGCTATCACTGGCAAGGGTAAAATCATCCGCAACTTTCCGATGATTCCTGGCATTGATTTCGCCGGTACCGTGCGTGCAAGCGAAGATCCCCGTTTTCATGCGGGTCAGGAAGTCTTACTGACCGGCTGGGGTGTGGGTGAAAACCATTGGGGCGGGCTGGCTGAACGTGCGCGCGTCAAAGGCGACTGGCTGGTAGCGCTGCCGCAAGGGCTGGACGGGCGCAAAGCGATGGTCATCGGCACCGCCGGTTTTACCGCCATGCTGTGCGTCATGGCGCTTGAAGATGCAGGTATTCGCCCACAAGACGGTGAGATTGTCGTCACTGGCGCCAGCGGCGGCGTGGGCAGCACAGCCGTGGCATTACTGCATAAGCTGGGCTATCAGGTTGCGGCAGTATCAGGCCGCGAAAGCACCCACGACTACCTGAAGAGCCTGGGCGCTAACCGTATTCTTGGCCGCGATGAGTTTGCTGAATCTCGCCCGTTGGAAAAACAGCTGTGGGCCGGTGCAATTGATACCGTTGGCGATAAAGTGCTGGCGAAAGTCCTGGCACAGATGAACTACGGTGGCTGCGTAGCCGCCTGCGGCCTGGCAGGCGGTTTCGCGCTGCCGACCACCGTTATGCCATTCATTCTGCGTAACGTTCGTCTGCAAGGGGTGGAATCGGTGATGACCCCGCCGGCACGCCGCGCGGAAGCCTGGGCGCGTTTAGTTAAAGATCTGCCGGAATCGTTCTATGCTCAGGCCGCCACGGAGATTACGCTGGCGGATGCGCCGAAGTTCGCCGATGCCATCATCAATAACCAAGTGCAAGGCCGTACCCTGGTGAAGGTGAAATAACAGGCACCAGCGCAGAAATTTACACTTAACTAACGAAATTTCGCGGCATATATAGAGACTCCCTGCCATATTAACTACGCATCCCCTGTCTGTCATGATGCGTAAGCCGGGAGTCTGTTATGAAGAAATTACGTCCATTTACAGAAGCCGACGTCACCGCCGAGTCGGCTTTTTTTATGCAGCGCCGTCAGGTACTGCAAGCATTAGGGATCAGCGCTGCCGCGTTGTCTTTGCCCCTCTCTGCACAGGCCGACCTTCTGAGCTGGTTTAAGGGTAATGACCGCCCTCCGGCGCCTGCGGGTAAGCCGCTTAATTTCAGCAAACCCACCGCCTGGCAAAATTCGCTTCCTTTAACGCCAGCGGATAAGGTTTCTGGCTACAACAACTTCTATGAGTTTGGTCTCGACAAAGCGGATCCAGCGGCCAACGCAGGCAGTCTGAAAACCGATCCGTGGAACTTGAAAATCACTGGTGAAGTCGCAAAACCCCTCACTCTCGATCATGATGCGCTGACCACCCGTTTCCCATTGGAGGAGCGGATTTATCGGATGCGCTGCGTGGAAGCCTGGTCAATGGTGGTGCCGTGGATTGGCTTTCCATTACATAAACTGCTGGCGCAGGTTGAACCCACCAGCAACGCAAAATATGTCGCTTTCGAAACGCGCTACGCCCCGGATGAAATGCCTGGTCAGAAAGATCGCTTTATTGGCGGCGGGCTGAAATATCCCTATGTTGAAGGGTTACGCCTGGATGAAGCGATGCATCCACTAACCCTGCTTACCGTAGGGGTTTATGGTAAGGCCCTTCCGCCGCAAAATGGCGCCCCCATCCGCTTAATTGTGCCGTGGAAATACGGATTTAAGGGCATAAAGTCGATCGTGAGTATCAAACTTACGCGCGAACGCCCCCCAACAACGTGGAACCTGGCCGCGCCTAATGAATATGGGTTTTATGCCAACGTGAATCCGCATGTCGATCACCCCCGCTGGTCCCAGGCCACCGAACGTTTTATTGGCGCTGGCGGTATTCTGGACGTACAGCGTCAATCCACGCTGTTGTTTAACGGTTATGCCGAAGAGGTTGCTTCCCTGTATCGTGGTCTTAATCTACAGGAGAATTTTTAAGTGCGTCTGACTGCAAAGCACATTACCGGGCTGAAAGTTTGCCTGCATCTTGGCGGGTTTTTGCCGTTAATCTGGCTCTTTTGGGCGGTAAATCATGGCGGTTTGAGCGCCGATCCGGTCAAAGATATCCAGCACTTTACCGGTAGGACAGCTCTGAAATTCTTACTGGCGACCTTGCTGGTCTCTCCACTCGCGCGCTACGCTAAACAGCCATTATTGATACGCACTCGTCGCCTGTTAGGGCTATGGTGTTTCGCCTGGGCGACGCTGCATTTAACCAGCTACGCGTTACTGGAACTGGGTATTCATAATCTGGCGCTGTTGGGGCGGGAATTCATTTCGCGACCGTATTTGATGTTGGGTATTGTCTGTTGGGTCATATTATTTGCTCTCACCTTAACGTCCACGCAATCTGCACAGCGAAAGCTGGGTAAGTATTGGCAATTTTTGCACAACTTCGTCTATCTTGTGGCGATCCTGGCACCCATACATTATCTGTGGTCGGTTAAAATCATCTCCCCTCAACCGATTATTTATGCCGCACTTGCTGCGGTGCTGTTAGCCTGCCGCTACAGGAAGTTTCGCCAGTGGTGGCGGTAGTTTCACGATATGTGCAGTACGTTGCAAAACACGGACGATCCGATTTTCTTTACATGTTAACGGTTGATTATCTTCCCTGATAAGACCAGTATTTAGCTGCCAATTGCTACGAAATAGTTATAATGTGCGCCTTTGCTATCCCCGGTAGCGTTTTTACGGCGCGGAAAGGGTGACAATCGCATATTGAAGGTATATTTTGTCTTTTACCCGAAAATGACAGAAGATAGCCGCACAATGACTAACAAGTCTGGCAATCTCATGTAATGGCATCAGCACCCAGTGCAACGCCAGAGATGCGTGGCATCTTGTCACTCACTGTTATAAAAATGCTATACAGACGGCGGTAAAACGCCTGTCACAATCTCACTAAACAAAGAGTACGGAACCCACTCATGGATATTCGTAAGATTAAAAAACTGATCGAGCTGGTTGAAGAATCAGGCATCTCCGAACTGGAAATTTCTGAAGGCGAAGAGTCTGTACGCATCAGCCGTGCGGCGCCAGCTGCAAGTTTTCCAATGATGCAACAGGCTTATGCTGCACCAGTGATGCAGCAGCCAGCTCTGTCTAACGCTGTCGCACAAACTGCCTCTCCAAGTATGGAAGCTCCGGCAGCAGCGGAAATCAGTGGTCACATCGTACGCTCCCCAATGGTTGGTACGTTCTACCGCACCCCGAGCCCGGATGCGAAAGCGTTCATCGAAATCGGCCAGAAAGTGAATGCGGGCGATACCCTGTGCATCGTTGAAGCCATGAAAATGATGAACCAGATCGAAGCCGACAAATCCGGCGTCGTTAAAGCGATTCTGGTAGAAAGCGGTCAACCGGTAGAATTTGACGAGCCGCTGGTCGTCATCGAATAACGAGGCGAACATGTTGGATAAAATTGTCATCGCTAACCGCGGCGAGATTGCCTTGCGTATTCTTCGTGCCTGTAAAGAACTGGGTATCAAGACTGTCGCAGTGCATTCAAGCGCGGATCGCGATTTAAAACACGTATTGCTGGCGGATGAGACGGTCTGTATTGGCCCGGCTCCGTCCGTAAAAAGCTATCTGAACATCCCGGCTATCATCAGCGCCGCTGAAATCACCGGCGCGGTGGCAATTCACCCGGGTTATGGCTTCCTCTCTGAGAACGCCAACTTTGCTGAGCAGGTAGAACGTTCCGGCTTTATCTTCATCGGCCCGAAAGCCGACACCATCCGCCTGATGGGCGACAAAGTGTCCGCGATTACCGCGATGAAGAAAGCTGGCGTACCGACTGTCCCAGGCTCTGACGGCCCGTTGGGCGATGACATGGACGCTAACCGCGCTCATGCTAAACGCATCGGCTACCCGGTTATCATCAAAGCCTCCGGCGGCGGCGGCGGTCGCGGTATGCGCGTCGTGCGCAGCGATGCCGAACTGGCGCAATCCATCTCCATGACCAAAGCGGAAGCGAAAGCGGCTTTCAATAACGACATGGTATACATGGAGAAATACCTGGAAAACCCACGCCACATCGAAATTCAGGTGCTGGCAGACGGTCAGGGTAACGCGATTTATCTGGCAGAGCGTGACTGCTCCATGCAGCGTCGTCACCAGAAAGTTGTCGAAGAAGCACCAGCGCCGGGCATTACTCCGGAGCTGCGTCGCTACATCGGCGAGCGTTGCGCCAAAGCGTGCGTGGATATCGGCTATCGCGGTGCGGGTACTTTCGAGTTCTTGTTCGAAAACGGTGAGTTCTACTTCATTGAAATGAACACCCGTATTCAGGTTGAACACCCGGTAACCGAAATGATCACCGGTGTTGACCTGATCAAAGAACAACTGCGCATCGCAGCGGGTCAGCCGCTGTCTATCAAGCAGGACGAAGTTGTGGTTAAAGGCCATGCGGTAGAGTGCCGTATCAACGCCGAAGACCCGAACACCTTCCTGCCGAGCCCGGGTAAAATCACGCGTTTCCACGCGCCGGGTGGCTTTGGTGTGCGCTGGGAGTCTCATATTTACGCAGGTTACACAGTACCTCCGTATTATGACTCAATGATCGGTAAGCTGATTTGCTATGGCGAAAACCGCGACGTCGCTATCGCCCGCATGAAAAACGCCTTGCAGGAACTGATCATCGACGGCATCAAAACCAACGTTGATCTGCAGATCCGTATCATGAATGACGAGCACTTCCAGCATGGTGGAACCAATATCCACTACCTGGAGAAAAAACTCGGACTTCAGGAAAAGTAAGCAAGCGTTAACCGAAAAGGCCGGAAATTCCGGCCTTTTGTTTTTCTCCCCTCCCATAGGTGCCATAAGGTACAATCCCCGCTTTCTTTATCCACAAGGGACAAAAAATGGACGCTCGTTTTGTTCAGGCCCATAAAGAGGCGCGCTGGGCGCTGTGGCTGACCCTTTTATATCTTGCCGCATGGTTAGTGGCCGCTTACTTACCAGACTCATCTCTGGGTTTTACTGGCCTCCCGCACTGGTTCGAAATGGCCTGTCTGCTGACGCCATTGGTTTTCATCATACTGTGCTGGGCGATGGTGAAGTTTATCTATCGCGACATTCCACTGGAGGATGATGATGCAGCTTGAAGTTATTTTGCCGCTGGTCGCCTATCTTCTGGTGGTTTTCGGTCTCTCTGTTTACGCCATGCGCAAAAGGTCGACCGGCACCTTCCTGAATGAGTATTTCCTCGGCAGCCGCTCTATGGGCGGGGTCGTGTTAGCCATGACGCTAACGGCAACCTACATTAGCGCCAGCTCGTTTATCGGCGGCCCGGGTGCTGCTTATAAATACGGGCTGGGGTGGGTTTTGTTAGCAATGATCCAACTGCCCGCCGTCTGGCTGTCGTTGGGTATTCTCGGCAAAAAATTCGCCATTCTGGCACGCCGTTATAATGCGGTTACCCTCAACGATATGCTGTTTGCCCGCTACCAAAGCCGCCTGCTGGTGTGGCTGGCGAGCCTCAGCCTGCTGGTCGCGTTTGTCGGTGCAATGACCGTACAGTTTATTGGCGGCGCGCGTTTGCTGGAAACCGCAGCGGGTATCCCTTACGAAACCGGCCTGCTGATTTTTGGCGTCAGTATCGCGTTATACACGGCGTTCGGCGGATTTCGCGCCAGCGTGTTGAACGACACGATGCAGGGCATGGTGATGCTGATTGGGACTATCGTACTGCTGGTCGGTGTCGTCCATGCCGCTGGTGGTCTCAGCAATGCGGTAGTCACTCTGCAAACCATCGATCCTAAACTGGTCTCGCCGCAGGGCGCTGATGACATTCTGTCCCCCACGTTTATGACTTCATTCTGGGTACTGGTGTGCTTTGGCGTGATTGGCCTGCCGCATACGGCGGTGCGCTGCATCTCCTATAAGGACAGCAAAGCGGTACACCGTGGAATTATCATTGGCACCATCGTGGTGGCTGTCCTGATGTTTGGTATGCATCTGGCCGGCGCGTTGGGCCGGGCGGTGATCCCTGACCTGACGGTACCGGATCTGGTTATTCCCACGCTAATGGTAAAAGTCTTGCCGCCGGTAGCAGCCGGGATCTTCCTCGCCGCGCCCATGGCCGCGATCATGTCGACGATCAATGCCCAATTGCTGCAAAGTTCCGCTACGATCATTAAAGATCTCTATCTGAACCTTCGCCCGGAACAACTGCAAAATGAAACACGGCTGAAACGCATGTCGGCAGTGATCACTCTGCTGCTGGGCGCGTTACTGCTGCTGGCCGCCTGGAAGCCGCCAGAGATGATTATCTGGCTTAACCTGCTGGCGTTTGGCGGGTTGGAAGCCGTCTTCCTATGGCCGCTGGTGCTGGGCCTTTACTGGGAGCGGGCAAACGCGGCAGGCGCACTGAGCGCAATGATTGTCGGCGGCATACTTTATGCCGTACTCGCTACTTTTAACATTCAGTACCTGGGCTTTCATCCGATTGTGCCCTCGTTACTGATAAGTTTGCTGGCTTTCCTGATCGGCAACCGTTTCGGTTCCGCCGTTCCGCAAGTCGCCATATTGACTACTGATAAATAAAGAGTTTTGCTATGCCATGGATTCAACTGAAACTGAACACGACCGGTGCAAACGCTGAAGAGTTGAGCGATGCGCTGATGGAAGCGGGCTCCGTTTCCATTACTTTCCAGGATACGCATGATACGCCGGTATTTGAACCTCTGCCGGGCGAGACTCGCCTGTGGGGCGATACCGACGTTATCGGCTTGTTCGATGCAGAAACCGACATGAAAGAAGTCGTTGCGATTCTGGAGCAGCACCCACTACTGGGTACAGGCTTCGCGCATAAAATCGAACAGCTCGAAGACAAAGACTGGGAACGCGAATGGATGGACAACTTCCACCCGATGCGCTTTGGCGAACGTCTGTGGATTTGCCCAAGCTGGCGCGATGTCCCGGATGAGAACGCCGTCAACGTGATGCTCGACCCGGGTCTGGCGTTTGGTACCGGTACTCACCCAACCACCTCTCTGTGCCTGCAATGGCTGGACGGTCTCGATCTTAACGGTAAAACGGTTATCGACTTTGGCTGCGGATCCGGCATCCTTGCCATTGCGGCACTGAAGCTGGGTGCAGCGAAAGCGATTGGTATAGATATCGATCCGCAAGCGATTCAGGCCAGCCGTGATAACGCCCAACGTAATGGCGTTTCTGAGCGTCTGGAACTTTATCTGCCTAAAGACCAGCCAGAGTCGATGAAAGCCGATGTGGTGGTCGCCAACATCCTTGCTGGCCCATTACGTGAACTCGCACCTTTAATCAGCGTGCTGCCCGTTGAGGGCGGTTTGCTGGGGCTTTCTGGTATTCTTGCCAGCCAGGCGGAAAGCGTCTGTGAAGCCTATGCCGACCTCTTTACGCTCGATCCGGTTATCGAGAAAGAAGAGTGGTGTCGCATTACCGGACAGAAAAAATAATCCCTTCCGGCGTGGTTATCCGACCACGCCATTTTCAGACAACAGACCAGCATACTGATACTTTACCCAACGATATAATAACTAATTGATTTTTATATTTTTTGTTAAGTAAACGCATGCACTTCAATCGTTTTACAACAATTTTACTGGCAGCATGCTTAATGCCCCTGAAGACGCTGGCCGTGCCATGGGGCTATACCGGAGAAACCAGCCCTGCGCAGTGGGGCAAAATAAGCAAAGAGTATGCAACGTGTCAGACGGGTATCAACCAGTCACCCGTTGATATCCAGACCACGACAACCAGCAAACTCGGCCTGCCCGCGCTCAATTTACAATACATTGATGGCCCGACAAGATTTCGCAGCATTAACCATACGCTGCAGGCTACAATGAGCTCCTACGCCCCTAATTTCATTGAAATTGAAGAAAAGCTCTATTATTTAAAACATTTTGATTTTCACGCTCCAGGCGAACATACCCTCAACGGTAAAATCTATCCACTGGAGCTGCAGTTGACCCACAAAAACCAACATGGTGATATCGCCATTGTGGCGGTCATGTTTGACATTGGTGAGCCTAACCAGGCGATTCAAAACCTGTGGGAGTCCTTTCCCACCATGGAGGGCAACAGCATGCCCATTTTTTCGCCCGTCGATATCAACCAGCTTCTACCCGACAACAAGACCTACTGGCTCTACAGTGGCTCGATAACAACGCCTCCCTGTACTGAAGGCGTCACCTGGGTTGTCCTGAAAAAGCCTGTGGCCCTTTCCGCCGAACAGTTAGATAAATTTCACTACATTGTTGGGCCAGCGAACAATCGTCCACCGCAGCCGCTGAATGAACGCACGATTACGGACAGCAATTCAGGTGGCACCGAGATCCTGTACTAAAATGAGGTAACGATCACACAATAGCGAGGTAATTTGCTGATTAATTCAGCAGAATATCTTGTCAGTACCTTCTGTAACTGAAGAAAAAATGAGAAGTTACGCAAAATTATATGCGTATATAAAATCGACACATTTTTGTAATGCCATGATTTATATGATTAAATATTTTCATGAGTTCATATTTACGGCAATTCATTGATCCACCTCAGTGGATTGGTCAAAGTTTGGCCTTTCATCTCGTGCGAAAAATGCGTAATATACGCCGCCTTGCAGTCACAGTATGGTCATTTCTTAACTCATGCGCATCGGACAACACCAGCTCAGAAATCGCCTGATCGCAGCACCTATGGCTGGCATCACTGACAGACCATTCAGGACGCTGTGCTATGAGATGGGAGCCGGATTGACGGTATCCGAGATGATGTCTTCTAACCCGCAGGTTTGGGAAAGCGACAAGTCTCGTTTACGGATGGTGCACGTTGACGAGCCAGGAATTCGCACGGTGCAAATTGCCGGTAGCGATCCTGTTGAGATGGCCGATGCCGCACGTATTAACGTGGAAAGCGGCGCCCAGATTATTGATATCAATATGGGGTGTCCGGCTAAAAAAGTGAATCGCAAGCTCGCAGGTTCAGCCCTCTTGCAGTACCCGGATTTAGTGAAATCAATACTAACCGAGGTCGTCAATGCAGTGGACGTTCCTGTCACACTCAAGATTCGCACCGGCTGGGCTCCGGAACACCGTAACTGCGTAGAGATTGCCCAACTGGCTGAAGACTGTGGCATTCAGGCTCTGACCATTCATGGACGCACCCGCGCCTGTTTGTTCAATGGAGATGCTGAGTACGACAGTATTCGGGCAGTTAAGCAGAAAGTTTCCATTCCGATTATCGCGAATGGCGACATTACTGACCCGCTTAAAGCCAGAGCTGTACTCGACTATACGGGGGCGGATGCCCTGATGATAGGCCGTGCTGCTCAGGGAAGACCCTGGATCTTTCGGGAAATCCAGCATTATCTGGACACTGGGGAGCTGCTGCCCCCGCTGCCACTGGCAGAGGTGAAGCGCTTGCTTTGTGCGCATGTTCGGGAACTGCACGACTTTTATGGTCATGCAAAAGGGTACCGAATTGCGCGTAAACACGTATCCTGGTATCTCCAGGAACACGCTCCGGATGACCAGTTTCGGCGCACATTCAACGCCATTGAAGATTCCAGCGAACAGCTGGCGGCGTTGGAGGCATACTTCGAAAATTTTGCGTAAACAGAAATAAAGAGCTGACAGAACTATGTTCGAACAACGCGTAAATTCTGACGTACTGACCGTTTCTACCGTTAACTCTCAGGACCAGGTAACTCAAAAGCCCCTGCGTGACTCGGTTAAACAGGCACTGAAGAACTATTTTGCTCAATTGAACGGTCAAGACGTTAATGATCTCTATGAGCTGGTACTGGCTGAAGTAGAACAGCCCCTGTTGGACATGGTGATGCAATACACCCGCGGCAACCAGACCCGTGCTGCCCTGATGATGGGCATCAACCGTGGTACGCTGCGTAAAAAACTGAAAAAATACGGCATGAACTGATACTAATCAGTTAAGTGTTTGTTTTAAAAGGCGCTACTCGGCATGGGGAAGCGCCTTTTTTATTAATGTCACACGGGAGGCTTTGGCGATGAACGCAAGAGGTGAACCTGTCTATTTTGGCGATGAATCTAAAAAGATAATCCTGGGTGATGCGCTGACCGAGCTAAAAAAGCTACCCGCTGAAAGCATCGATCTCATTTTTGCCGACCCACCTTATAACATCGGCAAAGACTTTGACGGGATGGTGGAATCCTGGGACGAAGAGACCTTTCTGGCGTGGCTGTTTGAGTGTATCGACGAGTGCCATCGTATTCTCAAACCACACGGTAGCATGTACATCATGAACAGTACGGAGAACATGCCGTACATCGACCTCAAATGTCGCCAGCTTTTTACCATCAAAAGCCGTATCGTGTGGTCATATGATAGCTCAGGGGTACAGGCTAAAAACTACTTTGGTTCGATGTATGAACCTATCCTGATGATGGTAAAAGATCAGAAAAACTACACATTTAACCGTGATGATATTCTGGTTGAAGCCAAAACGGGCGCTAAACGTGCGCTAATAGACTACAGAAAGAATCCGCCCCAGCCTTACAATCAGAAAAAAGTACCTGGCAATGTCTGGGATTTTCCCCGCGTTCGCTATCTGATGGATGAATACGAAAATCACCCCACCCAAAAACCCAAAGCCCTCCTGGAACGGATCATTCTGGCTTCCTCCAACCCGGATGACAAAGTGCTCGATCCGTTTGCCGGCAGCTTTACAACCGGCGCCACCGCAGTCGAATTAGGTCGCAAATTTGTCGGTATTGAAATCAATGCTGAATACGTAAAAATGGGGCTCAGAAGACTGAGTATCGGTTCTCATTTTTCAGAGACTGAACTTGCAAAAGTGAAAAAACGTAAGACAAAAAACCTGTCCAAAAAGAGCCGATTAACGACAAACAGTGGCGATCTTTCGGCAAAGTAAAGGCATTGTAAGTCTGCTTTTCAGCTTACTGATTTCGTGTATATTCCCTGCACGCTTGGGCATGAATACACAGGATTTAGCAATGATTCGCAAGTATTGGTGGCTGGTTGTTTTTGCGGTCTTCGTTTTTCTTTTTGATGCGCTGCTCATCCAGTGGATAGAACTGATGACGACAGAGCACGACAAGTGCCGGAATATGAACTCAGTGAATCCCCTAAAGCTGGTCAACTGCGCCGATCTCGACTAGCACCGTCGACAGCCGTCAGGCCCTGGCGGCTAAACTAGCCAACCTGGTTTTCACTCTGTATTAATTGCATTACACAGCCGTCCGGGCTTAACATTTTTAATACATTGTCAACTAATGCTGGCGCTTGCCCATAAAGATCATAACTCTCTGGATTCATTAGCCAGTTTTTTATTATTCCGCTAAAGCTACCGTGCAAAATAATTATGATGACGTCTAAATCCAGACTGGTGGCAATCAAATTTTCATCTACGCACCGTTGGAGAGAATCGCGAATGCTTTGGTGGCTGAGACCTATTTTATCGCGAATGGCCTGCTCTGATATCATATCTTTATGGAATTCGCATTTATGATATAAAATCTGCATTAATGCCTGCTGGCGAGGGTTCTCCGCAATATATTGTAATCCCACCACAAATTTTTCACGCAACCGCTGTAAAGGGTTATCCCCCCAACGACCAATAAGCCTGTCCTGAATAAGATCGCGTAAGGGAGGTTGTTGTAACCATAGCTCATTAAACAATTGAGTTTTATTTTCGAAATGCCAATAAAGTGCACCCCGCGTCACATTGGCGGCATCCGCTATGTCGTTTAGCGTCGTATTACTTACGCCACGTGCGGCAAACTGTACAATCGCCGTTTCCATCAGGTGCTGTCGCGTTTTGAGGGCATCCGCTTTCGTTTTTCTGGCCATGATTCCGACTATCTGGATTGGAGTAGAGAATGATTAACTTTCTTATCTAATATTTTCTATCTGGAACAAATGTATCACTTAGCGTTTATTTAGACGAGGGCTAAAGTATTTAATTACGGACATTACACACGAATAGATAAAACAAATAACAGAAACCAATATATTCACCAATCAGATGATCATTTCAAGATGTATTTATCAGCATCATAGTGTTGCTATAAATATCACAATGAAACGGTAGCTGATTAATCTTTTTTTGCTTTTATGTGCCGTCAACCCCGCCCATAAATAAGTATTGCTTACATCGCAAGCTAATAATTTGTAGGATAGCCAACTATTATTTTTCTTGTGCGCGTTATCACCTCCGCTGTTACCCGGTTAATAACGAGCGTTCGGTTTTTTAAGGAATAGAAATGACGAAAAATGCCAGGTTTTCACTCCTGCCCTCATTCATCATCATCTCCGCTGCATTACTCGCCGGTTGTAACGATCAGGGAGAAACACAAGCACATCCCGCAGAGCCGCAGGTGACTGTCCATGTCGTCGAAAAGGCCCCTTTAGCCGTGACGACCGAATTACCCGGGCGCACCACAGCATTCCGTATTGCAGAAGTCCGTCCTCAGGTTAGCGGAATTGTACTTAAACGGAATTTCACCGAGGGGAGCGATGTTGAAGCCGGTCAATCGCTTTATCAGATCGATCCAGCGACTTACCAGGCTGACTATGACAGCGCCAAAGGCGAACTGGCAAAGAGCGAAGCGGCCGCCGCTATCGCGCATTTAACGGTAAAACGTTATGTGCCGCTGGTTGGCACTAAGTACATCAGCCAGCAAGAGTACGATCAGGCAATTGCTGATGCCCGCCAGGCTGATGCCTCCGTAATCGCGGCAAAAGCGGCGGTCGAAAGCGCACGTATCAACCTGGCCTACACCAAAGTGACATCGCCCATTAGCGGACGTATCGGTAAATCTAACGTCACCGAAGGCGCATTGGTCACGAATGGTCAGGCAACTGAGCTTGCTACCGTGCAACAGCTCGATCCTATCTATGTCGACGTCACGCAGTCCAGTAACGACTTTATGCGCCTCAAGCAGTCTATTGAACAAGGTAGTCTGCATAAAGACAGCGCCAGCAGTACCGTCGAACTGGTGATGGAAAATGGTCAGGCATATCCGCTGAAAGGCTCATTGCAATTTTCTGATGTGACGGTTGATGAAAGCACCGGATCAATCACTCTCAGAGCCGTATTCCCTAACCCACAGCACACGCTGCTGCCAGGCATGTTTGTGCGCGCGCGCATTGATGAAGGCGTCCAACCGAATGCCATTCTTGTTCCGCAGCAGGGTGTAACGCGCACGCCACGCGGCGATGCCACCGTGATGGTCGTTAACGACAAGAGCCAGGTTGAAGCGCGGACAGTTGTCGCCGCTCAAGCTATTGGTGACAAATGGCTCATCAGCGAAGGTCTGCAACCCGGTGACAAAGTTATCGTGAGCGGCTTACAGAAAGCACGCCCTGGCGTTCAGGTTAAAGCAACCGTCGATACCGAAACCCCTGCGACGAAAGCCCAATAAGGTAACCGGATATGGCTAACTTTTTTATCAGGCGTCCTATCTTTGCTTGGGTACTGGCCATCATTCTGATGATGGCGGGCGCTCTGGCAATCATGCAACTGCCCGTGGCACAGTACCCGACCATCGCGCCCCCTGCCGTATCGATTTCCGCCACCTATCCAGGTGCGGATGCGCAGACGGTGCAGGATACCGTCACGCAGGTTATCGAACAGAATATGAACGGTATCGATAACCTGATGTATATGTCCTCCACCAGCGATTCTGCCGGGAGTGTGACCATCACGCTGACCTTCCAGTCCGGTACCGACCCCGATATCGCGCAAGTTCAGGTGCAAAACAAGCTGCAGCTCGCCACCCCCTTACTGCCGCAAGAAGTTCAGCAGCAGGGGATCAGCGTCGAGAAATCAAGTAGCAGCTTTTTGATGGTCGCGGGTTTCGTTTCTGACAACCCGCAAACCACGCAGGATGATATTTCCGACTACGTCGCCTCGAACGTTAAAGACTCAATCAGCCGTCTGAATGGTGTGGGTGACGTGCAGCTGTTTGGTGCGCAGTACGCTATGCGCATCTGGCTGGATGCAAACTTGTTGAATAAGTACCAGCTCACACCGGTTGATGTGATCAATCAGTTGCAGGTGCAGAACGATCAGATTGCCGCCGGTCAGTTGGGCGGTACGCCTGCGTTGCCTAATCAGCAGCTTAACGCCTCAATCATCGCGCAGACGCGCCTGAAAGATCCTGAAGAATTCGGGAAGGTCACGTTACGCGTCAACAGCGATGGTTCGGTTGTTCACCTGAAGGATGTCGCGCGTATTGAGTTGGGTGGTGAGAACTACAACGTGGTCGCGCGTATTAACGGTAAACCAGCCTCCGGTCTCGGGATCAAACTGGCAACCGGCGCAAACGCGCTGGATACCGCTAACGCTATCAAAGCCAAGCTGGTTGAACTGCAACCGTTCTTCCCGCAGGGAATGAAGGTGGTCTACCCGTATGACACCACGCCGTTCGTCACTATCTCCATTCATGAGGTCGTGAAAACGCTGTTTGAAGCAATCATACTGGTATTCCTCGTGATGTATTTGTTCCTGCAAAACATCCGGGCTACGCTCATTCCAACCATTGCCGTGCCTGTTGTATTGTTGGGCACATTTGCCGTGCTTGCCGCGTTTGGCTACTCCATAAACACCCTGACGATGTTCGGCATGGTACTCGCCATCGGCCTATTGGTTGATGATGCGATAGTGGTGGTGGAAAACGTGGAACGTGTGATGATGGAAGATAATCTGCCGCCCAAAGAGGCGACAGAAAAATCCATGTCACAAATTCAGGGCGCGCTGGTCGGTATCGCCATGGTGCTGTCTGCGGTATTTATCCCGATGGCCTTCTTTGGCGGCTCAACCGGGGCTATCTATCGGCAGTTCTCTATCACCATCGTTTCTGCAATGGCGCTTTCAGTGCTGGTAGCGCTGATCCTGACTCCCGCGCTTTGTGCAACGCTGTTGAAGCCGGTATCAGCTGAACATCACGAGAATAAAAGCGGTTTCTTTGGCTGGTTTAATGCCAAATTCGATCACAGCGTCAATCATTACACCAATAGCGTCAGCGGTATTGTGCGTAAAACCGGGCGTTACCTGGTCGTCTACCTGGTTATCGTGATTGGGATGGCGGTGTTGTTTATGCGCCTTCCAACCTCCTTCTTGCCAGAAGAAGATCAGGGCGTATTCCTGACGATGATTCAGCTTCCGGCCGGCGCAACACAAGAGCGAACCCAGAAAGTGCTGGATCAGGTTACCCACTACTACCTGAATAACGAGAAAGCCAACGTCGAAAGCGTCTTTACGGTTAACGGCTTTAGCTTCAGCGGACAGGGGCAAAACTCAGGGATGGCGTTTGTCAGCCTCAAGCCCTGGGAAGAACGCAGTGGCGACGAGAATAACGTTGAATCGATTATCGCCAGAGCAACCCGCGCGTTTAGCCAGATTCGTGATGGCTTAGTGTTCCCTTTCAACATGCCAGCCATTGTTGAACTGGGTACCGCAACCGGCTTCGACTTCGAACTGATTGACCAGGGCGGGCTGGGACATACCGCGTTAACGCAAGCACGTAACCAACTTTTGGGCATGGTTGCTAAACATCCTGACCTGTTGGTTCGCGTGCGTCCAAATGGTCTCGAGGATACCGCGCAGTTCAAACTGGATGTTGATCAGGAAAAAGCCCAGGCCCTTGGCGTCTCGCTGTCCGATATTAATGAAACCATCTCCGCTGCGCTGGGTGGCTATTACGTCAATGACTTCATAGACCGTGGCCGCGTGAAAAAAGTGTACGTACAGGCCGATGCCAAATTCCGTATGTTGCCGGAAGACATCAATAATCTGTATGTTCGTAGTGCCAATGGCGAAATGGTACCGTTCTCCACGTTCAGTTCCGCACATTGGATCTACGGATCACCACGTCTGGAACGTTACAACGGCATGCCTTCAATGGAACTGTTAGGGGAAGCGGCCCCAGGCCGAAGCACCGGTGAAGCGATGGCGCTGATGGAAAGTCTGGCTGAGAAACTGCCTAACGGTATCGGCCATGACTGGACGGGTATGTCCTATCAGGAACGACTCTCGGGGAACCAGGCGCCTGCGCTGTATGCCATCTCGCTCATCGTTGTCTTCCTTTGCCTTGCCGCATTGTATGAGAGTTGGTCAATTCCGTTCTCGGTGATGCTGGTTGTACCGCTTGGCGTGGTTGGCGCACTGTTAGCAGCATCGCTACGTGGGATGAATAACGACGTGTATTTCCAGGTTGGGTTGCTAACCACTATCGGTCTCTCGGCTAAAAACGCCATCTTGATCGTCGAGTTTGCCAAAGACCTGATGGATAAAGAGGGCAAAGGACTGATCGAAGCGACGTTGGAGGCATCCCGCATGCGTCTTCGCCCTATCCTGATGACCTCTCTGGCCTTCATTTTGGGGGTTATGCCTCTGGTTATCAGCCACGGTGCGGGTAGCGGTGCGCAGAATGCGGTCGGTACAGGTGTAATGGGGGGAATGCTAACCGCAACATTGTTGGCGATCTTCTTTGTTCCCGTCTTCTTTGTTGTCGTCAGACGGCGTTTTAGTCGGCACACTGATTAATTTGTAAAATAAAGGCGTCTACGGACGCCTTTTTCATCAGTACACTCTCTCTTTGTTTATTAATAAGATAGCCATTTATTTCATTTAAGTCGTTCCTTCAAACCCACCCGCAACCTTTCTTTTTATCCATTATTTTTACAATCCACATGAATTGAGATTATTCCTCCTGTCAGTCTTTTTTTAAGAAGTGGTAAAATAATGACCGAGTTCGCAGATGGCTTAGCGTTTGTCTTTGCTCAATTAGCGAAACGCTTATTTTTGAGGTAACATCATGAAAAGATTAATATCCGTTGCATTGCTTACCGCGTTTCTTGCCGGTTGTGCACACGATTCTCCCTGCGTACCTGTATACGACGATCAGGGACGCCTGGTTCATACCAATACCTGTATGAAAGGCACCACGCAGGATAACTGGGAAACAGCCGGTGCCATCGCCGGTGGCGCAGCCGCCGTTGCCGGATTGACGCTTGGGATAGTTGCCCTGACCAAATAACTCTTCTTAAAGGTTTTAAAGCGCGGTGGTTACCGCGCTTTTAGCAATAAAATAAAATTCACATATAAGACAAAACGTTGGTTTATAGCTCTTACTGAATAATAAAATTATTATAGATATCCCTCACATATCCACGACTTGAAATTAGCATTTTTCCTGTTTTTTGTTACACCGCGTTTTCTTTTCATTATTCTCACGCGATTAATATTAACGTCCGAAATCGTTATCACGCGTCCTGTCTGATTTTAAAATTTTTGCGCTGAAATGTGGCTTACGTTTCAATTTTGCACCACTTCAGGGCGCTGCATTTATTTTTTCCTGTCTACACTCTGCATATTGCGCCGAATAATCGTGCGCAAAAACCTGGCACTACCTTTGCTTAAAAGAGTATGGCCAAAGCCACAGACCGGTAAAAGACGTTTTCAGAACGTTTTCATAACAATAATTCCTCCACACAGGATGCTCTATGAAAAAGATGATAATAGCCAGCCTGGCTGCGGCCGGCGTGCTCCTTGCGATTGCAAATCAGGCGCATGCCGGCGCAACACTTGATGCCGTAAAGAAAAAAGGGTTTGTGCAATGCGGGATCAGTGACGGGTTGCCTGGCTTCTCTTACGCCGATGCGAGCGGTAAATTTTCAGGTATTGATGTCGACGTATGCCGAGGCGTTGCCTCCGCCGTATTTGGTGATGATACCAAAGTAAAATATACCCCACTCACCGCCAAGGAACGTTTTACCGCGTTACAGTCTGGCGAAGTCGATATGCTCTCGCGTAATACCACATGGACCTCCTCTCGTGATGCAGGTATGGGCATGTCTTTCACTGGCGTAACCTATTACGATGGCATTGGTTTTCTTACCCACAATAAAGCCGGCCTGAAGAGCGCCAAAGAACTGGATGGCGCAACGGTGTGTATTCAGGCAGGAACCGATACCGAACTGAACGTGGCTGACTACTTTAAAGCCAACAATATGAAGTACACCCCTGTCACTTTTGACCGCTCGGATGAATCGGCTAAGGCACTGGAATCAGGACGTTGCGATACGCTGGCCTCCGACCAGTCGCAGTTGTACGCCCTGCGAATCAAGCTGAGCAATCCTGCAGAATGGATTGTCCTGCCAGAAGTTATTTCTAAAGAACCCTTAGGTCCGGTTGTACGTCGTGGCGACGATGAATGGTTCTCCATTGTTCGCTGGACGCTATTCGCCATGCTGAATGCGGAAGAGATGGGTGTTAACTCGAAAAACGTTGACGAAAAAGCGGCTAATCCTGCAACGCCGGATATGGCGCATCTGTTAGGTAAAGAAGGGGATTATGGTAAGGATCTGAAGCTTGATAACAAATGGGCTTATAACATTATTAAGCAAGTAGGTAACTACTCGGAGATCTTTGAACGTAACGTTGGATCGGAAAGTCCATTGAAGATCAAACGTGGACAGAACAACCTCTGGAACAACGGTGGCATTCAATATGCGCCACCGGTGCGCTAATGCAACGTGATGTAACGGGCGCCGCAGTTGCGGCGCTCAGCCCAGAGTCATTGTTACCGAGGTTTTCTTATGCTTCATCGCCGCTCAACCGTAAAAGGATCGCTATCCTTTTCTAACCCTGCGGTCCGCGCCTGGTTATTCCAAATACTCGCCGTCATTGCGGTCATTAGCATTGTGGTCTATCTCATTCATAACACGATTAATAACCTGAGCAGTCGCGGTATTACCTCGGGATTTTCTTTTCTCGATCGCAGCGCCGGATTTGGTATCGTCCAGCATCTGATTGATTACGAGCAAGGCGATACCTATGGCCGCGTGTTCCTGGTCGGTCTGCTTAATACTCTGTTAGTTTCCGCACTATGTATCGTCTTCGCTTCATTTCTCGGTTTCTTTCTCGGGCTGGCACGCCTGTCAGATAACTGGTTATTGCGAAAGCTCTCCACGGTCTATATCGAAACGTTCCGCAATATCCCACCGCTATTGCAGATCTTCTTTTGGTATTTTGCCGTATTACGTAACCTGCCCGGCCCACGTCAGGCGGTTAACACGCTGGATTTAATGTTTCTGAGCAACCGGGGGCTGTATATTCCGGCGCCGCAAATGGGAGAAGGTCTTTTTGCCTTTTGTACCGCGGTCCTTATTGCCGCCGTTGTCACCTTCGGGCTATTCCGTTTCAACAGAATGCACCAGATAAAAACCGGTCAGTTACGCCGTACCTGGCCCACAGCTCTGGCGTTGATCGTGTTCTTACCAATGATTTCACAGTGGTTTTTTGGCGCGGCACTTCACTGGGATATCCCCGAACTACGCGGTTTTAACTTTCGTGGCGGCATGGTGCTTATACCTGAACTGGCGGCTCTGACGCTGGCGCTTTCAGTGTATACCTCAGCGTTTATTGCAGAAATTATTCGGGCAGGAATTCAGGCTGTTCCTTATGGCCAACATGAGGCAGCACGCTCTCTGGGTTTGCCAAATCCGGTGACGCTCCGCCAGGTCATCATCCCGCAGGCGCTGCGCGTCATTATTCCTCCACTAACCAGTCAGTACCTGAATATCGTTAAGAATTCATCGCTCGCTGCCGCCATTGGCTACCCGGATATGGTTTCCCTATTTGCCGGCACGGTACTCAATCAAACGGGACAAGCCATTGAAACTATTGCCATCACGATGTCGGTGTACCTGATCATCAGCCTGAGCATTTCTCTACTGATGAATATTTATAACCGTCGTATCGCACTGATCGAGCGCTAAGGAGCCATGATGACAAAAGCACTACTGTCTCACCCCTCGCGCCAGAGCAGTAACCCGGCAAGCCGCTGTCTGTTCTGGGTTCGCAAAAACCTGTTCTCCAGTTGGTCAAATAGCCTGCTCACGCTGCTATGCGTGTGGCTAATTTGGTCCTTCCTTCCACCGCTGTTGAACTGGGTATTTTTTCAGGCCAACTGGGTAGGCTCTACCCGAGCTGACTGTACCAAAGCGGGGGCCTGCTGGGTGTTCATTCATGAACGCTTCGGACAATTCATGTATGGACTTTACCCACACGATCAGCGCTGGCGCATTAATCTGGCCCTGCTGATTGGCCTGGTCTCAATCGTTCCCATGTTCTGGAAAACCATTCCCCACCGTGGTCGTTATATCGCCGTTTGGGCAGTCGTTTATCCTTTGGTGGTCTGGTGGTTGATGTACGGTGGTTTTTTCGGGCTTGAGCGAGTAGAAACCCGGCAGTGGGGCGGGTTAACGCTGACGCTTATCATCGCATCCGTCGGTATTGCGGGTGCGCTCCCGTGGGGGATTCTACTGGCATTGGGGCGTCGTTCCCATATGCCCGTCGTGCGGATTTTATCCGTGATTTTTATTGAGTTCTGGCGCGGCGTACCGTTGATCACCGTCCTGTTTATGTCCTCTGTCATGCTGCCTCTGTTTATGTCTGAGGGGACCAGTATCGACAAGCTTATCCGGGCACTGGTCGGTGTCATTCTTTTCCAGTCAGCCTATGTTGCAGAGGTGGTTCGTGGGGGATTACAGGCCTTGCCAAAAGGTCAGTATGAAGCGGCTGAATCACTGGCTCTGGGGTACTGGAAAACCCAAGGGTTGGTCATTCTTCCCCAAGCCCTCAAGCTGGTTATTCCTGGTTTGGTTAATACGATTATTGCCCTGTTCAAGGATACCAGTCTGGTCATCATCATCGGCCTGTTTGATCTCTTCAGCAGCGTGCAACAAGCAACCGTGGATCCTGCATGGCTGGGTATGTCGACGGAAGGATATGTTTTTGCCGCACTGATTTACTGGATCTTTTGTTTCAGTATGTCGCGTTACAGCCAACATCTGGAAAAACGTTTTAATACCGGGCGTACACCGCACTGAGGAATTTATGAACCAATTATTAAGGCCGTCTACCGACGCGATGATTACGCTGGAAAACGTCAACAAATGGTACGGACAATTCCACGTTTTGAAAAACATCAATCTGCAGGTAAAACAAGGAGAGCGTATCGTCTTATGCGGTCCTTCCGGCTCGGGTAAATCGACAACTATCCGTTGTATTAACCATCTGGAAGAGCATCAGCAAGGACGTATTGTGGTGGATGGGATTGAACTCAATGAAGACATTCGCAATATTGAGCGCGTCAGGCAGGAAGTTGGCATGGTCTTTCAACACTTCAATCTCTTTCCTCATCTGACGGTTTTGCAAAACTGTACGCTGGCGCCAATCTGGGTGCAAAAGATGCCGAAAAAAGAGGCTGAAGTGTTGGCAATGCACTACCTTGAGCGAGTTCGCATTGCTGAACATGCGCATAAATATCCAGGGCAAATCTCTGGCGGGCAACAGCAGCGTGTGGCCATTGCACGTTCGTTATGTATGAAACCTAAAATTATGTTGTTTGATGAACCCACATCAGCGCTGGATCCTGAAATGGTGAAAGAGGTGCTTGATACCATGATCGGTCTGGCGCAATCGGGTATGACTATGCTGTGCGTTACCCATGAAATGGGATTTGCCCGCACAGTGGCCGACCGGGTGATCTTTATGGATCTTGGCGAGATTGTAGAGCAGGCGCCACCGGATGAGTTTTTTGCCAATCCCAGGTCAGAACGTACGCGGGCATTCCTGTCGCAGGTGATTCATTAATCTTCTGTTTTGCCCGGTGGCCTGCGCTTACCGGGCCTACGGGTTAGCAAGAAACATAACGCAAAAAGGCCATCCTTTCGGATGGCCTTTTCACTTATTTGATGTCTGGCAGTTCCCTACTCTCGCATGGGGAGACCCCACACTACCATCGGCGCTACGGCGTTTCACTTCTGAGTTCGGCATGGGGTCAGGTGGGACCACCGCGCTACAGCCGCCAGACAAATTCTTTTCTAAGTGCCGAACTTTAACCGAAAAACTGGTGCTGATACCCAGAGTCGAACTGGGGACCTCACCCTTACCAAGGGTGCGCTCTACCAACTGAGCCATATCAGCACACTAAATTTGATGCCTGGCAGTTCCCTACTCTCGCATGGGGAGACCCCACACTACCATCGGCGCTACGGCGTTTCACTTCTGAGTTCGGCATGGGGTCAGGTGGGACCACCGCGCTACAGCCGCCAGGCAAATTCTGTTTATTAACCCGCTTTTCGCCGGTTAATNTTATCTGTATCAGGCTGAAAATCTGTCTCTTCGCCAAAACACCTTCGGCGTTGTAAGGTTAAGCCTCACGGTTCATTAGTATCGGTTAGCTC
>NZ_CP069763.1:741516-744637 GCF_016893685.1 Citrobacter cronae
TCAACGTCGTCGTCTTCAACGTTCCTTCAGGAGACTTTAAGTCTCAGGGAGAACTCATCTCGGGGCAAGTTTCGTGCTTAGATGCTTTCAGCACTTATCTCTTCCGCATTTAGCTACCGGGCAGTGCCATTGGCATGACAACCCGAACACCAGTGATGCGTCCACTCCGGTCCTCTCGTACTAGGAGCAGCCCCCCTCAATTCTCCAGCGCCCACGGCAGATAGGGACCGAACTGTCTCACGACGTTCTAAACCCAGCTCGCGTACCACTTTAAATGGCGAACAGCCATACCCTTGGGACTTACTTCAGCCCCAGGATGTGATGAGCCGACATCGAGGTGCCAAACACCGCCGTCGATATGAACTCTTGGGCGGTATCAGCCTGTTATCCCCGGAGTACCTTTTATCCGTTGAGCGATGGCCCTTCCATTCAGAACCACCGGATCACTAAGACCTGCTTTCGCACCTGCTCGAGCCGTCACTCTCGCAGTCAAGCTAGCTTATGCCTTTGCACTAACCTCCTGATGTCCGACCAGGATTAGCTAACCTTCGTGCTCCTCCGTTACTCTTTGGGAGGAGACCGCCCCAGTCAAACTACCCACCAGACACTGTCCGCAACCCGGATTACGGGCCCACGTTAGAACACCAGCCATTAAAGGGTGGTATTTCAAGGATGGCTCCATGCAGACTGGCGTCCACACTTCAAAGCCTCCCACCTATCCTACACATCAAGGACCAGTGTTCAGTGTCAAGCTATAGTAAAGGTTCACGGGGTCTTTCCGTCTTGCCGCGGGTACACTGCATCTTCACAGCGAGTTCAATTTCACTGAGTCTCGGGTGGAGACAGCCTGGCCATCATTACGCCATTCGTGCAGGTCGGAACTTACCCGACAAGGAATTTCGCTACCTTAGGACCGTTATAGTTACGGCCGCCGTTTACCGGGGCTTCGATCAAGAGCTTCTCCTTACGGATAACCCCATCAATTAACCTTCCGGCACCGGGCAGGCGTCACACCGTATACGTCCACTTTCGTGTTTGCACAGTGCTGTGTTTTTAATAAACAGTTGCAGCCAGCTGGTATCTTCGACTGATTTCAGCTCCATGAGTAAATCACTTCACCTACCTATCAGCGTGCCTTCTCCCGAAGTTACGGCACCATTTTGCCTAGTTCCTTCACCCGAGTTCTCTCAAGCGCCTTGGTATTCTCTACCTGACCACCTGTGTCGGTTTGGGGTACGATTTGATGTTACCTGATGCTTAGAGGCTTTTCCTGGAAGCAGGGCATTTGTCACTTCAGCACCGTAGTGCCTCGTCATCACACCTCAGCGTTAAAAGGTACCGGATTTACCTGGAACCTCCGCCTACATGCTTAAACCGGGACAACCGTCGCCCGGCCAACATAGCCTTCTCCGTCCCCCCTTCGCAGTAACACCAAGTACAGGAATATTAACCTGTTTCCCATCGACTACGCCTTTCGGCCTCGCCTTAGGGGTCGACTCACCCTGCCCCGATTAACGTTGGACAGGAACCCTTGGTCTTCCGGCGTGCGGGTTTTTCACCCGCATTATCGTTACTTATGTCAGCATTCGCACTTCTGATACCTCCAGCAACCCTCACAGGCCACCTTCAACGGCTTACAGAACGCTCCCCTACCCAACAACACATAGTGTCGCTGCCGCAGCTTCGGTGCATGGTTTAGCCCCGTTACATCTTCCGCGCAGGCCGACTCGACCAGTGAGCTATTACGCTTTCTTTAAATGATGGCTGCTTCTAAGCCAACATCCTGGCTGTCTGTGCCTTCCCACATCGTTTCCCACTTAACCATGACTTTGGGACCTTAGCTGGCGGTCTGGGTTGTTTCCCTCTTCACGACGGACGTTAGCACCCGCCGTGTGTCTCCCGTGATAACATTCTTCGGTATTCGCAGTTTGCATCGGGTTGGTAAGTCGGGATGACCCCCTAGCCGAAACAGTGCTCTACCCCCGAAGATGAATTCACGAGGCGCTACCTAAATAGCTTTCGGGGAGAACCAGCTATCTCCCGGTTTGATTGGCCTTTCACCCCCAGCCACAAGTCATCCGCTAATTTTTCAACATTAGTCGGTTCGGTCCTCCAGTTAGTGTTACCCAACCTTCAACCTGCCCATGGCTAGATCACCGGGTTTCGGGTCTATACCCTGCAACTTAACGCCCAGTTAAGACTCGGTTTCCCTTCGGCTCCCCTATACGGTTAACCTTGCTACAGAATATAAGTCGCTGACCCATTATACAAAAGGTACGCAGTCACACCCGAAGGTGCTCCCACTGCTTGTACGTACACGGTTTCAGGTTCTTTTTCACTCCCCTCGCCGGGGTTCTTTTCGCCTTTCCCTCACGGTACTGGTTCACTATCGGTCAGTCAGGAGTATTTAGCCTTGGAGGATGGTCCCCCCATATTCAGACAGGATACCACGTGTCCCGCCCTACTCTTCGAGTTCACAGCACATGCGTTTTTGTGTACGGGACTATCACCCTGTACCGTCGGACTTTCCAGACCGTTCCACTAACACACATGCTGATTCAGACTCTGGGCTGCTCCCCGTTCGCTCGCCGCTACTGGGGGAATCTCGGTTGATTTCTTTTCCTCGGGGTACTTAGATGTTTCAGTTCCCCCGGTTCGCTTCGTTAACCTATGTATTCAGTTAACGATAGTGTGACGAATCACACTGGGTTTCCCCATTCGGAAATCGCCGGTTATAACGGTTCATATCACCTTACCGGCGCTTATCGCAGATTAGCACGTCCTTCATCGCCTCTGACTGCCAGGGCATCCACCGTGTACGCTTAGTCGCTTAACCTCACAACCCGAAGATGTTTCACTTCTGATTGCAAAAATTTGAGAGACTCGAACACACCTTTTATCTGTTCTTATTACGGAGAACAGACACAGTGTGTCGTTTCAATTTTCAGCTTGATCCAGATTTTTAAAGAGCAAAACTTCGCAGTGAACCTTTTCAGGTACACTCTGAAGTTTTCTTGGGTTGTTGCAGTAAAGATGGTGGAGCTATGCGGGATCGAACCGCAGACCTCCTGCGTGCAAAGCAGGCGCTCTCCCAGCTGAGCTATAGCCCCATCGTAGTTAT
>NZ_CP069763.1:744725-809758 GCF_016893685.1 Citrobacter cronae
AGAATTTGGTAGGCCTGAGTGGACTTGAACCACCGACCTCACCCTTATCAGGGGTGCGCTCTAACCACCTGAGCTACAAGCCTGCAGAGATTTTCTTACTGCTAATTTTCATCAGACAATCTGTGTGAGCACTGCAAAGGTCGGTTCTTTAAGGTAAGGAGGTGATCCAACCGCAGGTTCCCCTACGGTTACCTTGTTACGACTTCACCCCAGTCATGAATCACAAAGTGGTAAGCGCCCTCCCGAAGGTTAAGCTACCTACTTCTTTTGCAACCCACTCCCATGGTGTGACGGGCGGTGTGTACAAGGCCCGGGAACGTATTCACCGTGGCATTCTGATCCACGATTACTAGCGATTCCGACTTCATGGAGTCGAGTTGCAGACTCCAATCCGGACTACGACATACTTTATGAGGTCCGCTTGCTCTCGCGAGGTCGCTTCTCTTTGTATATGCCATTGTAGCACGTGTGTAGCCCTACTCGTAAGGGCCATGATGACTTGACGTCATCCCCACCTTCCTCCAGTTTATCACTGGCAGTCTCCTTTGAGTTCCCGGCCGGACCGCTGGCAACAAAGGATAAGGGTTGCGCTCGTTGCGGGACTTAACCCAACATTTCACAACACGAGCTGACGACAGCCATGCAGCACCTGTCTCAGAGTTCCCGAAGGCACCAAAGCATCTCTGCTAAGTTCTCTGGATGTCAAGAGTAGGTAAGGTTCTTCGCGTTGCATCGAATTAAACCACATGCTCCACCGCTTGTGCGGGCCCCCGTCAATTCATTTGAGTTTTAACCTTGCGGCCGTACTCCCCAGGCGGTCGACTTAACGCGTTAGCTCCGGAAGCCACGCCTCAAGGGCACAACCTCCAAGTCGACATCGTTTACGGCGTGGACTACCAGGGTATCTAATCCTGTTTGCTCCCCACGCTTTCGCACCTGAGCGTCAGTCTTTGTCCAGGGGGCCGCCTTCGCCACCGGTATTCCTCCAGATCTCTACGCATTTCACCGCTACACCTGGAATTCTACCCCCCTCTACAAGACTCTAGCCTGCCAGTTTCGGATGCAGTTCCCAGGTTGAGCCCGGGGATTTCACATCCGACTTGACAGACCGCCTGCGTGCGCTTTACGCCCAGTAATTCCGATTAACGCTTGCACCCTCCGTATTACCGCGGCTGCTGGCACGGAGTTAGCCGGTGCTTCTTCTGCGAGTAACGTCAATCACTAAGGTTATTAACCTTAATGCCTTCCTCCTCGCTGAAAGTACTTTACAACCCGAAGGCCTTCTTCATACACGCGGCATGGCTGCATCAGGCTTGCGCCCATTGTGCAATATTCCCCACTGCTGCCTCCCGTAGGAGTCTGGACCGTGTCTCAGTTCCAGTGTGGCTGGTCATCCTCTCAGACCAGCTAGGGATCGTCGCCTAGGTGAGCCGTTACCCCACCTACTAGCTAATCCCATCTGGGCACATCCGATGGCAAGAGGCCCGAAGGTCCCCCTCTTTGGTCTTGCGACATTATGCGGTATTAGCTACCGTTTCCAGTAGTTATCCCCCTCCATCGGGCAGTTTCCCAGACATTACTCACCCGTCCGCCACTCGTCACCCGAGAGCAAGCTCTCTGTGCTACCGTTCGACTTGCATGTGTTAGGCCTGCCGCCAGCGTTCAATCTGAGCCATGATCAAACTCTTCAATTTAAGTTTGATGCTCGTGAATTAAACTTCGTAATGAATTACGTGTTCACTCAGAGACTTGGTATTCATTTTTCGTCTTGCGACGTTAAGAATCCGTATCCTCGAGTGCCCACACAGATTGTCTGATAAATTGTTAAAGAGCAGTGCCGCTTCGCTTTTTCTCAGCGGCGCGGGGTGTGCATATTACGCTATCCCGCTTCAGAGTCAAGCGTTTATTTACGCTTTTCTCCGCTGACCCGGCGGCGTGTAATCCGTTGTTCCGTGTCAGTGGAGGCGCATTATAGGGAGTTATTTCAGGCTGACAAGGGGAAATTCAAAATAATTTTCCGAGTGATTATTTTTTATTCTTTACGCTTATTTTGGCAACGTTTTGTGGGTTAATTGGGCAATTTCCCGTGCAAAACCCGCGACCTGTTCCCAATCGGTATACACCACTTCTTTATGCGTATCCGTTTCACCGCCTGACATCTTCATTATCAGTTGGATCATCACACGGTCATACCAGCGATAGCGGGGATACAGCAAAGCGCCGGCAATAACCGCACTGCGATCAGGCCGCCACGGCGAACTCATCAGGAACTTACGCGCATAGCTGTTGGTTTGCGGCGTACGCTTCTCCGGTTTACGGGCAACCAGGTTAACGGAGTAGAACGCACTCGGCATCGCATTCAGCCGCGTGGCATGCTTTTTCACAAACTCCTGAAATGCGGCATGATAATGACCATAGCGAATCGAGGCGCCAATCACCACGCTGTCATAATTTTGCCAGTCAGGCTCCGCGGTGCGATGCAAATTAACAACATCCGTCCAAACGCCCAGCTCTTTGAGTTCAGAAGCCAGATACTCGGCGATTTCACGCGTTTGCCCGTCCCGGGAAGAAAAAAGAATCAGTGTTTTCACGTGTTACTCCATTATTCACGCCAGAAAGTAGGGGTAAAGAGTACCAGCAGAGTAAAGACCTCCAGACGACCAAACAGCATATTGGCAATCAGGATCCACTTCGCCACGGGGTTCATACTGGCAAAGTTGTCGGCGACAACGCCCAGCCCAGGACCGAGGTTATTCAGCGTCGCCACCACGGAGGCAAACGCGGAGAAGTCATCAACACCGGTCGCAATAATCGCCAGCATACTGATAATAAAGACCAGTGCATAGGCAGAAAAGAATCCCCAGACGGCTTCAAGAATTCGCTCCGGCAGCGCACGGTTACCCAGCTTGATACTGTAAACAGCATTCGGGTGAACCAGACGTTTCAACTCGCGGTTACCTTGCTTAAACAGCAACAGGATACGAATCACTTTCAAGCCACCGCCCGTAGACCCGGCACAGCCGCCGATAAAGGCAGAACACAACAACAACACCGGCAGGAACAGCGGCCAGCGGGCAATGCTGTCGGTGGTAAATCCGGCGGTCGTCGCCATTGATACCACCTGGAAAAAGGCCTGGTTGATGGTCGTGAGCGCTGAACCGTAGGTATTGTGTATCCACAGTACCAGCGTACAGACAGCCACTAGCGTCAACTGCACGCCGATGAACATGCGAAATTCCGGATCGCGCCAGTAGACCTTCAGGCTACGGCCGCTTAATAAAGAGAAGTGCAGGCCATAGTTACAGCCGGAGATCAGCAAGAAGATAGCAATGATGGTGTTGATCGTGGGACTGTCGAAATATCCCACGCTGGCATCGTGCGTGGAAAAGCCGCCAATCGCAATCGTGGCAAAGCTGTGCCCAATGGCGTCAAACGCTGGCATCCCGGCAAACCATAGCGCCAGTGCACATGCCACCGTCAGCAATACATAGATAAGCCACAGGGTTTTCGCCGTTTCGGCAATACGCGGGCGCATTTTATTATCTTTCAGCGGCCCCGGCATTTCTGCCCGGTAGAGCTGCATCCCCCCGACGCCAAGAATAGGCAGAATAGCCACCGCCAGCACGATGATCCCCATCCCGCCGAACCATTGCAGCATCTGTCGATAAAAGAGGATAGCGTGTGGCAATGAATCCAGCCCCACCAGCGTTGTTGCCCCGGTGGTGGTCAATCCGGAAAAGGATTCAAAAAATGCATCGGTAATCGTCAGGTTAGGGCTTTCCGCAAAGATGAACGGCAGCGCACCCACGCTACCCAGCACGGTCCAGAACAAGACGACAATCAGAAAACCTTCGCGAGATTTCAGCTCGCCTTTCTCTTTGCGGTTCGGCCACCACAGCATGGAGCCGATCGCCAGAGCAACGAAGAAAGTTTGGGTAAATGCACGCCCTGCCCCATCACGATAGATGAGAGCCACCAGTCCGGGGATAATCATTGTTCCCGAGAATAAGATGACCAGTAGTCCAACGATTCGGGTAATGGCGCGAAAATGCATCTCTACCGCTTCCTTAGTTCTTTAAAATGAGGTGGGGATTATTCTTCAATCGCTAACAATTGCAATGAACCACGACTAAAATCCGCCAGTTTTGCCGAAAATTCATCCACTTTGGCATAAGGAAGCGCCACCCTGAGCCGAACAAAAGCCTGGTAATCACTGGCAACGACTTTACCGTCAAACTGACCCAGCAAAGCTTCTATGCCTGCCAGCTGACCGTACTCACACTGCAAAGTATATTCGGTTAATGGCGTCTTGCGCTGTGTCGTTAACTGACGCAACGCCTGATTCACACCGCCACCGTAGGCTTTTACCAGCCCACCCGTACCGAGAAGGATACCGCCGTAGTAGCGCACCACCACCGCGGTAATCTCACCGACACCGCTGCCCATCAGTTGCGCGAGCATCGGTTTTCCTGCTGTTCCCGCCGGTTCGCCATCGTCTGAAAAGCCCAACTGCTGCGAGTCATTCGGCGCACCCGCCACCCATGCCACACAATGGTGGCGGGCGTCCGGGTGTTCCGTTTTGACGGACTCAACGAATGCTTTCGCCGCTTCTACGCCGTCCGTATGGGCGAGCAGCGTAATAAAGCGGCTTTTTTTGATCTCTTCAACGACGCTAACCGGCGCCGCAGGGATTAACCAACTGTCCATTACGCCAGTTTTAAATCCCGCGTCATGTTCTCGATATTGTTCTCGTGGACCACCACGTTGTCTTCAATACGAATACCGCCGAACGGTTTCAGAGCTTCAATTTTCTGCCAGTTGAAGTGTTTGCTGAACTGCCCTTCACGCCACGGCGCCAGCAGCGATTCAATAAAGTAGATGCCCGGTTCGATGGTCAGAACCATGCCCGGCTGCAGAACACGGGTGCAGCGCAGGTAAGGATACTTCGACGGGGCAGCAAGGTGGGTACCGCTGTCATCCTGCATAAAGCCAGCGACATCATGCACCTGCAGACCCAACGGGTGACCAATACCGTGCGGCATAAACGGTCCAGTAAGATCGTTTTCCACCATCGCCTCTTCACTCATATCGGTGATGATTTGATGCTTACGCAGCAGCTTCGCGATGCGCTGATGGAACTGAATGTGGTAATCCACGTAGCTGGTACCCGCTTTCATGGTCGCGATAAGCGCCAGCTCTTCGTCGTTAACATCTTTCACCAGATGCGCATAGTCGTTGTCGCTTTTCGCCGACCAGGTACGCGTCAGGTCTGCTGCATAGCCGTTATATTCCGCACCAGCGTCCAGCAGGAAGCTGCGAATTTCAGACGGTGCCTGATGATCCAGTTTGGTGTAATGAAGAACCGACGCATGCTCATTAAGCGCAACGATGTTGCTGTATGGCACGTCGGTGTCGCGGTGACCGGTCGCGGTCAGATAAGCAAGGTTGATGTCAAACTCGCTCATCCCGGAACGGAACGCTTCTTCCGCGGCACGGTGTCCATTCACCGCCATTTTCTGCGCTTCGCGCATACAGGCCAGTTCGTAATCCGTTTTAAAGGCGCGGTAATAATGCAGGTAGTCGATTACCCCTTTCGGGTTGATGTTGCTGGCCGCGATGTCCAGTTGCAACGCACGTTCCGGAACCGGACCGATATAACCGATATTGCCGCGAGCAGCTGGCAGTTGGCTACCGATACCGTCCGCTTTTGGCAGCGCGATGATCTCGATTTCTTCTGTCCAGAAGGAGGTCGGCAGCGGCTCAACGTTATGCCAGTAGTCGACCGGCAGATAGAACCACAATTTTGGCTTATTCACACCATCCACCAGCAACCAGCAGTTAGGGACCTGCGTTACGGGTACCCAGGCTTTGAATTGCGGATTGACCTTAAACGGGTACGGATGGTCGTCAAGAAAGACGTTAACAAGTTCGCCAGAGTGAATAAGTAACGCATCCAGCTTGAAGCGTTCCAGCGCGTCGCGCGCCCGCTCTTGTAAGGTAACGATATGATTTTTATAGAGTGCGGCCAGTGATTCCATTTTCTATCCTTCTGTTTTTGACCTCAAGACTCCGCATCTTAGCACATCGCTTTGTGAGTGCGTGATTTCTGCCGAGCGTGATCAAATCGTCATTTCTTTAATCATTCATTTGCATTCTTTTAACATAAAACACACACTTCGATTCATCTGGTATGACCAGATCACCTTGCGGATTCAGGAGACTGACATGCTTTACAAAGGCGACACCCTGTACCTCGACTGGCTGGAAGATGGCATCGCCGAACTGGTGTTCGATGCCCCTGGTTCGGTCAATAAACTCGACACGGCCACCGTTGCCAGCCTGGGCCATGCGCTTGACGTGCTGGAAAAACAACCGAATTTAAAAGGGCTGCTGCTGCGCTCTAACAAAGCAGCCTTTATTGTCGGTGCCGATATCACCGAATTCCTTTCATTGTTCCTCGTGCCTGAAGAACAGTTGAGCCAGTGGCTGCATTTTGCCAACAGCGTCTTTAATCGTCTGGAAGATCTACCTGTTCCGACCCTCTCAGCGGTAAATGGCTATGCGCTGGGCGGCGGCTGCGAGTGTGTGCTGGCGACCGATTACCGTCTGGCAACGCCGGACCTGCGCATCGGACTGCCGGAAACCAAGCTGGGCATTATGCCAGGCTTTGGCGGATCCGTGCGTATGCCACGTATGCTGGGCGCGGACAGCGCGCTGGAAATCATTGCTGCGGGTAAAGATGTTGGTGCTGAGCAGGCGCTGAAAATCGGCCTGGTCGATGGCGTCGTGAAACACGAGAAACTGCTTGATGGCGCGATCGCCATATTACGTCAGGCAATTAACGGCGATCTCGACTGGAGAGCCAAACGCCAGCCGAAGCTGGAACCGTTGAAACTCAGCAAAATTGAAGCGGCGATGAGCTTTACTATCGCCAAAGGTATGGTGGCGCAGACGGCCGGGAAGCATTATCCCGCACCAATCACTGCCGTGAAAACGATTGAGGCGGCAGCCCGTTTTGGCCGTGAAGAAGCGCTGAACCTGGAAAATAAAAGTTTTGTTCCACTGGCGCACACCAGTGAAGCTCGCGCATTGGTTGGGATCTTCCTTAACGATCAGTTCGTGAAAGCCAAAGCCAAAAAGCTCACCAAAAATATTGAGGCGCCAAAGCAAGCGGCGGTGCTGGGCGCGGGCATTATGGGCGGCGGTATCGCTTACCAGTCGGCCTGGAAAGGCGTGCCGGTTGTGATGAAAGATATCAACGACAAATCATTAACGCTGGGCATGACCGAAGCGGCCAAGCTGCTGAACAAACAGCTCGAGCGCGGCAAAATTGACGGCCTGAAAATGGCGGGCGTGATTTCCACTATCCATCCAACCCTCGACTATAGCGGCTTCGAGCGTGTGGACGTGGTAGTCGAAGCGGTTGTGGAAAACCCGAAAGTGAAAAAAGCGGTACTGGCGGAAACCGAAGATAAGGTACGCCCGGACACCGTACTGGCTTCGAACACCTCAACCATTCCAATCAACGAACTGGCCAGCGTGCTCAAACGCCCGGAAAACTTCTGTGGCATGCACTTCTTTAACCCGGTGCACCGCATGCCGTTGGTTGAGATTATTCGCGGCGAAAAAAGCTCAGATGAAACCATCGCTAAGGTTGTCGCCTGGGCAAGCCAGATGGGCAAAACGCCAATTGTGGTCAATGACTGCCCTGGTTTCTTCGTCAACCGCGTGCTGTTCCCCTATTTTGCCGGTTTCAGCCAGTTGCTGCGCGACGGAGCGGATTTCCGCAAAGTCGACAAAGTGATGGAAAAACAGTTTGGCTGGCCGATGGGCCCGGCTTATCTGCTGGACGTGGTGGGGATTGATACCGCGCATCACGCACAGGCGGTGATGTCTGCGGGCTTCCCACAGCGTATGCAGAAAGATTATCGCGATGCGATCGATGCCCTGTTTGATGCTAACCGTTTCGGACAGAAAAACGGTCTCGGGTTCTGGCGTTATAAAGAAGACAACAAGGGCAAGCCGAAGAAAGAAGAAGATACCGCCGTTGATGGTCTGCTGGCAGAGGTCAGCCAACCGAAACGCGACTTCAGCGATGACGAGATTATCGCCCGCATGATGATCCCAATGGTCAACGAAGTGGTGCGTTGTCTGGAAGAAGGCATTATCGCCAGCCCGGCAGAAGCCGATATGGCGCTGGTTTATGGCCTGGGCTTCCCTCCGTTCCACGGCGGCGCGTTCCGCTGGCTGGATACGCTCGGCAGCGCGAAGTATCTCGATATGGCCCAACAGTATCAGCACCTAGGCCCACTGTATGAAGTTCCGGCCGGTCTGCGTGATAAAGCGCGCCATAACGAACCGTATTATCCCCAGGTTGAGCCTGCCCGCCCGGTTGGCAGCCTGAAAACGGCTTAAGGAGTCACAATGGAACAGGTTGTAATTGTTGATGCGATCCGTACCCCGATGGGCCGTTCAAAAGGGGGAGCGTTTCGTAACGTGCGGGCAGAAGACCTCTCCGCACATTTAATGCGTAGTCTGCTGGCGCGTAATCCGGCGCTGGAGCCATCCGCGCTTGATGATATTTACTGGGGCTGCGTGCAGCAAACGCTGGAGCAGGGTTTCAATATCGCTCGTAACGCGTCACTACTGGCGGAAATCCCACATTCAGTACCGGCAGTGACCGTTAACCGTCTGTGTGGTTCATCCATGCAGGCGCTGCATGATGCAGCACGCATGATCATGACCGGCGATGCTCAGGCGTGCCTGATTGGCGGCGTGGAACATATGGGCCATGTGCCGATGAGTCACGGCGTTGATTTCCACCCGGGTATGAGCCGCAACGTGGCGAAAGCCGCGGGGATGATGGGCCTGACGGCGGAAATGCTCTCCCGCATGCACGGTATTAGCCGTGAAATGCAGGATGCCTTCGCCGCGCGTTCACACGCTCGCGCCTGGGCTGCTACACAGTCTGGCGCATTTAAAAATGAAATCATCCCGACTGGCGGTCATGATGCAGACGGCGTGCTGAAGCAGTTTAACTACGATGAAGTTATCCGCCCGGAGACCACGGTTGAAGCGCTTTCTACCCTGCGCCCGGCATTCGATCCGGTTAGCGGCACAGTGACGGCCGGTACCTCTTCCGCGCTTTCCGATGGTGCTGCCGCGATGCTGGTCATGAGCGAAAGCCGTGCCCGTGACCTGGGTCTGACGCCGCGTGCCCGAATTCGTTCAATGGCCGTTGTCGGCTGCGACCCTTCCATCATGGGTTACGGTCCGGTTCCGGCTTCAAAGCTGGCGCTGAAAAAAGCGGGACTCTCCACCAGCGACATCGGCTTGTTTGAGATGAATGAAGCTTTTGCCGCCCAGATCCTGCCGTGTATTAAAGATCTGGGGCTGATGGAGCAGATCGACGAGAAGATCAACCTCAACGGCGGGGCGATCGCATTGGGTCACCCGCTGGGTTGTTCCGGTGCGCGTATCAGCACTACCCTGCTCAATCTGATGGAACGCAAAGACGTACAGTTTGGTCTGGCGACGATGTGTATCGGGTTAGGTCAGGGCATCGCGACGGTATTCGAGCGAGTTTAATCAAGGCACGCCGGGGGCGCTTCGCTTGCCCGGCCTACGAAATGTTATCTCAAAGGCATTGGTGCCAGAACAAGGCGGCAAGTGAATGAATCCCGATGAGCTTACGTGTAGTAAGTGATTCGGGTGAATGAGCGCAGCCAACACAGTTATGGTGCCAATGGCGAAGAGAGAAAATTTAGTTGCCGTTCTTCCCGCCTGTCAGGGGCGGGTTTTTTATTTCCCTGAACTACCACGTACCACTAACTGCACCGGCAGCAGCAGATTCTCTTCCTGCTTCTCTTCCAACAGTAAACGCAGCGCTTCCCGACCCAGCTGTTGCTTATCAACCGCGATAGTGCTCAGCGGCGGATGTGACCAGGCTGCGGCATCAATATCATCAAACCCTACCAGCGCAAGGTCTTCCGGGATACGTATGCCCTGCTGCGCGCACACTCTTTGAACAACCATCGCTGCCGCATCGTTATAGGCAAAAATGGCATCGGGTGGCTCCGGCAACCTGAGCAGCTCATTAACCGCCTCTACCAAAGATTGCTCGGTATCGAGCAACGGCGGCGCGATGGCTTCGTACTCTGGCGGCATCAGCAACCGGGCTTCATACAATGCCTGACGATAGCCCTTCTCACGCTGACGAATACTGTAGTGAGAAAGTGTACTGGCAAGAAACGCGATGCGGTTGCGACCTTGTGCAATCAGGTGTTGCGTGGCCAGATAGCCGCCCTGGGTATTGTCCGGATTGACACAAGGCAGGCCAGGTGCCCAGAGATCCACCAGCACCAGCGGCAGTTTCATCTGTTGCAGCAGCCCAAGCAATTCAGGCTCAAAAAATCCGGCGCAGATCAGCGCATCCGGCTGGTGCAGCATCACCTGCTCACTCACCGTATCACCCGGACCGATAGACAGAAAGCTCAGCGCAATACCATTCTCGCGACAAAGATCTTCTATACCTAACAGCAGTTGGGAGTAAAACGGTAATGCGCGGCTGATATTGTGCTGACGATGCAGCAAAAACAGGACGCGTTTGATCTTGTCGCTGCGCAAGCGGGAAAAATCATAACCCTGCTGCTGCGCCACAGAAATAATGCGCAACCGGGTATCTTCACGCAGCCCCGGCTGCCCTTTTAGGGCGCGGGAAACAGCGCCAACTGAGACCCCACATGCTTCGGCAATGTCTCTGATACGTACAGGTTTCGTCATTTCACTCTCATTGATTATACGCAGGCTCGTTGCGCCCCCAGCCAGGCGGCACCACGCACGCCGCTGCTGTCGCCGTGTCTGGCCGGAACGATCGGTGTACGGCACTGTTTACCAAATACGTACTGTGCTACTCGCGCCTGCAAGCCAGAATACAGTAAATCGATATTAGATACCCCGCCCCCCAACACAATCACATCGGGATCGAGCGTATTCACCACGCTTGCCAACGCCCGCGCCAGTTGATCGCAATAGCGTTCCCATAACAAACTGGCATCTGCATCACCCGATTCTACCTGTCGCATAATTTGTGGCACACCCGCATGTTGCGCGGTGTGGTTCAAATACTGGCGTTCCAGGCCGCTGCCGGAAATAAAGCTTTCGATACAGTTCAACTGTCCGCAATAGCATGTCACTGCGGCCCCATCCCGGGATTCATGATAACGCGGCAAGGCATTATGCCCCCACTCGCCTGCGCAGGCGTTAGGGCCGGAAATCAGGCGGTTATCGATACACACACCGCCGCCGCAACCGGTACCGAGGATGACGCCAAAAACGACGCTGTGTCCATATCCGCTGCCGTCCATCGCCTCTGACAGCGTAAAGCAGTTAGCATCGTTGGTGACGGGCACAGCCATCCCTAACGCTTGCTCAAGATCTTGCGCAAAGCTCTGCTGATTCAGTACCAGAATGTTGGAGTTTTTGATTAACCCTTCGCTATCCACCGCACCGGGCACCCCAACGCCAACCGAGAAAGGCTGATTAACGGCCTGCCTGGCCTTAGCAATCATCTCCGTTACGGCGTGGAAAAAATCGTCATAGCTCTGCTTTGGGGTTACGCATCGCTCGCGATAAACAATTTCCCCCGTATTATCAATCACTACCGCTTCGATTTTAGTCCCGCCAATATCCAGGCCAAGCCTCATGGTTTTCCCTCGTTTGCGCCTTGTAATGTGATGCTGCATAGCTTGCCAACTTTGTTTACTAAACAAAAAGAGCTCCGTCACAAAAGCTTATTTTTATGATTAATAGATAGCCAAAAAAAGTTTACTAAAAAACCGGTGAGATAAGAGAGGCAACGAGACCGGGCTTGCACCCTGTAGTAGAAGTAAGGTGAGTAATGAATGCGCCGGAAGGGCTCCGGCGCACAGCGCTTAAATAAACGCGAACGCGTCGCCAAACAGGCGGTCTTCACGCGCACTGCGTTCATTGCAGAACAGATCGCGCGCGATTTTAGCCATTTCAAAACGTCCGGCAATGTAGATATCGTGTTCCGCCAGGGTACCGTAATCCTGTAATACTGCCGTTAATACGGTGCCCGTACGGCCACGCCAGCCTTCTTCAGGCTGTTCTACCACTGGCTCAACGCGCAGATTCGGGTGATTTACTGACAGCGCTTCCAGCTCAGAGAGATCGTAGAGATGCTTCTCTTCGCGCCCGCCCCAGTAAATAGTGATATCGCGATTTGGATTGCGCGCCAGCGCGGTAAGCAGAATGGAACGCGCGTAAGAGAATCCCGTCCCACCGGCAATCAGGAGCAACGGTCGTTCGTCCTCATCACGTAGCCAGGCTTCGCCATGCGGAATGTCGACCTTAATTTCCCGGTCTTTCAGAATGCGGTCCATCACGGCCATGGCGTACAGATTTAGCTCAGAAGCGCCAACGTGCAGTTCAATGAACCCCTGCTCGTCCGGCGTAGATGCCATGGAGAACGGGCGCTTATCTCGTTCGTCCATCACGACCATTAAATACTGGCCGGCACGAAAGGAAAACGCCGCGTCTGGCACTAAACGAACGCGATATACGGTGTCAGTGATAGCTTCTACCGAGGTCACTTTACAGCTTAAGGTTGTCATGCGCTCTCTCTGTCGGATCAATAGGCAAAACGATCGCGCCTCAGGCGCTTTTGCCGTCATTAAAGATGGCCAGTTCATCCCAAATTGCGTCAATACGTGCAGTGACTTCAGGATCTTTTTTTATCGGACGTCCCCATTCGCGTTGGGTTTCGCCCGGCCATTTATTGGTGGCATCCAGCCCCATTTTTGAACCAAGGCCGGAAACCGGCGAGGCAAAATCCAGGTAATCAATGGGTGTATTCTCTACCAGTACAGTATCCCGGGCGGGGTCCATACGCGTCGTAATCGCCCAAATCACATCATTCCAGTCGCGTGCGTTGACGTCATCATCGCAGACAATAACAAATTTGGTGTACATAAACTGACGCAAAAACGACCAGACACCCATCATGACGCGTTTGGCATGACCAGCGTACTGTTTTTTCATCGTCACCACGGCCAGGCGATATGAGCAGCCTTCCGGAGGCAGGTAAAAGTCGACGATTTCCGGAAACTGCTTTTGCAGAATAGGCACGAAGACTTCATTCAGCGCCACGCCAAGCACTGCGGGCTCATCCGGCGGGCGTCCGGTGTAGGTAGAGTGATAAATTGCATCTTCACGCTGAGTAACGTGCGTGACGGTAAAGACCGGGAAGCTATCTACTTCATTGTAGTAACCAGTATGATCGCCATATGGTCCTTCCGGGGCCATTTCACCCGGTTCGATATAGCCTTCCAGCACAATTTCAGCGCTGGCAGGCACTTCCAGATCGTTGGAAATACATTTGACCACTTCAGTTTTGGTGCCACGCAACAGCCCGGCAAATGCGTACTCAGATAATGTATCCGGGACAGGGGTAACAGCGCCCAGAATTGTTGCCGGGTCTGCTCCCAAGGCCACAGAAACCGGGAACCGTTCACCAGGATGCGCCGCGCACCACTCCTGATAATCAAGCGCGCCGCCGCGATGGGAAAGCCAGCGCATAATGAGCTTGTTTTTGCCAATCAGCTGCTGACGATAGATACCGAGATTCTGCCGCTCTTTATGCGGGCCGCGCGTAACGGTCAGCCCCCAGGTAATCAGCGGCGCAGCATCCTCTGGCCAGCAGGTCATAATCGGAATACGGTTTAAGTCGACTTCATCGCCTGAATAGATTTTTTGCTGGCAAGGCGCGCCGCGTAACCGCTTAGTCGGCATGTTCAACACCTGCTTAAACTGCGGCAGCTTATCGAACAGATCGCGAAATCCTTTCGGTGGCTCAGGCTCTTTCAAAAACGCCAACAGCTTACCAACTTCCCGTAGCGCCGAGACATCTTCTTGCCCCATCCCCATCGCCACACGCTTCGGTGTGCCAAACAGGTTACACAGCACCGGCATTGTATAGCCTTTAGGATTTTCAAACAGTAACGCAGGCCCACCGGCACGCAAGGTGCGATCGGCAATTTCAGTGATCTCCAGATGGGGATCCACCTCAAGCGAAATGCGTTTGAGCTCGCCCTGCTGTTCAAGCAGCGTCAGGAAGTCGCGTAAATCGTGATATTTCATGGCGTCCATTGTGGCCTCTTCGTAAGCGCTTCATTATACGGCGTTCATCATTGTGATGCTGTATTTTTGTTAAATTAGCGTGAACTCTGGCGATACATATCAGGCCTGGGAGTATATACCCATTGGGTTTCAGCCTGCTTTGCGGCGGGTATAATTAACTTAACTCATGGCTTTTGCTATGCTGGCGCTCAGAACAAGCGGATAAGAGTTATTATGCAATCCTGGTATTTACTGTACTGCAAACGTGGGCAACTTCAGCGAGCCCAGGAACATCTGGAAAGACAGGCGGTGAACTGCCTGACGCCTATGATCACCCTGGAAAAAATGGTGCGCGGTAAACGGACCACAGTCAGTGAACCCCTATTCCCTAATTATATGTTTGTCGAGTTCGACCCGGAAGTGATCCACACCACCACCATCAATGCCACGCGTGGTGTCAGCCATTTCGTCCGTTTCGGTGCGACGCCGGCGACCGTTCCTTCTCCCGTCATTCATCAACTTTCCATCTATAAACCTGAAGGTATTGTTGACCCTGAAACCCCTCATCCGGGGGACAGTGTGATTATTACCGAAGGTGCGTTTGAGGGGTTGAAAGCGATCTTTACCGAACCTGATGGCGAAGCGCGTTCCATGCTGCTGCTTAACCTATTGAATAAAGAGGTTAAGCAGAGCGTGAAAAACACTGGCTTTCGAAAAATTTAAGTCGCCTTAGAAAGTCACTTCAAACAGCGTTCTGACGTTCGCATCAATGGTTGCTGACAACCATTGAGGATCCTCGCCGCGCCAATGGGCAATACGCTCAAGAATATGGGGTAGGTGTGCAGGTTCATTGCGCCGTGACGCTGGTTTAGGCGTTAAATCCCGGGGAAGTAAGTAGGGCGCATCGGTTTCGATCAGCAATCTCTCAACCGGGATAAAGGGCAGCAGCTCACGCAGTTCCATGCCCCGGCGCTCATCACACACCCACCCGGTGATACCAATGTAAAGACCGCGATCTACACAGTCCTGCATCTCCTGGCGCGAGCCTGTAAAGCAGTGCAGCACCGCACCGGGCAGGCTGTCCAGCCATGGCTCCAGTAACGTCAGAAAACGCTCATGGGCGTCCCGACAATGCATGAAAACCGGCATCTGCAGTTCAGCAGCAATGCGCAGTTGTGCCACAAAAGCACGCTCCTGCTCCTGCGGCGTGGAGAAATTGCGATTGAAATCCAGGCCGCACTCACCAATAGCGACCACCTGTGAATGGTTTGCCAGCGCAATAATTTCTGCTTCTGTTGAGGACTGCCATTGGCTGCTGTCATGCGGGTGCACGCCAGCCGTGGACCAGCAATGCGGATAATGCTGCGCCAACGTTAAAGCCTGCTGGCTTTCGTGCAGGTTTGTTCCGGTCAGAAGCATACCGTTTACGCCCGCAGCAAAGGCGCGCGCCACGACCTCATCCCGGTCTTTCGCAAATTGTGAACTGGTTAAATTAACGCCAATATCAAACATGCTTCCTCCCATATGACAACCGCCCTGACGGGCGGTTGCGTTTATTCTTCAGTTTTCTCGGTGGCTTCAGCTTCTTTTGCTTCTTCAGCCTCGTTATCCTCATCTCGCGTACGTCGCTTACCGACATAGAATCGAGAGAAGAACACACCCACCTCAAACAGGCAGTACATCGGTATCGCCAACAGCGTTTGCGAGAAGACATCTGGCGGGGTCAATAGCATCCCGACGACAAATGCCCCCACTACAACGTAAGGGCGTTTCTTGCGTAAGTCTTCAGGCGTCGTAATGCCCATCCAGCATAGCAGCACAATGGCGACAGGGACCTCAAAAGAGACACCGAAAGCCATAAACAGCGCCATTACGAAACTGAGATAGCTGGCAATGTCTGTCGATACCTGTACGCCTTGCGGAGCCGTATTGGCAAGGAAACCAAACGCCAACGGGAAGACGACAAAATAGGCGAATGCCATACCGATGTAGAACAATAACGAACTGGAGACCAACAACGGCACAACCAGGCGACGTTCATGTTTGTACAAAGCAGGCGCAATGAATGCCCAGACCTGATAAAGGATCACTGGCGCTGACAGAATCAGCGACACCATGAATGTTAACTTTATCGGGGTAAAGAACGGCGAGGCCACATCGGTGGCGATCATTGTTGCGCCCTGCGGCATCTGTTTGATCAACGGCGCCGCAACCATATGGTAAATGTCGTTGGCAAAGTACACCAATGCCAGAAAGATCACGAACACAGCAATAATGCAGTTCAGGAGTCGCTTACGCAGCTCAATAAGATGCGTGATGAGCGGTTGGGTATCTTCTACAGCCATGTTTACGGTTTATCACTCGACGAGGGGGAGGATTCGACAACAGGTGCGGCAGCTTTCTTTTCTGCATCCATCAACGTGGCGGAAGTGTTTTCCGTCGGCTCTGGCGTTTTAGCACCCGTGGATTCCGGTTTTTGCTCCGGCGAACTGGCCTGGTTTTCAGCGGCAGCTGGGGTGACCCCTTCTCGCTGCGCTTCACCGTCTTTCACCACCGGATTATGGATAGTGTGCGCTTCATCGCTGGCTTTCTCAGGATCGTGCACGCTATAAGAACGCTTCATCGACTCCGCCGCTTCACGCAGCTCATCCATTGATGCTTTCAGCTCCGGGGTCAGATTTGTCAGGCTCGCTTTCTCTACTTTCTTCAGGCTGTCCTGGAATTCCTGAAGCTTAAGCTCCTGGGTCAGTTCGTTCTGAACAGTAGTTGCAAGGGAACGCAAAGCGCGAACCCAGCCAGCAACCGTTTTTACCGCCACGGGTAATCGTTGCGGCCCCAGGACAATGAGGCCGATCACGAATACCAATAACAGTTCGCTAAAACCGATATCAAACACGGATTATACCTGCTCTTTATCTTGGCTTTTGGCGTCTTCCTTTTTCACTTCGCCCTGCTTATCGGTAATGGATTTAGCAGTAAAATCAGCGTCCTGGCTGGTTTTATCTTGCTTAGGTTCATCATCACCCATCGCTTTTTTGAAGCCTTTAATAGACGCGCCAAGATCGGAACCGATGGAGCCGAGTTTCTTGGTGCCAAATAGCAGTACAACGATGACGGCAATGATCAACAACTGCCAAATACTGATACCACCCATACATGTTCCTCTGTCATAGATGATGAATTAATAAGGCCGTAGTATACGTTACACGGCCTGCCTTGGGCGATGAAAAATTCAGCGCATTTTGCGCCAGCCGATTATCCAGGCTATGACGCCTCCCGCCATTAACCAGCCCGGCATAAGCCCCCACTCAGGGCGGCTTACCAGCAGGAATGTTCCACTTAGCAACAATGTTGCGCCAATGCCCAATAAATAACGGGATTGTCCCTGACGCACATGATTCGCGTGAAGCTCGCGGGCAATCTTATCAACACTGTGCTGTAAATATTTGCCCTGGCGCAAACTGTCATACACCAGTTCAGGTATTTCTGGCATTTTTTCGACCCAGAACGGAGCTTTTTCTTTAAATGCCCTGACGAGCGCAGGAATACCGACCTGATCTTTAATCCAGGATTCGAGAAACGGCTTGGCCGTTTTCCACAAATCTAACTGCGGATAGAGTTGTCGTCCGACACCTTCAACGTACAGCAGCGTCTTCTGGAGCAAAACCAACTGAGGCTGGACTTCCATATTGAATCGACGCGCGGTGTTAAACAGATTCAACAGCACGTGGCCAAAGGAAATCTCCGCCAGCGGTTTTTCGAATATCGGCTCGCACACGGTACGGATTGCAAATTCAAACTCTTCAACGTTGGTATCAGGCGGAACCCAACCTGAATCCACGTGCAGTTCGGCAACTTTGCGGTAGTCTCGGTTAAAGAACGCAATAAAGTTTTCAGCAAGATAGCGCTTATCTTCTTTATTTAAAGAACCCACAATCCCGCAATCAATACCAATGTATTTCGGGTTTTCAGGGTGCTCATAACTCACGAAAATATTCCCAGGATGCATGTCCGCATGGAAAAAACTGTCGCGAAATACCTGAGTAAAGAAGACCTGCACGCCGCGTTCAGCCAACAACTTCATGTTGGTGCCATTCTTCTCAAGCGTTGCGACATCCGATACGGGAATACCATATATGCGCTCCATCACCATCATGTTCTGACTGCAATAGTCGGAATACACTTCCGGGATGTATAGCATCGGGCTATCTTCAAAATTACGTCGCAGCTGAATTGCGTTCGCCGATTCGCGCAACAGGTTCAGCTCATCAATCAACGTTTTTTCATACTCGCGGACCACTTCTGTTGGCCGTAGACGACGGCCATCCGGCAGCAGACGAGGAACCCAGCGCGCAAGGCGGTAAATCAGTTTTAAATCCGCTTTAATGACCGGCAGTATGTCCGGGCGGATAACTTTGATTACCACCTCTTTACCATTGGACTTCAGTCGTGCGGTATGGACCTGAGCAATAGACGCGGATGCCAGCGGCGTGATCTCAAAATCATCAAACCACTCCTCGACGGGCAGCCCGCCCATGGCTTCTTCGATTTGTTCTTTCGCTCGCTGCCCATCGAATGGGGCAACGCGATCCTGCAATAGCGCAAGCTGATCGGCGATGTGCGGTGGGAAAAGGTCACGACGGGTAGAGAGCATTTGCCCAAATTTGATCCACACCGGGCCGAGCTCCTGTAAAGCCAGTCTCAGCCTTTCTCCCAGCGGTTTGTCTTTATGTTGGTTGGGCATCCAGAACAGCGAGTAACGCCACAACCGAAGCGGCAGCGTGATACGCATTTTAGGGATGAGTTCATCAAGACCGTAGCTTAAAAAAGTGCGAATGATGAAATAAAGGCGCCGTACTTCACCTGGCGTCATTTGGCCTCCAGTTTTTCCAGCCGTTTGGCCAGAGATTCGACCGCACGTTCAACGGCTGCCGTTTCTTCTGCAAACCATGCAACCTCGAGCGAGCCGGGAGCCATACGCCACTCTTCGGTGATCGCTTCGGCTACATAGCGCTGCTGGCGCTGAATGTTATGGCGCAAGAACTTCGCGCCGCCACGCAAGACTTTGCTGACCCCCTCCGCGACGATATCGCCGGTATAGGGCGCTAACAGCTCTGCGGGATCAAACTCAGCCAGATCGGCCAGCGCCACAAAGTTCTGCACCACCTGGATATCACCCTGAACCTCCAGCTCACCGCTGCGAATAAGCGTGGTAAGTTGCTGGCGGTCGCGTAATTTCGGCAACACGCTGGCATGTGTGATTACTGTGCAATCGGCTTCGCCTTCCCATGCCCCCAGCACATCGACCTGGCGCTCACTAAACACCAGGACTAAGGGTGTTGAAAATCCTTTAAGATCAACACGCAGCACCTTGCTCTGTAAACGCGTTCGGGCTGATTTCAGCGCAGGAGAACGATACAGAAAGGTATTGAGCAGATTTTCAACGCCTGCGGTCACTAAGGGTTTTAAAGGCATCCCCAATCTCCTGTCAGAACTTGTAACCACGATGCAGCGCAACGACACCAGCCGTCAGGTTGTAGTAATCAACGCTTTCGAACCCGGCATCTTGCATCATTGCTTTTAGCGTGTCCTGATCGGGATGCATGCGAATAGACTCCGCCAAATAGCGGTAACTGTCCGCATCGCTTGCGACCATGGAACCGATGCGCGGCAGAACATGGAAAGAATAAGCATCGTAGGCCTTGCTCAGCGGTTCGATAATCGGCTTGGAGAACTCCAGCACCAGTAAACGTCCGCCCGGCTTCAACACGCGATACATGGATCGCAAAGCTTTGTCTTTATCCGTTACGTTGCGCAGACCGAAAGAAATGGTAATGCAGTCAAACGTGTTGTCAGGGAAAGGCAGTGCTTCCGCGTTCGCCTGAACGTACTCAACGTTACCCACTACGCCGATATTACGCAGCTTTTCGCGACCCATTTTGAGCATTGAGTCATTGATATCCGCCAGTACGACTTTACCGGTTTCACCCACCATGCGAGAGAATTTCGCCGTCAGGTCGCCCGTACCGCCCGCCAAATCCAGAACGGTTTGACCGCGACGCACGCCACTGCAATCAATGGTGAAGCGCTTCCACAAACGATGAATGCCAAATGACATTAAGTCATTCATAACGTCATATTTCGAGGCCACAGAATGAAAAACGTGGGCCACCATGTCAGCTTTCTGCTCTTTAGCGACGGTCTGAAAGCCAAAGTGCGTCGTTTCTTGTGAATTATCCACCATCTCAGTGCCTGCTCATTCAAAAAATGTTCAAGAAGTGTAACAGATTGGGCCAATTTGCCCTACCCTTCTACCCCGTTCAACTACCCCAAACGGACTAGTTTGATTGCTGATTTACCGCTTCGTCATCAGGGTAAGGCGCATCCTGTTGCGTCTCAGGGACCGAGCGCAAGCGGTACTCTTCATCCTGCGTAGTGGCTTGTTCAGCCAGCTCAGGATTTATCTCGCGCTTAATTTCCACACCTAAACTGCGAAACGCCTCTGCCTGTGACAGGACGTTTCCACGGCCTGAAGAGAGTTTTTTCATCGCTTGTCGGTAGTTGTCCTGGGCTTTATCCAGACTTTGGCCAATCGCCGACATATCATCCACAAACAAGCGCATCTTGTCATAAAGTTTACTGGCCCGATCGGCAATTTGTTGCGCATTACGGCTCTGATGCTCGTAGCGCCACAGGTTGGCGATCGTGCGCAATGCCACTAACAACGTGGTGGGGCTGACCAGCATAATGTTATTTTTAAGCGCCTCGGTTATCAGTTCAGGTTGCCTGTCCAGCGCCAGCAAAAAAGCAGGTTCGACGGGAATAAACATCAGCACGTAGTCAAGCGAACGCAGCCCGGGAAGCTGTTGATAATCTTTTCGGCCCAGCAGACGAATATGGTTTCGCACTGAGGCGATGTGCTCCTGCAACGCGCTCTCGCGGGTATATTCATCTTCCGCGTTAAAATAGCGCTCATAGGCAACCAACGTCATTTTTGCGTCGATCACCACATCTTTCCCCTGGGGTAGCCGGACAATGACATCGGGCTGCATACGCGAACGGGCATCATTTTCAATGCTAACCTGAGTTTCGTATTCATAACCTTCACGCAGACCAGAGGCTTCAAGCACCCGCGTGAGTACCACCTCCCCCCAGTTGCCCTGCGTTTTGTTATCGCCTTTTAAGGCCCGCGTCAGGTTTACCGCTTCCTGCGCCATCTGCGCGTTCAGTTGCTGAAGATTACGAATTTCATGCGCCAGAGTATGACGTTCCTGCGCTTCTTTGCCGAAGCTATCCTGAACCTGACGACGAAAACCGTCCAGCTGTTCACGAAGCGGCGCCAGCAGGCTGTTCAGGCTTTGGCGGTTTTGCTCATCGACGCGGCGGTTGCTGTGCTCAAAAATGCGGTTCGCCAGGTTTTCAAACTGTTCACTCAGGCGCTGTTCGCTGTTGATCATCTGGCGGATTTTATCTTCCGCATGCTGCTGCGTCGCTTCCAGCCGGGTAGTGACTTCACGGAGATCGGCTTCCAGAGAGGTGTTGATGCTGTGCAGGCTGCGTAATTCGTTATTGAGTAGCTCGCACTCGTCGCGCCAGTGGGCTTCCTGTGCGAGTTGTTGCCGGGCAGCGCTTAACGCAATATCCAGTTCACGTCGCTCTTCGATGAGGTCGGCACGGATCTGATCGGCCCGCGCTTTTGTCGCCAGCCACCCCACCAGCAGCCCTGCGGCTAACGCCAACACAGCACTCATCATAATTGAAATATCCACAACGCCCCCTTACAGCAACGGCTTACCCGCACAAAATAGAATTGTGCTGTATAAACGTCCAGTTTAAAAGGAATTTCCTGCGAGGCACTACGCAAAATAAAAAGGCCGAACACGTCGGCCTTTTTGAACAGAAGTGAGAATTACAGTAAACGGCGGGCAGCTTCCACCACGATTTTCACCGCGTGGCTTTCCGTTTGTTTCATCGTTTCCGCATTGGGGATCTCTTGCTGAGTACGGTTCACGATAACACCAGCAACCATACCGGCACGCAGGCCCTGGCTGGCACACATGGTCAGCAACGTTGCGGATTCCATTTCGTAGTTCATGACCCCCATGGACTGCCACTCTTCCATCGAGCCTTTGAAACGGCTCACTACGCGACCAGAGAAGGTGTCATAACGCTCCTGGCCCGGATAGAAGGTGTCAGATGACGCGGTGACGCCCACGTGGGTAGTCGCACCGATAGATTTCGCCGCTTCCACCAGCGCAGTGGTGCACTCGAAGTCAGCAACGGCCGGGAATTCCATTGGCGCGAAGTGCAGGCTTGCACCATCCAGACGGACAGACGCAGTGGTGACCAGCACGTCGCCAACATTGATGTGCGGCTGAATTGCGCCAGTCGTACCGATACGCAGGAAGGTACGAATGCCCAGTTGCGCCAGTTCTTCTACGGCAATAGAGGTGGACGGGCCGCCGATACCGGTAGAGCAAACGATCACGGCTTTACCATCCAGCTCAGCACGCCAGGTCGTGAACTCGCGATGGGATGCCAGCTTAACCGGCTTATCCATCAGCGCGGCGATCTTTTCCACACGCTCCGGGTCGCCAGGGACGATAGCGAGCTGGGCCCCTTGTAAATCGTTCTTAGTGAGGCCGAGATGAAAAACATCAGACTTAGACATAAAAACTCCTCTGTGAATCGGTTTTGTCAGAAGAAGCAAAAACACACTTTACCGAAGGTATAAACAAATTTTCGTGACAGACATCACCATGATGTAAATCAATTGCATTCGATTACCATGAAATAGTGATACGCATCACATAAATGACGTGATGTAAGGACGCCTTGCACAAAAGATAGACCGTTTAAGGCAATGTGGTTCGTTGCATATGTCTATAGTTAATAATGCGCTTTTTGGCTGAATATTTAAGGGTACGGAGAATACCATGACCACACGACAATCTGGCTTTGCACCTGCTGTATCTCCACCGACGTCTACTACGGTTCACACACCGGATAACGCAATTATCGCCGGTGTAACGTCCATACCTTCACAAGGCGATGATATGCCAGCGTATCACGCACGACCAAAACAGACCGATGGCCCCCTGCCCGTGGTCATTGTCGTGCAGGAGATTTTTGGCATTCATGAACACATTCGTGACGTTTGCCGCCGTCTGGCCCTGGAAGGGTATCTGGCTATCGCGCCAGAGCTCTATTTCCGCGAAGGCGATCCCAATGACTTTGCCGATATCCCCACGCTGCTCAGCGGCCTTGTCGCCAAAGTGCCTGACGCTCAGGTACTAGCCGATCTGGACCACGTCGCCAGTTGGGCCTCCCGCAACGGCGGTGACGCGCATCGATTAATGATCACAGGTTTTTGCTGGGGTGGACGCATCACCTGGCTGTATGCAGCGCACAATCCGCAGTTAAAAGCAGCGGTAGCGTGGTATGGCAAACTGGTAGGCGATAAGACCCTCAACTCGCCGAAACATCCCGTTGATATCGCCACCGATCTTAACGCTCCTGTTCTGGGGCTTTATGGTGGTCAGGACACCAGTATTCCTCAGGTTACCGTCGAAACTATGCGTCAGGCGCTACGCGCCGCTAATGCAAAAGCGGAAATTGTGGTTTATCCCGATGCCGGGCATGCATTTAATGCCGATTACCGCCCGAGCTACCACGAAGAGTCCGCCAAAGATGGCTGGCAGAGAATGCTGGAGTGGTTCGCGCAATACGGCGAGAAGAAATAAGTATCGCCAGGCAAACCGATCATCAAAACGGAGGCGTTAGCCTCCGTTTTGTTTTTAAGCCTGACGCAAGTTCTGCGCGGCCTTCACCATATTCGCCAGTGCGGCACGGGTTTCCGGCCAGCCTCGGGTTTTCAGGCCGCAGTCCGGGTTCACCCACAGCCGCTCCGCCGGAATACGCTGCTCCGCCTTCTTCAGCAGGGCCTCAATCCACTCCACGCTCGGGACGTTCGGCGAGTGAATATCGTAGACACCCGGCCCAATTTCGTTGGGGTAGTCGAACTCTTCAAACGATTCCAGCAACTCCATGTCGGAGCGTGAGGTCTCAATGGTGATCACATCCGCGTCCAGCGCCGCAATGGAATCCATGATGTCGTTGAACTCGCAGTAACACATGTGGGTGTGGATCTGAGTTTCATCCTTCGCCACCGCCGCGTTAATGCGGAAGGCTTCTACCCCCCACGCCAGATACTCGGCCCAGTCGCTGCGACGCAACGGCAGACCTTCGCGCAGCGCCGGTTCATCAATCTGAATAATACCGATACCCGCCGCTTCCAGATCCGCCACTTCATCACGCAGCGCCAGCGCAATCTGCTTGGCGATGGTTTCACGCGTCACGTCTTCACGCGGGAATGACCAGCAAAGAATGGTCACAGGACCGGTCAACATACCTTTTACCGGCTTGTCGGTAAGCGACTGCGCGTACTTCGCCCACTCCACGGTGATCGCTTCCGGGCGGCTGACGTCGCCAATTACCACCGGCGGCTTCACGCAGCGAGAACCATAGCTCTGCACCCAACCGTTCTGGGTAAAGACAAAACCATCCAGATGCTCGCCAAAGTATTCCACCATGTCATTACGCTCGGCTTCACCGTGCACCAGCACATCGAGGCCCAGACGTTCCTGTTCAACGATCGCCTGTTTTATATGTTCGGCGATACCGGTACGGTAGTGACCAGCATCCAGGTTGCCCTTTTTGAAATCCAGCCGCAGACCGCGAATTTCGGTGGTTTGCGGGAATGAACCGATCGTAGTGGTCGGCCATGCCGGTAGATTAAAGCGGGCACGCTGCGCCTCGGCGCGAACCGGGTAAGCGTTGGCGCGCTGGCTGTCTTGCGCGGTGATCGCCGCCAGACGTTTTTCCACTGCGGCGTTGTGTACGCGGGTAGAGTGACGACGCGCCTGGATCGGTGCGCTCCATTCCACAATTGCCGCCGTATCGCCGCTGTTCAGAGCATCGCGCAGCAGCGCCAGCTCGCCGCACTTTTGCAGCGCGAAGGCAAACCAGCTCTTCACTTCGGCATCAAGGCGGGTTTCCACACTGAGATCGATTGGGCTGTGCAGCAGAGAGCAGGAAGAAGCCACCCACAGAGCACGTTTCCCGACGATGTCTTTAATTTGTGCATATTTTTCGCTGAGATCGGCGCGCCAGACGTTACGACCGTTTACCAAACCGGCTGACAGCAGCCAGTCGGCAGGCAGGCGTTGGTGCAGCCCGGCAACGTCATCTTTGCCATGAACGAAATCAACGTGCAGACCCTGCACCGGCAGCGCGATAATGGTATCCAGGTTCGGCGTTACGCCTTCAAAATAAGTGGTTAGCAGTAATTTTACCTGCCCTGCCAGCGCGTCATACGCGGGTTTGAAGGCGTTCAGCCAAACCTGCGGCAGCTCCAGTACCAGCGCGGGTTCATCAATCTGTACCCACTCAATACCGCGTTTCGCCAGCTCGGCCAGCACCTGCTGATAAACCGGCAGAATGTCGTTGAGCAGGGTCAGGCGGTCAAACTGTTCGCCCTTCACTTTCCCCAGCCACAGGTAAGTTACCGGCCCAAGCAGTACAGGCTTCACCTTGTGGCCGAGCGCCAGCGCTTCGTCCACTTCATCCAGCAGTTGGGTCCAGGTCAGTTTGAACTGCTGACCTTTGGTGAACTCCGGCACCATGTAGTGATAGTTGGTGTTAAACCATTTGGTCATTTCTGCCGCCGCCGCTGGCTCACCCGTCGGGGCGCGACCACGACCAATGCGGAATAAGGTATCGATATCAACCGAGCCGTCTTTATTTTGATGACGCGCCGGAACGTTACCGAGCAGCAGGCTGGTGGTTAGCACGTGATCGTACCAGGCAAAATCGCCCACCGGCAGCAGGTCAATGCCCGCCTGCTTCTGCTGATCCCAGTGGCGGGCGCGCAGCTCGCGGCCAACGGCCAGCAATTCCTCACGGGAAGAATTTCCCGCCCAGTAGCTTTCTTGCGCTTTTTTCAGCTCGCGACGCAGGCCAACGCGAGGGAAACCGAGGGTGTGATTCAATATTGTCATTTTTCTTCCTCTAATTATATGTAAATCCTATGGATTTTGAATTTAGGGAAGGCGGTAAGTTTGCTCATCCCCAGGAGCTTACTGAAGTAAGTGACTGGGGTGGGGAAACGAAGCCAACGCACCATAAATTTAAAAGACGAAGGATTTTAGCCATCCAGATGTTTACACATCCATAATTGGCGGTTACTGTATATTCCTCAAGCGCAATTTGTTCATGCCGAAGTGAAGGACTTTCATGATCGAAATTAAACACCTGAAAACGCTCCAGGCGTTGCGGAATAGTGGTTCGCTGGCAGCCGCAGCGGCGACGTTGCATCAGACCCAATCCGCCCTTTCTCACCAGTTCAGCGATCTGGAGCAACGCCTCGGCTTTCGTCTTTTTATCCGTAAAAGTCAGCCTCTGCGCTTTACGCCGCAGGGCGAAATTTTGCTGCAGTTGGCAAACCAGGTGTTGCCGCAAATCGGTCGCGCGCTGCAGGCCTGCAACGAACCGCAGCAAACCCGGCTACGCATCGCGATTGAATGCCACAGCTGTATCCAATGGCTGACGCCCGCGCTGGAGAATTTTCGTGCCAACTGGCCGCAGGTGGAAATGGACTTTAAATCCGGCGTGACGTTCGATCCGCAACCTGCGCTACAGCAGGATGAATTGGATCTGGTGTTGACCTCCGACATTCTGCCGCGCAGCGGATTGCACTACTCGCCGATGTTTGATTTTGAAGTACGCCTGGTCCTGGCGCCGGACCATCCGCTGGCCAGCAAAACGCAAATCACCCCGGAGGATTTAGCCAGCGAGACGCTGCTTATTTATCCGGTACAACGGAGTCGGCTGGATGTCTGGCGGCATTTCCTGCAGCCTGCGGGCGTTAGCCCGTCGCTGAAGAGCGTGGATAACACCCTGCTGCTGATTCAGATGGTTGCAGCCAAAATGGGTATCGCGGCTTTACCACACTGGGTGGTGGAGAGTTTTGAGCGCCAGGGTCTGGTGGTAACCAAAACCCTGGGTGATGGATTGTGGAGCCGACTGTACGCCGCCGTGCGCGATGGCGAACAGCGACAGCCGGTCACGGAAGCGTTTATTCGCTCAGCGCGGAATCACGCCTGCGATCACCTGCCGTTTGTGCGGAGTGCGGAACGACCCACTTTCGATGTACCCACAGTGAGGCCACTATCACAGCCGCACCAATGATGAAGCTCGGCCAGTGAGGCTGTTGATGCCAGATAGCCAGGTTAACCAGCAGCCCGGCCGGCACATGCATATTGTTCATGATGCCCAGCGTACCCGCATCCACCTGCGTCGCGCCATAGTTCCACATAAAGTAACCGATGCCGGACGCCGCCACGCCAAGAAACACCAGGATGCCCCACTGTAGCGTAGTTGCAGGCATTTTCTGCGCGTTACCCAGCATGGACCAGGCCACTATCGCCACCATAAATGCCCCCATGTAAAACCAGGCGAAGGCGTTGTGCTGCGGCATTGGCCGTGTTTCCATCAGACGCTTGTAGCCCACCATGCCAATGGCAAAGCTGATATTGGACAACTGTACCAGCAGCAGGCCGGTCCAGAAGTGGCTGGTCACCTGGTCGTAACGAATGATCCCCGCACCGATCACCGCCAGCAACGCACTGAAGGCGTAGCTCCAGCGCAGACGACGTCCGCTCATGAGATCATAAATCAGCGTAATGTAGAGCGGCGTCAGTACGGTAAAGAGCAGCAGTTCTGAAACCGTCAGGTACAGGTAGGCGTGAAAACTCAGCATATACATAATGCCAAGCTGCATGGCCCCTACCAGCATATACAGCGCGATCGTTTTTACGCGGTGCCCACGGGTGCGTAAAAATGGCAGGAACACCAGCGCCGCCAGCCCAACACGCACCAGCACCGCAAAATAGCTATCGACATGACCGGCAAGGTACTCGCCAAACAGGCTAAAGGAAAAGGCCCACAGAATTGTGGTAATGATGAGTAACGCCACAATGGATGTCTCTTAACAAAAGGTACACCCATTGTAGCGAAGTTTTTAGTTGACAACTGGTCAACTAACGAACGATGACGTTACTGCAAAAAGAGCTTACGCAGATAGTGCGGCACGGCATCATCGGCGTTGAGTCCAATCACGTCCAGTTCCGGATGAAGATCTTTCAGGCGTTGGTGCGCGTTGCCCATGATGCAGCCTTTACCAGCCATGGAGAGCATTTCCGCATCGTTCATGCCATCGCCGAAAGCGATGCAGTCCTGCAGGCTGTAGCCCATCGCTTTCGCCACCGCTTCCAGCGCATGACCTTTCGACACGCCGCCAGCCATAACTTCCAGACAGGTAAGCGTAGAGAAGCTGACGTTGACGCGATCGCCCCAGCGGGCGTTAATCGCCTGCTCCAGCGGCAGCAGCCTTTCATGAGAATCGGTGGTAAAAAACACTTTGCTGACGCCTTCAGGCTCCAGTAGCGCAGGTTCAAACAGAGAATAGTTAAATACCGCTTCTTTAAAGAAGCGCATTTCGTCCGGGCGATGGCGATTCATAAACCATTCATCATCACGATAAACGTTGGTTACGATGTCCGGATTTGCATTTACCACGCCGAACAGGTCGCTGGCAATGTCGCGATCCAGGTTATGGGTAAACACCAGATTCCCGGCAGAATCGTGCACGCGCGCGCCGTTGGATGTGATCATGTAGGTTTTAATGCCAAGGTTATCGCGAATTTGCCCCACATCAACATGATGACGGCCAGTCGCAAACACGAAGTTAACGCCACGTGCGGTCAATAATTTCAGTGTCTCTTTAGCATAAGGGGACAACGTATGGTCGGGGGAAAGCAGCGTACCGTCTAAATCAGACGCAACAACCTGATACATAAGAAAATTAAACCTCTAGGCAAAGCGGTTTCCGCTGGATAAGTTATGCTTGTCGAAAAATTCGACAATAGCGTTAAGCGCGACTGAGCGCATTGCGTCCTTTTCAAAAAGGATCTCATGGTACGCGCCTTTGATGACAAGCGGCTGACCTCCCTCTACTGGATGGCCCGCTGCAGCGCGGAGTTCACAAAAGCGATCGTGCATACGGTTATCAACCAAACGCTCTTCTTCGGCCTGGATAAGCAATGTTGGCGTCGCGTCATCTCCCGCCCCGGCCAGGACCTGTTCACCCGCCAGAATGCCTTCACGTACCCAGTGGTAAGTGGGACCGCCCACGCGCAGCCGAGGTTCATCGGCATAGAAACGCAGATTGCGCCGATAGCGCTGTCGACTGTGGGTTACCGCATTCATCCCGAATGGCAGCGCCCGCCAGCGCCCGGTCCCCATGGCATAACCCTCGCGGATCCGTGGATGCCCTTCAGCCCAGTCCAGAATTTGACGCACCATCCAGTCGGGAAAGCGCATCACAATACCAAACATCGGCGCGCAAAGCGCAATGGCATCACACTGATTCGGGTGACGCTGCAGGAACAACGTGGCAATCGCCCCGCCCATAGAATGCGCCAGTATATAGCGTTTTCTCCACGGACCGGGTGACACTTCCTGCTGCCAGAAAGCGGTTAAATCGTCGACATAGTCATTAAAGTTATCCACATGACCGCGATGCGGATCCGAAAGCATACGGCCGGAACGCCCCTGGCCACGGTGATCGATAATGAGAACGTCAAAACCAGAATGAAACAGGTCGTACGCCAGTTCAGCGTATTTTACATAGCTTTCAATGCGTCCAGGACAGACGACGATGACGCGATCGTTTTTCTCTGCGTGAAAGCGCACAAAATGTACGGGGACATTATCTACGCCCGTAAACTCCGCTTCTTCCCGCTGACGCCAGAAATCTGTCAATGGTCCCATGGAAAAAGCAGCAAACGCGTTTTCTCTTGTTTCCCAGTCTTTTTGCTGCTGAAACATCGGGTATCCAGCCTCGTTGACCAAGTAAAATCGTTTTTTTTGCCATGTCTGATACAACGTACCGACAGTAGCGTATTGTGGCATAAAAATAGACAATCCGGGAGTTTCTCATGACCTTTGAATGGTGGTTCGCCTACCTGCTGACCTCTATTATTTTGAGCTTGTCTCCAGGCTCTGGCGCAATCAACACCATGACCACCGCCATCAGCCACGGTTATCGCGGTGCCAGCGCATCGATTGCGGGTCTACAGACCGGACTGGGCATTCATATCGTTTTGGTTGGCGTAGGGCTGGGAACGCTATTTTCACGTTCAGCGATCGCGTTTGAAGTGCTGAAGTGGGCGGGCGCGGCTTACCTGATTTGGCTAGGAATTCAGCAATGGCGGGCGGCGGGCGCTATCGATCTGAACACCATGGCGAATACGCAATCGCGCAGCCGCCTGTTCAAACGCGCGGTCTTTGTTAATCTGACCAACCCCAAAAGCATTGTTTTTCTTGCCGCCCTGTTCCCGCAGTTTATCCTGCCGCAGGAACCGCAGTTGATGCAGTATGTGGTGCTTGGCATCACGACCATTGTGGTCGATATTATTGTGATGATCGGTTACGCGACGCTGGCTACGCGCATTGCTGGCTGGATTAAAGGGCCAAAGCAAATGAAAGCGCTGAACAAAGTGTTTGGTTCACTGTTTATGCTGATAGGCGCCCTGCTTGCGTCGGCAAGGCATGCCTGATAACGGTGCCGGATGGCGTTAGCGCTTATCCGGCATGAAGGAAGCTTAGCGCGAAATGATCAGATGGATACCGAAACCCGCGAACAGCGCGCCGGCAAAGCCATCGATCCACTTCGCCAGACGCTGATAGCCGCGACGCATTTTCGGTAATGCAAACAGGCTGGCAACCACGGTAAACCACGCCAGCGTTTCCACGATGATCAGCGCGAAAATGCCCCAACGCGCGCCCGTTCCTACACTATCGCCAACAAACAATGAGAACACGGAGCCAAAATAGATAATCGCTTTCGGGTTGGCGAGGTTGGTCAACAGACCTTTTAAAAAGCTGCGTCCGCTCTGCGCCAGTTCAACCTGTGGGGCAGGGGCCGCTACGTCCTGTTTTTTAAACGCGCCGCGCAGCATCTGGTAACCCATCCAGCACAGATACAGGCCGCCGCCCACCATGATAATGGTGTGCAGCCAGGCCATTTTTTCGATAATCAGATGCAGGCCAAGCAGCGCCACGCCAGCCCAGACCATGACGCCACAGGTAATACCCAGCACGCCCATCATGGCTTCTTTGCGCGAACGGCTAACGGCCGTTTGAGAAACAAAGAAGAAATCGGGACCGGGACTCATCAGCGCAACGATATGCACCAACGCAACGGTAAAAAATAGCGTTAACATAAAAATGACTCGCGGGGAAATAGTTCAGTGAGTCACCATCCTGGCACTTTTTTGCCTGGCTGACTACTCTTCGTCGTCACCATCGACGTGGGCGCGAATAAGTGCCATAAACTCTTTGCCAAAACGTTCAAGTTTACGCATTCCCACGCCGTTGACGCTCAGCATTTCGCTCGGCGAAACCGGCATCTGCTCGGCCATTTCAATCAACGTGGCGTCGTTGAACACCACATACGGCGGGATATTCTCTTCATCGGCAATGGCTTTACGCAGCTTACGCAATTTGGCAAACAGTTTGCGATCGTAATTGCCGCCGAAGGATTTCTGCATAGCGCGCGGTTTCAGCGCCACGATTCGCGGTACCGCAAGCTGCAACGGGACTTCGCCGCGCAGAACCGGACGCGCGGCATCGGTCATCTGCAGTGCGGAATGCTGCGCGATATTTTGCGTCACCAGCCCAAGATGGATAAGCTGGCGAATTACGCTCACCCAGTGTTCATGGCTTTTATCGCGCCCCATGCCATAAACCTTGAGTTTATCGTGGCCCAACTCGCGGATACGCTGATTATTCGCTCCGCGCAGAACCTCCACCACATATCCCATACCAAAGCGCTGATTGACCCGGCCAATCGTGGAAAGCGCAATCTGCGCATCGTTTAAGCCGTCGTACTGTTTTGGCGGATCGAGACAGATATCGCAGTTACCACACGGCTCCTGACGCCCCTCGCCAAAATAATTCAGCAGAACCAGACGACGACAGGTTTGCGCCTCGGCAAACGCCCCCATCGCATTGAGCTTATGGCGTTCGATATCCAGCAGTTGTCCGGCAGGTTTCTCTTCGAGGCAACGGCGGAGCCACGCCATATCAGCCGGATCGTAAAACAGCATCGCTTCCGCCGGCAGGCCATCACGCCCGGCACGACCGGTTTCCTGATAATAGGACTCAATGTTGCGCGGGATATCAAAATGCACCACGAAGCGCACGTTAGGTTTGTTGATCCCCATGCCGAACGCTACGGTCGCCACCACAATTTGCAGGTCATCGCGCTGGAATTTTTCCTGCACCTCGGCGCGCACGCTGTTTTCCAGCCCGGCATGATAAGCCCCGGCGCTGATGCCGCGGCTTTGCAGGCGCGCAGCGGTGTCTTCGACTTTGGCGCGGCTGTTACAGTAAATTATGCCGGATTTACCGCGTTGTTCTTGCACATAGCGCATCAGTTGATCGAGCGGCTTAAACTTCTCCATCAGCATGTAGCGAATATTCGGCCGATCAAAGCTGCTGATCTGAATTAACGGATCGTTGAGGCCCAGCAGGCGCACGATATCCAGCCGGGTGGTTTCATCCGCGGTCGCGGTTAACGCCACAAACGGCAGCGTTGGGAAACGCTGACGCAGCTGGCCCAGCGCAGCGTATTCAGGGCGGAAGTCATGCCCCCACTGCGAAATACAGTGCGCTTCATCCACTGCCAGCAGCACCGGATTCCAGTGCCCAAGATGCTCAAGGAAGTTATCCAGCATCAGGCGCTCAGGGGCAATATACAGCAAGCGAACCTGCCCGCTGCGGCAGCCGGCCATCACCTCAAGCTGCTGCTCACGACTTTGGGTGGAGTTCAGGCACGCCGCCGCCACGCCGTTGGCCAGCAGTTGATCGACCTGGTCTTTCATCAGGGAAATCAGCGGCGAAACAACAACGGTGAGTCCGTTGAGTAATAATGCGGGAATTTGATAGCACAGGGATTTGCCGCCACCGGTGGGCATAACGACCAGGCAGTCGCGACCAGAGAGCACGGTGTCGATAATTTCTTCCTGGCCTGGGCGAAACTGTTGGTAGCCAAAGGTTTCCTGCAAAACCTGTTTAGCGCCCATTTCCAGATTCAACACTTCCGCCTGCGCCACATTAACCCCATTAACCTTAAATAAAAACAGGCGCTATTTTCAGCGCCTGAGAAAGAAACTGCAATGATTAAAATACTCTCAATATCTGTCAGAAGATATCGTTAAGCATTACACCCACGCCAACACGGGTCTGATTGAAGTTGTAGTCAATCAGCGATTCTCCGTAACCACTGTAGACCTGGGTGTAGAGACGAACATGCTTCGTAATAGGATAGCTTGCCCCTAACTCTGCGCCGCCGTAGCCGGTATTCCAGTTGTACTGACCTTTCACGCTGATAACGGCGTCGCCCAGGTGATACCCCATTTTCAGCTGATAATAGCCCATGTATTTGGTGATGTCGGGGTTATCATCGGTACTGCCAATGACGTACCACGGCTTTACTTCCACCAGCCAGTTGCCGTTTTCTGCCATCAGGCGGGTATACAGGCGGTTCCAGCTACGTGAAGTGGGGTCGGAGCGCCCGTTGGAATCATGGTTATAACCCATTTCGACATCACGTAGCGTCCACCCGGCAAAGCGATAGTCGGTGGCGAAACCAAGGAACAACTGCGGCTCGTAGTTGGTTTCGCGAAACGGTGAAGATTCTTCACTGTTCGAAAGCTGCCACCAGGATTTCTGCGTATAGGAACCGCCAAGAACCGAGTTCGGACCCAATATTCCTCGCCAAAGGGGAAACGCCAGGCTTAGCTGAAACTTCACCTCATCTTTGCGCGCATTGTCCGACCAGCTATAGCTGCTGATCGCCTCTTTGTTCATGTCGCTGGTATTGGTGTAGATAAGGTAGTTGGTGTCATAAGGGTAAAGCGTGAAAGGGTTGTCATGCTCTTGCAGCATATTAGCGATGATACTGCCCCGAACTGCTGGTGCATCATGAATCTCTTTTACTGTCGCTTCCTGCGCATACGCGGTCAACGGCAGCATGACTGCTGGTAGTAACCATCCCAGAATCGCCCGCATCGGTAATGTTCTCCTGAACCAAAATATTGATGAATTGTATAATTTTCTGACAAGCATTCTACATACTTAGCTCGTTCCTCGTTAGTTATCCCGTCCTAAAGTAGAAAACAACAAATAATAAGCATAATATCAACATTTCATTAACCAATAAGGTATTAAGATCGTATGTCTGCTGTACTGACCGCTGAAGAAGCCCTGAAGTTAGTGGGTGAAATGTTTGTTTATCATATGCCGTTTAACCGTGCGCTGGGGCTGGAACTGGAACGCTATGAAAAAGAATTTGCGCAATTAGCGTTTAATAATCAACCGATGATGGTCGGTAACTGGGCGCAAAGCATTCTGCATGGCGGAGTGATCGCCTCAGCACTCGACGTCGCCGCCGGACTGGTGTGTGTAGGCAGCACGTTGACCCGTCACGAAACGATCAGTGAGGACGAACTGCGTCAGCGCATGTCACGTATGGGCACCATCGATTTACGCGTTGATTACCTGCGCCCGGGGAGAGGGAATCGCTTTACCGCTACCAGCAGCCTGCTGCGGGCGGGTAATAAAGTAGCCGTTGCGCGCGTGGAACTGCATAACGAAGAACAGCTCTATATCGCCAGCGCAACCGCCACTTATATGGTGGGGTAAGCGCTTAAAAAAAGGTAAACTGCTGTTACATTTCTGCAATGAGTTTTCCCGATGGATGCTAAACAAACGCGGCAGGGCGTGTTACTCGCTCTGGCTGCCTATTTTATTTGGGGTATCGCTCCCGCCTACTTCAAGCTGATTTACTATGTCCCGGCGGATGAGATCCTGACGCACCGCGTCATCTGGTCATTTTTCTTTATGGTGGTGCTGATGAGCATCAGCCGCCAGTGGTCGGGTGTTAAAACGCTGCTACAAACGCCAAAGAAGATCTTCCTGCTGGCGCTCTCTGCGGTGCTCATCGGCGGAAACTGGCTGCTGTTCATTTGGGCGGTCAATAATCACCATATGCTGGAAGCCAGTCTCGGCTATTTTATTAACCCGCTGGTGAATATCGTGCTGGGGATGCTTTTCCTCGGCGAGCGCTTTCGTCGCATGCAGTGGTTGGCGGTACTGTTAGCCGCCTGCGGCGTACTGGTACAGCTGTGGACCTTCGGCTCATTGCCGATAATCGCGCTGGGACTGGCGTTCAGCTTTGCTTTTTATGGTCTGGTGCGTAAGAAGATTGCCGTTGAAGCGCAAACCGGCATGTTGATTGAAACCCTGTGGCTCTTACCCGTTGCCGCTATCTACCTGTTTGGCATTGCGGATAGCCCAACCAGCCATATGGGGCAAAACCCGATGTCACTCAATCTGCTACTGATTGCCGCCGGTATCGTGACCACCATTCCGTTGCTGTGCTTTACCGGCGCAGCGACACGTCTGCGTCTTTCCACACTGGGTTTCTTCCAATATATCGGACCCACATTGATGTTCCTGCTGGCGATCACCTTTTACAGTGAAGTGCCGGGAGCGGATAAAATGGTGACGTTCGCCTTTATCTGGGTGGCGCTGGCGATTTTCGTGATGGATGCGATTTATACGCAACGCAGAACGCGTATGGGGATGTGAAGGCTTTTTGCCTGATGGCGCTACGCTTATCAGGCCTACGGGATCTGTAGGCCTGATAAGACACCGCCATTAAAGCCAGTTCTTACGTTTAAAGTACAGATACGGCGCCAGACCTGCGAGCATCATGAAGACAATCGCGCCAGGATAACCGAAGCTCCAGTGCAGTTCCGGCATGAATTCAAAGTTCATGCCGTAGCTGGAAGCCACCAGCGTCGGCGGCAGAAATACCACCGAGACCACCGAGAAGATCTTGATGATGCGGTTCTGCTCAATATTGATAAAGCCCATCGCCGCCTGCATCAGGAAGTTAACCTTCTGGAACAGCGATTCGTTATGCGGCAGCAGAGACTCGATATCGCGCAGGATCTCACGCGCCTGCTCCAGTTGACCACCCGGCAGACGCGCTTTACGCACCAGAAAGTTCAGTGCGCGCTGGGTATCCATCAGACACAGGCGTACCTTCCAGCCGATATCTTCCTGTTCCGCCAGCGTGGAAAGCGCTTCGTCATACTCATCGCCCTGACGCCCTTCCATGATCACACGGCTGAGTTTTTCCAGGTCGCTATAGATGTTTTCAATCTCATCCGCCAACTGTTCAATTTTGGTTTCGAACAGATCGAGTAGCAGCTCGTAGGCGTTACCATCCACCATCGCCTGGTTACGCGCACGCATGCGATACAGACGAAACGCCGGCAGTTCGCGTTCGCGCAGGGTAAACAGGCGGCCTTCGCGAATGGTAAATGCGACGGTTGAGTTACCCGCGTGATCGTCGGCGTCTTCATAGAAGAAGAAGGAGTGAATGTGCAGTCCATCCTCGTCTTCAAAAAAACGTGCGGATGCTTCGATGTCTTCCAGTTCAGGGCGCGTGGCCAGATTCTGGCCCAAGTCCTTTTGCACACGGTTTCGTTCTTCGTCATCCGGCTCGACTAAATCGACCCAAACCGAACTGGCCAGGTGCTCGATCTCGTCTGCCTCAAGGCGAGTTAAACGATTGTTTTCCAGTTGAAATGCGCTCAGCATGACCGGGACTCCCAATGCAAAAAATTATCGGACAGTTCGGAGGGCACACAGAAACAAATTGGGTTTCAGACCATTAAACAGCCTGACTCAGCGCGACGGGAAAAAACAGAAGGTCGCTGACAACCGCGAAGGCTATCAGCAAAAAGGGATAGCCTTAGGAGTTGATCCTGGATGACAGGATAATGAGCCAGTATCTACTGGGTGTGTCCAAGGCGAATGTCCTCTTAGCGTAATCGTGCGCGCATGTTACGCCAGCAAAATTTTGACGTCAACACGCAACGGATGGCGAAAAAGTAATAATTTCCCCTTATACAGAAAGGTTAGCAGAGGGGAATTATTTATCTATGATTTCAGAATATTAACCGGCAGATAGCCGAATGGCGGCTTCGCCTTATCCGGCCTACAAATCAAAATGTTACCCGGTCAGTAGATCTGATACGCGCAACGACATCAGGCGATCACACCGTTTCCAGTCTGGCGTAAGCCGCCACCAGCCATTTAATGCCCTGCCCCTGGAACGCGACCTGCAAACGACTGTGCTCACCGCTACCTTCGAGGTTGACGATGGTGCCCTCGCCGAACTTCGCGTGGCGTACCCGCTGGCCAAGTTTGTAGCCGGTATCGTTTTCCGCCATTGGCGTGCCCATCCGCTGATGGCTCACCGGACGGCTAACCGTGGCGCGCAGACGCACCTCTTCAACGCACGCTTCCGGCAGTTCGCCGATAAAGCGCGACGGACGATGGTAAACCTCTTTACCGTACAAACGACGCGTTTCGGCGTAGGTGAGCGTCAGTTTCTGCATCGCGCGGGTGACGCCAACATAGGCCAGGCGACGTTCTTCTTCGAGACGGCCGCCTTCATCCAGCGACATCTGGCTCGGGAACATGCCTTCTTCCATACCCACAATAAATACCTGCGGGAACTCCAGCCCTTTCGCCGAGTGCAGGGTCATCAGTTGTACCGCGTCCTGCCAGGTATCCGCTTGCCCTTCGCCTGCTTCCAGCGCGGCGTGGGAGAGGAACGCCTGCAGCGGCATTAAGTCTTCGTCTTCTTCGTTGTAGCTGAACTGGCGCGTTGCCGTCACCAGTTCGTCTAAGTTTTCGATACGCGTCTGACCCTTCTCGCCTTTTTCCTGCTCGTACATCATGCGCAGGCCGGAATCTTTAATCACCCGGTCAGTCTGCACGTGCAGAGGCATATCAGCGGTCTCTTGCGCCAGCGCGTCAATCAGTTCCATAAAGCGCTGTAAGGCGCTGGCGGCGCGACCGGCCAGGGCTTTTTCCTGCAGCAGTTCACGACAGGCCTGCCACAGCGTTAGCTGGCGGTCACGGGAAGTCTGGCGCACGACATCTAAAGTACGATCGCCAATCCCGCGCGTTGGTGTATTCACCACACGCTCAAACGCGGCATCGTCATTGCGGTTAGCGATCAGACGCAGGTAGGAGAGCGCGTCTTTAATTTCCTGACGTTCAAAGAAGCGCATACCGCCATAGATACGATACGGCATGCTGGCCTGTAGTAAGGCTTCTTCCAACACGCGTGACTGGGCGTTGCTACGATACAGAATCGCGCACTGTTCCAGCGCGCCGCCGTTGTCCTGCCAGGTTTTGATGCGATTGACCACGAAGCGCGCTTCATCAAGTTCGTTGAACGCGCAGTACAGCGAGATCGGCTCGCCGTCGACGCCGTCGGTCCACAGTTTTTTACCCAGGCGTCCGTTGTTATTTTCAATCAGGGCGTTAGCTGCGCTAAGAATATTGTTGGTCGAACGGTAGTTCTGCTCCAGACGAATGGTTTCTGCGCCCGGGAAATCGTTGAGGAAGCGCTGAATGTTCTCCACCTGCGCGCCGCGCCAGCCGTAGATCGACTGGTCATCATCGCCCACGATCATCACCTTGCCGGTGTCGCCCGCCAGCAGACGGATCCAGGCGTACTGAATGTTGTTGGTATCCTGGAATTCGTCCACCAGGATATTGGTAAAGCGTTCGCGGTAGTGCTGCAGAATGTGCGGCTTGTTGAGCCACAGTTCATGGGCGCGCAGCAGCAGTTCGGCGAAATCCACCAGCCCCGCGCGATCGCAGGCTTCCTGATAAGCCTGATAGACCTTCTGCCAGGTCTGTTCGACCGGGTTGCCGTAGCTTTGCAGATGGTGCGGGCGCAGCCCTTCATCTTTCTGGCTGTTGATAAACCACATTGCCTGACGCGGCGGCCACTGCTTTTCGTCAAGGTTCATCGCTTTGATCAGGCGCTTGAGCAGACGCAGTTGGTCCTCGCTGTCGAGGATCTGGAAATCCTGCGGCAGGTTGGCATCCATATGGTGCGCGCGCAACAGACGGTGCGCCAGGCCGTGGAAGGTCCCCACCCACATTCCGCCCTGGCTGGTTCCCATGATCTGACCAATACGGTGGCGCATTTCCGCCGCCGCTTTGTTGGTAAAGGTCACCGCCATAATGGAGTACGGCGAGTTGTTCTCTACCGTCAGTAACCAGGCGATACGGTGCACCAGTACGCGAGTTTTACCACTCCCCGCGCCTGCCAGAACCAGCATGTTGCTGCGTGGCGCGGCCACCGCTTCACGCTGTTTATCATTAAGGCTGTCGAGCAGGTAAGAAACGTCCATTGGCACCGCCGCGTAAAAGTAGGTAAGGCGGAGAAGCGTAGCGCCATCCGCCAAAAAGCTGGGTATATATACAGAGTTCTGCTGGTGATTATATCAGCGAGGTCAGAGATGCCAACTGTGAAATTTCAATATGCGGCAGCAAACGGCTGTCTGCGGTTTGCATCAGGTCGGCATTTTCCGGTTTGATCCAGCAAGCCTGCATACCACAACGAATAGCGCCTGCAACGTCTGTCGTCAGGTCATCACCCACATGCAGAATTTCACCTACCGGCATTTTCAGTTTTTCCGCCGCCAGCACGTACATGTCGCTGAACGGTTTTGAGCGCCCGTCGGGACCGGCGCGCAGCACAAACTCAAAATAATCACCCAGACCAAACAGTTCCGGCTGCGCGTTACCATTGGTGATCGCCACCAGCGGCCATTTGCGGGCCAGCGCCTTCAGCGTGTCATGTGTCGCCTGCGGAACATCAATGCGGCTACGCCATTTGGCGAAATTCATCATCGCCGCATTCGCCCCCATCAAGGCTTCTGCCGCTGACAGACCAGCCTCCAGCATAGCGCGTTCTACGGCGCGGTGACGCCATTGGGTAACGTCGTGGTAGATTTCCGGCTCGGCGTCACGAACGGCCTGACGTAAGCGCTGCAGGTCGCTATTTTGCAGCGAATTCAACGCCGGATGATAATTCTGTACAAACGCGAGCGCTTCCTGCTCGGTACGTGTGATAACGGGACGGTTATCGTAAAGGGTGTCATCAAGGTCAAAGGTGAGCGCAGAAATACGCCCCAAAGGCCGGTAAAAACGCATTATTTCCCCCGTTTGGCGCGCGGATGCGCCGCATCGTACACTGAAGCCAGGTGTTGAAAATCAAGATGGGTATAGATTTGAGTAGTGGAGAGATTGGCATGACCCAATAACTCCTGCACTCCGCGCAGATCGCCGCTCGACTCCAGCATATGCGTCGCAAAAGAGTGGCGCAATTTGTGGGGATGGACGTGGCTGTTCAGCCCCTGTTTGATACCCCATTCCGCAAAGCGTTTCTGCACGTTACGCGCAGAGATGCGCTTGCCCAGTTTAGACAGGAACAACGCATCGTCATCCCCGCCAAATAAACCGCGCAGATCCAGCCAGTGCTCAATCCACGCCACCGCATTGCGGCCGATCGGCAGACGACGTTCTTTACTGCCCTTGCCCATCACCCACACTTCGCCGGTGTCGAGATCGAGATGTTTAATATCCAGCCCAACCAGTTCAGATAAACGTAGTCCCGCGCCGTACATCACTTCCAGCATCGCCCGGTCGCGCACGGCAAGGGGATCGTTGAGATCGATATCCAGCAGACGATTAACATCATCGACGTCGATATTTTTAGGTAAGTGGCGTGGCGCTTTCGGCGCGGAAACGCTTTTTGCCGGGTTGGCTTTCAGCTCGCCCTGATTAACCAGCCAGTCGAAAAAACTGCGTAATGCAGAGAGACGCAATGCCAGACTCGCCGCTCCCAGCCCTTTACGACGGCTGCGCACAGCAAAGCTGCGTACCATTGCAGCGTCACATTGTTGCCAGCTTTGCAGACCGGTTTCTCCGGCTAACGCGATGATGGCATCAAGCTGACGCTGATAATTGAGTAGCGTGATAGGGCTAAGCTGGCGCTCAACGCCCAGATAGCGCAAAAAGCGCGCCACATCCTGAGAAAGGGGTGAATCGGTCATACGCGTTCAATCCAGCGCTCCAGCAGCTCCGGCAACATCAGCGAGATTTCTTGCAGTAATTGTGTACCTTGCCCCTGCTGGTAATGGTTAACGTCACGGCTGCTGAATAGCATCACGCCCAGGGAACCATCTTGCCCCAGCATCGACATCGCCACCGAGCCTATCGCTTTCGCCTCCGGCATCATAACCAGTAATTCCGGACCATTGAGTGGCCCAAGATAGTGCTGCGACTGCCCCAGACGCTGAATACGCAACGGTTCAAAGGCCTGACGGCTTAATGCCAGATGCGTAAATTTGGATGGCGCGCCAAGTCGCCACCGGTCCGGAAACAGACGCACCGTCGCGCCGGCCAGCCCCAGCTCACGCGCCCAGCGATGAAATCGCATCAGCATATCGTCAAGACTGCTGGCCGACACCAGGCGACTTTGCAGATTTAGCAGACGATAGAACAGGCTTTCATTGGCGTTGGCTTGTTCCATCAATAACGCCATGTTCTCTTCAAGCACATTAATATGATTACGTGCCCGCGCCATATGCCATTCAACTAAAGAGATCGTGCCCCGCACAGGGTGTGGGACGCGCATCGCTTCAACTGCCCGGGCATTACGGATAAAAAACTCAGGATTACGTTGCAGGTAATCGACGACCGCCCGATCGTCGAGCTCCATGAGCGTTTCCTGTAGTTCTTCCCCTGGTTGCTTCATAAGTGAATAAATCCGTCGTAGACATGTGCCGCCGGGCCAGTCATATACAGCGGATGACCCGGACCTTTCCAGGCGATATCAAGTCGACCGCCAGGTAACTCCACCCTCACCTCTTCTGCCAGCAGGCCCTGCTGAATACCTACCGCAACAGCGGCGCACGCACCGCTGCCGCAGGCCTGCGTTTCGCCCGCCCCGCGCTCGTAGACGCGCAGCCGGATATGCTCGCGCTTTACCACCTGCATAAAGCCGATGTTGGCGCGTTCAGGAAAGCGTTCATGGCTTTCCAGCACCGGTCCCAGCGTTTCCACCGTGGCCGTATCAACATCATCAACCTGAATCACGCAGTGCGGGTTCCCCATTGAAACCACGCCGCACAATATTGTCTGTTCGGCCGCGCGCATAATATAGGTCTTCTCTGCTTTGTTGGCGCGAAACGGAACCTGCGAAGGTTCAAAGTTGGGTTCCCCCATATTCACCCGCACCAGTTCGTCGTCGGTTACGGTTAACACCATACGACCATTCGCGGTACTGACGCGAATATCACGTTTATTGGTCAGCCCTTTCAGGCGAACAAAGCGAGCAAAACAACGGGCGCCATTGCCACACTGTGACACTTCACTGCCGTCGGCATTAAAAATACGGTAGTGGAAATCCAGCTCCGGATCATACGGAGGTTCAACCACCAGCAACTGATCAAACCCAACGCCGAGATGCCTGTCGGACAGGCGGCGGATCAGCTCTGGTGAGAAAAAGACATTCTGCGTTACCGCGTCGACGACCATAAAATCGTTGCCAAGGCCATGCATTTTAGAGAATTGCATCATTCACTCCGTTCACGCGGGTACAGAAATGTAAATCTATTCCTGCCGTCAGTAATTCACCTGAGAAGGGCCGTCGCTGATCCCACGATCGTTTTTCTCGGGCGTGGTGGATTGCGATTGCGGCTGAACGCTCTTGGTCGGAGGCGGCGCGGTTTTATCTGCTGGCGGGAAATAGAGCGGGCCTTTTAGCCCACAGCCCGTCAGGCTGAACAGAGTTAAAATGACAGCGAGTGGCTTTAACACGTTTTTCATTATGGATTGCCTGTAAAGTTCATGCTTTCTGTTTTCTATCATCGCAGGAGAAGGCGTAAAAGCAAGAGTTAGCCTGTAATCTGCAACGCGTTTTGTTTCAGGTTATACTGCCGTCATCACGAAAAACAGGATAAGAAAATGAACGACAGTGAATTTCATCGCCTTGCCGACACCCTGTGGATGACCATTGAGGAGCGTCTGGATGACTGGGACGGCGACAGCGATATCGATTGTGAGATCAACGGCGGCGTGCTGACCATCAGCTTCGAAAACGGCAGCAAAATCATTATTAACCGTCAGGAGCCGCTACACCAGGTGTGGCTGGCAACCAAACAAGGCGGCTACCACTTTGACCTGAAAGGCGACGAGTGGATCTGCGACCGTAGCGGCGAAACGTTCTGGGATTTGCTGGAGCAGGCGGCAACGCAGCAGTCGGGTGAAGAGGTGAGCTTCCGTTGATTTTTTGCCGGATACGCTTTGCTTATCCGGCCTACAGTAGGCCCGGTAAGGCGTAGCCGCCACCGGGCGAAAAGCCTCAGGAGAAATACTGCTGCAACATCGGCGTGTCGTTATCCTGATTAGCTGGCGGGACTGGGTTGAGCGGCTGGGTACGGAACGGAATCACCTGCGCACGTCCGTCGGTTTTCACAATCTGATAGAACTGCGGCAGGTTAAAGTTGATGAAGCTGGAGCCGTAGGTAAAGCGATCGTGCGACGATGAATAGAAGCGGCTGACATCACGTACCAGCTCTTCTTTGCTTCCCTCGCAGTGGTGATACACCTCCGCACGGTTACTCTCATCCAGTATATAAATATTAAAGCCCTGCTCATCGCCCGTTTCTTCGAAAAAGAACTGAATGATCCCTTCACTGGCAAAACCGTCCACCACCGACGGGAGTTTCACGTGGTTCGTTTCAACCTGGACGGAAAGGCCGTGCAGTTTGTTGTGTGAAATCGCCCCATAGAATTCGATGGCGTTTTCCAGTTTCTGTACCGATACGTTCAGACGCTCGAAGAACAGTCCCCACGTCTGACCAGACACGCGCAGCGCTTTGAAACGCCCGGTTTCCTGGCGGGTACTGGAAAGGCGCAGCTCGATACACTCAGAAACCAGTTGCTGCACGCGGGTACGGATTAATCCACGCAGATGCTGGCTGTAGCAGAACACTTCGACGCTATCCGGCGGCGCGGCATCCTGGTGCATTTTGCCCAGAATCGTTTTTAACGCTTCAATCATCGCCTGCTCGCCGTTGAAGTGCAGCGTACGTACTTCATTCCACGAGTTGCGGTACAGCAGGTCGACGCTCCCTACCAGGCAATTTTGCTCTTCGCCAAAGCTGAAGACGTCCAGCTTACGGAAATCAAAATGCACCACCTGATTACGGAATGCGGTCGTCGGGTCATATTCAAGGTTAACGATAATCGCCAGATGGCGAATTTCGCACGGGCTGTAGAGCGCTTTCGGCGTTGGTGCCGGCAGGCGCAGCGGGAAGTGGTGCGATACATCGGCGACCATTTCCTGCAGCTTCGGCAAATCAACAATACCGTTGCCCTTAATAAACAAATGCGTACGCGATGTCAGCAGACCGTTGAACCAGGCCCACGCCACCAGCTTGTTGAGGTAGCGGTTATATTCCAGCGGCTGATGGCTGATGATCGAATCCATATTTGGCGCGCGGTTGTAGAGATACCAACCCGAACGATTGGCGCGGCCCGGCGGCACATGGATAAAGGTCAGGTTCGGTTCTGAGAGGTCCGGAGATATTTGCGGGTTCACCAGCGTTACCTTACCCGGCAACGCTTCAAACGCGGCATACAGCTTACGGGTCAGCACGCCGATATCCTGCGGACTGGCGCTAACGCTGAGGTTATTGCGCCGCGCAAAGCGGATCAGATTACGATAGCTCTGCATCATCGCATCAAGCAGTTCGTTATGCGCTTCACGTACCTGATCAATCTTCCAGTTAGCGCGGTTATCCAGCATTGTCAGACGGGCTTCGTCCCAGCCCCATTCTTGCACTAACTGGCTTAATACTTCACGACGCCAGCCCACGCAGGCGCGCTCGCGGCTCAGTTTCTCACACACTTTTAAGTAGAAACATCGACGCACTAAATCCAGGCGCGTCGGGTCTTCGATCGCCGTGAGATATTCGGTCACGCGCTCCAGCATCATGCAGTAGGGATCGAGACCAAAAGAGACGATCTCGCCATCGTGCAGGCGTTGTTTAATGTCTTTCGCCAACAGGCGAGGATTGGGATATTCCCAGGAGTAGGCTTCCAGCAGCAGCGTCTTCAGCACCGCTTTGTACGGGGAATCGATACTTTTGTATAACTGCCAGAGGCTGGCGCCAAAGTACTCTTCGGCGGAGAGCGAACTGAGTCCGCCGAGATCCAGCCATTCGTTTGGCGTTAATACGCCCTGCGCGTAGAGCTTCATGACGTAATCGTCGTAATGCTCTTCTTCGTCGCCCGGCACCATATTCCACAGAATACGTTTGCCCGCGAGGCGCACAGCGGTGCGATAGAATTCATCAAGCAACAGGATATGCTGCGTCGAGCCACAGTCTTCACCACCAAGACTGCCGCTTTCATTGTGACGGAAACGGTTTTCATCAATCAGGAAGAAACTGACTTCCACGCCCAGCGAAGCGGCCCAGCTTTCGAGCAGGCTACATTTACGCTGCAACAGCTGGCGCTCTTCGCTATCCAGCCAGGATTGGTGGCAGACCCAGATATCGAGGTCGGAAGAACAGCTTTGCCCTACCGAAGAGGTGCTGCCCATTGAGTAGACGCCGGTGATCGGCAGTTCGCCCTTGGGAGGTTCCTGCGGTGACATACCGCGGTACAGTTCGAGTTCGTTGAGGTAGTGGCGTTGGGTTTCATCAGGCGTGTAAAAGCATATGCCTTTGGGAACGTTACCATCGAGGTAACCCGGCATCAGAGGGTGGTGGTAGTGCAATAATGTCGGCAGCAGACTGTATACCTGCTGGAAAGCAGGTCCCATGGCAGCAAGCGCGCGATCCACACGCAGTTGATTTATGGCATCCAGTCTCTGTTTCAGAGTCTCAATATAGAGGTACAAGACGTATCGCCTGATGTTGCTATCCGTCATGTTGTCGATTACTGCGGCGCAAGCGCTCACAATAATCGTCATCAATTCGGATAAACCGTATGTCAAAAATAACCGTTACCTGTTTTTCGCCCGTATTTTTTTGTGCGGTACAGCCGAAAAAATGGTCTAAAACGTGATCAATTTAACACCTTGCTCATTGACCGTAAAGAAAGATGCGCTACATACAAGTGTAGCACCGTTCGTTACGTGTAAATTCCTTCATACGGTCGGAAGGTTTCTCGTCATTATTCACTGCCACTGATGATGCAGCAGCTTTTCCTCTCACTTACGTTTGAGCGTAACGCTGACATCCCTTTGATAAGGATGTTAGGATGGTCAATGATTGATAATGACGGTAACAAGCATGTTAGACAATGTTTTGAGAATTGCCACACGCCAAAGCCCCCTTGCGCTCTGGCAGGCACATTATGTCAAAGACGCCTTAATGGCAAATCACCCCGGTCTGATCGTGGAACTGGTTCCTATGGTAACCCGTGGCGATGTGATCCTTGATACCCCGCTGGCAAAGGTCGGAGGGAAAGGGTTGTTTGTTAAAGAGCTGGAAGTCGCGCTGCTGGAAAAACGCGCCGATATCGCCGTGCATTCCATGAAGGATGTGCCGGTTGAATTCCCTGACGGTCTTGGACTGGTCACCATTTGCGAGCGAGAGGATCCGCGTGATGCTTTCGTCTCAAATAAGTACAACACGTTGGATGACCTTCCCGCAGGTAGCATTGTCGGGACATCCAGTTTGCGTCGCCAGTGCCAGTTGGCAAAGCGTCGCCCGGATCTCGTCATCCGTTCGCTGCGCGGCAACGTCGGTACGCGTCTCGGCAAACTGGATAACGGCGATTACGACGCCATTATCCTGGCGGTCGCCGGGTTAAAACGTTTAGGGCTTGAGTCGCGAGTCCGTACCGCACTGCCGCCGGAAGTCTCCCTGCCCGCAGTCGGGCAAGGCGCCGTCGGCATAGAGTGCCGACTGGACGATATGCGTACTCAGGCGTTGTTAGCGCCGCTCAACCACGAAGAGACCGCGCTACGCGTAACAGCCGAACGCGCCATGAACACTCGCCTCGAAGGGGGATGTCAGGTGCCTATCGGCAGTTATGCCGAACTCATCAACGGTGAGATTTGGCTACGCGCGCTGGTCGGCGCGCCTGACGGATCGCAGATGGTATGCGGGGAACGCCGTGGCGCCGCGCAGGATGCTGAACAGATGGGCATCTCTCTGGCAGAAGAGCTCCTGGAGAATGGTGCACGCGCCATTCTGGCTGAAGTTTATAACGGAGAAGCACCCGCATGAGTATTCTGGTCACCCGCCCGTCTCCCGCAGGGGAAGAGTTAGTGAGCCGTCTGCGCACACTGGGGCAGGTGGCCTGGAGTTTTCCGCTCATCGAGTTTTCCCCGGGTCGGGAACTGGCAACACTCGCCTCCCGACTGTCGGCGCTGACGGATAACGATCTGGTTTTTGCCCTCTCGCAGCACGCTGTCACCTTTGCCGATGCCGAACTTCAGCAACAAGGGAAAAGCTGGCCTTCCCTTCCGCATTATTTTGCCATTGGTCGTACAACGGCGCTGGCACTGCATACTGTTAGCGGCTGCAATATTCACTATCCTCTGGATCGGGAAATCAGCGAAGTCTTGCTACAATTACCTGAATTACAAAATATTGCGGGAAAACGCGCGCTTATTTTACGCGGTAACGGCGGTCGGGAACTGATAGGTGAAACCCTGACGGCGCGCGGAGCCGATGTTGATTTTTGTGAATGTTATCAACGCAGTGCAAAAAATTACGATGGTGCGGAAGAAGCAATGCGCTGGCAATCTCGCGGCGTGACCACGGTGGTGGTCACCAGCGGTGAGATGTTACAACAGCTCTGGTCGCTCATTCCGCAGTGGTATCGTGAGCACTGGTTACTACGCTGTCGGCTGCTAGTCGTCAGTGAGCGTCTGGCGCACCTCGCCCGGGAACTGGGCTGGCAAGATATTAAGGTCGCTGATAACGCCGACAACGATGCGCTACTACGCGCATTACAATAACTCTCATAATGGGATGCCATAATGACGGAACAAGAAAAATCCTCCGCCGTGGTTGAAGAGACCAGGGAGGCCGTGGAAACCACAGCACAGCCAGTCAATACTGAAAAAAAGGGTAACAACAGCACGGCGCTGATTCTGAGCGCGGTGGCGATTGCTATTGCGCTGGCAGCAGGTGTGGGTCTGTATGGCTGGGGGAAACAGCAGGCAACAACGCAGACGGCAACCAGCGATGCGCTGGCGAACCAGTTGACGGCGCTGCAAAAAGCGCAAGAAAGCCAAAAAGCTGAGCTGGAAGGCATCATTAAACAGCAGGCAACGCAGCTTGATGAAGCCACTCGCCAGCAAGCCGCGCTGGTCAAACAGCTTGATGAAGTACAGCAAAAAGTCGCCACTATCTCCGGCAGCGATGCTGGAACATGGCTGCTGGCGCAGGCTGATTTTCTGGTAAAACTGGCTGGTCGTAAATTATGGAGCGATCAGGACGTTACCACCGCCGCGGCGCTGCTGAAAAGCGCCGACGCCAGTCTGGCGGATATGAACGACCCGAGCTTAATTGCCGCCCGTCGCGCGATTACTGACGACATCGCGAGCCTCTCCGCGGTAACTCAGGTCGACTATGACGGCATTATCCTGAAAGTGAATCAGCTCTCTAACCAGATTGATAACCTGCGTCTGGCCGACAACGACACCGACGATTCACCGATGGACTCCGACAGCAGCGAGCTGTCCAGCTCAATTAGTGAATGGCGCGTCAACCTGCAAAAAAGCTGGCAGAATTTTATGGACAGCTTTATCACTGTTCGCCGTCGAGATGAAACCGCCGTCCCGCTGCTGGCGCCGAACCAGGACGTTTACTTACGTGAGAACATTCGTTCTCGCCTGTTAGTCGCCGCTCAGGCCGTACCGCGTCATCAGGAAGAGACATACCGCCAGGCGCTGGAAAATGTCTCTACCTGGGTACGCGCCTACTACGACACCGACGATGCAACCACCAAAGCTTTCCTGGAAGAGGTAGACCAGTTGAGCCAACAAAGCATCAGTATGGATGTGCCAGAAACACTGCAGAGCCAGGCTATTCTCGACAAATTAATGCAGACCCGCGTGCGTAATTTACTGGCGCAGCCTGTCACAGCGCCGGTTGCCGCCGCTCCTGCTCCTTCGGCAGACACCCCGGCAACTGCGCCGCAAGGAGAATAATGATGCTAAAAGTATTATTACTCTTTGTACTGTTGATTGCCGGGATCGTCGTTGGTCCAATGATTGCCGGTCATCAGGGCTACGTGCTGATCCAAACCGATAATTACAACATTGAAACCAGCGTGACGGGCCTGGTGATCATCCTGATCGTCGCGATGGTCGTCCTGTTTGCGATTGAATGGCTGCTGCGCCGAATTTTCCGCACCGGCGCGCATACCCGCGGATGGTTTGTCGGCCGTAAACGTCGCCGCGCCCGCAAGCAGACTGAACAAGCGCTGCTCAAACTGGCGGAAGGCGATTATCAGCAGGTTGAAAAGCTGATGTCGAAAAACGCCGATCACGCTGAGCAACCGGTAGTGAATTACCTGCTGGCAGCAGAAGCGGCCCAGCAACGTGGCGATGAAGCGCGCGCGAATCAACACCTTGAGCGTGCAGCTGAACTGGCCGGGAATGATACGATCCCGGTAGAAATCGCTCGCGTTCGTCTGCAACTGGCGCGTAATGAAAATCACGCCGCGCGCCACAGCGTAGATAAGCTGCTGGAGGTGACGCCGCGTCATCCGGAAGTGCTGCGTCTGGCTGAGCAAGCCTACATTCGCACCGGCGCATGGAGTTCGTTACTGGATATCATTCCATCTATGGCTAAAGCGCACGTGGGTGATGAAGAGCACCGCGCAATGCTGGAACAACAGGCATGGGTAGGTCTGATGGATCAGGTTCGCGCCGATCAGGGCAGTGAGGGGCTACGTACGTGGTGGAAAAACCAGAACCGTAAAACCCGTCATCAGGTTGCCCTGCAGGTCGCGATGGCTGAACATCTGATTGAGTGCGACGATCACGATACGGCGCAGCAGGTCATCATTGACGGTCTGAAACGTCAGTATGACGACCGTCTGGTGCTGCCGATCCCGCGCCTAAAAACCAACAACCCGGAACAGATAGAAAAAGTGTTGCGCCAGCAGATTAAGGCCGTTGGCGATCGCCCGTTGCTGTGGAGCACGCTGGGGCAATCGTTAATGAAGCATGGCGAATGGCAGGAAGCCACGCTCGCCTTCCGTGCTGCGCTCAAACAGCGCCCGGACGCCTACGACTACGCCTGGCTTGCTGACGCGCTGGACAGGCTGCATCAGCCGGAAGAAGCCGCCACCATGCGCCGTGATGGTCTGATGTTGACGCTGCAGAACAACAATCCCCCGCAGTAATTCCCTCTTGCCCGGTGGCGCTTCGCTTACCGGGCCTACTGTATACACAAAATCATTCAAGATGCATCAAGGCGGCAAGTCTGGGAATCCCCAAGAGCTTACATAAGTAAGTGACTGGGGTGAGCAGACGTAGCCAACAAAGAGGCAGCTTGAAGGATGACGTGTATATGCATAAAAAAACGCCCGCTCGGTAAGGAGCAGGCGTTAAACAGGTCTGTATGACAACATAATGGGTGCTTCACTCAACGTTATGTCCATGGTGTTTGATGAGGCCTGAGCGACATCTGTCTGTGGACGATAAGCACCGTAAACGGCTCTGCATCATTCCTGAGTTTATGAGGCCTGATGGCGAACATAAGAGATGGAATGAGCATCTACCCGTATATTATTGCACAACGCATGCCACGATTGCACTGCAAAAACTATGGATTCGAACTTTTTAAGACATCAGGTAATTCGCGGGAATAAAGGCTGAGGAGGGAAAATCAGAAAACAAAAAACCCCGCCGAAGCGGGGTTCAAAATTGGTCGGCGAGAGAGGATTCGAACCTCCGACCCACTGGTCCCAAACCAGTTGCGCTACCAAGCTGCGCTACTCGCCGTTTTACTGCTTTTTGAATTTTTAGTTCAATTCTTTAAGTCGTGGTGCGAGGGGGGGGACTCGAACCCCCACATCCTAAGGACACTAACACCTGAAGCTAGCGCGTCTACCAATTCCGCCACCTTCGCATTTCACAACTTTAAATTAATGGGGTGGCTAATGGGATTCGAACCCACGACAACTGGAATCACAATCCAGGGCTCTACCAACTGAGCTATAGCCACCACTGCAAATCTTTTACGCGGTATTAAAACCACCGCAGCTCCGGCACCTAACTAAATGGTGCGCCCGACAGGATTCGAACCTGAGACCTCTGCCTCCGGAGGGCAGCGCTCTATCCAGCTGAGCTACGGGCGCTTAGCGCCGTTGCGGGGCTGGATATTACGGAGGTCTCGGTCTTCTGTCTAGTGCTTTTTTAAAATAAATTATCGTTTGGTCATGGTTTGTGCGTTTTGTCGCTTATTCCCGCAATTTATGGGATGTGCCATGACGATTCAGACCAAAAACCTTATAAATGAGCGTCACAGCCAGTAAGAAGATAATCCCAACAAACAGCGACATTCGGGTATCTTCATTAAAGTACATACCGATTAATACGCAAATCAGGAACGCCATCGTCAAATAATTCGCCCACGGGAACAGAATCGAGCGGAAAGGATGACTGGCGATCGCCGCTTTATGCGCCTGACGGAAACGCAGCTGGCTTATCAGGATCACAAACCACGGCACCATCCCCGGCAACACGCTGGCGCTATAGACATAAACGAACACCCGTTGCGGATTGGGAATGATGTAGTTCAGGCACGAACCAATCAGCAGGATCGCGATAGAAATCGCTACACCGGCAACCGGCACGCCATGGCGAGAGACTTTTCCAACAGCGGCTGGTAGCTGGCGATTCTTTGCCAGCGCGTAGAGCATACGCCCACAGCTGTACATGCCGCTGTTACAGCCAGACAGCGCCGCCGTCAGGACCACAAAGTTAATAATCCCTGCCGCGGCGGTAATACCAATCTTGGCAAAGGTGAGAACAAACGGGCTGCCGTTGCTGCCAATCTCGTTCCACGGGAAAATAGTGACGATAACAAAGATCGCGCCGACGTAGAAAATCAGGATACGCCACAGCACCTTCCCCACCGCGCTACGCAGCGTGACCTGGGGGTTCTTCGCCTCACCCGCAGTAATGCCGATCAGCTCTACGCCCTGGTAGGAAGCCACGACAATACACAATGCCGTCAGAAAGCCCTTCCAGCCGCCGGCAAAGAAGCCGCCGTGGTCGGTCAGGTTGCCAAAGCCAATCGCCTGGCCACCGTTGCCAAAGCCGAAGAAAATGACCCCTAACCCAATAACGATCATCACAATGATGGTGGTCACTTTGATCATGGCAAACCAGAATTCAATTTCACCATACAGGCGAACCGCGGCGAGGTTTGCCAGCGCAACCAGCCCGACAGCAATCAGGGCGGGTATCCATTGCGCCATTTCCGGGAACCAGAACTGTACGTACACCCCGATGGCGGTAATCTCTGATATCCCCACCGCCATCCACATAAACCAGTATGACCAGGCGGTGAGATAGCCAAAGAAGGGACTCATGTAACGGTGCGCGTAAACCGCGAATGAACCGGCAACCGGCTCGAGGAATAACATCTCCCCCATGGAACGCATAATGAAAAAGACGAACAGGCCCGCGACGATATACGCCAGCAGGACCGAAGGCCCCGCCCATTTCAGGGTACTGGCGGCGCCCATAAACAGTCCGACGCCAATAGTGCCTCCAAGGGCAATTAATTCGATGTGACGAGCCTCCAGCCCACGCTGTAGCTCAGGTTTGTTCTCGGCCATAAATCCTCTTGATGTGTTTGCATGCTGTCCGGTATTACCGGTTCTCGTTATGGGTACATCTTGTTATTCCATAACAGGCCATACGGCACCGACCGCTTAACGGTTGGCGCCAAAAACACCACGGCACTGTAATGATTGTTGCGAATGGTTTCCTAAAATCGCTTAAATGGCAATTAAAGCATTCAAAAAATGAATGGATTGTGCGAGAAAGCAGCGATTATGTTGTGAATAAGTAGCGTGATTAGCAGATCACGCTACTTATCAGAGGAGAGAGCATCAGAGGTTGCCGGTATAGTGCCAGCGGAGATAGCGCAACAAACGAAGTTGACGGGTGATACGGCTCGGCTGTGACAGTAAGCGATACAGCCACTCCAGCCCCAGATTTTGCCAGAGTTTAGGCGCACGCTTAACGTGACCGGTAAAGACGTCGTAGGTCCCCCCTACCCCCATATACAGCGCTTCAGGGTGGATCTTCCGGCAATCACGCATAAAAATTTCTTGTTTCGGCGATCCCATCGCTACCGTCACAATTTGCGCACCGCTGGCATGGATACGTTCAAACAATGCCTGACGCTGCTCCGGCGTAAAATAACCGTCCTGGCTACCCACAATGTTCACATGCCACTGCGCACGCAATTTGGCTTCGGTTTGCGCCAGAACCTCAGGCTTGCCACCAATCAGGAAAACCGGCGTTCCCTCCTGCCCGGCTCTCGCCATTAGCGCTTCCCAGAGATCGGCCCCCGCTACGCGTGAAATCTGAGCCTGCGGGAATTTTTTACGCACCGAACGCACCACGCTAATACCATCCGCATATTTGAACTCAGCGGCGTTAATCAGATCCCGCACTTCAGGGTTATCTTCTGCCGTCAGCATTTTCTCGGCATTGATAGCCACCAGCGTTCCAGGCCTGAGGCGTCCTTCGGCAAACAGGTAATTTAGCGCGTGTTGCATATCGCGCCAGCCAATCAGTTGTAGTCCGCGCAGCGAATAGAGTGGCGCAGTTGTGTTATCCGTCATTACGATCCTTCAATCTGTGTCTGGGGCAGCGATTTAATTCGTTTATGGATAAGTCCCGCGCTATCGAATAGCCAGAACAGCAGTTTTGCCACCAGCAGACAAACGCCAAAAATCACGAGGAAAAAGACCACTCGCGAGACAAACGAATCCAGTCCTTCACGTGCCAAAACGATCATATTGAAAATGGCGCCAAAACAGAAACTGTGCAAAATAGCCGCCTTGTAGCGATTGGTTTCGCGGTTACCTAATTCATATAGCCAGTCGAACCATTTAATAATTAACCCGACGACAATCGCGCCTAACGGTATAAACAGTGCCCCGCCCATCACCACCAGCGAACCAATTAACGTGGGTGAAATCGCCAGCCCCGAGTGGTTGTTCAACACTTCCCAGGTAAAGTAGTTCGCGGAATTGAGAACGATACTCGGCCGCCCAGGCCACAGCCAGGTGGGGATAAAGACGTAGAAATCACGGACGATCGGCGCCAGCCCCTGGAACTCAATATTGTGGTAGTTCTGCAGCAACAGCGCCAGGTTTTCCCACGGCGAGAAAGTATCACGCGTCAGGTACAGGAACGTATAGAACGCCTCGTCACCGCTCACGTTCATCCCGTAGCGTTTCAGCGCCAGCCAGAACATACCGACGATGCCCAACACGCCTGCTGCGGCCAGCATCCACAGCGAAATCCAACCGCGAATAATGCCGATAAACAGGAAGATGGCAAACGCGATAATAATATTGGCGCGCGTTCCGCCGACAATCATATAGGTCAACAAGCCAAACGCGACGGTGCTTACCAGGAAGAACAGCCACGCTTTGCTGTCCTGACGCAGAAAGTAGACCACCAGCATCGCCGGAATGAAGAAGTAGAAGAAGCGCTTTAACGCCACGCCAGAGACTTCACTGGAAAAAATCTGGCTGTAGGATTGCAGTCTGAACAGCAGGAACCCATTGTGCATAAAGAAGACGCCCACGCTCACCAACGCAATCGCCATCAGAATAACCCAGGTTAAATGGGCTTCAACGCGATTGATGGTAAATAGCGGCCTGCGCGGCTTATCCTCTACGCGCTTACGTAAACGCGTTTTATACGTCACGTAGTAAACGGCATAGAAGCAAGCGGCTGACAGCAAAGCCTGCAGCAGGATCTCCGGGGGCGCTACCGCCACATCAAAACGAAACACCAGGATGCTGGTCAGCGGGAATCCGAAGAAGAACGTTAGCAAAAACAGCAACGAGAAAAAGACGTTGAAGTTAAAACGCACGCGGCGGAATTCAAACCAGGTCAGCGTGGCGATAAACAAAGTGGAGAGCAGCCAGACCACCAGCAGCCCGCTGAATTGCATCAGGCTCATTTAGTTTCTCCTGAAGCAATGCGCAGCGCGTTATGCCACGGCTGCAGATAATTCGGACTAAAGAAGGTGATCGTATTTTTATCTACCAACGCCAGTTGCCGCTGCGCTTCGCGTACGAGACCTTCATTGAGTTGATCTGTCGTAAACAGAACCGGGATATTTTGCTCTGCCATATCCTGCCAGAAAGGATTTTCACGGTTGAGCACGCACGGGATACCGGCCTGGATCAACAAACATAAGGTGCCGATCCCTTGCTGACGAGCAAAAATAAAGTAGCCCAGATCGCACTGACGCAATAGTGCCAGATAGGCATCAAACTCCAGTTTTTCACTCAATATTTGCAAATTATCCGCGCTAAATAATGCCAGACCCGCCTGACGAACCTCGTCGATATAGGCCGTATTATTGGCCGGATACCCCATTGGCACGATCACATTCACCGTGTCACCAAACTGCTGGTGAACAGCACGTAGCGCGGCAATATGCTCATTGCTGCGATCGCCAGAGTTGCCAACCAACACCGTCATCTTACCGCTGCGCTGGCTTTCACTGCTCATATTATTGAGCGAGGGATCCATCCGCGTTGGGAAATAGAGCAGTTCGCCGCGAACGTGCGGATGCTGCCCGGCGAAATAACGTAAATCGCCTCGCGTAGCAAACACGCAGCCCACGCGATTCTGCGCCATGCGACGAATCGGGTAAAACAGGCGGAATTTCAGCCCACTGGAAACTTCATATAAATCCGCGCCCCAGATGTGCCAGTAAAACTGCTCCGGTTTAATTCCCCCACTCAGCAGCGCCAGCCACAGGCTGGTGTTGAACTGACCATGAAAGAAGAAGCGCTGTTGGCGATCCGCTTTCGCCTTCGCAATAACCGCCTGGGCCAGCGCCTTTTTTCCGTCGTAGAAACTCAGCGATAACGCCGGGCAGCTCTTACTGAACCCAGCATCCTGGCCTGCAACCATAAACGTGCGTGCGTGCTCGCTCGTCGCAGCCAGCGAATCGTTAAAAAACCGCAGCACGGTGTGGTTATGGTGAGGGATATCCGATCCCAGAACGTGAATCAGTACAGTCATGCCCGCCTACGCCAGAGTAAAAACACGCCACAACAAAGAGAAAAATAGACGATGTATGTTGCCATATACGCCTGCGCTGCGCCCAGAGCACCATGTGCCGGGATCAGCCAGTGGGCAAACGCCGTCAATAACATGAACTGGCTAATTTCAGCCAAAATATAAAACCGCAGCGACGCTTTCGCGATCACCAGATAACCAAAAACGTAGGCGCCAACTTTCAGTACATCGCCGACCAGTTGCCAGGCAAACAGGTCGCGCATGGCGGTAAATTTTGCGGAAAAGAGCAGCCAGATCGCAAAATCACGCAATAGCCAAACCGTAAAGCTCGCGGCGGCAACCGCCGGCAGCACGAACTTCAGCGACTTAATGACCTCGCGGGTAATGTCATGCTTTTCTGTCAGCCGCGACAACGTCGGCAGCAAGTAAACGCTGAATGAGGCGGTAATAAATTGCAGATACGCATCGGAGATACTGCTGACCCCCTGCCAGATCCCCACATCATCCCAGCTGTACTGTGCCGCCAGCAGGTTTCGCATCATCACGTATGCCACAGGCAGCGTTACAGAGGTAATCACCGCCATCAGCGTAAACTTGCTTAACTGCCCTGCCAGACCATTGTCCCACGAGGGCTTCAGGTAATGCAGCGGAATAGTTCCACGCTTAAGCAGCATAATAATGGCAGGGATAACGACCAGCGCAGGCACCAGGGCCAGACCCAGCAAGGCGCCTTCATAGCCCCCCAGGCGATAGCAGCCATAGTAAGCCACTACGCCCACCAGGCTACCCACAATCAGCGACAGCGCGTTACCTGCCGCATCGCGGAAGCCTTTCATCAGCGCCAGCAGCAGGTTAGCCCAGGCGATGCCCATCTGCACCAGCGCAACCAGTCGAACCAGCCCCTGATAATGCGTATGGCCAAACAACCCCTGACTGATCGGCGCGGCCGCCAGCAGAAAAACCGCCGCCATCAGCGTAGAGAATCCCAGCACCATTGCGGAAGATGTACCGACCACCTTACGGAGTCGGGCCGGATCGTCATGGTGCTGCGCAACGTATTTCGTGACGCCGTTGAAAATGCCAGCTCCCGCCAACACGCCCAGCACGGTGACCATTTGGCGAAAATTACCCGCCTGACCCACACCTGCCGGGCCAAAGGAGACGGCCAATAGTTTCACCACCAGCAAACCCGCCCCAATTTTTACCAGCGTACTGGCCGCCGTCCATAAGGACGCTTTAGCAAGCGACATATCAGGAGAAGTAATTGAGTAAGGTCGAGATTACCGTTCGCTGGTTAACCGGTGACAGGTTATAGAACAGCGGTAAACGCAGCAGACGCTCGCTCTCTTTGGTGGTGTAACGATCAACACCGGCAAACTCGCCAAATTTATCGCCAGCCGGGCAATCATGCAGCGGAATATAGTGGAACACCGCCATAATTTCGGCTTCTTTGAGGAAATTAATCAACGCGGTGCGATCGTCGATATCGCGCAGCTTGATATAAAACATATGGGCATTCTGCACGCAGTTTTCCGGGACAGCAGGCAGCTCAATACGTCCGGCACGCGCCAGCGGTTCGAGGGCATCATAGTAATTCTGCCACAGCGCCAGACGCTGCTGGTTAATACGGTCGGCCGCTTCCAGTTGCGCCCACAAATAGGCAGCCTGCAGATCGGACATCAGATAGCTGGAGCCGATATCGCGCCAGGTATACTTATCTACCTGGCCACGGAAAAATTGACTACGGTTTGTCCCTTTTTCACGAATAATCTCCGCACGTTCGACTAATTTTTTATCATTGATCAGCGTCGCGCCGCCTTCACCGCCTGCGGTATAGTTTTTAGTCTCATGGAAGCTAAAGCAGCCGATGTGACCAATTGTCCCCAGCGCCCGGCCTTTGTAGGTCGACATCACGCCCTGAGCCGCATCTTCGACCACATACAGGTTATGTTTGCTGGCCAGCGCCATAATGGTATCCATTTCGCAGGCCACGCCCGCGTAATGTACCGGCACAATAGCGCGGGTTTTGTCGGTGATCGCCGCTTCAATCAGCGTTTCGTCAATGTTCATGGTATCCGGACGGATATCAACAAAGACGATTTTCGCCCCGCGTAAAACGAATGCGTTAGCCGTGGAGACAAATGTGTAGCTCGGCATGATGATTTCATCGCCGGGCTGAATGTCCAACAGCAATGCCGCCATCTCAAGCGATGCGGTACAAGATGGCGTCAACAGAACTTTCTCGCTGCCAAAATGCTGCTCCAGCCACTGCTGACAGCGACGGGTAAAGCCGCCGTCGCCACACAGTTTGCCGCTGTTCATCGCAGACTGCATGTAATCGAGTTCAGTTCCCACCACCGGCGGTGCATTAAATGGAATCATCGTGTCACCTGTATAACCAATACGCGGTGCTTTCCACATTCGCACCACTGTGTATGTAACGTTTAAGCGCGGCGGTGTTACCCATTTGGGTTGCCACGCGCAATATTGTTTTACCGCGGGCCTGCGCCCAGCAAAGCGCAGCCAGCATTAGTTCTTCACCCGCACCACGCCCAGCCAGTAGGCCTATTCGCGCCTCGGTCGCATTCAGTTCGCGCAGCGAGACATAACCACGAATTTCACCTGTCGGCGTGCGTAAAACGAGGCATTGATGATCGAACGTCCCCAGCACCGCATTTTCAATCCACTGCGCATAAAAACGCGAACTGGCATCTGCGGCATACCACGGGGCGCGAAAACGGCTTTGCGCGAATGCCTGTTCTGCCAGGCAGCGTAATGCCGGGATATCCGTAGTTTGCGCGATCTGCGCGTCAGAGTTGCCGCTGGCACACGTCACTGGCAGTACAAAATCCACTTCGCCTTCGACCAGTGAGAAACCCAACCGCTGCAAGGCATCCAATTCATGGGTATTTGCGGCAGCAATTTTTGCCTGTACCCGCGACCAGGGACGTAACGCATCCACCGTCAGAACCGGCGCGTGTTGGTCAAAACGTATAATGGCGCTATTCACGCCAAAAAACGTATTTTCCCAGCTAAGCGGCTCAATACTGGCGCGGACGAGCACGGAGCAGCTCCAGCAAATATTGGCCATAGCCCGTTTTAGCCAGCGAGCTGGCGGCACGTTTCACGCCTTCATCATCCAGCCAACCGTTACGCCAGGCGATCTCTTCCAGACAGGCTATTTTAAAACCCTGACGGTTTTCTACCGTCTGCACAAAAGTACTCGCTTCGATCAGACTGTCATGCGTACCGGTATCCAGCCAGGCAAAGCCACGTCCAAGCAATTCCACCGTCAGATGCCCATCATCAAGATACATCTGGTTGATCGACGTAATCTCCAGTTCTCCACGCTCAGAAGGTTTCACGCGTTTTGCGTATTCCACCACTTTACTGTCATAGAAATAGAGCCCTGTTACCGCCCAGTTAGATTTCGGTGCTTTCGGCTTCTCTTCCAGAGAGATAGCGCGAAAATTGTCGTCAAACTCCACAACACCAAAACGTTCAGGATCCATGACCTGGTAACCAAACACCGTCGCACCTTCTGTGCGAGCGGCTACATGACGTAGTTTTGGACTGAAGCCCTGACCAAAGAAGATATTATCCCCTAATACCAGACATGACGGTTCACCGTTAAGGAACGTTTCACCAATGATAAATGCCTGCGCTAATCCATCCGGGCTGGGTTGCTCGGCATAGTGCAATTCAATGCCGAACTCAGAGCCATCGCCTAACAAACGCTGGAAATAACCTTTATCTTCCGGCGTGGTAATAATCAGAATTTCGCGAATCCCCGCCAGCATTAGCACTGATAGCGGGTAGTAAATCATCGGCTTATCGTAAATAGGCAATAGCTGCTTCGATACGCCACGCGTAATGGGATACAGGCGAGTACCTGAACCGCCCGCCAGAATGATACCTTTCATGCGTTGTCTCCTCCGGGAGCCAAAACCAGGCTGTTAGCCCTTCAGACCTAAACGTTCACCCTGATAGCTGCCATCCTGCACGGGTTTCCACCATGCCTGATTATCCAGATACCACTGCACGGTTTTGCGCATTCCGCTTTCAAACGTTTCCTGCGGTATCCAGCCTAATTCACGCGCAATTTTCGACGCGTCAATGGCATACCGCACATCATGACCCGGGCGATCGTCAACAAAAGTGATCAAGTCTCGGTACTGTGCAATGCCTTGTGGTTTTTGCGGCGCCAGCTCTTCCAACAGGCTGCAAACCGTTTCGACAACATCCAGGTTTTTACGCTCATTGTGACCACCAATATTATAGGTTTCCCCAATCGCGCCCGTTGTCGCCACGCAATAGAGCGCCCTGGCATGATCTTCTACATACAACCAGTCGCGGATCTGTTGCCCATTGCCGTATACCGGCAGCGGTTTCCCAGCCAATGCGTTGAGGATCATCAGCGGGATGAGTTTTTCCGGGAAATGGTAGGGGCCATAGTTGTTAGAGCAGTTGGTAATGAGCGTTGGCAGGCCATAGGTTCGCAACCACGCGCGTACCAGATGATCGCTGCTGGCTTTCGACGCGGAATAAGGGCTACTCGGCGCATAAGGCGTGCTTTCAGTAAAGAAATCATCTGTCGAATGGAGATCGCCATACACCTCATCAGTTGAGATATGGTGGAAGCGAAACGCCGATTTTTTCTCGCTGGCCAATGCACTCCAGTAAGCGCGTGCCGCTTCCAACAGCGTGTAGGTGCCCACAATGTTGGTTTCGATAAAAGCAGCCGGACCATCAATGGAGCGATCGACATGGCTTTCTGCCGCCAGATGCATCACGCAGTCTGGCTGGTAGTGTTGAAACACCTTGTCGAGCGATGCCCGATCGCAGATATCCACTTTCTCAAAGGCAAAACGGTCATTCTGTGCAACCGGCGTCAGCGACATCAGGTTTCCGGCATAGGTCAGCTTATCGACCACAACCACCGCATCCTGGGTCTCTTGAATAATATGGCGTACAACCGCCGAGCCGATAAACCCCGCGCCACCGGTAACCAGAATTCGTTTCATTAGCGCCAGACCCCTTTGGTATCAACGATGTACTGCTGAAGAACCGCATCGCCTTTAATGGCTTTAAATTCATTATGGTCGACCAGCATGACCAGCACATCGGCGCTTGCCAGCGCATCGTCCAATGTCGCCAGTTGGCAAATGCCGTCCAGTTTTTTCGGCAGTTGATGGATATTCGGTTCCACCACCAGCATTTCACCTTTGTGCCAATGCGCGATACTCTGCGCAATTCCCATCGCCGGGCTTTCACGTAAATCATCAATATTCGGTTTAAAAGCCAAACCAAAGCAGGCGATTTTCACTTCACTGGCCCGTTTGTTGGTATCTGCCAGACAGTCGGCCACAGCGGCTTTTACCCGCTCGACGACCCAATGAGGCTTACCATCATTAACTTCGCGTGCGGTACGGATCAGTTTCGCCTGCTGCGGGTTCTGTGCCACGATAAACCACGGATCGACCGCGATACAGTGTCCACCAACGCCAGGTCCTGGTTGCAGAATATTGACTCGCGGATGACGGTTTGCCAGGCGAATCAGTTCCCAGACGTTAATCCCCTGATCGGCGCAAATTAGCGATAATTCATTCGCAAAGGCGATATTAACGTCGCGGAAGCTATTCTCAGTCAGCTTGCACATTTCCGCGGTGCGGGCGTTGGTCACGACACATTCGCCCTCAAGGAAGATGTTATATAACTCACTGGCACGCGCGGAGCAGACGGCGGTCATCCCGCCGATCACGCGGTCGTTTTTAATCAGTTCGACCATGACCTGGCCTGGCAGCACGCGCTCCGGACAATACGCAATATTCACATCGGCCTGTTCACCGACCTGCTGCGGGAAAGTCAGATCAGGCCGCATTTCTGCAAGCCATGCGGCCATCTGTTCAGTTGCCCCGACCGGTGAAGTCGATTCAAGTATCACCAACGCGCCTTTTTTCAGCACCGGCGCGACAGACTTCGCCGCAGCTTCAACGTAGACCATATCGGGTTCATGCTCTCCCTTGAACGGGGTAGGCACAGCAATCAGATACGCATCAGCGTCTACGGGAGTAGTGGTTGCATGAAGAAATCCGTTTTCGACCGCCGTTTTCACCACAGCGGCCAGATCGGGCTCAACAATGTGAATTTCGCCGCGATTAATGGTATCCACTGCATGTTGATTTACATCTACGCCAATTACATGTTTTTGACGGGAAGCAAAGGCAGCCGCCGTTGGCAGTCCGATATAACCCAGCCCAATGACAGAAATGGTCGTAAAACTCATAGCGATACCCGATTATTTTTTAACGCGTGTAAAATGCGGCCACACGCCAGCCCGTCACCATATGGGTTATGGGCACGGCTCATGGTCTGATATTCATTGTCGTCATGCAGCAAACGCGTGACTTCTTCTACAATACGCTGTGGGTCAGTCCCCACCAGGCGTACAGTGCCTGCGGTAATAGCTTCAGGCCGTTCCGTTGTTTCACGCATCACCAGCACCGGTTTCCCCAGGGATGGGGCTTCTTCCTGAATCCCGCCGGAATCGGTCAGGATCAGCCAGGCGTGATTCATCAGCCAGACAAACGGCATGTAGTCCTGCGGTTCAATCAGAATCACGTTTTCAACGTGCCCCAGGATGCGGTTGACCGGCTCGCTGACGTTAGGATTCAGGTGTACCGGATAGACAATCTGCACATTCTGATTAGCCGCAGCAATTTCCGCCAGCGCGTGGCAAATGTTTTCAAAGCCGCGACCGAAGCTTTCCCGACGATGACCGGTCACCAGGATCATATTTTTATTAGCGTCGAGGAAAGGGTAATGTTCGGCCAGTTCAGCCCGCAATGCATCACTCGCCAGTACGCGGTCGCGTACCCAGATCAACGCATCAATAACCGTATTGCCCGTGACGAAAATACGATTATCAGGAATAGCTTCCCGTAACAAATTCTGCCGCGAGTTTTCTGTCGGCGCAAAATGATACATAGCCAGACGCCCGGTAAGCGTACGGTTCGCCTCTTCCGGCCAGGGAGAGTAAAGATCGCCAGTACGTAAACCCGCCTCTACATGCCCCACCGGGATGCGCTGATAGAACGCAGCCAAACTGGTAGCAATAGTGGTCGTGGTATCACCGTGCACCAGCACCACATCAGGTTTGAAATCAGCCAGAATTGGCTTTAACCCTTCAAGGATTCGGCAGGTAATTTCTGTTAGCCCCTGACCTGGCTGCATAATATTGAGATCGTAGTCAGGTACTATGGAAAAGAGGTTCAACACCTGATCGAGCATCTCCCGATGCTGCGCTGTGACGCAAACTTTTGCCTCAAAATCAGGATCTTTTGCCAACGCATGAACCAGAGGTGCCATTTTTATAGCCTCCGGTCGCGTGCCAAATACAGTCAGTACTTTCACATCGATTCTCTTCGGATTGGCAGTAAGGGCCCAGCCCCTCACTGCAACGGTATTGCTAAATCGCGCGGCGACGGGTTAACGCGACGCCAGCACCAATCAGAGCCCCAACAATGCCCCACATAATCATCAGGAAGGCACGGCGAGGGCTGTCACGTTTTACGGGCTCTTCCGGCGTACGCAGATAACGATAGGTCTGAAAACGCGGATCCAGAGTTGGCCCAACGTTCAGTGTGTTCAGCATGGCTCGGTTTTGGAAGTAGTCCAGATCAAAGTCCGGACCAACAGACTGCAAGTTTTCAAGTCGCGCCTGCAGCATAGGACGTCCAAGTAAGAACAGTTCAGAATCCGGCAACTCATCAGCAGGAACATCAGTGGAGGTACGCGAAATGTTATGCTGTTCGGCAATTTTGAGTGCCTGCTCAATGTTGTGAACACGGCGGGAGAATAGTGATTTCGCCACTTCTTCCTGGCGTTTAACCTGCGCCTTCATCTGCACAGTGCGTGCAGCCCAGGCCCCTTTTAACTCTTCGTTCAGATGATGCGCCGCGCGCTGACTGGCAAAGGCGACGTACTGACGCAGTAGATTGTTGGCATCAGGAGCCGTCTCCGCAATCAGCTTCACACTGTCATTGGTATTACGTAACGCATCGCCTGGCATAAACTGGATGTTACCAATCAATTCATCCAGCATCGCCGCATCGGCTTTACTGTTACCTACCATACGCTGCTTATAGTAATCAGTCTGCTGCCAGAATTCACGACGCGTATCCCAGGAGGCGAGCTGCATGATGAATTCTTTATAGGCTTCGTCCATTACCGACGGCTGGTCCGCAGATGCGAGGCTGGCCTTAATATCCAGGTTACGCAAAAACTGCTGTTGAGAGTAGTAACCGCCCAACATATTAACCGTTGGCTTGTCTGAAATCGCCGTAGCACTCCACTCCTGACGTGCAAAAAATGTATAGGCGAGAGCGACTATCGCAAAGGCAAGCGCGATACCAATAATCCACACTTTCCCTGCCCATAAGGCACGAAACAACCCACGGATATCCAGTTCATTTTCTGCGCTCACGGCGTGTTCCCCCGGTAATGGTTGTGTCATCGCATCCTCAATTCACTTGGTTAAGTTTGGTTT
>NZ_CP069763.1:809798-810481 GCF_016893685.1 Citrobacter cronae
ATAAATCTCGCCACCTTCCATGCCCGCTTAATACAGTAACCGTAAAGACCGAATGCCAGTAAAAAGAGCACCAACATGGCCCATTCAGGGACTAAACGAAAATATTCAGCCAGTACGCCGATAGAGGCCAGAATCGCTGCAGCCAGCGTGATCAGAACAAATGCCTGTCGGGAAGTAAACCCTGCGCGCATCACTAAATGATGAATATGCTGGCGATCTGCCGAGAAAGGACTCATGCCTTTACGTAAACGACGATACATAATCGCCACCATATCCATTAACGGAATGGCGATAATCCACAGTGCAGTGACCGGGCTAATAGGGTGTGTTGCACCTTGTGTGGTCTCCAGCAGGATCCAAATGACTGTAAAGCCAATCAGCGTACTCCCCGCATCGCCCATAAAGACTTTATAGCGGCGTCCAAGAATGCCCAGATTCAGCATGATGTAAGGCAGGATGGCGGCAATCATGGCAAAACACCAGATAGCCAGGCTTGTCTGACCATCGAACCACAGGATAAACCCCATCGCGGCGAATGAGACGCTGGATAGCCCGCCTAACAAGCCATCAATGCCATCAACCATATTAAAGGCGTTAATCGCCGCCCAGACGGCAAAAAGGGTGAGAAAATAACCAAAGGGACCCAACAACAACTCCCACGGGCCAAAAATATACCCCAGGCT
>NZ_CP069763.1:811029-835755 GCF_016893685.1 Citrobacter cronae
CAAAAGCAAAACGCCACGTAAAAACGTGGCGTTTTCAGATGATGCCAGAATCAGGAACGCTTCATCATATCGAAGAAGTCGTCGTTGGTCTTGGTCATCGCCAGCTTATTAATGAGGAATTCCATCGCGTCGATTTCACCCATCGGATGGATGATTTTGCGCAGGATCCACATTTTCTGCAGCTCTTCCTGGGTGGTGAGCAACTCTTCTTTACGGGTACCGGAACGGTTGTAGTCGATAGCCGGGAAGACGCGTTTTTCAGCAATCTTACGAGAGAGGTGCAGTTCCATGTTGCCTGTACCTTTAAACTCTTCGTAGATAACTTCATCCATTTTAGAGCCGGTATCGATCAGCGCAGTCGCGATGATGGTCAGGCTGCCGCCCTCTTCCACGTTACGCGCAGCACCGAAGAAACGTTTCGGACGGTGCAGGGCGTTAGCGTCCACACCACCAGTCAGAACTTTACCGGAAGCCGGAACTACGGTGTTATAAGCACGCGCCAGACGGGTGATGGAGTCAAGCAGAATGATAACGTCTTTCTTGTGTTCAACCAGACGCTTCGCCTTCTCGATGACCATTTCCGCAACCTGAACGTGACGGGAGGCGGGTTCGTCAAAAGTAGACGCAACAACTTCACCTTTCACCAGACGCTGCATCTCGGTTACTTCTTCCGGACGTTCGTCAATCAGCAGCACCATCAGCACACAGTCTGGATGATTGTAAGCAATGCTCTGCGCGATGTTCTGCAGCAGCATGGTTTTACCCGCTTTCGGCGGAGCAACGATCAGACCGCGCTGACCACGACCGATCGGCGATGCCAGATCCAGTACGCGCGCCGTTAAGTCTTCAGTAGAACCGTTACCACGTTCCATACGCAGACGAGAGTTTGCGTGCAGCGGGGTTAAGTTCTCAAAGAGGATTTTGTTACGGGCGTTTTCTGGTTTGTCGTAGTTAACTTCGTTAACTTTCAACAGCGCAAAGTAGCGTTCACCTTCTTTCGGCGGGCGAATCTTACCAGAAATGGTATCACCAGTGCGGAGGTTGAAACGGCGGATTTGGCTGGGAGAAACGTAGATGTCATCAGGACCGGCGAGGTAGGAGCTGTCTGCAGAGCGGAGGAAACCAAATCCGTCCTGCAATATCTCCAGCACACCGTCACCAAAGATATCCTCGCCACTCTTTGCGTGCTGCTTCAGGATGGCAAAAATAATGTCCTGCTTGCGCATACGAGCCAGGTTTTCAAGGCCCATATTTTCGCCGAGAGTGATCAGCTCAGAAACCGGCGTATTCTTTAATTCGGTAAGATTCATAATGGTGTGAGTTCTTAAACTTGGGGTAAATCTCGAACTTAATGTTGTGAATGGTATGGCAGGGTCATCCATGCCTGTTTACGGCCATCGACTCATGTCTGTTCGCTGTCTGGTCACAGGAAAGTACGCAGAACTGAAACGACAAGACGGATTGAGTGATAAGGCCCTGAATCTGTCCACTTCTCGCGCGAGAAACTACGGGAAGTATGGGATATAACCAGATTCAAACTTAATAAGGTATGTTTAATACGAAGTCAACACTAACTTAGCACGACTCAAGTCGGGCGTCCAGTCATCCGAATCAATTCGAAGTATGGTCGCCCGATCATGAGACTTCCTTACGCCAAATTCGCGTCGAGGAATTCTTTCAACTGACCTTTGGACAGTGCGCCGACTTTAGTCGCCGCTACTTCGCCGTTTTTAAACAACAGCAGGGTCGGGATACCACGAATACCATACTTCGGCGCGGTGCCTGGGTTTTGGTCAATGTTCAGTTTAGCAACCGTCAGTTTGCCCTGATATTCGTCAGCGATTTCATCCAGAATCGGAGCGATCATTTTGCACGGACCGCACCACTCTGCCCAGAAATCAACAAGGATCGCTCCGTCCGCTTTGAGTACATCCGTGTCAAAACTGTCGTCAGTCAGGTGAATAATTTTATCGCTCATATATAACTCCACAGGAATAAGCCTGGCGTGTTGGTGTAGGCTGTTGGTGTAGCATTAACCAACTAAAGGTTGACTTTATTTCACCGGATACGCTTTCGTAAAGCAATAGTAAGCTGATATTCTACCACACTATGAGCAAAACACATTTAACAGAACAGAAGTTTTCCGACTTCGCCCTGCACCCAAAGGTGATAGAAGCCCTTGAAAATAAAGGGTTTCATAACTGCACGCCCATTCAGGCCCTCGCGCTGCCGCTAACGCTGGCAGGTCGTGATGTTGCAGGGCAGGCGCAAACCGGTACCGGAAAAACGATGGCGTTCCTGACGTCAACGTTTCATTATCTTCTCTCTCATCCCGCGATTGCCGATCGCAAGGTGAACCAACCGCGTGCGTTAATTATGGCGCCAACGCGTGAGTTAGCCGTGCAAATCCACGCCGATGCCGAGCCGCTGGCACAAACCACCGGTCTGAAATTAGGCCTGGCTTATGGCGGCGACGGTTACGACAAACAGCTGAAAGTGCTGGAAAGCGGCGTCGATATTCTTATCGGCACCACCGGTCGTCTCATTGACTATGCAAAGCAGAACCATATTAACCTGGGCGCGATTCAGGTCGTGGTGCTGGATGAAGCCGATCGTATGTACGATCTGGGCTTTATTAAAGATATCCGTTGGCTGTTCCGTCGTATGCCGCCAACCACCCAACGTCTGAACATGCTGTTTTCTGCAACCCTCTCTTATCGCGTCCGCGAACTGGCGTTCGAACAAATGAATAACGCTGAGTATGTGGAAGTCGAACCGGAGCAGAAGACAGGTCACCGCATCAAAGAAGAACTCTTCTATCCTTCCAATGAAGAAAAAATGCGTTTATTGCAAACGCTGATTGAAGAAGAGTGGCCAGATCGCGCCATCGTCTTTGCTAACACCAAGCATCGTTGTGAAGATATCTGGGGCAGCCTCGCTGCGGATGGCCATCGCGTCGGCCTGCTGACTGGTGACGTGGCGCAGAAAAAACGCCTGCGTATCCTGGATGAGTTCACCCGTGGCGATCTCGACATTCTCGTTGCGACTGACGTGGCCGCGCGTGGCCTGCATATCCCAGCCGTAACGCACGTCTTTAACTATGACCTGCCGGATGACTGTGAAGATTACGTTCACCGTATCGGTCGTACGGGTCGTGCTGGCGCAAGCGGTCACTCTATCAGCCTGGCCTGCGAAGAATACGCGCTGAATTTACCTGCAATCGAGACCTATATCGGCCACTCGATTCCGGTCAGCAAGTACAACCCGGATGCGCTAATGACCGATCTGCCGAAGCCGCTGCGCCTGACGCGCCCGCGTACAGGTAATGGCCCACGTCGTACCGGTGGCGCTCCGCGTAATCGTCGTCGTTCAGGTTAAGAAAAGTTATGCCATACACAAAATCATTCAGCCTTTATCAAGGCGGCAAGAAAACGAATCCCGATGAGCTTACTGTAAGTGATTCGGGTGAGAGAACGCAGCCAACACAGATACAGGTTGAAGGATGAAGTGTATGAACTCTACCTCGTTGTATGCGGCAATCGATCTCGGCTCCAATAGTTTTCATATGCTGGTCGTACGCGAGGTGGCGGGAAGCATCCAGACGCTCACGCGTATTAAACGCAAAGTGCGTCTGGCCGCTGGACTCAATAGCGACTACGTTCTCTCCGCAGAGGCGATGGAGCGCGGTTGGCAATGTTTGCGCCTGTTTGCTGAACGCCTGCAGGATATACCTCAACCGCAAATCCGCGTGGTTGCCACGGCAACATTACGCATCGCCGTAAATGCCGATGAGTTTATCGCTAAAGCGCAAGATATCCTCGGCTGTCCTGTCCAGGTCATTAGCGGCGAAGAAGAAGCACGACTGATTTATCAGGGTGTAGCCCACACTACCGGCGGGGCCGATCAGCGTCTGGTCGTTGATATTGGCGGCGCCAGCACTGAACTGGTTACCGGCTCCGGCGCACAAACGACTTCCTTGTTTAGCCTGTCAATGGGCTGCGTCACCTGGCTCGAACGGTATTTTACCGATCGTAATCTGGCGCAGGAAAACTTCGACCAGGCCGAGCAGGCTGCGCGCGAAGTGCTGCGTCCGGTCGCTGACAAACTGCGTTTTCATGGCTGGAAAGTCTGCGTTGGTGCTTCTGGTACCGTCCAGGCGTTGCAGGAAATCATGATGGCGCAAGGCATGGATGAGCGTATCACGCTGGCGAAACTTCAGCAGCTAAAGCAGCGAGCCATTCATTGTGGTCGTCTGGAAGAGCTGGAAATTGAAGGCTTAACGCTGGAACGTGCGCTGGTTTTCCCCAGCGGGCTGGCGATCCTGATTGCCATTTTCACCGAACTGAATATTCAGTGCATGACCCTTGCTGGCGGCGCATTACGCGAAGGGCTGGTCTATGGCATGCTACATCTGGCGGTGGATCAGGATATTCGCAGCCGCACGTTACGTAATATTCAGCGTCGATTCATGGTCGATACAGAGCAAGCGCATCGCGTTGCCATGTTAGCAACGAAATTCCTCGATCAAGTCGAAAATAAGTGGCATCTGGAAGCAATTAGCCGCGAACTGCTGATTAGCGCCTGCCAGCTGCATGAAATTGGGTTGAGCGTTGATTTTAAACAGGCACCACAGCATGCGGCTTATCTGGTGCGCAATCTCGATCTTCCAGGTTTTACGCCGGCGCAGAAAAAACTGTTAGCCACGTTGTTACTCAACCAGACCAATCCGGTCGATCTCTCTTCGCTCCATCAGCAAAACGCCGTGCCACCGCGCATCGCGGAGCACCTTTGCCGTTTGCTGCGTCTGGCGATTATTTTCGCCAGCCGTCGCCGCGATGATTTGGTGCCGGAAATTCAGCTGGATGCAAGAGATGAGCACTTGACGGTCATACTGCCTGAAGGCTGGCTGGAACATCACCCGCTAGGTAAAGAGCTCATCGATCAGGAAAGCGAGTGGCAAAGCTATGTCCACTGGCCGCTGGAAGTACGTTAATCGTTGATTTGCCGGAAGGCGCTTGCGCTTATCCGGCCTACGGCTTCGCTTTCGCCTTTGCCATCATCGCCCGAATATTGGCAATACTGGCCTGCCCTTTTTGCATCCGTTCCTCAGCGCTTACCACTTTACGCTCCTGTTCCCAGATAACGTCATCCTGTGGCAGTTCTAACAGGAAACGGCTCGGTTCCGGGCGTACCAGCTCACCGTACTGACGGCGTTCTTTGCACAGGGTAAAGATGAGCTCTTTCTGTGCGCGGGTAATCCCTACGTAAGCCAGACGACGCTCTTCATCGATATTGTCTTCATCAATGCTGCTCTGGTGCGGCAAAAATCCCTCTTCCATTCCCACCATAAACACGTACGGGAACTCCAGCCCTTTCGAAGCATGCAGCGTCATCAACTGCACCTGATCCAGTTCTTCTTCGCTCTCTCCGCGCTCCATCATGTCACGCAGGGTAAAACGAGTAACCACCTGGGTCAGGGTCATTGGCTCTTCCAGCTCGCTGCCTTCCAGCATCTCTGTCATCCAGCTAAACAGCGTGTTAACGTTCTTCATGCGCATTTCTGCCGCTTTTGGGCTCGGCGAGGTTTCATACAGCCAGGACTCGTAATCAATGCCGTGGATAAGATCGCGCACGGCAGCAACGGGCTCACGCTCTGCCAGGCGCTGAATTTCACCCAACCAGTGCGTAAAACGGGTCAGTGAATCATATCCGCGTCCGGTCAGCGTCTGGCTCAGGCCCATGTCAAAACTGGCGGTAAACAGGCTTTTATTACGCGTCATCGCCCATTCACCCAATTTCTGCAGCGTCGCCGGGCCAATCTCGCGCTTCGGCGTATTAACGATGCGCAGGAACGCGCTATCGTCATCCGGGTTGCTGAGTACGCGTAGATAGGCCAGCAAGTCTTTAATCTCCGGACGAGAGAAGAACGAGGTACCGCCGGAAATTTTGTACGGGATGCGGTTCTGCATCAGGAATTTTTCAAACACCCGCGACTGATGGTTGCCGCGATACAGAATCGCATAGTCCTTATACTGCGTCTTATTGACGAAGTGATGGGCGATCAGTTCACCGGTGACGCGCTCCGCTTCATGCTCTTCGTTATTGGCGCTCAATACCTTAAGCTCCGCACCATAGCCCAGCTCAGAAAAGAGTCGCTTTTCAAACACATGCGGGTTATTAGCGATGAGAATATTCGCCGCCTTGAGAATGCGCCCGGAGGAGCGGTAGTTTTGCTCCAGTTTAACCACCTGCAAGTCCGGGAAGTCTTTGCTCAGCAGCACCAGGTTCTGCGGGCGTGCGCCGCGCCAGGAGTATATTGACTGATCGTCATCGCCCACGACGGTGAAGCGTGCCCGTTTCCCCACCAGCAACTTCACCAGCTCGTACTGACTGGTGTTGGTATCCTGATATTCATCCACCAGCAGATAGCGGATTTTATTCTGCCAGCGCTCGCGCACTTCTTCATTGCGCTGAAGCAGCAGCGTCGGGAGCAGGATCAGATCGTCAAAATCGAGAACGTTACACGCCTTCATATGGGCGTCATACAAACCATAGCAGTGGGCAAAAATACGATCGCGTTCGCCCTTCGCGCTGGCTGCCGCCTGCGCCGGGGTCATCAGATCGTTTTTCCAGTTGGAGATCGTCGAGATCAGTTGTTGGAGAATAAGCTTATCGTCTTCAATTAGCCCTTCGGTCAGTTCCTTAAGCAGGGCCACCTGGTCGGTATCGTCAAACAGCGAGAAGTTCGACTTCATCCCCAGCGCCGCATATTCGCGCTTAATGACATCCAGTCCCAGTGTGTGGAAAGTGGAGATCATCAACCCACGTGCTTCTTTACGCCCCAGCGTTTGCGCCACGCGCTCTTTCATCTCGCGCGCAGCCTTATTGGTAAAGGTTACGGCCGCAATATGTCGTGCCTGGTAGCCACATTCACGAATCAGATGCGCGATTTTATTGGTGATAACACGCGTCTTACCGGAACCAGCTCCCGCCAGCACCAGGCAAGGTCCGGTGACGAATTCGACGGCTTGTTGTTGTCCGGGGTTCAAACGCATAGAGGATTGCTCAATCTGTAAACACGGGGAGGTGGATTGTAGCAGAAAGAGGGGGAGAAAGAGTAACTGGCTACCTCTGCGGGTAGCCAGAAAATCGGGTCAATCAGGAGACCGTCGCGGCAAGCGGTGTATAGCCGTTTCGCTGCGCACTTTTGATCCAGCCGTACGCTCCCATGATAGCAATCGCAGTCAGGAGGACATACTCAAGCGACATGGCGTAAACGCCCTGCACCGCGTATATAACCACGCTAATAACATCGATAAGTACCCATAGCAGCCAGTTTTCAACATATTTACGCGTCATCAGTACCATGGCCGCAATCGACAATACCAGCATGGTGGAATCCCAGAACGGGAAGGCATCGGGCTGGAGGTCAGGCATAGCGACCTGCATACCAAATGTTTGCAGCAGGGCAATCATGATGCGGGTGAGCGCCGAAAACACCGGGTCGATAAACAGCGTCATCAGAACTATCGCCACCGCGCATACGCCGCCCAGTACCAGGGTTTGCTGGCGGGAAAGCCAACGTACTTTGAGCGCAGCTTCCTGCGCCTCGTTTTGCCGGCTCCACGCATACCAGCCGTAAATGTTAGCGGCGAAGAAAAACACCTGCAGCAGCAGGCTGGCATAGAGCTGAATCTGGAAGAAAATTGCGGCAAACAGTGTGACGTTAATCAAGCCAAACAGGTAATTGATGATTTTTTCCCGGCTGGCACACCAGATACATAACAGACCAAATACGGTACCAATGGCTTCAATCCACGATAGCGCATACCCGCCTTCGCCGAGAGGAATGTTGACCATCACATTGTTAATGCTAAAAAAGTCCATCACTGACCTCCTGACTGGCTGACGGAATAAATGGCGCGGAGCGCCAGGGCAATTTGCCGTTCTTCGCCCTGCTGGCACAACGCGTCCTGTTGGACATAATCATTGATGCTGCTATCCAGACAACCGTTGTGGGCAACCACCACGTTGAGTAATGACGCCGTACGTAACCCTCGCAGCGCGCCGATAGTCATCAGAGCGGCGCTCTCCATATCCGCGCCCAGAACGCCGAGCGCCGACCACTGCGCATCCAGTTCTGCTTCCCGATCGGTATAAAAACTGTCGTGGCTACGCACCAGGCCGCACACGGCGGGGATATTCATCTGGCGAGCCTGCGCCATCAGTTCCCAGGTTAACTGCGGGTCGGCGCAGGCCGGATAGCCTGCTGGCGCATAGGTACGGCTGGTCCCGTCATCCGTTACTGCGGCATGGGCGATAATCACGTCACCGAGCGCAAGATTATCCTGCAACGCCCCACAGCTACCGATACGAATCAGGGTTGTTAGGCCGATCTGGCGCAGTTCTTCAATGGCAATCGCCGTAGACGGCCCGCCGATCCCGGTAGAGAGCACCAAAATCTCGACGCCCTTATACCAACCTCGCGCGGCGCGAAACTCCCGGTTTTGACCAAGCAGTTCTGGGTTATCAAGAAAATTGACGATGCGGTCCACCCGCAACGGATCGCCCGGCAGCAGCGCATAGCGTGCGCCGATCATCTCCTTGCTTAACTGGATATGGGGTTGCAGCGACATTCTCGCGCCTCCTTCACTCTTGCGGTTATCCGATATCAGCCTCCTGCTTTAACTTTTCAGGGACTAACAACACAATGCTTTCACCATCGGTATCAATAATCTGTAACGCTTTCAGATCATGTAAAATACGATTAATACTACGGGTCGTCGCCGCCAGCTCCTCGCTGAGGTTTAGCTTATCCAGCAAGATTGCGTTGGTGCCATCTTGTTGATAACGCAGCCATAACGCCTGACATACTCGCTGATGCAGCGAGTAAAGATTGTCGCTGCTGGCCTTTTTTGACAGCTGATAATATTGCTGACTAAAGAAGCGCAGCATCCGCTGGTTAAAATGGTTATCTAAGGCCAGCCAGCGGCAAAAATATTCCTGCGACAAACTCAGGAGCTGCACATGCCCTACCGCCACCACCGAACAGATGTAATGACGTGACTCAAAGATCTCGAGCTCGCCCAGCATGTCGCCTTTCCGGTAGCGGGCCTGACGATAACGACGTCCATCTTCAGCCTCATAGAACACATCCACTTCGCCAGCAATAATCAGCGAAAAGCGCTGACATATTTCCCCCTGCCGGCAAATAAAGTCTCCACGCGGGATCTCTTCAAAGCGCCATTGCTGCATGATTTCCAGAGGGCAATATTTCAGTAATTCATAAAGCTGTGGATCGCGAACAATATCACTAAGCCCGGAAAGCCAGCCGACTGAAAATTCAGGTTTTTTCATTGTATCCATGTTATCTCGCTCCACAGCGGTAGGGACAGGACGGCTGTCCGTGACAAGAAGGAACAGGACAGATAAAAATGTCGCTCATCTCTCGCTTCCATACATCAGGCGAGACATCTGTCCCGTGATGGCGAAGAGTATATGTTCACGGCGAAGGCGGATGATAAAGTAACGAGATATCTTTGAGACATGAGAACAAAATAATGGCTAAGAGCGCGGCAGCCCTGCACATCCTGGTAAAAGAAGAAAAACTTGCTCTGGAAATCCTGAGCAAGCTGGATCGCGGTATTAGCTTCGATCACCTGGCAAAACGCTACTCTCGCTGCCCATCCGGGCGCAACGGCGGCGATTTGGGTGAGTTCAAACAGGGGATGATGGTCGGGCCATTTGATGCCGCCGTGTTTAGCTGCCCACTGCTTAAACCTTACGGGCCGGTCAAAACCAAATTCGGCTATCACATCATCAAGGTGCTGTATCGCCGATAAGCCATGCTAAAATCGCCAGCCTTATATATTCCCTTTTGAAGGCACGATCATGGCAAAAACAGCAGCAGCAGTGCATATCCTTGTAAAAGAAGAGAAACTGGCACTGGATCTTCTGGAGCAGATTAAAAACGGCGCCGACTTCGGCAAACTGGCGAAGAAGCATTCCATCTGCCCATCGGGCAAACGCGGTGGCGATTTAGGTGAATTCCGTCAGGGCCAGATGGTGCCGGCGTTCGACAAAGTGGTCTTCTCCTGCCCGGTGCTGGAGCCAACCGGCCCGCTGCACACTCAGTTCGGTTACCACATCATTAAAGTGCTGTACCGCAACTAATAAAAAGCCCGGTGTTTAAACACCGGGCTTTTTTATCGGATGGCGATACGCTTATCCAGCCTACATAATGGTCACTTTATTGTAGGCCGGATAAGGCGTTCACGCCGCCATCCGGCGATTCCAGAAGCCTCTTATCCAGCTACTGCAATGCGCTTCATATCAGTCATGTAGCCACGCAGTTTCTGGCCTACTTTCTCGATAGCATGACCGCGAATTGCATCGTTCACGTCGCGCAGCTGCGCGTTGTCTACCGCGCCTTCGGCAATCGCTTTGCCCAGATCGCCAGTCTGCAGCGTGGTCATGAACTCTTTCAGCAGCGGTACGCAAGCGTAAGAGAACAGGTAGTTACCGTATTCTGCGGTATCGGAGATAACGACGTTCATTTCATACAGGCGCTTACGGGCGATGGTGTTGGCAATCAGCGGCAGTTCGTGCAGTGATTCGTAGTAAGCAGATTCTTCGATGATGCCGGAATCGACCATGGTTTCGAACGCCAGCTCAACGCCCGCTTTCACCATCGCAATCATCAGCACGCCTTTATCGAAGTACTCCTGCTCGCCGATTTTACCTTCATACTGCGGCGCGGTTTCGAACGCGGTTTTGCCGGTCTCTTCACGCCAGGTCAGCAGTTTCTTATCGTCGTTGGCCCAGTCAGCCATCATGCCGGAAGAGAATTCGCCGGAGATGATGTCGTCCATGTGTTTCTGGAACAGCGGCGCCATGATCTCTTTCAGCTGTTCAGACAGCGCGTAAGCACGCAATTTCGCCGGGTTAGACAGACGGTCCATCATCAGGGTGATACCACCCTGCTTCAGCGCTTCGGTGATTGTTTCCCAGCCGAACTGAATCAGTTTTTCGGCGTAAGCCGGGTCGGTGCCTTCTGCCACCAGCTTGTCGAAGCACAGCAGAGAACCGGCCTGCAGCATGCCGCACAGGATGGTCTGCTCGCCCATCAGGTCAGATTTCACTTCCGCCACGAAAGAAGATTCCAGTACACCCGCACGGTGACCGCCGGTGGCCGCAGCCCAGGCTTTAGCAATCGCCATACCTTCGCCTTTCGGATCGTTTTCCGGGTGAACGGCGATCAGTGTCGGAACACCGAAACCACGTTTGTACTCTTCGCGCACTTCGGTACCCGGACACTTCGGCGCCACCATCACTACGGTGATGTCTTTACGGATCTGCTCGCCCACTTCGACGATGTTGAAACCGTGGGAGTAGCCCAGCGCCGCGCCGTCTTTCATCAGCGGCTGTACGGAACGCACCACGTCAGAGTGCTGTTTGTCCGGCGTCAGGTTAACCACCAGGTCCGCCTGCGGGATCAGCTCTTCGTAGGTCCCCACTTTAAAACCGTTTTCGGTCGCTTTACGCCAGGAAGCACGCTTCTCAGCAATGGCTTCTTTACGCAGGGCATAAGAAATATCCAGACCGGAGTCACGCATGTTCAGGCCCTGGTTCAGACCCTGAGCGCCACAGCCGACGATGACCACTTTTTTACCCTGAAGGTAGCTCGCGCCGTCGGCGAATTCGTCGCGGCCCATAAAGCGGCATTTACCCAGCTGTGCCAGCTGCTGGCGCAGGTTCAGTGTATTAAAGTAGTTAGCCATGATGGTGTACTCCGTGATGTTGTGTGTCGTTACTCTATGGATTTCGAGTTGTAGGAAGGCGGTAAGGCAGCGAATCCCCAGGAGCTTACTCAAGTAAGTGACTGGGGTGAGCTGACGCAGCCAACGCATCTGCAACTTGAAAGACGACGAGTATATTGTTCGGTTCGCTTTTCAGCGAGAATGTCCCCACATTACAACAGGAAATTTATTGCGGAAATTGATATATTCACAACGTCATGTTGCAATTTCTGCAATGTTAAGCCGTGAGGTGAAATCGGTGGATTTACGCGATCTGAAAACCTTCCTGCATCTGGCGGAAAGCCGCCACTTTGGCCGCAGCGCGCGGGCGATGCACGTCAGCCCCTCCACGCTCTCCCGGCAAATTCAGCGACTGGAAGAGGACCTCGGTCAGGCGCTGTTTGTGCGTGATAACCGCACGGTCACGCTGACCGAAGCAGGGGAAGAACTGCGGGTATTTGCCCAGCAAACGTTGTTGCAGTATCAGCAACTGCGCCACACCCTCGATCAGCAGGGGCCATCACTTTCTGGTGAACTGCACATTTTCTGTTCGGTGACGGCGGCTTATAGCCATCTGCCGCCGATTCTCGATCGTTTTCGCGCCGAGCATCCCTCCGTCGAAATTAAGCTCACCACCGGCGACGCCGCCGACGCCATGGACAAAGTGGTCACCGGCGAGGCCGATCTGGCGATTGCCGGTAAGCCGGAAACGCTGCCCGGCGCGGTGGCGTTTTCCATGCTGGAGAATCTGGCGGTGGTGCTGATCGCCCCGGCGCTGCCCTGCCCGGTGCGCAATCAGGTTTCCGTCGATAAGCCCGACTGGTCAACCGTGCCGTTTATCATGGCCGACCAGGGGCCGGTGCGCCGTCGCATTGAGCTGTGGTTCCGTCGCCACAAAATCAGTAACCCGCAGATTTACGCCACCGTCGGCGGCCATGAGGCGATGGTCTCGATGGTAGCGCTAGGCTGCGGCGTGGCGCTGCTGCCGGAAGTTGTACTGGAAAACAGCCCGGAACCGGTGCGCAATCGCGTGATGATTTTAGAGCGCAGCGACGAAAAAACGCCGTTTGAACTGGGCGTCTGCGCGCCGAAAAAGCGGCTGCATGAGCCGCTGATCGATGCCTTCTGGAAGATTGTGCTGGAGCGTAAAATCGCCGAGTAGCGCCAGCGTCTGGCCTAAAATCAGTGGTAGATTCAGTATTGGCACTCCTTTTCTGTATAATGTCCCGTGCCATAATAGATGTGGGGGGCTTGTTAACCATGTCGTTAAGCAAGCCAGAACAGACGGTGTCATTGCGCACTTGACAGCGAAAATACAAACTTAATTAGCCATCATTATGATAATCAAACCAAAAATTCGTGGATTCATCTGTACAACGACCCATCCGACTGGCTGCAAAGTCAATGTGGAAAAACAGATCGAGTACGTTAAGCAAAACGGGAAAATTGAGAACGGTCCTTCCCGCGTGCTGGTGATCGGTGCTTCCACCGGTTACGGCCTGGCATCCAGAATTTCCGCCGCCTTTGGCAGCGGTGCCGCCACTATCGGCGTATTTTTTGAAAAACCGGGCACGGAAACCAAACCAGGTTCCGCGGGCTGGTATAACTCTGCCGCCTTCGATGAAGCCGCTAAGCGTGAAGGTCTGTATTCCAAAAGCATCAACGGCGACGCGTTCTCTGACGAGTGCCGCGATGAAGTTATCAAACTGATCAAAGAAGATCTGGGCCAGATCGACCTGGTGGTTTACTCACTGGCGTCCCCGGTGCGTAAAATGCCGAAAACAGGCGAAATCGTTCGTTCTGCGCTGAAGCCGATCGGCGAGGTTTACACCTCTAAAGCGATTGATACCAACAAAGATCAGATCATCACCGCCAGCATTGAGCCGGCAACCGAAGAAGAAGTTCAGAACACCGTTACCGTCATGGGCGGCGAAGACTGGGAACTGTGGATGGGTGCGCTGAGCGAAGCAGGCGTGCTGGCTGACGGCGTGAAAACCGTGGCTTATTCCTACATCGGTACCGACCTGACCTGGCCAATCTACTGGCACGGCGCGCTGGGCAAAGCGAAAGAAGACCTCGACCGCGCGGCGGGTGAACTGCGTAAGCAGCTGGCACCGCTCAACGGTTCCGCTAACGTTGCCGTCCTGAAATCGGTTATCACGCAGGCATCTTCTGCTATTCCGGTGATGCCGCTGTACATCTCCATGGTCTTCAAGCTGATGAAAGAGCAAGGCATTCACGAAGGTTGCATCGAGCAGATCAACCGTCTGATGACCACCAGCCTGTACGGCGATAAAGTGGCGCTGGATGACAACCAACGCATCCGTATGGATGACTGGGAACTGCGTGACGATATTCAGCAAGCCTGCCGCGACCTGTGGCCGCTGATCACCACCGAAAACCTGACGCAGGAAACTGACTATGCAGGTTACAAGCAGGAATTCCTGAACCTGTTCGGTTTTGCCCTCGACGGTGTGGATTACGATACGGACGTGAACACCGAAGTCGAATTCGAAGTGATCACGCTGTAATTCTCTGATTCAGATGTAAAAAAGGGTTCATGTCTCCATGAACCCTTTTTTTATGGCCGCCGTTAGCCCGCCAGGAAGAAGCGGAACGCCGGGTTATTCGTCTCGTCGTGGCACTCATAGCCCAGTTCATTGAGCCGGGTTTCAAAGTCCGGTTCATTCTCGCCCAGTTCAAACGCCGCCAGTACACGGCCATAGTCGGTACCGTGGCTACGGTAGTGGAATAGCGAGATATTCCAGTGCGTTCCCAGGGTGTAGAGGAACTTCAGCAGCGCGCCCGGCGATTCCGGGAACTCAAAGCTATAAAGGCGCTCTTGCAACGGCTTAGAAGGACGGCCGCCGACCATATAGCGCACATGCAACTTGGCCATTTCATCGTCTGACAGATCCACCACGCTGTAACCGCCGTCTTTGAGTAGGCTAAGGATTTCCTTGCGCTCCTCAACGCCACGGCTCAGCCGCACGCCCACGAAGATGCAGGCATCTTTGGCGTCAGCAAAGCGATAGTTGAACTCGGTCACCGAACGCCCGCCCAGCAGTTGGCAGAACTTCAGGAAGCTGCCCTTCTCTTCCGGAATCGTCACCGCCAGCAGCGCCTCGCGCTGTTCGCCCAGCTCGCAGCGTTCAGAAACGTAGCGCAGACCATGGAAGTTCACGTTAGCGCCGGACAGCACATGCGCCAGACGTTCGCCGCGAATATTGTGCTGGGCGATGTATTTCTTCATACCCGCCAGCGCCAGCGCCCCGGAAGGTTCCGCCACCGCGCGTACATCTTCAAACAGGTCTTTCATCGCCGCGCAGATAGCGTCGCTATCGACTGTGATAATGTCGTCGAGATACTCCTGGCACAGACGGAAGGTTTCATCGCCGATGCGTTTGACCGCCACACCTTCAGCAAAGAGACCTACGCGTGGCAGATCCACCGGATGACCGGCATCCAGCGCCGCTTTCAGGCAGGCTGAATCTTCGGCTTCGACGGCGATCACTTTGATCTGCGGCATCAGCTGTTTAATCAGCACCGCCACGCCCGCCGCCAGACCACCGCCGCCAACTGGCACAAAGACGCGGTCAAGGTGAGCATCCTGCTGAAGTAACTCCAGCGCCAGCGTGCCCTGCCCGGCAATCACCATCGGGTGATCAAACGGCGGCACCCAGGTAAAGCCCTGCTGCCGGGAAAGCTCAATCGCTTTGGCTTTGGCTTCATCAAAATTCGCGCCGTGCAGCAGAACTTCACCGCCGAAGCCGCGAACGGCGTCGACTTTGATATCCGCGGTCGCCACCGGCATCACAATCAGCGCCTTCACGCCTAATCGCGCAGAGGAGAAAGCCACACCCTGGGCGTGATTACCTGCCGATGCGGTAATGACGCCATGCGCTTTTTGCTCTTCAGTCAGGCCTGCCATCATCGCGTAGGCCCCGCGCAGCTTGAAGCTGTGCACCGGCTGTCTGTCTTCGCGCTTGACCAGAATCACGTTATCGAGGCGCGAAGAGAGCTTTTCCATTTTTTGTAGCGGCGTTACCTGCGCCGCTTCGTATACCGGCGCACGCAGCACCGCTCTGAGATACTCGGCGCCCTCAGGGGCACCGGACAAGGGTTGTGAATCCGCCATGGTCATTAACCCCCCAGCTTCGATTTATCGCGCACCGCGCCTTTATCGGCACTGGTGGCCAGGCTGGCATAGGCGCGAAGGGCAAAGGAGACCTGACGCTCACGATTCTTCGGCGTCCACGCCTGATCGCCGCGGGCTTCCTGCGCTTCACGACGGGCGGCGATTTCCGCATCGCTCAGTTGCAGTTGAATACCGCGATTCGGGATATCGATAGCAATCATATCGCCGTCTTCGATGATCGCGATGTTGCCGCCGCTGGCCGCTTCCGGGGAAACGTGGCCGATAGACAGGCCGGAGGTGCCGCCGGAGAAGCGGCCATCGGTGATCAGCGCACAGGCTTTGCCGAGACCCATTGATTTCAGGAACGTGGTTGGGTAGAGCATTTCCTGCATGCCCGGCCCGCCTTTCGGCCCTTCGTAGCGAATCACCACCACGTCGCCTTCGACCACTTTACCGCCGAGGATAGCCTCAACCGCCTCGTCCTGACTTTCGTAGACTTTCGCCGGGCCGGTAAATTTGAGAATACTGTCGTCAACACCTGCGGTTTTTACGATACAGCCATTTTCCGCGAAGTTGCCGTACAGCACCGCCAGACCGCCATCCTTGCTGTAAGCGTGCTCCAGCGAGCGGATACAGCCTTCGGCGCGATCGTCATCCAGCGTATCCCAACGGCAATCCTGCGAGAACGCCTGGGTGGTGCGGATGCCCGCCGGACCAGCGCGGAACATTTTTTTGACCGCCTCATCCTGGGTCACGGCGATGTCGTACTGCTCCAGCGTCTGCGGCAGAGAGAGACCAAGGACGTTTTTCACGTTGCGGTTCAGCAGCCCAGCACGATCCAGCTCACCTAAAATGCCCAAGACGCCGCCGGCACGGTGAACGTCTTCCATATGGTATTTTTGCGTGCTTGGCGCCACTTTACACAGTTGCGGCACTTTACGAGACAGCTTGTCGATATCACTCATGGTGAAGTCAATTTCCGCTTCCTGTGCTGCCGCCAGCAGATGCAGAACGGTGTTAGTGGAACCACCCATGGCGATATCCAGCGTCATGGCATTCTCAAACGCTGCTTTGCTGGCAATGTTGCGCGGCAACGCCGATGCATCATCCTGCTCGTAATAACGTTTGGTCAGCTCAACGATGCGTTGACCTGCGGTGAGGAACAGCTCTTTACGGTCGGCGTGAGTGGCCAATAGCGAGCCGTTGCCCGGTTGTGACAGGCCCAGCGCTTCGGTCAGACAGTTCATCGAGTTGGCGGTGAACATCCCGGAGCAGGAGCCGCAGGTCGGACAGGCGGAACGTTCAACCTGCTCGCTCTGCGAGTCGGAGACTTTCGGGTCTGCGCCCTGAATCATCGCGTCAACCAGGTCGAGCTTGATGATTTTGTCGGAAAGCTTGGTTTTCCCGGCTTCCATCGGACCGCCAGAGACGAAGATCACTGGAATATTAAGACGCAGCGAGGCCATTAACATACCGGGGGTGATTTTGTCGCAGTTGGAGATGCAGACCATCGCGTCGGCACAGTGGGCGTTAACCATGTACTCAACGGAGTCGGCGATCAGCTCGCGGGACGGCAGTGAATAAAGCATGCCCCCGTGGCCCATAGCGATACCGTCATCCACCGCGATGGTGTTGAACTCTTTCGCCACACCGCCTGAGGCTTCGATTTGTTCGGCAACCAGCTTACCGAGATCGCGCAGGTGTACGTGACCCGGCACGAACTGGGTAAAGGAGTTCACCACAGCGATAATCGGCTTGCCGAAGTCGGCGTCGGTCATCCCGGTGGCGCGCCACAGTGCGCGGGCACCCGCCATATTGCGGCCGTGGGTGGTGGTGGCAGAACGATACTTAGGCATGCTTGATTAACTCCCGTCTGTCTTTCCCCTGCATACTTCACGCCGCAGGTGCGTTGGCTGCCTCGCTCACCCCAGTCACTTACTACAATAAGCTCCTGGGACTTCCTGCGTTGCCGTCTTCCTGCAACGTGAATTATTTTGGGGAAATATTAATATTGTTATTGGTTTACTGAATCCAACCAGCCGTATTTGTCTTCCGTTTCACCGGTGAAGAGGCCAAAGAAGGCCTGCTGGATGCGTTTGGTGACCGGGCCGCAGCGGCCTTCGCCTACCTGAATACCATCTACGCTGCGTACTGGCGTGATTTCCGCCGCGGTACCGGACATAAACACTTCGTCGGCCAGGTACAGCGATTCACGGGACAGCACCTGCTCACGCACTTCGATATCAAGATCTTTCGCCAGTTTAATGATGGCATCACGGGTGATACCCGGCAGCGCGGAAGAGGTAAATGGCGGGGTAAACAGAATGCCGTCTTTAACTTCAAACAGGTTCTCGCCCGCGCCTTCGGAAATGTAGCCATTCACGTCCAGCGCAATACCTTCCTGATAACCATGACGACGCGCTTCGCTACCCACCAGCAGCGAAGACAGATAGTTACCGCCCGCTTTAGCAGCGGTAGGGATGGTGTTCGGCGCAACGCGGTTCCAGGAAGAAACCATCGCATCGATCCCCTGTTCCAGCGCTTCTGCGCCGAGGTATGCCCCCCACGGGAACGCGGCGATGATCACATCAGTGGTGTAACCCGCTGGCGGGTTAACGCCCATCCCGACATCGCCAACAAATACCAGCGGACGAATATAGGCGCTGGTCAGGTTGTTTTTGCGGATGACTTCGCGGCAGGCTTCCATCAGTTCATCAACGCTCTGAGAGACCGGAAAACGGTAGATCTTGGCTGAATCACGCAGACGCTGCATATGTTCACGATGACGGAACACCACCGGCCCTTTGTGAGAATCGTAGCAACGGATGCCTTCAAATACAGAAGTACCGTAGTGCAGAGCGTGGGACATCACGTGAACCTTCGCGTCTTCCCAACGAATCATCTCGCCATTAGACCAAATGTAATCAGCTTTTTTCGTCGTCATTTTTCTTCCTTTTGCGCTCAGGCGCGGATTTGTTGTGATGTGGTTGTGCTCTGGCAGATAGCAACATGTGCAACGTCTACCAGCTTACTTAACTGACTAAACAGTAAGTCGACCGACCGGGGGCTGGCAACGGTCAATTCGATATTTATATTCTGCGCATCGCTGGCGGCTGCCATATTCATGGAGCACACCTGAAAACCACGATGGCGTACCACGCGTAAAACACGTTCTAACGTTTCCGGGTTGAAACGAGCCTCAACGGCGACCTGATGTTGCATCATGATAATTTCTCCAGCATTTCTGAGTTACTGGCGCCAGGCGGCACCAGAGGCCAGACATTCTCAAGTTCGTCGATTGAGACATGAAGCAGGTATGGCCCCTCGCTGTTCAGCATGGTGTCGAGTGCCGCTTCAACCTGGTCTTTACGGGTGATGTGCTGACCAGGTATGCCGAAGGCGCTGGCCAACATGAGAAAATCGGGGTTATCGGTAAGGGTGGTTTCGCTATAACGTTCCTGGAAAAACAGCTGCTGCCATTGTCGCACCATGCCCAAGCGCTGGTTGTCGAGTAAGACTATCTTCAGCGGCAACTGCCTGCGTTTTACGGTGCCCAGTTCTTGTACATTCATCATGAAAGAACCGTCACCGGAGATACAGATTACCGTATCGTTCGGACGAGCCACCTGCGCGCCAACAGCAGCTGGCAGGCCAAAGCCCATCGTACCCAAACCGCTGGAGGTGATGAAATTTTCCGGGCGGGTGTAGGTCATATGCTGCGCGGACCACATTTGATGCTGACCAACATCCGTCGTCACCACGCTATCTGCTGGTTTGCGTTCAGACAGCTGTTTTAACAACAGCGGCGCGTAGATAGCGTCACCCGGATGATCATAGCGCCAGGCATGTTCTGCGCGCAGCTCTGCACAGAACTGACGCCATGCGTCGATCTTCAGCGGTTGTTGTAATGCCGGCAACAGCGAATTTAAATCGCCCTGCAACGCGACGTGTGCCTGACGCAGCTTATTCATTTCTGCCGGGTCGATATCCATATGGATGACGCTGGCGTTAGGCGCGAAAGTATTCAGCTTACCGGTTACCCGGTCATCAAAACGTGCGCCCACTGCGATCAGTAAATCACTCTCTTGCACCGCGAAATTCGCCGCCTTAGTACCGTGCATTCCCAGCATGCCCAAATAGTACGGGTAGTCAGCATTTACTGCGCCCAGGCCTTTCAGCGTGCAAGCGACCGGTATTTGGGTAAGCGCGATAAACTCACGCAGGGCAGAGACCGCCTGCGCCATACCCACGCCACCACCTACGTACAGGATGGGTTTTTGCGCCTGAGCCAGCATTTTACGCGCCTGCTCAACGTCAGCATGCGGGAAAGTCTCTACGTTTCCGACGGTCGTGAAATACGGTTCCAGCGTACCGCTGGCTAACTGGATATCTTTTGGGATATCGACCAGAACGGGGCCCGGACGACCAGAGTTCGCCACGTCGAAAGCTTCTGCCATGATGCGCGGCAGTTCCTCCAGTGACTGCACCAGGAAACTGTGCTTGGTGCAAGACAGAGACATACCGAGAACGTCCACTTCCTGGAACGCATCCGTTCCGATGAAAGGTGATGCAACCTGGCCGGTGATCGCCACAACGGGGACAGAATCTAACAGCGCATCGGCAAGACCGGTGATCAGGTTGGTCGCGCCTGGGCCGGACGTAGCGATACAAACACCGGTTTTACCCGTAGCACGAGCATAACCAATCGCCGCCATCGCCGCGCCCTGCTCATGTCGACACAACAGGTGTTCTACGCCGCCGTCATATAACGCATCATAAACCGGCATAATTGCGCCACCGGGATAACCAAAGACGGTTTGAACCCCTTGTGCACGCAACGCATGTACCACCCACTGTGCCCCATTCATAGTTACATCCCCGCCGTAAATCTTGAGAAACAGAATTTTATGCTACCGTTCACTTTCTGCTCCTCGTGTATGTTTTTAAGGTCAAAAAAAACCCCCGGACCTTTCGGTGCGGGGGTCTTAGTTCGTTAAGGCTTGTTTTCTAAGCCTTTCCTCGTCCAAGTGCAGCCCCGCACGGTGGGATAATAATCACCACCACGCTAATCACGACCAGGCTAATCACTCGTAGAAGGGCTGTCATTTTTATATTTTCTTGCATCTTGTTCGAAGGAATACCTAAAGAGTTACCATAGAATTTGCAAATAACACAAGAATTTTTTTTATTCGTTTTTCTGAGCCCGGTAACGGTTTTGATAAATCGCCTTGTTTTTTATATAAAAAATTAAAAAATGAAAATATTTCACGTTTCAGGTCATGCTTGAGCACACACTCCCCCGCGACAATACCTCATAAATACGTTTGCGAGCGTTATCCCTGGTTTCATGCAAAAGATTTAATTTGCAGAAAAATACGTGAATCAGCACCTAAAATCCGCGATCAAGTTAAATTTTGCCGTGATGCATTACCGCATAATGCCTTCATCAGGAGGGGTTATGTCACTATCGATTGTTCATACACGCGCCGCGCTTGGCGTGAATGCGCCAGCCATTACCATTGAGGTACATATCAGCAATGGTCTACCTGGTTTAACCATGGTGGGATTGCCAGAAACAACGGTGAAAGAGGCCCGCGATCGGGTTCGCAGTGCGATTATTAATAGTGGGTATGAATTCCCGGCGAAGAAGATAACCATTAACCTCGCTCCTGCCGATCTTCCCAAAGAAGGAGGGCGATATGATTTACCTATCGCAGTTGCGCTTCTGGCCGCTTCTGAGCAGCTTACAGCCCATAATCTCGATACCTACGAGCTGGTAGGCGAATTAGCGCTTACAGGCACGCTACGCGGCGTTCCAGGAGCGATTTCAAGCGCAACCGAAGCAATACGCGCAGGCAGGAGAATTATTGTCGCAAAAGAGAATGCCGCTGAAGTTGGACTGATACATGGTGAAGGGTGTCTGATTGCCGATCACCTACAGTCCGTATGCGCATTTCTCGAAGGGAAGCATGATTTAGACAGACCGTTATCTGCAGACTTCACGCCAGAGCCATTAGCCGATGATCTGAGCGATGTCATCGGTCAGGAACAAGGTAAACGCGGGTTGGAGCTCACTGCGGCTGGCGGTCACAACCTGCTGCTTATCGGCCCTCCGGGGACGGGAAAGACCATGCTGGCCAGTCGCCTCAGAGGACTACTCCCGCCGCTTAGCAACGATGAGGCACTAGAAAGTGCTGCGATACTCAGCCTGGTCAATTCCACTACGATACAAAAACAGTGGAAGCAGCGCCCCTTTCGCTCACCGCATCACAGTGCTTCATTAACCGCCATGGTAGGTGGCGGGTCTATTCCTGCGCCGGGAGAGATCTCTCTGGCGCATAACGGCATACTATTTCTGGATGAATTACCTGAGTTTGAGCGACGCACGTTGGATGCCCTGCGTGAACCTATCGAGTCCGGGCAGATCCATTTATCCCGCACTCGGGCTAAAATAACCTACCCTGCACGCTTTCAACTCATTGCTGCAATGAATCCAAGCCCAACGGGTCATTATCAGGGGAACCATAACCGCTGCACCCCAGAGCAGACGCTGCGTTACCTCAATCGATTATCAGGACCGTTTCTTGACCGTTTCGATCTCTCCCTCGAAATCCCTTTGCCTCCGCCAGGCATACTCAGCCAGAGTGCGATGAAAGGGGAAGATAGCGCAACGGTGAAGCAACGCGTTATCGCCGCACAAGAGCGTCAGTATCGGCGGCAAAATAAGTTAAACGCGCATCTGGACAGTCAGGATATACATGAATATTGCCGACTTCGCAGTGATGATGCGCAGTGGCTTGAAGAGACATTAGCGCATCTCGGATTGTCTATCCGCGCCTGGCTACGATTGATAAAGGTCGCCCGAACCATCGCGGATCTCGAGCAATGTGATCATATTACCCGTCAGCACTTGCAGGAGGCCGTTGGGTATAGGGCGATAGACAGGTTACTCATTCATTTGCAGAAACTACTGACATAAAAAAAGGGCTTTCGCCCTTTTTTTATTAATCATCAGATTCGGTGTAGTCTTCTGCACCTTCCACCTGAGGTTTCCCACCAGACAACGTATGGAAACGTTTTGGACGCTTAATACGCGTCATATACTTAGACCATACGCGTTCGGCTTCGGTAACCGGTTCACGTTCACCACGGCATACCGCAACAAACAGTTTTTCTTCTTCCGTTACCGGCTCACGTTTGCCCAGATCCAGCTCGTTGAAAGCATAACCGTGACGCTCAAGCAGTTGTGCTTCTTTAATGGTGAAATCACCATGACGGGAGAATCCGCGGGGATAATATTTATTGTCGAAATATCGATTAGTCGTCGTAAAGCTTTCCGCCATCCTGCACGCTCCTAATTCTTTGGCCGAGCTATTTATGGCGCGGAGTATTAGTTACGCTTGACAGAGCGTCAAACAAAAGATTTAAATCATCACGACAAATAATTTTATGGAGCGAGTTGTGGATACGGAATTGTTAAAAACTTTCCTGGAGGTTAGCCGGACACGCCACTTTGGCAGGGCTGCTGAAGCGCTCTATCTGACCCAATCGGCGGTTAGTTTTCGGATCAGACAACTGGAAAATCAATTGGGTGTAAATCTGTTCACCCGACACAGAAACAATATCCGTTTAACCGCGGCGGGTGAGAAATTATTGCCTTACGCTGAAACGCTGATGAACACATGGCAAGCAGCGCGCAAGGAGGTCGCGAATACCTCGCGGCATAACGAGTTTTCAATTGGTGCCAGCGCATCCCTTTGGGAATGTATGCTTAATGACTGGTTAAGGCGTTTGTATCAGTCACAGGAACCACAAACCAGCCTGCAGTTTGAAGCGAGAATCGCTCAACGGCAGTCGTTAGTAAAGCAGCTACATGAACGACAGCTTGATCTGCTGATCACCACCGAAACGCCCAAAATGGACGAATTTAGCAGCCAACTGTTGGGATATTTCACGCTAGCGCTCTATTGCAGTTCACCTTCACAAACCAAAGATGAACTGAATTACCTACGCCTGGAATGGGGACCCGATTTTCAACAACACGAAGCAGGACTGATCGCGGGGGATGAAGTGCCGGTACTTACCACCAGTTCGGCAGAACTGGCCAGGCAGCAACTTTCTGTCCTTAAGGGCTTTAGTTGGTTGCCCGTTAACTGGGCTAAAGCCAAAAGCGATCTACACACGGTTACCGACAGCACAACGCTGTCACGTCCTTTATATGCAGTCTGGCTGCAAAACAGCGACAAACATGCACTTATTTGCGATCTGCTAAGAACAAGTATTCTGGAAGATTAAAGAAAGCACTGGCAAGGATGCCGGAAGCAATACAGCAGAAAGGCACAGCTCAAATTGCAGATAAAAAAAATCCTTAGCAAGGATGCTAAGGATTGTTTCTGGCAGGGGCGGAGAGACTCGAACTCGCGACACCCGGTTTTGGAGACCGGTGCTCTACCAACTGAGCTACGCCCCTAAATTTTTTTATCATTAAGCCTGCTTAGTAGCAGGCTTAATTTTCTAATAAGTGGCGGAACGGACGGGACTCGAACCCGCGACCCCCTGCGTGACAGGCAGGTATTCTAACCAACTGAACTACCGCTCCACCGAATTTCTTTGTCACCACCCGGATTTTCATCCCGGTTTACTACAATTTGATGCCTGGCAGTTCCCTACTCTCGCATGGGGAGACCTCACACTACCATCGGCGCTACGGCGTTTCACTTCTGAGTTCGGCATGGGGTCAGGTGGGACCACCGCGCTACAGCCGCCAGGCAAATTCTGTTTATTAACCCG
>NZ_CP069763.1:835800-879099 GCF_016893685.1 Citrobacter cronae
TCTCAAATCCGCCAAAACACCTTCGGCGTTGTAAGGTTAAGCCTCACGGTTCATTAGTATCGGTTAGCTCAATGTATCGCTACACTTACACACCCGACCTATCAACGTCGTCGTCTTCAACGTTCCTTCAGGAGACTCTAAGTCTCAGGGAGAACTCATCTCGGGGCAAGTTTCGTGCTTAGATGCTTTCAGCACTTATCTCTTCCGCATTTAGCTACCGGGCAGTGCCATTGGCATGACAACCCGAACACCAGTGATGCGTCCACTCCGGTCCTCTCGTACTAGGAGCAGCCCCCCTCAATTCTCCAGCGCCCACGGCAGATAGGGACCGAACTGTCTCACGACGTTCTAAACCCAGCTCGCGTACCACTTTAAATGGCGAACAGCCATACCCTTGGGACCTACTTCAGCCCCAGGATGTGATGAGCCGACATCGAGGTGCCAAACACCGCCGTCGATATGAACTCTTGGGCGGTATCAGCCTGTTATCCCCGGAGTACCTTTTATCCGTTGAGCGATGGCCCTTCCATTCAGAACCACCGGATCACTAAGACCTGCTTTCGCACCTGCTCGAGCCGTCACTCTCGCAGTCAAGCTAGCTTATGCCTTTGCACTAACCTCCTGATGTCCGACCAGGATTAGCTAACCTTCGTGCTCCTCCGTTACTCTTTGGGAGGAGACCGCCCCAGTCAAACTACCCACCAGACACTGTCCGCAACCCGGATTACGGGCCCACGTTAGAACACCAGCCATTAAAGGGTGGTATTTCAAGGACGGCTCCATGCAGACTGGCGTCCACACTTCAAAGCCTCCCACCTATCCTACACATCAAGGACCAGTGTTCAGTGTCAAGCTATAGTAAAGGTTCACGGGGTCTTTCCGTCTTGCCGCGGGTACACTGCATCTTCACAGCGAGTTCAATTTCACTGAGTCTCGGGTGGAGACAGCCTGGCCATCATTACGCCATTCGTGCAGGTCGGAACTTACCCGACAAGGAATTTCGCTACCTTAGGACCGTTATAGTTACGGCCGCCGTTTACCGGGGCTTCGATCAAGAGCTTCTCCTTACGGATAACCCCATCAATTAACCTTCCGGCACCGGGCAGGCGTCACACCGTATACGTCCACTTTCGTGTTTGCACAGTGCTGTGTTTTTAATAAACAGTTGCAGCCAGCTGGTATCTTCGACTGATTTCAGCTCCATGAGTAAATCACTTCACCTACATATCAGCGTGCCTTCTCCCGAAGTTACGGCACCATTTTGCCTAGTTCCTTCACCCGAGTTCTCTCAAGCGCCTTGGTATTCTCTACCTGACCACCTGTGTCGGTTTGGGGTACGATTTCGTGTTACCTGATGCTTAGAGGCTTTTCCTGGAAGCAGGGCATTTGTCACTTCAGCACCGTAGTGCCTCGTCATCACGCCTCAGTGTTAAAGTGAACCGGATTTACCTGGAACCTACGCCTACATGCTTAAACCGGGACAACCGTCGCCCGGCCAACATAGCCTTCTCCGTCCCCCCTTCGCAGTAACACCAAGTACAGGAATATTAACCTGTTTCCCATCGACTACGCCTTTCGGCCTCGCCTTAGGGGTCGACTCACCCTGCCCCGATTAACGTTGGACAGGAACCCTTGGTCTTCCGGCGTGCGGGTTTTTCACCCGCATTATCGTTACTTATGTCAGCATTCGCACTTCTGATACCTCCAGCAGCCCTCACAGGCCACCTTCAACGGCTTACAGAACGCTCCCCTACCCAACAACACATAGTGTCGCTGCCGCAGCTTCGGTGCATGGTTTAGCCCCGTTACATCTTCCGCGCAGGCCGACTCGACCAGTGAGCTATTACGCTTTCTTTAAATGATGGCTGCTTCTAAGCCAACATCCTGGCTGTCTGTGCCTTCCCACATCGTTTCCCACTTAACCATGACTTTGGGACCTTAGCTGGCGGTCTGGGTTGTTTCCCTCTTCACGACGGACGTTAGCACCCGCCGTGTGTCTCCCGTGATAACATTCTTCGGTATTCGCAGTTTGCATCGGGTTGGTAAGTCGGGATGACCCCCTAGCCGAAACAGTGCTCTACCCCCGAAGATGAGTTCACGAGGCGCTACCTAAATAGCTTTCGGGGAGAACCAGCTATCTCCCGGTTTGATTGGCCTTTCACCCCCAGCCACAAGTCATCCGCTAATTTTTCAACATTAGTCGGTTCGGTCCTCCAGTTAGTGTTACCCAACCTTCAACCTGCCCATGGCTAGATCACCGGGTTTCGGGTCTATACCCTGCAACTTAACGCCCAGTTAAGACTCGGTTTCCCTTCGGCTCCCCTATACGGTTAACCTTGCTACAGAATATAAGTCGCTGACCCATTATACAAAAGGTACGCAGTCACACCCGAAGGTGCTCCCACTGCTTGTACGTACACGGTTTCAGGTTCTTTTTCACTCCCCTCGCCGGGGTTCTTTTCGCCTTTCCCTCACGGTACTGGTTCACTATCGGTCAGTCAGGAGTATTTAGCCTTGGAGGATGGTCCCCCCATATTCAGACAGGATACCACGTGTCCCGCCCTACTCTTCGAGTTCACAACCTGTGCATTTTTGTGTACGGGACTATCACCCTGTACCGTCGGACTTTCCAGACCGTTCCACTAACACACATGCTGATTCAGACTCTGGGCTGCTCCCCGTTCGCTCGCCGCTACTGGGGGAATCTCGGTTGATTTCTTTTCCTCGGGGTACTTAGATGTTTCAGTTCCCCCGGTTCGCTTCGTTAACCTATGTATTCAGTTAACGATAGTGTGACGAATCACACTGGGTTTCCCCATTCGGAAATCGCCGGTTATAACGGTTCATATCACCTTACCGGCGCTTATCGCAGATTAGCACGTCCTTCATCGCCTCTGACTGCCAGGGCATCCACCGTGTACGCTTAGTCGCTTAACCTCACAACCCGAAGATGTTTCACTTCTGATTGCGAAAATTTGAGAGACTCGAACACACCTTTTATCTGTTCTTATTACGGAGAACAGACACAGTGTGTCGTTTCAATTTTCAGCTTGATCCAGATTTTTAAAGAGCAAAACTTCGCAGTGAACCTTTTCAGGTACACTCTGAAGTTTTCTTGGGTTGTTGCAGTGAAGATGGTGGAGCTATGCGGGATCGAACCGCAGACCTCCTGCGTGCAAAGCAGGCGCTCTCCCAGCTGAGCTATAGCCCCATCGTAGTTAAAACCTCTTCAAATTCACCAGGATGAATTTGGTAGGCCTGAGTGGACTTGAACCACCGACCTCACCCTTATCAGGGGTGCGCTCTAACCACCTGAGCTACAAGCCTGCAGAGATTTTCTTACTGCTAATTTTCATCAGACAATCTGTGTGAGCACTACAAAGGTCGGTTCTTTAAGGTAAGGAGGTGATCCAACCGCAGGTTCCCCTACGGTTACCTTGTTACGACTTCACCCCAGTCATGAATCACAAAGTGGTAAGCGCCCTCCCGAAGGTTAAGCTACCTACTTCTTTTGCAACCCACTCCCATGGTGTGACGGGCGGTGTGTACAAGGCCCGGGAACGTATTCACCGTGGCATTCTGATCCACGATTACTAGCGATTCCGACTTCATGGAGTCGAGTTGCAGACTCCAATCCGGACTACGACATACTTTATGAGGTCCGCTTGCTCTCGCGAGGTCGCTTCTCTTTGTATATGCCATTGTAGCACGTGTGTAGCCCTACTCGTAAGGGCCATGATGACTTGACGTCATCCCCACCTTCCTCCAGTTTATCACTGGCAGTCTCCTTTGAGTTCCCGACCGAATCGCTGGCAACAAAGGATAAGGGTTGCGCTCGTTGCGGGACTTAACCCAACATTTCACAACACGAGCTGACGACAGCCATGCAGCACCTGTCTCAGAGTTCCCGAAGGCACCAAAGCATCTCTGCTAAGTTCTCTGGATGTCAAGAGTAGGTAAGGTTCTTCGCGTTGCATCGAATTAAACCACATGCTCCACCGCTTGTGCGGGCCCCCGTCAATTCATTTGAGTTTTAACCTTGCGGCCGTACTCCCCAGGCGGTCGACTTAACGCGTTAGCTCCGGAAGCCACGCCTCAAGGGCACAACCTCCAAGTCGACATCGTTTACGGCGTGGACTACCAGGGTATCTAATCCTGTTTGCTCCCCACGCTTTCGCACCTGAGCGTCAGTCTTTGTCCAGGGGGCCGCCTTCGCCACCGGTATTCCTCCAGATCTCTACGCATTTCACCGCTACACCTGGAATTCTACCCCCCTCTACAAGACTCTAGCCTGCCAGTTTCGGATGCAGTTCCCAGGTTGAGCCCGGGGATTTCACATCCGACTTGACAGACCGCCTGCGTGCGCTTTACGCCCAGTAATTCCGATTAACGCTTGCACCCTCCGTATTACCGCGGCTGCTGGCACGGAGTTAGCCGGTGCTTCTTCTGCGAGTAACGTCAATCACTAAGGTTATTAACCTTAATGCCTTCCTCCTCGCTGAAAGTACTTTACAACCCGAAGGCCTTCTTCATACACGCGGCATGGCTGCATCAGGCTTGCGCCCATTGTGCAATATTCCCCACTGCTGCCTCCCGTAGGAGTCTGGACCGTGTCTCAGTTCCAGTGTGGCTGGTCATCCTCTCAGACCAGCTAGGGATCGTCGCCTAGGTGAGCCGTTACCCCACCTACTAGCTAATCCCATCTGGGCACATCCGATGGCAAGAGGCCCGAAGGTCCCCCTCTTTGGTCTTGCGACATTATGCGGTATTAGCTACCGTTTCCAGTAGTTATCCCCCTCCATCGGGCAGTTTCCCAGACATTACTCACCCGTCCGCCACTCGTCACCCGAGAGCAAGCTCTCTGTGCTACCGTTCGACTTGCATGTGTTAGGCCTGCCGCCAGCGTTCAATCTGAGCCATGATCAAACTCTTCAATTTAAGTTTGATGCTCGTGAATTAAACTTCGTAATGAATTACGTGTTCACTCAGAGACTTGGTATTCATTTTTCGTCTTGCGACGTTAAGAATCCGTATCCTCGAGTGCCCACACAGATTGTCTGATAAATTGTTAAAGAGCAGTTGCGACGCGCTTTGGCGCTCTGTCGCGAGGTGGCGTATATTACGCTTTCCTCTTTCAGAGTCAACCCTCATTTTCAGGTTTTTCTCTTCAACCGACCGGGCTGTTTGCGTGAAGTGATTCACATCCGCCGTGTCGATGGAGGCGCATTATAGGGATCCCATTTTTTAGCACAAGTGTTTTTTGGATCTTTTTTGCTGAATGCTTGTTTTTCACCCCTTTCGCTATATTCCTGCGCAATTTGGCTGATTTTTGATAGATAAATCACTTGCACAGTCTCGATAATCCAACCAAAGTCTTCATTACCGCTCTATTTTCGCTGAGGTAAACATGTCTGATGTACTGCGCCCTTATAAGGATCTTTTCCCACAGATCGGAAAACGCGTGATGATCGACACCAGTAGTGTCGTCATTGGCGATGCTCGTTTGGCTGATGATGTCGGAATTTGGCCACTGGTCGCGATCCGTGGCGACGTGAACTACGTGCAAATCGGTGCGCGTACAAACATTCAGGACGGCAGCGTTCTACATGTCACACATAAATCTACATCCAATCCGCAGGGTAATCCGCTGATCGTAGGTGAAGATGTCACAGTTGGTCATAAAGTCATGCTGCACGGTTGTACCATTGGTAACCGCGTATTAGTCGGCATGGGATCGATTCTGTTGGACGGTGTCGTTGTTGAAGACGACGTTATGATTGGGGCGGGAAGCCTGGTTCCGCAAAACAAACGCCTGCAGAGTGGATATCTGTACCTGGGAAGCCCGGTTAAGCAGATTCGTCCATTAAGCGATGAAGAGAAAGCAGGCTTGCAATACTCAGCTAACAACTATGTTAAGTGGAAAGATGAGTATTTAAGTCAGAGTAACCACACCCAACCCTGAGCGTCTTCCTGCTGGTCCTGGATCAATGCTTCGGCCTCTTCTTCCAGGTCCCAGCGATGTAATCGAAAGGTTTCCAGCCACTGTTCAGGCGTGTCGCCGCCAAAGCGGGACGCCAACATCTTTCCCGATATGGCACATGTTAACTGCATACCATGAACCATTGCAGGGAAAACAATGGCATTTACATCCGTCCGCCATTCTTCTCGATCGGGAAACTGGATCGCCTGATTCATGCCGACAATTCCTGTCGCATGCTTTTAATGACCGGCTCAATCTGGGGTAAAACACCATGCCAGAGTAAAACAGCATGTGCAGCTTGCCCCACCAGCATCCCCAGACCATCGGCATACTGTTTCGCCCCATGCTTTTCACACCAGGAAAGGAACGGCGTATTCCCTTTCTGATAAAACATGTCGTAGCAGTAGACGGAGGGATGGATAAGAGATGCAGGAATAGACGGGACCTCACCGCTAATACCGCTGGACGTCGCGTTAATAATCAGATCAAAGCTGTGATTATCAAGTTCGTCCATTCCCACCGCCTGCACGCTACCGGTATGAGAGAAGAGCTGTGCCAATTCTTCAGCGCGGTAGGCCGTACGATTAACAATGGTTACCGCACAATCCATAGAAAGAAGAGGTAGCAATACCCCACGGGATGCACCACCCGCACCAATCAGCAGAATTCGCGATCCGGGACGAATGAAAGATAAACGCTCAAGATCGCTTAATAAACCGATACCATCCGTGTTATCTCCCAGCAAACGTCCATCCTCCAGCCGTTTAAGGGTGTTAACTGCTCCAGCTAGCGATGCCCGCTCTGTTAATTCATCGGCACGCGCAAACGCCTCTTCTTTAAAAGGAACGGTGACATTTGCCCCCTTACCACCCTCAGCAAAAAAGGCGTTCAGCGAATTCACAAAGTCATTGATCGGCGCCAGTACACGTCCATAGGAGTAATCAATCTTCAGTTGCTCTGCAAATTGCTGATGGATAAAAGGCGATTTACTGTGCGCTATCGGATTACCAAAAACAGCATAGGCTTCTTTCATATTACCCCTGTCGAAACTGTTCACCCGTCAGTGCATCACGGATCTCCGAAGGATTCAATCGCCCTCCGGTCTCTCCTTCAACAACGGGAAAGTCTGTACCGAACTGCGCGCGGACTTCCTCTACCGTTCGGCAAGGCGGTAAGCCACTCAAATTAGCACTGGTGGAAACTATAGGTTTGCCATAAGCCTGGCACAGTGCAACCACCAGCGGATGATCGGTGACACGCACGGCCAGCGAATCAAAACGACCGGTCAACCAACGAGGTGTAGTCGCAAGCGCCGGGAAAACAAAGGTGACGGGACCAGGCCAGCGAGCGAAGATAGCCTCACGTTGAGTATCAGTAAGCGAGCTATCGTCAATATAGGGCTTAAGTTGCTCAAAGTTGGCCGCAATCAAAATTAAGCCTTTCTCGACCGGACGTTGTTTTAATTCCAACAAACGACTTACTGCCGTTTCGCTGTCGGGATCGCAGCCGACACCAAATACAGCTTCTGTTGGATAGGCGATGACTTTCTCTTGGTTCAGTACCTCTATTGCAGCAGCGATAGGGCCTGTGGGCAGGTTATTATTCACTTTTTTATTCCGCCGAAATCGGCTTTCCACATTGTTTACTGGCACAGAAATGCTTCACACCCTGCGCGGTTTTCTTTTCGATGAGTAGCGGATAATGACACTCTGGACATTCTCCAGCTAATGGTTTGAAGTTAATAACAAACTGGCACTCCGGATAGCGATCGCAGGAGTAAAAAGTTTTGCCATAACGGGAACGCCGCTGGACCAGGTGACCGGTCTGGCATTGAGGACAGACTATTGCTGTTTCATCAGGCTTGTCGATAAGCTCGGTGTGCTCGCATGCAGGATAGTCACTGCATCCGATAAACATACCGAATCGCCCCTGTCGCAATACCAACTCAGCGCCACATGCAGGGCAAAACTTACCCTCCAGAACTTTGACAATATGCCCGTCTGCAGATGATTTCAGCGGACGGATATAATCGCATTCTGGATAGTGTGAACAACCGAGAAACGGACCGTGTTTCCCGGAGCGAATAACCAGTTCAGCCCCGCATTGTGGGCAGGGCTCGTTTTTACGCACCGTAAACAGTGCTGATTTAGCCATAACAACTCATACTGAATGAAGATTGATTAATGCAGCATACCTTCATTCACTTCAAAGAGTAATTCTTCCATTTGCTGATAGGCATTTTCACAACCTGGAATGTTGAATAGCACCATCAGGATCACCCACTTCAGGTCTTCCAGATCAAACTCTGCCGTATCCAGCGCGAGTACGCGCTCAATTACCATTTCTCGCGTTTCGAGGTTTAGCACCTGAATCTGCTCCAGGAATAGCAAGAATCCGCGACAACTCGCATCCAGCCGTTCACATTCTTCTGCAGTATAAATACGCAGAGAAAGAGGATCAGATGCTAGCTGCATAGGTTCGGCAAGGCCATCCTGATAATCAGCAAGCTTTTCCAGCCACAGTAACGCGTTGTAGATGTCTTCACGATCAAAACCAGCGTCGGTAAGATCCCGTTCCAGTTTGTCCTGATCCACTCGCAGCTCAGCTTCGTTATGGATATATGTCTCAAACAAATACATTAGTACGTCGAACATGGCATGCCCTCCTCAATCGGACATAGCCGCCGGGTACAGCTGCGATCCATCCTGCTAACTCCAGTTCGAGTAGTTGAGCCACTACCTCTGGCACAGGTTGGCCGGCACGTTCAGCGACGACGTCAACAGGTGTTACCTCATCTCCTACGTTAGCCAGGAGCTCAGGAAATGGCAATGCCACCTCTTCGTGATCTGGCGAATAAATTGATTTTTCAGGTTCATCTGGCAACCATTGCAGCCCATATTGCAAATTTTCCAGAATTTCCTCTGGTGCGGTCACAAGCGTGGCTCCCTGCTGAATAAGCCAATGTGGGCCTTCACTTCCCGGACTCCCAATCGGCCCAGGCAAAGCAAAAACCTCCCGCCCCTGCTCCAGCGCACAGCGTGCCGTGACCAATGAACCGCTACGTTGCGCGGCCTCAACGACCAGGACACCTTTACTTAGACCACTGATAATGCGATTTCGTCGGGGAAAATTGCGCGGCAGCGGGAGCGTATCTAATGGGAACTCAGACACCAATGCGCCTCCGGAATCGATCAGACGTTCGGCGAGACGGACATGCTGTCGTGGATGAATGGTCTCAAGCCCATTTCCCAGCACCGCAATACTCGTGCCTTGTCGGTTTATCGCCGCATGATGCGCCACGCCATCAATCCCTCGGGCCAGCCCACTGGTTATCGTCACCCCAAACGCGGCAAGCTTTTCGCAAAATAATCGCCCCCAACGTTCGCCATACCATGAATGCTGGCGACTACCGACGACGGCCACCTGAAATGAATGCAGGCATGCGGGAGTACCGGCAACGAAAAGTACCCCAGGATAATCTTCAATCGCGCGCAGCTGGGACGGATAATGCTCGCTGTCGGCAACCACTAAATGGTGATTAGGCTGCTCCAACCAACGCAGCGTTTTTTCCAGTAACTGTTCTGAAAAGGTTAGAAAGCGCTTGGCCTGGCGGGAAGATAATCCTGCGTGCTGGAGTATCGTGTTGTTAATACAGGGTTGGGCATTGAGCCAGTGGGCAAGGCGCACCATCTCATCACCATACAGTTCATTCACTTGCGCTAAACGTAGCCAAATTTCAATTTGGGTCATCCCTGCTCCCCTGCCACAAGCAGTCCTGGCAATCTTTGCGATTGGTCACTGATGCTGTCAATCAGAGGGGGTTTTGTCTAGAATAGAGGTAATAATCTTTTCAACTCCTGAACACAACTCTGGATAACTATGTCAGTTTTGCAAGTGTTACATATTCCGGACGAGCGCCTTCGCAAAGTCGCAAAACCGGTTGAAGAAGTGAATGCAGAAATTCAGCGTATCGTTGATGATATGTTCGAAACGATGTACGCAGAAGAGGGGATCGGTCTGGCGGCAACACAGGTCGACATCCATCAGCGCATCATTGTTATTGATGTCTCTGAAAATCGCGACGAGCAGTTGGTTTTAATCAACCCGGAGCTGCTGGAGAAAGATGGCGAAACCGGCATTGAAGAAGGTTGCCTGTCTATCCCCGAACAGCGTGCGTTAGTCCCACGCGCTGAGAAAGTAAAAATTCGTGCGCTCAATCGCGACGGTAAATCTTTTGAACTGGAAGCCGATGGCCTGCTCGCTATCTGCATTCAACATGAAATGGATCACCTGGTCGGTAAACTGTTTATCGATTATCTGTCTCCGTTGAAGCAACAACGTATTCGTCAGAAAGTTGAAAAACTCGACCGCCTGAACGCCCGAGCTTAAGGACAAGAATCAACGTGTCAGACTCACTACGTATTATTTTTGCGGGTACACCTGACTTTGCAGCGCGTCACCTTGACGCGCTGTTGTCTTCTGGACATAACGTCGTTGGCGTGTTTACCCAACCGGACCGCCCTGCGGGACGCGGTAAAAAGCTGATGCCCAGCCCGGTAAAAGTGTTGGCAGAAGAAAAAGGGATACCGGTTTTCCAGCCCGTCTCTCTTCGCCCTCAGGAAAACCAACAGTTGGTTGCTGATTTACACGCAGACGTGATGGTGGTAGTGGCATATGGACTGATTCTGCCAAAAGCCGTGCTGGAAATGCCGCGCCTGGGTTGTATCAACGTTCACGGTTCCCTGCTTCCACGCTGGCGTGGCGCAGCACCGATTCAACGTTCACTGTGGGCTGGCGATAGCGAAACGGGCGTTACCATCATGCAAATGGATGTTGGTCTCGACACCGGTGATATGTTGCTTAAGCTCTCCTGCCCGATTACGGCAGAAGATACCAGCGGTTCTTTATACGACAAGCTGGCGGACCTGGGGCCTCAGGGGCTGATTGAAACGCTAAAACAGTTGGCTGCTGGCACGATAAAACCCGTTGTACAAGATGAATCACTGGTTACGCATGCAGAGAAACTCAGTAAAGAAGAGGCCCGTATCGACTGGTCACTTTCGGCCGCCCAGTTGGAGCGCTGCATCCGCGCCTTTAACCCGTGGCCAATGAGCTATATCGTCATCGACGAGCAACCAGTAAAAATTTGGCAGGCGACGGTGATCGATATGCCCGCTAACGCTGAACCAGGCACAATTCTGGAAGCGACCCGTCAGGGTATCCAGGTTGCAACAGGCGACGGCATCCTGAATCTCGTCTCTTTGCAGCCTGCAGGCAAAAAAGCCATGAGTGCGCAGGATCTGCTTAATTCGCGCCGGGAGTGGTTTGTACCCGGAAACCGTCTGGCCTGACGGTTCATCTCTTTAAGCCCGGTGTGACCGGGCATTTTTATTTTTGCACTTATGAAAAAACATCTTAATTTACGCAGTATGGCGGCCCAGGCCGTCGAGCAGGTTGTCGAAAAGGGGCAATCATTAAGCAACGTGCTGCCCGCCATGCAGCAAAAAGTTGCCGATAAAGATAAAGCGTTGTTGCAAGAGCTTTGCTTCGGCGTATTGCGCACACTCTCGCAACTGGAGTGGATGATCCAGCAACTGATGGAACGTCCGATGACGGGCAAACAGCGTACCGTTCACTACCTGATCATGGTGGGCTTCTACCAACTGCTGCATACCCGTATCCCACCCCATGCTGCGCTGGCCGAAACCGTAGAAGGCGCGGTGGTGATTAAGCGTCCGCAGTTGAAAGGGCTGATTAATGGTGTATTACGCCAGTTCCAGCGCCGTCAGGAAGAACTACTGACCGAGTTCGCACAAAGCGATCTACGTTTCTTACACCCCTCCTGGCTGGTAAAACGTATTAAAGCCGCTTATCCACAGCAATGGGAAGCCATCCTTGAGGCTAATAACCAACGCCCGCCAATGTGGCTCCGTGTCAATCGCAACCACCATACGCGCGACGCCTGGCTGGAACTACTCGCCGAAGCAGGATTGACCGGTTTCCCTCATCCGGATTACCCGGATGCGGTCCGTCTGGAAACACCAGCCCCCGTGCTCGCCATGCCAGGTTTTGAGCAAGGTTGGGTCACCGTTCAGGATGCCTCTGCCCAGGGTTGCGTCAGCTATCTGCAGCCACAAAACGGAGAACAGATCCTTGATTTATGTTGCGCTCCCGGCGGCAAGACCACCCATATTCTGGAGGTTGCGCCAGATGCGAACGTGATGGCAGTCGATGTCGACGATAAACGCCTGTCTCGCGTGTATGACAACCTGAAACGCCTGGGTATGAAAGCAACCGTGAAGCAGGGTGATGGTCGCTATCCGCAGCAGTGGTGCGGTGAGCAACAGTTTGACCGTATTTTGCTGGACGCTCCATGTTCCGCCACTGGTGTGATCCGTCGCCATCCGGATATCAAATGGCTGCGTCGCGATCGTGATATTGCCGAACTCGCTCAGTTGCAGGCCGAGATCCTCAACGCGACCTGGACACACCTTAAGCCGGGCGGCACGCTGGTCTATGCAACCTGTTCTATTCTGCCAGAAGAAAACCAACAGCAGATCGCCGCGTTCCTTGCACGCACACCGGATGCGGTGTTAAGCGAAACCGGTACGCCAGAGCAGCCGGGACGTCAGAATTTACCGGGTGCAGAAGATGGCGATGGCTTCTTTTACGCTAAGCTAATCAAAAAGTGATGAGATAACGGGTCGCGACTGATGAAAATTATCATTCTTGGCGCAGGGCAAGTTGGCGGTACGCTGGCTGAAAACCTGGTCGGAGAGAACAACGATATCACGGTAGTCGATACCAATGGTGAGCGCCTGCGCAGCTTGCAGGACAAGTTTGATCTCCGCGTCGTGCAAGGACATGGTTCACATCCCCGTGTATTGCGTGAAGCTGGTGCCGATGATGCCGATATGCTGGTTGCCGTAACCAGCTCAGATGAAACAAATATGGTTGCCTGCCAGGTAGCTTATTCCCTGTTTAATACGCCTAACCGTATCGCCCGTATTCGTTCACCGGATTACGTTCGCGATGCAGACAAGCTATTTCAATCCGATGCCGTCCCTATCGATCATCTGATTGCGCCTGAGCAACTGGTTATCGATAGCATTTATCGCCTGATTGAATATCCGGGCGCATTGCAGGTCGTGAATTTTGCCGAGGGCAAAGTCAGTCTGGCGGTCGTGAAAGCTTATTACGGCGGACCGCTAATCGGTAATGCGTTGTCGACAATGCGCGATCACATGCCGCATATCGATACCCGCGTTGCGGCGATATTCCGTCATGACAGGCCAATTCGCCCGCAGGGTTCTACCATCGTTGAAGCGGGTGATGAAGTCTTCTTTATCGCGGCATCACAGCACATTCGCGCCGTCATGAGCGAGCTACAGCGTCTGGAAAAGCCGTACAAACGCATTATGTTAGTCGGTGGCGGTAATATCGGTGCAGGGCTCGCGCGGCGTCTGGAAAAAGATTACAGCGTCAAACTGATCGAGCGTAATCAGCAGCGCGCATCGGAGCTTGCAGAGAAACTGCAAAATACGATCGTCTTTTTTGGCGATGCTTCGGATCAAGAGCTTCTGGCGGAAGAACACATCGATCAGGTTGATCTGTTCATCGCGGTGACCAATGACGATGAAGCTAACATCATGTCGGCGATGCTGGCTAAACGAATGGGCGCCAAGAAAGTGATGGTGCTGATCCAACGCAGAGCGTACGTCGATCTGGTGCAGGGCAGCGTGATCGATATTGCGATTTCACCGCAGCAGGCGACCATCTCCGCACTCCTGAGCCATGTTCGTAAAGCTGATATTGTTGGTGTTTCATCACTACGCCGCGGCGTAGCGGAAGCCATTGAAGCCGTCGCACACGGTGATGAGACAACATCACGGGTAGTAGGTCGCTCGATTGATGAAATTAAACTTCCGCCCGGCACCATTATTGGCGCTGTTGTACGGGGTAATGATGTGATGATTGCCAATGACAACCTGCGTATTGAACAAGGCGATCACGTTATTATGTTCCTGACAGATAAAAAGTTTATTACCGACGTCGAGCGCTTATTCCAGCCAAGCCCCTTCTTCCTGTAATAATTTAGGCGCTAATATAGCGCCTTTTTTATTTCCCTTTATTTATCAGGGCCTAATAATTTTTCCTTTCCGCAATACATAAATGGAAATTGCCTAAACATTTGTTAAACTTATAAACGTCAGCTGCATAGGGAGAATAAAATGAGCATTATTAAAGAGTTTCGCGAATTCGCGATGCGCGGGAATGTTGTCGATTTGGCAGTGGGTGTCATTATTGGTGCGGCATTCGGTAAGATCGTTTCATCACTGGTTGCCGATATCATCATGCCGCCACTGGGGTTGCTAATTGGTGGGATTGATTTTAAACAGTTTGCATTAACGTTACGTGATGCGCAGGGAGACATCCCGGCGGTGGTCATGCATTACGGCGTATTCATTCAGAATGTCTTCGATTTCATTATTGTTGCGTTTGCTATCTTTATGGCAATCAAACTGATCAATAAATTGAATCGTAAAAAAGCTGAAGAGCCAGCGGCACCCCCAGCACCATCTAAAGAAGAAGTATTACTAAGTGAAATTCGTGACCTGCTGAAAGAACAGAATAATCGCTCTTAAGCGTTCACTGAAACAAAAAGGCCAGTGGTAAAAAAGTGCTTCACTTTCTTGCCACTGGCCTCCCAGTTTCCCCGATTGCCATGTTTACCTTTACGTAGATAACTTCCTTTCCCTTTCTTATTTTTCTCAACGCGCTGCCTGAACAGTGGATCATGCAGAAGCGCCTCAATGGCGTTGTCCTTTATCTGTCCTTTGGTATGCTGATAATGGCTCATACTCTCTCCAGTTTGTGGGGTAATTTACGCCAGGAGTGTAGACCTGACCGTGCAAAAAATCAACGGTCTGATAGTGTTCCGCTGGCGCCTTGTTCAAGTGCTTCAAGAATAGAACAGTACACACTGCTGTGTGCTTTACCACAGCACGCATCATTTAATCGCTGTAACGATCGTTGCATCGCCTGAAGCTCCGCTATGCGCGCTTCGACCTCTTGTAATCTTTCCTGAACGATCCCTTTTGATTCCTGGCAGGTATGGTGCTCTGGATCTATGCGGATCGAAAGCAGTTCGCGAATCGACTCCAGTGTAAAACCAAGCTGACGGGCATAACGAATAAACTTAAGACGCTGAAGATCACTTTCCGTGTAGAGGCGAAACCCGCCTTCGGTACGTACTTCATGTTCCATCATCTGCTGCTTTTCATAGTAACGGATAGTATCCGGCGTCACGTCAGCCAGCTTCGCTAATTCACCAATTCGGTACATGCTCTCTCCGCTATTTGTCGTTGATCTTCTGTAGCAGCTTATCTGCGTATTCACCGTGTAAAAACTCGGTGCTAAGCCCAGCCTGTCGAAGTTTTAGCTCCAGTAGCGACAACCGTCGACTGACTTCCTGATAACTGGGATCATCTTTGCGGATCCCCGCGAGTATTTCAAGCAGTTGGATCGCCTCTCTGCGCTGCTCAAGCTCAGGTGGAAGGCAGCCTGCATTTTTTAATAAACGGTATCCGGCCCGGAGTTCAGGCGGAATATGGGAATCATCGTCAAGAGTAAGCGGTTCGCCTGTACCAGGTAAATCATCAAACTCGCCTTTAGACTGTGCAGCAATAATATGGCGCTCCGCCCACTGGTCCAGTAACCACATATGACGCTCCAGGGGATGAACAAAAAGAGTACAGATATTGTAGATAAGTGGGGATATGGCGGATATAAAAAAACCCGCCGAGGCGGGTTTTTTTACGTTACTACAGATTACTCTGCAGCAGCTTCTGTTTTCTCTGAACGATCAACCAGCTCGATGTATGCCATCGGCGCGTTGTCGCCTGCACGGAAACCACACTTCAGAATGCGAGTGTAACCACCGGCGCGGCTCGCGAAACGCGGGCCCAGTTCGTTAAACAGTTTTGCCACGATCTCGTTATCACGAGTACGGGCGAATGCCAGACGACGATTAGCTACGCTATCAGTCTTGGCAAGAGTAATCAGCGGCTCAACTACGCGACGCAGCTCTTTCGCTTTCGGCAGAGTCGTCTTGATGATTTCATGACGAACCAGTGAACCTGCCATATTGCGGAACATAGCCTGGCGATGGCTGCTGTTGCGGTTCAGTTGACGACCACTCTTACGATGGCGCATGACCTTATCCTTCTCAGTAAAACCTTAACCTGTGATCCGGTTACTCGTCAGCGATGCTTGCCGGTGGCCAGTTTTCCAGGCGCATGCCCAGAGACAGTCCACGGGAAGCCAGCACGTCTTTAATCTCAGTAAGAGATTTTTTACCAAGGTTAGGCGTCTTAAGAAGCTCAACCTCAGTACGCTGTACCAGATCACCGATATAGTGGATAGCTTCTGCTTTGAGGCAGTTAGCAGAGCGGACAGTCAATTCCAGATCGTCAACAGGGCGCAGCAGGATCGGATCGAATTCTGGTTTCTCTTCTTTAACTTCCGGCTGACGTACATCACGTAAGTCAACAAAAGCTTCCAGTTGTTCAGCCAGAATGGTTGCCGCACGACGAATCGCCTCTTCAGGATCGATTGTGCCGTTGGTTTCCATTTCGATGACCAGCTTGTCCAGGTCGGTACGCTGTTCTACACGCGCTGCTTCAACATTGTAGGCAATACGCTCTACAGGGCTGTAGCATGCGTCGACCAGCAGACGGCCGATTGGGCGCTCATCTTCTTCCGAATGAATTCGGGTAGAAGCCGGCACATAACCACGACCGCGCTGAACTTTGATGCGCATACTAATAGATGCGTTCTCATCGGTCAGGTGGCAGATCACGTGCTGTGGCTTGACGATTTCGACATCACCATCATGGGTAATGTCGGCTGCAGTCACAGGGCCAATGCCAGATTTATTCAAGGTAAGAATAACGTCATCTTTACCCTGAACTCTCACCGCCAGCCCTTTCAGGTTGAGCAGGATTTCCAGGATATCTTCCTGAACGCCTTCTTTGGTGCTGTACTCATGTAGTACACCATCAATCTCAACCTCGGTCACCGCGCAACCCGGCATCGATGAGAGCAGAATACGGCGCAGTGCGTTACCCAAAGTATGGCCAAAGCCACGCTCTAAAGGCTCAAGGGTCACCTTGGCGTGCGTCGAACTCACTTGCTCGATATCTACCAGGCGCGGTTTTAGAAACTCTGTCACAGAACCCTGCATTGTGTCCTCTCTTTGGTACTAAGCTTTACTTGGAGTAAAGCTCGACGATCAGGTGTTCGTTAATGTCCGCAGACAGATCAGAACGCTCCGGCTTACGCTTGAACGTACCTTCCATCTTGCCAGCATCAACTTCCAGCCAGGTTGGCTTTTCACGCTGCTCAGCCAGCTCCAGAGCGGCTTTCACGCGAGACTGCTTCTTCGCTTTCTCACGAATGCTAACAACGTCATTCGGACTAACCTGATAAGAAGCGATGTTAACAACACGACCGTTTACCATAATTGCTTTATGGCTGACCAGCTGACGTGCTTCTGCACGAGTGGCACCGAAGCCCATACGGTATACAACGTTGTCCAGACGACCTTCCAGCAGACCCAACAGGTTTTCACCGGTGTTGCCTTTCAGACGTGCTGCTTCTTTGTAGTAGTTACGGAACTGACGCTCCAGCACACCATAGATACGGCGAACTTTTTGCTTTTCACGCAACTGCACACCATAGTCAGACAGACGCGGTTTACGCGCACCGTGCTGGCCAGGAGCTTGTTCAATTTTACACTTGGTATCGATCGCGCGAACGCCAGACTTAAGGAATAAGTCAGTGCCCTCACGACGGCTCAGCTTGAGCTTAGGACCCAAATATCTTGCCATTTTCTTTCTCCAACAATCCTAGAAACGACAGCGTTATACGCGACGTTTTTTCGGCGGACGACAACCGTTATGAGGGATCGGAGTCACATCAGTAATATTAGTGATGCGGAAACCAGCGGCGTTCAGAGCACGAACAGTAGATTCGCGACCTGGACCCGGTCCTTTGACCATAACTTCCAGATTCTTGATACCGTATTCTTTTACGGCTTCAGCGCAACGCTCTGCTGCAACCTGAGCTGCAAACGGAGTGGATTTGCGAGAACCACGGAAACCGGAACCACCGGCTGTTGCCCAACCCAGTGCGTTACCCTGACGATCAGTAATGGTAACGATGGTGTTGTTAAAAGAAGCATGGATATGAGCCACGCCGTCAGAGACTTGTTTTCTTACACGTTTACGTGCACGAATTGGTGCCTTTGCCATTATTCAATCACCCCGATTATTTCTTGATCGGTTTGCGCGGACCCTTACGGGTACGTGCGTTGGTCTTGGTACGCTGACCGCGAACCGGGAGACCACGACGATGACGCAAACCGCGATAGCAACCAAGGTCCATAAGGCGCTTGATGCTCATGCTAACTTCACGGCGCAGATCACCTTCAACGACAAATTTGGCAACTTCGTCACGCAGCGTGTCGATTTGTTCTTCAGACAGCTCACTGATCTTAACATCTTCAGCGATACCCGCTGCAGCCAGAATGGCTTTAGAACGGGTCTTGCCGACGCCGTAGATCGAAGTTAATGCGATCACAGCATGTTTCTGATCAGGAATGTTAATGCCTGCTATACGGGCCACTATGCACTCCTACTATTTAATATGTACGCACCATGCTGAAAAGCCCGTTTTCAGGATACTCAAATGGAAACGCACAGACATACAAAAGATTGGCTGGCTAATCTAGCCAGCTCAACCCAACTTTGCAAGAAAAATATGCGAATAAATCAGCCTTGGCGCTGTTTATGCTTCGGCTCGGCACTGCAAATCACACGGATGACACCATCACGCTTAACGATTTTGCAGTTACGGCATAATTTCTTGACGGAAGCACGAACTTTCATTTTTACTCTCCGTAACTTCTCGGGCGACTGTTAACGGCCGTAGCCTTTCAGATTCGCCTTCTTCAATGCAGACTCGTACTGACTTGACATCATCAGAGTTTGCACTTGAGCCATAAAGTCCATAATCACGACAACAACGATAAGCAGTGAGGTCCCACCAAAGTAGAACGGTACTTTCATTGCATCACGCATGAACTCCGGGATCAGGCAGATAAAGGTAATGTAGAGCGCACCAACCAAAGTCAGGCGGGTCATTACTTTATCGATATACTTCGCCGTTTGCTCTCCCGGACGAATTCCTGGTACAAATGCACCGGACTTCTTCAGGTTATCTGCTGTTTCACGCGGGTTGAAAACCAACGCCGTGTAGAAGAAACAGAAGAATATGATTGCAGACGCATAGAGTAACACATAAAGCGGTTGCCCAGGCTGCAAATACAGCGAAATTGTTGTCAGCCAGTTCCAACCAGTCCCGCCCCCGAACCATGACGCGATGGTCGCCGGGAACAGAATAATACTGGAAGCGAAGATTGCCGGGATTACCCCCGCCATATTCACTTTCAGCGGTAAATGTGTGCTCTGTGCAGCATAGACACGACGACCTTGCTGACGTTTCGCGTAGTTTACCACAATACGGCGTTGACCACGCTCAACAAATACAACAAAGAACGTCACTGCAAATACTAATACTGCAACCAACAGCAACACGAGGAAGTGCAGGTCGCCTTGACGCGCTTGCTCGATAGTATGGGCAATGGCTGGCGGGAGTCCCGCAACAATACCGGCGAAGATAATGATTGAGATACCGTTGCCGATACCACGTTCAGTAATCTGTTCGCCCAACCACATCAGGAACATAGTCCCTGTAACCAGACTTACAACAGCGGTGAAATAGAATGCAAAGCCTGGATTCATTACCAGGCCCTGCATACCAGGCATATTCGGCAGACCGGTAGCAATACCGATTGACTGGAATATCGCCAGCACCAGAGTACCGTAGCGGGTGTACTGGCTGATCTTACGACGACCAGACTCCCCTTCTTTCTTAATTTCTGCCAGCGTTGGATGAACCACCGTCAGCAGCTGGATAATGATCGACGCCGAAATATACGGCATGATCCCCAGAGCAAAGATAGAAGCACGGCTGAGAGCACCACCAGAGAACATGTTAAACATTTCAATGATGGTGCCTCGCTGTTGCTCAAGCAGTTTGGCAAGTACAGCGGCATCAATACCAGGGATCGGAATGAAAGAGCCAATACGGAACACAATAAGCGCACCGATTACAAACAGCAGTCTGCGTTTCAGCTCGCCTAAGCCACCTTTGGCACTTTGAAAATCTAATCCCGGTTGTTTAGCCATCTGCTACTTATTCCTCGATTTTACCGCCAGCAGCTTCGATAGCAGCACGAGCGCCTTTAGTAACACGCAGGCCACGAACAGTTACCGGAGTAGTGACTTCACCAGCCAGGATCACTTTCGCGAACTCGATCTGGATACCGATAATGTTAGCTGCTTTCAGCGTGTTCAGGTCTACAACACCGCCTTCAACTTTAGCCAGGTCAGACAGACGAACTTCGGCTGTAATCGCTGCTTTACGTGAAGTGAAGCCGAATTTCGGCAGACGACGGTACAGAGGCATCTGACCACCCTCGAAACCGCGACGTACGCCACCGCCAGAACGAGACTTCTGACCTTTGTGACCACGACCACCGGTTTTACCGAGGCCAGAACCGATACCACGACCCAGGCGTTTACCCGCCTTTTTGGAGCCTTCGGCCGGAGACAGAGTATTTAAACGCATCTCTTACTCCTCAACTTTAACCATGAAGGAAACCGCGTTGACCATACCACGAACTGCAGGAGTATCCTCGCGTTCTACGGTGTGACCAATACGACGCAGACCCAGGCCAAGCAGCGTTGCCTTGTGTTTCGGCAGACGACCGATTGCACTGCGGGTTTGAGTAATTTTAATAGTCTTTGCCATGGTTTATTTCCCCAGAATTTCTTCAACGGATTTACCACGCTTGGCAGCGACCATTTCCGGAGATTTCATATTTTCCAGACCGTCGATAGTTGCACGAACCACGTTAATCGGGTTAGTGGAACCATACGCTTTAGCCAGAACGTTACGAACTCCAGCGACTTCCAGAACGGCGCGCATTGCACCACCGGCGATGATACCGGTACCTTCGGAAGCCGGCTGCATGAATACACGAGAACCCGTGTGAGTACCCTTAACCGGGTGCTGCAGGGTGCCGTGGTTCAGCGCGACGTTAATCATATTGCGACGGGCTTTTTCCATCGCTTTCTGGATCGCTGCTGGAACTTCACGCGCTTTACCGTAACCAAAACCAACGCGACCGTTACCATCGCCAACTACAGTCAGAGCTGTGAAGGAGAAAATACGACCACCTTTAACGGTTTTAGATACGCGGTTTACCGCGATCAGCTTTTCCTGCAGTTCGCCAGCTTGTTTTTCGATGTGAGCCATCTTACACCTCTACCTTAGAACTGAAGGCCAGCTTCACGGGCAGCATCTGCCAGTGCCTGGACACGACCATGATATTGGAACCCGGAACGGTCAAAGGACACATCTTTGATGCCTTTTTCCAGAGCGCGTTCGGCGACAGCTTTACCCACAGCTGCTGCAGCGTCTTTGTTACCGGTGTACTTCAGTTGTTCAGCGATAGCTTTTTCTACAGTAGAAGCAGCTACCAGAACTTCAGAACCGTTCGGTGCAATTACCTGTGCGTAAATATGACGCGGGGTACGATGTACCACCAGGCGAGTTGCGCCCAGCTCTTTGAGCTTGCGGCGTGCGCGGGTCGCACGACGGATACGAGCAGATTTCTTATCCATAGTGTTACCTTACTTCTTCTTAGCCTCTTTGGTACGCACGACTTCGTCGGCGTAACGAACACCCTTGCCTTTGTAAGGCTCAGGACGACGGTAGGCGCGCAGATCTGCCGCAACCTGACCGATCAGCTGTTTATCAGCGCCTTTCAGCACGATTTCAGTCTGAGTCGGACATTCTGCAGTGATACCTGCCGGCAGCTGATGATCAACTGGATGAGAGAAACCTAAAGCCAGGTTTACTACATTCCCTTTGACCGCTGCACGATAACCTACACCAACCAGCTGCAGCTTCTTAGTGAAGCCTTCGGTAACACCGACAACCATTGCATTCAGCAGGGCACGCGCGGTACCAGCCTGAGCCCATCCATCTGCGTAACCATCACGCGGACCGAAGGTCAGTGCATTATCTGCATGATTTACTGCAACAGCATCGTTGAGAGTACGAGTCAGCTCGCCGTTTTTACCTTTGATCGTAATAACCTGACCATTGATTTTTACATCAACGCCGGCAGGAATAACGACCGGTGCTTTAGCAACACGAGACATTTTTTCCTCCGATTAGGCTACGTAGCAGATAATTTCGCCACCAAGACCAGCCTGGCGCGCTGCACGATCAGTCATAACACCTTTAGAGGTAGAAACAACTGCGATACCCATGCCAGCCATAACCTTCGGCAGCTCGTCTTTACGCTTATAAATGCGCAGACCTGGGCGACTGACACGCTGAATGCTTTCTACAACAGCTTTACCCTGGAAATACTTAAGAGTAAGTTCCAGTTCCGGCTTGGTGTCGCCTTCAACTTTAAAATCTTCAATAAAACCTTCTTCCTTCAGCACGTTGGCAATTGCCACTTTCAGCTTGGAGGAAGGCATGGTGACCGCAGCTTTATTCGCGGCCTGACCGTTACGGATACGGGTCAGCATATCCGCGATCGGATCTTGCATGCTCATCTGTCTTTACTCCCGTGATTCAATTGGTAATTACCAGCTAGCCTTTTTCAAGCCTGGTACTTCACCGCGCATAGCGGCTTCACGCAGTTTGATACGGCTCAACCCGAACTTGCCCACATAGCCATGCGGACGACCTGTTTGACGGCAGCGGTTACGCTGACGGGACGGGCTGGAATCACGCGGCAGAGACTGCAGCTTCAGAACTGCGTTCCAACGATCTTCGTCGGTCGCGTTCACATCAGAGATAATAGCTTTCAGTTCAGCGCGTTTTGCGAAGTACTTATCAGCTAAAGCTACGCGCTTTACTTCGCGTGCTTTCATTGATTGCTTAGCCATTCAGTAACCCTACCTTACTTGCGGAACGGGAAGTCAAAGGCAGCCAGCAGAGCACGGCCTTCTTCGTCAGATTTCGCAGTAGTGGTAATGGTAATATCCAAACCACGCACGCGGTCGACTTTATCGTAGTCGATTTCTGGGAAGATGATCTGCTCACGGACACCCATGCTGTAGTTACCACGACCATCGAATGACTTAGCGGACAGGCCACGGAAGTCACGGATACGTGGAACAGCAATAGTGATCAGACGCTCAAAGAACTCCCACATGCGTTCGCCACGCAGAGTTACTTTACAGCCGATCGGATAGCCCTGACGGATTTTGAAGCCTGCAACTGATTTGCGTGCTTTGGTGATCAGCGGTTTTTGACCGGAGATTGCTGTCAGGTCAGCTGCTGCGTTATCCAGCAGTTTCTTGTCAGCGATCGCTTCACCAACACCCATGTTCAGGGTGATCTTCTCGACCCGAGGGACTTGCATGACAGAATTGTAGTTAAACTCAGTCATGAGTTTAGCGACTACTTCGTCTTTGTAGTAATCATGCAGTTTCGCCATCGTACTACTCCAAATTACTTGATAGTTTCGCTGTTAGATTTGAAGAAACGGACTTTTTTGCCGTCTTCGAATCTAAAGCCTACACGGTCAGCCTTGCCGGTTGCCGTGTTGAAGATTGCAACGTTAGAAACCTGAATAGCAGCTTCTTTTTCAACGATGCCGCCTGGTTGGTTCAGAGCCGGAACCGGCTTCTGGTGTTTCTTAACCAGGTTGATACCTTCAACAATGAGCTTGCCGGAAGACAAGACATTCTTAACTTTACCGCGTTTACCTTTATCTTTACCGGTTAACACGATAACTTCGTCATCACGACGGATCTTCGCTGCCATGATTCGCTCCTTAGAGTACTTCTGGTGCCAGAGAGATAATTTTCATGAACTTCTCGTTACGAAGTTCACGAGTTACCGGCCCAAAAATACGCGTACCGATAGGTTGCTCGCTGTTATTGTTTAAAATAACGCATGCATTACCATCGAAGCGAATGACAGAACCGTCCGGGCGACGAACACCCTTCTTGGTGCGCACCACTACCGCCTTCAGCACATCACCTTTTTTGACCTTACCACGCGGAATTGCTTCCTTGATGGTGATCTTGATGATATCGCCGACGCCTGCGTAGCGACGGTGCGAGCCACCCAGAACCTTGATACACATTACGCGACGTGCACCGGAGTTGTCGGCGACGTTCAGCATAGTCTGTTCTTGGATCATTTTAGTGCTCCGCTAATGTCAACTACTACTGAGACCCGAAAATCAGGTCGTTAAAAAAGCCCCATATCGGGGGCGCGGCATTATAACACCGCTCAAACGATATGGGTAGAAAAAATAAACGGCTCATCGCTGAGCCGTTTATTCGTTGAGAATGCCTACTGTATTACAGAACAGCTTTCTCTACAACGCGAACCAGCGTCCAGGACTTAGTCTTGGACAGCGGACGGCATTCGCGGATTTCAACCACGTCACCAGTACCGCATTCGTTGTTCTCGTCATGTACGTGCAGTTTGGTCGTACGCTTAATGAATTTACCGTAGATCGGGTGTTTCACAAAACGTTCGATAGCAACAACGATGGATTTCTCCATTTTATCGCTAACAACGCGACCTTGCAGAGTACGGATTTTATCGGTCATTACGCACCCGCCTTCTCAGTCAGTAAAGTCTTAACGCGTGCGACATCACGACGCACTTGCTTCAACAGGTGAGACTGTTGCAGCTGGCCACTTGCAGCCTGCATACGCAGGTTGAACTGCTCACGCAGCAGATTCAGCAGCTCGGTGTTCAGCTCTTCAACACTCTTCTCACGCAGCTCTTTTGCTTTCATTACATCACCGTCTTAGTTACAAAGGTGGTTTTAATCGGCAGTTTCGCTGCTGCCAGCTTGAATGCTTCACGGGCCAGCTCTTCCGGTACGCCGTCCATTTCATACAGGACTTTACCCGGCTGAATCAAGGCAACCCAATACTCCACGTTACCTTTACCTTTACCCATACGCACTGCCAGCGGCTTTTCAGTGATCGGTTTGTCCGGGAATACACGGATCCAGATCTTACCTTGACGCTTAACTGCACGGGTCATAGCACGACGTGCTGCTTCGATCTGACGGGCAGTCAGACGACCACGGCCAACAGCTTTCAGACCGAAGCTGCCGAAGCTAACATCCGCGCCAGCAGCCAGACCGCGGTTACGGCCTTTGTGCATTTTACGGAATTTTGTACGCTTTGGTTGTAACATCAGCGACGCTCCTTATTTACGGCCTTTACGCTGCTGCTTTTTAGGTTGCGCAGCCGGTTTTTCCGGTTGTTCAACAGCAGCCATACCACCCAGGATCTCGCCTTTGAAGATCCACACTTTAACGCCGATTACACCGTAAGTGGTGTGCGCTTCAGAGGTGTTGTAGTCGATGTCAGCACGCAGAGTGTGCAGCGGTACGCGACCTTCGCGGTACCATTCGGTACGTGCGATTTCCGCGCCGCCCAGACGGCCGCTAACTTCAACTTTAATACCTTTAGCGCCCAGACGCATTGCGTTCTGTACAGCACGCTTCATAGCACGACGGAACATAACGCGACGTTCCAGCTGAGAAGTGATGCTGTCAGCAACTAATTTTGCGTCCAGTTCAGGTTTACGCACTTCGGCGATATTGATCTGGGCAGGAACGCCAGCAATATCAGCTACGACTTTGCGCAGTTTTTCTACGTCTTCGCCTTTCTTACCGATAACGATACCCGGGCGAGCGGTGTGAATGGTCACACGGATGCTCTTAGCCGGACGCTCGATAACGATACGAGATACAGACGCTTTAGCCAGTTCCTTAGTCAGGTACTGACGTACTTTAAAATCGCTGTCCAGGTTGTCAGCGAATTCTTTGGTGTTCGCAAACCAGGTTGAGTTCCATGGTTTTACAATACCCAGGCGAATACCATTAGGATGTACTTTCTGACCCATTGCTAGTCTCCAGAGTCTCAGCGATCGGACACAACCACAGTAATGTGGCTGGTGCGCTTCAGGATGCGATCTGCACGACCTTTTGCACGCGGCATAATGCGCTTCATGCTCGGGCCTTCGTCTACGAAAATTTTCGTAACTTTCAGATCGTCAATGTCAGCGCCATCGTTGTGTTCAGCGTTAGCAATGGCAGATTCCAGGACTTTCTTAACCAGTACAGCCGCTTTCTTATTGGTGTAGGTCAGAATATCCAGAGCCTGCGACACTTTCTTACCGCGAATCAGGTCTGCAACAAGGCGAACCTTCTGAGCAGAAGAACGAGCATGGCGATGTTGAGCTAAAGTTTCCATCTCTTCCTCCTACCTTATTTCTTCTTCGCTTTTTTATCAGCAGCGTGGCCGCGATAAGTACGAGTCGGTGCGAATTCACCCAGTTTGTGACCGACCATTTCGTCGGAAACAAATACCGGAACGTGCTGACGACCATTATGGACAGCGATGGTCAAACCGATCATGTTAGGAAAGATCGTTGAACGACGGGACCAAGTGCGCAGGGGCTTCTTGTCTCCGCTTTCCACCGCTTTCTCTACCTTCTTCAGCAAGTGCAGGTCAATAAAAGGACCTTTCTTGAGAGAACGTGGCATGGCTTATCCTCTAAAATTATTTGCTACGGCGACGTACGATGAATTTATCAGTACGCTTGTTGCTGCGGGTCTTCTTACCTTTGGTCTGAACGCCCCACGGAGTTACCGGGTGCTTACCAAAGTTACGACCTTCACCACCACCATGTGGGTGATCGACTGGGTTCATCGCAGTACCGCGAACGGTAGGACGAACACCACGCCAGCGTGCAGCACCTGCTTTACCCAGAACGCGCAGCATATGCTCAGCATTGCCAACTTCGCCCAGAGTTGCACGGCAGTCTGCTTCGACTTTACGCATTTCACCAGAACGCAGACGCAGGGTGACATAAGCACCATCACGCGCAACGATCTGAACGTAAGTACCAGCGGAACGTGCCAGCTGACCGCCTTTACCTGGTTTCATTTCTACGTTATGAACGGTAGAACCAACCGGGATATTGCGCATCGGCAGGGTGTTACCTGCTTTGATTGCAGCATCAACGCCAGATTGAACCTGGTCGCCAGCTTTCAGGCCTTTAGGGGCCAGAATGTAACGGCGTTCACCGTCTTTGTACAGAACCAGCGCGATGTTCGCGGAGCGGTTCGGATCGTACTCAAGACGTTCAACAATTGCTGGGATACCGTCTTTGTTGCGTTTGAAGTCAACAATACGATAAGCCTGCTTGTGACCACCACCGATGTGACGAGTGGTGATACGGCCATTGTTGTTACGACCACCGGATTTGCTGTTTTTTTCAACCAGCGGAGCAAAAGGTTTGCCCTTGTGCAGCTCTGGGTTGACCACTTTAACAACGTGGCGACGACCCGGAGATGTCGGTTTACATTTAACAACTGCCATTGTATTACTCCTCCGACTTACTCAGCGCCGCCGACGAAGTCCAGATTCTGGCCTTCCTTCAGGGTGACGTAAGCTTTTTTCCAGTCGCTACGACGACCGATACGCTGTCCGTGACGTTTAACTTTCCCTTTTACTACCAGGGTGTTAACGACTTCGACTTCGACTTCAAACAGTTTCTGCACAGCAGCTTTGATCTCTGCTTTGGTCGCGTCTTTAGCAACTTTGAGAACGATGGTGTTAGTTTTTTCCATCGCAGTAGACGCTTTTTCAGAAACGTGCGGTGCGCGCAGCACCTTCAGCAGACGTTCTTCACGAATCATGCCAGCATCTCCTCAACTTGCTTAACAGCATCAGCAGTCATTACGACTTTGTCGAAGGCGATCAGGCTAACCGGGTCGATACCAGTTGCATCGCGTACGTCAACCTTGTGCAGGTTGCGCGCAGCCAGGAACAGGTTTTCGTCCAGCTCACCGGTGATGATCAGCACATCTTCCAGAGCCATGTCTTTCAGTTTCTGTGCCAGCAGCTTAGTTTTAGGCGCTTCTACAGAGAACTTCTCGACAACGATCAGACGATCCTGACGTACCAGTTCGGACAGGATGCTTTTCAGCGCGCCGCGGTACATCTTTTTGTTAACTTTTTGACTGTGGTCCTGCGGGCGAGCAGCGAAGGTCACGCCACCTGAACGCCAGATCGGGCTCTTGATAGAACCTGAACGCGCACGGCCGGTACCTTTCTGGCGCCACGGCTTTTTGCCTGAACCAGTTACTTCAGCACGAGTCTTCTGAGCACGAGTACCCTGACGAGCACCAGCTGCATAAGCAACAACAACCTGGTGAACCAGCGCTTCGTTGAAATCACGACCGAAGGTAGTTTCGGAAACAGTCAGCGCGCTCTGCGCGTCTTTCAATACTAATTCCATTGCTATCCCCTTACGCCTTCACAGCTGGTTTAACGATCAGGTCGCAACCGGTCGCACCCGGAACACCACCTTTAACCAGCAGCAGGTTGCGCTCAGCGTCAACACGTACTACGTCCAGGCTCTGAACGGTTACACGTTCGTTGCCCAGCTGACCTGCCATTTTCTTGCCTTTGAACACTTTGCCCGGAGTCTGGTTCTGACCGATAGAACCCGGAACGCGGTGAGACAAGGAGTTACCGTGAGTAGCGTCCTGGGTACGGAAGTTCCAGCGCTTAACGGTACCAGCGAAACCTTTACCTTTAGAGGTACCGGTTACGTCAACTTTTTTAACGTCAGCAAACAGTTCAACGCTAATGTTCTGACCAACGGTGTATTCTTCACCATCTGCCAGACGGAACTCCCACAGGCCGCGGCCAGCTTCTACGCCAGCTTTAGCAAAGTGGCCAGCTTCCGGCTTAGTTACACGGTTAGCTTTTTTAGCACCGGTGGTAACCTGAACAGCGCGGTAGCCGTCGTTAGCCAGATCTTTAACCTGAGTAACGCGGTTTGCTTCAACTTCGATAACGGTTACTGGGATAGAGACGCCATCTTCAGTGAAGATGCGGGTCATACCCACTTTTTTACCGACTAAACCAATCATTGTATCAACCTCTCAATCGCTCGATGACCTGATTAACCCAGGCTGATCTGCACGTCTACACCGGCAGCCAGGTCCAGACGCATCAGAGCATCAACGGTTTTTTCAGTTGGCTCAACGATGTCAACCAGACGCTTGTGAGTACGGATCTCGTACTGATCACGCGCGTCTTTGTTAACGTGCGGAGAGATCAGAACGGTGAAACGCTCTTTGCGGGTCGGCAGCGGGATCGGACCACGAACCTGCGCACCAGTGCGCTTGGCAGTCTCGACGATTTCCGCGGTTGATTGATCGATCAGACGATGATCAAACGCTTTCAAACGGATACGGATTCTTTGGTTCTGCATGAGACCAGAGCTCCAATTATTTTATAGACGAAATAGTTACTCCTCAAACCCATTACGATTGATGGGAGAGTGTAACCGTTCTTACAGAGTTCCCCGATTGGGAACATTGTCAGATAGTCAAATCGACTATCAGTGGCTCATATCGAACCAGCCGTCAATTAAGACAAGCCCGCGCATTATACGTATCTGCGGGCTTAATGCAAGTGAAGTTGTATCGATAATAACCAACCTTTCGCAGGACGACGTTATTGCTGGTCAATTTCCGCTATGGCCTGCTTCACTCGCGCTTTGAGATCCCCGTTTTGAACAGACTCGTCAGGCGATGACGGTTCTTCGCTGCGCATATCATCCGCGCCTTCTTCTTCAACGGTCTCTTCCGGTTCCGGCAGCGGCTGCTGCTTATATATATAGTGCGCGTCAGACAGACGAAAGTTCGGCGGCACGGCCGGCGTCGCGGTATGCTGAATAAACGCGCTATGCGTATAGTAGCCTATGATTACCATGCCAATGCTCAACCCCAGCCATGAAAGCGCGATACGCGCGCCCCGCCATAACGTAAGCGGCATATCTGGACGGTCAAAACGTAGGTTTTCGCTACAATAATATTCATGATCCGTTTTCATGCTTTCCCTCCGTCATGCATCAGTTTTGGGCTTTCATCCAGCGCCTGCCATAGACGAATAAGAGTAAGCCGCCCTACCATACCGTCAGCCTTAATCTTATTTTGCATTTGAAACTGGCGGACTTTTTCCGATAAAAGAGGGCTCCACTCTCCCGTGCTCTCAGCCTCAACATTCAACACGCGACTCAGCATCATATCCAGCCAGAGAATGTCTTCGACGCTGCTTTTCTTCATGATGCTCACATTACCGTCTGGTGAAGGTTTCCACATTAGCGTGTAATTCCCTTGCCACACTTCACTGAACCAGGCTTTATCCATAATCCATGTACCAGCGCCCGACTGGGCAGTGATGGTCTGGTTGCTTTCTCCAATCACGACAACAGGTATAAGGCTATTATCTACCTTTAGCGTTGCTATCCAGGGGAGTTGCTGGGCCAGAAGCGATTCCAGCGTATCAGTGCCCGACAGGCAAACCAAACCCGCCCGGTACGCCTGATCGCACCATGCTTCCCCTTTATTGACTTCATATCCCCAGACGCTGTAAAGCCGCGCGAGCGACTCATTAGTTGACATAATCGTTGACGTCAGCGTTGTGGAAGAAAGTGATGCAGCCGATGGCTGTCCTGCAGGCCATATGCTGGCTATGGGCGGCAACCATCTGTCAAGCAATGGACTGAAGTGCCAGCCAGCGCTACCACATAGCGCCGCGACGACAACCACTGCCAGACACGTCCCCCCGGTTCGACGAGGCGCAGGCAGACAACGCAGCGCTTCACGTTGCTGAAGCGGCGTGATGCTGGTTTGTTGTTCACCCTGTTTCGTTTTATTACGCGTAAGATTCCACCCGACACGCGCCGCCAGATGCAGATTACCGCGGCAACGTTTCTTGATATGTCGGATAAATGTCTCAGGAAGGGCATCTTGGCCCTCCTGTTCCGTTTCGATACAGGGTGCGATTACCCTACGGTAATCCTCAATATCCGGGATGGGTACGTCGAACCAGAGCGGATGCATCGTACGCAACTGGCGCTGCTGTCTCAGACTGTATCTACCGGTTACTAGCAGCCGGGCCTTCGGCATTATGGCGATAAACGCCTTAACCGTTGCAGTAATACCGGTGGTGACCTGATGTCCGTCTTCCAAAATAAACAAAGGCTTATCGCATGCCTTAACGGTTATCAGACCAAGTAATTCGCTCCAGATCGTCTCGCCAGAAAATGACCGTCCGGTTAAACATCCCACCTTTTGCGTATCTGCGATAACCTGCCATTCCCACCTATAACCTTTTCTATTTACAGGTGCCAGAGTTAGCACCCGATGTGGCCATAACGCTTCTACACTGCGTGCAAGCGTGCTTTTTCCGGTGCCTTTTGCCCCATGTAATACCAGCCATTGTTCGTTCAAAAACGCGGAAAGGATATTATCCCGCAACAGTTGCTGGCGGGAGGTCAAAACAGAAATGAACTCATCCATGAACATTCATATTTTCCATAAAATTTATTATTTCCTAAAGTAGGAACGTGGGAGCCAAAACGCTTGTCGCCTGGCAGCAGGATAAATATATTATCGTTATCATTAACAAGAAACAGATTAACTTGTTAGTTATTCTTAATCATAATTTTATGAAAACTATCCGCCACGTATTCAAAAGCACGCTATTTTATCATGGCGCCTACCTCATAGTGATATTTGCAAGCGTTATATGTATTTTTGCTTGTATACATAAAGGATATGAACAGTGGTTTGAAAACAAAACATTGCGGACAGCATCAAGTCAAATTCATCAGGAGAATATCTCAAACAGAAAACAAAAATGGCATTTATCATCCGTGCCCTTAGATGCAGATATGAATGTTTCCCCCCATCAACAATCGCATGCGCAAGAGGCATTGCTGTCCGGGGTCGTTGTCAGCGGAATTATTCATAGTTCAAATAAATCCATTTCCCGCGCAATCTTGCAGGAAAATGGTGAGCAGAATGTTTATGCCATTAATGATTATCTGAAGTCCTCCAGCAAAATACGTGTTACGGGTATTACAAAGAATCAGATAATGTTTTCTTCTGGTGAGCAAACACTGCAACTGACATTGCTTGCTGAACTGGCACAACTGTCCAGGTCTCAGGGGGCGGTAGCATCCCAGCAAGAGCAACAAGCGGTAACGCTGGCTGATTTCATTGATGCCAGTCCTGTAGTGGATAAGAACACTTTACGTGGTTTACGCCTTCTACCACGAAAACAGGTTCAGTTTTTTAAGCATTCTTCCCTCGAACCTGGGGATATAGCCATTCAGCTAAATAATATCAAGTTGACTCAACAGGCAAATTTAGGCAAAGCACAAAATGCGCTTAAGCACCTTAAAATGGCTCAGTTCACCGTCTTACGTAATGCTTCGCCACGGTTAATTAATGTTTCAGTTCAACAATTCCAGGATGGAAAGGAAGACTAAATGGAGAGAACTGTTTTACATCGGCGACTGAAAAGTTGGTCGTTGATACTTTTACTCGCAGCCTCCTGCCGCACTGCATTCGCAGTCGATTATACCGCTAACTTTGACAATGCGGACATTCAGACATTTGTCAATATTGTCGGCCAAAATATGGGTAAAACCATTCTGATTGATCCCGATGTTAAGGCTTCAATATCTGTCAGAAGCAATGATACCTTCAATGAGGATGAATATTATCAGTTTTTCCTGAGCGTACTGGATCTCTACGGTTTCTCAATTATTACTCTTGATAATGGGTTACTTAAGGTAGTGCGTTCAGAGCAAGTCAAAACAATGCCAGGAAGACTCATTAGCGGGACGAAACCCGGCAAAGGAGATGAACTGGTGACGCGTATTGTGTCACTGGAAAACGTTCCTGCTCGCGTATTGTCCCCCTTGCTTCGACAAATGCTTGATGGCGGTAAGGTCGGTAATGTTGTGCATTACGAACCATCAAATGCATTGATCATCACCGGCAAAGCCTCAACCGTCAATCGTCTGTTGGAGGTGGTTAAACGTGTCGATGTGATGGGTGATGCCAAAGAACAGGTTTTCACACTGAAGTATGCCTCAGCGACCGACCTGGCCGACGTCCTCAATGACCTGGCGCGAGAAAATGGCAAAGAGGCTAAACCGGCCACACTTCAGACGCGCATCGTTGCAGATAAACGTAGTAATGCGTTAATTGTCAGCGGTTCCGATCGTGCCCGGGCGCGCATGGCACAACTTATTTCCCGGTTGGATACGCAAGATCAAGGTGAAGGCAACACCCGTGTCTGGTATTTGAAATATGCCAAAGCAGATAAACTGGTTGAAGTTTTAACCGGCGTCACGCAAAAGATGAAGGATGAAAAAAGCAGCGCTTCAAAATCATCTGCCAGCAGCAATAACGATATATCCATCACGGCAGATGAACAAACCAACTCGCTGGTTATTACCGCAGACCAAAGTATCCTCCAGCAGTTAGAAGATGTCATCGCCAAACTGGACATTCGCCGCGCCCAGGTTCTGGTCGAAGCTATCATCGTGGAAGTTCAGGATGGTAAAGGCATTAATCTTGGGGTCCAGTGGGCCAACAAAAACGTCGGCGTGCAGCAGTTTACCAAGACCAATCTTCCCATTTTCAATGCCGCACAAGGGGTTCAAGAATTCAAGAGACAGGGCGGTACCACCAGCGATAACCCTGCATATGATTTGTTCAGTAACTTCAATGGCCTTGCCGCAGGATTCTTCAACGGCGACTGGGGGGTTCTCCTTACCGCGCTGAGTAGCAATAGCAAGAATGATATTCTTTCTACTCCGAGTATCGTGACACTCGATAACAAAGAGGCATCTTTCAACGCCGGGCAAGACGTTCCGGTGCTTTCCGGGTCGCAAACCACCTCGGGCGATAATATTTACAGCACCGTCGAACGTAAGACAGTCGGCACTAAGCTAAAGGTTACGCCGCAAATCAATGAAGGCGATTCCGTATTAATGGAAATTGAGCAAGAGGTGTCCAGTGTCGATTCTACGGCAACCTCATCCACTCTCGGCCCTACATTTAATACCCGTACTATTCAAAACGCCGTCCTGGTAAAAAGCGGTGAAACCGTAGTATTGGGCGGATTGATGGATGACTCAAGTAAACAAGAGGTTTCGAAAGTTCCCTTACTGGGTGATATCCCCCTCATTGGGCAACTTTTTCGCTATACCTCAAATGAAAAAAATAAACGCAACTTGATGGTGTTCATCCGACCAACCATCATCAGAGATGATGAAGTCTATCATTCGCTTTCGAGGGATAAATATACTGGCTTCAAGGAGATGCAACAAAACAGGAGTAGCAAGCAAAACGGTAGCCTGATTGATGTCGATGCCATTGAATCATTAGATGACCACGCATTTGACTCCTCTGTGGCCACACCAGCTACGTCAAACAGCAAAAATCCGTTCCATAACGGCAGTGCAAAATGACAGCCTTTACGTGGAAAAAAGCACAGCGATACGGTATTGCCGTACAGCAGGAAGAGCTGATTTATGCTGAAAATACCTCCCTTGAATCTATGCTGGACGTAGCCGCAACAGCGCCTGAATGTAGCCGGTTTACCCGGCTCTCTACGCAACAGTTTGAGGAAAAACTCGAGCACCTGTATCAACAGAACAGCGGCACTGCCCAGTTGATCGCAGAAGATATGAATAACCTTGATGATCTCAACATTCTTTCTGAGGAGATCCAGTCCAATGAAGATCTGCTTAACGAACAATCCGATGCGCCGGTCATACGGCTGATTAATGCCGTACTCAGTGAAGCAATCAAGGAACATGCATCCGATATTCATATCGAAGTATTTGAGAAAACGATGGGGATCCGCTTTCGCGTCGATGGCGTTCTGCGTCCAGTGGTTCAGCCTAATAAAAAGCTGGCGGCCCTGCTGATCTCACGTATCAAAGTGATGGCCAAGCTGGATATTGCCGAAAAGCGCCTCCCACAGGATGGCCGCATAACGTTAAAAATAGGCCAGAGAAATGTGGATGTGCGCGTCTCTACGCTCCCCTCACAGCATGGCGAACGTGTCGTTTTGCGTCTGCTGGATAAAACCAGCCTGCGGTTATCAATCGATAAGCTGGATATGTCAGCAGAAGACACACGCAGCCTGAAAGATCTGATTGCCCTCCCCCACGGCATTATTCTGGTCACCGGCCCAACGGGTTCAGGAAAAAGTACCACGCTATACGCCATCCTTTCCGCACTGAATAGCCCGGAGCGTAACGTCCTCACCGTTGAAGATCCGATTGAATATGAACTGGAAGGGATAGGTCAAACGCAGGTCAATAGTCGCGTAGATATGTCTTTTGCCCGTGGGCTACGCGCCATTTTACGTCAGGATCCTGATGTCGTGATGGTAGGTGAAATTCGCGACGCCGAAACAGCGCAGATTGCTGTTCAGGCGTCGTTGACCGGACATCTGGTTCTTTCGACTCTCCATACAAACAGCGCCAGCGGTGCCGTAACACGATTGCGGGATATGGGGGTGGAATCGTTTCTGCTTTCTTCATCACTTGTCGGGGTTATTGCCCAGCGTCTGGTAAGACGACTGTGTAACCACTGCAAAATACCGCGCCCCGCCACCCACCAGCAACAGCAACTCCTGCTGGCTCAAGGGATCAATACCTCTCAGGTCTGGCATGCCGGGGGCTGCGAGGCATGCAGGCATAGCGGCTATCAGGGGCGACTGGCAATTCACGAGCTGTTACTTGTTACGCCTGAACTGCGCGAAGCCATTCACACAGAGACCAACGAACAGCATCTGGAGCAAATTCAGCGTCGTCACCATCGTAGTTTGCTGGCAAACGGTCTCCGCGTCGCCGCAGAAGGCATTACATCGCTGGAGGAAGTGCTAAGAGTGACATCGGAAGGGCAAACACCGACGGAGCAGCCTGAATGAAATATTGCTGGACCGCAACAGATGTGAAGGGAAATCGTATTACGGGCGTTAGCGAGGCCGCAAGCGAACGGGACATGGTGGCGCAACTGCGTAGCCAGGCCCTATTGCCGCAAACGATAAAACCCCAACGACGCGCGATCCCCCTGAAGACCCTCCCTGCACGAGTCAGTCACAGTGAATTAACGCTTTTTACGCGTCAGATTGCAACGCTAATCGCCGCAGCATTACCGCTGGATGAAGCACTCGACGTGGTTCGGCAACAAAAAGAAAATAAGAAACTTGCCGATGTGATTACGACTCTTCGGCAGTCCATTCTTGAAGGACAATCACTGTCAACTGCGATGCAGGCGTATCCCCGCCTGTTTGATGCCGTCTTTTGCACGCTCGTTAAAGCGGGCGAAACGGTGGGTCAGTTAGGCGCAGTTCTGGAAAGACTGGCGGATTTTAACGAAGCGCGCCAGCGAATGCGCAGCAAGCTTACGCAGGCTTTAATCTACCCTTCCCTGCTCACTACGGTCGCTATTCTGGTGGTTATTATTTTGCTCACCACCGTGGTGCCTAAGGTCGCAGCGCAGTTTATCCACCTCAAACACGCATTGCCGCTCACCACTCGGATCCTGCTCGCGACCAGCAATTTTTTGTCGGCATATGGACCTTGGATCCTCCTCACCCTCATTGGCGGTGGATGCCTGTTTTCTTTCTGGCTTAAAAAAAAGGGAAACCGGCATCGATTTCACCGTTGGTTAATTCAATTTCGCTTAACGTCGCCTTTAGTATGCGCCATCAATAGCGCTCGCTACTTACGCGCCCTGAGCATTCTTAACAGCAGCGGCGTTCCTCTTTTACAAGCTATGTCGCTTTCCGCTGAGGGGGTGAGTAATCAGGAAATACGCCAGCGTCTGGGTGAAGCGGCTGAGAGCGTTCGCCAGGGCAACAGCGTTAGCCAGTCGCTGGAGAAGACGAAGATTTTTCCCGCGATGATGCTCTACATGATCGCCTCCGGGGAAAAAAGCGGTCAGCTTGGAGAACTCATGCAGCGGGCAACAGAAAATCAGGAAATCCAGCTACAAAACCGCATCGCACTGACGCTGGCAATTTTTGAACCTGCGTTGATCGTTGTGATGGCGATGATCGTTTTGTTCATTGTCGTCTCGGTTATGCAGCCAATTTTACAACTTAACTCATTAATGAACTAAGGAAAGGTTATGGAACAACAGACACGAGCCACAGAGCGTGGCTTTACCCTCATGGAATTGATGGTGGTCATTGTGATTTTGGGGGTTCTGGCAAGCCTGGTCGTGCCGAATCTGATGGGCAACAAAGATCGCGCGGACAGACAAAAGGCGGTCAGCGACATTGTCGCGCTCGAAAATGCGCTGGACATGTACAAGCTGGACAACCATCGCTACCCCACGACGGAACAAGGTCTGGAAGCACTCATCACCGCGCCGGAGCTCTCTCCCAAGGCCGAGAATTACAATACTGACGGTTACATCCGACGTCTGCCTGCAGACCCCTGGGGGAACGACTATATCCTGATAAGCCCCGGCGAACATGGCGCTATTGATATCAGCTCCGTAGGGCCAGATGGAGAAGCTGGAACGGCGGATGACATTAACAACTGGGATAATAACAAAAAATCGCAATAAACATGACGCATCAGAAAGGATTCACGTTGCTGGAAGTGATGCTGGTTGTGGTCATTATCGCCATCTCAGCTACGGGCATTATCGCCATGCAAAGTGACCGGCTGGGATCAGGCGGAAAGCTACTACAGCGGATCGACACCTTCAGGCAGACGGTGAAATACGCGTCAGACCTGGCGTTGCTGGAAAAGCATGTGGTCGGTTTGCGGTTGACCACTGAAGGCTGGGCTTTTTACCTACCGCAAAAGGATTCAACCCACAAATGGAACTGGCAAGAGCTGGCCGACAGCGACAGTTTACCGCTTTACGGTGACTGGGCTGCGCCAGCGAAACCTGAAGTAACGCCTTCAGCAGAAAATGCAAATCCACAAATTATGATCTTACCCGATGGTCAACTGACGCCTTTTACCGTGATGTTCAGAGATGAAGACGGTGCAAAATTCGTGACTCTGCGGTGTGACGGATCGCTACCGCTGGATATCACTCGTCTTGAGGATGCGCAATGAAGCAACAAAGCGGAATGCTCCTGCTTGAGGTATTGCTGGCGATGGCAATCTTTGCGACCGCTGTAATAGGGCTGATTAGCAGTATGCAATGGCAACTCTCTGCTCTCGACACGCTGAAGCAAGAAACTCTGGCACTCTGGGCTGCGGACAACGCCTTGATTGGAACCATTAACGACCAGACCACCTCGGGAAAAGGCCAGACAATACTGCTGAACGAGACTTTCTCCTGGCAGTTGTCGGGTAGCCTGCAAAACCAGTCAGGCATTAATCAAAAGCAAGCCAGCGTAACCTCCGCCAGCGGACGGACGCTTAATCTGTACTCCTGGACGCCAGAAAACGGAGACAAAAAATGAGTAAGATGACGCGGGGCTTCACGTTACTGGAAGTGATGCTGGCAATTGCCATTTTCTCGACGCTCAGTTTTTTGGCCTCAATGGTTTTTTCCCAGGCCTCAGAGCAGCATCAGCGTGCGAAAAAGACAGCCGATAACTTTGATGCTATTCAGCATACGATGCTGCTGTTTGAAAACGATTTGATGCAGTACGTTCCGCGAAAAAACCGTCAGACGAATCAGCCTTTTTTCAGCGAAAAAGATGGCGCGATTTTCACTACTCAGACACGAGACCCAGCCATGCCTTTCGAGGCCGCTTTCATTCTCACTACCGTCCACTGGTATGTGGACAATGGCACGTTATACCGCGCGATGAGACGCTCGCCCGATGGCAAAGAGGAGGCACCACCACAAGCGTTACTCTCCGACATCGCTCATCTGTCCGCAACCATGGCTCTGGCTGAGGGCGACAGTGCATCCACAACGGCTAAAATAACGCTGGAGCGTGAAAACGGAGAGATTCTTACTCGTCTTTTTATTCTGCCCGGCTGGTTCCCGGAGAAACAGAAATCCAGCCCGACTTCAGGGGCGGCTACAGGGACAGCTAAATGAGTAATCAAAGGGGATCGGCGTTACTAATCGTGTTGATGATTCTGGCGCTGATGGCCGCGCTGGCATCAGAAATGACGATCAGCTTTCAGACTCAGTTGCAGCGCAGCCGACGCACAAATGACAGTATCCAGGGGAAATATGCGCTGCTGTATGCCGAAGCGCAAGCCACTGCACAAACGCTGCAGAATGCCAAGGATAAGCTTAGCCAATTTGATGAGCTCCCCCAGTTTGCAGAACTTCGCGACAACACAACGGTAAGCTGGCAAACCAGCGATCTACAACATTGCTTCAATCTGAACGCATTAGCAGATGTGCCGACGGACCCGATGACCACTCTGCCCTATAAAATCGAGGTGTTCGCAGCCCTGTTGGAAAAAATCGGCGTGGAAAAGTATCGCGCAGACGAGATCGCTCAATCTGGCGCAGATTACATTGACGCTGACGTGACGCCCCGTGTCAAAGGCGCTGAAGATGAGTATTACAAGTCCAGCCAACCGGGTTTTCTTACAGCAGGCCAGATGATCTTTTTACCTGCCGAAATACGCAAGCTCAAAGGAATGACCGACGCTATTTATCAAAAATTATCCCCTTTTATCTGCGCGACATTCAGCAATGAACTCGCCATAAATATTAATACTCTTAATGAGCAGCAGGCCCCTCTATTAGCTGCGCTATTTCTCAATAACCTCAGTGACTCAGATGCAAAAACACTGCTGAAGAAACGCCCTGAAGGTGGCTGGAAAACGGTAGATGCCTTTCTCTATCAGGCACAACAAGATTACAGCGCCGCCAAACCCCTGACGGATTCGCTTAAAAAACAGTTAACCGCCAATAGCACCTTTTTTTTGACCACATCTACAGCCCACGAGGGTGACCTTACTTCCGGTATGCGCACATTTTTCTTTTATGATGAAAAAAATAAAACAATTAAAATCTATTTACGCCAACTTACGGATGGCAGTAGCGAAGAGTAAAGCAGTTTCAGTGTCCTCACCAAAACTGCTTATCCGCCTGCAAAAACAGCCGTCAGCCCCCGTGGAATGGGTGGAATATACTGAAGGTGGAGGAGGTGAAATCCAGCTTCTGTCCATGGAACAGTTAGCGGAGCTTGGTACACTTCCAGCGGCGCAGTCCGCACATCTGCTTCTTTCCGCCAGTATGGCGACATGTAAAACAATCGTCATACCGGATGAAGAGTATGAACTGACTGACCAAAAGCTTCACTGGCTCGCTGATGAAACGCTCGACGAAGGGGCGCCCTCATTGCACTGGACATTACTGTCCCGTCAGGGGTCTCGTCTCACTGTTGCAGGCATTGATGCCGACTGGCTTGAGTCTCAGCTCCGAACCCTTGCCGATGTAGGTATTAACACCACATGTGTCACGTTTGACGCCTGTTGCCTGCCGGCATGCGACAATGGCTGGACGGTATTAAGAGAGGGCGATCGGTGGTTGCTCAGAACACAGGAAAATTATCTCTCCTGCCTGACGGAGGCGTGGCTTACCCACCTGCTTACGCATTTCGGCCCTCCGCAGTTGGTAAACTACGGTTCGTTACCACTGGCCTGTTCCAGTACAGAGAGTCAACCTGAACGCCATATTCTGACTCTCTACCCAAACGGCAATGTACCTAATCTTCTACACGATAAGATTCGCGCCCCTTCTCCACGCTCGCCCAGGACCGCGCTCCTGAAGCGCGTCGCGCTATTCAGCATCATGCTGGCTGCGGGTGTCGCACTGCTTACCCGCTCTATTACCTACTGGCAACTCCATAGCCTGGAGAAGCAGCTCAGTCAGGATCTGGTACAGCAGTGGCAGCGATACATTCCTGAGAACAGACACAGTAGCAATTTGCGAACCTATCTGCCGAAACAGTTACAACAACATATCCCTGCCCCCTATTTGTTCTTGCAGCAGTTGCAGTCAAAGCTGTCAGCATTCCCGGGATTGGCGCTGGAAGGACTTAACTATGATCCGGCGAGTAAATCTTTGCAGCTTTTCATCTACGCCAGTGATGAAAGCCAGGTACAGGCATTCATCAAAGCGCGCATCTATGGCTTGCCATTAAAAGTCGAAAAACATGAACAGGGAATGTGGACACTTCGAAATGATTAAACGTGCTCAGGTCTGGTTTCATCATAAAAATACGCATGAGCAACGCATCTTTATAACGTTGTTCGGATGCTGCCTGTTGGCCATTTTTTGGTTTGGCGCCTGGCAGCCTTTAGGTCAGGCTATCGATACAATGCAATCCCGGGACGAAAAGTTACAGCTCGACATACAGTGGCTTCACAAACAGGCTTCAGCAGCCGGTCTTCTTCCACAGCGGACGCAATCGGACTCCCTGGAAACGCTGGTGAAGCGCAGTCTTAAAAAATCGGGACTTAACGCAACACTCCAGCCGGCTCACGGTGGTGGACTCAATATCAGCGCCTCCACCATCAAGATGGATACCTTCGTACGCTGGTTGGCGGTGTTACAGGGCGAATATGGTCTGCACATCGTGGCGCTTGAGTTTCACGCCAGTAAAGACGATGCCGACAGTATTACGCTGACACGACTGACGATTGGAGCGAAAAAAAATGGATAACGGGTTAGCAATATTGTTCCTTGTCGTTGGACTACTGGCGGGCAGCACCATGGGAATGCTCACCTGGCGCCTGCCTCTGATGGTGCTCCCCCCCACCCCCGCAGACGGAGCGCTCTCCCCTTTTAATTTATGGCTGCCTGGTTCGCATTGCTGCCACTGCCAAACCCCGCTGGCGTGGTATGACAACATTCCCCTACTGAGTTGGCTATATCTGAAGGGGAAGTGTCGTCATTGTGGTCTTCCTGTCTCGAAACGCTATCCTTTGCTCGAAGCACTCTGTGCTGTTATGGCCGTTTTCTGTTACGCCCTCCATCCCAACGAAATCCTGCTGGCGCTGGCGCTCTTTATCTATTTTTGGTTTGCGCTCGCACTCAGCGTAATCGACCTGCAGCATTATCTTCTGCCTGACAAACTCACGCTGCCATTGCTGTGGCTCGGGCTGTTATTCAACGCCAGTTTCGGTGTTATACCCGGCAAAGACGCCATCATTGGAGCCGTTGCGGGATATATGATTTTGTGGTTGATCTACTGGTTAGTCAGGTTGTTATGGCATAAAGAGGGGATCGGCTACGGGGACTTCAAAATGCTGGCCGCTGCCGGGGCCTGGAGCGGTTGGCAAAGTATACCGATGATCCTTTACGCAGCTTCAATCACAGGGATTATGTATGGTCTTCTGTTATGGGCAAAAAAAGGACGTCGCGGCGCGCTGATTCCTTTTGGTCCGGCACTGGCCGTAAGTGGGTGGGGTTACTTTTGTTGGATAAGTTGGTGAACTTAACAGGAAGGATTAACTCCTTCCTGTATTAACGACTCTGCTTCTACTCTTCTTCGCGAATTTGCGCCTGCAGATAATTCTGGATCCCCAGTTTATCGATAAGATCCAGCTCGGTCTCCAGCCAGTCGATATGGCCTTCCTCATCCGCCAGAATTTCAATCATCATGTCACGGCTGACGTAATCAAATACGCTGTCGGCATAGGCGATTGCTTCACGCAGGTCTTTTGCACCTTCCAGCTCAAGAGCCAGATCCGAACGCAGCATCTCTTCAACATCTTCACCGATGCCAAGTTTGCCCAGATCCTGGAGATTGGGAATACCTTCAAGAAAGAGAATACGCTCAATGTACTTATCGGCGTGTTTCATCTCGTCGATAGATTCATGATATTCAACGTCATTCAGACGTTTGAAACCCCAGTTTTTGAACATTCTCGCATGAAGAAAATACTGGTTGATGGCGACAAGCTCGTTTCCCAATAATTTATTGAGATAATTTATTACCTTAACATCACCTTTCATTATATAGTCCCTCCGCTTCCACTCTTAGAGAGTAGATGGGGCTAGCGGGATGTCAAAAAAAAGAGTGTGACTCAGGCGATCTCTTTAAATTCTGGCATTTGCATTAATTCTTCTTGCATCACTTCGCGCGCGGCCCGAATACATTTACCACATTGATTTCCAACAGGAATAAACTTGCGTAACTGCTGAAATGACTGTGGGTGAAACTGGCGTACCGCCTGACGAATTTTTTTATCACTGATGCCGTTACACAAACAAATGTACATATATGCTCCCAACCATGAACACCATTAGGATAAATGATTATTGTTCTCAATACAAA
>NZ_CP069763.1:880276-920993 GCF_016893685.1 Citrobacter cronae
TCGTAAACGGGGCAAAGACTTCGCTAAAGGCGTATTTCGCAGCCTGCTGTTCGGTCAGACCGCTGTGCTCAGGGGAAACCTGCCTGGCCACGCCAGGCTGATCGCGCATCATGGACCATATGCCAATCATGCCCAGACCACGATCAGTGGCATCCTGCATCACCAGTTTCGCATCAGACATATAAAACACTTCGCCCTGAACGTCGTTGTAACCGATCATCGGCGTCGTGCCCATCATGGCGTTGATTTCCGCATCGCTCTTGTCAGTGAAAATCTGCTTCATCTGGCTATGGAGGTTTTCAATGGCGGATGTCGCACACTTGCCATGAATGTTTTGGCCTTCAGTACCATCAGACTGGCAAATGCTGTTACCGTAATCCATCGCCATGACGTTGACACCAGCCAGTTCAACGCCCTTGGCTTTCGCATCTTCAAGTACGTAAAGACCTTCAGCCGTCAGGCCCGTCGGCAGAATAGGCAAGGTGTACCAAATCCCGACGCTACGACCTTCTGCTTTCCAGGTGTCCTGAACAGCCTTCACCGCTTCATTACGACGGTTTATGGATTCATGATCCGCAACCCAGGTGCCTTCAATATCGAAGTCCAGCACGTTAAGATTCAGGTTGTCTACAATATCGTAATAATGCTGCTTCAGGTCATTCACATTCTTACAAGACGCTGCCAGTGGGGAGTTATTCGCTCCGCCAATGGAAACCATGATGTCGCCACCTGCTTCACGCAGCGCTTTAATTTTGCTGTACTGAGCGTAGTCGTTAACGTTATATGCGGTACCCCATGTCGGCAGGCAGGTATCTGCATCTTTACTGACCACGAAAGCCATGGTGAAGTGGGTGACATTCTGGTTCTGCGCAAGGCTTGCCAGATCCGGCTGTGAGTTGAGGGTAAAATCGACATATGGGGCATAGACATGCGCAGGCCATGGTGACTTCGGCGTGCCTACTTTTTCTTTGGTGCCGGTCCAGTCGATAAACACGCGCCATGGATTGGTATCAAATGGGGAGACTTTCTGTACTTTGGACTGCGAAACGTAATTACCACCGTTATAGCGGATCAGCGTGCCGCTTTCATATACAGTGGAGGAATTATATTCTGGAGCTTTATTCAACTGGTCCTGAGTATAAGAGACAACAGTGCCCAGTGGTTTCCATGGACGACCATTTGTGCCGGTTGGGTTTTGATTAGCTGGAAGAGAAGGATCATCCCCTACGGTATAAAACAGGGCTTCATATTCCTGGCCATTTTTCTGAACTTTATCGCCTTTATTATAGACGGTCGAGGACGCCCATTGCGTGACAACGGCATAAGCCTCCCATGGATTTTCCTGACCAGGAGCAAAACCATAAGCGCTTTGCGCGACAGACGTTTTATACGTCGCATTATTATAAATAACAATATCACCAGCATTATAAGCGATACTATTGTCATATGCTGGGTAAGTTACCGTACCGCCACCCGTATCGCAGGTTGTTGGATTACCATATTTCGTTATTTCATCAGCGGTCGCTGCTCGCTCGTAGCGCCATGGGTTATTCGCTTCGTCGCCCGCGGCGTTTCCCGGACAATCCGATGCACCTACCCACCACGCATTGCTATACACGCCGCTGTCGAAAATCACTTCATACATACTGCCGCCTTCCTGACCGCTCCATGCTTCCAGGGCAAATGCTGGCAAGGCAGCACATGTCAGCCCCATACAAAATAAGGCTTTTGTTGCGAGATTTAATTGCATTATTAAACATTCCTGTTGTTATAAATCCATCAATTTATTACATATGTATGTAATAACGCATAAGGTAGATATAACAACAAACAAGTTCAATTAATAAAATACAAATCGCAATGCTTTAAGAAATGAACAAACTTATCCTACCAGATAAATTATTTATATATTGAGATTAACTAATATTTCTGAAATCTTTAAATAAACACAAATAAAAAAGCCCCGAAATATATTCGGGGCTTTTAAACTAACTACGTTAAATAAACGTAATATTAGCTCATTACTTTAGCAACAACGCCCGCACCTACAGTACGGCCGCCTTCACGGATTGCGAAACGCAGACCGTCGTCCATCGCGATCGGGTGGATCAGGGTAACAACCATTTTGATGTTGTCGCCCGGCATTACCATCTCTACGCCTTCCGGCAGTTCGATGGTGCCAGTCACGTCAGTAGTACGGAAGTAGAACTGCGGACGGTAGCCTTTGAAGAACGGAGTATGACGGCCGCCTTCGTCTTTGGACAGGATGTACACTTCAGATTCGAACTTGGTGTGCGGCTTGATAGAGCCCGGCTTAGCCAGTACCTGACCACGTTCGATTTCTTCACGTTTGATACCACGCAGCAGAACACCAACGTTCTCACCAGCACGGCCTTCGTCCAGCAGTTTGCGGAACATTTCAACGCCAGTACAGGTAGACTTAGCAGTCTCTTTGATACCAACGATTTCAACTTCTTCACCAACTTTGATGATACCGCGTTCTACACGACCGGTAACAACGGTACCACGACCGGAGATGGAGAATACGTCTTCGATAGGCAGCAGGAACGGCTTGTCAATCGCACGCTCTGGTTCCGGGATGTAAGAGTCCAGGAAGCCAGCCAGTTCGATGATTTTCGCTTCCCACTCTGCTTCGCCTTCCAGCGCTTTCAGAGCAGAACCACGAACGATCGGAGTGTCGTCGCCCGGGAAATCGTACTGAGACAGAAGTTCACGAACTTCCATTTCTACCAGTTCCAGCAGCTCTTCGTCATCAACCATGTCGCATTTGTTCAGGAACACGATGATGTACGGAACGCCTACCTGACGACCCAGCAGGATGTGCTCACGAGTCTGCGGCATCGGGCCGTCAGTCGCAGCAACAACCAGGATCGCGCCGTCCATCTGCGCAGCACCGGTGATCATGTTTTTAACATAGTCGGCGTGGCCCGGGCAGTCTACGTGTGCGTAGTGGCGAGTCGGGGTGTCATATTCAACGTGAGAAGTGTTGATGGTGATACCACGAGCTTTTTCTTCCGGCGCGTTATCGATCTGGTCGAATGCACGAGCAGCACCGCCGTAGGTTTTAGCCAGTACGGTGGTGATTGCAGCGGTCAGGGTAGTTTTACCGTGGTCAACGTGGCCGATGGTGCCGACGTTAACGTGCGGTTTTGTACGTTCAAATTTTTCTTTAGACACGGCTATATTCCTTACTATAGTGCTCTCCCCTATGGAGAGAGCACGGGACTTAGGTTTTAATCCTGTGGCTTATTTACCACGGGCTTCAATAACGGCCTGAGCAACGTTGTTCGGCGCATCGTCGTACTTCAGGAACTCCATGGAGTAAGAAGCACGGCCTTTGGTCAGAGAACGCAGCTGGGTTGCATATCCGAACATTTCAGACAGCGGAACTTCAGCATGGATAACAACGCCAGTGACGTTGGATTCCTGACCACGAAGCATACCACGACGGCGGCTCAAGTCACCGATAACGTCACCGGTGTTCTCTTCCGGAGTCTCTACTTCAACCTTCATGATAGGCTCAAGCAGAACTGGTTTCGCTTTCTTAAAGCCATCTTTGAAGGCGATAGAAGCGGCCAGTTTAAACGCCAGCTCAGAGGAGTCAACGTCATGGTAAGAACCGAAGTGCAGACGCACGCCCAGATCAACAACCGGGTAACCAGCCAGCGGGCCAGATTTCAGCTGTTCCTGGATGCCTTTATCAACGGCCGGGATGTATTCGCCAGGAATTACACCACCTTTGATGTCGTTGATGAACTCGTAGCCTTTCGGGTTTGAACCCGGCTCCAGCGGGTACATGTCGATAACAACATGACCGTACTGACCGCGACCACCAGACTGCTTAGCGTGTTTACCTTCGATATCGGTAACTTTCGCGCGAATCGCTTCGCGGTAAGCAACCTGAGGTTTACCGACGTTCGCTTCAACGTTGAATTCACGCTTCATACGGTCAACGATGATGTCGAGGTGCAGCTCACCCATACCAGCGATAATAGTCTGGTTAGATTCTTCGTCAGTCCATACGCGGAAAGACGGGTCTTCTTTAGCCAGACGGCCCAGAGCCAGACCCATTTTTTCCTGGTCAGCTTTGGTTTTCGGTTCTACCGCGATGGAGATTACCGGCTCAGGGAATTCCATACGTTCCAGAATGATCGGGTGATCCGGGTCACACAGAGTGTCACCAGTGGTCACGTCTTTCAGACCGATTGCAGCAGCGATATCGCCCGCGCGAACTTCTTTGATCTCTTCACGTTTGTTGGCGTGCATCTGAACGATACGGCCAAAACGCTCACGTGCAGTTTTCACGGAGTTCAGGATGGTATCACCGGAGTTAACCACACCAGAGTACACACGGAAGAAGGTCAGGTTACCCACGAACGGGTCGGTAGCGATTTTGAATGCCAGAGCAGCAAACGGCTCATCATCGCTAGCGTGACGCTCAGCCGGAGTATCTTTACCGTCGTCCAGAATACCGTTGATCGCAGGTACGTCGACTGGGGATGGCAGGTAATCAATTACCGCATCCAGCATCGCCTGAACACCTTTGTTCTTAAACGCAGAACCACAGGTTACCAGGATGATTTCGTTGTTCAGAACGCGCTGACGCAGAGCTTTTTTGATCTCTTCTTCAGTCAGTTCTTCACCACCCAGGTATTTCTCCATCAGCTCTTCTGAAGCTTCCGCTGCGGACTCGATCAGGTTCTGGTGCCATTCGTCAGCCAGTTCCTGCATGTCAGCCGGGATATCTTCATAAGTGAAGGTTACGCCTGCATCTTCTTCGTTCCAGTTGATGGCTTTCATTTTCACCAGGTCAACAACACCGGTGAACGCTTCTTCAGCGCCAATCGCCAGCTGCAGCGGAACAGGGTTCGCGCCCAGACGGGTTTTGATCTGACCAACAACTTTCAGGAAGTTCGCACCCATACGGTCCATTTTGTTAACGAACGCAATGCGCGGAACTTTATATTTGTTTGCCTGACGCCATACGGTTTCAGACTGAGGCTGAACACCACCAACTGCGCAGTAAACCATTACTGCACCATCAAGCACACGCATGGAACGTTCTACTTCGATAGTGAAGTCAACGTGCCCCGGGGTGTCGATGATGTTTACGCGATGCGGTTCATACTGCTTAGCCATACCAGACCAGAATGCAGTAGTCGCTGCGGAGGTGATAGTAATACCACGCTCCTGCTCCTGCTCCATCCAGTCCATGGTGGCTGCGCCGTCATGAACTTCACCGATTTTATGGTTTACACCGGTGTAGAACAGAATACGTTCGGTAGTAGTGGTTTTACCGGCGTCGATGTGCGCACTGATACCGATGTTACGGTAGCGCGCGATGGGTGTTGTACGAGCCATTTGATTCCTCGTTTATCTTTTAGGCGTTCAATTTAAGTAGCCCAAAGCGGGCTGCTTACTGGAAGCGCCCGCCTGGTGACTAAAACTCCGAAGGGATTACCAACGGTAGTGTGCGAACGCCTTGTTGGCTTCTGCCATACGGTGAACGTCTTCACGTTTCTTAACTGCAGTACCTTTGTTTTCTGCAGCATCAGAAAGTTCGTTCGCCAGGCGCAGAGCCATGGATTTATCACCGCGTTTACGAGCAGCTTCAACGATCCAACGCATTGCCAGGGCATTACGACGGACCGGACGGACTTCAACTGGTACCTGATAAGTAGAACCACCAACGCGGCGAGACTTAACTTCGACAGTCGGGCGCACGTTTTCGAGAGCTACTTCGAAAGCTTCCAGTTCGTTTTTACCAGAACGCTGAGCCAGGGTCTCCAGCGCGCTGTATACGATAGTTTCGGCAGTAGATTTTTTACCATCTACCATCAGGATATTTACAAATTTAGCCAGCAGTTCTGATCCGAACTTCGGATCCGGCAGAATTTTACGCTGACCAATGACGCGACGACGTGGCATGGAAATACTCCGTTGTTAATTCAGGATTGTCCAAAACTCTAAGAGTTTAGTTTGACATTAATATAAAACGTTTGGCCTTACTTAACGGAGAACCATTAAGCCTTAGGACGTTTCACGCCATACTTGGAGCGTGATTGCTTACGGTCTTTAACGCCGGAGCAGTCAAGCGCACCACGAACGGTGTGGTAACGAACACCCGGGAGGTCTTTTACACGACCGCCACGGATCAGGATCACGGAGTGCTCCTGCAGGTTGTGACCTTCACCACCGATGTAGGAAGTCACTTCAAAACCGTTAGTCAGACGAACACGGCAAACTTTACGCAGTGCGGAGTTCGGTTTTTTAGGGGTGGTAGTATATACACGAGTACATACGCCACGTTTCTGCGGGCATGCTTCCAGCGCAGGCACGTTGCTTTTTGCAACTTTGCGTGCACGTGGTTTGCGTACCAGCTGGTTAACTGTTGCCATTAAATAGCTCCTGGTTTTAGCTTTTGCTTCGTAAACACGTAATAAAACGACCTCATACAATATGAGGACGCAGAATTTTAGGTCGGTGTCGAAAAGGTGTCAAGAAATATACAACGATCCCGCAATTACCAGGACATCTGGTTGGGATGCTTCACCGTAAGTCTGACGAAGTCAGTATAGCTAACCCTGACGACACTGTCTGAAATTTGACCATCTAACCCGCGAGCTTTAATGTCTTCTTCCAGTACAGAGACCTTAATGGAGGCATTTTGCAGACTTTCAAGGAAACGGCTTCCTTCTATTGCGGCAGTCACGCCATCCTGGAGCAGTAAAAGCTCATCGTCTTTTTCAATCAGGCGAAGAAGAGAGGAGAAATCAGTAAGCCACGCGGAGCGGTGTAGTGTGTGCAGCATGAGAGTCTCAAAACCTTAAAATGACGTCATAATTGCCTAGCTCACGGCGCAAATCTTCAGGTTCCAACGGCGTGGCATCAACCACAAAATTAACACCCTGCTGAAGACCCCGCTCACGTAATGAGGCGGCACAAAGCCAACATTGATCGATATCGTACAACTCCAACAGCTTAAACGTTGCGATATAGTTGCGAGCCAGAACGACATCCGGTTGTTGACCCTGGAGGATCTGGAACACGCCATCGCCGATAAAAAACACGCCGAGACCTTCCGTTAGCGCAGATGTCGCCAGTAAGGCATCTAACCCTTCACGGCCGGATGCGCTGCCGTGCGGCACGGTAGAAAAGACAAAAGCAACCCGTTTCATTAAAACTGCACCACGCGATCGCAGGTCAGGGACGCCTCAGCCAGCGAACCCAGCCCGCTGAGATTGAAACCTGATTGTAGATTAGCACCTGCCAGCCCAAGCCGCTTTGCTTCAGCTTCATCAACAACGCCGCGGCGCAACGCCGCTGCAACGCAGATATTTAGCGTCACGCCATGTTGTTGGTTCAGCTGTTGCCAGGCTCGTACCAGATCATACTCATCGCTGGCGGGCGAAGTCAGGAAGTTGGCGTTATACACACCTTCACGATAGAAAAATACGCTGCTTAACTCATGCCCTTCCTTGAGTAGCGCGTGGGCAAATTGCAACGCGCTACTCGCCTGCTGTGTACCATAAGCAGGTCCCGTCACCATGATGGTAAAGCGCATTACTTGTCTTGCCCCTGGAAATCGCCGCTTTTGAACTGGCGAATATAGAGGTAGACCGTGTGCTTGGAGATATTCAGCCGATCGGCGACCTGGTTAATCGCATCTTTAATATCGAAGATACCTTTCTCATACAGATTCAGGACAATCTGGCGGTTTTTCGCATTGTTGGATACATTGCGATCGGCATTCACTTCTTCGATCGTGAATTCCAGCGTCTGGGTGACCAGATCTTCGACTGAAGAAGCAAAGTTCACGGCAGAGCCCACTTCCGGGGTTTCCGGTGGGATAAAGGTATTCATTATCTGCGAGAATGGCACATCGAGGTTCATGTTGATGCACAGCAGACCAATCACGCGATGCTCTCGGTTACGAATGGCAATCGTCACCGACTTCATCAAGACACCGCTTTTCGCACGTGTGAAGTAACACTTCGACACGCTGCTATCCGCACCCGTCATATCATGCAGCATACGCAAAGCAAGGTCGGTTATCGGTGAGCCAATTTTACGGCCCGTGTGTTCACCGTTCGCAATGCGGATAGCTGAGCATTTCAAATCCTGCAAAGAGTGCAATACGATTTCACAATGGGAACCAATGAGCATCGCCAACCCGTCCACTACCGCTTCATAGGATTTAAGGATATCGAAGTCAGTTTGATCGAAAGGACGTTGATCCAGTAAATCTAGCTCACTGGTTTCGTTGGTTAAAAGCGACCTGGACATGAAAAAAAGCACTCCTTTTCAGGAGCCTGTCGTTATGTTGTCAGGGCAGGCTCATCACTATTATAGGGGCATCTAAAGTAATACAGCGCACAAGGCGCTTTCCAGTATTAATTATATCCTGTCGATAATAAAAAACCGCCGCCCTGTGGGCGGCGGTTACTGTTCGCTTACTTTTTGCTGCTATCTGCAGCTTTATCGGCCGGTGCAGCATCTGGCTGCGCCTCGGCTTTCGGTGCCGGTTTGATGTCTAACAGTTCAACATCAAAGACCAGCGTAGAGTTGGCCGGAATACCCGGAACCCCGGTTTTGCCGTAAGCCAGATCCGGTGGGATAACCAACTGAATTTTACCGCCTTTCTTGATGTTTTTCAGACCTTCGGTCCAGCCAGGGATAACACCATCAAGACGGAAAGAGAGCGGCTCGCCACGGGTGTAGGAGTTGTCAAACTCTTTACCATCAATCAGCGTACCTTTGTAGTTTACAACCACGGTATCGCTGTCTTTCGGCGCAGCGCCGGTACCTTCTTTCTCTACTTTGTAGATCAAGCCGGTGGAAGAGGTTTTAACGCCTTTCTCTTTAGCAAATTTCTCGCGGTAAACTTTACCTTTGGCTTCATTGTCAGCCGCGTCTTTTTCCATTTTCGCCTGAGCGGAGCTCTTCACGCGCGCTTCAAACGCCTGCAGAGTTTGTTCGATTTCCTGGTCAGAGAGCTTGCTCTTGTCAGCAAACGCATCCTGAACGCCAGCGATCAGCTGATCTTTATCCAGTTTGATGCCCAGCTTTTCCTGCTCTTTCAGGGAGTTTTCCATATAACGACCCAGTGACGCGCCCAGCGCGTAAGCGGATTTTTGGTCGTCATTCTTGAATGCTGCTTTGCTGTCAGCAGTAGCGGCTGGTTTCGCAGCATCAGCAGCGAAGGTGATCGGGGCATGCAGAGCAACAGCCATTGTGGTCGCCAGCAGCGTTACTTTAAACAGTGATTTCATCCATATCTCCAGGGCCGGGGCATCTCACCCCAGGGTTATCTAACATAAAAATGTACTATAAAGCGTTGCAGAACAAATCAACATACAGGCACGCCCTATTATCACCACTTTTCAGACTCTTTTTGTTTAAATTAGTTTCGTTGCCGAAGATTGAGTGCTGTGCAAACAGGCAAAGTTAAGTAGAATTCGCCGCAGTCCGCGATCTGCCGGAGAAAAAAGAAAGAGGTGAATCATGCAGGATACAACATTAGAAACTCGCCTGGCCGAGCTGGAAAGCCGCCTGGCATTTCAGGAAATCACCATTGAAGAGCTCAACGTGACGGTAACTGCGCATGAACTGGAAATGGCTAAACTACGCGATCATCTGCGTCTGCTGACTGAGAAGCTGAAAGCCACGCAGCCGTCCCACATCGCGTCGCAGTCCGAAGAGACCCCACCGCCGCATTATTAAGACGTAAAAAAAGCGGGGATATCCCGCTTTTTTGTGCCCGATGGCGCGAACGCTTAGCAGGCCTACTCACATATACCCAAAGGATTTCAAATCACAGCAAGGCGGCAAGCTTGAGGAAGTCCCGGGAGCATAGATAACTATGTGACCGGGATTTGAAAGCGCAGCCAACACCGCTGTGGGGTGAAAGACGAAGGGTATTAGTGGCAACCGCAGCCGCCGTTACCTTTACCGCCACCGCCGCAGCAGCCTTCGCCACCGTGCTCGTGACCATGGTCGTGGCCGTGACCACCGCAGCAACCATCGTGACCGTGGTCATGATCGTGGTCGTGACCGTGCGCGCCGTGAACGTGGCCATGAGCCAGTTCTTCTTCGGTCGCTTCACGAATCGCTACAACTTCTACGTTGAATTTCAGGTTCTGGCCAGCCAGCATGTGGTTACCGTCAACCACAACGTGGTCGTCTTCCACTTCAGTAATTTCTACCGGTACTGGACCCTGGTCAGTTTCAGCCAGGAAACGCATGCCAACCTGCAGTTCGTCAACGCCCATGAAGACGTCTTTAGGAACGCGCTGCACCAGGTTTTCGTCGTACTGGCCGTAAGCGTCGTTTGCGCCAACAGCAACGTCGAATTTGTCGCCAACTTCATGACCGTCCAGCGCTGTTTCCAGGCCAGAAATCAGGGAACCGTGACCATGCAGGTAGTCCAGCGGTGCACTCACCGGAGACTCATCAACCAATACACCGTCTTCTGTACGTACCTGATAGGCCAGGCTGACCACCAGGTCCTTTGCTACTTTCATGATATCTCCTGAGCATGGAAAGAATAGTGGCGCAGATTGTAGCGGAATTCTGCACCCGTGTACCCTCTAGCTTAAAAAAAGCTGCGCCATATCGCTAGTCCGGATGAAAAATCCCGATCACTTGCTCTTCTTTGCGAACATGTTCGCGCGCCTCTTTATCGGCTTCCCGCATCTGATGCCCGCACTTAACACACTCAACAATATCGATATTATTTTCGCGCCACATCGCCAGCGTATCCTGCGCCTGGCAGGACGGACATTTTGCGCCTGCAATAAAACGTTTACGAATTGCCATGATTACCTCTACTCAAATTCATCCCAGCCATCCAGCTGACGCCGCTCTTGCTGCATCTCACGTTGGAAAATTTCCTCCAGTTCACGCCGGGCTTCCCTGGCTCGCGAGATTTGTACCGTGTCTGTATGCATGGGAATCAGTTCCCGCAACATGCGCATATCGAGCCGCCGAAAATGCAGCTGAGCGCGCTGAGCCTGGTGCGGATGCATCCCCAACGTGACCAGCGTTTTACGCCCCAACTCCAGCGCACTGGAGAACGTTTCGCGGGAAAACTGCGTCACCCCGGCCTGTAATAACTCATGCGCCTCTACACGTCCGCGCGCTCGCGCAAGAATATGCAAATGCGGAAAGTATTGTTGGCAAAGCTCCACCAGTTTCATGGTGTCTTCGGGTTCATTACAGGTAATGACGATGGATTGCGCCGCCTCTGCCCCCGCAGAACGCAACAGATCCACTTGGGTGGCATCTCCGTAATAGACCTTATAACCATATTTGCGCATCAGATTCACAGCGCTGATATCTCGCTCCAGGACGGTAATACGCATTTTATTGGCCATCAGTAAGCGACCAATAACCTGACCAAAGCGTCCAAACCCCACGACAATGACCTGCGGTTTATCATCCTCCACCCAGGGTTTTTCATCTTCTTCATCCGGGCCGTTAAACTGGCGGGAGAGCCATTTATCAATCAGCTTCATCACCAGCGGCGTGGTCATCATCGACAACGTGACGGTCACCAGCAGTAGCGCCATTTGATCGCCCTGAAACAATCGTTGCGAGGATGCCGTTGAAAACAGCACGAAAGCGAATTCACCGCCCTGGCTTAACACGCCGGCAAACTGCATTCGTTCAGAGCTTCTCATGCCGTTCAGTCGTGCCAGCACATACAACACCAGCATCTTCACGACCACCAGCACGATTACGCTCGCCGCTACCCACAGAATATGGGTATAGAGCACGCCGAGATTGAGCGACATGCCGACGGAGATAAAAAACAGTCCGAGCAACAGGCCCTTAAAGGGATCGATTGCCGTTTCCAACTCATGGCGGTATTCGCTTTCCGCCAGCAGCACGCCCGCGATAAACGTTCCCAGCGCCATCGACAATCCCAGCGCATCCATAAATAGCGCGGAACCCAGTACCAGCAGCAGCGTAGCGGCGGTGAACACTTCCCGCACGCCAGAACCCGCAATGAAGCGGAAAACAGGGCGCAGCAAATAGCGTCCGCCAATCAACATGCCGGCGAAAGCCAACACCTTCATGCCCACTTTGATCCAGTCAAAATGTTCATCAGCAGACCCCGCCAGCAGTGGAACCAGCGCCAGTGCGGGGATTACTGCCAAATCCTGGAACAGCAGCACCGAAAAACCCAGTTGCCCGGATTCGCTGCGGTTCATGCCTTTTTCGCGCATCAACTGTAGCGCCATGGCGGTCGATGACATCGCCAGACCAATGCCGCCGACCACTGCCGCTTGCCAGGAGAATGCGGTCAGCATCAGCAAGCCAGCAAGTACCACTGCGCTCAACATCACCTGCGCGGCACCGACGCCAAAAATTGAACGCCGCAATTGCCATAACTTAGCCGGGTTAAGTTCCAGCCCAATGATGAACATCAAAAAGACGACGCCCAGTTCGGAAAAGTGCAGGATTTCATCTACATCGCTAATGAATCCTAATCCCCACGGGCCGATAGCGATCCCCGCCAGCAAGTATCCTAATACCGGGCCAATACCCAGCCGCGATGCCAGCGGCACCGCAGCGACCGCCGCGAAGAGGAACAACACTCCCGCGGTCAATAAATCAGAACCTTCCATCAGCGGCCTCCCACAGGAATCGGATTCGCCAGCCAGTCACCGTACGCTTTAGCATGGCTGTCCAGCTCCTGCTTCGTTTGCCGCCTTGCCCAGTAAACGATGATTGGGCTCATCCAGTGCATGCGGCACATACCGGCCGTTAGCTCAAAAGGGCGCAGTACATCGCTCATCGGATAACGGTTCAGCGCGTCATAACGGTACGCGCTTTCCGGTTCACCGGTAGTGATGACGCTTCGCCAGTACTTTCCCGCCAGTTGATTCCCTCCGGGACCGCTGGCAAATCCGCGGCTCAGAACACGGTCAAGCCACTCCTTTAACAGCGCCGGGCAGCTATAGGTGTAGAGAGGATGCTGAAAAACAATCACATCATGCTCGCGCAGCAGCGCCTGCTCATGCGGAATGTCGATAAAAAAATCAGGATAGTGCGCGTAAAGATCGTGCACGGTCACATTACTGAGCTGCATGGCCGGTTTAAGCAGAACCCGGTTCGCGACCGAGTCCTGAGATTCCGGATGGGCATACAGCAGCAACACTTTCGCTGGCTGGAACATCATCCCCCTCCCGGTTTTGTCTTTTGTCTATTTTCGACGTTTTGGGCTACCATGGCGCCTCAGTGCGGCAAACGGCCCACACATTACATTATCATAATGATAAATTAACATAGTCTGAACATACGGCGCCTTATGATTGTTTTCTCATCGTTACAAATTCGTCGCGGCGTGCGCGTCTTGCTGGACAATGCCACGGCCACTATTAATCCAGGGCAGAAAGTTGGTCTGGTGGGCAAAAATGGCTGCGGTAAATCTACTCTGCTGGCATTGCTGAAAAATGAACTCAGCGCTGACGCCGGAGGATTTACCTATCCGGGAAACTGGCAGCTCGCCTGGGTGAATCAGGAAACGCCAGCGTTGCCACAGCCCGCGCTGGAGTACGTGATTGACGGCGACCGCGAGTATCGTCAACTGGAAGCGCAGTTGAACGATGCCAACGAACGTAACGATGGACACGCCATTGCCACCGTCCATGGCAAGCTGGATGCCATTGACGCCTGGACCGTACGCTCACGCGCGGCAAGCCTGCTGCATGGCCTCGGCTTCTCCAATGAACAGCTTGAACGTCCGGTCAGCGATTTTTCCGGCGGCTGGCGTATGCGTCTTAACCTGGCCCAGGCGCTGATTTGCCGTTCAGACCTGCTGCTGCTTGATGAACCGACCAACCACCTCGATCTTGACGCGGTGATCTGGCTGGAAAGATGGCTGAAAAGCTATCAGGGCACGCTGATTCTGATTTCCCATGATCGCGACTTCCTCGACCCGGTGGTGGACAAAATTATTCATATCGAACAGCAAACCATGTTCGAGTACACCGGCAACTACAGCGCGTTTGAAATCCAGCGTGCGACCCGCCTCGCGCAGCAACAGGCGATGTACGAAAGTCAGCAGGAGCGTGTGGCGCACCTGCAAAGCTATATCGATCGTTTCCGTGCTAAAGCAACCAAAGCAAAGCAAGCGCAGAGCCGTATCAAAATGCTGGAACGTATGGAGCTCATTGCCCCGGCGCACGTGGACAACCCGTTCCACTTCAGCTTCCGTCAACCGGAAAGCCTGCCAAACCCGCTATTGAAGATGGAAAAGGTCAGCGCCGGCTATGGCGATCGCGTCATTCTCGATTCGATCAAACTGAATCTGGTGCCGGGTTCACGCATTGGCCTGCTCGGTCGTAACGGTGCGGGTAAATCAACCCTGATTAAGCTGCTGGCGGGTGAACTGGCCCCCATCAGCGGTGAAATTGGTCTCGCCAAAGGCATTAAACTGGGTTACTTCGCGCAGCATCAGCTGGAGTTTTTACGTGCCGATGAATCGCCCATCCAACACCTGGCGCGCATGGCGCCGCAGGAACTGGAGCAGAAACTGCGCGACTACCTCGGCGGATTCGGCTTTCAGGGCGATAAAGTCAGCGAACAGACCGCCCGCTTCTCCGGTGGTGAAAAGGCGCGTCTGGTGCTGGCATTGATCGTCTGGCAGCGCCCGAACCTGCTGCTGCTTGATGAACCGACTAACCACCTGGATTTGGATATGCGTCAGGCGCTGACCGAAGCGCTGATCGATTTCGAAGGCGCGCTGGTCGTAGTCTCGCACGACCGTCATCTGATTCGCTCCACTACCGACGACCTCTATCTGGTGCACGACAAGAAAGTCGAGCCGTTTGACGGCGATCTGGAAGATTATCAACAGTGGCTGAGCGATGTGCAGAAACAGGAGAACCAGAGCGACGAACCGGCGAAGGAGAGCGTGAACAGCGCCCAGGCGCGTAAGGATCAGAAGCGTCGCGAAGCTGAACTCCGCACCCTGACGCAGCCGCTGCGCAAAGAGATCACCCGTCTGGAAAAAGAGATGGAGAAACTACAGGCGCAGTTGGCGCAGGCGGAAGAGAAACTCGGTGATAGCGAACTCTACGATCAAAGTCGCAAAGCCGAACTCACTGCCTGTTTGCAGCAGCAAGCGAATGCAAAATCCGGGCTGGAAGAGTGTGAAATGGCCTGGCTGGATGCGCAGGAACAACTCGAACAGATGCTGGCCGACTAACGATGGGAAGACGATGATGAATCAGCTGACGACCAACGATATTACCTTCCGCAAGCTGAGCATCTTCATGACCTTTATGGAGAAGGGTAACATCGCCCGCACCGCCGAGGCGCTGAACATCAGCGGCGTTAGCGTTCACCGGGCGTTACACACGCTGGAAGAGAACGTTCGTTGCCCGCTGTTCGTTCACAAAGGGCGTAATCTTATCGCCCAGCCCGCAGCGTGGACGTTGCTGGAGTACTGCCAGGAAGTCACCCAATTGATGGAACGCGGGCTGGAAGAGGCGCGCAAAACGGCAGGCGTGGGTCAGGGCCGCCTGCGCGTGGGTACGCTCTACTCACTGACGCTGGAGACGGTACCGCACCTGATTATGGGCATGAAGCTGCGCCGACCTGACCTGGAGCTGGATCTCACCATGGGCTCCAACGAAGCGCTGCTGAAGATGCTGGAAGACGGCGTGCTGGACGCCATCCTCATCTCCATTTCCGAAAGCGAAATCGACCGCAACAGCCTCGAAGTGCTGCCCCTGTTCCACGACGATATCTACCTCGCCGCACCGATGTCAGCTACGCTGGACGCCACCATGAAGGCGGACCTGCGCCACTATCGCAATGAGAAATTTGTCTCGCTGGCGGAAGGATTTGCCACCTACGCCGGTTTTCAGGAAGCATTTCATATCGCCGGGTTTGAGCCTGAAATCGTTACCCGCGTAAACGACATCTTCTCCATGCTCAGTCTGGTACAGGCAGGGGTGGGTTTCTGTTTAATGCCGGGGCGAATGAAGAAAATGTATGAGAATACCGTGAAGCTGCAAAAACTGGCTGAGCCCTATCAGATGCAGCAGCTTATCGCGATTGTCTTTGCCCGCAACCGCGAGCGCGACCCAAGCCTGTTAGCGCTGGCCGCCGAAGGGCGCATGTACGCCAGGACGCTGAACCAGAACGCCTGAATCGCCGGATGGCGACGCTTCGCGTCTTATCCGGCCTACATCAGGTGCGAGCCGTAGGCCCGATAAGCGCAGCGCCATCGGGCAATCACATCACGCACGAAGGCGTTTCGCCAGATGCACGGCAACATCGACGCCGCTGCGCTCCAGAGAAATAGACTCCCCTTCCCACGCGGCCTGACGCGTCAGGCAGGTCAGCACGCCACCGGGCGGCATTTCAATCGCCAGCCGCGCTTCACGTTCGTTAGCGGAAATCACCGCCTCCTGCCAACGCACCGTGCGCGCCATATTCATCGCCAGGTCATCAGCAATGCGTTCCGGCTGCCACAGCACGCGTCCGGTACTGCCGCTCAGGTAGGCATAGCGCGGACGGGAAAGCGTCACGCGGCTAAACGCTTCCACCAGCTTTTGCGCGGGCTCGACCAGCAGTTCACAGTGCGACGGCACACTCACCGCCAGACGAGAAGCCTTACTGGCCCCTTTGGCCATCGCGCGTTTTGCCACTTCCGCCATCGCTTCATCGGTACCCGCAATCACAATCTGCGTTTCGGCATTCAGGTTGGCAATATAGGTTTCGCTGTCTGCCACCAGGCTTTCCACCTGACTTAACGTTAGCCCCATAATCGCCGTCAGGCCGTAACCATGTGGGTATGCTTGCTCCATTAAGTCACCGCGCAGCGCCACCAGCGTCAGCGCATCGGCAAAATCGAGCGCACCGGCAACCACCGCCGCCGGGTACGCGCCAATGGAGAGTCCACTGAGGATATCAGGCGCGACACCACGACGTTCAAGCTCACGCGCCCAGGCAACGCCGGCAATCAGCAGAGACAGTTGAACGGCTCGGGTATGTTTCAACGCTTCAGGGCTATCCAGCGTATCCACCTCTGCGCCCAGCACTTCACGCGCCTGAGCGAGCTCCGCCCCCGGAAGGTTTTGCAGCATACCTTCGTGCTGTGTCCCCTGCCCCGGGAAGGTAAACAGAATTTTCATGACTCCTCCCTGCCCCACGGATCGCGCACCAGTTGCGGCCCCTTTGAGGTTTTTAACAGCGCTTTTCCATCACGCAGCCATTCATTGAGGGCAAAGCCGCCGCGCGGAGTATCCACTTGGGTATCCGCCCGGCACAGTCCGCCCATCAGTTGCTGCTGCCACTTCTCCAGCGCTTGTCGGGAGAGCGGCTGAGGCGCGCGGATCAGCAGATCAAGATCGCTTGCCGCGTGGATCACCGGGATCCCGGTCGCCAGCGCATAGCCGGTACTCCCGGAAATGCCCCACGTCCACGGCCACGACTGCTGGGCCAATAATAAAGCCACCTGAAGCGGCGGCTGAGAGATAAAGGGCGAACGCAGCAGCGTCTGCGGGTCCACCAGCGATTCCGGCGAGCAGACGCGAACGACCGCCTCCGCTTTCACCCAACCGGCGGCGCGCTGGTCGCGCTTCATCCCGCGGACGCCCACGGGAATACGCCCCTGCGCATCAACATCACGGCGCACGACCACCGGCAGACCGCTATGCCAGACGGTATCCACCCAGGATTCCGTGACATCCTCGAGCGCGTCGCGTGCGTTCAGCCAGATAAGATCGTGTGGACGTAATGTTGTGCTCATGATTTAGATTCCTGAAGTCAGCGAGATAAACAGCGGCAGCGACAGGATACACAGTACAGAGCTCAACAGCAGCACGGCTTCTGCATCTGGAGACTGCACGCCAAAGCGGTTACCGAACACCACGCCGAAGAAGCCCGCGGACAATGCAATCATCAGGATGGCAGTGATAGCCACGGAACCATGCAGGCCGAAAATCAGCACGATACCCCAGGCAATGGCCGGTTGAATCAGCAACTTAGCGATGGTGGAAGTAATCACCACGGTATTGATTTGCAATTTACGCGCAGAGAGGATAACACCGGTCAGGAACAGCGCCGCCGCAGTAGCAGACAGACCCAGCGGTTTGATCGCCGCCAGCACCAGCTCCGGCATTTTAATACCAATGGCGGAAAGGATAACCCCCAGCAGCGGGCCCATTACGATTGGCTTTTTAATCGAACGCCACATCAGTACCGGCAGCATAGAGAGCGTAGAACCGGTGTTACCGCCTTCCGCACGCGCTTTTTCACGTTCGAGGATCAGCAGGCAGAACGGTGTCATCAGTACGGAACCGCAGGCAATGGAAACGGCAACGGAAAGCGAGGTGGAAGAGGTTTCACCCAGCACGCTACCCAGAATCGGCAGACCCAGCGCGGCATAGTTTGGCAGCGCAACGGTCAGGGTCAGCACGGCGGCATCCTGTGGAGATTTCTTGAAAACTTTGGTCGCCATAAAGTAGATAGCGGCATAGGTAATCCACATCGCCAGCGTCAACACCACAATCAGCGGTGACTGAGCCACGATACCGGCCCACGGCGTTTGTACCGTGGCGCTAAACAGCGCTGCGGGTAACGCAAAGTCCATCACGAAAATATTGAGCAGGGAGACATTCTTGTTGTCGACCATTTTGGCCTTCCCGGCCCAGAATCCCAGCAACATGATGACGAAAATCGGAGCAAGAGCATGAACAATTACGTAAGTCATATTTCACCTGTAATCTTAAAAGAAGTAGCACTGACGCGATGATTGTTATTTTTCGGATGCAGCGACCCACGCGGGTGCAGTCACTGCACCCGCGGAGCCGTACATCCGGCAGGTCTCTTTTTTTACTTACCAGCTTGCTCGCATGCGTTCGCGTACGAGGGCAGAGCTGCGGCGATTGTCGGCACCCAGACGGCTTTTAAGCGTAGGGTCCTGACGCGCGTCGTTGATGGCCTGTTGCAGGGTGTTTTTCACCAGCGCCAGGTCTTGTGCGGATGGGGCATCCGGGTTGCTGATATCCAGCAGGTTTTCCAGCAGGCCCAGGGTGGCGTAGTTGCTGATGTCATAGGCCATCGGCGGAATAGTTGCCGCCAGTTTTTCCAGCGCCTCAACGGTACGCAGGGTAATGCGCGCCGCGGACTCTTTGCCCATCGCGTGAATCAGTACGCCTTTATCGTTGAAGGCGATCAGACGGTTTGCCTGGTAGCCGTGCGCCAGAAATGCCCCGGACATCGCTTTACCGACGATAAGACCAATCACCGGGTGGCCTGCCAGACGCGCATTGGCATACGCCGCAGCTGCGCCAGCCAGCGCCTGATGAATGCCAAAGCCTTCTTCACGACGACCATAGGCCTGGCTGGCGACGTCAATCACCGCCACAATCGGGCGCTTGACGGCTTTATCGGCATCGGCGGCGATGGTTTCACTGACAACTTTCGCAAGCCACCAGCCTTCCAGCAGACCGACTTCACCTTTAGTGGCGCGCGGATAGTGGTTATGGGCATCCGGAACGACGGCGATAAAGCGCACGTTTTCACCGTTCAGCTCGCCATCAGCGGCCTGTACGGACGGGCACAGCCCTGCAATACGTTTGGCGCCTGGCGCCAGCGTTTCCAGCCATAATTCGCCACGGCTAATTACGTTACTCATCATTTCACCTCCCGGGCGAAGAGCGCTCTAATCTGTTCTGAATCGGCCTGTTTGCGGGTATCAAAATGGCTCAGGCGGTCGAGATACCAGTCGTAATTATCGGTGCGATGTTTTGCCGGAACGCCTTTCGCCAGCGCCTCGTTCATGGCGGCTTTCACCGCGTTCACACCGTCGTTGACCAGTGCTTCTACCAGCCCGCTTTCGTAGCGAACTTCACCACCGGTCATGCTCCAGATGAACGGACGGTCGCGGGAGTCATACTCTTCAATCCCGGCTTCCTGTTCGATTACCTGCGGGCCGTTCAGGCCGAGACGCGCTTCGCGGGTCACAATCAGATAGCTACACAGCGCCGCCGCGATGGACATCCCGCCGAAGCAGCCCACAGTACCGGCCACAATGCCAACCACCGGGGTGTAACGACGCAGATCCACAATCGCCGCATGAATATCGGCAATCGCCGCCAGACCGAGGTTCGCTTCTTGTAAACGAACCCCCCCGGTTTCCAGGCTCAGTACCGCCTGAGTAGGAATGCCGTTACGGTTATCTTCCGCCGCCAGCTCCAGCGCCGCTGCCATTTTGGCACCGGACACTTCGCCCATGCTGCCGCCCTGGAACGCGCCTTCAATCGCTACAACAACGGCCGGTTTACCATTGATGGTGCCTTTTGCCACGACCATGCCGTCATCGGCCTGTGGAACAATGCCCTGTGCGCCGAGCCACGGCGACATCACGCCTTCAAACGGGTCGAGAAGTTCACGGTAGCTGCCTTCATCCAGCAACGCATGCGCACGCTGGCGTGCTTTTAATTCGATAAAACTGCGGTCATCACGCATAGCTCACCTCTTCAAAAACCTGTTCGATACGAATGCGCGCCACGCCCGGCGTCGCGCCGAAGTCATGGATGGTCAGTTTGCCTGCAGGCAGGCTGCTGACCGTCTGCAGACGGTTGAACAGCGCTTCCCAGCGGCGGGTGCTGTTATTGACAGAAGTGGTGATATCAATGGTTAACGTCTGGCCCTGGTCGGCGGTGAATAACACCTCCATATCCCCGGAGCCCACAACGCCTGCCAGCGCTTTGCCGCTTAAGGTGCGGCTGGCCGGTACGGTTAACGTAATGTGTTCCATAACATCCTCTTAATGCTTTAAATACGGCGATTCGACGTGATTTCGACGCGATCGAGAAATAGCGTGGCGGCGAGCAGGTCAGCCGCGCCGCCCGGCGAGGCGTTTAGCGCCAGCATCTGGCTATCCAGTTCCGCTAATGCCGCCTGACCCGCCGGGTGCGCGCTGCCGCCTGCATTCAACACGGCGCGCGCGCCGTCCTGCATGGCATCAAGCCCTTCCAGCCCGGCACGAGAAAGTACGCAGGTATCGGTCAGCGAGGTCATGATCGCCATCAGCGCATCCAGCCTCGCGTGCGTCTCGCTACTACCGCGCAGGCGGCTTAAACGCAGCTGCGGCAGAGCGCGCTGCATCACGTGCGGAAACGCCTGCTGAGCTTCTTCACGAGCGCCCGGTACACGATAACGATGCGTTGCGCGAAGCCCTTTGCTGAACACCTTCGGCGCTGCGTCATCCGGCAGCTTCGCCAGTTCCGCTGCGGTAGCGGCTATCTGCTGCGCGCCACCGGCACCACCGTGCATCGCAACGGCGCTCACCAACAACCCCAGCGCCCAAATCGCGCCGCGGTGGGTATTCACGCCGTGGGTCGCGGCCATCATCTGCTGCTCGCCCTCACGGCCGAGTCGCCCTATGGTTTGTCTGAGCGCAATATCCGCTGGACGCTGCCAGCTTTGCTGCGCCAGCGCCTGAAACGTAGGGGTCAGGCTATGTGCGGAGCGCTCCATTAGCGAAAGCGTAAGATCGTGGTGCGCGCCGTTCCCCCGACTGTCCACCAGACCGGGTTTCGGGCTTAATCGTGCTTCGTCAATCAGACACTGCGTGGCGGTTCGCGCCAGCCACTCGGCACCGCCTTCAACCTGAATCTGGGGCAGAAGTTTCATTACCAGCTCCGGAATTTCGCAGGTGGGTTGTAAAGACCGCCGGACCATTCCACCAGGTCAGCGACGCTACCGGCTGCCAGCAGCGAACGGGTGGCATCGGTACGACGAATGCCCATATCTTCCGGATAGACCACCTTGCCGCTCTGACGCAGTTCGGCAACGCGCTTAGCATCAACGCCCAGCCCGATATCGGTGATACCCGCGACCGCAGCCACCATCGCACGGCGCTCTTCAAGATCTTTGGCGCGGTAGAGGTAGGCGATACCTTCTTCGGTCAGCACGTGGGTTACGTCATCGCCGTAGATCATTACCGGTGCCAGCGGCATGCCGGAGGCTTTCGCCACGTCAACCGCGTCCAGTTTTTCGACGAAGGTTGGCTTCACGCCCGCCTGGAAAGTTTCGACCATCTGCACCACCAGTTTTTTACCGCGCTGCATTGGGTCTGGTTCGGTGATCATATTCAGCCAGGCTGGCGTTGCATGACGACGACCGTGCGGGTCGTGACCCATGTTTGGCGCGCCGCCGAAGCCAGAAAGACGGCCGCGGGTCACGGTGGAGGAGTTGGCGTAGCCATCAACCTGCAGGGTGGAGCCGATAAACATATCTACCGCGTACTGGCCAGCCAACTGGCAGAAGGCGCGGTTAGAACGCATCGAGCCGTCGGAACCGGTAAAGAAGATGTCTGGGCGGGCGCGGATATACTCTTCCATCCCCAACTCGCCGCCGAAGCAGTGCACGCTTTCTACCCAGCCGCTCTCAATTGCCGGAATCAGCGTTGGATGCGGGTTCAGGGTCCAGTGCTTACAGATTTTGCCTTTCAGACCGAGCTGTTCACCGTAGGTTGGCAGCAACAGTTCAATCGCCGCGGTGTTGAAGCCGATACCGTGGTTCAGCGACTGTACCTGATGTTCCGCGTAGATGCCTTTAATCGCCATCATCGCCATCAGGATGTGTTCCTGTTTGATCAGGCGCGGGTCGCGGGTAAACAGCGGTTCGATAAAGAACGGTTTGTCGGCGACAACCACGTAGTCAATCCAGGAACCCGGAATATCCACGCGCGGCAGGTCGCATTCGTCGTCCACCAGCTCGTTCACCTGTGCGATGACGATACCGTCGTGGAATGCAGCAGCTTCCACCAGCGCCGGGGTATCTTCGGTACTCGGCCCGGTGTAGAGGTTACCTTTACGGTCAGCTTTATAACCGGCAATCAGCGCCACGTTCGGGGCCAGGTCAACATAAAGACGGGAATAGAGTTCGATGTAGGTGTGGATGGCGCCGATTTCCAGTTGGCCATCTTCCAGTAGTTGCGAAATACGCAAGCTTTGGGTACCGGAGAAGGAGAAGTCCAGCTTGCGGGCGATGCCTTTTTCAAAGATATCCAGATGCTCGCTGCGCCCGACGCTTGGCATAATCATATGCAGGTCGTGCACAATCTGCGGATTGACTTCAGCCAGCATGCGGGACAGGAAATCTGCCTGCTTCTGGTTATTCCCTTCTAATACCACGCGGTCACCCGGCGCGATCAGTTTTTCCAGCATCGCGGTCAGGTCTGCGGTCGGCAGCACCTTACCCTGCACCGGAACGGAAGCCAGACGGCGCTGTTTTTCCGTGCGGCGGGTGTTCCAGACTCGTGCTGGCGTTTGCCCAGATAACATTATTAACCTCCTGATTCAGCTAATCATTTTGATTGCTTAACACTGGAAAGAGTGTGCACCCTGGTGAGAAAGTCATCAATTAAGCGTAGGAAAGAATCATTAGCTTGAGAGTAATAATTGAAGTAACCATTTGTGACGATGATCAATTCACGCCGGGAGGGAGGAGGAAGCGGGTAACGCAACCCGCTTGCGGAAAACTAGCTTTGTGCCGCCAGGCGCTGGCGGATCTGTTCGAAGTGCTCACGGTTAATCAACTTCCCGTTGAGAAAACGGGTTTTCAGCTCTCCTTCCTGCTCTTGCACCCAGGTTTGTTCATCATGCAGACGCAATTCTCCTTGCTCATCACGTACTACGCGAAGCAAACCTCGGGCCGAGCGCTTTAAGCCGTTATCGGTTTTCGGCTCTTTAAAAATCGTCCGACCCTTGCCGTCGACTTCGCCCCACGTTGCCTTCATCGCAAAACCGAAGGTGTCACGCGTGTTGTACTGATAGGTAAAAGAACCCACGCCAAACACCACATTTGAACTGGCAAATCCTTTCGCTTCCAGGCGGCGCAGGATCTCATTCGCCCGCTCAAGGGTGATGGAATCGCCATAAATTAGCCCCACATGTGGGTCGAGCACCTTGTAGCCTTTGGCGTTAACCGTGCCGCCAAATATCTCCCACAGCACCTCCACAGAGCCTTTCTCCTGTGCTGTACGATCGGCTCGTGTATCCTCATCCGCGCCAGTACCGCACAGGATCTCAACCGGATTACCGCTGTCCGGGCGGAAAACCACCCGTCCCTCGCGCGCCAGAATGATGTTCTTCAGCTCGCGGGTGTACTCCGTCAGTACCTGCCAGTAATCCCACGTATCAGAGACAATCGACACAAATCCCTGCGGGTAGAGATCGGCAATCAGGCGGCGGAAGGTTTCAATCTCATGCTCACGCTCCCCCATACACATCACGCTGTGCTCGGTCGCCGGAATGCTGGCGCCGATAAAATAGGGCTCGCCGTCGGTATAATAATCCCGAGCGTAGAGAAGCGACGGAATGCTGTCAGTGCCTTTAAAACTCAACAAGTGGCCGCTGCCCGCCTGCATGGTGTCCTGCAATCCGGCCATACCGCGAAATGAAAAGTCATGGCACTGGAAGTCGAGGTGTGACAGGTCGCTACAGGTTTTCTGTGCCCAGCGCGCGCAAATTTTACGATAGTGATGAGCAATGGTGGCGTTTGTTGACGCCTTCCACAGTTCTGCCGACAGCACGGTCTCCAGGTAATTCACCAGCCAGAAAAACTCAGGTTGGGTGTTGATGATAGTTAAAACAGGCACCGCCATCGGCACTTTGCTGCCTTCATCCAGCGCTTTGATGTGCAACGGCAGATAGCCCAACTGATGCAGGGCGCGGATATGATCAACCGCTACCGTATCTTTGCCGAGATAGCTGTCCATGACCTGTTTGTATTCGCTGACCACCTCGTCTTCCGGACGGGCAAAGAATGCCTCGTTAAACAAATCAACCAGAAACCACTGCAGAAAACCTTGCAGGCCAAAAAACACCAGTTTGCCATCCGCCAACGGCGAGGAGAAAAAGCGATCGCTGCGCGGGGTAAAGTTGGAATACACGCGACTGGTTCCTTGCGGATACTGTACGCGGTGAGAAACTTTGTAGCCGTCGATAGCCAGAATCGGGTTCATTTTCATAATCAGTATCTCCCTCAGGCGCGGTAAATCGCGTCAATGTCGATAAGCTCAAGCTGCGGATGTTCCAGCGTCGGGGCAGCGAAAGAGGTGGTGGTGTAGATAGCATCAATACCGTTCGCAAACAGGTGTTCGACGCCTTTAGAGAAAATACCGTGGGTGATATACAGGTTGACGCTACGGGCACCTGCATCACGGAGTACCTGCGCAGAACCAATGAACGTACCGCCAGCGTCACACAGGTCGTCAACAATCAGCATATCCCGGCCCCTGACGTCTCCGGCGACTAAAGCAAATCCCGTCAGCTTGCCGCTTGCCACATCGCGTTTTTTGCTCAGGACGGCGTACTCCGCTACACCGACCGCTCTGGCAACGGCATCAATTTTCTTCAGCGATCCGGCATCGGGGGCGACCAGCATTAGCGCTTTTTGTCGGAACTGCCGCTGCAAGGTCGCGCTGTGCAGCAGGCAAGTCTCTTGTGAAATCGCCACAAAATTATTGATAGCTGCCGCCGCCGCGTCACTGTGCGGATCGAGCACCTTCACCCTATCGAATTGCAGCGTATTAAGCTGGCTGCCAAAGACTTTCAGCGCAAAGCTATCACCCACCACCATATGGCGATCCTGACGAGCCCATGGTAACCAGGGAAGTTCGAGATGACTGACCAGCACATCCGTTTGATGGCGAACCGCCTCCACCAGTTGCGCCAACAGCATAAAGTCGTTCATATCGCGCATCGCCGTCGCACGAATGCGCATCAGGCGAGCAAAGGGTGGTAATGCTTCAGTAACCTTCAACCAGACGGCGCCATCAGGAAAAACACCGTGTGTCATTCCGTAGCTCTGGTCGTCCAACGTTAGTGTCAGTTTTATGTTCATCACGCTCACCCCTTAATTGTGTCCCTTCGACATAATTAATAATGTCCTTAGGACACATATAAAGCAAGCAAAAATGCATTATTTTTAGGCCATCGCATAATCCACTGATAAATAATAAGAAAAAACGAACCTTGCCCCCCGGTATTGGGCTGGTACACTTGTGGGCGTTGCAAATCATCGTGAGTACCTTATGACCACCGAAGCCGACTACCTGAATCAATACGATGCCCGCCGCTTTCCCACACCACTGGTGACGGTCGATAGCGTGCTGTTTACCCTGCATCAACAGGCGCTGTGCGTATTACTGGTTGAACGAGCAAACCAGCCGCAAAAAGGGCGTTGGGGATTACCAGGTGGCTTCATTGATATTGAGCGCGATGACTCCACTCGCGCCACAGCGCTGCGCAAGCTCACTGAAAAAACAGGGGTTTTGCCTTCGTGGCTGGAACAACTGGATACTTTTTCCGGCCCGGATCGCGACCCGCGCGGCTGGAGTCTGACAGTCGCCTGGTTTGCGCTAATCGCCTGGGTAGACTGTGCGCCGCACATCGCCAGCGTCAGCAATGCCCGTTGGGTGCCGGTTGATGAGCTGAAAAATTATTCACTCGCATTCGACCACGGAGACATCATTACGGCGGCCCTGCATCGCTTGCGGCAAAAAACAATGTACTCGCTACTGCCCGTATACTGTTTGCCGGAGACATTTACCCATGGGCAACTGCTCGAAGCCACCGAGGTGATCCTCGGTCAGTCGATCCAGCGTAAAAGTCTGATTCGCCGCTTTGAAGCGTCAGGAATGTTTGAAGATACCGGAGAAAGCGTGGCGACAGGGACGCGGAAAGCTCGCCTGTGGCGACGAAAGCCCGACGTCGATTTTCATTTTTTCTCGCGTAACCTGCTGACTGACTAGCGACAAAATCACATATTGGCTAACCCGCAAGCGCTGCGCGCGGTATAGTTATTCTTTCCGATTATTAATTGCTCTGGTGTTATGGTTGAAATCACGTCCACAGAAATGATCCCACCTACTGATGATTCGCGAGAATTCCGCCCTATGCGCGGTATCAGTAACCGCCATTTGCAGACAATGCTGCCGCGTTTAATTCGCCGCAAGGTGAAGTTCGACGCCCATTGGCAGCGTCTGGAATTACCCGACGGTGACTTTGTCGATCTGGCATGGAGTGAAGATCCGCAACAGGCGAAGCACAAACCGCGCCTGGTGGTTTTTCACGGTCTGGAAGGCAGTCTGAACAGCCCGTACGCACATGGCCTGATTGAAGCAGCGCAAAAGCGCGGCTGGCTGGGCGTGGTGATGCATTTTCGCGGCTGCAGCGGCGAACCAAATCGTCTCAACCGTATTTATCATTCTGGTGAAACAGAAGATGGCACCTGGTTTTTACATTGGCTGGAACGCGAGCTTGGTCGTGTGCCGACCGCGGCGGTCGGCTATTCACTCGGCGGGAACATGCTTGCCTGCCTGCTGGCCAAAGAAGGCAACGATATTCCCATTGATGCAGCGGTTATTGTCTCTGCGCCTTTCGTGCTGGAAGCCTGTAGTTACCATATGGAGAAGGGGTTCTCACGCGTCTACCAGCGCTATCTGCTCAATCTGTTGAAAGCTAACGCCTCGCGTAAGCTACAGGCCTATCCGGGTTCGTTGCCGGTGAGTCTGACCCAGTTGAAATCCCTGCGTCGCATTCGTGATTTTGACGATCTCATCACTGCCAAAATCCACGGTTTTGCCGATGCTATAGACTATTACCGCCAGTGTAGCGCCATGCCATTGCTTAATCAGATCGCCAAACCGACGCTGATTATCCATGCCAAGGACGATCCGTTTATGGATCATCACGTGATCCCTGAACCGGAAAACCTGCCCTCACAGGTGGAGTATCAGTTGACTGAACACGGCGGACACGTCGGATTTATTGGCGGCACAGTGCGCCGCCCTGAGATGTGGCTGGAATCCAGAATTCCCGACTGGCTGACAACGTATCTGGAGGCGTCATCATGATTATCCCCTGGCAAGACATCTCCCCGGACGCGCTGGACAATCTGATTGAAAGCTTTGTCTTGCGCGAAGGTACCGATTATGGTGAACATGAACGTTCGCTCGAACAAAAAGTCGCCGACGTCAAACGCCAACTACAATCAGGTGAAGCCGTCCTGGTGTGGTCCGAACTGCATGAAACGGTCAACATCATGCCGAGGAAGCAGATTCACCAGTAATTCGTAGCCGACGGCCGACTATAATAAAAAATCAACCTATTCATGGAGTTGTTATGTCTGCCAAACATCCGGTGATTGCGGTAACAGGATCCAGTGGCGCGGGGACCACCACCACCAGCCTCGCGTTTCGTAAAATTTTCGCGCAGCTAAATCTGCGCGCCGCCGAGGTGGAAGGTGACAGTTTTCATCGCTATACCCGTCCGGAAATGGATATGGCGATTCGCAAAGCGCGCGATGCCGGGCGACATATCAGTTATTTCGGGCCCGAAGCCAATGACTTTGGTCTGCTGGAACAAACCTTCATTGAATACGGCCAGACGGGAAAAGGTCAGTCGCGTAAATATCTGCACACCTACGATGAAGCCGTACCGTGGAACCAGGTCCCGGGAACGTTTACCCCCTGGCAGCCATTGCCTGAACCGACGGATGTCCTGTTCTATGAAGGGCTACACGGCGGCGTCGTCACCCCACAGCAAAATGTGGCCCGGCATGTCGACCTTCTGGTCGGTGTGGTGCCGATCGTTAACCTGGAATGGATCCAGAAACTGACCCGCGATACCAGCGAGCGTGGACACTCGCGTGAAGCGGTGATGGACTCGGTTGTGCGCTCAATGGACGATTACATCAATTACATCACGCCGCAGTTTTCCCGTACGCACATCAACTTTCAGCGCGTACCCACCGTCGATACCTCAAACCCCTTTGCCGCCAAGAGCATTCCGTCGCTGGATGAAAGCTTTGTGGTCATTCATTTTCGTAATCTGGAAGGGATCGACTTTCCGTGGCTTCTGGCCATGCTGCAAGGCTCATTCATTTCCCACATCAATACATTAGTCGTACCTGGCGGCAAAATGGGTCTGGCGATGGAATTGATTATGCTGCCGCTGGTCCAGCGACTGATGGAAGGTAAAAAGATAGAATGATGTACGGGATGTGCCCGATGGCGCTACGCTTATCGGGCCTACGAATCGGTATCGTCCTGTAGGCCCGATAAGGCCAAGCCGCCATCCGGCATCACGTATTACGCAGCAACCACTTCATAGGAGTGGGTAATATTCACTGCCTTTTCCAGCATCAATGCCACGGAACAATATTTTTCCGCCGAGAGATCGACGGCGCGGGAGACCGACGCCTCTTTCAGATCGTTGCCGGTGACGATGAAATGCAGATTAATGTGGGTAAACAAACGCGGCGCTTCTTCACGGCGCTCAGAGGTGAGCTTCACTTCGCAGTTGGTCACATCCTGACGACCCTTTTGCAGGATCGACACCACATCGATGGCGCTACAACCGCCTGCAGCCATTAATACCATTTCCATCGGGCTCGGCGCTTTATCACCGGAGTTACCGTCCATCAAAATTTGGTGGCCAGAGGCGGACTCACCGAGGAAGGTTAACCCCTCAACCCACTTTACACGCGCTTGCATAATTCGTAACTCCAATGTTTCAATTTTCCTGACAGATTACGCGTATATAACAATTCTCGCAACGGAAGGCGACCTGCGTCATGCTGAAGCGAGACACCAGGAGACACACGGCGAAAGCTATGCTAAAACAGTCGGGATGCTACAGTAATACATTGACGTACTGCATGTATGCAGAGGACATCACATTACAGGCTGCAGTATATTTTTAGTAGCCCCCTTCCCAGGTAGCGGGAAGCACATTTTTGCAAACCCAGAGGCAGCGTCGTTTTCTGGCTCTGGAGACAGCTTATAACAGAGGATAACCGCGCATGGTGCTTGGCAAACCGCAAACAGACCCGACTCTCGAATGGTTCTTGTCTCATTGCCATATTCATAAGTACCCATCGAAGAGCACGCTGATTCACCAGGGTGAAAAAGCGGAAACGTTGTATTACATCGTTAAAGGCTCAGTGGCAGTGCTGATCAAAGATGAAGAAGGGAAAGAAATGATCCTTTCTTATCTGAATCAGGGCGATTTTATTGGTGAATTAGGCCTCTTCGAAGAAGGCCAGGAACGTAGCGCTTGGGTACGGGCCAAAACCGCATGTGAAGTCGCTGAAATTTCCTACAAAAAATTTCGCCAATTAATCCAGGTCAACCCGGATATTCTGATGCGCCTGTCTTCTCAGATGGCTCGTCGCCTGCAGGTCACGTCTGAAAAAGTAGGCAACCTTGCCTTCCTCGACGTCACCGGCCGTATTGCCCAGACTCTGCTGAATCTGGCAAAACAGCCTGACGCGATGACTCACCCGGACGGTATGCAGATTAAAATCACCCGCCAGGAAATCGGCCAGATCGTTGGCTGCTCCCGTGAGACCGTTGGTCGTATTCTGAAGATGCTGGAAGATCAGAACCTGATCTCCGCTCACGGTAAGACCATTGTCGTTTACGGCACACGTTAATCCCATCGAAATGGCGCGTTACCCGGTAGCGCGCCATTTTTGTTTGCTCCGATGTGGCGAAGACTGATTTATCACCCCGAGATCAACTACGCACTACGGCAGACGCTGGTGCTGTGTTTACCTGTGGCCGTCGGTCTTATCATTGGTCAGCTTCATCTGGGGCTTCTGTTTTCCCTCGTCCCAGCCTGTTGCAACATTGCCGGTCTTGATACCCCGCATAAACGCTTTTTTAAACGTTTAGTTATTGGCGCATCGCTGTTTGCCGGTTGCAGCCTGATCATGCAGTTACTGCTGGCGCAAGATATACCACTGCCGCTCATCCTCACCGGCCTGACGCTAATTCTTGGCGTAACCGCCGAGCTAAGCCCGTTGCATGCGCGACTGCTGCCAGCCTCACTCATCGCGGCAATTTTCACGCTAAGCCTTGCCGGGAACATGCCCGTCTGGGAGCCATTGCTGATCTATGCACTGGGTACGTTGTGGTACGGTCTGTTCAACTGGTTCTGGTTCTGGATGTGGCGTGAGCAGCCACTGCGTGAATCGCTTAGTCTGCTGTACCGCGAATTAGCCGATTACTGTGAGGCCAAGTACAGTCTGCTGACCCAGCATGCCGATCCAGAAAAAGCGCTGCCTCCGTTACTGGTTCGTCAACAAAAAGCGGTGGATTTGATTACCCAGTGCTACCAGCAAATGCACATGCTGTCGGCGCATCACAATAATGAATACAAGCGACTGTTGCGTGCCTTTCAGGAAGCGCTCGATTTGCAGGAACATATTTCAGTTAGCCTGCATCAGCCGGAAGAGGTGCAAAAGCTGGTCGAGCGAAGCCACGCGGAACAGGTGATTCGCTGGAACGCGCGCACCGTCGCCGCCCGCCTGCGCGTCCTGGCCGATGATATCTTGTATCACCGCTTACCGACCCGTTTCTCAATGGAAAAGCAAATTGGCTCGCTGGAGAAAATCGCCAACCAGCATCCGGATAATCCGGTAGGACAGTTTTGCTACTGGCACTTCAGCCGTATCGCCCGCGTGCTACGGACCCAGCGCCCGCTGTATGCCCGAGATTTGATGGCGGACAAACAGCGGCGGTTGCCGTTGATCCCGGCGCTGAAAAACTATCTGTCGTTGAAATCCCCGGCGCTGCGTAACGCCGGGCGCATCAGCGTCATGCTGAGTATTGCCAGCCTGATGGGCAGCGCCTTACATCTGCCTAAACCTTACTGGATTTTGATGACGATCCTGTTCGTCACGCAAAATGGCTATGGGGCGACCCGGGTGCGTATTTTGCATCGTTCGGTGGGTACGCTCGTCGGACTGGTGATTGCGGGCGTCACATTGCACTTTCATATTCAGGAAGGCTTCACGCTGGCAGGCATGTTGCTGATCACGTTAGGCAGCTATCTGATCATTCGCAAAAACTACGGCTGGGCCACCGTCGGCTTTACGGTTACGGCGGTGTACACCCTGCAACTGCTGACGCTGAACGGGGAACAATTTATCGTGCCGCGGTTTGTCGACACGGTGATTGGCTGCTTAATCGCCTTTGGCGGCACGCTCTGGCTGTGGCCACAGTGGCAGAGTGGTCTGTTGCGTAAGAACGCCCACGATGCGTTAGAAGCCGACCAGGAGGCTATTCGCCTGATCCTCAGCAACGATCCGCAGGCCACGCCGCTGGCGTATCAACGCATGCGGGTCAACCAGGCGCATAACACGCTGTTTAACTCACTGAATCAGGCAATGCAGGAGCCGGGATTCAACTCGCACTATCTGGCGGATATGAAACTGTGGGTCACGCACAGCCAGTTTATTGTCGAACACATCAACGCGATGACCACACTGGCAAGGGAACATACGATGCTGACGCCGGATTTGGCGCAGCGGTATCTGGAGTCCTGCGAAATTGCGCTCCAGCGCTGTCAGCAGCGGCTGGAGTATGACGGACCGGGAAGCTCGGGCGATGTGAATATTCTCGAAGCGCCTGAAATGCTGTCCCACGGTCCATTAAGCACCCTGGAGCAGCATCTGCAGCGAATATTGGGGCATCTGAACACCATGCACACCATTTCGTCGGTAGCATGGCGTCAACGACCCCACCACGGGATCTGGCTTAGCCGTCGGTTGCGGGACATGAAAGGCTAAGATCGGCTGCCGGATGCGCTACGCTTATCCGGCCTACGAATCACACCTTACCCTGTAGGCCGGATAAGGCGCTCGCGCCGCCATCAGGCAATCAASCAATCAGGCAATCAACCAATCAGCCCACCACCTTCGCTACCGCCTGCGCGAAACGCTGCATCCCTTCCTCGATATCCGCGTCTTCCACCACCAGCGACGGCGCGAAACGCATCACGTCCGGCCCGGCATTCAGCACCATCACCCCATCGTGCGCGGCGGCGTAGAGGAAATCGCGCGCCCGGCCTTTAAACTGCGGCTTCAGCTCGACGCCAATCAGCAGCCCCATGCCGCGAATATCGCTGAAAATATCGAACTGCTGATTAAGTTTCTGCAAATGATGCACAAACGTCTGACGTTTGCCCTGAATACCTTCCAGCACTTCCGGGGTGTTGATGATATCAAACGCGGCATCTGCAACCGCACAGGCCAGCGGATTACCGCCGTAAGTGGAACCGTGCGAACCCACGTGGAACGCGGAGGCAATTTCCTGAGTGGTCAGCATGGCGCTCACCGGGAAACCGCCGCCGAGCGCCTTGGCGCTGGTGAGGATATCCGGCGTCACGCCGTAATGCATATAGGCAAATAAATCGCCGGTACGCCCCATCCCACACTGCACCTCATCAAAGACCAGCAGCGCCTGGTGCTGGTCGCAAAGTTCACGCAGACCTTGCAGGAATTCCGGGGTTGCCGCAGTGACGCCGCCTTCTCCCTGAATGGGCTCAACCACCACCGCACAGGTGTGATCGTCCATCACCGCTTTTACCGCATGCAGATCGTTAAACGGTACATGGATGATATCCGCCGGTTTTGGTCCAAAGCCGTCGGAATATTTCGGTTGCCCACCGACAGATACGGTAAACAGCGAACGACCGTGAAACGCATTATGGAAGGCGATGATTTTGGTCTTGAACGGGCTGTGGCGCATGCAGGCATAATGACGCGCCAGCTTAAAGGCGGTTTCGTTGGCTTCGGTACCGGAGTTCATGAACAGCACGCGTTCAGCAAAGGTCGCATCAATGATTTTACGACCTAAGCGCAACGCCGGTTCGTTGGTGAAAACGTTACTGGTGTGCCACAGGGTTTCACCCTGGGTTTTTAACGCCTCAACCAGCGCCGGATGGCAATGCCCTAACGCGGTAACTGCAATGCCGCCCGCAAAATCAACATACTCTTTGCCCTGTTGATCCCAGACTCGACTCCCTTTTCCTTTTACCGGGATAAACTCAGCCGGTGCATAAATCGGCAGAATTACTTCATCGAATGTCGCGCGCGTAATCGCAGTTTGTTCAGTTGCCATGTCATTACCACCCTGTTAAGCAGAAATGCTAGTGAAATTATAATCACAAAATATGAATAAAAAATCACTGAATAGCAACCATAAATCACCGTTGGAGGAAATTATCCAGCAGCTGATGCCCCTGTTCGCTGAGAATACTCTCCGGGTGAAACTGCACACCTTCCAGATCCCACTCGCGGTGGCGAATGCCCATTATCTCTTGTGTTTCACTCCAGGCCGTCACTTCAAAGCAGTCAGGAAGCGTTTCGGGGGCAACCACCAGAGAATGGTAGCGTGTCACGGTTAATGGGTTGGCGAGTCCCTGAAAAACCCCCTGCCCGTTATGCGTAATCGGCGAGGTTTTACCATGCATCACTTTTGCTGCCCGAACCACGGTCGCGCCAAACGCCTGCGCCATCGCCTGGTGACCAAGACATACACCCAGCAGGGGAATTTTGCCCGCAAAATGGCGAATCACATCCAGCGAGATACCGGCATCATCCGGCGTGCATGGGCCTGGGGAAATCACGATTTTTTGCGGATTCAGCGCGTCGATTTGCGACAGCGTCAGCTCGTCGTTACGCCTGACGAGGACATCAGCACCCAGTTCGCAGAAGTATTGGTACAGGTTCCAGGTAAAAGAATCATAGTTATCGATAAGCAGGATCATGGCGGCTCCGGTACATAAGAACCGCGCTATTCTACTCAGTTTCCGGGGCTTCGCTTACCACTTTACGAAATATCGCCCGCAGAGCGGTCAGGTCGCCCATCGCCCCGCTCTGGTTCGCCTGGTTCCACTCCTCAACCTGAATGTCATCCCAGCACAGTATATACCCGGCATGGATCGCTAGCTGTTCGAAGAAAATACGCTGCGCGAGACCGCTACCAATACGAAACGGATGCAGCACATTGATTTCGCAATAATAGTGCGCAAGGCGGTCGACGAATTTTTCTTCCGGCAATCCCACCAGCCAGGACTCCTCTTCAAGGTCCTGCATCAACGCATTGCCCTCTTTCTCAATATAGGCGAAATGGCAAAAGCGAGTATCGCCCTGGTAGATATCAACTTCCCGCAGTTGCCCCGCCCAATCGAAAATATCCTGGTATAACTGGCGATGAATGGCGCACAGGTGTGGCAGGCCACGCTTTAAAGGCCCCAACTCAACCGTCGCGGCGCGCAGTGCTGTTAATTCGTATGCCGCTTGTGCCAGACGCTGGGCCTGATGAATCCCCAGGCGGTTACGCATCACATTCAGTCCGGGGTACAGATAAGGGTCGCGTCCATCACCGAATTTATCGCTCATAGTGCCTCCTCAACTCATCCAGACGCGCCAGGGCGTCTTCCGCACTCAGAGTAATCCGTGGAATATCCACGCCTTCCAGTCGTCGACTTCCCTGGAAATTGACATTACGCCGTTGCTCCCAGAGCCTGGACTTTTGTTTATCGGTGAGTTTTTTCACGTGACCTCCCTGAATGTAAGCGGCACTTGCCACAAGTATAAGCAGCAATTTCGGGTTACGCAGAGAAGGGAGAGAACGCGGGCAGGAACTGCCCGCGCAAATTACGATTACGGCAGGACTTTAGCAGAAAGGATAACAATCGGTTTTGACGGGACATTCTGGTAAGGACCAACATCATGGGTCTGTACCTGAGAGATCTTATCTGCAACATCCATACCTTTCACAACTTTACCGAACACAGCATAGCCAAAGTCGCGTTGGCCATGATCGAGAAAAGCGTTGTCTGCAATGTTGATAAAGAACTGGCTGGTCGCGCTGTCTTTATCCGCTGTACGCGCCATCGCAATCGTACCGCGGGTGTTACGCAGACCGTTATCGGCTTCATTCTTGATTGGCGGGTTAGGTTTCTTCTGCTGCATCTGCTCGGTGAAGCCGCCGCCCTGTACCATAAAGCCTGGGATCACACGGTGGAACGTGGTGTTGTTATAAAAACCACTGTTCACATAATCGACAAAGTTTTGCACTGAAACCGGGGCTTTCTGGCTGTTCAGCTCCAGCTCGATGTTACCAGCAGAGGTGGTCAGCAGGACATGTGGGTCATCTTTTGCTGCCAGTGCTGCAGGAGAGAGCGCGGAAAGAGCGAGAACAGCTGCAACAGCCGCCAGAGTCGATTTGAGCATGAGAAGTCCTTAACAAGAGCAGAAATGAAGCAAGTGAAGTGATTCTAAAGAGCCTTCAAGGACAAGGCCATCCCTTTACTTAATTTTACGTATCTGAAACAAATGTAACTGCATAACCGGAATACTCATTGTGATCTAGCTCACATACAAAAATGTAACGGAGCAAGTTATTGCCATTAAATATTTAAATACGTCACTAAAACGCCTAAAATCTGCCCGCTCACGGCGCAATCAATGCGTCTTACACTTCTATACAGGCCAGTCATGACTAACAGCAATCGCATTAAGCTCACATGGATTAGCTTTCTCTCCTACGCCCTGACAGGCGCGTTGGTAATTGTCACCGGGATGGTGATGGGAAATATCGCAGATTACTTCCATTTGCCCGTTTCCAGTATGAGTAACACCTTCACCTTCCTGAATGCCGGCATCCTGATTTCTATCTTTTTGAATGCCTGGCTGATGGAAATTGTGCCCCTGAAAACCCAGTTGCGCTTTGGCTTTATCCTGATGGTTCTGGCGGTCGCCGGACTGATGCTCAGCCATAGCCTGGCCTTGTTCTCAGCAGCAATGTTTGTACTGGGGCTGGTGAGCGGTATCACCATGTCGATTGGTACGTTCCTGGTCACGCAGATGTATGAAGGTCGCCAGCGCGGTTCCCGCCTGCTGTTTACGGACTCCTTCTTCAGCATGGCTGGCATGATCTTCCCGATGGTGGCGGCATTTCTGCTAGCGCGCAGCATCGAATGGTACTGGGTTTATGCCTGCATCGGCCTGGTATATGTTGCCATTTTCCTGTTGACCTTCGGTTGCGAATTCCCGGCGCTGGGCAAACACGCTCAGCAGTCAGACGCGCCGGTAGTAAAAGAAAAATGGGGCATTGGCGTACTGTTCCTGTCCATTGCGGCTCTGTGCTACATCCTCGGCCAGCTTGGTTTTATCTCGTGGGTGCCGGAATATGCCAAAAGCCTGGGCATGAGCCTGGGTGATGCGGGTAAACTGGTCAGCGACTTCTGGATGTCTTACATGGTTGGCATGTGGGCGTTTAGCTTTATTCTGCGTTTCTTCGATTTGCAGCGCATCCTGACGGTACTGGCGGGTTTGGCCACCGTCCTGATGTATCTGTTTATCACCGGTACGCCGGAGCATATGCCGTGGTTCATTCTGACGCTGGGCTTCTTCTCCAGCGCGATTTATACCACCATTATTACCCTCGGTTCCCAGCAGACGAAGGTCGCCTCACCTAAACTGGTTAACTTCATTCTGACCTGCGGCACCATCGGTACCATGCTTACTTTCGTCGTCACTGGCCCGATCGTCGCTCATAGCGGTCCAATGGCGGCATTGCAAACGGCTAACGGCTTGTATGCCGTTGTGTTTGTGATGTGCTTTATCCTTGGGTTTGTTACGCGCCATCGCCAGCATAACGCGCCGGCCACGCATTAATCTCACGGCCGGATGGTGTTCTCGCCATCCGGCATATCCCTGGCGTCCCTTCCTCCATTGGTGATGTAGGCCAATTCATACAAAAACCCCTTAATTTGTGCGCTTTTTATACAAACACGAAAAGCCAGTCAATTCCGTAACTTATAAAAATGTAGGTAAATCAGTTATATACCCCTTAAGGAGTATATGAGGGCGAATTTGATTTGTATCAATAAGCGGGGTAGCTGAATCGTTAAGGTAGGCGGTAATAGAAAAGAAATCGAGGCAAAAATGAGCAAAGTCAGACTCGCTATTATCGGTAATGGTATGGTCGGCCATCGCTTTATTGAGGATCTTCTTGATAAATCCGACGCTGCCAATTTTGATATTACCGTCTTCTGTGAAGAACCCCGCAAAGCGTACGACCGCGTACACCTGTCTTCCTACTTCTCCCACCACACCGCCGAAGAGCTTTCTCTGGTGCGTGAAGGATTCTACGAGAAGCACGGCGTTAAGGTATTAGTCGGCGAGCGCGCAATTACCATCAACCGCCAGGAGAAGGTGATCCACTCCAGCGCGGGTCGTACGGTTTATTACGATAAGCTGATCATGGCGACTGGCTCTTATCCGTGGATCCCGCCGATTAAAGGTTCGGAAACTCAGGACTGCTTCGTTTACCGCACCATTGAAGACCTCAACGCCATTGAGTCTTGCGCGCGCCGTAGCAAACGCGGTGCTGTCGTCGGCGGTGGCCTGCTGGGTCTGGAAGCCGCCGGTGCGCTGAAAAACCTCGGCGTTGAAACCCACGTGATTGAATTCGCTCCGATGCTGATGGCTGAACAGCTGGATCATATGGGTGGCGAGCAGTTACGTCGCAAAATTGAAAGCATGGGCGTGCGTGTGCACACCAGCAAAAACACAAAAGAGATTGTCCAGGAAGGCGTCGAAGCGCGCAAAACCATGCGTTTTGCCGATGGTAGCGAACTGGAAGTCGATTTTATCGTTTTCTCTACCGGTATTCGTCCACGCGACAAACTGGCTACCCAGTGCGGTCTGGACGTCGCTCCGCGCGGTGGGATCGTGATTAACGACACCTGCCAGACTTCTGACCCGGACATCTATGCCATCGGCGAATGCGCCAGCTGGAACAACCGTGTATATGGTCTGGTGGCACCCGGCTACAAAATGGCGCAGGTTGCCGTTGACCATATCCTCGAAACCGAAAACGCCTTCGAAGGCGCAGATTTAAGCGCCAAGCTGAAGCTGCTTGGCGTTGACGTTGGCGGGATTGGCGACGCACATGGCCGCACACCGGGTGCGCGCAGCTACGTTTACCTCGACGAGAGCAAAGAAGTCTACAAACGCCTCATTGTCAGCAAAGATAACAAAACGCTGCTCGGCGCGGTTCTGGTGGGCGACACCAGCGATTACGGCAATCTGCTGCAACTGGTGCTGAACGCTATCGAACTGCCGGAAAACCCGGACTCATTGATCCTGCCTGCGCACGCGGGCAGCGGCAAACCGTCTATCGGCGTCGATAAACTGCCGGACAGCGCGCAGATTTGTTCCTGCTTCGACGTCACCAAAGGCATGCTGGTTGCTGCTATCAATAAAGGTTGCCACACCGTTGCAGCGCTGAAAGCTGAAACCAAAGCCGGTACCGGCTGCGGCGGATGTATCCCGCTGGTAACGCAGGTCCTGAACGCTGAACTGGCGAAACAGGGTATTGAAGTTAACAACAACCTGTGTGAACACTTCCCGTACTCGCGTCAGGAACTGTTCCATCTCATTCGCGTAGAAGGCATTAAAACCTTCGAAGAGTTGCTGGCAAAACACGGGAAAGGCTACGGCTGTGAAGTGTGTAAACCTACCGTCGGTTCCCTGCTGGCCTCGTGCTGGAATGAGTACATTCTCAAACCTCAGCACACGCCGCTGCAAGACACCAACGACAACTTCCTGGCGAATATCCAGAAAGACGGCACCTACTCCGTGATCCCGCGCTCCGCTGGCGGTGAAATCACACCGGAAGGTCTGGTGGCCGTGGGACGTATCGCACGTGAATTTAACCTGTATACCAAAATCACCGGTTCTCAGCGTATTGGCCTGTTCGGCGCGCAGAAAGATGACCTGCCGGAAATCTGGCGTCAGTTGATTGAAGCTGGTTTCGAAACCGGTCATGCCTATGCTAAAGCGTTGCGTATGGCGAAAACCTGCGTGGGCAGCACCTGGTGCCGCTACGGCGTGGGCGATAGCGTCGGTTTCGGCGTCGAGCTGGAAAACCGCTACAAAGGCATCCGTACGCCGCACAAGATGAAGTTCGGTGTCTCTGGCTGTACCCGTGAATGCGCGGAAGCCCAGGGCAAAGACGTGGGTATCATCGCCACTGAAAAAGGCTGGAACCTGTACGTTTGCGGTAACGGCGGGATGAAACCTCGTCACGCCGATCTGCTGGCGGCAGATATCGATCGTGAAACGCTGCTGAAGTATCTCGATCGCTTCATGATGTTCTACATCCGCACTGCCGACAAACTGACCCGTACCGCACCGTGGTTAGACAACCTGGAAGGCGGCATTGAGTATCTGAAATCGGTCATCATCGACGACAAGCTGGGCCTGAACGAGCATCTGGAAGAAGAGATGGCCCGTCTGCGTGAAGCGGTGGTATGCGAGTGGACAGAAACCGTTAACACCCCATCCGCGCAGGTTCGCTTCAAGCACTTCATCAACAGCGACAAACGCGACCCGAACGTCCAGGTTGTGCCTGAACGTGAACAACATCGTCCGGCAACGCCTTATGAGCGTATCCCGGTGACTCTGGTGGAGGAGAACGCATGAGCCAGTGGCAAAACATCTGCAAAATCGATGACATTCTGCCTGCAACAGGCGTCTGCGCCCTGTTAGGTACTGAACAGGTCGCAATTTTCCGCCCGTATCACAGTGACCAGGTGTTTGCGATCAGCAACATCGACCCGTTCTTTGAGTCCAGCGTGCTTTCTCGTGGCTTGATCGCTGAGCATCAGGGCGAACTGTGGGTCGCCAGCCCGCTGAAAAAACAGCGCTTTCGTTTAAGCGACGGACTGTGCATGGAAGACGAACAGTTCTCCGTGAAACATTACGAAGCGCGGGTGAAAGACGGCACGGTGCAGTTGCGCGGTTAATTAACTTTTGGGAGGCGCAACGCCTCCCCTTTTTTGACGTATTT
>NZ_CP069763.1:921120-957021 GCF_016893685.1 Citrobacter cronae
CAAGGATAATCAAATGTTTACTGACACTATTAATAAGTGTGCAGCTAATGCTGCGCGCATCGCACGCCTGTCGGCTAATAATCCGCTCGGATTCTGGGTCAGTTCGGCAATGGCAGGGGCCTATGTCGGTCTCGGCATCATTCTTATTTTCACCCTCGGCAATCTGCTCGACCCGTCCGTACGTCCTCTGGTAATGGGTGCAACCTTTGGTATCGCCTTAACGCTGGTCATTATCGCGGGTTCTGAACTGTTTACCGGTCACACCATGTTCCTGACGCTCGGCGTCAAAGCGGGTACCATCAGTCACAGTCAAATGTGGGCAATTTTACCGCAAACCTGGCTGGGTAATCTGGTCGGTTCCGTGTTTGTCGCTCTGCTTTACAGTTGGGGTGGCGGCAGCTTGTTGCCGGTAGATACCAGCATCGTCCATTCGGTTGCACTGGCGAAAACCACCGCGCCTGCGACGGTACTGTTCTTCAAGGGCGCACTGTGTAACTGGTTGGTTTGTCTGGCAATCTGGATGGCAATCCGTACCGAAGGCGCAGCGAAATTCCTCGCTATCTGGTGGTGTCTGCTGGCGTTTATCGCTTCCGGCTACGAACATTCGGTTGCCAACATGACGCTGTTTGCCCTCTCCTGGTTCGGCCACCACAGCGAAGCCTATACCCTGGCCGGAATTGGTCATAACCTGCTGTGGGTGACACTCGGTAATACTTTGTCCGGTGTCGTATTCATGGGATTGGGTTATTGGTATGCTACGCCAAAATCGGAGCGTCCGGCTCCGGCAAAAATCAATCAGCCAGAGGCTGCTGCCAATAATTAAGGGGTAATGTCGTGGATCATTTGCCTATATTTTGTCAACTACGTGACCGTGACTGCTTGATCGTCGGCGGTGGTGATGTCGCAGAACGCAAAGCGCGGTTATTGCTGGAAGCGGGCGCCCGTTTAACGGTTAATGCGCTGGCGTTTATTCCGCAGTTCACCGTATGGGCAAATGAAGGCATGTTGACGCTTGTTGAGGGACCGTTCGATGAATCCCTGCTCGATCCTTGCTGGCTGGTTATCGCCGCCACCGATGACGATGCCGTCAACCAAAGCGTCAGCACCGCCGCAGAATCACGCCGTATTTTCTGCAACGTGGTCGATGCGCCAAAAGCAGCCAGTTTTATCATGCCCTCCATTATCGACCGCTCGCCGCTGATGGTGGCGGTCTCCTCTGGCGGCACTTCGCCGGTGCTGGCCCGTCTGCTACGTGAAAGACTCGAATCCATACTGCCTCAGCATCTTGGCCAGGTCGCACAGTATGCGGGCAAGCTGCGTTCCCGGGTTAAAAACCAGTTTGCCAGTATGGGTGAACGTCGCCGCTTCTGGGAAAAATTGTTCATTAATGACCGCCTGGCGCAGTCGCTGGCAAACAACGATCGGAAAGCTGTCGAGGAAACCACCGAGCAGTTGCTCAGCGAACCACTGGATCACCGTGGTGAAGTGGTGCTGGTTGGCGCCGGTCCTGGCGATGCCGGGCTACTAACGCTGAAAGGGCTGCAGCAGATCCAGCAAGCCGACGTAGTGGTTTATGACCGTCTGGTTTCCGATGATATTATGAACCTCGTGCGCCGCGATGCGGACCGGGTATTCGTCGGTAAACGCGCGGGTTACCACTGCGTACCGCAGGAAGAAATCAACCAGATCCTGCTGCGTGAAGCGCAACAAGGCAAGCGCGTGGTACGACTAAAAGGTGGCGACCCGTTCATCTTTGGCCGCGGTGGTGAAGAGCTGGAAACGCTTTGCCACGCTGGTATTCCATTCTCCGTTGTGCCGGGTATAACCGCGGCTTCCGGTTGCTCCGCTTATTCTGGTATTCCACTGACCCATCGCGATTACGCGCAAAGTGTTCGTCTGGTTACCGGACACCTGAAAACCGGCGGCGAGCTGGACTGGGAAAATCTGGCGGCAGAGAAACAGACGCTGGTGTTCTATATGGGACTGAATCAGGCGGCCACAATTCAGGAAAAACTGATCGAATTTGGCATGCAGGCCAATATGCCGGTTGCGCTGGTAGAAAACGGTACCTCCGTGAAGCAACGCGTCGTCAACGGTGTGCTGACGCAGCTCGGGGAATTAGCGCAACAGGTTGAAAGCCCAGCGCTGATTATCGTCGGTCGCGTGGTTGGACTACGCGATAAGCTGAACTGGTTCTCGAATCATTAATTGAATGTAAATACATGCCCTGATATTCAGGGCATGTATTTATCATCCTGCAGAAATAAATAATAAACGAAATACGCTACATGCTCACTTCAGCAAACCAATTATTAATTAAAATATAACCGCCTAGTAATCCAATTCATTAATTATATAATTTACATAAAGCTTGCTATGTCCTTATCCGGACTACTTAAATTTTATTTAAGTTGATATCTTAACCGTCGAGAAATGGATTTCATCCATTTTAAAAATAGATATCTTACAAGGATTTTAACATGCTGAAATTTGCAAAAATCACCATTGTCGCTGGGGTTCTGGCTACACTGACCGCATGTACGGGTCATATTGAAAACAAAAAAAATAACTGCAGCTACGATTATTTCCTGCATCCAGCAATTTCAATTTCTAAAATTATTGGTGGCTGTGGTCCGGCTGCAGACCAGTAATAGATGCTATTGCGCAGATACAAAAAAACCGGGGATTCCCCGGTTTTTTTGCAACGCAGAAAATATTACGGTCTGGCGACAAAACCAATCGCTTCGTAAACGGCTTTCAGCGTAACAGAAGCGCGTGCGCTGGCTTTTTCCGCACCGTCTTTCATTACTTTCTGCAGGAAAGCTTCATCGTTACGGAAACGGTGATAACGTTCCTGAAGCTCGGTCAGCATGCCGGAAACGGCCTCCGCGACTTCACCTTTCAGATGACCATACATTTTGCCTTCGAAGTGCTGTTCCAGCTCCGGAATACTCTGGCCGGTGACGGCAGAGAGGATATCCAGCAGGTTCGAAACACCCGCTTTTTCTTTCACGTCGTAACGAACAACAGGCGGCTCTTCCGAGTCAGTCATCGCTCGTTTGATTTTTTTGACCACAGATTTTGGATCTTCCAGCAGACCGATCACGTTGTTGCGGTTGTCATCCGACTTGGACATTTTTTTCGTCGGCTCCAGCAGCGACATCACGCGCGCGCCGGATTTAGGGATGAACGGTTCCGGTACTTTGAAGATGTCGCCATACAGCGCATTGAAGCGCTGAGCGATATCGCGGCTCAGTTCAAGATGCTGTTTCTGATCTTCGCCAACCGGTACCTGATTGGTCTGATACAGCAGAATGTCTGCCGCCATCAGTACCGGATAATCAAACAGACCGGCGTTGATGTTCTCTGCGTAACGTGCAGATTTATCTTTGAACTGGGTCATACGGCTCAGCTCGCCGAAATAGGTGTAGCAGTTCAGCGCCCAGCCTAACTGTGCGTGTTCCGGTACGTGCGACTGAACAAAAATGGTGCTTTTTTCAGGATCGATCCCGCATGCCAGATACAGCGCCAGCGTATCCAGCGTTGCTTTACGCAGTTGCTGAGCATCCTGACGAACGGTAATGGCATGTTGGTCAACGATGCAGTAGATGCAATGGTAGTCATCCTGCATGTTCACCCACTGACGCAGCGCACCCATATAGTTGCCAATGGTCAATTCACCTGAGGGCTGTGCGCCACTAAAAACGATGGGCTTAGTCATTTTTCGATTCCTGATTTTCGCTATGCGGAAGCCCGAGAGCGGGCAGTAGTTCATTAATGCGGTCGTACATGACATCGGGCTCGCTCAATGCGATAGACTCACCGTAGTTGTAGCCATACGTCAGACCAACGGACGGACAACCAGCAGCCTTAGCCGCCTGAATATCATTACGAGAATCCCCTACGAAGAGCATTTGCTCAGGCTTGATGCCAAGCTTACTTGCCACCAGCAGCAGCGGATCCGGGTGTGGTTTTTTATTCTGCACGTCGTCACCACCGATGACCACGCTGAAGTATTTGGCGATATCTAACGCCTCGAGCAATGGCGCGACAAACGGGGTTGGTTTGTTGGTCACCAGACCCAGCGGCAAACCTTTAGCATGCAACGCGCCCAGCGTGTCGGCAACATCAGGGAACAGGAATGTCCCCTCTTCTGCGACATCGCCGTAGTACCTGTCGAACAGCTTACGCAAAATACGTACCTGTTCCTCAGCAGGAATATCATCATCAATGGGGGGTTTACCCATCGTTTTACGTAATGTCGCGCGCTCCTGACGAGACCACGCCAGCGCGCGCTCCATCAGTACATCTGCACCATTACCAATCCAGGTGATTACACGTTCTTCACCAGCAACCGGCAGTTCCAGCGCATACAGCGCCATATCCACCGCTGCGGCTAATCCCGGCGCGCTGTCGACCAACGTGCCGTCGAGGTCAAAAGCGGCGCCCCGAATATCCTGAAACTTATCCATGACTTACCTTCGCCAGTTCATTGCGCATTTCATCAATGACTTTTTTGTAGTCTGGTTGGTCGAAAATAGCGGAGCCTGCAACAAACATATCTGCACCCGCCGCCGCGATTTCACCGATGTTGTTCACCTTGACGCCACCATCAACTTCCAGGCGGATGTCATAGCCAGATTCATCAATACGACGACGCACTTCACGCAGCTTATCCAGCGTTTGTGGGATGAAAGACTGTCCGCCAAAGCCTGGGTTAACGGACATCAGCAGGATCACATCCAGCTTATCCATGACGTAGTCCAGGTAGCTCAAAGGCGTTGCCGGGTTAAACACCAGGCCCGCTTTACAACCATGCTCTTTGATCAGTTGCAAGGTACGATCAACGTGCTCGGAGGCTTCCGGATGGAAAGTAATGATGCTGGCGCCAGCGGCGGCGAAGTCAGGGACAATACGATCGACCGGTTTCACCATCAGGTGAACATCAATCGGGGCGGTGATGCCATATTTACGCAGCGATTTCAGAACCATCGGTCCGATGGTCAAGTTCGGTACGTAGTGATTGTCCATGACGTCGAAGTGTACTACATCGGCACCGGCAGTCAGCGCTCTCGCGGTGTCTTCGCCCAGGCGGGCAAAATCAGCCGACAGAATTGAGGGGGCGATCAAATACTGTTTCATCCGCTTCTCCTTGAGAATTATTTTTTCGCAGGCGTTGCGACTCCTGGTTTATACAGCGCCAGCAGTTCGTTCACCTTTTTACGCGTGCCGCCATTGCTGCTGATGCTGCGCCGCACTTTGACCTGAAAATGTTTCGCTGCCCGGTACCACTCACGGGTATCGGGCGTGTCATGATTCGAAATTAACACCGGAATCTGCTTACTGACCAGCTTTTCTGCCATCTCGGCCAAATGCGCCTGCTCTTTCGGGCTAAAGCTGTTGGTATGATACGCGGTGAAATTTGCCGTCGCCGAAAGCGGTGCATAAGGCGGGTCACAATAGACTACGGAGCTGGTATCCGCACGGTCCATGCACTCTTCATAGGAAAGGCAATGGAACTCCGCATTCTGCGCTTTTTCAGCAAAATGGTATAACTCGGCTTCCGGAAAATAAGGTTTTTTATAACGACCAAACGGTACGTTAAACTCACCGCGCAGGTTATAACGGCACAACCCGTTGTAACCAAAGCGGTTCAGATACAGGAATAGCACTGCGCGGCGGAACGGGTCCTGGCAGGTATTAAATTCTTCCCGGAACTGGTAGTACACCTCAGCCTGATTAGTTTCAGGCATAAACAGCTCGCGCGAAGCCTGCACGTACTCATCGGTACGGGTCTTCACGATGTTATAGAGACTGATGAGGTCGCTGTTGATATCGGCAAGAATATAACGAGAAAAGTCGGTGTTGAGAAACACCGACCCGGCCCCTACGAAGGGTTCAATCAGACACTCACCCTGGGGTAAATGCCGTTTGATATCATCAAGCAGGGGGTATTTTCCCCCTGCCCATTTCAAAAAAGCGCGATTTTTTTTCATGCTGACTAACTAATTACACCTTCTCCGGCTGTGGAGAAAGCTCCGACAGCATCCTGCGCTTTAGTCTTTGTCCCGCAATTGGGCGAAACAGCAAACCATTGCAGAACATATCCTATCTTACTTCAAATCGGCCTGAACCTGGTGCAGCGGTTTTGCCCACGGATTTTTCGCCTGAATATCGGCGGGTAACGTAGACACTGCACGTTTCGCATCTTCTTTAGATGCATACACGCCCGTCACCAGAACATACCACGGTTGACCGTTACGCGTCGTCTGATACACCACGTAGTTCTTCAGGTTTTCTTTCTTCGCCCAACCGTTCAGGTTGTCGTAGTTAGAAGAACTGCTGAGCTGCAGCGTGTAATGGCCGGACGGCGCAGATTTTAACGCGCCAACATTTCCTGTACTTTTCGCTCCGCCAGCCACAGGCGTTGCCGTCGCGGTTGGCGCAGGTGTCGCAGTCTGTGCAGACGTCGTCGCCGCGGTTGCTTTCGGTTCTGCTGTCGCTTTTGGCGCAGCGGTTACCACAGGCGCTTTGGTTGTGGTCGTCGGCGCAGTCGCGGTTGGTTTTACCTGAGCAACAGGTTTCGGCTCTGTCGTCGTCGCTTTCACCGTGGTCTGCGGTTTGCTCTTCGGCTCAATGACGGCCTGTTTACGCTCCTGGTGCGTAGCAGCAGGACGTTCAACCGTTTCCGTTTTGGCAGTCTGGCGCGCAGCAGTACCATTACGAACGGGTGCGACGGTCGCAGGTTCGGTCGGCAGCGTAGAGTTCACCACGACGTTGTTAACCTGCTCCTGACCTTGCGGTTGCGTCAGCGCATTGTTCAGATCGCCCTGCACTTCAACACGCTGCTGACCTTCAGTTGCCGCAGGCGTCTGGCCTTGAGTTGGGGTAGAGGAAATCGGCGGCAGGGAAACATCCTGCTGGGTATTGCCCGCAGTCTGCTCAGCGCCCGTTGCAGGCGTATTCGTGTTCGCCTGATCCGTCGCATTGCTGCCAGAAAGATCGATGCTCTTCTCGCCAGACGCCGTCTGTTCACTGGAAGAAGATGAGGGGGCTTTCAGCGCAGAACCAATACCGATGATCAACAGCAGCAGCACCAGCACGCCCACACCCATCATCATATACTGACGAGAGGCAGGTTTACTGACCGCTTTCTTACGCTTGCGCGGACGACGTTCTACACGCTCTTCATCCACCGCATCGTCATCAGATTCATAGTCTTCTTCGATGTCCCGCTCTTCTTCACGCTCTTTACGTGCGCGCGCAGGACGGCGATCGTCAGCATCCAGATCAACATCATCAAAATTGATTTGCGGCTCATTATCGCGTTCAGACGATTGACGAGAACGACCAGTACGACGATCGCTGGGATCGGGTTTCAGCTCGTCTTCTGGTTTGAATTCATCCATTTAACACCCCACTCAAAGGTTAATGCTTACAACTTTGCACGTAACCTGAAGCTAAAAGACCTACGTTTCGCAACGTACGTCGGACCTTTCTTGTTGTTACGCCTGCTGGCAATCAGCAATAGCGTTAAGAACCACCTCGTGCGACACTCCGCCGCGCACTTCACTCTTCCCTATTGCCTGCGGAAGCACTAAACGAATCTCTCCCGCTAACACTTTTTTATCTCGCAGCATATGCGGCAAATAGGCCTCGGTGGACATTTCACGTGGCCCATTAACCGGTAAGCCTGCTCGCTGTAGCAGCGTAATGATGCGCTGCGTATCCGCAGAGCTAAACTGACCCAGACGTTCTGACGTACGAGCAGCCATTACCATACCTGCTGCGACGGCTTCACCATGTAACCAATTGCCATAACCCATTTCAGCTTCGATCGCATGGCCGAACGTGTGTCCCAGATTCAGTAAAGCACGTAAGCCCATTTCGCGCTCGTCTGCTGCGACAACTTCTGCTTTCAGCTCACAACAACGGCGAATACAGTACGCCATTGCCGGACCGTCCAGACGCAATAACGCGTCCAGATTGTCTTCCAGCCAGTTGAAAAACTCACCGTCAAGAATGATGCCGTATTTGATGACTTCCGCCAGCCCCGATGCCAGCTCACGCGCAGGAAGCGTTTTCAGACAATCGAGATCCACCACCACGGAGGCTGGTTGGTAAAACGCGCCAATCATGTTTTTACCGAGGGGATGGTTTACGGCGGTTTTGCCGCCGACGGAGGAGTCGACCTGCGACAACAGAGTTGTCGGGACTTGAATGAAACGAACACCGCGCTGGTAGCTGGCTGCCGCGAAACCGGTCAGGTCGCCAATCACGCCGCCGCCAAGTGCGACTAACGTGGTATCGCGACCGTGCGGTTTTTGCAGTAACGCGGTGAAAACCGTATCCAGAACCGTCAGGCTTTTATACTGTTCGCCATCGGGAAGGATAACGCTATCAACGTTAACACCCGCCTGTTCAAGTACGCCGCGAACCTTATCGAGATACAGGGGAGCCAGGGTTTCGTTGGTCACCAACATAACCTGATCGCCCGATTTCAGCGGTAAGAATGAAGCTGGCTCATTGAACAAACCAGCCGCGATAGTGATAGGGTAACTACGTTCCCCGAGAGTGACTGTGATCCTCTCCATTACGCGACATCCACCTTAGTTACTTGTACCCGCAGACGAGTGTGTATTCGGCCAGAATTAGTTGCTTTCCAACATATGAATAATCTGGTTTGCTACGACTTTTGCGCTCTGATCGTCGGTGCGAATGGTCACGTCGGCAATCTCTTCGTACAGAGGATTGCGTTCGTCAGCCAACGCTTCCAGAACTTCACGAGGCGGTGATTCTACCTGCAGCAGCGGGCGTTTCTTGTCACGTTGAGTACGCGCAAGTTGTTTTTCAATTGTCGTTTCAAGATAGACCACGACGCCACGCGCGGAGAGACGGTTACGTGTTTCACGTGATTTTACAGAGCCACCGCCAGTTGCCAGCACAATACCCTGTTTTTCCGTCAACTCGTTGATGACTTTTTCTTCGCGATCACGGAAGCCGTCTTCACCTTCTACATCGAAGACCCAGCCCACATCAGCTCCGGTTCGTTTCTCAATCTCTTGATCAGAATCGTAAAATTCCATATTGAGTTGTTGAGCTAACTGCCGCCCAATAGTGCTTTTTCCGGCACCCATAGGCCCAACCAGAAAGATATTGCGTTTCTCTGCCATTTTTTCGGTACTACTAAGACTATTCGTTAATGGTAAACCCGCTTCGCAGACACCCAGCGCAGCAGGACATGAACTGAAACCTCATAAGATATTGCGAGAGTCAGACTGAAAATTATCTCAATACTCAAGCGGGTTTGGCAACTGAATAAATCACCAAACCCTACGCATTTCTGGTCGTGGCAGGCATGCAGCCCTGCAAACATCAGACATGGCGACGTATCGCGTAGTCCAATGACGGCAAAATAAGCCTATGACACACCACCAGAAAGGCAAAGCGTATTCATTGCCGCATAAGTAAAGAAAAGTACCGACGCTCAAATCGGTACTCCTTGTATGCTAAATACACCCCCACGTCAAATCCCTGAAACGTGTTCAGTGCAAAAACAACGGTTTTTCATGCATAAGTTATTCCGTTGACACCAGTCTGGGCGTAATAAAGACCACTAACTCACGACGCTCATCTTCTTTTCCATCGTGACGAAAAAGAGAGCCAAGCCAGGGGATGTCGCCTAACAACGGCACGCTGTCAGCCGCAGATTTATTTTTATGTGAAAAAATGCCGCCCAACGCAATCGTCTCTCCGCTTTTTACCTCAACCTGCGTTTCAATTTCCTGCTTATCGATAGCCAGAACTTCACCATCAGCTTGTTGTAGCACCTGCCCGGGGACATTCTGGCTGATATGCAGTTTCAGCCTGATTCGCCCTTTCTGCAAAACAGTGGGCGTAACCTCCATCCCCAGTACCGCTTCTTTAAACTCGACGGATGTCGCCCCGCTTTCTCCGCTGGAGACCTGATACGGGATCTCGCTGCCCTGCTTAATACTGGCAGGTTGCAGGTGAGAAGCCAGTAATCGCGGACTGGCGATGATATCAAGCTGCTGTTTTTGCTCCAGTGCCGACAGCTCCAGTTCCAGTAACCGACCGTTAATACGACCAATATTAAATCCCACACGGGATGTTGCTGCGGGCACCGAAAGATCGCTGGCAAGCGTAGTGACATTCCCCACCGCCCCCGGTTGTTGCGCGTCGGCCAGCGACCATTTAACCCCCAGCTCGCGCAAACTTTTTTCATTAATCGTGACGATATGCGCCGCCAGTTCCACCTGTTCAACGGGTAAATCCATTTGCGCCACCCACTTTTCCAGCGCGTTAAGCACAACGCTATTATCACGCAGCAGTAAGCGGTTGGTTCGTTTATCAACCGTCATGCTGCCTTTAGCGCTCAGCAACTTCTCTCCGGCTTTTGCCAGCTCGGCGGCGTCAGCGTATTGCAAAATGATGCTGCGATGTTCCAGAGGCAGGCTGGCCTGCATTCGTGCCTGCTCATTTTCCTGGCGGGCCGCATTTTCACTCTGCCATTGCATGGAATGCACATGCAGAATGTTGCCCTCCTGGCGTAGCACTAATCCGGCGCTTTTCACGACCGTTTGCAACGCCTGCTTCCAGGGCACATCTGTCAGATGCAGTGACAGCACCCCGCCGACATCCGGTGAAACCACCAGGTTTTTCTTTTCTTGTTCCGCCAGGGCCTGCAAAACCTGCACAACAGGCACATCATCCACCACCAGCGTTACGTTTTGCGGTTTTCCCGTCTGCCCGCGGAACACCGCGACCAGCAGCATCATGGCTATCCATCTCATCCATCGCTTCATTTACCGCTCCCTGTCGTTGCCACTGCCATTGAGCAGGCTCGCAGCTTTTCTCTGTATTGAGGGTTAAGCTTTCGGCCGTTATCTGCGAAATCGTCCAACCGTTTTTCAGGACGTCATTTCGCTCAACTCGCCGCCATTTGTGCTGCCCATCCTGCACGATGCCGATCGGTCGCTCACCCACGCTCACCATTCCCTGATAACGCCACGTCGACCACTCAGCTATCTGGCAAGGATCCTCCGGCGGTAAGAAGGGATTACGCATACCGGTCAGGATCAGCACACTGATGCATGCCAACAGCCAGCGTTCAACCGTCATTCAGATGTTCCAGTTGTAGCGTTAACAGCAGTTCAGCGCCTTCTACACTGAGAGAAAACCGGCTGACGCTCATCCCTTGTTCCGCCAGTTGGACAAACACCGGCGGGATAGCCTCCCACGCAGGCCTCAGCGTCATCTCCCCGCCCTGAATGGCGGGTTGCCAGTGGACAAGACGTATAAGGGGCGTCTGAAACAGCAATGGAGAGAATGGAATAAACGTCTCTTCAGCCTCTCCTGACGATGACGCCAGCAGATACACGTTTCGCCATTGCGTCTGAATGGCAGCACGTTGCTGGTTTAGCGCCTCTTGTTGCATACCCCGCAGCCTGGCGGCGGGGTAAAGACATAGCGCGACCATCATAAGCAGCCCTAAAATCCAGCCGCATGCGCACATAACACGAAAGCGCAGCGAGTGCGCGAGCCAGGCATCACAGAGCGTTATCATGCGTGTCACTCCGCGTCAGACGATAGTGGAATTGCCAACGCCCTTGGGCATCCTGCTGCGTTTCGCCAGAACGATTTAGCGTAAACAAAGGCTGCTGGCGTAATTGCGTTTCCAGCGCCTTAAGGGCGGCAAAGTTCAGCGCATTTCCCGTCAGTTCCAGCGTCCCTTGCTGCCAGGTCATTTTGGTTAACCACACCTGTTCCGGGAGTAATTCCGCCAGCTGTTGCAGAATCTGTTGCCAGCTTTGGGTCTGGTCACGCTGTTTGTTTCGCGCTTGTACCTGTTGCCATTGTTGCAGGCGCTGCTGCAAGCGAGGCTTTAGCGCCGTCAGCGCCGCTATGCGCTTATTTTCAGCCTCTACCAGCAGGAGTTCGACCCGGTTTTCCACGCTAAAAACGCTGTTATAGATTAACGTCACGCCAATGCTCAGCAGTAGAGCAGCGCTAAAGAAGACGGCCCAGAAACGCAAACAGGTATACCGCCGAGTCTGACGCCAGGGCAGAAGATTGATGGTCGCTATCATCAATACGATCCTCCCATGGCCAATCCTAATGCAATGGTAAAGCGGTAGCTTTGTGGTGGAATTGGCGGCTGGCGAACGGACACGACGTTTAAAGGATCGAATCCGCTGGTGTCGCATAGCGCAATAGCTGTCGGGGAAAGAGATAACGTTGCGGCAAGTTCGTCGAGACGGCCAATATCGCCCGTCAATTTTCGCCCCCATGACGAGCGGGTCGCCCATAGCCACTGGGTCTCATCACGCCATACCAGACACTGTTGATGTTCGGGTAAATAAGGAATAAATCGTTGCAAGGCGCTAGCGTCCGGCGTAATCGCTTTAACCTGTACTTTCAGCGCTTGTATTAACGTCAGCAGCGTTGAAATCTCTTTGCTTTGCGCGGCAGTGACGTTAAACGCCGGGCTCAACGTGTCTTCGCTATAATCAAAATGCAGCGCATCCTGCGACATATCCAGTTCACGAGCCATCAAACCGGACAACCATGCGGTTTGCTCTGGCTCTCGCAAGGTCATTGCCGGACGAGGAAACTTTTTTTGTAACGTCCTGTTGGCGGGAAAGGAGAGATAAATATGATGTCGGCGAGGAAGCTCACGGCTCCACGGCAGTAGCGTTGCGACAAGCTGTTCTGGCTCGCGAATGTGACCATCAACGATAACCTGAGGTGCCAACGGCATACGCCACCAGCGCTGTAGAAACCAACCGGACGCGTCGCGAACGACAGCGACAGCCAGCGCTTCATGTTGCTGAATATGCAGACCAATTTTCCAGATATTAAAAGCCATTGCTGATGATCTCCGTATCACCCGTTGCTTTAACGGGTATATCAATGCGTCTGGCTTGCCTTTATACTACCGCGCGTTTGTTTATAAACTGCCCAAATGCCACTAAATGGGAAATCTCCAGTGAAGTTCGTAAAGTATTTTTTAATCCTTGCAGTATGTTGCATCCTGCTGGGAGCAGGCTCGATTTATGGCCTCTATCGCTATATTGAGCCGCAATTACCTGACGTCGCGACGCTCAAAGATGTGCGTTTACAGATCCCGATGCAGGTTTACAGCGCTGACGGCGAGCTGATCGCGCAATATGGCGAGAAACGTCGAATCCCGGTCACGCTGGATCAGATGCCGCCAGTGATGGTCAAAGCTTTTATCGCCACAGAAGACAGCCGCTTTTATGAGCACCACGGGGTCGACCCGGTGGGGATCTTCCGTGCAGCCAGCGTCGCATTGTTCTCCGGTCACGCCTCACAAGGGGCGAGTACCATTACCCAACAGTTGGCGAGAAACTTCTTCCTGAGCCCGGAACGTACGCTGATGCGTAAGATCAAAGAAGTGTTTCTGGCGATCCGCATTGAACAACTGCTGAGTAAAGATGAAATCCTCGAGCTGTATCTGAACAAGATCTACCTGGGATATCGCGCCTATGGCGTGGGGGCGGCCGCGCAGGTCTATTTCGGCAAGACGGTCGATCAGCTCAGCTTAAGTGAGATTGCGGTGATTGCCGGTCTGCCAAAAGCGCCGTCAACCTTCAACCCCCTCTATTCGATGGACCGGGCCACCGCGCGACGTAACGTCGTGCTGTCGCGTATGCTGAGTGAAAATTACATTACGCAGGCCCAGTACGATCAGGCGCGCGGCGAGGCCATTGACGCCAACTATCACGCGCCGGAAATCGCCTTCTCTGCACCGTATCTGTCTGAGATGGTGCGCCAGGAGATGTATAACCGCTATGGCGAGAAAGCCTATGAAGACGGGTATCGCATCACCACCACCATTACGCGCAAAGTGCAGCAGGCGGCCCAGCAGGCAGTACGTAACAACGTGATGGATTACGACATGCGCCACGGCTACCGCGGCCCGTCAAACGTGCTGTGGAAAGTGGGCGAAAGCAGTTGGGACAGCAAGAAAATCACCGATACGCTGAAAGCGCTGCCAACATATGGACCACTGCTGCCGGCGGTTGTCACCAGCGCCAATCCGCAGGAAGCTATTGCCGCGCTGGCGGATGGCACATCAGTTTCATTACGGATGGATGGCATGCGCTGGGCGCGTCCTTACCGCTCGGATACTCAGCAAGGTCCGACGCCGCGTAAAGTGACAGATGTGGTACAGACCGGGCAGCAAATCTGGGTACGCCAGGTTGGCGATGCCTGGTGGCTGGCGCAAGTGCCGGATGTTAACTCCGCACTGGTTTCTATTAATCCGCAAAACGGCGCGGTGTTGGCGCTGGTAGGGGGTTTTGACTTCAACCAGAGCAAGTTTAACCGTGCGACCCAGGCGCTACGCCAGGTAGGTTCCAACATCAAACCATTCCTCTATACCGCCGCAATGGATAAAGGTCTGACGCTGGCGAGCATGCTCAACGATGTGCCGATCTCCCGCTGGGATGCCGGTGCCGGTTCTGACTGGCAGCCGAAGAACTCACCGCCGCAGTATGCTGGTCCTATACGTTTACGTCAGGGGCTGGGCCAGTCGAAAAACGTAGTGATGGTACGCGCTATGCGTGCTATGGGCGTGGATTACGCAGCAGAGTATCTGCAACGTTTCGGCTTCCCGGCACAGAACATTGTGCACACTGAATCGCTGGCGCTGGGTTCCGCCTCGTTCACGCCATTGCAGGTGGCGCGCGGCTACGCAGTGATGGCGAACGGCGGCTTCCTGGTCGATCCGTATTTCATCAGTAAGATCGAAAGCGATATGGGCGGCGTTATCTTCGAAGCGAAGCCAAAAATTGCCTGCCCGGATTGTGATATTCCGGTGATTTATGGCGATACTCAGAAATCTAACGTGCTGGAAAACAGTAATGTAGAAGATGTCGCCGTCTCGCAGGAGCAGCAGAATGCCGCCGTGCCTATGCCACAGCTTGAGCAGGCCAACCAGGCGTTGGTCGCGCAGAGTGGAACGCAGGAGTACGCTCCGCACGTGATCAACACGCCGCTGGCGTTCCTGATTAAAAGCGCGCTGAACACCAATATCTTTGGGGAACCAGGCTGGATGGGGACCGGCTGGCGTGCGGGCCGCGACCTGAAACGTCACGATATCGGCGGAAAAACCGGGACTACCAACAGTTCTAAAGATGCGTGGTTCTCCGGTTACGGACCAGGCGTAGTGACATCAGTATGGATCGGCTTTGACGATCATCGCCGCAATCTGGGTCACACGACTGCTTCCGGGGCGATCAAAGATCAAATCTCCGGCTATGAAGGCGGCGCGAAGAGCGCGCAGCCTGCGTGGGATGCTTACATGAAATCCGTGCTGGAAGGTGTGCCCGAGCAGCCGCTGACGCCGCCGCCGGGTATCGTGACGGTCAATATCGATCGCAGTACCGGTCAACTGGCGAGCGGCGGTAACAGCCGCGAAGAGTATTTCATTGAAGGTACTCAGCCAACGCAACAGGCGGTACACGAGGTGGGGACAACCATTATCGATAATGGTGAGACACACGAGCTGTTCTGATCAAAAAAGGCGCTTCGGCGCCTTTTTTAGTGTTTGTGTATTAGTGGGATAGATATTAAAGCCGTCCCTGCCCTTTCAGCCATTCACGTACGAGGAACAACGCGCTCACATTACGCGCTTCGTGGAAATCAGGGTCTTCCAGCAAATCCATCATATGCTCGAGCGGCCAGCGTACCTGCGGTAATGGCTCAGGTTCATCCCCTTCCAGCGATTCAGGATAAAGATCCTCTGCCACCACAATGTTCATTTTGCTGGAGAAATAAGACGGCGCCATACTGAGTTTCTTCAAAAACGTCAGATCTTTCGCGCCAAATCCCACCTCTTCTTTCAGTTCCCGATTCGCCGCCTCAAATACGCTTTCACCGGGATCGATTAATCCTTTGGAAAAACCCAGTTCGTAGGACTCGGTCCCGACCGCGTATTCGCGGATAAGGATCAGGTGGTCATCCACAATCGGCACAATCATTACCGCTTCACGCGTGGAGGGCCGCATACGTTCATAAACGCGGCGTACGCCGTTGCTGAACTCAAGGTCCACGCTTTCAACCTTAAACAGCCGGGATTGGGCGACGGTTTCCACTTTCAAAATCGTGGGTTTTTGTAATGATTTGCTCATTGTGAGGGTCTTTGCTGTGAAATCTGGGGTCATTGTGCGATATACCGCACGGTTTCGGCAACGTGAATTGCCGTTTATTTACATTTATGTAACGTACTAAAAGTTAATCCCTATTTCAAATTAAAAGTCAATAGGTTGAAATAACTCCAGGAATTTGCTGATATTCCATTTTTAGTGATTTTGCTATGATTCGCATTTACTGGGCTGCGCTTTAAGATGCTCAAGTTCAACTCCACACTTGCCGATAGCCAACTAAAGAATCACGAATATTGAACAGGGTGCGACTGACCACGCCTGACAGACTAAGTAAGATGGGGAAAGCATGAGCACCATTCTGATTTTTTTAGCTGCTTTGCTGGCCTGCTCATTGCTTGCAGGGTGGCGACTCAGAACGAAATCCAGACGGAAAAATTTACCTTTGAGCAACGTCTTTTCAGACGCCTCTAAGCGTAAGCTTACGCCTGAAGAACGCAGCGCTGTCGAAAACTATCTCGAAAACCTTAGTCAAATTCAGCAAGTACCTGGTCCAACTGGTGCCAGTTCTGCGCCAGTATCGTTAACACTGAATGCCCAAAGTAACAGCGTTATTGTGCTTACGCACGCGATTACACGTTACGGTATTACCACCGACGATCCTAACAAATGGCGCTATTATCTTGATTCCGTTGAGGTGCATTTGCCGCCTTTTTGGGAACAATACATCAATGACGAAAACAGCGTTGAGTTGATTCACACCAATACGTTACCGCTGGTTATTTCGCTAAACGGCCACACCCTGCAGGAATATATGCAGGAAGCGCGTGGCTATGCGTTACAGCATACCGCCTCTACCCAGGCGTCCATTCGCGGTGAAGAAAGCGAACAAATCGAACTGCTGAATATTCGTCAGGAAACTCATGAAGAATATGCGCTCAGCCGCCCTTCTGGATTACGCGAAGCGTTACTGATCGCCGCATCATTCCTGCTGTTCTTTTTATGTTTAATCATCCCGGATACGTTTGTTCCGTGGACAGTCGGTGGCGCGGTGCTGTTGCTCGGTGCAGGTCTGTGGGGGCTGTTCGCTCCGCCATCTAAAACCGCCCTGCGAGAAATTCATTGTCTGCGCGGGACGCCGCGTCGCTGGGGCTTGTTTGGCGAGAACGACCAGGAGCAAATTAACAATATTTCTCTGGGTATTATTGATCTGATCTATCCCCCTCACTGGCAGCCTTACATTGCGCAGGATCTTGGTCAGCAAACGGATATCGATATTTATCTCGATCGCCACGTTGTACGCCAGGGGCGTTTTTTATCCCTGCACGACGAGGTTAAAAATTTCCCGTTGCAACACTGGCTACGCAATGCCGTTATCGCTGGCGGTTCGCTGTTAGTGCTGCTGATGCTGCTGTTCTGGATCCCGTTGGATATGCCGATAAAATTCACCCTTTCCTGGATGAAAGGCGCACAGACTATCGAAGCCACCAGCGTGAAACAGCTTGAGAACGCGGGCGTCCGCGTGGGGGACACACTACACCTGAGCGGCACAGGTATGTGTAACATTCATACCCAGGGGAGCTGGAATACACAGCCCGCCACGCCGTTCATGCCTTTTGATTGCACGCAAATTATCTGGAATGACGCGCGCGCGCTACCGCTTCCTGAATCCGATCTGGTGAACAAAGCCACCGCGCTCACGCAGGCCGTAAGCCGCCAGTTGCACCCCAAACCAGATGATGATTCCCGCGTCAGCGCGTCATTACGTTCGGCAATCCAAAAGTCCGGCATGGTGTTACTGGATGATTTTGGTGAAATTGTCCTGAAAACAGCCGATCTGTGCGCAGCCAAAGATGAATGCGTGCGCTTAAAAAATGCGCTGGTTAACCTCGGTAATAGTAAAGACTGGGCCGCCCTGGTGAAACGCGCTAACGCCGGAAAACTGGATGGCGTAAATGTGCTGCTGCGTCCGGTAAGCGCCGAGTCGCTGGATAATCTGGTCAATACCTCTACGGCGCCGTTTATTTCACGCGAGACGGCGCGAGCGGCCCAGGCGCTAAATAGCCCTGCCCCCGGCGGTTTTCTGATTATCAGTGACGAGGGCAGCGATCTGGTCGATCAGCCCTGGCCGTCAACCTCCCTGTATGATTACCCGCCGCAAGAACAGTGGAACGCCTTCCAGCGTCTGGCCCAGATGCTAATGCAAACACCATTTCGCGCGGAGGGGATCGTCACCAATATCTCTACCGACGCCAACGGTACCCAGCACATTGGCCTGCACCGAATCCCGGATCGTTCAGGATTATGGCGCTACCTTGGCACGACGCTGCTGATGCTCTCCATGCTCGGATGCGCTATCTATAACAGCGTTCAGGCATTCAGACGCTACCAGCGCCATCGCTCGCGCATCGCAGAAATTCAAAGCTATTACGAAAGTTGCCTCAACCCAACGCTGATTGACGACCCGGAAAGCCTGATTCGATAACACGCTCGCGCGCCAGGATATGCTACCCTGTCGCGCATCATGTTTTCTTCTGGGGGGTTTCCATGCATATCAATATTGCCTGGCAGGATGTCGACACCGTGTTGTTAGATATGGACGGCACGCTGCTCGATCTGGCATTCGATAACTATTTCTGGCAAAAACTGGTGCCGGAAACCTATGGCGCAAAGCAGGGTATCTCTCCCCAGGAAGCCCAGGACTATATTCGCCAGCAGTATCATGCCGTGCAGCATACGCTAAACTGGTACTGCCTGGATTACTGGAGTGAGCGCCTGGATCTGGATATTTGCGCTATGACAACGGCACAGGGACCACGCGCTGTTTTGCGTGAAGATACCGTACCGTTTCTTGATGCCTTAAAAGCCAGCGGCAAGCGCCGTATTTTGCTCACCAACGCGCATCCGCATAACCTCGCGGTGAAGCTGGAGCATACCGGCCTGGCCTCGCACCTTGATTTATTACTTTCCACCCACACATTTGGTTATCCCAAAGAGGATCAGCGGTTATGGCACGCTGTGGCTGAAGAAACGGGAATGAGTGCAGAGAAGACGCTGTTTATTGACGATAGCGAACCCATTCTCGACGCCGCTGCTCTGTTCGGCATTCGTTACTGCCTCGGCGTAACCAATCCCGACTCAGGTATTGCGGAAAAACAGTACGCACGCCATCCGTCATTGAATGACTACCGCCGACTGATCCCCTCACTGATGTGAAGGAGACGCCATGAAAGAAAAGCCCTCTGCTGAAGTCAGGTTGGATAAATGGCTATGGGCTGCGCGCTTTTATAAAACGCGTGCGCTGGCCCGTGAAATGGTTGAAGGCGGTAAGGTGCATTACAACGGCCAACGTAGTAAGCCGAGCAAGATTGTCGAGCTGAACGCCACCCTCACCCTGCGCCAGGGAAATGACGAGCGGACGGTCATTATCAAGGCCATTACCGAGCAGCGTCGCCCGGCCACGGAAGCCGTTACGCTGTATGAAGAAACCGCGGAAAGCGTAGAAAAACGCGAAAAAATGGCGCTGGCGCGTAAACTTAACGCGTTAACCATGCCGCACCCGGACAGACGACCGGACAAGAAAGAACGCCGCGACCTGTTACGATTTAAACACGGCGACAGCGAGTGACTGTCACCTGCAAGAGAGATGATTATGCCGCAACATGACCAATTACATCGTTATCTGTTTGAAAACTTTGCCGTGCGCGGCGAGCTGGTGACCGTTTCGGAAACCCTGCAACAGATCCTCGAAAACCATACTTACCCGCAGCCGGTTAAAAACGTGCTGGCTGAACTGCTGGTCGCCACCAGCCTGCTTACCGCTACGCTGAAGTTTGCTGGTGATATCACCGTACAGTTGCAGGGCGATGGTCCGCTGAGCCTGGCCGTCATCAACGGCAACAACAATCAGCAGATGCGCGGCGTGGCCCGCATGCAGGGTGATATTCCTGAAGGCGCGGATCTGAAAACGCTGGTAGGCAACGGCTACCTGGTGATTACCATTACGCCGGAAGAAGGCGAGCGTTATCAGGGTGTGGTCGGTCTGGAAGGCGACACGCTGGCCGCCTGTCTGGAAGATTACTTCATGCGTTCTGAACAGCTGCCGACACGGCTGTTTATCCGTACTGGCGACGTCGATGGCAAACCCGCAGCTGGCGGAATGCTGCTGCAGGTGATGCCGGCGCAAAACGCGCAGGCAGATGATTTTGATCACCTGACCGCCCTGACCGAAACCATCAAAACTGAAGAGCTGTTGACGCTGCCAGCCAACGAAGTACTGTGGCGTTTGTACCACGAAGAAGAAGTTACCCTCTACGATCCGCAGGACGTTGAGTTCAAATGCACCTGTTCACGCGAACGCTGCGCAGGCGCACTGAAAACGCTGCCGGACGAAGAAGTGGACAGCATTCTGGCGGAAGAAGGCGAGATCGATATGCACTGCGATTACTGCGGTAGCCACTATCTGTTTAACGCAATGGATATTGCCGAGATCCGCAGCAACGCTTCCCCGGCAGACCCACAGGTCCATTAAGTTTATCAGCCCGGTAGTGTGCTCTGCCGGGCTAACTCCCGCTTACTCAGCGTAATAATGCCTCTTTAGCCGTTCGCCAAGAATCACGATAACACGCCACACTCTGGGCGCTGAATCCAGTGACTGATTCGCTACCGCCTGCCGCAGACCAATAGATTCCATGCCCCAGCGAGTAGTTTGTGAACATTCAACACTAACCATGTCGTCATTCAGCATCAAGAGAAAGCCTCATATCGCATCAACTTCACAATTTTGAATATTGACTGACCTTTTTCGGACCATGATGACGGGAAGTGAATCGATATTGTTTATGTATGAGTTACGTATTTTTCTTACATGAATGCGATTACACTCACAAGATTCCCGCCAAAAACACTCTCCATTAACGTTTTAAGAACATTTTCCACAACAAAAAAGGGTTTCCTGCCATAATATCTGCCTCTTTGTGACAGGAGTCGCAGCGCATTCGGTCACCTGTGATTTTGCCCGATGCGTAAATCTATGAGCCTTGTCGCGGTTAGCAATCCCAAAAAAACCTTACTATTCCAGGTAATACATATTGGCTAAGGAGCAGTGAAATGCGTGTGAACAACAGTTTAACCCCGCAAGATCTCAAGGCTTATGGTATCAATGACGTTCAGGATATCGTTTACAATCCAGACTACGACACGCTTTTCCAGGAAGAACTTGATCCTTCCCTTCAAGGTTATGAGCGTGGTGTGTTGACGAATCTGGGCGCCGTTGCAGTTGATACCGGTATCTTTACCGGACGTTCGCCAAAGGATAAGTACATTGTCCGTGACGACACGACGCGTGATACGCTGTGGTGGTCCGACAAAGGTAAGGGTAAGAACGACAACAAACCGCTTTCCCCGGAAACCTGGCAACATCTGAAAGGGTTAGTCACCCAGCAACTTTCCGGCAAGCGCCTGTTTATTATTGATGCTTTCTGTGGCGCAAACGCCGATACCCGTCTTTCCGTGCGCTTCATTACCGAAGTTGCCTGGCAGGCGCATTTTGTCAAAAACATGTTCATCCGCCCAAGCGACGAAGAACTGGTTGATTTTAAACCTGATTTTATCGTGATGAACGGCGCTAAATGCACCAACCCGCAATGGAAAGAGCAGGGCCTGAACTCAGAAAACTTCGTGGCATTCAACCTGACTGAACGTATTCAGTTGATTGGTGGTACCTGGTACGGCGGCGAGATGAAAAAAGGTATGTTCTCCGTCATGAACTACCTGCTGCCGCTGAAGGGCATCGCCTCCATGCACTGCTCGGCAAACGTCGGGGAAAAAGGTGATGTGGCGGTCTTCTTTGGCTTGTCCGGCACCGGTAAAACCACGCTGTCCACCGACCCTAAACGCCGCCTGATCGGTGATGATGAACACGGTTGGGATGATGATGGCGTGTTTAACTTCGAAGGCGGTTGCTACGCTAAGACCATCAAACTGTCTAAAGATGCCGAGCCGGAGATCTACAACGCGATCCGTCGTGACGCGCTGCTGGAAAACGTCACCGTACGCGAAGATGGTTCTATCGACTTCGATGACGGTTCCAAAACCGAAAACACCCGAGTTTCCTACCCGATTTATCACATCGAGAATATCGTTAAGCCGGTGTCAAAAGCGGGTCATGCCACCAAAGTGATCTTCCTGACCGCTGACGCGTTTGGCGTGCTGCCACCGGTGTCTCGCCTGACGGCAGATCAAACGCAGTACCACTTCCTGTCTGGCTTCACTGCCAAACTGGCCGGTACCGAACGTGGCGTCACTGAACCTACCCCAACCTTCTCTGCCTGCTTTGGCGCAGCATTCCTGACGCTGCACCCAACGCAGTACGCTGAGGTGCTGGTGAAACGTATGCAGGCGGCAGGTGCGCAAGCGTATCTGGTTAACACCGGCTGGAACGGTACTGGTAAGCGTATCTCCATCAAAGATACCCGCGCGATTATCGACGCCATTCTGAACGGTTCACTGGACGACGCAGAAACATTCCGTCTGCCGATGTTCGACCTGGCTATTCCAACCGAACTGCCGGGCGTGGATACTCGCATTCTCGATCCGCGTAATACCTACGCGTCACCGGAGCAGTGGCAGGAAAAAGCCAACGCACTGGCGAAACTGTTTATCGAGAATTTCGAGAAGTACACCGATACCCCAGCAGGTGAAGCACTGGTTAGCGCCGGGCCGAAGCTGTAATTGACGTTGCCGGAGGGCGGTTTCGCCTTATCCGGCCTACAACAACAAAAAGGGAGGCATTTCGCCTCCCTTTCTTATGCGTCTTTCGTGGTGCCCTGCGCACGAGTGAAGGGAACCGGAAGCCAGGCGCGAATCGACAACCCACCCCGCTCGCTGGTGCCAATTTCCAGCATACCGTTATGGTTATCGATAATACGCTGCACAATCGCCAGCCCCAGGCCCGTACCGCTGGTACTACGCGCGCTATCGCCGCGGACAAACGGCTGGAACAGATGTTTACGCTGTTCCGGCTTGATGCCCGGACCATCATCTTCCACCTGGAACCAGGCGCGATGCGGCTCCATACCGCTACTGACCTTAATCCAACCGTTACCATAGCGGGCGGCATTCACCACCATATTGGCAACCGCACGCTTGATCGACAGCGGATGCATCTTCACCTGAATGTTGCCCGGCAGCAGCGCAGTCTCAATTTCCCGCTCATAGCCGCTTTCCGCCGCGACCACTTCGCCTAACACCGAGTTCAGATCCGCCATCTCCATCGGCATCTCCTGACCGGTACGCAGGTAATCGATAAACTGCTCGATAATAGCGTTACACTCTTCGATGTCCTTATTGATGGACTCTGCGAGATAACCGTCTTCCTCGCCCATCATTTCCGTCGCCAGACGGATACGCGTCAGTGGAGTACGTAGATCGTGACTCACCCCCGCCATCAGCAGCGTACGGTCATCGGCCAGTTGCTTCACGCCTGCCGCCATATGGTTAAAGGCACGGGTAACGGAACGCACCTCAGAAGCGCCATACTCACGCAACGGCGGCGGAATAATACCTTTCCCCACCTGCAACGCCGCATGTTCAAGATCCACCAGCGGTCGGTTCTGAATACGAATAAACAACCATGCGCCGCCGATGGCCAGCAGCATGATCGCCAACGTATAGCGGAACAGCGGCGAAAAATCACCCTGATGGATTTCAGTCAGCGGCACACGTACCCAGATATTGGGCGACAGCCAGGTTTTCAGCCACACGACCGGCGAGCTTTTGTTGACCTCAACGCGGACTTCGGTCGGGCCACCCAGCTGCTGCGCCATCTGATGGCTTAAGAATTCATAGTGTTGCGCCCAACGCAGTCCGGCCTCTTCAGCGGCCTCGTTGGAATAGAGGGAAATACCCAACTCACGATAAATTTCCCGGCGGAACGCGGGCGGCACCACCAGTTGCGTACCGTCCTCCAGTTGCAGTTTATCGGTCATCAGCATACGAACTTCGTAAGCCAGGACCTTATTAAACTGCTGGAGGCTCGGCAAAATCGCGAAGTTCAGCACGACCAGGTAAGTCGTCACCAGGCTGGCAAACAGCAAGGTGACGATGAGCAATAATGTGCGGGCAAACGAACTTCGTGGCGAGAAGCGCATTCGCCTCATGCTTTAGAACCGTCCGGAACAAAAACGTAGCCCAGGCCCCATACGGTCTGGATATAACGCGGATGCGCCGGATCTTCTTCCACCATACGGCGCAGACGAGAAATCTGTACGTCGATGGAACGTTCCATCGCCGAGTATTCACGACCACGAGCCAGGTTCATCAGCTTGTCGCGAGACAGCGGCTCACGCGGGTGGCTTACCAGCGCTTTCAGTACCGCAAATTCCCCGCTGGTGAGCGGCATCGGTTCATCTTCGCGGAACATTTCACGCGTACCGAGGTTCAGTTTGAACTTACCAAAGGCAATAACCGCTTCTTCCTGAGAAGGTGCGCCCGGCAGTTCGTTCGCCTGACGACGCAGTACGGCACGAATACGCGCCAGCAGTTCACGCGGGTTAAACGGTTTCGGAATGTAATCGTCAGCGCCGATTTCCAGCCCTACGATACGATCAACTTCTTCACCCTTCGCGGTCACCATAATGATCGGCATCGGGTTGCTTTGGCTGCGCAGGCGACGGCAAATAGACAGGCCGTCTTCACCCGGCAGCATTAAATCCAGCACCATCAGGTGGAAGGACTCACGGGTCAGCAGACGATCCATCTGCTCAGCGTTTGCGACGCTTCGAACCTGGAAGCCCTGCTCGGTCAGATAACGTTCCAGAAGCGCACGTAAGCGCATGTCGTCATCGACCACCAGAATCTTATAGTTCTCTTGCATTGTTATTACTCCCAAAGGTTCGCAACAATTAAGTGTATATTCTTAAGAAAGCTCACGTGAGTCACCAGCGAATTCTGGTATGAATTCCAGGCTAAATTGTTACAAAGCATATTAAACAGCAGCTTAAGTATACAATGTTTCTCGCAATACATTATTTATTCTGTTGATATGCTCACGTAATACTAATTGTGCGCATCATCACAGAGTTGAAGGTAAAACAATAAGATGAAAACGCCCCTGATAACCCGTGAAGGGTATGAAAAACTCAAACAAGAACTGAATTATCTCTGGCGTGAAGAGCGCCCGGAAGTCACCAAAAAGGTCACCTGGGCCGCAAGTCTGGGCGACCGCAGCGAAAATGCCGACTACCAGTATAATAAAAAGCGCCTGCGCGAAATCGACCGCCGCGTTCGTTATTTGACCAAGTGCATGGAAAATCTGAAAATCGTCGATTACTCCCCGCAACAGGAAGGGAAAGTCTTCTTTGGCGCATGGGTCGAGATTGAAAATGACGATGGCGACATCCGCAAATTCCGCATTGTCGGCTACGATGAGATCTTCGGCCGTAAAGATTACATCTCTATCGATTCGCCAATGGCGCGGGCGCTGCTGAAAAAAGAGGTCGGCGATCTCGCGGTAGTAAACACCCCAGGCGGCGAAGCCAGTTGGTACGTAAACGAGATCGAATACGTGAAGTGAGACCGGAACAATCCGAAGCCCCCGTAGATGACTGGCATTTTTGCCAGTCAATCCGTATAACTATCCCCTGATTTTTTATCCTATAGACGAAGCTATCCATGATGAATGATTCTTTCTGCCGCATTATCGCAGGTGAAATTCAGGCTCGTGCTGAACAGGTAGAAGCTGCCGTTCGCCTGCTTGATGAAGGGAACACCGTGCCGTTTATCGCACGTTATCGTAAGGAAATCACCGGCGGTCTGGACGATACGCAATTGCGTAATCTGGAGACCCGTCTGGGATATCTGCGTGAACTGGAAGACCGCCGTCAGGCGATCCTGAAATCTATCGGCGAGCAAGGCAAACTGACCGACGATCTGGCGAATGCGATCAACGGTACGTTAAGTAAGACCGAACTCGAAGATCTCTATCTGCCGTACAAACCCAAGCGCCGCACCCGTGGGCAAATCGCCATTGAAGCCGGGCTGGAGCCGCTGGCTGACCTGCTGTGGAACGAACCCTCCCACGACCCGGAAACGGAAGCCGCCAAATACCTCAACGCCGAAAACGGCGTGGCGGACACCAAAGCCGCTCTCGACGGCGCGCGCTACATTCTGATGGAGCGTTTCGCAGAAGACGCCGCGCTGCTGGCAAAAGTTCGTGATTACCTGTGGAAAAACGCGCATTTGGTTTCTACCGTGGTCAGCGGTAAAGAAGAGGAAGGGGCGAAGTTCCGTGACTACTTCGACCACCACGAACCGATTTCTACCGTGCCATCCCACCGCGCGCTGGCCATGTTCCGTGGGCGTAACGAAGGCATGTTACAGCTTTCATTGAATGCCGATCCGCAATTCGATGAGCCGCCAAAAGAGAGCCACGGCGAGCAGATTATCCAGGAACATCTGGGACTGCGCCTGAATAACGCACCTGCCGACAGCTGGCGTAAAGGCGTGGTGAGCTGGACGTGGCGCATCAAAGTGCTGATGCACCTTGAAACCGAGCTGATGGGTACCGTGCGCGAACGTGCGGAAGATGAAGCGATTAACGTCTTTGCCCGCAACCTGCATGACCTGCTGATGGCCGCCCCAGCCGGACTGCGCGCCACAATGGGCCTCGATCCGGGTCTGCGTACCGGGGTAAAAGTGGCTGTGGTTGACGGTACCGGCAAACTGGTCGCTACCGATACCATTTACCCACATACCGGTCAGGCCGCCAAAGCCGCCATCGCCGTTGCGGCGTTGTGTGAAAAATACAACGTTGAGCTGGTGGCGATTGGTAATGGTACGGCGTCGCGCGAAACCGAGCGTTTCTTCCTCGACGTACAGAAACAGTTCCCGCAAGTCACCGCGCAGAAAGTAATCGTCAGCGAAGCCGGCGCGTCAGTGTACTCCGCTTCTGAGCTGGCGGCGCTGGAGTTCCCGGACCTTGATGTTTCGCTGCGTGGGGCGGTGTCGATCGCCCGTCGTCTGCAGGATCCGCTGGCTGAGCTGGTGAAAATCGATCCGAAATCTATCGGCGTGGGCCAGTATCAGCACGACGTAAGCCAGACGCAGCTGGCGCGTAAGCTGGATGCGGTAGTGGAAGACTGCGTAAACGCCGTCGGCGTGGATCTGAACACCGCCTCCGTACCGCTGCTGACCCGCGTGGCGGGCCTGACGCGCATGATGGCGCAGAACATCGTGGCCTGGCGTGACGAGAACGGCCAGTTCCAGAACCGTCAGCAACTGCTCAAAGTCAGCCGTCTGGGCCCTAAAGCCTTTGAACAGTGCGCGGGCTTCTTGCGTATCAATCACGGCGATAATCCGCTGGATGCCTCCACCGTTCACCCGGAAGCCTATCCGATTGTGGAACGCATTCTGGCCGCCACCGAGCAATCGCTGCGCGATCTGATGGGCAACAGCAGCGAACTGCGCAATCTGAAAGCCGCCGATTTTACTGACGAGCGCTTCGGGGTACCGACCGTCACCGACATCATCAAAGAGCTGGAAAAACCGGGTCGCGACCCGCGTCCTGAATTCAAAACCGCACAGTTTGCTGATGGCGTAGAAACCATGAACGATCTGCAACCGGGGATGATTCTGGAAGGGGCCGTCACCAACGTCACCAACTTCGGCGCATTTGTCGATATCGGCGTACACCAGGATGGTCTGGTGCATATCTCTTCACTGTCGAATAAGTTCGTCGAAGATCCCCACACCGTGGTGAAAGCGGGCGATATTGTGAAGGTGAAAGTGCTGGAGGTAGACCTGCAGCGTAAGCGTATCGCGCTGACTATGCGTCTGGATGAGCAGCCAGGTGAAACCAACGCGCGTCGCAGTGGTGGAAATAACGATCGTACTCAGGGCAATCGCCCGGCTCCAAAAGCCGCGAAACCTCGTGGGCGTGACGCTCAGCCTGCGGGCAACAGCGCCATGATGGATGCGCTGGCAGCGGCAATGGGTAAAAAGCGCTAAGTTTAAACCATGTGCCGGATAGCGGTGTAAATACCGTATCCGGCATATTTACTATATTATCTTCTCTCTTCCTCATTATATTTATCACTTCATTAACAGATGAAACCTTAATTAAACATTAAGGATTTCAATAATTGCTAGCGCGAATCATTCGTCCCCAACCAGAATAAATATTGAGGAATATCAAAATTGGCTCAAATTATTATCTAATTGTACATTCCGTCACACTTATTCTATTGATGATAGAAACCATTCTCATTATCATTGGTTTGTTGATTATTTACTCTTTCCTTACGTTGGCTAATCATCTGGTCTCATGCCGCCCTGTCGCCCCATGAGGTAATCACCCAGTTAGCGAGATATAAGTAGGTCCCTATGCAATTCACTCCTGACAGTGCGTGGAAAATTACCGGTTTTGCCCGTGAAATCAGCCCGGCTTATCGTCAGAAACTGTTGTCACTTGGCATGCTACCCGGCTCATCCTTCAACGTGGTTCGCGTCGCCCCGCTCGGCGATCCTATCCATATTGAAACGCGTCGCGTAAGTCTGGTATTGCGTAAAAAGGATTTGGCGTTATTAGAAGTGGAAGCGGTGTCCTGTTAATACAGTGAGTCTATAAAAATGAAAAAACTAACCATTGGTTTAATTGGTAATCCTAATTCCGGCAAGACAACCTTATTCAACCAGCTCACCGGCGCGCGTCAGCGTGTAGGCAACTGGGCTGGCGTTACCGTTGAGCGTAAAGAAGGTCATTTCGCCACGACGGACCATCAGGTCACGCTGGTCGACTTACCCGGCACCTATTCACTGACGACAATCTCGTCGCAGACCTCTCTTGATGAGCAAATCGCCTGCCACTACATTTTAAGCGGCGACGCGGATCTGCTGATCAACGTGGTCGATGCCTCAAACCTTGAGCGCAACCTCTACCTGACGTTGCAACTGCTTGAGCTGGGCATTCCCTGTATCGTCGCTCTGAACATGCTGGATATTGCTGAGAAACAGCAAATCCGTATCGATATCGACGCCCTCTCCGCCCGTCTTGGCTGCCCGGTGGTTCCGCTGGTCTCCACCCGCGCCCGCGGCATTGAAGCGTTGAAGCTGGCGATCGATCGCTACAAGGAAAACGACACCGTCGAACTGGTGCATTATGCCCAGCCGCTGCTGCAGGAAGCCGATTCCCTCGCTGACGCGATGGCCAAAGATATGCCGCTAAAACAACGCCGCTGGCTGGGCCTGCAAATGCTGGAAGGCGATATCTACAGCCGTGCCTACGCCGGTGAGGCCGCGCAAAACCTCGATGCCGCCATTGCGCGTCTGAGTGAAACAATGGACGATCCGGCGCTGCATATCGCCGATGCGCGTTACCAATGCATCGCCGCAATCTGCGATACCGTCAGTAATACCCTGACGGCAGAGCCGAGCCGTTTCACCACCGCGGTGGATAAAATCGTCCTTAACCGCTTCCTCGGGTTGCCGATTTTCCTGTTCGTGATGTACCTGATGTTCCTGCTCGCCATTAACATTGGCGGCGCACTGCAGCCGTTATTCGATGTGGGTTCCGTGGCGCTGTTTATTCATGGTATTCAATGGATTGGCTATACGCTGCACTTCCCGGACTGGCTCACTATCTTCCTGGCGCAAGGTCTTGGCGGCGGGATTAACACCGTGCTGCCGTTGGTGCCGCAAATCGGCATGATGTACTTGTTCCTCTCTTTCCTTGAAGACTCCGGTTACATGGCGCGCGCTGCGTTTGTGATGGACCGTCTGATGCAGGCACTGGGACTGCCGGGCAAATCGTTTGTCCCGCTGATAGTCGGCTTTGGCTGCAACGTACCATCGGTGATGGGCGCCCGTACGCTGGATGCGCCACGTGAACGTCTGATGACCATCATGATGGCGCCGTTTATGTCCTGCGGCGCACGTCTGGCGATTTTCGCCGTCTTTGCCGCGGCTTTCTTTGGTCAGAACGGCGCGCTGGCGGTCTTCTCGTTGTACGTACTGGGTATCATCATGGCGGTGCTGACCGGCCTGATGCTCAAACACACCATCATGCGTGGCGAAGCAACACCGTTCGTCATGGAGCTGCCGGTGTACCATGTGCCGCACATCAAGAGCCTGATTATTCAGACCTGGCAACGTCTGAAAGGCTTCGTGCTGCGTGCCGGTAAAGTGATTATCATCGTCAGTATTTTCCTCAGCGCCTTTAACAGCTTCTCGCTAAGCGGGAAAATCGTCGATAACATCAACGACTCTGCTCTGGCTTCCGTCAGCCGCGTCATCACCCCAGTCTTCAAGCCGATTGGCGTCCACGAAGATAACTGGCAGGCAACCGTCGGTCTGTTCACCGGTGCGATGGCAAAAGAGGTGGTTGTCGGTACGCTGAACACGCTTTACACCGCAGAAAACATTCAGGAAGAAGAATTCAATCCGGCAGATTTCCACCTCGGTGACGAGCTGTTCAGTGCGGTGGATGAAACCTGGCAAAGCCTGAAAGACACCTTCAGCCTGAGCGTTCTGGCCAACCCTATTGAAGCCAGCAAAGGCGACGGCGAGATGGCTACAGGCGCAATGGGCGTGATGGGCGAGAAATTTGGCAGCGCCGCCGCCGCGTACAGTTACCTGATTTTCGTGCTGCTGTATGTCCCGTGCATTTCAGTGATGGGGGCTATCGCACGTGAATCCAGCCGTGGTTGGATGGGCTTCTCGATCCTGTGGGGCCTGAACATCGCCTATTCACTGTCAACGCTGTTTTATCAGACCGTCAGTTACAAAGCGCATCCGACTTACAGTCTGGTCTGCATCTTAGCCGTCATTCTGTTTAACATCGTGTTGCTGGGTCTACTGCGCCGTGCCCGCAGCCGGGTGGATCTCTCACTGCTGTCAACCAACAGAACGGCTAGCTCCTGCTGTTCCAGTACCACTGGCGATTGCCACTAAGGTCGTCAACGATGGCATCGCTTATTCAGGTTCGTGATTTACTGGCGCTGCGGGGGCGTTTGGAGGCAAAGCAAATTAGCCACACGCTGCATACCCCGCAGCCAATGATTGACGCCATGCTGAATCAGTTAGAAAAGATGGGCAAAGCGGTGCGGATTCAGGAAGATGCCGATGGGTGTCTGTCCGGAAGCTGCAAGAGTTGCCCGGAAGGTAAAGCCTGCCTGCGCGAGTGGTGGGCTTTGCGCTAGTTTGCCGCTCCTGCCGGATGGCGCTACGCTTATCCGGCCTACAAATGGCAGCAAACATCCAGACCATATTTTGGCTGCGGGCCATAAGAAACTACCGTTGGTGATCCCCATACTTTTTTATCATGGCACCGTCAGCCCATATCCATATTCACTCTGCTGGCTGGACGAATTTGACGACCTGGAGGCAGCCAGACCACTTTATGCCACAGCATTTCCATTGGTCGATATCACCGTTGTGCCCGATGACGAGATCATGCAGCACCGCCGGATGGCGCTGTTGGAGCTCATCCAAAAGCATATTCGTAAACGCGATTTGATGGGGTTAGTTGAAAAACTCGCCATCCTGCTTGTTAAAGGGCATGCTAATGACAACCAGTTGAAAGCCCTGTTTAATTACCTGATGCAGGCCGGGGACACCGCGCGTTTTAGCGAATTTATTCACCAGGTCGCCGAACGTTTACCTCAACATAAGGAAAAGTTGATGACTATTGCCGAAAGATTACGTCAGGAAGGGCACCTTAATGGTCTTCAGGAAGGTCACAGGAAAGGGTTACGAGAGGGGTTACGAGAGGGTTTGCAACAAGGCAAACGAGAGGAAGCTCTGCGCATTGCAACAACCATGCAGGCTGATGGCACAGACCCGCTGACCATCTGCAGAATCACCGGCCTGACCGCTGAGGATCTGGCTACGTGCAGCCATTAATCACCAACCCGGCAGTATGATTCCACCGGGCAAAACAGCGGATTTATAGCCGCTGTTTTAACGCCACCAGCACTAAGCAGAACTCCGTCGGATGTGAGATAAACGGCGCATGCGCCGCTTTGGCAAACACCAACGACTCGCTTTGCGGCCACAAGGTATCCAGCATCGGGACGACTTTGCGCGGAACCAAACCATCAAGATAACCGTACATCCGCAGAAAAGGTATATCCACAGAACATAACGGCTCACGCAGATCGACCGTTTTCAGGATCTCCAGCCCGCCATTAAGCACCTCGACGTCCGGCATGGGTAATGCCAGCACCGTTTTCTTCAGCGCTCGCGCATCCTGACGCGCGGTTTCAGTACCCATCGTTTGCAAGGCCAGAAAACGCTCAACCGTCCGCTGGAAATCTTCGCTCAACTGTTGCTGGAAACCGGCCAGTACTTCCGGCTTAATGCCCGGCCATTCGTCGCGCGCGCTAAAACAAGGTGAGGATGCCACGGTAACCAGCGCCTGAACACGCTCAGGATGCGTTAACGCCACCTGACTGGCGACCAGCCCCCCGAGACTCCAGCCGAGCCAGATGGCTTTCTCCGGCGCCTGTTTTAATACCCGCCCGGCCATCTCTTCCAACGACATTGCGCCGAATCCCTGGCTACGACCAAATCCCGGCAAGTCGACAAGATGCAGCGTGAAATGCGAGCTCAGTTCCTCACTTATGCAATGCCATACTTCCGCGTTCAGTCCCCATCCGTGCAGCAGCACAAGATGGCAATTTCCCGAACCCTGGGTCTGCCACCAGATGTCATTCATCAGTTATTGTTCTCTTTTAGCCTGAAAGGATGCATCTATGCTAACAGTACCAGGATTGTGCTGGCTATGCCGAATGCCGTTGACGTTGGGGCACTGGGGGATCTGTTCGGTTTGCACGCGGGCAACGCGTCAGCCTCTCTGCCGGTGTCCTCAATGCGGACTACCTGCCGCACATCCTTCGCTTCCCTGCGGTCGTTGCCTGCAAAAACCCCCGCCGTGGCAGCGTCTGATCGCCGTCAGCGACTATATTCCTCCGCTGAGCGGACTTATCCACCAGTTTAAGTTTTCACGCCGCAGCGAAATGGCCAGTGCTCTTTCACGTTTACTGTTGCTGGAGGTATTACAGGCCCGGCGCGTCAGCGCTCTTCCTCTGCCGGACAGAATAGTTAGCGTCCCGCTCTGGCAACGCCGACACTGGCGCAGAGGATTTAATCAGAGTGATTTACTGTGTCGCCCTTTGGCGCGCTGGCTTGGATGCGACTGGGACAGGCAGGCCATCACACGGGTTCGGGCCACCGCCACACAACACTATCTCAGCGCCAGATTACGCAAACGTAACCTGAAAAATGCCTTTCGCCTTGAATTGCCGGTGCAGGGACTCCATATGGTTATTGTGGATGATGTCGTCACTACCGGAAGTACCGTCGCGGAAATCGCGCAGCTGCTTTTACGCAACGGCGCGGCGACTGTCCAGGTATGGTGCCTGTGTCGAACCTTGTAGAGCCTCGATGATGGGCGTATTATAACCAAGTAAAATAGTCAACTATTAGGCCATTACTATGATCCATATTTCCGATGCTGCACAAGCGCACTTTGCCAAACTGCTGGCAAATCAGGAAGAAGGGACACAAATTCGCGTATTTGTGATTAATCCCGGCACGCCTAACGCTGAATGCGGCGTTTCTTATTGCCCGCCCGACGCCGTGGAAGCAACCGACACCGCCATTAAATTTGACCTGCTGACCGCATATGTTGATGAACTGAGCGCACCGTATCTGGAAGATGCAGAAATCGATTTCGTTACCGACCAGTTAGGCTCCCAGCTGACGCTGAAAGCGCCAAACGCCAAAATGCGTAAAGTTGCCGATGATGCGCCGCTGATGGAACGCGTAGAGTACATGCTGCAATCGCAGATCAACCCACAGTTGGCAGGCCATGGTGGCCGCGTCTCTCTGATGGAGATCACCGATGAAGGCTACGCCATTCTGCAATTTGGCGGCGGCTGTAACGGCTGTTCAATGGTAGATGTAACGCTGAAAGAAGGTATCGAGAAACAGCTGCTGGCTGAATTCCCTGAACTGAAAGGCGTTCGCGATTTAACCGAACACCAGCGTGGTGAGCACTCTTACTACTAACGACCAGACCTGCAAGGCCCGATCAGGCGCATCCGCGTCGCCATCGGGCATTGATGCCGGATGGCAGCGTAAACGCTTTATCCGGCCTGCACCCTTACATTTCTCTGCATGTCCCCTGCAACAACTCCGCTATAATTTGACCCGCCTCTCATAATTTAAATTTTGCCTGCTCAGGTGATTTTCAAGCGCCGCATGTTACCCGTATCATTCATATCAGCACCTAACACACCCATAACAGCCAGCTAAACTAATTAGTTTTGACGGTAATCAGCATTGGTGCTGTGAATACTCGGTTCCCGGTCGGGACAATCGGAATTTGTCATCTAAACACTGACGTTACCCATAACAAAGTAAAGGCCAGGTAAATCATGCCATTAGTCATCGTTGCTATCGGTGTAATCTTGTTACTTCTCCTGATGATCCGTTTCAAAATGAACGGCTTCATCGCTCTCGTCCTGGTGGCGCTTGCTGTCGGATTGATGCAAGGGATGCCGCTGGATAAAGTCATCGGTTCTATTAAAGCCGGCGTCGGCGGAACCCTTGGCAGCCTCGCCCTGATTATGGGTTTTGGCGCCATGTTGGGCAAAATGCTGGCGGACTGCGGCGGCGCACAGCGCATCGCCACCACGCTGATTGCTAAATTCGGCAAAAAACACATTCAGTGGGCGGTAGTATTAACCGGTTTCACCGTCGGTTTTGCCCTGTTCTACGAAGTCGGCTTCGTACTGATGCTGCCGCTGGTGTTCACGATTGCCGCGGCGGCAAACATCCCGCTGCTGTACGTTGGTGTCCCGATGGCTGCTGCGCTGTCCGTCACGCACGGTTTCCTGCCGCCTCACCCGGGTCCGACTGCTATCGCCACCATTTTCCACGCAGATATGGGTAAAACCCTGCTGTTTGGTACGATTCTGGCCATCCCGACCGTTATTCTCGCCGGTCCGGTGTACGCGCGCTTCCTGAAAGGCATCGATAAGCCAATCCCGGAAGGTTTGTACAGCGCAAAAACCTTCACCGAAGAAGAGATGCCAGGCTTTGGCGTCAGCGTCTGGACCTCTTTGGTTCCGGTTATCCTGATGGCGATGCGCGCCGTCGCGGAGATGATTCTGCCTAAAGGTCATGCTTTCCTGACGGTTGCAGAATTCCTTGGCGACCCGGTCATGGCTACGCTTATCGCGGTGCTGATTGCGATGTTCACGTTTGGTCTGAACCGTGGACGTTCGATGGATCAGATTAACGACACGCTGGTGTCCTCAATCAAAATCATCGCGATGATGCTGTTGATCATCGGTGGTGGCGGTGCCTTCAAACAGGTTCTGGTTGATAGCGGCGTGGACAAATACATCGCTTCAATGATGCACGGCTCGAACGTTTCTCCGCTGCTGATGGCATGGTCTATCGCTGCGGTACTGCGTATCGCGCTGGGTTCCGCAACCGTTGCAGCTATCACCGCAGGTGGGATAGTGGCGCCGCTGATTGCGACGACCGGCGTAAGCCCTGAGCTGATGGTTATTGCAGTCGGTTCCGGCTCCGTCATTTTCTCCCACGTGAACGATCCTGGCTTCTGGCTGTTCAAGGAGTATTTCAACCTGACTATCGGTGAGACCATCAAGTCATGGTCAATGCTGGAGACCATTATCTCCGTCTGCGGTCTGGTAGGTTGTCTGCTGCTGGGTATGGTGGTCTG
>NZ_CP069763.1:957119-980410 GCF_016893685.1 Citrobacter cronae
TATTTCTTCTTCGCAGCGGCTTTGCGGCGCTTATCCAAATCCTTAATCAGCTTGTTCACCCCGTCATCGGCAAACATCTGCTCCAACGTGACGGTGAGCTTACGCCGCCAGTTTTTGTACTGGTCGCTGGTCCCCGGGATGTTGACCGGATCCGCCATTCCTAACCAGTCCTCCGGTTGCAGGCCCAGCAGCGCACTGTTGCTGTCAGCGATGTAGCGTTGCATGCCACGATTAAGCATCGGCGTCATCGACATCAGCGAGGCCTTGTGACCCGCGCGTTTTGGCAGACAGCCATATTTGTGCAGCGCGTCCAGCAGCCCTTGTTTCGCCAACTCCCGGTCCTGATATAACCCTCGTAGCACAACCTCATCCGGGTACAGACCCAGCGCTCTACCCAGCGTCAGATCGCCGCTATCCCAATAACCTTTAAGCGTGGGAAGGTCATGCGTCGCCGCGACTGCCATTGATTGTTCCGGGTACGCTTTCGGCGCACGGAAGTTTTTCTCATGGTCATTCTCAAAGTAAAGCACTTTGTAGGAGTACACGCCGCTATCGCGCAGCTTGCTGACGATCTCCACCGGCACAGTACCCAGATCTTCACCAATCACCATGCAGTGATGACGTTTACTTTCCAGCGCCAGAATTGAAAGAAGATCGTCGACCGGATAATGCACGTAGGCGCCGTGATCGGCCGTTTCACCGTAGGGGATCCACCACAGACGCAGCATCGACATAACATGATCGATACGCAATGCGCCGCAGTTCTGCATATTGGCGCGCAGCAGCTCGATAAAAGGTTCGTAAGCGCGGGCTGTGATGATGTGCGGATCCATCGGCGGCAGCCCCCAGTTCTGACCCAGCGGACCGAGAATATCCGGCGGCGCGCCAACCGAGGCTTTCAGGCAGTACAGCTCACGGTCGCACCAGGTTTCCGCCCCCCCTTCTGCCACGCCGACCGCCAGATCGCGATACAGCCCGACAGGCATCGCAAAACCCTGACTCGTTTCCCAGCAGTCAGCGAACTGGGTATACGCCAGCCACTGAAGCCACAGGTAGAAGTCCACGTCATCACGATGCGCTTCGCAGAACTGTTTGACCTCTGGCGAGTCCACCGACTGGAAAGCCTCTGGCCACACCGGCCAGCCCCAGCGCAATGCGTCTTCTTTCACCTGATGCGCATGCAGGGCGTCAAAGGCCGCCTGCCAGTACAGGCTATCGCCTTCCTGAGCCACAAACTGGCGAAATGCCGCCATCTGCTCATCATCACGCGCAGAGAAGCTTTTCCACGCCATACGTAGAGCCGTCATCTTCAGTGCGGTAACGGTAGAGTAATCCACCCATACGGCATCTCGCGCCTTTTGCAGGGCTTGCTGAGTCGTGGGTTTCTGCCACCAGGCCTGTGCCTCTTTACTGTGGTGGAAATCGTCTACTGCGTTGACATCAATATAAATAATATTCAGCCAGCGACGTGACGACGGGCTGTATGGACTTGCACTTTCCGGGTTCGCCGGATACAGCGCATGAATAGGATTCAGGCCGATAAACGCGCCGCCGCGTTGTGCCACATCCACCAACATGGCGCGGAGATCGCCAAAGTCGCCAATCCCCCAGTTTTTTTCTGAACGTAGGGTGTAAAGCTGAACGCATGCCCCCCACAGCTTCTGCCCGGTCAACAACGCCTGCGGTTCGTAACAGCGCTTCGGTGCCACGATGATACGGCAATGCGTACGCAACTCCCCCTGGGTCAGGGTAAGCGTGTGATATCCCTCCGGCAGTTTCGCCGGCAGGTTGAAAGATTTACCGCCAACGGCATGCCCTTTGTGCTGCACACCCTCTTCGGTGGTTAGTAGCCAGGTAAACTCTCCACTTCCCTCAACCGCCAACGGCATTTTTTTGCCCGCGGTATAAACCATGACATTCGGCACCGGGGTCACCGCCACCTTCGTGGCGGCGGTGGTGCGATGCATGGCGTCAAGCAAACGCCGCTTGGTTTCGGCGCCAATAGACTGCGGTTTACCGTGGGCATTAATGTAATGTGGGCTGATCCCCGCCGCCAGCGCGGCATTATCCAGACGTTTGCTTTCCATCGCGCTTCCTTAACGTTTCGCCTGCCAGATACGAGCCTGATAATCGCGAATGGAGCGATCTGAACTGAACATGCCGCAACGTGCGGTATTCAGAATTGCCGCCCGGGTCCAGGCGTCCTGGTCACGGTACAACACGTCAACCTGCTTCTGGGCTGCAACGTAGGCCGCGAAGTCCGCCATGACCAGATACGGATCACCGCCCTGCTTACCAATACTGTGCAGCATCTGGTCAAAGGCATGTTTATCGCCGTCGCTGAATTTTCCGCTTTCCAACTCCTTCAGAACAGCATCCAGCACCTTATCTTTCTTACGCCATTTCACCGGGTCATAGCCTTTCGCTTTCAGGGCTTTCACCTCTTCCACGGTATGACCAAAGATAAAGATATTTTCGTCGCCCACCTTCTCGGCGATTTCGACGTTGGCGCCATCCAGCGTACCGACGGTTAACGCGCCGTTCAGCGCCAGTTTCATGTTACCGGTGCCGGAAGCCTCTTTGCCCGCGGTTGAGATCTGCTCAGAGATATCCGCCGCCGGAATCAGCATTTCCGCCGCCGAAACACAATAATCCGGCAGGAAGACGACTTTCAGCTTGTCGCCGATTTTCGGGTCGTTATTGATGGTTTCCGCCACCTTGTTGATAGCGAAGATAATATTTTTCGCCAGGTAGTAACCCGGAGCGGCTTTCGCGCCAAACAGGAAGACGCGCGGCACGCAATCCGCCTGCGGGTTTTCACGAATTTCTTTGTACAGCGCCAGAATATGCAGCAAGTTCAGATGCTGACGCTTGTATTCATGTAGGCGTTTGATCTGAATATCAAAGATTGCCTGCGGATTGATTTCAATACCTGTCCGTACCTTCACAAACTCTGCCAGGCGTTTTTTATTCGCCAGCTTAATGTCACGATAAGTCTGACGGAACTTCGCGTCGTCGGCGTATTTTTCCAGGTTAATCAACTGGTCGAGGTCGTTGGCCCACTCTTTTTTCAGCGATTTATCCAGCAGCGCGGCAAGCGCCGGATTGCACTGTTTGATCCAGCGACGCGGGGTAATCCCGTTGGTGACGTTATGGAATTTGTTAGGCCAGAGCTGGTGATATTCCGGGAACAGATCTTTCACCACCAGATCGGAGTGCAGCGCCGCCACGCCGTTAACCGCAAAACCGCTGACCACGCACATACTGGCCATACGTACCTGTTTATTATGCACCACCGCCAGTTTCGCCCACACTTCAGCATCACCCGGCCAGGTTTTATCGACCAGTTTCTTAAAGCGGTCGTTAATCTCTTTGATGATTTGCATATGGCGCGGCAGTAGCGCTTTCACCAACTTCTCATCCCAACACTCCAACGCCTCCGGCATCAGGGTATGGTTGGTGTACGCAAAGGTTTTGCTGGTAATGGCCCACGCATCATCCCAGCTCATCTGGTGCTCATCAATCAGCACACGCAGCAGCTCAGGGATCGCGATGGTCGGGTGAGTATCGTTCAGTTGAATCACTTCGAAATCGGCCAGCTCATGCAGTTTACGCCCGGCCAGATGATGGCTGCGCAGAATGTCGGCTACGGAGCAGGCGCACTGGAAGTACTGCTGCATCAGGCGCAGCTTTTTACCCGCGGTGTGGTTGTCGTTCGGGTACAGCACCTTGGTTAGTTTCTCAGCGTCGATACCCTGCTGCTCAGCGCGCAGGAAATCACCGTCATTAAATTTAGTCAGGTTAAACGGATGCGCGTGGCTGGCCTGCCACAGACGCAGCGGTTGCGCCACGCCGTTACGGTAGCCGAGAACCGGCAGATCCCAGGCCTGACCGGTGATGACAAATCCCGGCTCCCAGTGTCCCTCTTTGGTGACTTTACCGCCAATGCCTACCTGCACATCTAACGCCTCGTTGTGACGGAACCACGGATAGCTACCGCGATGCCAGTCATCCGGGGCTTCCATCTGTTGACCGTCGGCAAAAGACTGGCGGAACAGGCCGTACTGGTAGTTGAGACCATAGCCCGTCGCCGACTGGCCGACCGTCGCCATCGAATCCAGGAAGCAGGCCGCCAGACGCCCCAATCCACCGTTACCTAACGCCGGATCGATCTCTTCTTCCAGCAGATCGGTCAGGTTGACGTCGTGCGCTTTCAGTTCATCGCTCACCGCCTGATACCAGCCCAGATTGAGTAAGTTGTTGCCGGTCAGACGACCAATCAAAAATTCCATCGAGATGTAGTTAACATGGCGCTGATTTTTTGCCGGCTTCACCGCAGGCTGGGCGCTGAGTAACTCAGCCAACGCCCCACTCACTGCCTGCCACCACTGGCGCGACGTCATTTCGTGAGCCGACAGTAAACCGAAACGCTGCCACTGACGCGTCAGGGCTGCCTGAAATTGATCTTTGTTGAAGGTTGGCTGTGACATAGGGATTCCAGGTCCTTAGGTAATAAAACAACGTTATCGCTAGTTTGCCAGGCTCGTTGTTGACCTTCCTCATCCTGGCACGGATTAGGGAGGGAGGAGGAGCGGGGATGAGCATAAAAGTGTGATCGCCGCCACTTAAAGCAGAGAGGCATTGCCGGTCAATACGTAGGTTTCCCCCGCATCCCCCTGAAATGCATCACGGTTTTCGCATTAACCTAAAGAGATTAGCCAGACAATATCAAACAGTAAGATCGTATTTAGAAAAAATATGTAAACAGAGAAATAGTTTCTCACCTGAAATACGCATTCTGCTTGAGTTATTTCACATGAAAGTTTTAAGTCGAGCACAAAACTCATCGTCTTTTTATTAAACGTTACAGTAACAACATAAAAAAGTGGAATCTTTCCGCTGGGTGAAAGTCACGCTGGATCCAGTCGCCACGCCTGTTGCGACTCTTTAAAGAAATTATTGCAATAGATGTATAGATTTGTGACATAGTGCAAAATCAGACACACAAAAAGCCCGCTTAGCTTGCATAAAATACCAATCTGGCCGACCTTATATCTATTAATTACGAAGCGCAAAAAAAATCATTCTTCCCCATTTTCACACAGTGAAGTGACTAACTTATGTTGATTCCGTCTAAATTAAGTCGTCCGGTTCGTCTCGACCATACGGTGGTTCGTGAGCGCCTGTTGGCTAAACTTTCCGGCGCGAACAATTTCAGGCTCGCCCTGATCACAAGTCCTGCTGGTTATGGAAAAACAACGCTTGTTTCACAATGGGCGGCGGGGAAGACCGAGTTAGGTTGGTACTCTCTGGATGAAGGCGATAACCAGCAGGAGCGCTTTGCCAGCTATCTGATTGCCGCGATCCAGCAGGCAACCGCTGGGCATTGCACCACCAGCGAAGCGATGGTGCAAAAACGCCAGTATGCCAGCCTGACGTCACTGTTTGCGCAGCTTTTTATTGAACTGGCCGAGTGGCATCGTCCACTCTACCTGGTGGTGGATGATTATCATCTGATCTCCAATCCGGCCATTCACGAGGCAATGCGCTTTTTCCTGCGTCACCAGCCTGAAAATCTCACACTGGTCGTGCTGTCGCGTAATCTGCCGCAGTTGGGCATTGCCAACCTGCGGGTGCGCGATCAGTTGCTGGAAATCGGCAGCCAACAACTGGCCTTCAACCATCAGGAAGCGAAACAATTTTTTGATCGGCGTTTATCCTCCCCGATTGAGGCGGCTGAAAGCAGCCGTATGTGCGATGACGTTGCTGGCTGGGCCACAGCGTTACAACTGATTGCCCTTTCCGCCCGCCAGAACAATAACTCTGCGCACCAGTCGGCACGACGCCTCGCTGGGATCAACGCCAGCCATTTATCCGACTACCTGGTAGATGAAGTGCTGGATAGCGTTGACCTCGGCACCCGTCACTTTCTGCTCAAAAGCGCCATCCTGCGTTCGATGAACGATGCGCTGATCGTTCGGGTCACCGGCGAAGAAAACGGACAAATGCGACTTGAGGAAATTGAGCGTCAGGGGTTATTTCTGCAGCGGATGGATGACGTCGGCGAGTGGTTCAGCTATCACCCGCTGTTTGGCAGCTTTTTACGCCAGCGTTGTCAGTGGGAACTGGCGAGCGAGCTGCCTGAAATACACCGCGCGGCCGCAGAAAGCTGGATGGCGCAGGGTTTCCCTAGCGAAGCTATCCACCACGCTCTGGCGGCAGGCGACGCCCATATGCTGCGCGATATCCTACTTAATCATGCGTGGGGCCTGTTTAACCACAGCGAACTGGCGCTATTGGAAGAGTCGCTGAAAGCCCTGCCGTGGGAAAGCCTACTGGAAAATCCGCGTCTGGTTCTGCTGCAAGCCTGGCTGATGCAAAGCCAGCACCGCTACAGCGAGGTTAATACCCTGCTGGCCCGTGCGGAACAAGAGATGAAAGGCGACATGGAGCCGACGCTGCACGCTGAATTTAACGCGCTGCGTGCGCAGGTAGCGATTAACGACGGTAACCCTGACGAAGCAGAACGTCTGGCAAAACTGGCGCTGGATGAATTACCCATCGCCTGGTTCTATAGCCGTATCGTTGCCACCTCGGTGCATGGTGAAGTCCTGCATTGTAAGGGTGATCTCACGCGTTCACTGGCGTTGATGCAGCAAACCGAGCAAATGGCGCGCCATCATGATGTCTGGCATTACGCGCTGTGGAGTCTGATCCAGCAAAGCGAAATTTTATTTGCCCAGGGCTTTTTGCAGGCCGCCTGGGAGACGCAGGAAAAAGCGTTCCAGTTGATCAAAGAGCAGCACCTGGAACAGCTGCCGATGCATGAGTTCCTGGTACGTATCCGCGCGCAGTTACTGTGGGCATGGGCACGTTTGGACGAAGCTGAAGCGTCTGCCCGCATGGGCATTGAGTTGCTTTCCACATTCCAGCCGCAGCAACAGCTACAGTGCCTGGCGCTGCTGATTCAGTGTTCGCTGGCCCGGGGCGATTTAGACAACGCGCGTAGCCTGCTCAACCGTCTGGAAAACTTATTGGGCAACGGTCGCTATCACAGCGACTGGATCTCAAACGCCGATAAAGTCCGGGTGATTTACTGGCAAATGGTGGGTGACAAAAACTCGGCCGCCAACTGGCTACGCCACACGCCGAAGCCGGAGTTCGCTAATAACCACTTCCTGCAAAGTCAGTGGCGCAACATCGCCCGCGCGCAGATCCTGCTGGGTGAGTTTGAACCGGCGGAAATCGTACTGGAAGAGTTAAATGAAAATGCGCGTAACCTGCGCCTGATGAGCGATCTGAACCGTAACCTGTTGCTGCTTAATCAGTTGTACTGGCAGGCAGGACGCAAAAATGACGCGCAGCGCGTCTTACTCGAAGCGCTGCAACTGGCGAACCGTACCGGATTTATCAGCCACTTTGTTATCGAAGGTGAGGCGATGGCGCAGCAGTTGCGCCAACTGATTCAGCTCAATACGCTGCCAGAACTCGACCAGCACCGCGCCCAGCGCGTTTTGCGGGAGATTAACCAGCATCACCGCCACAAATTCGCCCACTTTGATGAAGGATTCGTTGAGCGACTGCTTACCCATCCGGAAGTACCGGAGCTTATCCGCACCAGCCCGCTGACCCAGCGCGAATGGCAGGTTCTGGGACTGATTTATTCAGGTTACAGCAACGAGCAGATCGCCGGTGAGCTGGCCGTTGCAGCCACGACCATTAAGACGCACATCCGCAATTTGTACCAAAAACTCGGCGTCGCCCACCGCCAGGATGCGGTGCAGCATGCGCAGAAACTGCTGAAGATGATGGGCTATGGGGTATAGTTAATGCCTGATGCGCTACGCTTATCAGGCCTGGAGTTAACTTAACACAGCTCTAACTGAATATGGTGGTCGGCAATAACCTGCATCACGCCAGCTGGCGGCAGCGTGTCGGTATAAACCGCATCCACCATGCTAATGCTGCCCATATTCACCATCGCGTTACGTCCGAACTTCGAGTGATCCACTACCAGCATGACGTGACGTGAATTCTCAATGATCGCGCGTTTGGTGCGCACTTCGTGATAATCAAACTCCAGCAGGGAGCCATCGCTGTCGATACCGCTGATCCCCAGGATGCCGAAGTCCAGACGGAACTGGGAAATAAAGTCGAGGGTCGCTTCGCCCATAATGCCGCCGTCACGGCTACGCAGTTCGCCCCCGGCCAGAATAATGCGGAAATCCTCTTTCGCCATCAGCGTGTTTGCCACATTGAGATTATTGGTCACAATGCGTAAGTTGCTGTGATTAAGCAGCGCATGCGCCACCGCTTCCGGTGTGGTGCCGATATCAATAAACAGCGTTGAACCGTTAGGGATCTGCGTGGCAACTTTGCGCGCAATGCGCTCTTTTTCCGCCGTCTGCGTCGCTTTACGGTCATGCCATGGTGTATTGACCGAGCTGGATGGCAACGCCGCGCCGCCGTGGTGACGCAAAATCATATTTTGATCGGCCAGGTCATTCAGATCCCGGCGAATCGTCTGCGGGCTGACGGAGAAATGCTCCACCAGCTCCTCGGTACTGACGTATCCCTGTTTTTTTACCAGCTCAATGATCGCGTCATGTCGTTGTGTTTGCTTCATTATTGTTCCCTGGAATTTTGCCGGATGCGCTGACGCTTACCCGGCCTACAAATTGGTCCAAACGCACACCGCCTTCCGGCACCACAAAACTTGAGTCAAGTTCGTTTTCGCACATGAATAGTATCGGCAAACGCCATTGCCAGACCCACGGCCAGCCCGGCGATATGTGCGCCGTTCGCCATCGACATGCCGAACAGATCAAACCAGCCGGCAACAATCCAGATCAAGGCAAAGATAATCAAACCACGCTGCAGGAAAATACCGCTTTGCGGATCGCGCTCGCCGCGCAACCACACGTAGCCCATCAGCGCATATACCACGCCAGACAGCCCGCCAAACCACGGGCCGCTAAATTTCTGCTGAACATAACCGCTCAGCAAGGCGCTGATCACAGTAATGACAATCAGCTTTCCGCTGCCCAAGCGCTTTTCAACCGCGCCGCCGAGATACCACCACCACAGCAGGTTGAACAAAATGTGCATGAGCGAGAAATGCATAAACGCGTGGGTGAAATAACGCCAAAACTCAAATTTCAGCGAAGGATCGAACGGCCAGGCCAGCCAGAGCATTACCGCCTGGTCGCCCAGCACATTCATCGCGATAAACACCAACACACACGCCGCCATTACCGCCCAGGTCACCGGGCCGGCACGTTCGCGCAATGTGGCCAGAAACGGATAACGTTGATAGCGCAGACCGCTGTCGGTATGACCTGACTGCCAACTGGCCGCGAGGTAACGCGGATCGCCCGGGTTATCGAGAAATCGCGCCAGTTCAGCACGCACGCGTTCAGCCTGGGACTCATCCGCCAGCCAGACATCCGTTTGCTGATGTTGTTGAATCGTCAGGATAACGCCCTGCGTCGCCATATAATCAACAAATGCCTGCGCCACGCGGGGGTTAGCAAAAGAGGTAATCATCAACATTATTGCTGTCGCTTATTCCACACAAAAGAGGACAGTATATATATCCTGTCCGTTTCAGGCTGCATCTTTGTTAGCTTACGAACCGTATGTCACTTCTGCAGGAAAATGTCGATGCCAGGCGTCGAAGCCGCCGTCAACGCTGTAAACCGCATCATAGCCCTGCTGAAGAAGATACTGCGCCGCGCCTTTACTGCTGTTGCCGTGGTAACACATCACCATCACGGCAGTATCAAAATCATGGTCACGCATAAACGTCCCCAACGTGTCGTTCGTCAGATGAAAGGCCTGCGGCGCGTGGCCCATCGCATAGCTTTGCGGATCGCGGATGTCCACCAGCACCGCCATTCCGTGCAGGAGTTTCTGATGGGCTTCTTCGACATTAATACACTCAAACTGATCCATGGCGCTCTCTTGTTAAGTTCTACTTATATTCTGGCAGGTAACCAATATTACCCTCCAGTGTACGTTGCCTGAGCAGGTAAACGCCATAATGTTATATGTATCACTGTAAATTGTTTATCCAATGTTACCAATGGCACAATTCTTTGCTATTATGCTCGATAACGAACATTAATGAGCTATAACGAAAGTGCGAGAGGCCAGCATGGAAACCAAAGATCTGATTGTGATAGGTGGAGGCATCAACGGTGCCGGTATCGCGGCAGATGCCGCTGGACGCGGTTTATCCGTGCTGATGCTGGAGGCGCAGGATTTAGCCTGCGCCACCTCCTCCGCCAGCTCCAAACTCATCCACGGTGGCCTGCGCTACCTGGAACACTACGAATTCCGCCTGGTGAGCGAGGCGCTGGCAGAACGTGAAGTGCTGTTGAAAATGGCACCGCATATCGCCTTCCCGATGCGCTTTCGTCTGCCCCATCGCCCGCACCTGCGTCCGGCATGGATGATCCGTATTGGTTTGTTTATGTACGATCATCTGGGCAAACGCACCAGTTTGCCGGGTTCTACTGGTTTGCGTTTTGGCGCGGATTCCGTGATGAAACCTGAGATTGTGCGCGGTTTCGAATATTCTGACTGCTGGGTAGACGATGCGCGTCTGGTTTTGGCAAACGCCCAAATGGTCGTGCGCAAAGGCGGAGAAGTATTAACCCGCACCCGCGCCACCTCCGCTCGCCGTGAAAACGGCCTGTGGATCGTTGAAGCCGAAGATATCGATACCGGCAAAAAACACACCTGGCAGGCGCGCGGTCTGGTCAATGCCACCGGTCCGTGGGTGAAAGAGTTCTTTGATGACGGCATGCATCTGCCTTCGCCGTACGGTATTCGTCTGATTAAAGGTAGCCACATCGTGGTGCCGCGCGTACATACCCAGAAGCAAGCGTATATTCTGCAAAATGAAGATAAACGTATTGTGTTTGTTATCCCATGGATGGACGAATTCTCGATCATCGGGACGACTGACGTCGAATACAAAGGCGACCCGAAAGCAGTGAAAATTGATGAGAGCGAAATCAATTACCTGCTGAAGGTCTACAACGCGCACTTTAAGAAACAGCTTGGCCGTGACGATATCGTCTGGACTTACTCGGGCGTGCGTCCACTATGTGATGACGAGTCCGACTCGCCGCAGGCTATTACCCGTGATTACACGCTGGATATCCACGACGAAAACGGCAAAGCGCCGCTGTTGTCGGTCTTTGGCGGTAAGCTGACAACCTACCGTAAGCTGGCCGAGCACGCGATGGAAAAACTGTCGTCGTACTATCAGGGCATTGGCCCGGCATGGACCAAAGAGTGCATCCTGCCTGGCGGTGATATTGGCGGCGATCGCGAAGATTACGCGGCAAAACTGCGCCGTCGCTATCCGTTCCTGACCGAATCGCTGGCGCGCCACTATTCGCGTACCTATGGCAGCAATACTGAATGGATTATCGGCGACGCCACGTCAATCGCCGAGTTAGGCGAAGACTTCGGCCATGAGTTCTATGAGGCCGAGCTGAAGTATCTGGTTGAGCATGAGTGGGTGCGTCGCGCAGAAGATGCGCTGTGGCGTCGTACGAAAGAAGGCATGTGGCTGAATGCCGAACAGCAGTCCCGCATGACCCAATGGCTGACGGAGTATGTCGAGAAGCACCAGCTGTCGCTGGCCTCCTGATAAAAATGCCGGATGGCGGCTAACGCCTTCTCCGGCCTACAAGAGTGCATAAACATAGGCCGGGCAAGCGCAGCGCCCCCGGCCTCGGATGTTACAACCGCACCGAATCAATATGCCAGATGTTCTCGGCATACTCTTTGATCGTTCTGTCCGAAGAAAAGTACCCCATATTGGCGATGTTTATCATCGACTTCGTGGTCCACTCTTCCGGATGGCGATACAGCTCATCAACCTTATCCTGGCAATCGACATAGCTGCGATAATCCGCCAGCACCTGATAATGGTCGCCAAAGTTAATCAGCGAATCGACCAGATCACGATAACGTCCAGGCTCCTCAGGGCTGAACACGCCGCTGCCAATCTGCGTCAGCACCTGATGCAACTCTTCATCTTTCTCGTAATACTCACGCGGCTTGTAGCCCTGAATGCGTAAAGCCTCAACCTCTTCCGCCGTATTACCAAAGATAAAGATATTCTCCGCACCCACATGTTCCAGCATCTCAACGTTGGCGCCATCCAGCGTCCCGATGGTCAGCGCGCCGTTGAGCGCAAATTTCATATTACTGGTTCCGGAGGCTTCGGTCCCGGCCAGAGAAATCTGCTCAGACAAGTCGGCGGCAGGAATAATCACCTGCGCCAGACTGACGCTGTAGTTGGGGATAAACACGACCTTCAATTTATCGCCAATCTGCGGATCGTTGTTGATCACCTTCGCGACATCGTTGATCAAATGAATGATGTGCTTCGCCATGTAATAGGCTGAAGCCGCTTTACCCGCGAAGATATTCACGCGCGGCACCCACTCGGCGTCTGGATCTGCYTTRATSCGGTTRTAGCGSGTGATCACATGCAGCACATTCATWAGCTGMCGYTTGTAYTCGTGAATACGYTTSAYCTGCACATCAAACAGCGATTTCGGGTTCACTACCACGTTCAGCTGCTGGGCGATGAGCGTTGCCAGTCGCTTTTTGTTCTCGAGCTTCGCACGACGCACAGCCTGATTCACTAACGGGAAATCACAGTGCTGCTCAAGCTCGCTGAGCTGGCTGAGATCGGTACGCCAGGTGCGGCCAATGTTCTCATCCAGTACGTCAGAAAGCGATGGGTTCGCCAGCGCCAGCCAGCGACGCGGCGTCACACCGTTGGTCACGTTGCAGAAGCGAGTCGGGAAAATCTTCGCAAAGTCAGCAAACAGCGACTGCACCATCAGGTTAGAGTGCAGTTCAGACACACCGTTAACCTTGTGGCTCACCACCACCGCCAGCCATGCCATACGCACACGACGACCGTTAGATTCATCGATAATCGACGTCCGTCCCAGCAGAGCGGTATCGTTCGGATACTGCTCCTGCAGCGTCTTCAGGAAGTAGTCGTTAATCTCAAAAATGATTTGCAAATGGCGCGGCAGGATTTTGCCCAGCATATCCACCGGCCAGGTTTCCAGCGCTTCACTCATCAAGGTGTGGTTGGTATACGAGAAGACCTGACAGCACACCTCAAACGCGTCGTCCCAACTGAACTTGTGWTCATCGATCARCARGCGCATCAGCTCAGGGATCGNCAGCACCGGGTGGGTGTCGTTAAGGTGAATGGCGATTTTATCGGCCAGGTTGTCGTAGGTTTTATGCAGTTGATAATGGCGGTTCAGGATGTCCTGCACCGTTGAGGAGACGAGGAAATACTCCTGGCGCAACCGCAGCTCGCGTCCCGAATAGGTAGAGTCATCCGGATACAGTACGCGGGAGACGTTCTCGGAGTGGTTTTTATCTTCCACCGCCGCAAAGTAGTCGCCCTGGTTAAATTTACCGAGGTTGATTTCGCTGCTGGCCTGGGCATTCCACAGGCGCAGCGTGTTGGTGGCGTCAGTGTCATAACCGGGGATAATCTGGTCGTAGGCCACTGCGAGGATCTCTTCGGTCTCAATCCAACGCGTTTTCTTGCCTTCCATCTGCACGCGGCCGCCAAAGCGCACTTTGTAGCGCGTGTTGTGGCGTTTGAATTCCCACGGGTTACCGTATTCCAGCCAATAGTCCGGGGACTCTTTTTGTCGACCATCGACAATGTTCTGTTTAAACATGCCATAGTCATAACGGATACCGTAACCACGTCCGGGCAGACCCAGCGTTGCCAGTGAGTCGAGGAAGCAGGCTGCCAGGCGTCCGAGGCCACCGTTACCGAGACCGGGGTCATTCTCTTCGTCGATCAGATCTTCCAGATCTAATCCCATACCTTCCAGCGCACTTTTAACATCGTCGTAAATCCCCAACGATAACAGCGCATTGGAAAGCGTGCGCCCAATCAGAAACTCCATTGACAGATAATAAACCTGACGGGTTTCCTGGGATAATTGCGCACGGTTAGAACGCAGCCAGCGCTCCACGAGACGATCGCGCACCGCGAATAACGTGGCGTTCAGCCACTCATGTTTGTTGGCAATGACCGGGTCCTTACCAATCGTGAACATCAGTTTGTAGGCAATAGAATGCTTAAGTGCCTCGACGCTGAGTGTGGGCGATGCATAAGTAAATGGAGCGTTCATATAGGTGATTCCTGGATATCTATTTCAAGCGGTAGTAAAGCTCGCGGTAAGACTTCGCCGCGACTTGCCAGCTAAAATCCATGGTCATGGCCTGGCGTTGTACAAACCGCCAAAGCGAAGGCCGGGACCACAATACGAAAGCACGCCGGATCGCGCGTAGCAGCGACCAGGCATTACTGTCTTCAAAGACAAACCCACTGGCGATACCGTCCGCCAGGTTTTCCAGCGAACTGTCAGAGACCGTATCCGCCAGCCCACCGGTACGCCGCACCAGCGGCAGCGTGCCATACTTCAGCCCATACAACTGCGTTAAGCCGCACGGTTCAAAACGGCTGGGTACCAGAATGACGTCGGCCCCGCCCATGATGCGGTGCGAGAAGGCTTCGTGATAACCAATTTGCACCCCTACCTGTCCGGGATGTTCCGCCGCAGCGGCCAGGAAGCCTTCCTGTAATACTGGGTCGCCCGCGCCAAGCAGCGCCAGTTGCCCCCCCTGCTCTAACAGACCCGGCAGAGCCTCCAACACCAGATCCAGCCCTTTCTGACTGGTCAGACGGCTCACGACAGCAAACAGCGGCACTTTATCGTTAACCTTAAGTCCCATCGCAATTTGTAGCTGACGTTTGTTCTCCGCCTTCTCATCCAGCGTGTCGCGTGTATAGCGCGAGGCCAGTAGCAGATCGGTTTCCGGGCTCCAGATTTTTTCGTCCACGCCGTTCAGCACGCCGGAAAGCCGTCCTTCCCGATGACGCTGTTGCAACAGGCCTTCCATGCCGTAGGCAAACTGCGGCTCGGTAATTTCCCGCGCGTAGGTCGGACTCACCGCCGTGATGTGGTCGGCGTAGTACAACCCGGCCTTCAGGAACGAAATCTGCCCGTTAAACTCCAGCCCGTGCACATTAAAGAACGACCATGGCAATTGGATGTCATCCATATGCTTTGCATAAAACATGCCTTGATACGCCAGGTTGTGGACGGTGAACACCGATTTCGCCGGATGGCCGCGCGCCGCCAGATACGCCGGGGCCAGACCGGCATGCCAGTCGTGCGCATGCACCACATCCGGGCGCCAGAATGGGTCAAGCCCGCAGGCCATTTCACAGCCGGCCCAGCCGAGCAACGCAAAACGCAGGACGTTATCGGTATAAGCGAACAGGTTGGTGTCGTGATACGGACTACCCGGACGGTCATAGAGACGCGGCGCATCCACGAGGTAAATGCCGACGCCGTTATAATGCCCGAACAGCAGCGTAATTCTGCCTGCAAAGGTATCGCGACGCGTCACCACCTGAGCATCAGGAATGCCGCGACGGATATCCGGAAACGCCGGGAGCAGCACGCGGGCATCTACACCGTCGGCAATTTGCGCGGCCGGTAACGCCCCAAGAACATCCGCCAGTCCCCCGGTTTTAAGCAGGGGGAACATCTCTGAACATACGTGTAAAACCTGCATTATCGCTCCTGTTTGATTTGCAGTTTGCGCAGCATTTCACGCGTGACCAGCACAATGCCTTCTTCTGAGCGGTAGAAGCGACGAGCATCCTCTTCCGCATTTTCACCAATCACCATGCCTTCAGGGATAACGCAGGCACGGTCAATGATGCAACGACGTAACCGGCATGAACGTCCTACCCATACTTCAGGCAACAACACTGCCGAATCAATGTTACAGAATGAATTCACCCGCACTCGCGGGAACAGAACGGACTGCACCACCACCGAACCAGAAATAATACAGCCGCCGGAGACCAGCGAGTTCAGCGTCATTCCGTGGCTACCGGAACGGTCCTGCACAAATTTCGCCGGCGGCAGAGACTCCATATGCGTACGGATTGGCCAGTCCTGGTCGTACATATCCAGTTCAGGCGTCACCGAGGCCAGATCGAGGTTGGCCTTCCAGTAAGCTTCCAGCGTTCCCACATCGCGCCAGTACGGCTCGGATTCCGGGTCAGACTGTACGCAGGACAACGGGAAGGGATGTGCATACGCCATGCCAGCTTCGGTGATTTTTGGGATGATGTCTTTACCGAAATCGTGACTGGAGTTTTCATCGAGGTCATCTTCCGCCAGTAACTCATACAGGTAATCGGCGTTAAAAACGTAGATCCCCATGCTGGCAAGAGATTTGGTCGGGTCGCCCGGCATGGCTGGCGGGTTGGCAGGTTTTTCAACGAACTCGATAATTTTGTCGCTGTCGTCCACGTCCATCACGCCAAACGCGCTGGCCTCTTCGATAGGCACCGGCATACAGGCCACGGTGCAACGCGCGCCCTTCTCGACATGGTCGATCAGCATACGCGAGTAGTCCTGCTTATAAATATGATCGCCTGCGAGGATCACTACATATTCCGCTTTGTAGCGGCGAATGATGTCCAGGTTTTGGGTTACCGCATCCGCCGTGCCGCGATACCAGTTTTCACCCTGCATTCTCTGCTGCGCAGGCAGCAGATCGACAAACTCGTTCATCTCTTCGCTAAAGAACGACCAGCCGCGCTGAATATGCTGTACCAGCGTGTGCGACTGGTATTGCGTGATCACGCCGATACGGCGGATGCCGGAGTTAATACAGTTGGATAAAGCAAAATCGATAATGCGGAATTTACCGCCAAAGTGCACGGCCGGCTTGGCACGTTTATTGGTCAAATCTTTCAGGCGGGTACCGCGGCCACCGGCCAGGATCAGGGCAACAGATTTTAATGGCAGCTGGCGCGCCAACATAACACGATCGTTCTTCTCTAAACTCACCATGACTAACTCCTTTTTTATCCTCTATGGAACACACACAATCCGTGCGCAGGTCCCTGCCAGACAGCCGTAAGCACCGGATTGTCCTCTCCGGCAAATGGGGGAATAGCTCGCCATTCCCCTTCAGGTAAAACGATATCTGTCACCTCAAGCGTGGCGTTTATTGCAATCAGGAAACGGTCAGAAAGCAGGATTTGCATCTGCCTCGGGCCGTTTTGCCACTCATCCGCACTTAAGGGTTGTGCGTACTTATTCAGCCAATGAACATTGCCATCGCCCTCTTCCCACCAGCAATCGCCCGTTAATGCGGGGATTTGCTGGCGAAGATGAATCAACGCGGCGGTAAAGGTGGTTAGTCCACCGTTTGCCTGCTGCCAGTCCAGCCAGGTTAAGGCGTTATCCTGACAGTAAGCGTTATTGTTGCCGTGCTGGCTATGGCCATGCTCGTCGCCGGCCAGCAGCATCGGCGTCCCTTGAGAGAGCAACAGCGTACTCAACAGCGCATGAATGCTGTCGCGCCGCCGTTCAATCAGGTCCAGCGAGCCGCCTAACCCTTCTTTACCATGATTATCACTGTAGTTATTGCTAGTGCCGTCGCGATTTTCCTCACCATTCGCTTCATTGTGCTTATTTGTGAAGCACACACAGTCACGTAGGGTAAAACCGTCGTGCGCGGTCACCAGATTGACCGTGGCGCTGGGTTTGCGGCCATTGCGTTTAAACACGTCGCTGGATGCGGCAAAACGCCCGGCGAATTCTCCTAAAGAGAGATTACGCTGGAGCCAGAAACGTCGCGTCGCATCGCGAAAATGGTCATTCCATTCGGCAAACGGCGGTGGAAAGTTCCCCACCTGATACCCGCCTTCACCGATATCCCACGGTTCCGCAATCAGTTTGACGCGTGAGAGCAGCGGACAGTTTTGGATTGCAGTGAACAACGGCGCATCCTGACGAAACGTAGGCGTACGTCCCATAACCGACGCTAAATCAAAACGAAAACCATCCACGTGGCAAGTTTCAACCCAGTAACGCAGGCATTCACACGCATACTCGACAACGCCGGGATGGCTCAGATTGAGGGTGTTCCCACACCCCGTCCAGTTGTAGTAATCGCCATCATCCCTGATCCAATAATAGCTACGGTTATCGATTCCGCGCAGCGAGAAGACGGGCCCTTCGAGATCCAGCTCGGCGCTGTGGTTCAAAACGATGTCGAGAATGACCTCAATCCCCGCTTTGTGCAGCGCTTTCACCGCATCACGGAACTCATCCAACGCGCTCTCCGGCGAGCAGGCGTAAGCCGGATGCAACGCAAACATAGCGACCGGGTTGTAGCCCCAGTAGTTCGACAAGCCCAGCCGCTGCAGACGCGGTTCGCTGGCGAAATGCGCCACCGGTAGCAGCTCAAGCGCAGTAATGCCCAGGCGTTTGAAATAGTCGATCATCACCGGATGACCCAGCGCTTTATAGGTTCCGCGAAGCTCTTCCGGCAGCTCAGGGTGCAGATACGTCAGTCCTTTGACATGCGCTTCGTAAATCACGGTATTGCCCCACGGCGTGCGCGGCGGGGCATCGTCTTCCCAGTCATAATGGTCGGACACCACCACGCCCTTCAGCGCGATGGCGGCATTATCATGATGATCAGGTTCATTTAGCCCGCCGTGCAGCAGCGGGTTATCTTTTAACTCGCCATCCACCTGGCGCGCATAAGGATCGAGCAACAGTTTCGCCGGGTTAAACCGGTGGCCTTGCTCTGGTTGCCACGGACCATGTACGCGATAGCCATAGCGCAGGCCCGGACGGGCGTTGGCCAGATAACCGTGCCAAATATCGCCGCTACGCCCCGGCAGGTCATAGCGGAGTTCACAGCCTTGCTCATCGAAAACGCATAATTCAACGCGTTCGGCGTGGGCCGAGAAAAGCGTGAAATTGACGCCATGGCCGTCATACGTTGCACCATGGGGGGTGGCGTTGCCGGTTGCCAGATGCGTCATTCCCCCTCCCGAACCAGCCAGATCGTCGCCAACGGCGGCAACGTCAGGCTCAGTGAGTGCTGGCGGCCATGACTGGCGATTTCATCGCTATGCACCGCGCCGCCGTTACCGGTATTGCTACCGTGGTAATGCATCGAATCGGTATTGAGGATTTCACGCCATTTGCCCGGCTGATTGATACCGAAGCGATAGCCGTGGCGAGGTACTGGCGTAAAATTGCTGATAACGATAATTTCGTTGCCGGCCTTGTCACGACGAACAAAAATCAGCACCGAACGTTCTTTATCGTCAACCACCAGCCATTCAAAACCATAGCTGTCAAAGTCGAGCTCATGCAGCGCCTTGTGATGGCGATAAGTATGGTTCAGGTCACGCACCAAACGTTGCACCCCGTGGTGCCAGTTATCGCCGCCTTCCAGTAAGTGCCAGTCCAGACTGACGTCGTGATTCCATTCACGTCCCTGAGCAAACTCGTTGCCCATAAACAGCAGTTTCTTACCCGGGAAGGCCCACATCCAGCCGTAGTAAGCGCGCAGGTTGGCAAACTTCTGCCATGCGTCTCCCGGCATGCGGTCGAGAATGGATTTTTTACCGTGCACCACTTCATCGTGCGACAGCGGCAGAACAAAGTTTTCGGTGTAGTTGTACAGCATGCCGAAGGTCAGCTTGTCGTGATGATACTGACGATAAACCGGATCCAGTTTCATGTAGTCCAGCGTGTCGTGCATCCAGCCGAGGTTCCACTTATACCAGAACCCTAAACCGCCCATGTCCTGCGGTCTTGATACGCCGGCAAAGTCGGTTGACTCTTCCGCCATGCTGACGGCGCCGGGCACCTGCTCGCCAAGAATACGATTGGTATTGCGTAAAAATTCAATCGCTTCGAGGTTCTCACGACCACCAAATTCATTCGGGACCCATTCCCCTTCTTTCCGACTGTAGTCGCGATAAATCATCGATGCCACGGCATCCACGCGCAGCGCGTCAATCCCAAAACGTTCAATCCAGTACAGGGCGTTACCCACCAGATAGTTGCTGACCTCACGGCGGCCGTAGTTGTAGATCAGCGTATTCCAGTCCTGGTGATACCCTTCACGCGGGTCACTGTGCTCATACAACCGGGTGCCATCAAACTCTGCCAGACCAAAATCATCTGACGGGAAATGGCCCGGAACCCAGTCCAGAATGACGTTCAGCCCCGCCTGATGCGCGGCATTCACAAAATAGCGGAAATCATCACGCGTCCCGAAACGACGGGTCGGCGCATACATGCCGGTAGGCTGGTAGCCCCAACTGCCGTCGAACGGATGCTCGTTAATCGGCAATAGCTCGAGATGGGTAAAGCCCATCCACTTGGCGTAAGGAATCAGTTGATCCGCCAGTTCGCGGTAGCTCAGCCAGAAGTTGTTATCAGTATGACGACGCCATGAACCCAGGTGCACCTCGTAGATAGAGATCGGCGCATCAAACTGGTTGGCTTTTTTGCGCTCCTCGCTTTGCACCACTTTTTCGGGCAGGCCGCAGATAAGCGACGCGGTTTCCGGGCGCATCTGCGCTTCGAAGGCGTAAGGGTCAGCTTTAATGCGCAGCTTACCGTTAGCATCGATCATCTCGTACTTATACAGCTGACCATGCTGTGCGCCGGGGATAAACAGCTCCCAGATACCGCTCTCTTTACGCAGACGCATCGGGTGGCGACGGCCATCCCAGTAGTTGAACTGCCCGACCACCGAAACACGTTGGGCGTTGGGCGCCCAGACTGAGAAACGCGTACCGGTTACGCCATCCATGGTATCCGCATGCGCGCCCAGCGTTTCGTAAGGACGCAGGTGCGTACCTTCAGATAACAGCCAGGCATCCATATCCTGGATTAGCGGACCAAAACGATAAGGGTCATCAATAAGATTCTGCTGGCCATGCCAGACAACGGCTAACTGATAACGAAAGAAATTTTTACGGCGGGGAAGTACTGCACAGAAAAAACCGCGAGAGTCGAGGCAGTCCAGCTTGCCGACTTTACGTCCGGTTTTGGGTTCGATCACCCACACTTCTGTGGCGTCTGGAAGTAAGGCGCGGACTTCAAGTCCCGCGTCAGTTTGATGCATACCGAGTACGGAAAAAGGATCCGCAAAATGGCCTGCAATTAGCGCATTAATCACGTCTCTATCGATACGAACGGACATGGTTGTCATCCTGTTTTATGGTGTCACGCCTTCCAACTGATTTTCGACATCAGGTAGTGACACTTTTTTTGACCTGAACGGCGCAGCACAATTGTGCATCCTCTCTGCGTCGTCCCACCTTCAGGCAACAACTTAATACCTCCGGTACTAAGTCACCCTTAAAGAATAGCCAATGCTTTATCTTACTCCTGGTAAAAAATGAAACATCTGCGCTTACTCCTGTATTACGCAAAAAAAGGGGTGATTCCTCACCCCTTGATCGTTAACAAATTATTACGCCAACTGGCGCAGCATACGGCGCAATGGCTCCGCAGCACCCCACAGCAACTGATCGCCCACGGTAAAGGCTGACAGGAACTCCGGTCCCATATTCAGCTTACGCAGACGGCCTACTGGCGTGGTCAGCGTACCGGTAACGGCCGCCGGGGTTAACTCACGCATGGTGATCTCCCGATCGTTTGGCACCACTTTAGCCCACGGATTGTGCGCCGCCAGCAGTTCTTCCACGGTCGGAATAGACACATCTTTTTTCAGTTTAATGGTGAACGCCTGACTGTGGCAGCGCAGCGCGCCGACGCGCACGCACAGGCCATCAACCGGGATCACGGCAGACGTGTTGAGAATTTTGTTGGTTTCCGCCTGTCCCTTCCACTCTTCACGGCTCTGACCGTTATCGAGCTGTTTGTCGATCCACGGAATCAGGCTCCCGGCCAGCGGTACGCCAAAGTTATCAACCGGCAGTTCGCCGCTGCGGGACAGGGTCGTCACCTTACGTTCGATGTCGAGAATAGCAGAGGAAGGGGTCGCCAGTTCATCGGCCACATGGCCATACAGATGGCCCATCTGGGACAGCAGTTCACGCATGTGGCGCGCGCCGCCGCCGGAAGCCGCCTGATAGGTCGCCACGGAAACCCAGTCGACCAGGTCATTGGCAAACAGGCCGCCGAGGGACATCAGCATCAGGCTAACGGTACAGTTACCGCCGACAAAAGTCTTAATACCTTTGTTCAGACCGTCGGTAATCACATCCTGGTTAACCGGATCGAGAATGATGATGGCATCGTCTTTCATGCGCAGCGAGGAGGCCGCGTCAATCCAGTAACCCTGCCAGCCGCTTTCACGAAGCTTTGGATAGATTTCGTTGGTATAATCGCCGCCCTGACAGGTCACGATGATATCGAGCGCCTTCAGCGCGTCCAGATCAAAAGCGTCCTGAAGCGTGCCGGTCGCGGTTCCACCAAACGTCGGTGCCGCCTGCCCGAGCTGGGAAGTAGAAAAGAAAACAGGGCGAATGGCGTCGAAGTCACGCTCCTCAACCATGCGTTGCATGAGAACAGAGCCGACCATACCGCGCCAGCCGATAAAACCAACATTTTTCATAGCGTTTTTTTCCTGCGAAGATGTGTGCTGTGTATGTATGCCAGTGTCCTGGTGGCATATCCTTCACCATACAAAATGCAGCCAAAGTCGCAAGTGAAATTAATCAATGATAGCGAAGCCATCAGTAATGCGACTTATCCCGCTGCGCAAGCAAGCAGAAAGTCCGCGGTAATTATCAGGGAATTTGAGTTATGAATGAAATCATTTCAGCGGCAGTTTTATTGATCCTGATTATGGATCCGCTCGGAAATCTGCCCATTTTCATGTCCGTATTGAAACATACCGAACCAAAACGCCGCCGCGCGATTATGATTCGCGAGCTGTTCATTGCGCTGTTGGTGATGCTGATATTCCTGTTTGCGGGCGAGAAAATTCTGGCATTTCTTAACCTGCGCGCAGAAACCGTCTCGATCTCCGGGGGCATCATTTTGTTCCTGATCGCCATTAAGATGATTTTCCCCAGCGCCACCGGGAACAGCACCGGCCTTCCGGCAGGCGAAGAGCCGTTTATCGTACCGCTGGCAATCCCGCTGGTGGCCGGGCCGACAATCCTGGCCTCGTTGATGCTGTTATCACATCAGTACCCAAATCAGATGGGGCATCTGGTGATTGCGCTGCTGATCGCCTGGGGCGGGACATTTGTGATTCTGCTGCAGTCGTCGCTGTTTTTACGCCTGCTGGGCGAGAAAGGGGTGAACGCACTGGAACGTCTGATGGGATTGATTCTGGTGATGATGGCGACCCAGATGTTCCTCGATGGCGTACGGATGTGGATGAAGGGGTGA
>NZ_CP069763.1:980494-980629 GCF_016893685.1 Citrobacter cronae
GTGAACGTGCAAGGGAGGCGGCGGTGAGCCTCCCTTGCACGTTCACGGACATCAGCGCTTCAGAGAAATGACACCATTGAGGTGAACGGAACCCTGAGCAAGAATCACATGTTCACCATACATGCTTTACTGAAC
>NZ_CP069763.1:981519-987335 GCF_016893685.1 Citrobacter cronae
ACTCAGCTCAACAGCTGGAAAGCAATCATACCGACAATCGCGCCGACCGTGCCGAGGATAGTTTCCATCATCGTCCAGGTCTTCAGCGTTTGCGCTTCGGTCGCGCCGGTGAATTTCCCGAACAGCCAGAAACCAGCGTCGTTAACGTGGCTGACGACGATTGAGCCGCCTGCGATACAGATAGACAGCGCCGCCATCTGCGCGCCGGAGTAGTTCAGTTGCTCAATCACCGGCATGACCAAACCGACCGCCGTTAAGCAGGCCACGGTCGCGGACCCCTGAATGATGCGTACTGCCGCCGCCAGCACGAAGCAGGTAATGGCAATGGGCAGCCCCATACCGGTTAACGCTTCACCCAGGGCCGGGCCAACGCCGGAATCAACCAGCACCTGCTTGAACACGCCGCCCGCACCAATCACCAGCAGAATAATCCCCGCCGGTTGCAGCGCGTGACCACAAATCTCCATCACCCGATCTTTTGCCATGCCCTGGCGCACTGCCAGGCCGTAAATCGCCACCAGACAGGCAACCAGAATCGCGGTAAACGGGTGACCGATAAACTCGAACCATTCGTAGGTTGAAGAACCGACCGGCACAAAGCGCGCGGCGATGGTTTTCAGGCCAACCAGTACTAACGGCAGCAGGATCAGCGCCAGACTGAAGCCAAAGGAGGGCATTTTGCCTTCGCCCAGATGCGGCTCGGTAATGTCTTCTGGCACATGCAGTTCAACGTAACGGCTGATGAAATTGCCCCACAGCGGCCCGGCAATAATCATGCCCGGAATGGCTGCGCACAGGCCAATCAGGATCATCCAGCCAAAGTCAGCGTGCATTTGGGATGCCAGCAGCATCGGCGCAGGTCCCGGCAGCAGGAACGCCGCAGCGGCCGCCACCCCCGCAAACAGCGGAATAACCAGCTTCACCAGGTTCGTTCCGGTGTGACGCGCCATTGAGAACGCCACGCTTATCAGCAGCACAATCGCCACTTCAAAGAACAGCGGTAGCGCGCAAATCAGGCCGGCCAGGCCAATCGCATAATGCGCGCGGCTGTGACCGAAAGATTTCAGCATCTTGACGGCAATCTGATCGACCGCGCCGGTCTCGTGCAAAATCTTGCCAAACATCGCCCCCAGCGCCACCACAATCGCCAGAAAGCCGAGCGTGCCTCCCATCCCTTTTTCCATGGTCGCCGCGATTTTATCAAGCGGCATACCGGAAAAGAGACCTGCACCAATAGACACCACCATCAAAGCAACAAAGGCATGCATACGCGCCTTCATCACCAAAAACAGCAGTAATAAAACAGACCCTACTGCTGTTAAAACAAGCGTTAATGTAGTCACTACTTACTGCCCTGGTTAATCACTTCAATGGTGCTAGCTACCACACCGTCCAGCGGCTGATCGATATCAACCACCAGAACATCTTTTTCATTCGCATCTGGTTCTTCCAGCGCTTCGAACTGGGTTACCAGCATTTGCGTTTTGAAGAAGTGCCCTTTACGCGCCTTCAGGCGGCTTTCGATTACGTCAAAATCGCCCTTCAGGTAAATGAATGAGAGGTTCGGGTTACCGTCACGCAGCTGATCGCGATAGACTTTCTTCAGCGCGGAACAGACGATCAGCGACACCTTATTGGTACGCTGCATCGCAAAGGCGGCGTCATTCAGCGCCTGTAACCACGGTTTACGGTCGTCATCGTTGAGTGGCTCACCGGAAGCCATTTTCATGATGTTGCTGCGCGGATGGAGAAAATCGCCATCAAGAAACGCGGCCTGCAGTTGATGCGCCACTTCACTTGCGACAGCAGATTTACCGCTGCCTGATACGCCCATCAGAACGTAAACGTGGTGATCATGATTAGTCGTGCTCAAAGCGTTGCCCCCACTGGTACAAGAATCAGGAAATTGTTACGGGTAACTGTTATCGGTAACATTGTCCAGCCGGATAAATAGAGAAGCAATATCCATTCGTGCCCGAAGTGTATAAGTGTGAGCTACTTCAAAGTTGTTGGCTTAAATAGATCCACCCGGTGACAAGGTGAAACCTAAATCTAACATTTTAGGTGTGACTGCTTCACCTCGGATGCGCGCCAGCAGGCGTTCTGCGCCAATGCTGCCCATTCGTTCACGCGGCGTGAGCACACTCGCCAGACGCGGCTCCATTACCTGACCGATATCATGGCCGTGGAAACCGGCAATCGCCATATCGTCAGGGATTCTCAGCCCTAAACGCTGACATTCAAATGCCGCCCCTACCGCCAGGTCATCGTTGGTACAGAACACACCATCCAGTTGCGGATATTCACGCCGCGCCTGACGGATAAGTTCAATACCGGATGAGTAAGATGAAGACTGCTCCACCATCACGCTGTACGGCACCAGATTGGCATCGCGCATAGCCTGTTCGTAGCCCCTCTGTTTGATGATAGTACGTTCATCAAGACGCGCGCCAAGATAAGCAACATGACGGTGCCCACGGGCGATGATAGCGGCGGTCATCTGACGTGCGGCCTCGAAGTTATCAAAACCGACGGCGATATCCAGACACGGGGACTGACTGTCCATCAGCTCGACGACCGGGATACCCGCGACTTCGATCATTTTCAGCGTACGGGGTGTATGGCTACGTTCAGTGAGGATCAGACCATCGATATTCCACGACAGCATCGACTCCAGACGTTCTTGCTCCATTTCGGGCTTATAGCCGTAGTGCGCCAGCATGGTTTGATAACCATGCGCGTCGGTGACGGCCTCAATACCGCGTAACACTTCCGCAAAAACCTGGTTGGTGAGAGACGGTAACAGCACGCCGATAGCGCGACTGGTGGCGTTAGACAGGATATCAGGTGCGCGATTGGGAATATAACCCAGCTCATCAAGTGCAGCGGCAATTTTGCCCCGCAGCGCCACGGAGACCTGCTCCGGGTTACGCAAAAAGCGACTGACCGTCATTTTGGTCACGCCCACGCGGTCGGCTACATCCTGAAGTACGGGTCTTTTCTTTTTCATCGTCCTGAAGCGTTAAAAAGGGATAGATTTCCCCAGTTTACCACGGACGCACGGAATTAATGACAAACGATGAAAAGCCGGATGGCAACGCTTTCGCGTCTTATCCGGCCTACATCAGGTTACAGCACGTTATACCGGCGGCAGGTCAAACAGTAACACTTCGCTGTCGCTATCGGCATGAATCGAAATTGCCTGCTCATCCCAGATTGCCAGACCATCGCTGGTGGTGGCTTTGGTTCCGTTAATGGTGACATTGCCTTTTACCACCTGGATCCAGACGCGGCGCTCGGCGGCAATCTGATGCACCGACTGCTCATCTTTGAGCAGCGCCCAGCGGTACAACTCCATATCCTGGTACACTTTCAGCGAACCATCGCGGGCATCCGGCGACAGCACCAGCTGTTTGCCCTGCACCGCATCGAAACGGCGCTGTTCATAGCGTGGCGTAATCCCGTTTTCCTGCGGCATGATCCAGATTTGATACAGGTGTAGTTTCTCAGTATTGCTCGGGTTGTACTCCGAGTGTCGGATCCCCGTCCCGGCGCTCATAATCTGGAATTCACCGGCCGGAACCTGCTCTTTGTTGCCCATGCTGTCCTGATGCTCCACCACGCCTTCCAGTACGTAGGTCAGGATTTCCATGTCTTTATGGGGGTGAGTGCCAAAGCCCTGACCTGCATCGATCACGTCATCGTTAATCACGCGTAGTGCCGAGAACCCCATAAAGTTCGGGTCATAGTAGTTAGCAAAAGAAAAGGTATGCCAGGAATCGAGCCAGCCATGATTCGCATGACCACGGTCGTTCGCTTTGCGTAAATAGATCATTATGTTCACCCCCAGATGTTTTCGATGGAGTAAGTGTGGACCCAATCCGTCTGGGATCATAGAGGGTGAAAATTGACTCCTCTGTTCAAAAAATATGAACAACCTCAGAGGAGTCGGTAAGGGCTATTTAGCGAGGGTTATCGTCGCGGGAGACGCCTGTTCGAAGGCCCGTTCGAGGATTTCCAGGTTGGTAAGAACTTCAGATTCCTTGACGTAATTAGGCGTACCGACGGTCAGCGTGTGGTACAGCGCATCATAGACGCGACCGTAGTCCCCCACTTCCGGTTTCACCTCTTCTTTCACCGTAACGCCATCATCATTGACATACTCCAGCACACCAACAGAATCGTCAGCGGCGAAACCGGGTTCGCCGGGCATAATATTGGCCTTCAGGCTGGTTTCCTGCTGGTCGATACCGTACTTCACAAACGAGCCTTTGGTGCCGTGAACAATAAACTTCGGATAGTCGATTTTCACCAGATGGCTGGTTTTCACAATGGCTTTCAGGTCACCGTAGAACAACTGCGCTTCAAAAGTATCATCCGGGTTCGCCTTGTTGCGCAGACTGCGAATGTCATAGGCTACATGGTCGGGACGCCCGAACAGCGAGATAATCTGATCCATGGTGTGTACGCCCAAACCATAGAATGCGCCGTCCTGCGGCAGGCCCGGTTTGGTTTCCGCCACGGGTCGGTAGTAGTCAAAATGGCTTTCAATTTCCACTATTTCACCCAGTTTGCCGCTCTCAATCGCTTTTTTAGCCGTGAGAAAACAGGAATCAAAACGACGATTCTGATACGGCGTGACGGTCAGTCCTTTGCTTCGCGCCAGTTCGAACAACACTTTTGCTTCCGCCAGCGTCGGCGTGAACGGTTTCTCAACCAGCACGCTTTTACCCGCTTCCAGCGCGCGTTTGGCGTATTCAAAATGGCTATCAGCATGCGTACAGACGATCACCAGTTTTACCTGTGGATCGCTCAGCACCTCATCCAGATCGCTGGTGAAGTGAATATGGGAATAGATCGGCGCCTGCTCTTCCGGTTTAGCGTGACGACGGAAAATATGCGCGACATGCCAGGTATCTTTACGATTCAGAACGTAAGGGAGATGGTAACGGGTGGTGCTTTTACCGAATCCAATAAATGCGCAGTGTAAGGTCATGAGACGATCCTTTTGAAGGTGATTGTTTACACCATAGCGCAAAGCGTGAGGAGACTGAATGTTGGATTCTTTGCCGGGGACAAAATGGCAAGTAAGCCAGGCTGAAACAAAACCCAAAAAAAAGCCAGCAAAAGCTGGCTAAAATAATACTGGAAGCAATGTGAGCAATGTCGTGCTTTCAGGTTCTCCGTAGGGGTTCCCCTGAACGCAGAGCAATAATAATCATTCTCATTCGCACTTGTCTACTTCTTTTTGCAAAAAAATGCAGTTGACGGAATTTTCTTTCTCAGCGAGTGTAAATGCTCAATTAACCCTGCAGGAGATAAGGAATGAGTGAGATAGTGATACGCCACGCTGAACCGAAAGATTACGACGCCATTCGTCAGATTCACGCCCAGCCGGAGGTGTACCACAACACGCTACAGGTTCCTCATCCTTCCATGGAGATGTGGCAAACGCGACTCGCCGATCAACCGGGGATCAAACAGTTGGTGGCCTGCATCGATGATATCGTCGTGGGACATCTTTCCATTGCAGTTGCCCAGCGCCCGCGCCGCAGCCACGTCGCTGATTTCGGTATTTGCGTTGACGCTCGTTGGCAAAACCGCGGCGTCGCCAGCGCGCTGATCCGCACCATGATCGACATGTGCGACAACTGGCTGCGCGTTGACCGCATTGAGCTAACGGTATTTGTTGATAATGAGCCCGCCGTGGCGGTCTATAAGAAGTACGGCTTTGAAATCGAAGGCACCGGTAAGAGATACGGCCTGCGCAACGGTGAGTATGTTGATGCGTACTTTATGGCGCGCGTGAAATAAAT
>NZ_CP069763.1:988472-994324 GCF_016893685.1 Citrobacter cronae
TTAGTATCCCGCCGTTAAGTCATCCACGGAACGCGGGTCGGACGCGCCATACAGGGCGCCATCCGGCCCAACCATAATACTTTGCGTGCTGCCCATCGCCTCTTTCAGCGCCACTTTCTGTCCTTTTTGCTCCAGCAACTTAAGCGTGTCCGGGCTGAAGCCCTTCTCGACGCGAAGCTCATCCGGCAACCACTGATGATGGAAGCGCGGCGCGTTGGTCGCTTCGGCGACGTTCATTCCGAAATCAATGCTGTTCACTACCATTTGCAGCACGGTAGTGATGATTCGACTCCCGCCAGGGCTGCCGGTCACCAGCCAGGTTTTCCCGTCTTTTACCACGATAGTCGGCGACATCGACGACAGCGGACGCTTCTTCGGCCCGACCGCGTTGGCATCGCCGCCCACCAGTCCGTATACGTTCGGTACGCCCGGCTTGGCAGAGAAATCGTCCATTTCATTATTGAGCAGAATACCGGTATTACCCGCCACAATCCCGGTGCCGAAGGTTGTATTCAAGGTATAGGTCACCGCCACGGCATTGCCGTCTTTATCCACCACCGAGAAGTGGGTGGTCTGGTTGCTTTCATACGGGGCGAGCTTGCCCGGTTTTATCTGGCTGGAAGGTTTGGCCTTGTTGATATCAATTTGATCGGCCAGCGTTTTCGCATAGGCTTTGTTGGTCAGCGCCTGCCACGGCACTTTCACAAAGTCCGGGTCACCCAGATACTCTGAACGGTCGGCATAGGCGTATTTTTCCGCTTCCGCCATGATTTGCATGGCATCGGCGCTGCCAAAGCCGTACTTCTTCATGTCGAAGTTTTCAAGAATATTGAGAATTTGCACGATGTGAATACCGCCCGAGGATGGCGGCGGCATGGAGAAGACCTGATACCCGCGATAGTCACCGCTGATGGGCGTACGCTCAACGGCTTTATAGCTGGCTAAATCCTCTTTGGTCATCAGACCGCCGTTCTTCTGCATTTCCCCGGCAATCTGGTCAGCAATCGCCCCTTTATAAAACGCATCCGGGCCGTTTTCGGCAATCATTTCCAGGCTTTTCGCCAGGTTCTTTTGCACCAGCTTATCGCCCTTCTTCAGCGGCTCGCCGTCTTTCCAGAAAATGGCTTTGCTGTTCTCATGATTAGGGATCACTTCGCTGCCGTAAGTTTTTAAGTCGTCGGCCAGCGCATCGTTAACCACAAAACCCTCTTCCGCCAGCTTCATCGCCGGACGCACTACTTTATTCAGCGGCATCGTGCCGTATTTCTCCAGCGCCAGCGAGAAACCCGCCACGGTACCCGGCGTACCGGATGCCAGATGCGACGTCAGCGACTTTTTCGCATCGGCGTTACCCTGATCGTCGAGGAACATATCACGGGTCGCGGCAGCAGGCGCCATTTCACGAAAATCAATCGCCGTAGTGTTACCGTCTTTGGTGCGCAGCAGCATAAAACCACCGCCGCCCAGGTTCCCCGCCTGCGGATGCGTCACCGCCAGCGCGTAACCAACGGCGACGGCGGCATCAACGGCATTGCCCCCCTGTTTGAGGATATCCACCCCGACCTGGGTGGCTAACGCATCCACCGAGGCCACCATTCCCTGCTGCGCACGCACGGGATGGAACACATCTTCCTCGACACCGTAGGATACCGGCGGTGGCGCTGCCGGCGCGGCAGCAACGCTAAAACAACTTCCTGAGAGCAGAGCAGCAATGGCTACCCGGCGTAAAAACGTCGGTTTTATCATCGTTATTCTCCAGATGTATGGGGTCGGCCCCCACTAAGCCTGGTGCATAACTCTGAAATAATCATCGTAACGGCGAGAAAGGAGTAAACTTAAGCGATCCCCGAGAGGAGAAAAGCGATGAAACGACTCTTACTTTTAGCCATGCTATTGCCGTTTGCAGGCTTTGCACAGCCCATCAACACCATGAATAACCCGAATCAACCGGGTTACCAGATCCCGAGCCAGCAGCGTATGCAAACCCAAATGCAAACGCAGCAAATTCAGCAAAAAGGGATGCTCAACCAGCAGTTGCAAACGCAAACCCGCATGCAGCAACAGCACATGGAAAACCAAATCAACACCAATTCCCAGCGAGTCCTTCAGTCCCAGCCTGGAGAGTTGAATTCGGGTCAACAGCAGATGCTGCCCAACAGCAACGGTGGCATGTTGAACGGAACCCGCAACCCGGACAGTTCGCTGAATAAACAGCAACATATGTTGTCAGAGAAAAAGAACGGCGACATGCTGAAGCCCTCCAGCACGCCGCAGCCTAACGTTCCGTTAAAAACGATTGGGCCTTAATAGGGTTGAAAATCCGGTCCTATCGTATCAATAGCATCGGTACAGATGCAGTCCACTCCCCAGCGCAGCAGCTCTGCCGCGCGCTGGGGTCGGTTGACGGTATAAACCAAAATACGTAGCCCCGCGTCGCGCAACGCATCCACGCGCGCTTCATCCAGCAGCTTATGATTAAGATGAATCGAGACGCAGCCGAGCCGGGTAGTGAGTTCGCGCCAGTCGTCACGCCATTCATCAAGCAGTAAACCGCGCGGCAGTTCAGGAACCGCCTGCTGCGCCGCTTCAAGCGCGTCAATTTCAAAAGACGACAACAGCGGCGGCGTCATTCCCGCCCACAGTTCACGCGCGGCCAGCGCCACGACTTTGCCGGTTAGCGTTCCGGTGCCGGTAGTGGGTTTAATTTCAATATTCGCCATCATGCCGTGCTGACGGCAGCGCGCGGCCACTTGCGAGAGCAGCGGCAGCGGTTCGCCTTTAAACTCGCCGCTAAACCAACCGCCTGCGTCCACGCGTAATAGATCCTGCCAGTTCAGTTCACCCGCCACGCCCCAGCCGTTACTGGTCCGTTCGAGATTGTCGTCGTGCAGCAAAAAGATCTCGCCGTCTTTCGACAACTTAGCGTCAAACTCAATCATGGTATGCCCGTATCGCGCCCCCACGTCTATCGCCGCCAGGGTGTTTTCCGGAGCCAGCTTACCGCCGCCGCGATGGGCGACAATGTGGGGATAAGGCCAGTTACTCATACGCGTTGTCCTGTTTCGCCATCAAAAAGATGCAAATGATTTTCTGGCAGATGCAGCCACAGCGTGCTGCCTGCCGTCGGGCGATGCTGATGCGCCAGTCGCACCACCAGCTTTTGCTCGCCCCAGCGCCCGTGTGCCAGGTTATCCGCACCCAGCATTTCCAGCGTGTCGACAACCAACGGCACACCGCCATCGGCCTGCGAGCTTAACGCAATATGCTCCGGGCGGATACCCAGCGTCATGTTACGCCCAATACACTCCCGGACGCTCCTGGCGATGGGCAAAGCCATGCCGTCATCCAGTTCAAAATGCGTACCCGAAGCGCTAATACGCCCATCCAGCAGGTTCATCGCCGGGCTGCCGATAAAGCTCGCCACAAAGCGGCTGGCAGGTTTCTCGTACACTTCAACCGGCGTACCGATCTGCTCGGCAATGCCTTTGTTCATCACCATCACCCGCTGGGCAAGGGTCATCGCTTCAACCTGATCGTGCGTCACATACAGCGAGGTGGTTTTCAGTCGGCGATGCAGATGTTGTAACTCCAGACGCATCTGCACGCGCAGCTTGGCATCGAGGTTAGAAAGCGGCTCATCGAACAGGAATACCGCCGGATCGCGAACAATCGCCCGTCCCATCGCCACGCGCTGACGCTGGCCGCCGGAAAGTTCGCGTGGGCGACGTTTGAGCAGTTCACCCAGTTCGAGAATACGTGCCGCCTCTTTCACCCGCTCGGCAATATGCTCCTTACCCATTCCACGGATCTTCAGCCCCCAGGCCATGTTTTCTTCTACGCTCATATGTGGGTAGAGGGCATAGTTCTGGAACACCATCGCAATGCCGCGATCTTTCGGCTCCATCTCGGTGACGCGCTTATTATCGATCCAGATATCGCCGCCGCTGACCCGCTCCAGCCCGGCCACCATCCGCAGCAACGTAGACTTGCCGCAGCCGGATGGCCCGACCATCACGATAAACTCCCCGTCCGCAACGTCCAGCGTCAGCGGTTTAATCACCTGGGTTTTGCCGTCCCAGCTTTTGGTTACTGCCTGTAGTTTGAGTCCTGCCATTTTATTTCTCACTGTCCACTAAACCACGCACAAAGGCACGCTGCATGGCTAACACGATAATTACCGGAGGGATGAGCGTCAGCAGCATGGCTGCCATCACCTGATTCCATTGGGTGGTACCTTCGCCGGTGGCGATCATGCCTTTGATGCCCGCTACCGCAGTGCCCAGGTTGACATCGGTAATAATTAACAACGGCCACAAATACTGGTTCCAGCCGTAAATAAAGGTGATCACGAATAGCGCCGCCAGATTGGTTTTTGACAGCGGTAGCACGATATCGCGGAAAAAACGCATCGGTGACGCGCCGTCAATACGCGCCGCTTCAACCAGCTCATCCGGCAGGGTCATAAAGAACTGACGGAACAGGAAGGTCGCGGTAGCCGACGCCATCAGCGGCAGCGTCAGGCCCGCGTAGCTGTCGAGCATTTTCAGGTTGGCGATCACTTCTACCGTCGGGAAAATACGCACCTCAACCGGCAGCATCAGGGTGATAAAAATCATCCAGAAGAACAGATTGCGCAGCGGAAAGCGAAACCAGACGATGGCGAATGCGGAGAGCATAGAGACGGTGATTTTCCCCACCGTAATACTGAACGCCATGATGAAACTGTTGAGCATCATCAGCCAGAACGGCGCGCTGTTGACGCCCACGCCGTTGACCCAGATGTATTTCATGTTTTCCAGCAACTGCGTGCCGGGAATCAGCGTCATCGGCGTTTCAAATACCGCTTTGTTGTCCAGCGTCGCCGCGACAAACGCGACGTACAACGGGAACAGGATCACCATGATTCCCAGCATCAGCATGGTATGGCTGAATATTGTCAGCCCACGACGGTTCTCAATCATTGGTAACGCACCTTACTTTCCACATAGCGGAACTGCACCACCGTCAAAATAATGACCAGGAACATCAGCACCACCGACTGCGCGGCTGACGCAGAGAGATCCAGGCCGACAAAGCCTTCACGATAGATCTTATAAATCAACGTCGTGGTCGCCTGTACCGGCCCACCTGCCGTGGCGGCGTCGATCACCGGGAAGGTGTCAAAGAAGGCATACACCAGATTCACCACCAGCAAAAAGAAACTGACCGGCGCAATCAGCGGCAGCGCTAATTTAAAGAAGCGGCGAACCGGTCCTGCGCCATCAATCGCGGCGGCTTCGATCAGCGACCGGGGAATAGATTGCAGTGCGGCAAAGAAGAACAGGAAGTTGTAACTAATCTGCTTCCAGACCGACGCGAACACCACCAGAAACATGGCCTGACCGCTGTTTTGCGCGTGATTCCAGTCATAGCCAAACTCAGCGAGCAAATGGGTGATCAGCCCGCGACCCGGGTTAAACAGGAAGATCCACAGTACGGCGGCAACGGCGGGCGCAACGGCGTAGGGCAACAGCATCAACGTCTGGTAAAAACGGCTACCGCGCACGACATAATTCACCAGCGCAGCAAAAAACAGCGACACCAGCAGGCCGCTTACCGTAACCAGCGTACTGAACTTTATCGTCGTCCAGAACGAATCAAGGTAGTACGGGTCATGGAACAGCGCGACAAAGTTTTCCAGTCCGACAAACTGGCTGGAAAGGCCAAAAGGATCAACGCTTTGTAGCGAGTACCACAGCGCTTCACCGGCGGGCCAGATAAAGAAAATAACGGTGATAACCAACTGCGGGGCCACCAGTAAATAGGGAAGCCAGCGCGAGCGAAACACCGGACGGGATGAGGACATTGAGGTT
>NZ_CP069763.1:994421-1003969 GCF_016893685.1 Citrobacter cronae
TTACGATTTGGTCGATTGCTCAAAGCGGCGCAGTAACTGATTGCCACGCTCAACCGCGGCATCCAACGCCTGCTGTGGGGTTTTCTTTCCAGTCCACACGCTTTCCAGCTCTTCATCCACGATGGTACGGATCTGCGGCATGTTGCCCAGACGCAGCCCTTTAGTGAACGGCAACGGCGGTTTGTTCAGCATCTGACGGGTGGCGATATCGGCCCCGGGGTTCTTATCATAGAAGCCCTGCTCGCGAGTCAGATCGTACGCGGCGGTGGTGATCGGCAGATAGCCGGTCTTCTGATGCCATTCGGCAGCAATCTCTGGTTTTGCGAGGAAATTAAGGAATTGCGCCACACCTTCGTAGGTGGCTTTGTCTTTACCCTGCATCACCCACAGACTGGCTCCACCGATAATCGCGTTCTGCGGTGCGCCCTTCACATCGGCATCGTACGGCATCATGCCGACGCCATAGTTGAATTTGGCGTAGTGGCGGATGTCGGCCAGAGAACCTGAAGAAGCGGTAGTAATGGCGCAATCCCCGTTGTAGAACTTCTCGGTGGATTCATCTTTACGTCCAAAGTAGCTGAAGTCGCCCTTTTTATTCAGCTCTTCCAGTAGTGCAATGTGTTTCACCTGCTCCGGTTTATTGAACTCCAGCACCGCATCAGTACCGTCAAAACCGTTGTTTTTGGTGGCGACCGGCAGACCGTTCCAGGCGCTGAAGTTTTCAATCTGGATCCAGCCCTGCCAACCGCTGGCATAGCCACACTTCATACCTGCGGCTTTCAGCTTCGCGGTGTATTCCGCCAGATCCTGCCAGGTTTTTGGCGGCTGTTCAGGATCTAAACCGGCTTTTTTGAAGGCATCTTTGTTGTAATACAGCACCGGCGTGGAGCTGTTAAACGGCTGGGAGAGTAAATGTCCGCTTTTCGAGTCAGTGTAATAACCGGAAACCGTCGGCACGAACTGAGATTCATCAAAGTTAATACCGGCCTCTTTGAATACTTCATAGACCGGTTTAATGGCTTTCGAGGCCATCATCGTTGCCGTCCCCACTTCATAAACCTGCAGCAGCGCAGGCGCGTTTCCGGTACGGAAGGCGGCAATACCTGCGCTCAGGCTTTGCTCATAGTTGCCTTTATACTGTGGAACAATTTTGTAGTCGGGATTGGCGGCATTAAAACGTTGCGCCAGTGAATCAACTTCTTTACCCAGTTCGCCTTCCATTGAGTGCCAGAACGGGATGGTGGTGACTGCCAGCGCCTGACCTGCAAATGCCAGGCTAAGTGCCAGTCCTAAAGCTGTATGTCGTAACGATATCATCGGTTATCTCTCTTGTTGTGCCGGATGCGCGATATCACGCGTTTTATGCTCGCGGGGGTAACATGACATGCTCGAATGACAGAAAAATAACTTTTTTATTACAAAAAAAAGATAGTAAGGCGACAAACAGATGGCAAGGCGGTGAAAGCGGAGTGACAGGAAAATGCGGGGTGGAGCACAACAAAGCCGGGGAGGTGCCTTACCCGGCCCATAAAAAGATTTGCCGTACAGATGAGATCACTCAGGCTGTGCGAACGTAAACTCCAGCGCCAGTCCCAGGACCTGCATACCGTGGATATTATCTTCCGGCGATATCGCCACCAGACTTTCCAGAAACTTGAGCCGTCGCGACTGGGCGTTAATGATGAGCTTTCCTCGTAACGCAGGAAGCTTCAGCGAAGTGATGGGATAAACCACACGGCCAACGACTTCAACCGGCAGCTTGCGTAAGTCGACCTGCTGCAGCACACCAACAGAAGAGTACAGCAATGCAACAGGCGTAACGGCAAGCAACGGCGCGCTACTGATACTCACGAAATCCAGAAGTAGCTCGGGGCGCAGATAGTGCAGTCCATTAAAAGAGACCGTGACACCGTCTATTGCGGGCATGGGCAGCACGTCAGTTTGACGCGGTAAATCATTCATTCAATTACCATTGACTCAAGATATACATCAAGCCGTTGATTATGCAGCAAATAACCTATACTTGCTGGGACAAGGCTCGCAATACCTGCAGATTTAGCTAGCGACGTTACCTGACACGCTGCCCATTGACTCCGGTAACGTTAATCCCGACGCCAGCGTCGCTCAAATTCATTCTGTAAACGCTGCTGTTCCCGCCGCTCACGTTCACGTTGGATATCTGATTTTTCATCTTCCCAGCCAGGGCATACCGAGCTGGTGAATACTTCGCAGGGCGAGCTGGATTGTGCCAACGGGTTGGCCGGTTTCTCTTCCCAGATAGATGGATCGCGCGGGTCGAACGTTTGCGGTTCCAGTGCCTGAACACCAGATGCAAACGCCAATAACAGAGTTCCAATCATCATGCAGGTACCTGAACGTATCATCCTTTCTCCATGTTCATGTTATTATTGATAACCATTCTCAATAATAACATAACGCGATAAAAAGGGGCCATCAGGCCCCTTAGCTCTTAAGAGAAATCTTAACCGCCCAGATAAGCGCTACGCACCGCTTCATTCGCCAGTAGCGCATCGCCGGTGTCTTCCAGTACCACATGACCGTTTTCCAGCACGTAGCCGCGGTCGGCGAGTTTCAGCGCCTGGTTGGCGTTCTGCTCGACGAGGAAGATGGTCATCCCCTGCTCGCGCAACTGCTCGATAGTATTAAAGATCTGCTGGATGATAATCGGCGCCAGACCCAGCGACGGCTCATCAAGCAACAATAGCCGGGGCTGGCTCATCAGCGCACGGCCTATCGCCAGCATCTGCTGTTCACCGCCGGACATGGTACCCGCACGCTGAATGCGACGCTCATGCAGGCGCGGAAACAGGTCATACACCCATTTGATACGTTCCTGAAACTGGTCCTTCTCGGCAAAGAAACCGCCCATCGCCAGGTTCTCTTCCACCGTCATGCGCGAAAACACACGACGCCCTTCCGGGACGATCGCCACCGCTTCACGCATGATTTTAGCCGTTTGCCAGTCGGTAATGTCTTTACCATCAAAGACAATGCGTCCGCTGGTCGCGCGTGGGTCGCCGCATAACGTACCGAGTAGGGTGGTTTTCCCCGCGCCGTTGGCACCGATAAGCGTTACGATTTCACCCTGATTGATATACAGGCTCACCTCGTGCAGCGCCTGAATTTTGCCGTAGTGGGCGCTGACTTTATCGAACGATAACATCGCCTTATCCATATTATGCCTCGCCCCCATTATGCTTCACCTAAATAGGCGCGGATCACGTCCGGGTTATTACGAATCTGTTCCGGCGTCCCGTTCGCCAGCGGCGTGCCCTGGTTTACCACGTAAATACGGTCGGAAATGCCCATCACCAGTTTCATATCGTGCTCAATCAACAGAATGGTGGTGTTGTGATGATTGCGCAGTTCGGCAATAAGCTCATCCAGCTCTTTGGTCTCTTTCGGGTTGAGACCAGCGGCAGGCTCGTCAAGCATCAGGATCTCCGGTTGCGTCACCATGCAGCGGGCGATCTCCAGACGACGCTGGTCACCGTAGGCGAGGTTACTGGCCTGACGGTTGGCATGCTCCAGCAAACCAATACGCGCAAGCCAGGTAGCGGCGCGATCCAGGGCTTCACTTTGCGCGCGACGGAACGACGGCGTTTTTAACAGACCGGAAAAGACACCGGTTTTCAATTGCTGATGTTGCGCCACCAGCAAGTTTTCAATCACCGTCATTTCGCGAAACAGGCGTACGTGCTGGAAAGTACGCACCACGCCCATACGCGCAATTTGCTGACCCGGCAGCCCTTCCAGATGCTGGTCGCGCAGCTTAATCGTCCCACCCGTCGGTTTATAAAAACCGGTCAGGCAGTTAAAGACCGTGGTTTTTCCCGCGCCGTTCGGCCCGATTAACGAGACGATTTCCTGCGGTCTCAGTTCCAGCTCAACGTTGTTCACCGCCAGCAGACCGCCGAAGCGCATCATCAGGCCGTTAACGGATAATAATGGCTGACTCATGCCTGCTCTCCTTTTGCGTCCCCGTTTTTCAGCTTCAACTGCGGACGGGTCATCGGTAACAAGCCCTGCGGACGCCAGATCATCATCAGTACCATCAAACCACCCAACATTAACATGCTGTATTCATTGAAATCACGCATCAGTTCGCGTGACACCACCAGCAGGATAGCTGCGAGAATGACCGCAAACTGCGAGCCCATTCCACCCAGTACCACAATCGCCAACACAAAGGCCGACTCGGCAAAGGTGAACGATTCCGGGCTGACAAAACCCTGCCGCGCGGCAAACAGCGTGCCGGCAAAACCCGCGAACGCGGCGCTGATGGTAAAGGCGGTCAGCTTGATGCGTGTAGGATTTAAGCCCAGCGAACGGCAGGCGATTTCATCTTCACGCAGCGCTTCCCACGCACGTCCCAGCGGCATGCGCAGCAGACGGTTGATGACAAACAGCGAGAACACCACCAGCAGCAGCGCCACCAGATAGAGGAAAATCACGCGATCGGACGGGTCATACTTCACGTTAAAGAAGTTGCTGAAGGTATCCCAGCCGCCTTCACGCGCGCTGCGGCTGAACTCAAGACCGAAAAAGGTGGGTTTCGGGATCTGGCTAATACCGTTCGGGCCGCCGGTGATTTCGGTGTTGTTGAGCAGCAGGATACGGACGATTTCGCCGAAGCCTAAGGTCACAATCGCCAGATAATCACCGCGCAGACGCAGGACCGGGAAGCCGAGCAGGAACCCCGCAGCGGCAGAAACCAGCCCCGCCAGCGGCAGACAAGTCCAGAAACCGAGGCCGTAATAGTGGTTCAGCAGCGCAAAGGTGTAAGCGCCGATGGCATAGAAGCCGCCGTAGCCCAGCACCAGCAGACCGGAAAGCCCCACCACCACGTTTAAGCCGAGGCCGAGGATGATATAAATCATCGTCAGCGTGGCGATATCGACCGTGCCGCGCGAGACCATAAACGGCCATGCCACGGCAATCACCAGCAACGCCACCAGAAACAGTTTCTGTTTAACGGTGGAGCCGTCAATCGCTGGCAGAATAAACTTCGGCCCGGAGACGCTCTTCAGACCTTTCTGGAACGCCGGACGCAACAGTTGGAAAAGAAACACGACGCCAGTGCCGATAAACACCCACTGCCAGCGGATATCCGCAGCGGTGTCCACCACCAGTTTGGTGCCGTCCAGCTCTAACTGGACGCCCATGAAGACGCCCGCCAGGATGAAGAACATGGCGGCAGAGAGCAGCGCCATTGCAAAATGCATCGGTTTCATACTTTCTCTACCTCCGGACGACCCAGAATACCGGTCGGCATCACCAGCAGTACCAGAATCAGCAACGCGAACGACACCACGTCTTTGTATTCGGTACTCAGATAAGCAGAAGAAAGCGCTTCGGCAACGCCCAAAATCAGGCCGCCAATCATCGCGCCAGGAATGCTGCCAATGCCGCCCAGTACCGCCGCGGTAAAGGCTTTCATCCCGGCCATAAAGCCGATGTAAGGGTTAATTACGCCATAGAACTGACCGAGCAGCACGCCCGCAACCGCCGCCATTGCCGCACCGATCACAAAGGTCAGCGCAATCACACGGTCGGTGTTAATGCCGAGCAGGCTGGCCATTTTCAGATCTTCCGCACAGGCGCGGCAGGCACGTCCCATACGCGAATAGCGGATAAACAGCGTCAGTGCCAGCATCGCGAGGAAGGTTACAATCCAGATAACCAACTGCATAGTGGTGATAGATGCAGAGAAGTTATCACTACTGCCGACAGTCCACTGGCCGTTAAACAGGCTGGGCAGCGCCACGTCGCGTGAACCTTCCGTCAGGCTGACGTAGTTTTGCAAGAAGATGGACATCCCGATAGCGGAAATCAGCGCGATCAAGCGCTTGGAGCTGCGCACGGGCCGATACGCCACCCGTTCAATACTCCAGCCGTAGGCGCTGGCAATCACAATCGCGCCGACGAAACCCGCCGCGACCAGTAGCCAACTGGAATCAATCCCCATCATCATTAGCGCAGCGATGATCATAAAGGAGACATAGCTGCCGATCATATACACCTCGCCATGGGCGAAGTTGATCATGCCAATAATGCCGTACACCATCGTATAACCGATGGCGATCAGCGCGTAGGTGCTTCCCAGCGTGACGCCGTTAAACATCTGCTGCAAGAAATAGAGGAACTGCTCGGACATAAGGTAACCTTTCTTAACCCGCCCGTTTTGTACGGGCGGTGGGATAACTCGTCTTCAGGTATTACTTCGCGACGGTTGATGAACCATCTGCGTGCCACTGAAAGACACCAAACTCAAATCCCTTCAAATCGCCTTTTTCGTCCCATTTCAGCGGCCCAATCACGGTATCAGCCCCGTGTGCTTTCAGATCTTTCACCAGATCCAGCGGCTCTTTGCTTCCGCTGCGATCCATTGCGCTCGCCAGTGATTGGACGGCTGCATAAGTGATCCACACGTATGGTCCACTTGGATCTTTCTTGTCAGCTTTGAGCGCATCGACAATTGCTTTATTCGCCGGATCCTGGTCATAACGTTTTGGCATCGTCACCAGCATGCCTTCTGCGGCATCACCGGCGATGTTAGAGAGAGAGGCATTACCCACACCCTCTGGCCCCATAAACTGCGTTTTCAGGCCAACGGATCGCGCCTGGCGCAGCATTTGCCCCATTTCCGGGTAGTAGCCGCCGTAATAGACGAAGTCGATATTTTCTTTCTTCAAACGGGCAATCAGCGCAGAGAAATCTTTTTCCCCGGCGGTGATCCCATCAAAGAAGACGATGTTGGCTTTGCCCGCTTTCAGGCTGTCCTGTACCGAACGCGCCAGGCCTTCGCCGTATTGCTGTTTATCATGGATGATGGCGATGCGCTGCGGCTTCACCTTCTCCAGAATGTATTTCGCGGCGGTTGGTCCCTGAGAGGAGTCCAGACCCGCAGTACGCATAATGTGTGCGTAACCGCGCTGGGTCAGTTCCGGGTTAGTGGCGCCCGGGGAAATCATCAGGATCCCTTCGTCTTCATAGATATCTGACGCTGGCTGAGTCGAAGATGAGCACAGGTGGCCAATAACATACTGAATACCGTCGTTGACGATTTTGTTTGCTACGGCAACGGCCTGTTTTGGATCGCAAGCATCGTCATATTCCACGGCCACCAGCTTGTCGCCTTTGATCCCGCCTTTGGCATTGATATCTTTAATGGCCTGACGTGCGCCATTAAATTCCATATCACCCCACTGCGCGACCGGACCCGACATCGCCCCGACAACAGCCACCTTGATATCTTCTGCCATGACAGCATGCGACATTGCCAGTGCTATCACCCCTGCGATGATTGTTTTCGCATTCCGTTTCATTAACTGAATCCCCATTCGTGACGTAATTAATATTTTGTATTTATGTGGTTAAAAAGCAGACTGTGCTTTTTTTGAACTGCACTATTTTTACCAGTCTCATTAATGGGTTAGCGCAGCTTTTTAAGCAAAATCAGACTAAAATCTCTATATTTCAGTCGATTAAGAAAAGATAATATTCTGCTTTTCACTATAGATAAACAAAAAAAAGCACGTTTGTCAGCATAAAATAACGGTACAAAGAGCGGAATAAAATGCTGCATTCCAGGGTATTATCCTGCCTGTTTTTCAATCTCTAATGTTTCAAACTGTCATTACCGTTGTCGCAAAACTATTAACCTGGTTAATCGCATAAAAAAGAGAAAGCATCCGGGCGAATTATTTCGGTACACTGATCTCATCTTTTGTGATTTGGACATGCTGCTAATGAAGCTGACCATCGTTCGTTTAAACAACTTTAGCGCTCAGGATCTGATTGATCTGGGCAAAATCTGGCCGGAATATTCCGCCTCATCATTAAGCGTAGATGAAACGCACCGGATCTACGCCGCGCGTTTTAATGAGCGTCTGTTAGGCGCAGTACGTGTCACCCTGAGCGGCACACAAGGTGCCCTGGATTCGTTGCGCGTACGTGAAATCACCCGTCGTCGCGGCGTCGGGCAGTATTTGATCGAAGAGGTGATCCGTGAAAACCCAAGTGTGAGTTCATGGTGGATGGCAGATGTAGGCGTTGAAGACCGCAGCGTGATGGCCGCGTTTATGCAGGCGTTAGGCTTTACAGCCCAGGCAGATGGCTGGGAGAAAAGATAAAAAAACCGGATGGCGCTGACGCTTATCCGGCCTACATGCTGGGAGCAAAAGATAAAAAAACCACCTCGCAATTTTCCAGGTATGTAGGCCGGGTAAGGCGAAGCCGCCACCCGGCACTCAATTACTTGGCGTCGGTCGCCGTACCATTAGCATGCCAGTCAAACACGCCGAATTCGAAGCCTTTCAGATCGCCCTTCTCGTCCCAGGACAGCGGCCCCATTACGGTTTCTACTGAGTTTGCTTTCAGGTACTTGGCAATTTCAGCCGGATCGTCAGACTGGTTCAGACCGGCCTGCAAGGATTGCAGCGCGGCGTAAGTGGTCCACACGAATGCGCCACTCGGATCCTGTTTCTTGGCCTTGATAGCATCCACAATCGGTTTGTTCGCTGGCACCTGGTCGTAGTTCTTCGGCTTGGTTACCAGTAAGCCTTCCGCAGACTCACCCGCAATGTTAGACAGCGACACGTTCGCTACCCCTTCCGGACCCATAAACTGGGTTTTCAGACCTGCGGCACGAGACTGACGCAGGATCTGCCCCATTTCCGGGTGATAACCACCGTAGTAAACGAAATCGATATTCTCTTTCTTCAGGCGTGCTACCAGCGTCGAGAAGTCTTTTTCACCGGCGGTAATTCCGTCAAAGAACACCACGTTGGCGTTGCCTTTCTTCAGGCCGTCCTGCACCGCACGCGCCAGACCTTCACCGTACTGCTGCTTATCGTGAATGATGGCGATGCGTTGCGGCTTCACTTTTTCCAGAATGTATTTGGCGGCAGTTGGCCCCTGATCGGAATCCAGGCCGGTGGTGCGCATCACCAGCTTATAACCACGCGCGGTCAGCTCCGGCGCCGTCGCTGCCGGGGTGATCATCAGAATGCCTTCATCTTCATAGATATCTGACGCGGGCTGGGTAGAAGATGAGCACAGATGGCCGATAACGTATTTAATCCCGTCGTTGACCACTTTGTTCGCGACCGCTACCGCTTGTTTCGGGTCACAGGCATCGTCATATTTCACCACGACCAGTTTGTCACCTTTTACCCCGCCCTTAGCGTTGATATCCGCAATCGCCTGCTCTGCGCCAGTAAACTCCTGATCGCCATACTGCGCTACCGGACCGGACATTGCGCCGACAACGGCCACTTTAATATCCTTAGCAAACGCCATATTGCTCAAAGACAGGGCGATACATCCTGCCAATAACGCTTTACCCTTCATATTCATCCTGACAATCCCCATTATTGTGGTTATTACGTGTGTTGTGATGTTGTTGTTCAGCACTTTATTTCGATTATTGGATAGCCACCCGTGCTTTAGCAGCATACTCTGCTAAAACATACCCGATTTTTATTATTTTGGAATAGCTAAATTTGACATCCAGATAACAAATT
>NZ_CP069763.1:1004066-1019897 GCF_016893685.1 Citrobacter cronae
GGAAGATTACGCTTCGATCGCCGCGCGCAGTTTTTTCATGGCGTTCTTTTCAAGCTGACGAACACGTTCAGCGGAAACGCCGTAGCGATCGGCCAGTTCCTGCAACGTCGACTTGTTGTCTTCGTCCAGCCAACGGGCGCGGATGATATCCTGGCTACGTTCGTCCAGACCTTCCATGGCGTGAGTCAGTTTGTTCGCGGCCTGATCTTCCCAGTTATCTTCTTCAATGCCATCGGCAAAGTTAGAGGATTTATCCTGCAGATACAGAACCGGCGCCATCGGCTGGCTGTCGGACTCGTCGTCTGAAGACATATCAAACGTCATGTCCTGCGCCGCCATACGGGATTCCATTTCGCGCACGTCTTTGCTGGAAACACCCAGCTCACGAGCCACCATTTCAACTTCGTCCTGGTTGAACCAACCCAGACGCTGCTTGGTTTTACGCAGGTTAAAGAACAGCTTACGCTGTGCTTTAGTGGTCGCGACTTTCACGATACGCCAGTTACGCAGAACGTATTCATGGATCTCAGCTTTGATCCAGTGCACGGCGAAAGAAACCAGGCGCACACCCACTTCCGGGTTGAAACGGCGCACGGCTTTCATCAGGCCGATATTACCTTCCTGAATCAGATCCGCCTGCGGCAGGCCATAGCCCGCGTAGTTACGAGCAATATGAACAACAAAGCGCAGGTGAGACAGGATCAGCGTTTTAGCTGCTTCCAGATCGCCCTGGTAATGCAGCTTTTCAGCCAGCGCCCGCTCCTCGTCAGCCGACAACATCGGCCACGCGTTCGCAGCCCGGATGTAAGACTCCAGGTTACCAACAGGGGCTAAAGCTAAATTTTGCATTTCTTTGGTCATTCAAATCCTCTCAATCTTTTCATCTGGCGCGTTGGAAAAAACTAATTAACAAAAACCAGTAGCAACAACCATGCCAGAGCTTATGAGCAACGAGAATATCATTCAATCTTTTATCAGACAGTGATTTTATCCACAAGTTCCATGTCGTAATGTGTATAGATTACGCACAAAATGTGACATCACAATGAATACGCCGGGAAGAGATAACAGGGACTCTTTCCCTGCAGAGCGAACTACTCAGTGCAGGGAAAGATTATACCAGAGATTTTTTAATCGGGGGTAAAGTGGCGTAAATGTTGAACCGTGGCAAGCCAGGCTGCCACCCAGCCGATCATTGAGCACACCAGCAGTAACAACAGGCACTCGTCGAATGATAAACCATTGATATCAAACTTAGTTCCAAAGACCTGCGCCACTTCAGTAACCGCTGACGACAGACGCATCACCAAAATTTCTGACAAAATCAGTGAAAGAAATGCGCCGGAAAAACCGAGCAGCGCGCCGCCGTAAAGGAATGGGCGCAGGATAAATCCGTCGGTTGCGCCAATCAGCTTCTGCACGTTAATGGTATCGCGACGCGCAAAAATACTCAGGCGCACGCTGTTACCAATGACGAGGAAGACCGCCGCCACCATCAGCACGCCAATCATCGCGGATACGCGCCCCACGAGTCCCGTCAGCGCCGCCAGACGAGCAAACCAGCTGTCATCCATTCGCACTTCATCAATACCGTTGATTTGTGCAATACGGTCGCGCAGGGTGTTCAGCGACTCCGTCCCCTGGAAGTCCAGTTTCGGGATAACTACCGCTACGGCAGGAAGCGGGTTCTCTTCCAGCATGTCCAGCGCGCCGCCAAAACCGGACCAGTTACGGAATTCGCCCAGCGCATCTTCGCGGGAAAGATAATTTACTTTCTCAACGCCCTGTTCGGCCTGCAACTGACCAACCACCCGCGCCGCCGCGTCATCATCCAGCGTTTTTTGCAGATAGACGGTGATTTGCGGCGAAGGATAATACTGGCTTGCCGCCTGGTTTACGTTTTTATAAACCATGTAGCACACGCTTGGCAGCGTCAGGGAGATGGCGATCACCATTACCGTGAGGAACGTCGCCAACGGCTTACTTTTCAAGTCCTGCAACGCGCCATGGAACGCATAGCGCACCTGCTCGTTAAAAACGTTGGTTTTACGTGAGTTCGGTTTTGGCGCGGCTTTCGCTCGTTTTGGCGCATTGCGACCACCGTCACCCGGCGCGCCGCCTGATTTACGAAAACGATCCAGTCGGCCACCGAACTGTTTGATTTGATTGATAGCGTCACGTCTATTCATGCGCCAGGCCTCCATGCAGGTGTCCATCACTCAGGACCAGCTGGCGGTAGGAGCGACGGGAGATCAGTCCGATGTCATGCGTAGCCATTAATACCGTGACCCCGACGCGGTTAAACTCTTCGAACAGGCGCAGGATCCCTTCCGACAGCGCGTCATCCAGGTTCCCCGTCGGTTCATCCGCCAGCAGTACCGCAGGTTTATTCACCACCGCGCGGGCGATACCCACGCGCTGTTGTTCACCGCCAGAGAGCTGAATCGGGAAGTTTTTCGCTTTGTCCAACAGCCCGACCTTATCCAGTGCCGCTGACACGCGACGACGAATATCGTCCCCGCTGGCGCCCGCGATGATCAGCGGGATTGCCACGTTGTCAAATACGGTTCTGTCCATCAACAGGTGGTGATCCTGAAAAATCATGCCAATCTGACGACGCAGAAACGGCACTTCACGGTTTTTCAAACGGCTGATGTCATGCCCGCTGAAGTAGATTTTCCCGGCGCTGGGCCGTTCAATTCCACAGATCAGCTTCAGCAGGGTACTTTTACCCGCACCAGAGTGGCCGGTCAGAAACGCCATCTCGCCAGGCTGCATATGGAAGGTCACTCCCTGCAGCGCTTGTCTCCCACCGAGATAGGCCTTGCTGACATGTTCAAAGCGAATCATTGTTAATCCTCTCGGGCAAAAAGTGCCTCTATAAAATCGTCCGCTTTAAACGGACGTAAATCCTCGATACGTTCGCCCACACCAATATAGCGGATAGGGATGCCAAACTGATCGGCAACCGAGAAGATGACCCCACCCTTCGCCGTACCGTCCAGCTTGGTCAGGGTGATACCGGTTAAGCCCACCGCTTCATGGAACAGTTTGGCCTGGCTTATCGCATTCTGCCCGGTACTGGCGTCGATAGTCAGCATAACTTCATGCGGCGCCTCTTCGTCGAGCTTCTTCATAACGCGAACGATTTTTTTCAGTTCTTCCATCAGGTGCGATTTGTTCTGCAAACGCCCTGCGGTATCAGCGATCAGCACGTCTACGTTACGTGCCTTCGCGGCCTGGATGGCATCAAAGATAACGGAGGCGGAATCCGCACCGGTATGCTGCGCAATCACCGGGATATTGTTACGCTGACCCCAGACCTGCAACTGCTCTACCGCTGCCGCACGGAAGGTATCGCCTGCCGCCAGCATCACCGTTTTACCCTGCTGCTCAAACTGACGCGCCAGCTTACCAATGGTAGTCGTTTTACCCACGCCGTTTACGCCAACCATTAAGATAACAAATGGCGTTTTACCCTCGACGTTCAGCGGCTCATCAACCTTCGCCAGGATCTCGCCCATCTCATCTTTCAGCAGGCCATACAGCGCTTCTGCATCTTTGAGCTGCTTGCGGCTGGCGCCTTCCGTCAGATTCGCAATAATCTTACGGGTCGTTTCTACGCCCACATCCGCAATCAGCAACTGCTCTTCCAGCTCTTCAAACAGATCATCGTCGATCTTTTTACCGCGGAACAGACTGATAAATCCGGAACCGAGGTTTTCTTTTGTTTTCAGCAGACTGCGTTTCAGACGCGCAAAGAAACCTTCTTTAGTTGGTTTTTCCTGCTCCTGGACCGCCTCTTCTTCTACCGGTTTTTCAACGGCAGGTTCTTCAACCGGCACCACCATGACGGCTTCTTCCGCCGCCTCGGCAGCCAGGGCCTGCGCTTCCAGTTCTTCGTCAGTCAGTTGCGGTTCGTTTTCGGCTTCTTCTTCAACCGCCTCGACGATTTCGACAGTTTCCGCTTCAGCCTGCCACTCTTCGGCAGAAACATCTGCGGTTTTCACCTCTTCCGGCAGCGGCAATTCTTCGCGTTCGATAACTGCCGCCGCAGGGGTTTCCACTTCAGGTTCAACAGTGGATTCAGCAACCGCCTCAGCCTCCGGCTGCGGTTGCCCGGCAACAGGCGCTGCTTCCGGCTGCAGTTTTTCGATTTCAGCAACTTGTTCCGTGACTTCAACAACTTCAGCAGCAAAGGCTTGTGTTTGTGCCTCGCTACGGGTTTCCTCGGCGCGCGGCTGTTCGTCAACGACGGTAGTTTCTTCAGCAACCGGTTGTTGTTCTTCGTTTTTTAGTTCTGTCTCGTTTTCCGGTGCCTGCTCTTTTTGACCAAAGCCCAGCCAGGAAAAAAAGCCACGTTTTTTCTCTTTCGCCATTTGCGACTACACTCCCCCGCTGTTGCTTCATGGCACAGCGTCAACGCTATGTACATAGCAGCTAAAAAAATGATGAAATAGTCTATCACTTATACCCAATGAATTTCGAGTTACGTCAAGGCGGCAAGCGCACGAATCCCGATGAGCTTACTTTTAGTAAGTGATTCGGGTGAGTAAGTGCAGCTAACGAAGAGGTAACTTGAAAGGCGACGGGTTAACTTAACTCACATCACCGCCTGGAATGACATGCTATAGGCGGATTGAGCAATAATAGAAATGAAAAAACCGAATCACTCTGGTAGCGGCCAGATCCGCATTATTGGCGGGCAATGGCGTGGCCGTAAACTCCCGGTTCCGGACAGCCCCGGCCTGCGCCCGACCACTGACCGCGTACGCGAAACCTTATTTAACTGGTTGGCCCCGGTAATGGTCGATGCACATTGCCTGGACTGCTTCGCCGGCAGCGGCGCGTTGGGGCTGGAAGCGCTCTCTCGCTATGCGGCAAATGCGACGCTTCTGGAGATGGATCGCGCGGTATCGCAGCAGTTGCAAAAGAATCTTGCTACGCTGAAGGCAAATCATGCCCGCGTCGTCAACACCAATACGCTGGCGTTTCTGGCCCAACCTGGTACGCCGCATAACGTGGTGTTCGTTGATCCGCCGTTTCGCAAAGGATTACTGGAAGAAACTTTAACGCTTCTGGAAACCCATGGTTGGCTGGCAGATGAAGCGTATATTTACGTTGAGAGCGAAGTCGAAAACGGCCTGCCGCCGGTTCCGGTAAACTGGTCGCTATACCGTGAAAAAGTGGCAGGACAGGTCGCCTACCGCCTGTATCAACGTGGAGCACAAGGAGAGCACGATGCTAATTAATCTGGGACGTCTGTTGATGCTCTGCGTCTGGGCATTTTTATTACTGAATATTTTCCAACCCTTCCCACGCCCGCTTAACATCTTCGTTAACGTCGCGCTGATCTTTATGGTGCTGATGCACGGCATGCAATTGGCGCTGCTAAAAAGCACCATGCCAAAAGATGGCCCGCAGATGACCAGCGGGGAGAAAATCCGCATTTTCCTGTTCGGCGTCTTTGAGCTGCTGGTCTGGCAGAAGAAGATTAAGGACCAGTTGAAGAAGTAACTGGGATGTTTTCGCCCGGCGGCGCGTTGCGAGCCGGGGCGACAAAATTTGTAGGCCGGATAAGGCGTAACCGCCATCCGGCATCAGTCAGATGAAACCTTAGCGTTCAGCCGTAAAATCAATAAAACGCGAACCTTTATAACTCAGCGTGCCCTTGTCTCCGACCGTTAGCGCATGGTACTGCCGGGCATCCAGGCGAAACGTCTGCTCCAGACCGCCGCTTTGCGGCTTAAAGCTGGCTTCATAGCGCATGCTGGTTCCTGCCGGGCTCACTTCCTGTTGACGGGATCGCCGATCGTTAAGTGGTTTTTCCCGCTTATTACTCACTACCACCTGCTTTTGCACCAGCGGTGCTGCATCGTTATCCGCTTTTTCACGCCGCTGCTGGACAAAGCGAAACGACGCGGCGACAACAATTAAGACAATGATAACAATGAAAAAAAGTGGCGGTTTGCTCATAGTATTAACCCATCAGAAAATGCGGAAATAAGCATACATTGCCTGTTATGGTGTTGTCATCTGGCAGTGTCGACCTCTACACTGAACAATAGAGCCGTAAGCACCCCGCTTACGAAAAAATAACGAATTCAAGGAACTAAGATGCTTTGGTCGTTTATCGCTGTCTGCCTTTCCGCATGGCTGTTCGTGGATGCTTCCTATCGTGGGCCCGCCTGGCAACGCTGGGTCTTTAAACCCCTCACTTTACTCCTGCTGGCGCTGCTGGCCTGGCAGGCGCCAATGTTTAACGCCATCAGCTATCTGGTGCTGGCAGGGCTGCTTGCCTCACTGCTGGGCGATGCGCTGACGCTGTTGCCGCGCCAACGTCTGCTCTACGCCGTGGGGGCGTTTTTCCTCTCGCACCTGCTGTATACCATCTATTTCGCCAGCCAAATGACGCTGTCGTTCTTCTGGCCTTTGCCATTGGTATTGGTGGTGCTGGGGGCGTTGCTGATCGCCATCATCTGGACACGGCTGGAAGAGCTGCGTTTAGCCATCTGTACTTTTATCGGCATCACGCTGATGATGGTCTGGATGGCGGGCGAACTGTGGTTCTTCCGTCCCACTGGCCCCGCGCTGTCGGCATTCCTCGGCGCCTCATTATTGTTCATCGGCAATTTTGTCTGGCTGGGTAGCCATTATCGCCGCCGCTTCCGCGCCGATAACGCCATTGCCGCCGCCTGCTACTTCGCCGGACATTTCCTGATTGTTCGTTCGTTGTATCTCTAATATCGCTTGACTCTGGAGTCGACTCCAGAGTGTATCCTTCGGTTAATACGAAATGATTATTAACCGGAGGATGCCATGTCGACGCCCGATGCCCCTGGCAAAAAAGCCCCACAATTTTCTTCTTTCAAGCCAGCGCCAGCCCCAAAAAAGGCGGACGACTGCTGCTGCGAAGGAAGTTGCTCCACCCCTACCACCGTATCCGAAAGCGTAATGGGCACCCGTTATTCCTGGAAAGTGGCAGGAATGGACTGTGCCGCCTGCGCCCGAAAAGTGGAAAATGCGGTCCGCCAGGTGAGCGGCGTCAACCAGGTCCAGGTGCTGTTCGCCACCGAAAAACTGGTCGTCGACGCGGGTTCTGATATCCGTCAGCAAGTTGAAAGCGCGGTACAAAAGGCAGGTTATGCCCTACGCGATGAACAAGCGCCGGAAGCCGCCCCCGAATCACGTCTGAAAGAGAACCTGCCGCTGATTTCGCTGATAATCATGATGGCGATTAGCTGGGGGCTGGAGCAGTTCAATCATCCTTTCGGTCAGATAGCGTTTATCGCCACCACGCTGGTCGGCTTGTATCCCATTGCCCGCCAGGCCCTGCGTCTGATGAAAACCGGCAGCTACTTCGCCATTGAAACGTTGATGAGCGTGGCCGCGATTGGCGCACTGTTTATCGGCGCGACGGCGGAAGCCGCCATGGTGCTACTGCTGTTTTTAATTGGCGAGCGCCTGGAAGGGTGGGCCGCCAGCCGCGCCCGCAAAGGTGTTAGCGCATTGATGGCACTCAAGCCAGAAACCGCCACGCGCCTGCGTAATGGCGAACGCGAAGAGGTCGCAATCAATACGCTCCGGCCTGGCGATGTTATTGAAGTTGCCGCCGGTGGACGTTTACCCGCCGACGGTAAGCTGGTCTCCGGTTTTGCCAGCTTTGATGAAAGCGCCCTGACCGGCGAATCGATCCCGGTTGAACGCGCCACCGGCGAGAAAGTCCCGGCGGGGGCCACCAGCGTGGATCGTCTGGTTACGCTGGAAGTGTTCTCCGAGCCGGGCGCCAGCGCTATCGATCGCATTCTGAAGCTGATTGAAGAAGCGGAAGAACGCCGCGCCCCCATTGAGCGCTTTATTGACCGTTTCAGCCGAATTTATACCCCCGCTATTATGGCGGTTGCGCTGCTGGTTACCCTCGTCCCGCCGCTGCTGTTTGCCGGCTCCTGGCAGGAGTGGATTTATAAAGGACTGACGCTGTTGCTGATTGGCTGCCCGTGCGCGCTGGTTATCTCAACTCCCGCAGCGATTACCTCTGGTCTTGCCGCCGCGGCGCGTCGTGGAGCACTCATTAAAGGCGGTGCGGCACTGGAACAGTTGGGTAGAGTCACGCAGGTGGCGTTTGATAAAACCGGCACCCTGACCATCGGTAAACCGCGCGTGACGGCGATTCATCCGGCAAGCGGTATTGATGAGGCTGAACTGCTGGCGCTGGCAGCGGCGGTAGAGCAAGGTGCAACACACCCACTGGCGCAGGCGATTGTTCGGGAAGCGCAAACGCGCGAGCTGACAATTCCTGTCGCGGAAGAACAGCGGGCGCTGGTTGGCTCCGGAATAGAAGCGCTGATCAACGGCGAGCGCGTGCTGATTTGCGCCGCCGGTAAGCAGCCTGCCGATGCCTTTGCCGGACAGATAAGCGAGCTGGAAAGCGCGGGCCAGACGGTGGTGCTGGTGCTGCGTAACGATACCGTTCTCGGCGTACTGGCCCTACAGGATACGTTGCGCGACGACGCCCGCACTGCCATCAGCGAGCTCAATCAGATCGGCGTGAAAGGGGTGATCCTGACCGGTGATAACCCATGCGCGGCAGCAGCCATTGCCGGGGAGCTGGGTCTGGAATTCAAAGCGGGGTTATTGCCGGAGGATAAGGTGCGAGCCGTTACCTCTCTCAACCAACAGTCGCCGCTGGCAATGGTCGGCGATGGCATCAACGACGCCCCGGCGATGAAAGCGGCGACCATCGGCATTGCCATGGGTAGCGGAACCGACGTCGCCCTGGAAACCGCCGATGCCGCCCTGACCCACAACCGTCTGCGTGGCCTGGTGCAAATGATTCAGTTGGCGCGCGCCACCCATGCCAATATTCGCCAGAACATTGCGATTGCGCTGGGTTTGAAGGGGATTTTCCTCGTCACCACGCTGCTCGGGATAACCGGACTGTGGCTGGCGGTGCTGGCTGATACGGGGGCGACGGTGCTGGTGACCGCGAACGCGTTGCGGTTGTTGCGTAAAGGATAATGTGTGTGCCGGATGCGGCGTTGCCTTATCCGGCCTACAGGTTACACCGTCTTTGTAGGCCGGATGGCGCTTCGCTTAATGACCTTTGCGCACTAAATAGCGGTAAGGCAGCGAGTCGGTCTCTTTGGCTACCAGTTCATGCTCCATAAAGGTACAGAAGCCGGGAATGTCGCGGGTTGTCGCCGGATCGTCGGCGACAATCAGCAGCGTTTCACCCGCCTGCATACCGCGCACAGTTTTACGCACCATCATTACAGGTTCCGGGCAGCGTAGTCCCTGAGCATCAAGCGTATGGTCGGGAGAGGTAAACAGATCGCTCATCGTAGTCTCATTCATGCAAAAACGGCGTTATTTTACGCTCTGTTGTGGCGTAAGCCAATCAGGTTAACGATTGCGTGAAAAACAACCATTGCAATGTGCTCTTAAAGCAGTATCATGCGACGGTTTTTTATTGGGTTCCCTCACCCCATCCAACAAAAAGGTCACAATATGACTCCGTTTACACAATCTCAGCGCGTAAAAGCGTTGTTTTGGCTATCGCTATTTCATCTGCTGGTGATCACCTCCAGCAACTATCTGGTACAGCTACCGATCTCCATTTTTGGTTTCCATACCACATGGGGCGCTTTTAGCTTTCCGTTTATTTTCCTCGCGACCGACCTGACCGTGCGTATTTTTGGCGCGCCGTTGGCACGACGTATCATCTTTGCGGTGATGATCCCCGCGCTGCTGATCTCCTATGTTGTTTCATCACTGTTCTATATGGGATCGTGGCAGGGATTCGGCGCGCTGCTGCACTTTAACCTGTTTGTCGCCCGTATCGCCGCCGCCAGCTTTATGGCTTACGCGCTGGGACAAATTCTGGATGTACATGTCTTTAACCGCCTGCGTCAGAGCCGTCGCTGGTGGCTGGCGCCGACGGCTTCCACGCTGTTTGGCAACATCAGCGATACGTTGGCCTTTTTCTTTATCGCTTTCTGGCGCAGCCCGGATGCCTTTATGGCCGAGCACTGGATGGAAATCGCGCTGGTCGACTACTGCTTCAAGGTACTGATCAGCATTATTTTCTTCCTGCCGATGTACGGCGTGCTGCTGAATATGTTACTGAAAAGGTTGGCAGATAAATCTGAAATATCTGCATTGCAGACGAGTTAAAGGTTCATTTTCCGAGTTGTGATAATATGGTCGAATGAGCCGTTATGGCCGTTTATCGAAAGGAAGAAGTCAATGCGCAATCTGGTTAAATATGTCGGTATTGGCCTGCTGGTTATGGGGCTTGCGGCCTGTGATAATAGCGATACAAAAGCGCCAGCAGAAGGTGCTGCCGCAGAGAGTAGCGCCACCGGACAACCGGTCAGCCTGCTGGACGGCAAACTCAGTTTTTCCCTGCCAGCGGATATGACCGATCAGAGCGGCAAGCTGGGCACCCAGGCAAACAATATGCACGTATATTCTGACGCAACCGGCCAGAAAGCGGTGATTGTGATTGTCGGCGACAATACCAACGAAGATCTTGCCGTACTGGCAAAACGTCTGGAAGATCAGCAGCGTAGCCGCGACCCGCAGTTGCAGGTCGTCACCAATAAATCTATTGAGCTGAAAGGCCACACGCTGCAACAGTTAGACAGCATCATCTCGGCCAAAGGCCAGACCGCTTACTCTTCCGTGGTGCTGGGTAAAGTGGACAACCAACTGCTGACGCTGCAAATCACGCTGCCGGCTGACGATCAGCAAAAAGCGCAAACGACCGCAGAAAACATCATTAACACGCTGGTTATCCAGTAACGGTTAAGACGAAGACTCGGCCTCCGGTGACGCCACCTGAGGCCGTTTTTTTAGCCGCCAGGTCAGCAGTAGCGCTACCGCCACCAGCCCGGCCGCCGCCAGGTAGATAACCGGTACGCCCGCCCACGTCATGACCAGCCCGGCCAGCGGCCCGGTAACGCCCAGCGATAAATCCATAAACACCGTATAGGTCGCCAGCGCAGCGCCCTGATTTTGCTGCGGGACGGCTTTTACCGCCACCACGCCCAGCGCCGGGAAAACCAACGAGAACCCGGCACCTGCCAGCAGAACGCCGATTTTCGCCATCCACGGCATGGAGGCCATGCCCACCAGCAGCAGTCCAACAATCTCGACGCTAAAACAGATCATCGCGACATTGAGCCCACCTAACCGGTTGATACCATTTGGGAATAACAAACGAGTCCCCACAAATGTACAGCTAAAAAGCGTCAGCGCAAAAGCTGCGCCGTCCCAGCCTTTAGCATCATAAAACAGCGTGATAAAGGTGGCGATCACACCAAATCCGGCGGAGGCCAGCGCCAGCGCCATGCCGTACAACCAGACGCGCCCGAGCACAGCGCGAAACGGTAACGGCTTGCCTTTGCTGGCCTTCACCGCCGGTCGAGGGAGCGCCAACAGTATCGCCAGCAGCGCCACGCCCATCACGGTCAGCGCCAGCCCCTGTAAGCCACCCCAGGCGTAACACAATACGCCCAGCGGAGCGCCTATCGCCATCGCGCCATAGGTCACGATGCCGTTCCACGAAATCACCCGTCCGATATGCATTGAGCCAACAACTCCCACGCCCCATAGCGTAGAGCCGGTCCCGGCAAAGCTTTGCCCGATGCCCAGAATCACCCGCCCGATGCATAACAGCAACAAACTTACCAGCGGCCAATCTTGGGTTGATCCTGCCAGCAGGTAACCCAGGCCACTTAAAAAGCAGCCGCACAGCCCGAAGACCACGATTTTTTTCGGCCCCAGCAGATCGGCATAGCGACCGGCATGAGGGCGGCTCAGCAGCGTGGCGAAATATTGCAGGCTGATGACCAGTCCCGCCCAGAAGGCGCTAAATCCCATCACATCATGGACATAGCCGGGCAATACCGCGAGCGGCAGGCCGATGGTCAGATAGCTGGCGAAGTTAAACATCACCACCGAAACAATGCGCAGATTAAGGCGCAAACCGCTTAACGTCGGTTCAGCGACGGGTTCGGGCATGGAAGGTCACCACATTTTCACAACAGTGTTTCATTTCTACCATGTTGCAGACCATAAATCAGCAGCCAGTTTAGGAATAACAGACGCAAGCCAACCGCTACACTTAATGCAAAAACGCAAACAGGAAGAAAACATGACAACCGCTCAACCCGATAAAACGGGTATGCATATTCTGCTCAAACTGGCCGCTTTGGTGGTGATCCTCGCGGGCATCCATGCCGCGGCGGATATCATTGTGCAACTGTTGCTGGCGCTCTTTTTTGCCATCGTATTGAACCCGCTGGTCACCTGGTTTATTCGCCGGGGTGTGCGTCGCCCGGTAGCCATTACGTTAGTGGTCGTGGTAATGCTGATTGTTCTTACGGCGCTGGTTGGCGTGCTGGCATCGTCGATCACTGAGTTCATGGCCATGCTGCCAAAGTACAATAAGGAGCTGACGCGCAAAGTTCTGTATCTGCAAGAAATGGTCCCCTTTCTGAACCTGCATATGTCCCCGGAGCGCATGTTGCAGCGTATGGACTCCGACAAACTGATGACCTTCACGACCACGCTAATGACGAGTCTTTCCGGCGCCATGGCCAGCGTCGTCCTGCTGGTAATGACGGTCGTCTTTATGCTGTTTGAAGTGCGCCATGTTCCTTATAAGCTGCGCTTTGCGTTAAACAATCCGCAGATTCATATTGCGGGGCTGCATCGGGCGCTGAAGGGCGTTTCACACTATCTGGCGCTGAAAACGTTGCTCAGCTTATGGACCGGCGCCATTGTCTGGCTCGGGCTGGCGCTGATGGGGATTCAGTTTGCTCTGATGTGGGGCGTGCTGGCATTCCTGCTAAACTACGTGCCCAACATTGGCTCGGTCATTTCCGCCGTCCCGCCCATGATTCAGGCGTTGCTGTTCAACGGCATTTACGAATGCGTGCTGGTTGGCGCGCTGTTTCTGGTCGTGCATATGGTGATTGGTAATATTCTCGAACCCCGTATGATGGGGCACCGCCTGGGATTATCGACGCTGATCGTCTTTCTCTCCCTGTTGGTATGGGGATGGCTGCTCGGCCCGGTCGGCATGTTACTCTCCGTGCCGTTAACCAGCGTGTGTAAAATCTGGATGGAAACCACCAAAGGCGGCAGCAAACTGGCAATTTTGCTCGGACCAGGCAGGCCCAAAAGTCGATTACCGGGATAAACTTGCAAATGGCACGTGAAGAATGATACACAACCCCATTATTACTAAAGGTTAGTCCTGATATGTATCAGCTCGTTCTTGGGAAAGTTTCTGTTTTAAGCGCTAGCGAACTGCCTGCCGCGATGAAAGAGCAAGCGCCGCAAGGTGCTCGCCGGGCACGCTGGCTGGCAGGCCGTGTGCTGCTTTCCCATGCCCTTTCGCCATTGCCGGACATTGTCTACGGCGAGCAAGGGAAACCCGCTTTTCCCGCTGATACGCCGCTGTGGTTCAATCTCAGCCATAGCGGCGATGACATCGTCCTGCTGCTCAGCGACGAAGGGGAAGTCGGCTGCGATATTGAAGTTATTCGCCCCCGCGATAACTGGCAGTCGCTGGCAAATACGGTATTCAGTCTTGGGGAACATGCTGAAGTTGAAGCCGAACGCCCGGAGCAACAGCTGGCGGCGTTCTGGCGCATCTGGACGCGCAAAGAAGCCATAGTAAAACAGCGTGGCGGCAGCGCCTGGCAAATCGTCAGCGTCGATAGCACCGCGCTGACCTCCTCACTCTCCGTCAGCCAGTGCCAGATCGATACCCTGAGCCTGGCGGTGTGCACCCCCACGCCATTTACCCTGACCGCCGACGCCGTGCAGCGTCTGGAAGCCTTAGCGTAAATTTTCCGGGAAGTTTTTCGGCAACTCACTCGCCGCGCAGGCAATCACGTCGTCATTATCTGCCCCGCAGTCGCGCACGAAGGTGATGGTCGCGAACTCATCAATCACCTCGGTTGGATACGCCGGACCCGCATCGCGATACGACATCATCAGCGGAATATGATCATTCTGGAAGCACACCGTTTTTTCCGGATTGTTGATCACCCAGCGCGGGAAAAAGATGGTGCCGTGAAAGAGTTTGTCGCCCAGGTTTACGATCAGGCTGACGTCGGTCCCGGTCGGTTCGGTCCAGGAAATTTTATAAACACTCGCCCCTACCCGCACAATATATGCCCGCTGATCTTTCACCCAACGATTACCCACAATACCGCTGTGGATGCGGTAATCCAGCGTGGTCTCATTTTTTACGTAAATCTCGTAATTCCAGCCATTATCGTAGGTATAGACCAGATGTTTGCCGACAAATCCGCTCAAATCATGTTTATCAAAAGCGCTCATATTCGTTCTCCTCTTACTTGATGCGAGGATCTTAACGCTTCAAAAATTGGATGAATAACGCTATGTTTACATCATATTCATTCAATTTTTAGATAAGTTATGCACAAAACAACCCTTGAGCAATGGGCCCTGTTGGAGAAAGTGGTGGAACTGGGCAGCTTTGCGAAAGCCGCGGAAGAGACCAACCGTAGCCAGTCATCGGTAAGCTACAATCTGGCGCTATTGCAGGAGCGACTCGGCGTGACGCTGCTGACGCCGGAAGGCCGCAGGGCGGTGTTGACCCCGGCGGGCGAGCTTTTGCTAGCTCAGGTCAAACCGTTACTGAAGGCCTTTTTATGGGTGGAGACCCGGGCAGCAACGCTGCAAAACGGCACACGAACACGGCTGGATTTGCTGGTAGATAGCATCTTCCCACGCAGACGCCTGTTCGCAATCCTCAAACAGTTTCAGCAGGCGTGGCCGCAAACGCAGGTGCGGCTGACCGAGGTACTGGAAAATGCAGACGACAGGCTGGCAGCGCATGCCGATGCGGACGTAATGGTCCTGACCCGGCGTCAGGATGTGACCGGGCGTGGTGAATGGCTGATGAACATTGACTTCGTGGCCGTTGCCCATCGCGATCACCCACTCTGCACGCTGAATGCGCCGCTGGATGAAGAGGCATTACGCGCGTGGCCACTGATTCGCATTGCCGATCGCGACAACCCGCAGCAACCGGTTCGCGATGCCTGGACCTTCTCTACCATTGATGCCGCGATTGATGCAGTGATGTATCAAGTCGGTTACGGCTGGCTGCCTGAGGAGCGTATTCAGACGCAATTGGCCCAGGGGCTTTTACGTCCGCTGCCGTTAAGCCATGGCGCTCGCCGCGCCACGCCGCTGCATCTGATCGTTAAAGATACTCTCGCGCCGCTGGATGAGCAGGTGAGCACGCTACTGCGTTTATTGCGGGAGCATTAACCTTTTCCCCAGAGGCCGAACGTGTGTTACAAAATACGCTAATTCCCGCATTCTCTGTGCGTCAACGCGCCACATGAAAGGTTAATTGCAGATGCAACGAGTCACCATTACCCTCGATGACGATTTACTGGAAACGCTCGACGGCCTGAGCCAGCGCCGTGGCTACAACAACCGTTCCGAAGCGATCCGCGATATTCTGCGCGGGGCGCTGGCGCAAGAAACCACCCAGGAGCACGGCACCCAGGGCTTCGCGGTACTCTCGTATGTTTATGAGCATGAGAAGCGCGACCTGGCGAGCCGTATTGTTTCCACCCAGCACCACCACCATGATTTATCGGTCGCCACATTACATGTGCATATCAACCATGACGACTGCCTGGAAATCGCCGTGCTGAAAGGCGACATGGGCGATGTACAGCATTTTGCCGATGACGTCATTTCCCAGCGCGGCGTACGCCACGGTCATTTGCAGTGCCTGCCGAAAGAAGAGTGATTGCCTGTTTCGTTGCCGGA
>NZ_CP069763.1:1019972-1051351 GCF_016893685.1 Citrobacter cronae
GTTTACGCCATTGTGCCAATAGTCTTGCGAAAACGCAGCAGCGCTATCAGGAAGAACGCACCGCCAATCGCCAGCAGCGTCAGGAACTGCGGCCAGACGATGCTAAACCCCGCCCCGCGATAAAGTATCGCCTGCGCGAGGCTGACAAAGTGGGTGGTCGGCATGGTCAGCATAATATCCTGCACCGCCTGCGGCATGCTTTCACGCGGCGTGGAGCCGCCGGAGAGCATCTGTAACGGCAGTAGCACCAGAATCATCAGCAGCCCCAGTTGCGGCATGGAACGCGCCAGCGTACCCATAAAAATGCCGATCGAGGTGGTGGCGAACAGGCTCAGCGCCACGCCCAGCATAAACAGCGGTATCGAGCCTTCAATTGGCACCCCGAGCACGCCTTTTACCATCAGCATCAGCGACAGACCGGAAACCACCAGCACCACCAGTCCCATCGACCAGATTTTCGCCATCATTATCTCAAACGGTGTCACCGGCATCACCAGCAGGTGCTCAATGGTCCCATGTTCGCGCTCGCGGATCAGCGCCGACCCGGTAAGCACAATCGCCAGCATAGTGATGTTGTTGATGATCGCCATTACCGCGCCAAAGCGGGCTGGCTCCAGATTGGGGTTAAAGCGCATGCGCATTTCCAGCGCCACCGGCGGCTCATTATTGTCGCGGTAACGCGCCACAAAACTATTCACTTCACCGCTAATGATATTCTGGATATAGCTGTTGCCGGTGAAGGCCTGGCTCATCCGCGTGGCATCGACGTTGACCTGGATATCCGGCTGTCGCCCGGCCAGCACATCACGCTGAAAATCAGGCGGAATGTTCACGGCGAAGGTGTAGCGACCGGCATCCAGCCCGGCATCCATCTCATCGGCGGTGATCATCTCCGGCGGCAAAAACCACGGGCGATAAAAGCTGTTCACAATCCGGTTCGACAACTGCGACTGGTCCATATCCGCGATGGCAATCGGCGCCAGATGCAGCGACCCCGGCAGGACAGTTGCGGAGGAGTAAACCGAAATCGTGAAGGCGAAAACGATCAGCGTCAGCATCGCTTTGTCACCCAGCAGACTGCGTAACTCTTTGATGCCAAGGTTATAAATATTGCGTAATCGGCGCATCACCCCTCCTGTTTTTTCAGCAGTAATACGCTCAGACCAACCACTACCGGAATGGCGATTGCCAGCGGGATAAATAGCTGCCAAAGATCCGCCAGATCCAGCGCTTTAGAGAACGTCCCGCGCGCAATGGTCAGAAAATGGCTGGTCGGATAAATTTCACCAATCCAGCGTCCCGGCCCTTCCAACGAGGCCACCGGATCGATCATCCCGGAAAACTGCGTCGCCGGGATCAGCGTAATAATCGCCGTACCAAAAATGGCGGCGATCTGGCTTTTCATAAACGTAGAGATTAACAAGCCCAGTCCGGTAGCAATGGTGACGTACAGCAGCGCGGCCAGCGTCAGCGTTAAAAAGCTGCCCTTATGTGGGACGCCGAAGACAAACACCGACAGCGCACATAGCAGCAGGAAGTTCAGCATTCCCAGCACGATGTAAGGCAACTGTTTGCCGAGCAAAAACTCGCTGCGGGTGGTGGGCGTAACGTACAGGTTGATAATCGACCCCAGCTCTTTTTCGCGCACCACACTGAGTGCGCTGAGCATGGAGGGAATCATCATCAACAGCAGCGGGATCACCGCCGGAACAATCGCCGGCAGGCTCTTCACATCCGGGTTGTAACGATAGCGCGTCTCGATGGTCATCAGCCCGTTTTTTCCACTGGCATTGGGCTGACGCGCCATCACATCCTGCAGCCAGGTCTGGTGCATCGCCTGTACATAGCCTCTGACCGTTTCTGCGCGGCTCGGCATCGCCCCATCAACCCAGACGCCAATCTTCACCGGCGTTCCACGCGCGATATCGCGGCCAAAATTGGGCGGGATTTCAATGGCTACCGCCACCTCTCCCGAACGCATCCGTTTGTCCAGTTCGTCATAACTGGTGAGCGGCGGCTGCTCGATAAAATAGCGCGACCCCGCCAGATTCAACGTCCACGCCTGGCTACTGACGGTCTGGTCACGATCGAGCACCGAAAAACGCAGGTTTTCCACATCCATACTGATGCCGTAGCCCATAATCAGCATCAGGATCACCGTCCCCATCAGCGCCAGCGTGGAGCGCACCGGATCGCGTCGCAGCTCCAGCGCTTCACGCCGGCTGTAGCTGAACAAACGCCGCAGGCTAAAGCCCTGGCGTGGCGGCTGATTATTTTCATGCACCACCGGCGCATCCGCTTGCGAAAGCGTCGTCTCCGGCGCCGGGCCTGCGGCCTCCTGTAACCAGGAGATAAACGCCTCTTCCAGACTGGCGGCACCGCGCTGCTTCACCAGTTCCTGCGGCGTGCCGCTGGCCAGCACTTTTCCGGCGTGCATCAGCGACATGCGATCGCAGCGCTCCGCTTCGTTCATAAAGTGGGTGGAGATAAAAATGGTCACTTTATCCTGCCGCGACAAATCGACCATCAATTGCCAGAACATGTCCCTCGCCACCGGATCGACCCCGGAGGTCGGCTCATCAAGAATGAGCATTTCCGGGCGATGAATCACCGCCACCGCCAGCGACAGGCGTTGCCGGATCCCCAACGGCAGCGCGCCGGGCAACGCGTCTTCGACATCGGTCAGGCTAAAGCGCTCGCTCATCTCTTGTACGCGCTCAGGGATTTCTGCCTCAGGGATATGGAACAGCCGCGCGTGTAGTTCGAGGTTTTGCCGCACGGTCAGCTCGCTGTAGAGCGAGAACGCCTGTGACATATAGCCTACCCGGCGGCGGGTATCGATATTCTTCGGATCAACCGCTTGCCCAAACAGCCATGCCTCGCCTTCGCTTGCGGGCAGCAGTCCGGTGAGCATCTTCATGGTGGTAGATTTGCCGCAGCCATTGGAGCCGAGAAAACCGAAGATTTCCCCGCGCGGAATGCGAAAGTTAACGTGGTCAACGGCGACGAACTTGCCGAAGCGCATAGTCAAATCTTTCGCCTCAATGGCAATCTCTTCCCGCTCAGCGTGATACGGCGGGATCACCACCGGTTTGTGCGCCTGACGCTGGGCTTCGGGTAACAGCGCGATAAACGCCTGCTCCAGCGTGTCGCTGGCGGTTTGTTCCCGTAGCTGCTGCGCGCTCCCGGTGGCTAACACTTCCCCGGCGTTCATCGCCACCAGCCAGTCAAAGCGCTCGGCTTCTTCCATGTAGGCGGTCGCAACCAGCACGCTCATGTTGGTCTGGCGCTGGCGAATACTGTCAATCAGATCCCAGAACTGAGCGCGGGACAGGGGGTCGACCCCGGTGGTGGGTTCATCGAGAATTAATAGCTCCGGGTCGTGGATCAACGCGCAGCACAGCCCCAGTTTTTGTTTCATCCCCCCCGAGAGTTTCCCGGCAGGACGATCGCGAAACGGCGCCAGGCCGGTACTGTTCAGTAGCTCGGTAATCCGCGCTTCGCGCTCCGCTTTATCATGACCAAACAGGCGGGCAAAGAAATCGACGTTCTCATATACCGACAGCGTGTGGTACAGGTTTTTCCCCAGCCCCTGCGGCATCCAGGCAATGCGCGGGCAGACATCCCGGCGGTGCTGCGGGTCGCGCATATCGCCGCCCAGCACCATCACGTTACCGTGTTCAATGACCCGCGCGCCGGAGATGAGCGACAACAAGCTCGATTTCCCCACGCCATCCGGGCCAATCAACCCCACCATGCAACGGGCAGGAATATCCAGCGTGATATTGTTCAGCGCGACCGTTTTCCCGTAATGCTGACTCACGCCGTCAAGGTGCGCCACGGGAGGAACAGGAACCAGCGCCAGATGCGTCATTGCGGCAACCTCACCATCAGGTCGTCAGGCCAGGCGCGATTTTCATCGACACGCACCCACGCCATGCCCGGCAGACCGGTTTTCACGTACTCGAGATGCTGCTGCAACAGCTCTGGCGGGATACGCGCTTTGACGCGGAACATCAGCTTCAGCCGTTCATCGCTGGTTTCCACCGTTTTCGGCGTGAACTGCGCGACGCTGGCCACAAAGCTGATGGTCGCCGGAATGCGCAGATCCGGCGCGGCATCCAGCACCAGTCGCGCTTCGCCGCCAATCTTCAGTAAGCCAGCCTGTTCGGTAGGTAAGAAGAACGTCATGTAGACATCGCTGAGATCGACCATATTCAGCACGCGCCCACCCGCGGAAAGCACTTCGCCCGGTTCGGCTACGCGATACTGTACGCGACCATCGCGCGGAGCTTTCAGCTCGCTGTCATCAATATCAGCGGCAATGCGACGTTCGGTAGCCTGCGCGGCTTCTACGCGGGTCTGCGCCTGAATGATGCTGGTACGAGCGGCTTCAATCGCCGCTTTGGCCGCAGAGACCTGCGCCTTTGCCGACTCCAGCGCGGCGCGTGCGCTTTCTGCCGCGGCCCGATCGTCATCCAGTTGTTGCTCGGACACCGCCCCTCGCTGGGATAGCGAACGGGAACGCACGTGACGTTTAGAGACCGACTGCAGTTCCGCCTCACGCTGTTTTACCACCGACTGCGCGGCGCGCATTTCACTTTGCCGCTGTTCCAGCAACGCCCGCGCCGCCGCCACCGCGCTTTCGGCTTCTTTGATTTGCGCGATCGCCTCCAGCCGCTGTTCCTGCAGCACGCGGGTATCCATTTTCGCCAGCACCTCGCCCTGACGGACAAACTGCCCTTCCGAAACGAGGATGGTATCAATACGCCCGGCAATCTTAGTGGCAATATCCACTTCGGTGGCTTCAATTCTGCCGTTGCTGGCTGCAAACCCCTCCGGTATTCCCGCAGGGCGCAGCGTCCACCAGGCTATCGCAGCCACCACCACAAGAACACCCGCTCCCCACCACATCAGATGACGCTTAAACTTATCCATATTCGACCCGCCGTAATCCCTGTTATCAAACGTTGCGTGTCACAAAGCCCACTGAACAGCTATTCAGCGGGAGATTCCATCCGGGATGAGAAGGAATGAAAAACAATGGCCATTGAGCGAGCAGGCGTTAAGGCAACGCGCGCCGCGAAGGAAGTGAATGACGAAAATGCTGTGAAATCGGGTAGTAATGTTGTCATCATCAGCGTTCCTGGCCGGAAATGAAACACGCATACTCATAACTGCTGTCTATTGAATACTAACACCTGGATTCAAGATGTCTATTCGGTTGTAGTGGGGATATCGCCGCCGACCAAGCATGTCCAGTGATCCGCTCACCGGACACGTTCTGGGTTTAATAAGCCTGCTGGTAAAGCCGCAACGCATCATCTTCATTAAGTGTAACGGGATTATTGCCCAGCAAGCGGGTCTGCTGCATGGCATCCTGCGCCAATATCGCCAGACCGTCTGCGGGAACACCAACGTCACGCAGCCTGTTGGGCGCCCCGGTTGCCGCAATAATGCTTACCATCCCGGCAATAAACGACTGGGCATCGATATCCACGTTTCCTGTCACCTGTGCCCCAATGACGGGAGCCAGCTCGGCATAAAGTGGGGCCGTTACCGCCACGTTAAACTGCAGCACCGGAACCAACATTAGCGCATTCGACAAGCCGTGCGGGATATGGTGTCTGGCACCCAAGGGATAAGCCAGTGCATGCACCGCCGCCACCGGAGAGTTAGCAAAAGCCTGTCCCGCCAGCATCGCGCCCAGCAGCACATTTTCTCGCGCTTCACGGTTGTGCCCGTCACGGCATGCGGTCACCAGTTGGCGACTGATTAAACGTAACGCTTCGCGGGCCAGCGCGTCCGAGAGTGGGTTTTTCTTATGCTTGCCGGTATAGGCCTCAATCGCATGCACCATCGCATCTATCCCGGCGGCGGCAGTATGGACAGGAGGAAGTCCCAGGGTCAGTTGCGCATCCAATAGCACCAAATCGCCATACAGTTGCGGGGAGACAATGCCCATTTTGCTGTCATCGTTGGTCGTCAAAATTGCAATATTGGTGACTTCAGACCCGGTGCCGGCGGTGGTGGGAATGTTAACCAGCGGTAGACGTTTCCCGGCGACCTTGTCGATGCCGTAAAGCTCCGGCAGGTCTTGTTCAGAGTTGATTAATACAGCCACCAGCTTTGCGACATCGAGCGAGGAGCCGCCGCCCAGACCAATAACCATTTCGCAGTTACCATCGCGGGCAACCTGTAAAGCTTCGCGAACGAGGCGCTCGTGTGGATCGGGTTGGACCCGATCATAAAGCATCACCTGAAACCCTGCGTTGTGCAGACTGTGCAGAACCGGTGGCAAAACCCCAGCCTTGACCAGACCGGGATCGGTCACCAGCAATACACGACGTGCGCTAAACCGTTGCTGAAGAATCTCCCCTAACCGTGACGCACCCGCCCACTCGACGATGATTTCCGCTACCGTCGTAAACGCAAAATCCTTCATGACATTTTTCATTGGGGTATTCCTTGCAGTAAAAATGGACAGCTTTTAGCAATGCGGTTCATCAGGAGGAATGTGAAAGCTTTTCACCTCTTTACGCTCCAACATCGGGGCAATAATGCCAGTGCCAATTCGTTGAAAATGTTCCGTTTTCCGGTGAAGTTCGAGCCCCTCTGCGCAACGATAGGTTTCAAGAATCACAAAGCGATCGCCGTCTTCCGTGGAACGGAAAAACTCATACGATATATTTTCAGGCTCCTGACGCGTTGCCTCTGCCAGTATTCTGAGCGCGTCGTTAACTTTGTGACCCATCGTCGGTTGGGCAAAATAATGTGCAACGACAAACAGCTGCGTGTTTTCCATTTTTGGCTCCCGGTGGTTTAACGTAGCAAATTCACATCCCATAACGCGCTGTCGCTGCTTGATACAGCTATCGCGCCGTGCAACAGCGCCGTCCGGGCATGTTCCTCATTGCAGACAAACCCGGAGGCCACAATCGGCGGCAACACATTACGATCGGCCTGCGGCAGCAACGGCAGCATCTGCGCAGGCATCAGTTGCACATAATCGGGTTCGCTTTGCTCCACGGCTTTCAGGCTGCGTAGCCAGGTAGAGCGGTCGGTGACGAAGATTTTCTGCATGGTGATCAACCCGCATTTTTTCGCGCGCTGTACGGTTTGCAGACGCGTGGAAAGCAACCCCATCGCCCCCGTTTCGGCCACATAATCAATGCCGCCTTTATCCTGGGACAGCCCATTACAACTGTCGATATTCACGATGACGTACTTTCCCGCCTTCGACAGCAGTTCGATCACCGGCTGGAGCTTAATCAGATCGATATTGGCAATGATGCAGACTTCAGCTTTGCTGGACAGTGCGGTTTTCAGTTGCTCAATGCCGTAAATCGCCATGATGACGGGCTGGCGTGCCAGGAGCACGCCAAGGTTTTTTATCATGATTGACCTGCCTGATGTGCGTAAAGCTGAGCGCTTAAGCCCAGCTTGCCCGGGTTAAGGATATTTTGCGGATCCAGCGCTTTTTTAATATCAGCCAGAACCGACAGCGATTCACCTAAAGAAGCCTGCATGTAGGGGGAACGGAGCAGCCCGACGCCATGGTGATGGCTAAGGGAAGTCTTGTGTTTAATCAGCACCGCATTTGCCGCGTCCCATGCCGCACGATACCAGGCCGCACGCTGCTCGACGGGCACATCGCCACGCAGTGAGAAGTAAAGACATGCGCCGTCGACGTAGGCATGGGACTGATGCGCTGACCCCGCCAGCGTGCCCGGTACGGCATTGATCGCTGCCACCACATCATCATAAACCGCGCTGAGATCGCGCCAACGCCCCACCATTTCCAGCGTATCCGCCACCAGGCCGGGGCTTTTCTTAAAGCCTTCGGCGCTTTTTCCCGTCAGATACCGGGTATCCAGCCAGCGCTCAAAGATAGATTCACCGTCAAGTTCTTCTCCGCTCTGCTGACAAATACGTTCACTGATCGCCAGCACCGCGTCGACAATGTCGGGTTCTCCCTCATCCGCAATCAACAGGACGTTGGTCTCGGGCAGGCCAAACTGCACGCCGCTTTCCAGGTTATCGTACAAGCGCAGTGCCGCTGGATTAGCGCCATGCTGTAAGATTTCGCGACACGCCTCCAGCCCACTAGCGAAGCTGGAAAAACCCCATGCGATAGCGCGGCCATAATCCGGCAGACGATGTAGCTTCAAACGCACACGTACTATCACGCCCAGCGTGCCTTCCGAACCGATAAACATTTGCTGTAAATCAGGTCCGATAGCGCTGCGTGCATAACCGCCAACGGTGATTAAGCGCCCATCGGCCAGCACCACATCCATGCCAAAAACCATATCTTCAATTTTTCCGTAGCGGGTAGAAAGCTGTCCCGCACCGCGACAGGCGACCCAACCGCCGACGGTACTGATCCCAAACGATGACGGCCAGTGCCCCATGGTCATGCCATACTCTTTTTGGATAGTTTGCTCGAAAATATCGCCAAACATGCCGGCTTCTACCTCAACAATCTGGCTTTGTGGGTCAAAATCGAGCAATTTGTTGAGTTCGCAAACGTCTAGCACAATCCCTCCGCGCAGCGGTAATGCGGCTCCGGTAACGTTACTTCGCCCGGCAGAAACTGTAACCGGAATAGCGGATTCACTGGCGAGGCGCATTACGTCCTGAATCTGTTCTACGGTAGAAACGCGTACAATCACGCCTTTTGAGGTGGCAGGCGCGCCCTGGGTTTCCGCAATCATTGAACCGGCCCACCAGTCGCGGGTCCAGGTAATCACATCGGACTCCGACGTCAGCACCTCATCAGCAATCACCCGCAGCCGGTCAAACGTCGCTTCGCTAATCGCAACGGGATCTACCTGCATTCCTCTTGCGCCATTGCTGCTGGTGATATCTGTTGCCCATGCGGGGCGAGTATGTGCGCCAATGGTATAGTTTCCACGGTTATAACCACGTTTAATCGCTTCTTTACTGATCATTCTGATGTCCCCATAAGCATTGATTTTTCATGTTTAATTGCGGCCTGATAGCTGGCTACCTGTTTTGCCACCTGTTCAGGCTGTAACCGGAGTTCTTGTTGCAGTATTTCCCCAACGCGTTCAGCGGCAATGGCTGACGCATCGCGTGCCATCAGGCGCGCGCGAATTCGACGCGACAGCACATCATCAACGGTGCTGGCAAGCTCATGGCGTACGGCATACACCACTTCCGCTTCGGTGTAGGGAAGCCCTTCCACGATAGGTTTAACCAGCGAGGGATCGGCCTGAATAATGTCACTGACAAAATGCGCTTCGGTGCCATAGCGCTCGCCCAGATGCGCAGACAGGCCGCCAGAGGCCAGAATGGCCTGTGGGTCATAGCCAGCCGCGCCCAGCAAATACGCAGTTTTCGTTGAGCAGGCTTTTTTACGGCCCAGTATTTTGCTGGCCGCATCAATGGTTTCTTCCGCCATGTGGCGCGAGGTCGTCAGTTTGCCGCCGACAATGGTAATCAGTCCGTCCGCTGCAACCCTGATCTCATGGTTACGCTTCATCTCAACGGTTTTACCGCCCGCGGTACCGACAAGCGGGCGGCAACCAGCGATACTTCCCACCACATCTTCCGGACGCAGATCCGTTTTCAGCGCCGAGTTTGCGCCTTCCAGCAGAAAGTCCAGTTCAGTGCGATTGCAGTGAACATCGTTCAAATCGCCCTGATAGTCTTCATCCGTGGTGCCCAGATAGGAGACGTTGCCCCAGCGCGTAATGGTCGCGCGCCGACTGCGTCCGGCCACCGGAATGGTCACCGTGCAATCATTGCGAATTTTCATCCACGGGATGGCGACATGAACCCCCTTCGCCGGACGGATATTCAGCGGCGATGATTCCCCTTTTTTCAGCCCACTCCAGTCACGCAACCAGACACCCGTCGCCATAATGACCACCCGCGCTTTGACCCGGATTTCCCTGCCATCGGCATACACGATGCCCCCATTGACCTTGCCATGCTGGTCGCGTGTGGTTTCGATGACTTCGGCATGGTTTGTTACCGTCGCCCCATGAAACGCCGCCGTCCGCACCAGGGCCAGCGTTAACCTGGCGTCATCAACACGGGCATCGAAATACATAAAGCCGCCGGAGAGTTGCTCTTCTTTCAGCGTTGGGCAGTGCGATAACACTTCCGCCGGCGTTAATTTTTGGTGAAGAATACCTTCCCGCCATCCCCCGGCGAGATCGTAGGTCCAGAGCAGACTTTCAAACGCAGAGGACATGCGTTTATCAAACACGCCATTCTTATCGAGTACCGGAAATAAAAAGGGCAGCCGCTGCACCAGATGGCGAGCATTGCGGCGCATACGCTGGCGCTCGAGCAAAGAATGACGTACCAGTCCGAGGTTCCCTTGCTCGATGTAACGCAGGCCGCCGTGCACCATTTTTGATGACTTGGATGACGTCCCCGAGGCAAAATCACTCTTCTCAATTAACGCCACCCGATATCCGCGCAAGCTGGCATCCAGCGCCGCATAGGCCCCCGTCACTCCGCCGCCGACAATCAGAATGTCGTAGGTTTCGCTTTCCAGTCGGTCCAGTTGCTCAGGACGCTGAAGACGCAACGGTTCGGCGCCGTACATATCACTGCGTGTTTTGTTTGGCTTTCGCGAAGGGAAAAACTTCATGAGTCGGCGTGCTCCTGATTAGCGGTAGTGAGGCTGCTGGCGGTTTCCATTTCGAGCGCAATACGCATCTCCCAGCGGTTGATTTTTTGTTCGCGAAGGTCATGACTGATTTTGGGTTCAAACAGACGCGCCGTTTTCAGCGCGGCGCAGGCATCAGACAACGAATCCCACAGCAGCCCATCGGCTCCCGCCAGAAACGCCGCGCCGCGTAAGCTGGCCCTCGCCGTTTCGGCCATCCGCCGTACGGGGATGCCGCTAACATCGGCCTGGATTTGCAATAACGTGTCGCTATTGGACAACCCGCCGCCTACCACCAGCTCTTGCGTTGCGATGCCGGTTGCCGCTTCATTGGCGCGCATACAGGCGGCTACCGAATGCGCAATGCCTTCCAGAATGGCGTAGGCCACCTGCGGACGTGTGGTCGAGATTGAAATACCGTTAAGCGAGGCGCGGGCATGCGGCTGCAAATGAGGAACACGCAGCCCCGTTAATGCTGGAATGAAACTCACGCCGCCAGAATCATTAGCCTGTGCAGCCAGCTCGCTGATTTGCTCGGGTGAGTCGAACCAGCGCAGCTTTTCGCACACCCAGTTCAGGGCCGAACCGGTCGTCGGGACGAATGTTTCTACAGAGAAGTGCGAGCGTCCTTTTTGTCGGCGCGCGGTCATGGTGAGCGTACTTTCACAGCTTTTTTTCAATGTCGGCACCGTCGGCCCCATCATTAAATCAACAAAGCTGCCGGTCCCATGCATACACAACGCCTGCCCGCGCTCAGTGCAACCCAGCCCAATAGCCCCCGCAAACTGATCCCCGGCGCAAGCCCGGATCGGGACGCTGATCCCGAGGATATCTTCACGCGTAGAGCCAAAATCATCGGTATCATCGTGCAATTCAGGCAGCAATGACGTCGGGAACTTCAGCGTCTGCAGCCATGGCAAATGGTACTGATGCTCGTTGAGGCAATACGCGCCCGCAGAGGTGGCGTTGGTGGGGGTGGTGACACATTTTTTTTCTTCCGCCAGATGCCAGAGCAACAAACTGTCAACGGTGCCAAAAACCAGGGTTCCAGCCTGGTGCGCCCTCTTCACTGCCGGTGTATTGGCGATATGGTATGACGCCCAGAGGTAAGGTGAACGTATCCCAACCGGTCGTCCAATTACTGGCAGCAGTTTCGCATCCCATTCCGGGGCAAGTCGCGCCAGCTCATCCGTAAAACGCGCATCCTGCCAGACCATCGCAGGCGCCAGCGCCTTGCCAGTGATTGCATCCCATAGCACCGCCGTTGAACGTTGCGTCGCAATCGCCAGCGCCACAATACGCATCTTGCTGTGCTGCGCATTGGCAATCGCTGTACGACACACCGCAATAGTGGCCTGCAAAATTTCATCAGCATCTTGTTCAACAACGCCATGGCGCTGGCTACTGACCTGAAGCGGCTGGTATTCAAGACAGTGGACCTGGCTATTTCGCCCCACCACTGCCGCACGCGTACCTGATGTACCTTCATCAATAGCCAGGATGACATCTTCATATTCAATCATTTCGTACTCCTGTTTGATTCCGGGGCCATCGACTCAGGATAGGGTGAATGGGGTGATTCGAACTGCGGGGCGCCAGGCTCGTTATCCGGCTGAATCGTGGTGCGAGTGGGATCCCATGGGATCACAAAGCAGACGATGCTGGCGAACAACGGCACGGCGGACATGATCAGGAAGGTCGTTTGCAGGCCGTAGAGATCACGGAAAACGGGGAAGATAAACAGACCGAGCGCCGCACCTATTGCCCCGAGCGCACCGACCACGCCATTTGCGCCTGCCCGCAGTTCACTGCGAAAAGAGAGGGATGAAAGGCTTTTCCCGTTTGCACCGGGTCCACCTGAGTGACAAAGAATAAACAACGCGGGAACCAGCAAAGAGGCCCACAGCGGCATACTGTCGCTGAACAGTCCCAGCGTGAGCAGTACGAGAAAAGCCACGGCAAAACCGATCGCCGAAGAGCGGCGCAAGCCAAGACGACGACCGATTGCAGGAGACAAGAAACCACCAACAATACCAAATACGTTAAAAAATAGTGAACACAAGGTTGCGTACACAAAGTTTTTACCGAACATCGCGGCGCTAATAACCGGCAAATACCAGCCGACGCCAAAATACTGGATTGACTGGCAGATCTGAACCGTAGAAGCCAGAATCGTACGCGGTAAATATACGCCACGGAATATTAGCAGTACATTTCTCGCCCCTTTTTCTGCTTGCCCAATAACAGGTTTTTGCTCCGCTTTTGACGCCAGAATAAAATTATCACCGTATATTTTATTCATAGCGATCACAGCATCAGAAAGCCGTGATTTTCTCGCCAACCATACCGGACTTTCTACTAAATAACGGAACTGGAAAAAAAGTACGATGAGTCCACATAACGCTGTCACGGCAATAGAATAACGCCAGATAGCATCCCCAACATCCCAGGAATAAAACATCAGCGCTAATGCCAGATTTAAACAAACCGCAACATACCAGACCCCTTGCCAGGTGTTTAAACGGCTTTTTAGTTTCACTGGCGTGAACTCTGCCAGCATCGCCATGGCCACGGCAAAATCCATCCCGTAAGACACGCCAACAAAGAAGCGGCCCACGATTATGGTGCTGAAACTGGAGGATGACATCACTAACAGCGCACCAATCACCGCCATTATTTTGGCGATTATCAGCGGTGGTACACGCCCCCAGCGATCGGCAATCCAGCCGCCAATGGGATTAAATAATATAGCAACCCACGATGAAAATGAGGTAAGTAACGCAACTTCAGTTGCGCTCAGATTTAAATTGCGGGTCATTGGATTTAATCCAGCACTAAGAGCTGAATTTGAAAAAGCATCAAGGAACAGGCCACCTAATGCCAACCACCAAATAACACCGGCTCTGCCACTGATTTTTCCGCGAGAGTCGATGCAATTGATAACATCATCAACGCCACGGATTTTTATCGGATTTGAGAATGAGCATGCGGACATGGCTTTCCCCTTCATAATATTCGGAAGAAGGTCGCCATTAGCTAAAAAAATGCAATAAGAGACCATCTTAATTTCACAGATAGTCTCTTATCTAAAATCTGTATTTTTCCACTCTAGAAGGTAAGGGAAAGCGTGTCAAAGCGACTTTTTGCCTCATCGTTGATTCTGTGACTTGTAGCACATATGTTAATAAATCATTACAAAAACAGGTCGCCATGAGCCATTTTTCCGTTCTCAGCGGATGGGAGCGCCGCTGTGAGTGTACGTAGTCGATGCGCTGGTGGCTGATTTACGCTGAACGATCGCAGATCTTCCTGTGCAACGTTATTGCAATATTCATCAAAAATGGGTGTTGAATACGAAATCCGCTTTTACTCTAAACTCCACCACCAAAATAAAAGCATTAAGATTCATATAGATAACCGCAAAAACATTTGATATTAATCATTTAAAAAACTTATTTTTCGTTATGTTGATCACATTAACATCAAAAGAATGGTGATCTTAAAATAGGTTTTAAATATTGTGGTCAGGCCGCTAGACCACAATAAGAGGATATATCATGAAAAGAAAAACAATGGGATGGCTTATCGTTTTTCTTCTTTTTATAGTTTACATGCTTAACTATATGGATCGTTCAGCATTGTCGATCACCGCTCCACTCATCGAAAAGGAATTAGGATTCAATGCAGCTGAGATGGGTATGATATTCAGCGCATTCTTTGTTGGTTATGCTCTATTTAACTTTATCGGTGGCTGGGCCAGTGACAGATTTGGCCCCAAGACAGTATTTCTGGTCGCCGCGTTACTCTGGTCATTATTTTGTGGGATGACCAGTCTGGTTACTGGCTTATGGACTATGCTGGCTGTTCGCGTGTTATTCGGCATGGCTGAAGGACCGGTCAGCGCGGCCGGAAATAAAATCATCAATAACTGGATTTCACGCAAGGAATCTGCAACTGCGATTGGTATTTTTAGCGCAGGTTCACCGTTAGGTGGCGCGATTTCTGGTCCGGTAGTTGGCATGCTGGCGCTTTCATTAGGCTGGCGTCCGGCATTCGGTATCATTTTCCTGTTCGGTTTAGTCTGGGTATTACTATGGTATTTCACTGCCAGTGATAAACCTTCAAAAAGTAAACACCTCGCCCCGGAAGAACGTGTCGATTTTGAAAACCATGATGACATCATTTTAGCGGATGACGGTAAAGCGATGCCTTCTCTCGGTTACTACATGAAGCAGCCTATGGTGTGGGCAACGACACTGGCCTTCTTCAGTTATAACTACATACTCTTTTTCTTCCTGACCTGGTTCCCAAGCTATCTTAACCACTCTCTACACCTTGATATTAAAGAAATTAGTATTGCAACCGTCATCCCGTGGGTAATTGGCGCGATCGGTATGGTATTGGGCGGAGTATGTTCTGATTTTATCTATCGCATTACAGGAAATGCCCTACTTTCTCGCCGTCTTATTCTCGGTGTTTGCCTGGCTGGCGCGGCGATCTGTGTGGCGGTTTCAGGAACGGTTACGACTATCGGCAGTGCCGTTGGACTGATGTCAGTCTCGTTATTCCTGCTGTATTTGACTGGACCTATATATTGGGCAGTTATTCAGGATGTCGTGCACAAAGATAAAGTGGGCAGCGTCGGTGGTGCCATGCATGGACTGGCAAATATATCCGGAATTATTGGCCCTCTGGTCACCGGGTTTATTGTCCAGTTTAGCGGTAAATATGATTACGCATTCTATCTGGCTGGGGTTATTGCGATTGTTTCCAGCTGTCTGGTATTCGTATTTGTCAAAAATAAAGGATTAAAAACAAATGAAAGTCAAAGCTGTTTACATCAATAAACCTGGTGAAATTGAAACCCGTTGGGTTGATTATCCGGAAAAGAAAGATAATGAAGTACTAATAAAAGTTGATGCTGCTGGGATATGTGGCTCTGATATTGGTGCATTTCGTGGTACTAACCCATTAGTAACCTATCCACGTATTATTGGACATGAAGTCACAGGCATTGTTATTAAACAAGGCAAGGGCATGCCAGCAAATATTAAAGAAGGTGATCGCGTTATTGTTGATCCTTATATTTATTGTGGTCATTGCTACCCTTGCTCAGTAGGCAGAACAAATTGTTGTGAAAATCTAAAAGTAATTGGTGTGCATATTGATGGCGCAATGCAGGAGGTGGTTGCTCACCCCGCACATTTAATTCACAAAATCCCTGATGATGTCGCCTCAGAGATGGCTCCGCTAGCTGAACCACTGACTATCGCACTGCATGCGCTACATCGCGCCAAACTGACGGCCGGAGAGCATATCGCCATTATTGGTGCCGGTGCGATTGGCCTGATGGCGGCACTGAGCGCATTGCGCTACGGTGCGACACCCATTCTGATCGATATCGTGGACGAACGACTTCAGTACGCAAAATCACTGGGCGTGCCTTACGTCATCAATCCGTCGAACATCCGGGTTATTGAGGCGATCAAAGAGATCACGCAGGGGACGATGGCGCAGGTTGTAGTCGAAGCATCTGGCGCCAACAGTGCAATTCGCGAAACTCTGGATCTTGCGTCATTTGCAGGTCGTATTGCTTTCACCGGCTGGCCAAAACAGGAGACATCGTTACCCACTAACCTGATCACGTTTAAGGAACTGGATCTGCGCGGATCGCGTACCAGTGCAGGTGAATTCGAAGAGGCGTTACAAATGCTGGCCACGCTGAACATTAATCCCGCGGATGTCGTCAGCAAGGTAGTGAATATTGATGATGTGCCTGACGCCGTGAAGGAACTTGATCAATACCCGGAACGCTATCTGAAGATCAATGCGACCTTTCATTAATTTTTCCAGGAGATAAAGCGATGGAACAAACCTGGCGTTGGTATGGCCCAAACGATCCCGTATCGTTGTCCGATGTTCGTCAAGCTGGTGCAACGGGTGTGGTAACTGCGCTGCACCATATTCCAAACGGTGAAGTCTGGTCCGTAGAAGAAATTCTCAAACGCAAAGAGATCGTAGAAAAAGCCGGTCTGGTCTGGTCGGTCGTGGAAAGCGTGCCGATCCATGAAGACATCAAGACCCACACGGGCCAGTACGATCTGTGGATCAAGCATTACCAGCAGACGCTGCGCAATCTCGCCCAATGCGGCATCTTTACTGTGTGCTACAACTTCATGCCGGTTCTGGACTGGACCCGTACCGACCTGGAGTATGTGTTACCCGACGGTTCAAAGGCTCTGCGCTTTGACCAGATTGAGTTTGCCGCATTTGAATTGCATATCCTCAAGCGCCCTGGTGCGGAAGCGGACTACAACGCGGAGGAAATTGCCCAGGCTCACCAGCGTTTTGCGGATATGAGCGAAGAGGACAAAGCCCGGCTGACGCGCAATATCATTGCCGGTCTGCCAGGTGCCGAGGAAGGATATACCCTGGACCAATTCCGTAGCCACCTTGCAACCTATAAAGATATCGACAAAGCGGCCCTACGGGAAAATTTCGCCTGGTTCCTGAAAGCCATTATCCCAGTCGCTGAAGAGGTAGGAGTACGAATGGCGGTTCATCCTGACGATCCACCGCGCCCGATTCTTGGCCTGCCGCGCATCGTTTCTACTATAGAAGATATGCAGTGGATGGTGGATACCGTAAACAGTGCGGCCAACGGCTTTACGATGTGTACCGGATCTTACGGCGTCCGCGCAGACAACGATCTGGTTGAGATGATCAAACAGTTCGGTCCGCGAATTTACTTTACGCACCTGCGTTCCACACAACGCGAAGAGAATCCCAAAACCTTCCATGAGGCAGCGCATCTCTCCGGTGATGTCGATATGTACAGCGTAGTGAAAGCGATAGTCGAAGAAGAACAGCGGCGTAAAGCTGAAGGCAACGCCTCACTTATCCCCATGCGACCCGACCATGGTCATCAAATGCTTGATGACCTGAAAAAGAAAACTAACCCAGGGTATTCCGCTATTGGTCGCCTTAAGGGCCTGGCTGAAGTACGCGGCGTTGAACTGGCTATCCAGCGCGCCTTCTTCAGTCAGTAACCACATTGCCGCATGGTATCCCCGCCATGCGGTTTTCACTTTCAGTCAGCACCAGTCTTTGATAGCGCATTATCAAAGAAGATCATCAATGACAGGAGTTTGTCATGGACAATAATCTCGCCACTGCACAGATTTCCACCCCACGCCCACGCAGGGATCGTTCACGCCTCGTTTCGCGCATCGTGCATCTTGGTTGCGGCGCTTTTCACCGCGCCCATCAGGCACTCTATACACATCATTTGCTGGAAAGCAGTGACAGCGACTGGGGCATATGTGAGGTCAACCTGATGCCCGGAAACGATGCCACACTGATTCAAAACCTGAAAGCGCAGGATCTGCTGTACACCGTTGCCGAACGCGGCGCACAAACGACAGAGCTTAAAATCATTGGCTCGATGAAAGAAGCGCTGCATCCTGAATTTGACGGTTGTGAAGCCATTATCCACGCAATGGCACGTCCAGAAACTGCCATGGTTTCGCTGACCATCACCGAAAAAGGATATTGCACAGATGCCGCCAGCGGCGAGCTGGATCTGAATCATCCGTTTATCCAGCACGACATTGCCCACCCACAGTCCCCCAAATCAGCAATTGGTTATATCGTTGAAGCCCTCGCGCTACGCCGCCAGCAGGGATTGAACGCTTTTACTGTGCTGTCCTGCGATAACGTGCGGGAAAATGGCCACGTCGCAAAAACCGCTGTCCTGGGTTTGGCCGCCGAGCGCGATCCGCACCTGGCTGAGTGGATTGCCGAACAGGCAACGTTCCCATGCACAATGGTAGACCGCATCGTTCCAGCAGCAACAGAAGAGACGTTAGCGCAAATCGCCGAGCAGCTTGGCGTTTACGATCCCTGTGCCATTGCCTGCGAGCCATTCCGCCAGTGGGTTATCGAAGATAACTTTGTTAATGGACGTCCGGACTGGGATCGCGCGGGCGCACAGTTTGTGGAAGATGTGGTGCCGTTTGAAATGATGAAACTGCGTATGCTCAACGGCAGTCACTCATTCCTCGCCTACCTCGGTTATCTGGGCGGCTATGAGACGATTGCCGATACGATGACAAACCCGGCGTATCGCAACGCTGCGCTGGCGTTAATGCTTGACGAACAGGCCCCAACGCTGTCGATGCCTGAAGGTACAGACCTGGCAGGTTATGCGGAATTGCTTATCGCGCGCTTTACTAATCCAGCACTGAAGCACCGAACCTGGCAAATTGCGATGGATGGCAGCCAGAAATTACCGCAGCGTTTGCTGGATCCCATTCGGCTGCATCTGGCACGAGGGGAAGATTACCGTCATCTGGCTCTGGGTGTCGCAGCCTGGATGCGCTACGTCAGCGGTGTGGATGAAAAAAACAATCCGATTGATGTGGTGGACCCTCTGGCGGCACGGTATCAGGCGATAAATCAGCAATATCAGTCACCTGAAGAGCGTGTGCGGGCGCTGCTGACAATCGACACCATTTTTGGGACGGATTTGAGCGATAACACAGACTTTATCAAACGCGTAACCGCTGCCTGTCAGCAATTGCACAGCGTAGGAGCACGTGCAGCGGTAGCCGCTCTAAATCATTAAATATTTTACTTCAAAGACCCACGATCTGTCTGACATAAGCCAGATGTTCCAGTGATTTTTGGTAAGCACCGTCAGCATCAGCCTGGCGGATCGCATCCACAATCGCTTTATGCTGAGTATTCATGCTGGTTAATACATCCCGATTGCCGGAACGCTTGTCCAGTCCGGCATACGGGATGTTAACGCGTTGTTCCCACAGCATTCGCGACATATCAAGCAGTACGCGGTTCTGGCTGGCTTCAGATACCGTTAAATGGAACTGCTTATCGAGGGAGTAAAAGCCATGGACATTGTTTTCACTAATGGCTTTTTCCATGCTGAGGTGCAGCGCTTCAAGCTGACTAATAAGTTCATCTTTGCCTGCTTCTGCAGCAAGACGCGCGCAATGACTGTCAACCAACTCTCGCGAATAGAGTATTTCTTCAACCGTATAATCACTGGCGGAATGCTTTTTATCAGTAACAATAACGCCATTACCGGACTGGATGGTGATCCATCCTGAGATCTCCAGCACAATCAGCGCTTCTCTGAGCGATGCGCGACTCACGCCAAGTTGCTTCGCCAGTTCACGTTCAGGGGGCAAGAAGCTTCCTGGCGGAAAAATACTATCGTTGATGAGCTTAATGATGAGATTGGCTATCTTTTGATAGAGCCGCTCCTGTTTTACCTCAGGAATAACCATGTGCCTCCCGTTCTCTTATCTGTGCGATTTTTAACTGATTATCTTATCATTCCCGGAGTTAAGAAACGCATGCCTGAGTCAGTTCCTTGTAACAGCGGTAAACAAATTCACTCACCAGAGACCAAATCCTGCGCGCACGCCCAGGCGCTCGACCATGCCCACTGGAAGTTGTATCCACCCAGCCAGCCGGTGACGTCCATCACTTCACCAATAAAATAGAGTCCTGGCACTTTACGGGCTTCCATCGTGCGCGATGACAGCTCGTTGGTATCCACGCCGCCCAGCGTGACTTCAGCGGTACGATACCCTTCCGTACCGTTCGGCTGCACCCGCCACTCGGTCAGGGTCTCCACCAGCGTTTGCTGATCGCGCACGTTAAGCTGTTTCAGCGAGACATCCGGGATTTGCCCTAACTGCTGTAAACATTCCACCAGGCGTTTTGGCAACTGCATAGCAAGCGTATTCTTTAAGCTCTGATTAGGGTGGGCGCTGCGTTGTTCATCCAGGAAGCTCGCAAGGTCAACATCCGGCAACAAATTAATGCTGACAAATTCACCTGGCTGCCAAAAACTGGAAATCTGCAGCACGGCCGGACCAGAAAGCCCGCGGTGCGTAAAGAGCAGGTTTTCACGAAATACGGTGCCGTCCTCGGCGGTGATAACGGAGGAAACGGATACGCCAGAGAGCACCTGAAGCTGCTCCAGCAGCGGCTTGTGTAAGGTGAAAGGCACCAGACCTGCGCGCGTCGGCAACACGTTCAGACCGAATTGTTCGGCAATTTTATAGCCAAACGGCGTCGCGCCCAGACCCGGCATCGAAAGACCACCAGAGGCGATAACCAGCTTTTTCGTGCCGACAGTCATGCCGTTCAGCGCCAGGATGAAATCTTCCCCCTCACGCTCAACGCTGAGGACTTCGCTACGTAACCGCATAGTTACGTTACCTTTTTCACACTCGTCCACCAGCATATCGACAATTTGCTGGGCGGAATCGTCGCAGAACAGCTGACCCAACGTTTTTTCGTGCCAGGCGATACCGTGCTTGCCCACCAGATCGATAAAATCCCACTGCGTATAACGCGCCAGCGCCGATTTGCAAAAATGCGGGTTTTGACTCAAATACGCGGCAGGTTCGACATAAAGGTTGGTAAAGTTGCAGCGTCCCCCGCCAGACATGAGGATCTTGCGTCCCGGCTTTTTACCATTATCAATCAGCAGTACCCGGCTACCTGCTTGTCCTGCCTGCGCGGCACAAAACATACCCGCTGCGCCAGCGCCTATAATAACGGTATCAAACCTTTCCACGTTGCGATCCTCTCTAAAAAGCGGGGGTGAATTGTAAAGATTCCTCAGTGGTCGCACCAGCACCAAACTACCGATAAAGGGTATTTATCTGAAATATATAGGATAATTCTTTAGTGGTGTAAAACAAAGCAGGAGACAAATCAAAAAAACTCTATATTTCACTTTGCCCGCGCCGCCAAAGTCACTGATAATGCGCCGCGTTCATGTCCTCAAAATGGCGTAACGTCCTATGCTACATTTGTTTGCTGGCCTGGATTTACATACCGGGCTTTTACTATTGCTTGCTCTGGCTTTCGTGCTGTTCTATGAAGCAATTAACGGCTTCCATGACACAGCCAATGCTGTCGCAACCGTGATCTATACCCGTGCAATGCGTTCGCAATTGGCGGTGGTCATGGCTGCGTTGTTCAACTTCTTTGGTGTTTTGCTGGGTGGTCTCAGCGTAGCGTATGCCATCGTGCATATGCTGCCAACGGATCTGCTGCTAAATATGGGATCGTCACATGGCCTCGCCATGGTGTTCTCCATGCTGCTGGCGGCAATTATCTGGAACCTGGGTACCTGGTACTTTGGTTTACCTGCATCCAGCTCCCACACGCTGATTGGCGCGATTATCGGTATTGGTTTAACCAATGCGTTGATGAACGGCACCTCGGTGGTGGACGCACTTAACATCCCGAAAGTGATGGGTATTTTTGCCTCGCTAATCATCTCGCCGATTGTCGGTCTGGTGGTTGCTGGCGGCCTTATATTCATTCTGCGTCGCTACTGGAGCGGTACGAAAAAACGTGCCCGTATCCATCTGACACCGGCAGAACGTGAAAAGAAAGATGGCAAGAAAAAGCCGCCGTTCTGGACGCGTATCGCACTGATCCTCTCCGCTATCGGCGTGGCGTTTTCTCACGGCGCGAACGATGGCCAGAAAGGCATTGGTCTGGTGATGCTGGTGCTGATTGGCGTAGCGCCTGCAGGCTTCGTGGTGAATATGAATGCTTCCGGTTACGAAATTACCCGTACCCGCGATGCTATCAATAACGTCGAAGTCTTCTTCCAGCAACGCCCGGACCTGCTCAAGCAGGCGACTGGCGTAGACCAGTTGATTCCGTCCCCGACGGAAACGGTCACAACGGCATCGACAGAGTTCCATTGCCACCCAGCGAATACCATCAACGCGCTTGAGCGTGCGAAAGGTATGCTGGCGAATCTGGAAACCTACGACAAGTTAAGCGTTGAACAGCGTGGCCAGCTGCGCCGTATTATGCTGTGTATCTCTGATACCACGGATAAAGTGGTGAAATTGCCTGGCGTAAGCGCTGACGATCAACGTCTGCTGAAAAAACTGAAAGTTGACATGCTGAGCACCATTGAGTACGCGCCTATCTGGATCATTATGGCCGTCGCACTGGCGCTGGGTATTGGTACGATGATTGGCTGGCGTCGCGTAGCCACCACCATTGGTGAGAAAATCGGTAAGAAAGGCATGACCTATGCCCAGGGGATGTCGGCGCAGATGACCGCCGCAGTCTCTATCGGTCTTGCCAGCTACACCGGTATGCCCGTTTCCACCACCCACGTTCTCTCCTCTTCCGTTGCGGGAACGATGGTTGTTGATGGTGGCGGTTTACAGCGTAAGACGGTAACCAGCATTCTGATGGCCTGGGTCTTCACCCTGCCGGCGGCGATTATTCTTTCCGGGGTGCTGTACTGGCTCTCCCTGAAGCTTATCTAAGCGGATGCACGGTAAAAAAGCGGGTCAGGAAACTGACCCGCTTTTTTTGTATCTGTCGTTGGTAATCAGTGCCAGATAATCAGCGCAACCATGCTGATTAGCACCAGTCCGCATAACGCGCTGGTAAGAATGAACTGGCCGCGAACCCGCTCACAGCGGCGAATAAATTCATCATCATGGTGATCGCGGTAACGCTGAGCGTAGATATACCACACCAGACGCATCTGCTTGTTGGGTTGCCCATGCGAGGTAAAAAATCCCCCACCATCGACATACTGGTAAAGTAATGGATCGCAACCACGAAGTACCACTAACAGTGCGCGTAACGAAGAAAAATAGCGCGCCATATTAACAATGCAAACGACACACAAAGCCCAGAACAACGCAATGGTGCTTATCATATCTCCTCCCCGGCGACCCGCCCACGGAACTCCTTTCCGGGACTACCGCTCCCCGATACCCTACCAATCATTCAGTGAAGAGTGCTACCGAAACCGCTCGTGTTAGTATCACGCATCCGAGCGCCTCTCTAAATAGTGTAGGAGATTAGTTAATTTTTTTGCCAGAAGGTTAATCGCTATCAATGCAATTAACTAAAAAATTTGTTTAACTGCTTGGCAAGCAAGGCGGATTGACGGATTATCCAGGTCGCTATAATGTAAGGATAGTCCTTATATGGTACGTTTTTACGACTGGGCTAGCCCCGCGCATAAGGTTCGCAGGACGCGAATGACGCGGCGGCAAATAAACGCCAGCAGGCTAGTCATCGACAACTTATGGAAGGAGTAACACTATGGCTTATAAACACATTCTTATCGCGGTTGATCTTTCTCCGGAAAGCAAAGTTCTGGTTGAAAAAGCGGTCTCTATGGCGCGGCCTTACAATGCTAAAGTCTCCCTTATCCACGTTGACGTAAACTATTCCGACCTGTACACCGGGCTAATCGACGTGAATCTGGGCGACATGCAGAAACGTATTTCTGAAGAAACCCACCACGCGTTAACCGAGCTGTCCACCAATGCAGGCTACCCTATCACCGAAACCCTGAGCGGTAGCGGCGACCTGGGCCAGGTTCTGGTTGATGCCATCAAAAAATACGACATGGATCTGGTCGTTTGTGGTCACCACCAGGATTTCTGGAGCAAACTGATGTCCTCCGCACGTCAACTGATCAACACCGTCCACGTCGACATGCTGATTGTTCCGTTGCGTGACGACGAAGAAGCATAAAATGCTTGCCGCCGGGAGATAACCCGTCCCGCAGCAAACAGTAAAGCCTGTAAACGCCCGCCCGCGCGGGCGTTTTTGTTTTTATCATTCGGACACAATTAGTACATCAACCCAACAAATAAATCATAATTAGTGTGATCAACTAATTGGATCGAAAACTATCTGTATAATACTCTACCCGCACGGCTAATCGCCGCAGTCTATAACAAAATAAGACTTTTTCGGCGCGTTTAAGTATACGCGTTCATACTTTTCGGGATGGCTTTGAAAGGCGATGGAATATGAATAAAACTGCACCTACGGGCTTGCTGCAGCAACCTCGTCCGTTCTTCATGATCTTCTTTGTGGAATTATGGGAACGATTTGGCTATTACGGCGTTCAGGGCATCCTGGCGGTATTTTTTGTTAAGCAACTCGGTTTTTCTCAGGAACAGGCATTCGTCACCTTTGGTGCTTTTGCCGCACTGGTCTACGGCCTGATCTCGATCGGCGGCTACGTCGGCGACCACCTGTTAGGGACCAAGCGCACGCTGGTACTCGGTGCGATTGTGCTGGCGATCGGCTACTTCATGACCGGGATGTCGCTGCTCAAGCCCGATCTGATCTTTATTGCTTTGGGTACCATTGCCGTGGGTAACGGGTTATTTAAAGCCAACCCGGCAAGCCTGCTGTCAAAATGCTATCCACCGAAAGACGCCCGACTGGATGGCGCTTTCACCCTGTTTTATATGTCGATTAACATCGGTTCGCTGCTGTCGCTGTCGCTGGCGCCGGTGATTGCCGATAAGTTTGGCTACGCGGTGACCTACAACCTGTGCGGGGCCGGGCTTATCGTCGCGCTGCTGGTCTACTTTGCCTGCCGTGGAATGGTGAAGAATATCGGTTCTGAGCCAGATCATAAGCCGCTGAATTTCCGTAATCTATTCTGCGTGCTGGCCGGTACGGTAGTGACGATATTTATCTGCGCCTGGCTGATGCATAACGTGAAGATTGCCAACCTGGTGCTGATTGTCCTGTCGATTGCCGTGACGATCATCTTCTTCCGCCAGGCCTTCAAACTGGATAAAACCGGGCGCAACAAAATGTTCGTGGCTTTTATCCTGATGCTGGAAGCGGTAGTGTTCTATGTGCTGTACGCACAGATGCCAACGTCACTTAACTTCTTTGCTATCAATAACGTACACCATGAAATTCTTGGTTTCGCCATCAACCCGGTAAGCTTCCAGGCGCTGAACCCGTTCTGGGTGGTAGTGGCAAGCCCGGTACTGGCCGCGATTTATACCCGTCTGGGAAACAAAGGTAAAGACCTGACCATGCCGATGAAGTTTACGCTCGGTATGTTCCTGTGCTCGCTGGGTTTCCTGACCGCCGCCGCTGCCGGGATGTGGTTTGCCGATGCGCAGGGACTGACGTCGCCGTGGTTTATCGTGCTGGTGTATCTGTTCCAGAGTCTGGGTGAACTGCTGATTAGCGCCCTGGGACTGGCGATGGTCGCCGCGCTGGTACCGCAGCACCTGATGGGCTTCATTCTTGGGATGTGGTTCCTGACCCAGGCCGCTGCTTTCCTGATGGGAGGTTATGTCGCGACGTTCACCGCAGTACCGGAAAACATCACCGACCCACTGCAAACGCTGCCTATCTATACCAATGTCTTCAGTAAGATAGGCCTGGTGACGCTGGCGGTAACGGTAGTGATGGCGATTATGGTGCCATGGCTGAACCGAATGATTAATACGCCAAGTACCGAACAGTAATACTCAGTGCCGGGTGCGGCAACCGCCTTATCCGGCCTACAAATAATTGAGAATCGTAGGCCCGATAAGCGTAGCGCCATCGGGCAATCCGTTACTCCGTCAGAGGGGTTCCGGCATAAATATCAAACCGATGCCCTTTGGTCACCACCGCGTTAGGCGTGGCCACGTCAGCCAGCGGCGGCGCGTAGTCCGGGCGTTTCACTACCACACGTTTAGTCGCTAGCTGACGCGCCGGTTCCAGCAAGCCGTCAGCGTCGAGATCCGGCCCCACCAGCGACTGAAACACGCGCATCTCTTTCTTTACCAGCGCGCTTTTTTGCTTATGCGGGAACATCGGATCGAGGTACACGACCTGCGGGCGTGGGGTAATATCGGTTAACGCTGTCAGACTCGAGGCATGAATCAGCTGTAAACGTTCCTGAAGCCAGCCGCCAATTTCCGCATCGGCATAGCCGCGCGCCAGGCCGTCATCGAGTAACGCGGCGACCACCGGATTGCGTTCCAGCATCCGCACACGGCAGCCGACGGAGGCCAGCACAAACGCATCGCGCCCCAGCCCGGCAGTGGCATCGACCACGTCCGGCAAATAATCGCCTTTAATGCCGACGGCTTTCGCCACCGCTTCGCCGCGACCGCCACCAAACTTGCGCCGGTGCGCCATTGCCCCGCCGACAAAATCGACGAAGATGCCGCCGAGTTTCGGTTCGTCTCGCTTACGCAATTCCAGATGTTCCGGCGTCATCACCAGTGCCATCAGGTTGTCTTCATCATGCTCCAGCCCCCAGCGGGCGGCCAGAACAGATAAGGCGCCGTCTCCGGCGCCCGTTTCATCCAGTAAACAAATTTTCACGCGAACAATTAGCCCTTGATGCCGTAATGCGCCAGCATGGCGTCGAGCTGAGGTTCGCGGCCGCGGAAGCGTTTGAACAGCGTCATCGGCTCTTCCGAACCACCGCGAGTCAGGATGCTATCGAGGAACGACTGACCGGTTTCACGGTTGAAGATGCCCTCTTCTTCAAAGCGGGAAAATGCGTCCGCCGCCAGCACATCGGCCCAAAGGTAACTGTAGTAACCCGCTGCGTAGCCGCCAGCAAAAATGTGGCTGAAGGCGTGCGGGAAGCGGCCCCAGGTTGGGCCCGGCACCACGGCGACCTGTTTCTTAATTTCGGCCAGCGTCTCAAGGACTTTCGCCCCCTGCTCTGGGTTAAACTCCGCGTGCAGGCGGAAGTCGAACAGGCCGAACTCCAGCTGACGCAGAATAAACAGCGCCGCCTGATAGTTTTTCGCCGCCAGCATTTTATCCAGCAGTTCCTTCGGCAGCGGTTCGCCGGTTTCATAATGGCCGGAGATAAACGCCAGCGCTTCCGGCTCCCAGCACCAGTTTTCCATAAACTGGCTTGGCAGTTCGACCGCATCCCACGGCACGCCGTTAATACCGGAAACACCGGCAGTTTCGATGCGGGTCAGCATGTGATGCAGGCCATGACCAAATTCGTGGAACAGGGTGATCACTTCGTCATGGGTAAACAGCGCCGGTTTGCCGTTCACCGGGCGGTTGAAGTTACAGGTCAGATAGGCAACCGGTTTTTGCAGCGTGCCGTCTGATTTACGCATCTGGCCGACGCAGTCGTCCATCCACGCCCCGCCGCGTTTGTGTTCACGGGCGTACAGGTCGAGGTAGAAGCTGCCGCGCAGTTCGTTGCTTTCGTCATACAGTTCGAAGAAGCGCACTTCCGGATTCCACACGTCAACATCGGTACGCTCTTTCGCGGTGATGCCGTAAATACGTTTTACCACTTCAAACAGGCCGTTAACGGCTTTGTTTTCCGGGAAGTACGGACGCAGTTGTTCATCGCTGATGCTGTACAGATGCTGTTTTTGTTTCTCGCTGTAGTACGCGATATCCCACGGCTGCAGCTCTTCAACGCCACATTCGGCTTTGGCGAAGGCGCGCAGCTGGGCCAGCTCTTTTTCCCCCTGCGGACGGGCGCGTTTCGCCAGATCGGTCAGGAAGTCGAGCACCTGCTGCGGGTTTTCCGCCATTTTGGTGGCCAGAGATTTAAAGGCGTAGCTTTCGAAGCCCAACAGTTGCGCCAGCTCGTGACGCAGCGCGAGGATCTCTTCCATCACCGGGGTGTTGTCCCACTTGCCCGCGTTCGGCCCCTGATCGGAGGCGCGGGTGGAGTAGGCGCGATACAGCTCTTCACGCAGCGCCTGGTTGTCGCAGTAGGTCATGACCGGCAGGTAGCTTGGGATATCCAGAGTCAGCAGGTAGCCTTCCTGCTCTTTGGCTTCGGCCTGCGCTTTCGCCGCCGCCAGCGCGCTTTCCGGCATGCCGGAGAGTTCAGCTTCGTCGGTCACCAGCTTGCTCCAGCCCATGGTGGCGTCGAGCACGTTGTTGCTGTACTGGTTACCCAGCTCGGACAAACGGGTGGCGATTTCGCCGTAGCGCTGCTGTTTCTCTTTCGGCAGGCCGATACCAGACAGTTCAAAATCACGCAGCGCGTTATCGACCGCTTTTTTCTGTGCAGTGTTCAGGGTGGCGTAATGGTCGCCATCACGCAGGTCGCGGTACGCTTTGTACAGACCTTCATGTTGCCCAACCCAGGTGCTGTACTCGGAGAGCAGCGGCAGTGTTTGCTCGTAGGCTTCACGCAGTTCCGGGCTGTTTTTCACCGAGTTCAAGTGGCTGACCGGAGAGAAAATACGCCCCAGCACATCGTCCACTTCCGCAAGCCTCTGGCAGAGATTTTCCCAGGTGTACGGCGCGCCCTGCGCAACGACTCGCTCAACGTTTTCGCGACAATCGTTCAGCGCCTTAGTAACGGCAGGCACAACATGTTCGGGCTGAATTTTAGAAAATGGCGGCAGTTCGAAGGGAGTCAGCAATGGATTGGTCATTAGCGCGGTCCTGTTGAAAAGAGTGAATGAAGCGCGTATCCGGCGCTGTGCATATTAATTTGTACAATGGGGTTAAGTGTAGAGGATTTCAATGCTAACCGTGGCGGAAAGACGCCCGGTGGCGCTGCGCTTACCGGGCCTGCGGGTAATCTGTGCCGATCTGCTGTAAACTGTGGCAAATCGTCATTTCAGCGGAATTTCATTACCCATGCTCAGTTATCGCCACAGTTATCACGCAGGCAACCACGCCGACGTCCTTAAACACACCGTTCAGAGCCTGATCATTGAATCACTCAAAGAGAAAGAAAAACCGTTTCTCTATCTGGACACCCACGCTGGCGCTGGCCGTTATCAGCTGAGCAGTGAGCATGCCGAACGTACCGGTGAATACCTGGAAGGTATCGCCCGTATCTGGCAGCAGGACGATTTGCCTGCCGAACTTGAACCCTATATTTCCGTGGTGCAGCATTTCAACCGTAGCGGCCAGTTGCGCTACTACCCGGGCTCTCCGTTAATTGCTCGTCAGTTGCTACGCGAACAGGACAGCCTGCAATTAACCGAGCTGCACCCGAGCGACTTTCCTTTGCTGCGCGGCGAATTTCAGAAAGATGAACGCGCACGTGTGGCCAAGGCTGACGGTTATCAACAGCTAAAAGCAAAATTACCGCCGGTTTCCCGCCGCGGGCTGATCCTTATCGATCCGCCATACGAAATCAAAACCGACTACCAGGCGGTAGTGACCGGCATTAATGAAGGCTACAAACGCTTCGCAACGGGCACCTATGCGCTATGGTATCCGGTGGTCCTGCGCCAGCAAATCAAGCGCATGATCCACGATCTGGAAGACACCGGTATCCGCAAAATTCTGCAAATTGAGCTGGCGGTGCGCCCGGACAGCGATCAGCGCGGCATGACGGCGTCCGGCATGATTGTGATTAACCCGCCGTGGAAGCTTGAGCAGCAGATGAACAATGTCCTGCCGTGGCTACATAGCAAGCTGGTTCCCGCAGGAACCGGACACACTTCCGTAAGCTGGATCGTGCCGGAGTAATCGCAGCCATCGGTGGAACCTTTTAATTTCAGGTATACAATCGCGAATATTTTGGCGGATGGCGTAACGCTTCTCCGCCCTACAATGAACATGAAGGAGCGGTCATGACCAAGCACTATGATTACATCGCTATTGGCGGCGGCAGCGGCGGTATTGCCTCCATTAACCGTGCGGCAATGTACGGCCAGAAATGCGCACTGATTGAAGCCAAAGAGCTAGGCGGCACCTGCGTTAATGTTGGCTGCGTACCGAAGAAAGTGATGTGGCATGCCGCACAAATCCGTGAAGCGATTCATATGTACGGCCCGGATTACGGTTTCGATACCACCATTAATAAGTTCGACTGGGATAAACTGATCGCCAGCCGTACCGCCTATATCGATCGCATTCATACCTCGTACGACAACGTGCTGGGTAAAAATAACGTTGATGTGATTAAAGGCTTTGCCCGCTTCGTTGATGCCAAAACCATTGAAGTGAACGGTGAAACCATTACTGCCGATCATATTTTGATCGCCACCGGCGGGCGCCCGAGCCATCCGAACATTCCAGGCGTGGAATACGGAATCGACTCCGATGGTTTCTTTGAGCTGCCAGCGCTGCCAAAACGTGTAGCTGTTGTTGGCGCAGGCTATATCGCCGTTGAACTGGCGGGCGTGATTAACGGCCTGGGCGCAGAAACTCACCTGTTCGTGCGTAAACACGCGCCGCTGCGCAGCTTCGATCCGATGATCGTCGAGACGCTGGTCGAGGTGATGAACACCGAAGGTCCGACTCTGCATACTCACGCAATTCCGCAAGCGGTCATTAAAAACGCCGACGGCAGTCTGACCCTGCAACTGGAAGATGGCCGTAGCGAAACGGTGGATTGCCTGATTTGGGCGATCGGTCGTGAACCAGCCACGGATAACTTTAACCTGGCCGTTACTGGCGTGAAAACCAACGAAAAAGGCTACATCATCGTTGATAAATACCAGAATACCAGCGTGCCGGGGATTTATGCCGTTGGCGATAACACCGGTGCTGTTGAGCTGACGCCGGTTGCCGTTGCCGCGGGCCGTCGCCTGTCCGAGCGTCTGTTTAATAACAAACCGGACGAGCATCTAGACTACAACAACATCCCGACCGTGGTCTTCAGCCACCCGCCAATTGGCACCGTGGGCTTAACCGAGCAGCAGGCTCGCGAACAGCACGGCGATGACCAGGTGAAAGTGTATAAATCCTCGTTTACCGCGATGTACACTGCCGTGACTTCACACCGCCAGCCGTGCCGCATGAAACTGGTTTGCGTGGGTCCGGAAGAGAAGATTGTTGGTATTCATGGCATCGGTTTTGGCATGGACGAAATGCTGCAAGGCTTCGCGGTGGCGCTGAAAATGGGCGCGACGAAGAAAGACTTCGATAACACCGTTGCGATTCACCCAACGGCGGCAGAAGAATTCGTCACTATGAG
>NZ_CP069763.1:1053848-1133915 GCF_016893685.1 Citrobacter cronae
TACTATGCGCTAATTGCACAGGTGTAGACGCTATTCACTACACACTCAAGTAACACCCCTCCGGCAACCGGAGGGGTGTTATGTCACCTCCGCCCGCGCTATTCGGCCAACGCACGCATCTCTTTAATCAGATCAGATTTCCCTTCAAAACCGATGCCCGGCAGTTCTGGCATGACGATATGACCCTCTTCCACCTTCACTGAATCCGGGAAACCGCCGTACGGCTGAAACAGATCCGGGTAACTTTCATTCCCACCGAGGCCAAGACCCGCCGCAATGTTCAGCGACATCTGGTGACCGCCATGCGGTATGCAGCGTGATGGAGACCAGCCAAACTGCGCCAGTACGTCCAGGGTACGCAGATATTCGACCAGACCGTAGGAAAGCGCACAGTCAAATTGCAGGTAGTCGCGATCCGGGCGCATGCCGCCGTAGCGCAGCAGGTTGCGCGCATCCTGATGAGAAAAGAGGTTTTCACCTGTCGCCATCGCGCCTGGGTAAAATTCTGACAGCGCGGCCTGGAGAGAATAATCCAGCGGGTCGCCGGCTTCTTCGTACCAAAACAATGGATAATCCCGTAGCATTTTGGCATAGGCAATACTGGTTTCCAGATCAAAGCGACCATTGGCATCGACGGCAAGACGCGCTTCGTCGCCAATTTCAGTCAATACCGCTTCGATACGGCGACGGTCCTCTTCCAACGATGCGCCGCCGATTTTCATTTTAACTACGTTGTAGCCGCGGTTCAGGTAGCCTCGCATTTCCTGACGCAGCGCGCTCAGGTCTTTACCCGGATAATAGTAACCCCCCGCCGCGTAGACAAAGACGCGTGGATTCGCCTCAACGCCCTTCATCTCAGCCAGCAGACGGAACAACGGCTTGTTGGCAATTTTGGCAACGGCATCCCAGATAGCCATATCCAGCGTACCAACAGCCACCGAGCGCTCACCATGGCCCCCCGGCTTTTCATTACTCATCATGACGTCCCAGATTTTATGCGGATCCAGGTTATCGCCTTCGGCATTCAGCAGACTTTCCGGGTCAGCGTCCAGAATGCGGTTACGGAAGCGTTCGCGGATCAATCCCCCCTGGCCGTAACGACCATTAGAGTTAAATCCGTATCCCACCACGCGACGACCCTCTATCTCAACGTCAGTCACAACGGCCACCAGACTGGTCGTCATCTTGCTGAAATCGATATAGGCGTTACGAATAGGGGAAGCGATGGGTTTGGTAATTTCTACAACATCGAGGATACGCATGTTTTCTCCGGCGGGTTCTTAGTCAGTTATGCTCGCACTTACACGCCTGTAAAAAGTGATAACTCATGCCGGTTTATTATTGGCATAATGTATCCAGGCAGCATTTAAGGACGCCATCGTCCTGTATTTCTCCATCTTAAGCAGTGCTCATTTACTGATCTAATGCCAAAGAGGCTGGCTGTAATGCAAAATCGGCATCACCTGGAACTCACCTGGCTTGAAGACTGCGTTGCGCTGGCGCAGTCACTCAATTTCTCTCGCGCAGCCGCTTCCCGATTTGTGACGCAGCCCGCATTCAGTCGGCGCATTGTCTCGCTGGAAGAGTGGCTGGGAACGCCGATTTTTGAGCGTAACCGCCGTGGCGTTAGCCTGACTCGAGCGGGGGAAGTTTTCGTCGCTCAAGTGCCCGAACTGATCCGGGCGCTATATACCCTGAGAAATGAAACCATTGAAGCGGCGGGAAATACACGACCGGATGTTATTTTCTCCGCAACGCACTCCCTGTCGTTCTCATTTTTTCCGGCGCTGATGCGTAATAACGAAAAAATCGCCCGTTTCGGCTCATTTCGCCTGCTGTCAGACACGCTCAGCGCCTGTGAAAGGATGATTGAAAATGGGGATGCGCAGTTTCTGCTGTGTTATTACCACCCTCACATGCACATCAATCTTGATCAGACGAAATATCTCAGCGTTCGCCTTGGACAAGAAACGTTATTACCCTACTCCAAATGTGATCCCGGCTCTCATCAGCCGCTCTGGCAGGCTATGGGGGGCAAAAAATTTCCGTTCCTCTCCTTCTCTGCAGAATCCGGTCTGGGGAGGATCCTCTCGAACACGTCACCGGTGAATCATGCCCGACGCGGTATGGACATCGCCTTCACCGCCGATCTGGCCGCCACGCTGCTGGCGATGGTCAAAGCCGGGGACGGCATTGCCTGGCTGCCGGAAAGTCTGGCGGCTCCGGATGTTCAGGCCGGGACGATTGCCGCGGCGGCCCCACAGAAGAGCGGATTATGGATACCCATTGATATCCGACTGTTTCGGCCTGCGGGCAGAATGTCCAGAGCGGTAGAAGAATTGTGGGAAATATTCGTGGGCGAGCAGAGGTAACAAAATATCCGGATGGGAGGAAACGCGCCCATTTTGCATACAAACGAGCGCGTTAAACAACCGATCTTAGTAGGTATTAAAATAATGCTGAATGAGCTCAGGATTTTTCGTTTTTGTCAGGGCTGTCATCAGCAAAACCCGGGCTTTCGCAGGATTTAATGAATCAGACACCAATCCCGGCTGCCCTTTATCCTGTGGAACAATGCCGTTACCCGTTCGGGATGCACGCACCACAATGATTCCCGCTTTCTCTGCTTTTTTAATTCCAGCTTCACTTCTGACAGAAACCGACCCGGCACCGGTTCCGGCATAGACAATCCCATCTACATGATGCGCAATTGCAGCATCATACATATATTCAGGATCGTCCTGGTAACCATAAATAATCGCTACCTGCGGCAGCTTTTTAAGATTTCTTACATCAAAAACGGAACGCAGGGTATGCGTCTTTTCAATGCGAGTTTCAAACTCTGGTTTGCCATTGACGATAACCCCTAAATACCCCTGCTCAGGGGCTTTGAAGGTATCCAGCGTGGTCGCGTTTGTCTTGGTCACAAACCTTGCAGAACCTATGCGATCATTTAAAACCACCATAACCCCCCGACCCCTTGCATTCGGATCGGCGGCCACCGTGACCGCTTCCAGCAGATTCATTGCACCGTCTGCGCTAATGGCCGTCGCGGGTCTCATCGCCGCAGTGAACACCACGGGTTTATCGCTCTTAACCGTCAGATTGAGAAAGTAGGCCGTTTCATCAAGCGTGTCGGTTCCGTGGGTAATAACGATACCGTCAACGTCATCACGCGCGAGCAGCGCATTCACCTGCTTAGATAGCTTTAAAATAATGTCACTGGTCATGTTTTCGCTGCCGATATTAGATATTTGCTGACCATCAACACTGGCAATCTTATTAATTTCAGGCACTGCTTTAATTAATGTCTGAACACCTATTTCACCAGATTTATATCCCGATGTTTGGGTGTTATTTTCAGCGGTACCAGCGATGGTTCCTCCCGTCGCCAGAATTATTATGTGAGGTTGCGTTATCGCACTAAAAACGTTTGAACTGATAAATAACATCGCCGCCGCGATGAATATTTTAATATTCATTTTCATCCTCTGAATTTAATTAATTAGGGATACAGGAAATGCTTCAAAAAAATCAAGCCAGGATTATTTTCCCGATAATAAGGCCAACGACGACAGCAACAATAACATTCACTAAACCAGGCCGCATAAAACTATGGTTAAATACATATTTGCCTATGCGCGTAGTTCCCGTGTCATCAAAAGCAAGCGCAGCCAGACATTGACCCGCCACCGGAATGAAGAAATATCCATTCACCGCAGGCCATGCACCAATGAGCGCATATGCAGGTAAGCCTAATGCCAGCCCCAACGGTAGAAGAATGAGCGTTGTTGCCGCCTGGCTACTGACCATCGCAGAGACAAAAAACATCATGATGGCAATTAACCAGGTATGTTGCTGTAATAGCGTCTGAACCTCTGCCTTAATCAGATCAATATGCCCATTGACGAAGGTTTCGCTCATCCAGGCAAGGCCAAAGGCGCAGACAATCGCCAGTGCCCCCGCGCGAAACACAGTCCCGCTGATAATTTGGTCCACCGGAGGTCGGCATATCAAGACTATCAGACAGGCAAAAGAGAGCATTGTTATCTGGATCGCTGCCGACATCGATAACGGTTGCAGCCCTTTTGCCGTTTCCACTACCGGTCGTAATTGAGGAATAATCCCTAAGAGCACAATCACCACGGCACTCATCAAAAACAGTACGACAGAGAGCTTAGCGCGAAAGGTAACTTCAGTTTTATCGTGTTGTTTCTGAGCAGGCTTTATTAAACCCTCCGCAAGCCTGCGTTGATACTCTGGGTCATCTTTTAGCTCTTTGCCTTTATTAAAGGTCGCTAAGGCCCCCATCGCGACACCCACTAACGTAGCGGGAACGCAGATCATCATAATTGTAGAAATGGATATCCCTAACGGGGCCATTAAACCAATCATTGCCGCCATCGCCGCCGATATTGGACTGGCTGTGATAGCCTGCTGCGATGCAATAACAGAAATGGATAATGGCCGCTCAGGACGGATCCCCGAATCACGGGCGACTTCAGAAATAACCGGTAATAAACTATAAACAACATGCCCCGTTCCGGACATAAAAGTGAAGATATAGCAAATAAAAGGCGCCAGCAGCGTAATATAACGAGGATGACGGCGCAGAATTTTCTCTGCCAGTTTAACCAGTAAATCCAGACCACCGGCGGCTTGTAATGATGAGGCAGCTAAAACAACCGAAAGAATAATAAGAATAACGTCAATCGGCGGTGTGGATGGGGTCAGGCCAAAAACAAATACCATGACGCCAACACCGAGTCCCCCGACCATGCCTAAAAACACACCGCCAATCCTGGCGCCAACCATTAAGGCTAAAAGAATAAAACACAATTCCGTCCAAAACATACTTCCTCCTGGCTTATCTGGAGTGAATGTTGGGTTACATGAGTGGAACAGCGTTAACAGGGTTAATACGGTTTACCAAAACCGAATGCACCGTAATCAGACAAAACATTCGCTGCAGATTTACCACCAGCCTGCATGGCGCACAGCACCCTTTCTCGATCGGGCTCAGCTGTACCTGATTGGATAATGGAGAGCATAAATCCGGTTAAAAACGCATCACCTGCCCCCAGGGTATCTACTGGCTCAATATATTTCGGCGTCCAGTCAAGAAAACCACCAGCGGAAAAATAATAAACACGTTCATGCCCGCAGGTTGCAATAATATGTCGACAACCGTATTGGTAAAGCTTATTTATTTTTTCTTTGGTTTCATCTGGTGAGATGCCACTACAGGAAATGAAGCCATAATCTACCCATGGGCATACTCTTGCGAAATAATCATCGGTGCCACGTCCAGAAAAATCGAATGATATCATGATATTTTTCTGTTTTATTTTTTCCAGCTCACTTTCAAGATAACCATTAATACTGGTGTGAACTAAGTCAAAACTGGCAATGTATCGCAGATCATCCACCGTCAGCATGAAGGGATGTTCGCGTAAAACACCATTTTTATTACTGGTGACAAACTCACGATCGCCATTATTGAGGCGAATACAGGCGTAACCGTTCTCCCCCTCATAATGCCGACTATGGGTAATATCTATCTGTAACTTATGCAATACATCTTGTATATGTTTTGCCGCGTCATCATTCCCAAACGCCCCCATGAAGGCGCTTGAAGCACCGGCTTGCTTTGCGTAGACGGAAAAATTTAAGGCATTGCCACCTGGATACATCATTCCAGAATGAAGGTATTTATCGACGACATTGTCACCTATACCTATTACGCGAATACTCATAATAATACCCTGCTCTATAAAATCTTAAAAAGCGTCCCTGCTTTTACCTTAATCCTTTAGTAATCAGTATGCTACTTTCCACATATAGCGACGTGTAGTGAGCGGATGCTGGCGAGCTTCAGCAAGCGCTCGGTTGTAGACAGGGTAAACATTATTGAAGAGAGAATGGTTAAAGTAATCAATAACCGTAGTTTTGATAGTCGACAACCCTAACTCTTTCGCGTCTATCACTTCAATTCGCTGACCATATTTTTTCAGAAAATCTAATGCACGCTCATCGACCGGGCGGGTACTACCTTCAGAAAGCTGTACGAAAAATGGTGTATTAGCATCCGTAATTTCGAACGGTCCGTGGAAGAATTCACCGCTGTGAATACAGGCTGAATGAATCCACTGCATTTCCATAAATATGCAGATACTTTGTAAATATGACGCGCCATAGCCCGCCCCACTGGCAACAGTATAAATAACTTTATCGTCTTTATATTCTTGAGCAAATGCTTGTGCCCGTTCAGCCACATGCTCGCAAGCACGATATACAATACGGTTAATTTTACTGACGCCATCCAGGAAATCGTCATAGTGAACATAGCCTTCTGTTTGCTGAAGAAGCTCTACCGCGGTAAGCAAACATTGTATCGTCTTCTCTTCAGCGACATCTTTTCCCTCGCCGAAGGTATAGGTCTCAACATAATCACAATGCGCAACCAAAGGTGAATCCATAACCCAGGTAAGCCCAATAACGGTCGCGCCATGCAGGCGTGCAATTTCTGCCGCCTTCGTGGTTTCAGGGGTATTGCCTTTATGCGAAGCAACAACAACGACGGCATTTTCACCCAGCGCAACAGGCGGGTTACTGATAAATTCCCCACTGTTGTAAAGGCCCACGCTCAGCGTTTTTGACTCTTTTTCTAAGAATGCTTTTGCCGGGTAGAACGCGGCATAAGACCCACCACAGGCAACATAGTAAACATGTTTAGTCCCCCCTTTTTCCGCCTGGCTGGCCACAATATCGTTCACAATTTCTTTAATGCTCATTATGGTTCCCTCTGGTTCAATCAATCATACAGGCGGATATCGCCTACAAAATGACTCTTAATGTATTGGTATTTTTATAATACATTTAAAGACATTTGATCAACGTAAGAACCATAAAAAATCGGGATCCGCGACACGGATCCCGATTTTAGCCAGTATCAAAGATGTAAGAGGAGGACCTATACGGTGAATCGAATCTTGTCGCCAACGATCAACTGACGAGACACACAAGATAATTCTCCTTTGTTATCAATCATTTCACTCTTAATTAAAATCAGAGGATAATTTTCACTCACCCCAAGATAGTGAGCAACCTCAAAGCTTGCATACACTAGCTCAATCATTTTGCGCGAATGGGTAAACCACAGCCCATATTTTTCACGTAAGCAAGCGTATAACGAATGATTATTGAGGTCCTCTTGCAGCAGAAAGGCAAAACGAGGAGGTAACTGGATGGTTTCCAGCGAAACGGGAATATCGTCAGCATAACGAATACGTTCAATGACTACCGCTTTCTCTTTTTCAGCCATTCCCAGCGAGGCGCTGGTCTCGTTATCCACCGATTCAAAAACCGATTTGATAGTTCGGGAGCCAGGCCGCCGCCCCTGGGACTGACACAACTCGCTAAAGCTCATAATCCCGGTCATGCTGCGCTGAAATTTTTCATTGCTGACAAACGTTCCCTTGCCAGAAACACGCGTCAGAAGATTTTCACGCGTTAGAGCATCCAGAGCTTTACGCACCGTTACACGACTAACCTGCCACTGGCTACTGAGTTCATTTTCTGTGGGGATCTGCTGACCGGGCTTGTATTCACCGCGCAAAATCGCCTCTTTCAAGGATGCCTCAAGCTGTTTATAGAGAGGTTTTGCGCTATTGCTGTCAGGTTGCTCCATCATTTGTATCCTTTTGTATTATTAGAATACCATGACATGTATTATAACTATTTACCTGACATTTGCTGGCATAAAAAAGAAAATCGGCCACAAAATCAATCTGGTGGCCGATTTATCATATTGAAATTACTGATGGTTCTGCATATACGGCGTATAAATCCCGTTCAAACTTTCGAGGAACGCCACGATATCGTCGATATCTTCCTGCGGCAGTTCCTTACCCACCTGATAACGCAGCATCAGTTTGACCGCACCATCGAGCGTAGGCACATCACCGCGATGGAAATAAGGCGCAGTCAGCGCAACGTTACGTAATCCAGGGACTTTCTGACGTAGCTTGTCACGTAGCTCATTGGTAACGTTCATCCGGCCAATATCTGCGGCAGTGACTTCGCCGAAATTAAAGTCCTTTTTCAAACCTAATGGTTCAAATGAGCGTCCGCCTAAAATAATACCGCCATGACAGGTCGCGCACTTATTTTCCTTAAACAACTGATAGCCATGTTTTTGCTGAGCCGTTAACGCTTCCTCATCACCACGTAACCACTTATCAAACGGTGAATTTGGCGTGATCAGCGTTTTCTCAAATTCAGCAATCGCATCGGTAATATTATCTCCGCTGAATCCCTGTGGATAAACCGCAATAAATTCTTGCTTCAAGAGCGGATCTTTATCCAGCTTCTGGATAATTTCATCCCAGGATTTAGATGCCATTTCAATCGGGTTCAACGGCGGACCACCTGCCTGCGCCTGCAATGTCGGCGCACGGCCATCCCAGAACTGTTCCACGTTAAAGACTGAGTTAAACACCGTTGGCGCGTTGATCGGCCCGACCGCTCCGCCTACGCCAATTGACGTTTTCCGGCCATCCACACCACCCGCATTCAGGGCATGACAGTGCGCGCAAGAGATCGTGCTGTCGCCGGAAATACGCGGATCGTGATAAAGCGTAAAGCCAAGCGCCACCTTCCGGGCATCAGTCGGGATGCTTTCTGGTATTGGCTGTACGGGTTCATTACGATGCTGCGCGGCGGTATCTTTACTGGCGTAATACTGCTCACGCTGTTTGGCGACCCAGCCCAGAATGTCTTTTCGCTCCGCATCGCTCACCTTACCGGCCCAGTGCAGCGCGGTATAACGCGTCGGCGGCATGGTTTCGTACTGCATCACCCATTCAATTTTATTCAGGTCGCTTTGCGAACGGGTTTATCCGCGACCAGCGCCGCACGAACGGCCTCAAGATTAAAGGATTTATATCCCAGTTGAATGTCGTAATTCATCAACTGCTTAGCGACAGGAAAAGAAGAATAGAAAGGTAATTCAGCCGAAGGGGTGTGACAATAATCACATCCTTTTTCGCGCAAGAATCCTAAAACTTTATTATTTGCTTCCAGCGAAGAGGCCTGAACATCAGCCTGTTTGCTCCGTTGATTATCGTGATACCACACATAACCGGATAATCCAAAATAACAAATCACGATGCCAGCTATGGCAATCGCGGTAAGACGGGTAATGATTTTCATTATTTTACCCTCACCGTTGTGAGTTATTGTGACCCAGAAAAATTAGAATAATTAATGCACAGTCTTTGTCAGACTTGACCATCATAGGAAATGAGGGGATTACTATTTTGATAAGTATCAAGCAATTACATGGAGGAGAACTATCAATAGAATAGCCTGTGCCTATTATAGCGTTAAGCCATTAGCAGGTTTCGTTCACACCTCGTTGCAATCGAATGTTCTGAAAATGGAATATCTTCAGGTCGCGCACGATTCTGAATTATTCATTATTATCATTGGGATAGTTTAATTTTTTAAATAATGCTCAACACTAAAACGTGATCAACCGCACGCTTTACTCAGCCAATACCGAAGCGAATGTCTACGCTTAACTGACGACCGGGCAACAGCCTTACTATTTCAACGTCCATCGGAGGTCTTTCTCATTATGCTCAACCAGAAACTACCCCACGCCCCTTCTGAAGAACTGACGATCGACATCGATCTGCTTTATGAAATGGATCCGTGCGAGTTAAAGCTGGATGAAATGATTGAGGCAGAGCCTGAGCCGGAGATGATTGAAGGGCTGCCCGCCTCAGATGCGTTAACCCCGGCCGATCGTTACCTTGAGCTGTTCGAACATGTCCAGTCGTCGAAACTGTTTGCCGATAGCAAAACCTTCCCCGACTGTGCACCCAAAATGGACCCGCTGGACATTTTGATCCGTTATCGCAAGGTCAAACGCCATCGGGACTTTGACCTGAAGCGCTTTGTTGAGAACCATTTCTGGCTCCCGGAAACGCCCTCCAGCGAATACGTTTCTGATCCGGCAAATTCGCTGAAAGAGCATATCGATCAATTGTGGCCAGTGCTGACGCGCGAACCGCAGGACCACATTCCCTGGTCCTCGTTGCTGCCGTTACCGCAGTCATATATTGTGCCTGGCGGACGTTTTAGCGAAACCTACTACTGGGATTCCTATTTCACCATGCTGGGTCTGGCAGAGAGCGGGCGCGAAGATCTGCTGAAATGTATGGCGGATAACTTTGCCTGGATGATCGAAAATTATGGTCACATCCCAAACGGTAATCGAACGTACTACCTGAGCCGCTCGCAGCCGCCGGTCTTTGCGCTGATGGTGGAACTGTTTGAAGAGGATGGCGTACGTGGCGCGCGCCGTTATCTTGATCATCTAAAAATGGAGTACGCGTTCTGGATGGATGGCGCCGATTCGCTGGTGCTCAACCAGGCCTACCGCCACGTAATCAGAATGTCGGACGGATCCTTGCTCAACCGCTATTGGGACGATCGTGATACGCCGCGCGATGAATCGTGGCTTGAAGACGTCGAGACCGCCAAGCATTCAGGTCGACCGCCCAATGAGGTGTATCGCGATTTGCGTGCAGGCGCGGCATCGGGATGGGATTACTCCTCACGCTGGCTACGCGATGCAGGCCGCCTTGCCAGCATACGCACGACACAATTCATCCCAATTGATCTGAACGCGTTCCTCTACAAGCTGGAGAGCGCCATCGCCAATATTTCGGCGCTGAAAGGTGACAAAGAAGCTGAAGCGCTGTTTCGCCAGAAAGCCAATGACCGCCGCGATGCGGTGAATCGCTACTTATGGGATGATGAAAACGGCTGCTATCGCGATTATGACTGGCGACGTGAACAAATGGCCCTCTTCTCTGCCGCCAGTATCGTACCGCTGTATGTCGGCATGGCAACGCATGAACAAGCCGACCGGCTGGCCAATGCGGTACGCAGCCGCCTGCTAACGCCAGGGGGTATTTTAGCCACAGAACATGAAACCGGTGAGCAGTGGGATAAACCCAACGGCTGGGCGCCGCTGCAATGGATGGCTATTCAAGGTTTCAAATTGTATGGCGACGACCATCTCGGGGATGAAATTGCCCGTAACTGGTTGAAAACGGTGAATCTCTTTTACCAGGAACACCACAAGCTTATCGAAAAATACCATATTGCCGACGGCATGCCGCGCGAAGGCGGCGGCGGGGAATATCCGCTGCAGGACGGCTTTGGCTGGACAAACGGCGTGGTGCGCCGACTCATCGGGCTGTATGGCGAACCTTAGCCGCTGGCGGCCTGACTCCTCAGGCCGTTAGTTAATCGCATCGTAGAGTTCAGTATGAATTTTTTGCCATTTCTTGTTCTCCGGGCTGGGTTCTGCGCGAGCGCGGAGCTGAGCCTGCTCAAGATCATACTGTTGACGTGCGATAACCGCCGGAACCGAACAAAAACTTTGCAGGTAGCTTTTGTGCAAGGAAGTGAGTGACGCCCCATTCGACATGGCATGACTGAGCGTACTCATAAACTGTCTGCAAGGTTTGCTCTCGTTCATCTGCGCAGGATAACGCAGCAGCAGTCTCAACACCTCGGTATTGCCCGCAGCGAATGCTTGTTCCGTCCACGCCAGCTTCCAGTCCATCCCGCCCTGCAGGAACAGTGACGTCACACGGGTATCGTTGCGATCGATAGCCGCGCGCATGTTAAAGGCATCCCAGGTGATACCCATTCGGGTCACAGATTCCCGTGCGGAAGGTGCATCACGGCGCGGTTCCTCCTGCACGATTTCAACGGATTGTCCGGATGGCGCCTGTGGCGCTGGCGAAGTGAATAACCAGAACGCACCCAGCGAAATCACCAGCACCATCACGCCGACCGCGACCCACAACATGCCTGAAATCAGCTGTTCACGCTCCTCCGCGGTGCGCTTTGCTCGCTTCTCCGGCGGATCAATACTGTCGGCGATTTCCTGTTTGTCGCCCCCCGCCTGCTCATCCTTTTGCTTTGCCATTTCCCAGAACTGGCGGACGGTCGTCTCATCAGACTCCAGATATGACGCGGGATTAACACGCGTACGCCTTTCTGCAAATGCCCGTTGTACAGGGTGAGTAATCTGTCGGTACTGACAATCCAGCAACATCAGTTGTACTGAGGTCAGCGGCTGCTGCGCGATGACGCCGTTGCGGGCCAGCCGGCAATCATCCAGAAACATACGCAACGTAAGACGTGGTTCGACAAACAACGTCAGCACCGAGGTGTCGTTAAAAATCTGGGTAAAGTGGCGTACAAACAATTTCTTATCCACGACCATAAGCGCCAGCTCGCTAAACATCATGCCGTCCAGCGCATCCCGACTGTCACCCAGTTTTAACCAACGGCGCAGGCGTTCCCCACCGAAGTGCTGTTTCAGGAAGCTGTTGAGTGGATGTTGATCCGGCCATACCCGGGCGATAAGCGATTTGAGCGTTAATTCTATGGCACGAAGCTGACGCTGCGCATGGATCTGTGCTTCCGGCTCTGCACGTTCAATCTCAGTTTCATACTTCAGTATGGGCTGTTGCTGACGCAATTGTTCCAGAGACGCCACGAAGCGTAGCGCAGAAATCAGCTGGTTTTCACTGACGTCCTGGCCATTTTCATACTGCGGCACGCTCTGCTGCAGATGACGCAGCCGTAGAGTGAACTGGCTCAATTGCGCATCGTTCATCTGCAAACGTCTGGCGACAGCTCCCCAGCCGCCCAGATTCAATCTGGCCTGGTCAAGCTGCTCAAGGAACCATCGCGGCTCTTTACCCTCTGCGACATGCACGCCTAACAGCAGCAATATTTCTACCGATGCCTGACGGATGATCGCCAGACAACGTTCAAAGGGTGTACATGTCGCTTGTAATGCGCTATTGGTCATCATCTTCCCTAACAGGACCCAAAACGTGCGGCCTCACAATGGTATGTCGTTATTTTCTATAAAAGCAGATGTGTATCGACGTAGACTAAAACACATTCATATAGCAAATAAATCTGTTTTACAGTGACTTCCGCACAATCATGGAAAATTATTCAGGAGATATGTCCGTGCCCGTATTGAAAACATCGCGCCTGATCTGTCGTCCATTGAATATTGAAGATTGGGCGTTCTTTTTAACGTTACAGCAGAACGCTGATGTGATGCGCTTTGTCGCTGATACGCGCACAGAACAAGAGATACAGGCAGCCTTTCATTCACGCTTACCAGAGTGGTCCCCCGGCAGCCCGCACTGGCTTTGCCTGGTGCTGTGCGATAAGGCATCGGGAACGCCGCTGGGGGTGACTGGATATATTCATGAAAACAATGAATGTGCCGAGGTCGGTTTTTTGCTTACTCCCGAGGCACAGGGTAAAGGTTATGGCACTGAATCCCTGCATGCCGTTTGCGATTACGCATTTACCCACGGCGGACTCCGCCGGCTGACGGCCTGCGTCACCGCAGGAAACGAAGCCTCAAGACGTCTGCTGGAAAAGATTGGGTTCATTCACGAAGGTACGCTGCGGGAAAGCTATTGGCTACAACAAACCTGGCGCGATGACTGGCTTTTCGGCCTGTTAAAACGTGAATATCAGCCGCCAATGCCATAAGGCGTTTTGCTGTAAAAACTGGCTACATGGCAACTGGCGTAACGGAGTGGATTTCTTAAAATATATCTCTTTACTCAGAGAGTATTATGCCGCTCCGTTCAACGCACTTCACACCCGCCTGTGTCGCATTTATTAAGCAATGGCAAGGCCTGTCGCTGGAAAAGTATCAGGATAAACATGGAATTTGGGTGATAGGTTACGGGCATGAAATTGCCGCAGACGAAACCTTTGATACCCCAATTACGCTAATGCAGGCAGAAGCACTTCTGCTCGCCGATCTGCATCTCTGTGAGGCGTTACTATATGAAAAAAAACCGCAAATAAAAGATCGGTTTCAACAAGAGACGTTAATTGCGTGGATATTCAGCGTGGGAATAACCCGATTTAACATGACAGAAATTTGGCCTTAAGCTATTTCACAGCCAGAAATTTTCTGACTGTGAAATTTACGTCAATTAAATAGCGTCGTTTAACATCATTGCCGCCTGCGTACGATTTTTTACCTCCAGACGCTGGTAAAGCGACTCAAGATGGGCTTTTACCGTTCCGGTACTGATATTTAACAGTCGGCCAATTTGTTTATTCGACTCGCCCGCGGCCAGCATAGTCAGAATTTCTCGCTGACGCGCACTGAGCGATCTTATATTTTGGCGGCTACTCTCAGTCACTGTAATACAGTCTCTGGGGATAAACATCATGCCCATCGCGACACTATTGAGCGCCAGTGTGAAGGTTTCCGCGTCAGAGTCACGTGGAACAATGGCCAGCACGTTTAAATGCGTGACCTCCTGTAGCCATCTTTTCCGGCAATCCGTTGCTGTTACCAGCACTTTTACCGCCGAATAGCGTTGCGCGATCTGTTGCAGCAAGTTGCGGCAGAACTCAGCATCAAGATCGCCATCCAGCATTACCATTGCATCAGGGTTGTCTTCCAGCTTCTGCCACAGGTCATCTGTCTGACTGACACCCTGAACATCCACTCCTGGAATACGTTGCTGTAAACTTACATTCATTCCATGAATAAATATTGACTGCCTGTCAAACATTATTAACTGCATTATTTATCTCCGTCTGAATAAGATATTAGCCTTAGCGCGCGGAAGGGTATTACCCATAGGGTAAAATAAGAAGTCACCATTTGGCGGGTGGGCCATTGTACCGATAGTCGTAGAAGAAAGAAGCAGAAATTATGATTAGTTACAGCTCAATCAACAGAATCACACAAAGAAACAAAAACAGAGAAATATATTAAGTAAATTCTTATATTTTGACGCTCATGTATATTAATTAATATTAATTATATGCAGTCTATATTTTTGTCGAAAAATAAGGAATGCAAACCATCATTCAAATATGTTACAAAATAAAAAATCGCATTAAATGCTTATTCAGCCAATATCTGGCTGAATAAGACACGACGGGTTACAGGAACATTCCGCCGGAGACCTCAATACGCTGCGCCGTCATCCACGCCAGCTCATCGCTGAGCAACGCGGCAATCGCGTCACCGATATCATCCGGCAAACCAACTCGCCCCAACGCTGTTTGCGAAGCAATGTACGCATTCAGTTGCGCGTTATCCCGCACATTTCCACCGCTAAAATCGGTTTCTATCGCGCCGGGGGCAATAATATTGGCCGTAATTCCGCGCTCCCCCAGTTCTTTTGCCTGATAACGGGTTAACACTTCCATCGCCCCTTTCATAGCCGCGTATGCGCTGTAACCCGGCAGCGCAAAGCGCGCAAGTCCGGTTGAAACATTGAGGATCCTGCCGCCTCTGTTCATCAGCGGTAAAAGGTTCTGCGTCAGGAAAAAAGGACCTTTAAAATGGATATTCAAAAGTTGATCAAATTGCGCTTCGGTGAACGCCGGATACGGCGCGTTAATACCAATCCCGGCATTGTTCAATAAATAATCAAAGGTGTCGCTTTGCCACTGGGTCTGTAAGGTTTCCCGCACCTGTTTTATAAACTGAGGGAATGTTGAAATATCCCCGACATTCAACGGTAATGCCGCTGCTTTACCGCCAGATTGGCGAATTTCATCCACAACCTGCAGCGCTTCTTTTTCATTGCTGTTCCACGTCAGGATGATACCGATTCCTTTGCTTGCCAGCTTAAGCGCCGCGTTTTTACCGAGTCCACGACCACCGCCGGTCACCAATGCGATACGTTGCGTCATAAGAAACCTCATTTCATGTGTAGTGAAGATTGAGACAAAGCTTATTAGGTGGTAGAAAAACAATAAATATCGCTGATTGCGCATTACTGTTTCATACAGAACAACAATAGGGCATGAGAATGGATAAAATTCACGCAATGCAGTTGTTCATCCGCGTCGCAGAACTGGAGAGTTTTTCGCGTGCAGCGGACACCCTTGGACTACCTAAAGGTAGCGTATCGCGACAAATCCAGGCCCTGGAAAATCATCTGGGCACGCAGCTGTTGCACCGCACCACCCGACGCGTCCAGCTCACACAAGACGGCATGATCTATTATGAACGCGCGAAAGATCTGCTAAGCAATCTGGATGAACTGGATGGACTATTCCATCACGATTCGGCCAGTATCAGCGGCAAGCTGCGCGTGGATATGCCGGTGGGCGTCGCGAGAAATTTGGTGATGCCTCGCCTGGCAGCCTTCTTGCATCAATATCCGGGACTTGAACTCGAACTCAGCAGCAGCGATCGGCTGGTGGACTTGATCCGCGAAGGTTTCGACTGCGTCGTACGCGTAGGTACGCTGAAAGATTCAGGGCTGATTGCCCGTCCGCTGGGTAAACTCACGCAGATTAACTGCGCCAGCCCAGAATATCTGGCCCGCTTTGGCTACCCGGAAAGCCTGGAAGATTTAGCCTCGCATGCGGTGGTGCATTACTCGGTGAACCTGGGAACGCGTGCACAAGGTTTCGAGGTGGCGACAGGCAACGGTACTCAATGGGTTAAAACCGGCGGCATGCTGACGGTGAACAGCACGGAAACCTATCATGCAGCGTGCCTTGCCGGCCTGGGCATTATTCAGGTGCCACGCGTCGGCGTACGCGACGCCCTGCGCGCCGGTACGCTGGTCGAGGTGTTAGGGCAGTATCGTGCCGAGCCGATGCCGGTTTCTCTGTTGTATCCGCATCGCCGCAACCTCTCCCGCCGGGTTCATCTGTTTATGGAATGGCTGACCGGCGTAATGAAAGATTATGTGGACTGACAAGCTATACTGTCCTGAGAATGAACAGAACAAGGAATACTGGCCTGATGACGCAGGAAAAAGAGATAAAACGCCCCATTCAGGAACTTGAGCACGCACCGATCCCAAAAATTGAGACCCAGGAGCGTGAAAAAACAGAAACCAACGGTACGACCAACCAGGCATTGCAAACAGCCCTGACCCTCGCCGATAAAATTCAACGCCAGCCCGTCATCGCCCATATGATTCGAGCCGCAGAGCGTTTTAATGACCGCATGGGAAACCAGTTTGGCGCCGCTATCACCTACTTCTCGTTCCTGTCGATGATCCCTATCCTGATGGTGTCATTTGCCGCCGCCGGTTTTATTCTCGCCTCCCACCCTACGCTGTTGCAGGATATCTTCAGCAAAATACTGCTTAACGTCAGCGACCCGACGCTCGCCTCCACGTTAAAAAACACCATTAACACTGCCGTTCAGCAGCGAACCACTGTGGGTCTGGTCGGGCTTGGGATCGCCCTTTATTCCGGGATTAACTGGATGGGTAATCTGCGCGAAGCGATTCGTGCCCAGTCGCGAGATGTCTGGGAGCGTACGCCGCAGGATCAGGAAAAAATTTGGGTTAAATACCTGCGCGATTTTGTTTCATTGATTGGTTTGTTGATTGCGCTGATTGTCACTCTGTCCATTACTTCTATCGCCGGTTCCGCCCAGCAGATGATTATCTCTGCGCTATATCTCGACGGCATCGAATGGCTGAAGCCCGCCTGGCGCCTGATCGGCCTGACCATCTCTATTTTCGCCAACTATTTGCTTTTCTTCTGGATTTTCTGGCGACTGCCGCGTCACCGACCACGTAAGAAAGCACTCATTCGCGGCACATTTATCGCGGCGCTGGGGTTTGAAGTTATCAAAATGATCATGACCTACACGCTGCCGTCACTGGTGCAATCGCCGTCAGGCGCGGCGTTTGGTTCCGTGCTTGGACTGATGGCGTTCTTCTACTTCTTCGCTCGTCTGACGCTGTTTTGCGCCGCCTGGATAGCCACGGCGGAATACAAAGATGACCCGCGAATGCCGGGGAAAACGCAATAGCCACCGCCGGAATAGTTGTCAATTRCCGGATGGMGACGCACGCGTCTTATCCGGCCTACGGGTGAGTTTGTAGGCCGGATAAGCGCAGCGCCATCCGGCAATTATAATGCCGCCTGTTCTTACTGATTTAGTGAATAAATCCAACCCGTAACTTTTATTTAACCAAAAACCAGTTTTATCATCCAAGTTTTAAATTATGTGAAGCATTTCATGGAAGTGAAATCTTCAGCCTGAATATTATCCCCTTTTTGCTCTTTTTTTGACCAATTGCAGGGTTTGTTACAGATTGAAATATCGCTTTTGCTGTGCGTAATATGGCCTTTCGTTCGGCCAAAAATAAGAAAATATTATGCAAGCAACAGCCACAACACTCGACAACGAACAGGAACACACCCCGGTCAACTCGCGCAATAAAGTTGTCGTCGCCTCACTCATTGGTACCGCCATTGAGTTCTTCGACTTCTATATCTACGCGACCGCCGCGGTGATCGTGTTTCCCCATATTTTCTTCCCACAGGGAGATCCGACCGCGGCTACGCTGCAGTCCCTCGCCACCTTCGCTATCGCTTTTGTGGCCCGGCCAATCGGCTCCGCGGTGTTCGGCCATTTCGGCGATCGCGTAGGCCGTAAAGTCACGCTGGTTGCTTCACTGCTTACCATGGGGATTTCAACGGTTGTCATTGGCCTGCTGCCGGGCTATGAAACTATCGGCATTTTCGCCCCGTTGCTGCTGGCACTGGCGCGTTTTGGTCAGGGTTTAGGTCTGGGCGGTGAGTGGGGCGGCGCGGCGTTGCTGGCAACGGAAAACGCGCCGCCGCGTAAACGCGCGCTGTACGGATCATTCCCGCAACTGGGCGCGCCTATCGGCTTTTTCTTCGCCAACGGCACTTTTCTGCTGCTCTCCTGGCTGCTGACCGATGAACAGTTTATGAGCTGGGGCTGGCGCGTACCGTTCATCTTCTCTGCGGTACTGGTGATCATCGGCCTGTACGTTCGCGTTTCATTGCATGAGTCCCCGGTCTTCGCCAAAGTCGCTGCGGCGAAAAAACAGGTGAAAATCCCGCTGGGTACCTTACTGACAAAGCATATTCGCGTAACGATCCTCGGCACGTTCATCATGCTGGCGACCTATACGCTGTTCTATATCATGACCGTCTATTCGATGACGTTCAGTACAGCCGCCGCGCCTGTAGGGCTTGGCCTGCCACGTAATGAAGTGTTGTGGATGCTGATGATGGCGGTAATTGGCTTTGGCGTTATGGTGCCTGTGGCGGGTCTGCTGGCCGACGCGTTTGGTCGCCGCAAGAGCATGCTCATCATCACCACGCTTATCATTCTGTTTGCGCTGTTTGCCTTTAAACCGCTGCTCGGATCTGGCAATCCGGCGCTGGTGTTCGCTTTCCTGCTGCTGGGTTTAAGCCTGATGGGACTGACATTTGGTCCGATGGGCGCGTTGCTGCCGGAGCTGTTCCCAACCGAGGTTCGCTACACGGGCGCATCATTCTCATATAACGTTTCGTCGATTCTTGGCGCTTCCGTTGCCCCGTATATTGCCGCATGGCTGCAGGCTAACTACGGTCTGGCAGCGGTAGGAACGTATCTGGCATCGATGGCGGCGTTGACATTGATCGCGCTGCTGTTAACCCATGAGACCCGTCATCAGTCATTATGATTCTTTTGCCGGATGCGGTGTAACCATCGCATCCGGCCTGACATCACTTCTTCATTTGCGACAGTATCGCCCGGCACTGGTTGGCTTCCCCTTCGGAAGGAGAAATCAGCGCCAACAGTGCCGCCGCTGGAGTGACTAACGTGGCTAATGCGGCGGCAACCGCACCACGCGCAATCAATGGCCCAGCTTTTACACCTGCCTGCGGGTTCTTGAAGGTCCCGCGAACATACAGCGGCGAACGCAGCGTAATAATACGAATACCTTTGCTCTCTGGATCGATGGTTAAATCCAGTTGCTCAGAGGCAAAACTCGCGGTCCCGGTCACATTGATCACCGCATTTTCCGTATCAAAAGCAAAGATTTGAGGACGCGCCACGCCGTTAACGATATCCAGATTCGCCGCCGCGCAGTTCACCCGGACCTCATCGTCACCAAATATCTGACCAACGAGATAGTTACCCAGATTTAATCCCACAATTTCCATCAGATTCCGGCTGATTAAGCCGTCGTTCATCAGCAGCTTCAGGTTGCCATTGCTGTTTCCTAACAGCGCGGCCACCGAGTTTCCGCTGCCGCTAAATTTAGCGTCACCGTTCATTTCACCGAGCGTTTTCTGCATCAGTTCTACATCCGGCATGAGCTCTTTTAGCTTCAGGCGGCGAGCCTGAATATCCGCCTGCCCACGCATCGGCTTTTTATCCCCTTCCAGATGGATTCTGGAAACAATGCTGCCTCCCGCCAGGCCAAATTTCAGCGGCTGCAGGCGCAGGTCGGCATTTTTCAGGATGATATGGGTGGAGAGATCGCTAATCGGTAGGCTGCTGCCGTGTTCAATGCGCCGACCTTTGAAACGTACGTCAGCATCCATCACATTCCATTTGTCAGTTTCGAAACGGTCATACGGTAAGACTTTATCGGCAGGCTGGACGCTCTTCTCACCTTTGCGCTGTTCAGACTGTTTGGCCTTTTCCGCGCCTTTCCCCGAATCCACACCAATCAGCGGTCCCAAATCAGCCAGTCTCAGCTGGCGTGATTCGACGTCCCCTTCCAGTTTCGGACGCGGCTTACCGGTCGTATAAGTTAGCGTTCCATGAATATCGCTGTCGCCAATACGGCCATTAAAATCGCGGTAATCAAAAACAGAGGATTTTTCCGGATCGATTTTCGCCACCAGACGCCCATCGGTTTCAAACGGCGGCGTATCCGGGAGCAGCACCCCCGTCAAATCGTACAAATCCCCTAGCGAATCACCCGAGAATTTAAGCCGCAGATCCACGCCGCCCATATTCATCGGGTCATTTACCGTACCGGTAAATGCTACGCGCGTATTGCCCGAGCGGAAATCAGCCTGCACCGGGAAAGGGGTTCCTTCGCCCCTCAGCGCCAGCATCCCGCCTATTTTTCCGCTACCGCTTAGCGGTTCGTCGTTATAGCGTCCTTTGGCCTGCAAACCAAATACGTAATCCTCAACGCGGGTTTGACTCTCTTTATTTTTTGCGCCCGTCACTTCGCTAAAAGGCAATGGCTTACCCAGCGGATCGACCAGGATCTCAAGCTCCGAGCGGGTCACCTTATCGTTTATAGCGATGCGTCCTTGATCGAAGAGAATATTATCCAGCCGGAAAGACCACGCAGAGGGCGGCGCATTGGGATCGCGGTTTTCATCTTCTGCGAGGGTAAAGGTCCAGTTATTGTTTTTTTCCGACAGGCGAATAAGGCGCGCATCAGGCTTTACCAGCTTGACCCACGGTAGCCAGACGGTTTTTGTCAGCAATGCCAGCGGCGCGAGCGTGGCTTCCACACGGGGAAGATGCACCATGGTGACGTCGGGAATGTCCGGCGGGTTGCCAAGGATAATATCCTCGGCATGAACGTGCGGCCACGGAACCCAGCTACGCCAGCCGGTTTCCTGCTTCTGGCGCTCCCAAACCACGCCCAGATCGCCCCGTATGGCGAAGGGCCGGTTGAGTTCTGTAGAGACTTTCTGGTTGATGGTCGGTTTGAGCCGGTTCCAGTCAAATGTCGCAATCACAATGATGAATACGACGATCAACAACAAGAAAACCCCTAATACTGATACGGTTATTTTGCCTGCTTTTGTCATAGTTAGCGTCCTCACTTCCTTCCTTGCCTGTCCTAAAGATAGTCCAGCAGGGCAAAATGAGGGACGCTACATCCGAATCAAAGCGACAGGATCACCTCTTCGAGGGTGTCCAGAGGTACTGGACGAGAAAGAAAATAGCCTTGCGCCGCGAAAGCCGGTGAGTTTTGCACATCACGCCACTCTTCAAGTGTTTCAACACCTTCAACAATCACCCCGCGGCAATAGCGGTTCATCAGCTGTAACAACAACGTGAAGAGATTGCGGCCTTCCGGCGTCTGGCGCAGCATGACAAACAGATCCCGCGCCACTTTAATATAGTCGTAACTCACTTCGCTCAGGGCCGAGAAGTTCGCCATTCCGGTACCAAAATCATCCAGCCAGAGGGGACCAAACTCGCACATTGAGGCGAACGACGACCCCTTCGGCAGGCGGATATGCTCCACCAGCTCAAAACGCAGCCACGGCAGGCATTCGATGATTTTCAGGATTTCAGGATCCTGGCGCATCGCAATCAGCGTTGGGCCATCGACATTCACTGAAGCCAGCAGGTTATTGGCTCTGAAAAAGTCCTTTTTCAGCTCAAGCTGCAGGAGCTGCTCTTTCACGACCTCTATACGGTGTCGGACGGCCACTTCAGCAAAATAGCGATCTGGCGCAATACGTTGGGCAGGATTATCAGGATGGGTCACGACGGTCAGCAGTTCAACGGCCATCAGCCGTCCGTCGGTCTGGTAAATCGGCTGATAGGTGTAAGCACGCTCGCACTGCAGCCAATAGCGTCTCGCCTGCAAGCTTTCGATACTCGCATCGGGCGTAATGAGCTGCTGGGTAACCTGCTTTATCATCAAAGATGTCCTGTAAATAAGAGTGTGACTGACCGGACTCGTCAAAGGTTATCGGCGCTCAGGCGCAGAACTTTACGTTCCGCCGCAGGCAAAATAAAAACCAGGCGGCAAAAAACAACGCAGAACACGTGCTGGCTCAAAAAAATAATGGAACGTTGTTTTAATATAGTTGACCACTTAACACCCACAGCGCACACTAACGCTAATTTTTTTCAGAGCAGGTTACGACTATGTCCAGAAAGATTGCCGTGATTGGCGAATGCATGATTGAGCTGTCACAGAAAGGCACCGACGTTCAGCGCGGATTCGGTGGCGACACGTTGAATACATCCGTTTATATCGCCCGCCAGGTCGATGCAGCGGCGCTTTCGGTACACTATGTGACTGCACTGGGTACTGACAGTTTCAGCCAACAAATGCTGGACTCCTGGCAGGGTGAAAATGTTGACACCTCATTAACCCAGCGTATGGAAAACCGCCTGCCGGGACTCTACTACATTGAGACCGACAGCACCGGCGAGCGCACCTTCTATTACTGGCGTAATGAAGCCGCAGCAAAATTCTGGCTGGAGAGCGAACAGTCCGCCGCGATTTGCGAAGAGCTGGCGACATTTGACTATCTGTATCTGAGCGGAATCAGCCTGGCGATTCTAAGCCCGGCCAGCCGTGACAAACTGCTGACGTTACTGCGTGAATGCCGCGCTAACGGTGGAAAAGTCATTTTTGACAATAACTACCGCCCACGCCTGTGGAGCAGCAAAGAAGAAACGCAGCAGGTTTATCAGCAGATGCTGGAATGCACCAATATCGCGTTCCTGACGCTGGATGATGAAGACGCATTGTGGGGTGAAAAACCTGTAGCCGAGGTGATTGCCCGTACTCACGCGGCTGGCGTTCAGGAAGTCGTGGTGAAGCGCGGCGCAGACTCTTGTCTGGTTTCTATCGAGGGTGAAACGCTGATCGACGTCCCGGCCGTTAAATTACCGAAAGAGAAAGTGATTGATACCACCGCAGCGGGAGACTCCTTTAGCGCCGGGTATCTGGCGGTACGTCTGACCGGTGGCAATGCCGCCGATGCCGCAAAACGTGGTCACCTGACGGCAAGCACGGTGATTCAGCATCGCGGGGCGATTATCCCACGCGACGCTATGCCGCAATAACGTGTTGTTCTTGTAGGCCGGGCAAGCGAAGCGCCCCCAGCCTACCCACCCAAGGCCGGATGGCAGCGTAATCGCCTTATCCGGCCTGGAGGTTACTGTACCGGCGGGATATCCGTCACTTCAGGATGTGATTCATCCGTTTCTACCGGCGTTGCCGCCGCGGTAACGGGCGCCATAATGCTATCCCACGTCGCCTGCAGTTCCTTCATATTGAATTCAGGCTCCCCCTTCGGCTGCAGCAGAATTAACGCCATATCTTGCGACAATTGCTGGCGCAGATCCTGATTCAGCATCTCAACGTTCAGACTGTTGAGGAAGCTCTGGCGTAAACGCTGATACTGTTCAGGCGCGATATCCACCACCTGATTTTGCAGCGAGCGCAAACGCTGGCTGATCAAAATGTCGGTATCGGTACGGCCATAGGTGGCAAACAGTTTCTGCAGTTCCAGATTTTTTTGCGCCACCAGCGCATTGAACTCTTCTTCCGGCAGGCCCTTATCACGCACTTTCGCCAGCTCACGCGCAACCGTACCGAGGTTCGCATTCAGCTTACCGTTCGGCGATTCCACGTTGATAGCGCACTGGGCACGCAGAAACAGGACCCGACAATCAAATCCAAGGCCGATATCTTTGGCATTGTTTTTGGTCAGTTCCTGCTGAATATGCCAGAACAGCGCTTCACGGGCTAAATCAGCGCGCCAGTAGCGCAACAGCGCGGCGGATTCACGGATTGGCTGCCATGGCGTGTCCCACATGATGGAAAGGCGATCCTGACGTACCGCATCGGTCATAATGCTCACGGCTTCCGCACGCAGCGGCGAAAGCGTCGGCACCGGCGCTGGGGTTTCCCGTTTTCCTTTTAACTCGCCAAAGGTTTTATTGATTTGTTCAGCCACGCTGCGCGCATCTACGTTACCCACGATAATCAGCGTCATCGCGTCCGGGGTATACCATTTCTGGTAGAAGGAGTGGATTTTCGCGGCATCGACAGGCGTTTTTAGCGGATCGGCTGGATCGTGCCCCAGCAGGGTTGATCCCTTCAGACGGTAACGCCACCACCCCTCTTTGGTATCTGACGGCCAGGTTGCGACCATATCTTCGCTACTCAGCGCATGATTAACCGTTTCAGGAGTGATGCTCAGATTGCCGGAAATATTCGCCAGGTAAGTAAGTGACTCTTTCAGCAAGTCGTTACGGCTGTTAGGCAGACTGAGGTTATATAGCGTGGAATCATAAGAAACGATAACGGGCGGCATGGGACGTTTGGGATCGAACCCCTGCTGCCACAGTGAACGGGCTTGCGTGGCATCAAGGCCACCGCTTTGCGTCAGCGCGATACGCGGGATCGCATGGCTGAAACCACTCTGTTGCGTACTTTCGGTGAGTGAACCGGTATTGACCAGCAGGCGAACCTCAATACGGTCGCTGGGGCGCTGGGGAGTGGCTAGCACTTGCCACTGTAGACCATTTGCCAGCGTGCCCTGTTGCCACGCCGGGTCAGGCTGGAGCGCATCTGCCTGCACATAGCCGGCAGTGGCCATCATCAGCAAGCCGCCCGCTAAAAGTCGAATTTTTGTGCCCTGCATGTGAACCCCTGATCAACTATCCTGGTAATAAAAAGACAGCCCGCGAAAGGACTCTCTGAATATGACGTTAAAAACACTTCGTGTTAGACCGCAAGAACATGAAAATGTCACGGAGGAAGTGAAAAAATCCCGACGCCGCCGAATCGACGGTTTCAGGCACAGGGGGTAATTATGCGCAAACACCCGCAGTCCTGGAAGGGACTACGGGCATAAGTGACGAGATTAAGAGGATAAATCGTGCGTTTTGCCATCCGGCGCACGATTATTCAGCGTGTCATCCAGCTTTTTGGTATCCAATTCTTTCACCCATTTAGCCACAACGACAGTTGCCACACCGTTACCAATCAGGTTGGTCAGCGCACGGGCTTCAGACATAAAGCGGTCAATACCGAGAATTAGCGCCAGGCCAGCGACCGGTAAATGCCCCACCGCAGAGATAGTCGCGGCCAGAACAATGAAGCCACTCCCGGTCACACCCGCAGCACCTTTTGAGGAGAGCAGGAGCACGACCAGCAGGGTTATCTGATGGAAAATATCCATATGACTGTTGGTGGCTTGAGCGATAAACACCGCCGCCATCGTCAGATAGATGGATGTCCCATCAAGGTTAAACGAGTACCCCGTGGGTATAACCAACCCGACAACCGACTTCCGACAGCCCAGTTTCTCCATTTTATCGAGCATACGCGGCAGTGCGGATTCAGATGAAGACGTACCCAGAACGATCAGCAGTTCTTCACGGATATAGCGGATGAATTTGAAGATGCTGAAGCCAGTCGCGCGAGCAATGGAGCCCAGTACCAGAACCACAAACAGAATACAGGTGATGTAGAAGCAGATTATCAGCTGCCCCAGTTGCACCAGCGTTCCGACGCCATATTTACCGATGGTAAAAGCCATGGCACCGAAAGCACCGATCGGCGCCAGGCGCATGATCATATTGATGATGCCGAAAATAACCTGCGAGAAGCTTTCAATTACGTTGAAAATCATCTGGCCTTTGCTGCCCAGACGATGCAGAGCAAAACCAAACATTACCGCAAACAGTAATACCTGCAGGATGTTACCGCTGGCAAACGCGCCAATGACGCTCGCAGGGATAATGTCCATCAGGAAACCTACGATCCCCTGGTCTTTTGCCTGTTCGGCGTAAATCGCTACCGCTTTGGCATCCAGCGTTGCCGGATCGACGTTCATCCCGGCACCAGGTTGCACCACGTTGACGATGATGAGGCCGATGATCAGCGCAATCGTACTGACAATTTCAAAATAGAGCAGTGCAACCGCACCGGTGCGGCCTACTGCTTTCATACTTTCCATGCCTGCAATGCCGGTCACGACAGTACAGAAGATGACAGGTGCGATGACCATCTTGATGAGCTTAACGAAAGCATCACCAAGCGGCTTCATTTGGGCGCCTAATTCAGGGTAGTAATGGCCAAGGAGAATACCAATGGCAATTGCTGTCAGGACCTGAAAGTAAAGGCTTTTGAATATAGAGGTCTTCATAGGGTGTCCTTAAAGTAAAAACCACAGGTCTTGTAAGGTTTTGTTTAACCTGCGGCCTTAAAGTAACACCCACTCAACATGACAGAAATGCACCTGGATCATAATTGATACAAAAATGTTAAAAATTTTGAGCTGGCTCGCACAAGCGAGACCTTTTTTAACTTTTGTAATCAGCGCCTTCCGGTGCCAGATAGCGTTCTTCAAAGATATTTGCCGGAACCGGTCGGGCAAACAGGAAGCCTTGCGCCACTTCCACCCCTGCTTGTGATAACCATTCGCGTTGCGCTTCCGTTTCAACGCCTTCGGCGATCATCTGCAAGTTGAGACTGTGTGCCAATTGAATGATGGCGGAGATCATGCTGCAATCTTCGGGCACGCCATCGACAAACATCTTATCAATTTTGAGTACATCCACCGGTAGCGACTTCATATGCTGTAGCTGTCGCAGACCCGCATACCCCATGCCAAAATCGTCCAGCGCGATGCGCACGCCCGCGTTGCGCAGCGGTCGCAAAATGGCCACCGCGGCATTGGGATCGTCAATATGTCGGCTTTCAGTCACTTCGAGGATCAATGTGCCAGGCTTAATGCGATAGCGCGTTAACAACTCCAGCAGATCAGACACCATATTGGGGTGCATCAACTGGAGAGCGGATAAATTCACCGAGAGCGGCAGCATCAGACCGCGTTCTTGCCAGGCTGACAGCTGGCGGCATGTTTCTTCCAGCACCCAATAACCGACGGTCACCATCAGACCACAAGACTCAATTCTGTCGATTAACCCTTCTGGCAGCTCCCAGCTACCGTCCGACTGTTGCATCCGCAATAATGCTTCTGCGCTCAATACCTTGCCGCTGAACATTTCTACCTGGGGCTGCATCCAGAGCGCAAACTGCTGGTTATCCATGGCGGTTAAAATATCGTTCTCCTGGGTTAAACGCTGCTGCGCCTCTTCCATTTGCAACGGATCAAAGAACTGAATTTGGTTTTTACCTTTATGACGCGACGTTAACACGGCGGACAGGGCGCGGCGGTAGAGCTGCTCTGCAGTTAAATCACCATAAAACATCGCCACCCCGATGTTGCAGTTCGGACGTAGTTGAATGCCCTGAATCGGTAACCGCTCATTAACGATAGTGAGTACTTGCTGACCTAGTGTAATGGCATGCCAGGGCTCTTTTACACCATGCGCGATGATGGCGAAGTCATAGCCGCTCACCTGGGTAAGCACCATTCTGGGGGCCAATACCGATTTTAGTTTTTCGACTAACGTCAGCAGCAAGATTTCTCGCTGAGTTTCGGTTAACACGCCCGCGGTATCACGCAGGGTTTCACAGGTGACAATCATCAGCGCCGTCGTTTGCTGACGCGTCACCACCTGCTCCAGCAATCCCATTAAAAACGACTTGTTGGGCAATTCGGAAACCGGGAAGCGCATCGAATGGTCGCTTTGCTCTTCGCTATGGCGTTTGATGAGCTGCTGATTGAGGTTGTAGCTACGCACCAGCATACCAATCTCATCATCCTGATGCAGACGTGGTAATGCCAGTTGATAGCCAATCAGATCCTGCTGTTGAATGTCGTTCAGCTCGCGAGCGATTTTGCGCAATGGGTGCACAATCAAACGGTTAATACACCATGAGATGGCTACCGTGAGTATTAACGATAAAAGTAAGTAAATGGTCACTAACGTTGAGAGCGTGCTCATCACAAACTTGTACATGCGGTACGAATCCGCCTGCAGCACCAGATACGCCAGCGGCTGTGGGTTCGCTGAGCGCTCAAGTGAATAGACCGGCAGCGAAATTTGCACCGGAAGCTCAAACAGGCGGGTCACCGTAACGGGAACCGGGCGTTCGGGAATAAAGCTCATCCGCAGCGCCTGAAACTGATTAGGCAGCACCACATCAGCGCGGCTGACCACGCCCGCTGGCCGAATGCTGCGTAAAATGGCTTCCGCTTCGGGAATATCCCCTTTCAGGATAGTGTCGGAAAGAGGTTCACGGACGGAGCGAGCGATACTTTCCAGTTGTGTAGCCGTGTTATAGCGGTTCTGCTGTACCAGATGGAACAACAAAACGGTGCAAAAAATGAAAACAAACACCATGACAACGGCCGCGACCATTGCCATCTGCTTAATTGTTAACGAGCGACTGACACGCAAACTGACTCTCCACGGATAGACGAAACTGCCGTCAGAGTATACCCGATCGTAGCGGTATTAAGAGAGACGGTATCTGAAAACTTCCCAGCGTGCATTATCGCGACAGGATAGGCACCTGACGACGAGATTTATCTGCATTTAAGCCGAAAAAGGCCGCAAGGTCACCCCTGCGGCCTGGTTCGGGCGCATGTTGCCATCACGGCAGGCAGACGCCCACTAAGCGCATTACTTCCTGTTACGTAGCCAGCTCACAATCAGGCTGGCAAAAATGCCAGCGATGATTGGAGCCGCTAAATCGTGCCAGAAGGCCACGCCTAACTGTACGAGCGTCATATAGCCGCCTGTGTTGCAATGGCAACTGTTCGCGGCTATCCTTAACTTGTCTGGAGTCAAGTTAGCCCCCGTTTTGTTGCCAGGTTTATACTGAACAACGTGCGGGGGTTTTCTCTTTCCAGCAACCGATGCCGCCGGGGATCAAGCCCCCGCAACATTGCGCCTCACCGGGAATTCCCGGCTTGCCGCTGATTCTACGGTAGCCCATTCGCCATATCACTGCGCAATATTCCGCTCTGCGTAGCGCCTCGCACTTCACCCTTTTCTCGCCAGTACGCTGGAAAGATTCTTGCCAGTTGGCAACATTCCTGCCGACCATCAATCAAGGAAAACACATAACCCATTGATATCTATTAATTCATTTTCTGGCACAGCGATTGCTATTTGAGTGTGAGCTGTTCTGTTCCGAATTAAAGGAGATATCATGTCTGACTGTCGTACTTACGGATTCAACACCCAGATCGTTCACGCGGGGCAACAACCCGACCCTTCAACTGGCGCGCTCAGTACGCCTATTTTCCAGACTTCAACATTTGTATTTGACAGCGCCGAACAAGGTGCCGCCCGCTTTGCGCTTGAGGAGTCCGGGTACATTTATACTCGTTTGGGTAACCCCACCACCGATGCGCTGGAGAAAAAGCTGGCGGTGCTGGAAAGAGGTGAAGCCGGACTGGCAACCGCGTCCGGTATTTCTGCCATCACCACAACGCTGCTGACATTGTGCCAGCAGGGTGACCATATCGTTTCCGCCAGCGCAATTTACGGCTGCACCCACGCGTTTCTGTCGCACAGCATGCCGAAGTTCGGGATTAACGTCAGCTTTGTCGATGCGGCGAATCCTGAAGAAATTCGCGCCGCCATGCGCCCGGAAACCAAAGTGGTGTATATCGAAACGCCCGCCAACCCGACGCTCTCATTGGTTGATATTGAAACGGTGGCCGGTATTGCCCATCAGCAAGGCGCAGTGTTGGTGGTGGATAACACCTTTATGTCGCCGTACTGTCAGCAGCCTTTGCAACTGGGCGCAGACATCGTGGTGCACAGCGTCACCAAATATATCAACGGTCACGGGGATGTGATTGGCGGCATTATCGTCGGCAAGCAGGAGTTTATTGACCAGGCGCGGTTTGTGGGGCTGAAAGATATCACCGGCGGCTGCATGAGTCCGTTCAACGCCTGGTTAACGCTGCGCGGCGTTAAAACACTGGGCATTCGAATGGAGCGTCACTGCGAAAATGCGATGAAAATCGCCCGCTTCCTGGAAGGGCATCCATCCATCACCCACGTTTATTATCCCGGCCTCTCTTCACATCCGCAGTATGAGCTTGGCCAACGGCAGATGAGTCTGCCTGGAGGAATTATCAGCTTCGAAATCGCCGGCGGCCTCGAGGCTGGCAGACGGATGATCAATTCTGTAGAATTGTGCCTCCTCGCGGTCAGTCTCGGTGATACCGAAACCCTCATTCAGCACCCAGCGTCTATGACACATTCGCCCGTTGCGCCAGAGGAACGGCTTAAAGCAGGTATTACCGACGGGCTTATCCGTCTTTCTGTGGGTCTTGAAGATCCAGAAGATATTATTAACGACCTTGAACACGCCATCAGAAAGGCAACATTCTGACCACTACAGTCTGAACCGACGCCGATCGGTTCAGACTGTTGAGAATCAAGGCACAACAGTCTGGCTATACGCGCAATCCTTTTCCGGGGAGAGCGTGTATTTTGGGCAGGGGGTTCTATGCAGGACAACACATTACAATTAAGCAACAATACAGCAACCGCCGTACCAATCTCAAAAAAGATACCGTTTACGAAATACGATTTTGGCTGGGTATTACTCTGTATCGGCATGGCAATTGGCGCCGGAACGGTACTGATGCCGGTACAAATTGGCTTAACAGGTATTTGGGTATTTATTGTCGCCTTTATTATTGCTTATCCCGCGACTTATATTGTGCAGGACATTTATTTAAAAACATTATCAGAGAGTGAAACCTGTAATGACTATACCGATATTATAAGTCATTATTTGGGGAAAAACTGGGGCGTATTTCTTGGCGTCATCTATTTCCTGATGATTATTCACGGCATATTTATTTATTCCCTATCAGTAGTATTTGACAGTGCCTCTTATATCAAAACTTTTGGCTTGACCGAGGCCGACCTTTCGCAGTCAATAATCTACAAAGTAGCCATTTTTGCCGTGCTGGTCGCCATTGCATCCGGGGGAGAAAAGCTGCTGTTCAAAATCTCCGGTCCGATGGTAGTAGTAAAAGTGGGTATCATCATCGTGTTTGGTTTTGCGATGATCCCGCACTGGAACTTTAGCAATATCAGCGCGTTTCCTGAAGCCTCGGTTTTCTTTCGCAACGTGCTGTTGACCATCCCGTTCTGCTTCTTCTCAGCAGTGTTTATTCAGGTATTAAACCCAATGAACATCGCTTATCGCAAACGGGTGGCAGACCGGGTACTGGCGACGCGCATGGCGATTCGCACGCATCGCATCAGTTACATTACGCTAATTGCGGTTATTCTGTTTTTCTCCTTCTCTTTTACCTTTTCTATTAGCCATGAAGAGGCCGTTTCGGCCTTTGAGCAAAATATTTCCGCCCTGGCGCTGGCAGCGCAGGTTATTCCAGGACAAATTATTCATATCACCTCAACGGTACTGAATATCTTCGCCGTATTAACGGCGTTTTTTGGTATTTACCTGGGATTCCATGAGGCCATTAAGGGTATTATTCTTAACATCCTGAGTCGCGTCATTGACGTTGAGAAAATTAATCCGCTGGTGCTCACGCTGGGTATTTGCACATTTATTGTGATTACTCTGGTTATTTGGGTGTCGTTCCGCGTATCGGTGCTGGTATTCTTCCAATTGGGGAGCCCACTGTACGGGATTGTGTCGTGTATTATTCCGTTTTTCCTGATCTATAAAGTGACGCAGTTAGAGAAATTGCGCGGTGTTAAAACCTGGCTGATTCTGCTGTACGGAATTCTGCTGTGCCTGTCGCCATTATTGAAGCTGATTGAATAACCCGTCTAACGCGCCGTCAGCCACTGGCGGCGCTTAACTCACACTCTCCAACTGATAGCTGCGAATTTTATTCAACACCGTGGTATGCGACACCCCCAACGCTTTAGCGATATGCCGCGACGACACATTATCTTCTACCATTTGTTCGATGAGCTGGCGCTCAGCACTAAGCACTTGTTCTTTAAAAGGGCGTTCCGTTGGGGCTTGTTCAACCGCAGGTAAATTCACCATTCCCAGTTCGTCCAGGGTAATGACATCCGATTCCGCCATCAGCATCAGACGAATAATGGTATTTTCCAGTTCACGAACGTTTCCCGGCCAGGCGTGATGATGCAAGGCCGCAAAACAGGCTTTATCCAGGATTATCCGGCGCTGGAACTCCTTCGCATACTTCTGCACAAAGTGGCGAATAAGCAGACTAATATCCTGCGGGCGCTCCCGTAAGGGAGGAATGGTGAGTGAAAGTACGTTGATGCGATAATAGAGATCGGCGCGCAACAGACGTTGTTCCACCATCTCTTCCAGATTAGCGTTGGTTGCCACAATAATACGTACATTAACCGGTATAATTTGTGCGCCGCCAACGCGACGAATCCCACCATCCTGAAGCACGCGCAGTAATTTAGCCTGTAAGCTCAGCGACATTTCACCAAACTCATCAAGAAAAAGGGTGCCTTTATCGGCCATTTCAAACAGCCCTTTTTTGCCTTTACAATCTGCGCCGCTAAAGGCTCCTTTCTCATAGCCAAAGAATTCACTCTCCATCAGCGACTCAGGCAATGCAGAGCAGTTGACTGGAATAAACGGATAAAACCGCCGCTTCCCTGAATTATGGATAGCCCGAGCCAGTAGCTCCTTGCCGGTTCCGGTGTCACCGCGGATCAGAACGGTATATTTGCTGTCGGCAATTCTGATCGACTTTTCGATAAGCAAGCGCATGCTCTGGCTAGTGCAAATAATGTCAGAGAAATAGCGCGGGCGTTCCGGCTCGGACGTTGACAGTTCGCTTATCTCTTCACACAGGTAAGCGACATTAATAATATCGGCTCGCTGGCTCAAACACGTTTGCACGCAGGAAATATCCTGCAGCTGGCGGCACCAGGATTTAATCAGGATCCGTCCCGGTGTGACTTTCATTGAGATGATATTGATATCACAGCAGGAAAATTCCTTCAGGACATCCTCAACCATCGATAGTCGATCAATTGTTTTAATATCCCAGCGTATCGTGACCACATTTGCTCCTGATCGTTAGCAACTGCGAAATCGCTATTTCTGTGACAAAAGGGTATCTGACTACATTTTAGACGCTATGGAATAATGTTCTGCCAGAGGACTCACATTGTGGACGTAAAAACAAAATATAAAAAAACCGGAGCACAAGGCTCCGGTTATTAGGTCATAACCCACGTTTATCGCTGTGGGTTTTCATCCTGGTCCACGGCGAAACAGGCCACCAGTTGACCGCCATAATCTTTCAACTGCGGCTGAAGCTGGGTACACGGACCAAAACGACGGCGGCAGCGGGCGTTGAACGCACAACCCGGCGGCGGATTCAGCGGGCTTGGCAGCTCGCCGGTCAGCTTGATACGTTCGCGGCGGTCGTCCGGGTTCAGACGTGGCGTGGCTGAAAGTAGCGCCTGGGTATACGGATGACGCGGATTATTGAAGATCTGATCCTTAGTCCCTTTTTCCACACAGCGGCCTAAATACATCACCATCACTTCATCGGCAATGTGCTCCACCACCGACAGGTCGTGCGAGATAAAAACGTAGGACAGTCCAAGATCCTGTTGTAAATCCATCATCAGATTCAGGACCTGCGCACGCACCGAAACATCGAGCGCCGAGACCGGTTCGTCGGCAATCACCACGTCCGGGTCCAGCATCAGACCACGGGCAATGGCGATACGCTGACGCTGGCCGCCGGAGAACATATGCGGGTAACGATCGTAGTGCTCAGTTTTTAGCCCCACTTTCGCCATCATCGCCAGCGCTTTTTCACGCCGCTGCTCTTTGCTGAGCGTGGAGTTGATCAGCAACGGCTCTTCCAGAATCTGCCCCACTTTCTTACGGGGATTCAGGGAGCCGTACGGGTTCTGGAACACAATCTGGATTTTCTGCCGACGCAGCTTCTGCGCTTGCGGATCGTGCTTGAGCAGATCCTGCCCCTGGTAATACAGCTCACCGCCAGTTGGAACTTCAATCATCGTCAACAGGCGGCCAAGCGTGGATTTTCCACAGCCGGACTCACCTACTACCGCCAGCGTTTTACCGCGTTCAAGAGTAAAGGAGACGCCGTCCAGCGCCTTCACCAGGCGCTCAGGGGAAAATAATCCCTTCTTTACCGGGTAGTGTTTTTTCAGATCGATAGCCTGCAACAGTGGCTGTTGCAAGGTGGCCTCATGCGTACTCATAGTGTGGGCCTCCCGGCATCATCAAGTGGGTAGTGGCATTTCGACTGACGACCGCCTTCCAGCAGATTCAGTTCAGGTTCTTCAGCGCGGCATTTGTCGGTTGCATACGGACAGCGCGGGTTCAGCAAACAGCCGTTCGGACGGTCATATTTACCTGGGACCACACCTGGCAACGAAGCCAGACGCGCTTTATCCTGCGCAAACTCCGGTAGCGCACGTAGCAATGCCTGGGTATACGGATGACGCGGCGCGCGGAAAATATCCTGCGCAGCGCCGGTTTCCACGACCTGCCCGGCGTACATCACGATGATTTTGTGTGCCGCTTCCGCCACCAGCGCCAGGTCGTGGGTAATCAAAACCAGCGCCATATTCTCTTTTTGCTGCAACTCCAGCAGCAGCTCAATGATCTGCGCCTGAATGGTCACGTCCAGCGCCGTCGTCGGTTCGTCGGCAATTAGCAGCTTCGGACGACAGGCAATCGCCATCGCGATCATCACGCGCTGGCTCATCCCACCGGACAACTGGTGCGGATACACGTCCAGACGCGAGGCCGGATCGGGGATCCCCACCAACGTCAGCAGGTCAATCGCCCGCTGAACGCGCGTTTTTTTATTGCCGCCCTGATGCACCTTGATGGCTTCCATAATCTGATAGCCGACGGTGTAGCACGGGTTAAGGCTGGTCATCGGATCCTGGAAAATCATCGCCACTTCTGCACCGACTAACTGACGACGCTCTTTCTCAGAGATGCGCTTCAGGTCACGACCGTTAAACTCCAGATTTTCGGCCATCACGCGGCCAGGGTAATCAATCAACCCCATAATCGCCAGCGAACTGACAGACTTACCAGAGCCGGATTCACCCACAATGCCAACCACTTCACCCTGGTTCACACTGTAGCTAATGCGGTCTACGGCGCGGAACTCGGAGCCTACGTCGCCGAAGTGCACCGATAATTTATCTACATTTAATAACGCCATCTCGAACCTCTTACTGCTTCAGTTTGGGATCGAGCGCGTCACGCAGACCGTCACCCATCAGGTTAAATGCCAGCACCGTCAGCAGGATCGCCAGCCCCGGGAAGGTCACGACCCACCAGGCGCTTTGGGCAAACTGCAGAACGTCAGAGAGCATGGTGCCCCATTCCGGCGTAGGTGGCTGTGCGCCCATCCCCAGAAAGCCGAGGGCAGCCATATCGAGAATGGCGTTAGAGAAACCAAGCGATGCCTGAACAATCAACGGCGCAAGACAGTTAGGCAAAATATTGACGAACATCTGGCGCATCGCACCGGCACCCGCCACGCGCGAAGCGGTAACGTAGTCGCGGTTGACTTCCACCAGCACGGCGGCGCGCGTCAGACGCACATAGTGCGGTAACGCCACGAACGTCAGCGCCAACGCGGCGTTGCCAATCGAAGGACCAAATACCGCCACCAGCACCAGCGCCAGTAACAGGCTCGGCAGCGCCAGCATGATATCGACCACGCGCATGATGACGTTATCGATAATCCCGCCAAAATAACCGGCGATCAACCCGAGAATTACGCCCATCAGCAGGGAGAGCACCACGACCAGACAGCCGACCAACAGCGACAGACGCGCGCCGTACATCAGACGCGACAGCACATCGCGGCCCACATCGTCAGTACCAAACAGGTGCGCCATCGTGCCGCCTTCCTGCCACGCAGGCGGCGCCAGCAGCGCATCACGGAACTGCTCAGCCGGATTATACGGGGCGAGAACATTCGCAAAGACCGCAATCAGAATCATGATGACAACATAAACCAGCCCGACAACCGCGCCTTTATTACGCTTGAAATAGTGCCAGAACTCCTGCATCGGGGTCATTGGCACCGGTGCGGCAATAACTTTATTTTCAGTAACCTGTGACATGATGGCCCCTTACTTCTTATGACGAATACGCGGGTTCACCACGCCGTACAGCAGGTCTACCAGCAGGTTGACGAGGATAATCATCGTCGCGACCAGCAGCACCCCGCCCTGCACCACCGGATAATCGCGGCGCTGTAACGCATCGATCAGCCAGCGTCCCAGCCCAGGCCATGAGAAGATAGTCTCAGTCAGGATCGCCCCGGCCAGCAATGTACCGACCTGCAGACCGATAACGGTCACGACGGGCAGCATGGCGTTACGCAAAGCGTGAATAATGATGACGCGCATCCGGGTCAGACCTTTGGCACGGGCGGTACGAATGTAATCTTCACCCAGTACTTCCAGCATTGATGAACGGGTCATACGCACAATTACCGCCAGAGGAATGGTACCCAGCACCATCGCGGGCAGGATCATATGCGCCAGCGCATCAATAAAGTTACCCTCTTCGCCCCAGATGGCGGTATCTATCAGCATAAAACCGGTCAGCGGGTTGGAGTCATCAAGGAATACCATGTCGCTCACCCGGCCGGAAACCGGGGTCAGGTTTAACTGCACGGAAACCAGCATGATCAGCATCATGCCCCACCAGAAAATCGGCATAGAGTAACCGGTCAGCGCCAGGCCAACGGCGGTGTGATCGAAAATGGAGCCGCGCTTCACGGCAGCAAGTACCCCCACCGGAATACCTACTGCGACGGCGAAAATCATCGCGCAGACGCCGAGTTCCAGCGTGGCTTTAAAACGAGGCACGAACTCATCCCACACAGGTAAACGGCTTTTCAGCGAGATACCTAAGTCACCATGCATAACCCCCCAGATATAATGGAGGTACTGCTGCCACATCGGTTTATCCAAACCAAGTTCGGCCAGCAGTTGAGCATGACGCTCAGGGGAGATCCCACGCTCACCCGCCATGATCATTACCGGATCGCCGGGGATCATATGGACGAAGGCAAAAGTGAGAAGAGTGATACCGATAAACGTGGGGATGACGAGTCCCAAACGTCGGAGAATGAACTGCAACATAACCCGGATTCTCTCTAATGACGCACGGCCTGGAACCGTGAGTCTGTATTGCTCACAAATCTTATCCCACGCAAACTGCATCGCGGGTAAAGCATTACGCCGGATGGCGCTGCGCTTATCCGGCCTACACAACACCGGGGCGCAGCGCTTCCTTGATTGCTTTTAATTATTCGACAGAGACGTTTTCGAAGTGATGTTTGCCTAATGGATCAACCACATAGCCTTTAACTTCTTTACGCACTGGCTCGTACACAGTGGAGTGAGCAACAATCAGAGCCGGAGCCTGATCGTGCATAACAACCTGAGCTTGTTTGTACAGTTCGATACGCTTGTTGTGGTCGTCGGTGGCACGCGCCGGCTGGATCAAGTCTTCAAACGGCTTGTAGCACCAGCGAGAGTAGTTGGAACCGTCTTTCGCTGCCGCACAGCTGAACAGGGTGGCGAAGAAGTTATCCGGATCCCCATTGTCACCGGTCCAGCCCATCATGACGGCCTGATGCTCACCCGCTTTGGCGCGTTTCAGATACTCGCCCCACTCGTAGGTCACAATCTTGGCCTGAACGCCAATTTTCGCCCAGTCAGCCTGAACCATCTCCGCCATACGGCGTGCGTTCGGGTTGTACGGACGCTGTACCGGCATTGCCCACAGCTCAACGGTAAAGCCTTTGTCCTGACCGGCTTCTTTCAGCAGCGCTTTCGCTTTCTCAGGATCGTAACTGTAGTCTTTAATGTCGTCGTTATAGCCCCACATAGTCGGTGGGATCAGGTTCTTCGCGGCCACGCCAGCGCCCTGATAAACGGCTTTGATGATCGCTTCTTTGTTTACCGCGTAAGTCAGCGCCTGACGAACTTTGACGTCATCAAACGGTTTCTTCTCGGTGTTGTAGGAGAGGTAGCCCACGTTCAGACCAGCCTGCTCCATCAGGTTGATGTTTTTATCCTGCTTCATGCGCGCGATATCTGCCGGGTTTGGATACGGCATCACCTGGCACTCATTCTTCTGCAGTTTGGCGTAACGTACGGAAGCATCAGGCGTAATAGAGAAGACCAGACGGTCGATCTGCGGCTTAGTACCCCAGTAGCCCGGGAAAGCTTTATACAGAATACGGGAGTCTTTCTGGTATTGCTGCAGCTGGAACGGACCGGTACCAATTGGGTTGAGGTCTACTTTCTCCGGGGAACCGGCTTTCAGCATGTTGTCTGCGTATTCTTTAGAAAGAATAGAAGCGAAGTCCATCGCCAGATCGGCCAGGAAAGGAGCTTCCGGACGCGTCAGTACGAACTGAACGGTTTTATCGTCCACTTTTTTCACTTCGGAGATCAGATCTGGCAGACCCATCCCTTCGAAGTATTCATAACTGCCGCCAGAGACTTTGTGGTACGGGTTCTGGGCATTTTTCTGACGATCGAACGAGAACACCACGTCATCGGCGTTAAAATCGCGCGTCGGTTTGAAATCTTTATTGTCCTGCCACTTCACGCCCTGGCGCAGGTGGAAGGTGTAGGTTTTACCGTCTTCGCTGATTTCCCACTTCTCAGCAAGGCCCGGGATCACTTCGGTGGTACCGATTTTGAATTCAACCAGGCGGTTATAGATCGGTACGGAGCTGGCATCATAGGTGGTGCCAGAGGTGAAAAGCTGCGGGTTAAAGCCTTCAGGAGATCCTTCTGAACAATAAACCAGAGTTTTAGCCTGTACGCTTGCTGCGACGGTCATGGCCACCAGGCTCAGACCAAGCTTCAGCATCCCTGACTTCTTCAAGGAAATACTCATTCTTCTGCTCCAAATGTGATGTTTGTTGTTTTACCCTTTGCAGTGGGTTTGCACCGCCTGGCCTTTTTTGTTTTTTACCCGGCCGGGTCGGCGTTAAGAGGATGGGGATTCCGTTCACATAAGCGACTGAGTTGCAGTGCGGATTCTCCATGAAATGCCCCTCATGCCCTACAATCTGTCAACAGAATGTGAAAACGTCAATACAGGTAACCGTGATTTACACCAACGGTGAGAATTGACAAACAAAGATTAAAAAAAGTGCAGACGGCTATTTTCAGCAGGGAAATTTGTGCTACGCGCTCTGTACCAGAATAAATATCTTAATATTTAGCAACATTTGGTGATTAACATTTATGCAAATTCTTAAAACTTTCTAAATTAATGCTGCATATCTGAGCGATTAATACCATGAACGTTAAAACGCACAGCGGAAAATGCCAGGTTCAGCCATAAGTAGCGCAAAAAAAGTTTCATGCAAATATAAAAAAAGGCAATGGAATATGTCACAGAATCGTTAACAGTCAGTGGGAAGTGGCGCACAATTTTTGTAGACAAAATGAAGGTCAAAGATGGGATTGGAAACGCCATACACGCCGGGGTGAAACTGAGCGTGTAGGCCGGATAGAGGATTACTCGCCACTGCGTGGCTCGCCCTGCGGGCCGTTGCTGACGCAACGTTCTCTCGCTACGCTCGAGTCGAACCTCTTGCCCCCGGAGGTTCTCATCCTCACGGGCCATAATGCAAAAAACCCTGCTCGTTGAGCAGGGTTTTGAATTTGGTCGGTGATAGAGGATTCGAACCTCCGACCCCTTCGTCCCGAACGAAGTGCGCTACCAGGCTGCGCCAATCACCGAATGCGGGGCGCATCTTACTGCTCAGCAGCGCGCCCGTCAATCCCTTAGCATCAAAATGGCATTTGATCGGCGAGAAAGTCAGCAGCCTCCGTTACTGGGCTGCAACCTTATTCGCGTCCGGGATACGGCACCAGTTGTTATTCTCGTTAATACCGCCGTTTGGTGAGGTATAACCAAGGCAACCTAAAATAGTGTCGTACAGCTCCACGTGACGACGCGGCACCTTCATATCCGCTTCTTGCTTCAGATGGGCGAACGCCTTCGCATGATCGGGGTCTTCCAGATACTTGTCAGACATCCACACCAGCATAGGAACGCGGAACTGCTCAGGCGGCGCCATTTTACGCGGCGTCCCGTGCAGGTGCTCACGCTCGTTAATTGACTCACCGTGATCGGCAGCGTAGAACACTATCGCTTTCTTATCGCGCAGTTGATCAAATACTTGAGTGATAAAGTGATCAACATAAGTTACCGAGTTATCGAATGAGTTGATCATCTCCGCTTTTGAGCAGCCGCTATCAACATTGACGCATTCCGGCTTCCACTGTGCATATTCACGGGTGTAGCGCTGCGTATAGTTAAAATGCGATCCTTTGGTATGCAGAATAATCAGGTGATTACTACCGTCATCGTTCTGCTGCAGAGACTGCTGCATCTCGGGAATCAACAGCATGTCATCAACGTTTTTGCCACGGTTACGCGGCTCAGCGCCGATCTGCTCACGGTAGGAGATATTCTCCGCCATGGTATTACTGTAAAACCACATCTCGCTTTGCATGGCGTAGAGATCTGTCTTGAACCCTAGCTGAGTAAGCACGGCAAAAACGTTTTGTTCTTTCAGCGTACGCTGCGGATTTTCTTCCGCCCCACCCTCACGGACAAACATGCAGCGCAGAGAAAGTTTGGTTGCCGTATCGCAGGAATATCCGCGGAATGCGGCCAGATTTTTCTCCTGGGCGAGCCTTGGCGTGGTATTTCGCTCATAGCCAAAAATTCCCATATGATCCCAGCGGGTCGTTTCCCCGATAATAAAGACCACATAGGTGTCGTCGAGGTTCTTCGGCGCGACATAGGTAAACTTTTTGGCCGGGTTCATCAGCGATTTGTTATCTGAAGACTCATCCACCTGCGCCCAGGCGTACAGGCCCAACGCTGAGAGCCAGTTTGACGGCAAATAAGAGTTCGCCACAACCCCGCCATAGCTGGGTAGATCGATGCCGGTTTCCCGTTCAACGCTTCTCTGTTGCATGCTCAACAGGCGAATCGGCACCCACACCATCAGGCCTGCCAGTAACACCACCGCCACGCTACGCCATCTCATGCCCGGGGTACGAATCTGTCTCATTAGCGTATAGCGGCAGCGGTTACTCCAAATAAGAACCAACGGCACAATACTGACTGAAACCAGCCACACGATAAAATGCCAGCCGACGACTTCTTTAGATAAATCAATATCCGTGGTCATGACGGAGGCAATAATACCGTAGCCAATTACCACGTTCAGGAAGGTCATATAATAACTGGCGCCGGCAGAACACAGCACCACAAAGGTTGCCAGCACACGCCAGACCCGGCGGCCGAATAAAGAGAGAAGACGTAATAAAAAGAAGGTCACCAGCACAGTGCCAGCTAATTCAACAACCGCAGAGAGTCCTTTCCAGACGGTGAATTCGTGCGCATATCCGCTAAAGCGACGGAAAAATACAGCACAGTTCATAAACAAACCGATATAGATTGCCAGCAAGAAACTGAGTTTCTGCTGCGTCATCGACTTAATGTATCTCATGCAAACAAACCCTGGGGATCGGGATAAAAACTCCCTGTGCAGCGGCCAAACAGACCTAACAGGGGAAAAATGCGACAACAGCAGAGGTGAAATCTACGGGCGCGGGTAAGTAGACCACAGGAGGGAAGAAAAGTGCTTATAGAGAATGCAAATGACGCATATATTTTTGTAAATATATGCGCCAGGTATTAATCAGGCTACTAATAGATTTAGGCGTGCGCCTCGGTATATACGCTACGTTGCGGCTGGCGAATAGTAGTGGAAAGTGCCAGCGAGATGATTAACAGCGCAAAGATAACGCAGAAGGTCACATAGAATCCGCCAAACAGCGAGGCGATAATGGAACCACAAATACTGCCGATACCGAAGCCCAGGTAAATAACCCCGTAGTTTTTAGCCAGGTTATTGAGACCAAAGAACTCACTCACCAGTGACGGGAACACGGTGATGGTGCCGCCAAAGTTAAATGCCACGCAGGCAATCGCCGCAAAGAACGTAACGTCATTGAGCGGGGCGAACAGCAGTGCCGCCATACCGACCAGCGAAACAACCTGACCAATGGTGATAACACGAATACGAGAGATTTTGTCGGACAGAATACCCAGTACCAGACGGCCTGACAGGTTAGCGATGGAGATGACAGTCACTGCATTTGCCGCCGTGGCTACATCCATATGCGCCAGGCTCTGTGCAATATCTTTCGCCACGCCAATTACATACAGCCCGCTCATACATGCAGTCAGGAACATCACGGCCAGCATCCAGTACTGTGGTTTACGCATGGACTGCGCCAGAGTGTAGTCGTTCTCGACCACGCCATTTTTCGCCTTCACTTCCTGATTCGGCGCATCTTTCATCAGCATGGAGCCAAAGACGATCATCACCAGCACAATTGCGCCCCAGATCATAAAGGTTTTTTCCAGACCCACGGTGCTGAGCAGTTGGCTGTCGATGAATTTAAAACCGAGGCTACCCAGGCCATAAGAGCCGATGGCAAAGGCGGAAATCAGCCCCTTACGCTCAGGGAACCATTTTACGCAGTTGGAAAGGGTTAACAGGTATCCTGCGCCATCCGCCAGGCCGACCAGTACACCAGCGCTCAACCACAGCATAATCAGGCTGTCAGAGTGGGCGGTTAAGAAGAAGCCGACGCCCAGTAAGATACCGGAGGCCATGGTGACGCGTTTCACGCCAAAACGTTCTTGCAGTTTTCCGGCGACGGAAGAAGAAATCGCCAACCCCAGGCTCAGCAAACCAAAGGAAAATGCAACCTGACTCACCGGCGCGTCCAGTTTAGAAGAGAGCGCGCCATTAAACAGGCTCCAGGTATAAACAGAACCTAAGGCAAATTGGGTAATGATGGTGCCGATCAGTGTCAGCCAACGGGTACGCTGATAATCAGAAGTTTTCATGGCAGTCTTCCTGCATAAGCAAAATGGGAAATTCTCTGCCAACAACCATACCGAAGCGCCATTTATACCAGGAAAAAACGGCATGAAATGCCGCCAGGACGGAATGAAATGCCTGGATTGCGGAATGAATGACGAGACAAAAAGTCGGGATACTGAATTTTATCGCAAGAGTTAGTACACACTATCGCTGGAAGGCGTGTGATTATTGATCCCAATATGTAACTAAGATGTATAACCAATGATTTCTTTCGTTAAAATTTAGCGCTAACCCCCATGGTGTACATATAGTCGCTATTGTTGGTACTGTTTTCTGCCTGAGAAAGTGCGGCGTAAGCCGCCATATGCGGGTTCAACAGCATATCCGCACCGACGGTAACATCCAGCCAGTTACCGTCCTGTCCTGCTGTCGTCATGCGGCTGAGGCCCGACTGCGCCTTCCAGATATTCTCGCCAAACTGTTGGTTATAGCTGATTTGCGCCCATGGACGCACATCACCGAACTGCGAATTGACTCGCCAGCCTAACGTGCTGACGCTGGCATGCCACAACGGATCGGTCGGTGTTATCGAGGTCGCGCTATCACCAAACTCGTTGTAGGTAGACGTGGTCGAGCCGTCATAATGTAAGGCGGCGACCGGTCCGGTCGTTACCTGTCTGGAAAGCGGAAAGTTCCAGCCCATACTCATGCCGCTGGTCGTATCCATCAGCGTCTGATCGGCCAGATTCACCACCGGACCCGCCACGTTCTGCGTAGAACGAATACGTTCCTCCAGAATGTCGTTATAACGTGGTTGGTGATCGCTGTCCCATGTATAACGTTCAGCCGTATGCCCTGACATCGCATCAACGATATATTCTTGTTGCCAGCCATATGCTGTATTGATGGACAGCGCACAAACTACGACGCTCGCCAGAGTTAACCTTTGGCGACCACTACTGTTTCTTATAATCATCAACGCGACTCCAGAAAAGAGCCGAATTCGGCGATATTATTGTCATTGTGTGTAGGAAATCGGGCCCATCAGGCCCTGTATTAAATATTGTCTTTTTAGCTGGCGCGTCAAGGCGGGCCGAATGAAATTTTTACGCCAGTAAAAACAGCGAGGAAGAATATGCAGCGTTGCGGATGGGTCAGCCAGGACCCACTTTACATTGCCTATCACGACAAGGAATGGGGCGTCCCCGAAACCGATGGCAAGAAGCTGTTCGAAATGATCTGCCTGGAAGGCCAGCAGGCGGGATTATCATGGATTACCGTACTGAAGAAACGGGAAAATTATCGCCACGCCTTCCACCATTTTGATCCGGAAAAAGTGGCAGCGATGACCGAAGAGGATGTGGAAAGGCTGGTACAGGATGCCGGCATTATTCGCCATCGCGGAAAAATTCAGGCCATTATCGGTAACGCTCGCGCCTTTCTGACCATGGCGCAAAACGGTGAACCATTTAGCGAGTTTGTCTGGTCATTTGTTGATAACCAACCGCAAGTGACCTGCGCCGCCAACCTGAGCGATATCCCCACCTCAACGCCTGCGTCAGATGCTCTGTCTAAGGCATTAAAAAAACGCGGGTTTAAGTTTGTCGGCACCACCATCTGTTACTCCTTTATGCAGGCCTGTGGTCTGGTCAACGACCATATCACCAGTTGCATCTGTTACCCAGGGGCACAACATGATTCGTGAATCTAAAGCTGACGATCTGCCGTCAATTCTGGCGCTGTGGATGGAAAGCACGATCCATGCCCATCCGTTTATCGACGAACGCTACTGGCGCGAAAGTGAACCCGTCGTGCGTGATGTATACCTGCCCGCCGCGCAAACCTGGGTGTGGGAAGAAGAAGGTGTACTCAAAGGCTTTGTCAGCGTGATTGACGAACGCTTTCTTGGCGCGTTGTTTGTCGCGCCAGCGGCCATCAGAAGCGGAATTGGCACAGCGCTGGTGCGGCATGTCCAGCAGCGCTTTTCCCTGCTCAGCCTGGAGGTCTACCAGAAGAATCAGTCAGCGGTAAACTTCTACCATGCGCTGGGTTTTCGCATTGAAGACGGCGCATGGCAGGAAGAGACTCACCACCCCACGTGGATTATGGGCTGGCAGGCGGATCAAACGCCGTAAGCGTCAGGGCGGGTCCATTGTATTTTTCGAGCCACGCCAGCGCAGTGTTGCCCGCGCAGCCATTCCCCAGCTTCGAGCTGGGGAGATCTTTGGTCAGCACATTGACGGCGCCATTTTTACAAATACCACCGGCAGTAAGATCCAAATCAGGCCAGGCGCCTTCATGAATGCAGATGACGCCAGGTTTGATCCCTGTCGTCACGACTGCACCCGCCAGAATTTGCCCACGCGGGTTCCACACCCTCACCGTGTCGCCATGCTTAATACCACGAGCGTTCGCGTCCTGCGGATGGATCGTAACGGGCTCACGATCCGCCACCGCATACTGCTCACGCAACGCACTGTAATTCAACTGGCTATGCAAACGGTGCGCCGGATGGGCGGAAAGTAGCTGTAACTGACCCGGCTCGGCGTTACCAAACCACTCATCAGGCGCCAGCCACATCGGGTGTCCCGCACAATCCGCATAGCCGTAACCCGCAATCTTCGCGGAGTAGATTTCAATTTTTCCGCTGTCCGTTTTCAGCGGATGCGCCTGTGGATCGCGGCGAAAATCCGCAAACCGAATAAATTGCGCGCTGGCGGGGTTTTCCGGCATTTCTATCAGGGCGTTGCGCTGCCAAAACTCGGTGAAGGGCGGCAGTGTAACCTGCTGGCTGGCCCCGCGCTGCCCGGCAATATTATAAAAGGTCTCCAGCCACGCCAGCTCGCTTTTACCTTCGGTGAAGCGTTCATACCCGCCCTTTTCCCAGCGCTCGCTCAGTTCGGCAAAAACATCAAAATCATTGCGCGCCTCATACTGCGGCGGCACAACCTGCTTCATCGGCACCAGGTGCTGGTTGCTGTAATCACCCGTCATGGTGAGGTCGTTGCGCTCAAACGAGGTGGTCGCCGGTAATACGATATCGGCATGCTTTGCTGCGGCGGTCCAGAAACACTCCGAGATAACCACCAGCTCCGGTTTTTGCCAGGCGCGAATCAGACGGTTGGTGTCCTGGTGATGAGTAAAGTTGGCCCCGCCGGCCCACCACAACATGCGGATGTCCGGGAAATGCCGGTCCATTCCATTGTGCTGGTAAAAACCCCCGGGGTTCTCCAGCGCTTCGACAATTCGCGCCACCGGGATTTTATCCACCGCGTCGGTGCCGCCTTTAACGCTGCCCTGCATTGAAGCCAATACAGCGGCACGACGCGTTGGGTTACCGCCGTTGGCAAAATGGTACGACAGCCCAAAGCCACCGCCAGGCGTGCCGATTTGCCCGAGCATGGCGGCCAGGGTGACAATCATCCAGTGTTTTTGCTCGCCATACTGTTGGCGCTGCATCCCCCACCCCGCCATCAGCATGGTGGTGTTTTGGTGAAATATCGCCGCCAGTTCGCGTATTTTTTCCGCTGTTATCCCACAAATTTCAGCAGCCCACTCTGCCGTTTTTGCGACATTATCAGTTTTACCCAGCAGATAGTCGGCAAAGCGGTCATAACCGGTGGTACAGCGGGCGAGAAAGTCTTCGTCGTGCCAGCCGTTTTCCACCAGCGTATGCGCTATGCCCAGCATCAGCGCCACGTCGGTTCCCATATGCGGGGCGATCCATTCCATCTTATCGCCAAAGAAATCCACGCTTTCCGATCGCATCGGATCGATACAGATCAAACGTTTGCCGCTATCACGCAATGCCTCGAAGTAAGCGAGACCCTGTTCGTCGGAAGCATTCCAGGCAATCTTCAGGGTATTCAGCGGATTGGCGCTCCATAACACCACCACATCGCTGTGTTCCAGCACGACAGGCCAGCTGGTCTGTTGCTGGTAAACTTCGTTACCGCCCACCACGTACGGCATGATGGCCTGCGCGGCGCCCGTGGAGTAATCCCCCAGATGCCCGGTATAACCCCCCGCCAACGCCATGTAGCGCTGTAACAGGGTCGCGGCTTTATGTAACACACCGTTGGAGCGCCAGCCGTAGGAACCAGCGAAAATCGAGGCCGGGCCATAGCTGTCACGGATGCGTTTATGCTGCGTATGGATAAGCGTCAGTGCGTCATCCCAACTGACGCGAACAAACTCATCCTGCCCGCGCACGCCTTGTGGGTTTTCCGGCGAGACGAGGAAGCCTTTACGTACCATCGGAAAACGTACCCGCGTTTTACTGTGTACCTGGTCACGCACCACAGTTTGCAAAGAGTTGGGTTGAGTGGTGGGCAATGCGCCACGGGAGGAGAAAACGGTCTCGCCATCGGTTTCGACGAGAATAGGTCCCCAGTGGGCGGCGGTTAACACTGAGTAGTGTGCGGGTGAATTAGCCAAGATGGCGCTCCTGAATACGATGTGGCGGCTTATTTATTCTGCCGTTCAATGTTACTTACAAATTTCAGAGTCTTCCCTGGAATTTTCTTCATGTTCACACGTCATAATCAACCGCCACCGTCGCTGTGGCAAAGAAGAATAAGTCATTAAGGAATTGAGATGAAGAAACGTGTTTTTGTTATTGCTGCCATCGTGAGCGGCGCCCTGGCGGTTTCTGGCTGCACAACAAACCCTTACACCGGCGAACGCGAAGCGGGTAAATCCGGCATTGGCGCAGGCATTGGCTCTCTGGTCGGCGCGGGTATTGGCGCACTCTCTTCTTCGAAGAAAGATCGTGGCAAGGGCGCACTGATTGGCGCAGCGGCTGGCGCGGCCGTTGGCGGTGGTATCGGCTATTACATGGATGTGCAGGAAGCAAAACTGCGCGAAAAAATGCAGGGAACCGGCGTCAGCGTGACGCGTAGTGGCGATAACATCATTCTGAACATGCCAAACAACGTCACCTTCGACAGCAGTAGCGCTAACCTGAAACCTGCCGGGGCTAACACCCTGACCGGCGTGGCCATGGTCCTGAAAGAGTACAATAAAACCGCGGTTAACGTGCTGGGCTTCACCGACAGCACCGGCAGCCAGGATCTGAATATGCGTCTGTCGCAGCAGCGTGCGGACTCCGTCGCCAGCGCCTTGATCACTCAAGGGGTCGCAGCTAACCGTATCCGCACTCAGGGTATGGGTCCGGCAAACCCAATCGCCAGCAACAGCACGGCGGAAGGTAAGGCGCAGAACCGCCGCGTAGAGATCACCTTAAGCCCGATCCAGTAACGTTTTGAGCCGGAGACAGGGTGCGCCCGATCCGGCATGAAGCACTTGCCATCGTTGATTTTCGCGTTAAGGTGTTGTCACCAAATTCAGGGAAATCAGCGATGAGCAAATCAACACGGGCAACCATCAGCGATGTGGCAAAGGCCGCAAAAACCGGCAAGACCAGCATTTCACGCTACCTCAACGGTGAAAAGCACCTGCTTTCCGACGCGCTGCTGGCCCGCATTGAACAAGCCATTGCCGATCTCGACTACCGACCCAGCCTGATGGCACGCGGCCTGAAACACGGTCGCACCCGCCTGATTGGCCTGATCATCGCCGATATTACCAATCCCTACTCTGTCAACGTATTAAGCGGAATTGAAGCCGCCTGTCGCGATAAAGGCTTTACCCCGCTGGTATGTAACACCAACAACGAAGTGGATCAGGAGTTGCACTATCTTGACCTGTTGCGCAGTTACCAGGTCGAAGGGATTGTGGTCAACGCCGTTGGGATGCGTGAAGAGGGGCTGAACCGCCTGCAACAGTCTGCGCTACCGATGGTACTGATTGATCGTAAAATACCCGATTTCGCCTGTGATATGGTCGGACTGGATAACACCCAGGCCGCAACGATTGCCACGGAACACCTGCTTGAACAAGGCTTTGAAGCCATTCTGTTTCTCAGCGAACCACTCGGCATGGTGAATACCCGCCGCGAACGTTTGAGCGCCTTTCGCGCCACGCTCGCACGCTACCCCGGCGTTATCGCGCAAAATGCCGAAGTTCCGCTAACGGACAATGCGCAACTGGATGACACGCTGCGCCAGTTCCACCAGCAGCATCGAGGCATGCGCAAAGCCGTTATCTCCGCCAACGGCGCCCTCACGCTACAGGTTGCCCGCGCCCTGAAACGCATTGGCCTCAACTGGGGCAGCGATATCGGCCTGCTCGGGTTTGACGAGCTGGAATGGGCCGAGCTGGCGGGTGTCGGCATTACCACGCTGAAACAACCCACCTGGCAGATTGGCTACACCGCCGTGGAACAGGTTGTACGCCGGATCGATGGCGGTTCTGATGCCATTCAGGAGCAGGTTTTCTCTGGTGAATTGATCGTGCGCGGATCTACCGCCCGTTAAATTTCCTTCGTGATGGTGATCATAAATTCAGCATCATGGGCTTTTCTTTGGAACCGGTTCCATCTAGCGTTATAGCAAGAACGCTGGTTATGGAGTTTCCATGAAAAGAAAAATTATGGTGGTCACCGCCGCCTACGGCTATGAGCAGGTCCGCGCTGCGGGTGGACAAACCGCCATGCTGCCCATCATTGCTGAAGCCGGTGCTGACGGCGTCGAAATTCGCCGCGAGATGTTAACTGACACCGAACTCACCACACTGTCAACGATGGCCTCAGCGATCGAAATCTTCGGCCTGCTGGCCTGTTATTCTGCGCCTGAGCCGCTGTTCCTTGAGGACGGTAACCTCAATCCCCGTCTTCCGGCGTTACTCGCGGAAGCGCAGGCCCTGCAAGCGCTGTGGTTAAAAGTCTCCCTTGGTCATTTTTCCCATACCGGCCAGTTCGACGTTTTACGTACATGGCTGGCTGACAGCGGGATGGAGCTGGTTGTCGAAAACGATCAGACCGCCTGCGGACGCCTGCAGCCGATGCAGTGCTTTAACGAAGCCTGTCAGGCGCAAAACCTGCCGATCTCTCTGACCTTTGATATGGGCAACTGGCTGTGGGTTGGCGACTCCCCGGAAGAGGCGGCGAAAAACCTGGCGCCAACCGTGGGATACATCCATGTCAAAGCCGCAGTTACGCATCACGACAGCTACCGCGCAGTGCCGCCTGATGCCGCCGAACCGCGCTGGCTGGCGCTGCTAAAAACGCTGCCTGACGATGTTCCGCGCGGCATCGAGTTTCCCCTGGAAGGGCAGGATTTGACGGCGGTTACCCGCCATTACGTCGAGCTGTTACGCGAGGAGTAACGCATGAAGAATTCACTGGATGTGGTCACCATTGGTGAAGCGATGGCGATGTTTGTCGCCACGCAAACCGGCGACCTGGCGGATGTAGAGCAATTTATCAAGCGCGTGGCAGGCGCTGAACTCAACGTGGCGACCGGTCTTGCTCGTTTGGGTCTGAATGTCGGCTGGGTAAGCCGCGTAGGTAACGACAGTTTTGGCCGTTTTATTATTAAGTCGCTGGAAAAAGAAGGGATTAATGCGCAGGGAGTCACCCAGGATGAGCGCTTCGCTACCGGCTTTCAGCTTAAATCTAAGGTCGAAAATGGAACCGATCCCATTGTGGAGTACTTCCGCAAAGGGTCCGCAGCCAGCCATCTCAGTATTGAGGATTACCACGAGAACTATTTTGCCAGCGCACGTCACTTGCACCTGAGCGGCGTGGCAGCCGCGCTTTCCGCCAGCTCCTATGAACTTCTGGCGCATACCGCCCGCACGCTGAAAGCCCAAGGGAAAACCATCTCCTTTGACCCGAATTTGCGTCCGGTGCTGTGGAAAAGCGAAGCCGAGATGGTGGAAAAACTGAACCGGCTGGCATTCCAGGCTGACTGGGTTTTGCCTGGTCTAAAAGAGGGAATGATTCTCACCGGACAACAAACGCCTGAAGCCATCGCCGACTTTTATCTGCGCCATGGGGTGAAGGCAGTCATTATCAAAACCGGGGCAGATGGCGCCTGGTACAAAACCGCCAGCGGCGAGCACGGCTGCGTCGCACCGGTAAAAGTCGACAACGTGGTTGATACGGTCGGCGCAGGAGATGGCTTTGCCGTGGGCGTGATCAGCGCTCTGCTGGAAGGCCGCTCGCTGCATCAGGCGGTGACCCGCGGCAATAAAATTGGCGCACTGGCCATTCAGGTTCAGGGCGACAGCGAAGGATTACCCACACGTGAACAATTAGGGGAATAAACCCCCGGCCAACTCTGTACCCTACATACAGAGGCGGTGTATCAGCATAATCAGAGGGCAGTCTATGAATAGCTCAACCAATGCAGCAAAACGCTGGTGGTACATCATGCCAATCGTGTTTATCACGTATAGCCTGGCGTACCTTGACCGCGCGAACTTCAGCTTCGCCTCCGCCGCAGGCATTAACGAGGATCTCGGCATTACCAAAGGGATCTCTTCCCTGCTGGGCGCTCTGTTTTTCCTTGGCTATTTCTTCTTCCAGATCCCGGGCGCAATTTACGCCGAGCGTCGCAGCGTACGAAAATTGATTTTTATCTGCCTGATCCTGTGGGGGGCTTGCGCCTCGTTAACCGGGATGGTCAGCAATATTCCGATGCTGGCCGCTATCCGCTTTATTCTTGGTGTCGTTGAAGCTGCCGTGATGCCCGCAATGCTGATTTACATCAGCAACTGGTTTACGAAATCCGAGCGTTCACGCGCTAACACCTTCTTAATCCTCGGTAACCCGGTTACTGTCTTATGGATGTCCGTCGTTTCCGGTTATCTCATTCAGGCGCTGGGCTGGCGGGAAATGTTCATCATCGAGGGCTTCCCGGCCATCATCTGGGCGTTCTGCTGGTGGGTACTGGTAAAAGACAAACCGTCTCAGGTCGGCTGGCTGTCGGAATCCGAAAAAGCTGCGCTTCAGGCCCAACTGGAACAAGAGCAACAAGGGATCAAAGCCGTGCGTAACTACGGTGAGGCCTTCCGCTCACGTAACGTCATCCTGCTGTGTATGCAGTATTTCGCCTGGAGTATTGGCGTCTACGGTTTTGTGCTGTGGCTGCCGTCCATCATTCGCAACGGCGGCGCAAATCTGGGGATGGTGGAAGTTGGCTGGCTGTCATCCGTACCGTATCTGGCGGCGACGGCAGCGATGATTCTCGTCTCCTGGGCCTCTGATAAACTGCAAAATCGTAAGCTGTTTGTCTGGCCGCTGTTACTGATTGCCGCTTTCGCCTTTATCGGCTCCTGGGCCGTTGGCGCAGATCACTTCTGGGTGTCCTACACGCTGCTGGTTATTGCGGGCGCGGCAATGTACGCCCCATATGGTCCCTTCTTCGCCATCATTCCTGAAATGCTGCCGCGCAACGTGGCCGGTGGCGCCATGGCGCTGATTAACAGCATGGGCGCATTAGGCTCATTCTTTGGTTCCTGGTTTGTCGGCTACCTCAATGGCGCAACCGGCAGCCCATCCGCCTCGTACATTTTTATGGGGGTAGCGCTTTTTGCCTCAGTATGGCTAACTCTCATTGTTAAGCCTGCTAATAATCAACAGCTACCTGTTGGCGCACGCCACGCTTAAATTTTAACTTACGGAGATCCGCATGAAGCCGTCCATTATTCTCTATAAAGCGTTACCTGACGATTTACTGCATCGCCTGGAAGAGCATTTTACTGTGACTTCTGTACCGAACCTGCGCCCGGAAACGGTCGCACAGCACGCCGAAGCCTTTGCCAACGCCGAAGGCCTGCTGGGCTCCAGTGAAGCCGTCAATACCGCGCTGTTGGAGAAAATGCCCAGGCTGCGAGCGACATCCACAATTTCCGTAGGCTATGACAACTTCGATGTCGATGCCCTTAATGCGCGTAAGGTGCTGTTGATGCATACGCCAACCGTACTAACGGAAACCGTCGCCGACACGGTGATGGCGCTGATGTTAAGCACCGCTCGCCGTGTGGTGGAAGTTGCTGAACGGGTTAAGTCTGGCGAATGGACCAAAAGTATCGGGCCGGACTGGTTTGGTACAGATGTCCACCACAAAACGCTGGGAATTGTCGGCATGGGTCGTATTGGGCTCGCGCTGGCGCAGCGTGCGCATTTCGGCTTTAGCATGCCGATTCTCTATAACGCCCGCCGTCATCATCACGAAGCGGAAGAACGCTTCAACGCGCGTTACTGCGATCTCGACACGCTGTTGCAGGAGTCTGATTTTGTCTGCCTGATCCTGCCATTAACCAACGAAACACATCATCTGTTCAGTAGCGAGCGGTTTGCCAAAATGAAGTCTTCCGCCATTTTCATTAATGCCGGACGTGGTCCGGTGGTCGATGAAAAAGCGTTGATTAGCGCTCTGCAAAACGGCGACATTCATGCCGCAGGTCTGGATGTGTTTGAGCAGGAGCCATTAGCGACAGACTCTCCGCTGCTGTCACTGCCCAACGTGGTGGCCGTGCCGCACATCGGTTCCGCCACGCACGAAACGCGCTATAACATGGCGGCCTGCGCGGTGGATAACTTAATCGATGCGCTGCAAGGAAGAGTGGAGAAGAACTGCGTCAACCCGCAGGTCGCGCAATAAACAAAAGGCCGGGTAGCGCTCACGCTTACCCGGCCTTGCATGTATTACAGTACTCTTTTACTGAGTGGCATTCACCGCAGCAGTCCAGGCTTGAGTAAACGCCTGATGCTGAGCAGCCAACGGGCCAATCAGCGTGTTGTACTGACTTGCCTGTTGTGAGGTTGGGAACTGGATACCGTTGGCGACAAAGCTCACCTGCGTATCCTGTTGCGCCACAAAATCACCGACCTGCACCAGTTGCTGCGTGAAGATTTGCGCGGCAGGGATCAGCGGCTGTAACGCCTCTGAAGGCGCAGTGACGACTTTATTGTAGACCTGATCAAAGACCGGCTTGAGATCCTCGCCCTGTTTCAGCGCGCCATGCGCAGCATCTGCCTGCAGTTTCGCATTCTGCAACTGTTGCCCTAACACACCCAGTGCGCCATTTGCCTGACGCAGCGGTTCACGCTGAGTCACATAATCCTGAGGAACACGAATCGCATTTACGCTATCAACGACCGGGCGCAGACCGGAGTCCATCGCCTGATTAATCTGTTGAGAATAGCCATACAGAATCGCGTAATCGGACACAAACGGGCCAAACTGTTTTTTCTGATCGGCGGTCAGCGTTGGTAAACGCTCCCCGCTACGCATTGCAGTATTCTGCAGAAAATCGATAAACGCTTTGCGCTGATCGCCTTCTTTATCAAAACACCCACTCAGGCCAACTACCATTAAGAGCGCCAAAACAGGCGCAAACCAGCGAGAGCAGGACTTACCTGTCGCCATTTTAATACTCCTTTCACCCAAAAATGCGCACAACGACACCCGCGTGCCAGACGTTGACAAGGATAGTCCAGGTCAGGCTCGCAAGATACCCTTTCCGCGTAATCTTGTGAGGGAAAATAACCGCTCCCGCCCCCCTTTTTTTTGCTAAACAATGCGCCATTCAGTACCCAGGGCCATATTTTCGTCATCTTTACAATCGGGAGCGATCGTTCGGAGATCGCGACCTTAATCAGTTTGTTAGCCTGTAAAGGCTTGTCGCTCATACTCTGCTGAAACGAATCCATCACGCAAACCTTAGATCCGACTTCATTTTTTCCGACTACTCTTAAGGAGCTTCGATGAAATTCACGATCCCGCTGTGTGATTTATAGGAGTTCTCAATGGAATACAAAGATCCAATGTTTGAACTGCTGAGCAGTCTGGAGCAGATTGTTTTTAAAGATGTATCGCAGACAGTTACTCTGACGCAAAAAACCAACCCTTTCACCGAATTTGAACAGCTACGACGAGGGACAGGTTTAAAAACAGATGATTTTGCCCGAGTGATGGGCGTGACTGTCGCGATGGTGCATGAATGGGAGTCTAAACGCGTTAAGCCTTCCACTACCGAATTGAAGTTGATGCGCCTGATCCAGGCCGATCCGAGATTAAGTAAGCAGTTGATGGATTGAACTATTTTTTAATTTTGCTGAAGAACGGTCCGGTAAAAGGGCCGTTCCCTTACGGAGGATATCCACAAATAAGAAAATAGTAGTTGCATCCACAGGCGTAAAATGAGTTAATGCTCTCAACGGTTTGACGTACAGACCATTACAGCAGTTTAGTAAGGCAAGTCCCTTCAAGAGTTATCATTGATACCCCTCGTAGTGAGCATTTCCTTTACTGTTAAAAAATCTGTAGAGCACGCCATATCGCCGAAAGGCACACTTATTTTTTAAAAGGTAATACACTATGTCCGGTAAAATGACTGGTATCGTAAAATGGTTCAACGCTGATAAAGGTTTCGGCTTCATCACTCCTGACGATGGCTCTAAAGACGTGTTCGTACACTTCTCTGCTATCCAGAACGATGGCTACAAATCTCTGGACGAAGGTCAGAAAGTTTCCTTCACCATCGAAAGCGGCGCTAAAGGCCCGGCAGCTGGCAACGTAACCAGCCTGTAAGCTTAAAAAGCTCAAAATTCTGAATCCCTGCCAAACGGCGGGGATTTTTTTTACCTGTATTTCGCAATACATCCCACCGAAACGCGTCTTTGCATTACTTTACCCGCCGTACCTTTGACCTTTCCCTAAGGGCAAGCTTTATAGTGAGCCAGTCTGTATTCCATAATGTTCACAAGGAATTGAAACTATGTCGAAATCCTCACTGCTGCTGGTTTTAGGTTTGCTCACAACGGGCACTGCATTCGCGGCGACCCCGGAAGCCACTTTTCTGGCGGAACATGGACTCAGCGGTAAATCCGTTGAGCAAATCGTAGAGACTATTGACCAGTCGCCGCAGAGTCGCCCGTTGCCTTACTCAGCGTCTGTCACCAGCGCCGCGCTGAAACTCTCTTCTGGCGATCAGGTTTATACCCTGCCGCTCGGTGACAAATTCTACCTGTCATTTGCCCCCTATGAATGGCAAACACACCCTTGCTTCAACCATAGTCTGTCTGGCTGCCAGGGCGAAATGCCGGAGAAGACATTCAATGTCAAAGTGACGGACAGTAAGGGAGAGGTCGTGGTACAAAAAGCGATGAAGAGCGGTCGAAACGGCTTCGTCGGGGTATGGCTACCGCGCAATATGGAAGGCACCATCGCAGTAAACTACAACGGTAAATCAGCCGAGTATCCCATTAAGACTATGGAAGACAGCCAGACCTGCCTGACTAAGTTGCAGTTGCGCTAACAACATAAAAAAATGCCGGATAAGGCGGAGACGCCATCCGGCATTTTCTAAGTCAGCTCAGGACCGTTACTGTAGCAGCGAAATATCCGCCACGCGCAGGAACAGCTCGCGCAGTTTTTCGAGCATAGACAGACGGTTAATACGCAGTTCTTTATCTTCTACGTTAACCATGACTTTCTCGAAGAACGCATCGACCGGTTCACGCAGAGCCGATAGCTCAACCAGCGCTTCCTGGTAATGCCCGGCTGCAAAGACAGGCTCCAGCTTGTCGCGCAGCACCACAACCTGCATCGCCAGCGCAATTTCTTCCGGCTCTTTCAGCGTTGCCGCATTCACGCGGTCGTTCAGCGTTTCTTCAGACTTCGCCAGGATGTTCGATACACGCTTGTTCGCCGCAGCCAGCGCGGACGCGGCTTCCAGCGTACGGAAGTGCGATACCGCCTTCATGCGTGCGTCGAAATCAGCTGGACGAGTCGGACGACGCGCCAGCACGGCCTGAATGGTATCAACGGTGTAACCTTCGTCCTGATACCAGGCGCGGAAGCGACCGAGCATAAAGTCGATAACGTCATCCACGACTTTCGCGTTGGTCAGCTTGTCGCCATACAGACGAACCGCTTCTTCGGTCAGCGTTTGCAGATCGAGATTCAGGTTCTTCTCAACGATAATACGCAGCACGCCCAGCGCGGCACGACGCAGCGCAAACGGGTCTTTGTCGCCTTTCGGATGCTGGCCGATACCAAAGATACCCGCCAGGGTATCCATCTTGTCGGCAATCGCCACGGCACAGGCTACCGGGTTAGACGGCAGGTCATCGCCGGCAAAGCGCGGCTGATACTGCTCGTTTAGCGCCACGGCCACATCTTCCGCTTCGCCATCATGACGCGCATAGTGCATGCCCATCACGCCCTGGGTGTCGGTGAACTCAAAGACCATGTTGGTCATCAGGTCACACTTGGACAGCAGGCCCGCACGCGTTGCGTGGTTAACGTCAGCGCCAATCTGGCCAGCAATCCAGCCCGCCAGCGCCTGGATACGATCGGTCTTGTCGCGCAGCGTACCCAGTTGCTGTTGGAACAGCACGGTTTGCAGACGCGGCAGATGATCTTCCAGACGTTTTTTACGGTCGGTATTGAAGAAGAACTCGGCATCCGCCAGACGCGGGCGAACCACTTTCTCGTTACCGGAAATAATCTGGCTCGGATCTTTCGATTCGATGTTGGCAACGAAGATAAAGTTCGGCAACAGTTTGCCGTCGTTGGCGTAAACCGGGAAGTACTTCTGGTCGCCTTTCATGGTGTGAACCAGCGCTTCTGACGGAACCGCGAGGAATTTATCTTCGAACTTCGCGGTCAGCACTACTGGCCATTCCACCAGCGAGGTGACTTCTTCCAGCAGGCTTTCGCTCAGATCGGCGTTACCGCCAATCTTGCGCGCCGCTTCTTCAGCATCGGCTTTGATTTTCGCTTTACGCTCAGCGTAATCCGCAATCACTTTACCGCGCTCACGCAGGATTTCTGGGTATTGATCGGCAGAATCGATGGTGAATTCCGCTTCGCCCATAAAGCGATGGCCGCGAATCACGCGATCGGACTGAATGCCCAGAATCGTTGCCGGAATCACTTTGTCACCCAGCAGCAGAGTCACGGTGTGAACCGGACGCACGAAATGGACGTCAGACGCGCCCCAGCGCATCAGTTTCGGGATCGGCAGCTTAGCCAGCGAGATGGCGATCATGTTCGGCAGCAGCGTTTCAGCGCTTTCGCCTTTCACATGCGCACGGTACAACAACCACTCGCCTTTATCGGTGGTCAGACGCTCGGCCTGGTCAACGGTGATACCGCAGCCACGCGCCCAACCTTCTGCCGCTTTGCTCGGTTTGCCTTCGGCGTCAAACGCCTGAGCAATTGCCGGGCCGCGTTTTTCAACTTCACGGTCAGGTTGCGCTTCAGCCAGGTTCGCGACTTTCAGCGCCAGACGACGCGGTGCGGCGAACCACTCAACGTTGCCGTGCGCGATGCCAGCGTTATCCAGCTCCGCGGTAAAGTTCGCAGCAAAGGACTCAGCCAGGCTGCGCAGTGCTTTTGGTGGCAGCTCTTCAGTGCCGATTTCCACCAGAAAAGTTTTCTCAGACATGGCCGCCTCTTAATTCTCTTTGTTGCACATCGGGAAGCCAAGGGCTTCACGGGAAGCGTAGTAAGCTTCTGCCACAGCTTTAGTCAGGGTGCGAATGCGCAGGATATAGCGCTGACGCTCGGTGACGGAGATGGCTTTACGCGCATCCAGCAGGTTGAAGCTATGGGCGGCTTTCAGAATACGTTCATACGCAGGCAGCGGCAGTGGGTTTTCCAGCGCCAGCAGCTGCTGCGCTTCTTTCTCGTACTGCTCGAAGCAGGTGAACAGGAAGTCCACGTCGGCGTATTCGAAGTTATAGGTGGATTGCTCCACTTCGTTCTGATGGAACACGTCGCCGTAAGTGGTTTTACCCAGCGGGCCGTCGCTCCAGACCAGGTCGTAAACGCTGTCTACGCCCTGAATGTACATGGCCAGACGTTCCAGACCGTAGGTAATTTCCCCGGTCACAGGTTTACATTCCAGACCACCAACCTGCTGGAAGTAGGTGAACTGCGTGACTTCCATACCGTTCAGCCACACTTCCCAACCCAGCCCCCAGGCACCCAGCGTCGGGTTCTCCCAGTTATCTTCCACGAAACGGATGTCGTGAATGGTCGGGTCCATACCCAGCTCTTTCAGAGAACCCAGGTACAGCTCCTGAATGTTGTCCGGAGACGGCTTAATCACTACCTGGAACTGATAGTAGTGCTGTAAGCGGTTCGGGTTTTCGCCATAGCGGCCGTCGGTCGGACGACGAGAAGGCTGCACATACGCAGTCGCCATCGGTTCCGGCCCCAGCGCACGCAGGCAGGTCATTGGGTGAGATGTCCCCGCGCCGACTTCCATGTCCAATGGTTGAACGATGGTGCAGCCCTGGCGAGCCCAGTAATCCTGTAAGGTCAGGATCAAGCCCTGGAAGGTCCTGGTATCAAACTTTTGCATATTATTTCGTGCTGGATACGTGTGGATTTAAAGGAAGCGGTCAGTATACCCGCTGGCTGCAAGATATACAGTACGAAACGGGAAAAAGGGGGAACTTAGCGCATGGAAAGGTGCAAAAACTGCCCGTCTGCATCAAAAGAGCAGACAAAACTCTCTTTACGGAAGGTCGAACCGCGCATTTCATAGCTGCCCTGGAATTGTTCCAGGCCGGCGATATCAATTTTCTGCGCGCCGGTGTTATAAAGCTCTGCCGCTTCACTTTTGCACAATGCCGCCATATCGAGCGAACGTGCGGCATTCACCTTTTGCGCCTTCTGCGCAGGTGCAGGCGGCTGTGTGTCGGCGCACGCCGCCAACAAAAAGATAGCGAGCGCGGGAAAGAAATACTTCATCATCATTTTATTACCGCCTGGTTTGCTGGTCAGTCTTATTATTAGTGTCTGGAAACGGATCTTATTTTGAGAATCTCATCAGACCATCTCAAGCTTTAGCGTAAAAACTCAGATTATTCCAGTGAGTTACGCTCGCAAAAAATCGGTCAGACTTTTTTTAATGGAGACAGAGGAACTGATGCAGCCCAAAATTTTCTGGATTGATAACCTGCGCGGAATAGCTTGTTTAATGGTCGTGATGATCCACACCACAACCTGGTACATCACCAATGCGCACAGCGTCAGCCCGTTTAATTGGGATCTGGCCAATGTGCTCAATTCCGCCTCTCGCGTCAGCGTACCGTTGTTCTTTATGATTTCGGGTTATCTGTTTTTTGGCGAACGCAGCGCCAAACCGCGCCATTTCACGCGCATCGCGCTGTGCATTCTTTTTTACAGCAGCGTGTCGCTGGCCTATATTCTGTTGTTTACCTCGATCAACGCTGAGCTGTCGCTGAAAAACCTGCTGCAAAAGCCGGTGTTCTATCACCTGTGGTTTTTCTTCGCCATCACCGTCATCTACCTGGTTTCCCCGCTGATACAGGTGAAAAATATCAGCGGCAAGATGCTGCTGGCGCTCATGGTAGTGACTGGGGTGATTGCCAATCCCAACACCGTCTCGCAAAAAATCGGCGGTTTTGAGTGGCTTCCCATCAACCTGTACATCAGTGGCGACACTTTCTATTACATCCTGTACGGCATGCTGGGAAGGGCGATTGGCATGATAGATACACAGAAACGTTCGCTCACCTGGCTCTGTGCAGCGTTGTTCATCGTCGCCGTGTTTGTTATCTCTCGAGGCACGTTGCATGAACTGCGCTGGCGAGGCAATTTTGCCGATACCTGGTACCTCTACTGCGGCCCGGCAGTATTTATTTGCGCCGTCTCGCTCCTGACGCTGGTCAAAAACACGCTCAGCACGCGCACTCTGCCGGTATTGGGCCTTATTTCCCGTCACTCGTTGGGTATTTATGGCTTTCATGCGCTGATCATTCACGCGCTGCGCACCAACGGTTTAGAACTCAAGAACTGGCCGCCGCTGGATATGCTATGGATTTTTAGCGCCACGCTGGCGGGTAGCCTGCTGTTATCCATACTGTTGCAGCGCATTGATACACGCAGGCTGGTGAGTTAAGACTCACCGTTCTGTTCATTCTGCCCTGGACGCAGCAGTAAAACTTGTCCGACCAAACACACGAAGAATGCTGCCGGGTATAGCCCCTTTTCGATGGGCGCTAACGGAATATTCCATATCCCTACCAGCAGTAGTCCCAGCGTTATCAACGCCACCATCTTGCATATGGAGGTGAAGCATTCGTCATTCTGATTAAGATTTACAGCACGCTGATAAGCATACGTCACGAACATTCCCGTCATCAGCGCACCCAAAAAATAGCCTTTGCCACTCAATAACGGGCAGGCATGCCATAAGCCAACAACGTAAATCAGTATGCCAGAGAAGAATAATATCCATGGCAACAGCCTGGTGGTCTTCATTGGGATCTCCTTATCCATCATGGGTACAATATGAATAACCCGCTAAAGACAACACAGAAATATGCCACCACACTGGATTTTCAGAATAAATCCATGCGTATCAATTATTTATTAGATTGAAATATATATTTTATCAATCCCCTCTGTTATCCAGAGGGGAAGGTCGTCAGGACATCAGCGGCTGTAATTGCTGATAAATTCGACGGAAGGTTTCCCGACGCTGTTGGTAGAGCGCATGGCGCTCAGCATCAGGATAATGCGCCTGTTCCAGCGTAAGCTGAGGCAGTATGTCTGATAACGGCTTTTGCGGGTTCATGGCAATTTGCGCCAGGCGCGCCGCACCGAGTGCAGGACCGACATCGCCGCCGGTACGATAATCCAGCTGTAACCCGCTGATATCAGACAGCATCTGACGCCAGTATTCGCTGCGAGCCCCGCCGCCAATGAGCGTAATGCTGGCTGGCTGTACACCGCACGCATGCACAACATCCATGCCGTCGGCCAGCGCAAAACCCACACCTTCCAGTACCGCCCGCGCCAGTTCTGCCGGACCATGCTGATGCGTCAGACCGAAAAATACGCCCTTCGCCTGCGGGTTATTATGCGGCGTACGTTCACCGGACAGGTAAGGTAAAAACCAGACCGGCTCGGCGTCTGCATTCGCTTGTTGCGCTGCGGCGATCAATGCCGGTACGCTCGCCAGTCCGGTTAATTTCGCCGCCCAATCCAGGCAGGATGCCGCGCTCAGCATCACGGACATCAGGTGCCATCGCTCCGGCAAAGCATGACAAAAACTGTGGACCGCGCTTTCCGGCTTACTGAGGAAGCCGTCGCTTACCGCAAAATAGACGCCGGATGTACCCAACGAAAGCATCGCCTGACCGGCATTCATCATGCCTACGCCGACCGCTCCCGCCGCGTTATCACCGCCCCCGGCAACGACCGCAACCTCATTCATTCCCCAGTCCTGGGCGACTTCTGGCAGCAATGTTCCGGTAACCGCACAACCTTCGTATAGCGCAGGCATATGCGCACGAGACAGCTTACAGGCCGCCAGCATGACATCACTCCAGTCACGTTTGGCGACATCCAGCCACATCGTACCTGCCGCATCAGACATATCGCTGGCAAAATCGCCGGTCATACGCAGACGCAGGTAATCTTTCGGTAGCAGCACTTTATCTACCCGGCTGAAAATCTCCGGCTCGTGACGTTGCACCCACAGCAACTTTGGCGCGGTAAAGCCAGGCATCATCAGGTTGCCGGTGATAGCACGAGACTGCGGAACCAGGTTCTCCAGCATTACGCACTCTTCAGCGCAGCGACCATCGTTCCACAGGATTGCGGGACGTAATACTTTCTGTTGCTTGTCCAGTAACGTCGCGCCGTGCATCTGGCCGGCAATCCCTAACGCTTTCACCTCATTGAGCGAATGCTGCTGGCCCAGCGCTTTTACGGCGCGATCCGTTGCCAGCCACCATTGTTCAGGGTCCTGCTCTGACCATAACGGATGCGGACGCGAGACCGTGAGTTTCTCCGTTTGCGAAGCGATCACATCGCCCTGCTCATTCAGCAGAATGGCCTTTACGCCTGAGGTGCCAAGATCTATCCCGATATACATAGCGTATCGTTCCTTAAAGAAAGGCCCGGCAGCGCGTGGCTTTCCGGGCTTACGGACGTTCTCAGAAACCTGTTATTTGTCGAACAAATAATGGTTTACCAGATTTTCCAGCAGTTCCTGATGGCCGCTCTGATGCACTGGCGCCAGATTATGTTGTTCAGCGTACTGCGCAATTTCCGTCAGCGTCATCTGCCCTTTCAGAATTTGCTGGCCCAGCTCACCATTCCAACCAGCGTAACGCTTGGCCACACGCTGATCCAAACCACCGTCCTCAATCATACGGGCCGCAATTTTCAGCGACAGCGCCATGGTATCCATTGCGCCAATATGACCATAGAACAGATCGTATTTATCGGTGCTCTGACGACGAACTTTGGCGTCAAAGTTCAGACCGCCGGTGGTGAAGCCGCCCGCTTTGAGGATTTCGTACATCACCAACGCATTCTCTTCTACGCTATTTGGGAACTGGTCAGTATCCCATCCCAACTGTGCGTCACCGCGGTTGGCATCGACAGAACCAAACAGACCCAGCGCGATAGCAGTGGCGATTTCATGATGGAATGAGTGACCCGCCAGCGTGGCGTGGTTGGCTTCGATATTCAGTTTGATCTCTTTTTCCAGGCCGAACTGCTTGAGGAACCCGTAAACGGTCGCCGCATCGTAATCGTACTGGTGTTTGGTCGGTTCCTGCGGCTTCGGTTCGATAAGCAAAGTGCCCTGGAAACCCGTTTTGTGTTTGTGCTCTACCACCAGTTGCATAAAGCGGCCAATCTGCTCACGTTCCTGACGCAGATCGGTATTCAGCAGCGTTTCATAGCCTTCACGGCCGCCCCACAGAACGTAGTTTTCACCGCCTAGCTTATGCGTGGCATCCATCGCCGTGACTACCTGTGTGGCAGCCCAGCTGAACACTTCTGGATCCGGGTTCGTGGCCGCGCCCGCGCCGTACCGTGGATTGGTGAAGCAGTTTGCCGTTCCCCACAGCAGCTTGACCCCACTTTGTTCCTGTTTTGCCGCCAGTACATCAACCATCTGCGCAAAGTTGTTTTTGTACTCTTTTAGCGACGCGCCTTCCGGCGAGACATCCACGTCATGGAAGCAGTAGTAAGGGACGTTCAGCTTGTGAAAGAACTCAAATGCGACATCCGCTTTGCGTTTCGCCAGCTCCAGTGCTTCTCCGGGCTGCTGCCACGGACGATCGAAAGCGCCCATGCCGAACATGTCCGCACCGTTCCAGCAGAATGTATGCCAATAGCAGGCGGCAAAACGCAGATGATCTTCCATGCGTTTGCCCAACACGATTTCGTCAGGGTTGTAATGGCGAAATGCGAGCGGGTTAGTAGTTTTAGTCCCTTCAAAACGAACACGATCGAGTTGGTCGAAATAAGCCTGCATAATAAGCTCCATAATCAGGTAATACGGCAAGTAAACTGCGATATAGCTATACTGGAATTTCCTGATTTATTGCTCAATTACGTTATTTCACACCGCCATTAAGAGAATACCCAAACGTGCGCTGGCTCCCAAAAAAGCGCATTGAAAAGAGAATTAAAAAAGCGATCGCGATCGAAGGTTAATCATTAAACAAAAAACCGTAATGCGCAGATAAAAAATGGCAATTGTCATCCCGCGTTCAGTATGTGAATTTTGCGTAGCATTAAGAAAATAAAAATTTGTCACGCTTCATCAAGCAGTCGTCCCTGCGGTTTTGCTAGTATCGACAGGCCACGTTAACCTTCCAGGACAGATTCTTATGTTTGATAAACGTCACCGCATCACTCTATTATTTAATGCCAATAAAGCCTACGACCGCCAGGTGGTAGAAGGGGTGGGTGAATATTTACAGGCATCGCAATCAGAGTGGGATATATTCATTGAGGAAGATTTCCGCGCCCGCATTGATAATATTAAAGACTGGTTAGGCGATGGTGTTATTGCCGATTATGACGATGATGACATTGCACAATTACTTGCCGATGTGGATGTTCCTATCATCGGCGTCGGGGGTTCCTACCATGCGGAACAGGATTATCCGCCGGTGCATTACATTGCCACCGATAACCACGCGCTGGTAGAAAGCGCTTTCCTGCATCTGAAAGAAAAAGGGATCAACCGGTTCGCGTTCTACGGACTGCCCGCTTCAAGCGGCAAACGCTGGGCGGCTGAACGTGAATATGCGTTTTGCCAACTGGTCGCTAAAGAAAAGTACCGTGGAGTTGTCTATCAGGGACTGGAAACCGCGCCGGAAAACTGGCAGCACGCGCAAAATCGTCTGGCGGACTGGCTGCAAACTCTGCCGCCGCAAACCGGCATTATCGCCGTCACCGACGCGCGAGCGCGGCACATTCTGCAAGCTTGCGAACACCTGCATATTCCGGTCCCGGAAAAACTGTGCGTGATTGGAATCGACAACGAGGAACTGACCCGTTACCTGTCGCGGGTGGCGCTGTCATCCGTTGCTCAGGGGGCCAGACAGATGGGGTATCAGGCCGCTAAGCTTCTGCACCGGTTACTGGCGAATGAAGAACTACCGCTGCAACGCATACTGGTCCCGCCAGTGCGCGTCATTGAACGCCGTTCAACTGACTATCGTTCATTGACCGATCCGGCGGTGATTCAGGCGATGCACTTTATCCGCAACCATGCCTGCAAAGGCATTAAAGTCGAACAGGTGCTGGATTCAGTGGGGATTTCGCGGTCGAATCTGGAGAAACGTTTTAAAGAAGAGGTCGGAGAAACTATCCATGCGGTGATTCATGCCGAGAAGCTGGAAAAAGCGCGCAGCCTGTTGATTTCCACCACGCTGTCGATCAACGAAATTTCACAAATGTGCGGCTATCCATCACTGCAGTACTTCTATTCCGTCTTCAAGAAAGAGTACGACACGACGCCAAAAGAGTATCGCGATGTGAATAGTGAAGTGTTGCTATAGAGGGAATTGCCGGATGGCGGCTTCGTCTGATCCGGCCTACGAGATGACTTGTAGACCGGATTAGCACACGTTACATATGCGCGGCAATTAAGCGCTGGTTATCCTGATACATTGCGAACAGATAGTTGTTGTAGCTCTGTCCCTTAGTGGAATAACCCTTCAGCTTATGGATCATCGCAGTAGCGGTGACTTCCTGATCGGCTTTACGCAGTTGCGCACGTGACTTCCGGAAAGAAGAGTAAGCTGGGTGCGTATTCAGGTTAATGACATAGGCATTGACTGACTCTTTCACTGATTCAAACTGTGAGTAGCCTTTCACCTTACCAGGGGCATTATTACAACGCCCTTTGCCACATTTCATGCCAAACAGGTTGTTGTTGCTCCGCGCCAGCTTCGACGTCCCCCAGCCGCTTTCAGCAGCAGCCATGGTTGCCACCATACTGGTCGGGATAATGTCTACACGCTCAAGCAGCGTGTTCCACGGAATTTTACGCGTGTTGCCAGACCAGCTCACCTTATAGCGCTTAGCGATGTCTTTCATCCGCGTACGCTCTGTCGGTGACCAGCGATTCTGGTACTGTTTTGAAATCAGCCAGTTACGATCCGCCGTAATGGCAGCATTTTGACTGGTAATATAAGGCATAACCGTCCGGAGAAACGCTTTTTTCCTTGGTGTTCCGGAAGGGTATTTTCGCAAATCAGGAAGTGAACTACTCTTTGCACTATTGCGAGAATACTCTTGTTTACTGCTAACCTGTTTATTACTTGCCTTGATTACCTGGGGCTTGTGACTCGTTGTCGCCGTGTGTGTCTTTGCCAGCGCCTCACCCGAAAATGCAACGGTGAGTAACATAAGAATCATTGCCCCATATCGTCGAATGGGAGTCAATATCATTAGGTCTCCTGGTCGGATTTATACATTCCAACACCTTATATTTTTCAAAAAAATGAGAGATGAATCTCAAATCATATCAAAAATAACGGTCAAGAGCACCCAAAGGAATAGTCCAATTCTGAAACTATGTCACGCGTTAACGATTCGGGCTGCCATTAATTTGATGAAAATGTGGGGGTTATCGCAAAATCAGTTCATTTTTTGCGCGCATTAGCTCACCCTCACTTCTCCTCCTGGCGGAATCACCTCAAAGGAGGAGTTTCCGGCCTGATTTCACTGGCAAACTGGCTAAAATCGCAGCATCAAGGACAGCATTATGAAACTTGCCGCCGTTGCGCTGGCGCTAATGCCCGGCATTGCCATCGCCTCAACATGGACTTCTCAGGGACTTCCCGCCTTCGAAGCGGAAGGTACGGGTAAATTCGTCAGCCATGCAGCGTTGACGAAGGGTACTCGTCCTTTAATTCTGAATTTTGACCAACAGTGCTGGCAGCCAGCTGACGCGATAAAACTCAACCAGATGCTGTCGCTTAAACCTTGTGAAGGCGCGCCGCCGCAGTGGCGTTTATTCAAGGACGGCGATTACACGCTGGAAGTCGATACCCGCTCCGGCACGCCAACGCTGATGCTCTCAGTCAAAAGCGCCGCAGACCCCGTCAGTAGCCAAATTCGCCAGTGTCCGAAATGGGATGGTTCGCCATTAACGCTGGACGTCAGTCAGACCTTCCCGGAAGGCGCCGTGGTGCGCGACTACTACAGCAACCAAACGGCGACGGTAAAAAACGGGTCGATTACCCTGCAGCCCGCCGCAACCAGTAACGGGTTGTTGCTGCTGGAACGAGCGGAAACCGACGCCCCCGCCGCTTTCGACTGGCATAACGCGACGGTGTATTTCGTCCTGACGGACCGCTTTGTGAATGGCGATCCGGGCAACGACCACAGCTACGGTCGGCGCAACGACGGTATGCAGGAAATTGGCACCTTCCACGGCGGCGATTTACGCGGTCTTGCCAGCAAACTCGACTATCTGCAACAACTGGGCGTCAATGCGTTATGGATCAGCGCGCCGTTTGAGCAAATCCACGGCTGGGTCGGCGGTGGCACCAAAGGCGATTTCCCCCACTACGCCTACCATGGCTACTACACTCAGGACTGGACCACGCTCGACGCCAATATGGGCAACGAAAACGATCTGCGCGCGCTGGTTGACGGCGCTCACCAGCGCGGCATCCGTGTCCTGTTTGATGTCGTGATGAACCATACTGGCTACGCCACGCTGGCGGATATGCAGGAATATCAGTTTGGGGCGCTGTACTTATCAGGCGATGAGCTGAAAAACACGCTCGGCGAACGCTGGACGGACTGGAAGCCAGCTGCCGGGCAGAGCTGGCATAGCTTTAATGATTACATCAACTTCAGCGATAAAGCCGGTTGGGAAAAATGGTGGGGCAAAAACTGGATCCGCACCGATATTGGCGATTACGACAACCCTGGTTTTGACGACCTGACCATGTCGCTGGCTTTCCTGCCCGATCTGAAAACCGAATCCACCACGCCTTCCGGCCTGCCTAATTTTTATCAGCACAAACCGGATACTCACGCCAAAGCGATCGCCGGCTACACGCCCCGCGATTATCTGACCCACTGGCTCAGTCAGTGGGTGCGCGATTACGGAATTGACGGCTTTCGGGTCGATACCGCCAAACACGTCGAGCTTCCCGCCTGGCAGCAGCTCAAAACACAGGCCAGCGCGGCGCTGGTCGAATGGAAGAAAGCCCACCCGGACAAAGCCCTGGATGATAACCCCTTCTGGATGACCGGTGAAGCCTGGGGTCACGGCGTCATGCAAAGCGACTATTATCGTCACGGTTTCGACGCGATGATCAATTTCGACTATCAGGAGCAGGCGGCGAAAGCCGTTGATTGTCTGGCAAATATGGATCTCACCTGGCAACAGATGGCGGAAAAACTGCAGGATTTCAATGTCCTGAGCTATCTCTCCTCCCATGATACCCGGCTGTTTCGCGAGGGTGGAGACAAAGCCGCCGAGCTATTGCTGCTGGCGCCTGGGGCAGTACAACTGTTTTACGGTGACGAGTCGGCCCGGCCTTTCGGCCCCACGGGGTCCGATCCCTTGCAGGGTACGCGCTCAGAGATGAACTGGCAGGACGTGACCGGGAAATCTGCCGCCAGCGTGGCACACTGGCAACGTATCAGCCAGTTCAGGGCCAGACATACCGCCATTGGCGCCGGTCAACAAACCACACTGACATTGAAGCAGGGGTACGGATTCGTCCGTGAACATGGCAACGATAAAGTTATGGTGGTGTGGGCCGGTCAGCCCTGATCCTGACGGGCTTCTCGTACTCGCTGATGCGAGAAGCCAAATTCACGATAAAACACCAGCCCGACAAAAATTTGCAGCACAAAACATCAATCCAGCCTGATGCCCCTGATTTGCACCCCGCCATAGGTAGCGCTATGGTTAGCCACTTTACTACTCAGTTCGACAGACCACCTGCTATGACATTCTCACTTTTTGGCGACAAATTTACCCGCCATTCAGGCATCACACGCCTGATGGAGGACCTCAACGATGGTTTACGCACACCAGGCGCCATCATGCTCGGCGGCGGTAATCCGGCGCAAATTCCAGAGATGAAAAATTACTTTCAGTCTCTGCTGGCAGATATGCTGGAAAACGGCAAAGCCGCTGATGCGCTTTGCAATTATGACGGTCCACAAGGTAAAACCGAGCTACTGGCCGAGCTGGCGAAACTGCTACGTGAGAAGCAGGGTTGGGATATCGAGCCACAAAATATTGCACTGACAAATGGCAGTCAGAGCGCATTTTTCTACTTATTCAATCTCTTCGCCGGACGCCGCGCCGACGGAACAACCCAAAAAGTGTTGTTCCCATTAGCGCCGGAATATATTGGCTATGCCGATGCTGGGCTGGAAGAAGAACTCTTTGTCTCTGCACGCCCAAACATCGAGCTGTTACCAGAAGGCCAGTTTAAGTATCACGTTGATTTTGAACATCTGCACATCGGTGAAGAAACGGGGATGATCTGCGTGTCGCGCCCGACTAACCCGACAGGCAACGTGATCACCGACGAAGAGCTGATGAAGCTGGATCGGCTGGCCAACCAGCACGGCATCCCGTTGGTGATCGATAACGCATATGGCGTACCGTTCCCAGGCATCATTTTTAGCGAAGCCCGGCCGCTGTGGAACCCCAACATTGTGCTGTGCATGAGCCTTTCTAAGCTGGGTCTGCCAGGCTCCCGCTGCGGCATCATTATCGCCAATGAAAAAATCATCACCGCCATCACCAATATGAACGGCATTATCAGCCTTGCGCCCGGCGGAATGGGACCGGCGATGATGTGCGAAATGATTAAACGTAACGATCTTCTGCGCCTTTCTGAGACGGTGATCAAACCGTTTTATTACCAGCGCGTTCAGCAGACTATTGCGATCATTCGTCGCTATTTATCTGAAGATCGCTGCCTCATCCACAAACCAGAAGGGGCGATTTTCCTGTGGTTATGGTTCAAAGATTTGCCGATCACCACCGAGCTGCTGTATCAGCGCCTGAAAGCGCGCGGCGTACTGATGGTTCCCGGTGACTACTTCTTCCCGGGGCTGGATAAACCCTGGCCGCATACCCATCAGTGCATGCGCATGAATTACGTTCCGGAGCCGGAGAAAATCGAGGCTGGCGTGAAGATTCTGGCGGAAGAGATCGAGCGCGCCTGGCTGGAAGGCTAACGCAAATCCCGACCCGAGCGCGGGTCGGGTCGCTTCACAGCGGCAGCGAACGCAGACGCTGTCGCTGCATACTGACAGCATCAATACACTGCAAGGCACTGGTCGGGCAGGCTTCTACACATGCGGGTCCCGTCTCGCGATGCCAGCACAAATCACATTTTATCGCCTGCGCCCGTGACGTTCGTGCGACAACGTTCATCGCCCCAAACGGACACGCGATCATGCAGCTTTTACAGCCAATACACTGCGCCTGTTCAACGAAGATATGTCCATGTTCACGACGAATTGCGTGGGTTGGGCACACGTTAGCGCAGGGAGCATCTTCGCACTGATGACAGGCAACTGCCGTCGTAAAAGCGTCGTCTTTAATCACCCGAATCCGCGGGATAAATGCCCCGGAGGAGACCGATGCGCAATCCTGATTTTCCTGATGTGCGACAACGCAGGCAACTTCGCAGGTACGACACCCAATACATTTTGCCGCATCCGCCATTATAAACTCGTTCATTGCCCCCTCCGTCAGAGTGAAAACCACAGATTGCCAGAGAGAGACTCCCTGCTGCCTTGATCGGACAGGGGAAACGGTTAAATTTTGTCAGGTGACTGAACGATGCCAGGCATACGCCTAATCGCGAACGGTAAAGCCCAGCTCATTGGAAATTGCCTGAGCCGTTTCGCGTAGCGGCTTGAGTAAATTCTTTTCCCCTACCTGCTTCAGACGCGAGGTAGAAAGTGAAATCGACACCGAATATGGCACCCGACCGTGAATATCAAACACCGGTACGGCAATACAGGAAACCCCCAACTCGTTCTCTTCCCGATCCATCGCCATACTGCTTTCGCGGATTTGCGCCAGTTCATCGTACATAGCCGGTAAACCAGTAATGGTATTGCGGGTCAGCGGCTGAATCAGATCCTGATGACTCTCCCAGTAGGACGCCACGTAATCCGCATGCCCAAACGCCATATAGATTTTGCCCATCGCGGAGCAGTACAGCGGCATATGCTGGCCGATATAGGCGCGGGTACGCAGCATGCCCGTCGTCGGCTCGAGCTTATAGATCAAAATAGCGTGGTCATCTTCACGGCTGGAGAAGTTGATGGTTTCGCCGGTGGCAATATTCAGCGCTTCAAGGTGCGGCGCGGCGACATGGATGATATTCAGTGACGACAGCGCCTTCTGCCCAACGGCGATAAATTTAGTGGTCAGCCGATAGCTGCCCGCAGCGGGTGCGGGTGTGACATAGCCGCAGGATTGCAATCCTTGCAAGAGTCGATGCACGGTACTTTTGTTCAGCCCCGCCAGTTCAGACAGGTGGGCCAGCGGGCACCCATTCGGATAGTTGCTCAGGATCTCAATCAACATCAAACCACGGAATAGGCTCTGACTTCCGGCTGGCCTCTCTTTGTCTTGCGTCATTTCACTCTCTTTTGTGCCCATTTTTTCCGCTCCCCTTTTCGTCGCGCTCTGATGGTAGCGCAAAGTGTGTTTCAGTTCACGATCTGAACCGAAAAAACACAACTGTTTGATTTTGCAGATTTTAAAAAACAGGCCACCCCGTTGATCTGTTAAATTTTGATCGCTATATTTGAAATCAGATTTCGCATAGTGAAATTTAGAGATAAAAAAGCGATCAAATTTAAACAAGGAAACAGGAATGAAAGTCACCTTTGAACAGTTAAAAGATGCGTTCAACCGGGTACTGCTGGCACGCGGTATCGCCGCTGAAACCGCAGATGCCTGTGCAGAAATGTTCGCCCGCACCACCGAATCCGGCGTCTATTCGCATGGCGTCAACCGTTTTCCCCGCTTCATTCAGCAACTGGATAACGGCGACATCATTCCTGAAGCCAAACCACAGCGCATCACCAGCCTGGGGGCGATTGAGCAATGGGATGCCCGGCGTTCGATCGGCAATCTGACGGCGAAAAAGATGATGGACCGAGCCATTGAACTGGCCTCCGATCACGGTATTGGTCTGGTGGCGCTGCGTAACGCCAACCACTGGATGCGCGGCGGCAGCTATGGCTGGCAGGCCGCGGAGAAAGGTTACATTGGTATCTGCTGGACCAACTCAATTGCCGTCATGCCGCCGTGGGGTTCGAAGGAGTGCCGCATTGGTACTAACCCGCTGATTGTCGCGATCCCCTCCACGCCAATCACCATGGTTGATATGTCGATGTCGATGTTCTCCTACGGCATGCTGGAAGTGAATCGCCTGGCCGGTCGCGAACTGCCGGTAGACGGTGGCTTTGACGATGAAGGTAATCTCACCAAAGAGCCTGGCGTTATCGAAAAAAATCGTCGCATTCTGCCAATGGGTTACTGGAAAGGTTCAGGTCTGTCGATTGTGCTGGATATGATCGCCACCCTGCTTTCTGACGGCTCTTCTGTTGCGGAGGTCACTCAGGATAACAGCGACGAATATGGCGTTTCGCAGATTTTCATCGCCATTGAAGTGGATAAGCTGATCGATGGCGCCACGCGCGATGCGAAACTCCAGCGGATTATGGATTTCATCACCACCGCCGAACGCGCTGATGAAAACACGCCTGTTCGTCTGCCTGGCCACGAGTTTACAAAGCTACTGGAAGAAAATCGCCGTAACGGCATCACCGTTGATGACAGCGTCTGGGCAAAAATTCAGACGCTGTAAGGAGCAACCCCATGATCTTTGGACATATCTCACAGCCTAATCCGTGTCGTTTGCCCGAGGCGATTGAAAGAGCGCTCGACTTCCTGCGCACCACGGATTTCCGCAAACTTGAGCCGGGCGTGGTGGAGATCGAGGGTAAAAATATCTTCGCGCAGATTATCGATTTAACCACGCGTGACGCTGCCGAAAATCGCCCTGAAGTACATCGTCGCTATCTGGATATTCAGTTTTTAGCCTGGGGTGAAGAAAAAATCGGTATCGCCATTGATACCGGAAATAACGAAATCAGCGAATCGTTATTAGCACAGCGCGATATTATTTTTTATCACGCCAGCGAACATGAATCTTTTATTGAAATGATTCCGGGAAGTTACGCCATATTTTTCCCGCAGGATGTTCATCGCCCCGCATGTCATAAAACTGTCGCCACGCCGATCCGCAAAATAGTCGTGAAGGTTGCTATTTCAGTTTTATAAAAGGAGCACAAAAATGAAAGCTAACACTACCGGTTATATTATCGGTGCGTACCCTTGTGCACCCTCATTTCACCAAAAGAGTGAAGAGGAAGAGAAGGAATTCTGGCGTCAACTCTCAGATACCCCGGATATTCGCGGACTGGAGCAGCCCTGCCTTGAGCATCTGCATCCGTTAGGTGACGAGTGGTTATTGCGCCATACGCCAGGCGAGTGGCAAATCGTGGTCACAGCGATTATGGAGACCATGCGCCGTCGCGGCATCAATAGCGGTTTTGGGCTGGCCTCCAGCGACGAAGAGCAGCGTCAGGCCTGTGTGGCGTATTACCGCCATCTGCACCAGAAAATCAACCGTATTAATGCGGCCAGCGCCGGGAAAATAATCACCCTCGAACTGCATGCCGCTCCGCTGGCAAGCAACCCCAATGTCGCTCAGGCCACCGACGCGTTTGCCCGTTCGCTCCAGGAAATTACCCGTTGGGACTGGTCCTGCGATCTGGTGCTGGAACATTGCGATGCTATGACTGGCCCCGCGCCACGCAAAGGATTTTTGCCGTTAGAAAACGTACTGGACGCGATTGCCGGTTACGACATCAGCGTGTGTATTAACTGGGCGCGATCGGCGATTGAAGGGCAGGACCTCGCCCTACCGCTGGCCCACACGCAACAGGTCCAACGGGCCGGGAAACTGGGCGCGCTGATGTTCTCCGGCACGACGATTACAGGAGAATACGGCGAGTGGCAGGACCTGCACGCGCCGTTTGCTCCTTTCTGCCCGCAGAGCCTGATGACCGCCGATCATGCCCGCGAATTATTCACCTGTGCAGGAACCGAACTATTGCAATTTGCCGGTATTAAATTGCTGGAAATAAATGCCAATGCAGATGTGAACCATCGCGTAGCGATATTACGCGACGGCATCGCTGCATTAAACAAAGCAAAACTATAAAAATAACATACTACTCTACGAGAATATTAATATGAACATGACCTCTCGCCCTACACTCAAAGATATACCCCGTCAGCGCTGGCTGCGGATTATTCCCCCGATTCTGATCGCTTGTCTTATCTCTTATATGGACCGCGTTAATATCGCATTTGCGATGCCCGGCGGTATGGATGAGGAATTAGGTATTTCCGCCACCATGGCCGGTCTGGCCGGGGGAATTTTCTTCATCGGTTATCTGTTTTTACAGGTTCCCGGCGGAAAAATTGCCGTACACGGCAGCGGCAAGAAATTTATCGGCTGGTCGCTGGTTGCCTGGGCGGTTATTTCTGTTCTGACGGGATTGATCACTAATCAGTATCAACTGCTGGTTTTGCGTTTCTTACTCGGCGTGGCCGAAGGCGGCATGCTGCCGGTGGTGCTGACGATGATCAGTAACTGGTTCCCCGACGCCGAACGCGGTCGCGCCAATGCGATTGTGATTATGTTTGTGCCTATTGCCGGGATCATTACCGCCCCGCTCTCGGGCTGGATAATCACCGTACTCGACTGGCGCTGGCTGTTCATCATTGAAGGTTTACTCTCCGTCGTCGTTCTGGTGCTGTGGGCCTATACCGTTTACGACCGTCCGCAGGAAGCGCGCTGGATCTCTGAGGCGGAGAAAAATTACCTGGTAGAAACTCTGGCCGCCGAGCAAAAAGCGATTGCCGGAACAGAGGTCAAAAATGCCTCTCTGGGCGCGGTGTTGTCCGACAAAACCATGTGGCAGCTTATCGCCCTGAACTTCTTCTATCAGACCGGGATTTATGGTTACACCCTGTGGCTGCCGACCATCCTCAAAGAGTTGACCCACAGCAGCATGGGGCAAGTTGGCATGCTCGCTATTCTGCCGTACGTCGGCGCGATTGCCGGGATGTTCATGTTCTCTTCCCTCTCTGACCGGACTGGTAAACGCAAGCTGTTCGTCTGCCTGCCGCTGATTGGCTTTGCCCTGTGCATGTTCCTCTCTGTAGCGCTGAAAAATAACGTCTGGCTGGCTTATGCCGCGCTGGTTGGCTGCGGATTCTTCCTGCAATCCGCCGCGGGGGTGTTCTGGACTATTCCGGCGCGTTTGTTCAGCGCGGAAATGGCCGGTGGCGCACGTGGGGTCATCAATGCGTTGGGGAACCTTGGCGGTTTCTGCGGTCCTTACGCGGTCGGCGTACTTATCACCCTGTACAGCAAAGATGCTGGCGTTTACTGCCTGGCCGTCTCACTGGCTCTGGCCGCGCTGATGGCGCTGCTGCTGCCGGCGAAATGCGATGCGGGCGCAGCTCCGCTAAAGACACTGAATCCACATAAACGCACAGCCTGAAACAATGCCCGGGGGCGCTGCGCTCACCGGGCCTACAAAACCAATAAATACCCAAGGCCGGATACGCACAGCGCCATCCGGCAAAAATGAGATAACAAAGATGAGTGATAGAGAGACCTTTTGGCTAGGGATCGATTGTGGCGGTACGTATCTGAAAGCCGGTTTGTATGATGCCAAAGGTCATGAGCATGGAATTAACCGTCAATCGTTGCAGACCGTATCGCCATTACCGGGTTACGCCGAACGCGATATGCGCCAACTGTGGCAACAGTGTATCGCCACCATTGCCGGGCTGTTGAAACGCACCGGCGTATCCGGTGAACAAATCAAAGGCGTCGGTATCTCCGCTCAGGGCAAGGGACTGTTCCTTCTTGATAAACAGGATAAGCCGCTGGGCAATGCCATTCTCTCTTCCGACCGACGGGCGATGGACATCGTTCAGCGCTGGCAGCAGGATGGAATCCCCGCACAGCTCTACCCGATCACCCGCCAGACATTGTGGACCGGACATCCCGCATCCCTCCTGCGCTGGGTGAAAGAAAATGAACCGCAACGCTACGCGCAAATCGGCTGCGTCATGATGGGCCATGACTACCTGCGCTGGTGTTTAACCGGCGTGAAAGGCTGCGAAGAGAGCAACATCTCCGAGTCAAATCTCTACAACATGACGACAGGTCAGTACGACCCGCGTCTGACCCAGTGGCTGGGCATCAGTGAAGTCGACAATGCGCTACCGCCCATTGTCGGTTCAGCAGAAATATGCGGGGAAATCACCGCTCAAACGGCTGCCATAACCGGTCTGGCGGCGGGTACACCCGTCGTCGGCGGTCTGTTTGATGTGGTTTCCACCGCACTCTGCGCCGGGATCGAAGATGAACACACCCTCAACGCGGTGATGGGGACCTGGGCTGTCACCAGCGGGATCGCTCACGGCCTGCGCGACCACGAAGCGCATCCTTACGTCTATGGCCGCTATGTCAATGACGGGCAGTACATCGTTCACGAAGCCAGCCCGACCTCTTCCGGCAATCTGGAGTGGTTTACCGCCCAATGGGGCGAACTCTCTTTTGATGAGGTCAACCAGGCCGTTGCCAGCTTGCCGAAAGCCAGTAGCAATCTTTTGTTCCTGCCTTTTTTGTATGGCAGTAACGCCGGGCTGGAGATGACCAGCGGTTTTTATGGCATGCAGGCTTTACACACTCGCGCCCACTTATTGCAAGCCATCTACGAAGGCGTGGTTTTCAGCCATATGACCCATCTCAACCGCATGCGCGAACGTTTTACGCAGGTGCATACCCTGCGCGTTACCGGTGGTCCGGCGCACTCCAACGTCTGGATGCAAATGCTGGCGGACGTCAGCGGTTTACGGATCGAACTGCCGCAGGTTGAAGAGACCGGCTGCTTTGGCGCAGCGCTCGCCGCCCGCGTCGGCACCGGTGTTTATCGCAATTTCAGCGATGCCCAGCGCAGCTTACAGCATCCGGTACGCACCCTGTTGCCGGACGCCACGGCGCATGTGAACTATCAGCGCAAATACCGCCAATACCAGAATTTAATTACCGCACTGCAGGGCTATCACGCCCGTATTAAGGAGCACAAATAATGAGTCGACCATTACTGCAACTGGCGCTTGACCACACGAATCTGCAAGCGGCCCAACGCGATGTCGCTCTGTTACAGGAAAGTGTCGATATCGTTGAGGCCGGCACGATTCTCTGTTTAACCGAAGGTCTGGGCGCGGTGAAAGCGCTGCGCGCTCAGTGCCCAAATAAAATTATCGTCGCCGACTGGAAGGTGGCCGACGCAGGTGAAACCCTCGCCCAGCAAGCGTTTGGCGCAGGCGCCAACTGGATGACCATCATCTGCGCCGCGCCCCTCGCTACCGTAGAAAAAGGTCATAGCGTCGCACAGTCCTGCGGCGGTGAAATTCAGATGGAACTGTTCGGCAACTGGACTCTGGATGATGCCCGCGACTGGTATCGCGTCGGGGTTCGCCAGGCGATTTACCACCGTGGACGCGATGCGCAGGCCAGCGGTCAACAGTGGGGGGAAGCGGACCTGGCGCGGATGAAGGCGCTTTCCGATATTGGTCTGGAGCTGTCGATTACCGGTGGTATTACGCCTGCCGACCTGCCGCTGTTTCGCGACATCAACGTCAAAGCCTTTATCGCCGGACGCGCGCTGGCGGGAGCACAAAACCCGGCGCAGGTGGCCGCCGAATTCCATGCGCAAATCGACGCCATCTGGGGAGCACAGTATGCGTAACCATCCGTTAGGTATCTATGAAAAAGCGCTGGCGAAAGACCTCACCTGGCCGGAACGGCTGGTGCTGGCGAAGAGCTGCGGTTTTGATTTCGTTGAAATGTCGGTAGATGAAACCGATGAACGTCTGTCTCGCCTTGACTGGACCCCTGCCCAGCGTGCATCGCTGGTGAGCGCGATGCTGGAAACCGGCGTGGCCATTCCCTCCATGTGCCTGTCAGCCCACCGCCGCTTTCCCTTTGGCAGTCGCGATGAAGCCGTCCGCGCCCGGGCACGCGACATCATGACCAAAGCCATCCGCCTGGCCCGGGATTTAGGTATTCGTACCATTCAACTGGCCGGTTATGACGTCTATTACGAAGAACATGACGAAGGTACACAGCAGCGCTTTGCCGAGGGGCTGGCATGGGCAGTTGAGCAAGCCGCCGCCGCGCAGGTGATGCTGGCGGTAGAAATCATGGATACCGCATTTATGAACTCGATCAGCAAGTGGAAAAAGTGGGATGAAATGCTCTCATCGCCGTGGTTCACCGTCTACCCGGACGTGGGCAACCTCAGCGCCTGGGGTAACGACGTCACGGCTGAATTGACGTTGGGCATCGACCGTATCGCCGCTATCCATCTGAAGGACACGCTGCCGGTAACCGAAACCCATCCGGGCCAGTTTCGCGATGTACCCTTTGGCGAAGGATGCGTGGACTTTGTGGGCATCTTCAAAACGCTGCATGAGCTGAACTATCGCGGATCGTTTCTGATTGAAATGTGGACGGAAAAAGCAAAAGAACCGGTGCTGGAAATTATCCAGGCCCGACGCTGGATAGAAGACCGTATGCAGGAAGGAGGTTTTCCATGTTAGAACAACTGAAAGCCGAGGTGTTGGCAGCGAATCTGGCGCTGCCGGCACATGGTTTAGTCACCTTTACCTGGGGTAACGTCAGCGCAGTGGATGAAACACGCAAACTGATGGTTATCAAGCCATCCGGCGTGGAATATGACGTGATGACCGCCGACGATATGGTGGTGGTGGATATCGCCAGCAGCAACGTGGTTGAAGGCAGTAAAAAACCCTCGTCTGACACGCCAACCCATCTGGCGCTGTATCGCCGTTACCCAGAGATCGGCGGCATTGTGCACACGCACTCACGCCACGCGACAATCTGGTCGCAAGCAGGTCTTGATCTCCCGGCATGGGGTACCACGCATGCCGATTACTTTTACGGCACTATCCCATGCACCCGACTGATGACCGTGGAAGAGATCAACGGTGAATATGAATACCAGACCGGCGAAGTCATCATTAAAACGTTTGAGCAACGGGACCTGAACCCGATGCAGGTTCCGGCGGTACTGGTGCATTCACACGGCCCGTTCGCCTGGGGTAAAAACGCCGCGGATGCTGTGCATAACGCCGTGGTACTAGAGGAGTGCGCCTATATGGGACTGTTCTCACGCCAGTTGGCCCCACAGTTACCGGATATGCAGCCTGAGTTGCTGGATAAACACTATCTGCGTAAACACGGCGCGAATGCCTATTACGGACAGTAGCATGTCAGGCGCT
>NZ_CP069763.1:1138251-1176485 GCF_016893685.1 Citrobacter cronae
CGTCAGGCGCATACGCTGACGTTCATTCCGTGGTTTAGCTGGGCAAACCGTGGTGAAGGCGAAATGCGAATCTGGATAAACGAGCAGTAATGATGACGATGGATGGCGGCAGTTAGCCCCATCCGTCAAGGCATCATGAAAAGATTGCCCTCCTCCCTGAGGACAAACGGGTGAGAATCAGAAACGCCAGGTCAGACCGGACATCAAGGTAAAGCTGTCATCGCGATCAACCATCGGGCTATTTTTAATGTCATCCGGCAGCACGCTATAGTTGGCGCTGGCCAGCAGCGTCAGGTTGCTGGTCAACGCGTATTTAGCGGACAGGCCAACATACGGTGTCCAGCTGTCCCCTGGGGAGTAGCTTGATAACCCACTACGGCGGGATTCATTGCCAGAGATGCCGTAGTAATATTCGTTGAAGTTTTCGTCATAGTAGAGCACGCCAATCGCCGGCGTCAGCGTCAGCTTGCCCATTGGCATTTGGCGGAACATAGACATTTCCGCCACCCAGCCATTGCTGTTATCCAGCACATCCGCTGCGGCAGAGACCTTCACGCTGCCCCATTTTTCATGGTGATACCATGCGGCACCCGCCATCGCGGTTGCATCACGCTTGTCCAGTTGCTTCATCGCATGATCGTCGTTATCACCGGGATCAAACTCAAGCGGCATGTAAGAAGCAGTAATGCTAAATTCATTACTTTCACTTTTTGAAAGAATATAGCCTAACGTTGTTTGCCTAAAATAAAATGATTCACTTTCATAACTGATAAGCGGTACTGCATGAACATTATCATTATATCCACGATAAGGAGATTCATTATATACAGCGCCACCGCCAATAGAAAACTCTGCGGCAGTTGCACTCGCCATAAAAGAAAAGGCGAACAGCGCCACAATATTGCGTTTAATTAACATGCCAACATTCCATTTTAAAATAAGCCACAAAGCGGGTGCATAATAATGCTTACAATTTCATCGATGCAACTTCCATATTTATATAGTAATATATACAAACATATATATATTGGGTTTGGCGATGAACAAATTACAACTCAAACACCGGGAACTGAAGATTATTTCGGTAATTGCTGCCAGTGAAAACATCAGTCATGCCGCTACGGTTCTCGGCATCGCACAGGCTAATGTCAGCAAGTACCTTGCTGATTTTGAATCAAAAGTTGGGCTAAAGGTCTTTGATCGCACCACCCGCCAGTTGACCCTGACGCCCTTTGGTGTAGCGCTGCTGCCTTACATCAATGACATGCTGGACAGAAACGATCAGCTAAATAGTTTCATCGCTGATTATAAGCATGAAAAACGTGGCAAGGTAACGGTATATGCACCAACCGGAATTATTGCTTACTTATCGCAACATGTTATTGCAAAAATTCAGGATATCGGTGGTATTACTCTCTCGCTGAAAACCTGCAATCTTGAACGGAAAGCATTTTATGAAGGTGTAGATTTCCCGGATGATTGTGACGTTTTAATTACCTATGCGCATCCCAAAGATGAATCACTGGTCGCCAGCTTTATTACCAAATATGCAGTGATGGCGTTTGCCAGCCCTGAATATATCAAACAGCATCCCATTAACAGCCCTGATGAACTGGAAAATCATTCCTGTATTTTAATCGATTCCATGATGATTGATGATGCCAATATCTGGCGCTTCAGCTCTGCGGGCGGCAAGGAAATGCATGATTATCGGGTGACCGGAAACTACGTCTGTGACAATACGCAATCCGCGCTGGCGCTGGCGCGTAATCATCTGGGCATTGTTTTTGCGCCTTATGCGAGTATACAAAAAGACGTTCAGTCCAGATTGTTGGTTCCCTGTTTCTCCGAACAGCACGAATGGTGGCTGGATTTAGTGGCGATTTTCCGCAAGCGTGAATACCAGCCCTGGCGTGTACAGTTTATTCTCGACGCAATGTTAGCGGAGATACGTCAGCAGCTTACTCAGACGCTACAGCTGTCTGAGTAAGCTAAATAGCCTGCACCTAGTGGTCGAGATACAGGTAATGCACCCAGCTGGTCATCCGCAACAAGACTTTGCGCATGATTGACACATGTTCGAAGTGATCAGAGTAAACGGCGACCTGGGCGTAAATCCCATCAGGTAACGCGCTCACGTCCGCATTGTCGTTCAGCTCAATCGTGGCGATCACCCCTTCTGAACCGGGCGTAGAGTTTAAGGATTGCAACGCCCCGTTCGACTGGTATGTACCACCCGGTACAGCCGGGCTGATAGCCGCCAGTTTGCCGCTAAATACCTTCCCCGGCAGGGCGTTAAACACCACTTCCGCTTCATCGCCTGGCTCCAGTCGCAGCAGTGAGTTTTGACGGAACTGGGCGATAATTTGCCGTTTCTGTTCCGGGATAAACACCATCACCGGACGCATAGGCAGCGCGGCGGCATAGGTTCCGGGGCGCATCAACACCTGCGTAACGTAACCATCGCTGGGCGCACGAACCACGGTCTGGTCAAGGTTAAACTCCGCTTCGGCGAGTTGTGCCTTCAGGCTGGCAATTTGCGAATTTTCACCCAGTACCAGGCTGTCTAACTGGCTCTGGATTTGCTGTTGCTCCGCAATAGACGATTTCACCGATGCTTCCTGCGCCAGATAGTTTTGGCGCGCCGCATCGATATCGCGTTCAGAAAAAGGGTTGACCTTCGCCTGACTCCCCTGCGCATAGCGCTGGTAATCTTTTGCCAGCTTGTCACGCGTGGCCTTTGCCTGTTGCGTGTTGGCTTTCATTTCGTCTAGCTGCGCAACCAGCGCCTGCTCTTTATGCTGAGCGGTGACAATATCGGCTTTCAGGCGATCAACCCGCGCCTGATAACGTCCAGGATTAAGTTTAAACAGAACTTCGCCTTTTTTGATCAGCGTATTCTTCTTATCCGTCACTTCCGTTACAACACCCGTGACCTGCGGCACGACGGGAATAGAAATTACCGCTTTTTGCGCCTTAAAGGTATACGGATGGTTATAATTCATCAGTAATATAAGCCCGCAAACAATGAAAATACCACCCAATGCTGCAGTGGGTACCGTCCATTTATTTACAGGAATTTTAAAAATTTTAAATATCGACCATGCGCATGCCACATAGGTCAGAACAATCAGTAAATCCATCGATATTACTCCGCCGGAGAGGTCTTAACCTCACCCAGTTTCTTTTCCAGGTCGGCAACCCGCGCCTGAAGCTGGATCAGGGAAGAATCCGCGCTCTGCATACCCCACCCGCGCTCCGGGCGATAAAGCGTTGCCCAGATCCATAAAAAGGGCCAAATAACATGTAAGGTAAACAAGCTAACCCAGCCCGCAACATGTATTGCATCGGCATGAGGATGGTTACGTTTCTTTGCAATAAGATAGGGAATATCATGCAGAATAATAATCCCGTAAAAAATGACCAGGAATACAAAAATAAGCACTCCTAATGCAAAATAATCAAGGAACATATTTGCCTCAGGGATTTAAATTAAAGAACTTGGCTGCTATTTATTTAAAAAATAGAGTTGATAATAGTAGTGGAATGACCAGATTGGATGCAATGGGGTTATTTATATAACGATATATGAGTTTCTATATATACCCGTCGTCTTTCGAGCTGCAGGACATAACTTGATGCCCGGTACGCTAAATGCGACCGGGCGGTCAGTGACGGGATATTAAAACAGCCCCAGCGGTTTATCCGAGTAGCTCACCAACAGGCATTTGGTTTGCTGATAGTGCTCAAGCATCATTTTGTGTGTCTCGCGCCCAATGCCCGACTGCTTATAGCCGCCGAACGCCGCATGTGCCGGATAAGCATGGTAGCAGTTGGTCCAGACACGCCCCGCCTGAATCCCGCGGCCCATCTTGTACGCGAGATTTCCGTTACGGCTCCAGACGCCAGCGCCAAGTCCATATTGGGTGTCATTGGCAATTTCCAGCGCTTCGTCCATGGTTTTAAAGGTCGTAACAGCCAGCACCGGGCCGAAGATCTCCTCCTGGAAAACCCGCATGTTGTTCTTACCAAACAGAATGGTCGGTTCGAGGTAATAACCCTCTTTTAACTCACCATCCAGTTGCTTACGCCGTCCACCGGTCAGGACATCCGCCCCTTCTTTCTTACCAATATCGATGTAATTCAGAATGGTTTCCAGTTGACCATGCGACACCTGCGCGCCCATTTGCGTCACACTGTCTAACGGGTTGCCGCTACGGATACTCTCCACCCGGCGAATGGCTCTTTCCATAAAGCGTTCGTAAATGGATTCCTGTACCAGCGCGCGGCTCGGACAGGTACACACTTCGCCCTGGTTGAAGGCAAACAGCGCAAAGCCCTCCAGCGCCTTATCAAAGAACGCATCTTCTTCATCCATCACGTCCGCGAAGAAGATATTGGGCGATTTCCCACCCAGCTCCAGGGTGACGGGAATAATGTTCTGCGTAGCATACTGCATGATCTGCTGGCCGACTTCCGTTGAGCCGGTAAACGCCACTTTCGCAATACGTTTAGACGTCGCCAGATATTCACCGATTTCCCCACCCGCACCGTTTACCACGTTCACGACACCAGGCGGGAGCAGATCGCCAATGACCTCCATCAGCAGCAGCACGGACAGCGGCGTCAGGCGCGCGGGTTTAAGCACCACGCAGTTACCCGCCGCCAGCGCGGGCGCCATCTTCCAACTGGCCATTAGCAGCGGGAAGTTCCACGGGATAATTTGCCCGACCACGCCAAGAGGCTCATGGAAATGATAAGCCACGGTCTCACTATCAACCTCGCTGATTCCCCCTTCCTGCGCACGAATACAGGAGGCGAAATAGCGGAAATGGTCAATCGCCAGCGGCACGTCTGCCGCGCTGGTTTCACGGATGGGTTTACCGTTATCCCAGGTTTCTGCCGTCGCCAGCAGTTCCAGGTTTTGTTCCATACGATCGGCGATTTTAAACAGAATCGCCGCTCTGTCCTGCACGGATGTCTGCGCCCATTTATCTTTTATTTTGTGCGCGGCATCCAGTGCCAGATCGATATCCTTCTTACCGGAAGAGGCCACTTCGCACAGCAATTGCCCGGTGACCGGCGTCAGGTTTTGGTAATACTCGCCGTCCACCGGCGCGACCCAGTCACCGCCGATAAAGTTATCGTATCGGGCCTTTAACTTCAGAGGGTAACCATACTCGCCGGGATAAATACGCGTTGAAGGGGGGTTATTGGTCATGACCGTCTCCTTGCTGTAGGGGTACTACAAGGGTAGACGGGGCTGGCGAATAATTCGCCAGCCTTTTACTGCTTTACGACAGGTATCACGAATTACATCGCAGCGCGATAAATCGCCATGATTTCGTCATGAGTCGCCTGAATCGGGTTAGTGAAACCACAGGCGTCTTTCAGGGCATTGGTCGCCAGAACGGCAAAATCTTCTTCTTTCACGTTCAGCTCACGCAGACCGGCCGGAATATTCACTTTCTGCGCCAGTTCACGGATCGCCGCGATACAGGCTTCCGCCCCTTGCTCTTCACTCAGTCCAGCCACGTTAACGCCCATCGCAGCCGCGCAATCACGCAGACGAGCGGCAGCCACTTTGCTATTGAAAACCTGTACATGCGGCAGCAGCACGGCGTTACATACACCGTGTGGCAGATCGTAGAAGCCACCCAACTGGTGCGCCATGGCGTGCACGTAACCCAGAGAGGCGTTGTTAAATGCCATGCCTGCGAGGAACTGTGCGTAAGCCATGGCTTCACGTGCCTGAGCATTGCTGCCATCTTCAACGGCAACCGGCAGATTTTCCGCAATCATGGTGACCGCTTTCAGCGCGCACGCATCGGTAATCGGGGTTGCAGCAATAGAAACGTAGGCTTCGATAGCGTGGGTCAGCGCATCCATACCGGTAGCCGCCGTCAGAGACTTCGGCATACCGACCATCAGCGAGGAGTCATTGACCGACAGCAGCGGAGTGACGTGCTTGTCGACAATCGCCATTTTGATATGGCGTTCTTCATCGGTAATGATGCAGAAACGGGTCATTTCAGATGCCGTACCCGCCGTGGTGTTGATGGCAATCATCGGCAACTGCGGTTTTGCAGAGCGGTCAACGCCTTCGTAATCGCCGATATAGCCACCGTTAGCGGCCACCAGCGCAATGCCTTTCGCACAATCGTGTGGCGAACCACCGCCGAGAGAAATAACGCTATCACAGTCGTTTTCTTTCAACATTTTCAGGCCAGCAGCTACGTTACTGGTCGTCGGGTTAGGATGCGTACCATCGTAAATTACGCTGAAAATATCATGTTCCTGTAATGCTTTTTGAATCTCGCCAGCCATACCTAATTTGGTCAACATGGCATCCGTGACAATCAGCGTGCGGCGAAAACCATATTCAGCCATGGTATTCATCGCGTCCTTTAATGAATCAGCGCCGATTATATTCACAGAAGGAATAAAAAATGTTGAAGCAGCCATTGTACGATCCTTAATTACTCTAAAGAGTCAGGAAGCATACGTGTGCATTTTCCAGCAAAATATGATCGCGGTTGTTATTTTAATCACATTCAAAATAAAAAAGCACATTAGGTTCATAATCTAATGTGCTGATTGCAATCAATATATATTTTGTATTAATTCATTTAATCTCTGAATTAATTGTTTCATTGTTTTTCAGGAAACAGTAATGCATCGCGTAATAAATGATCATTCCCGCGACGACGCGTAAAACCAATGCGGTCAAAATATTCCAGAATCTGGATAGCCAATTTACGCCCCACGTTAAGCCTGTCGCGAAAATCGGCGGCGCAGGTCGATCCTTTCTCCTGGTCCAGCTCGCGGATCATATTGGCGAAAGACACTATGCGATCGTTACGATAATAACGATCTTTCACGATCGCAGTAATAATGCCTTGCTGCGCCGCTTGTCGTAATACCACGCGCATCATTTGCTCATCCGTCCCGGTCTGTTTTGCCAGGTCGCGCACCCACCACGGCTCATCGCCAAAAAGCGGTTCTGCTTTTTGCCAGATAGCCTGCTGTTCATCGCTGAAACCCGCCTTGTGATCCGGCAAATGCAGCCAACCGTGATGGCTATGGATAGCGCCGCTCTCGCGCATCTTTTCAATCAGCAGCAATACCAGCGCTTCATCTTCCATCGGCAACGCCATACGACGCAGGCGTTCGCGCCCTGGCCCTGGCTCATCACGGTGCTGTTCGTGATAGGTCGCCAGCGTATCGAGGACTTTTCGCTGCCAACGCGCGGCAACGGGAGCATTCAACAGGCTATACCCCGCCTGAATAAAACCATGTTGCTCAATCAACGGACGCATACCGTTACCATTGAGCTGACGCGCCCAGGCGAAGTCAGGAATATTCACCGCCCCACGCGACAGATGCAGCGCCAGGGCGTCGCCGTCGGTGTGCGCATTTTCGAGCGCCGACAACCACTGCAGATATTCCGGTTTACGCTTTCCGCGGCGCGGTGGGTTGAGCGTGACGACGCGTGCGCCAGCCAGCGTCGTGCGGGCAGAAATATCGCGTAGCACCAGGCGGTCGTTATCGGCGAGCCACAGCGGTGTATCAAACACCAGTTCCGCCAGCGTTCCTTCAAGCAATGAGATGCGCCCGGTGACATGGCTGGCCGCGTGGTGAATATGCAGCGGTTGCCACTGCATCAGCGGCGCGGCATGCTCTAAAGAGACAATCACGCGGGTAAAAGCCTCTGGCGGGACATCTGAAAGCAGCCAGTCGCCGCGATTTAGCGCTTCTTTTTGCGCATCGCCGGCAATATTCAGCGCAATACGCTGCCCGGCATGAGCATGCTCAGTAGCCTGATTTTGCGCATGCAAGCTACGTACGCGCATTGGCTTGTTGACGCCCGTCAGCCACAGCGTATCACCGACATTCACTTCACCGCTGAGCGCCGTCCCGGTCACCACCAGCCCTGCGCCTTTAACCGTAAAAGCACGGTCAATCGCCAGACGGAAGCTGTGATCGCGGGCATGCTCGCGCGAGGTTAATTGCAATAAATGGTCGCGTAGTTCTTCGATCCCACGGCCTTCACTGGCGGCAGTCACAAACAGAGCCGCATCGGCAAAACCATAGTTTTCCAGCGTGGTGTGTACCTCTTCACGCACCGTATTGATGCGGTCCTCATCCACGCGATCGGCTTTCGTGAGCGCCACGGTGATTTGCGGATTGCCCGTCAGTTGCAGAATTTGCAAATGTTCACGCGTTTGCGCCATCACGCCATCATCACAGGCGACAACCAGCAGCGCGTGGTCGATACCGCCTACACCCGCCAGCATGTTGGACAAAAACTTTTCATGTCCGGGAACATCAATAAACCCCAGCACCTGCCCATCCGGCTGCGGCCAGTAGGCATAGCCGAGATCGATGGTCATGCCACGCTTTTTTTCCTCCGGCAGACGGTCGGCATTTACACCCGTAATTGCCTGTAATAACGTTGTTTTTCCGTGGTCAACGTGTCCGGCGGTTGCAATAATCATTTCAGCATCATCTCCATAAACCGGGTCTCGTCTTCAAGGCAGCGCAGATCCAGCCACATGCGGCCATCATAAATTCGCCCAATGATCGGCACGGGCAACGCACGCCAGCGGGCGGCCAGCGCGTCGAGGCGACTACCGCGCCCGTCATGTGGGGTAAAGGTCAATGCCGCGCTGGGTAACCTGTCAACAGGTAACGAACCGCTACCAATCTGCGACAGGCAAGGCATCACATTCAAAGCAAACTCGTCGCAGTAACGATCGGCAAGCTGCGCCTGTAATTGCTGGGCCTGCGTGTGGATCGCCTCTTGCGAGCGGGTGAGCTGGCGTAACGTCGGCAACTTCGCCGCCAGCGCTTCCGGATGCAGATAGAGCCGCAGCGTTGCTTCCAGCGCCGCCAGCGTCATTTTATCTGCCCGTAACGCACGTTTCAGCGGATGGCTCTGTAAGCGGGCGATCATCTCTTTTTTACCGACGATAATTCCGGCCTGTGGCCCACCCAGCAGTTTATCGCCAGAGAAACTCACCAGACTCACGCCTGCGGCAATCAGTTGCTGCGGCATTGGCTCCTGCGGCAAACCATACTGACTGAGATCGACCAGCGAACCGCTGCCGAGATCCGCCACCACAGGTACATCCAGCTCCCGACCAATGGCGGCCAACTCTGCCTCATCCACCGACTTCGTAAAGCCTTCAATGCTGTAATTACTGGTATGCACCTTCATCAGCAGGCCGGTATTTTCATTCACCGCCTGACGGTAATCCTTCGCGTGGGTCCGGTTGGTGGTCCCCACTTCGCGTAGCGTACATCCGGCCTGACACATCACATCAGGAATACGAAACGCGCCGCCAATTTCCACCAGCTCACCGCGCGAAACGACCACCTCTTTGCCGTTAGCCGTGGCGGCCAGCATCAGCAGAACCGCTGCCGCATTGTTATTCACGATACAAGCGTCTTCGGCCCCTGTCAGGCGACAGAGTAAATCCGCCAGCGCCCGATCCCGATGTCCGCGCCCGGCATCATCCAGGCTGTATTCCAGCGTCACCGGCGTGCGCATCGCCTGTACCACCGCATCGATGGCTTCCTCGGCCTGCGACGCACGACCCAGGTTAGTATGCAGCACCGTTCCGGTCAGATTAATCACTGGACGCAACGCGCTTTGCGATTCACGTTCCAGCCGGGTTCTGGCTTCTTGCGCCCAGTCCTCACACCATGCCGGGAGCGCGTGGGCGTCGCGAATGGCTTCTCTGGCTTCGTCGAGCATGTGACGCAGCAGGTCAACTACCCGGGTATGACCGTGGGATTCACGTAAGGCGGAGAAAGCGCTATCGCGCAATAGACGATCGATAGCAGGAAGCTGGCTGTAGAGTGAACGCATGTCGGTTGTCATGAAAGGGCCTGGCTGTTGGTGGCCCTCTCCACCGCGGAGAGGGCTATCGATATAGGAAGGATTGTATCGTGACTTTGCTCAGGCGGACATAACGTGTATCAAGCCTTTGGCGGTTCCGTACGGGCAAAACTTTCGCGTTGAAAGAGCGTTTCCACCAGTTTGACCAGACGCGGGCGGTCCACACACCAGCCGGGCGCGACCCGACGGAAATTGAGATAGCCGACAGCGCAGGCAATCGCAATGGTGGCCAGGTTAACCGTATCCGTTTTCAGCGTACCGTCCGCCAGATAGCCTTCCAGCACATCCAGACTGCGGGTGATTTTCTCCCGCTGGCGTAACAACTCTGTTTCTGACTGCTGTGCGGCGGGGCGAGCCTGTTCGCGTACCGAGACTAAACCGGCATCCATAATGCCGTCTGCCAGCGCTTCCAACTGACGCACCTTCAGCGCCGCCAGCGGTTCACGCGGCAACATAGCTGGCGCAATTTCCAGCAGCTCTATGTATTCCGCGATGATTGGAGAATCAAACCAATACTCGCCTTCATCAGTAACCAGCGCGGGCACTTTTCCTAACGGGTTATAGCGCGCCACGCCGCTATCCGCGTTGTAGGGGAGTTCATTTACAAATTCGAAGGTGATGCCCTTTTCCAGTAACAGAATAGAAATTTTACGCACAAAAGGGCTGGTATAGCTGCCAATGAGTTTCATGCCGGGTCCTTTTTGCCAACAAAAAGCTATGCCCAACGATTGGGGGGCACAGCTTAGTATGGCTCAGGTCAGCGCAAATGGCAGGTGATGACGGTCTCAATGATCCAAATAAAGGTAATGCATCCAACTGGTCATGCGCAGCAGCACTTTACGCATCACCGACACATGGGCGAAATGGTCGGAATAGACCGCCACCTGGGCATAGATACCGTCCGGCAGCGCATCTACCTCGGCATTCGGATCCAGTTCAATGGTTGCCATTACGCCATCGGTACCCGGTACTACTGTTAAGGATTGTAATGCCCCTTGCGCCTGATAAGAACCTCCCGGCACAACGGGAAGGATACTGGTCAGCTTGCCGCTAAACACCTGGCCTGGCAGCGCGTTGAATACCACTTCGGCTTCATCGCCCGGTTCAAGACGCAGCAGTGAATTCTGGCGGAATTGCGCCACGATTTGCCGTTTTTGTTCAGGAATAAATACCATCACGGGTCGCAGAGGCAACGCGGCGGCGTAAGTCCCCGGGCGAATAAGCACCTGCGTCACGTAACCGTTGCTGGGCGCACGCACAACGGTCTGTTCAAGATTATATTTGGCTTCGGCGAGCTGGGCGCGCAGGGAGGCGACCTGGGATTGCTCACCGTTGACCATACTGTCTAACTGGCTCTGAATCTGGGTCTGTTCCGCTACTGAGCCTTTTACCAGCGCATCCTGAGCCAGATAGTTCTGGCGGGCATTGTCGATATCACTTTCGGAAAACGGGTTAACCTTCGCCTGGCTACCCTTCAAATAGCGCTGATAATCTTTATACAGGCGGTCACGTTCAGCAGACACGCGAGTGGTATTAGCGACCGCTTCCGACAGTTGCGCTTTCAAATTGTCGATGTTGTGGGTCGCGGTGACCAGGTCGGCCTGCAGCCGGTCAACTCGCGCCTGATAACGCACAGGATCGAGTTTAAATAACACTTCGCCTTTTTTAATCAGCTGATTATTTTTATCTGTTACCTCACTAACAATTCCTGTGACCTGTGGAGTGACGGGAATTGAAATAACCGCTTTTTGCGCCGTAAAGGTATACGGATGGTTATAGTTCATTAATAAGATGAGTCCCGCCACAATAAACACCCCACCTAATGCTGCGGTGGCAAGCGTCCACTGGTTTACCGGAATACGGAATATTTTAAAGATGGCCCAGGCGAATGCCACATAAGTCAGGACAATTAACAAATCCATGATTAAATCTCCGGAAAGGTGGAGTTATCGATTTTTTTATCCCCATCCAGTTTTTTTTCCAACTGGGCTATGCGCGCGGCCAGCACGGCGATTTCAGGGTCAGGTTCCTTTCCGGTCGGCGTGATGTGCGACTGCATCCCCCACCCCTTTTCGGGCTGGTAGAGCGTGGCCCAAATCCACAGGAACGGCCAAATAACATGCAACGTAAAAAGACTTACCCACCCTGCCGTATGGATAGCGTCGGCATGCGGATGGTTGCGCTTTTTAGCGATGTTATAGGGAATGTCATGGATGGCGATGATTCCGTAAAACAGAACCAGAAAAACGAAGATCAGCACGCCTAACGCGAAATAATTTAGAAACATACCTGCCTCGAATTCACGCTAATTAGAGTTTTTTTATGCCGGCAGCCGTACGCATCCTGGCTGATGCTTTGAACATAACCGCAGTTTGCGGTTTTCGCCATACCACAAAAAAAATATTTTTTCTGGTTTTAAGTTGCTTTATCTGGCAAGAAAAATATGAGCTCCAGAACCCGTCGCAGATCACATTTGGTTAAACCGAGACAAAAATACTTTGTGAATCACATCACAAAAATTCAACAAACAGCAAATACAAAAACGTGAATAAGATCACATTTAACCGCCATTTTTAGCGATTACTTGCACTGTGATGTTTTTTTGTACCGTTATTTTGTGATGAAAATCACATTAACTGACACCACACACCCTATATTTACGTGACCAACATCACATTAAAGGCCGTCGACTGGACAGTTGAACGATTCAGTGCCAGATTTCGCAGTATCTACAGGGTCCGGCTACCTCCTGCCGCTACATTAACAAACCTCGGGCTTTCAGCCTGCGCGATAGCAAACATAAGAAGGGGTGTTTTTATGTCATCCGATATTAAGATCAAGGTGCAAAGCTTTGGTCGATTCCTCAGCAATATGGTGATGCCAAATATCGGCGCGTTTATCGCGTGGGGTATTATCACCGCATTATTCATTCCGACAGGGTGGTTGCCGAACGAAACGCTGGCGAAGCTGGTCGGTCCGATGATCACCTATCTGCTGCCGCTGCTGATCGGTTATACCGGTGGTAAGCTGGTGGGCGGCGAGCGTGGCGGCGTGGTTGGTGCTATCACCACCATGGGCGTTATCGTCGGCGCGGATATGCCGATGTTCCTTGGCTCCATGATCGCAGGCCCGCTGGGCGGCTACTGCATCAAAAAATTCGATAACTGGGTAGACGGTAAGATCAAATCCGGTTTTGAGATGCTGGTGAATAACTTCTCCGCAGGCATCATCGGTATGATCCTCGCCATCCTGGCTTTCCTCGGCATTGGTCCATTGGTTGAAGGTCTGTCCAAAATTCTGGCGGCAGGCGTTAACTTCATGGTTGTCCATGACATGCTGCCGCTGGCGTCTATCTTCGTTGAACCGGCAAAAATTCTGTTCCTCAACAACGCCATCAACCACGGTATTTTCTCACCGCTGGGTATTCAGCAGTCCCATGAGATGGGCAAATCCATCTTCTTCCTGATTGAAGCTAACCCAGGTCCGGGTATGGGCGTCCTGCTGGCGTACATGTTCTTTGGTCGCGGCAGCGCTAAGCAGTCTGCGGGCGGCGCGGCTATCATCCACTTCCTGGGCGGTATCCACGAAATTTACTTCCCGTACGTGCTGATGAACCCACGTCTGATTCTGGCCGTTATCCTTGGCGGTATGACTGGCGTATTCACCCTGACCATCCTGAATGGCGGTCTGGTTTCTCCGGCTTCTCCTGGCTCGATTCTGGCCGTGCTGGCGATGACGCCAAAAGGCGCTTACTTCGCAAACATCGCTGCTATCTGTGCCGCCATGGCGGTCTCCTTTGTGGTCTCAGCTATCCTGCTGAAAACCAGTAAAGTGAAAGAAGAAGACGATATTGATGCGGCGACCCGTCGTATGCAGGACATGAAAGCGGAATCTAAAGGCGCATCTCCGCTGGCGGCTGGCGACGTGACCAACGACCTGAGCCATGTACGTAAAATCATCGTGGCTTGCGATGCCGGTATGGGTTCCAGCGCCATGGGCGCAGGCGTACTGCGTAAGAAAGTGCAGGATGCCGGTCTGTCTCAGATTTCCGTCACCAACAGCGCGATTAACAATCTGCCGCCGGATGTGGATCTGGTCATTACCCACCGCGACCTGACTGAACGTGCGATGCGTCAGGTGCCTCAGGCACAGCACATCTCGCTGACTAACTTCCTCGACAGCGGTCTGTATACCAGCCTGACCGAACGTCTGGTCGCTGCACAGCGCCACAACGTGAACGAAGAGAAAGTCCGCGATCACCTGAAAGACAGCTTTGATGAGGGTGATACCCATCTGTTCAAACTGGGTGCGGAAAATATCTTCCTTGGCCGGAAAGCCTCTAACAAAGAAGAAGCGATTCGCTTTGCCGGTGAACAACTGGTGAAAGGCGGCTATGTTGAGCCGGAATACGTCGATGCCATGCTGGACCGCGAAAAGCTGACGCCGACTTACCTCGGTGAATCCATCGCAGTACCGCACGGTACGGTAGAAGCCAAAGACCGCGTGCTGAAAACCGGCGTGGTGTTCTGCCAGTACCCGGAAGGCGTACGCTTTGGTGAAGAAGAAGACGATATTGCCCGTCTGGTCATTGGTATCGCCGCACGTAACAATGAGCACATCCAGGTCATCACCAGCCTGACCAACGCGCTGGATGATGAATCCGTGATCGAACGTCTGGCCCATACCACCAGCGTGGATGAAGTTCTGGAACTGCTGGCAGGTAAAAAAGCTTAACAGTTAAGTATCTCCAAAATAGTTCGAGCTGCAGGAAGGCGGCAACGCAGTGAATCCCCAGGAGCGTACATAAGTACGTGACTGGGGTGAGCGAGGAGAGCCAACGCATCTGCAGTTCGAAATATGAAGGCGATATCCTCTCCCTTGTGGAGAGGGTTAGGTTGAGGGGAAAGCTATGCGGTCCCTCACCCCAGCCCTCTTGGGTAAAAACATTAATGAAGGTTAATACTATGAAAGCATTACATTTTGGCGCAGGTAATATCGGTCGTGGCTTTATCGGCAAACTGCTGGCGGACGCGGGGATACAGCTGACGTTTGCAGATGTAAACCAGGTCGTGCTCGATGCCCTGAATGCCCGTCATAGCTATCAGGTTCATGTTGTGGGTGAAAACGAGCAGGTTGATACCGTTTCCGGCGTCAACGCCGTCAGCAGCATCGGCGATGATGTCGTCGATCTGATTGCCCACGTTGATTTAATCACTACTGCCGTAGGTCCGGTTGTGCTTGAGCGTATCGCTCCGGCCATCGCTAAAGGGCTGGTAAAACGCAAAGCGCAGGGCATCTCTACCCCGCTGAATATCATCGCCTGTGAAAACATGGTGCGCGGAACCACGCAGTTGAAAGGCCACGTCATGAACGCGCTGGCAGATGAAGACAAAGCCTGGGTCGAAGAACATGTTGGCTTTGTCGATTCCGCCGTGGACCGCATCGTGCCGCCATCTGCTTCTGCGACCAACGATCCGCTGGAAGTTACCGTCGAAACATTCAGCGAGTGGATTGTCGACCAAACGCAGTTCAAAGGCGAGCTGCCAAACATCCCGGGAATGGAATTAACTGATAACCTGATGGCATTTGTCGAACGTAAACTCTTCACGCTGAACACCGGGCATGCTATAACCGCGTACCTCGGAAAATTGACCGGTCATCAGACCATCCGTGACGCGATTCTCGACGAGAAAATCCGCGCAGTGGTAAAAGGTGCAATGGAAGAGAGCGGCGCGGTACTGATCAAACGCTACGGTTTTGATGCCGATAAACATGCGGCTTATATCCAGAAGATCCTCGGTCGTTTTGAAAACCCGTATCTGAAAGATGATGTTGAGCGCGTTGGACGTCAGCCGCTGCGTAAACTGAGTGCAGGCGACCGTCTGATTAAACCGCTGCTGGGCACGCTGGAGTATGGTCTACCGCACGTTAATCTGGTTACCGGTATTGCTGCTGCAATGCATTACCGCAGTGAAGAAGATCCGCAGGCACAGGAACTGGCCGCGCTGATTGACGAAAAAGGTCCACAGGCCGCGCTGGCGCAGGTATCCGGTCTGGATGCCAACAGTGATGTGGTGGCGGAGGCGGTTAACGCATATAACGCGACCAAATGATAGAGAATGTGGCGCAGGTCAGCCTGCGCCCGAATGACAGATTGTCAGATATGCAGGCAATAATGGAACAAACGCAGGCCTTTGAAAATCGTGTGCTTGAGCGTCTGAATGCTGGCAAAACCGTACGCAGCTTCCTCATCACCGCCGTAGAACTGCTCACCGAGGCGGTGAATATCCTTGTGCTTCAGGTATTTCGCAAAGATGACTATGCGGTGAAATATGCCGTAGAACCGTTGCTCGACGGCGACGGTCCATTGGGCGATCTTTCGGTTCGTTTGAAGCTAATCTACGGTCTGGGCGTACTCAGCCGCCCGGAGTATGAAGATGCGGAGCTTCTGATGGCGCTGCGGGAAGAGCTGAATCACGACGGCAATGAGTATGCGTTTACCGACGACGAGATTCTTGGGCCGTTTGGCGAGCTTCACTGCGTGACGGCACTCCCGCCACCGCCACAGTTTGATACCTCAGACTCAGGTTTGCACGCCATGCAAATCCAGCGCTACCAGCAAATGGTACGCTCCACGATGGTACTTTCCCTGACCGAGCTGATTTCTAAAATCAGCTTAAAAAAAGCCTTTCAAAAATAAGGCCATGCAGGCTTATTTCTCTTCCTGCTGCGGTCGATAAAGCTGTCGATAGTACGCCAGACGTTGCAGATACAGCTGCGCATTCTCCTGCGGTATTTCAGAAGGGACAACGTTGCGCGGCGGTGTTTTATTCAGATACTCACGAAAAGCCTGGCTTGAGGCCATGAAATCAACAGTCTTATCAATAAGGACCGAAACATTCTCACCTATTTTCGCCATAATCTTCCCTCCTCCATGTATTAACCACGCTTAGCCTGCGCGGTTGATCATTTAAGTTTAGGATCGGTTGGGCGATTATATTGAGGAAAACGTGCTTCGCTATCAACCCGCCAACAGAAAGCGCCATCGCCGATCTTATTGCTTAAAATTCCTTATCAATCAAAAACGTAATATTATCATTAGCTGATTAATACTTGCGGCATTTGATTATTTATCTTCGATTTGTTGTGAAGAATCCCGCTCTGCGCGCATACTATAGGATATACATTCTATTTTTTATCAGAAGCTATCCTATGAAAGAAGTCGAAAAAAACGAAATTAAACGCCTGAGCGATCGCCTGGACGCTATCCGCCACCAGCAGGCTGACCTGTCGCTGGTTGAAGCCGCTGACAAATATGCCGAGCTGGAAAAAGAGAAAGAAACCCTGGAAGCCGAGATCGCGCGCCTGCGTGAAGTACACGGCCAGAAGCTGAGCAAAGAAGCGCACAAGCTAACGAAACTTCCCTTTCGCCGCGCCATTACCAAAAAAGAACAGGCCGACATGGGCAAGCTGAAGAAAAGCGTGCGTGGTCTGATTGTCGTCCACCCGATGACCGAACTTGGCCGTGAAATGGGCCTGAAAGAGATGACAGGCTTCGCAAAAACCGAGTTCTGATCTCTTGCCGGGCAACATCCGTTTGCCCGGTCTTTCCCGCACCACCAATTGGCCCTACCAATTATAACCAGATCCTACCATCACCTCACATTTCATTAAAATTCGCGTACAATACCGTTGCCAATAAATAACATCTGATTAACCATTCATTGTCATTACCCCTACACAACAATATTGGCAGGGCCACTTTTACACATAATGTGACGAAGAGATGAGCAAAGACTCATTTCATTATGTCTGAGGCCCCCAGGAGACCTGCAATGAATCTCTGGCAACAGAACTACGATCCAGCCGGTAACATCTGGCTTTCCAGTCTGATCGCATCGCTCCCAATCCTGTTCTTTTTCTTCGCCCTGATTAAGCTCAAGCTGAAAGGCTATGTTGCTGCGTCATGGACGGTGGTGATTGCTCTGGCTGTCGCCCTACTGTTCTACAAAATGCCGGTCGATCACGCTCTGGCCTCGGTGGTGTACGGCTTCTTTTATGGTCTGTGGCCGATTGCCTGGATAATCATCGCAGCGGTATTCGTCTATAAAATCTCGGTAAAAACCGGGCAGTTCGACATCATCCGTTCATCAATACTCTCCATTACCCCAGACCAGCGTCTGCAAATGCTGATCGTTGGTTTCTCCTTTGGGGCATTCCTTGAAGGTGCAGCTGGCTTTGGCGCGCCGGTCGCCATTACCGCCGCGCTGCTGGTGGGGCTTGGCTTTAACCCGCTGTATGCGGCGGGGTTGTGCCTGATCGTGAATACCGCGCCGGTCGCCTTTGGCGCAATGGGCATTCCGATTCTGGTTGCCGGCCAGGTTACCGGACTGGACAGCTTTGAGATTGGCCAGATGGTCGGTCGTCAGTTGCCGTTCCTGACGATTATCGTGCTGTTCTGGATTATGGCGATTATGGATGGCTGGCGCGGCGTGAAAGAAACCTGGCCTGCGGTAATGGTCGCTGGCGGCTCGTTTGCTATCGCCCAATACCTCAGCTCGAACTTTATTGGGCCGGAACTGCCGGACATTATCTCTTCGCTGGTCTCACTGGTATGTCTGACGCTGTTCCTGAAACGCTGGCAGCCGGTACGTATCTTCCGCTTCGGCGACATGGGCGCTTCGCAGGTCGATATGGACCTGTCGCGCACCCGCTACACTGCGGGGCAAATCATCCGCGCCTGGTCTCCATTCCTGTTCCTGACAGCCACCGTCACGCTGTGGAGCATACCACCGTTTAAAGCGCTGTTTGCGCCGGGTGGCGCAATGTACCACTGGGTAGTGAATGTTCCGGTTCCGTTCCTCGACAAGCTGGTAGCCCGTATGCCGCCGGTCGTACACGAAGCCACAGCCTACGCGGCAGTGTACAAATTTGACTGGTTCTCCGCGACCGGTACCGCGATTCTGTTTGCCGCCCTGCTGTCTATCGTCTGGTTGAAGATGAAGCCGTCCGCTGCGCTGCAGACCTTTGGCAACACGCTGAAAGATCTGGCGCTACCGATCTATTCCATCGGGATGGTGCTGGCATTCGCATTTATCTCTAACTACTCGGGGCTTTCATCAACCCTGGCGTTGGCCCTGGCGCACACCGGCAGCGCGTTTACTTTCTTCTCGCCGTTCCTCGGCTGGCTGGGGGTATTCCTGACCGGGTCCGATACCTCATCTAACGCCCTGTTTGCCGCCCTGCAGGCCACCGCGGCTCAGCAAATCGGCGTTTCGGATGTGCTGATGGTGGCGGCAAATACCACCGGCGGCGTGACCGGCAAGATGATCTCTCCACAGTCTATCGCTATCGCCTGTGCGGCAGTGGGATTAGTGGGGAAAGAGTCTGATCTGTTCCGCTTTACCGTGAAACATAGCCTGATTTTCACCTGCATGGTGGGAGTGATTACCACCCTGCAGGCCTATGTCTTAACCTGGATGATTCCATGATAGTGATGCCCAGACGCCTGTCCGACGAAGTCGCTTCTCGTGTGCGGGCGCTGATTGAAGAACAACAGCTGGAGGCGGGCATGAAATTGCCCGCTGAGCGCCAGTTGGCCGTACAGCTCGGCGTATCGCGCAACTCGCTGCGCGAGGCGTTAGCAAAGCTGGTGAGTGAAGGCGTGTTAATCAGCCGTCGCGGCGGCGGGACGTTTGTTCGCTGGCAGCATGAAGCCTGGTCTGAACAAAACATCGTTCAGCCGCTGAAATCCTTGATGGCGGACGATCCTGATTACAGCTTCGATATTCTGGAAGCCCGCCACGCCATTGAAGCCAGTACCGCCTGGCACGCAGCCATGCGGGCCACCAGCGCCGACAAAGAGAAGATCAGACTCTGTTTCGAGGCCACGCAGAGCGAAGATCCGGATCTCGCTTCGCAAGCGGACGTGCGCTTTCATCTCGCCATTGCGGAAGCCTCGCATAACGTGGTGCTGTTACAGACCATGCGCGGTTTCTTCGACGTATTGCAGTCTTCGGTTAAACAGAGCCGCCAACGTATGTACCTTGTGCCGCCCGTATTTTCACAGCTTACAGAACAACATCAGGCCGTGCTGGACGCCATTGTCGCCGGTGATGCCGATGGCGCACGTAAGGCCATGATGGCGCACCTCAGCTTTGTCCACACCACGATTAAACAATTTGATGAAGATCAGGCCCGCCAGGCGCGTATCACCCGCCTGCCCGGTGACCCTGGTGAGAATAGCAGGGAGAACAACACATGATTATTTCAGCCGCCAGCGACTATCGCGCCGCCGCCCAACGTATTTTGCCCCCGTTCTTGTTCCACTACATTGACGGCGGCGCATATGCCGAGCGCACTCTGCGCCGTAACGTCGAAGACCTGTCGGAAGTGGCGCTGCGCCAACGTGTGCTGAAGAATATGTCCGATCTGAGCCTCGAGACAAAGCTGTTCAACGAAACGCTCTCCATGCCCGTGGCCCTCGCGCCTGTCGGCCTGTGCGGAATGTATGCGCGTCGGGGAGAAGTGCAGGCCGCCGCTGCCGCTGACGCCAAAGGCATTCCGTTTACGCTTTCCACGGTTTCCGTATGTCCAATTGAAGAAGTCGCTCCGACCATCAAGCGTCCGATGTGGTTCCAGTTATATGTTCTGCGCGATCGTGGTTTTATGCGCAACGCGCTGGAACGCGCCAAAGCGGCGGGCTGCTCCACGTTGGTCTTTACCGTCGATATGCCTACGCCGGGCGCACGCTACCGTGACGCCCATTCCGGTATGAGCGGTCCCAATGCCGCGCTGCGTCGTTACTGGCAAGCGGTTACCCATCCGCAGTGGGCATGGGACGTGGGCCTGAATGGTCGCCCACATGACTTAGGCAATATCTCAACCTATCTTGGCAAACCTACCGGCCTTGAGGATTACATTGGCTGGCTGGCGAATAACTTCGATCCGTCAATTTCGTGGAAAGACCTTGAGTGGATCCGCGAATTCTGGGATGGCCCGATGGTGATCAAAGGGATCCTCGATCCGGAAGATGCCCGCGATGCCGTCCGTTTTGGCGCGGATGGCATTGTTGTTTCTAACCATGGTGGCCGCCAGTTAGATGGTGTGCTGTCTTCTGCTCGCGCGCTGCCCGCCATTGCCGATGCGGTGAAAGGCGATATCACCATTCTGGCAGACAGCGGGATCCGTAACGGTCTGGACGTTGTGCGCATGATTGCGCTGGGCGCGGATAGCGTGCTGCTGGGGCGTGCTTATCTGTACGCACTCGCAACCCACGGCCAGGCCGGTGTGGCAAACCTGTTGAACCTGATCGAGAAAGAGATGAAGGTGGCGATGACTTTAACCGGTGCGAAATCGATTAGCGAAATCAGCCGCGATTCACTGGTACAGGAGCTGGGTAAGAACCTGCCTGCTGCATTAGCACCTCTGGCTCAGGGTAGCGCTGCGTAACACTATCTCCCGTAAAATCGCGTTTTCTGCATGGTCGGCCTGTTCTCAGCCCGACCATTTTTTATGCAAAAATAACGACTAGTTAACATTTGCAACCAATATATTTGACAACTTTTTATCCACCTGCCAAATGTATATACAAGCTAATACAAGGGCATTTTATACAGATACCCAAATAATTCGAGCTGCAGGAAGGCGGCAACGCAGCGAATCTCAGGAGCGTACATAAGTACGTGACCGGGGTGAGCGAGGAAAGCCAACGCACATGCAGCTTGAAGTATGACGGGTAGATAACAACCATCATAACGGGCGAGGGTGACATGGCTTATTCCGGTAAAGTGAATATCCAGCAGGCGATAGACGACAGTCCTTTTTCACGCTTTCATTGGGTGATTATTGTCCTGGGCTTTCTGGTGTTAGCCATTGACGGCTTCGATACGGCGGCGATGGGTTATATTGCGCCCACGCTCTCTGCTGACTGGGGCATCCAGAAGCAGGATCTCGGGCCTGTTTTAAGCGCCGCATTATTGGGTCTCTCATTTGGCGCATTATTGGCCGGACCGATTTCCGATCGGATGGGCCGTAAGCGCGTACTGGTCTTTTCCTGCCTGTTCTTTGGCCTCGCCAGTCTCGGCACCGCCTATGCACAGACGCTGAATATGTTAACGTTCTGGCGCTTCCTCACCGGGCTTGGACTCGGCGCAGCAATGCCCAATGCCATTACCCTGGTGTCAGAATTTGCGCCCAAACGCTGCCGTTCGATGGCAATAAACACCATGTATTGCGGCTTTCCATTAGGGGCTGCGGGCGGTGGCGTCATCTCGTCCTGGCTGATCCCCAACTACGGCTGGCACAGCGTGCTGCTCGCTGGCGCAATCGCCCCACTGACTCTCACCGTGCTGTTGGTGCTGTTCCTGCCGGAGTCGGTTAAGTATTTGGTGCACCGTGGCAAAAGCGTTGCGCAGGTGAAACGTATTGCCCAACGATTTATGTCAGGCAGTCTGGAAAAGGTCACCCAGTTTTATCTGGATGAAGACAAGGTTACGGTCAAAAAAGGCAGCGTAGCGCAGTTGTTCAGTATGCCCTGGCTGCCTGGCACGCTGATGCTGTGGCTGACCTACTTTATGGGACTGGTTATCTATTACGTACTGCTGAGCTGGATGCCCACTCTGATGTTGGGCATGGGCTATCCACTGGCGGAATCGGCCTGGTTAACTTCGCTGTTTACCTTCGGCGGTACGGCCGGGATCCTGCTGGCCGGTTGGTTAATGGATCGCTGGGAAGCACATAAAGTGGTATCACTCGGCTTTATTCTGACGATGCTGTTTGCCCTCGCCCTCGGGTTTGAGCATAACCATATCATCCTGTTCGGCGCACTGATTTTCCTGATGGGGATTACCATGAACGGTGCGCAGTCCGGGCTGCAGACGCTGGCCGCAACGTTCTATCCTACCCACTGCCGCGCGACGGGTATTGCGTGGATGCAGGGCGTGGGTCGATTCGGCGGTGTGGCCGGAACGATGATGAGCGCCCAGTTGCTTTCCCTGCAATGGCAGGCTGATAGTATCTTAATGTTCCTTAGCCTTCCCGCGCTGCTGGCTGCTGCGGCCACGATTTACAAGCTGCAACGCTATAAACCGCGCACGCTGACCGTCGCATAGTACCCGCTGTTTCTGCTATTCTGCCCCCCGTTATTAAGGGGGCAGTATGCTTAACATCGTTTTATTCGAACCAGAAATCCCGCCAAATACCGGCAATATTATCCGTCTTTGCGCCAATACCGGCTTTCGTCTGCATATTATTGAGCCAATGGGCTTTACCTGGGACGACAAGCGTCTGCGTCGCGCAGGCCTGGATTACCATGAATTTACCGCCGTGCTGCGCCACCCTGATTACGCCGCCTTCGTCGCCGCAGAAAACCCGCAGCGTCTGTTTGCCCTGACCACCAAAGGTACGCCAGCGCACAGCGCAGTAAGTTATCAGGATGGGGATTATCTTATGTTTGGCCCGGAAACACGCGGTCTGCCAGCCAGTATCCTCGACGCTCTGCCGGCCGAACAAAAAATTCGTATTCCGATGATGCCGGACAGTCGTAGCATGAACCTGTCAAATGCGGTGTCGGTGGTGGTGTATGAAGCCTGGCGCCAACTGGGATATCCCGGCGCGATATTACGCAGTTAATTTGTGTCGGATGGCGGCTACGCCTTATCCGGCCTACAAATCCCACGTAGGCCCGGTAAACGCAGCGCCACCGGGCATGGCTCGAAATCAGATGCCATCGCCGTATTCGAACGTATGATGTATCCCGTTGAAATGCTGATCCATATCCATGGACGGCTTATCGCTGTCAGGCTTGCCGACAATGCGTGCCGGGACGCCTGCGGCGGTAGTATGTGGCGGTACGGGTTGTAAAACGACGGAACCCGCGCCAATCTTCGCGCCGCGCCCGACTTCAATGTTGCCGAGAATTTTCGCGCCCGCGCCAATCATCACCCCTTCACGAATTTTTGGATGACGATCGCCGCCCGCTTTACCGGTCCCGCCAAGCGTAACGGATTGCAAAATAGAGACGTCATTTTCAATCACGGCGGTTTCACCCACCACAATACCGGTGGCGTGATCGAGCATAATCCCACGGCCAATTTTTGCCGCCGGATGAATATCTACCTGGAAAGAAACAGATACCTGATTTTGCAGGAAGATTGCCAGCGCCTGACGCCCCTGATGCCATAGCCAGTGGCCGATGCGGTAGGCCTGAAGCGCATGAAAGCCCTTCAGATACAGAAGTGGGGTGGAATATTTGTCGACGGCCGGGTCGCGCGTGCGTACCGCCTGGATATCACAAGCCGCCGAAGCAATCATTTCGGGATCGGCCGCGTAGGCCTCTTCCACAACTTCGCGAATCGCAATGGCAGGCATGATTGGAGACGCGAGCTTATTCGCCAGCATATAGCTCAGCGCGCTACCGAGGTTTTCATGCTTGAGCAGCGTTGCGTGGTAAAAACTGGCCAGCATAGGCTCACATTCCGCCAGTGCCCGGGCTTCCGCTTTAATGTTTTTCCAGACGATATCCAGTTCTTCACACGGCATTGCGTACTCCAGAAGGTAGCAAAACGACCGACCCGTTCTTCGCGGGTCGGGTCGTTATATTCAACAGTTCCTTACAGCTAGTGGCGGCTCAGCTCATCCTTGCGTGCACGGCCTAATAACGTTAATGCTGCCTCGCGCGCGTTTTTTCCGCAATACAATACTTGATAAATTTCCTCGGTTATTGGCATCTCAACACCAAAACGGTGCGCCAATTCACGAACTTCTTTCGTATTACGGTAACCTTCCACCACCTGACCAATCTTGTCCTGCGCGCCCTGCACGTCCATCCCCTGGCCGAGCATCATGCCAAATCGACGGTTGCGCGACTGGTTGTCGGTACAGGTCAGCACCAGATCGCCTAAACCCGCCATCCCCATAAAGGTGGCAGGATCGGCACCCAGCGCCGCGCCAAGACGCGACATTTCGGTCAGACCACGGGTGATCAATGCGGTTCGCGCATTGGCGCCAAAACCGATGCCGTCGGACATTCCCGCGCCAATCGCAATGACGTTTTTCACCGCGCCGCCAAGCTGCACGCCAATGAAATCCGGGTTGCTGTAAACGCGAAAGCTTTTGCCGCAGTGCAGCAACTGCTGGAGATCGTCAGCAAAAGTATCATCCGTTGAGGCCAGAGAAATCGCCGTCGGCATACCCGCCGCCAGCTCTTTGGCGAACGTCGGGCCGGAGATGACCGCCAGCGGAATAGAATCCCCCAGCGCTTCACGCGCCACATCCTGCAACAGACGCCCTGTTTCCGCTTCCAGACCTTTTGTCGCCCAGACCAGACGCGCATCAGGACGCATCAACGGTTTGATGTTACGCAGCACTTCGCCAAAGACGTGGCTCGGCACCACCACCAGAATATTACGGCTGGCGGCCAGCGCAGTGGCTAAGTCACTTTCCAGGCGCAGCGTGTCGGGAAAAGGCACATCAGGGAGGAACGCGACGTTGCAGCGATCGTGCTCAAGGGTCGCGATATGTTTTGGATCATGGCCCCACAGGACAACCTGATGGCCATTTCTTGCCAGGGTAATGGCAAGAGCGGTGCCGTACGAGCCGGCACCAATCACAGTCATTGAAGCATTACTTTGGTTCATCAGGCATCCTGATGTTCTTCAGTACCTTCGCCAGCCTGCTGCTGTAAATAGTTCATGAACAGCGCATCAAAGTTGACCGGCGCAAGGTTCAGTTGCGGGAACGTACCGCGTGAAACCAGGCTAGTGATGCATTCGCGGGCATACGGGAACAGAATGTTCGGGCAGTATGCGCCGAGGCAATGCGCCATCTGAGTCCCTTCGATACCGCTGATGGAGAAAATACCGCCCTGCTGAACTTCACACAGGAACGCCGTTTCTTCGCCAAGAGCAGCCGTTACGGTGACACGCAGCACGACTTCATACACGTCATCTGCCAGTTGGGTAGATGCGGTATCAAGATCAAGTTTAACCTCTGGCTGCCAATCTTTCTGGAAAACATGCGGTGCATTTGGCGCTTCGAAAGATACATCCTTGGTATAGATACGTTGGATCTGGAAAGCCATTTCAGTGTTATTTTGTTCTGACATGTTTAGAAAACCCTTAGTGTTGTCCTTTAAATACTTTCAGTACGCCTTATCGCAGCAGGGGATCCAGTCCACCACGCGCATCCAACGCATACAAGTCGTCACAACCGCCAATGTGCTGTGCATCAATAAAAATCTGCGGAACCGTCGTACGGCCACTGCGTTTGATCATCTCTTCACGCTTTACGGCATCGCCGTCAATCGGAAGTTCCTGGAAACTCACACCCTTGCTGTTCAACAGCGCTTTTGCGCGATGGCAAAACGGGCAGGTTGCTTTGGTGTAGATCTCAATATTGGCCATGACTTATCTCCAGTGTTCTTTTTACCCTGCGGCATGAAAGAAGACGGGTAAATTACTTGCCGCGAACCAGTGGCAGATTCTCACCACTCCAGCCCGCTACGCCGTCTTTCAGTACGGATACCTGCTCAAAACCGGCTTTAATCAGCGCAGTTGCTGAATCCTGGCACTGCATGCCTGAACCATCAACCACAATCACAGGTTTGTTTTTGTGTTTTTCAAGCTCGCCAAAATTGTTGGCTTTGATTTCGCTCGGCAGCAGGTTAGTGGAGCCTGCGATATGGCCTTTGCGGAAGTCGTCGCGCTGGCGTAAATCCACAACAACGGCGTCTTCTTTATTGATGAGACGTGTAGCTTCGCCGCGAGTAATCACCTTCACTTTTGAGGTCAGGCTCTTAAACGTGGTAAATAATACAGCCGCCAGTAACGCAATCCAGGCGATACTCAAGACAGGGTGGCGACTAACAAATTGCATAATTTCTTGCATGGGGGGTAACAACTCCCGACTAGTGATTAAAAAAACCAGGAAAGGAGTATACCTGCGCGTTGGCGCAAATACAGCCAGAGCGTGCATTGGATTGCATTTTTGCGGGGCGCTACGGAAAAAAAAATGTAAATCGGTGTTCCCCCTGGCACGCGATCCCCCATTATTTGATCTTCGGGGGCTACTTTATCGATTCAGCTGTAGTAAAATTACGCAATTATTTTTTATCTATGAGTGTGAGGTTGTCGCAATGTCGGTTTCTAAAAAACCTATGGTACTGGTGATTCTGGATGGCTACGGCTATCGCGAAGACAGCCAGGATAACGCCATTTTTACTGCTAAAACCCCGGTAATGGATGCGCTGTGGGCAAAACGTCCGCATACCCTGATTGATGCGTCTGGTCTGGAAGTCGGCCTGCCCGATCGCCAGATGGGCAACTCCGAAGTGGGTCATGTCAACCTGGGCGCGGGCCGTATCGTGTATCAGGACCTTACCCGTCTGGATGTCGAAATCAAAGAGCGTACGTTCTTCGCTAACCCGGTGCTGACCCACGCGGTCGACCAGGCAAAAAATGCCGGAAAAGCGGTACACATCATGGGTCTGCTCTCTGCTGGCGGCGTTCACAGCCACGAAGATCACATCATGGCGATGGTAGAACTGGCCGCTGAACGCGGTGCGGAAAAAATCTATCTGCACGCTTTCCTTGATGGTCGTGATACCCCGCCGCGCAGCGCTGAACATTCACTGCAGAAATTCGAAGAGAAATTTGCCGCGCTGGGCAAAGGTCGCGTAGCCTCCATCATCGGTCGTTACTACGCTATGGACCGCGACAACCGTTGGGATCGCGTAGAACAGGCTTACGATCTGATGACGCTGGCGAAGGGCGAGTTCCAGTTCGCTACGGCGGTTGAAGGCCTGCAGGCCGCTTATGCCCGCGACGAGAACGACGAATTCGTCAAAGCGACCGTGATCCGTGCCGAAGGTCAGGCAGAAGCCGCTATGGAAGACGGCGATACGCTGATTTTCATGAACTTCCGTGCTGACCGTGCGCGTGAAATCACTCGCGCATTCGTTAACGCTGACTTCGATGGCTTCGCCCGTAAGAAAGTCGTTAACCTCAACTTTGTGATGCTGACGGAATACGCGGCCGACATCAAAACTGCGGTGGCTTACCCACCAGCATCTCTGGCCAACACCTTCGGCGAGTGGATGGCGAAGAACGAAAAAACGCAGCTGCGTATTTCCGAAACCGAAAAATATGCGCACGTAACCTTCTTCTTCAACGGCGGCGTAGAAGAGCCGTTCACAGGCGAAGACCGTATCCTGATCAACTCGCCGAAAGTCGCGACCTACGATCTGCAGCCGGAAATGAGCTCTGCTGAACTGACCGAGAAGCTGGTTGCAGCGATTGAGAGCGGTAAATACGACACCATCATTTGTAACTATCCGAACGGCGACATGGTTGGCCACACCGGCGTGATGGAAGCAGCGGTTAAAGCGGTTGAAGCGCTGGACCATTGCGTTGAGCAGGTAGCGAAAGCCGTTGAATCCGTTGGCGGACAGCTGCTGATCACCGCAGACCACGGTAACGCAGAGCAAATGCGCGATCCGTCTACTGGTCAGGCGCATACCGCGCATACCAACCTGCCGGTTCCGCTGATTTATGTCGGTGGTAAAAACGTTAAAGCGGTCGAAGGCGGTAAACTTTCAGATATCGCCCCAACGATGCTGACGCTGATGGGTATGGAAATCCCGCAAGAGATGACTGGTAAGCCGCTGTTCATCGTGGAATAATCCCTCCCCATGAGGGGAAAGGCGATTAATACCATCACTCGGGCCGTGAAACTGCCAAAGTTTTCAGTCAGGCCCTTGTTCTACGCCAGCGCGCTTAGCGCTGGCGTATTGCTGTGCGCCTTTTCCACCCACGCGGACGAACGCGATCAGCTCAAATCGATTCAGGCCGATATCGCGGCAAAAGAACGCGCGGTACGCCAACAGCAACAACAACGTTCCACTCTCCTCGCTCAGCTTAAAGCTCAGGAGCAGGCCATCGCCGTCGCCGCAAGGCAACTGCGCGAAACGCAAAACTCACTGGCACAGTTGAACGCACAAATCGCTGAGATGAACGCCGCGCTCGCGAAGCTGGAAAAACAGCGGGCAGCGCAAGAGCGCAGCCTGGCAGCCCAGTTAGACGCCGCGTTTCGCCAGGGTGAACACACCGGTCTTCAGCTCATCCTTAGCGGCGAAGAAAGCCAGCGCGGACAGCGTCTGCAGGCCTATTTCGGCTACCTGAACCAGGCGCGGCAAGAAACTATCGCGCAGCTGAAACAAACCCGCGAAGAGGTCGACTCACAAAAAGCCGAGCTGGAAGATAAGCAGAGCGAACAGCAGACCCTGCTGTACGAACAACGCGCTCAGCAGGCTAAGCTGGAGCAGGCGCGTAACGAACGTCAGAAAACACTGTCGGGTCTGGAGTCATCGATTCAACAGGGCCAGCAGCAACTGGGCGAAATGCGCGCTAACGAATCCCGTCTACGCAACAGCATTGCTCGCGCTGAAGCCGCGGCCAAAGCGCGCGCGGAACGTGAAGCGCGCGAGGCGCAGGCCGTACGTGATAAGCAGAAGGATGCGTCACGAAAAGGCTCGACCTACAAGCCGACCGAAAGTGAAAAATCACTGATGTCCCGTACCGGCGGCCTGGGATCGCCGCGCGGCCAGGCATTCTGGCCTGTTCGCGGCCCAACGCTGCATCGTTATGGCGAACAACTGCAAGGTGAGCTACGTTGGAAGGGTATGGTTATTGGCGCATCCGAAGGCACCGAAGTTAAAGCCATTGCCGATGGTCGCGTCATTCTGGCGGACTGGTTGCAGGGCTATGGTCTGGTAGTCGTGGTTGAGCACGGTAAAGGCGATATGAGCCTGTACGGTTATAACCAGAGCGCGTTGGTCAGCGTCGGTACGCAGGTTCGCGCCGGGCAGCCTATTGCGCTTGTGGGTAGCAGCGGCGGTCAGGGCAGGCCGGCACTCTATTTTGAAATTCGTCGCCAGGGTCAGGCGGTCAATCCACAGCCGTGGTTGGGAAGATAAGTTTTGCCTCAATTTCGTCGTCTATTACTCTCTCTTGCCAGCGTGCTGGCCTTCGCAACACCTGTTTTTGCTGGCAAACTCGCCATCGTTATTGATGATTTCGGCTATCGTCCACAAACTGAAAATCAGGTACTGGCGATGCCTTCCACCATCTCCGTTGCCGTTTTACCCAATGCTCCACATGCGCGTGAAATGGCGATTAAAGCGCATAACAGTGGGCATGAGGTGTTAATCCATCTGCCGATGGCGCCGCTGAGCAAACAACCGTTAGAGAAAGATACTTTGCGCCCGGAAATGAGCAGCGAAGAGATTGAACGCATTATTCGCGACGCGGTAAGCAAAGTGCCGAATGCCGTGGGGCTGAACAACCATATGGGCAGTGCGATGACTTCCAGCCTGTTTGGCATGCAGAAGGTGATGCAGGCGCTGGAACGTTACGATCTCTACTTTCTGGACAGCATGACCATCGGCAACAGCCAGGCCATGCGCGCAGCGTCAGGAACCGGTGTGAAGGTCATCAAACGCAAAGTCTTCCTGGATGACACGCAAAATGAAGCTGACATTCGTCGTCAGTTTACTCGCGCCGTCGATCTTGCGCGCCGCAACGGCTCAGCGATCGCCATTGGACACCCTCATCCTTCCACGGTGCGAGTATTACAGCAGATGCTTTATAATCTGCCAGCCGATATTACGCTGGTTCGTCCGAGCAGCCTGCTCAATGAACCGCAGGTCGATACCTCCAGACCTACTAACCTCACGCAACCGAATAACGGCGCACCGCGTAATCCTTTCCGCGGTGTGAAATTGTGCAAACCGAAACAGCCGTTAGAACCCATTTACGCCAGTCGATACTTCACCGTACTCGGTGAAAGCATCGCCCAAAGCACGCTGGTGCAGTATATGCGCCTGCAGTGGCAGGGCTGGCAATAATCAGTCGTTAAGATCCAACGTTAAATGGGCCAGGCGGCGCGGCGTCAGTGATTTATCGCGCCACTGGCTAAAGCGGATGGCCCACAGCAGCACCTGATAACCCAGCTTAACGCTGCAGATATTACTTACCATCCGTTTGAACATACCCGACACAAATACTTCAGCAATCATACGCTGGCGGATTTTTTCGTCCGGCTCTTTACGTATGCAATGACAAACGCGTAGCGCTTCGTAAATCACCTGCTGTTTGAATTCCGGGTAAATGGGAATGCGCCCGGCGTACTCATGATTCATTTTGTCGAGCAGGCGGGTAATCTTGATGTAGTGACGCTGATAGGCGAGGTTCTTCAGCCCGGTACGCGGCAGACGACTCACGGACGCGCCGTGCAGGAAGTATTTGTACAATGGGACTTCCGTGTAGCGTGCGCGTTTCGCATTAAACATAAACTCCGTGGTCCAGATGATATCCTGGTGATGCAGGCCAGACAGGAAGGTCAGCCCTGCGTCGCGGATGGTCTGATGACGGTAAACGCCCATCCAGACAACGTGCCGCCACCGACGACTGGCTAACGCTTTGCGTAACCAATCTGGCCCGGTCATCACGCCGGTAGAACGAATTCGATCGGCAGGAATAGATGTCCAGGTTTTACCCGTCTCGGCAATACACCAATCAGCGTTGCATTGCGCAACATCCAGATTGTCCTTCAACGCCATCTTCATCAACGTTTCATACATTTCCGGATAAGCAATATCATCACCGTCAACATAAGCGATGTACTCGCCCCTGGCGACTTCCATGCCGGTATTACGCGCCGCTGAGACTCCCCCGTTCTGCTGATGCAGTAGATGAACGTGCGGATAACGATCCGCATACGCCTGTGCGAGCTGCGCAGAGTTATCCGTAGAGCCATCATTAACAATGATGATCTCCAGATTTTTCCACGTTTGCGCAATCAGCGAATCCATACACGCAATGAATGGTTCACCCGTATTGTAGAGCGGCATAATGACGCTCAATAGGCCGGGGGTATAGGTCATATCAAATCCTGCCAAACAGTATAATTAACGGCAATTTCTAACATATTTAGCGGTAATTCTTCAGAGAAAATTTCTCAAACCTTTAGCGGAAAATGCGCCTGACGAATGAGCGCAGCAAACAAAAAAAATCCCCGGAGAGTTAACGATAGTCAACATCCGGGGACGGCGTGCAGAATCCACTACGTGGATACGGTTAATCCCAGCTCAGGATCACTTTCCCTGACTGCCCTGAACGCATCGCGTCAAAGCCTTGCTGGAATTCATCGATGGAGAATCGATGGGTGATAATTGGCGACAAATCCAGACCAGACTGAATCAGAGCGGCCATTTTGTACCAGGTTTCAAACATCTCACGACCGTAGATGCCTTTAATAAACAGCCCCTTAAAGATAACTTTAGTCCAGTCGATGGACATATCAGATGGCGGAATACCCAGCATAGCAATACGGCCACCGTGGTTCATGGTATCCAGCATAGCGCGAAACGCTGGCGGCGCACCGGACATCTCCAGGCCTACATCAAACCCTTCGGTCATGCCCAGCTCAGCCATCACGTCGGTCAGATTCTCTTTCGATACGTTGACCGCGCGGGTGATACCCATTTTGCGTGCCAGCTCAAGGCGATACTCATTCACGTCGGTGATCACCACGTGGCGTGCGCCAACGTGCTTCGCAACCGCCGCCGCCATAATACCGATTGGACCCGCGCCGGATACCAGCACATCTTCTCCCACCAGATCGAACGACAGCGCCGTGTGCACCGCATTACCGAACGGATCGAAGATGGACGCCAGATCATCGGAGATATTGTCCGGGATTTTAAACGCGTTAAATGCCGGGATCACCAGGTACTCTGCAAAGCAGCCAGGACGATTTACGCCGACACCGGTCGTATTGCGACACAGGTGTGTACGCCCACCGCGGCAGTTACGGCAATGCCCGCAGGTGATATGACCTTCGCCAGAAACGCGATCGCCGATTTTAAAGCCTTTAACTTCCTGACCAATGCCAACAACTTCGCCGACATATTCATGCCCCACGACCATCGGAACCGGGATGGTTTTTTGCGACCAGTCATCCCAGTTATAAATGTGAACGTCAGTCCCGCAGATGGCTGTTTTACGGATTTTAATCAGCAAATCGTTATGGCCGACTTCCGGTTCAGGAACGTCGGTCATCCAAATGCCCTCTTCCGCTTTCAGTTTGGATAACGCTTTCATTTCACATCCTCAGGCAATAACGCCCAGTTGTTTACCAATGCGTGTGAACGCCTCAACAGCACGCGTAATCTGCTCAGGGGTATGCGCTGCAGACATCTGAGTACGGATACGCGCCTGGCCTTTTGGAACCACTGGATAGAAGAATCCAGTAACGTAAATCCCCTCTTTTTGCAGCTCACGGGCAAACTCCTGCGCCACCACCGCATCACCCAGCATAACCGGGATAATCGCGTGGTCCGCACCGGCTAAGGTAAAGCCTGCGGCAGACATTTGCTCGCGGAACTGGCGCGCGTTCGCCCACAGGCGATCGCGTAGTTCGCTACCTTGCTCGACCATTTCCAACACTTTAATGGAAGCAGCCACAATCGCCGGAGCCAGTGAGTTGGAGAACAGATAAGGGCGGGAACGCTGACGCAGCCACTCAACGACCTCTTTACGGGCCGCGGTGTAACCACCGGATGCGCCGCCGAGCGCTTTACCCAGCGTACCGGTAATGATGTCCACACGGCCCATCACGTCACAGTATTCATGAGAGCCACGACCATTTTCGCCGACAAAGCCGACCGCATGGGAGTCATCAACCATGACCAGCGCATCGTACTTGTCCGCCAGATCGCAGACGCCTTTCAGGTTCGCAATCACGCCATCCATAGAGAACACACCATCGGTGGCAATCAGGATATGACGAGCCCCCGCTTCGCGCGCCTCTTTCAGACGCGCTTCCAGCTCGACCATGTCGTTGTTGGCGTAACGGAAACGCTTCGCTTTACACAGACGAACGCCATCAATGATTGAAGCATGGTTCAGGGCATCGGAGATGATCGCGTCTTCTGCACTCAACAGAGTTTCAAACAGACCGCCGTTGGCGTCAAAGCAGGAAGAGTAAAGGATGGCATCTTCCATACCAAGGAAAGCCGCCAGTTTTTGCTCCAGTTGCTTATGGCTGTCCTGGGTACCACAAATAAAGCGTACCGAAGCCATACCAAACCCGTGAGAATCCATACCCGCTTTTGCCGCGGCAATCAGTTCCGGGTGGTTAGCCAGTCCCAGATAGTTGTTCGCACAAAAGTTAATAACGTGGCTTCCATCTGCCACGGTGATATCCGCCTGCTGGGCAGATGTAATAATGCGCTCTTCTTTAAACAATCCTTCCGCACGTGCGGTTTCGAGATCGTTGGTTAACTGTTTGTAAAAATCCCCACGCATTTCAATTCTCCAGACTGGGCAAATTTCAGCACATATTACCCAAAGCTATACATTGATACGAGATGACGCATCATCACTTCTTCAAAATGAAGCATAAATCACGCGTACCCGCACAGCTTATCGGTGAATGGCTGAAGCCTGGACCATGTAGTGATATGATAGAAGTATTCGTGTCTGAGATTGTCTCTGACTCCATAATTCGAAGGTTACATTTATGATCATCGTTACCGGCGGCGCGGGCTTTATCGGCAGCAACATCGTTAAGTCCCTGAATGATAAAGGCATCACCGATATTCTGGTGGTGGACAACCTGAAAGACGGCACTAAATTTGTTAACCTGGTGGACCTGAATATTGCTGACTACATGGATAAGGAAGACTTCCTGATCCAGATTATGGCTGGCGAAGATTTCGGCGATATCGAAGCGATTTTCCACGAAGGCGCATGCTCTTCCACCACCGAGTGGGATGGCAAGTATATGATGGATAACAATTATCAATACTCCAAAGAGCTGCTGCACTACTGCCTGGAGCGCGAAATTCCGTTCCTGTACGCCTCTTCCGCCGCGACTTACGGCGGTCGTACGTCTGATTTCATCGAATCCCGTGAATATGAGAAACCGCTGAACGTCTATGGCTACTCAAAATTCCTGTTCGACGAATACGTGCGTCAGATCCTGCCAGAAGCCAACTCTCAGATTGTTGGCTTCCGCTATTTCAACGTCTACGGACCGCGCGAAGGCCACAAAGGCAGCATGGCAAGCGTCGCTTTCCACCTCAATACCCAGCTTAACAATGGCGAAACACCAAAACTGTTCGAAGGCAGTGAAAACTTCAAACGTGATTTCGTTTATGTTGGCGATGTGGCGGCGGTAAATCTGTGGTTCCTCGAAAACGGGGTATCCGGCATCTTTAACCTCGGCACCGGTCGCGCGGAATCTTTCCAGGCCGTTGCCGATGCAACGCTGGCGTACCATAAAAAAGGCAGCATTGAGTACATTCCATTCCCGGAAAAACTGAAAGGCCGCTACCAGGCATTTACTCAGGCAGATCTGACTAACCTGCGCGCAGCGGGCTATGACAAGCCGTTTAAGACCGTTGCCGAAGGCGTAACGGAATATATGGCCTGGCTGAACCGCGACGCGTAAGAAGTTAGCATGAAAATACTGGTGATCGGCCCGTCATGGGTGGGCGACATGATGATGTCGCAAAGTCTCTATCGCACGCTCAAGGCGCGCTATCCCCAGGCGATAATCGACGTGATGGCACCGGCGTGGTGCCGTCCGCTGCTGTCGCGTATGCCTGAAGTCAACGAAGCCATCGCCATGCCGCTGGGACACGGCGCGCTGGAGATCGGCGAGCGCCGTAAGCTCGGTCATAGCCTGCGTGAAAGACGCTATGATCGCGCCTGGGTGCTGCCGAATTCTTTTAAATCCGCTCTGGTGCCGTTTTTTGCTGGCATCCCCCATCGTACCGGCTGGCGTGGCGAGATGCGCTACGGCCTGCTAAACGATGCGCGCGTGCTGGATAAAGAAGCATGGCCGTTGATGGTCGAGCGCTATGTGGCTCTGGCCTATGATAAAGGCGTGATGCTGACGGCCAAAGATTTGCCGCAGCCTCTGCTATGGCCGCAGTTGCAGGTCAGCGAAGGTGAAAAATCCCTGACCTGTAGTCAGTTCTCTCTTTCTGCCGAACGCCCCATCATCGGTTTTTGCCCTGGTGCGGAATTTGGTCCGGCGAAACGCTGGCCGCATTACCACTATGCGGAACTGGCGAAACAATTAATCGATGAAGGCCATCAGATTGTGTTGTTTGGCTCTGCAAAAGACCACGAAGCCGGGAATGAGATCCTCGCCACGCTGAGCCTTGAACAGCAGTCCTGGTGCCGCAATCTGGCGGGTGAGACACAGCTGGAGCAGGCAGTCATTCTTCTCGCTGCCTGCAAAGCGGTTGTCACCAATGATTCTGGATTAATGCACGTTGCCGCCGCGTTGAATCGACCTCTGGTAGCATTATATGGCCCAAGTAGTCCGGACTTTACCCCGCCGTTGTCGCACAAAGCGCGAGTCGTCCGCCTGATTACGGGCTACCACAAAGTGCGTAAAGGCGATGCAGCAGAAGGCTATCATCAGAGCCTGATCGACATTACTCCTCAGCGCGTACTGGAAGAACTTAATGACCTGTTGTTACAAGAGGAAGCCTGACGGATGCGGGTTCTGATCGTTAAAACATCGTCTATGGGCGATGTGCTGCATACGTTGCCCGCATTAACCGATGCGCAGCAGGCCATACCGGATATTCACTTTGACTGGGTGGTGGAAGAAGGGTTCGCTCAGATCCCCTCCTGGCATTCGGCCGTTGACCGCGTGATTCCGGTAGCGATCCGCCGCTGGCGTAAAGCGTGGTTTTCAGCGCCGATTAAAGCTGAGCGTAAAACGTTCCGCGATGCGGTCCGTTTACTGCAGTATGACGCGATAATTGATGCGCAGGGGTTGGTAAAAAGCGCAGCGCTGGTTACTCGTCTGGCTCACGGGATCAAGCATGGTATGGACTGGAGCACGGCCCGTGAACCGCTGGCGAGCCTGTTTTATAATCGCAAGCATCATATTGCCAAACAACAGCATGCCGTAGAACGTACGCGTGAATTGTTTGCGAAAAGTCTGGGATATAACAAACCGCAATCGCAGGGTGATTACGCTGTCGCTCAGCATTTTTTGACAGAAGTAAATGCTGATGCAGGGCAATATGCGGTGTTTCTGCATGCCACGACCCGTGATGATAAGCACTGGCCGGAAGCCAACTGGCGGGAGCTGATTGGCCTGTTAAACAATGCAGGCATACGCATTAAACTGCCCTGGGGAGCCGCGCATGAAGAAGCGCGTGCCAGGCGACTGGCGGAAGGGTTCCCTTACGTTGATGTCCTGCCACGAATGAGTCTGGAAGAGGTCGCCCGTGTTCTCGCAGGGGCCAAATTTGTAGTATCAGTTGATACAGGCCTAAGCCATTTAACCGCCGCATTGGATCGCCCAAATATTACGCTGTATGGCCCAACTGATCCGGGACTGATTGGGGGATATGGGAAAAACCAATATACACAACAGAGTCATTCCGGAAAATTGCAGGATCTGAATGCTAGTTTAGTCAACGCATCGCTGGTTGATAATAATTTGCTTTAACTTTAAGAGATGAACCATGCTTCAGCAACACATGTTTTCTCGCTTTATATATAGTATAAAAAATAATCCATTCGATTTTGTATACTGCTTATTTTATGCCGGGATACTTGCTACTCTCGGGATGGTGCTGGTCAATCCAGATGAAGCGCTGAAGATATTTATTTTCTCCACGGCTCTGTCTCTGCCTCTTATAGGTAAAAACTTAAAGTATGTATGCAGTGAGAAAAAGAATCTGGTTTTGCCTTTTATGTTGCTGCTCTTCAGTTTGCTCCAGATTATTTGGGTAGAAATATTTAAACAACCAGGCTCGGCCTTTACCGGAGCCTACCGCTCATATCAGAACGGTGGCAAAGTGATGCTGTTTGCCGCGCTGGTGATGACCGCGCTAACATCGCGAGCACCGTGTGCCAATAAAACCCGCATAACCAGTATCTGGGTGATTCTTACGGCAATCGGTTTGTATCTTTTCGCGGGATATGAACTTGTGAATCAGCCTGATTTATTAAGCTATCGTTTGGCACTCGGATTTGAACACCAAACTGGTACAGCTTATGCACTAACATTGATTGGCTTATTGGCATCTCAGGCCATCATCAACCTGCGTATAAAACATACCGTTTCACTGTATCTGTTACATTTTTTGATATCGCTGGCGGTGATCATAACCACGCAAACTCGGGCGGCTATTTTGGTATACCCGATTCTGAGTATCGGCCTGTTTCTCATGTACTATCGTCATAACCGGGCCATGATGATCAAAGCGTTATTGGGCTTCGTGATACTGGTTGGG
>NZ_CP069763.1:1176548-1176662 GCF_016893685.1 Citrobacter cronae
CACTCTTACAGTCAGAATAATAGTAACACCTCTATTGGCGCGCGGCTTGCAATGCAACAAGTCGGCATTGAGGTTGGGAAAGTACATCTATGGGGCCAGTCACTTGAACAACGT
>NZ_CP069763.1:1176722-1193524 GCF_016893685.1 Citrobacter cronae
CTTAACGTTCATCTGCATAACGAAATTGTTGATACCTTTTCGCTAAAGGGCATCCCCGGGGTTGTTGTGCTACTCTTACTCTATACCGCTATGTTTTTAAGAGCTTACTGGCAACGTAGTCCTCTGTTGTTTGTCATCTCAGGCGCTATCGCTATCTATGGCCTGAGTGATTTATTATTATATGCCAAAGGTGAAGCCTTGAGCAGCGTACTGGCGTTATGCGTAGCAGTAATGCTGAGTTCGAATTCCGACGAGAGAACAATGCCATGATTAACGCTTCAGGTTATTTGCTGAGCATAATTATTCCCACTTATAACAATGCTGAACTCATCACAGCGACGTTGGCGTCTATCCATCAGAGCATTACTGACGAAGTGGAGGTAATAATTGTTAATGATGGTTCAACAGATTTAACGGAAGAGCGCATCAAGGCATTTTATCGTGAGCATAATTGCAACAACGTTAAATATATAAACCAAAAAAATCAAGGTGTTGCAATCACCCGTAACGTTGGGCTTGCCCATGCAACGGGAAAGTATATTGGTTTTATCGACAGCGATGACATTGTCTGTAAGGATTATTTCACTATTCTCCTCCCTAAACTGAGGGAGGAAAAATATGATATCGTGGAATTCAACTTAACCAGGGATATCAACAATCTGTATCAGAACAAACCTGGTGAAAAGCATGCTTTAGCCGAACACGAAATTATTTTGGCTGATGATAACTATGCTCCCCTGTTGCCAACTTTCCGTGCCGGGCAATGGCATCTTATGACAAAAATCTTTCACCGCGACATTATTGGCACCGATCGATTCGAAGAACATCGTCGATATGAAGACATGATTTTTTGTCCCTTTCAATACTTTAAGTGTCATTGCATATTAAAGATAGAAAATAAATTATATTACTATCGGGTAAATGAAAAAAGCATTACCGAAAACATTATTGATAGCGATGCGGACAGCATCTTCTTTGCTATGCGAAAAATGTATAACTATGTGAATAAAAATAACGAAAAACGTACTGTCGCCACATTAATGATCATCAATTGTTTTCTGGAAGGCCGCAAACTTTTACGTAAAAAGAAAGGCTACTATCGTTATAACGATAGTATGTTAAATGATATTCAGAATGCACTTGCATGCTGCGATACCAAAATCGTTAAAAATAAAATAATCCTTAAAATGAAATATCCGCATATCGACCGATCAATTTCTGAAATAAGATACAAGATACTATCTGCATGCAAAAATTTATTGTTTCGAAAGGGATTTTAACATGTTTGATAAAGTCGACCGTGTTCTTATTTGCAAGCTCAAATTTTATGGTGATGTTCTATTAACAACACCTGTCATTGCCAGCATTCAGGCTCGTTATCCTCATGCTAAAATCGATCTGCTTCTTTATAAAGATACGAAATCAATTTTGGCAGCAAATGAAAGTATTAATGAGTTTTATCTCATTGAGAAAAAGAAAGGCCTTTTAGATACAGTAAAAAATTATCTTTCAGTGCGCCAACAGCTGAAAAAAAACCACTACGACCTGATCGTTAATTTAACCGAGCAGTGGCCGATTGGCGCTCTTATTGCCTCATTACGTCGCCCCTCAATTGCATTTGAGCGTGATAAGAAACAATGGAACAAGCTTTTTTCACGGGTTACACCGCTGACCGGTACGCATATAGTTGAACAAAATCTCTCCATTCTAAAAGGTGTTGGGTTTAGCGAGACCGATCTGAAAAAAGAGATGTCACTGCACTACCGCCGGGATGATTACCACTATTTGGTTTCCCAACTTCCGGCATTACCTTCACAAAAATATGTCGTTATTCAACCTACTGCCAGACAAGAATTCAAATGTTGGGATGATGATAAATTTGCCCATGTGATTGACTATCTGCATCAGCGTGGCCTGCATGTTTACCTAACCTGTGGGCCAGCATTGAGTGAACAACAACAAGTCCAGCGTATTGCAGAACAGTGTCAATCATCACCTGACCTGACACTGGCAGGCAAAACAACCTTCCTGCAATTGGCCGCGTTGATCGACCATGCGGTTCTTTACATCGGGGTCGATTCTGCGCCTATGCATATGGCGGCAGCATTAGGAACACCACAGGTTTGCCTGTTTGGGGCAACCAATTATCAGCAATGGAGACCATGGTCAGATAATGCTGTATTGATTTGGGCTGGCGATTACCATCCCATGCCTCCCAGAGATGAACTCGACAGGTCAAAAAAATATTTAACATGGATACCGGAGCAAGCCGTGATTGACGCTATCGATAGGGTACTTCATGATAGTGGCAATAATAAAGGCAATGAGAAAGCATAGATGGACAACAAAAAAAACGTTATTAATATTGCTTACTGTACAGATGCCAATTATCTGGAATATGTAGCAGTGTCCATTATGTCTGTCATAATGAACAACCCTGGACAAGACTTGTCATTTTTCGTTTTTGTCTATGACGTCTCAGACGACGAAATCAATAAACTGCGCGCAACCAGCGATAAAATTCAGGTTATCAATATTGATAAAGAAGAGATTGAGAAATATAACAATGACTTTGCAATCAAACACCTGAACCGTTCAACCTATATGCGCCTTGCCGTTCCGCGCTTACTAAAAGATAAAGTTGAGTACTTTATCTATTTAGATGCAGACACTCTGTGTTTCGATAAACTCAATGATATTAACAGTATTGATATCAGTAACGTCATTTGCGCAGTCAGCCACGACTCGCTCGATATCCATGATACAAAAAATGCCAAACGCTTGGGTCTCAGTACGGGTCATTACTTCAATGCTGGTTTTTTGTATATTAATATCGCGAATTGGATTAAATTCGACATCGAAAACAAAGCAAATACTGTTCTATTTGAACAAGGAAAAACTCTACCTTACTTTGATCAAGATGCTCTGAATATTGCAATGGATGGCAACGTAAAATTTATTGATAATCGATGGAATTTTTTGTTTAACTGGTTTAACGACCAACAAAAAGAGAGTTTCTTCTATCAAAAAGATATCCTGCCACGCATTATCCATTTCACCGGTGGACGAAAGCCATGGTATAAAGAACACACTGGGCTTTCACAGCAACTGTATCTTTTCTACCATCATTTCACACCATGGCAGAACACAGAAATGCGCTCTTATGCTCCACGAATGAGACCTACTGATTATCGGGTTTACTCACGCCAGGAAGCCAAAAGGGGAAATTACTGCGCTTCTATCAAATGGTATCTGAAATATCTCAAGACAAAACTACGCTAAATAAAAAACTCCCTTTCGGGAGTTTTTTTACTTACTTTGTAACTTTGCACGTAAATAGCCGATATAGCTAATTACTGAAGCGAAATACTTTCCTTGTAGCCTTTCATGCCGTGATTTCTTTTTGTATTGCTTTGGTGTTCTGGCTGGTAACAAAGGAACATCAGCCCATGGAGAAGACTTCCACGCTTCAACAAAATACTGTGCTGAAGGATAGTTAGCCCATGAATTCCATGGCTTGGTAACGCCTATATAATGAATCAAAATGGTTTCAGGCGTTATAAACTCTTTATATTTTGAAATATCTTTGCTCTTAAGCTCTTGTTTAATACCATATATTGCATCATAAATTCGGGGTAAGAAAATAGTTTTCCCCAAAAACATGATATTCAAAACATCCTGGTCAAGAAACGCAAATTTCTTAGTTTTATCTAACAGAGTAGAAAATGCTTTAGAGAAAAATTGTTGTTCCTTCCATTCCTTTAAATTAGCAAAAATAACCCCAGCATTAAAATATTGCTCATTAAACTCTGGAACATTAAGACGAGTAGCGGCATATGAGCGACTATCATCAACATCCTGGATAACAGCAGCAACATGATGCTCAAAATGGATATTCGTTAAATCAATCAACGAACCCTTACATACCACATCGGCATCAATATAGAGCAAACTATCGATTTTTTCACTAAGATATTCAAATGCAATAAATCTAAAATAAGTCGCATGAGACCAGGCATTTCCACATGGCAAGACCTTTAGTCCTTCAGCATTCATTACATAGACAGTTATATTAGTAGCAAATTTTTTTGCTAGTTTTTCAAGCCGTTGTCGATAATCTGAATCAATATAATCAGTAAAAAGGTGAAAATGAATGCTGATATCTTGATTATGTAGTAAAACGGACGACATCGAAACTGCCGCTCCGAACATAAAATTCTGATCAACCCCCCATGCAATATTCAGCTGCGGGGTATGATCTGTTGGAGCACCAAAGATCTCAATGGTATCCTTGATAGACTGATGACAATCAAAATTCATGTACTACACCTTTTTTATGCTATCTGAAAGTTATCTGCACAACAGACTAGTGCGACCGTGCATTATGTAGTTTATTTTTTATATACATAACATGACTTAGAACAGAACGGATATATTTTCGCTGCACTCTTTCATGTCGTGACTTACGCTTATACAACTTGGCTGTGTTTGCGTTTAACAGAGACTTTTCCGCCCATGCGGATTTCTGATATGCATCAATAAAAAACTTAGCCACCGGGTATTTAGCCCATGAATGCCATGGTTTAGTGACGCCCACATAGTGAATTAATACCGTATCATCGGTAATAAAATCCTGATAAATCTTATCGTTTTTATTTTTGAGCTCCTGATCAACGCCATAAATGCAGTTAAAGTCTCTTCTCAGAAAAATAACATTCCCAACAAACAAAATATTGAGTACGTCCTGATCGAAATAAAGCAATTCTTTTTGGCGTTTGTCTAATATAGAAAATGCTTTAGTTAACAACTGCTGCTCACGCCATACTTCGAGATTCGCAAATACAACACCAGAATTAAAATACCCATTACTCAGTTCAGGGATACCGAGTCTGGTACCGGATTTAATTCGCACTTCATCAACATCATTAATGACAGCACCATATTCCCCACAGAAATTAATCTCAGTAAGTTCCCGTAGAGAACCTTTACAAATGACATCGGCATCCAGATACAGTACCGAGCTTAATTCGGTGCTTAAATATTCAAATGCAAAGTAACGATAGTACATTGCATAAGTCCAGGCTTTCGTGCTCGGCAGTTCACGAAATGCCGCATTATCGAAAACAAGGACAGTCACGGTCGTACTGTACATTTGTGTCAGTCGTTTTATGCTTTCCAGATAGTCGTCATCAATATAGTCAGTGGCGATATAAAAATGGATATCAATATCAGGATTATTCACTAATACTGAGGTCATAGAAATGCCAGATCCAAACAAAAAATTACGATCAACACCATACGCAACGCTTAGTTTTTTACTCTTGTCATGCGTAGAGCTGTCGATGATATGTTTTTGAATGATCAACTTCTGGAAATCGATGTTCATAATAAAATAGCCTCAAACTTCATGTGTAATTTATAGCGCTTTTCTTATTGTTCTTTGTCTTATTTTTTGCGCTTTTGTGACAGCCTGTTCAAACAACCTGACTTCCTGACGAAAGATTTCACGTAATGGCATCGAAAAATAGACACGTAAAAAACGGTAGATATCTCTGGACGTTAGACCAATTTCCAGTGAGGAGAAATAGAGCCCGATCAAATCCTTATCCCGCCAGCGGCGTGGTACCTGCTGACGTATTTGAGCACGATGTAGATCAATCACAGAGAGTTTGATATCCGCAACATCTGCTGGCATCGGCTGTTGGAGCAGGAAGTGGCAAATATAACAATCCCGATGATTTACCCCACCTCGATGCATTTTACCCACCATTTCCGCCACGCGGGTAATAATGGTCCGTTTTAATACAAAATCGGGCCGTTCAACTCCCCAATTGGCGCAAAAATCTTCAAGACTGATGGCAGGAGAAAGATCCTCGGTGATAATAAATGAGGTTCGTTCTAACGGATTCAGCCCTTTCTGTCCAAAAGCAACCCCCGTCATTGTATCCACATTCAGTGCTTGCAAACGGTGAATCGCCAGCCACTCCCGGTCCGCGCCAAGCACAGGCATGCGCAGAGAAATAAGGTTTTTCACCACTTCTTTAAGTGTGGTCCCATGATGATATTTAAGAAAGTAACCTTTTCCCATCATCTCAAAACGCAGGGTACGCCGAGTTTCCAGAGCGCGAAAAACCTCGCCATCCAGCTTAGTGACTTCCGTGAACGGGTCTTTTCCTTGCCATTGCGTGGCAAATGGTTCTTTCAATTCAATCATTTTCGAGACCTAAAATGATATCTGCAGCTTTATCTGCCAGACTGTAGAGATCTTCTGTATCAGCAAAATGTCGCGCATTTCCAGCCCAACGACTTCTCTGCTCATTATTTTGCAGCGCATCGAAAAGCGCTGTATTCAAATTTTCCTGCGCAAAAGGTTCAGGAATCACCATGCCGCATCGGGCGGCAGTGATATAACCTGCGTAGCCGCATACCTCAGTAGTTAATACTGGCAGCCCGGCAACTACGGCTTCTAGCAAGACAATACCAGCGGCTTCCTGAACTGCCGGGTGAAGCAATAAATCAGCAGCGGACATCAATTCAGCGACATCATCTCGCCCCGAGAAGAATTGCACATGCTTTTCAATACCCAATTGGCGGGCCAGAGCACGATAACGATCGGCCTTATCCTGACCAACAACCATCAACTGAGTACGGTGACGTATAGTCTCAGGTAAAGAAGCCAACGCGTGTAAGCTTCTTGGCACACCTTTACGCTTGAAATCTGATCCGACCTGCAGAAGCAGGAACTGATCGAGAGCAATACCATTCTTTTCTCTGACAATCTGCCTGCTGTTTTCAGGTTGCAGGCTGTATTTTCTGTCTGGGTAGATACCTGGCGGCAGAATACGAAAACGCTGGCTCTCGGTATGATAATGCTGTTTGAAATCACCGATTTGCTTATCGGTTAACATCAAAAGCGTGGTACAGGAACCTTGTTGAAACGTCGCTTTTTCAAATGCAGAGTAGTGCCGATACCGACGCGTCAACTTATAGAAGAAGCCCTTCTCGCGGGCGACCTTTTCCGCATAGCAAACGTCGGCGGCGTAATACACATCCAACCCAGGCATTTTATTAAAACCAACGATACGATCGACGGGATGCTGACTTAAATAATTCTGAACCCACTGATAATATTGCTCGTTTTTCCCATGATTAGTTCTGGCTGTGACGGGTACGAGTATAATTTCGAGTCCTTCCGGACGTTCGCCCTGCCATGACTGGGTAAACACCTGGACATGATGACCTCGTGCAGCAACCGTGAGCGCTACTCGCAGAAAATCACGCTGTAGCCCACCATAGGGGAAATACTTGTACAAACAAAAAGCAATATTCATGCATTAATATCCGCATCGCGTCGCCAGGCATAGCAGGTCTGATACATCCAAAGTTTACCGCCCATGTTTTCGAAACGTTTCTGCCGGCTAGCTACCTGAAATTGCGCAGTAGTATATCATTTATTACCACGCATTCCGAAACGAATATTTTTTGAACAAAATAAAGAAATAAATCATTAAAAACAAAAAGATATAAAATTAACGCATTCACCTTAAAACACGCGCCGCACAAGACGTTAAGCCGCGTCAGTACGTTCATAGGCATTTTTAAAAATGCCGCCGATTAAAACAGTGCCGCGACGATTCCATCGTTTTGCTGCGACCTGGATAAAAATGATGGTAAAGCCATAGTTAAATACATAGAATCCCCAGCACATTCATAAGTTAGCTACCATTATGCTCGAATTGCTTTACACCGCCCTTTTCTACCTTATTCAGCCTTTGATCTGGATACGGCTTTGGGTGCGCGGACGTAAGGCTCCGGCCTACCGTAAACGCTGGGGTGAACGCTACGGTTTTTACCGCCGTCCGCTAAAACCAGGCGGCATCATGCTTCACTCAGTTTCTGTGGGCGAAACGCTGGCAGCTATTCCATTAGTCCGTGCTCTGCGACATCGTTATCCCGACTTGCCGATCACGGTAACCACCATGACGCCAACCGGCTCTGAGCGCGTACAATCCGCGTTTGGTACTGACGTTCAGCACATTTATCTGCCATACGATTTACCGGATGCTTTGAACCGTTTCCTGAATAAAGTTGACCCCAAGCTGGTGTTAATCATGGAAACCGAGCTGTGGCCAAATCTGATCGCGGCACTCCATAAACGCGGTATTCCTCTGGTCATCGCCAATGCACGGCTTTCTGCGCGTTCAGCCGCTGGCTACGCAAAATTAGGCAAATTTGTTGGTAAGCTACTGCGTCGAATTACGTTGATTGCCGCACAGAACGAAGAAGATGGCGCTCGTTTTATTACGCTTGGCGCCAGGAGCAATCAGGTCACCGTCACCGGCAGCCTGAAGTTTGATATTTCCGTCACGCCACAGTTGGCCGCCAAAGCGATTACGTTGCGTCGTCAATGGGCGCCTCATCGCCCGGTGTGGATTGCAACCAGCACGCACGATGGTGAAGAAAGCATTATCATTGCAGCCCACCAGGCGTTATTAAATCAGTTTCCTAATCTTTTGCTGATCCTGGTTCCCAGACATCCTGAGCGATTCCCGGATGCCATTAACCTCGTACGCCAGGCTGGGCTAAGCTATACCACACGCTCTTCTGGCGAAGTTCCATCCTCAGATACTCAGGTCGTTATCGGCGACACCATGGGCGAGCTGATGTTGCTTTACGGCATTGCTGACCTTGCTTTTGTCGGTGGTTCACTGGTTGAACGTGGCGGACACAACCCACTGGAAGCCGCGGCACACGCCATTCCGGTACTGATGGGGCCACATACCTTTAATTTTAAAGATATTTGTGCTCGTCTCGAACAGGCAAGCGGATTGATCACCGTCACCGACGCAACCACGCTGGTGAAAGAGGTCTCTTCTTTACTGACCGATGCCGATTATCGTAATTTTTATGGCCGTCATGCAGTTGAAGTCCTGTATCAAAATCAGGGCGCGCTACAGCGCCTGCTGCAGCTGCTGGAACCTTATCTGCCACCCAAAACGCATTGAGGCAAATCATGCAAAAACGGGCGATTTATCCAGGAACCTTTGATCCCATAACTAACGGCCATCTTGATATCGTGACCCGTGCGACCAGCATGTTCGATCACGTGATCCTGGCGATTGCCGCAAGTCCCAGTAAAAAACCGATGTTTACCCTTGAAGAACGCGTCGAGCTGGCGCAACAGGCAACGGCGCATCTCGGCAATGTGGAAGTTCTGGGATTCAGCGACTTAATGGCAAACTTTGCCCGTGATAATCAGGCTAACATTCTGATCCGTGGCCTGCGCGCGGTAGCAGATTTTGAGTATGAAATGCAGTTGGCCCACATGAACCGCCACCTGATGCCGCAACTGGAAAGCGTCTTTCTGATGCCGTCTAAAGAGTGGTCATTTATCTCATCGTCACTGGTGAAAGAAGTCGCCCGCCACCAGGGAGATGTGACGCACTTTCTGCCGGAAAACGTCCATCAGGCGTTAATGAGTAAACTAAAGTAATACGTCTGGCCGGATAAGACATAAAGCTTATCCGGCCAGCAACGAATGTTATTTCTGACAGCGACGGCAGTAGAACGTCGTACGCTGGGCGTGTTTTGTCGCAATGATCGGCGCGCCGCATACGCGACAGGGTTCACCTTCTCTCCCATAGACCTGCAGTTCCTGGGCAAAATAGCCCGGCTTACCGTCGCTTTGCAGGAAGTCCTTCAGCGTCGTTCCACCCTGTTCGATCGAACGCAGCAAAACCGCCTTAATGACGCGCACCAGTAGTTCGCACTCATCCTGCGACAAAGATGACGCCAGACGGTCAGGATGGATACCCGCTGCAAACAGCGACTCGCTGGCATAGATATTACCTACCCCCACCACCAGCTTGTTATCCATCAGCCAGGGTTTAATCGCGGTTTTCTTCTTCGCGCATTTCTGCTGCAGATAACTGGCGTTGAAATCGTCGCTCAGCGGCTCTGGTCCAAGATGAGCGAGAACATTATGCCCATCGAGCTCTGTCGTCCACAGCCAGGCGCCAAAACGGCGAGGATCGGTATAGCGCAGGACTTTGCCGTTACTCATCACTAAGTCGACGTGGTCATGCTTTTCTGCCGGAAGCTCTTCAGGAAGGATACGCAAACTACCCGACATCCCCAGATGAATGATAATCCAACCATCCGACAGTTCCAGCAACAGGTATTTCGCGCGCCGCTGTACGCTGAGAACGGGTTTATCACTCAACCGGTAGATTTCCTCGGATACCGGCCAACGCAAACGACCGTTACGCACAGTCGCGTGCATAATCGTTGCCCCAACCAGATGCGGCTCAATACCACGGCGGCTGGTTTCGACTTCAGGTAATTCAGGCATAGTATCTCCGGCGATGTATCAGGTCACATTAATATGGGGACGGCCAGAAAACAAAAAACCCCGCCGAAGCGAGGTTTTTTATTACATCAAAGCGAGAATTACTTGATTTTCGCTTCTTTGTAGAGAACGTGCTGACGGACAACTGGATCGAATTTTTTCAGTTCCAGTTTTTCCGGCTTAGTACGTTTGTTCTTCGTAGTGGTATAGAAGTGACCAGTACCAGCAGAAGAAACCAGCTTGATTTTCTCACGAATACCTTTAGCCATGATTTATTTCCTCTTAGTACTTAGTACTTTTCGCCACGGGCACGCAGTTCAGACAGAACTGTTTCGATGCCTTTCTTATCAATAACACGCATACCTTTAGCAGATACACGCAGGGTGACAAAACGCTTTTCGCTCTCAACCCAGAAACGGTGAGAGTGCAGGTTAGGCAGGAAACGGCGTTTAGTCGCGTTCAGTGCGTGGGAACGGTTGTTACCGGTCACCGGACGCTTGCCAGTAACTTGGCAGACTCGGGACATGTCTATTCTCCAAAAATCAAATTAGCTCGAGCTTCGTATGGGGTATCGGCGCCTCGTCAGGCTTTACAGCCCGGTCATCGCGTAGTTCTAAGTGAACTCTCGATTGCCAGGCCCAAATGCCAAACCCGAGATTCTCAAAGGTGGCGTAGTATACGCTGACCCGGCGTTATGCTCAAGTCCCGAACAGACAAAGATCCCGATGGATCGCGTAAAGTGCGTTAAATCCAACCGCGTTCCGCAAAAGAAACGTACTCTCCGCGCCCAATGACCAGATGATCAAGCACCCGGATATCCATGAACTGACAGCATTTCACAACACGCTCGGTGATGAGTTTATCTGCTTTACTCGGCTCTGCACAACCCGAAGGGTGATTATGGGCAAGGATCACCGCTGACGCATTCATTTTTATCGCTTCACGCACAATTTCTCGTGGATGCACCTCAACATGGCTAAGCGTGCCGGAAAAAAGTTTGCTGTGTTTAATCACACGATGTTGAGAATCCATAAAGATCACCAGAAAGATCTCGCGTTCCTCTTGCGCGAGCTGGCTTTGCAGAAATTCTCGCGCCATTTCCGGGCTAAGTAACGCGCGCTCTTCCATCACTCGCACGTTATGGTAGCGCCTTGCCAGTTCGGCAATCCCTTTAAGCTGCGCATACTTCGCCAGGCCAATACCGTGAACGTGGCTAAACGCCATATAGTCTGCTGATAACAGGCCATACAGCGAACCAAAATGCTGGATCAACTCTTTTGCCAACGTCAGCACATCTTTACCCAGAATCCCGGTGCGTAAAAAAAGCGCCAGTAGCTCAACATCGCTAAGTGAACCAGCCCCCTGCGCCAATAGCTTTTCCCGGGGCATCATACGTCCTGTATTTTCCATGCTTTCCCCTCCTTTCGCGTCCGCATAGTGGCATAACGCTTGTCGCGAATCGACGCTCTGTTATCACTTCTTCGTAGCGGCTCGCAAACTGAAGCGCGGGCAAAAGCACGACTCATTGCGGATTGTGATAAAATATCCGCCTTCTGGTGAAACCCAACAGGAAAGATCATGATGAGCCTGGCCGGTAAAAAAATCGTACTTGGCGTCAGTGGCGGCATTGCTGCGTACAAAACCCCTGAACTGGTGCGTCGTTTACGGGAACGCGGCGCTGACGTCCGCGTAGCGATGACCGAAGCGGCAAAAGCGTTTATTACTCCCCTGAGCTTACAAGCGGTTTCGGGTTATCCCGTTTCCGACAGCCTGCTTGACCCCGCAGCCGAAGCCGCGATGGGCCACATTGAGCTGGGGAAATGGGCCGACCTGGTTATTTTGGCGCCTGCTACGGCAGACCTGATTGCCCGCGTCGCCGCGGGGATGGCTAACGATCTGGTTTCAACGATTTGTCTGGCAACGCCTGCTCCTGTTGCTGTGCTGCCAGCCATGAACCAGCAGATGTACCGCGCTGCCGCGACCCAGCACAATCTGAGCATTCTTGCCTCGCGAGGTTTGCTCATTTGGGGTCCTGACAGTGGTAGCCAGGCATGTGGCGATGTCGGTCCTGGACGCATGCTGGATCCGTTGACGATTGTCGATATGGCCGCAGAACATTTCTCGCCTGTCAACGATCTGCAACATCTCAATATCATGATTACGGCGGGTCCGACGCGTGAACCGCTGGATCCCGTGCGTTACATTTCCAATCACAGCTCCGGAAAAATGGGATTTGCTATCGCAGCCGCTGCCGCAAAACGCGGGGCAAACGTCACGCTGGTGTCGGGACCTGTTTCGTTACCCACACCGCCATTTGTGCAGCGCATTGATGTGATGACCGCGCTGGAGATGCAAGCCGCCGTGCAATCTGTGGTGCAACAACAGCATATTTTTATCGGCTGCGCCGCAGTCGCTGATTATCGCGCCGAGACCGTCGCCCCCGAAAAAATCAAAAAACAGGCGACGCAGGGTGATGAATTAACAGTAAAAATGGTCAAAAACCCGGATATTATCGCCGGTGTTGCCGCACTGGATGCTAATCGTCCTTTTGTCGTTGGGTTTGCCGCCGAAACAAATAATGTGGAAGAATATGCCCGGCAAAAACGCATCCGCAAAAACCTTGATGTGATCTGTGCTAACGACGTTTCGCTATCAAATCAAGGGTTTAACAGCGACAGCAACGCATTACACCTTTTTTGGCAGGATGGAGATAAAATCTTACCGCTTGAGCGTAAAGAACTCCTGGGCCAATTATTACTCGACGAGATCGTGACCCGTTATGATGAAAAAAATCGACGTTAAGATTCTGGACCCGCGCGTAGGGCAACAATTTTCGCTCCCGACGTACGCCACTTCTGGCTCTGCCGGACTTGACCTGCGTGCTTGTCTTGATGACGCCGTAGAGCTGGCGCCAGGTGCAACTACGCTGGTGCCAACCGGGTTAGCCATCCACATTGCCGATCCCTCTCTGGCGGCGGTGATGTTGCCACGTTCCGGGCTGGGCCATAAGCACGGCATCGTACTGGGCAACCTGGTCGGTCTGATTGATTCCGACTATCAAGGACAATTGATGGTATCTATCTGGAACCGTGGTCAGGACAGCTTCACGATTGAACCGGGCGAACGTATCGCGCAGATGGTATTTGTACCGGTCGTGCAGGCTGAATTTAATCTGGTGGAAGAGTTTGAAGCCACCGATCGTGGCGAAGGTGGCTTCGGCCATTCCGGGCGCAAGTAACCCGCAGAAAAGTATCCCACAGCGTAATAACGCAATAACACACCGCAAACAGCCGTTTGCGGTCGCTGTGTGGATGCCTGCCTGGCAAGAGCTTATTTTCAGGGGTATTTTGTAACATGGTAGAAAAGCAAACTGCGAAAAGGAATCGTCGCGAAGAAATACTTCAGTCTCTGGCACTGATGCTTGAGTCCAGCGATGGAAGCCAACGCATCACGACAGCGAAACTGGCAGCCTCTGTAGGCGTTTCCGAAGCGGCGTTGTATCGCCATTTTCCCAGCAAGACTCGCATGTTCGATAGTCTGATTGAGTTTATCGAAGATAGTCTGATTACCCGTATCAATCTGATCTTAAAAGATGAAAAGGACACCAGCGCACGTCTGCGTCTGATCGTTCTGCTGATTTTAGGCTTCGGTGAACGTAACCCCGGTCTGACGCGCATTCTGACCGGGCATGCGCTCATGTTTGAACAGGATCGTCTGCAAGGCCGCATTAATCAGCTTTTCGAACGTATTGAGGCCCAGTTACGCCAGGTTCTGCGCGAAAAAAGAATGCGTGAAGGCGAAGGTTACACGGTGGATGAAACGCTGCTGGCCAGCCAGTTACTGGCTTTCTGCGAAGGGATGTTGTCCCGGTTTGTACGTAGCGAATTTAAGTATCGACCAACGGATGATTTTGACACCCGCTGGCCGCTGGTTGCCGCTCAATTGCAGTAACACGATTGCCGGATGGCGACTTTGTCTTATCCGGCCTGTGCAACCCGTAGGCCCGGTAAGCTTAACGCCACCGGGCAATTCCGCGACGATTAAACCCCAAACTCTTCTCGGTATGCCCGCACTGCTGCCAAATGTTCTGCCATCTCAGGCTTCTCTTCCAGATACGCAATCAGGTCTTTCAGGGTAATGATCGAAATTACCTTGCAACCATAATCACGTTCCACTTCCTGAATCGCTGAAATCTCGCCACGACCGCGTTCCTGACGATCAAGAGAAATCAGTACCCCAGCAAGCGTAGCGCCATTAGCCTGAATAATCTCCATCGACTCACGAATTGCTGTTCCCGCGGTGATAACATCATCCACCAGCATGACACGCCCCTCAAGTGCGCTACCTACCAGATTACCGCCTTCACCATGGGTCTTCGCCTCTTTACGGTTAAAGCAGTACGGTAAATCTTTATCGTGGTGTTCCGCCAGCGCAACGGCGGTGGTGGTCGCAATCGGAATACCTTTGTAGGCTGGGCCAAACAGCAAATCGAACTCGATGCCGGAATCCACCAGCGCTTCGGCATAAAAACGGCCTAGCAGTGCCAGATCGCGCCCGGTATTAAATAGCCCGGCGTTGAAGAAATAGGGGCTTTTGCGCCCGGATTTCAGCGTAAATTCGCCAAACTTTAGTACCTGCTTGCTAAGCGCAAACTCAATAAACTGGCGCTGATACGGTTTCATGGATTCGCTCCTCATCTCACTTTATTACAGACAAAAAAAAGGCGACTCTTCAGTCGCCTTTAAAATCAATTTTCTAACGCCGCCTTCTGCGTCGCTACAATGGATTCGATTCCCCCTCGGGCCAATGCCAGTAGGGTGAGAAGTTCTTCATGGCTGAACGGCTCACCTTCCGCCGTGCCCTGCACTTCAATAATGCGACCATCTTCAGTCATCACCACGTTCATGTCAGTTTCTGCGGCGGAGTCCTCAACGTACTCGAGGTCACAGAGCGCTTCACCGTTGACAATGCCCACGGAAACCGCGGCAACCATCCCTTTCATCGGGTTAGTTTTCAGCTTACCGCTCGCCACCAGTTTGTTCAGCGCATCCGCCAACGCAACGCATGCGCCAGTAATCGATGCAGTACGCGTACCGCCATCAGCCTGAATAACATCACAGTCCAGCGTAATAGTGAATTCACCGAGCGTCTTCAGGTCAACAGCAGCGCGAAGTGCGCGGGCGATCAAACGCTGGATTTCCATGGTACGACCGCCCTGCTTACCTTTCGCCGCTTCACGGGCGTTACGGGTGTGCGTGGCGCGTGGCAGCATGCCATATTCTGCGGTGATCCAGCCCTGGCCCTGACCTTTCAGAAAACGTGGGACGCCTTCATCAATAGAAGCGGTACACAGCACTTTGGTATCACCAAATTCGACCAGCACGGAGCCTTCAGCGTGTTTTGTATAATTACGGGTCAGGGTGACGGGGCGCACCTGATTGGCACTACGACCTGCTGGACGCATGATAAAATCTCCGGCTTGAAACGAATGTGGCTGCGCATTATACGGACTTCCGACGGTTATTCCTATCCTGACAAGACGTGGATGGCTATAATCCTCCCATCTCATCTTTAAAAACAGGAACGTCTATGATCCGCAGCATGACCGCCTACGCCCGGCGTGAAATCAAGGGTGAATGGGGTAGCGCAACCTGGGAGATGCGCTCGGTAAACCAGCGTTATCTGGAAACTTATTTTCGCCTGCCGGAACAGTTCCGTAGTCTCGAACCCGTGGTTCGCGAACGCATCCGCACGCGTCTGACGCGCGGTAAGATCGAATGTACGCTGCGTTTTGAGCCGGATGCCAGCGCTCAGGGCGAGCTGATTCTGAATGAAAAGCTCGCTAAACAGCTCGTGAGTGCTGCTAACTGGGTCAAAATGCAGAGTGATGAAGGTGAAATTAACCCGGTTGATATCCTGCGTTGGCCAGGCGTAATGGCAGCCCAGGAGCAAGATCTGGACGCCATTGCCGCCGAAATCCTCGCTGCGCTTGACGGTACGCTGGATGACTTTATCGTTGCGCGTGAAACCGAAGGTCAGGCGCTGAAGGCGCTGATCGAGCAGCGTCTGGAAGGCGTCAGCGCTGAAGTGACGAAGGTACGTGCGCATATGCCGGAAATTCTGCAATGGCAGCGTGAGCGTCTGGTGGCCAAACTGGAAGACGCTCAGGTGCAACTGGAAAATAACCGCCTTGAGCAAGAGCTGGTGCTGATGGCACAACGTATCGACGTGGCTGAAGAACTGGATCGCCTGGAAGCTCACGTCAAAGAAACCTACAACATTCTGAAGAAAAAAGAGGCGGTTGGCCGTCGTCTGGACTTCATGATGCAGGAATTCAACCGTGAGTCGAACACTCTGGCATCCAAGTCTATCAATGCCGAAGTGACTAACTCCGCAATTGAACTGAAAGTTTTGATCGAGCAAATGCGCGAGCAAATTCAGAATATCGAGTAAC
>NZ_CP069763.1:1204333-1229625 GCF_016893685.1 Citrobacter cronae
AATATCGAGTAATTTTGCGTACCATGCCTATGCTATCGTAACGTACTAGATAGCCTGCTCAATGCAGGCTATCCGTACCTCCAGTAAGTACTGGCTTATATAAAATTGAATACTTATTTATCTGGCATATATTTGTCGTTATAAAGACTCTTCAGAATATCAACCCGAACAGCGTTGCTGCTGTTCATCTTCACGACTGTCAGTACTTCATCAGATCCCCTGAGGCGCCAGCATTCTGCCTCTATATCGCATTTTTCCTGTTTTTCATAGCCCACCATTGAGAGATATTCACTAATTTTCCACGTATCCCTGGTATCATGGAACGTCACACTCCATACATCAGCCTTAGGGCCAGAAATGTTCGTATAATTAAAGTCATATACTTGGGATATTCTCGGCATTTTTTTAAAAACCTGGGGAGTGTAATAATCATATTTGGCTTTATCAAACTCTGTATATTGTGCGTTACATGCAAGTCTCATTTTAATATTAGGCCAGAAATAAGAGCTACATATAGCTATTACCATCAGCACTATTATGACTGCCTGTTTCATATGTTTCCCTTTTTTACCAGTTAACGACCGTTCCATCTCTGGAAACTATTTTAACGTTACCAGACCTAAAGTCGCTGTAAGGTATCACTGTTCTCATGAATGAGGGTAAAACACCTTTTACAGGAAGAGCTAAAGCTGATTTCATCGGATCGGGAAATAAAATCGGTTGGAATGAGGTGTTTTTAAAAGAGCCGATTGGACCATAATAATCCCAACGTCTGAGGGCTTCCTCTTTGCTGACGGGTTGCAATAGCGGGAATGGGTTACTATATGAGACTACGCGGTAGAACCCCAGCAAATCGGATACTAAATCCTCACCACTGAAACCGCTGTCGGTGTAAAGATAAAAGGGGAAATTTGACTGTAAACCCTCAAAACGATGAGCAAGCGCCATCATCATGGAAAGCGCTATACTATATCGTTCAAATAAGCTACGCCCTTTTCTAATTCTCCATCTGATGAACTTCCCAATTATAAGCCCTCCTCTTCCCATACTTTGAGTGTATTTTACATCGTAATAATCCTTTCCTGAATGCTCGCCTTGGTGCATATCCGAGAGTAACTTTCTAACATCATCTCCTCGAGCATGTCCCATATCTATCCACCCCAAAACTTCGGTGTAGATTATCCCACTTCTTAAAATTCCAGCCTCTCTGCCATCCTGAATTTCTTCTCTGGCGCTCATATCTACCACTCCGACTGACTAAATGCTGAAGATTTTGCTGTAAATGCCCCTACACACATAGAAGCGATAGCTGAGGGGGCCATTTTTCAGAATAGAGGCCGCTGAATATCAGAGTTTACTCATGATGACTTCCCTAATGGCTTCTGGCGTGTCAACTTGTCCTATGGTCGAGGAGTAATAGCTTGATGAAATATCATACGTAGCCCGCCAGTAAACGGCGGGACTACGTGTTTTTCCCGACGTTTCGCTTCCGCCCCTTCACTTCGAATTACATTTTCTCATCGTTTATTATTACACTCCACACTTTATACAGCATGCCATAAAGCATTTCTGACAAATTCGCATTAGCTGTATTTATTAAAATCGTTTCACCTTAGAAAATCTCAATCGTGACAATGCGCACAAATCGATAACCTTAGCCCCCAGCACAACAGGGGGAATACATGCTGTTACACGTTTTATATTTAATTGGTATTACTGCCGAAGCCATGACCGGCGCGCTTGCGGCAGGACGTCGCCGTATGGATACATTTGGCGTCATTATTATTGCCACTGCGACCGCCATTGGCGGAGGTTCGGTACGCGACATTCTTCTCGGCCACTATCCGCTTGGCTGGGTAAAGCATCCTGAATACGTCATTATTGTGGCGGCCGCTGCGGTACTCACCACCATTATTGCTCCTGTCATGCCCTACCTGCGTAAAATATTCCTTGTACTGGATGCGCTGGGCCTGGTGGTCTTTTCTATTATTGGCGCACAGGTGGCGTTGGATATGGGTCACGGGCCGATTATCGCCGTGGTCGCTGCGGTCACTACCGGCGTCTTCGGTGGCGTGTTACGCGACATGTTCTGCAAACGCATTCCGTTAGTGTTCCAGAAAGAGCTGTATGCTGGCGTTTCTTTTGCCGCTGCCGTGCTTTACATCGTGCTGCAACATTACGTCTCCAGCCACGATGTGGTGGTTATCTCTACCCTACTCTTCGGTTTTACCGCCCGCTTACTGGCGCTACGCCTGAAGTTGGGCCTGCCAGTATTTTATTATCGCCATGAAGGTCATTAAGGCATAAAGCCCGTAATACGCTGAGCAGCCAGCCAGTTGCTCAGCGCTATGACCTCCCTGGCCTCCAGCCACTGAATAATCTGTCGTGCCCGGCGCACCCCCATTAAAGGGAGTTGTCGCCAGCTTTGTTCATCACGGTCCTGCAATTGTTGCCACGAAGCATCCCGACTGGCATTCAGCGTTGCCTGTGTTAACGGTATTCCCATGGCTATAACCCAACGTGTGAACGGAAGATGGCGCGACCGGTTGAACTGATGCCACATCTTCTCCCCTTTGCTTACGCCTAATGTGGACTGGAGCTGCTCCTGAGTTAATCCGAGCCAGGAAAAGATATGTTCAAAGTGATACGTCTGATGAAGGTTACGCCATCCTGCTTCACCAATACCTTCTAATTCCAGCACTTCTTTCGCGCCCAGCCAAACCAGTCTGGCAATAAATTGCTCATAACACGCCGGCGTGGCATAAAAGCAGGTCATTGAATTGAAATGTCCCACAGGCGGCGTTGGCTTAGTGCGTTGAGTGCTACGCCAGACCACTTCGTCGATACGCGGGATCCCCTGTCCGGCCAGGCTTATCAGGATCCGATCTCCAGGCGCGATATCCCATTCATTCCAGCGGCGTACAGAGCCAATATTGACGCGTTGCACGCGTTTATCATCCAGCATGACGGGTGCCAGCAGCGCGACTACGGCAATTTTCCCACTTTTACCGACTGAAAACTGAATATCTGTGACCTCGGATACCTGAGCCACGGGCGGATATTTCCATGCCGCCAGCCACTCTCCCTGCCCGGGTAACCAGTATCGCGCCTGCGGTTCTTTCCCCGAACGCACCACGACGCCATCCGTCACAAAAGGGAGTGCTGAAGTCCACCAACGGGTACGGGCATGCTCGACATCGTTCGCATTTTTCACGGGCTGGGTATAGCGTTGTGTGAAACTGAACCCAGCGGCAGTGAGTTGTTCCAGCCTTTCCGACATGACCGCCGGACCATCAGGCCAGGCCCAGATGAAAATAGCCAACGAACGTAACAATTCCGGGGTGCTCTGGCGCATCATCATTCCAGCGACCTTTGAGCGGGCATTCATTCCCCCACTCTGTTGCTGGATATGCCCTTCCTGCTGTAAAAATATCTCGCCCTGCAACGTACTGTTTGCCAGCAGACCTTTGGTCGTGTGTGGTACGGAAGGGATCTGAAGAATCTTTTGCGTCCAGTCTTCACCTTTCAGGCCATTACCTCGGCTAATCGCTCTTACCAGATTGCCATTGCGATAGACCAGCGTGACCGCCACGCCGTCGACCTTTGGTTGTACCCAGAGATCGCTGCGAACACGCATCCATTGCTGTAACGCTTGCTTATCAGCCAGCTTGCGGACCCCCGTGTGAGGTACTGGATGCGAGACTGTGCCACTTATTGGGGGCGCAGACAGATCAGGTGGAGCTTCATCGCCAAAACAGCGCTGCCATTGGATGAGTTGCGCATTGAGCTGGTCATAAACGCTATCATCAACGGCGCTGACACCCTGTTTCCAGTAACTATCATTCCACTGTGTTATCTGCTGCTGTAATCGTGAAATTTCCTCGCTTGCCCGGGCTGGGGGCCAGGCAGGGCATACCGCCCAAACCGGTAAATTCCAGACCAGTAAAACTATGCCAAGGCATTTCCATAGCCTCATGCTGCCTCCGCTAACCAATGTGTTTCCCGGCAGGTATAGCGCGGAGTGCAAGCGAAACAGAGCGACAAAAATTCATCGTGCGAGCAGCCTTCCTGACATTTTCACGTGTTGCTGCAAATTGCCGATAAAACAGGAAACGGGTACGCAAAACGCAATAAACATGCGCAAAAAGTGTGACAAAGGCTACGTCACATAGCGGCTACGTGTATAATAAGCCCGTATGTAGGCTCTCTTTCGACAATCACATACATTAAGATACTCATGGCTCAAGGCACGCTTTATATTGTTTCTGCCCCCAGTGGCGCGGGTAAATCCAGCCTGATTCAGGCTTTATTAAAGACCCAACCGTTGTATGACACCCAGGTTTCTGTTTCGCACACCACGCGCGCGCCGCGCCCGGGGGAAGTGCATGGTGAACACTATTTCTTTGTGAACCATGACGAATTCAGAGCCATGATTGGCAGAGACGCGTTTCTGGAACACGCTGAGGTTTTCGGTAATTACTACGGCACTTCGCGTGAGGCCATTGAGCAAGTATTAGCATCCGGCGTAGACGTCTTTTTAGATATCGACTGGCAAGGTGCGCAGCAAATTCGTGAAAAAATGCCGCATGCGCGCAGTATTTTTATTTTGCCGCCCTCTAAGATTGAGCTGGACCGCCGTCTTCGTGGTCGAGGTCAGGATAGCGAAGACGTGATCGCAAAACGTATGGCGCAAGCTGTTGCAGAAATGAGCCATTACGCCGAATATGATTATCTTATTGTGAACGATGATTTCGATACCGCCCTGGGCGATTTGAAAACCATCATTCGCGCCGAACGTCTGCGCATGAGCCGCCAAAAGCAGCGTCATGACGCTTTAATCAGCAAACTGTTGGCAGACTGAACCCACATTCAGTATCATGCCCAGTCATTTCTTCACCTGTGGAGCATTTTAAGTATGGCACGCGTAACTGTTCAGGACGCTGTAGAGAAAATTGGTAACCGTTTTGACCTGGTACTGGTCGCCGCGCGTCGCGCTCGTCAGATGCAGGTAGGCGGAAAGGATCCGCTCGTACCGGAAGAAAACGATAAAACTACCGTTATCGCGCTGCGCGAAATCGAAGAAGGTCTGATCAACAACCAGATCCTCGACGTACGTGAGCGCCAGGAACAGCAAGAGCAGGAAGCCGCTGAATTACAAGCCGTTACCGCTATTGCTGAAGGTCGTCGTTAATCACAAAGCGGGTCGCCCTTGTATCTGTTTGAAAGCCTGAATCAGCTGATTCAAAACTACCTGCCGGAAGACCAGATTAAGCGTCTTCGGCAGGCGTATCTCGTTGCACGTGACGCTCACGAGGGCCAGACACGTTCAAGCGGTGAACCTTATATCACGCACCCCGTAGCGGTAGCCTGCATTCTGGCCGAGATGAAACTCGACTACGAAACGCTGATGGCTGCGCTGCTGCATGACGTGATTGAAGATACTCCAGCCACCTACCAGGACATGGAACAGCTTTTTGGTAAAAGCGTTGCAGAGCTGGTAGAAGGGGTATCTAAGCTTGATAAGCTTAAGTTTCGCGATAAGAAAGAGGCGCAAGCTGAAAACTTTCGCAAGATGATTATGGCGATGGTGCAGGATATCCGCGTCATTCTCATCAAACTTGCCGACCGTACCCACAATATGCGCACGCTGGGCTCATTACGCCCCGATAAGCGCCGCCGCATCGCCCGTGAAACCCTCGAAATCTACAGTCCGCTGGCACATCGTTTAGGTATTCATCACATTAAAACCGAGCTGGAAGAGCTGGGTTTTGAAGCGCTGTACCCGAACCGCTATCGCGTGATTAAAGAAGTGGTAAAAGCCGCCCGCGGCAACCGCAAAGAGATGATTCAAAAAATCCTCTCGGAGATCGAAGGGCGTTTGCAGGAAGCTGGCATTCCGTGTCGCGTAAGCGGTCGCGAGAAACACCTGTACTCGATCTACTGCAAAATGGTGCTCAAAGAGCAGCGTTTTCATTCGATCATGGACATTTACGCTTTCCGCGTCATCGTTCATGACTCCGATACCTGCTATCGCGTACTCGGCCAGATGCACAGCCTGTACAAACCGCGTCCAGGTCGCGTGAAAGACTATATCGCCATTCCCAAAGCGAACGGATATCAGTCTTTGCATACCTCAATGATCGGCCCGCACGGCGTGCCTGTTGAAGTACAAATTCGTACCGAAGACATGGACCAGATGGCGGAGATGGGGGTCGCGGCACACTGGGCGTACAAAGAGCATGGCGAAACCAGCACCACGGCACAAATCCGCGCACAACGCTGGATGCAAAGCCTGCTGGAATTGCAGCAAAGCGCCGGTAGCTCGTTTGAATTTATTGAAAGCGTTAAATCTGATCTCTTCCCGGATGAGATTTATGTTTTCACACCGGAAGGGCGCATTGTCGAGCTGCCTGCCGGTGCGACGCCTGTCGACTTCGCCTACGCGGTACATACCGATATCGGTCATGCCTGCGTTGGCGCACGTGTCGACAGACAGCCTTATCCGCTTTCCCAACCGCTGTTTAGCGGTCAGACCGTTGAAATCATTACCGCGCCGGGCGCCCGGCCGAATGCGGCATGGCTCAACTTCGTCGTCAGCTCGAAAGCACGAGCAAAAATTCGCCAACTGCTGAAAAACCTTAAGCGCGATGATTCCGTCAGTCTGGGGCGTCGACTGCTTAACCATGCCCTGGGTGGTAGCCGTAAACTGGCTGAAATCCCGCAGGAAAGTATCCAGAGTGAGCTTGAGCGTATGAAGCTCGCTACGCTTGACGATCTGTTAGCGGAAATCGGTCTGGGCAACGCCATGAGCGTGGTGGTAGCGAAAAACCTTCAGCAGGGCGAAGCATCGGCGAACGTTCCTGCGCAATCTGGTCATGGTCATCTGCCGATCAAAGGCGCAGACGGCGTACTGATCACCTTTGCCAAATGCTGTCGTCCAATTCCTGGCGATCCGATCATTGCCCACGTCAGTCCGGGTAAAGGTCTGGTGATTCACCATGAGTCCTGCCGTAACATTCGTGGCTACCAGAAAGAGCCAGAGAAATTTATGGCGGTGGAATGGGATAAAGAGACAGAGCAGGAGTTCATCACCGAAATTAAGGTGGACATGTTTAACCACCAGGGTGCTCTGGCGAACCTGACGGCGGCAATCAACACGACGACCTCCAATATTCAAAGTCTGAATACTGAAGAGAAAGACGGTCGTGTTTATAGCGCCTTTATTCGCCTGACCGCTCGCGATCGCGTGCATCTGGCGAATATTATGCGCAAAATCCGCGTCATGCCGGACGTGATTAAAGTCACCCGCAACCGAAACTAGAGATATGAACTCAAAACGCTATGAGCGCATTTGCGAAATGCTTGCCAGGCGTCAGCCCGATCTGACCGTCTGCATGGAGCAGGTCCATAAACCTCATAACGTTTCTGCGATCATTCGTACCGCAGACGCAGTCGGCGTACACGAAGTCCACGCCGTCTGGCCGGGTAGTCGTATGCGTACCATGGCCTCTTCTGCCGCGGGCAGTAACAGTTGGGTGCAGGTTAAAACCCACCCGACCATTAGCAATGCGGTCACGCAGTTAAAAAGCCAGGGCATGCAGGTTCTGGCGACCCACCTCTCTGATAAAGCCGTCGATTTCCGCGAGATTGATTACACGCGACCGACCTGCATCCTGATGGGCCAGGAAAAAACCGGCATTACTCAGGAAGCACTCGATCTGGCGGACCAGGACATCATCATTCCGATGATTGGCATGGTGCAGTCACTGAACGTTTCAGTTGCCTCTGCGCTGATTCTGTACGAAGCACAGCGCCAGCGACAAAATGCTGGCATGTACCGACGAGAAAACAGCATGTTGCCGGAAGATGAACAGCAACGCTTGCTGTTTGAAGGCGGTTATCCGGTGCTGGCGAATGTCGCTAAGCGCAAGGGACTTCCCTACCCTCACGTAAACACGCAGGGCGAAATTGAAGCCGATGCAACGTGGTGGGCCACTATGCAGTCTGCGAAATAATCGCGATGAAAGGCCGTTTACTGGATGCCATCCCGCTCAACTCTCTGACGGGCGTTGGCGCAGCACAAAGCAGTAAACTGGCGAAAATTGGCTTGCACACCGTGCAGGACCTCCTGCTCCACCTCCCTCTGCGCTACGAAGACCGTACTCATCTGTACCCCATTGGCGAACTGCTGCCGGGCGTCTATGCCACCGTTGAAGGCGAAGTGCTGAACTGCAATATCACTTTTGGTGGCCGCCGGATGATGACCTGCCAGATAAGCGATGGCTCCGGCATTCTCACTATGCGCTTCTTCAACTTCAGCGCAGCAATGAAAAACAGCCTCGCCACCGGGCGTCGGGTACTGGCCTATGGCGAGGCGAAACGTGGCAAGTACGGCGCAGAAATGATCCACCCGGAATACCGCGTACAGGGCGATCTCAGCACGCCGGAACTGCAGGAAACGCTCACGCCGGTGTATCCGACCACGGAAGGCGTTAAGCAGGCAACGCTGCGCAAGTTGACCGATCAGGCGCTGGATCTGCTCGATACCTGCGCCATTGCCGAGTTGCTCCCTCCGGAGTTACTACAAGGCATGATGAGCCTGCCGGAAGCGTTGCGCACATTACACCGTCCGCCGCCGACGTTACAGCTTAGCGACCTTGAAACCGGACAACACCCGGCTCAGCGACGCCTGATTCTGGAAGAACTCCTGGCGCACAATCTCAGCATGCTGGCGCTTCGCGCCGGGGCGCAACGTTTTCACGCCCAACCGCTGAGCCCTGACAATCGGCTGAAAGATCAACTGCTGGCGGCGCTCCCCTTTAAACCAACCGGCGCACAGGCCCGGGTCACTGCCGAAATTGAACGCGATATGGCGCTGGATGTCCCAATGATGCGCCTGGTGCAGGGCGATGTCGGTTCCGGTAAAACGCTGGTTGCAGCACTTGCCGCCCTGCGTGCGATTGCGCATGGTAAGCAGGTGGCGCTGATGGCCCCCACTGAATTACTGGCTGAACAGCACGCAAATAATTTCCGCAACTGGTTCGAACCTTTGGGCGTTGAAGTGGGTTGGCTGGCGGGTAAGCAAAAAGGTAAAGCACGCCAGGCACAGCAGGAAGCCATCACCAGCGGTCAGGTGCAGATGATTGTCGGCACACACGCAATTTTCCAGGAACAAGTTCAGTTCAACGGGCTGGCGCTGGTGATTATCGACGAACAGCACCGTTTTGGCGTGCATCAGCGTCTGGCGCTGTGGGAGAAAGGCCAGCAGCAGGGTTTCCACCCACACCAGCTCATTATGACCGCCACCCCGATCCCGCGTACGCTGGCCATGACCGCCTATGCCGATCTCGACACGTCCGTCATTGACGAACTGCCGCCGGGGCGTACGCCGGTCACCACAGTGGCGATTCCCGATACCCGCCGTAGCGACATCATTGACCGTGTGCGCAACGCCTGCACCCACGAAGGGCGTCAGGCGTACTGGGTTTGTACACTAATCGAAGAGTCTGATTTATTAGAAGCGCAGGCGGCAGAAGCCACGTGGGAAGAACTTAAGCTTGCCTTACCAGAGCTGAATATTGGCTTGGTGCATGGGCGCATGAAGCCCGCCGAGAAGCAGTCGGTGATGGCCGCCTTTAAGCAGGGTGAATTACATCTGCTGGTCGCCACCACGGTGATTGAAGTGGGTGTGGACGTGCCGAACGCCAGCCTGATGATCATTGAAAACCCGGAGCGATTAGGCCTGGCACAGTTACACCAGTTGCGTGGCCGCGTAGGCCGCGGCGCCGTGGCTTCCCACTGCGTCCTGCTCTACAAATCTCCGCTGTCAAAAACGGCGCAGAAACGCCTGCAGGTTCTGCGGGACAGCAATGACGGGTTCGTGATTGCACAAAAAGATTTAGAGATCCGCGGACCCGGCGAGCTGTTAGGTACGCGCCAGACCGGAACGGCAGAATTCAAAGTAGCGGATTTATTGCGCGATCAGGCCATGATTCCGGAAGTTCAGCGTATAGCCCGCCATATTCACGAACGTTATCCGCAACAGGCTGCCGCGCTGATAGAGCGCTGGATGCCGGAAACCGAACGTTACTCCAACGCATAATCGATTTATCGCGGCGGATGTTACTCCGCCGCACAGCCGTTATTGCGCAAAAATCGGCAGCAGCAGATACAGCTTAATCACTAACGCGTTGACGATATCGATAAAGAACGCCCCCACCATCGGCACCACCAGGAACGCCATATGGGATGGCCCGAAACGTTCGGTAATTGCCTGCATGTTAGCAATCGCCGTTGGCGTCGCGCCGAGCCCAAAACCGCAGTGGCCGGCTGCCAGTACAGCGGCATCGTAGTTTTTGCCCATCATGCGCCAGGTAACAAATACCGCGTACAACGCCATAAAAATCGTCTGCACAACCAGTATCGCCAGCATCGGCAGCGCCAGAGATGCCAGCTCCCACAGTTTCAGGCTCATCAGCGCCATCGCCAGGAACAGCGACAGGCTCACGTTGCCCAGCACTGAAACCGCCCGTTCGAACACCCGATAAAAGCCCATGAGCGCCAGGCCATTACTGAGGATCACACCAACAAACAGCACGCAGACGAAGGTCGGCAGTTCGAGCACCGTTCCGACCAGCATTTGCGCAACGATTTTACCTACCGTCAGACAGATAGCGATCAGCGCGATAGTTTCAATCAGCACCAGCGAGGTGATTATGCGTCCAACGTCCGGCTTTTCAAACGCGGTCGGTACAGCCTGATCGTCCGGCATACCGTCAGGCGTGGTGGAGTGTTTAACCAGATAGCGCGCCACCGGGCCGCCAATCAGCCCCCCCAACACCAGACCAAAGGTTGCGCAAGCCATTGCAACTTCAGTCGCATTGGTAAAACCGTAGCGCTCAATAAACAACTTGCTCCACGCAGCCCCGGTTCCATGTCCGCCAGAGAGCGTGATCGAACCGGCAATCAGGCCCATCAACGGATCCAGGCCCAGCAGGCTCGCCATACCGATACCGATGGCGTTCTGCATCAACAGCAGTCCCACAACGACAATCAGAAAAATACCCACCACGCGGCCACCGGCGCGTAGGCTGGCGATATTTGCGTTCAGGCCGATGGTAGCGAAGAACGCCAGCATCAGCGGATCGCGCAGGGTCATATCGAAATTTACTTCCCATCCCATGCTTTTTTTCAGCACCAGCAACGCAATCGCCACCAGCAATCCACCGGCTACAGGTTCGGGAATGGTGTATTTTTTCAGGAAAGAGACAGACTGGACGAGCTTACGTCCCAGCAGCAATACAAGGGTTGCCGCAACCAGAGTAGATAACGTATCGAGATAAAACATTTACAGCTCCATTAGTGCGTTTAGCACAATCACGCACGATGCATTCCAGACCGATTTTTTAGCTCTTATTGAGTTTTCGGGGTGGATTTTAAGCAGAAAATGATGAAAAGTTATATAAAAAAGTTTGTTTATCCGTTTTAAATATTAAGAATAACTGCTGGCAAACGTTTGCTTTTCCGCCCTGGTCAGATAAAATCACCGCTTTTCCACCATGGGATTGCCTCTGATGTCCGTTAACGCCGTAGAGTCAACAAATGCGCAACCGGTTGCGCAGACTCACAACAGTGAACTGATTTACCGTCTTGAAGATCGCCCCCCGTTAGCCCAGACCCTGTTTGCCGCCTGTCAGCACCTGCTGGCCATGTTCGTCGCGGTGATCACCCCGGCGCTGTTAATTTGCCAGGCGCTCGGTTTGCCAGCTCAGGATACTCAACACATTATCAGTATGTCGCTGTTCGCTTCCGGCGTAGCTTCTATCATTCAGATCAAAGCCTGGGGGCCGGTTGGTTCCGGGCTGTTATCTATTCAGGGCACCAGCTTTAATTTTGTTGCGCCGCTGATTATGGGTGGCACGGCGCTAAAAACCGGTGGCGCAGATGTCCCAACCATGATGGCGGCCCTGTTTGGTACGCTGATGTTAGCGAGCTGCACTGAAATGGTTATCTCGCGTGTACTGCATCTGGCGCGGCGTATTATTACCCCGTTGGTCTCAGGCGTGGTGGTGATGATTATCGGCCTGTCGCTGATTCAGGTGGGTCTGACGTCGATTGGCGGTGGTTATGCCGCAATGAGCGATAACACCTTTGGCGCACCGAAGAATTTACTGCTGGCTGGCGTTGTGCTGGCGCTGATCATCCTGCTTAACCGCCAACGCAACCCGTACCTGCGCGTTGCGTCCCTGGTGATTGCGATGGCGGCAGGCTACCTGCTGGCATGGTTTATGGACATGCTGCCGCAAAATACCGCACCGGTAAGCCAGGACCTGATCATGGTGCCAACGCCGCTGTATTATGGCCTCGGTATCGACTGGAGCTTACTGCTGCCGCTGATGCTGGTCTTTATGATTACGTCGCTGGAAACCATCGGTGATATTACGGCGACCTCCGATGTTTCCGAACAGCCGGTTTCTGGTCCGCTGTATATGAAACGCCTGAAAGGCGGCGTGCTGGCGAACGGTCTGAACTCGTTTGTTTCCGCCGTGTTCAATACCTTCCCGAACTCTTGTTTTGGTCAGAACAATGGGGTCATTCAGTTAACGGGCGTAGCCAGTCGTTACGTCGGTTTTGTGGTGGCGCTGATGCTGATCGCGCTGGGCCTGTTCCCGGCAGTTAGCGGTTTTGTACAGCATATTCCTGAACCGGTACTGGGCGGCGCAACCCTGGTAATGTTCGGTACTATCGCCGCATCTGGCGTGCGTATTGTCTCTCGCGAGCCGCTGAACCGCCGCGCTATTTTGATTATTGCGCTGTCGCTGGCCGTTGGCCTGGGCGTCTCCCAGCAGCCGCTGATTCTGCAATTTGCCCCGGATTGGGTGAAAAATCTGCTCTCCTCAGGCATTGCCGCAGGCGGTATCACCGCTATCGTTCTGAATCTGGTGTTCCCACCAGAGAAGCAATAAGCAAAATGCGGCGTTGGCTCTGAATCAACGCCGCTGTAACGCTCTTTCACCATTCCTGCCTTGAGCATTGCCTCTAAATCGTGCATAACTTGACTATGTGCACTTCGCGGGATGGAAGACCATGAAATTTATTGGAAAGCTGCTTCTTTACGCGCTGATCGCCTGTGCAGTGGCGATTCTCGGCCTTTATTTTCTACTGCAAACCCGTTGGGGCGCAGAGCACGTCAGCGCCTGGGTCTCAGAGAACAGCAGCTATCATCTGGCATTTGATGCTATCGATCACCGGTTTTCTTCCCCTTCCCATATTCTGCTGGAAAACGTCACCTTTGGTCGCGATGGCCAGCCCGCAACGCTGGTCGCTAAAACGGTCGATATTGGGCTGAGCAGTCGCCAAATCACCGACCCGCGGCACGTAGACACCATCCTCTTGCAAAACGGCACGCTGAATCTTTCCCAGCAAACCGCACCGCTACCGTTCCAGGCCGATCGCCTGCAGTTACAGGATATGGCGCTCAACAGCCCCGGCAGCGAGTGGAACCTGAGCGCCCAGCGCGTGAACGGCGGCGTGATTCCCTGGAGCCCTGAGGCAGGTAAAATTCTCGGCAGCAAAGCACAAATTCAGCTCAGCGCCAGCTCATTGACGCTGAACGATGTCCCAACCACCAACGTATTGATTGAAGGCAGCATTGACCATGGTCGGGTGACGCTAAGTAATATTGGCGCAGACGTCGCGCGTGGCGCATTAACCGGCGTGGCGCAGCGCAATACCGACGGTAGCTGGGTGGTAGAGAATCTACGCCTGAACGATATCCGGCTGCAAAGTGACAAATCGCTGGCCGACTTTTTTGCGCCGCTAACCACTATTCCATCCTTGCAAATTGGTCGTCTGGAAGTGACGGATGCCCGTCTGCAAGGTCCTGACTGGGCGGTCACGGACCTTGATCTGAGCTTGCGCAACATGACGTTTAGCAAAGATGACTGGCAAACACAGGAAGGAAAACTGTCGATGAACGCCAGCGAGTTTATCTACGGTTCACTGCATTTCTTCGATCCGATTCTGAACGCCGAGTTCTCGCCGCAGGGCATTGCGCTGCGCCAGTTCACGACCCGCTGGGAAGGGGGAATGCTCAGAACATCCGGAAACTGGATGCGTAACAACAAAGCGCTGGTTCTCGACGATGCCGCGATTGCCGGCCTGGAATATACGCTACCGGAAAACTGGAAACAGCTATGGATGAAGCCTCTGCCAGCCTGGCTAAACAGCCTGACGCTGAAGAAATTCAGCGCCAGCCGTAATCTGGTGATCGACATTGACCCGGCCTTCCCGTGGCAACTCACCGCACTGGACGGTTACGGCGCTAACCTCGGGCTGGTACAGAACAACCAGTGGGGGATCTGGAGCGGTAACGCCACGCTCAACGCCGCTGCTGCCACCTTTAATCGCACCGACGTGCGCCGTCCTTCGCTGGCGCTAACGGCGAACGGCAGTACCATCAATATCAGTGAACTAAGCGCCTATACAGAAAAAGGGCTGCTGGAGACCACCGCCAGCATTTCGCAACTGCCTCAGCGTCAGGCACAGGTCAGCCTGAACGGGCGCGGCGTGCCAATGACCATCCTGCAACAGTGGGGCTGGCCAGCACTGCCGCTTTCCGGCGACGGTAACATTCAACTCACCGCCAGCGGCAACATTCAGGCCGATACTCCGCTCAAGCCCACAGTCAACGGTCAGTTACATGCGGTGAATGCAGAGAAACAGCAGGTCACGCAGACCATGCAGGCGGGTGTGGTATCAGGTAGTAACGTTGCCTCACCCGTTACGCAGTGATTATTGCCCGGTGGCGCTTCGCTTACCGGGCCTACCGCTCATAAACGCTTATATTCACTGCATAACAACCACTTCACCGGCTCGTCTTCTTCTATCGTCGGGAAACGACCGCCCGGTTCAAGGAAGTGATTGTCATGCTGGTCGTCATTGACCATCGAGATTTCCCAGCCCAGAACAAAGGCTTTCTCAGCCCAGAAACGGTGATACAGTCGCGGCGGCAGACACACTCCCTGCCCCGGTTTTAGCACCAACGTATCACCAGATTTAACGGTACGCCGCTGACCATCGACGCTAACATCAACAATGCGCTGGGGATCATAGCCGTCATCGGGCGTGGACCAGGCCAGCTGCATACACAAATCGCCGCCGCCACGGTTAACGATATCTTCCATCTTATGGCGATGAAAATGCCACGGTGTTTGTTGATCCTGCTGAATTTGCAGCATCTTTTCGGCATACGGTTTGGGGTAATCGGCTGACCCCATCAGACCATTGCGCAACGTCAGTAACGTCAGTCCCGTTTGCGCAAAATCCCCGCGCCCAAAGTCAGTAACGTCCCAGCCCAGCTGGAGATCGCGCACTTCACGCCACAAAGAGTGGTCCTGTTGTCGCCAGGCGTCGACCGTTAAATACGCAAAATCAGGCAGACAGACCCGAAAGGTCTCGGCGATGGCATGCGCTTTATCGATGACATAATTAATATGTGAACGCTTCATTGCACTTTTCCTTGTTGCGAAAGAGGCGGGCCACCCCGCCTGCATGCCGTTAGTAAAGTGACGCTTTGCCGGTTGAGCCAAACAGTTTCATTTTGTGGCGAATCACGTCCCGCGCGGCGCTGATGGCTTCCGGGTAGATGACGTTCGGGTCCCACCAGGTCTCTTTTGCCAGGATTTCGCGAACTTTCTGGAAGTAGGCGTATTTCATATCGCTGGAAATGTTGATTTTGCCCACGCCGAGCGTAACGGATTCAGCAATTTCCGCATCCGGATTCGCGGAACCTCCGTGCAGCACCAGCGGAATGTCCACCCGCCCGGCGATATCGCGCAGAATGTTCATTTGCAGCTCTGGCTGCATCCCTTTCGGGTAGATCCCGTGCGCGGTACCAATCGCCACTGCCAGCGTATCGGCCCCGGTACGGGCGATAAAATCCTGCGCCTGGGCGGGATCGGTGTAAGTAACCTTCGACACACCGCCTTCCACAGACGTTCCGGTCTGACCAATCGTACCCAGCTCGCCTTCAACCGAAACGCCTACCGCATGCGCCAGCTTGACCACTTCACGGGTCAACGCCACGTTCTCTTCATACGGCAGCAGCGAGCCATCAATCATCACCGAGGTAAATCCACACTGAATTGCCCGCAGGACATGCTCTACCGAAGCGCCGTGATCCAGATGCAAAGTAAAGGGGACCGGGCTACGCAGGGTGATATCTCGCACATAGCTAAAGAACGCATCGCCGAGGAAATCATGTTCGCTGGGGTGAATGGAGATAATCGCTGGGGTGTTGGTCGCTTCCGCTTCTTCCACCACCGCACGCACAAAGCAGCTATCCGCTACGTTGAATGCGCCGATGGCAAAACCGTGCTGACGGGTCGGTTGCAATAATTCTTTCATCGAAACTAACATGTTAATTCTCCAGTTTCAGGGTGTAGAAAGCCCTGCCAGTGCGTCATCGCAGAGGCATAAAAGGCGTTACAGAAAATGAATCAGGCCTGGTCGATAGCGCCGCTGGCCTGTAGATACGGAATAATGGCTTCCTCGCAGGCCTGCTCCATCAGGGCCAGGGCATCAACAAGTTCGCAGGATGTGTCGCGACACAAGGTGTGCAATAGCGCGGCCTTTCCGGCTTCGAAGACCGCCGCGCCAACATTAATCTTGGCGACGCCAAACGTCGGGCAACGCTGTAGCTGGTCAAACGGCGTCCCGCTACCGCCATGCAGCGCCAGCGACACCGTTGATAAACGGGCAATTTCCTCCAGCCGCTGAAAATCAATGGCTGGCGTTACGCCCGGCACGTACATACCGTGCGCCGTACCGACCGACACCGCCAGTAAATCAATCCCGGTCTGTTGGATAAATGGCTCCACGTCAGCGGCCTGAGTCATCAAATCAGCGTTAGCGGCATGGTCATAGCGCGGGGCGTCGGCCAGGTGGCCCAGCTCGCCTTCCACGCACAGAGAAACGCTGGCTGCGAGCTCGACCACCGCCCGGGTCTGGCGAATGTTTTCTTCCAGCGCAAAGGCGGAGGCGTCGATCATTAACCCGCTGAATCCGGCGCGAAAAGCCTGGCGAATGCGTACAGGATCCTTTCCATGATCTAACGCCAGCGCGATCGGTACCGAAGCTTCCTCTGCCAGCGCTTTGACCACCGCCGCCGCTATCGGTGCCGGAAAATGGTCCAGATGCCCCTGATACAGATTCAGAATAATGGGCGCACGGTGTTTCTCTGCCACCCGCACCGCCGCACGGGCGCTTTCCAGGTTCATACAGTTGATAGCCAGCAGCGCATACTGCCCGCGCCAGGCTTTCGTCACCATGCTTTTCATATCGGCAAACATACGACCTCCGGTTATTCCAGGGTGAAGGTGATCTCTTCGTCTTTCAGCTTTTGATCGCTGAGCTCATCAAACTCTTCGTCACGCTCGGTCACCGGTTTCTTCCACAGCGATAGCATGACGCCGCAAATCACCGTCCCGATCCCCAGCGCCAGGCAAAACAGCAGAGGATGCGTAAAGAGTGGAACCACAAACATGCCGCCGTGCGGTACCGGGCTTTCGACGCCCCATACCATAATCAGGCCTCCCGCTATCGCCGAGGCCACCACGCAGGAGCCCACCACGCGCAGCAGATCACGCGCCGCAATCGGAATAACCCCTTCGGTTATCATGCAGATCCCCATCGGGAATGCCGCTTTCAGCGCCTCACGTTCCGCACGGGTGTACTTGTGGCGCGTGAGCAGGAAGGAGAGCGTAATGCCGAACGGAGGGATTATCGAACCGACAAACTTCACCGCTTCGGGGCCATACACGCCGCTGACCAGCATGCCGTCAGCGAACAGCGACATGGTTTTATTCACCGGACCGCCGAAGTCGAATGTCGCCATTGCGCCGAGAATGGCGCCCATCAGGAAGCGTGACCCGCCTTGCATGGACTCCAGCAGATGAATTAGCGCGTCCTGCAGCCAGGCTATCGGCTTGCCAATCAGCGTCATCATCAGCAACCCGCCGATGACGGTGCTCAATACGGGCAGCACCATGATGGGCATCAGACCCTGCATCGACTGCGGTAAACGGATATAGCGTTTGAGCAGCAGGACGGTATAGCCAACCAGAAAGCCGCCCAGCATCCCGCCAATAAAACCGGTATGAATTTCGCCGCAGACAAAGCCGACAATCAGACCCGGCGCAAATCCGGGGCGATCGGCAATGGAGTACGCAATCGCCGCGCTAATCAGCGGCACGATTAACCCCATCCCCCAGCCGCCAATCTGATTGAGCATCCAGGGGATAGTTCCTGTTTTTTCACCCACGTTAGTACCGCCAAGTATTTGTCCGAGGGCAATACAGATCCCGGCGGCTACAATTAACGGGATCATCCACGAGATCCCCGTTAATAAATGTTTTTTTATTTCCTGAGATAGCGGAATTTTATTTTCACTCATGTGAAATCCCTCCAGAATGAGGATCGCTACTGGTTATTATTAGCTAATGACTTTTCGACCTTTTCAAGAAACTGAATGGGCGATTTTATGACAATTTCGGTTTTTACTCGCACAATACGTTTGTTTGAGAAGCGTTCCTCCCCTTTTATTTTGACATCGACGGCAAGAATCACGACATCCGCGGCAGAAATATCATCTGCCAGCAGTTCGTTTTCCGTACCGATGGTGCCCTGGGTTTCAACTTTTATATTATGCCCAAGCGCTTTAGCACCTTTAATTAATTTTTCACGAGCAATATAGGTGTGCGCAATACCCGCCGTACAGGCGGCAACACAAACAATATTCATAACATGCTCCACATTTTATTTAGCAGACGTTGGATTCAGCATATTGGCTAAACAGCTCAATAATTTTCTGTGGACTACTTTCAACTAAGAGTTGTTCAATAATGTCGTCATCCGCTAGCGCGCCGGCAACCTGCGAGAGCAGACGAATATGGGTAGTGTTTTGATCTTCAAGACGTACGGCAAACAGAATGATGCAGCGCACATTGCTGCCGTCCAGGGTTTCCCAGGGAATATCCTGACGGGTACGACCAATCGCCAGGGTGGTATTAACCACCGCCGAGGATTTCCCGTGGGGGATCGCAATATGATTTTCGAAGCCGGTCGAGCCTTCGGATTCACGCTGCCAGACATCCTGAATAAACGTTTCCCGGCAGCTAATTGCCCCATCCTTTTGCAGAATATCAGTAAGTTCCTCAATAGCCTCCGTTTTGTTCGTAGCCTTCATATCCAAAATAACGCGATTTGTATTGAGAATTTTCGTGATGTCCATCAATCATACCTCATGGAGTTCAGACATTAATTTTCAACGACCAGCGACGTCGCCCGATGTAATTTTTCCGTAATAACCGTTTCCGTTACCCGCTTAATATCCGCATCATTGAAAAAGGCGGTGACATAGACGACCGGCATGGCAATGGCGGGTAAATTAATGGTCGATACCACCAGCTCAATATCGTCCGTCAGTACGGAGGGCAAACTGCCAGCTGACACCACGCCGACAATTGTCCAGTCCGGAAAGGCGCGCAGAATGCGGCTCTTGAGTAAATGCGAAGTGCCAATCCCGGTTGAGCAGACTAACAACACCCGCTTACGCGCTATCTGGCGCTCCATTGCGGCCTGAAAATGGACGGTTAAGTATCCCACCTCATCTTCCGAAACGGCCCGCTCGCCCCAACCGCAAAATACCCGATTCACCGCACACTGGGTCAAACGCCAGACGTCCTGCAACTCGCCTTTGATATCCTCCAGTAGCGGATTACGAATGCGGATCTGGTAGTTCAGGCGGTTAATCAGCGGCTTAATATGGATCAGCAACCCGTCATACAGCGCAGTATCCTGGCTGAGATCGCTGTCGACCATCTCGGCGAAGATGGCAATCAGTCGATGGGTAATCAAGCGCGCTTCGTCGCTGGAGTGCATATGACCAATCACGCTCACATCATTATGTTCCTCAATCACCACGCCGGACGAGATAATGTATTGATAGATAAACCAGACCTCGTCTTCCGGCAGCGGGTGAGCGATGCGTTTTTCGATATGCTGAATCATACGACTGGCAATAGAAAAAATATTCTCGTCGCATGAGGTGATGTTTTCATCTTTTCTCGGCAGCGCATTTCCGCGTGTGATGCGGTACATCATGATCAAAATATGGGTGAAGATATTGACGTAATAAGGCTCCCCCAATGACCAACACAGGTCGTTCTCCATTTCCTGCAGCAGCGTCTGGACAAATAAAACGTCTTCCTCGCCGAAGTAATGCACCAACGCTTTATAGCTGCCGGGATCAAGACGCGAATACACCATGCTGCCGGGTTCATTATGGTTAATCACACCGTTAATCAGCGATGCCATCGCCTGGCGCACGCTGCTCTCACTACCTTCAATGTGCGTACCGCTTTGACTGCGGATAAGCGATAACCCCAATGGCGTTATCCAGGATTCAATCACTTTCAGATCGTTAACAATCGATGCGCTACTAATAAAATAACGCTCAGATAATTTACTGATCGACGTTTCATGCGGCGTTTCGCTTAATAATTGCGATGCTATCTTAACGCGCCGCGAATTACTCATCATACCGTCAGTATCATCACCCTCGTTCCCTAATAACTGGTCCAGATACAAAAGGTCTGTAATATTATCGGCACTTAATATTACGCCTGCGCCAGTACGTTTATCGATGGCTATTTTCCATTCCGCTAACCATGGTTCCAGTAACCGCAGATCGCGCTGCACGGTTTTCTCTGAAACCGATAAATATTCGGCAATTTTCAGCAGCGTGACATACTCCTTCCGGGACAGGAGGAATTTTAATAATCTGTTTTGTCGCGAGGTAATCATTTGCATTATTTACCCTTATCACACACCAGATTAAATATCTAAAGAAGCGTTTATGCTCCACGTGTAATCCGTGATGATAAATATAAGAGGACTACGATGCGCCAACAATACTAAATCGTGTCCTGTATTACGGACAGAAATAAGACAAAACGGGGAAATAGTGAGATATTTACGGCGCAGATCACATTTTTTACGGGAATTAGAGTGATAGCGCTCGCAAATATGGGTAGGTAAAATTTTAAGTCAGAATATTTTTGATTTTCAGATCTGGAACGCTGCTCGCAGCGTGGGCCGGATAAAACACATCCGGCACCACGTAGACTGAATTTACAGGGTAATCGTCAGAGTATCACCTTCAGGCGTTACCACTACGCCCTGCTCACTGCCGGCATATGAACCGCCCTTCACGCCGCTAATTTGCGGGATATTACGCAGGCACAACGTCCAGTTACGCGCTTCACCGCGACCTTGTACGGTGATGGTTTTACCCGTACGTATCGCCTTCAGCGTGAAGATAACCGACCCGTCAGCAGCCGGGACCTCACAGACCGCTTCCCTATCCTCTTGCAAATGGAACAACTGGAATGCGGTCCCTTCATGCCAGGCATAGTCCGGCTTCTGGTTATTACTGCCCAGCGCCAGCAGGGTGTTGTCGCGCACGTACACCGGCAGACTGAGGAAGTCATGCTGCTGTTTGTACCAGCGGCAGCCCTGGACTTCGTCGTTGTGCCACAGATGCGTCCAGCGGCCTTCCGGCAGATAAAACTGCACGTTACCGGCTTCGGAGAAGACTGGCGCCACCATTACCGAATCACCCAGCATATACTGGCGATCGAGATAGTCGCATGCAGGATCGTCCGGGAACTCCAGCATCATGGCGCGCAGCATCGGCGTGCCATGTTCGTTCGCCAGCGCGGCCTGACGATACAAATACGGCATCAGGCGGCACTTCATTTCGGTGAAATAACGCACCACATCGCAGGACTCTTCATCGTACGCCCATGGCACGCGGTAGGATTTGCTGCCGTGCAGGCGGCTATGGCTGGAGAGCAGCCCGAATGCACACCAGCGCTTGTAGACGTCCGCCGGGGCGGTGTTTTCGAAGCCGCCAATGTCGTGGCTCCAGAAGCCAAAGCCGGAGAGACCAATGGATAAGCCGCCGCGCAAGCTTTCGGCCATGGATTCATAGTTGGCGTAGCAGTCCCCGCCCCAGTGCACCGGAAACTGCTGCGCGCCCACGGAGGCGGAACGAGCGAACAGCACCGCCTCTTCTTCTCCGACGGTCTCTTTCAGCACGTTCCACACCAGTTCGTTGTAGATGTAGGCATAATGGTTGTGCATTTTCTGCGGGTCTGAGCCATCAAACCACTGCACATCCGTTGGAATGCGTTCGCCGAAATCAGTTTTGAAGCAGTCCACGCCCATCTCCACCAGACCTTTCAGCTTGTTGGCATACCATTCGCAGGCTTGCGGGTTGGTGAAGTCGTAAATTGCCAGCCCCGGCTGCCATTTATCCCACTGCCACAGGGAACCGTCCGGGCGTTTGAGCAGATAACCTTTCTCTTTCAGCTCCTTGAAAACGGGTGATTTCTGACCGATGTACGGATTGATCCATACGCAGACTTTCAGCCCTTTCGCTTTCAGGCGCTCAATCATGCCTTTCGGGTCAGGGAAGGTCACCGGGTCCCACTCGAAGTCACACCACTGGAAAGCCTTCATCCAGAAGCAGTCGAAGTGGAAAACGTGCAGCGGTAGATTGCGCTCGGACATGCCGTCGATAAAGCTGTTCACCGTCGCTTCGTCATAGTTGGTGGTAAACGAGGTGGTCAGCCACAGGCCGAACGACCAGGCGGGCGGTAGTGCTGGACGACCGGTAAAGCGGGTATAGCGATCCAGCACCGCTTTCGGCGTCGGGCCGTCGATGACGAAATATTCCAGATACTCGCTTTCGACGCTGAACTGCACTTTCGATACTTTCTCAGAGCCAATTTCAAACGATACGCACTGCGGATGGTTCACCAGCACGCCGTAGCCACGGTTGGTGATATAGAACGGGATGTTCTTGTAAGACTGCTCGGTACTGGTGCCGCCATCGCGGTTCCAGGTCTCTACCGTCTGCCCATTACGCACCAACGCGGTAAAGCGCTCGCCCAGCCCGTACACCGTTTCACCGACCCCCAGATCCAGGCGCTCGAACATGTAATTGCGTCCGCTGTTGGCGTCCTGTACATAGCCGTTGTTTTTCAACTGGCTGCCGGTAATGCGTTCACCGTTACGCAGGAAATCCAGCGACCAGAACTCGCCTTTGGTGACGCGAACGCTCAAATTACCGCTCTTCAGCTCAGCGAACTTAGCGGTGTTCTGCATCTCAACGTTTACGTCCTGCTGCACGTTCAGCGGGTAATGCGGACCGGTATCCAACGCGCCCTGGAAGTGTTCCATCCGGACACCCACCACGCCTTCCTGCGGCGAAAAAAGGCGCAGCGTGAACAACGGGGTATCGAGTTGCCAGGTCCGTTCACGTACGTCACGCGGCGCAACGTAGACCAGCATCTCATTACCTTGCTGTTCAACCTCGAACACCTGGACAGGGTTAATCACATTCAGGCCGGGCTGAATCAGCCAGTTTCCGTCGCTAATTTTCATAATCGGTTCCTTAGTTCTGTAATTCTTTCGTCGTAAAATCTTGCTGATTACGGTGCGCACCCTGCGCCAGCTGACGCATAATTTCAGTCAGATACGGGGTTTTCAGGGTGTAGAAGCGTTTGGCAATCACGGCACTCAGCAGGTAGCAAATAGCCGGAATAAGGGTGAACAATGCAATGATGATGGTGATGGTGGCGCTGTTTTGCGTTTTCGCCGCGGCATCGTAGCCACCGCCTGCCAGCATCCAGCCGATCAGCGCCCCGCCAAGCGCCAGACCCAGCTTGAGCACGAACAACGTTCCCGCAAAACTGATGCCCGTCAGACGTTTGCCGTTACACCACTCGCCATAATCAACGGTGTCGGACATCATTACCCACTGGATTGGCGTTACGAGCTGATGCAGGACGCCAATCACGAAGATAAAGACGAACATGGTGATGTTGGCGTGCATCGGCACGAAGAACATCGCCACGCTGATGACGGCCAACAGGGCATTCGTCCACCAGAAAACGCTGACTTTGCATTTCCAGTCAGTCAGCGGTTTTGCCAGCGCAGAGCCAATCAGATTGCCGACGCAATAGGTGGTAAGGAAAGCGACAAATACTTCCGGTGTGCCCAAAATCCAGGTGACGTAATACATCATCGCACCGCCGCGAATGCAGACCGCCATAATGTTGAGGATGGTGAGCAAGCCGACAATGCGCCACTGGTCGTTCTGCCAGATATCACGCAGGTCTTCACGCATTGAATTGTTGGTTGGCGGCGCTTCAACACGTTCTTTGGTGGTGAAAAAGCAGAATGCGAGCATCAGGAACGCCACAACCGAGAGCACAGCAATTCCACCCTGGAAGCCCAGTGCCTTGTTTTCACCGCCAATCAGCTTTACCAGCGGCATCATCAGGACGGTGGAGAGCATGCCGCCCGCCGTTGCCAGCACAAAGCGCCACGATTGCAGGGAGATGCGCTGCGTCGGGTCATTGGTGATCACGCCGCCCAGCGCGCAGTAAGGGATATTGACCACGGTATAAAGCAGGGTTAGCAGCGTGTAGGTGATGACGGCATAAATCATTTTGCCGTGCAGGCTGAAGTCCGGCGTGCTGTAGGCAAGCACACAAACCAGACCAAACGGCAGCGCGCCAAACAGCACCCACGGACGAAATTTCCCCCAGCGTGAACGGGTACGGTCAGCAAGCAGCCCCATGCAGGGGTCTGAGATGGCATCCAACGCGCGGGCCAGTAAGAACATGGTGCCGACAAATCCGGCTGGGATACCAAAGATATCGGTATAAAAGAACATCATATATAACATGACATTATCGAAGATGATGTGGCTGGCGGCATCGCCCATGCCGTAGCCAATCTTCTCCTTAACAGACAGAATCTCACTTTTCATTACGCATCCTTGTTTGCACTTTCACACACACTGGTACCGGTTACAGTTCTTGTAAACCATCCCTGTGAGCGCGGGTATTGCGATATCTCGTTATCAAATTACGATTCTTGTTTTCTGTGATCAGGGTAGCGTCTAAAAATGTGTCCAAGTGTAAGTAATGGATTTTGCGAGGATTTATTTGAAACGGGTCATGGTATGGAGAAACGGAAGTTAAAAAAGTGAGTGAGGGGGTGTGGAAACCCCAGGAAGTAGCTATAATGCGCCCCGCCTCCATGTAGCAATCGAGGCGCGGAAGATCGTCATCTCCGGTGAGGTGGCTGGACTTCAAATCCAGTTGGGGACGCCAGCGTTCCCGGGCAGGTTCGACTCCTGTGATCTTCCGCCAATT
>NZ_CP069763.1:1238835-1238921 GCF_016893685.1 Citrobacter cronae
GCCAGTGAATACCTGCGCAAAGGATCTCAGGTCTACATCGATGGTCAGCTGCGTACCCGAAAATGGACCGACCAGACCGGCCAGGA
>NZ_CP069763.1:1273096-1273770 GCF_016893685.1 Citrobacter cronae
TGCGTAATAAATGCGTGACGCTGCAACTGCTCTGGGAAGAGTATAGTGAGCGCAATCCTGGCGGATTTTACAGTTATAACCATTACTGCCGGATGTACTGCGAATGGCTGAAAACTACCTCACCATCGATGCGCCAGGTCCATAAAGCTGGCGAAAGGCTCTTCGTTGACTACTGTGGGCCAACCGTTGACATTACCAGCCCTGATACCGGGGAAATAAGAACCGCGCAGATCATCGTGGCCGTTCTCGGGGCGTCAAGTTACACATGGGAAGAGTCTACCTGGTCCCAGCAGCTTGAGGACTGGGTTATGAGCCATGTTCACTGCTTCCAGTGGCTTGACGGTGTTCCTGAGCTTGTTGTTCCGGACAATCTGAAGAGCGCGACGTCACGGGCATGTAAGTATGATCCTGACGTTAATCCTACCTACCAGCAGATGCTTGAACACTACAATGTTGCTGTCATACCAGCGCGACCGCGAAAACCGAAAGATAAAGCCAAAGCTGAAGTAGGTGTCAAGGTTGTTGAACGCTGGATCATGGCCCGTATCAGGCATGAGACCTTCTACAGTCTGGCAACACTGAATCAGCGGATCCAGGAGCAGCTGGAAAGGCTGAATAACAAGGTCATGCAGAAACTGGGATGTTCACGAGCCGATCTCTTCTTCCAGCTTGAT
>NZ_CP069763.1:1277363-1278705 GCF_016893685.1 Citrobacter cronae
ATTCGACTCCTGTGATCTCCGCCAATTATAATAATATTTAATTCCTAATTAAGATTATATCCATTAATTCAATACCATTTATATCTATAAATTTCACAGGTGAAATAATGAGTGGTTTATTCGGCATGGAATACAAAGATATTGTAATGACAGCAGCAGTAATAATTGGCCCCATACTTGCTGTAGAAATACAAAAAATATTAGAGCAATTTCGTGAAAAAAAACAAAATCGCTTATATATATTTAGAACTTTGATGTCAACCAGATCACAAAGACTCCATAGAGATCACGTACAAGCACTAAATATGATTGATATCGAATTCTACGGACGGAAAATTCCATTAATTAAGACACGGTATCAAACAAGCAGAGAGCAGGCAGTAACCCATGCCTGGAAAAGCTATAACAATCACTTAAACAAAGCAAAAGAATACCCTGATATAAATATATGGATATCAAAATCCGATGATTTATTCACCGAGCTTTTATATACGATCGCACAAGCCATGAATTATGACTTTGATAAAGTACAATTACAAAGAGATTGTTACAGACCGATAGCTCATGGAGATTTAGAAACCACTCAAGCTAACATATTAAAAGGTCTTGAAGATATATTTTCTGGTAAAAGTTCTTTACCAATGAGTATAACGAATATCCCTTTCAACGGGACAAATACAAGGGATCAGGAAGCTCAGATGGGTAGCCAAGACCTTGATAGTAATAAGCCCTAACCTTTTGGCTCAATTCCTTTATGACGCAGCTCCTCTCTCGCCAGTTCCTTTAACCAACTGGCGAGACTTACCCCTTCTTCTGCCGCCACAGCATCCAATTGCTCCTTCAATGCCGGATCAATACGCATTTTGAACTGCGGTGATTGACCGCCGCCTTTTGGTTTTTTTTCGCGCGATATGATTGACATGGGGCCACCTATCCAATTATCTTAATCACATAGGAGGCCACCTAAAAACCTCCTACACTAGCAACGCCCCGATGTGCGGGAACACAGCCGGAGCGTCTAACCTCACCAACTATCAAGGAGTTGATTATGGCTGATTCGCATTCTACCCCAGACACCAACCAATCCGGAACCGAGCGTTCGCTAATTGTGGGATATCGCCCGAATGTTTTCGACAAATCCACGCCCAAAATCATTCTCTCCGGCAAGTGGCTACGCGCGGCGGGATTTGATACCGGGCAACAGGTTACCGTAAAAGTGATGAACGGTTGTATCGTCCTGATGGTCTATGGCGAACAGGAGCAACGGTTGCAAAATGAGCTGAAAGAGGCCAGTCAGAAGCTGAACAGAATCGAGAGCACGCTGGCGACTCTCCAGTGAAGT
>NZ_CP069763.1:1279580-1303532 GCF_016893685.1 Citrobacter cronae
TAATAAAGCCGCCGATCGGTTAATCAGCGGCTTTTCCATTACTCACTTACATCAGAAATTATATTTCACGCCGAGCATACCGCGGGTATCGCTGTAGCCTTTGTCGCCAACCTGTTGGGCCACGTTGCTCCATACGTTGAGGCGCGGAGTGATTTGACCTTCAACACCCACTTTCAGCTCGCCGATGTTCTTCGTGCCGCGCATGTCGTTTCTCACATCGTCCATCTTCACGCTGGCAGTCTGCGTGTTATGGATCCAGTTGGCTTCGACAAACGGCTGGAACTCGCGAGATTTACCGTCATCGATGGCGTTATGGCCGTTGATAAAGGCTTTCACGCCCAGACGAGTCATCAGATTGCCATCGGTGTCATCCTTCACGCGGGTCCCGTTCGCTTCGCGATGGCTGTCGGCCTGCACGTCCATCCACACCACCTGCGCTTTCGGTTGCAGCCAGTAGCTATTGCGCTCGCTTTCGCCCAGTTTAAAGCTGTAACCGGCTTCGACCGAGGCGGTGATACCGCTGGATTTATATTTCTCTGTCGCCTGCTCCTGACCCATCACTTTGTTATCAAACCAGTTGTACAGCGCCCAGGTATCTACGTAGGTGCCGGTCTTGTCTGCGTCATTGGCATACCAGGTGCCGTACAGCCCCACGCTGTAACCGGTGACCTGACCACGAGAGTGGTAGCCGGTCAGGCTGGACTGCGTGCGGTTCTGGCTGTTGGCATAACCTGCCATCGCGCCAATATGCCAGCGGTCGAGGCCATCGCTACTCCATTGCGCCAGATCGCCGCCTAACTGTAAGACGTAGCTGTTGCTTTGGGTTTTCAACTGCCCGCTACCGTCTTTGAAGCGGGTATGCGCGCCAACGTTACGCATCCACAGGCTGGTCACTTTTTTCTCGCCCGTCAGCATGTCGACGTACTGCGTTTCACCCAGACGATCGTGCAGTCGGGTCATGAACAGTGTGTTAGCGGCATAGTTGTTCGCCAGATAACTGCCGGCTTCCGGACGATACTGTTGCTCCGTGACCGGCGGAACATGAGGCTCTTCCGGCTCAGGAATAACCGGGTCCACAGGATCGATCGGGTCCGGGTCGACCGGATCAGGGATAATCGGATCAACCGGGTCCGGGTCTACGGGATCAGGGTCAACAGGGTCCACCGGATCGGGCGGAGCAGGAATGAAGCTGGTCAGATACCAGTTACTGCCCTTCTGCACTACGTTATAGTCGTACGCCCCGGCGACAATACGGCTCGCTTTCTCAAATGTGCCGTCAGAGTTGCCAGCAACCTCGATTATCTCAATGCCTTCAACGGTCTGCGCCCCGGTACCACCAATGTTGTTCACCGCCACAAAGGCATTACCCGCTGTGTTGCCGAGCACTGTCAACTTATTGGTTTCGGAGGCATCGTCATTCAGAACGGTATTGAAAACCAGTTTGCCGCCATTCCCGGTAAAATCTTCGTTAATCGTAAGCGTCTGCCACGGTTCGCCGTCAGCATGGCCAAAGTTAACCACTGCCCCACTGTTCAGCGTCAGGTCGGTCAGCGTTGAGCTGTTGGTCATATTCCAGGTCGCATCGCTCATTTGCAGCGAGATGACCCCCGTCCCGGCGGTCGCGCTGGTGATATAAGACGCCCCGCTCCATAGTGAGTTGTCGGTCATGTTGAGCTTAATCGTACTGTTTTGCTGGGGCAGGCTGCTGGTCGCGTTTGTTCCTCCGGCAGCATGAAGATCGCCGTCGATAAGGAAGCGTCCACCGGCGGATCCGTCTACGGTGCCGCCCGTTTCGGTGCTGATGGCATAGCTTTCAGTACTGTGGTCGCCCACCATAGTAATCGCGGCGCCACCGGCCAGATTTATCGCCCCGCGTGAAATCGCAAACAGGCCGCGTGGCGCTTTGCTGTATGAAGCCGCTTTTCCAGAACTGTTCACGCTAATGGTCGCGTTGTCGCCCAGGTTCACGGTCGCGTTGGTGGAATAGACCGCATGCGCACTCGCGCCGTTAACCGTAATAGTGGCGTTATTACCCAGTTCCGTTTTAGAAGATGTGGCGGCATAAATGCCCGTTGAGGAGGCACCAGACGTCTCGATGGTAGCGTCATTGCCAAGCAGGATTGAGGAACCGCTCTGCCCGGAGCGAAGACCTTCAGAGCCGTCGCCGGTCGTCACAATATGCGCACGATCGCCAACGACAATCGTATTTTTGGCAAGCGTCGCATCTCGCATGGCATTGGCGGTGATACCACGCCCCTGGTTACCCGTCGTTTTGATGTACAGATCATCACCGACGTAGATATTAGCCGAGCCTATCCAGCCCTGGCCTATTGCGTTATAACCGGCGTTAATACCGTCACCATCCTGACCGTCTACATAAATACTGGTGCGATCCCCGGTGATGATAAAGACCGGGTTATCCGGCGTATTGGCCCCATGCGTGCGGATACCGTCAACATCTTTACCATTATTGGCGGCATTCTTTGACTGGGTGCGGATCGTCAGGTCGTCACCAAAAATAACGCCCGGACTACCCGTCGCGCTGTTCTGAATAACAGTAACAGAGTGTTCAAAAGCTTCAGCACCGGGTCCATTTAACGTTAATCCATTACCATAAACAGGAATGGTGCCCGCACTCCACTGATAAACATAATTTGGCATGGCGCTGGTTTTAGCGAAATTGGCATTGGCCTGCGCAGGGATTATTGCCTGCAATTCCGGGGGCAGACTGCTAACCAGACCGCTGGAAGGAAGACTATCAACATCAACCCAGGCTGCATGGGCTGAAAATACCATAGACGTTAATGCGGCTGAAACCGCGATGGCAATACGAGAGTAAGATTTGGGATTTGGCATATTAGCCTCCTGCTATCAGGCGTAGAGCGTCCACCACATCGCTAGGATGTGAAATAATAAAAATCAGAAATGCGTTATAAAATATTCGATAGTATTTGATGAATACTATGGCCCAACTTATCTTCAAGCCGGAGCTTATAGACGTATATTTTCTTAATATCAATATTATCTATTTGGGTAATTTGCTGAATACTTTTTCCTGAGACAAATCGCTTCAGTAATATCATTTCTGTATAGTTGAGTGTGCGCCCACGTTTACTGTTAGCGAGATGACCCGTAAATAATCGTCTCATCTTCTGATGCTGTACGTCATCATCATCATCAGAATATATAATGCCTTGTATTTTATTGCTTTTCGACAGCCAGTAGTTGGCTAACGGCGCCAGGTTCCGGTCCGCAATCAAAACAATATGCATACCGCTATACGCCAGACGATCAACCCATTTCGGGTCAGCGAACAGGCGCAGGTTGGGGAAGGAGAAATCCACAAAAATAAACCCGCGGGATAAATGGTTTTGATTATTAAGCAAAAGTTTTTCAATAACGCCTCGTTGTAGAAAACCGTTTCCCTCAGGCCAGATCGCAAAAGCGGCACGGTGACAGTAGCTGGCGCGTACCGCAGTATCCGGAAATAATTGACAGGATAATTCACAGCTTATGCAACGAATACTCTGTGATGGGGATCTGTTCATAAAAAATGACTCCTGTTATTTTTCCATAAATATTTCATCGGTAAATAAATGTGTCAATCCGACACGTATGACATTCCTTGTCAGTTAATAACAGCAACCCTAAAAAAATGTAATAAACTCTTGATGCGCTAATATGTACGTACGGTAAGCAATGCCATACCGCTAAGTTTTTTTGTGTTTTATCTCAGAATAACAATCTGGGCATTAGGAATTTTATGCATAAATTAAAACCCTAGGATAAATCTTAAAAAAGCACTATTTGCTAAAAAATAACCGATGTAAAGGTTACTCGTTAATTACACAATTCAGATAACTCAATCACCCTTGTTGCTCTGTGGATAAATATAATGATAACCCAGATAAAACTGTAATGAATTCTCATTATTTAACATTAGCTAATTCCCACCTAAGAAATTAAGTTAATAACATATTGTATTTGAAGGATTTTTACCCCCTAAGTGAAATTCTTATCTTAGATCATGTACAAAGATAGAGGCGTCTTATCGATTTGGATGTAAAATTTAAGGGGTGTGCAAGGACACGCTGTGATACGTTTTGGTTACTGAGGGCTGGGCAATTGTATCTTATCAATCAGTTGGTCGAATTTAATCCTGATAGCAAAAGTCTGGTCAATCGTCAGACCGGGCGCACAATACAACTCCAGCTCCCAGCTTCGCTCTGTTTTCTCTATTTAATTACTCACGCAAGTGACATTGTTTCCCAGAACACGTTGATGATAGTGGGTTGGGGAGAGAGAAATAATGTCACCAGCACCAACACGTTCTACCAGGCAATTCTGACGTTACGTAATGCGCTGGCGGAAGTGGGACTACCGCGTGATACGGTGAAAACTATTTCCCGGCGAGGGCTGAGATTGAATGAAAACACTCAGGTAGAAGTGATAACGGACCCTCAGAGTGACGTTTCCCAGTCACCGGTTATTGAGGAGCGCGCGCCTGCAAAGGTAATTCTTACCGCACCACAACAAACGACGCAGATCTCCTGGTGGAACATTTTATTTAGCGTTAGTGTTGTTATTGCTACTCTGGTTATCTGGCTGGTGTGGTATCAGACTCGCCCGGTTATGCCATTTAGTAAGTTTGTCTCTGTTTCCATGCAGATCCCTTCGCGGCAAAACTGCAAAATTTATTACTCTCCGAATGAGTACGACCAGCATGGCTATTTCAGTCTGATGCAACTTCATCCTTTTCTCTGTGAAAACAACAAACACGTGTTTCTATCCGGCTACCTCAAAGCAGAAAGGATGGTGGCATTTGTATGCGATAAAGATGCGCGGATTGATGCCCACGCATTTTGTACTACCCATTATTACTGGATGCGCGGGCAATGAAAAAAACACGCCACATAATCTTGCTCACTATTGGCCTGGCTACCTTGCTCGGTTCAGGCAGTTGGCTATGGTATTCGCGCTATGCCGAAAAGCCGCTGAATTGCGTTGGGAACGTTGAATGGAATATTGGCAGCAACCGCTTTGCCGGTACGGTTTCATTTCGGATGTACAACCAGGAAGGATTATCAACAATTACCGGTAAACTGTATGGGCGTAATACCTCAGACATCAGCAGGAACATCTATTTCAGCTACACCCAACAGCGTGATGCGCGGGTGTTACAGGCCATGCAAGTCGTCAAAACCTTCGCCGACACGGCCGATGAAGCGGATATCAACAATACGTTGCCCGGGTTTTATCGGCAGACCGGACGCAGCCTGAGCCTGGTCATGGAGGAGTATAAGGGCGCATGGATTTTCGCCAGTTCCAATGTTCCCTCGCTGTATTGCCGCAAAAGGTAACGTCATATCCGGAAACAAAAAGCACGGTGCTGCCACAGGATTCACTTTTGTCATCATTAACTTACGCGACACAGGTCACTGAATCCACTAATAAGCCATTCTATTCTTCACCGCGAATCAGGAAACATCCTGAATATCAGGATATTCGTTGCGTAATAATTAAGCGAAATGGACGTTTTATTTTGTCCAGAAGACTTCAACCTACGCATGAATATTTGGAGAAGACGTGGGCAGGGGCGTTTATCTCTCTCGCGAGACATGTCTGAGCATTCAGACGTTATCGCATTTCAGGAAACGGTATGTTTCCGGTGTATTTTTGGCGTACATATGAGGGATACGTAATGTTTACTTTTAAAAAGTGCCTGATTGCACTTTCAATAAATTTGGCGGTTGTTTCATCAGGTTTTGCTTGTACGACCCTGCTGGTCGGCAATGAAGCATCAGCGGACGGCTCCATGTTGGTCGCCCGTAGCGCAGACAGCGATGCCCTGAAAGCACAGCATTTTGTCATTCATCCGGCAAAACAGAATCAGACCGGGGTATACAGCACCAAAGCACATAATGGCGCGAATGATTTTACCTGGCCACTGCCGAAAAACTCTCTGCGTTATACCACCGTCCCAAACTGGAAAACTCAACTGCACGGCGCGACCGGATTTAACGAACTGGGCGTCGGTGTGAGTGGAACAGAATCTATTTTTGCTTCACCAAAAGCGCTGGCCGCCGACCCGTACGTTGAGGATAAAGGGATCACTGAAGACGATATCCCGGATATTCTGCTGTCGCAGAGCAAAACCGCACGTGACGCCGTTGCGCTGCTGGGACATATTGTTGAAACCGTCGGTGCGGGCGAAGGCTTTGGCGTTGCCGTCGTCGACGATAACGAGATCTGGTACCTGGAAACCGGCAGCGGCCACCAGTGGATGGCGCAGCGCCTGCCTAATAACCAATATTTCGCCACCGGTAATCAGGGCCGCCTACAGGATTACGATCCTAAAAACCCGGATATGATGGCGTCAAAAAATCTGATTCAGTTCGCAACGGAAAAAGGTCTGTACGAACCGGCGAAAGATGGCAAATTCAACTTCTCTAAAGCCTATACCCGTGATGACGAGCGTGACCGTACGTATAACGATCCTCGCGTATGGACCATCCAGAAAACGTTCAATCCTTCCGCAAATCAGGATATGGCCAAAGGACGTGAATTCCCGGTCTTCATGAAGCCAGAGAAGAAAATGACGCTGGACGATGTAAAAGCCGTGCTGCGTAGCCACTATGAAGGCACCAGTCATGACCCGTACACCAACGGCCTGAACGGTAAAGAGCCGTGGCGTCCGGTCAGCGTCTTCCGCACCTATGAAGCGCACGTTATGCAGGTACGTCCGTGGTTGCCAAAAGAGATCGGTGAAACAACCTACATTGGTCTGGGTATGGCCGATCTCACCGCCTTTGTTCCGTACTACAGCGGCCTGAAAGCATATCCGGCCAACTATACAATGGGTACAGATAAGGCTGACGATCAATCCATCTACTGGAAATATCGTAAATTGCAGACGCTGACGATGACCGATTATCCGAAGCTCGCGCCAATCGTCAAAAAGGCCTACAAAGCGTGGGAAGATAAAGTGGCGAAGGAGCAAAAAGAGGTCGAAGCAGAATATCTGAAGATGGCGAAAACCAATAAACCTGCCGCAGATAAAATGCTGAATGACTTCAACCTGCGCATAATGGCTGATGCAGAGAAGTTAACGGAAGATCTCACTAATCAGTTGTTTACCATCCGCACCAAAGACATTCAGTCTGATATTTTCTTTGCTAACGCAGCGAAAAAAGACTAAGTCACACCACAGTAATGTACTGGCGCAAAGCGTATCTTAGCTCTGCGCCAGCATTTCACATCGCGCCTTCACGGCGTCATGCAGCAAGCGTACCGCCGTTGAAAGCTGCTTACGATGCGGGCAAATCATATTCAGCGGGACTTTCTCTCCCTGATAATCCGTCATCAGCAGCTGCAATCGCCCTTCGCGTACATCCTCGCTAATATCCAGCCACGACTTGTAGGCAATCCCCTCACCCGCAATCGCCAGCCGTCGGATCACTTCGGCATCATCGCTCATAATCGTGCCGTTGACCTGCACACTGCTGACCTCGCCGTCGTGCGTAAAGGTCCAGCAGTCGTGCAGGCGTCCACGTAAGACAAAGGTCATGGCGTTCAGTTGCGCTAAATCTTCCGGGGTTTTCGGCGCTCCGTTTTGTAAAACCCAATCCGGGGACGCCACCAGCACGCGTCGGTTACCCGGCGCAACGGGCAGCGCAATGTATGACGCATCTTCGGTATTGCCATAACGAAATGCGACGTCGACAGGATCTTTAAAGACATCCGTCACCTGATCGGAGAAAAAGATCCGCAAACGCAGCGCAGGATAGCGGCGTCGAAAAGATTGAAAGACCGGCAGCAGCAAATTCCGCCCAAGATCGGAAGGAACGGCGATTTGCAGCGTGCCAGAAACTTCATCTTCCGGGGTCTGAATTTTTTGCAGCCCGGCATGCATCACGTCCAACATCTGGCGGGCATAGGGCAACCAAATCTCGCCTTCCGGCGTCAGGCGCAGGCTGCGCGTGGAGCGAGCGAACAGGCGGATAGTCAACGTAGACTCCAGGCGCTTGATAGCAGAACTGACCTGAGCAGGCTGAACGCCGACTTCGCGCGCCGCATTGCTAAAACTATTCAGCGCCGCGGCGCGGACAAACAACGTGAGATCTTCAAGCCGGAACATTTTCACTCCCCGAGTATAAGTCCTGTCGCCGTAGGGCTATTTTTCCCGTTCTGCTGCCGGTTTACCATCGAATTATTCAACTGATTCCTGTGACCGGAGAGACTATGAAAGCCATCGCCATTACCCGCGCCGCGACCGACGGCAATAACATTGAATTTTTACAAGAGATTGACCTGCCCATGCCAGTTGCCACAGGACATGACCTGCTGGTTGAAGTAAAGGCCATTTCCGTCAACCCCGTTGATACCAAGGTCCGCGAAGGTTTTAACGCTGATGTGCCGCGCGTGCTGGGCTGGGATGCCGTTGGTGTGGTGAAGTCCGTGGGCGAAGCCGTTACTTTGTTCTCGCCTGGCGATGAAGTCTGGTACGCCGGGGCCCTGGGACGTGCGGGCAGTAACAGCGAATTTCAGTTAGTTGATGAACGAATCACCGCGCTGAAACCGCGATCGCTGGATAACGCCTCTGCGGCAGCGCTACCGCTGACCGCAATCACCGCCTGGGAAATGCTTTTCGACCGCCTGGACATTGAGGAAAACGGCAACGAAGGCGATGTGTTACTGATTGTCGGCGCGGCTGGCGGCGTGGGTTCTATTCTGACGCAACTGGCCAGTAAGCTGACCAAAATGACCGTCATCGGCACCGCATCACGTGCGGAAAGCCAGAAATGGGTACGTGAAGCGGGCGCTCATCATGTGATTGACCACAGCAAGCCGTTGACGGAAGAGCTGGCACGGATAGGTATTAAAGAGGTGACACACGTTGCCAGCCTGAACAATACCGAACAGCACTACCAACAAATTATTGCTGCCCTGGCTCCACAGGGGAAACTGGCGCTGATTGACGATCCGCAAACCCTTGATGCGCGTCCGCTGAAAGCCAAAAGCATTTCGCTGCACTGGGAGTTTATGTTTACCCGTTCGATGTTTACCACCCACGACATCATTGCCCAGCATCAGCTATTGACCCGCGTGGCCCAGTTGATCGACGACCACACCATCCATACCACGCTGGGTGAACATTTTGGCGCGATCACGGCGGCGAATCTGCAAAAAGCGCATGCGCAAATTGAAACGGGTCGCTCGGTCGGCAAGATTGTGCTGGAGGGGTTTTAACATGTCTGATGCAGAAGTGATTTCAATTATTGCCGTACTGAAAGCCAAACCAGGGAAAATCGATGCACTGAAACAGGCGCTACAAGCTCTCTTACTGCCCACGCGCCGGGAGGAGGGCAATATTGAGTATGCGTTGTTCCAGTTACGCGACACGCCAGATGTATTTTATGTGCGCGAATCCTGGCGCGGTCAGGCTGGCCTGGACGAACATATCGCCCTGCCGCATTTCCAGTCGTTTGTATTGCAAATGAACGATCTACTGGCCGAGCCGCTACGACTGGATTATCTGACGCCTATAGAGCCGTAATATTAATACCGTGCTCCTCTGCTGTTCGGGGGAGCACAATAAATATCAACTTGAGAATTTACTTAACTCAATAATAACTTAGAAAATAAAATAGACATGATCATTATCCTCTGGAAAACTGTGGCATTAGTCACAAAATTGACATTGAAGATATATCGTTAATATTCATTTTATTTCACAATAATAATAACCATATAAAAATAAATCACTCAGAAACACCCGCCGAATCTTCATCCCCTTACTTCCAGTACACATCATAAAATAATGTGAATGCAGAAATATAATTTCATAATAACAAGTATTGTTATTTTAATGGGGCAGGAGGAAATTAATTCACTAAGGCAATTCTGATAAAGATAGCTTTAGCCTCCCCCTGAAATTAACCATGAAGATGTCAATAATGGTTAATGAACTGTAGAGCAAAAATGGATATCGCCCAGGCGATTTAGACTTTACTGCAGGTTAGATAGCCTGCAAAAAGCAACAACAAGGAATGGATCATGTCTACACCCGCTAATTTTAATGGCCAACGCCCAGTGATTGATGTCAATGACGCAGTTATGTTGCTTATCGATCATCAAAGCGGCCTGTTCCAGACCGTTGGCGATATGCCAATGACTGAACTGCGTGCAAGAGCTACGGCTCTGGCAAAAATCGCCACCTTATGCAAAATGCCAGTGATTACCACCGCCTCTGTGCCGCAGGGGCCAAACGGTCCGCTTATTCCGGAAATTCATGAGAACGCGCCTCACGCACATTATGTCGCACGCAAAGGTGAAATTAACGCCTGGGATAACAAAGAGTTTGTTGCGGCAGTAAAAGCGACAGGCCGTAAGACGCTGATTATTGCTGGTACCATCACCAGTGTATGCATGGCATTCCCGGCCATCAGCGCGGTAGCAGAAGGTTATAAAGTCTTTGCCGTCATCGATGCTTCCGGTACCTACAGCAAAATGGCGCAGGAGATCACCATGGCCCGCGTCGTACAGGCTGGTGTCGTGCCGATGGATACTGCCGCGGTTGCGTCTGAACTGCAGAAAACCTGGAATCGGGAAGACGCAGCGGAATGGGCTGAAGTCTATACCAAAATCTTCCCGGCTTATCAGTTACTAATTGAAAGCTATACCAAAGCCCAGGATGTTGTGAAAAATAACGAGCTGCTGGACTCTCAGCGCGCTTAACTTTTCCGATCTTGCACAAACGCCTGTTTCGTATAAGCAGGCGTTTTGTAATGCGCAGCATCAGCCCCTGTCAGCTATTACGTCCAGCCATAACACCGCCATCGACATCCCAGACAGCGCCAGTCACCCAACCCGCCTTGTCTGACAGCAGGAACGCGACGGTTTCGGCAACGTCAAGCGGCTTACCGACCCGACCGATCGGGTGGAAACTGTCAAAGCTGTTCATCACACCTTGTACATCTTCTTTCGGGATAAACCCTTCATAGATGGGGGTATGCACGACCGCTGGCGAAACGGCGTTCACGCGAATCCCATGCGCACCCAGCTCAATAGCCAGATTTTTGGTTAAAGCATGCAGACCCGCTTTGGCCATCGAATAGGCCGATGAAGGTGTCGCGCCCACCGCTTGTTGCGCCCACATTGAACCAATATTCACGATGGCGCCGTTTATATTGTCTGCCAACATATTGCGTACCACATCGCGGGTGATGAAAAACGTCGCCCGATTGAGGCTCATATATAGCTCATAATCTTCAACTTCATGTTCAGTAAAAGGTTTCGGGAAAAACACGCCAGCCGCATTCACTAACAGGTTGATGTCTTTATGATCAGCATTCACCGTTGCCATCACCTGCCTAACCCCCGCTTCCGACATCAGATCTGCCACAATGACGGAGACGTCACCCAGCTCCGCCAACGCCTGACGGGCCCGTTCCGCTTTCTCGGCGCGGTTGCCTACCAGCACCACGCTACCGCCGCCCTGGAGGATCAGTTTCGCCGTTTCGAACCCCATCCCACTGGTCCCACCCACCACTAATAATTTCTTTCCGGCAAAGAATGCGCTCATCGTTAACCTCGTTTAAAGAATTCGTTGACGCGCTAAAGATGCCACTCAGCTCAGGAGTTGACGACTGAGAAGAAATAGCATCTCAAGAAAGAAAATCTATCTCGATGGCGTATACTGGAAACAGTTAATAAGAATGGAAAAAAGCAGATGCGTTCACTCAATCGGCTAAAATGGTTACACGCTTTTGAAGCCACCGCCCGCCATGGCAGCTTCACCGGCGCGGCGCAGGAACTGGGCGTGACGCCTGCAGCCGTTGGTCAACTGGTGCGTGCGCTGGAAGATTGGGTAGGCCATCCACTGTTACATCGCACCCGCACGGGCAAAGAACGTCTCACGCTGGTCAGCGAAGCACAGGACGCATTGCGCGACATCACTCTGGGACTGGATAACCTGGAATCCGGACTCAACAAACTGCGCGGCCGTCGGGCGCGCTCGGTGGTGATCATTACCGCGTCGCAGGTCCTGGTCATGAACTGGTTGATGAGTCGTCTCAATCGTTTCTCACAAACGCATGAAAACATCGAATTACGTTTGAATGTGACGGAAAAGCTGATGGATGTCGCCCACGGCGAAGCCGATCTGGGCGTACGCTGCGGCAAAGGTGACTGGCCCGGCGTCAATAAAACCTGGTTAATGGATGAAGAAGCCGTTCTGGTCTGCAGCCCACGAATGGTACCGGTAGATAAAATCGCCTGCGGGGAATGGCTGGCCGCGCAAAAGCTGATCCACGACGACACCCCCCACCCCGGCGCTCATTTTCCTGCGTGGGATGATGTCTTGCACGCTACCCATGCCCCGGCCGTCCGCGACAGTGGACTGCACATTAACTCCACCTCTGCGGTGATCCTGGCGGCAATCAGCGGTCAGGGGGTGGCTATCGTTCGTCGGGCACTGGTTCAGCAGTTACTTACCGACGGACAGCTGGTGCAACTTCACCCCGACACCCGTTGGCCGCTGACGTGGTCATACTACATCGTCACGCCGCAGCATGCGGTAATGCGTCCGGAAGTGAAAATCTTTAATGACTGGCTGATTGCGGATGTGCTGGCAGAAATCGCAGCTATCTCTGCTATGATGCCTGCACACAAATAAAACAAAACAACATGCCGAGGGAAAGATGGGTTCCACCAGAAGAGGGATGATGAACGTCCTGATTGCCGCCGTATTATGGGGAAGTTCGGGCGTTTGTGCACAGTACATCATGGAGCAAAGTCAGATGTCATCTCAGTTCCTGACCATGACGCGTCTGATTTTCGCCGGACTTATTCTGCTGATGCTCTCCTTCGTTCACGGCGACAAAGTATTCTCCATTATCAAAAACCGCAAAGACGCGGTTAGCCTGCTGATTTTCTCGGTGGTAGGCGCGCTTACCGTACAGTTGACCTTTCTGTTAACTATTGAAAAATCTAACGCCGCCACCGCGACGGTACTGCAATTTTTGTCACCAACCATCATCGTGGCGTGGTTTTCCGTAGTACGTAAAGCGCGACCAGGCATTTTGGTGCTAACCGCGATCCTGACCTCGCTCATTGGCACGTTCCTGTTGGTCACCCACGGTAACCCGACATCGCTGTCTATCTCACCTGCCGCGCTGTTCTGGGGAATTGCCTCCGCATTTGCCGCCGCGTTTTATACCACCTACCCTTCAACGCTTATCGCGCGCTACGGTACGCTGCCGGTTGTTGGCTGGAGTATGTTAATTGGCGGGATGATCCTGCTGCCGTTTTATGCCGGGCAGGGAACAAACTTTGTCGTTAATGGCAGTTTGATTCTGGCATTTTTCTATCTGGTGGTTATCGGTACGTCACTGACGTTTAGCCTGTACCTGAAAGGTGCGCAGATGATTGGCGGCCCGAAAGCGAGCATTTTGAGCTGCGCGGAACCGCTAAGCAGCGCGTTGCTGTCTCTGCTGCTGTTAGGCATTACGTTCACCCTGCCTGACTGGCTGGGCACGATGCTGATCCTCTCGTCGGTAGTGCTGATCTCAATGGACTCACGTCGCCGCGCCAGAGCGGTTTAACCCCAACCGGCGCGGCAACGGGTTAATTACCAGCCCGGAACCGCGCCGCCGTTGAAGATGGATTCCGCCGCTTTTGCCACTTCCGGTGATTGATAAGATTGCAGAAATTCTTTCACGTTTTCGGCATCTTTGTTGTCTTCTCGCGCCACCAGGATATTCACATACGGCGAGTTCTTATCTTCGATAAATACGCTGTCATGCACCGGGGAAAGTCCGGTTTGTTGGATATAAGTGGTACTGATAATCGCCACATCCACTTTCCGATCGTCCAGTACGCGTGGTAGCTGCGCGCCTTCCAGCTCCATGATATTCAGATGCCGTGGATTATCAGTAATATCCAGTGCCGTAGGCAGCAGGCCTGTCCCCGCTTTCAGGGTGATTAACTTTTCTTTTTGCAGCAACAACAGCGCCCGCCCAAGGTTGGTCGGATCGTTAGGTATTGCAATCGTTGCGCCGTCTTTCAGTTCTGCTACCGTTTTGATTTTCTTCGAATAACCGGCCATTGGAAAAACAAAGGTATTTCCCACCGCCACCAGCTTATAGTTATGCGCTTTATTATCCTGTTCAAGGAACGGACGATGCTGGAAGACGTTGGCATCCAGTTCACCATGATTAGTGGCATCGTTGGGTAATAATGAACCGCTGAAGCCCACCAGCTCGACGTCCAGGCCGTATTTCTCTTTGGCTACTTTCTTCGCGACCTCCGCCACGTCCTGCTCTTCGCCGTTAATCACGCCCACTTTAATATGTTTCGCGTCGTTGCTCTGCTGATCGCACCCTGCCAGCAATAATCCCGCCAGTAATACCACCGTCCCGGCTGCAAAATGAGGTATCTTCAGTTTCACGTTTTTATCCTTTTAAAATAACCGCCTGATGAGTAATGAAATGACTATAGCGGGAAGGCCACTGCGGTTTAAAAAACGAAAAAGCATCAGCAAGAAGAAAAAAGCATAATGGAAAAAAGGATAATTAGTCAGAATGTGCCGTGAGCTCATCAATGGAAAGCCCGGTAATCATCAGCACCAGTTCACGATCGATGCCCTTCTCAAGCATGGCATGGGCGATCCGCAACGCTTCATCCTTTTTGCCTTCGAGTTTGCCTTCCAGCAATCCTGTTCTTCGCCCCGACTCACGTAAGCATTCTGCAATCGTCATTAATCTCTCCTTATGCCTGGGAACACGCCTGGCAACCTCGCGAATAAACGCTTCAAAACGCGGTGCGCTGCCGGACTGTACCAGGTAATTAAATAGCGTTTCTACCTGACTGTCATTAGCGTGTCCCTTAATCAGCAGAGCAACCAGTTTATCGACCAGCACCATCAAATCGCGCTCACGTATATGCTTTTGGACAAGTTCCAGTAGCGCCATGCGCCGATGCTGCATAATCTCGTCATCAGACACCACTGTGATGTCTACCAGCGGGAAAGCCGCGCCATAAAGCTGCCGCGCAGTTTCTGAATCGTCAAACTCATCCAGCCAGCACAGTGAAAAAGGGTACGGGCTAGCAACGCCATGATAAAAAAGTATCGGCACCACTAGCGGCAGCGTTTTGTTTCCGGCATCAAGATGGCTCTGCATCGCGGCAATGGCATAACGCATCATCCGGAACGCCATATGCGCATCCGGCGAACTCTGGTGTTCAATCAACGCATAGATATAGCCTTTTCCAGTCCTTGTTTTTAGTGACCACAGTACATCGGAATAGCTGACACGCAGGTCTTCCTCAATAAAACTCCCGGATTCCAGCTTCAGTGTGTTCAGATCGCAAAGTTCACGCAATGACGCTGGGAGATAGGTATCAAGAAAATCCCTCGCCGTTTCTGGATGGTTTAAGAACTTTTTAAAAACTGCATCATGCGGGGTAGAAGTTGTAGGATTTTTCATGGCGATCCGTCACCAAAAGCACAAGATGACGGAACCTTACTCGCCAGCAGCGCAACCAACATCAGGGAAACTATTCATCTGCGAGGCGCTTTGGCGAATAAATACCTACTTTTGCAATGTATTCATTTTCCGGGAATGGTGTTCGCAAAAATGCCCGGTGAAACCTAACGCTTACCAGGCATCTTTTATGCGCCATCCGGCGATAGCAACATCACACCATCTCTTTCACTATCTCCATTAACCTGGCGACATCTTCAGGGCGGGTATTACCCGTTTGTGGATCGATAATCGAGCTGTAAACATGCGGCATCACGCGGGGCACTCCCGCCTCCAGACAGGTTTTCAGGATAATGCCGAAGTTATCGAGATCGATCCCGCCCGTCGGTTCAATCAGCGTCATGCCGTTGCGCGCAGCGGTCGTCGCCAGCGCATACAACTCAGGCAGCGACCGCTCTCCCCCCATGGGGAAAAACTTCGCCGCGTGCGCCCCTGAATCCAACATCATCCGTACCGCTGCATCACAGGAAACGCGGGCAGGCGTGCCCTGGCTACTGCAAACGCCCGTCGAGATCAGCACTTCCCCCGGTGTGCCCGTCGGGCTGACCAGCGCATTGATATGGGTTTGTTCGCCGCCCGTGGCCGCCAGCGCCCCTGCCGCAAACCCGCAGCCGGTAAAGGTCTGGTTGACGTGCGCCGGGTGAACCGCTGAGGCTATCATCGCCGCTTTGTAATACTGTGCCGGGTCGCCAGCCCCCAATCCGACGGAGATCGACGGCACCTCCGTCATCCAGCGTTTAACTTCCCGAACGCCCTCATCAACTGACGTAAACTGCGCGGAAAGCACGCCGATCACCGCATGGCCTTCAGCGGCATCATAGATTTCCCGGGCATTGGCGATATCCTTCGCCAGCACGTTAATGGCCACTTTATTCCGATAAAAATTAATGTGCTGCATGGTCTGCAATCTCCTTTAATCGCGCTACGATCAACGCCATTTCCCCTTCTGCGACCGTACGCGGGTCAAGACTAAAAACGCCCTGATGAAGGTTGTAACGACGAGCGTAAATCGCGATATCGCCCCCGCGAAGTTTTGCTTCGACAGCATAAGCATCCTGCCCCAGCGTCTGCGCGTTCACGCGGATCCGAATCCGCCAGATGGCGCGTCCGGCTTCGTCCTGTTCGATATCGGCGTCCAGTCCGGGAATCGCTGATATCGCCTGTGCCACGGGCTGGAGTTCCTCAGCAGTCACCACGACCTGCCCCTGATGATAGTTTTCCAGGGCATACACCAGCCCGACCATATTCTCTTTGCCGATTTTCATCGCCCGGGCAATCCCGTGGTGCTGCGCTTTACACGCAGCAATCCACTGTTTCTTACCGGTGATAAACCCGGAGGTCGGCGCGTTAAAGGCTTTTGCCCCGCTGTAGACCACCATATCCGCCCCTCTCGCCACCCAGGCGTGTAAATCCTCCTCGGCGGCGGCATCAACAATCAGCGGCAGGTTGTGAACCTGCGCGACCTGCACAAAATCCGCAATGCTCAACATGCCCTTCTGCACGCAATGGTGCGATTTCACGTACAGCAGCGCGGCGGTGTTATCGGTAATCGCGCTCTCCAACTGCCAGCGGGCCGCAAGATTACTTGAGCCGACTTCCACCACGCGACCACCGCCCAGGCGAATAGCGCTGGTGATTGGCGCCCCGTAGTCAACGTTATGCCCGCGCAGCATGACCACTTCATTCGCCATACCTGTGCTATCAGGCATTAGCGAGACTCGCGCCGGGTCGCCGCGGGTAATGGCTGCGGCGACAGAGATAGCAATACCCGCCGACGCACAAGAGGTGATATAGCTGTCCTCCGCGCCGGTATAGCGGGAAACCAGCTCGCCGGTGCGGTCCACCAGCCGATCGATTTCAACAAAGGATGAGGCCGCCCGCGCGGTGGCCTGCATCACCTCCGGCGCTACGCTGGAAACGCCCAGAATCGTCATCTTGCCGCAGGCGTTAATGACCTGTTTTAGCCCCAGTTGTTGATAAATATTCTGTGTCATGGCTTACAGCACTCCCAACAGCGAACAAACCACGCTGAGCGCCACAATTGACAGCAGGATCGTGGTGTAACGTGGCCCTTTCTTCACCAGATAAAAGTAGATGGCGAACACCGCCGCCAGCGGCAACAGGCCGGGGGCAATAGAGTCGAGAATTTGCTGAACCACCACTTCAGAGCCTTTCAGGGCGCTGAGTTTTAGCGGGGTGGTGATCTTGACGTAACTCGCAGAAAGCGCGCCCATCATGATCAGACCCAGCACGTTAGCACCGTAGATAAGCTCCTTAATTCGCCCTCCCTGCAGCAGACCGATAATCGAGTCACGCCCCAGCGTATAACCTTTGTGGACCATGCCGTAGCTGATTGCCAGCGTAATAGCAGGATAGAGAATTAACGGTACAATTCCTCCCATCGCGCTGCCATTGGCGGCGAACGGGATGAAAATAGCAATTAACAGCGGCATAACGGCTGCCCAGATGATGGAGTCGCCCATCCCGGCCAGTGGTCCCATTAAGCCAGTTTTAATCCCGGTGATCGAAGCGTCGCTAATCGGCTCGCCGCGCGTTTTCTGCTCCTCCATCGCAATGGAAATCCCCTGAATCACCGCCCCGAACGTTTGCTCCGAGTTGAAGAAGTTCAGATGGCGTTTCAGCGCTTCCACCTGCTCCTCTTTTTGCGGGTATAGTTTTTTGATGATCGGTGTCATCGAGGCGCAGAAAATCAGGCTTTGCAAACGCTCATAGGAGCTGGAAACTTCCGCACCCAGCCAGTAGATAAACCAGGCTTTGGTGATATCTGCTTTGGTCAGCGTGCCGCTTTCACGTGCACGCTCCACCAGTTCATGCTGCATTACGTCGCTGCTCATCATGCTGCTCCTTCATTTTTCGCCAGACCTTTAATCAGGAAGGCCACGCAGGTACCAAAGATTGCCATCGCCATGATGTCCACCTTCAGGTACAGCACTGCAAAGAATCCGCCGATAAACCACGGCAGCAGGCTCTTTTTACCGATCACCATAATGGTGATGGCAAAGCCCAGCGCCGGCAGAATGCCGCCCATAATTTCAAAGGAGTGTGTGAGCCAGTGCGGCATCAGCTTCAGGAAGCTTTCCACCACGTCCTGACCAAAATAGTTAGCGGCAAAGACCACCGGGAAACGCAGCACCAGCCCGAGTAACGCCGGGTAGAGGAACGCACAGCGCATAATCCCCGCCATGTTGGCCGTTTCCGCGTGCTTGTCGGCCATATGTACCCACGCGGCGTTTAACGTACGACGCAACTGGTCGAGGAACACACCGATAACGCCAAACGGGATCGCCAGTGCGATGGCCAGGTTCGGGTCCATTCCGGCCTTCACGGCGATAGGAATTGAAATACAGGCAGCCAGCGCCGGATCCGACGGGACGTTGCCGCCTGGCGTAGAGGTCACGCCGAGGTAAACCAGTTGCATACCTGCGCCAATGATCATCGCCGTTTCCATGTTGCCTAACAGCAGGCCAACGAATACGGCAATCACCACCGGCTGTAGCAGCATGGCGGAAAAGGTGTAGCCAAGGCGTAATCGGGCAAACCAGTAATACAACCCCATCAGGCTTGCAAAGACTAAAGTATCCATAGTTAAGTACCCTGTTATCAAAGAATTAGAATTTTTTCAGGATATCGTCCAGCGACTGCGGCTTATCTTCCGGGATAGTCTGGAAGAACACCTGAATCCCACGATTTTTCAGGTCGCTCAGAATGCCGACGTCCTTTTCATCCAGCGTGATGTTCTGGAATACCGCTTTGCGGTTTGGCCCACCGCCCAGCCCACCGACCTGAATGGTGGAGACATCAAAACCCAACTGGACCGCCTCCAGGACCGCCGCCAGAGAGGGGAACAGCACCAGGACCTTGCCGTCACCAAGCTGATTTTCTTTCCATGCGGCGGCAAAACTCTGGTTACCAAAGCAATCCACTTTGATATTTGGCGGCGCTGCCATCAGGTAGATATTTTTCATAAATGGGTCGGCGTCCAGCTCATCGCTAACCACCGCAATCCGGTTTGCCTGAGATTGTCCAACCCACTTAGTCACAACCTGGCCATGAATCAGACGGCTATCGATACGACATAAAACGATGTTTGCCATGATGTTTAATCCTTATTGTGATTGTTGTAATTGACGTACGTGAGCAACAACGTCCAGGCAGCTGCTCCGCCCGGCCTCGACCAGTTCGGCCACACAGGCGGTCAGTTGACCGTGCTCGCGTTTGTCCAGCGCCTCCAGTAACAAAGAGGCATTCAGCCCGGAAATGACTGCCACCGGGTAATCGGCGCTCAGCCGCGCCGCAACATTAGAAGTGGTGCCGCCAATAAAATCGGTCAGGATCAGTGAGCCTTCCGGCATGGCTTTCACCACGACTTCGACGCGCTGATAAAACTCCCCGAGCGTATCAACGGGCATCAACGCAATTTCGGTCACGCCTTTGATTTCGCCCATCACCATGCGCAGGCTGTTGCAAAGCTGTTGCCCCCAGCCGCCATGGGTCAGCAGCAGGATCTGGGGCAAGGATTCAGTGGTAGTCAAAATGGCCTCCTGGCTCGATTACATAGACATAGGTAAACAGAGCAAAGGCTGTGCCAGAATTTGTGTCACACGGGGGAGTTGTGGATGCTGGCGGGGCGCAAAGCCCCGCCAGACAAGAGATTAGCTATACAGCAGTTCGTAGATATAAAAATATTCCGCGTCCGATAAGCGAATGGCATAGGCCTCTTCGATCGGCAGGAAAGCCGATTTAATGACACTAAACGCGCGGATATCAAGATCCGGCTTGTTCTCTAACGCCATCTGTAACGGTTTGCGGTTAATCACGATACGCTCAACCATACAGCAGCAGTGGATCAGGAAGCGCAGTGTCACCTGGCGGCTCGGTTTTAGCGAAAGCGCGGTGGTCAGATGATTCAGCACACCTTCCATCTCTTTCAGAATGCGCTGCGGGTTAAGCACCGAAATGTGGTTAATGATGCTTTCCATGGTCAATGCGCTGATGAAACGCATTGCGCTGCGCTCCATCTCCAGACGACGCTCACTGCTGGAGAGATCCGGCGTCAGCAGGCTGAGCACCAGTTCGGGTCCCTGCTCGGAGAACAGCTCCTCAAGCGAGATAAACGGAATGTCCGGCAGTCCCGGCTGGAAAGTACCGACGATCCCCGCCAGACGCTCGCTGGCGTTAATCGCCTGCTGAACGCGCTCCAGGCTGCGGACTTCGTTGTAATCGAGGATCACCATCCGCGTGTCCTGCGACATCAGCTCGCCGAAGCTCTCCTCCAGCACCTTTTTGATTTTTTCCGCCATACCCATACCGGTAATACAGGAGATGACCAGCACTTTGCCGCTGTTTTCCTGCTGCGGCGTACAGAGCTGACAGGGAATATTTTTGCGCTGCATTAATGCCGCCAGCTGCGGTAAATCACTGGTTTCATAGTTTAAATCCAGTCCTACCTCCAACAAGCTGGTGAGCGTAATATTTGGCATCAACAGAACGTCTATCTGGAATAGTTTGCTGATCGTGCTGCCAAAATGGACCAATGAGCCAATATCCACCATCAGGATCAGTCGGCGATATTGCCGGGCCTGGATCATCTGCGTCAGGGCTTCCAGCGTATCATGCACCGACTGCTCGAAAGGCATATCGATAGCGCTGAACAGCTCGCGCTCCAGCACGCGATTCACATACTGCGCCTGGCTGGTGGCGGTCGTCGCGCCGTGAGCAATCAAAATCACCCCGCAGTCCGGGCTGGCGTCAATTCGTTGGCGGTAATGCCGACACTCTTTGAGGAACAGACACAGCCAGACCACCTCCGTCGCTGGACACTGAATATGCAGCAGTTCGTTGATTTTTCGGCATAACAGCGTGGCGTTTTCGTATTCATCTTTACAGCGGTCGAGGATCAGACTGGAAGAATAAAGCTGGGGAATAAGCCCGCGCTGCACGTAGCCAATCAGCGCCAGAAAGTGTTTGCGCAGTGGGTTAACCAGATTCTCCGGCAGCGTGAAACCAAGCACTTGCTCAACGCAGCCGATCAGCAGCGTCACGCGTTCTTCTATCTGATCGCCATAGCGCGGGGGATGCGCCACGCTGTCGCGGCTGTAGAGACCGTATTCAAAAATCGAGCTGAGTTTGTTTTTAAGTATCGCCAGGGTTTCAGCTGGCGGAACATTGCTGTTACGCAGGTTGATATATTCCCGGGTCAGGAAGCTGTAAAAGAGATCGCTCTCTTCAATTTCGGCTCCGGTCGCCAGCGAATTTTTCAGTGCGGGCAGCGTACGGGCGTCGATGCTCAGATGCTCTTTGCCTTCGAACAGCGCTCCCACCAGCAGGCGTTGTTCCGGCGTGGCGTTAAACGGCATTTCTGCCAGACGTTTATCCAGCTGTAGCGTATCGCTGTGTTCCGTCATCCCCGAGGCCCAGGCCTGGGCGCAGAGAAACTGAATGTCGCTCTTGAGCTGACCAATATTGCCTTCCAGCGGCTTATTCAGCAGCCAGAGCAGCAGGGTACGGTCGATGCTTATCGTGCGTTCGATTTTACGGCTCTCACGCTGTAAAAAGCCGACGATAAGTTCAACCTGCTCTTCCACCGAGCGCTGGCGGATGCCGGGTAAATCGATGCACACCTGAATACGTCGCTGGAAGGTGCGCAGCAGCGCCGAGCTGACCGGTTCGGTGGTCGCACAAATCAGACGGACCGAAATTGAGCGCGCCACGGCGCTGGAACCCAGCGGTCGGTATTGGCCTTTGTCGAGAATTGAGAACAGTTTTTCCTGACCTTCATACGGCAGACGATGCACTTCATCGAGCAGCAGATAGCCGCCGTCAGCCTGCTCGACCAGCCCCGGTTTATTCTCGTTTGCGCCGGTAAAGGCCCCCTGTCGATGGCCAAATAAATGTGAAGAGAGCAGCTCCGGGTTATGGGCGTATTCCGCGCAGTTAAAATAGACCAGCGGTGGCGGTGTTCCCGTCGCGCGCTCGCAGGCAAAACGGTGCATCAGTTCGGCGAAAAAGGTTTTGCCCACGCCGGAAGGACCGGTCAGCAGAACGTGCAGCCCGTGGGGATAAAGCACCGCCGCGCGGCCTTTTTCCACCGCATCGCGCAGGCTGCGATCGTAACCAATCAGGCCGAAAAAGGGATCGTCTGTCGACTGGGCTTCCTGAACAGGCAACAGATCGGCAACGGTTTGCACTTCGCGCTCGGACTCATCCAGTTTGCGTCCCAGCAGCGTTTCAATCGTCTGACGATGCAGAAAGAATACCGGACGTCCGCGACTTTTAATCGCCAGACCGTCATTCCAGAGTTGATTGAGATCTTTACTGACCGAGTTACGCGCCAGCCCAAGATTAAAGCCGATGGCCTCCGCGGTGAACGCCGTTTCCTGCGCCAGTTGGGCAAGATTCAGTCCTCGCGTCAGCCGTTCCAGCTCTCCCAGTATTATCTCAATCCGTCTCATCTCTTTACCGCTTAAGAAATAAATGATTGTTCAGAACATACACTATTCTGCTGCGCAAGAAAGTGAGGCGGCATCCAGACCTTCCGGTCATCAAAACGTTTTCGACAAATAATGGCGCGCGGCACCGGTTTCCGGGAAGTTATCGAGGGTCATTTGCAGCTGATAGCCGTTTTTCTGATAAAACGGCAGCGCCTGGAAACTCATCGTATCCACCAGCGCATGCAGACACCCTCTCTCACGCGCGGTTTGTTCCGCCGCCTGCATCAATTTTGTGCCGTAACCGCCTTTACGCAGCGAATCATGCATCCATAAAAACTCAATGCATAGCCATTCGCCTTTAATTTTGCCGATCAACCCGCCCAGAATTTCATTGTGCTCATCGCGCCAGTACACCGCCAGGTCGCCAAAATTGGTGGTTCTGAGAAACTGGCGATTGTACGCACGCAATCCGGCCAGCAGCGCGTTTTGATCGTCTTCGGTAACCGTATCGGTAATCTGTATTTGCATCCTATCCTCCTGAAAAACTACAACGTCTGGCTGATTTAGTTTTAGGCATTAACACAGGCTGATGAGTGAGTCGTATGCCGTCTACACTTACTCTTGAGATGATGCGCATAGACAACAAGGATTATTATCATGAAACGAGTCATTTTTCCGATTATTGCCGTCCTTTTCACGCTACCCGCACTGGTACAAGCCGACTCGGCGTATGGCGGACTGCAGGCAGTACACGAAAAAAACACCGTTATGAAGGACTTACGTAAGATTTGCACCCCGCAAGGGTCGCCGTCGGATGAGGTGTGGGAAAAAACGATTATGGCGGATACGCGCAATCAGCAGCACATCCGCGAAGCCATTCTGGCAATACAAAGAAATAACCAGAACAACTACTGGGAAGCGCTTGGCAAAGTGGAATGCCCGGATTTATAGGCGTA
>NZ_CP069763.1:1306481-1307864 GCF_016893685.1 Citrobacter cronae
ATGCGATACCGTTTTCCTGAAAACTTCTGGTGGGGCAGTGCCTGCTCGGCGCTACAAACCGAAGGCGATAGCCTGAACGGCGGTAAAAGCCCGACCACGTGGGATGTGTGGTTCGACCGCCAGCCAGGTCGTTTCCATCAGGGGGTTGGCCCGGCGAACACCTCGGGCTTTTATCAGCACTGGAAACAGGATATCGCACTGCTCAAACAGCTGAAACACAATAGCTTCCGTACATCTCTGAGCTGGTCACGCCTGATCCCGGACGGCACCGGTGAGGTTAATCCTGAGGCCGTCGATTTTTATAATAACGTCATCGACGAGCTGCTGGCGCAAGGCATAACGCCATTTATCACCCTGTTCCACTTCGACATGCCGATGGTGATGCAGGAAAAAGGCGGCTGGGAAAACCGTGAAGTGGTTGAGGCGTTTGGCCGCTACGCACAGACGTGTTTCAAATTGTTCGGCAACCGCATTAAGCACTGGTTCACCTTCAACGAGCCGATTGTTCCTGTAGAAGGCGGTTATTTGTATGACTTCCATTATCCTAACGTGGTGGATTTCAAACGTGCCGCCACTGTGGCGTACCATACCGTGCTGGCGCATGCGACGGCGGTGCGGGCGTATCGTGATGCAAACCATGACGGTGAAATTGGCGTAGTGCTGAATTTAACGCCTTCGTATCCGCGCTCGCAGCATCCGGCAGATGTCAAAGCCGCACACCATGCGGATCTGCTGTTTAATCGCAGCTTCCTCGACCCGGTACTGAAAGGGGAATATCCGGCGGATCTGGTGGCATTGCTGAAAGAGTACGATCAGCTTCCGGCCTGCCAGCCAGGCGATGCGCAGTTGATCGCCGACGGCAAAATCGACCTGCTGGGGATTAACTATTACCAGCCGCGTCGTGTGAAATGTCGCGATACGGCAGTCAATCCTAATGCGCCGTTTATGCCGGAGTGGCTGTTTGATTACTATGAAATGCCGGGACGTAAAATGAACCCTTACCGCGGCTGGGAAATTTATGAGCCGGGTATTTACGATATTATTACCAATCTTCGCGATAATTACGGTAACCCACGCTGCTTTATTTCAGAAAACGGTATGGGTGTAGAAAACGAACAGCGCTTTATTCAGGAAGGACAAGTTAACGATAGCTACCGTATTGAATTTGTTACTGAGCATCTGAAATGGCTACATAAAGGCATTAGCGAAGGCTGTCATTGTCTTGGCTACCATATGTGGACCTTTATTGATAACTGGTCATGGCTCAACGGCTATAAAAACCGCTACGGTTTTGTCCAATTGGATTTAGAAACACAAAAACGTACAGTGAAAAAGAGCGGCGAATGGTTTGCCCATACCGCCGAAAATAATGGTTTTGATTGA
>NZ_CP069763.1:1309895-1311137 GCF_016893685.1 Citrobacter cronae
CACCAGAAGTGCTGTCAGCAGCATCAGGCTGCCCGAGAGCATCAGGGGCGACAGCAGTCCGAGGTTATCGAGCGCATAGCCTCCCACCGCAGCCCCGCAGGTATTGGCAAGCTGGATCACGGCGACCTGGACCGATCCGGCTTTTTCTGCCTGATCGGCAAGCGAGCGGGTGATCCACGTCGACCAACCAACCGGTACCAGCGCAAACGCCAGCCCCCAGATTATCGCAATGCCCGAGGCCACCACTTTATCGCTACCCCACAGAATCAGGACCAGCGCGCTGAGCGCCAGCACCAGCGGCGCACCGGCCAGGGCCAGTTTGACCGAGCGCTTCAGAATCACCGAAGAGAACGACGTCCCGACAAAGCTGGCGATACCAAAACTCAACAGCACCAGCGTCAGGCCATCAACATCAAAGCCCGCCAGATTCATATAGACAGGGCGAATATAGGTAAAGAAGGCGAACTGCCCGGCGAAGGACATGAAGATAGCAATCATCCCGGCCATTACTCCGGGGCGCTGCAGCAGGCTGAACATATTTTGCTTGTGATGCGCAGGTTCGCCCGGCAGCGAAGGCAGCGCTCTCACTACCCAGATGGTGCACAGCACGCCCATTACCGCCGCCGCGTTAAACACGTTGCGCCAGCCGATGATGCCGCCCAAAAAGCTCCCCAACGGCGCGGCAATCACCAGCGCGATGGACACCGCGCCAAATATCACCGACAGCGCTTTCGGTACCGTACGCGCGGGAACCAGACGCATGGTCAGCGACGCTGACATCGCCCAGAACCCGCCGAGCGCCAGCCCCAGACAGGCACGACCGATCAGCAAGAGCGTAAAAGAGTTAGCAAATGAAACCAGCAGGCAGGAAAGCGTCAGCAGAACCGAAAACAGGATCACCACATAGCGACGATCGGTTGCCTGGATAATTTGCGTCACAAACAGGCTGGCGAACATGGCGACAAACGCCGTCACGGTCACTGATTGTCCGGCAACGCCTTCCGAAATGCCCAGATCCTGCGCCATTGGCGTCAGCAGGCTAACGGGCAGAAACTCAACGGTTATCAGGCAGGCAACACAGAACGCCACGGCGAATACCGCCGACCAGTTTGGCCGGGTATTTACCTCAGCGCGGGATTTTTGTTCAACAGCGTCACTCATTTTGTTACCTGCGTGGGGTTATTGTAGAAAAGTTACGCATTGTAACATTAAAAGTGTGACGTATTTAACGTTTTGACAACT
>NZ_CP069763.1:1311185-1348205 GCF_016893685.1 Citrobacter cronae
TTTTGTCGGCCTGATAAGCGTAGCGCCATCAGGCATCACTATCAGTGCAGCCAGTGCACGCCATCTTCAGGTTGGAAAAAGGCGTTATAGCGCATCTGGAACGCGTTAAGCTCCTGCATATCCGGCTCCATTTCACGTAGAAACCCGAGCGCCAGACGCACCTGCGCGTCGGTGATCGGGGCGGCCAGGCGAGATTTTTGTAGCAGGCGGTGCCACTGCAGCAGGTTCTGCTCGCTGCCGTCGACAATGACGATTTGCCAGATTAACAATACCTGGGCGGCATTTTGCAGATGCGATTCATCAGGGCGGTGCAGGTACTGTAAAAACGCCTCCCCCTGTACTTTTCCCATCTGGTCAATCATCGATTCTACTGGTACTACATCAATACTCAGTCGCTCACTCAGACGGCGAATGGCCCGTCGTGATCCGGACGTCAGCACCCGGAAGCCCACTACAAAAACAACCACCAACGTGGCCAGCATTATCCAAATCATTAATGACGATACCGCCCGTTTAAACTAATTTTTCCGAGAGTGACTGACAGGCTTCGCGCACCCACTGCGAATATTGTGGAATACAATTTTTTGGCATTTGTAGTTCAACGCCGCTGATACTTATTGCCGCAATCACGTCTTTATTACGGTTAAAAACCGGTGCGGCAATGCAATAGATGCCAGGGGAGTCTTCGGCGTTATCAAAGACCCAGCCTTGCTCGCGGATTCTGGCAAATTCCTTCATTAATGCTTTTTTGCTGGTAATGGTGGTTTCGGTATACCGTGGCAACACTTCATCAGGCAACAGCTCATCAATTTTATCTTGCGGCAGCCAGGCACAAAGCGCTTTGCCCACACCGGAGCTGTGCATCGGTAATTTTTTACCGACCCAGGTCCGAATGCCAATCGGCTGGGTATTCTCCAGCTTCATAAGATAAATTGGCGCGACTTCATCCAATATACCTAAGTGACAGGTCAGGTCCGTTTGCTGACGCAGTTTTTCCAAAACAGGAAGTGCCGCATTACGAATATCAAATTGTTCCAACGAACGATTTCCCCATTCGTACAGCTTCAAGCCCAAAAAGAAACGTCCCTTTTCCAGGCGCAAAAGATGATGCGCAACCAGTGCATTTAGCAGGGAAGACGTGCTGCTTTTTGGTAATGCCAGATCCTGCTGAATCTGACTGAAGGTCGCTCCTGGGGAGTTAAAAAGATAATTACAGATTTTTACTGTCTTATCCAATGCGGGAACAGAGGTCGTAATGTCTTGGTTCATGCGCTATTAATCTTTTTTATTCATAGACTCTGCACAGTATACCGCAATCACTTTTCTCAGGAATGCGGCTTTTTTGCACATACGCAAACTGGGCTCTATTACCTAAATTTTATACCCACAAACCCGATCAATCTCACAGTTGTTCATTTGTTCTGCAAAAAACGTTGACGAACGATTTGGATATTTGCTGTACTAACTTCAATATACAGAACATGAGTTCCATATATAGAACTAAAGGAGTGGCAATGTTGAACATTTTTAAGGGCATCTTCCCGCCAGTACCGACTATCGTTGACGAAAGCGGGGAATTGGATCGCGCTGGAATGGCAGTAATGATTGACCATGTGATTAGCAATGGTGCCGACGGAATGCTCATTCTGGGCAGTGGCGGCGAATTTTCCCATTTCTCGTCCGAACAAAGAAAGCAAATTGCAGAGTTTAGCCTGCAGCATGTTGCCGGTAGAGTTCCTGTTCTTATTGGTATCGCCTGCGCCAGCACAGCGGAAACTATCCAACTTGGAAGGCATGCTGAAAACGCGGGCGCAAAAGGAGTACTGGTAGTCAATCCTTATTATGCAAAACTCAGCGATGAGGCCCGCTTTACGCATTACAAACGAATTGCTGAAGCGCTAAGCATTCCCGTCTTCTTATATAATTTTCCAGAACTAACTGGCCAGGATATTGGTATAAATGTCATCACTCGCCTTGCCCGCGAAGTACCAAATATCGTTGGCATTAAAGATACAATTGATAACATTAGCCACACCAGGGAAGTTATTAATCAGGTTCACTGTTTCCGCCCAGATTTTATCATTTTTAGCGGCTATGACGAATATTTACTTGATACATTATTACTCGGTGGACATGGCGGCATTCCGGCAACATTTAACTTTGCGCCTCATATTACACGCGGAATTTATCAGGCGATTCAGCAGAACGATCTCGCTACCGCCAAAGTACTTCAACAACAACTTGCCGGATTATCACCTTTATATGCCTTAGAACAACCTTTCTTTGCCGTTATCAAGACCGCCATTAAATTAAGTGGCGTGGATATATCAACTGCAGTTGTCCCGCCAGCATTACCGTTAAATGAAGAAAAAAGAGAACAGGTTAAAAATATATTATCCCGTATTACGGTATAAACCAGCATGAGAGCAAAGATAATGAACATCAACCCTGTATTAAAATTGAATCCCAAAGATGATGTGGTTATCGCAAGGCAGGCTGTCCCCGCAGGCACCCGGCTTGAAGAAGAGCACATTACTGTACTCAGTGATATTCCCGCAGGGCATAAAATCGCCCTGCATGCACTGAAGGTTGGCGATGCGGTCAGACGTTATGGGCAAATTATTGGCTTCGCAACTCAGCCCATTAAGCCTGGCGAACACATCCACATGCATAATTTGGGAATGGGTGACTTTGAACGCGACTATGCCTGGGGTGAAGATTGCCATTCACCTTCTCCAGCCCCTCAACAGGATACCTTTATGGGTATCCGCCGCGCCGATGGCCGTGCAGCTACACGTAATTACATCGGTATTTTAAGCTCCGTAAACTGTAGTGCCACGGTCGTAAGAGCTATTGAGGATCACTTCCGTCTGCAGGGTCTTGCAGATTACCCGAATGTTGATGGCGTGGTGTCATTACCACAAAGTTTTGGCTGTGCTATTGGCTCTAAAAGTGAATCAATGGACGTCATGAGACGTACGATGGCCGGTTATGCCACCCATGCTAACTTTGCCGGCGTAATCATCGTTGGACTGGGATGCGAATCCAGTCAAATTCAAGACATGATGAATGCCCATGGACTAGCCGATGGCCCAATGATGCACAGTTATACCATTCAGGATGTGGGCGGTACACGTCACGCCATTGAGAAAGGAATTTCCCTGGTTAACCAAATGTTGCCCGTTGCTAACCAGGTAACACGTCAACCTATCCCTGCATCAGAAATCATACTCGCGCTCGAATGTGGCGGTTCCGACAGCTATTCCGGGATCTCAGCCAATCCAGCTCTGGGCTATGCGGTAGATAAACTGGTGCAACAAGGCGGAACAGCGATTTTATCTGAAACCTCCGAAATTTATGGTGCCGAACATCTTCTTACCCGCCGTGCCGTTTCTCGCGAGATAGGTGAAAAACTCATTGCCCGCATTCACTGGTGGGAAGAGTATTGTCGCCGCACTGGAAGCGAAATGAACAACAACCCTTCGGCGGGTAACAAAGTCGGCGGGCTGACGACAATTCTGGAAAAATCACTTGGTGGTATTGCTAAAGCGGGTACAACCAATCTGACAGAAGTGTATGAGTATGCTGAACCGGTAACCGCGAAGGGTTTTGTCTTTATGGATACCCCTGGATATGACCCTATTGCCGTCACGGGGCAAATCGCCGGAGGAGCAAATCTTCTGTGTTTCACCACAGGCCGAGGTTCTGCCTTTGGTTCCAAGCCGACCCCAAGCTTGAAGCTGGCTACCAATAATGCGCTTTGGCAACGCCAACAGGAGGATATGGATATTAATTGCGGAACCATTGTCGAGGGGGAAGAATCCATTGCAGAAGTCGGTGAACGTATCTACCAGATGATCCTTGAGATGGCATCAGGTAAAAAAACGAAGAGTGAGGAATTTGGCTATGGCAGTCAAGAATTCGTCCCCTGGACTGTTGGCTCCATAATGTAACACTCCACAAGATAATAATACCTCGTACCGCCATACTCATTATGAGTATGGCAAGGAGCCCTTATGTCTATTGTTAACGTAAATACTGAAGAAGAAAAATTAAAGGCAACAACAGTAAGGTGGCGCATATTTATTATTATGCTCTTATTAGGTGCTATTAACTATATTGACCGCACCTCTCTTTCTATTGCCATGCCTTATATTACAGATGAATTTGGTATTACCGATACTCGCGTTGTTGGTGTGATTCATAGTGCCTTTTTCTGGGCTTATGCATTAATGCAAATCCCCAGTGGGGTCATTGCTGATAAATTCAAAGCCAGACATATCATTGCGCTGGCCACTATCTTATGGGGAGCATTTCAAGCCGTTGCGGCTCTGTGTCACTCTATTTTCACCCTTTCACTTTCTCGTCTGGGGTTAGGCGTCACTGAATCTCCAATCATGCCCGCCGGCGCGAAGTTAATGGGCACATGGTTAACGCCAACCGAACGCGGACGTGGTTCGATGCTACTTGATGGCGGCGCGCCATTGGGTACGGCGCTGGGTGCGGTGATCATCGCCGGACTTATTGCCTTTTTCGACTCATGGCGTATGGCATTCGTGGTGGCTGGTGTGGGAACAATGATTGTCGGTTTACTGGCCTGGTGGTACATCCGCACTTATCCATCAGAACACCCCAGCATCAATAAAGCTGAACTAGACCATATTGTTGCGGCAAACGGTGCTGAAACCAGTAGCAAGAAATACCGTCTGGCCGATATCAAACCTTACCTGAAACAACGTAATGTGATTGCACTTATCTGTGGCTGGGTCTGCTATAGCTTCGTGTTCTATGGCCTGATGACATGGCTACCGCTCTATTTCCAGGCCACCTACGGTTTTGATATCAAATCGATGGGCGGAGCAATGGCGCTGATCTTCCTGCTGTGTTTTGTCGGCCAACTGACTGGCGGCTACATTATGGATAAATGGCGCAGCAAAGGAGCAAAAACAAGCCGCGTTATGCATACGATGTTGGCGATTTCGGCTACCACCGCTGGTGTTGGTATTTTCCTTTGCGCACAAAGCTCGACGCCAGCCGTCGCAATTACCTTGCTCACTATTGCCCTTTTTCCCCTGCGATGGGCCAGCGTTTACTGGTCAATACCCGGACTACTGGGCGCACAATCAGTTGCAGGCACCATTTGCGGAACCATGAACTTCACCAGTAATTTGTTTGCAGCCATCCTGCCTATTTTTATTGGTTTCCTGGTGCAATCCACGGGGAACTATTACGCAGCGATGATGTTCTTTGCGCTGGCTGCTGTGGGTTATCTCATCTGCTCGCTGCTGATCAACTTTGATAAAAAAATGGTCATTACTGACGAGTAATCCGCCTGAATCTGGCCCGTTTACGGGCCATCTTTCAACATCAGGAACGATGTATGTTCAATTCAGAGAATTTCATTGCCGTAGACTGGGGCTCAAGCAACCTGCGCATTTGGGTCTATCAACAGAATCAATGTGTCTGGCAACACGTCAGTCAGAATGGGGTACTCAAACATCAACCAGGTGTATTCAAAGACACCTGGTTAACACTGCTCAGTTTGTGTCCGCGGCCATTAAACACAGATACAACCGTCATAATGAGCGGAATGGTGGGCAGTAATATCGGGTGGGTAGATAGCCACTATTTACGCTGTCCAACCCCGTTAAGTGCATTATCACAGCATCTAACAAAGGTTGAAGATGCGGGCCCTTTTCCCACTTTCATCGTTCCTGGCCTGCAAATTGCCGGGCCGGAAAACTACAACGTCATGCGTGGAGAGGAAACTCAGCTTTTTGGCGCCTTAGCTGATGAGAACTGGTACGTATTCCCGGGAACACACAGCAAATGGGTGCAGGTACAAGAGAGTAACGTCTGCGATTTTCAAACCGTCATGACCGGCGAGTTTTTCCACTTACTTTCACACTACTCCATCGTTGGGAAAAACGCCGAGGAACAAAACAAGAACGAACAGGCTTTTTTAGCAGGAGCCGAACGCGGCTGGCAGGAAACATGTTTATCCCGCAGCCTATTTGATCTGAGAGCCAGAATACTCACCCATACGTTGTTACCCGATACGCTTTACGAATCTCTGTCCGGGTTATTGATTGGCCATGAAATAGCACAAATGCTACAGCACTATGCCATTAACACTGAAGAAGAAGTCATTCTGGTGGGCAATGACGATTTGCTCAGCCGCTATCAAAGCCTGTTTCATCATTTCGGTTATCGCTGTCGGCTGTGTAACGGTGAAAAAGCATTTATTAATGGCATCAGGAGACTTTTAAATGAATAGTCGTAACCCTTTGGTCGCAATTTTACGTGGGGTGAAGCCCGATGAAGTGCTGGCCCATATTGATGCACTTATCACAGCCGGATTCAGCACAATAGAAATACCGCTGAATTCGCCAGACTGGCAACGTAGTATTGCTCTTGCCGTGGAACATTATGGTCATACAGTAAAAATCGGTGCCGGAACGGTCACTAATGTCAGTGATGTCAGCACACTCTCTTCGCTGGGATGTGCATTTATCCTTACGCCCAACACCGATCCGGAAGTAATTGATACTGCGCGAGCGGCCAAAATGACCACCTGCATCGGCTGCCAAACAGTCAGCGAAGCATTTGTTGCATTCCGGCATGGCGCGGACGGATTGAAAATTTTCCCTGCGGGGGAACTGGGACCGAATTACATCCGGGCATTAAAAGCCGTTTTGCCTCCTCAAGTCCCTTTGTATGCCGTTGGCGGAATTAGGCCAGACAATTTGTCCCATTACCTGAAGGCAGGTTGTTTCGGTGCCGGCTTAGGCAGCGATCTGTATCGTGCCGGACAATCTATCCACCAAACAGCCGCAAATGCGAAGGCATTTATCGAGGCTTATAATACTTTCTGTCAGTCTCAGGCATAAAAAAGCCCGCCATTAAGGCGGGCAAAAGTTACCAATGCACACTTAACTCAAGCAACTTTCAATTGTTGAATCTTTTTCTCACGGCGAATTTTACGTTCTTCAAACACGGCCACGATAGCCATCAGGCAGATACAGCCGATGGCGGCGGTATCCAGCGCGGCAAAGGTGCCCGCCCAGCCGGTGAGACCGAAAATCGGCGTGCCGTCGGCAATCATCCCGAGCCCCAGCTTGGCGAAGCTGTCGCCAATCAGGTAGGCGAAGGTGCCTTTAATCCCGTCGGCCGCACCGATCGCTTTTTTCGGCACAAATCCGACGGCGGCAACGCCGATTAACAACTGCGGGCCAAACACCAGGAAACCGAGCGCAAACAGCGAAGCCAGATAGACGTACTGGTTGCTGGCGTGCTGGTAAACACCCAGCGTCGCGATGATGAGTGCCAGCGCCACGCAGGCCACCAGCGCACGACGACCGTTAGCGAGATCGGAGAGCCAGCCCCACAGCAGCGTGCCGACCAGCGCGCCCACTTCGAACAGGGTAAAGCCCTGAATTGCCACCTCTTTGGAGAGTTTTAGCTCCTGGAAGGCGTAGACGGTGGACCACTGGTCAATACCGATACGCACCACGTACAGGAAGATGTTGGAGAAGCACAGCAGCCAGATCACTTTGTTTTTCAGCACGTACTCAACAAAGATCTGCCATTTGGTCATCTCGTTTTCTTCGGTCTCTTTGTCCTCTTCGCTGATCTCCTCGCCGAACAGCTCTTCGGCTTTACCGAGGCCATAAGATTCCGGGGAGTCGCTGCCGTAGCGCAGGCCGATAAAACCGACAATCAGGGCAATAATCGACGGGAAGATAAACATACCGATAACGTGGCCATCGAACAGGTAATTCGCGCCGAACAGCGCTACGCCCGCCGCACCCGCACCGCCGAGGTTGTGGGAAATATTCCACATGCCGAGGTAGGAACCGCGCTTACGGCGTGGCGTCCACTTGGTGATGGTGGAATAGCTGCACGAGCCGCCGGTGCTCTGGAAGAAACCGCTCAGCGCGTAGAAGGCGATCATCAGGAACAGGCTGGTTGACCCCGCGCCCATGCTGGCGCTGAAGCCGAGCATACAAATTGCGGAGAGGATCAGCATAAACGGCAGGAACTGCTTGGTATTTTTGCCGTCCGCGTAGTAGGAAACCACGGTTTTACCCACGCCATAGGTGATGGAGAAGCCGAGGCCAATCATCCCCAACTGCGTCATGCTGAGCCCGTAGGTGGAGATCATGTCGTTTTGCGCGATGTTGAAGTTTTTGCGGATCAAGTACATGGTCAGGTAGCCGATAAAGACCACCAGATAGGACTGCATGAACGGTTTGAACCACATTTTGCGCCGCACATCGAGCGGCAGATCCAGGGTCGGCTTGCGCACCTGGTTGAGAAAGGCCAGCATTTGACACTCCCGAGCTGATTTTTTTACCTGCGAATGGCAGGCATTGTAAAAATCAGACGGGAGACACGCCTGAGACAGCGTCCAGGTGAAACCGGGAATATTTCTTAGTTTTGCCTAACTCGGGGCAAAAAGGTGAGGTGCATCACGCTTCGTTGAGATCGCGCGGTGCCTGGGCGTTTAAGAACGGCAGCAACAGCAGTGCTGAGATGCCGGCCGCGATGGCGATCACCACAAAGAATCCGCTCCAGTGCCAGACTTCCATCACCTTCGCCAGCGGCCAGCCAGAGAGCGATGCCCCCAGATAAGCAAACAGGCCGACAAAGCCGGTCGCCGCGCCCGCCGCCTCTTTGTGCGAGCACTCCGCCGCCGCCATGCCGATCAGCATCTGCGGGCCAAAGACGAAGAAGCCGGTGGTGAAGAAGCACGCCGCCTGCATCACGTAGCTGGCGAATGGCATCAACCACAGCGAGCCCACGGAGAGCAAAATTCCGGCGGCGAAAATCAAGTTCATCGGCCCACGATTGCCGTTGAATAGCTTGTCCGAGCCCCAGCCCGCCACCAGCGCACCGATAAACCCGCCCAGTTCAAACATGGTGACGGCGGTGTTGGCGGTGACCAAATCGACGCCGAGCGTCTCCGACATATACAGATTGCCCCAGTCGTTGATCGCCGCGCGTACCACGTACACCAGCACATAGCACAGCGACAACAGCCAGATATATGGATTGAGCAACACATATTTGGTGAGGATCTCTTTACGAGTTAACCCCGCGCCCTCCTGCTGCTGGGCAATTTCCAGCTCATCGTGCCGCCAGTCGCCAATCGGCGGCAGACCAATCGCCTGCGGCCTGTCGCGCAACCGCCAGCAAAGAAAAACGCCCACCACGATCGCCAGCGTACCGGCAATCATCATCCCGGCGCGCCAGCCGTAATGCAGCGCTGCCGCCGCCATGACGATCGGAATCAGCGCGCCGCCGACGTTGTGTGCGGTGTTCCAGATTGCCCACCAGCCGCCGCGCTCGTTGCGCGAATACCACGCGGTGAGCAGACGGGCGCACACCGGCGCGCCCCAGCCCTGGAAGAAGGCGTTCAGCGCCCACAGTACGGCAAAGGCCCAGACCGAGGTTGAGAAGCCGAACAGGATGTTAACCACGCCGGTGGCGATAAGCCCAATGCCCATAAAATAGCGGGCGTTGGAGCGATCGCTAACAATGCCGGAGACAAATTTCGACAGCCCGTAGGTGATGTAAAACAGCGTCGCCAGCAGGCCAATATCGCTGCGGGTCAGCACGCCGCTGGTGATAATTTCCGGCACCGCAGCGTTAAAGCTTTTGCGCGTGAAATAAAACAGCGCGTAGCCGAGCCAGATAGTCAGCAAAATATGCCGCCGCCAGTAACGGTAGCGGGCGTCCACTTCCTGCTTGTCGGTGATAAGCGGCGCGCTGGCCGGAGCTTTTAAAAACTGAAACATGGCCGTTCCTTAGGCGTAGCGCTGGGGCAGCGACACGCTGACGCGCGTACCGTGCATACAGGAAATCGTGAGTGAACCGCCGAGCGCCGTCACCCGCTCGCGCATACCGGTGAGGCCGAAACCCTGCGGGTTCGACCCCGGCGGCAAGCCGCTGCCGTCGTCCTCAATGACCAGCATCAGCCGCTCATCCTGCTGCCAGCCCTGGAGCGTCACCGCGCTGGCATTGGCGTGCTTCACAATGTTGTTCAGCCCTTCCTGACAGACGCGAAACAGCGTCACGCGCTGGCTTTCGCTCAGCAATGACTCATCAATTCGCCAGTCAAGGTGGCTGACGATACCGCGACTTTCCAGCTCCATTTCGCGCATCAATGAACGGATGGCCTGTTCCAGCGTGAGATCGTCCAACTGTCGCGGTCGCAGGCGACCCAGCAGGCGGCGCACCGAATCGTACACGCCCAGAGACAACTGCTCGATATGCGCCCCGCTTTGCTTAACGCCCGCGTTCTCGGGGGCCAGGCGCTGTACGATACCCGCCTGCGTACGAATGGCGGTGATGGTCTGGCCGATATCGTCGTGCAGCTCGCGCGCCACGTCGCGGCGCACGCTCTCTTCGGTCTCCAGCAGACGTTCCGCCAGCCGATGATTACGCGCCAGCTCGTTTTGCAGCGACTGGTTAAGCTCACGCAGCCGCTGAATACCCGCGCCGAGCAGCAGCCCGGTCAGGCTTTGCACCAGCAGGGAGAGCAGTAAATCGACCGGGTGATCGTGCCAGGTCTGGCTGGCAATCAGCGCGATGGCGTTCATCAACGTCGCAATCAGCGCGCCTTGCCAGCCGTAATGCCAGGCGAGCGCAATAATCGGTAAAGCGAGACAAAACGGCGTAAAGCGCGAAAGCTCAGCGGGCAAACCGAGCTGTAGCCACAGGCTGACGGTGAACAGCAGCAGATACCAGACCAGATGTCGCCCGCGCCAGTTCACCGGCTGCGACACCAGAGCCGGGCCGAGCGGCAGCCAGGTGGTGCTGGTGAGGTAGTGCCAGAACACCAGGCAGATCGGCGCCAGCGTTAATCCGCCGGTCAGGGTCAGTAACAGCGCATTCCACGCTTCCTCCCCCTGCCCCAACCACGGCAGCGATTGCAGCAGCGCCGCCGCCGTCAGCGCTGCGCCCTGCAACAGCAACGTGCGCCAGTCGCGTTGATGGCGGTATCGCGAAATCAGCATCACCGGGAGTAGCGTGAGGGCGCTTCCGATCATCAAAAGTGGCAAATGAGCCAGCGCCACCTCCTGCGCCAGCCAGTACATCAACAGCCATTCCGCGCCCAGCAGCACCGGCCAGTAACCGCGCGGACATTGCAGCATTAATCCCAGACGCAGGCCAAACGGAAACAGCAGTACCGCCAGCTCCGGACGTTCGACCAGATGCAGGCTGATGCTCCACAGGCAAAACCACGCGGCGGAAAAAATAAAGAAACAGGCGACAACGGTAATCAACCGGGAGAAAAGTGCGTTCATTGCCAGCCGTCAAACATCCGGCGCGCCAGTTCAACATCGTTGCTGACGTTCAGCTTTTCCATCAGGTTGGCGCGATGAACGTGCACCGTTTTCGGCGACAGCCCCAGCTCGGCGGCAATCTCTTTCACCGCCATCCCCTGCGCCAGCTTCTCCGCCACCTGACGCTCACGTTTGGTCAACGGATCCTGACGCCCGGCCGCCAGCTTGACGGCGATGTCCGGCGTCAAATAGCAACCGCCGGTCGCCACGGTATGCACGGCGGCAATCAGTTCATCCGGGCTACAGCGTTTTGAAAGAAAGCCACGCGCGCCTGCGTTGAGCGCCTGCTCGACCAGTGCCGGGCTGTCGTGGACGGAGAGCATGATGATCGCCATCCCTTTTGGCAGTTGGCTGAGTAGCTCCAGGCCCGAGATATCGGGCATCGAGATATCGCAAATACACACCTGCACGCCGCGCCCCGGTAAACCGGCCAGCGCCTCGCGCCCGGAGCCAAATTCCGCCACAACCTGCAAATCAGCTTCCAGCCCCAGCAGTTGGGCAAAGCCGGAGCGGACGATAGTGTGGTCGTCGATAAGGGCGATGGTGATCATGGGTTTGTCCTGGGGCCGGGAAACGCCTGATGGCGCTGCGCTTATCAGGCCTACGGGCAGGTAGGCCGGATAAGGCATTTATGCCGCCATCCGGCAAAAACGCTTACCTTAACGATAAGCGCTTTGGTGTTCAAGCCTTGAGCGATCAGGCTATGCCTGTCGTGATGGTAAATGTCCGGGTGTGCTGCGGTTCTATTTCAATCAAGGTGCCATTGCGTTGTGCCGCCAGGAATCCTTCGGGTCGACAGGTTGCAGGCAAGGCGAATGCCGCAACCTGTTGATCGCCGTTATACAGGATCCATCGCGTCACATAATTCAGCTCCGCGCTGGAGAAGCGTGTAACGAACGTGGTGCCATCTGGTGCTATCATGCTAAATTCCGGCTTATCTGTGTACCTGTCCAGTTGGTCAGCAAAGAAGACAATTTCCGGATCGTAAAAATGGGGTTCATTGAGCCGCGCCAGAGAAGCCTCGCCCTGCACAATCCGCTGATTAAACGCCAGCCATTGCTCAGTCGGCTTAACATGCGCGGGTATCGACTCACGCAGCTTCATGGCCTCATCCGGAATATTCTGGCTGAAGGAGGCTTCCGGTACGTAGGCATAGTTCATATGGCACATGTACTGCAACGGCATTGCCACTGAGGCGAGGTTGGTAACCGCCATCTGAATATCAAACAGCGCGCTCGCTTTGTGCATTACCACCGCAGGATGCGCCTGATAATGATGACCGAACCCCATCACATACTCATAGCGTCCACCCACGCGCAAATTCTCACCCTCCAGCTCCAGCCAGGCTTCATCCATCGCGGCACAAGCCATTTCACCGTGCAAAGGATGTGAATCTTCTGGCGATGGGCAACCATTAGCCAACAGACCTGAGTGGAAGGCAAAACAGCCGTAGGTCGCCACCACTTCCGCCGCCGGTTTTGGCTGACTGAACATGTTACGCATGGTCAGGTCATGGCCATCAAACTGAGCATCCCAGATCATTTGCCCCATCCAGGGCAGAATAACCAGATGTCCACGACTGTTTTCTACCTTCAGCCCTTCCACTCCGCTGGCGTAACGAAATGCGGTAACCGTGAAGTCGCTATTCTTCAGTAAGATTCGCGGATGCTCTGCAAAGAGTTCTCGCCACAGCGTTATACGTGTTGTCATGATCGCTCTCCTCAGGAAACTGTCGCTTCAGCCAGGTTGTTGCGCACTTTGCTTTCACGCCAGAAGTAGATACCGACGTACACGAAGCAGAGCATGGAAACCAGGAACGAAAGTTGCAATGAATGGAACATATCAGCCACATAGCCCTGAATCGCCGGAACCACCGCCGCGCCGACAATCGCCATAACAATGACGGCACCTGCCATTTCGGTATGTTCGTTATCCACGGTATCAAGCGTACCAGCATAGATTGTCGCCCAGCAGGGTCCAAACAGGACACTTACCAGCACTGCGACATACACAGCGCTGAAACTTGGCGCCAGTGCAACATAGATGAGGAACAGGGCACCAATAATGGAATAGAGAATCAGCACTTTTTCCGGATTGAAGCGTGTCATCAAAATGTTGGCGATAAACTTGCCGATAAAGAAGCAGGCGAAGCTATAGACCATGAAGGTTGAGGCATCGCGCTCGTTGATATCACCTAATTCCAGTGCCAGACGGATGGTGAATGACCACACCGCGACCTGCATCCCCACATAAAGAAATTGCGCCACAATTCCGCGACGGAAACGGGCATTGCTGGCCAGATAACGCAGTGTATCTATCGCTGACGGGCGTTTACGACTCGTGGTTTGCGCGACTTTACAGGTCGGGAAGCGGGTCAGCAGGAATAACACCATCACCACAACCAGCACCATAATCATGTACTTGTATGGCTCAAGAGTATTTTCCAGCATCATCACTTTAAAGTTATGGATCTGCTCGGCGTTCATCCCGGCCATCTGTTTTTCCAGGCTTTCGCCTTCAGAGAAGACCAGATATTTACCCAGCAGAATACCAGCCGCTGCGCCAATAGGATAAAAGGTCTGGCTGATGTTCAGGCGTAAGGTCGCATAGGCTTTTGGGCCTATCATTGAGCTGTAGGTGTTGGCTGCCGTTTCCAGGAAACTCAGGCCAATCGCAATCGCGAAAATCGCCGCAAGGAACATGGTGTAGGTGGCCATGTGCGATGCCGGGAAAAAGAGCGTACACCCAACGATATAAAGGGTCAGCCCCATTAAGATGGCGATTTTATAACTGGTTTTTTTAATCACCAGAGATGCCGGGATCGCAATTAAAAAATAGCCGCCATAAAAGGCACTCTGAACTAATGCCGAGGCAAAGTTACTGAGTGAAAATACACTTTTGAATTGCGTAATCAGAATATCATTTAATGCGGCTGCGCATCCCCATAACGGGAATAAACAGGATAACAAAATAAACTGGAACAGAGGGGTCTTATTCAAATAGCCGTCAGGCATCTGAATGATGTTTTTATCGTTCATAGTGCTACCTTTTACAGTGCAGGAGTATTATTCGTTTAAGGTAAGAAACTCATTAAATTGTTCGATGCTTGGATAAGATGATTGAGTGCCTTTCCCGGTAACGCTGAAAGCAGCGAAGAGAGCGGCTTTTTTCATGGCGGCTTCCACATCACCGCTTTGAACGTAATAGTGAGCAAAACAACCGATGAAAGCGTCGCCTGCGCCACTGGTATCGACAGCATTCACTTTAAACGCCGGAACATGGACTTCCTGGTCACGCGTCATCCACAGCGCACCTTTCTCACCCATGGTGACGATAATATTGTTCAGACCTTTATCAACCAGAGAACGTGCTGCTGCGCGAATATGGTCATAGGTATCTACTGACATACCGGTTAATATTTCCAGCTCGGTTTCATTCGGCACGAAAAAATCACATTTACAGGCATAAGACATATCTAATTCCCGTAATGCAGGGGCGGGATTTAGTAACACTTCAATACCGTGCTTTTTGCCGAATTCAATCGCGTGATAAACAGTTTCCAGCTGCACTTCCAGTTGCAGGATAATAAGCTGACATTTTTTCAGATCTTCCGCCGCACGATCGATATCTTCCGGGGAGAGAAATTTGTTCGCTCCTTTAATAATCAGAATGCTGTTGCTGGAGTTGGCATTAACAAAGATCGGTGCGACACCGCTGCTGGTGCAGGGTACCTTTTCGACATAGGTGGTATTAATTCCCCAGGATTCGAGATTGCGAATAGTGTTATCCGCAAAAATATCATCACCGACTTTTGTCAGCATCAGCACTTTGGAATTGAGCTTAGCGGCCGCAACGGCCTGATTTGCACCTTTACCCCCGCAGCCAATTTTGAACGCCGGCGCTTCCAGCGTTTCCCCTTCTTTGGGCATCTGGTTGATGTAGGTGATGAGATCCACCATGTTGGAGCCAATAACCGCGATATCCATTTTACTACCTCTCAGAAACAATCACACAACAATGATATTAAAATAACATTATCATGTTACTTTTGTATCATTTGTGACTAGGATCGCGATTGGAAGATCATTTTATTGTTTATTTATTACGCTAAATGTTGCTATCCGATCACACTAAAAATGATGAAGTTGCTTACAATTGACTGAAAGTTAACTGGATATAATCAATAAAACGTGAAAAAACACGCTTTTATTTCCGAATAGTCAGACGTATAGTAATGCGGCAATGTCATGTTCTCAGAAACACAAAAATGTTACTGAAGGAACATGGAAATATGATTCGTGGAGAAGCACATGGAAACCAAGCAGAAAGAACGTATTCGACGTCTGATGGAATTGTTGAAGAAGACCGACCGAATCCATCTGAAAGAGGCGGCACGAATGCTGGAAGTTTCTGTGATGACTATTCGTCGGGATCTCAGTCAGGATGACGAGCCGTTACCCCTCACGCTGCTCGGTGGTTACATTGTGATGGTGAACAAACCTGCTACCATCGTTAACGCGCCACTCCCCGCGCAAAAGCAGTATCACCGCGACGATTTACCGGTTGCCATTCTGGCAGCGGGACTGGTGAGTGAAAATGATCTGGTCTTTTTTGATAATGGTGCGGAAATGCCGTTAGTGGTCAGCATGATCCCGGACGATATTTCCTTTACCGGGATTTGCTACTCGCATCGGGTGTTTGTAGCGCTAAATGAAAAACCCAACGCCACAGCGATTCTTTGCGGGGGAACCTACCGGGCGAAAAGTGACGCCTTTTACGACACCAGCAATCCCTCCCCGCTGGATGCACTCAACCCACGGAAAGTCTTTATCTCCGCCAGCGGAATCCATGAGCATTTCGGCGTTAGCTGGTTCAATCCGGACGATCTGGCCACAAAACGCAAAGCGATGGAACGCGGATTACGTAAAATTCTGCTGACGCGCCACGCCCTGTTCGATGAGGTCGCCCCCGCCAGCATTGGTCCACTCTCCACCTTTGACGTACTGATAAGCGACCGTCCGTTACCGGCAGATTACGCAACCCACTGCCGGAACGGCTCTGTCAAAGTGATTACCCCGGATTCAGACGGCGACTAACTCACTCGAAGAAGACGGAGATTTTATTAAACATCGACGGGTCTGACTGGTTGCGGGCGACTTTCACCACATCTTCCAGTTTGTCGATCTGGCTTATCATCTGTTCCAGACGCTGATCGTCGTTGACCAGTAGCCAGATACGGCTCTTATCGCTGTCCTGGATCGGTAGGCAAAGAATACCTTCCACGTTGAACGCGCGGCGGGCAAACAGCCCACAGACGTGGGTCATTACGCCCGGATGGTTGCGTACGGTGAGTTCCAGGATTACGTTGTCATGAGTCTGCTGTTGCATGGCTTATTCCCCCACCATTTCAGTGTTTGCCGCGCCCGGCGGCACCATCGGGTACACTTTTTCTTCCGCGTCGATACGCACGTGGATCAGCGCAGGTCCAGGACGATTAATCATTTCCTGCAACGCTGCCTGTGGATCCGCTTCGTTATTTAAATCACAAGTTTCCAGACCAAATCCGGCTGCGATCTGCATAAAGTTAATCATCCCCGGATAGGTCGCGGCAAAAACACCCTGCTTATAGAACAGGCTCTGCTGCTGATATACCAGACCCAGCGCTTCGTTATTCATCAGAATGATTTTAATATCCAGCTGATTTTCGCTGGCCGTCGCCATTTCCTGAATATTCATCATCAGGCTACCGTCGCCAGAGAAGCACAGGACTTTTTTATCCGGGTTCGCCAGCGCCGCGCCAATGGCCGCCGGCAGACCAAATCCCATGGTGCCCAGACCACCAGAGGTCAGCCACTGGCGCGGACGGTTCAGCGGATAAGCCTGTGCCGCCCACATCTGATGCTGGCCGACATCGGTGGTGATAATGGCGCTGTCATCCACGCAAGCCGCCACAGCGTTGATCAGCCCATAGTGACTGAGCGGGTCGCTTTCCTGCGGAATAGCGCAAGGAAACTCACGTTGTAAATCGGCCACCATCTGATGCCATGCCTCTCGCGGCTGGGCTGCAACCAATGGGATCAGTTGCGCCAGAACCTCATCGACATCTGCCTGAATCGCGACATGCGGCTGTTTGATTTTACCCAGCTCCGCACGGTCGATATCCACGTGGATGATTTTGGCGTTCGGGCAGAACTGTTCGGTTTTACCAATCGCCCGGTCATCAAAACGTGCGCCCAGAACAATCAGTAAGTCCGCTTCTTGCAGAATAAAGTTGGTGCTGCGCGCGCCGTGCATACCCAGCATGCCTAACGACAGCGGATGCGCCTTTGGCAGCATGCCCAGCGCCATCAAGGTCATGGTGGTAGGCAGCATGGCTTTTTCGGCCAGTTCACGCACGCGTGCGGGCGCGTTAATCACGCCGCCGCCGAGGTACAGCACCGGACGCTGTGCGGCATTAATCATGGCCGCGGCATCGCGAATGCTGTCCTGACTGAACGCCGGCGCCGCCATTTTCTGCGCGGGTTCCGGCATCTCTTCAATGTCAAATACGGCGGTTTGAATATCCTTAGGAATGTCTATCCACACCGGGCCTGGACGTCCGGACTGCGCAATGCGGAACGCATCGCTCATGACCTGCGGTAATTCATTGATATGGCGGACCAGATAGTTGTGTTTGGTGATGGGGATAGAAATACCGTAGGTGTCGACTTCCTGGAAGGCGTCGGTACCGATCATCGAGGCCGGAACCTGCCCGGTGATACACACCAGCGGGATGGAATCCAGACGAGCATCGGCAATCGCGGTAACCAGGTTGGTGGCGCCCGGCCCGCTACAAGCCATACACACGGCGGGTTTACCATCGGTTCGCGCCATGCCTTGCGCGATAAACCCCGCACCCTGCTCGTGGCGCGCCAGGATATGACGGATTTTCGTGCTTTGGCTTAACGCGTCATAGACGGGAAGGATCGATCCGCCAGGGATACCGGTGACTACCTGGATTCCCTGACGTTCCAGGAAATGAACGATGAATTCTGCGCCCGTAAAACGCGTACGCTTGGATGTTATGCCCGAACTTGCCATGCTCCAGTCCTTTTATTCTGGGCCGTTGCTCCGGGCAGGTCTCTTAAACGAAAAACCCCGCCCGGTTTGCGCCGGCGGGGTTTTGGAATCGTGTGTTGATCCGGACCCTACGGCGCATTGCCGACGACCACCACCACACGCACGACGACCGCTGCGCGAGATGGCGCAGTTTTTAGTAGGGTCGCAGTCAGCATGGAAGGGTTCATTAGGGACCTGTCTGTTTGTTGATTAACTGGATTTATACAAACACAGGTTTTTCAGCGTGACAATGGAAAAATTTTCATCTGCACAAAAATGCGTCAAAGATCACATTTCGCTATGTGATGATGAAAAACAAAAAACCCCGCCGGAGCGAGGTTCTTTTCAGCGTTGTGCGGTTGGTAGCCGCCGAGCACACTGTGTTATGTCAACGAGAAAAGTATACGCGTTCTGCGAAGAACACGCAATTTCGGCACGAATTTTGATGATGTTGAGTATGGCCTAATGTTGACGTCTCGTCCATAAAATACTGTTAATTTATACAGTATTTATCTATAATATTTCGGTACGCAATGTGTTATGCGGGGGCCGCATCGTAAACCGGCGCATCAAAGTCCTGGCTGAAACGGGTGGTGCCGTCAGCGCCTTAACCCCCGTGTGAGCACACTGTGTTATGTCAACAAAGGTGCTGGCAACAGGCAGCGGCGAGGTACGCCAGCACCGTGCTCCTTGTACCAAAAGGAGAGCGTATGAGCCTCGTGGATATCGCTATTCTTATCCTCAAACTCATTGTTGCAGCACTGCAACTACTTGATGCCGTTCTGAAATACGTTAGGTAATTCAGATTCAAGTCGCACCTAAGGGGAGCGGGTAACACTCCGCTCCCCTTTCACCTTTTCCCAGGTGCTTGTCACGCGTCAATATGTTACGTTTTTATGACATTCTCAGGGAAGAATTCCGCCATGACGCTTTCTGTTTTCTGCATTTTGCTGTTCGCCGCGTTGCTGCATGCCAGCTGGAATGCCATTGTTAAGGCTGGAAACGATAAACTGTACTCGGCGATCGGCGTCAGCGGCTCGGCTGCGATTATGGCATTGATCTGCTTACCCTTTGCGCCTCAGCCTTCTGCCGCCAGCCTGCCGTTTTTGGCTGTCTCAACGGCCTTACAAGTGGTGTACACGGTTCTTGTCGCCAAAACCTATCAGGTTTCGGATATGAGTCAGACCTATCCTTTAATGCGCGGCACCGCACCGTTGCTGGTTGCGATTATCAGCGTCCTGTTTCTTGGCGATAGTCTCTCTACGCTTGCCTGGGTGGGGATTGCCACCATCTGCCTGGCTATTCTCGGCATGGCATTTAACGGACGCAGCAGCTCGCAACGCGGGATCGTTCTGGCGCTCATTAACGCCTGTTTTATTGCCGGTTACACGCTGGTCGACGGCACCGGGGTACGCTTATCAGAAACCGCGTTGGGTTATACGCTGTGGACCTTCTTTCTGAACGGTTCTTGCCTGCTCACATGGGCGATGATCGCCAGACGCCGGGAAGCGTCACGCTATCTGGTACAGCAGTGGAAGAAAGGTATTCTTGGCGGGATTGGCACGATGGGTTCCTACGGACTGGCGCTGTGGGCCATGACCCAGGCGCCGTTGGCGGTGGTCGCTGCGCTGCGTGAAACTTCCATCCTGTTTGGCGCGCTGCTCGCCTGGCTGCTGCTGAAAGAGAAGGTCGCAGGGATACGTCTTGTCGCAGCCGCAGGTATTGCCATAGGCGCGGTTTTGCTACGCTTGTCATGATCTGTTGGTCGACCTGATGCAATCCGGCAACATTTGTTGCCGTTTTTTGTTTACATTTCCTGCCGTTCATCGCTTAAACATTCCAGCCTACTATCTGGCCTTCTTTTTCTGTTGTGGTAGATTCCACGCGCATTTACGGGAAAGTGCAGCACCTTATTCTTATTTTTTCACTTTTTTAAAAGTTATCAGCGAAATGAAAAGGCATAGAAGCGTCAATTTGTTGTTGATGTTGGTATTACTGGTGGCGGTTGGACAGATGGCGCAAACCATTTATATCCCCGCTATTGCTGATATGGCGCGTGAACTGAACGTTCGCGAAGGGGCGGTGCAGAGCGTGATGGCCGCCTATCTGCTGACCTACGGCCTGTCACAACTGTTTTACGGCCCACTTTCCGATCGCGTTGGCCGCCGTCCGGTGATCCTCGCCGGGATGTCTATTTTTATGCTGGCCACGCTGGTCGCCATCACCACCCACAGCCTGACGGTACTGATTATCGCCAGTGCAATCCAGGGGATGGGAACGGGCGTCGGCGGTGTGATGGCGCGAACCTTGCCGCGAGACCTGTATGAAGGTACACAGCTTCGTCACGCCAACAGTTTGCTGAATATGGGGATCCTGGTCAGTCCGCTGCTGGCGCCGCTGATTGGCGGTATGCTGGATACCGTGTGGAACTGGCGCGCTTGTTATATTTTTCTGCTGATTCTGTGCGCGGGCGTCACGTTTAGCATGGCGCGCTGGATGCCGGAAACGCGCCCGGCAGGCGCGCCGCGTCCACGGCTTATCGCCAGTTACAAGACGCTGTTTGGCAACAGCTCTTTCACCTGTTACGTGCTCATGCTGATCGGCGGCCTGGCGGGCGTTGCGGTCTTCGAAGCCTGCTCCGGGGTATTATTGGGCGCAAGGCTGGGTTTAAGCAGCATGGTGGTCAGTATCCTGTTTATTCTGCCTATTCCGGCGGCGTTTTTCGGCGCCTGGTTCGCCGGTCGCCCGAACAAGCGTTTCTCAACGCTGATGTGGCAGTCGGTCATCTGCTGTCTGGTTGCCGGTTTGATGATGTGGATCCCAGGCCTGTTCGACGTGATGAACGTCTGGACGCTGCTGGTTCCCGCCGCGCTGTTTTTCTTCGGCGCCGGGATGTTGTTTCCACTGGCAACCAGCGGCGCAATGGAACCTTTCCCGTTCCTGGCGGGCACTGCCGGCGCGCTGGTCGGGGGATTACAGAACATTGGTTCCGGTGTGCTGGCGTGGTTCTCTGCGATGCTGCCGCAGACCGGACAAGCCAGTCTGGGCCTGTTGATGACCCTTATGGGGCTGCTGATTTTTGTATGCTGGCTTCCACTGGCGTCACGCGTGTCGCATCAGGGGCAGGCGGTTTAAGCGCATGATGGCCCGGTTTATCGCCGGGTTTATCACATTCAGGCGCAACCATCGTCGTCAGCAACGGCTCCAGCGCCGGACGCCAGGCTCCCTCCTCGCCATCATAGAACTGCGTATCCGCATTGACAGCATAGGGAATCTTCGCTTTCTTCAGCTCGCACGCCATAAAACGGGCGAAGGCCATTTGCGCAGCAGAAGGTCCATTTTTAATGGTTTCTCCCGGCGACCAGCCGCCTACCCAACTCACATGACCGGTTTTCTGCTGCCAGCGAATGGCGGTATTGATACGGGCGCGAATAGCCGTCTTTTCCGCTGCAGTCCCTGACGTCCATGGGTATTTGCCGTTATTTTTCAGCGGCCCCCACGGGAAGATATGCCATTCGGCCAGCACGGTATTCTGGCTTTGCGGCGGCAACTTCAGGTTCGGCAGCTCTTCCGGCGCGGCACGCAGTCGCGGCGCAATGAAGATCATCCGTTGCGGGTCAATAGCGTGGATGGTACGAATCGTTTTGTCATACACCCGGTTGAGCGATGCCTGATTATGGTTGAGCTTATCCGCAGGTTCATAAATCAGGTCAAAACCCAGTAGCGGCGAACGTTGACCAAAGTAATGCGCCACCGCCACCCACCAGTTCACCACCTCTTTTTCATTACCGGCGCTGGGGTCTTGTTTATATTCATCCGCCTGGTAAGCAATAATCGGGATTACGCCATACTGCTCGCAGGCTTCGACCAGCTTGCGCAGATGAATCAGTCTGGCTTCTGTCGGTTCTCCCGCCACGCGAATACGCACATGGGAAATGCCTTTCGCCCTGAAATCCCGCACCACCAGCGGATCGAACTCGCGGATGCCACGCTCGGTTCGCGCCCAATCTACGTCCATCCCGACCCCAAGCTGCTGCGCATACGCCGCCGCCGTCAGCGCAGGTTGCGCAGCGCACACGGTGGCGCTGGCGAAGAGTAACAGGGAAACAATCGACTTTAACACGGTCGTCCTTACGCAAATCATCAGGAGTGATATCACGTATTTAGCATGCTTTTTCACTTTCCGTGTAGAGAGAAAGCGTAAAAAATATGCATGCCCCGCTTATTTAACCTGCTCCTGTAGCCAGCCAATAAACGCCTCGATTTTCGGCCACTGCCTGCCGGGCAGCGTGGTGATGTAGTAATGCTGATGGCATTTCAGCGCCATATCGCCAAAAGGCGCGACCAGCTCTCCGCTATCGAGGCGTTTTTGCACCAGCCTCTTACGGCCCATCGCTACGCCGATGTGATTCATTGCCGCAATCACCGCTAAATCAGAACGATCGAAACCAATGCCCGACGATGTCGGCAAATTTACCGCAAAATGCTGCGCCCAACTGTGCCATTCATCGGTCCCGGAATCGTTGCTCCACGCCTGTCTGTCATGCAGCAACGTACAGTGCGGCAAATTCACCAGCGAGCTAGTGAGACCATAACGAGAGGCATAGTCCGGGCTGCAGACCGGCAAAATCTCTTCATTCATCAGAAAATGATGCGTGAGCTGCGCGGAGGGCGCGTCGTCAAAATAGATCGCCAGATCGATGCCGGCACGCTGCAGATTGACGTTGTCGTTCCCGGTCAGCATGGTCAGCGAAATCGACGGGTAGCGACGGGTGAAGTCGCCGAGCGCCGGAACCAGCCAACACTGGGCGATAGAGGGCCGTGAGTACACGGTGAGCATCCCCGACAGTTCCTGATTTTTGATATCAAGAATTTCCTGGTTAAGCGTGTCCAGCGACGATTTCAGCGCCCAGAACACCCGTTTACCCTCGTGAGTCAGTTCCACTTTGCGGTGAGAACGGACAAACAGCTGAATACCCAGCTCATCTTCCAGCTGATTAATGCGGTGGCTGACGGCGCTGGGGCTTAATGACAGCTCATCTGCCGCCAGCGCAAACGACTGATGGCGGGCCGCCACTTCAAAGGTATACAGCTTTGACAGCTGCCAGCCGTTAAGTAGTCGGTTTCTGACTTCGCGTAGGGGATCCATATTCATCTCTGTCATCCTGAATCATACGTCGGAGTGTAAAAAAAACCGCTGTAAAAATCAGCACAAAGATGATTCATAGTGAACCATATCGCACTAATGACGTGTAATTAGACGTAAATCACTCACTTGATGCAATCTGGCTCATGTGAAAGAGGATTTATATCGTTTGTCAGACCCTGCCTTATTTTTGTCCAATAACCTCAGGTTAATCACAGGGCAAGGTGAGTTATGCACTCTCAAATCTGGGTTGTGAGCACGCTGCTGATAAGCATCGTGTTAATCGTTTTGACCATCGTGAAGTTCAAATTCCACCCGTTTCTGGCGCTGCTGTTAGCCAGCTTCTTCGTGGGTACGATGATGGGTATGGGGCCGCTGGATATGGTCAATGCCATTGAGAGCGGCATCGGCGGTACGCTGGGCTTCCTCGCCGCGGTTATCGGCCTCGGGACCATTCTGGGCAAAATGATGGAAGTGTCCGGCGCGGCAGAACGCATTGGCCTGACGTTACAGCGCTGCCGCTGGCTTTCCGCTGATGTCATTATGGTGCTGGTCGGGCTGATTTGCGGGATCACGCTGTTTGTTGAAGTCGGCGTGGTACTGTTGATTCCGCTGGCTTTTTCGATTGCCAAAAAGACCAATACTTCACTGCTGAAGCTGGCAATCCCACTGTGTACGGCGCTGATGGCGGTGCACTGTGTGGTGCCGCCGCATCCGGCCGCCCTGTTCGTCGCGAATAAGCTGGGCGCGGACATTGGCAGCGTAATTGTTTACGGTTTACTGGTGGGCTTAATGGCCTCGCTTGTCGGCGGGCCGCTGTATCTGAAATTTCTCGGTAACCGCCTGCCGTTTAAACCGGTGCCGGCTGAGTTTTCCGACCTTAAAGTTCGCGACGAAAGTACGCTGCCGTCGCTGGGCGCAACGCTGTTTACCGTCCTGTTGCCGATTGGCCTGATGCTGGTCAAAACCGTTGCTGAGTTGAACATGGCGAAAGGCAGCACGCTGTATACGCTGCTGGAGTTTATTGGTAACCCGATCACCGCGATGTTTATTGCCGTCTTCGTGGCCTACTACATTCTCGGCCTGCGTCAGCATATCGGCATGGGCGCGCTGCTGACCCACACTGAAAACGGGTTTGGTTCGATTGCCAACATTCTGCTGATTATCGGCGCAGGCGGCGCATTCAACGCTATCCTCAAGAGTAGCGGGCTGGCGGATACCCTCGCGCTAATCCTTTCAAACATGCATATGCACCCAATTCTGCTGGCGTGGCTGGTGGCGTTAATTCTGCATGCTGCGGTGGGCTCTGCCACGGTGGCGATGATGGGTGCGACGGCAATCGTGGCACCAATGCTGCCGCTCTATCCCAACGTTAGCCCGGAGATCATCGCTATTGCCATCGGTTCCGGCGCCATTGGCTGCACGATCGTGACCGATTCCCTCTTCTGGCTGGTGAAGCAGTACTGCGGCGCCACCCTGAATGAGACGTTCAAATACTATACGACCGCGACATTTATCGCGTCCGTGATTGCACTGGTGTGCACATTCCTGCTTTCCTTTATTATTTAAGCGCGAAGAGACTGACTATGGAAAACATTCAAACACTTATCGCCCAGTATCCTTTAGTGGAAGATCTGGTGGCTCTCAAAGAGACGGCCTGGTTTAACCCTGGCACCACCTCTCTTGCGGAAGGTTTACCCTATGTTGGCCTGACCGAACACGATGTTCAGGATGCCCATGCCCGGCTGAAGCGCTTCGCGCCGTACCTGGCACAGGCCTTCCCGGAAACCGCAGCCACCGGCGGCATTATTGAGTCTGAGCTGGCTGCAATCCCATTGATGCAAAAACGACTGGAAAAAGCATTCGGACAGCACATCTGCGGCGAACTGTTGCTGAAGAAAGACAGCCACCTGCCGATTTCCGGCTCAATTAAAGCGCGTGGCGGCATTTATGAGGTCCTGACCCACGCGGAAAAACTGGCGCTGGAAGCCGGTCTGCTGACGACAGAAGATGATTACAGCATTCTGCTTTCACCTGAATTTAAACAGTTTTTCAGCCAGTACAGCATCGCGGTAGGCTCCACCGGCAACCTCGGGATGTCGATTGGCATCATGAGCGCCCGTATCGGCTTTAAGGTGACGGTACATATGTCTGCCGACGCGCGCGCATGGAAAAAAGCCAAACTACGCAGTCACGGCGTGACGGTCGTCGAGTATGAAGAAGATTACGGCGTGGCGGTTGAACAGGGTCGCAAAGCGGCAGAGTCCGATCCGAACTGCTTCTTTATTGATGATGAAAACTCCCGCACGCTGTTTTTAGGTTACGCGGTGGCTGGTCAGCGTCTGAAGGCGCAGTTCGCGCAGCAGGGTCGCGTGGTGGATTCTGACCATCCGCTGTTTGTCTACCTGCCGTGCGGCGTCGGCGGCGGTCCTGGCGGGGTGGCATTTGGTCTGAAGCTGGCGTTTGGCGATAACGTACACTGCTTCTTCGCCGAGCCGACCCATTCACCCTGCATGCTGCTGGGGATTTATACCGGGCTGCACGATACCATTTCCGTGCAGGACATTGGCATCGACAACCTGACGGCGGCGGATGGGCTGGCGGTGGGCCGCGCTTCGGGGTTTGTCGGCCGGGCGATGGAACGTCTGCTCGACGGTCTGTACACCCTGGACGATCAGACGATGTACGACATGCTGGGCTGGCTGGCGCAGGAAGAAGGGATTCGCCTTGAGCCTTCAGCGCTGGCGGGGATGGCCGGTCCGCAGCACGTTTGCGCCTCTGCTGACTATCAGCAGATGCACGGCTTCAGCGCCGACCAGCTCAATAACGCCACTCATCTGGTGTGGGCGACCGGCGGCGGCATGGTGCCGGAAGTCGAAATGGCGCAGTATCTGGCCAAAGGGCGATAACGCCGCTGTGCTTAACGCAGCATCGCCATCAGTTCCATCGGTGAGCGATGCTGCTTAAGCAGGTCACGCATCACGCGCATATGCGGAGCGGTATGGTTGAAGAAAGCCTGATATCCTGTACACAGCACGCCCTTTCCATTCTCCTCGCGATACGCAGGACAATCTCCATGGTAGTACTGAAACAAAGAGCATGCCTGACAGCGTGTATTCTGCAGTGTCATCGTCTGGCATTCAAACAGTGCAGTCCGACCACACCACTGGCGTAGCGTATTATCGAAAAGCTGAATAGATATTTGATTAATATCTTCACGTACCCAGATATCAAATATCGCAATTAAAAATCGCCCCCACCCGTCCGGCGTCACTGAATCTTCAGTCAGGTAACCTGAAGCATCGCGCTTAATCAAAGGAGTAAACTGTACGAGGCGAACTTTTCCTTGTTGCAAACCACGATACAATTCAACCGGTTGTAAACTTTTCTGGTGGTTAATCACCATTTCTAAAACGTCATCACTAACATCCATGTTCTCACATCCTGTCATGCAAAATTCTCGATAAATACGATAAGTTGGCGAACATGCGTTACAGCAAACAGTATTGCGAGGGATAACACCGCGAGGGAGATCATAAATTTGTCACGCACCGCGCGAGATTCAGAAAAATCACTATCACTCACATCCATGAGATTACGGCTGCGGGTATAACGCCAGAGAATAATCGCCACCAACGTCAGTATGACGATAGATATCCAGAACAGTGCCCCAGCCTGATGCCAGTTGTGCTTAATCGCCAGCGCCATTAACGCGCCATAACCCAACAACGTACGAAACCATGCCAACGATGTGCGCTCCGGTTGTAGTCCCGGATCGGCGATACGTCGCGATTTACGGCTATCCGGCATACAGCACCAGCACCATAACAATCACCGCTACAATCGTCAGCATTGCGCTGATAATGAGCAAACTGTGGGTGTAAGGCAAATCCTCTTTCAAGCGCATTGCCTTTTCATTACGTAACCAGCGCAAATAACCATAAATAGCCAGACCGCCAGCAAACAGACACAGCAACAGGGCCAATACTTCGCGAATAACTGGCGTGGCGAAATCCGGAGCCAGTTGATCCAGACCAACGCCTGCGGCCAGAAAACCTAACGAGGTGCGTATCCATGCCAGAAATGTGCGTTCATTTGCCAGCGAGAAGCGGTAATCCGGCGCTTCCCCTAGGCGGGAAATCTTCATGACGACTCCTTCAATATTGTTGTCTGGTCGTTATACCGGAACAGTTCAGCAGTATGAACCTGATTCGCAAACGGAAGAGAACGTAATGTGATGAGACAATGGAAAAAAGATGTGGCGAATGGCGACTTGCACCGTATCCGACCTACAGGAGATGCAGGCCGGATACGCTGTTACTAACCTATCCCCCAGAAAATCACCGCCAGCAGCTGTGGGGTGATAATCCTCAGGAACATCACCAGCGGATAAACGGTAGCATAGGAGAGCGCCGCCGCCCCGCTGGTGGCATGCAGGTTGTTAGCAAACGCCAGCGCGGGGGGATCGGTCATCGAACCCGCCAGCATACCGCACAGCGTCAGATAGTTCATTTTGGCGAAGATACGCGCCAGCAGTCCCACGGTAATCAGCGGAATGGCGGTAATAAAAATACCGTACCCGACCCAACTCAGCCCATCGCCCTGGGTCAGCGTATTAACAAAATCACCGCCGGACTTCAGGCCAACCACCGCAAGGAACAGCACAATACCTAACTCTCGCAGCGCCAGGTTAGCGCTGGGAGGCATAAACCAGTACAGCTTACCAATGCTGCCAATACGCCCCAGAATTAAGGCCATGATCAGCGGTCCACCGGCCAAACCCAATTTTAACGCCACCGGGAAACCCGGGATGAACAGAGGGATGGACCCCAGTAGAACACCCAGTCCTATACCGATAAATACCGGCAGCATCTGCACCTGTTGCAGTTTTTGCTGCGCGTTGCCGACAACATTGGCAACGGCATCAATGGACGCGGGACGCCCCACCAGATTGAGGATATCCCCGAATTGCAGGCTGGCATCGCTGCTGGCCACCAGCTCAACGCCTGCACGGTTCAGACGGGAGATAACCACGTCGTAACGTTCTTTAAAATGCAGGTCGCGGATACGTTTACCCAGCACCTGTTCGTTGGTCACCACCACGCGTTCAACGCGTAAATCAGTACCTCGCGTCGACAGCGATGTGTCCACCTCCTGCCCAATCACCACCTGCGCGTTATGCAGGTCACCGGGCTGGCCGACCAGGTGTAGCAGGTCGCCCATCTGGATAATCGTCCCTGGCGACGGCACCATCAATGTCTCTTCACGTTTCAGACGCGAGCAGATGATTTTATCGCTGTTCAGAATTGGGACATCCTGAATCGCCATATTGTTGAGGTTCGGGTTTTCCACGCGGATGTTCATGGTCTGAATCAGCGCGTGTCCGTTGGTCAACGTGGATTCATGCTGCTGAGCTTCAGCATCGACGTTAACGCGGAAAATAAGGCGCATCAGCCACATCGTGAGCAAAATACCGCAGATACCAAAAGGATAAGCCATGGCATAGCTCATCCCCATCTGGTCTACAATATCTGCTGGCGTCCCCAGATCGCGCAGAATTTGCTGCCCGGCCCCCAGCGCCGGCGTATTGGTGACCGCGCCGGAGAATATCCCCAGCACCACCGGAAGGGGAATGGCAAAAATCTTATGCAGGATCGCGGTGACCAGCCCCCCCATGATGACAATCAGTACGGCAAACAGATTCAGCCGCAGCCCGGAAACGCGCAGTGACGCAAAAAAGCCCGGCCCCACCTGAATACCGATGGTGTAGACGAAAAGAATCAGGCCAAATTCCTGAATGAAATGCAGCATGTCGCCGCTCAGGGTCATCCCTGCCTGATCGACAAAATGTCCGACGATAATACCGCCGAACAGCACCCCTCCGATGCCAAAACCAACGCCACGTATTTTTATGTTGCCGATCCATAATCCGACAACCGCCACCAACGCCAGAACGCTGACCGTCAATGCTATATCACTCATTATCCTGTTCCCTGTGAATAACATCATTAAGTAAATGGATTCTCGCAGAGTACAGTCGCAATGTATGGGTGGTAAAGCACAAAAAAGCCCCGTCATTTCTGGCGGGGCAAAGGCATGGAGCTATTTAGCTATTTAATGCGGGACGTTCGCTGATGGCGATACGTTGTGGGGCAATGGTTTCAGGTTCATTTCGGGTCAAATCGATATGCAGCAAGCCGTTAGTAAAGCTTGCGCCGGAGACCTCCATATTTTCAGCCAGCGTAAAGCTCAGACTGAACGACTGAGTAACCAGCCCCTGGTGCAACCATTTTGTCTCTTTTTCCGGCTGCTGCGGTGTACCTTTCACCGTCAGGCGTGTGCCTTCCAGTTGAATATCCAGATCTTCCTGGCGGAAACCGGCTAACGCAAGGGTAATGCGATAGTGGTTATCATCGCTCTTTTCGATGTTATAGGGTGGGAAGCTCTGGCTTTCACCGGCGTTTTGTAACGCATTGGCCAGTTTGTCAAAACCGATCCATTGACGCAGCAGTGGGGATAAATCGTAGTTACGCATAATAATCTCCTTCTAAGAAGCGAGTAGGTACCTTTCGGCTCCCTGACGGCAAGCCGATTGCTTAGCAAGGCCGCCTGAAGCGGCCCACAGAATTAGTTGATTTCGATGCGGCGCGGTTTGTTCGCTTCGGGAATAACGCGCTCAAGATCGATATACAGCAGACCATTCACCAGGTTTGCGCCGCGAACATGAATGTTCTCCGCTAACTGGAACTTACGTTCGAAGTTGCGCTCGGCAATACCCTGATACAGGTAAGTACGTTCTTTTTGCTCATCCGCATGAGCGCCTTTTACCACCAGCAGATTGTCCTGCGCGGTAATTTCCAGCTCGCTTTCAGCAAAACCGGCAACGGCAATCGCAATGCGGTAATGGTTTTCGTCTACCAGCTCAACGTTGTACGGAGGGTAGCCGCCATTATTCTGGCTCTGGTTGTTTTCCAGCAGGTTAAACAGACGGTCAAAACCAATAGCAGAACGGTACAGCGGGGATAAATCAAAGTTACGCATAATCAATAGCTCCTGAAATCAGCGAGAATGTGAGACCTTCCATCATGGACAGGTCAGGTAGCCAGGACACCCATCAGGCATGCCCTTCTGTTGTCTACGTCCTAAAAATGGGTCTTAACACAAACTTTTCAAGTGTATTCATCTGACTTTTTTTGCAGTTTGTTGTCTATTGCATACACTGGGGAGAGCAGTTGTTATCGATAAATCGCGATAGCCGCCACAGTGCGACGAAATGGTGATGTTATTTTCGCAACGGATCGCTTTAACTCACCATGCAAACACGATGAAAACAGATGAATAAACGATGATAAAAAAAATGTTGGTAACACTGACAATGTGCAGCGGGATGGCGTTTTTGAGCGGCTGTTCCAGCATAATGTCGCATACCGGAGGCAAAGAAGGGACGTATCCTGGCACACGCGCCAGCGCCACCATGATCAGCGAAAGTGATACGAATTGGGGAACGAAGTCGCTGGCGATTCTGGATATGCCTTTTACTGCGGTGCTGGATACCGTATTGCTTCCGTGGGATCTCTTTCGTAAAGATAACTCGGTGAGATCCCGCGTAGAAAAGAGCGAGGAGAGAACGCAGGCCACGAACGCCGTTATCCCCCCGGCGAAAATGACTGCACCTTAATTAACGCCCTGTTTCAGTCATCCACAGTTGGCGGAAACCTTCGACCTCTTCCATCCACGCAACCAGTCGCCCATCAGGAGAGAAGACAACCGCATCGGCCGACGGAGGGTTGTCGTGACGCGCCGTTAAAAAATCAATCTCTCCCGTCTGAGCATCACAACAAGCTATTCTGTTTTCCAGCACAAACCCCAGCCATTTCCCTGATGGATGCCAGTTGAATGCCGACTGAATACCCGTGGCGCAACGGGTAAGCTGACGCGGCTCACCACCCTGCGGTGGAATTAACCACAGCTGCACAACGCCATGGTTGTCGCGCATTAAAAACGCAATTTCAGACGTCTGCGGATTACTGCGCACCCAGTGGCGCGGCTGATTCACCAGCCCCGGAAAGGCGCGCTCATGAGTAAACGTCAGGCGACGTTGGCGAATACCGGATGGCGGCGCAGGCATTGTCGCCTCTGTGCCCTCCAGCGGAGCATCACCCGGCTGTTTCCAGCCGCTTTCATTCTGAGGCAAATCAACAATAAACAGCTCCGGCACTTTCTCACCGGTCACTGACAACGTATCGCCGATAAACGCCAGTGTGCTTTCGCCCACCCAACCTTCTTCATAGGCGCGGTTTATCTCATCGCTCCCCGGTTTTGGCGCCGGTGTCGTTTGACTCACCAGCACGCACCAGCGGCTCCCGCTATATTCACGTGGATGCTGCGCGGATACGTTCACCGGACCATACGGCGCAGCCACGCCGACGTTACGTAAATCCAGCGCCGGGGAGCGTTCATGCAGCACATGGTCGTTATAAGTAAAACTGACACACTCACCGTTCGGGCTAAAGACATGCACATGACTGCCGCCGCGTAACGCGCCAGGCGTGTACGGCGCGGTGATATCCATTGCATCCAGATTCGTCACCTCTGCCTGCGAAACAATCACCCCACGGCGATGATGAAAGTCGTAATCCCATGTTTCATCTGGATTTTCTGGCCCATGAATAAAAACATACTTTTCCGACTTTGGATGAACGGTCACCACGCCAACATGTGCCCCCTGAGTGGCCCGGTAAATCACCTCCAGTTCGCCAGTATGAACATTAACGCGTTCAATCGTTTCCCCCGTAAAAGAGGCACCGGAAGGACGCACGTCGAAGACCAGCCACTGACTGTCCGGGGTCCAGGTGTTGATATTGGTAAGCTGATGATTACGCGGCGTAAAGGTGATTTGCTTCATGGGATGCCCTGATACAAGACGATTTAAGCAATCATACTTCACAAGCACTTCACTTGCAGGATTTAGCGTAGCGATTATCGGATTGGGCCCGGCATATGCAGAAAACCTCCGCCAGTGAAGTTCTGATGGAGGTTTTTTAATAAAGGAATGAATGAATTCTCATCCACTTTCGACAGATTATCCCTAGCACCTGCAAGCGTAGCCAGCGCAGGGAAATTAGCATCGCTATACCAGGATTGTGGTAAAGGTAGCCGCGCCATGTTACTTCCGGGCCGGAGTTGAAGTTGCGCCAGCGAATCAAGGGAATAATTTCGCCAGTGATGCGGTAATGACAGGCGTAGCGGCGCGGCTTTTTCGCCCGGCACTGGCGTTGGCAAACGCGAATCACTTACATCGTAGTTTCTGTGCAGCACCAGATATTTCTCCGGCACCCGACGCTGGCTGTTCCACCACTTGCCATCCAGCATATCAAACTGAAAACGGGTTATTGTTTCTGACTTAGCTCCCAACTGCGTTAACGCCTGACGCAGTGCATTATTCATTGCCGCATCGTACATCCCTGATGTTGCCAGTTGCCCATCAAGGATCAGCGACACCGCAATTCTTGCCCCCAACAGGTTGGAGTAGAGATCTTCCGGTGAAAATGCGGAAACTTCCTCAGAAAACCCAGGAACTGACTCAAAACCGTACCATTGTGCAATTTCATGCCAGGCCGCGAGCTGAAAGGCCAGATGTGCTGCCAGCCAGGCAGCTAATGCGTAACGATCGCCCGCCATTTCAGGTGGTGTGAAGGCGTTGAAAACGATATGCCGCTCCGCCAGTTCATCTTCGAGTCGCAACGTAAAAGGCTGACCTAACTGTGGAAGTAGATGGCTAAAAAGCCAGACCGTCATATCTGCGGTATCTCGTACATGCGCGATATCGATGAAACCGCCGCGAGAGGTGTACACAATGCCATTGTGTTCATGCCCGATGCCGGCCAGGTTCACTAACCCTAACAGCAGGCTATCGTTATAGCGATGCTCGCCAATACCGTTAGCTGCCACGACGTTATTAAGTTCATAAAACGGTACTGGCATATCCAGCACCTGCGCGTGCAGGTCGTAACCAAAAGCGCAGCACGGACGTAACCCTTGGGGCGCAGGGAGCGGCGAAACAACTGGCCAGGCGGTGCTTTCGGCCTTGTCATCTTCATTTACCAACTGCAAAGGTACAGGTATCGCAGCATGGACCCCGACCGTTGCCAATAACAAGATAGTCATCAGCAGCACTTTATTGATCAAAACGCCTCTCCTACCTGAAAATAAAAACCGCTGCTCCCTTTGCCAATGCCATAATCCAGACGCACATTCACCCGCGGCTTAAATTCAAAGCGATACCCCACCCCCGCCGAGGGTAGCCAGCGTCCGTCACCCAGCGCGCTAAATGATGGCCCCATCGTCCCTGCGCCCAACCAGCCAACCACGCCATGCCGCCAGTCAAGTTTGCGGCGATACTCTACCTGCCCGCTGACGGCGTTTTTATCGCGATAGCGTCCTTCGTAATAGCCGCGCATCCGCTGATTGCTACCGAGCAGCGGCATCATGCTCCACGGCACATCCCCCTGAGTAAAGGCACCGTCCATCTCCCATGCCAGTACGTCCTGGTCGTCCAAAGAGTGATAACGGCTGTAGTGCAACTGGTATTCATCAAACCGGGTATCGCTCCCCGCATCGGGCGTATAGCGGGTATAGCGTACGTCGGCATATTGTCCCTGGCGCGGGTTAGGAACAAAGTCGCGGTCATCCCAGCTAAGTTCGACACTGCTGCCGGAACTTAGCACCGACGCGCCCTGCCCGGTATTTTCAATTTTTAGCGGATCATTACCATCCATTTGCGCAGCATGTTGCGCGTTCAGCGACCAGCCGACGCCCAGATAGATATTAGGCTCTACCCGACGATATAACGTGGGGTGCAGATCCAGATCCTGAGCCGTATATTGCTGTTTCTGGCTGTCTTTATCACCGGCACTAAATCCCTGCCCCCAGTACCAGGTTGGCGTATCGGTTAATGCGCCATTGAGAAAGAAACGCCAGCGATCGTCGGCAAAAAAGGCATAATTTTGCATAGTGACGCCGAAAGCGCCCGTTGAGCTAAAGTAGCCGCTGAGGGTCAGCGTCGAGTTCTGACTCACCGTGTCGTTTGGGTCTGGGCGATACATTCCCACCACCGCGGTACCTATCCCCAGCCCCAGCTCCGGAGTGTAAAATGGCCCCGGCATTACGCCCCAATCGATTCCTTTGCTGGCGTTAAAGTTATCGCTGGCGCCCAGTGTATTCAGCCAGCCGTCAACTTCGTCGCGGGTCGGTAATTCTGCCTGCGCAATGCAGGCGAACAGACTCACCAGCAACAAGAAAGCGAGGCGGATCAAAAGCGGTACTCTCCAGCCATGAAAAAACTGTTACGGTCGGCAAAGCCAATTTCGGTCGTCACGTTAAAGTTTCGGGTCAATTCATACTGCGCCCCGACCAGTACGTTCCAGGGGGATTGCAGATGCTGTTTAACGTCGAAACGGCCATTGCCGTCCTTATTCGCGATATCCACCATTTTCTGCAGCGTCTCAGACGGCATATTGAGATCGCTAAGGCTACCCCTGAATTCTTGCTGCACGTCCTGATACATACTGCCAATCCACAGATTCAGCTTGCCGGACGGCAAGTACAGTGCTTCCACACCCGGGGTGGTAAAGCGATAACCGACTCGCGGAGAAACCGTGAAGGCATCAATACTACCGTCAAGAATGTCAAACTGCGTCTGAGTATAATTGGCATCAAAAGCCGTAAACCAGTTACCCACACCGCCCACCAGTGTCGTCCCCACACCGTAGGTCGTGCCTTTAAAGTCGAGCTGAAACGCCAGGTTTTGCAAATTGTCTGGCGTGTGAACTTTGCGTGGACCTTTAATGCCTACACCAATCTGCGAAACGGAGTGACCGTCGGTATAGCCCACCAGGCCATAGACGTTCATAAACGGCAGCAGCCAGGCATCCAGTTTCAGGGTTTCTGTTTTGCTTCTCTCGCGCGTGTTGCCAACGTTAATTTTGAATGCGTTATCCAGCGAATGGCCGCCCAGAGAAAGGCCATTAAAGTTAATACTGTCTACATTAATATTCTGCCTGATATTCATGTAGTTAATATTTACACCAAACGGCTCAGGCAGGTCGTAACCACGTTTACGCGCCTCGTCGCCTAAAAAGGGCAAAACGGAGTGGCTTGCAGCAGGTTTAGTCGCCGGTTTTACCGGCAAAGAAGCGGCCTGACCATCATCCTGATAATCATACAAAGGTGTTAACGTTGAGCCAGAATCCGTCGCAGCACAGGCTTGAAAAATCAAACAGGAAGACGTCATCAACACCAGGCGAATGCTTGTGTTAGTCATAAGAAAACATAGTTGCAGGCAGGAACCGCCTGAATATAAAAGAAGGTGGGAGAGTATAGAAGTTGCGTACTAAATGGGGGGATTAATGTGCGGTTTCACATCTGATAATACAAACGTGATTTTTATAACATTCTTAATGTTTTATGCCTGGCCGAAGCCAGGCATAACGCACATCAGGAGAGGACGTACTTCTCAATGGCCCAGGCAACACCGTCTTCCAGATTAGATTTCGTCACAAAGTTGGCGATCTCTTTCACCGTTGGAATGGCGTTATCCATCGCAACACCCACGCCGGCGTATTCAATCATCGCGATGTCGTTTTCCTGATCGCCAATCGCCATAACCTCTTCGGCTTTAATTCCCAACGCATCGGCCAGCGATTTTACGCCAGTCCCTTTGTTGACGCGTTTATCAAGGATTTCGAGGAAGTACGGCGCACTTTTCAGCACGGTGTACTTTTCTTTCACTTCCGCCGGAATGCGCGAGATGGCCTTGTCGAGGATCTCCGGCTCATCAATCATCATCACTTTCAGGAACTGGGTCGCCGGATCCATTTTTTCAGCCTCACAGAACACCAGCGGAATCGTCGCGACAAACGATTCATGCACCGTGTAATAACTGATATCACGGTTAGCGGTATACAGCGTGTTGCGATCGAGCGCGTGGAAATGCGAGCCAACTTCCCGGGAGAGTTGCTCCAGATAGCGATAATCATCATAGCTCAGCGCGGTTTGCGCCACAGTACTGCCATCGCCTGCTTTCTGCACCAGCGCACCGTTGTAGGTAATGCAGTAGTCACCGGGTTGTTCCATGTGCAGTTCTTTCAGATAGCTGTGAACGCCGGCATACGGGCGTCCCGTGGTCAGCACTACGTTCACGCCACGCGCGCGTGCCGCGGCAATTGCCGTTTTGACTGCAGGTGAAATGGTGTGATCGGGCAGCAGAAGTGTGCCATCCATGTCGATAGCAATAAGTTTGATAGCCATGAGTTCCCCGGATTAAATGAGTCCGCCCTCATGCTAACGCGATTCCGCTCAAAAAACAGCTACGAAAAGGAGGATAGAAAGGGGAATCAAGATTCCCCTTTTGTAGGTCGGTTGTAG
>NZ_CP069763.1:1348299-1351790 GCF_016893685.1 Citrobacter cronae
TCAGATATCGATGTTCGCCGCTTTCAGGGCGTTTTCTTCGATAAATGCGCGGCGTGGTTCGACGGCATCGCCCATCAGGGTGGTGAACAGCTGGTCAGCGGCAATCGCATCCTTCACAGTAACGCGCAACATGCGACGGCTTTCCGGATCCATGGTCGTTTCCCACAGCTGTTCCGGGTTCATCTCGCCCAGACCTTTATAACGCTGGATAGCGAGACCGCGACGAGACTCTTTCTGCAGCCATTCCAGCGCCTGCTCAAAGCTGGCCACTGGCTGGCGACGCTCGCCACGTTCGATAAACGCATCGTCTTCGATCAGCCCGCGCAACTTCTCACCGAGCGTGCAAATACGATGGTACTCGCCACCGGTCACAAACTCGTGATCCAGCACATAGTCGGTATCCACACCGTGAGTACGTACGCGTACAATCGGCTCAAACAGATTCTGCTCTGCGTTATGGTGAACATCAAACTTCCACAGGCTACCGTGCTGTTCTTTTTCGTTCAGCTCGGTAATCAGCGCGTTAACCCAACGGGTAACGTTCTGTTCGTTCGCCAAATCAGCTTCCGGCAGCGTCGGTTGATAAACCAGCTCTTTCAGCAGCGCTTTCGGGAAACGACGTTCCATACGGCCAATCATTTTCTGCGTCGCGTTGTATTCAGAAACCAGTTTCTCTAACGACTCACCTGAAAGGGCAGGCGCGCTGGCGTTGGTGTGCAGCGTTGCGCCATCCAGAGCGATAGAGATCTGGTATTGATCCATCGCTTCATCGTCTTTGATGTACTGTTCCTGCTTGCCTTTCTTCACTTTGTACAGCGGTGGCTGCGCAATGTAAACGTGGCCGCGTTCAACGATTTCCGGCATCTGACGATAGAAGAAGGTCAACAGCAGCGTACGAATGTGCGAGCCGTCGACGTCCGCATCGGTCATGATGATGATGCTGTGATAACGCAGTTTGTCCGGGTTGTACTCGTCGCGACCAATGCCGCAGCCGAGCGCGGTAATCAGCGTCGCCAATTCCTGTGAGGAGAGCATTTTGTCGAAACGCGCTTTCTCGACGTTGAGGATTTTACCCTTCAGCGGCAGAATCGCCTGGTTCTTACGGTTACGCCCCTGCTTCGCAGAGCCGCCCGCGGAGTCCCCTTCCACCAGGTACAGTTCAGACAGCGCCGGGTCACGTTCCTGACAGTCCGCCAGTTTGCCCGGCAGACCAGCTAAGTCCAGCGCGCCTTTACGACGGGTCATTTCACGCGCGCGACGTGCTGCTTCACGGGCACGGGCCGCATCGATAATCTTGCCGACGACGATTTTCGCGTCAGACGGGTTTTCCAGCAGGTATTCGCTCAGCAGTTCGTTCATCTGCTGTTCAACCGCCGATTTCACCTCAGAGGAGACCAGTTTGTCTTTGGTCTGCGAGGAGAATTTCGGATCCGGCACTTTCACGGAAACCACCGCAATCAGGCCTTCACGGGCATCGTCACCGGTAGCGCTGACTTTGGCTTTTTTGCTGTAGCCTTCTTTGTCCATGTAGGCGTTCAGGGTACGGGTCATCGCCGCACGGAAGCCTGCAAGGTGAGTCCCGCCGTCACGCTGCGGAATGTTGTTGGTGAAGCAGTAGATATTTTCCTGGAAGCCGTCGTTCCACTGCAGCGCAACTTCAACGCCGATACCGTCTTTTTCGGTGGAGAAGTAGAAGATATTCGGGTGGATCGGCGTTTTGTTTTTGTTGAGATATTCAACAAACGCCTTAATGCCGCCTTCGTAGTGGAAATGATCTTCTTTGCCGTCGCGCTTATCGCGCAGACGAATAGAGACGCCAGAGTTCAGGAATGACAGCTCGCGCAGACGCTTCGCCAGAATGTCGTATTCGAACTCGGTCACGTTAGTGAAGGTTTCATGGCTTGGCCAGAAACGGACCTGAGTACCCGTTACTTCCGTTTCGCCTGTTACCGCCAGCGGCGCCTGCGGCACACCATGCACGTAAGTTTGCTGATGCACTTTGCCTTCACGACGAATCACCAGCTCCAGTTTCTGCGACAGGGCGTTAACGACGGAGACACCTACGCCGTGCAAACCACCGGAAACTTTATAGGAGTTATCATCGAATTTACCGCCTGCATGCAGAACAGTCATGATAACTTCCGCCGCCGAAACGCCCTCTTCCGGGTGAATACCGGTTGGGATACCACGGCCATCATCGGTAACAGACACGGAGTTGTCCGCGTGAATCGTTACCACGATATCTTTACAGTGACCCGCGAGCGCTTCGTCGATAGCGTTATCTACCACCTCGAATACCATGTGGTGCAGACCGGTGCCGTCATCCGTGTCGCCGATATACATACCCGGGCGCTTACGCACCGCATCCAGCCCTTTCAGGACTTTGATACTGGAGGAGTCATAAGAATTCGACATCAACGTTTCTCGCTCATTTTATCTTGGGTTAATCCGTTATTTTACCCTTTTCCACGGTAAACATCTTCGAATTTTCATCGGACATGTCTATAACGTGTTCAGCGCTGATTGCGCTGACAAAGACCTGAGATTGCGTGGCTTTTAAGCGGCTGGCCAGCAGCCCGCGACGCGCATCATCCAGTTCAGAGGCAAAATCATCTATCAGGTACAGGCAGCGCCGTCCGCTTTCACGGGTCAGGAACTCCCCTTGCGCCAGACGTAAGGCGCACATTAGCAGTTTTAGCTGCCCACGCGACAACGTGTCTTCTACCGGCGCACCGTCGGCACGAATGCGGAAATCCGCCTTATGCGGGCCGTGTGCGGTGTAGGTCAACATGCGATCGCGTTCAAAACCGCGTTCCAGCACCTCGGCATAATCTGTCTCCTTCTCCCAACCACGCTGGAAAGAGAACGAGAGAGAAAACTCGGGAAGAAACTGCTGGCAGGTATCCGCCATATCCTGCGCGATACCCGCGCTGTACTCCGCGCGCCAGGTGCTGATTTGTTCCGCCAGCGGAATAAGTTCTCTATCCCACGGGCGCAGTTGCTCATAACGACTCACCTGGCGCAGTGCCGCATTGCGCTGCTTGAGCAGTCGCTTCAGGTTGCTCCAGGCGGTGAAAAATCCGGCTTCATTGTGAAAGCATCCCCAGTCAAGAAATGCTCTTCTGTATTTGGGGCCGCCGTTGAGTAAAGTAAACCCCTCTGGCGTGATCAGCTGCATCGGCATCAGGTGCGCCAGTTCAGCGACCTTGTGCCCGTCAGTGCCGTCAATGCGCACTTTGCTGTCGCCCAGTTTGTCTTTCGTCAGACCAATCGACGTCTCACGCTCTTCTCCCTGCAAACGTCCGTGTAAAACAAACGACTCCTGCTCGTGGCGAATCACGCGGCCAATCTGCAAACTGCGAAACGCCCGGCCATGGCCGAGCGTATAGATGGCTTCCAGGACACTGGTTTTGCCGCTGCCGTTCGCGCCAACCAGGAAGTTAAAGCCGGGGGATAAAGCGAGATCCGCATTTTCAATATTGCGGAAATCG
>NZ_CP069763.1:1351859-1371682 GCF_016893685.1 Citrobacter cronae
CGGCATCTTCAATCTGTACGCTCGATACGGAATCGGTCAGCAAAATACGCACGTTCTCGCACTTCAGGGCGTTCAGAACGTCAAGCACGTAGCTCACGTTAAAACCGATTTCCAGTTCTGTACCAGGATAGGAGACATCCAGAATTTCTTCTGCTTCTTCCTGCTCCGGGTTGTTGGCGGTGATTTTGAGCTGATTTTCGCTGACATACAGACGCACGCCGCGGAATTTCTCGTTAGAAAGAATTGCCGCACGGGCAAACGCCTGTTTAAGGATATCGCAACCGGCTTCCAGATGTTTGTCCGGATTCTTCGGCAATACGCGGCGATAATCCGGGAAACGGCCATCAACCAGCTTGGAGGTGAAGATGAAATCGCCCACGTGCGCACGAATGTTGTTGCTGCCAATCTGCACGCGCAGCGGGTTGTCACCGCCGTCGAGCATACGCATCAGTTCAATCACGCCTTTACGCGGTACGATCACCGAATGGCTGGGCAACGGCTGACCGACAGGCATTGAACAAACCGCCAGACGGTGACCGTCGGTCGCCACGGTACGCAGCTCTTCCCCTTCGGTTTCAAACAGCATGCCGTTTAAGTAGTAACGCACGTCCTGATGCGCCATCGAAAACTGCGTGGCTTCAATCAGGCGCTTCATCGTGGCCTGCGGCAGGGTGAATTCGACTTCGCTCTGCCAGTCATCCAGATTAGGGAAGTCGGCGGCAGGCAGCGTGGACAGCGAGAAACGGCTGCGACCAGAGCGTACCAGCATGCGGTCGCCTTCCAGTTGAACGGCAATTTCCGCGCCTTCCGGCAATCCGCGGCAAATGTCGAAGAATTTACGCGCCGGAACGGTAGTAGCACCAGGTTCATGAGGCTGGATCAACGCCACGCGCGCCACCATCTCCATTTCGAGATCGGTACCAGTCAGAGAAAGCGCACCGTCAGCGACCTGCAGCAGCAGGTTTCCGAGGATCGGCAGTGTAGGACGTCCACCCAGCGGGCCGCTGACCTGCTGAAGCGGTTTTAATAAATGTTCACGTTCAACGGTAAATTTCATAGCGTCACGAAGATAATGTTCTGATTAAATTGGAGAAATCTTCTTTAATATCATGGCTTTCTTCACGCAACTGCTCAATCTTGCGGCAGGCATGAAGCACGGTAGTATGGTCACGCCCACCAAACGCGTCGCCAATTTCCGGCAGACTGTGGTTAGTGAGCTCTTTTGCCAGCGCCATCGCCATCTGGCGCGGACGAGCTACCGAGCGAGATCGACGCTTTGACAGCAGATCCGCAATTTTGATTTTGTAATACTCCGCCACCGTCTTCTGAATATTGTCGATGGTGACCAACTTTTCCTGCAAAGCCAGCAGATCGCGCAGCGCTTCGCGCACGAAATCGATGGTAATCGCCCGGCCGGTAAAATTGGCGTTGGCGATCACGCGGTTCAGTGCGCCTTCCAGTTCACGCACGTTAGAGCGTAGACGCTTGGCAATAAAGAACGCCACTTCACCCGGCAGACGAATGTCGTTTTCGTCAGCTTTTTTCATCAGGATCGCCACGCGGGTTTCCAGCTCAGGCGGTTCGATCGCAACAGTCAGCCCCCAGCCAAAGCGGGATTTCAGTCGATCTTCAACGCCATTGATCTCCTTCGGATAACGATCCGACGTCAGGATGATCTGCTGATTACCTTCCAGCAGGGCGTTGAAGGTGTGGAAGAATTCTTCCTGCGAGCGCTCTTTGTTGGCAAAGAACTGGATGTCATCGATCAGCAGCGCGTCGACGGAGCGGTAGTAGCGTTTAAACTCTTCGATCGCATTGTTTTGCAGAGCTTTAACCATGTCCTGCACGAAACGCTCGGAGTGCATATACACCACTTTCGCGTTCGGTTTACGCGCCATAATGCCGTTACCGACAGCATGCAACAGGTGGGTTTTACCCAGACCCGTACCACCATAAAGGAATAACGGATTGTAGGCGCCGCCAGGGTTGTCCGCCACCTGACGTGCCGCCGCGCGCGCCAGTTGGTTAGATTTACCTTCAACGAAATTATCAAACGTATGTTTGACGTTGACGTTAGAGCGATAGGTAGGTTCTGCCGGAGCCGGGACGTTGTCCCAGCCTGGACGCGCCGCCGGAGCAGCACGTTGCGGTTGTACCTGTTGCGCCACATGGGCAGGCGCGACAACGTTGTTCACCGGCGTCTTCAGCGTTTGCGTGACGGGTTTAGTTCCGACCTCAAAACGCAGCTGTGGGGCATCCGCTCCGCAGAAGTTATTTAGTAATCCATTAATATTATTAAGGTATTTGTCCCTTACCCAATCGAGCACAAAACGGTTTGGCGCATACAAAGCCAGCGTGTTATCGCTCAGTTCCGCCTGCAACGGGCGTATCCACATACTGAATTCTGTGGCTGGTAACTCATCCTGCAATCGGGCAAGACACTGCTGCCAAAGCGAAAGTGACACGGCGGACTCCACTCGAACAAAAGTCGATAAATGACAAAGGCTGAAACATTCATGATTGTTGACGCACATCGACAAGACCCTATGCAAAGGGTGACGTGCGAATTGCTATCTGCAATTTTACCCGATCAGGATCCATTGAAACGATCGGGACCGCGGATCATAGCGTAAACTGAGAAAGAGATCTTCTGTTTCTCACAGATTCTTCCCGATTTATCCACAGGATGATCCAGAATCGGCTAAGTGTAAACGATCCTGGAGAAGTGCTGCAGGTTTTAGCGCGCATATTGAAAAAATTAATGAGTAAAGATGCTTTACTGCTTAAACGATCTAATAAAGATCCCGGGCGATCCTTGCGCTTTATCCACCAGCCCGTATAATTCTTACCCCCAGCGAGTAACGGTCGCCTTACGGCGTCAACGCTGCCTGTTTTACACACAAAACCTTGTGGAAAAAAGCGGGAAATAAGGAAAGAGAATTGACTCCGGAGTGTACAATTATTACAATCCGGCCTCTTTAATCACCCACACTGTGGCGTAAGTCGTTCGAAACTCGTTCGGGTATACGCAAAAGTCAGTGAATTTATTCAAGTTTAGGTAGAAATCGCCATGAAACGCACTTTTCAACCGTCTGTACTGAAGCGCAACCGTTCTCACGGCTTCCGTGCTCGTATGGCTAATAAAAATGGTCGTCAGGTTCTGGCACGTCGTCGTGCTAAAGGCCGTTCTCGTCTGACCGTTTCTAAGTAATAAAAGCTAGCCCCTGAGTGGTTAAGCTCGCATTTCCCAGGGAGTTACGTTTGTTAACTCCCACTCATTTCACATTCGTCTTCCAGCAGCCACAACGGGCTGGCACGCCGCAAATCACCATCCTCGGCCGCCTGAATTCGCTGGGGCATCCCCGTATCGGTCTTACCGTCGCCAAGAAAAATGTTAAACGTGCGCATGAACGCAATCGGATTAAACGTCTGACGCGTGAAAGCTTCCGTTTACGTCAGCACGAACTTCCCGCAATGGATTTCGTGGTGGTGGCGAAAAAAGGGGTTGCTGACCTCGATAACCGTGCTCTCTCGGAAGCGTTGGAAAAATTATGGCGTCGCCATTGTCGCCTGGCTCGCGGGTCCTGATAGCCCTCATTCGGGTCTATCAACGCCTGATCAGTCCGCTGCTTGGGCCGCATTGCCGTTTCACTCCAACCTGTTCGAGCTACGGAATTGAGGCATTGCGCAGGTTTGGAGTGATAAAAGGCAGTTGGTTGACGGTGAAACGCGTATTAAAATGCCACCCTTTACACCCTGGTGGTGACGATCCCGTCCCGCCCGGACCATTTGATACCAGAGAACACTAACGATGGATTCGCAACGCAATCTTTTAGTCATCGCTTTGCTGTTCGTGTCTTTCATGATCTGGCAAGCCTGGGAGCAGGATAAAAACCCGCAACCTCAGGCCCAACAGACCACGCAGACAACGACCACCGCAGCGGGTAGCGCCGCAGACCAGGGCGTACCGGCCAGTGGCCAAGGGAAACTGATTACGGTTAAGACTGACGTGCTTGATCTGACCATCAACACCCGTGGTGGTGATGTGGAACAGGCTTCGCTGCCAGCTTACCCGAAAGAACTTGGTTCTACCGAACCGTTCCAGTTACTGGAAACCACGCCACAGTTCATCTACCAGGCACAGAGTGGCCTGACAGGTCGTGACGGCCCGGATAACCCGGCTAACGGCCCACGTCCGCTGTACAACGTCGAAAAAGACGCATTTGTACTGGCAGACGGTCAGAACGAACTGCAGATCCCGATGACCTATACTGACGCAGCGGGTAACACGTTCACTAAAACGTTTGTCCTCAAGCGTGGTGAATATGCTGTCAACGTTAACTACAGCGTGCAGAACGCCGGCGAGAAACCGCTGGAAATCTCCACCTTTGGTCAGCTGAAGCAATCCATCAATCTGCCATCTCATCGCGACACCGGTAGCAGCAACTTTGCGCTGCACACCTTCCGTGGCGCGGCGTACTCCACGCCGGATGAGAAGTATGAGAAATACAAATTCGACACCATTGCTGAAAACGAAAACCTGAACGTCAACGCTAAAGACGGTTGGGTCGCAATGCTGCAACAGTATTTCGCAACGGCATGGGTTCCGCGTAACGACGGCACCAACAACTTCTACACCGCTAACCTGGGTAACGGCATTGCCGCTATCGGCTATAAATCTCAGCCGGTACTGGTGCAGCCAGGCCAGACTGGCGCGATGACCAGCACCCTGTGGGTCGGCCCGGAAATTCAGGACAAAATGGCGGCCGTTGCACCGCACCTGGATCTGACCGTGGATTACGGCTGGTTGTGGTTCATCTCTCAGCCGCTGTTTAAACTGCTGAAGTGGATCCATAGCTTCCTGGGTAACTGGGGCTTCTCCATCATCGTTATCACCTTTATCGTTCGTGGCATCATGTACCCGCTGACCAAAGCGCAATACACCTCCATGGCGAAGATGCGTATGCTGCAGCCGAAGATTCAGGCTATGCGTGAGCGTCTGGGCGATGACAAACAGCGTCAGAGCCAGGAAATGATGGCCCTGTACAAAGCTGAGAAGGTTAACCCGCTGGGCGGCTGCTTCCCGCTGATCATCCAGATGCCAATCTTCCTGGCGTTGTACTACATGCTGATGGGCTCCATTGAACTGCGTCATGCGCCGTTCGCTCTGTGGATCCATGACCTCTCTGCACAGGACCCGTACTACATCCTGCCGATCCTGATGGGCGTGACGATGTTCTTCATTCAGAAGATGTCTCCGACCACCGTGACCGACCCGATGCAGCAGAAGATCATGACCTTTATGCCGGTCATCTTCACCGTGTTCTTCCTGTGGTTCCCGTCAGGTCTGGTGCTGTACTATATCGTCAGCAACCTGGTAACCATTATTCAGCAGCAGCTGATTTACCGTGGTCTGGAGAAGCGTGGGCTGCATAGCCGCGAGAAGAAAAACTCCTGATTCGGTGTAGGCCGGATTAGGCGAAGCCGCCATCCGGCAAACGGAACATAACGTAAAGGGCGGTCATTAGACCGCCTTTTTTATTGCATCACAAAGAGACATATCATGAGCCATAACGACACCATCGTCGCTCAGGCCACCCCTCCGGGACGTGGTGGCGTGGGTATCCTGCGTATCTCCGGCCTGAAAGCGCGCGAGGTCGCAGAAACCGTGCTGGGCAAACTGCCAAAACCGCGTTATGCCGATTATCTGCCGTTTAAAGACGCGGATGGCAGCGCGCTGGATCAAGGCATTGCCCTGTGGTTTCCCGGCCCAAACTCCTTTACCGGTGAAGACGTTTTAGAGCTGCAGGGTCACGGCGGCCCGGTGATTCTTGATCTGCTGCTCAAACGTATTCTGACCATTCCCGGATTGCGCATTGCCAGACCCGGTGAATTCTCCGAGCGCGCATTTCTCAATGATAAGCTCGATTTAGCCCAGGCCGAGGCGATTGCCGACCTGATCGATGCCAGCTCGGAGCAAGCGGCTCGCTCGGCGCTGAACTCGTTGCAGGGCGCCTTTTCCGCACGGGTAAATCATCTTGTGGAAGCACTCACTCACTTGCGCATCTACGTAGAAGCGGCGATTGATTTCCCGGATGAAGAAATCGACTTCCTGTCTGACGGCAAGATTGAAGCGCAGCTCAATAGCGTTATCAGCGACCTTGATGCCGTACGTGCCGAAGCGCGTCAGGGCAGCCTGCTGCGCGAAGGGATGAAGGTCGTGATTGCTGGTCGCCCGAACGCCGGGAAATCAAGCCTGCTGAACGCGCTGGCAGGCCGCGAAGCCGCCATTGTCACCGACATCGCCGGCACCACCCGCGACGTACTGCGTGAGCATATCCATATCGACGGCATGCCGCTGCACATCATCGACACCGCCGGTCTGCGCGACGCTAACGATGAAGTGGAACGCATTGGGATCGAACGCGCATGGCAAGAAATCGAACAGGCCGATCGCGTACTGTTTATGGTTGATGGCACCACCACCGACGCTACCGACCCGGCGGAGATCTGGCCGGACTTTATTGCCCGTCTGCCCGCCAAATTGCCTATTACCGTGGTGCGTAACAAAGCGGATATTACCGGTGAAACGCTGGGTCTTAGCGAAGTAAATGGCCACTCACTGGTTCGTCTCTCCGCACGTACCGGGGAAGGCGTAGACGTGCTGCGCAACCATCTCAAGCAGAGCATGGGCTTTGAAACCAATATGGAAGGCGGCTTCCTGGCGCGTCGTCGTCACCTACAGGCGCTGGCAGAAGCGGCGGAGCATCTCGAGCAGGGCAAAGCCCAACTGCTCGGAGCATGGGCCGGAGAATTGCTGGCAGAGGAGCTACGTCTGGCTCAGCAAAACCTCAGTGAGATTACCGGTGAATTTACCTCCGACGATCTGTTGGGACGGATTTTCTCCAGCTTCTGTATCGGTAAGTAACGTGTGTTGCCCGGTGGCGCGATGCCTACCGGGTCTACAGGCCCCGTAGTCTGGAGAAGGTGTTTACGCTCCCGTCCTGCAACAATAATTTCCCATAAGGAAAACACTGTTGTCCAAATGGCAACTCGTGCAGTTGACTCTCTGCCCGTATCCTTAGCGCCACATTCCTTATGAGGTCGCTATGACACGCTTTCTAATCTGTAGTTTTGCCTTGGTTCTACTTTATCCCGCCGGTATTGATATGTATCTGGTGGGACTGCCTCGCATTGCGGCCGATCTACAGGCCAGCGAGGCGCAACTGCATATCGCGTTTTCGGTTTATCTGGCGGGAATGGCGACGGCGATGCTTTTCGCCGGAAAAGTCGCCGACCAGTCAGGACGTAAACCGGTCGCTATTGTCGGCGCCCTCATCTTTATTTTCGCCTCCGCACTGTGTTCTTTTGCCGAGAGCGGAACGCCATTCCTGGTAGGCCGCTTTATTCAGGGCGTGGGCGCAGGCTGCTGCTATGTGGTGGCCTTCGCTATTCTGCGCGATACGCTCGACGATCGACGCCGGGCAAAAGTGCTGTCGCTGTTGAACGGAATCACCTGTATCGTACCAGTGTTGGCTCCGGTGATGGGGCATCTGATTATGCTCAAATACCCGTGGCAAAGCCTGTTCTACACGATGATCGGTATGGGTGTGGTCGTATGCTTGCTGTCGGTATTTATCCTGCGAGAATCACGCCCAGCGACCCTCACGGCGTCTATACCAAAGAACCACGCCAACGAGTCTTTGGTGAACCGTTTTTTCTTAAGCCGTCTGGCCATTACCACTCTCAGCGTGTCGGTGATCCTGACCTTCGTGAATACCTCTCCGGTGTTGCTAATGGAAGTGATGGGCTTCGACCGCGGCGAGTACGCCACCACAATGGCCATGACCGCAGGTATCAGTATGGCGGTCTCTTTCTCCACACCATTTGCTCTGAGCGTGTTTAAGCCTCGCGTTCTGATGTTGACCTCGCAGGTGCTGTTTCTGGCTGCGGGCGTAGTGTTAACTCTCGCCAGCTCGCATACGGTGACGCTGTTTGGGCTGACCTTAATCTGCGCCGGGTTCTCGGTTGGTTTTGGTGTCGCCATGAGTCAGGCGCTGGGGCCGTTCTCGCTGCGGGCAGGGGTTGCCAGCTCGGCGTTAGGTATTGCGCAGGTTTGTGGCTCATCGTTATGGATTTGGCTGGCAGCGGTCCTCGGCCTTGATGCGCTGAATATGCTGATCGGGATTCTGATTGGCTGTAGCATAGTGAGTATCATGCTGATTATCACTGTTGCCCCCAACCGGTCCGCGCCAACTCATGAAGAAATCCCTCAGCAGTCTCGATCTTAATTTGTTGCTGTGCCTGCAGTTATTGATGCAGGAACGCAGCGTTACCAAAACCGCCAAACGGATGAACGTCACGCCGTCGGCGGTCAGTAAGTCGCTGTCGAAACTGCGGACCTGGTTTGACGACCCGTTGTTTGTAAACACCCCGCTGGGACTTACGCCGACGCCGTTAATGGTCAGCATGGAGCAGAATCTGGCAGAGTGGATGCAGATGAGCAATCAATTGCTGGATAAGCCGCACCATGAGGCTCCGCGCGGGTTGAAGTTTGATCTGGTGGCCGAAACGCCGCTGGTAATGATCATGTTCAACGCCCTCTCCCGGCAGATCTATCAGCGTTATCCCCAGGCGACAATCAAAATACGCAACTGGGACTATGATTCGCTGGATGCGATTATTCGCGGCGAGGTGGATATCGGCTTCACCGGTCGCGAAAGCCATCCGCGTTCGCGAGAACTGCTGAGCCTACTGCCGTTGTCGATCGACCATGAAGTGTTGTTTTCCGATCTCCCTTGCGTCTGGCTACGTGAAGATCATCCGGCATTGCAGGAAGAGTGGAGTCTGGACACATTTCTGCGCTATCCCCACATCAGTATTAGCTGGGAGCAAAGCGATACCTGGGCGCTGGACGATGTGCTTCAGGAGATGGGGCGCACACGCAATATCGCGTTATGCCTGCCTGGTTTTGAGCAGTCGCTGTTTATGGCCGCCCAGCCGGATCATGCGCTGATAGCCACCGCGCCGGTCTATTGTCAGCGTTATAACAAACTCCACCAGCTTCCGCTAGTGGCGCGTCCTATGCCATTTGATGCTGCACAGTTAGAGAAAATGCGCGTACCGTTCACTCTCCTTTGGCATAAACGTAACAGCCATAATCCGAAGATCGTCTGGCTGAAAGACACGATCAAGGCGTTGTATCGCGATATGTCCTGACGATCCGCCGCCAGAGTGTTGCTTAAATGACCATTCTGGCAACAGAAATGTAAATGTCGCGTAATGTATTCCATTTCCGTTTATTTTTTAGCCCGTAAAACCTGCCTGAACGCCGTGTAAATGTTACTCTGGTAATAATAACGGACCATTAATCACGGAGCGAAAAATGGCGACACATTTTGCCAGAGGGATTCTTACGGAGGGACACCTGGTTTCAGTTCGTCTCCCTACTCCATGTCACATTGAAGCAAGAAATCTACCCGCTCACCGCCGAACACGTTTCCTGGCCTCCCGAAGCCTTCTCGCAGAACTGATGTTCATGCTTTACGGCACCAGCACGTTGCCTGAGATTGTTACTGAGGCGAAAGGTAAGCCCGTTTTTCGCGATAAAAACCTGCCGGGATTTTCGATTTCTTATGCTGGAAATATCGTTGGCGTTGCGCTGACAACAGAAGGTGTTTGCGGCCTGGATATGGAGCTTCAGCGAGCGACACGGGGTTTTCACAATCCGAATTCAACACAAACCTGGCGCTTCTCCAGTAACGAAAACCTGTGGATCAATAACCAAAACGACCCAAACGAAGCGCGTGCGCAGCTCATTACGTTGCGCCAGAGCGTTCTCAAACTCACTGGCGATGTGTGTAATGACGATCCGCGCGAACTCCAGCTTTTACCCGGCGCAGGACGTCTGAAATGTGCCCATGTTGCGCAGGTGGAAGCCATTTGCGATGCGGAAGATGTGCTGGTGTGGTCGGTTGCGGTTACGCCAACCATTGAAAAACTCAAGGTTTGGGAGTTTGATGGTAAACAGGACTGGAAAAGTTTGCCTGATATCCAGACTCGCGCCAATGAGCCAACGGGTCGTCTGATCCGGTTCTCTCAATTATGCGCAGCGAAAAGCCATACGCTTAACTGATTTAACCTTCATGATGAAACAGGAGTCACCATGTCTGAAACATTGAATGTTGTTACGTTACTGGGAAGTCTGCGCAAAGGTTCGTTTAACGGCATGGTTGCCCGCACGCTGCCTAAAATTGCGCCCGCAGGAATGGAAGTGAGCGCGTTACCGTCGATTGGTGATATCCCGCTGTACGATGCCGACCTCCAGCAGGAAGAAGGCTTCCCGGCCAGCGTAGAAGCGCTGGCAGAGCAAATAAGGAAAGCTGATGGTGTTGTTATTGTGACACCGGAATATAACTATTCTGTTCCTGGCGGACTGAAAAACGCCATCGACTGGCTGTCCCGCCTGCCCGATCAGCCATTATCTGGCAAGCCGGTGCTGATTCAGACCAGCTCAATGGGCGCTATTGGCGGCGCGCGCTGTCAGTACCATCTTCGTCAGATCCTGGTGTTCCTCGACGCCATGGTGATGAACAAGCCGGAATTTATGGGCGGGGTCATTCAGAACAAGGTGGATCCGCAGACGGGTGAAGTAATCGACCAAAGCACGCTGGACCATCTGACCGGTCAACTGACCGCATTTGGCGACTACATTCAGCGCGTGAAAGCGTAAACGAAAAAGCCCGGCGATTTGCCGGGCTTGTCTTTCTAAAACCAAATAAACAGCGATCAGTGCGCGTCGATAAACACAATCTTCAGTACAAACAGCAGCGCGACAACGATGACGCACGGGCTGAGATCGCGCAAACGTCCGGTCCCGATTTTCATCACGCAGTAGGAAATAAAGCCCAGCGCGATACCTTCGGTAATCGAGAAGCTAAACGGCATCATCACGGCGGTAATAAACGCAGGAACCGCTTCTGTCAGGTCATCCCACTTCACGCGCGACAGGCTTGATGTCATCAGCACACCGACGTAAATCAGCGCACCGGCCGCGGCATAGCCCGGCACCATTCCCGCCAGCGGCGACAGGAAGATAACCAGCAGGAACAGCAGGCCAACGACCACGGCTGTCAGACCGGTACGTCCGCCGACAGAAACCCCGGAAGAAGATTCAATATACGCGGTAACAGAAGAAGTACCGATAAACGCGCCGGTAACAGATGACACGCTATCTACATACAACGCCTGCTTCATACGCGGGAACTTGCCCTTCGCATCCGCCAGACCGGCTTTATCCGTAACGCCAATCAGCGTACCGGAGGAGTCGAACAGGTTGACCAGCATGAATGAGAAAATCACCCCCGCCAGGCCAATATTAAACGAACCGGCCAGATCGACATGGCCAATAACGGACATCACGCTCGGTGGCGCAGAGACGATACCGTTGTAATGCACATCGCCCAGCATCCAGCCCAGTAACGTGGTCACAATGATGGAGATCAGCACCGCCGCATGAATGTTGCGTGACGCCAAAATCGCGATAATAAAGAAGCCCAGAATACCGAGCAGCACGCTGTGAGACGTCAGGTTGCCGATGGACACCAGCGTGTCTTTGTTCGCCACGATAACACCAGCGTTTTTCAGCCCCATCATGCCGATGAACAGACCAATACCGCTGGTGATCCCCACGCGCAGGCTAACCGGGATATTTGCAATCATCCAATAACGTACGCGGAAAATTGTCAGCAGCAGCAAACCTACCGCGCCCCAGAAGATAGCGCCCATACCAATCTGCCAGGAGAGGCCCATCGCGCCGACGACCACGAAAGCAAAGAATGCGTTCAGGCCCATAGCAGGCGCAAGTGCGACCGGCAGGTTGGCAAACAGGCCCATCAGGATGCTACCAAAAGCAGCAATAAGACAGGTGGTAACAAAGACGGCGCTGGTATCCATGCCAGCTACGCCAAGAATTTGCGGGTTAACAAAAACGATATACACCATCGTCAGGAAGGTCGTTAAACCGGCGATCACTTCGGTCCGTGCCGTCGTGCCATGTTCGCGCAGTTTGAACACGCGTTCCAGCATCCCCTGGCCAGAAGCCTGGGTTGTGTGTTGTTGACTCATTATCAATTTCCGAACAAGGAGGGAAAATTCGTCGCTATCCTATACCAAAATGCGACAATAGGGTTGGGTTATGAGCAACTTTTTTCATTGATTTTGCTTATACGGCAACGATTGCGTGGCCCAATAATGCATTACGAAAACGTTAAACTTGTTAAAATGGAAATGACATGTCCCAGATAGAAGCCGTATTTTTTGACTGTGACGGTACCCTTGTTGACAGTGAAGTGATTTGTTCTCGCGCGTATGTCAGCATGTTCCAGGCGTTCGGCATTACGCTCGATCTTGAAGAAATTTTTAAACGCTTCAAAGGGGTAAAGCTGTACGAGATCATCGACATTATCAACGAAGAGCACGGTGTCGAACTGGCAAGAGCTGATTTAGAACCGGTTTACCGCGCTGAGGTCGCACGTCTGTTCGATACGGAACTGGAGGTGATCGCTGGCGCTAATGCGCTACTGGACAGTATGACAGTGCCCATGTGCGTAGTCTCTAACGGTCCGGTCAGTAAAATGCAGCATTCGCTGGGTAAGCTGGGCATGTTGCACCATTTTCCTGATTTATTGTTCAGCGGTTACGATATCCAACGCTGGAAGCCCGATCCGGACCTGATGTTCCATGCGGCAACAGCGATGGACGTCAACGTTGAGAACTGCATTCTGGTCGATGATTCCAGTGCCGGCGCGCAGGCGGGGATTGCGGCGGGAATGGAAGTATTCTATTTCTGCGCCGATCCGCACAACAAACCGATCGATCATCCAAAAGTGACGACTTTTACCGATTTGGCCCAGTTGCCGGAATTGTGGAAAGCGCGCGGATGGAATATTACGCGTTAACTGAAATGCCGGATGGCGCTGACGCTCATCCGGCCTATTTTCTACGTTTTTATTACTCTTTCGGATCTTTCCCCGCCAGCAGCTTATCCAGCTCATCACCACCTACATGACGGAAATCTTGTCCCTTCACGAAGTAGAAAATGTATTCGCAGATATTCTGGCAACGGTCACCGATACGCTCGATGGAACGGGCGCAAAACAGCGCGGTAAGCACGCTTGGGATAGTACGCGGGTCTTCCATCATATAGGTCATCAGCTGACGCACGATGCCTTCATATTCCTGGTCAACTTTCTTATCTTCACGATAAATACGTACCGCTTCGTCCAGATCCATACGCGCAAACGCATCCAGCACGTCATGCAGCATCTGCACAGTGTGGCGGCCCAGTGATTCCAGGCTGACCAGCAGCGGCTGATGCTGATGCGAGAATTTCTCCAGCGCGGTGCGACAAATTTTGTCCGCCACGTCGCCAATACGCTCCAGCTCAGCGATGGTTTTGATAATCGCCATCACCAGGCGCAGGTCGCTGGCGGTCGGCTGACGTTTGGCAATGATACGCACGCAGGCTTCGTCGATCGCCACTTCCATCATGTTGACGTTCTTATCGCCTTCAATGACGCGCTTCGCCAGCTCGCTGTCCTGGTTATGCATGGCGGTAATCGCATCAGAAAGCTGCTGCTCCACCATGCCGCCCATGGTCATCACCTGGGTACGGATGCTTTCCAGCTCTGCGTTGAACTGGCCGGAAATATGTTTATTTAGGTTAAGGTTATCCACAACAAGCTCCTGAATCAGCCGTAACGACCGGTGATGTAGTCTTCAGTTTGTTTCTTCGCGGGCTTGGTGAACAGATCGTCCGTGTTGCTGAACTCAATCAACTCGCCCAGGTACATAAATGCCGTGTGATCGGAACAACGTGCCGCCTGCTGCATGTTGTGGGTCACGATAACAACGGTGTAATCCTCTTTCAGCTCGGTGATCAGCTCTTCGATACGCCCGGTAGAGATCGGGTCGAGCGCTGAACATGGCTCATCCAGCAGAAGCACTTCCGGGCGAATGGCGATGCCACGCGCAATGCACAGACGCTGCTGCTGACCACCAGAGAGAGAGTACCCACTCTGGTGTAATTTATCTTTGGTTTCGTTCCACAATGCGGCCTTGGTCAATGCCCACTGCACACGCTCGTCCATATCCGCACGAGAGAGTTTCTCAAACAGACGCACGCCAAACGCGATGTTGTCGTAGATGGACATCGGGAACGGCGTCGGCTTCTGGAATACCATCCCCACTTTGGCACGCAGCAGCGCGATATCCTGGGTATTGGTGAGAATATTGTCGCCATCCAGCAGGATTTCACCTTCTGCACGCTGTTCCGGGTACAGCTCAAACATTTTGTTGAACGTACGAAGCAGCGTCGATTTACCACAGCCTGACGGCCCGATAAACGCCGTAACCTGGTTTTTAGCAATATCCAGGTTGATGTTCTTCAGGGCATGGAATTTGCCATAGTAGAAGTTCAAATCACGAACCTGAATCTTACCCGGGGCAGTATCAACCATACTCATTTCAATCTATTCCTCATCCGGCGCCGCATCAGCCACGCCGTAAAAATTAACCGTGTTTCTTCTTCGCGAAAATAACGCGCGCCAGAATGTTCAGCAGCAGTACGCACAGGGTAATAATCAGTACCCCAGCCCAGGCCAGTTGCTGCCACTCAGCAAACGGGCTCATCGCAAACTTAAAGATAGTGACCGGCAGGTTGGCGATAGGCTGCATCATGTCGGTACTCCAGAACTGATTGGAGAGCGATGTAAACAGCAGCGGAGCCGTTTCACCGGCAATACGCGCAATAGCCAGCAGGACACCTGTAATAATGCCCGAGACAGACGCCTTCAGGGTGATCGCAGAAATCATCTTCCACTTCGGCGTACCCAGCGCATAGGCGGCTTCACGCAGGCTGTCCGGCACCAGTTTGAGCATGTTCTCTGTAGTACGAATAACAATGGGTACCTGCAGCAGCGCCAGCGCGATAACGCCTGCCCAGCCGGAGAAGTGTTCCATTTTTGCTACCACAATGGTGTAAACGAACAGACCCACCACGATTGATGGCGCAGAAAGCAGGATGTCATTGATAAAACGGATGACCTCAGCCAGCCAGGACTTACGTCCGTACTCAGCCAGGTAGATGCCCGCCATAATACCCAGCGGGGTACCAAACACGGTCGCCCACAGAATCAACAGTCCGCTACCGGCCAGAGCGTTCGCCAGACCACCACCAGCTGTATTCGGCGGCGGCGTCATTTCGGTGAATAGCGCCAGCGACATACCGTCGATACCACGGGTAATCGTGGACATCAGGATCCAGATAAGCCAGAACAGACCGAACGCCATGGTCGCCATAGAGAGCGTCAGGGCGATACGGTTCTTCAGGCGGCGGCGCGCCTGCATTTTACGGCGGGATTCCGCAAGCGCAGTGGTGTTTTGCATTTCAAGCGTAGCCATTAGCGTGCCCCCTCGTTCTTCGCAAGGCGCATGATCATGAACTTAGACGCAGCCAGAACGATGAAGGTGATCACAAACAGAATCAGGCCCAACTCCATCAACGCGGCAACGTGCAGACCTGATTCCGCTTCGGCAAATTCATTCGCCAACGCAGAGGTAATACTGTTGCCCGGCATATACAGCGATGCACTGTCGAGCTGATAGGTGTTACCGATGATAAAGGTCACCGCCATGGTCTCGCCAAGTGCGCGACCCAGACCCAACATCACGCCGCCGATCACGCCATTTTTGGTGAACGGGAGGACGATGCGCCAGATAACTTCCCAGGTGGTACAACCGATGCCGTAGGCTGACTCTTTCATCAGCACCGGCGTTTGTTCGAACACATCGCGCATAACCGCCGCAATGTAAGGAATAATCATGATAGCGAGGATCACGCCCGCAGCCAGAATCCCAATACCAAACGCCGGACCAGCAAACAACGCGCCAACAAACGGAATGTTGGAAAGGATGTTACCGACCGGTTCCTGGAAATAAGTCGCAAACAACGGAGCAAAGATAAACAGGCCCCACATGCCGTACACGATACTTGGAATTGCCGCCAGCAGCTCAATTGCGATACCCAGCGGGCGACGCAGCCAGCCGGGCGCAAGTTCAGTCAGGAACAAAGCAATGCCGAAACTCACCGGAACGGCAATCAGCAGTGCGATAAGCGAGGTGACCAGCGTACCGTAAATCGGGACTAATGCACCGTAGATATCGTTTGGCGCATCCCATTCTTTAGTCCACAGGAAGGAGAAACCAAATTTCTGAATGCTTGGCCAGGAGGAGATAACCAGAGAGACAATGATGCCACCCAACATCAATAGCACAATCAGCGCAGCCAGTTTTACCAGCGCGCTGAATATCATGTCACCCTTTTTACCCGGTGGGTTAAAAGCAGGCTTTGTTGCAGCCATAAATCACTCTTTAAGTTAAACGCGTTTACTAAGTTGCCCATGCCGGATGGCGCTACGCTTATCCGGCCTACACTCAGGGCCTACGGTAGAAACCGTAGGGCGGATAAGCGTAGCGCCATCCGCCAATTCGTCAAAGATATTCTATTAGTACAGCGCTTTACCGCTGCTGTCTTTCACGTTGGTTTTCCATGCAGCACGAACCTGCTCAACCACGCTGTCCGGCAGGCTGGCATAATCCAGGTCATTAGCCTGTTTGCCGCCATTTTTGTACGCCCAGTCGAAGAACTTCAGCACTTCAGCGCCCTGCTCAGGTTTCTTCTGCTCTTTATGCACCAGGATGAAGGTGGTGGAAGTGATTGGCCACGCATCGTCACCTTTCTGGTTGGTTAGATCCTGCGCGAAGGTTTTGCTCCAGTCAGCGCCTTTCGCGGCGTTAGCAAAGTTCTCTTCGGTCGGGCTTACCGGTTTGCCATCAGCAGAGACCAGCCTGGTGTACGCCAGATTGTTCTGCTTAGCGTAAGCGTACTCAACGTAGCCGATTGAGCCAGGCAGACGTTGGACGAATGCGGCGATACCGTCGTTACCTTTACCGCCCAGACCGGTCGGCCAGTTAACGGTAGAACCGGAACCAATTTTAGATTTCCACTCTTCGTTCACTTTTGCCAGGTAGCTGGTGAAGACGAAGGAAGTACCGGAACCGTCAGCACGACGCACAACGGCGATGTTCTGCGAAGGCAGTTTCAGACCTGGGTTCAGTTTGGTGATGGCTTCATCATCCCACTTCTTAATTTTACCCAGGTAGATGTCGCCCAGCGTTTTACCGTCAAGCACCAGCTCGCCGGATTTCAGGCCAGGGATATTCACCGCCAGCACCACACCGCCGATCACGGTCGGGAACTGGAACAAGCCTTCTTGATTGAGTTTTTCGTCAGACAGCGGCGCATCTGAGGCACCGAAATCAACGGTATTCGCAGTGATTTGTTTTACACCACCGGAGGAGCCGATACCCTGGTAGTTTACTTTGCTACCAGTCTCTTTCTGATAGGTATCTGCCCATTTGGCATACACTGGCGCAGGAAAAGTTGCACCTGCACCTGTCAGGCTCGCTGCGGCAAAGGCAGAGAACGCGCTCATGGATAAGGTCGCGGCGACAACAGTTGCGACAGTGGTACGCATAACTTTCATAATGTCTCCTGCACGGTTTTCGTAAATTGTTGTTTGAGTTGCTACTGTGAGCAAAATAGGACAAACAGGTGACAGTTAAATGTACGAAATATGACAGTTTTATGACAATAAAAAATAATGCGTCAGGAACAATTAAAAATTATATAAAAACATAAGGTTAATCGATTATGTGACAATCATATTTCGGCAAAATTTTCTTTTTATGACACTGAAAACAGTAGCTGAAGATGACGGTTTGTCACATAAAACAGGCGGGATAATTGATTAAAAACAGAACAAGCTAAAAAAAATGCCCCGCTTTAAGCAGGGCATTTTCAGTTCAGCGAGGTTCGGCTTATTCCACGGTAACCGACTTCGCCAGGTTACGTGGCTGGTCCACGTCGGTGCCTTTAATCAGCGCCACGTGATACGCCAGCAGTTGCAGCGGAACGGTGTAGAAGATCGGTGCAATCACCTCTTCCACATGCGGCATCTCGATGATGTGCATGTTTTCGCTACTGGTAAAGCCAGCATCCTGATCGGCAAAGACGTACAGCTGACCGCCGCGGGCACGAACTTCTTCAATGTTGGATTTCAGTTTTTCCAGCAGTTCGTTGTTCGGTGCGACCACGATAACCGGCATATCGGCATCGATCAGCGCCAGCGGACCGTGCTTCAGTTCGCCTGCGGCATAAGCTTCAGCGTGAATATAAGAGATCTCTTTCAGCTTCAGCGCGCCTTCCAGCGCAATCGGATACTGATCGCCACGGCCCAGGAATAGCGCATGGTGCTTGTCAGAGAAACCTTCCGCCAGAGCGGCAATGCGTTTATCCTGGGAGAGCATCTGCTCAATACGGCTCGGCAGCGCCTGCAGACCATGAACGATCTCTTGCTCAATAGACGCATCCAGACCTTTCAGACGAGACAGCTTAGCCACCAGCATCAGCAGAACGGTCAACTGAGTGGTAAAGGCTTTCGTGGAGGCCACACCGATTTCGGTACCGGCATTGGTCATCATCGCCAGGTCGGATTCACGCACCAGAGAGGACCCCGGTACGTTACAGATAGCCAGCGAGCCCAGATAGCCCAGCTCTTTAGACAAACGCAGACCCGCCAGGGTATCCGCCGTTTCACCAGACTGGGAAAGGGTGATCATCAGGCTGTTACGACGCACGGCAGATTTGCGATAGCGGAATTCAGAAGCGATTTCGACATCACAAGGAATACCGGCTAGCGACTCAAACCAGTAGCGGGACACCATACCGGAGTTGTATGACGTGCCACAGGCGATAATCTGGATATGCTCAACCTGAGACAGCAGCTCATTAGCACGCGAACCCAGCTCGCTTAAATCCACTTCACCGTGGCTAATGCGCCCGGTCAGTGTATTTTTAATCGCATTCGGTTGTTCGTAGATCTCTTTCTGCATGTAGTGGCGATAAATACCTTTTTCGCCCGCGTCATATTGCAGATTCGATTCGATATCCTGACGTTTCACTTCCGCGCCAGACTTGTCGAAAATAGAGACCGAACGACGGGTCACTTCCGCGATGTCACCCTCTTCCAGGAAGATAAAGCGACGGGTTACCGGCAGCAGCGCCAGCTGATCGGAAGCAATAAAGTTTTCACCCATACCCAGACCAATCACCAGCGGGCTACCAGAACGAGCCGCCAGCAGCGTTTCCGGGCTACGGGTATCCATGATCACCGTCCCGTAGGCACCGCGCAGTTGCGGAATAGTACGCAGTACGGCTTCACGCAGCGTCCCACCCTGTTCCAGCTCCCAGTGCACCAGGTGAGCAATCACTTCGGTATCGGTTTCAGAAACAAAGGTGTAACCACGCGTTTTCAGCAGTTCACGCAGCGGTTCATGGTTTTCAATGATGCCGTTATGCACCACGACAATGTGTTCAGAAACATGGGGATGCGCGTTCGCTTCTGAAGGCTCTCCGTGGGTCGCCCAACGGGTATGAGCGATACCGGTACCGCCATGCAGCGGATGTTCTTCCGCTGCAGCAGTTAGCATCTGCACTTTACCCAGACGACGCAGGCGAGTCATATTGCCTTCAGCATCGACAACGGCCAGACCTGCAGAGTCATAACCACGATATTCCAGACGACGTAAACCTTCGAGAAGGATTTCAGCTACATCACGCTGCGCGATAGCGCCAACAATTCCACACATATTTTTTGATTCCGAATTTAGGCATTGTGCCTGTCGTTGTCGCTGACCTGTAT
>NZ_CP069763.1:1371688-1403780 GCF_016893685.1 Citrobacter cronae
TTTCCGGGCGCCCCGAGCCTTGTAGAGAGTGGGGTTATTTTTATGGTACTGCTTGTTGAGCGGAGGATTATGTTATCCCCTCGTCTCTGGTCTGCCTGATGGCGCTCACGCTTATCAGGCCTACAGAACGTCACCGCACGCAGGCCACCATCCGGCAAAAACTGAATTACTTTTTCTTCACCGGGCGCTGCCAGCCTTGTTTATGGACCTGGGGCACACGGCTTAATACCAGTTCGTTATCGGCAACATCGCGAGTTACGGTCGTCCCCGCCGCGATGGTGGCGCCTTTACCCACGGTGACAGGTGCCACCAGCTGAGTATCGGAACCGACAAACACATCATCGCCAATAATGGTTTTAAATTTATTCGCGCCATCGTAGTTGCAGGTGATCGTACCGGCGCCGATGTTTACGTTATCGCCAATTTCCGCATCGCCCAGATAGGTCAGGTGACCCGCTTTAGAGCCTTTACCCAGACGCGCTTTTTTCATTTCGACGAAGTTACCCACGTGTGCGCCCTCCTGCAGCTCTGCACCCGGGCGCAGACGCGCGAAAGGACCGATGGTGCATGCTGCTTCCAGATGCGCATCTTCCACCACGCTGTACGGACTTAGCTCACAACCATCACCAATCACGCTGTTTTTGATGATGCAGCCAGTACCAATCTTGACGCGATCCCCAACGGTTACGTTACCTTCAATGATAACGTTAGTATCAATTTCGACATCGCGCCCGTGAATAAGCGTACCGCGAAGATCAAAACGTGCCGGATCGCGCAGCATCACGCCCGCCAGCAGCAATTTTTCTGCCTGCTCGGACTGATAAACACGCTCCAGACGAGAGAGCTGAAGACGGTTGTTCACCCCTTCCGTTTCACTGATTCGTGCCGGATGTACCGCAGCAATTTCGCGCCCTTCCTGATATGCCATCGCAATGATATCGGTGATGTAGTATTCACCCTGCACGTTGTTGTTGGTCAGTTTGGACAGCCAGCGCTTCAGGTCTGCGCCGTTGGCAATCAGGATGCCGGTGTTGATTTCCTGGATTTGACGCTGCTCGTCAGTGGCATCCTTATGTTCAACAATGCCTGTGACTTTACCGTTATCACGCGTAATTCGCCCATAACCCGATGGGTCGTCCAGGTTTACCGTTAACAAGCCGATTCCACCCTGCGGTTTAGCATCACGCAGGCGACGTAGTGTTTCGGTGGAGATCAGCGGCACATCGCCATAGAGCATTAAAATGTCTTCGTCATCACTAAAGAATGGTGCCGCCTGTTGCATTGCATGACCGGTACCCAACTGCTCGGCCTGCAGTACCCAGTTCAGGTTGCCATCTTTCAGCGTCTGCTTAAGCAAATCACCACCGTGTCCGTAGACCAGATGTACGTGAGTCGCGCCTAATTCATTAGCGGCATCAATGACATGCTGCACCATCGGTTTTCCTGCGAGGGTATGCAGCACTTTAGGGAGATCGGAATACATACGCGTGCCTTTGCCTGCGGCAAGGATCACGACGCTCATAGCATTATTCAACATACACGTCCTGACTGTAATTTGAGAACGAATTTATACCGTTTCACATTGAAAATACTACATTTTTTTCATCGTGAAATGGACCGAAGATAAAACGTTCAATCGGGGAAATTCCCCATCTGATAACTGTCTATTTTCGTCTATATCTACGTGTTTTGTCTCCCCAAAACCAGCAGTCTGCTCTTATTAAAGCCTTAGGTGGATGTTTTTGCTATTTTTTTGCCGCATAAATAAAGAATGACATTAGCGAAGGTATGATTTTAGGCATGCAATTCAGTGGGAAGCAGAAAAGGCAAACACGACAATACGATGTGGAAGAAAAGAGCAGGAGGGGGGGAATTTAACAAATGGCGCTAGCTGATAAACTGCATTACGCATCGCGCCACAGAGCAGGCAGGGAAGACTAAAAACTCATATTGCTGAACAGGGCAATGATTTTGTTGATCAATTTCATGTTGGTATCTCTTTTTTATCTGAGTTTATTATGTGATATACATCACAAAAAAGAGTCTACGCCTCAATTTTTAACCAATCAATTTTTTTTTGATCTAAATCACGAAATAATAAAACTGCTTTTTATTTCCATTTTTCCTGAAACAACGCGAAAAAAAAGCCAGCCTGGAAACCAGACTGGCCTTGTGTTTTCAAGCCGGTGTTACATCGCTTTTTTGGTCAACTCGATAACGCGTAGTTTCGCGATCGCTTTGGCCAGTTCCGCAGATGCCTGAGCGTAATCCACGTCACCATGAGAGCTCTTGATATGCTCTTCAGCCTTACGTTTCGCTTCCAGGGCTCTCGCTTCATCGAGATCCTGTCCGCGAATCGCGGTGTCAGCCAGTACGGTCACGCTGCCAGGCTGCACTTCGAGAATGCCGCCGGACAGGTAGATAAACTCTTCATGACCGAACTGTTTAACGATGCGGATCATACCAGGCTTAATGGCGGTGAGCAGCGGAGCGTGACCCGGGAAAATACCCAGTTCACCTTCACTACCCGTTACCTGGATTTTTTCGACCAGACCAGAGAACATTTGTTGCTCTGCGCTGACGACGTCCAGGTGGTAAGTCATTGCCATATCACCCTCCGATTAAGGCGTTAAAGTTTTTTGGCTTTTTCCACAGCTTCTTCGATGGAACCAACCATGTAGAACGCCTGCTCTGGCAGGTGGTCGTATTCGCCTTCCATGATGCCTTTAAAGCCACGGATGGTGTCTTTCAGGGAAACGTATTTACCTGGAGAACCGGTGAATACTTCCGCAACGAAGAACGGCTGGGACAGGAAGCGCTGGATCTTACGCGCACGTGCTACCACCAGTTTATCTTCTTCAGACAGTTCATCCATACCCAGGATGGCGATGATGTCTTTCAGTTCCTGATAACGCTGCAGCAGGGACTGTACGCCACGCGCGGTGTCGTAGTGTTCCTGACCAACAACCAGCGGATCCAACTGACGGCTGGTGGAATCCAGCGGGTCAACGGCCGGGTAGATACCCAGGGATGCGATCTGACGGCTCAGTACCACGGTTGCATCCAGGTGAGCAAAGGTGGTTGCTGGGGATGGGTCAGTCAAGTCATCCGCAGGTACGTATACCGCCTGAACGGAGGTGATAGAACCGGTTTTGGTAGAGGTGATACGTTCCTGTAGAACACCCATCTCTTCCGCCAGGGTCGGCTGGTAGCCTACCGCTGATGGCATACGACCCAGCAGTGCAGATACTTCAGTACCGGCCAGGGTGTAACGGTAGATGTTATCAACGAACAGCAGAACGTCACGACCTTCGTCACGGAACTTCTCAGCCATGGTCAGACCGGTCAGAGCAACGCGCAGACGGTTTCCCGGCGGCTCGTTCATCTGGCCATATACCAGGGATACTTTGTCCAGAACGTTGGAGTCGGTCATTTCGTGGTAGAAGTCGTTACCCTCACGAGTACGTTCACCAACGCCCGCAAACACTGAGTAACCGGAGTGTTCGATCGCGATGTTACGGATCAGCTCCATCATGTTTACGGTTTTACCTACACCCGCACCACCGAACAGACCAACTTTACCGCCCTTCGCGAACGGACACATCAGGTCGATAACTTTGATGCCGGTTTCCAGCAGTTCCTGAGAACTGGACAGTTCTTCATAGGTAGGCGCTGCGCGGTGGATAGCCCAACGCTCTTCTTCACCGATATCGCCTTTCATGTCGATCGGGTGACCCAGGACGTTCATGATACGACCCAGGGTTGCTTTACCTACCGGGACTTCGATCGGGTGCTCAAGGTCTTTAACTTCCAGACCACGACGCAGACCGTCGGAAGAACCCATGGCGATGGTACGTACGATACCGCCGCCGAGCTGCTGCTGAACTTCCAGCACCAGGCTCTCTTTACCATTCATAACCTCAAGAGCATCGTACACGCGCGGTACGGCATCCTGAGGGAATTCGACGTCAACCACGGCGCCGATTACCTGGACAATTTTTCCAGTAGCCATCTTGAATCCTCTACGAATTAACCTGGTTATACCGCGGATGCACCACCGACGATCTCGGTGAGTTCCTGAGTAATGCTGGCCTGACGAGCTTTGTTGTATACCAACTGCAGCTCTTTAATCAGGCTGCCGCCATTGTCGGTCGCGGCTTTCATCGCCACCATACGTGCGGCCTGCTCGCTGGCCAGGTTTTCTACCACGCCCTGATAAACCTGAGACTCGACATAACGACGCAGCAGGGTATCCAGCAGCGCTTTCGGGTCTGGCTCATACAGGTAATCCCAGGATTTACGCTTCAATTCATCATCATCTGATGCCGGCAAAGGCAGCAGTTGGGTGATGGTTGGCGTCTGAGACATGGTGTTAATAAATTTGTTGCTGACAACGTACAGTTTGTCCAGACGACCTTCGTCGTAGGCCTGCAGCATCACTTTAACCGGACCGATCAGTTCGGACAGGGAAGGGTTATCCCCCATACCGGTTACCTGAGCAATCACATTACCGCCAACGGAGTTAAAGAAAGACACGCCCTTAGAGCCGATCATTGCGATATCGCACTGAACGCCTTTATCGGACCATGTTTTCATATCCGCCAACAGCTTTTTGAACAGGTTAATGTTCAAGCCACCGCACAGACCACGGTCGGTCGACACCACCAGGTAGCCCACGCGTTTAACGTCGCGTTCTTCCAGGTAAGGGTGCTTATATTCCAGATTACCATTCGCAAGGTGACCAATCACTTTGCGCATGGTCTCTGCATAAGGACGGCTGGCCGCCATGCGATCCTGCGATTTACGCATTTTGGAAGCGGCGACCATCTCCATCGCTTTAGTGATCTTCTGCGTGTTCTGGACGCTTGCGATCTTACTACGTATCTCTTTTGCGCCGGCCATGAGCTTCTCCTCAATGCCTTGCGGTCCGTCCTAAGACAGACCGCCAGACGTTACCAGGACTGGGTTGCCTTGAAGGAATCGAGGATAGCTTTCAGCTTGCCTTCGATTTCATCGTTATAGCCACCGGACTGGTTGATCTCTTGCATCAGCGGAGCGTGGTCACGGTCGACGTAAGCCAGCAGAGCGGCTTCGAAGCTACCGATTTTCGCCAGTTCCACATCTTCGAGGTAACCGCGTTCAGCCGCAAACAGCACCACACCCTGCTGTGCAACAGACATTGGCGCATACTGTTTCTGCTTCAGCAGTTCAGTTACTTTCTGACCGTGGCTCAGCTGCTTACGCGTAGCTTCATCCAGGTCGGAAGCGAACTGAGAAAACGCGGCCAGTTCACGATACTGCGCCAGCGCGGTACGAATACCACCGGACAGTTTCTTGATGATCTTGGTCTGCGCTGCGCCACCTACACGAGATACGGAGATACCCGGGTTAACTGCCGGACGAATACCGGAGTTGAACAGGTTGGTTTCCAGGAAGATCTGACCATCGGTAATAGAAATTACGTTGGTCGGAACGAACGCAGAAACGTCACCCGCCTGGGTTTCGATAATCGGCAGAGCGGTCAGGGAGCCGGTTTTACCTTTAACTTCACCATTGGTGAACTTCTCAACATATTCCGCGTTAACGCGGGATGCGCGTTCCAGCAGACGGGAGTGGAGGTAAAATACGTCGCCCGGGAATGCTTCACGTCCTGGCGGACGACGGAGCAGCAGGGAAACCTGACGGTAAGCAACAGCCTGTTTAGACAGGTCATCGTAAACGATCAGTGCATCTTCACCGCGGTCACGGAAGTATTCGCCCATTGCGCAACCGGCATATGGCGCCAGGTATTGCAGTGCAGCAGATTCAGACGCGGTCGCCACCACAACGATGGTGTTGGACAGTGCGCCGTGTTCTTCCAGTTTACGAACCACGTTAGAAATGGTGGACGCTTTCTGGCCGATAGCCACGTACACACATTTGATGCCGGAGTCACGCTGGTTGATGATGGCATCGATAGCCATCGCGGTTTTACCGGTCTGACGGTCACCGATGATCAGCTCACGCTGGCCACGTCCGATTGGGATCATGGCATCAACAGATTTATAACCGGTCTGCACTGGCTGGTCGACGGACTGACGTTCGATTACGCCCGGTGCGATAACTTCGATTGGCGAGAAGCCATCGTTATCAACCGGACCTTTACCGTCAATCGGGGAACCCAGAGTGTTCACCACACGACCCAGCAGGCCACGGCCAACCGGAACTTCCAGAATACGACCCGTACACTTAACCTTCATGCCTTCGGCGAGGTCGGCGTATGGACCCATCACAACAGCACCTACAGAGTCGCGCTCCAGGTTCAGTGCGATAGCGTAACGGTTACCCGGCAGGGAAATCATCTCACCCTGCATACAATCGGCCAGGCCGTGAATGCGGATAACACCGTCACTTACAGAAACAATAGTACCTTCGTTGTGAGCTTCGCTCACAACATTGAACTGAGCAATGCGCTGCTTGATCAGTTCGCTGATTTCGGTGGAATTCAGTTGCATGCTCCAGTCCCCTTAAGACTGCAAGACGTCTGCAAGGCGCTCAAGACGGCCGCGTACGCTGCCATCAATGACCATATCACCCGCTCGGATGATTACGCCTGCCATTACAGACTTATCGATTTTGCAATTCAGCTTAACTTTGCGTGACAGACGTTTTTCCATCGCTGCACTAATCTTCGTAAGCTGTTCATCACTCAGTGCATTGGCAGAAGTGACTTCTACCTCAGAGATAGCCTCACTGGCTGCACGCAGATGAATAAACTGCTCAAGAACATCCGGGAGCGCATTCAGACGGTTATTTTCAGCCATTACCCTAATCAGGTTTTGGCCGCTTTCGTCCAGTTGCTCACCGCACACGGCGATAAACGACTCAGCGAGCGTTTCTGGCGCCAATGCGCCAGAGAGAAGCTCTGCCATTTGTTCGTTTTTCGTCACCTCAGCGGCGAAAGTCAGCATATCCTGCCAACGGTCTACGCTTTGGTGCTCAACGGCAAAGTCAAAAGCTGCTTTGGCGTAGGGGCGAGCTACCGTAATAAATTCAGACATCAGCCCCTCCCTCCTTACAGTTCAGCGACAAGTTTGTCCACGATGTCGCTATTAGCAGCTTCATCCACGGAACGTTCGATGATCTTCTCGGCGCCAGCAACAGCCAGGATAGCAACTTGCTTACGCAGCTCTTCGCGAGCACGTTTACGCTCGGCTTCAATTTCCGCCTGCGCCTGTGCCACGATTTTAGTACGTTCCTGCTCTGCTTCAGTTTTAGCTTCGTCCAGGATCTGAGCACGGCGTTTGTTCGCCTGCTCGATGATTACCTGAGCTTCCGCCTTAGCTTTTTTCAGCTGGTCGGTCGCGCTGGCCTTTGCAAGGTCAAGATCCTTGTGTGCTCGTTCTGCAGAAGCAAGGCCGTCAGCAATTTCTTTTTGACGTTTTTCGATGGCAGCCATTAACGGCGGCCATACGTACTTCATGCAGAACAGAACGAACAGGACAAACGCGATGGCCTGGCCGAGGATTGTTGCGTTAAGATTCACAGCACAATGCCTCTATCTAGTTAACGTTCTGATATTGCTCTTAATTCAAGCAACGCTTACTACGCGACAGCAAACATCACGTACAGACCCAGACCTACAGCGATCATTGGGATTGCATCCACCAGACCCATAACGATAAAGAACTGAGTACGCAGCAGAGGAATCAGATCCGGTTGACGCGCTGCGCCTTCCAGGAATTTACCCCCGAGGATGCCGATACCGATCGCAGCACCGATTGCCGCCAGACCCATCATCACAGCGGCAGCAATGTACAGCAGATCCATATTCAGGTTTTCCATGACAGTCTCCAGTTTGTTTCAGTTAAAACGTAGTAGTGTTGGTAAATTAATGCTCTTCAGATGCCATCGACAGATAGACAATCGTCAGAACCATAAATATGAAGGCTTGCAGCGTGATAATCAGTATGTGGAAAATGGCCCACGGCACATTCAGAATCCACTGTGACCACCACGGCAACAGACCAGCAATCAGAATGAAAATCAGCTCACCAGCGTACATGTTACCGAACAGTCGCAGACCAAGAGAGATTGGTTTGGACAGCAGGCTTACCCCTTCAAGGATTAAGTTGATAGGGATGAACGCCCAGTGATTGAACGGCTGCAGCGTCAACTCTTTCGCGAAGCCACCGATGCCTTTCATTTTGATGCTGTAGAACAGAATGAGGATAAATACGCCCAGCGCCATCGACAGGGTGATGTTCACGTCAGCGGACGGAACCACACGCAGAGCCGGCAGGCCAAAGATATGCTCACCGATGTACGGCAGCAGGTCGATAGGCAGCAAATCCATAAAGTTCATCAGGAATACCCAGACGAAAATCGTCAGGGCCAGCGGAGCAATCAGCTTGCTTTTGCCATGGTACATGTCTTTCACGCTGCCATGCACAAAGCCGATTACCAGCTCAATCGCGGTCTGAAATTTACCTGGAACGCCGCTGGTCGCCTTTTTGGCAACGCTACGGAACATTAACAGGAACAACAGACCCAGAACCACCGAGAAGAAAATGGAGTCAATATTGAGCGTCCAGAAGGTGGCTGGGGGGTTGTGCGGATCCACCAGCGAGAATGTACGTAGGTCCAACTGAAGGTTATTCAGATGGTGTCCTATGTAATCCTGCGGCGTCATATTTTCTGAAGCCATGATGCCTTTACCCTTTGTTGTTAATTACAGCCGGCGCCAGTATCTGAACCACCAGCACCAAAACCCACGTAACGATCAGCGGCACGAATACCGCTTTCAAAACAGCCAACGCCACAACCAGCAACACCAGCATCGCTAACACCTTGAAGGCTTCGCCGAAAGCGAACGTCCAGGCAACCCGACCTTTCGCTGGTGTATGCACCTGGTGACGCCAGGCGAATATCATAAACAACACATTGGGCAGTAACACTGCCAATCCCCCGCACAGTGCGGAGATGCCCCAGAAGGGGTCTTTGAGGCTAAACAGCAATCCACTTGCTATTACCGCCAGAAGCTGTGTGAGCAAAAGCTTACGAGCAACGTTTCGACTCAAGAGCGACATAGACATCACGTGTTTACTCCTGCTCCCTTCGAGGTATGCCGCGTGTCGTATAAAACGTTCTTTATGGCTTAGAGTCAAGCATCAAAAAGCGGACAAATTATACGGTGCGCCTTCGTGATTTCAAACAATAAGTAGCTAAAAAGTGAATAAATGTTTAAATATTTTTCGTTGTCCCACATTTATTACTTTTTGGCAAACTGTGAACGATCATGCAAAACTGCAAATGCCGCGAAAACACTGGCGTTAAAGCGTGCACCAGATCACATATTGAACATATTCCCCTTCGCATAATTTATTTACGTGGCAAATGGTGCCATTTCATCTTTTTGATATTTAAGCGTAAAAAGCGCCACTATTTCAAAAACAACGCCTAACAACAAAAGAACCATCGATTGACATTTATAATAAAAAATTAACACAAGCGGTGGTTCTTAGGTTCTATTTTTAGCAGACTGATATTTTCACAGTTGACTTGTTTCGCTTTTAACAAAAAACGGTACGTTATAGTTATGATGCAAAACCGTAAGGTAGAGGTGAAATGCAACAGCATTTCACCTCACTACTCTCTATAACTTTTAACACCGGGGTAGCCGTTTTTTCTCTATTTTTTTTGATAAAAATTAAATTTTGTTTGGTTTAATAACCACCAAATGACGTTCACCATCCAGTTGTGGAACGCGTAATTTTTCGACTGACTCGACGCTGAATTCTGCAGGCAACGAGGCGATTTCCTCTTCAGGCAATTGACCTTTGAGCGCATAAAAGCGTCCGTTCTGGCCCGGCAAGTGATGACACCAGCTCACCATATCATTGAGGGACGCGAATGCACGGCTGATCACCCCATCAAATGGCGGCTCTGAAGGAAATTCTTCAACCCGACTTTGCACAGGCGTAATGTTAGTAAGACCAAGCTCATGCTGCACCTGACGTAAGAAACGGATGCGTTTTCCCAGGCTATCCAACAGTGTGAAATGCGCTTCAGGCCGCACTATAGAGAGAGGAATTCCCGGCAGACCCGGTCCCGTGCCAACATCAATAAAGCGCCCGCCCTTCAGATAAGGCGCGACAACAATGCTGTCCAGAATATGGCGCACCAACATTTCGTTGGGATCCCGCACCGACGTCAGGTTGTATGCTTTATTCCATTTGTGCAGCATATCGACATACGCAATCAGCTGATTTTTCTGGTGATCGGTAAGAGAAATACCGGCATCAGCCAGCAGACGAGAGAGTTTGTTGAGCACGGTCGTTACCTGTTAATAATCAAATGCCCGATGCGCTATCGCTTATCGGGCCTACAAGTTTGTAGGGCGGACAAGCGAAGCGCTCCCGCCAAATTAGTGTTATCAAGCGCTGCGGCGCAGCATACCTTGTTTTTTCAGCCATACCAGCAGAATGGAGATGGCGGCAGGCGTTACACCAGAAATGCGCGATGCCTGGCCGATCGATACCGGTTTGTGATCGTTCAGTTTGGCGATGACTTCATTCGACAATCCCGAGACCTGGCGATAATCCAGCGTTGCAGGCAACAGGGTATTCTCATTACGCTGTTGTCTTTCGATTTCTTCCTGCTGACGAGCGATATACCCTTCGTATTTCACCTGAATCTCAACCTGTTCCGCGGCCTGAGCATCATCTAGCGCCGGTGCGAATGCAGATAAAGAGGTCAACTGAGCATAGGTCATATCCGGGCGACGCAGGAGATCTTCACCGCTGGCCTCACGAGATAAAGGTGTTGCCAGGTGAGCGTTTACTTCGGCTGCAGATTCCGCTAACGGGTTTACCCAGGTTGATTTGAGACGCTGACGTTCCTGTTCAATGCGCTCCAGCTTTTCGTTGAAGCGAGCCCAACGCTCATCGTCCACCAGACCCAGTTCACGCCCAATTTCGGTCAGACGCAGGTCGGCGTTATCTTCACGCAGCATCAAGCGGTATTCAGCACGTGAGGTAAACATGCGGTACGGTTCTTTGGTTCCCAGCGTGCACAGATCGTCGACCAGCACGCCAAGGTAAGCCTGATCGCGACGCGGCGCCCAGCCGTCTTTCTCAGCAGACAAGCGTGCGGCGTTGAGACCTGCCAGCATCCCTTGGGCGGCTGCTTCCTCGTAACCGGTTGTACCGTTAATCTGGCCTGCAAAAAACAGGCCCTGGATGAATTTGCTTTCCAGAGTGGGTTTCAGGTCGCGCGGATCGAAGAAATCGTACTCAATCGCATAGCCAGGGCGAACGATACGGGCGTTTTCCATCCCCTGCATGGATCGAACAATTTGCATCTGTACATCGAACGGCAGGCTGGTGGAGATGCCGTTCGGGTAAATTTCGTTAGAGGTCAGTCCTTCCGGTTCGAGGAAGATCTGATGCTGGTTGCGATCGGCAAAGCGCATCACTTTGTCTTCGATCGACGGGCAGTAGCGCGGGCCGATACCTTCGATTACGCCGGCATACATTGGGCTACGATCGAGGTTATTACGGATCACGTCATGGGTTTTCTCATTGGTATGCGTGATGTAACACGGCATCTGGCGCGGATGCTGAGAAGCGTCGCCCAGGAATGAGAAGACCGGCATCGGGTTGTCGCTGTTTTGTTGACCCAGTACGCTGAAATCGATAGTACGTGCATCAATACGCGGTGGCGTACCGGTTTTCAGGCGGCTGACGCGCAGCGGTAGTTCACGCAGACGGCGTGACAGCGGAATAGACGGCGGATCGCCAGCACGGCCGCCGCTGTAGTTATCCAGACCAATATGGATTTTGCCGTCGAGGAAAGTCCCCACGGTTAATACGACCGCTTTGGCACGGAACTTCAGTCCCATTTGGGTTACGGCACCCACGACACGATCGTTTTCAACAATCAGATCTTCAACCGCCTGCTGGAAGATCATCAGGTTGGGTTGATTCTCCAGCGCGGTGCGTACTGCCTGACGATAGAGCACACGATCGGCCTGAGCTCGGGTAGCGCGAACGGCTGGCCCTTTGCTTGCGTTTAGTATCCTAAACTGGATACCTGCGTGGTCGATCGCTTTTGCCATCAATCCACCAAGCGCATCCACTTCTTTTACCAGGTGTCCCTTCCCAATACCGCCAATCGCCGGGTTGCAGCTCATCTGCCCCAGTGTGTCGATATTGTGTGTCAAAAGCAGGGTCTGTTGTCCCATTCGCGCCGCGGCCATTGCGGCCTCGGTGCCTGCATGACCCCCGCCAATGATGATGACGTCAAAAGGATCCTGATAAAACATGGTAATTGCCTCGCATAACGCGGTGTGAAAATGGATTGAAGCCCGGGCCGTGGATTCTACTCAACTTTAGTCGATCGAGAAAGACCTGGGATCCTGGGTATTAAAAAGAAGATCTTTTTATTTAGAGATCTGTTTTATTGTGATCTCTTATTAGGATCGCCACTCTCTGTGGATAAGGACGATCCTTTGAATAAGATCAACAGGTTGCTGAGGATCATTAGCTGTGAATGATCGGTGATCCTGGTCCGTATAAGCTGGGATCAGAATGAAGGGTTATACACAACTCAAAAACTGAACAGCCGTTATTCTTTGGATAACTACCGGTTGATCCAAGCTTTTAACCAGAGTTATCCACATAAAAAAGTATGATCTTTACAAATCTCTGAGCAATGGATGCCAGGATCCCAGCCAAATTTCAGCCGGATCTTCCGGAATTTCATGTTCCAGCACGTTGATCTTAAGCGTTTCGCCGATCTGTTTTGCCCCACAGGCTTTCAGTTCTGCTTCCAGCTTGTCGATTGCGCCGCAAAAGGTGTCGTATTCACGACTGCCGATGCCGATTGCGCCGAAGTTTACTTGCGACAGGTCCGGTTTTTGTTCGCGTAACGCATCATATAAAGGCTGCAGGTTGTCAGGAATGTCTCCAGCACCGTGTGTGGAGCTGATAATCAGCCAGATCCCTTCAGCCGGAACCTCATCCAGCATTGGCCCATGCAGTATTTCGCTGGAAAAACCGGCGTCGTCCAGCTTTTCAGCCAGATGTTCTGCTACATATTCCGCACTGCCAAGCGTGCTGCCGCTGATAAGAGTGATGTCTGCCATGCTCGCCCACCTTTATAAAGAAGGCGCATTGTACGCTGTGAGCGAGCTGGGATCTACCTGTGGAAAAATGTGGGATTAAAAAAAATGATCATGGCTTGATGGTACGCATGATCGGGTTCTGCAGGACGATCAGGGTTTCAGTGGACTGAATTTCATCAATTGTTTGGATCTTGTTGATAAGTACCTGTTGCAGCGCGTCGATCGACTTGCACATCACCTTAATAAAGATGCTGTAGTGGCCGGTGGTGTAATAGGCTTCGGTCACTTCGTCAAGGCTTTCCAGTCTGGCCAGCGCTGACGGATAGTCCTTCGCGCTTTTCAGAATGATGCCGATAAAGCAGCCGACGTCATAACCCAACTGTTTGGGACTGACATCAATACGCGCACCGGTGATGATCCCGGCCTGCTTCATCTTTTCTACGCGAACGTGAATTGTCCCCGGACTAACGCCAAACTGTTTGGCCAATTCTGCGTAGGCGGTGCGAGCATTTTCCATCAGGGCATCAAGAATGCCGCGGTCCAGATTGTCGATCTGATAATTTTCCATAGGTTTTTCTTATGTAGATTAATGATTCTTTTTATTTTAGACGTTAATTTTAACGAATCAAAATCGAAGTCGGCTTTTTGTTTGTTGATTATTGAATATTACCTCCATTCTGTTGCTTAATCATAGGCAACAGGACACAGGAGTACACATAATGAAAACCGCTTACATTGCCAAACAACGTCAAATTAGCTTCGTAAAATCTCATTTTTCTCGTCAGCTGGAAGAGCGTTTAGGTCTGATCGAAGTTCAGGCCCCGATCCTCAGCCGCGTAGGAGATGGCACGCAGGATAACTTGTCGGGCTGTGAAAAAGCGGTGCAGGTGAAGGTTAAAGCATTGCCGGACGCTCAATTCGAAGTGGTTCATTCACTGGCGAAGTGGAAGCGTCAAACGTTAGGACAACACGACTTTAGCGCAGGCGAAGGGTTGTACACGCACATGAAGGCCCTGCGTCCCGATGAAGATCGCCTCTCCCCACTGCACTCAGTGTATGTTGACCAGTGGGACTGGGAGCGCGTGATGGGCGACGGCGAGCGTCAATTCTCCACTCTGAAAAGCACGGTAGAGGCTATCTGGGCGGGAATTAAGGCCACCGAGGCTGCGGTTAGTAAAGAGTTTGGTCTGGCACCGTTCCTGCCAGAGCAGATCCACTTTGTTCATAGCCAGGAGCTGTTATCTCGTTATCCGGATCTTGACGCGAAAGGTCGTGAACGTGCGATCGCGAAAGAACTGGGCGCAGTATTCCTGGTAGGGATCGGCGGCAAGCTCAGTGACGGTCACCGTCACGATGTACGCGCGCCGGATTATGATGACTGGAGCTCAGCGTCTGAGCTGGGTCACGCCGGTCTGAACGGTGATATTCTGGTGTGGAACCCGGTTCTGGAAGATGCGTTTGAGCTGTCTTCGATGGGGATCCGTGTGGATGCCGACACCCTTAAACACCAGCTTTCATTGACCGGTGATGAAGATCGTCTGAGTCTGGAATGGCACCAGGCGCTGCTGCGTGGTGAAATGCCGCAGACAATCGGTGGCGGCATTGGACAGTCGCGTTTGACCATGCTGCTGCTGCAATTACCGCACATTGGTCAGGTGCAGTGTGGCGTGTGGCCGGCACAGGTACGTGAAAGCGTTTCTTCCCTGCTGTAATAATTAACGCCGCCAGCGTCTGAGCAGGCGGCTTCGCATCCCGGTATCAAAGCGCCAGATATGATCGAAAATGCGCATGATGCCGGGTTTGCCGTGTGCTGACATCGCCACCGCATGAAAACGATGCTGGTGCACCTGCTGTAATTCACCCACTTTATTGACGACCTCATCGGGCAATCGCTGAGCGATAAAATCAGAGATCACCACCGCATCGGCATCAAACCATTCCCGGCCCTGCATGCGCTCAATAATGGCGCGAAAGCAGCTGGCAATATCGGTACCGCCGCGAAAACGCTGGCTTAAAAAACGGATCGCTTGTTCAATGCCTTCCGGACCAGACAGCTCATAGCGCACCACTTCTGTTGAAAACAGCATAATGAAACAGCGCCGGTTATCGGCCAGGGCGACGCGCATTAGCGCCAGGCAAAAGGCTTTTGCACATTGCTCATTAAAACCGCCCATTGATCCCGACGTATCAACGCAAACAATAAACGGTCCGCGCGGCTGCTCGTCAAAATCCTGATGCACCACCGGACGTTCCGTTACTTTCTCGCGCCATGCCTCGCCGTGCAGACGATAGGTCAACAGCTGCTTTTCCACCAGCCGTCGGTAGAACTCGTATTCCAGTTCAGTAATGCCCAGTGTGGCCAGTTCCGGCGGCAACAGGCGCAGGATGTCGTCGCTTTGCTGGATGCCATCCACCTGTTCCGGGACGGTGGCGGGTTCCCGCACAAGGGTACGGAAGGTCTCCATGGGCGCATCTTTACGCGGCACAGATTTGGCCTCTCTGGAACGGCCTAACTGTTCAGCCAGACGCTGGAGTTCGGGCTGTTGCGCCAGAAATTCGCCGTATTTCACCATCAGTTGATAATCGCCGCGCTTGATTTGACCTGCGCTCATATCCCATAACCGGCCTGCGGCGTTGTCGTTTTCTGCCAGAACGGGTTCCAGTTGCCCGCTGAGGGTCATCCGTTCCTGAACTTCACTAAGTAAATGTTCACGCTCATCTTCCAGCAGTTGCTGATTCAGCGTTGTAGTTTGTACCACCAGACTCAGGCGCCAGCGCTGGAGAAAAAGCGTATGCAGGGCGGGCGTAAAGGTACTGTTGTCATCAACCAGTTGCTGCGCTTGCCCGGCCCACGGCGAATGGAGGCGGTGTAATAGCGCCAATATTTGCGGGAGCTGGACCATAAACTGCGCATGAGAGAGGAGCTGGCTTTGTTGGTAACAAATGACCTCTTCCGTCAACTCCGGCGGTACATGGGTATCTTTGAGGCGGCTGCGCAGTGACTCGCGCCAGCGGGGAATATCGTCAGTAATCGCTTTTTTAAGGCGAGGAAACTTTTTAAAAAACACCACCATCTTTGGAGAAGCCAGCAGGGCGACGATCATCTCTTCGATCATCGCCTCTTCACTGACTGCCAGCATGATATTGAGCGTATCAAGGGTTAGCATTGTTGCGCCTGGCGGATTTGTGCCCCGACATCCTGCAGGCTGGCCTCAATGCGGCCTAACCAGTCGCTATGAATAAACAGACATTTTTGCTGTTCGCTGAATGCACTGTGCTGCTGGTGCCACTCGTTATCAAGTGCTTCAAGCTGCTGTTTTATCTCATCAGGCATACTCTCTTGCGATGCACCGGGCAGCGCCAGACGAGAGCCTTGCAAACTGACGTCGCGCACAACCAGGTGCTGTGCGCTATCGACTTCCATGTTCAGCGTTTGGGCGAAGCCGATCCCGTTTAATTTTCCGCGGATCTCACCGCCTTTGGTTAGCCACTGTTCCAGCGCTCCCCGTTCGAAAGCAATATGGATAACTTCCATATCATGTAGTTTTAAGGGTTTTTGCAGCAGTAATGTCACGACTGAAGAAGTGGCTTCCGGCGGTAAATCATAATGAGGACGACGGCTGAACATGCCGCCCTGACGGATCACCGTGAATGCCGTTTTGTCGCTTTGCTGCTGCTGGAGCTGGATACGGCGCTGCACAATGCTGGCCAGACGCGTCAGTATGGCTTGCTGCTGCCAGGCGTGTCCGGTCATCAAAATTTCAAGCTGCTGTTGCATCAGATTCAGGCTTTGCGCGTCGTACCACAGGCAATCTTTCAACAGGATCAGGTCGATAGGCACGACCGCATCACGTCCGCTGAAGAAGGCGCTGGCCTGGAGTAAGCGGATAGCTTTTTTCCAGCGGCGATCGGATACATAGGGGGCATTCGGTAATGCGTCTAGCTGTTGGCGCAGCGTGAAAATAAGCTCAAAGACGCGATCGGGAAGCTTGATGGCGCCAATGTCCTTTTGCCACTGGTAATACTCTTCATCCGTCACCTGTAACGACGCCGGGACCGGGTTGCCACTTTCATCCTGCTGGCTTAACAGCATGGAGCGGAAGTTGGCCTTGTCCTGAACTTTATCCAGCCACAGGCGGATCAGCATACGGTCGTACAGGGCTTCCAGGCTGCTGTCTGCTTCAGGCAGTTCGTTGGAGGCTGCCACCAGCAGACGCATCGGGATTTTCTCTTCATGCGCGCCGTTACGAAAATGCCGTTCGTTAATAGCGGTTAACAGGGTGTTGAGAATGGCCGGGCCTGCTTTCCAGATTTCATCGAGAAAGACAATTTCAGCTTCGGGTAAATAGCCCGCCGTTAAGCGTTCATAGCGACCTTCGTCTTTCAGCGCCTGGATAGATAGCGGCCCAAACACCTCTTCCGGCGTAGAGAAGCGCGTCATCAGGTATTCGAAAGCGCGGGCGTTTTGAAAAGCAAACTTCAGTCGACGGGCAATTAAGCTTTTTGCGATCCCTGGAGGACCTAATAAGAATACGCTCTCGCCGCTTAGAGCAGCCAGCAGGCAAAGGCGAATGGCGTGGCTACGTTCATAAAGTCCCTTTTCCAGCGCATTGCTCAGACGGGAAATTCTTTCCGCTAATAAATGTGGGTGAGCCATAATGAAGTGGCGTCCTTTCGCCAAATGTACTGCGTAAACTGCGAGTATAGATGCTTCACACCAGTGCAGTAATAGACTGAAGGTGCGCTTATTTTTCTTTGAGCCAGATTAATCTGGTCTCATTTAGGGGTACGATTTTGTGAGTAATCGTGCATACTGTGCGCCTTTTTGTGGGCCAAGGGACGACGCACACATTTCTAATATATACACCATATCAATCATACTGCACCAAGGCGGCAATGGAGTTTTCTTCTGGGATGGGGGGAATAACGAATGCAACCCAAACGGAGTGGCTTGAATGATGATGTGTATAAACGAAAGACGAGTCTATGAGCACTGATAATAAACAATCATTGTCTGCGATTACCCTTGCGGCCATTGGGGTTGTCTACGGTGATATTGGTACCAGCCCACTTTATACGCTTCGTGAATGTTTGTCTGGCCAGTTTGGTTTTGGCGTTGAACGTGATGCTGTGTTTGGTTTTCTCTCGCTGATTTTCTGGCTGCTGATCTTTGTTGTCTCCATTAAATATCTGACGTTTGTCATGCGTGCGGATAACGCCGGGGAAGGTGGGATCCTGACGTTGATGTCATTGGCCGGGCGCAATACCTCGGCGCGAACAACCTCGATGCTGGTCATCATGGGGTTGATTGGCGGCAGCTTCTTCTATGGTGAAGTGGTGATTACGCCAGCCATTTCAGTGATGTCGGCGATTGAAGGTCTGGAGATTGTTGCACCGCAGCTGGATACCTGGATTGTTCCGCTCTCGATTATCGTGCTGACCCTGCTGTTTATGATTCAAAAACACGGTACCGGCATGGTTGGTAAACTGTTTGCGCCGATTATGCTGCTGTGGTTCCTGACGCTCGCGGTATTAGGCGTGCGCAGTATTATTGGTAACCCGGAGGTACTGCAGGCGCTAAATCCGTACTGGGCGGTGCATTTCTTCCTCGAATTCAAAACGTTGTCCTTTATTGCGCTGGGCGCGGTGGTGCTGTCGATTACCGGTGTTGAAGCACTGTATGCGGATATGGGGCACTTCGGTAAGTTGCCGATTAGACTGGCATGGTTCTCGGTGGTATTGCCTTCGCTGGTGCTGAACTATTTTGGTCAGGGGGCGCTGCTGTTAAAGCATCCTGAAGCGATCAAAAACCCGTTTTTCCTGCTGGCGCCGGACTGGGCATTGATACCACTCCTGATCCTTGCCGCACTGGCAACGGTTATCGCTTCGCAGGCGGTTATTTCCGGTGTCTTCTCGCTGACGCGTCAGGCCGTGCGTCTGGGGTATTTATCGCCGATGCGGATCATTCATACTTCGGAAATGGAATCGGGTCAGATCTACATTCCTTTCGTTAACTGGATGCTCTATTTTGCGGTGGTTATCGTGATTGTGAGCTTTGAACACTCCAGTAATCTGGCCGCGGCGTACGGGATTGCGGTAACGGGGACAATGGTACTGACATCTATTCTGTCTACCACCGTGGCGCGCAAAAACTGGCACTGGAATAAATACTTCGTCTTCCTGATCCTGGTGGCGTTCTTGTGCGTCGATGTTCCGTTGTTCTCCGCGAACCTCGATAAACTGATTTCCGGCGGTTGGCTGCCTCTGACGCTGGGTCTGGTGATGTTCACCATCATGACCACGTGGAAAAGCGAGCGTTTCCGTCTGCTGCGTCGCATGCATGAGCACGGCAACTCTCTGGAGGCGATGATTGCCTCTCTGGAGAAATCCCCACCGGTACGCGTGCCGGGAACGGCGGTATATATGTCGCGTGCGCTGAACGTCATCCCGTTTGCGCTTCTGCATAACCTCAAGCATAACAAGGTGCTGCATGAACGCGTGATTCTGCTGACGCTGCGTACGGAAGATGCGCCATACGTGCACAACGTGCGTAGGGTGCAGATTGAGCAGTTATCGCCCACCTTCTGGCGCGTAGTGGCCAGCTACGGCTGGCGTGAAACGCCGAACGTTGAGGAAGTGTTCCATCGCTGCGGTCTGGAAGGCTTAAGCTGTCGGATGATGGAAACCTCCTTCTTTATGTCGCACGAGTCGCTGATTGTCGGCAAACGGCCATGGTATTTGCGTCTGCGCGGCAAGCTATATCTGCTGCTACAGCGCAATGCGCTGCGCGCGCCGGACCAGTTTGAAATCCCACCAAACCGGGTTATTGAGCTCGGTACTCAGGTAGAGATTTAAGGCAATCGACGCCCTCTTTCATCGCGAAAGGGGGCGTTTTGTTTTGTCCCTCCCAGTTTTCATTTCATCAAATGATAATCCTTGCGAAACGTTTCGATGGCGATCACATTTTCGTAACGTCGCGGTGGTTTTCTGTCCATTCTTCGCACTACACTTATCTTCAGCGAAACGTTTCGCTAGTGGGGAAAGAAAATGAAGAAAGGCACGGTACTCAACTCTGAAATTTCAACGGTGATCTCCCGTCTGGGACATACCGATACGCTGGTGGTGTGTGATGCCGGTTTACCCATCCCGAACAGCACAACGCGTATTGATATGGCATTAACCCAGGGCGTACCTTCTTTTATGCAGGTACTGGATGTGGTTACACGTGAAATGCAGGTCGAGGCGGCCATTCTCGCGACGGAAATTAAACAACATAATCCGCAACTCCACGAAACGTTGCTCAGCCACATTGAGCAACTGCAACAACACCAGGGAAACACCATAGAAATTCGTTACACCACGCATGAACAATTCAAAAAACAAACCGCAGACAGTCAGGCGGTAATTCGCAGCGGAGAGTGTTCTCCGTATGCGAATATCATTCTCTGTGCTGGCGTCACGTTCTGAGGCCATCATGAACGCATTACTGCAACTCAAAGGGATCGATAAAGCGTTCCCGGGTGTAAAAGCGCTATCCGGCGCTGCGCTGAATGTCTATCCAGGCCGCGTAATGGCGCTGGTGGGCGAAAACGGCGCGGGCAAATCCACCATGATGAAAGTGCTGACCGGGATCTACACCCGTGATGCTGGCTCTTTATTGTGGCTGGGGAAAGAGACCACCTTTAATGGCCCGAAATCCTCTCAGGAAGCCGGAATCGGTATCATCCACCAGGAATTGAACCTGATCCCGCAACTCACTATCGCTGAGAACATTTTTCTTGGCCGTGAGTTTGTTAATCGCTTTGGCAAAATTGACTGGAAGAAGATGTACGCCGAAGCCGATCTGCTGCTCGCCAAACTCAATCTGCGCTTTAAAAGCGACAGGCTGGTCGGTGAGTTGTCGATTGGCGATCAGCAAATGGTCGAAATTGCTAAAGTGCTGAGCTTTGAGTCGAAGGTCATCATTATGGATGAGCCGACGGATGCGCTCACCGATACCGAAACCGAATCCCTGTTCCGCGTTATCCGCGAGCTGAAATCGCAGGGGCGCGGCATTGTCTATATCTCCCACCGTATGAAAGAGATCTTCGAAATCTGTGATGACGTGACCGTCTTCCGTGACGGGCAGTTTATTGCCGAGCGTGAAGTCGCAACGCTGACGGAAGACTCACTGATTGAAATGATGGTGGGACGTAAGCTGGAAGATCAGTACCCGCGTCTGGAAAAAGCACCGGGCGATATTCGCCTGAAGGTCGATAATCTGTGCGGCCCAGGGGTAAACGATGTTTCGTTCACGCTGCGTAAAGGCGAGATCCTTGGCGTATCGGGGCTGATGGGCGCCGGACGTACCGAGCTGATGAAAGTGTTGTATGGCGCATTGCCGCGCACCAGCGGCTACGTCACGCTTGATGGGCATGAAGTTGTCACCCGTTCGCCACAGGATGGCCTTGCAAACGGCATCGTCTATATTTCTGAAGACCGTAAACGTGATGGCTTAGTGCTGGGCATGTCGGTGAAAGAGAACATGTCACTGACCGCGCTGCGCTATTTCAGTCGCGCCGGTGGAAGCCTGAAGCATAAAGATGAGCAGCAGGCGGTAGGTGATTTTATTCGTCTGTTCAATGTTAAAACGCCATCGATGGAACAGGCTATCGGCCTGCTCTCGGGCGGTAACCAGCAGAAAGTGGCCATTGCGCGCGGTCTGATGACCCGACCAAAAGTCCTGATCCTCGATGAACCAACACGCGGCGTCGACGTTGGGGCTAAGAAAGAAATTTATCAGCTTATCAACCAGTTTAAGGCCGATGGGCTGAGCATCATTCTGGTCTCCTCTGAGATGCCAGAAGTATTGGGCATGAGCGATCGTATTATCGTTATGCATGAAGGGCATCTCGGCGGTGAATTCACTCGCGAGCAGGCCACTCAGGAAGTATTAATGGCTGCCGCTGTGGGCAAGCTTAATCGCGTGAATCAGGAGTAAAAAAGATGACTACCCAGGCTGTTTCTGGTCGCCGTTATTTCACTAAAGCATGGCTTCTGGAGCAAAAGTCGCTCATCGCTCTGTTAGTGCTGATCGCGATTGTTTCCACCATGAGCCCCAACTTTTTTACCGTTAATAATCTGTTCAACATTCTCCAGCAAACGTCGGTAAACGCCATCATGGCCGTCGGCATGACGTTGGTCATCCTGACGTCGGGTATCGATCTGTCCGTCGGTTCCTTGCTGGCGCTTACCGGTGCGGTGGCAGCGTCCATTGTCGGTATTGAAGTCAATGCGCTGGTGGCCGTTGCCGCTGCTTTGGCGCTCGGCGCTGCCATTGGCGCAGTAACCGGGGTCATTGTCGCGAAAGGCCGCGTGCAGGCGTTTATCGCCACGTTGGTGATGATGCTGCTGCTGCGCGGTGTGACCATGGTGTACACCAACGGCAGTCCGGTAAATACCGGGTTTACTGACAATGCCGATCTGTTTGGTTGGTTTGGTATTGGTCGTCCGTTAGGCGTGCCTACGCCTGTGTGGATCATGGGGATTGTCTTCCTGGCGGCGTGGTACATGCTGCACCATACGCGTCTTGGGCGTTATATCTATGCGCTGGGCGGTAACGAAGCAGCAACGCGTCTGTCCGGTATCAGCGTGAGTAAAATCAAAATTATCGTTTACTCCCTGTGCGGTCTGCTGGCATCGCTGGCGGGCATCATTGAAGTGGCTCGTCTCTCCTCTGCGCAGCCGACGGCAGGTACTGGCTATGAGCTGGATGCTATCGCTGCGGTGGTGTTAGGCGGTACCAGCCTGGCGGGCGGTAAAGGACGTATTGTTGGGACGCTGATCGGCGCATTAATTCTCGGTTTCCTCAATAATGGTTTGAATTTGTTAGGTGTATCCTCCTATTACCAGATGATCGTCAAAGCGGTGGTGATTTTGCTGGCGGTACTGGTAGACAACAAAAAGCAGTAACAACGATTACAGGACATCTTAAATATGAACATGAAAAAACTGGCTACCCTGGTTTCTGCTGTTGCGCTGAGCGCCACCGTGAGCGCGAATGCGATGGCGAAAGATACCATTGCGCTGGTGGTCTCCACCCTCAATAACCCGTTCTTTGTGTCTCTGAAGGATGGCGCGCAAAAAGAGGCGGATAAGCTGGGCTATAACCTGGTGATTCTGGATTCACAGAACAACCCGGCAAAAGAGCTGGCTAACGTTCAGGACTTAACGGTTCGTGGAACTAAAATACTGCTGATTAACCCGACTGACTCTGACGCCGTTGGTAACGCTGTGAAGATGGCTAACCAGGCGAAGATCCCGGTTATTACTCTGGATCGTCAGGCTACAAAAGGTGATGTGGTCAGCCACATTGCGTCTGATAACGTGCTGGGCGGTAAAATTGCGGGTGATTACATCGCGAAGAAAGCAGGTGAAGGCGCGAAAGTTATCGAACTACAGGGGATTGCCGGTACTTCAGCGGCACGTGAGCGTGGCGAAGGTTTCCAGCAAGCCGTTGCGGCACACAAATTTAACGTACTGGCCAGCCAGCCGGCAGACTTCGACCGCACTAAGGGTCTGAACGTCATGCAGAACCTGCTGACTGCACATCCTGACGTGCAGGCCGTATTTGCCCAGAACGATGAAATGGCGCTGGGTGCGCTGCGCGCACTGCAAACCGCGGGTAAATCTGATGTGATGGTGGTTGGATTTGACGGCACGCCAGATGGCGAAAAAGCAGTAAATGATGGCAAACTGGCTGCGACCATTGCTCAGTTGCCGGATCAGATCGGCGCGAAAGGCGTGGAAACTGCGGATAAGGTTCTGAAAGGCGAGAAGGTTCAGGCTAAATATCCGGTTGATCTGAAGCTGGTCATCAAGCAGTAACACCGATTCAGGTCGCTCGCGGCCTGATGGAGACATAAATACGCCATCCCAGGGCCTGGTTCTAAGGATGAAAGCGTAAAAAGAAAAGCAGGGCACGCGCCACCCTAACCCGGTGGCGCACTTTACTGGACACTCCGAACATGAAAACCGCAGGCAACCTCGTTGTTCTTGGCAGCATCAATGCCGATCACATCCTCAACCTTAAATCTTTCCCAACGCCTGGTGAAACCGTAACCGGTAGCCATTATCAGGTCGCATTTGGCGGAAAAGGCGCTAATCAGGCTGTTGCTGCGGGTCGTAGTGGCGCGAACATCGCGTTTATTGCCTGTACGGGTGACGACGATATTGGCGAAAGTGTGCGTAAACAGTTGGCCAAAGATAATATCGATATTGCGCCGATCAGCGTCATTTCGGGGGAATCGACCGGTGTGGCACTGATTTTTGTGAATGGTGATGGCGAGAACGTTATTGGCATTCACGCCGGAGCGAACGCAGCTCTTTCTCCTGCACTGGTGGAAGCGCAGCGCGACCGCATTGCGCATGCCTCCGCCTTACTGATGCAGTTAGAGTCGCCGATCGAAAGCGTGTTGGCTGCGGCAAAAATTGCGCAGCAAAATAAGACCACGGTCGCCCTTAACCCGGCTCCGGCGCGTGAACTTTCTGACGAACTGCTGGCGCTGGTGGATATTATTACCCCGAATGAAACCGAGGCTGAGAAGCTGACGGGGATCAGTGTTGAAAACGATGAAGATGCGGCCAAAGCGGCGCAGGCATTACACGCGAAAGGGATCCATACTGTATTGATTACTTTAGGTAGTCGCGGAGTGTGGGCCAGCGTGAATGGTGAAGGCCACCGAGTGCCTGGTTTTAAAGTGGACGCCGTTGATACCATCGCTGCCGGGGATACTTTTAACGGCGCGTTAATTACAGCGTTACTGGAAGAGACTCCGCTGCCTGAAGCGATCCGTTTTGCCCATGCAGCTGCGGCGATTGCGGTTACCCGTAAAGGTGCGCAGCCTTCCGTTCCATGGCGCGAAGAAATAGAAGCGTTTTTAAGTCAACAGAGGTAACGCTTGGCTACAATGAAGGACGTCGCCCGCCTGGCGGGTGTTTCTACGTCGACGGTTTCTCACGTCATTAATAAAGATCGCTTTGTCAGTGAGTCTGTCACTGACAAAGTTGAAGCGGCAATTAAAGAGCTTAACTATGCGCCCTCCGCACTGGCGCGCAGTCTCAAGCTAAACCAGACCCGCACCATTGGCATGTTAATCACTGCCAGTACCAATCCTTTTTATTCCGAGCTGGTTCGTGGCGTTGAACGTAGCTGTTTTGAACGCGGTTACAGCCTGGTGTTATGCAATACCGAAGGCGATGAACAGCGAATGAACCGCAATCTGGAAACGCTGATGCAAAAACGGGTGGATGGCTTGCTGCTGCTCTGCACCGAAACGCACCAGCCTTCCAGAGAGATAATGCAACGCTATCCTTCTATTCCTACCGTAATGATGGACTGGTCGCCCTTTGATGGCGAAAGCGATTTGATTCAGGATAACTCTCTGTTAGGCGGGGACTTAGCCACTCAGCATCTTATCGATAAAGGTTTTACGCGCATTGCCTGTATTACCGGGCCGCTGGATAAAACACCGGCGCGTTTACGTCTGGAAGGATATCGGGCGGCCATGAAGCGAGCGGGCTTGCCGGTCCCGGAAGGTTACGAGATCACCGGTGACTTTGAGTTCGGCGGTGGTTTTGAAGCTATGCAAACGTTGTTGTCACATAAACAGCGACCGCAGGCCGTTTTCACCGGGAACGACGCAATGGCCGTCGGAGCGTATCAGGCATTGTATCAGTCAGGATTGCGCATTCCGCAGGATATGGCGGTGGTGGGTTATGATGATATCGAACTGGCACGCTATATGACGCCGCCGCTGACGACCATCCATCAACCCAAAGATGAATTGGGCGAGCTGGCCATCGATGTGTTAATCCACCGGATGGCGCAGCCCGCATTGCAGCAACAACGCCTGCAACTTACTCCTGTTTTGATGGCGCGGGGGTCGGTTTAGGCTTGTGTCGATCTTTGATCAGGTTACGTCCGTCTTTGGCTTTTAGCAGCATAAACATCAGCGCAGAGACAATAGTGATCGCGCCCATGGTTATAAAGGTGTAATGGAACTGTTCAACCGTATTAGTACCTTCCATACCTTCATAGATACGCAGGACGGCTGCGCTGATAGCGACCCCTAAACTGATCGACAGTTGCTGCGTAACGGCCAGCACGCTGTTACCGCTGCTGGCGTTCTCATCGGTCAGGTCCGCCAGAGTGATGGTATTCATTGAGGTAAACTGGGTGGACATCGCCATACCTAAAATAAACAACGGTAGGATCAGCATCCAGACCGGCATAGCAGGGGATTGCAAAGCGAATTGCGCAATCATCAGGCCGATAAACACCGTAACACCCACCAGTGTCGTTCTGTAGCCAAGTCGGCGTAGCACCTGCGTCACCATTGATTTTGCCAGTATTGATCCCAGCGCCGTTGGCGCCATCATGCAACCCGCAATTAACGCCGGATATCCAAAGCCTACCTGTAGCATCAGCGGCATTAAGAACGGCACACATCCTGTACCCAGACGCGTGGCAAGGTTTCCAGCGATCCCAACGGAAAAGGTTCTGGTCTTAAATATGGGAAGCGATATCAGCGGCGTTGGGTGACGACGCGCGTGACGAATGTAGGCAAGTAGCAACAGAATACTGGTCACAATAATGCTGAGTGCGACCCAGGTAGCGACAAGCTTCTCACCAAACAGCTCAACACCACTGGAAAACAACACCAGGCTCAGGCCAAAGAGGAAGAAACCTGTCATATCAAAGCCGCGGCGCGGCGTGGTGAAGTTCGGCATATATTTGCGTGCATAGAAGATACCCGCCACGCCTATGGGAATATTAATCAGGAAAATCCAGTGCCAACTGGCCCACGTGACCAGAACCCCGCCCAATACCGGACCTAAAATAGGGCCCACAAGCCCAGGCATGGTCACGAAGTTAAGCACAGGGAGTAATTCGCTGCGCGGGTAAGCTCGCAATAAAGCCAGACGGGCAACAGGCATCATCATCGCGCCGCCGATGCCCTGGATGACGCGGAAAACTACCAATTCACTTAAGGAACTGGATAGCGCACAAGCCAGCGAGCCCAGCGTAAACAGGCTTACGGCAATCATAAAGACGCGTCGGGTACCGAACCTGTCTGCCAGCCATCCACTCACCGGGATCAGCATGGCGACCGTCAGGGTATAACTGATAATAGCCGACTGCATGGCGAGTGGAGAGCGGTTAAGGCTGTGCGCTATTGCGGGTAAAGCGGTATTGAGGATAGTGGCGTCTAATGCCTGCATAAAAAAGGCCATGGCTGCTATCCATGGCAGCCCGGCCATACTGCGAGATTTCTTTTCTGACATATTATTTATCCGGTAGCACGTTCGGTGCTATCAGCAATGCCTGACAGGCGGTGAAGGCGCGATCGCCATCGCTATCCTCTATTGCATCGACAATAGCCTGGTGCAAATCCAGCTTCACCACATCGTTATAGGTAATAGAGGTAAAGTAGGTCTGGTAGACGGAATGGAATAGTGATGCAAAGGAGATAAGGAACGGATTCGCACTCATTTCATAGATGTGCTCATGCCAGGCGATATCAACTTCTATCCAACGCTCGCGCCGGAAATTTCTTTTCAGCTCGACCATCTCTTCCATCAGTGTATTGAGATGCGCTTTTTGTTCTGCCGTACCGATAGTCGCCGCCAGTAAACAGGCCTGAGGCTCCAGACTGATGCGCATCACCAGAAAATGTTTTATGACCTGAGGGAAATTATCTTCCGTCATCCACCAGGTAAGCAGCTCCTGGTCGAGGAAGTTCCAGTTTGCCTGAGGCATGACGCGAGTGCCAATACGCGGGCGCGGTAATACCATACCTTTTGCCGTTAACGTTTTTACCGCTTCTCTTACTGCGGTACGACTCACGCCAAACTGATCGCCCAGCTCTATTTCACCGGGCAGGATAGCACCCGGCGCATATTCACCTTTTAAGATTCGCTGAGCCAACTTTTCGGCCAGAACGTAGGACAGATTCTTCTGTGCGGCTAGCTGTTGGGCATTTAAAGGCATGAATGTTCTTCCTTACTCTTTTTCTTATTCATTAGTATGCCACCAGGTAGTGTGATTGCGGCTGCAAAAACGACAAATTGCTTATTTTATGGCATGTTAATGATGATTTTGGTGAAAAAATACGCATTCGGAAAGTTATTTTAAATTTCCCCTTGTCAGCCTGAAATAACTCCCTATAATGCGCCTCCACTGACACGGAACAACGGATTACACGCCGCCGGGTCAGCGGAGAAAAGCGTAAATAAACGCTTGACTCTGAAGCGGGATAGCGTAATATGCACACCCCGCGCCGCTGAGAAAAAGCGAAGCGGCACTGCTCTTTAANAATTTATCAGACAATCTGTGTGGGCACTCGAGGATACGGATTCTTAACGTCGCAAGACGAAAAATGAATACCAAGTCTCTGAGTGAACACGTAATTCATTACGAAGTTTAATTCACGAGCATCAAACTTAAATTGAAGAGTTTGATCATGGCTCAGATTGAACGCTGGCGGCAGGCCTAACACATGCAAGTCGAACGGTAGCACAGAGAGCTTGCTCTCGGGTGACGAGTGGCGGACGGGTGAGTAATGTCTGGGAAACTGCCCGATGGAGGGGGATAACTACTGGAAACGGTAGCTAATACCGCATAATGTCGCAAGACCAAAGAGGGGGACCTTCGGGCCTCTTGCCATCGGATGTGCCCAGATGGGATTAGCTAGTAGGTGGGGTAACGGCTCACCTAGGCGACGATCCCTAGCTGGTCTGAGAGGATGACCAGCCACACTGGAACTGAGACACGGTCCAGACTCCTACGGGAGGCAGCAGTGGGGAATATTGCACAATGGGCGCAAGCCTGATGCAGCCATGCCGCGTGTATGAAGAAGGCCTTCGGGTTGTAAAGTACTTTCAGCGAGGAGGAAGGCATTAAGGTTAATAACCTTAGTGATTGACGTTACTCGCAGAAGAAGCACCGGCTAACTCCGTGCCAGCAGCCGCGGTAATACGGAGGGTGCAAGCGTTAATCGGAATTACTGGGCGTAAAGCGCACGCAGGCGGTCTGTCAAGTCGGATGTGAAATCCCCGGGCTCAACCTGGGAACTGCATCCGAAACTGGCAGGCTAGAGTCTTGTAGAGGGGGGTAGAATTCCAGGTGTAGCGGTGAAATGCGTAGAGATCTGGAGGAATACCGGTGGCGAAGGCGGCCCCCTGGACAAAGACTGACGCTCAGGTGCGAAAGCGTGGGGAGCAAACAGGATTAGATACCCTGGTAGTCCACGCCGTAAACGATGTCGACTTGGAGGTTGTGCCCTTGAGGCGTGGCTTCCGGAGCTAACGCGTTAAGTCGACCGCCTGGGGAGTACGGCCGCAAGGTTAAAACTCAAATGAATTGACGGGGGCCCGCACAAGCGGTGGAGCATGTGGTTTAATTCGATGCAACGCGAAGAACCTTACCTACTCTTGACATCCAGAGAACTTAGCAGAGATGCTTTGGTGCCTTCGGGAACTCTGAGACAGGTGCTGCATGGCTGTCGTCAGCTCGTGTTGTGAAATGTTGGGTTAAGTCCCGCAACGAGCGCAACCCTTATCCTTTGTTGCCAGCGATTCGGTCGGGAACTCAAAGGAGACTGCCAGTGATAAACTGGAGGAAGGTGGGGATGACGTCAAGTCATCATGGCCCTTACGAGTAGGGCTACACACGTGCTACAATGGCATATACAAAGAGAAGCGACCTCGCGAGAGCAAGCGGACCTCATAAAGTATGTCGTAGTCCGGATTGGAGTCTGCAACTCGACTCCATGAAGTCGGAATCGCTAGTAATCGTGGATCAGAATGCCACGGTGAATACGTTCCCGGGCCTTGTACACACCGCCCGTCACACCATGGGAGTGGGTTGCAAAAGAAGTAGGTAGCTTAACCTTCGGGAGGGCGCTTACCACTTTGTGATTCATGACTGGGGTGAAGTCGTAACAAGGTAACCGTAGGGGAACCTGCGGTTGGATCACCTCCTTACCTTAAAGAAACGTTCTTTGCAGTGCTCACACAGATTGTCTGATGAAAAGTGAATAGCAAGGCGTCTTGCGATTGAGACTTCAGTGTCCCCTTCGTCTAGAGGCCCAGGACACCGCCCTTTCACGGCGGTAACAGGGGTTCGAATCCCCTAGGGGACGCCACTTGCTGGTTCGTGAGTGAAAGACGCGTACCCTGATATCTCAAAACTGACTTGCGAGTCATGTTTGAGATATTTGCTCTTTAAAAATCTGGATCAAGCTGAAAATTGAAACGACACACTGTGTCTGTTCTCCGTAATAAGAACAGATAAATGGTGTGTTCGAGTCTCTCAAATTTTCGCAATCAGAAGTGAAACATCTTCGGGTTGTGAGGTTAAGCGACTAAGCGTACACGGTGGATGCCCTGGCAGTCAGAGGCGATGAAGGACGTGCTAATCTGCGATAAGCGCCGGTAAGGTGATATGAACCGTTATAACCGGCGATTTCCGAATGGGGAAACCCAGTGTGATTCGTCACACTATCGTTAACTGAATACATAGGTTAACGAAGCGAACCGGGGGAACTGAAACATCTAAGTACCCCGAGGAAAAGAAATCAACCGAGATTCCCCCAGTAGCGGCGAGCGAACGGGGAGCAGCCCAGAGTCTGAATCAGCATGTGTGTTAGTGGAACGGTCTGGAAAGTCCGACGGTACAGGGTGATAGTCCCGTACACAAAAACGCATGTGCTGTGAACTCGAAGAGTAGGGCGGGACACGTGGTATCCTGTCTGAATATGGGGGGACCATCCTCCAAGGCTAAATACTCCTGACTGACCGATAGTGAACCAGTACCGTGAGGGAAAGGCGAAAAGAACCCCGGCGAGGGGAGTGAAAAAGAACCTGAAACCGTGTACGTACAAGCAGTGGGAGCACCTTCGGGTGTGACTGCGTACCTTTTGTATAATGGGTCAGCGACTTATATTCTGTAGCAAGGTTAACCGTATAGGGGAGCCGAAGGGAAACCGAGTCTTAACTGGGCGTTAAGTTGCAGGGTATAGACCCGAAACCCGGTGATCTAGCCATGGGCAGGTTGAAGGTTGGGTAACACTAACTGGAGGACCGAACCGACTAATGTTGAAAAATTAGCGGATGACTTGTGGCTGGGGGTGAAAGGCCAATCAAACCGGGAGATAGCTGGTTCTCCCCGAAAGCTATTTAGGTAGCGCCTCGTGAATTCATCTTCGGGGGTAGAGCACTGTTTCGGCTAGGGGGTCATCCCGACTTACCAACCCGATGCAAACTGCGAATACCGAAGAATGTTATCACGGGAGACACACGGCGGGTGCTAACGTCCGTCGTGAAGAGGGAAACAACCCAGACCGCCAGCTAAGGTCCCAAAGTCATGGTTAAGTGGGAAACGATGTGGGAAGGCACAGACAGCCAGGATGTTGGCTTAGAAGCAGCCATCATTTAAAGAAAGCGTAATAGCTCACTGGTCGAGTCGGCCTGCGCGGAAGATGTAACGGGGCTAAACCATGCACCGAAGCTGCGGCAGCGACACTATGTGTTGTTGGGTAGGGGAGCGTTCTGTAAGCCGTTGAAGGTGGCCTGTGAGGGTTGCTGGAGGTATCAGAAGTGCGAATGCTGACATAAGTAACGATAATGCGGGTGAAAAACCCGCACGCCGGAAGACCAAGGGTTCCTGTCCAACGTTAATCGGGGCAGGGTGAGTCGACCCCTAAGGCGAGGCCGAAAGGCGTAGTCGATGGGAAACAGGTTAATATTCCTGTACTTGGTGTTACTGCGAAGGGGGGACGGAGAAGGCTATGTTGGCCGGGCGACGGTTGTCCCGGTTTAAGCATGTAGGCGGAGGTTCCAGGTAAATCCGGTACCTTTTAACGCTGAGGTGTGATGACGAGGCACTACGGTGCTGAAGTGACAAATGCCCTGCTTCCAGGAAAAGCCTCTAAGCATCAGGTAACA
>NZ_CP069763.1:1403789-1405150 GCF_016893685.1 Citrobacter cronae
ACCCCAAACCGACACAGGTGGTCAGGTAGAGAATACCAAGGCGCTTGAGAGAACTCGGGTGAAGGAACTAGGCAAAATGGTGCCGTAACTTCGGGAGAAGGCACGCTGATAGGTAGGTGAAGTGATTTACTCATGGAGCTGAAATCAGTCGAAGATACCAGCTGGCTGCAACTGTTTATTAAAAACACAGCACTGTGCAAACACGAAAGTGGACGTATACGGTGTGACGCCTGCCCGGTGCCGGAAGGTTAATTGATGGGGTTATCCGTAAGGAGAAGCTCTTGATCGAAGCCCCGGTAAACGGCGGCCGTAACTATAACGGTCCTAAGGTAGCGAAATTCCTTGTCGGGTAAGTTCCGACCTGCACGAATGGCGTAATGATGGCCAGGCTGTCTCCACCCGAGACTCAGTGAAATTGAACTCGCTGTGAAGATGCAGTGTACCCGCGGCAAGACGGAAAGACCCCGTGAACCTTTACTATAGCTTGACACTGAACACTGGTCCTTGATGTGTAGGATAGGTGGGAGGCTTTGAAGTGTGGACGCCAGTCTGCATGGAGCCGTCCTTGAAATACCACCCTTTAATGGCTGGTGTTCTAACGTGGGCCCGTAATCCGGGTTGCGGACAGTGTCTGGTGGGTAGTTTGACTGGGGCGGTCTCCTCCCAAAGAGTAACGGAGGAGCACGAAGGTTAGCTAATCCTGGTCGGACATCAGGAGGTTAGTGCAAAGGCATAAGCTAGCTTGACTGCGAGAGTGACGGCTCGAGCAGGTGCGAAAGCAGGTCTTAGTGATCCGGTGGTTCTGAATGGAAGGGCCATCGCTCAACGGATAAAAGGTACTCCGGGGATAACAGGCTGATACCGCCCAAGAGTTCATATCGACGGCGGTGTTTGGCACCTCGATGTCGGCTCATCACATCCTGGGGCTGAAGTAGGTCCCAAGGGTATGGCTGTTCGCCATTTAAAGTGGTACGCGAGCTGGGTTTAGAACGTCGTGAGACAGTTCGGTCCCTATCTGCCGTGGGCGCTGGAGAATTGAGGGGGGCTGCTCCTAGTACGAGAGGACCGGAGTGGACGCATCACTGGTGTTCGGGTTGTCATGCCAATGGCACTGCCCGGTAGCTAAATGCGGAAGAGATAAGTGCTGAAAGCATCTAAGCACGAAACTTGCCCCGAGATGAGTTCTCCCTGAGACTTAGAGTCTCCTGAAGGAACGTTGAAGACGACGACGTTGATAGGTCGGGTGTGTAAGTGTAGCGATACATTGAGCTAACCGATACTAATGAACCGTGAGGCTTAACCTTACAACGCCGAAGGTGTTTTGGCGAAGAGACAGATTTTCAGCCTGATACAGATAACAT
>NZ_CP069763.1:1405174-1416330 GCF_016893685.1 Citrobacter cronae
AACAGAATTTGCCTGGCGGCTGTAGCGCGGTGGTCCCACCTGACCCCATGCCGAACTCAGAAGTGAAACGCCGTAGCGCCGATGGTAGTGTGGGGTCTCCCCATGCGAGAGTAGGGAACTGCCAGGCATCAAACAAGTGAAGAAGCCCATCCTGCCGGATGGGCTTTTTTGCGTCTGTACGAAATGAAACCTGCCGGATGCGGTGTCCCGCCTTATCCGGCCTACGTTGTACTGAACGTATTTTGTAGGCCTGATAAGCGCAGCGCATCAGGCACATTGCGGCACCGTGGTTATCTTCTTACCCATTGCATAACAAAATCAGCAAGTTGCTGTATATCATTAATATCTAATGATGGAACATCCACAGGTAACGGAACATCACTGGCAACCGCGATAACAAACTCATCCATCGCCAACTCTTCAGAACTATGCCCGTAGCCCTCGCGAAAAAGCAGGATCTTCGCAACAGGTTCATGCTTAAATCCCTCAACCAGTACCATATCCAACGTCGAAGCATCCATCCTGCTTACCAGATACGCTAAATCCAGTTCGGGTTCTTCCGGTGTTTCTACCATTAACGCCCAACGTTGCTGACTGGCGACCAGTGTTTGTGCCGCCCCTGCCTTGCGCAGCTCATAGCTATCTTTGCCGGGCTTGTCGATATCCATATTATGGTGAGTATGCTTAATCAATCCGGGTCTAATACCTCTGGCGCGCAGCTCAGGGATCAGTTTCTTTAGCAGCGTGGTTTTTCCCGTACCGCTCCATGCCGCAATGGCAAGTAATGGGATCATGATTTTTCCTGCCATTTTGCGAGTTCTTCAGGTGTGTTCACGTTTACGAATGCATCTTTATGATCGCTGAAATCGACGGCATGACCGCCAGCCTGACGCATAAAAACCATGACGCGTCGTTCACCTGACTGAAGATAATCCTGTAGCAAGGGCTGCAAGGAACGGTGCATCAGGGCAATGGTCGGGTGATCTCTTTCCCCATCATGCACCCAGACGATTGGTGCAGCTTTGCGCTGCTCTTTTAAACGAGAGACCAGATCGTGAGGAATATAGGGCATATCGCACGGGCAGAACAAAAACCAGTCTCCCGCTTGCTGCAGGAATACCGACAGCATCCCGGCCAGTGGGCCAGGGAAATCGGCCAGGGCATCGGGAATCACTTTCAGGCCGCTTTGTTGGTAGATATCCCGGTGGCGATTGGCATTAACGACTACGGTTTCGACCTGCAAAGCGAGGGTATCGGCTACATGCCGCCAAAGCGGTTTACCGTCCAGCTCAAGCAAACCTTTATCCGTTCCGCCCATCCGTCTGGCCTTACCGCCCGCCAGCACAACCCCTGTTATTGCACTATCCAGAATCACTGATATCGCCTCTTTTAATGTGGGATTGACCCTGCTAACGTATCCGTATTGAGCCTAAGGAGCACAACCATGAAATGTAAACGCCTGAATGAAGTTATTGAACTCCTCCAGCCAGCCTGGCAGAAAGAACCCGATCTTAACCTGATGCAATTTTTACAGAAACTGGCGCAAGAGTCAGGTTTTGACGGTGAACTGGCGGATTTAACTGATGACATTCTGATCTATCACCTGAAAATGCGTGACTCGGCGAAAGACGCCGTCATCCCAGGTATTCAGAAAGATTATGAAGAAGATTTTAAAACAGCCCTTCTCCGCGCACGTGGCGTAATTAAAGAGTAAAAGCTTGTAATCGCCGCCACCGAAAGCGCTGCGAAATGATATCCTGAATCATTCGTAGTATTTTCCGGATGATGGGATGAACGACAACGCTTTTACTTTCCAGACGCTACACCCGGATACCATCATGGATGCGCTGTTTGAGCAGGGGATCCGGGTGGACTCCGGGCTTACCCCGCTTAACAGCTATGAAAACCGTGTCTATCAGTTTCAGGACGAAGACCGCAGACGCTTTGTCGTTAAGTTTTATCGCCCTGAGCGTTGGTCCGTCGATCAGATCCAGGAGGAGCACCAGTTTGCTCTGGAGCTGGTGAGCGATGAAGTGCCGGTTGCTGCACCGTTGGTACTGAATGGCCAAACGCTGTTAAGCCATCAGGGTTTTCATTATGCGATCTTCCCAAGCGTCGGCGGGCGCCAGTTTGAGGCAGATAACATCGATCAGATGGAGGCGGTTGGGCGCTATCTGGGGCGTATGCACCAGACTGGCGGCAAGCGTAATTTCGCTTTCCGTTCCACGATTGGCCTTGAAGAGTATCTGACCGAACCGCGTAAACTGTTTGAACAGGCCCAACTTATTCCATCAGGGCAAAAAGCAGCCTTCCTGAAAGCAACGGATTCACTTATTACAGTGGTTTCCGAATGCTGGCATACGCGTTTTGCCACGTTACGCCTGCACGGTGATTGTCATGCCGGCAATATTCTGTGGCGTGACGGCCCAATGTTTGTCGATTTAGATGATGCCCGCAATGGTCCGGCTGTTCAGGATTTATGGATGCTCCTCAATGGTGATAAAGCTGAACAACGCATGCAGCTTGAAACCATTATCGAGGCTTATGAAGAGTTTAGTGAGTTCGACACGACAGAAATCGGACTGATCGAACCTTTACGTGCTATGCGTTTAGTTTATTATCTTGCGTGGCTGATTCGACGTTGGGGTGACCCTGCGTTTCCAAAAAACTTCCCGTGGTTAACTGGGGAAGATTACTGGCATCGTCAGACCGCAACTTTTATTGAGCAGGCAAAAATTCTGCAAGAGCCCCCCTTACAATTAACGCCAATGTATTAATCGGAGAAACTTGAACATGAAAAAAATATGGCTGGCGCTGGCTGGTATGGTTTTAGCTTTTAGCGCATCTGCGGCGCAGTTCCAGGATGGCAAACAATACATCACTCTGGAAAAGCCTGTTGCGGGTGAACCGCAAGTGTTGGAGTTCTTCTCCTTCTACTGCCCGCATTGCTACCAGTTTGAAGAAGTGCTTCATGTGTCTGATAACGTGAAGAAAAAACTGCCGGAAGGCACCAAGATGACCAAATACCACGTCGAGTTTCTTGGGCCTTTGGGTAAAGATCTGACGCAGGCCTGGGCTGTTGCTATGGCACTTGGCGTTGAAGATAAGGTCACTGTTCCGCTGTTTGAAGGGGTTCAGAAAACCCAGACCGTTCAGTCTGTTGCAGATATCCGTAAAGTGTTTGTCGACGCGGGTATTAAAGGTGAAGACTACGATGCGGCATGGAACAGCTTTGTGGTGAAATCACTCGTGGCGCAGCAGGAAAAAGCGGCGGCTGATTTACAGCTGCAGGGCGTTCCGGCGATGTTCGTGAATGGTAAATACCAGGTAAACCCGCAGGGCATGGATACCAGCAGCATGGATATCTTTGTACAGCAGTATGCGGATACCGTGAAATTCCTGGTTAGTCAGAAGTAAAAGCGAAAGCCGGTCATTGACCGGCTTTTTTGTTTGTGGCTTTAATCGCATCTATTTGCGCGTCTTTCTCGCTCCAGAGCGTATTCAACCATAGCTGAAACCGACGCTTGAAACCTTTATCGTTCACGTAATCACCGTGCAACTCTTCTTGAATTTGCTCCAGGTTCACCCGCACGACAATACGCGTTAATTTGCCGCTCAGCATATCGTAGAAAGGGCGGCTGCTATTTTCCGGGTAGCACAACGTGACGTTCAGCAACTTATCAAACTGCGACCCCAGCACATTCAATGCCATAGCGATACCGGCCGCCTTAGGTGGGAGCAGGTTTTGATAGGGGGAGCGGGTTTGCTCACGTTTCTCGTTAGTAAAGCGTGAACCTTCGACAAAATTCACGATAGTTGTCGGGTGTACGCGAAACTTCTCGCAGGAACGACGCGTTGTTTCCACATCTTTACCGCGCCGTTCCGGGTGACGGAGCAGATAGCCGCGTGAATAACGTTTCATAAACGGCATATCCAGCGCCCAGCAGGCCAGACCAATAAACGGCACCCAGGCCAGCTGTTGCTTGAGAAAATATTTATTCATCGGGATGTGCTTACGGAACAGAACGCAAAGCACAACGATATCGGCCCAGCTGTAATGATTACAAATGAGCAGATACCAGTTTTTTTTGCTAAGACCTTCCAGCCCTTCGACGTCCCACTTCAATCGTGGATTGAGGTGTAGAAGTAGCGCCAGACCTTCACACCAGCAATACATCATGAAATTACAGAAGATGGAAACCTTGCGCCAGACGACAGGAACAGGCAAAAGGAGTTTTACAACCCCGGCAAGGATGATCGGCACAGAACAAAAAATCGTGACCAATATGGTCAATACGATACTCAGCAACAGCGTTATCGCAGCGAGTATTCTTGTCATAATTAAATTATTCAAAAGGTTAGCCATAGACAGTGCGCTAAAGAGGCGCAAGGGGCTAATTTTATCAGAAAACGAACCAAATGATGGATCTTCCCTGAATAGAAAAAAAAGGAATATCTATCCACATCAGGAGACAAGCGATAAAAATGGGATAAAATGCTGTAAGTTTCTTTAATTAACTGAAATATATGAAAAAATGTAATTGTTCAATAATTAACTTGCTATATTTAAAGCGCTGAAAATTTTTTATTCACAAAGTTATCCACAGTTTGATTTGCGATCAAAGCAGAAGAACTGCAAAAGTTTTTCGACAAAAACGGCGAAAAACTCATGTTTTCATCCCGTCTGTGGCATCCTTTACCCATAATCTGATAAACAGGCACGGACATTATGGTTCAGATCCCAGAAAACCCACTTATCCTTGTAGATGGCTCATCTTACCTTTATCGCGCATATCACGCGTTTCCGCCGCTGACTAACAGCGCAGGAGAACCTACTGGTGCGATGTACGGTGTTCTCAACATGTTGCGTAGCTTGATTCTACAATATCAGCCGACCCATGCTGCTGTGGTATTCGACGCTAAGGGTAAAACCTTCCGTGATGAATTATTCGAGCATTACAAGTCACATCGCCCGCCAATGCCTGACGATCTGCGTGCGCAGATTGAACCTCTGCATGCGATGGTAAAAGCGATGGGGTTGCCATTACTGGCTGTTTCAGGCGTGGAAGCCGATGATGTTATCGGTACGCTGGCGCGTGAAGCGGAAAAGGTTGGTCGTCCGGTGCTGATCAGTACCGGTGATAAAGATATGGCTCAGTTGGTGACACCGAACATCACCCTGATCAACACCATGACCAATACGATCCTCGGCCCGGATGAAGTGGTGAATAAGTACGGTGTGCCACCTGAGCTGATCATTGATTTCCTGGCGCTGATGGGCGACTCCTCCGATAACATTCCTGGCGTACCTGGCGTGGGTGAAAAAACGGCTCAGGCTCTGCTCCAGGGCTTGGGGGGGCTGGATACCCTTTATGCTGAATCTGACAAAATTGCGGGGCTGACTTTCCGTGGTGCGAAAACCATGGCGGGCAAGCTTGAGCAAAATAAAGAGGTGGCGTACCTCTCTTATCAATTAGCGACCATTAAAACAGATGTTGAGCTGGAGTTAACCTGCGAGCAACTGGAAGTGAAGCAGCCCGCAACAGATGAACTGCTTGGCCTGTTTAAACAGTACGAATTTAAGCGTTGGGTTGCAGACGTAGAATCCGGTAAATGGCTACAGGCGAAAGGAACGAAGCCAGCGGCTAAACCGCAGGAAACAATCGTCGTCGAGGCTACGCCGGAAGAACCTGCGACGGCTCTTTCCTACGATAATTACGTGACGATTCTGGATGAAGCGACGCTGGAAGAGTGGATCGCGAAGCTGAAAAAAGCGCCCGTTTTCGCCTTTGATACAGAAACTGACAGCCTGGACAATATCTCTGCGAATCTGGTTGGACTGTCTTTTGCCATTGAACCGGGCGTGGCTGCCTATGTTCCTGTTGCCCATGACTACCTGGATGCCCCCGATCAGATCGCGCGCGACCGCGCGCTGGCGCTGCTGAAGCCGCTATTGGAAGATGAGAACGCGCACAAAGTCGGGCAAAACCTGAAGTACGATCGCGGCATCCTGGCGAATTATGGCATCGAGCTGCGCGGCATCACCTTTGACACCATGCTCGAGTCCTACATTCTTAACAGCGTTGCCGGTAGACACGATATGGACAGCCTGTCGGACCGCTGGCTGAAACATAAAACCATTACCTTTGAAGAGATTGCCGGAAAGGGCAAAAACCAACTGACCTTTAACCAGATAGCGCTGGAAGAGGCCGGTCGTTACGCTGCGGAAGACGCCGACGTTACGCTACAGCTGCATCTGAAGATGTGGCCAGAATTGCAGCAGCATAAAGGGCCGCTGAACGTCTTTGAAAATATTGATATGCCGCTGGTGCCGGTTTTGTCTCGCGTTGAGCGCAACGGTGTGAAAATCGATCCGGCTGTTCTGCACAAGCATTCAGAAGAGCTGACGCTGCGTTTGAACGAGCTGGAGCAAAAAGCGCACGAGATTGCCGGCGAAGCGTTTAACCTCTCTTCCACCAAGCAACTGCAAACCATCCTGTTTGAAAAGCAGGGCATTAAGCCGCTGAAGAAAACGCCTGGCGGCGCACCATCAACATCGGAAGAGGTACTGGAAGAGCTTGCGTTGGATTACCCATTGCCGAAAGTGATCCTGGAATATCGCGGGTTAGCAAAACTGAAGTCGACCTATACGGACAAGCTTCCGTTGATGATTAACAAGAAAACCGGGCGCGTACATACCTCCTATCATCAGGCTGTTACCGCGACCGGGCGCTTGTCTTCAACGGATCCGAACCTGCAAAACATCCCGGTACGTAATGACGAAGGTCGTCGTATTCGCCAGGCGTTTATTGCGCCGGAAGACTACGTGATTGTTTCCGCGGACTACTCGCAGATTGAACTGCGTATCATGGCGCACCTCTCGCGTGATAAAGGCTTGCTTACCGCATTTGCCGAAGGGAAAGATATTCACCGCGCAACGGCCGCTGAAGTCTTTGGCTTACCGCTGGATTCAGTAACTAACGAACAACGCCGCAGCGCGAAAGCTATCAACTTCGGTCTGATCTACGGGATGAGCGCCTTTGGTCTTGCTCGCCAGTTAAATATTCCGCGCAAGGAAGCACAGAAGTACATGGATCTCTACTTCGAACGCTATCCTGGCGTGCTGGAATATATGGAACGCACGCGTGCACAGGCAAAAGAGCAGGGTTACGTTGAAACGCTGGAAGGTCGTCGCCTCTATTTGCCGGATATTAAATCCAGTAATGGCGCTCGTCGTGCGGGTGCTGAACGTGCCGCAATCAACGCCCCGATGCAAGGTACTGCCGCAGACATTATTAAGCGAGCCATGATAGCCGTAGACGGATGGCTGCAAACCGAGCAACCGCGCGTGCGCATGATCATGCAGGTTCACGATGAACTGGTGTTTGAAGTGCACAAAGATGACCTGGAAAGTGTGTCGAAAAAGATCCATCAACTGATGGAAAACGAGACCCAGATTGACGTGCCGTTATTAGTGGAAGTCGGTAGTGGTGAAAACTGGGATCAGGCGCACTAAGGGGTGACTGAATAACGGCCATTTTTCGTAACTAAGCAACATAAGATAGAACTTTTTGTGATGTCCATTAGAATTCCCTATGTAAGGAATGAAAAAAAATTACAAAAAGTGCTTTCTGAGCTGCTCAAAAAAGAGTAAAGTTATTCTCGTAGGGTACAGAGGTAAGATGTTCTATCTTTCAGACCTTTTACTTCACGTAATCGGATTTGGCTGAATATTTTAGCCGCCCCAGTCAGTAATGACTGGGGCGTTTTTTATTGTGCGCAAGAAAAGTTTCGCTCACGCCGTAGGCCGGATAAGACGCGCAGCGACGCCATCCGGCATAGCGGGAGATTATTCCCCGTCCTGAATCTCTTCAACCGGTGCCAGTTCACTAAACCAGCTATCCAGCTTCTGACGCAGTTTGTCTACGCCCATTTTTTTCAGTGATGAAAAGGCTTCTACCTGCACATCGCCATTAAATGCCAGCACGGCTTCACGTACCATATTCAGTTGAGCTTTGCGCGCGCCGCTGGCCAGCTTGTCTGCTTTGGTCAGCAGCACCAGAACCTGAACGTTGCTCTCTACCGCCCATAGGATCATCTGCTGGTCCAGATCTTTAAGCGGGTGACGAATATCCATTAACACGACCAGGCCTTGCAGGCTCTGACGTTTTTCCAGATATTCCGCCAGTGCGCGCTGCCATTTGCGTTTCATCTCTTCCGGCACTTCGGCGTAACCGTACCCCGGCAGGTCAACCAGGCGTTTGCCGTCAACGACTTCAAACAGGTTGATGAGCTGAGTACGGCCCGGTGTTTTAGATGTACGCGCCAGACTCTTTTGATTAGTCAGGGTATTTAGCGCACTGGATTTGCCTGCGTTGGAACGGCCAGCAAAAGCCACTTCGATTCCGGTATCGGAAGGTAAGTGGCGAATATCAGGCGCACTCATCACAAAATGCGTCTGTTGATAATTCAAGTTAGTCAAAGCGGTCCTCTCCATCAATCAAGGCTTTGCAGCGATTATACCTGAACACCAGCAAAAGGCTGGTTTTTCGACGCGTAGCCAGTGTAAGTAAAAACCACTCACTTTGTGAGACATTGCCGATAGTATCTATACGAGATGACAGGGTAAAAAATGACATGGCCCAAATAAATCATAGGGTTATGGTTAGGCAGTATTCTTAAAATCCGAAATTGTTACCTTGGTTACTTGTACGTTTAAGCCAAAACGGTAAAGTAGTGCCCATAGCGAGGAAGCTGACAGGATAGACGACTCAGGATGAGGGTCAGGAGCGCCAGGAGGCGAAGACACAGGATTGTCAGGAAGACAAACGTCCGGAGACGTTAGTAAAAGGAAATGGAAACAACACGGAATGTTTCAGGCTAAGGGAAAAACAGGGTGTGTTGATAGCCAACAGGGATAGTAGAGCCCGTAAGGGTTGAGAGTCAGGAAAAAAGGCGACAGATTACTCTGTCGCCTTTTTTCTTTATTTCTGCTAGATTCCGGCGCAAATATATACTGAATAAAAACAGCCAAAGACGAATCATGATGAAACCAACTTCTACACCACGCGGTAAAGGTCCTGCAAAAGCGCGTCGTAAAACACGCGAAGAAATTAACCAGGAAGATCGCGACCGTAAGCGCCAGAAAAAACACCGTGGCCATGCGGCGGGTAGCCGTGCGTCCGGAAGCGATGGCGCATCTGGTGGCGGAAAGCAAAATAAGCAACAAGATCCTCGTATTGGCAGTAAAACCCCCATTCCATTGGGCGTGACCGAAAAAGTCACCAAACAGCACAAACCGAAGAGTGAGAAACCTATGCTTTCACCACAGGCTGAGTTGGATTTACTGGAAACGGATGAGCGCCTGGATGCGCTGTTGGAACGTCTTGAAGCAGGAGAAACCCTGAGTGCGGAGGATCAGACCTGGGTTGATGCCAAGCTGGATCGCATTGATGAACTGATGCAAAAGCTGGGTCTCTCTTACGATGATGAGGAAGACGAGGAAGAAGAAGAAAAACAGGAAGACATGATGCGTCTGCTGAAAGGCGGCAACTAACGGTTTTACACCGTGGGTCTTCCCGTCCTGCTTATAACCCTTCCGGTTATATGTTATCTGGTGTGGTTATTCGTTAAACTACAGCGGTTGTCGCGGCGACAGAAGTGGCTGCGCAACCGGCTTATTACTCGCACAGGGGTTAAGCCGGTACGCCGTACCCGCCAGAGACGCCATCGGAAGGAGTGAGCATGTCAGAGCAGCTAATAGACTGGGACCTGGCCCTGATCCAGAAATATAACTATTCCGGGCCACGATATACCTCGTACCCAACCGCGCTGGAGTTTTCTGAAGACTACGGCGCCGAGGCGTTTTTAAACGCTGTGGCGCGATACCCTGAGCGTCCGCTCTCGTTGTACGTTCACATCCCGTTCTGCCATAAACTGTGTTACTTCTGCGGCTGCAACAAGGTTGTGACGCGTCAGCAGCATAAAGCCGATCAATACCTCGATGTGTTAGAACAAGAGATCATTCATCGCGCACCGCTGTTTGCCGGACGCCATGTCAGCCAACTGCACTGGGGCGGCGGCACGCCAACGTACCTGAATAAAGCGCAAATCAGCCGTTTGATGTCGTTGCTGCGTGGCAACTTCAACTTTAATGCGGACGCGGAAATCTCGATCGAAGTTGATCCGCGTGAAATTGAGCTGGATGTACTCGATCACTTACGTGCTGAAGGTTTTAATCGCCTGAGCATGGGCGTACAGGATTTCAATAAAGAAGTTCAGCGTCTGGTTAACCGTGAGCAGGATGAAGAATTTATCTTTGCGCTGCTGAATCATGCGCGGGAGATTGGCTTTACCTCGACGAACATCGATCTGATTTATGGCCTGCCAAAACAGACGCCGGAGAGCTTTGCCTTTACCTTGAAACGTGTGGCTGAGCTAAATCCAGACCGATTGAGCGTTTTTAACTACGCGCATTTGCCAACGCTGTTTGCTGCTCAGCGCAAAATCAAAGATGCCGACCTGCCCAGCGCGCAACAGAAGCTGGATATCCTGCAGGAGACCATCTCGTCACTGACCGAAACCGGTTATCAGTTCATTGGCATGGATCACTTTGCTCGCCCGGATGACGAACTGGCGATTGCTCAACGCAAAGGTGTGCTGCATCGTAATTTCCAGGGGTATACCACCCAGGGGGATACCGATCTTTTGGGGATGGGCGTATCGGCCATCAGTATGATTGGCGACAATTACGCGCAGAACCAAAAAGAGCTGAAGCGCTATTATCAGCAGGTAGACGAGCAGGGGAACGCGTTATGGCGTGGAATTGCGCTGACCCGCGATGACTGTATTCGTCGGGATGTGATTAAGCTGCTGATCTGCAACTTCCGCCTCGACTATGCCGCCGTGGAACAGCAATGGGATCTGAATTTTGCTGACTATTTTGCCGAAGACCTGAAACTGCTGGCGCCGCTGGCGAAGGATGGGCTGGTGGATGTGAATGAGAAGGGGATTCAGGTTACGCCTAAGGGCCGCCTGCTGATTCGGAATATTTGCATGTGCTTTGATGCCTATCTGCGCCAGAAAGCGCGGATGCAGCAGTTCTCACGCGTCATTTAGCCGGGTTGCCCGGTGGCGCTGCGCTTACCGGGCCTACG
>NZ_CP069763.1:1416380-1419191 GCF_016893685.1 Citrobacter cronae
TAGCTGAACAGTCCAACCAGCGCCGCGCACAGCACTGCGGCAACCGCAGTTTGTGGCGTATGGCTTTCGACCGCACCGCTCGACAGCAGATTAATCATTGATTCCAGCATGATGACTTCTCCCCGTTAGCCGGGCACGATCATACTTAACTCATCGGAACAGTAAAGCGCAAAATAGCAGCTATTTGCGCTCAATTATCAATCTTTACACAGCGACCGATCGTCACTCCATTCCGAGTTCTTTTAACTTACGCGTCAAGGTATTACGGCCCCAGCCGAGCAAACGCGCTGCTTCCTGTTTATGCCCCTGGGTATGACGCAGCGCGGTGGTCAACAGCGTGCGCTCCATCTCTGGTTGAGCTTCAGAAAGCAAGTTTTGATGACCGGAACGTAATGCCCGGTCTGCCCACTGCGCTAACAGCGTTGCCCAACTGTCCGGCTGCATAGTGGACGGCGCGTCTGGCACGCTGGTTTCAAAAAGCTCGGTCGGCAAGTCCTGAATCAATACTTCCTGTCCGGCAGCCATGACGGTTAACCAGCGGCAGGTGTTTTCAAGCTGGCGTACGTTGCCTGGCCAGGCCAGACGCGTAAGCGCTGCCTCGGTTTCGGGATGTAATTGCTTGGCTTCCACCCCCAGCTCGCGGGCCGCTTCCTGCAGGAAATGACGTGCCAGGCGAGGGATGTCTTCCCGACGTTCACGCAGCGGGGGCAAATGAACGCGAATGACATTCAGACGGTGGAATAAATCTTCACGGAATTTGCCTTCCTGTACGCGCAGTTCCAGATTCTGATGCGTGGCGGCGATGATGCGAACATCCACTTTCACCGGCGCATAACCGCCCACACGGTAAAACTGTCCATCGGCTAATACGCGCAGTAAACGCGTTTGCACGTCCAGCGGCATATCGCCGATTTCGTCGAGGAACAGCGTACCACCGTCAGCCTGCTCAAAACGCCCCTGACGAATGGTATTTGCCCCGGTAAACGCCCCTTTCTCATGACCGAACAGTTCAGACTCGATCAAATCTTTCGGGATAGCCGCCATGTTCAGCGCGATAAACGGCGCTTTGACGCGTGGGCTGTGGCGGTGTAGGGCATGAGCGACCAGCTCTTTACCGGTCCCGGACTCTCCATTAATCAATACGCTGATTGAAGAACGTGAAAGCCGGCCAATAATGCGAAAAACATCCTGCATCGCCGGCGCTTCGCCAATGATGTCGGTCGTTGGACCGTGGATTTGTACATTACGCGGCTGCTGCTGTTCCTGATAATGACTGATGGCGCGTTCGACCAGCGCCACAGCTTCGTCAATATCAAAAGGTTTGGGCAGATAATCAAACGCCCCTTGCTGGTAGGCGCTGACGGCGGCATCCAGATCGGAATGCGCCGTCATTATGATGACCGGAAGCATCGGATGACGCTGTTTGATCTGTTTTAACAGGGTCAGACCATCCATACCCGGCATGCGAATGTCTGACAACAGCACGTCCGGTGTTTTGCTGGCCAGTGCATCCAGTACTTCTTTACCGCTTTCAAATGCGGTACAGCTTAGACCAGCTCCTGCGAGCGCACGTTCTAGCACCCAACGGATGGAACTATCGTCATCAACGACCCAGACTATTCCTCGTTGCATAAACGTCACCTTTATTTCCTGATAGGCAGGTAAACCGAGAACTCGGTATGACCCGGCCAACTGGTAAATTCAATTTTGCCGGAATGCTGATCAATTAAATTACGGGCGATGGATAATCCAAGGCCGGTACCGCCCTCGCGACCGCTGACCATTGGGTAGAACAGCGTGTCCTGCAAATGAGGGGGAATACCCGGGCCGTTATCCTCAACATCGATCCGCGCCGCCAGACGGTAACGCACGCCGTGCAGCGTGAGCTGAAACGCAGTGCGGGTACGCAGTACGATCTCGCCGCCTTCCGGCCCTAACGCTTGCAGGGCATTGCGCACGATATTCAGCAGAACCTGTTCTATCTGGTCCGGGTCGTGCAATAACTCAGGCAGGCTCGGATCGTAATCACGAATTAGCGTAACGTTTTCTGGCACTTCCATCGAAACCAGCGCCACCACACGCTCCGCCACTTTGTGAATACTTTCCGTGATATGCATGCCCGGTTGTTGCGGTCCTAACAGACGGTCGACCAGATTACGCAGGCGATCGGCCTGCTCAATAATAACTTTGGTATATTCGGTCAGCGCCGGGTCCGGGAGCGCTTTACTGAGAAGCTGCGCCGCGCCGCGTAAACCGCCCAACGGGTTTTTAATTTCATGCGCCAGACCGCGTACCAGATCGCGGGCGGCAATTTGCTGGGCATGCTGGAGCTGTTCCTGACTCAGACGGCGCTGGTTATCCATTGGCGCCATCTCCAGCAGGATAAGCCCATCAGGCAGCCTCTGGGCGGTCACAGAGAGGATATGCGAGTGGCTGTCTATCACCAGCGTCACTTCGTTATCCGTAAAGCCCTGACCAGCTTCCAGGCTCTCACGCATCAGTCCGATGTTTAACGAAAAATAACTCAACAGATCGGGCAGCGGTGTACCAAACAGTTTGCGGGAGCTTTGGGCGAGCAGTTGTTGCGCCGCCGGGTTGGCGTAATGTATCGACAGCTCATCGTCGACGAGTAAGATGCTATTGATTAAAGAATTGAGGATCTGCCCAGCATCGGGCAGCGTGCCGGTTGCCATTCAGCAGTCTCCTGAAAAGTGTTGCACCATTTTAGTGCATTATAGCTTTTTATGGATAAAAAGCGCGAGAAAGCAGGTTGTTAGTGGAGAAAAAAGCCCATCCAGAGATGGGCTACAG
>NZ_CP069763.1:1419352-1423006 GCF_016893685.1 Citrobacter cronae
GATTAAACGCTGTAGTACAGCTCAAACTCTACCGGGTGCGGCGTCATGCGCACACGGTCATCTTCTTCACGACGCAGCGCAATGTACGCATCGATCGCTTCATTGGTGAACACGCCGCCTGCAGTCAGGAACTCGCGGTCCAGATCCAGTTCTTTCAGTGCTTCTTCCAGAGAACCTGCAACCTGTGGGATCTCCTTCGCTTCTTCAGGCGGCAGGTCGTACAGGTTTTTGTCCATCGCTTCACCCGGGTGGATCTTGTTCTTAATACCGTCAAGACCCGCCATCAGCAGCGCGGCGAAGCACAGGTACGGGTTAGCAGCCGGGTCCGGGAAGCGCACTTCGATACGACGCGCTTTCGGAGAAGCCACTACCGGAATACGGATAGAAGCAGAACGGTTACGGGCAGAGTAAGCCAGCATTACCGGCGCTTCGTAACCCGGGACCAGACGCTTGTAGGAGTTGGTGGTCGGGTTCGCCAGGGCGTTGATCGCTTTAGCGTGTTTGATAACGCCGCCGATGTAGTACAGCGCCTGCTCAGACAGACCCGCATATTTGTCACCGGAGAACAGGTTTACGCCGTTCTTGGACAGGGACATGTGGCAGTGCATGCCGGAACCGTTATCGCCAAACATTGGTTTTGGCATAAAGGTCGCGGTTTTACCGAAACGGTGAGCGACGTTGTGAACCACATATTTGTAGATCTGAATTTCGTCCGCTTTTTTGGTCATGGTGTTGAAGCGGGTCGCGATTTCGTTCTGACCAGCAGTCGCTACTTCGTGGTGATGCGCTTCAACGACGAGGCCCATTTCTTCCATGATCAGACACATGGTAGAACGGATGTCCTGAGAAGAATCTACCGGAGGAACCGGGAAGTAACCGCCTTTCACGCCCGGACGGTGACCTTTGTTACCACCTTCGTATTTGGTGGAGGAGTTCCATGCGCCCTCGATATCATCGATAGCCACGTGGGAACCGGAAATGGACGCGCCGAAACGGATGTCGTCAAACAGGAAGAACTCTGGCTCTGGCCCGAACAGAACGGTGTCTGCGATGCCGGTAGAACGCAGGTACTCTTCAGCGCGTTTAGCGATGGAGCGCGGGTCGCGGTCGTAGCCCTGCAGCGTGCCGGGTTCCAGGATATCACAACGGATGATCAGGGTGGACTCTTCATAGAACGGGTCAATGAGTGCAGTAGACGCATCTGGCATCAGAACCATGTCTGATTCGTTAATGCCTTTCCAGCCACCGATTGAGGAGCCGTCAAACATTTTGCCTTCTTCAAAGAATTCGGCATTTACCTGATGAGCAGGAATAGTGACGTGCTGTTCTTTACCTTTAGTATCAGTGAAGCGCAAATCAACAAACTTCACTTCGTGTTCGTTCAGCATCGTCAAAACGTGTTCAGCGGACATACTTACTCTCCCGGATTGGTCATGGTCGTCGTGGTAACGAAGTCTTCAATTCTGCAAAAAATTGGCCGTGTCGCCGTAAAAAAGATAAAGCGAAATCTGTGCCAACTTTTAAATTGCCCCTAAAAGGCGTTATCATGCGCACTATCGTGCAAAGGGGCTGCACCATGAAGGATGTATTGCACCAATATAGTGCTTTAATGTGAACATTAAGCACCATATTGGTGCAACGCACCCCAGATTACCCCTTTTAACGCTCCGTGAATGTGATCACAAAGAAACTCTGCAATACTTGTTTGCGGAGGATGTTTGTGATCCTGTTTTGTACTGCGATTAATCCGTGTACAATAACGCGCTATTTCTAAAATGCCTGAGGCAAAGTTGTGATCGAAAATTTGCGTAACATCGCCATCATCGCGCACGTAGACCATGGTAAAACGACCCTGGTAGACAAGCTGCTCCAACAATCCGGTACGTTCGATGCACGTGCTGAAACCCAAGAGCGCGTGATGGACTCCAACGATTTGGAGAAAGAGCGTGGGATTACCATCCTCGCTAAAAACACCGCTATCAAATGGAATGACTACCGTATCAACATCGTTGACACCCCGGGGCACGCCGACTTCGGTGGTGAAGTTGAACGTGTAATGTCCATGGTCGACTCCGTGCTGCTGGTGGTGGATGCAATGGATGGTCCGATGCCGCAGACGCGCTTCGTGACCAAAAAAGCCTTTGCCCATGGCCTGAAGCCAATTGTTGTTATCAACAAAGTTGACCGTCCTGGCGCGCGCCCTGACTGGGTTGTTGATCAGGTATTCGACCTGTTCGTTAACCTCGACGCTACCGACGAACAACTGGACTTCCCGATCGTTTACGCTTCCGCGCTGAACGGTATCGCAGGTCTGGATCACGAAGATATGGCGGAAGACATGACTCCGCTGTATCAGACCATCGTTGATCGCGTACCGGCTCCGAACGTAGACCTTGACGGCCCGCTGCAGATGCAAATCTCTCAGCTGGACTACAACAACTACGTTGGCGTTATCGGTATCGGCCGCATCAAACGCGGTAAAATTAAACCGAACCAGCAGATCACTATCATTGATAGCGAAGGTAAAACCCGCAACGGTAAAGTCGGTAAAGTTCTGACCCACCTGGGTCTGGAACGTATCGAGAGTGATATTGCCGAAGCAGGCGATATCATCGCGATCACCGGTCTGGGCGAACTGAACATCTCCGACACCATCTGCGACCCGCAGAATGTCGAAGCGCTGCCGGCTCTGTCCGTTGATGAACCGACCGTAACCATGTTCTTCTGCGTAAACACCTCTCCGTTCTGTGGTAAAGAAGGTAAATATGTTACCTCTCGTCAGATCCTTGACCGCCTGAACAAAGAGCTGGTGCACAACGTTGCGCTGCGCGTTGAAGAAACCGAAGATGCGGATGCATTCCGTGTGTCCGGTCGTGGTGAGCTGCACCTGTCTGTTCTGATCGAAAACATGCGTCGTGAAGGTTTCGAAATGGCGGTTTCCCGTCCGAAAGTTATCTTCCGCGAAATCGATGGCCGTAAACAAGAGCCGTTCGAAAACGTAACGCTGGACGTTGAAGAGCAGCATCAGGGTTCTGTGATGCAGGCTCTGGGTGAGCGTAAAGGCGATCTGAAAAACATGAATCCAGATGGCAAAGGCCGCGTACGTCTTGACTACGTAATCCCAAGCCGTGGTCTGATCGGCTTCCGTTCAGAATTCATGACCATGACCTCCGGTACCGGTCTGCTGTATTCCACCTTCAGCCACTACGACGACGTTCGTGCGGGTGATGTGGGTCAGCGTCAGAACGGCGTACTGATCTCCAACGGCCAGGGTAAAGCAGTTGCGTTCGCACTGTTCAGCCTGCAGGACCGCGGTAAGCTGTTCCTGGGTCACGGTGCTGAAGTTTACGAAGGCCAGATCATCGGTATTCACAGCCGCTCTAACGACCTGACCGTAAACTGCCTGACCGGTAAGAAACTGACCAACATGCGTGCGTCCGGTACTGACGAAGCAACGGTTCTGGTTCCGCCGGTTAAGATGACTCTGGAGCAGGCTCTGGAATTCATCGATGACGACGAACTGGTAGAAGTGACTCCAACCTCTATCCGTATCCGTAAGCGTCACCTGACTGAAAACGATCGTCGCCGTGCAATGCGTGGCGCGAAAGAAGAGTAATTAACGCTCTTTCTCAGGTAAGCATAAAAAAGCCGCTG
>NZ_CP069763.1:1434490-1439172 GCF_016893685.1 Citrobacter cronae
TCCCGCATTGCATAATTTACTCCAGTCTCAGCAGGTGGAAATTGTGCAGGTGAGTCCGTCACAGGATGATGCTCAGGTCGGGTAATTCTCTCCAATGATGGCTCGATAAATTCGCAGCCATCATTCGCGCATAGTCAAACTTCTCCTTTCCCGCTACAGTTATTCATCCACGGCGAATAAGGAGAAGGGCATGCTCTATATCTTTGATTTGGGTAATGTGATTGTCGATATCGACTTCAATCGCGTGTTAGGCACATGGAGCGATCTGAGCCGTGTACCGCTAGCTTCGCTAAAGCAAAGTTTCAGTATGGGCGAGGCTTTTCACCAGCATGAGCGAGGTGAAATAACCGATGAAGCGTTTGCTGAGGCACTATGCCACGAGATGGCGCTGCCGCTAAGCTACGAGCAATTTTCCCACGGCTGGCAGGCGGTTTTTGTCGCGTTACGCCCAGAGGTTATCGATATCATGCACAAACTGCGTGAGCAGGGGCATCGGGTAGTCGTCTTGTCGAATACCAACCGTCTGCACACAACGTTTTGGCCGGATGAATACCCCGAGATCCGTCAGGCTGCTGACCATATTTATCTTTCCCAGGATCTGGGCATGCGTAAACCGGAAGCGCGGATTTACCAGCATGTCCTGCAGGCTGAAGGTTTTTCTGCGCATGATGCGGTCTTTTTTGACGATAACGCCGATAATATTGAAGGGGCTAACCGGTTAGGTATTACCAGTATCCAGGTCATCGATAAAGCGACCATTCCTGACTATTTCGCGAAGTTGTTATGCTAAAAAATGTTCAGCAACAAGCCAGGCATCATACGCGGCCCGTACGAGCCTGGCTGAAGCTGCTATGGCAGCGCATTGATGAGGACAACATGACGACGTTGGCAGGAAATCTTGCCTACGTTTCATTGCTTTCATTAGTACCGCTTATTGCCGTCGTTTTTGCGCTTTTCGCCGCATTTCCGATGTTTTCCGACGTCAGTATCCAGTTACGCCATTTTATTTTTGCGAACTTTATCCCGGCGACGGGAGACGTCATCCAACGTTATATCGAACAGTTTGTCGCCAACTCGAACAAAATGACCGCCGTCGGGGCATGTGGGCTGATTGTGACGGCGTTATTACTGATGTATTCCATTGATAACGCGCTGAATACTATCTGGCGTAGTAAGCGCACTCGGCCCAAAGTTTACTCTTTTGCCGTTTACTGGATGATTTTAACGCTGGGACCTCTACTGGCGGGGGCCAGCCTGGCGATCAGCTCTTATCTGTTGTCATTGCGCTGGGCCAGCGATCTCAACACGGTGATTGATAACATTCTGCGTATTTTCCCGCTGGTGCTTTCCTGGCTTTCATTCTGGCTGCTTTATAGCATCGTGCCGACCACGCGCGTCGCTAACCGGGATGCGGTTATTGGCGCCTTTGTAGCCGCCGTATTGTTCGAGGCCGGAAAGAAAGGATTTGCGCTCTACATCACGATGTTCCCGTCTTATCAGCTCATCTACGGTGTCCTTGCGGTGATCCCCATTTTATTTGTCTGGGTGTACTGGACGTGGTGTATCGTCTTGCTAGGCGCGGAAATAACTGTCACTCTCGGGGAATACCGCAAACTTAAACAAGCCGCAGAACAAGAAGAAGCAGAGCAACCATGATTGCATTAATTCAGCGCGTAACCCGTGCCAGCGTCACCGTGGAGGGCGAGGTGACGGGTGAAATTGGCCCAGGACTTTTGGTCCTGTTAGGTGTCGAAAGGGATGATGACGAACAAAAAGCGAACCGCCTGTGCGAACGCGTACTAGGTTATCGAATCTTTAGCGATGCCGAAGGCAAAATGAACCTGAATGTGCAGCAGTCAGGCGGCAGCGTGCTGGTGGTCTCGCAATTTACGTTGGCGGCAGATACTGAGCGCGGTATGCGCCCGGGCTTTTCAAAAGGCGCCGCGCCCGATCGGGCAGAAGCACTCTATGAGTACTTTGTTGAGCGTTGCCGCCAACAGGAAATGAATACGCAAACCGGCCGATTCGCTGCGGATATGCAGGTTTCGCTGGTTAATGATGGCCCCGTGACGTTCTGGTTACAAGTATGAACCAGCTACCGGTGTGGCCGCGGGCAACAAGAGAGAGTACAGCTATGTATCACCTTCGAGTACCGCAAACAGAAGAAGAGTTGGAGCGTTACTACCAGTTTCGCTGGGAGATGCTGCGTAAACCGTTGCACCAGCCAAAAGGCTCCGAACGGGATGCCTGGGACGCAATGGCGCATCACCAGATGGTGGTGGACGAAGAGGGGAATCTGGTCGCGGTAGGACGTCTGTATATCAATGCGGATAACGAAGCCTCTATACGCTTTATGGCCGTTGACCCTTCCGTGCAGGAGAAAGGACTGGGTACGCTGATGGCGATGACCCTGGAATCTGTAGCGCGTCAGGAAGGGGTAAAGCGCGTAACCTGTAGCGCCCGTGAAGATGCGGTCGAATTTTTCGCCAAACTGGGGTTTGTGAGCCAGGGAGAGATCACCACACCGCAAACCACGCCGGTGCGCCACTTTTTGATGATTAAGCCCATCGCTACATTGGACGATATTCTCCATCGCGGCGACTGGTGCGGACAGTTACAGCAAGCCTGGTACGAACATATTCCCTTGAGTGAGAAAATGGGCGTGCGTATTCAACAGTATACCGGGCAGAAATTTATTACGACGATGCCCGAGACGGGGAATCAGAATCCGCACCATACTCTGTTTGCCGGTAGCCTGTTTTCTCTGGCCACGTTAACGGGGTGGGGGCTGATCTGGCTGATGCTGCGCGAACGTCATCTGGGGGGAACCATTATCCTTGCCGATGCACATATCCGCTACAGCAGGCCGATCACCGGGAAGCCTACCGCCATCGCCGACCTGGGCTCGCTGAGTGGCGATCTCGACCGTCTGGCGAGAGGGCGTAAGGCGCGTGTGAAGATGCAGGTCGAGGTATTTGGCGATGACTCGCCAGGCGTCGTGTTTGAAGGCACGTATATTGTGCTACCCGCGAAACCGTTTGGCGCGTATGAAGAGGGCGGGAATGAGGAAGAGTAGCTCCTCTAGCTAAAATGTAATATTGGATTCATTTGCTGATGTAAAATGCGGATTATGAGAATGCCATAATCCGCATTTTGATAAAAAATCGCATGTTGTCGATGATTGTATTGACGGGTACCTTCCTTAATCTCAGAACGGTTGCGCTCCATCAAAGCGTTTTTCTCTAACAGTAAAAAAAGCTGTTCCATCTCAGTAGTGTATTTATCTGCCTGTTGATAACCGAATTTTCTCCAGGTGTATTCATAGATAGATTCAAAGTCTTCGACTGCCTGATTAGAGAGTTTATACATTCAGACTGCGCTTTTTCCTTTGCGCGACCTCCTGTAGAGTCAGGTCGCTTGTGCCGCTGTGTATCCCATCCTCCAGCGCGTCGCGTAATGCGCTATTTCGCAATTCTTGTTCCTCCAGTAAACGTAATGCCGAACGGACAACTTCGCTGGTGGAACCATAGCGCCCACTTTCAATCATTTCGTTAACAAAACGATCGAGATGCTCGCCAATTGTAATGCTGGTAGTTCTGGGCATAGGTTTGTCCTCTGTGTTATCTATTCACACAAGATAGCACCCGTGGACGAAAATATGAACAAACTTACTGACCAAGCCGCCAGGCCACATCTCGCATGGCGCTTCGTGCCGCCTGGCTCACACCTGCGAGCTGGAAAAAGCCATGAATGACACCGAGATAGCGCTGGCAAGTGCATTCCACACCCTGTTCCTGGAACCGTTGATACAGGGCCTCGCCTTCATCGCGCAGTGGGTCGAATTCGGCAGTAATGATGTGCGTGGGTGGCAGACCGGTGAAGTCTTCACGCCAGAGCGGACTGGCTTCAGGATGCAGTGGATCGGTTCGCGGCATATACATCTCGTAGCCTGAAAGCAGCGTGTCACGCGTGATAATGTAATCCTGCCCGTTACGGGCGTAGCTCTCAAATCTGGCGGTGGCGTCCAGCATGGGATAGATCAGCATCAGCTGTGCAGGTTGCCATTGACGGGCGGCTTTCAGGCGTAGCGCGGTGACCAGCGCCAGATGCCCGCCCGCGCTGTCACCGGCAAGCGTAATGTTCGCGCGGTCTATCCCCAGTTTATGGGCATATTTCCAGATAGTATTGGCTCCGGCTTCGGCATCGTTATGTGCTGCCGGGAAGGTGTACTCTGGCGCAAGGCGGTACTGCACCGCAATTACGCGACAGCCGCTGTAAAAAGCTAACTGCCTTAGCTGGTTATCGTGAGTAGCAAAACCACCGCTGACAAAGCAGCCGCCGTGATAATAGATAACACAGGGTAGCTTTCCCATGGTGTCCCGTGGCGAAACCACGCGAAACGTCATGGCATCGAGTTCAATATCTTCAACCTGGACGCGGGTTTCTGTTTCCCCTGCCAGCATCGTACTGGCGATGTAGCCTGCTCTCCGGTCATCAATATTCTGCTCGCGAGAAGAGGGGCGCCCCACCGCGATAAATTCCTCCACTAACTGCGCAATCCCGCTTTCCAGTGTCATTTTTATTTCCTTTATCTGTATGGATATACAGTGTTATAGCCTGGTTTGGTACGAATGGAAATGGGAAAAGTGGGCTGCGTACGATTCTGGAAAGCGGCTCGCACA
>NZ_CP069763.1:1439926-1446471 GCF_016893685.1 Citrobacter cronae
CTACTCCCCTTCACCCGGGAATAAGAACGGGTTGATGGAGCTGCGGGCAAAGCCTTCTTGCTCCATGTGTGCATCCAACATCAGGGAAGCGAGGTCGTCGGCCACGGCCTCGACTTTCGGGTCTTTTTCCTGGTAGAGAATCTTCAGGTAAGTCCCGCAGTCGCCGCAGCTTTCCGCTTTAATTGCCGCCTGCTCGTTATCCAGCGACCAGTAGTTCAAATCGCGGCTCTGTTCACAGTTGCTGCACTTCACGCGCACCACGTGCCATTCGGTTTCGCACAGGTTGCAGTGCAAATAACGTAGTCCCTGCGTTGTGCCGATTTGCACCACGCTGGAGACCGGCATCGAACCGCATACCGGACAGAACTGGCGTTGTTCGCCGTACTCAGCGCGCGCTTTGCCGGGGATCAGGCTTGCCATCTGTGCCCAGTAGAGCGACAGCGCAGCCCAAATAAACGGGGCTTTGTCGCTGCTGACGGAGGCAAAATCTGAGGCAAACAGCGCGCTGGCCATCAGCTCCAGTTCCTGCTCAGAGGCTTTTTCCAGATTCTCAATTACGGCCAGTGCAGGGCCGCTCATCTCCGGCTTCAGCTCAGCAATTAGCGATTGCAGCAGTTTTTGCCAATGTTTGTCGCGTGGCAGGACGTGGATATCCAGCGGCGGCTTGCCCTGATCGTTCGCTTCTTTGATACGAGCGGTCAGATCCATCTGCAGCGGATGATCGTACAGCACCACTTCTTGTGCGTGGGCGATCAGCGCGGCAAAGCGCAGATAATCGCCCAGCGGGTTGTTTTCGGCCAGCTCGCGCAGACGTTCAGCACGGCGGTTATACAAATTTTTGAGTCTGGGGAACAATAACGGCGGAATCATATCCGCCGTGCGTTTCTCGCTCGAACCCAGCTCATCTTGCGGGATTATGCGAATACTCATTCAGATGATTTTTCCTGTTTCTGGCGGACTTCACGGTACCAGCGCGGATGATGTTTCTTCGCCCACGATTTAGTAACCCATCCCTCCACCATCGCGGTAATGGTGCCTTTCACCCAAAGGGCGGCGTAAATGTGCACCATGATAACCACAATTAACGCTACTGCGGCAAATGAATGCAGCATTAACGCGAATCGGATCACCGGGATTGAGAAAGCAGGCGCAAAATACGGACGCCAGATGATCACTCCGCTCACCAGTAACAGCACCAGGAAGATAATCGCCGCCCAGAATACGCATTTCTGGCCGAAGTTATAACGTCCCGTGTCACCTACTTCCTCGTTGACGACAATCTTACGAATATTCTTCGCCCAAAAGATATCATCCCGATTGATTAGATTGTGGTGCCAGTAACGGAAAAACATGATGATAAACGAGGCAAACATGATCACGCCGACAAACGGGTGCACAATTCGCGCCAGTTGCGGCGTGCCCATGATGTGCATCAGCCAGTTAAAAGACGGGAAGAGAAAACCCATCCCGCTCACTGCCGCCAGAATAAAGCAGAAGGCGGTTACCCAGTGGTTGATGCGTTCCGGCGCCGTGTAGCGCACGATGGTGTCACGTCGTTTCATTTGCGCACCTCGTCTTTCTCTTCATGCAGATTGTCTTCTTCCTCTTCCGCACGGTTTGGACCCACACCGACGTAGTGGAAGATACTGGCCGCAAACGTCGCTGCGAAGCCGACCGCTGCCAACGGTTTCCAGATGCCTTTCCAGAACTTCACGGTGGCGCTGATTTCCGGGTTCTCCGGCAGACCGTGGTACAGATTCGGCTTGTCGGCATGGTGCAATACGTACATCACATGCGTACCGCCAACGCCCGCTGGATCGTACAGGCCCGCGTTTTCGTAGCCACGCGTTTTCAGTTCCGCCACGCGCTCACCAGCCAGCGTTTTCATCGACTCTTTGGTGCCGAAATGAATCGCCCCGGTTGGGCAAGTTTTCACGCAGGCCGGTTCTTGCCCGACCACCACACGGTCGACGCACAGCGTACATTTGTAGACGCGGTTGTCTTCCGGGTTGAGGCGCGGCACATCGAACGGACAGCCAGCAATGCAGTAGCCGCAGCCGATGCACTGCTCGGACTGGAAGTCGACGATGCCGTTGGCATACTGAATGATTGCGCCTTCAGCCGGGCATGCCTTCAGGCAGCCTGGATCGGCGCAGTGCATACAGCCATCCTTGCGGATCAGCCACTCAAGTTTGTCGTTCTGTTCCACTTCCGAGAAGCGCATCACCGTCCAGGATTTGGCGGTCAAATCAGCCGGGTTATCGTACACCCCAACGTTGTTGCCCACTTCATCACGGATGTCGTTCCACTCGGAACACGCAACCTGACAGGCTTTACAGCCGATGCAGGTCGTGACGTCGATAAGTTTCGCCACCTCTTCCTGGTGATCCCGCGCCTGAGGCGCGGGGGTGAAACCGTTAGTGGCGGATCGACGAATGATGTCTTGCGATTGATAAGCCATAGGTCGTCTCCGTTACACCTTTTCCACGTTCACGAGGAAGGACTTAAATTCCGGCGTCTGCGTGTTCGCATCACCGACGAATGGCGTTAACGTGTTAGCGATAAAGCCTTTTTTCGCCACACCTTCGTAGCCCCAGTGAATCGGAATACCGATGGTATCGATATCCTTACCGTTGGCCTGTAGCGTACGAATACGTTTGGTCACCACTGCTTTGGCCTTGATGTAGCCGCGGTTAGAGGAAACTTTAACGGTATCGCCATGGGAGATGCCGAGCTTATTCGCCAGCTTCTCGCCAATTTCCACAAACTGCTCCGGCTGGGCGATGGCGTTTAGCAACGCATGCTTGGTCCAGTAGTGGAAGTGCTCGGTCAGACGATAGGTTGTACCGACATACGGGAACTTATCCGCTTTACCCAGCGCTTCCGCGTCACCCTTAAAGATACGCGCGGCAGGGTTAGAGATAACGTTCGGGTGCAGCGGGTTAGTGCCGAGCGGCGTTTCAAACGGCTCGTAGTGTTCCGGGAACGGTCCTTCCGCCATCTTATCAATAGCAAACAGGCGTCCCATCCCTTCCGGCTGCATGATGAACGGACCGACGTCAGTACCCGGTGCGGCGGCGCTATAGTCTGGAATATCCATCCCGCTCCATTTCGCGCCATCCCATTTCAGGATCTGACGTTTTGGATCCCACGGATTTCCCTGCGGGTCTGCGGAAGCACGGTTATAAAGAATGCGGCGGTTAAGCGGCCATGCCCAGGCCCAACCCAGCGTATTGCCAAGGCCCGACGGGTCGGCGTTATCGCGTCGCGCCATCATATTACCTTCCGGCGTCCAGCTACCGGCAAAAATCCAGCAGCCGCTGGAGGTCGTGCCGTCATCGCGCAGTTGGGCGAACGAGCTGAGCTGTTGGCCTTTCTTGACGATTACCGCGCCGGTTGCCGGGTCGATAATATCAGCCAGCGCTTTCCCGTTGCTCTCCATCGCCACTTCTTCCGAAGCCGGTTCATGCGGTGTGGAGTAGTTCCAGGTCATGCTCAGCACCTGTTCCGGGTTCGCGCCACCTTGTTCGGCATACATCTTGCGCAGACGCAGGAAGATACCGGCGAGGATTTCGCCATCGGTTGCGGCAATCCCTGGGGCATCCGCGCCTTTCCAGTGCCACTGCAGCCAGCGACCAGAGTTGACGATCGAACCGTTCTCTTCGGCAAAGCAGGTGGACGGCAGACGGAATACTTCGGTCTGGATTTTCGACGGATCAACATCGTTCGACTCACCATGGTTCTGCCAGAAGGTGGAGGTTTCCGTGTTGAGCGGGTCGATAGTGATCAGATACTTCAGTTTGGACAGTGAAGCCACGACCTTGTTTTTGTTCGGGAATGAGGCGACCGGGTTAAAGCCCTGGCAGATATAGCCATTCACTTTGCCCTGGTTCATCATCTCGAAGTACTGCAGGACGTCGTACCCTTTATCCCACTTCGGCAGCCAGTCGAAGCCCCAGCTGTTTTCCGCTGTCGCTTTATCGCCAAAGAAGGCTTTCATCATCGAAACGAAGAATTTCGGGTAATTGCCCCAATAGTTTACCTGGCCTTCCAGCAGCGGTTTTGGCGTGTTGGCGGCAAGGTAGGTTTGCAGGTCGGTCTGTTTTTCGCTTGGCAGCGTCAGATAACCCGGCAGGCTCTGTGACAGCAGACCAAGGTCGGTCAGTCCCTGAATGTTGGAGTGACCACGCAGGGCGTTAACGCCACCGCCGGCCATGCCCATGTTGCCGAGGAGCAACTGGATCATCGCCATCGTACGGATGTTTTGCGCCCCCACGGAGTGTTGCGTCCAGCCCAGCGCGTACAGGAATGATGCGGTTTTGTCTTTGGCGCTGGTTTCTGCGATGTATTCACAGACCTTCAGGAAATCGGCCTTCGGCGTACCGCAGATATTCTCTACGACCTCCGGCGTATAGCGGGAGACGTGCTGTTTGAGCAGGTTCCATACACAGCGCGGATGTTGCAGAGTCACATCGCGTTTGGCGAAGCCGTTTTCATCCAGCTCATAGTTCCAACTGGTTTTGTCATACTTGCGTTTGTCCGCGTCGTAGCCGGTAAACAGGCCATCTTCGAAGCCATAATCCTCACGCACGATCAGACTGGCGTTGGTATAGGCCTCGGTATATTCGCGGTTGAATTTTTCGTTATTCAGCAGGTACAGCATGACGCCTGACAGGAAGGCAATGTCAGTACCGGAACGAATTGGGGCATAGAAATCAGCCACCGCTGCGGTGCGCGTAAAGCGAGGGTCAATGACAATCAGCTTGGCGCCGTTGTGAATTTTCGCTTCCATCGCCCAGCGGAACCCGACCGGGTGAGCTTCAGCGGCGTTACCGCCCATCACCACAACGAGGTTGGCGTTTTTAATGTCGACCCAGTGGTTGGTCATCGCACCGCGACCAAATGTTGGAGCAAGACTTGCTACCGTTGGTCCGTGTCAGACACGCGCCTGGTTGTCGACCGCGAGCATACCCAGCGCGCGGGAGAATTTTTGCGTCAAATAGCCGGTTTCGTTACTGGAAGCGGATGCACACAGCATCCCGGTGGAAAGCCAGCGGTTAACGGTTACGCCTTCGGCGTTTTGTGCAACGTAGTTAGCGTCGCGGTCTTCTTTCATCAGCTTAGCGATGCGGTCGAATGCTTCATCCCAGCTAATTTGCTGCCACTTATCTGAGCCTGGTGCGCGGTATTCCGGGAATTTCAAACGGCTTTCAGAGTGGATGAAGTCCACAAGACCTGCGCCTTTCGGGCACAGCGCGCCGCGGTTCACCGGGTGATCCGGGTCCCCTTCAATATGGAAGATGGATGCTTTGGCGTTTTTTGCTCCGTCACCGAGGCTGTACATTAACAGCCCACAGCCAACGGAACAGTAGGTGCAGGTGTTACGGGTTTCGCGGGTGCGCAGCAGTTTATATTGCCGTGTTTCCGCGAGCGCTACACCGGGTGCAAAGCCCAGTGCCGCTGCCGTGGTGCCTGCCATACCGCCAGCGCAGATCTTAAAGAACTGCCTTCTGCTGACCTGCATGGTTTGCTCCTTGTTTCGACATTGTCACATTCCCTTCGCATTTCTGCCATGCCAACGCGTGGGAAGTGGTTGTTATTTTTCTTTGCGGACGGGACCGCAAAGGTCCAGAATTGGGTGAATTTCCCTCCGTCCAGGAGGGATTTGTAAAGAATACCACAATGTTGGTATGCGTGTTCCAATATGGTTAAAAGAAAGTGAATAAGATTATTCAAGAAAACATTAAGAATGTGACATCTCCGACAGGATCGCGCCAATTGACGCTCTGGAAGCGCGAGGATTTGCAACATCCTCAGCCTGATGAAGTCGCTGAAGAAGTGCCTGTTGCGCTGGTCTATAACGGAATTTCACATGTGGTGATGATGGCGTCACCGAAAGATCTTGAGCATTTCGCGATGGGTTTTTCACTTTCTGAAGGCATTATTGAGTCCCCGCAAGATATTTACGGGATGGACGTGGTTCCTTCCTGCAACGGATTAGAAGTTCAGATTGAGCTATCCAGCCGCCGTTTTATGGGGTTGAAAGAGCGTCGTCGCGCACTGGCTGGTCGCACCGGTTGTGGCGTTTGCGGCGTGGAGCAGCTCAATGACATCGGCAAACCGGTCCAGCCTCTGGCATTTACCCAGACATTTGATCTGACGCTCCTCGATAACGCCTTAAGGCATCTCCATGATTACCAGCCCGTGGGGCAACTGACCGGCTGTACGCACGCGGCGGCATGGGTACAGCTTTCAGGTCATCTGGCAGGTGGACATGAAGACGTTGGGCGTCATGTCGCGCTGGATAAACTGCTGGGGCGTCGGGCGCTCGAAGGGGAAACCTGGCAACAGGGCGCGGTATTAGTTTCCAGCCGCGCCAGCTACGAGATGGTGCAGAAGTCGGCAATGTGCGGCGTGGAGATCCTGTTTGCCGTTTCTGCGGCGACAACGCTCGCTGTGGAAGTTGCCGAACGCTGTAACCTGACGCTGGTGGGTTTTTGTAAACCGGGCAGGGCGACAATCTATACGCATCCGGAGCGTCTGGT
>NZ_CP069763.1:1446486-1463568 GCF_016893685.1 Citrobacter cronae
ATTCAAATAATTTGAATAAGACAGGCAAATCCTTCCGCTTTTAGTTGTGTGATGAGATGGCTATTATTTATCACATCAAGGCACGGTGCCTTACTCAAACAACTAAGTTAAAGGGTTTATATCATGAAAAGCATCAAAACTTTTGTCGCAGTTATCGCTCTGGCTACTTCTTTCGGTTCATTCGCTGCTCAGACTGTTACCGCAACGGGTTCTACGCTGGAAAGTGCTGAAGCAAGCATTGCCGCTCAGGCTGAACGTGCAGGCGCCAGCGATTATAAAATCACCCAGGCTTACACCGGTAACCGCGTGCACATGACCGCTGAACTGCTGAAATAAGATACCTAAGTACTGTAGAAAGAGCGCCTTTGAGGCGCTTTTTTAGTTTATGCCCGCCATCCTCAACAGCGCGGTCACCACAGCGGCGGCAACGATCACCACGATCAGCGGCATTTTGCGCCAGGCGAGAAAGACCGCGAAGCCAACCCCAAGAACACGCGCCATTCCAGCAAAGTGTTCACCTTCATAAAAGGTGGTTGCCAGCGCGACGGAAAACAGCAATACCGTTGCGGCATCAGAAAGCAGGGCCTGCGAGCGTTCCGAGAACGCTAAACGACTCCCCAGTTTTGCTCCGCCTAAACGCATTAAATACGTTCCCAGAGATAATATGGCGATACCAACGATAAACAGCGTCATGTTGCCCATTATTTTTTCCTCGTCAGTAAACCAAACAGTGAGAGCAGTACCGGCAGGCCCACCGGCGCGAAAGGTATAGATGCGAGCGACAGCGCGGCACCGCTACAGGCGCGGATCAGCGTGGTCCGATTTTTAAAGGCCGGAACCACTAACGCCAGCAAAATGGCCGGGAAAACGGCATCCAGACCGATGGTTTCCGGGGCCGGGAGCAGTTTGCCGACACCTGCGCCAATCAGCGTGCCAATCGGCCAGAAAATGGCGACGCCCAGGCCGCATAGCCAGTAGGCGGCTTTACGCTGTTCCGGTGTTTTTTGCGACAGGCCGAACACTACGCTTTCGTCGTTCATGATATGGCAACCGAGGAAACTGGCGGCCCGGGAGCCCACCAGGTCACGCACCGTGACGCCAAACGGCACGTGCCGGGCGTTCACCAGTAAACCGGCAGCCGCAGCCGCCAGGGGGTTACCGCCGCTGGCGACGATGCCGATAAACATAAACTCGGACGCGCCGGCCAGTACCGTAATAGAAAGCACAAACGGTACCCACAGCGGGAAACCGTAAGCCATCGCCAGCGAGCCATATGACATGCCGACAACGCCGACGGCCAGACAGACGAGAAATATTGCTTTCAGCGTGTCGCCTTTGAGACAGGAAAAATAATGTTTCATACCATTTTAGCCATATCGAACGAATTTCCATTATAATGAACGCAACCATTTAGCTTTACAAGTCGAACGATTTGTTCGATATAAAAAACATGGAGTCGTGAATGACCCAGCCCATCAGTATGATCGCGAAAAGCTTGGTGCGTGAACGTCAGCGCACCGGTTTGTCACTGGCAGAGATTGCCCGCCGCGCGGGGATTGCAAAATCGACGCTCTCACAGTTGGAAGCAGGAAATGGCAACCCTAGCCTGGAAACGCTGTGGTCGCTGTGTGTGGCGTTGGATATCCCTTTTGCGCGCCTGCTGGAGCCGCAGGAGCAAAAAACGCAGGTGATTCGCCGCGGCGAAGGGACAAAAGTGGTGGCGGAACAGGCCCACTACCAGGCTATTTTACTGGCCGCCTGCCCACCGGGCGCGCGGCGGGATATCTATTTGCTGCTGACGCAGCCGGGCGCGGATCGTATTTCACAGCCGCATCCACCGGGATCGGTTGAACATATTATCGTGACGCAAGGTAAGGCGATGGTGGGATTGACGGAAGCGCCGGAAGAGTTAGGTGAGGGCGACTACATTTGTTACCCCGCCGATCGGGCGCATATCTTTAAAGCGCTGGAGCCGGATACTCAGGCGATTCTGGTTTCTGAGCAGAACTAACTGCTATGTTGCGTTGTGCCGGATGCGGCGCATCCGGCCTACAAGATTATTGCAGATAAAACACTTCTTTTAGCTCTGTGCTGACCGGGCTGTTGTCTGGGTTGGCTGGCATAACGTCGCGCATATGTTTCCACCAACGCTGGCAAACGTCGGTGTTGGCAACGGCATTCCAGCGCTCCTCGGACTCTATCTCAACGGTGGCGAACAGCAGATTACGCTCCTGATCAAGATAAATCGCGTAGTGATGCGCGCCGTGTTCTTTCAGTACTGATTCCAGTTCTGGCCAGATGGGATTGTGCCGACGTTGGTACTCAACGTGCGCGTCGGCGTTTACCTGCATCACAAACGCTTTGCGGATCATAACGCCTCCAGATACAACTCGCGGACTTCATCGCGGCTGGCGATGCGCGGGTTACACGGCGCGCATGGATCGGCCAACGCTTTATCTAACCAGCCTTCAATATCCTCTTTGGTCACGCCAAGCTGGCTGAAACCGGCTGGAATACCTACCCGCTTGCTCAGGGCGCGAATGGCGTTGATGGCTTCCATGCTTGCCGCTTTATCGCTCATGCCGCGGGTATCGACGCCCATCGCCTGCGCCACGCGGGCAAAGCGAGCCTCGGCGTTCGGTCGGTTAAAATTTTCGATTATCGGCAGCAGGATGGCGTTGCAGACGCCGTGCGGCAGGTTGTGGGTTGCGCCCGGCTGGTGCGCCAGCGCATGCACCAGACCAAGACCGGCGCTGTTAAATGCCATACCCGCCAGATACTGACCAAATGCCATTTGCTCACGGGCTTCGAGGTTGTGGCCATCATCGACCGCTTTCGGTAGCCACAGATTAATCAGGCGAATGGCCTCCAGCGCATTGGCGTCAGTGAGTGGGTGCGCGCCGACGGAAACATAGGCTTCCACCGCGTGAGTCAGGGCGTCCATGCCGGTTGCGGCGGTAACGGAAGCCGGGATTTCCAGCATCACGCTGGCATCATCCACGGCGATATCCGGGATGATGTTCGGGTCGATGATCACCTCTTTAACCTTGCGAGCAGAGTCGATAATCACCGCATTGCTGGTCATTTCTGCAGCAGTGCCGGCGGTGGTATTGATGGCGACCAGCGGAACGCCGGCATTTTTCACTTTGCCCACGCCGGAGTATGCGGTAGAAGGGCCTGGGTTGGCGGTCAGGATTTTCACCGCTTTAGCGGTATCGATCGGACTGCCGCCGCCGAAGGCGATAATGTAGTCACATTCTGCGCTCTGATACGTCGCAAAACCTTTCTGCACCAGCTCTTCTGTCGGGTTTGGGAACACCTCATCAAACAGGTGGTAAGACATTTGATGTTCATCCAGCGCGCTAAACAGGCTATCCAGCAGGCCCAGCTTTACCAGTTGACCATCGGTAACGATCAGCGCTTTGCCCCATTGCTTATTCGCCACGAGGTTCACCATATCGGCAATCGCTCCAGCGCCATGCAGGCTAATTTTGGGTAGTGCCAACATAAAGCTCATTACTATTCTCCTTATAATGCTAGTGCGCTTGCCAGCGGAGTCACGCCAAAACGTTTGCCGAGTGCGACCAGTTCTTCACGCGTGATGGTCTGCTTCATACCGCCCATCGAATAGATTTTGACTAAAACCTCAGCGGATTTCTCAGCGGTATCGATCAAACCGAATGCTTCATCGAGGGAGGGGCCGCTGCCGAACACACCATGGAACGGCCACAGAACAAGCGAATGCTTCTGCATTTCCTGCGCGGTCGCCTGGCCGATTTCATCCGTACCCGGCACCATCCACGGCAAAATGCCGACGCCATCCGGGAACACCACCAGGCACTCGGTGCTGCCTTCCCACAGTTTGCGGGTGATCAGCGCGGTGTTGTTTTCCAGCACATAGGTCAGGGCGATCAGGTTGGTGGCGTGGCAGTGCATGATCACGCGATCTTTGCCGTTCGTCGCTTTAATGCGTTCGCAGTGAGAGAGGAAGTGGGCTGGCAATTCGGAGGTTGGCACCGCTTCGTGGGTCAGGCCCCAAAGGATGTGATAGCCCGCACCGTCGCTGTCCACTTTCACTACGCCTAAATTTGCCGCCGGATCGAGCTGAACGTTACGGAAAAATTTACCCGAGCCGGTGACGATAAATGGCGTATTCGCCAGCAATGGCATGGGTTGACTCAGCGCAATATAGCGCGGTTTGTCGTGGAAATCGCCGCTAAATGGCGCGATGTCTGCTTCATCCAGGCGCAGCGTCAGGTTGCCGCCGTTACGTTCATCCCAGCCTTTCAGCCACGCATCGGATGTGGCTTTGATCATTCCCTGGACAAACCAGGAATGAGTAATGTTCTGCATGTTCGGTGCTCCCATTTATTGCCCGAAGATTATCGGGTCTTACGTAGGCCGGATAAGCGCAGCGCCATCCGGCAATCGTGTTTTATTTATTGCCGGATGGCGACGCGGGGCGTCTTATCCGGCCTACAGATCAGGTGTCGCTATCAGCTACGTTTGCTCAGGATCTCTTTTTCATAGGCGCGAACGCTATCCAGCCACTGGCTGCCCGCTGGCGTGTCGTGGCGCTGACAATACATTTCCCAGACGGCCTGCCACGGCAGTGATTTTTGTTCTTCCAGCAGGGCCAGACGTGCGGTGTAGTCGCCGCTGGTTTCGAGCTGACGCAGTTGCTCGGTTGGTTCTAACAGCGCGCGCAGCAGGGCTTTTTTCATATTGCGGGTGCCGATAACCCATGCCGCGATGCGGTTAATGGAAGCGTCGAAGAAGTCGAGACCGATGTGTACGCGATCAAACAGGTTGTGGCGGACGATTTCGCTGGCAATAGCCTGAGTTTCATCATCCAGCAGCACCACGTGATCGCTGTCCCAGCGCACCGGACGACTGACGTGCAGCAGCAGGCGCGGTACATACAGCATGGCGGCGGAGATTTTGTCGGAAATCACTTCAGTCGGATGGAAGTGTCCCGCATCCAGGCACAGCGCGGTCTGGCGGCTGGTGGCGTAGCCCATATAGAACTCGTTGGAGCCGACGGTGTAGCTTTCGGCGCCGATGCCAAACAGCTTGCTCTCAACGGCGTCAATATGGTGCGCCGGGTCGAGTTGCTCGCTGATCACTTCGTCCAGTGCTTCCAGCAGTCGCTGGCGCGGCGCTAAACGGTCAACGGTGATATCTTTCATACCGTCCGGGATCCAGATATTCATTACCGACGGCGTACCCAACTGTTCGCCAAAATACGCCGAGACGCGACGGCTGGCTTTGCAGTGGTCAATCCAGAACTGGCGAATGTGGTCATCGGCATGGGCCAGCGTGAAGCCGTCGGCGCTCAGCGGATGAGAAAAGCAGGACGGGTTGAAATCCAGCCCTAACTGGTTTGCTTTCGCCCACTCAACCCAGTTTTTGAAGTGTTCCGGTTTGATTTGGTCGCGGGCAACCGGCGTATCGGATTCCAGATAGATCGCATGCAGATTCAGGCGTTTTGGACCCGGTATCAGGCTCAGCGCCTGCTCCAGATCGGCACGCAGTTCGGTCGCGTTGCGCGCTTTGCCCGGATAGTTGCCGGTAGCCTGAATTCCGCCTGTGAGCGAGCCTTCCGGGTTTTCGAAACCGGCGACGTCATCGCCCTGCCAGCAGTGCATGGAGACCGGCAGACGATCGAGCTGGCGTAAGGCCGCCTCGACATCAATGCCTACTGCGGCGAAACGCAATTTTGCCAGTTCCCAGGCTTGTTCAAGTTGAGTAGTCATGCGCAAAGCTCCTTTGTCTGTCGTAGTGATTGAAACTGCGCCTGGTAGCGGGCAATTTCACTTTCCGGATTAGGAATGAAGGTGGTCAGGTCGTAGTTGGCGCGCACTACCTGACGGAAATCATCGACGTTGTTAAGCTCGTCCAGCGTCATCAACTGGATGCCGATGTTGCCGAGCGTGGAGGCCTCAATCGGCCCGGACATAACGCGAATACCGCAGGCATCCGCGCACAGCTGATTCAGTAACGCGTTCTGGCAACCGCCACCAACAATGTGCAATTGGCTAAACGCTGCACCACGCAGGTCCGCCAGCTCTTGCAGAATGTCGGCATACAGCAGCGCTAGGCTGTCGAAGATACAGCGCGCCAGTTCGGCGTTTTGCAGAGGAACAGGTTGGCCCGATTCACGACAGGCCGCCTGAATTTCCGCACTCATATCGTCGGGGTTGATAAAGCGATCGTCGTTCGGGTTTATCAGGAACTGGCAAGCCGGCAGCGCTTGCGTTTCGGTGATAAGCGTTGGCAGGTCGTCGATCTGACGCTCTTTTAATACGCGCTGGAGCAGCCATAGTCCCATGATATTTTTCAGTACCCGGTAGCGCCCTTCCGCGCCGCCTTCGTTGGTAATATTCGCCGTCAACGCCGCATCGTTGGTATACGGCGTTCTGCTCTCAAACCCCATCAGCGACCAGGTGCCGGAAGAGAGATACGCGCTGTTTTTATCGGCGAGCGGCGAAGCAATGACCGCGCTGGCCGTGTCGTGACTGGCAACCGCCACGACCGGAATTTGATTTTTCTGCGGGCAAATCCAGTGGCCAATGACGTTCCCCGGATGCGTCGGGCGACCAAACCAGGCTTTGTCTGCCCCGGTCCACGCCAGCAGCGTGTCGTCCCAGTCGTCGGTATTGATATTGACTAACTGGGTGGTGGTGGCATTGGTGTATTCCCAGTTCATTTCACCGGTCAGGCGAAAACTGAAGTAGTCGGGGATCAGCAGGGCATGCGCCACCTGCGGGAGCAATTCTGGTTGCTGTTCAACCAGCGCGCGCAACTGATACAGGGTGTTAAAGGGGAGAAATTGAATACCGCTACGCCGGTAAATCTCGTTTTTACCCGGTTGCACCATCGCCTGCGACATAATGCCTGTCGTGCGATTATCACGGTAAGAGATCGGCAGACCGACGCGCTGACCGGCGTTATCGACCAGCACGTAATCCACACCCCAGGTATCAATGCCGATGCTGTCTATCAGAATGCCTTCATCGCAGACTTTCTTCAGACCCAGACGAATGTCGTTTTCCAGGCTGTCGATGTCCCAGGTGTCAAAACCGTCCGTTTTTTGTAGGCAGTTAACGAAGCGGTGGATTTCACGCAGCGTCAGGGTGCGGTGTTTACTGTCGTAACGCGCCAGCATTACGCGCCCGCTGGATGCGCCGAGATCGACAGCGACACAATGGCGAAAAGTCATAGCGAGGTCCTTCTGAGTTTTATTGCACTCAGTCTAAGAACCCCCGATAAGACGTACCTTCTTAACAGTGACAGGCACAATTAGCGGCTGGCAACATGGCAAAGGTGAACGTGATGATGTTCACAGTTTCTACTCATGGGGCGGATTCGGGCAGATGTGACGCCTTCCGCAATTCCCGATCTTTCCCACCGTATCTTGAAGAATTGACCATGTTTACGCACTTTGGCGTCAAAAATTTAAGGTGAGGGTAGTAACCCTTAATTACTATTCAGCCATATTCGCTAAACAGGGGGAGCCGTCATGACTGTACTGCATTGCGTAGACTTTTTTCCGACAGGTAAAGCGCCAGTGGCTATTGAACCGCGGCTTCCTCAACCCGCGTTTCCTGAACATCATCATGATTTTCATGAAATTGTGGTGGTCGAGCATGGTACGGGGATCCACGTGTTCAACGGGCAACCGTATGCCATCAGCGGTGGTACGGTGTGTTTCGTCCGCGATCATGACCGGCATTTATATGAACATACTGACAATTTGTGTCTGACCAATGTCCTGTATCGCTCCCCGGATGCGTTTCAATTTTTAGCCGGGCTGAATCAGCTTTTACCTCAGGAACAGAATGGGCAGTATCCATCCCATTGGCGGGTAAACCAGGGGGTATTACAGCAGGTCCGACAGTTGGTGGGGCAAATGGAAGCGCTCGGTGAAGGAATGGATACGCCGACGGCGGCAAATCGTGAAATTCTGTTTATGCAGCTACTGGTCGTGTTGCGTAAAAGCAGCCTGATGGCAGCGGCAACCGATAACGACGCGCGGCTTAACCTTCTGATGGCGTGGCTGGAAGATAACTTTGCTGACGAGGTGTGTTGGGAGGCGCTGGCCGAAAAGTTTTCGCTCTCTTTGCGTACACTGCACCGCCAGCTTAAACAACAAACGGGATTGACGCCCCAGCGCTACCTTAACCGCCTGAGGCTTATTAAAGCGAGACATCTGCTTCGTCATAGTGAGGACAGCGTGACGGATATCGCGTATCTCTGCGGTTTCGGCGACAGTAATCACTTTTCGACGCTTTTTCGCCGGGAGTTTAATTGGTCGCCACGCGATATTCGTCAGGGGAGCGATCTCATTGCGGGAAGCAGCCTGCAGTAACGCGAAAGCTATCAACGTTTTTTACCGCCGAATCTCAGATAATCATGTTCCTTAACGCCGGATGGCAGGGAATATTGTGATGGCGAATCAGCTAATCCTTCTGACATCAGACTTTTTCGCGCATGAACAGCAGGCTGTCGCCGTGGCTGACCGTTATCCGCAGGATGTCTTTGCGGAACATACCCATGAATTTTGCGAGCTGGTCCTGGTCTGGCGCGGCAATGGTCTGCATGTTCTTAACGATCGTCCGTACCGGATAACCCGTGGCGATCTGTTTTACATTCGCGCTGAAGACAAACATTCCTACACTTCCGTAAATGACCTAGTTTTGCAAAATATCATCTACTGCCCGGAGCGGTTAACGCTGAATGTTGACTGGGAAGGGGCGATCCCCGGATTTAACGGTACGCCACGGCAGCCGCACTGGCGACTCGGCAGCGTTGGCATGACTCAGGCCAGGCAGGTGATAAGCCAGCTTGAGCATGAAAGCAATCAACGCGATGCGCAGGCTTTTAACATGGCGGAACTGCTGTTCGGGCAACTGGTGACCCTCCTTAAACGCCATCGTTATGCGACAGATACGCTCCCGGCAACGTCGAGTGAAACACTGTTGGATAAACTCATTACCGCATTAGCCGGGAGTCATGAGCATGCTTTCGAACTGGATAAATTTTGCGAGCGCGAACAGTGCAGCGAACGCGTTTTGCGCCAGCAGTTTCGCAGCCAGACCGGGATGACCATCAACCAGTATCTCCGCCAGGTGCGGGTTTGCCATGCTCAGTATCTGCTCAAGCACAGCCGGTTAATGATTAGTGAGATTTCCATGCGCTGTGGCTTTGAGGACAGTAACTACTTTTCGGTGGTGTTTACGCGGGAAACCGGGATGACGCCGAGCCAGTGGCGTCATCTGGCTGAGTGAGTAACCATGATTACGTCGGATATCAAGATGATAAAATCTGACAGCGATCCCTCCAAAAATTGAAAATTTCGCGATGGCTCACTTCTGTAAATAAAGCCTAAAATAGGAATAACGACCATTATCAGGAGAGAATGATGAGCGTATGTTGAAATAATTTACCAGAAATTATTGGGCGTTAAACAATGCGGGCTTCTGACTATTTAAGAATGAAATTTCAAAATGACAGGCGGCTGGCGCTAACCACTCAGAATGCGGTTGGTGGAGTTTTGCAGTCAGCCCGGGGAGTTGCTTCAGATATATATTCGGGTATGGAGCGAGCTAGTTGGTATTCATTATGCTTTATACCGCAATACAATGATGTTTGTCAGGAGTTAAAGACTGAAGAAATAAGAACACTCTATTCCATAGAGTCTATATATAGATATCGTGATGTAATTGCATATATGCTCTATTTGTACTTCAAAATGATAAGTGATGATGTTGATGAAGGTAATCCAGAAGGTTCGGCGCGTCAGTTAATCAGAAAAATGTCAGCAATAGCTTCTCATATGAATATTGCAGGAGGGACCAGGTACGCTTTTGCTTCCGCGGCTTCTCTTGCGTTGTCTCAGTCTGGTTTCATGTCTAAAATCATTGTTGAACGTCTATCTGCAAAGCTACCACAAGCAGTATTCGTGCTTCAGTTTTTCGGCGTTCAACAAAAGTGTGCGCTTGCTGCCCGTCATCTAAAAGCAGTGGATTCAGATTATTATTGGATTTTATATCAGGCAAAACTTGAAATGCTTTATTATTTTGTCGAACCAGCAATTTCCAAAATGATTAGCAGAGCAAAGTCTCAACTCTTCTCAAATCTTGATGACTTAGCTGATTTTTTACAGGGGGATTTTAGTGTTTAAGAGTTTGATAACACTTTTATTAGAAGGTGTAGTGTTTCCAGTTCTGGTAATAGGCTTTGGTTTATTATGGCTTCATCTGTTCCCTAAATATGAATCGCCACGGGTTTAACAGACACCTCGGAGTCATTTAAGATGACTTAAAGAGAGGTGCCCATGAGCGGTAAACGTTATCCCGAAGAGTTTAAAATTGAAGCAGTCAAACAGGTTATTGATCGCGGTCATTCTGTTTCCAGCGTTGCAACACGTCTCGATATCACCACCCACAGCCTTTACGCCTGGATAAAGAAGTACGGTCCAGATTCTTCCACTAATAAAGAAGAGTCAGATGCTCAGGCCGAGATCCGCCGTCTCCAGAAAGAGCTGAAGCGGGTTACCGACGAACGGGACATATTAAAAAAAGCCGCGGCGTACTTCGCAAAGCTGTCCGACTGAGGTACGCCTTTATCCGTGACAACACCTGTTGCTGGCCTGTTCGCCTGCTCTGTCGGGTGCTGGATGTTCATCCCAGTGGTTTTTACGCCTGGCTTCAGCAGCCGCATTCACAACGCCATCAGGCAGACCTGAGGCTGACAGGGCAGATTAAACAGTTCTGGCTGGAATCGGGATGCGTTTATGGTTATCGCAAGATCCATCTGGACTTGCGGGATAGCGGTCAACAGTGCGGAGTGAACAGAGTCTGGCGACTGATGAATCGTGCCGGGATAAAGGCTCAGGTCGGGTACCGGAGCCCGCGGGCACGCAAAGGCGAGGCCAGTATCGTATCGCCCAACAGGCTCCAGCGACAGTTCAATCCGGATGCTCCGGATAAGCGTTGGGTAACGGACATAACCTACATCAGGACCCACGAAGGCTGGCTGTATCTTGCCGTGGTTGTTGATCTGTTCTCACGCAAAATTATCGGCTGGTCCATACAATCCCGGATGACAAAGGACATTGTCCTGAACGCACTGCTGATGGCTGTATGGCGGCGTAATCCCCAAAAACAGGTGCTGGTTCATTCGGATCAGGGCAGTCAGTACACAAGCCATGAGTGGCAGTCGTTCCTGAAATCACACGGCCTGGAGGGCAGCATGAGCCGTCGCGGTAACTGCCATGATAATGCGGTTGCAGAAAGCTTTTTCCAGTTGTTGAAACGTGAACGGATAAAGAAAAAAATCTACGGAACGCGGGAAGAAGCCCGCAGCGATATTTTTGATTACATCGAAATGTTTTATAACAGTAAGCGTCGGCATGGTTCGAGCAATCAGATGTCACCGACAGAATATGAAAACCAGTATTATCAACGGCTCGGAAGTGTCTAGATTATCCGTGGCGATTCAATATTGTTTATTGCTAACATTAATTACACTTATTATTCTGATGTGGTTGTTTCCCCGATTGACTTCACGGTTCACCAAGTTTAAATAAAAGGAGTTTAAATGTCTAACCCAGCTTATTTGTGGCTAACAGATGAAAATGGTTCTCCTATGTCAGGCTCATCTCTGGTTGTCGGACGTGTCGGAGCTATTGAAATAAAGTCACTGACTCACAATATCAATATCCCGGTTGATAGTAATACAGGGCACCTAACGGGTACGCGAATTCATGCACCCATCATGTTTCAAAAAGAATTCGACCGGGTTACACCTTTTTTGTACAGAGCATTAAGTACCGGAGCTACGCTCAAATCAGCGACGATACAAAATGTACTCAATTAATGAAGCAGGGATTGAAAAGGAATATTTCAACATCATTCTTCACAACGTAAAGCTTACGTCCATCACGCCTGATTTGTATCCCGGCTCATCAACAGGTACACATCTTGAAACGGTACTGCTTCGCTACGAGAAAATCACCTGGAAGCATTGCGATGGTAATATCATCTATACCGATGAATGGAATCACCGTACTACCTATTAAAAAATTAATCTGGCAAATAAAAATTTGTGTGTATCAAACTAACGATAGATGACGCCGAGCCAGTGGCGTCATCTCAGTACCCAGCATGCTTAGCTGGCCATTCCCAGACCAACAATGTTTGCCGCGACAATAATTACCACGCAGCCAAGACTCAGTACGCTGACCGGACGTCGACCCGCATTTTTCCACTCTTTCAATACCAGACCAACAATCCCGCCGCACAGGACATAGAAACTCATGTGCAGCATCCAGCTTACATAGTCATACTGTGCCGGAATACGCGCGTGACCCCAGGCGTAGAAGAAAAATTGCAGATACCACATCAAGCCACCGAGCGCGGAGAGTAGCACGTTGCTGATGATCAGCGGTTTTGCCAGCGAGAAGTCGGCTTTTATCGACAAGTTCTTCACTTTTGCCAGACGAATAAAGCAAAAACCCAGGTTAACCAGTGCACCACCGCCCATGATAACCACATAGCTAGGCAGAGCGACATACAGCGGGTCCACACCCAATGCGGCGGCGGCATCGTGCATCGGTTTCGCGGCGTTCATCGCAAATGACATCCCCGCGGAGAAAATGCCGCACATGACCGCCAGAACCAACCCTTTTTTCAGGTTGAACTCTTCGGCTTTGATGCCCATTTTGCGTTCTTTTAATTGACCCGCACGGGTAACAATGCCCACGCCAATCAGTGCGACCAACACGCCAAGCAGCGTCATGCGTCCGCCGGAGGTGTTGATCAGCACATCAAAGTTGCCGTTGATAATCGGGGTCATCAGCGTGCCGACAATCAGCGTAATACCTATCGCAATGCCGATACCCATCGACATACCGAGATAGCGCATGGTCAGGCCATAGTTAATGTTGCCAATCCCCCACATCGCCCCGAAAAGAAATACCGGGGCCAGTGTGGAAAGGCTGAAGGAACTGAAGTAGGCCCAGAAATTGGGAAGTAACATAGCGCTGATAGTCCACGGAAGGATAAGCCAGGAGACGATCCCGCCTACCGACCACATCGTTTCCCATGACCAATGTTTGACCTGCTTGAACGGGGCATAGAAACAAGCTGCACTGGCTGCGCCTATCAAATGCCAAAAGATACCCATCGTAATCGCGTTACTCATGACTTAATCCTCGTTATTTTTTATCGTCGGTAATGACCCCTCCGACCTGACGAGTTTAAAAATTACGCAGGGTATTAACCTTTTAACGCTTGCCGCCATTTTGCGCATGTTGGCAATCATCACGTTAAGTGGGTGATTCGGTTCACATCTTTTACAATAAACTGATCGATTAAAACCTTGTAAAAAGTACGGCATTGATAATCATTTTCAATATCATTTAATTAACTATAATGACCCAACTGCTTACGCGGCGTTAACACTGGCCGCCCGACAACACTGGAGATGATTATGAGTTATACACTGCCATCCCTGCCGTACGCTTATGATGCCCTTGAACCGCACTTCGATAAGCAGACGATGGAAATTCACCATACCAAACACCACCAGACTTACGTAAACAACGCAAACGCTGCGCTGGAAAGTCTGCCTGAATTCGCCAGCCTGTCGGCTGAAGAGCTGATCACCAAACTGGATCAACTGCCAGCGGACAAGAAAACCGTACTGCGTAACAACGCCGGCGGCCACGCTAACCACAGCCTGTTCTGGAAAGGCCTGAAAACCGGCACTACGCTGCAGGGCGACCTGAAAGCGGCTATCGAACGTGACTTCGGCTCTGTTGACAACTTCAAAGCTGAATTTGAAAAAGCAGCGGCCACCCGTTTCGGCTCCGGCTGGGCGTGGCTGGTTCTGCAAGGTGACAAACTGGCTGTTGTTTCCACCGCTAACCAGGATTCCCCGCTGATGGGTGAAGCAATTTCTGGCGCTTCTGGCTTCCCTATCGTCGGTCTGGACGTTTGGGAACACGCTTACTACCTGAAATTCCAGAACCGTCGTCCGGACTACATTAAAGAGTTCTGGAACGTGGTGAACTGGGACGAAGCAGCAGCGCGTTTCGCCGCTAAAAAATAAGTTCTAGGCTTAAATAATGCCCCTGCAAGCGCTGCTTGTGGGGGCTTTTTTGTGATCAAAATCAACATGGGAACGATGATCCATTTAAATTGAAACAATGTTTTATTGTGCGGGTGGGATCACTTTTATAATTCCTCTGAATGTCTATCTTCTGTTCATCAAGACGGGCGCATCTCAAAAGCAAGATGCAATCGCCCATAAAAATTGCCCCATTTTTATGTCTACAGGTGATGGAAATGCAGATCAAACGAACGATAGAGAGAATCCCTGGCGGGATGATGCTGGTGCCGCTTTTCCTCGGCGCGTTATGTCACACCTTTTCACCCGGCGCCGGGAAATATTTCGGCTCATTTACCAACGGTATGATCACCGGTACGGTGCCTATTCTGGCGGTCTGGTTTTTTTGTATGGGCGCGTCGATTAAGCTAAGTGCAACCGGCACCGTGCTGCGTAAATCCGGCACGCTGGTCATCACCAAAATTTTGGTGGCGTGGGTGGTGGCGGCAATTGCCTCACGCATCCTGCCGGAACACGGTGTGGAAGTCGGGTTCTTCGCCGGGTTGTCCACGTTGGCGCTGGTGGCCGCCATGGATATGACCAACGGTGGGCTGTACGCCTCGATTATGCAGCAGTATGGCACCAAAGAAGAGGCCGGGGCATTTGTCCTGATGTCTCTGGAATCAGGCCCGCTGATGACCATGGTTATTCTGGGAACCGCCGGGATTGCTTCGTTTGAACCGCACGTGTTTGTGGGGGCTGTATTACCATTCCTGATTGGCTTTGCGCTGGGTAATCTGGACCCTGAACTGCGGGAGTTCTTCAGCAAAGCGGTGCAGACGCTGATCCCGTTCTTCGCCTTCGCGCTGGGTAACACCATCGATTTGAGCGTGATTGCGCAGACCGGCGTGCTGGGGATTCTGCTGGGCGTGGCGGTGATTATCATCACCGGGATCCCATTGATTATCGCCGATAAACTGATTGGCGGCGGCGATGGAACGGCGGGGATTGCCGCTTCCAGCTCAGCGGGTGCGGCGGTTGCCACGCCGGTACTGATTGCTGAAATGGTTCCGGCATTTAAACCGATGGCGCCAGCGGCAACCTCTCTGGTGGCGACCTCGGTGATTGTGACCTCCATTCTGGTACCGATTATCACGTCCATCTGGTCGAAAAAGGTCAAAGCCAGGGCGGCGGAAATTGATCTTCGTGGTACGGTGAAGTAAGCCTCTTTTGCCGGATGGTCTGCGCCATCCGGCTTAGTCAGTTAACCTTTGACGACGAACACCTCATCAATAGTCCGACATTCCCCCTCATTCAACTCTCCGCCAGCATTACGTGACACGCCGGTGCAGTAGCCAAACTTACGCGATACCACGGTTTTGATGGTGGTGACAAAATCTTCGCCAATGGCGTAGATGGACATATAGGTGCCAATCTGGTCCTGAATATCGCGAAGCATCGACAGGTCGCCCTGCTTAAACGCCTCCCGCGCGCTGACAAACAGTTCCGGCATAACGTTGTTCAACCCTGAAATAATCCCCGCCCCGCCTGCCAGCAGGTTAGGAATGTAGTATTCGTCATAACCGGACAGTACGGCAAAATCTTCCCGCACGGCGCGCGTTGTCTGAATCATACTGCGGGTATGTGACTGACAGTCGACGGTATCTTTGATGCCTGCGAAATCTGGGAACTCGGCAGCGAGAGTGGCAACCAGCTCCGGCGTTAAATCACAGCCGGTACGCGCCGGGAAATTATAGGCAAACCATTTACCGCTGAGTTTCTGTCCCAACTGGCGGAAGTAGCTCAGCAGCTGTTTCGCCGTTTGTCCGTAGTAGTAAGGCGGCAGGATCATCACGGCATCATAACCTGCGCGATACGCTTCCTGCGCCATCAACAGAACATCATTCTGGCAGGTGGATGAGACGTTGGCGACCATCTTCAGCGAGCTCATAGCCCGGGCTTCACGGATCAGCAGCAGTCGTTCTTCGAGCGTAAAAGAAGCAAACTCCCCGATGCTGCCCATCAGCAAAATCACGTCGATTTTGGCCTCGGTTAAACGTTTGAGATGCTGGCTCAGACCGTTGAGATCGATCTTGCCGTCATTATCCATTGGCGTAATGGAAGGGCACCAGACGCCAGCAAATTGCGATTGACCAGTCACGTAGTCGACTCCTTATTTGAAATGATGTTTCAAAACCAGCTTACATTGATAGCATGTGTCCCTAAGCTTCATGTGAACCGTGCTCTCATTTTGAGCGACTGGGATAAAATAAATATGGTGTAATGGGGGAAATTTATCGGGAGAGGGAACAGATGCGATATCCGGTCGATGTTTTTACAGGCAAGATTCGGGACTACACGGGAAGCCGTCCCAGCGCGATTGCTAAAGTTCAGGTCGATGGTGAGCTGATGCTGACCGAACTGGGCCTGACGGGGGATGAACAGGCGGAAACGAAAATTCACGGTGGGCCGGATCGTGCGCTGTGCCACTATCCGCGTGAACACTATCAGCACTGGAGACAAGAGTTTCCGGAGCAGGCGGAGTTATTTGTCGCGCCCGCTTTTGGCGAAAACCTCTCCACTGAGGGGCTGATGGAAGAGAATGTGTATATTGGCGACATTTTCCAGTGGGGAGACGCGCTGATTCAGGTCACCCAGCCGCGCTCGCCGTGCTTTAAGCTGAATTTCCATTTTGGCATTAGTGATATGGCCAGCCAGATGCAGAATGCGGGCAAGACGGGCTGGCTATGCAGCGTCATCGCTCCCGGTCAGGTTTCGACGGACGCGCCGTTGATCCTGGCGTCACGCGTCAGCGACGTCAGCGTGCGCGAGGCGATTGCCATTGCCTGGCATATGCCGTTTGATGACTCGCAGTATCGCCGTTTACTGTCGGCTGCCGGGTTATCGAAGAGCTGGACCAGAACGATGCAAAAGCGCCGTTTAAGCGGCAAGATCGAAGATAATTCC
>NZ_CP069763.1:1464077-1532429 GCF_016893685.1 Citrobacter cronae
GCTGTTAAGCGCGTTTGTACAGCGGTAACCAAATCACCAGCCGTAAACCACCCAGCGGGCTGTCTTCGGCCTTCACCCAGCCACGATGCTGCTGGATCGCGGTTTCCACAATCGCCAGACCCAGCCCCGTTCCGCCAGACTCGCGATCGCGCGCCTCATCGGTACGATAGAACGGACGGAAAATCTGCTCCCGGTCTTCAGGGCTAACACCCGGACCATCGTCGTCCACGGTGATGGTGATCCCGTCTTTATCCACCGCGAAGCCCACTTCAATCTGCGTGTGTGAATAGCGCAGGGCGTTGCGCACAATGTTTTCCAGTGCGCTTTCCAGCGCATTTGGGTTACCGTACAGCGGCCACGGACCCGGCGGGAAATTCACCGTGAGCGATTTACCCATCTGCTCGGCTTCAAAGGCGGCGTTATCCAGCACTTCGCCCCATAGCTGATTGGCTTTCACCGTTTCACTGACCAGCGCGTTTTTCTGCTGATTACGTGACATCACCAGCAGGTCGTTGATCATGCTGTCCAGCCGATGCGCTTCTGTTTCAATGCGCTCCAGCTCCTTGCTCTCGCCACTACGACGACGCAGCAGGGCAGTGCCCAGTTGCAGACGCGTCAACGGCGTTCTCAACTCATGAGAGATGTCCGACAGCAGGCGTTGCTGCGTGGTCATCATCCGCTCCAGCGCCGTCACCATCTGGTTAAAGCTGGCGCCCGCCGCCAGAAACTCCTGCGGACCGGCTTCCAGTTCCGGATGCTGACGCAGGTTGCCCTGGGCCACTTCATCTGCCGCGTTTTTCAACTTACGCGCCGGTTTCGCCAGACTCCAGGCAAGCCAGAGCAATAACGGAGAGCTGACTAACATGGTGACGATCAGCAACAACAGCGGTCGGTCGAACAGCAGGTTGATAAAGTCAGATTGCGAGCTGCTGGCAGGTCGAATGAGATACAACTGGTAGTTATCTTCACCGTCTCTGACGGAAAAAGGCCCGACCATCTCAACGCGACCGTATTTTTTCTTTTGCGGATGGTCGGCGTTATCGGCCTGACCAATAAAGTTACGAATGATCTGCATTTCGTTGCGTTCTGCGCCGATCACGCGTCCTTCCGTGGTAACAAGTAATAACCGCTGTCCTGGCGGCGCCCACTTGTCTATCGCCCGAAACAAGCGACGCCACCACATCAAATCGTTGGGTGGATCGTTCGCCAGTTCAGCTTCAACGTGTTGCTCAATCATCAACCCCTGGCGCTGCTCGCTGTCCAGTAGCTCGGTCATCTGACGTGAGTCGAGCTTGGGTAGCATCAGTACCAACATCAACACCAGTGCCAGCGTCAACCAGAAGATGGCAAAGATGCGTGCGGTTAAACTCCCTATCATGAAGCGGAGACCATCAGGTAGCCGCGACCACGCAGCGTTTTAAACCACGGATGCCCATCTTTACGCTCTGGCAGCTTACGACGCAGGTTCGAGATATGCATGTCGATCGCGCGATCGAAAGGCGTCAGGCGTTTGCCCAGCACTTCCTGGCTCAGATGTTCACGCGAAACCACCTGGCCGAGATGCTGCGCCAGCAAATAGAGCAGGGTGAATTCGGTGCCGGTTAGCTCCAGAGTTTGCCCGTCGAAGCTGGCTTCCTGGCGACCTGGGTTGAGGCTTAACGCATCCACTTCCAGAGTCGGCGAACCGTTGTCGCTGCTCTGCTGCTGTTCGCTCCAGTGCGAGCGACGCAGAATAGCGCGGATGCGCGCGACCAGTTCGCGGTCGTTAAACGGTTTCGGTAAATAGTCGTCCGCGCCCAGTTCAAGGCCGAGAACGCGATCCAATTCACTGCCGCGAGCGGTCAGCATGATTACGGGGGTCTGGTGTGTCTGGCGAAGCGCTTTCAGTGTATCGATGCCGTTTTTCTTCGGCATCATGACGTCGAGCAAAAGTAAATCGATGCTGTCATCCAGAAGCTCGAGCGCCTGCTCCCCATCATGGGCAACCAGCACATCGAAACCTTCCATTTCGAGCAACTCCTTTAACAGGGAAGTCAGCTCTCGGTCATCATCAACTAACAGGATTTTATTCATTGTTTACGTACCTCCGAGGCAGAAATTACGTCATCAGGCGTCGCTAATCTATGACTTTACGTTGTTTTACACCCCCTGACGCATGTTTGCAGCCCGAATCGTAAACTGTCTCTCGTTGAATCGCGACAGAAAAGATTTTGGGAGCAAGTGATGGGCAAAGTTACCGCTGCCGTCATGGCCTCAACGCTGGCATTCAGTACCTTAAGCCATGCAGCTGAAGTCGTCACAGGCGATCACTGGCACCTGGGTGAAGGCTCCGCGCAACGCAGCGTACAGAGCCACATGTTTGACGGTATCAGTTTAACCGAACATCAACGTCAACAGATGCGAGATTTAATGCAGCAGGCAAGACACGAACAGCCTCCTGTTAATGTTAGCGAAATGGAGACAATGCATCGCCTTGTCACCGCAGAGAAATTTGACGAAAGCGCTGTGCGCGCTCAGGCAGAAAGAATGGCGCAAGAACAGGTTGCCCGCCAGGTTGAAATAGCCAGGATTCGCAACCAGATGTATCGCCTGTTAACGCCCGAGCAGCAAGCGGTTTTAAATGAGAAACATGAACAACGAATGGAGCAACTGCGCGACGTCGCGCACTGGCAAAAAAGCTCATCGTTGAATTTATTGAGTAGTAGCAACTCACGTTCCCAGTAGTAACCCTGTTTTCCTTGCCATAGACACCATCCCTGTCTTCCCCCACATGATGTGGGGGTTTTTTTTTGCCCAAAAAACGGTCTCTGATGGGGCGTGCTTGGGTGGCAGGCGAAGGGAGAAGGGATCAGTTATAGACTGTCTGCAGTGGTTCGAATCCGCAGGCGTCTGCTGACTTGTCGCAATCATAAAAACGTTCGGTTTTCGCGGCCGATTCAGGATACCAGTTATCGTTTCCTTCAATCGACACAATCAGATTGCTGAGTATATTCTCTTTCCCTTTACGGCTATACGTCAGGTCAATTTCCTGGCCGTTTGCCAGTTCGTAAGTGCAGTTGACTAATACGCCTTCAGCCAGTTTATTTTTTGCAAAATAAAGTGCAGTGACGAAGCGTTTAATGTCCTTCTGTTGGTGTACTTGAGAATTCCAGCTCCCTTCCCATCCGGATAAGGTAACGGGAGAGGTATAAATATGGTTTTCATAAGTGATGTTTTCTGGCGCTGGGCATTGCATGCTTTCCGTCGCGGCTGCCGCAGAGCCTGAAAGTAGGGCGAGCGTAAGCGCAGTACATATACTATGTTTCATTATTTTTTCCTTTATATTCGCTTGACTTATCTATTACAGAGTGAATAAGTGACCTGCAAGGAAAATATAATAATAAAAGAGTAGTAAAGGCAATATTAATTATGAGTAATTCAGAGGCTGTGCCGATTTTTATTATTATTTAGGTCGTTTGATTTTTAATTGATGCTAAATGATATATATATAAAATGTTTTCTATTATTCACTTTGTTGATAATTGTTTACTCAGGCTGGTGCTAAACGGTTATATCTCATTTTCTACACTTCGCTGTCGTCAGACGATCATCGCTATGAGTTATACTACGCCAAGATGATGGCAGGAGTGTTTATGAATCAAACCTATGGGCGGCTGGTTAGCCGGGCGGCAATCGCGGCGACCGTGATGGCATCGCTGTTACTTTTGATCAAAATTTTTGCGTGGTGGTACACCGGATCGGTCAGTATTCTGGCTGCACTGGTGGATTCTTTGGTGGATATCGCGGCATCGTTAACCAACCTGTTGGTGGTGCGCTATTCTTTGCAGCCGGCCGATGATGAACATACCTTCGGACATGGTAAAGCGGAATCGCTGGCGGCGCTGGCGCAAAGCATGTTTATTTCCGGTTCGGCGCTGTTTTTATTCCTGACCGGGATTCAGCATCTTATCCAACCCACGCCGATGAAAGATCCCGGTGTCGGGGTGATTGTCACCATCATTGCGTTAGTGTGCACAATCATACTGGTCTCGTTTCAGCGCTGGGTGGTAAAGCGTACGCAAAGTCAGGCAGTTCGGGCGGATATGCTTCATTATCAGTCTGATGTTATGATGAACGGTGCGATTCTCATTGCGCTTGGGCTGGCATGGTACGGCTGGCATCGCGCAGATGCCTTGTTTGCGCTCGGGATTGGCATCTATATTTTATATAGCGCATTACGCATGGGGTATGAGGCGGTACAGTCATTGTTGGATCGCGCCTTACCCGATGAAGAACGTCAGGAAATTATTGATATCGTGACGTCATGGCCGGGAGTCAGCGGCGCTCACGATCTTCGTACGCGGCAGTCAGGGCCGACCCGCTTTATTCAGATTCATTTGGAAATGGAAGATAATCTGCCGCTCGTTCAGGCGCATGTAGTGGCTGAGCAGGTCGAGCAGGCAATTTTGCGACGTTTCCCGGGATCGGATGTCATCATTCATCAGGATCCCTGTTCGGTCGTACCCAAGGAAGGCAAGATGTTTGAGCTTTCATAATTCGTTGTAAAAAAAGTGAACCAGGCCAGCATTTTGTGTATAAATTACCACCATTTGGCCTGACCTGAATCAATTCAGCAGGAAGTGATTGTTATACTATCTGCATATTCGTTGGATCGTTTCGATATGCGGAATCGACTTCCGGCAGCAGATTTCATTTTGCATTCCAAAGTTCAGAGGTAGTCATGATTAAGAAAATCGGTGTGTTGACAAGCGGCGGTGATGCGCCGGGCATGAACGCAGCAATCCGTGGTGTTGTGCGTGCAGCGTTGACGGAAGGGCTGGAAGTCATGGGGATCCATGATGGCTACCTGGGTTTGTATGAAGACCGTATGGTCCAGCTTGACCGCTATAGCGTGTCCGACATGATCAACCGTGGCGGTACCTTCCTCGGTTCTGCCCGCTTCCCGGAATTCCGCGACGAAAACGTGCGTGCGGTGGCTATCGAAAACCTGAAGAAGCGTGGCATAGACGCCCTGGTTGTTATCGGCGGTGACGGTTCTTACATGGGTGCGAAACGCCTGACTGAAATGGGCTTCCCGTGCATCGGTCTGCCGGGCACTATCGACAACGATATCAAGGGCACCGACTACACCATCGGTTATTTCACCGCGCTGGGTACTGTCGTCGAAGCGATTGACCGTCTGCGTGATACCTCTTCTTCTCACCAGCGTATCTCTATCGTTGAAGTGATGGGCCGCTACTGTGGCGATCTGACCCTGGCGGCAGCGATTGCCGGCGGTTGTGAGTTCGTAGTGGTTCCGGAAGTAGAATTCAGCCGTGACGATCTGGTTGCTGAAATCAAAGCCGGTATCGCGAAAGGTAAAAAGCACGCGATTGTAGCGATCACTGAGCACATGTGCGACGTTGACGAACTGGCGCATTACATCGAGAAAGAAACGGGCCGTGAAACGCGTTCAACCGTACTGGGTCACATCCAGCGTGGTGGTTCTCCGGTTCCTTATGACCGTATTCTGGCGTCCCGTATGGGCGCGTATGCCATTGAATTGCTGCTCGAAGGTCACGGTGGCCGTTGCGTAGGTATTCAGAACGAAAAACTGGTTCACCATGACATCATCGACGCTATCGAAAACATGAAGCGTCCGTTCAAAGGTGACTGGCTGGACTGCGCGAAAAAACTGTACTGATTGTTTTTTGCGCGCCTGATGGCGCTACGCTTATCCGGCCTTCAGGTTGCTGAGACTTGCAGGCCGGATTAGGCGCTAGCCGCCATCCGGCAATCCCTCAGATTTATTCCTCGAAGTTATAGCAAATCTTTTTTTATTCTTTAATGTTTGGATCGCTTTCTGGCACGCTTTGCTCATCACAACACCACATAAGAGAGCTGGGCGATGAACAAATGGGGCGTAGGGTTAACATTATTGCTGGCATCGACCAGCGTTCTGGCAAAGGACATTCAGTTACTTAACGTATCGTACGATCCAACGCGTGAACTGTACGAGCAGTACAACAAAGCTTTTAGCGCGCACTGGAAGCAGGAAACTGGCGATAACGTCGTGATCCGCCAATCGCACGGCGGTTCGGGTAAACAGGCGACTTCCGTCATTAATGGTATTGAAGCCGATGTTGTGACGCTGGCGTTGGCTTACGATGTGGACGCTATTGCTGAACGTGGCCGTATCGATAAAAACTGGATTAAGCGTCTGCCGGATAACTCAGCACCTTACACTTCCACCATCGTTTTCCTGGTCCGCAAAGGCAATCCAAAACAAATTCATGACTGGAACGATCTTGTCAAACCGGGTGTATCGGTCATTACGCCAAACCCGAAAAGCTCAGGCGGCGCACGCTGGAACTATCTGGCGGCATGGGGCTACGCCCTGCACCACAACAATAACGATCAGGCCAAAGCCCAGGACTTTGTCAAAGCCCTGTTTAAAAACGTTGAAGTGCTGGACTCTGGTGCGCGTGGCTCAACCAATACCTTCGTTGAACGCGGTATCGGTGATGTGCTGATTGCCTGGGAAAACGAAGCGCTACTGGCGACGAACGAACTGGGTAAAGATAAATTCGAGATAGTGACCCCGAGTGAATCGATTCTCGCGGAGCCGACCGTTTCCGTGGTCGACAAAGTGGTGGAAAAGAAAGACACCAAAGCGGTAGCGGAAGCCTACCTGAAGTATCTCTACTCGCCGGAAGGTCAGGAGATAGCAGCGAAAAACTTCTACCGTCCGCGTGATGCTGAAGTGGCGAAGAAATACGAAAATGTCTTTCCGAAGCTGAAGCTGTTCACCATTGACGAAGAGTTTGGCGGCTGGACGAAAGCACAGAAAGAGCACTTTTCTAACGGCGGTACGTTCGACCAGATCAGCAAGCGTTAAATAAATCTGTGAGTTACCAACCCGGTGGCATAACGCGACCGGGTTTTTTATTTGTCATGGTTTTGCGTTACTCTTGCCCCTCAATAGGATACAGGGAACGCGTAATGAAAAAAGCAGGTTATCTTTTACTGGCGGTGATTGTGGTGGCTGCCGCTGCTGGCATTGGTTACTGGAAATTCACCGGCAACCCGGACGCGTTACGCCAGATTGTTCTTCAGCAATGCTTGCCGCACCAGTTGCAGCAGCAGGATCCCGCACCGTGCGTGGAAGTGAAACCAGACGCCGGATATGTGGTGTTCAAAGATCGTAACGGTCCGCTGCAATATCTCTTGATGCCTGGTTACCGTATCAATGGTACGGAAAGCCCGTTGCTGTTGGAATCAGGCACGCCGAACTTTTTCTGGCTGGCCTGGCAGGCGCGTAGCTTTATGAGCCAAAAATACGGTCAGGAGATCCCTGACAAAGCGGTATCGCTGACCATTAACTCGCGTAGCGGTCGTACGCAAAATCACCTACACATTCATATCTCCTGCCTGCGGACCGATGTCAGAAAACAGCTGGATGACAACATGGCGAAAATCAGCACCCGCTGGTTGCCTTTGCCGGGTGGATTACGTGGGCATGAATATCTGGCGCGTCGCGTCACGGAGAATGAACTGGCGCAACGCAGCCCGTTTATTATGCTGGCGGAAGAAGTACCGGATGCGCGAGAGCATATGGGCAGCTATGCGCTGGCGATGGTACGCCAGAGCGATGAGTCCTTTGTCCTGCTGGCGACTCAGCGTAACTTGCTGTCGCTGAATCTCGCCTCTGCTGAGGAAATTCAGGATCATCAATGTGATATTCTGCGCTAACCCTACCTAATCTGGCGTTTACTCCGTATGCCTGTCCCCGTATTCTTGTTGAAAAAAACAACAGGAGACAGGCATGTCGCTCTGGCTTTCGCACCCTCTGTTTATCCCTTCTCTGGTGGTTGGCATCACCATTCTTCTCTGGGCGACGTCGCTGCTGCCGGAATTTATAACGGCGCTGCTGTTCTTTGCCGTGGCGATGGTGGCCAAAATCGCGCCACCGGATGTGATTTTTGGCGGCTTTGCGTCGTCGGCGTTCTGGCTGGTCTTCAGTGGATTCGTGCTGGGTATCGCGATTCGTAAAACGGGATTGGCGGACAGGGCGGCGAGGGCGCTGTCATCGCGATTGACCGACTCCTGGCCGTTAATGGTAGCGAGTGTGGTACTGCTAAGTTATGCGCTGGCGTTTGTAATGCCGTCCAACATGGGGCGCATTGCGCTACTGATGCCGATTGTTGCCGCGATGGCGAAACGGGCGGGAATTAACGACGGCACGCGAGCCTGGTATGGTCTGGCGCTGGCCGTCGGGTTTGGGACGTTCCAGCTTTCCGCGACGATTTTACCCGCTAACGTGCCGAATCTGGTGATGAGCGGCGCAGCGGAAGGTTCTTACGGTATCCACCTGAATTATCTGCCTTATTTACTACTGCATACGCCGGTTCTGGGCTGGCTCAAAGGCGCGATACTCATCGTACTTATCTGCTGGCTGTTTCCTGGTAAGCCCCATGCGCCGCGAGATTTGACGCCGCCTGAGCCGATGAGCCGGGATGAAAAACGTCTGGCATGGATGTTAGCGGTGGTGTTGTTTTTGTGGGTAAGCGAAAGCTGGCACGGCATTGGTCCAGCGTGGACCGGACTGGCGGCGGCGGTTATCACGCTGCTACCTCGGGTTGGCTTTATTAATGGCGAGGAGTTTTCCAGTGGGGTCAATATCCGTACCTGTATCTACGTGGCGGGTATTCTGGGGCTGGCGATCACCGTCACGCAGACCGGTATTGGCAGTGCGGTGGGCGAGGCGCTGTTACAGGTGATGCCGCTGGACGTGGAAAAACCGTTCACCAGCTTCCTCGCGCTGACCGGCATTACCACCGCACTCAATTTTATTATGACGGCAAACGGTGTTCCGGCGCTGTATACCACGCTGGCGCAAAGCTTTGCCGATGCCACGGGATTCCCGCTGCTGTCGGTGATTATGATTCAGGTTCTGGGGTATTCCACACCGCTGCTGCCGTATCAGGCTTCACCCATTGTTGTGGCGATGGCGCTTGGGAAAGTGCCTGCGAGGGCGGGGATGCTGCTGTGTATAGCGCTGGCGGCGGCAACGTATCTGTTGCTTCTGCCGTTGGATTACCTCTGGTTCAGTATACTGGGTAAATTATAACTGTATCTAAATGTTAATTTTTTGTTTTGTGAGATGATGAATTGTTTTATTTGGGCTGATGGCGGTTAATACCGGGGCGCAGATTTGCGCACTGGAAACTCAAGGATTGATTCATGGACAGTTTGACCCCTATCCGCTGTTGGCCTGCCATCATTTCGCTCGCGATCACGCTGACCATCTGGTTTGTTATCCCGTGTCCGCCTGACGTCACTCCGCAAGCGTGGCATCTGCTGGCGTTGTTCATTGGTACGATCGCAGCGATTATCGGTAAAGCCATGCCCATTGGCGCCATTGCGGTTGTGGCGATTATGCTGGTGGCGATGACCGGCGTCACTAACCCCGGGAAACCCTCGGCCGCGCTGAACGATGCCTTGAGCGGCTTCTCTAATCAACTGATTTGGCTGATTGGTTTATCCATCATGCTGTCGCAAAGCCTGTTAAAGACCGGGTTGGGCGCGCGTATTGGCTACGGGTTTATTGCGCTGTTTGGTAAAAGAACGCTGGGTATTGCGTGGGCATTAACCCTTGCGGAAACCCTGATTGCGCCGGTTACGCCAAGCAACACGGCGCGTGGCGGCGGTATTATTCACCCGGTAATGCGGGCGATTGCGGAAAGCCTCGGATCGCAGCCGGGCAACAACGAGAATGGCTCAACGGGCCGCTATCTGGCGCTGGTGAATTACAACATTAACCCCATCAGCTCGGCAATGTTCATCACCGCGACCGCGCCTAACCCCTTAATCGTTAGCTTTTTAACGAAGGGAACCGATGGTGTGCTGAATATGACCTGGGGAATGTGGGCTATCGCCGCGCTGCTTCCCGCGGTGGTCTCACTGGTCGTTATGCCGATTGTTATCTGGTGGCTCTACCCGCCAGCCATCACACGCACGCCAAATGCGCCTCAGTTCGCACGACAAAAACTGGATGCGCTAGGTCCGCTTTCACTGGCAGAGAAAATTACCCTGGCAGTCTTCATTTTGCTGCTCTGCCTGTGGGCGGGAGTGCCCGCGATGTTGATGGGCAGTGGCTGGAGTGTAAACCCTACCAGCGCCGCGTTAATTGGTTTGTCGATTCTGTTGATGGCGGGCGTATTAAGTTGGGATGACATTCTTAAGTGCCGTGGCGCGTGGGATACCATAGTCTGGTTCGCGGCGCTGGTAATGATGGCAGATTTTCTCAGCAAGTTGGGGCTGGTGGGGTGGCTGGCAACCAGCGTGGGTAGCGCAATCGACCATCTTGGTGTGCACTGGAGCATCGCGACGCTATTGCTGATCCTGCTTTACGTCTACTCGCACTACTTTTTCGCCAGTACAACCGCGCATATTACGGCGATGTTCGCTGCATTCTTCGCCGCAGGATTAGGCCTCGGCGCGCCGCCGGCGCTGCTTGGGTTGATGCTCGGCTTCTCCTCCTCGCTGATGATGTCGCTCACGCACTATGGCACGGGTACTGCGCCTATCATCTTTGGTTCAGGCTATGTCACGCTGGCGGAGTGGTGGAAAACGGGGCTGGTAATGAGCGTGGTCAACCTGACCATTTGGGGGGTAACCGGCGCCTTCTGGTGGCACTGGCTGGGATACTGGTAAACCTGATGCGACGGGAGGAGTGCTCCTCCCGCCATACAACTTAAGCCTGTTTAGCGGCTTCTGCTGCTTTAACGATGACTGCGAAGGCGTCTGCTTTCAGAGAAGCACCACCAACCAGCGCGCCGTCGATGTCCGGCTGAGCGAACAGTTCTGCCGCGTTGCCCGCGTTTACGGAACCGCCGTACTGGATGATAACCTGTTCAGCGATTTTCGCGTCAGCTTTAGCAATGTGGTCACGGATGAATTTGTGAACAGCCTGAGCCTGAGCCGGAGTTGCAGATTTACCGGTACCGATAGCCCATACTGGTTCGTAAGCGATAACTACGCCTTCGAATGCCGCAGCGCCCTGAGTTTTCAGAACGGCGTCGATCTGACGTGCGCAGACTTCTTCAGTTTTGCCTGCTTCGTTTTCTGCTTCGGTTTCACCGATGCACAGAACTGGAGTCAGACCCTGCTCTTTCAGCACAGCAAATTTCTTCGCGATCAGTTCGTCAGACTCTTTGTGGTAAGTACGGCGCTCAGAGTGACCGATAATGATGTACTGCGCGCCGATATCTTTCAGCATTTCAGCGCTTGTTTCACCGGTGAATGCGCCAGACAGGTTCAGGTCAACGTTCTGCGCGCCCAGGATGATGTGGCTACCGGCAGCGGCGTGTTTCGCCAGGTCGATATACATTTCCGGCGGAGCAATCGCTACAGCACAGCCAGCAACGCCAGCCAGTTCTTTACGCAGATTAGCAACCAGTTCGTTTACCATATGGCGGCTGCCGTTCAGTTTCCAGTTACCCATCACTAAAGGATGTCGCATTTCATTTCTCCACGCTTGTCAGCGAATTAAGGAATATGGCCGCCCGTCAGGGCAGCATGGTCTGTGAAACAGTATAGAGATTCGTCTGCGGAAAGGCTTTGCTTTTTGTCATCAATTCGCCTTCTCAAGACTTTCTGATAGTGCCAGCTTAATCGGTTCAACAGCGAAGGTCAGCCCCTTTTCACCGTTATCTGCTATGACATAGCGAATAGCGCCTTCTGTTTCGGCGTAATAGTGCTTACCTTTGCCAGCGGCGAGCAATTTTTGCAGCTTTTTCTGACTTTGTTCTTTTGTCAGCAGCGGCGCGACGGTGTGAATGACGGCGGTCATGTATTCCAGCGCTTTCGCTTTCGCCGCCTTTTGTTCAGGCCCCTGAATCGGTAGCCAGGTGATCTGCATACTTTTGATTTTCAATGTACCGCGTTCAAGCGCGGATGACGCATACAGATTTTCGTTGATTTTGCTGGCGGCGCGGGTGAGATTCGCCCGGTCGCGGCTGCTGTCGATGGCACGGAATTCATTGAGGATAAGCTTTGGATTCTGTGTATTAAAGTTTTCACGAAACTGGCTAATCGATAGATCAAAAGTCGGCGCGCCCGCCAGCAAATAGGGGGCCGTGATTGCCGTCGATGGCTCTTCCGCCTGCGCTGTAGTGCTTACGGTTAAGGCTGAAAACAGTAATAAAAACAGTGTAAATCCTTGCTTCATCAATTGTACCTTTCATTCTCACTGCTCACGATTAAAACGGTAACCGTCCGGCTTGTCAAAAGGGTAAACTGTCCTGGAAGGTAATAATAAAGGAACATACATGACCATACAGCAGTGGTTATTCTCATTTAAAGGGCGTATTGGACGCCGTGATTTCTGGATTTGGATAGGTCTGTGGATCGTCAGTATGCTGGCGTTGTTCTCCCTGGCAAGTAAGCAATTACTCGATATTCAAACCGCAGCATTTTGTCTGGTGTGTCTGCTATGGCCGACGGCGGCGGTGACGGTAAAGCGTCTGCATGACCGAGGGCGTTCAGGAGCGTGGGCGTTGCTGATGATTCTGGCGTGGATGCTGCTGGCCGGAAACTGGGCGATGTTACCTGGCGTCTGGCAATGGGCGGTAGGCCGTTTTCTTCCGACGCTGATTCTGGTCGGCATGCTTATCGATCTGGGCGCGTTTGTCGGCACCCAGGACGAAAATAAATACGGTAAAGATACGCAGGACGTAAAGTACAGAGCTGACTCGTAGGCCGGATAAGACGCGTTAGCGTCTTATCCGGCAAAATGCCCGGGACGCTTACCGGGCAGTAAAACGTTCTTACCAGTAGTGTTCAGCGGTCATATGGCCTGGTCGACGGCGCAGGTGTTTGGTCATCTGCCGGGTCTCTTTCAACAGTTGCTGCGTGTCGCGCACCATTTGTGGATTTCCACACAGCATTACGTGGCTGGTTTCTTTATCCATTGGCAGACCTACCGCTTTTTCCAGCTCACCGCTTTCAATCAGCGCCGGCACTCGTCCGGTCAGCGAATTTGCCGCAGTTTCACGGCTAACAACGGTCTGGATACGTAATTTACCTTCGTAGCGCTTTTCCAGCGCCTGCATCAACGGCAGATAGCTCAAATCGGCGGCATAGCGCGCGGCGTGGACCAGCACCAGATTTTTAAAGCGATCCAGATCTTTGCCTAACTGCAAAATCGACAAATACGGGCCGATAGCCGTGCCGGTCGCCAGCATCCACAGCGTGTCGCAATCGGGGACCTCATCCAGCACGAAGAAGCCAGCGGCTTCACTGACCACCTGAACGTCATCGCCAGGCTTCAGCGCGGCCAAACGAGGGCTGAGTTTGCCGTCGGGAACCGTCACCAGATAAAACTCTAAATCGGGATTGTCAGGCGCATTCACGTAGGAATAGGCGCGCTGGACGCGCTCGCCGTCGATTTCCAGGCCAAGCTTGGTAAACTGGCCAGCAGTAAAAGGAAGAACCGGAGCTCGCACGGTCAAACTAAATAAGGCATCGGTCCAGTTCTGCACCTTTGTGACTTTGCCTGTTACCCAATCTGCCATGGTTGTCTCCTGTCTGCTTTGATTGCCTTATCTTCGTTCGTTGGACGAAAGATTTCCAGCCCGGATGGGCTGGAAGGCTCTATTGATCAAATCAATTACAGGATGTGCGCCTGCACATCGGGATCTTTGCGATCGAGATAGTGAATCGACTGAATGCGGCGGATTGTGCGCGATTTGCCGCGGATCAGCAGCGTTTCGGTGGTCGCGATATTGCCTTTGCGGCTAATGCCTTCCAGCAGATCGCCTTTGGTGATGCCGGTGGCAGAAAAAATGACGTTGTCGCTGCGCGCCATTTCGTCCAGACGCAGCGCTTTGCCCGCTTCAATGCCCATCGCGGTGCAGCGGGCCAGTTCCTGTTCGCCAATGCGGCGGTTTTCTTCGCTGTCGCCTTTGACGTCATGACGCGCCAGGAGACGGCCCTGCATATCGCCATCCAGCGCGCGGATAACGGCGGCGGAGACCACACCTTCCGGTGCGCCGCCAATGCCGTACAGCACGTCAACTTCGCTGTCAGGCATGCAGGTCAGAATTGAAGCCGCAACGTCGCCGTCGGGAATAGCGAATACGCGCACGCCCAGTTTCGTCATCTCTGCAATAACGTCATCATGGCGAGGTTTTGCCAGGATAGTGACGGTCAGGTCACTCAGGGGTTTGTTCAGCGCGGCGGCAATGTTACGCAGGTTGGCTTCCAGCGACAGGTTCAGGTCAATGGACCCTTTTGCGCCTGGGCCGACAATCAGCTTTTCCATGTACATGTCCGGCGCGTTCAGGAAGCAGCCTTTATCGCCCACGGCCAGTACCGCCAGCGCATTTGCCTGGCCCATTGCCGTCATACGCGTGCCTTCGATAGGATCGACTGCGATGTCTACCGCATCGCCAAGACCCGTACCGACTTTCTCACCGATAAACAGCATCGGCGCTTCATCGATTTCACCTTCGCCAATCACGATGGTGCCGTCGATGTTGACCTGGTTGAGCATAATACGCATGGCGTTCACCGCCGCGCCGTCAGCGGTATTTTTATCGCCGCGGCCCAGCCATTTATAGCCAGCCAGCGCGGCCGCTTCGGTCACGCGTGAAAATTCAATGGCAAGTTCTCGTCTCATTGCAAACTCGTAGCTGAAAGGAATGGCGCGAAGTGTAGCACAGGGGAGGGGGCGAGATTATTGATGTGTGTGCGGGGTTGTCCCCGCACGAAGATATTGCCGGATAAGACACCTTAGCGTCGCCATCCGGCAATGACGTATTACTCGTCGTGATCTTCCCACGCCATGGCGCGTTTGACTGCTTTTTTCCAGCCGCTGTAACGGAAGTTACGTTCGGTGGTTTCGATGCCAGGACGGAATTCACGCTCGATGACCGCTTTTTCCTGCAGCTCATCCAGGTTTTGCCAGAAGCCGACCGCCAGACCGGCCAGATAAGCCGCACCCAGCGCAGTGACTTCGCGGACTTCCGGGCGCTCAACGCGTGTGCCGAGAATGTCCGACTGGAACTGCATCAGGAAGTTGTTGGCTACCGCCCCGCCATCGACGCGCAGGGCGTGCAAGCGAATGCCGGAGTCAGCCTGCATCGCTTCCAGTACGTCACGGGTTTGGTAAGCGATAGACTCAAGCGTTGCGCGAATGATGTGGTTGGAGTTTACGCCACGGGTCAGACCGAAGATGGCGCCACGCGCATACGGGTCCCAGTACGGTGCGCCCAGACCGGTGAATGCCGGAACGACGTACACGCCGTTGGTGTCTTTCACTTTAGTCGCGAAATACTCAGAGTCGAATGCATCGCTGATGAGTTTCATTTCATCACGCAGCCACTGGATAGAGGCACCCGCCATAAACACCGCGCCTTCCAGGGCGTAGTTCACTTCCCCGGTCGGTCCGCAGGCGATGGTGGTCAGCAGCCCGTTTTCGGACTTAACGGCTTTCTCGCCGGTGTTCATCAGCATGAAGCAGCCGGTACCGTAAGTGTTTTTCGCCATCCCTTCTTTCACGCACAGCTGGCCGAACAGCGCCGCCTGCTGGTCACCGGCGATACCGGAGATAGGAATACGAATGCCGCCCTTACCACCGATGTTGGTTTGGCCGTACACTTCAGAAGAACGACGCACTTCCGGCAGCATGGCGCGCGGAATATCCAGCGCATCCAACATCTTGTCGTCCCAGTCCAGGGAGTGGATGTTGAACAGCATGGTACGTGAGGCGTTGGTGTAATCGGTGACGTGTACGCGTCCCTGCGTCATTTTCCAGATAAGCCAGGTGTCTACGGTACCGAACAACAGTTCACCGCGACGAGCGCGCTCACGCGAACCTTCTACGTGGTCGAGGATCCACTTCACTTTGGTACCGGAGAAGTACGGGTCAATCACCAGGCCGGTGTTATTGCGGATGTACTCTTCCATACCGTCGCGCTTGAGCTTCTCGCAGATATCCGCGGTACGACGACACTGCCATACAATGGCGTTATAGATTGGTTTACCGGTCTCACGTTCCCAGACGATGGTGGTTTCACGCTGGTTGGTAATACCGATCGCGGCAATTTCATCGGAACTGATATCGGCTTTCGCCAGCACTTCAACCAGCGTGGAGCTTTGGGTTGCCCAAATTTCCATTGGGTCGTGTTCTACCCAACCTGCTTTCGGGTAGATTTGCTCGAATTCGCGCTGTGAAACGGCAACGATATTCGCATCGTGGTCCATGACGACCGCGCGGGAGCTGGTGGTGCCCTGGTCGAGCGCAACGATATATTTTTTTTCAGTCATAATTTTTTGTCCCGTAGTCACATTACTGCGAAGCTTTTTGTTGAGTGTTGGCCGCAACGTCTTTCTCTTCAATCGCGCAGACATCGCACGGCAAATGACGACCAATCAGTTTGCGATAGGCCCATGCGCCCAAAATTGCGCCGGTAATCGGGCCAAACACCGGTACCAGGAAGTAAGGGATATCACGACCACCCGTGAAGGCAATCTCACCCCATCCGGCCAGTCCGGCGAACAGTTTCGGTCCGAAGTCACGTGCCGGGTTCATCGCAAAACCTGTTAGCGGACCCATGGAAGCACCAATAACGGCAATCAGTAAGCCGATCAGCAGTGGCGCCAGCGGACCACGAGGTACACCGTTACCATCGTCGGTCAGGGCCAGAATCAGCCCCATTAGAATAGCGGTAATGACCATTTCAACCGCGAAGGCCTGCACAAAATTGATATGCGGGTTCGGATAGGTGGAGAAAGTACCTGCCAGACCCAGGCTCTCGGTACTGCCGCGCACGATATGATTGGTTTGTTCGAAATCGAGGAAAAGATTGTAATAAAGCCCGTAAACCAATGCCGCTGCGCAAAAGGCGCCGGCAATTTGCGAAATAATAAAAGGGACGACTTTGCGTTTATCAAAACAGGCAAACAGCCAGAGTGCGATGGTGACCGCTGGATTCAGGTGTGCGCCAGAAACGCCTGCGGTCAGATAGATAGCCATCGCTACCCCCAGACCCCAGATGATGCTGATTTCCCACTGACCAAAAGTAGCCCCGGCCACTTTGAGTGCAGCGACACAGCCCACACCGAAGAAAATCAACAACCCGGTACCGAGGAATTCAGCAATGCACTGGCCTTTTAAGGTTGATGTTTGACTCATAATCGGATCCTGAAGAGAGTTTAATGTTTATTGTGTGCGAGAAGGTCACTGACATCCCCGGAGCCGGTAGGCACACTGTTAATTTATCGTTAACGCTCAAAAACGAGAAATATCGAAATTAAAATGTGTGTACTGCATCAACAAAATGAGCGTTTTCGCGCCATTGCGCGGTATTTGTTATACAAAAATAATGTGAGCTGAATCATTTCACCGATCAATCTCTTAACACTTAAGCGTTATGACAGTCATGTCACCAGGAGAAAGACTAAAAGTGTTGCAAACCGCAATCTGCGCGGGATGCCGCTGGACAGGGATGACGCGGCTTCATACAATCGGTGTTAAGTAGAGTGCGCTCGTTTTTATTAAGGCGTCGCCGGTTATCGGGACGAGGATTTTTATCCATCAACGCCTTGCAATTCAGGAGAGGTATGACGATGTCATTAGAAGTGTTTGAGAAACTGGAAGCAAAAGTACAGCAGGCGATTGATACCATCACGCTGTTGCAGATGGAAATCGAAGAGCTGAAAGAAAAGAATAACTCACTGTCGCAGGAAGTTCAGTCTGCACAGCAGCAGCGTGAAGAACTGGAGCGTGAGAACAACAATCTGAAAGAACAGCAGAACGGCTGGCAGGATCGTCTGCATGCCCTGCTGGGTCGTATGGAAGAAGTCTAATCCTCGTCATATTTCACGTTATGGCGGCGTTGGCTGCGTGCGTTCACCCCAGTCACATAGTGGCCTATGCTCCTGGGGATTCACTTACTTGCCGCCTTGCCCTGACGCGAAATCTATAGAGGATTTAGTTTGTAGGCCGGATAAGGTGTAAGCCGACATCCGGCAATACTTATCTTTGATAACGGCCTTGCTTGCGGGCTTTCCCATCAATCACCAAGCCAACGGGTGAACGAGCTACGGTCAATATCCAGTTGCTTCGCTGCACGGCTTTTGTTGTTTTGCTGTCGTAGTAGCACCCCTTTGAGAATACGGCTACGGATCCGTTTATACGGCCCTTCGAGCAACTGGCAGTCCGGGCAGTGATGGCGAGGTTGTTGGGGGGAAGACGCTTTATCGGCTTGTAAATCCTCAATCAGTAACGTGGCGGCAGAAAGAGACACCACGCCGGATGAAAACGATAACGCCAGGCGCTCCATAATATTATTCAACTGACGTACGTTACCCGGCCATAAATATTTTTTCAGCTCACTCCATAAACTTTCGCTCAATGCAATGGGAGGCAACTGATAGGACTTTCTCAGCGCATCTAAAGTTGTTTGCCCAATAAGTTGGATATCGTCCGGGCGTTCACGTAACGGTAATGTGGTGACCTTGAGCACATTCAAGCGATAAAAAAGGTCTTCTCTAAAATCACCGGCTGCAATCATTGCCGGTAAGTTTCGGTTTGTGGCCGCAATAACGCGGACGTTGACCGGAATCATGTGATCTGCGCCCAGGCGCATCAGTTGGCGCTCTTGCAGAATGCGTAAGAGTTTTGCTTGTAAGAACTTATCCAGTTCGCTGATTTCATCAAGAAAGATGGTGCCGTTATGCGCCAGTTCAAACATCCCTGCGCGGCCTTTTTTAGAGGCACCGGAAAACGCGCCATCGACATATCCAAAGAGTTCGCTTTCCATAATTGAAGCGGGGATTGCGCCGCAGTTAACCGCAACAAATGGCCCATTGCGATGTGAACTGGCGTTATGAATGCTCTGCGCCAGAACCTCTTTGCCGGTACCATTTTCACCGAGTAGCAGTATTGTTGCTTCGGTTTCCGCATATATCCTGGCTAACCTTAAGCGATCCTGCATTTCACGGTTGCAGGTAATAAAATCTTCGAAGTGATACCTGGCGTGAAATCCTAACTTTTTCGCTTCTTTGATTCTTATCTTCTGCTCAGCATTCTGTAAGTTAGATGATGTCTGGAGGGTGATCACCACGCGGTTGAGATTTTCGTTTTCTACAATGGGGAACTGGTTAACCACAAATTCGCCATAGGGTGTGTTGATTAACTCATTTTCTATCGGGATATTATTTTGCAGGTCTTCCCAGTTTAGCGTTAAGGAAGGTATTTTTTTACTGATTAAATCATGTTTACTGAGTTGTAAAAGCTCGACGGCTTTATGGTTACAGTGAATGACCTTACCGCAATTATCAATGAGAAGAATGAATTTATTGGTGTGGTCAAGTAACAGGTTTAGCTGGTTTTGCTCAATGCGCTCATTAGCGAGCGCCTGATACAGCTGAATTGCCTCATGTAATGCCAGTTCTATGGACTCGACACCTGAATGGAAAGGGATGAAATGTTCCATGCTGTGTGTGCCAAAATAAAGCGGGCAAATGGCATCGCCAATAATAAGATCTATCTGGTTATTTTGTGTGTAATTGACAAAGTCATTTCTGACATTCTCAATGCAAGGGTTGGCCATTTCGTCAATGATAAACTCAGTGAGCTGCAGATTAAGCATCCTGGCTATTTTCATACAGCCGTCGATAACGCTGCGAAACCCAATAACCCCAATATTTTTATTGAGCCCAAGATATGGCCTGAGGGCATCGATAATATCATAGGCGGATGTTTTTATTTCAATGACAGGCTGCGGTATTTTTTGTTTAAGCATCCATGCCATGCCACCGCGACTAATCACAAGATCAGGGGAATTCGTGCGCAATATCGGGATCACGGAATCAACATCGTCGAGGGTAGCATTTAATATCGTTAGATTTGCGATGTGCTTATATCGGATAGACAGGCGTTCAGCTTCGAGAGAGAGCGCTTGTAAAGGAGAAACGATGTAAATATTAGGTAATTTTAACATGTTGAATCCAGCATGATCATGATGTGAAGTCGATAACGGTGGAAACAGTTGTCGGCATTATTGCAGAAACAGTAATCCATTCACGACTTACTGTTTCTGCAATCTTTTTGTCACATAAATGGTGAACAGCGGAATTGTTTTCGATCAACTCTGTGGAATTTATGTTTTTGATAACTGCTGGCGTTGGGCGATTCTCCTTTGTTCGCGGCGAGCAACCCAGGCGGTTATAAACGGTACGACTAAGGAGGTGACGATCGTAGAGGCGGCAATCTGCGGCGTCGCTACGGCGATTAATGCTGACACGCTGGGGTCAACTGCGGCGATGGCTGCGGGGGTCGCAACGGCGTTACCGGCCGTCGTGGAGACTGCCGCTCCGGCGATGCCTGAACCTCCGACAAAACGGGAGACGGCAACATTAATCAGCGCGCCAATGAATGCGGTCATGAGACCCAGAATAACCCCTGCGAATCCGGCCATCAGCAGGGTGCTGAAATCGATTCCGGTACCCAGACCAAAAGAGAAGAAGGGGATCAGCATCGCGCCGCCGCTTTTCAGGAACGAACGCATATCCTCATCCAGATTTCCGAGCAGCATACCAATCAGTATTGGTAAAACAACGGCGAACAGTTCCATTATTGGGATCGACACCAGCCCAGCGGCACCCATCGCCACCATCGTCAGAAAGGGGCCTTCAAGTACGGAAAGCACAGCGATAGCGCCCGCATCGGTTTCATTGCCAAACTGTTTGGTCAGTGCAGCGTAGAGGCCCATATTCGCATTGGTCATAGCCGCGATAATGGCGAGTGCAGACAAACCAAAGAAGCCGTTGGCGCCACAAAACTTTGCGACCAGTAAGCCAATTGCTGTCCCGACAACCAACTTGGACAGCATAATGGCGAACCCTTTTTTCAGGGCGACCGGCGCGGCCTGTAGGCGGATTTCAGCGCCCATACAGACAAAAAATACGCCCAGGATAGCGAGAGCGCCATGAGCTACCGCCGTCGAAAAGCTCCCTATTTCTAAAGCACCAGGACAAAATGTCTTTAATAATGCTCCGATCAATAACGGGATTACCATCATCCCGCCTGGGAATTTCTCAATTGTTTGTTTTATTTTCATGAGGAGACTTCCGTGTTTTCGTAACGGATATAAATGATGGGAATATGTTATTTATTCCCACCGTATAGGGTTATATTTCTATCGTCTTAAAATGTTGGTGCGATCTTGTAAATAGAGAATTCCTTATGCCCAAGATCTTCAGCTTTGGTTGTTTTACCATTAGAAACCTTAATGATTTCCTGATAAATTACCTCGCCCATCTCATTAATAGAAGATTCTCCCCGCATAATCGATGAAACATCAATATCAATGTTGTCGCGCATTTTGGTAAATGTTTCTTCGTTGGCGGTGATTTTGATCACTGGCGCAATCGGGTTTCCCGTGGGGGTTCCGCGCCCGGTAGTAAAGATAATAATTTGTGCGCCGCCGGCCACCATCCCGGAGATGGATTCGATATCTTGTCCAGGGGAGTCCATCACCCATAGTCCACGACCGCCAGGGAAATCTGCGTATTGCAGGACGCCCTGTAGCGGTGAATGACCCGCTTTGTGCATGCAGCCCAGAGATTTTTCCTCAATGGTGGTGATACCGCCCTGGATATTACCTGGCGTCGGTTGCCCGCCCCTGATATCTGCGCCCAGGGCTTTCGCTCTTTCTTCACACCCCACAACCAGCTTGATTAAATCGTCTGCGACTTGTGAATTAATGGCCCGACGAGCAACAACGTGTTCTGCGCCAATGAATTCGGTGGTTTCTGAAAGAATCGATGTGCCACCATCGTTAACTAACAAATCAGATGCAACACCACAGGCAGGGTTGGAGGCGAGGCCAGAAGTGGTATCAGAACCTCCGCATTCCATTCCGAGGATCAACTCGCTGACGTTTATTTCTTCGTAGTCTTGCTGGGACAAATCCTGCGCATACTGACGTGCGATTGAAATTCCGCGCGCCTGACACTGCAAGGTCCCCCCTTCATTCTGAATTGTGATGCAGGAAACCGGCTTACCAAATTTCGTGATTTCTTGTGCAATGTGAGTAGGTTCAGCGCCTTCACAACCCAATCCGACAACGAGTATGGCGCCAACGTTGCCGTTCCTGGCAACGTTGATCAGTGTTTTTTCGGTTAATGCAGCATCACCAGCAATCTGGCAGCAACCAAAATCATTATTAAGCCAGGTTGAGCCATGAACCTGAGCGGAGATGTCCTGAGCCACTTTATTGGCGCAAACGCTGGTAGGTAAAATTAAGACGTAGTTGCGAATACCCACGCTGCCATCCGGACGACGATAACCTTTGATTGTTTTTTTCATTTTCACTTGTTCCTTCAGCCTTTATTTCCAATCCCCACGGCCACGTTCACTTTCAACATTATGAACATGAACATAATCTCCGGTCTGGATAGGCTTTGTTGCCCGACCAATGGATTCACCGTATTTGTAAACTTCGCCATGAAGCGCAACGGCTTTAATGGCAAATTTATGACCGTAAGGGATGTCATCACGTAAGGTGATGGTCAGATTTTCATTGCCAACAAACATGTTAGCGACGTCTCCGGCCTTGAGGGGCTGGATAGCAGTAGCAACGCTATCTTGCGGGTTAATAACCACTGCATTTTTCTTCATAAAAAATCCTTATGCGCTTTGATTGGATACAGTGGTATAAAGCATAAGGCGTGCCATGTTTTTAACTTGTTGTTTATTAAGACAAATAACACGCAGAGTGGGAAGGGGGAGATAGAGCCGCTGTAAGTAGCTTCATCAGTTGCGGCAAATAGCTACAGTTGCAAGGCGTGCAAAAGGTGGGTACGACGGAAGCGCATAAAAAAAGGCACCTTGCGGTGCCTTTTTGATCACTCGATATCGAGCGGGTCTTCGGAGAGGATTATCCCGGTGTTGTCGGCGTAAAGGTGGTCGCCGGAGAAGAAGGTCACGCCGCCAAAGTTGACGCGCACATCGCTTTCCCCAATGCCTTCACCTGAAGCGGCTACCGGAATTGCGGCAATCGCCTGAATGCCGATATCCAGTTCTTCCAGATCGTCTACCTGGCGTACTGAGCCGTAGATGACCAGACCTTCCCATTCATTCTGTACGGCCAGCCGCGCCAGTTCGGCATCGACCAGCGCGCGGCGAACAGAACCGCCGCCATCGACCAGAAGAATGCGACCACGGCCGTTCTGTTCGAGCAGATCGTACAGCAACCCGTTGTCCTCGAAACATTTTACCGTGATGATTTGTCCGCCAAACGACGACCGTCCCCCAAAGTTAGAGAACAGCGGTTCCACGACGTTGACATCTTCCTGATAGATGTCACAAAGCTCGGATGTATCGTATTTCATAGGCTTAACGTTTAGTTGCTGCGAGAATTTTTAGTATATCGCGCTATGTGTACTGTTGGCAAAATCATCAATTGTTAATTGATATTTGTCAGTTAAAGAGACCACTGACTTAAGAAAATTCCAACGACAAACAGCAGGTTAGTTAATAGTGCCGCTTTTACGGTGCGTTCCAGCATCGGGCGCATTGCCTCAGGGTTCATCTCACGCATCACGTAACGCGCCTGTTTGAAAAGCAGCGGAGCGGCAAGAATAAACAACCATCCCCATAGGCTTTGCAGCGAGAACAGGTTAAACAGCGCCAGACAGACCAGCGTACCCATCAGCAGGCAGGCATGGTAGCGGCGGGCATTCACGGCGCCTAAACGCACGACCAGCGTGTTCTTGCCATTCTCTCTGTCGCTGTTGATATCGCGCAGATTGTTGACGTTGAGCACAGCGGTTGCCAGCAGGCCGCAGGCGGTGGCAGGCAGAATCAGCGCCGGAATCAGCGTATGGGCCTGTAAATACCAGCTTCCCATCACGCTGAGCCAGCCGAAGAATACCAGCACGGAAATATCGCCCAGACCGATATATCCGTAAGGGCGATTACCCACGGTGTAAGTGATCGCGGCGATAATTGACAGGCCCCCGAGCACCAGGAAACCGACAAAATCCGCCAGCGTGTGACAGGCCACGGCAACCAGGGCCAGACCAGACAGACAGATCAACACTACGGTGACGATCAGCGCGCGCTTCATCTGCTCTTGGGTGATAACCCCTTTTTGCATCCCGCGCAGCGGTCCAATGCGATCGGGCGTGTCGCTGCCTTTGACGGCATCGCCATAGTCGTTAGCGAGATTGGACAGAATTTGCAGCAGTCCCGCCGTAATCAATGCCAGCAGAGCAACCAGCGGATCGAAGTATCCTTGCCACCATGCTAATGCCGTACCGACGATGATCGCCGCGAAGGCGAGCGGTAAGGTCTTAGGTCGTAAACTTTCCAGCCAGGCTTGTGAGCGGCTAATTTGTTGTTGTTCAGTCATATTTAGCGCCAATAAAAATGGGGCTTTATCAGCCCCATCAACAGTGATGAAAATGCATTGAACGCGATTATAGGATAAAACGGCTCAGATCTTCATCTGCGACCAGCGCATCCAGATGTTTGCTCACATAATCGGCATCAATTGTGATGCTTTGGCCGTTCAAATCGCTCGCATCATAGGAAATATCTTCCATCAGACGTTCCAGAACGGTGTGCAGACGACGCGCACCGATGTTTTCGGTGGTTTCGTTAACCTGCCAGGCCGCTTCGGCAATGCGTTTAATGCCCGATTCGGTGAAGTTAATGTCCACACCTTCGGTCGCCATCAGCGCTTTGTACTGAACGGTGATGGAGGCATTCGGTTCGGTCAGGATACGCTCAAAATCGCTGGTGGTCAGCGCCTGTAGTTCAACGCGAATCGGTAGACGACCCTGCAGTTCCGGGATCAGGTCCGACGGTTTCGCGACCTGGAATGCGCCAGAAGCGATAAACAGAATATGATCGGTTTTCACCATGCCGTGCTTGGTGGAGACCGTGCAGCCTTCAACCAGCGGCAGCAGGTCGCGCTGTACGCCTTCACGGGACACATCCGGACCAGAGGATTCGCCGCGCTTACAGATTTTGTCGATTTCGTCGATAAACACGATCCCGTGCTGCTCAACGGCGTCGATAGCTTCCTGTTTCAGCTCTTCCGGGTTCACCAGTTTAGCCGCTTCTTCTTCAATCAGCAGCTTCATCGCGTCTTTGATTTTCAGCTTACGCGGTTTTTGCTTCTGACCGCCCAGGTTCTGGAACATGGACTGCAACTGGCTGGTCATCTCTTCCATGCCCGGAGGCGCCATGATTTCAACGCCCATCGGTGCGGCGGCGAGATCGATTTCGATCTCTTTATCGTCGAGCTGGCCTTCGCGCAGTTTTTTACGGAACGCCTGACGCGCGGCAGAAGGTTCCTGCGGCTGCTCAGACTGTCCCCAGTTATTTTTAGCTGGTGGGATCAGCACGTCGAGAATGCGCTCTTCCGCCATCTCTTCAGCGCGGAAGCGGTTTTTCTCGATGGCCTGAACGCGAACCATCTTAATGGCTGCGTCGGTCAGATCGCGGATGATCGAGTCAACTTCCTTACCAACATAGCCAACTTCGGTAAATTTGGTTGCTTCAACCTTGATGAACGGCGCGTTGGCCAGTTTTGCCAGGCGACGGGCGATTTCGGTTTTACCGACGCCGGTCGGGCCAATCATCAGAATATTTTTCGGCGTCACTTCATGGCGCAGCTCTTCGTTGAGCTGCATACGGCGCCAGCGGTTACGCAGGGCAATCGCCACGGAACGCTTAGCGTTATCCTGGCCGATGATGTGTTTGTTCAGTTCGCTGACAATTTCGCGTGGGGTCATTTCAGACATGGGGGATCCTTACGCTTTGGAGTTCAATTCTTCGATGGTATGGAAGTGGTTGGTATAAATGCAGATATCCCCTGCAATATCCAACGCTTTCTCAGCAATCTCGCGCGCGCCAAGCTCGGTGTTTTCCAGCAGAGCGCGTGCAGCAGCCTGGGCGTAGGGACCGCCGGAGCCGATGGCAATCAGATCGTTTTCTGGCTGGATGACGTCGCCGTTACCGGTGATGATGAGTGATGCCGTTTCATCTGCGACGGCCAGCAGCGCTTCGAGTTTGCGCAGCATACGGTCGGTACGCCAGTCTTTTGCCAGTTCAACGGCCGCTTTCACCAGGTGACCCTGGTGCATTTCCAGCTTGCGTTCGAACAGTTCAAACAGCGTGAATGCATCCGCAGTACCGCCCGCAAAGCCCGCAATGACTTTGTCGTTATACAGACGGCGGACTTTCTTCACGTTGCCTTTCATTACGGTGTTACCCAGTGTGGCCTGACCATCACCGGCGATTACCACATGGCCGTTACGGCGTACGCTTACTATTGTTGTCACGAGCAGACCCCTTGGTTACAAATGCAGAATACAGGCCCCGCACAGGATGCGGGGCGTAATGCAAGTATAGATGGGGGGGATTTTGGGGGTTTCAACCCCCAGTGGCGAGTCGAATGCAGTTTGTGTGACCAGCAACCTTCAGGCGGCTGATGGTATTGTCGGCATTCTCTTTGCCTTTGAGCGGACCAATAACCACGCGATTCCAGCCGTTATTAGTGGTAATTCGCGAGTTGAACCCTTCAAAGGCCAGCTGCGCGCGCACGGTTTCTGCCTGCTCAGCACCTTTAAATGACCCGCACTGAACCATCCAGCGGCGTTCATCTTTTTTCTCCGCCGTCTGTTTTGGCGGCTGCGTTTCATTCGTTATTGGCGCGGCCGGTTGCGTTTTCGGCTGAGCGGCGGTGGTATGCGCAGGCGTTTGCAGCAGATCCTGATACGGCTGTTGCGCCGCCGGTTTTGGCTGCGGTTTCGGCTGTTGTACCGGTGCGGTTTGCGCCGTACGCGTTTGCGGTTGCTGGTACGGCTGTTCCGTTGCCCGTTGGCGTGGTTGTTGAGCCTGCTGCTGCGTAGTGTTCCACTGCTGCTGTTGCACCTGACGTTGACGCTGCAGCGTTTGCTGGCGTTGCTCAGGCGTTTGTTCGTTCCATGGTACTTCGTTGAGCTGCGTTGGCTGTTGACGCATATCAGCCTGCATCTGCGCCAACAACTGGCGCTGTTCATTGGTTAACTGGTCGGCGTTCAGCACCTCGCCGCCGGCAGACGGTTCGGTAGGCGCGCGTACGCCAGGCTGACGGCTTTCCAGCTCTTTGATGTATCGCCAGCGCTCTTCCGGTTTTGGTGGAATGCCATTTCCGGTGACTTTCTGGTTTTGCAGCGTTTCGGACTCTTCTTTCTTGTGATGCGTAATGAAGTACAGACCACCGATAAAGGTCACGAGTACGGCTGCAGCAATAGCAACCATAGCGGGCGATACCGCAGGCGTATTGCGTTGTTTTTTCCGTGATGTGCTCTTTTTGCGCCGCGAAGGTGCCGGTTGGCCGCGACGTACATAATCTCGTTGTGCCACTATCGTTTCGCTGTATTTATTCGTTCGTCAGCCCGCCATGTTACTTAAGCGGCGGGCCTTTGACCAGACAGGGGAGTCCGAAAGCACTTTACTTTACGTCAGTGCCCGGGTTGTACCCCGAATAATAAGCTCGCAGTCCAGTAAACGTGAGCCACTGCTGACGTTCTGCCCTTGTAATTGATCGAGCAGTAACAGCATAGCTTCGCGTCCGATATCGAAACGCGGCTGTGCGACGGTTGTCAGGGGTGGATCACAAAATTCCGCGAGCGAAATGTTATCGAAGCCAATGATCGATAAATCGTCGGGTACTTTCAGGCCCTGACGTTTGGCGTAAGAGAGGGCGCCAAGCGCCATGACATCGCTGTGGCAGAAGACTGCGGTAGGCGGCTGTGGTAGCGCCAGGAGCTGTTTAAGCGCATTAGCTCCCGCTTCATAGGTAAAGTCTCCGCGCGCGATGAAATGCGGATCGACCGTAATTCCGCTGCGGCGCAGTGCCTGAACGTAACCTTGCAGACGGTAATGGCACAGCGGCATATCCTCTGGTCCGGCGATACAGCCAATGCGTTTATGTCCCAACTCCAGCAGATAATTCATCGCGTTGAAGGCGGCGGTGAGGTTATCAATGTGCACGGTGGGGAGTTCCAGCTCTGGCGCGAACTCGTTGGACATAACCATCGGCGGTAAATTACGCTGCTCTTCAACGCTGGCATCAAACGGCAGGCGCGAGCTGAGCAGGACCATGCCATCGATCTGCTTGGTGATAATGAGGTTAAGAAAGGTCTTTTCCTGCTGATTCTGGTGCGCGCAATCGCCGATCAGCACCAGATATCCCTGTTCTGCGGCGGTGACTTCTATGCCACGAATGACTTCGCTAAAAAACGGATCGCAGATATCAGGCACAATCACCAGAATGGTACGTGACTCATTACGCTTTACGTTGCGTCCCATCGATTGAGGTAGATATCCCACTTCCAGAGCTGCCTGCTCAACCTTGTTACGGGTTGACTGCGAAACTTTGTCTGGATTCATTAATGCGCGGGATACGGTTGCCGTTGAGACTTTCGCCTTCAGGGCAACATCTTTCATCGTAGCGGCGGCAACCTGCTTATTCGGTTTCACTCTTTCTCCTCGCCAGGGCGGCTGGCACAGACTCGTCCCTGGATAACCTTCATCTGAAACATTTTTATCAGATAGTGAATGGAAGCGGTTACAGAATTTTCATAAAAAGTGTGATGGATCTTTAATTTTACGATCCGCCTCGCATCGTGAGGGATTATCCCTCGATGGGATCGACATCCAGCACCCATTTAACCTTACGCGCATCGGGTAACGTATTGATCAGCGCCAGTGTGCCGCTGACGATATGCTGCAGGCGAATTCGCGATGGGTGCTGCAACAAAATTTGCCAGCGATAGCGACCGCCACGTTTGGGTGCCAGGGCGGGAACCGGGCCTAACACCCACAGTTTTTCATCGGCCAGCGGACTGGCCTGAATCAGATTTCGTAACTGCTGCAAGAACATCGGCGCATGCTGGTTGTTGTGATCTTCTGCCCGCACGATCACATGGCTGGTCCATGGGGGAAGCTGGAGCGTTTGTCGCTCGGCCAGCGCCTGCTCGGCAAAAGCGTCATAACCTTTATACAGTAAGGTTTGCAGTAGCGGATGTTCAGGGTGGTGCGTTTGCAGCACCACTTCACCCTGTTTCCCGGCGCGACCGGCACGCCCGGAAACCTGCGTGTAGAGCTGGGCGAAGCGTTCTGCCGACCGGAAATCTGCGGAGAACAGCGCGCCGTCAACGTCCAGCAGCGCCACCAGGGTGACGTCCGGGAAATGGTGGCCTTTCGCCAGCATTTGTGTGCCGATCAGGATTCGCGCGCCGCCGCGATGCACTTCCGCCAGATGCTGCTCCAGCGACCCTTTACGGCTGGTCGTGTCGCGATCGATGCGTGAGATGGGCACGCCGGGGAAAAAAGGCGCCAGAGCCTGCTCAAGCTGTTCGGTGCCGAGTCCTACCGGAACCATATGCGTTGAGCCGCAGGAAGGGCACTGACGCGGTATCGGACGCTGACTGTCGCAGTGGTGGCAGCGCAGATGGTGCTGCGCCTGATGCAGCGTGTAGTAGTGATCGCAGCGCGGGCATTCAGCAATCCAGCCACAGTCGTGGCACAGCAGGGCAGGAGCAAAACCCCTGCGGTTTAAAAACAGGATCACCTGGTTATCCGCCTGCAGGTGCTGACGCATACGGGCGATAAGCGCAGGGGCGAGTCCGGCCTGTACCTGCTGACCTTTCAGATCCAGCACGTGCTGAGTGGCTGGGCGCGCATTTCCGGCGCGGCGCGTCAGGCGCAGCATGCGGTATTTTTTCTGCCGCACGTTGCACAGCGTTTCCAGCGCTGGGGTGGCTGAGCCGAGAATAATGGGAATTTGTTCGCTATGGGCACGATAAACCGCGAGGTCGCGCGCATGATAGCGCCAGCCTTCCTGCTGTTTATAAGAGCTGTCGTGCTCTTCGTCGATGACAATCACGCCCAGATTTTTAAACGGTGTGAACAGCGACGAGCGCGTGCCGATGACAATCGCCGCTTCGCCATTTTTCGCCTTCAGCCATGCCGAAAGACGTTCGCTGTCATTTAAACCCGAGTGCAGGACTTCGACCGGCGCATTGAAGCGCTCGCGAAACCGAGCAATAGTTTGCGGCGTCAGGCCAATCTCCGGCACCATCACCAGCGCCTGTTTGCCCTGGGCGAGCACATTTTCCAGTACGCTTAAATAGACCTCTGTTTTACCCGATCCCGTCACGCCCGCTAATAGCCAGGCGCTAAAACTGTCCGAGGCGCTGTGGATCGCCCCGACGGCGGTAGCCTGTTCGGTATTCAGCCGTAGACGCTCACCGGAAACCGCGTAGTGCGTACGCCAGTCGCTAAAGCCTGGCGTTTCGCTTGCCAGGTCGCACAGGCCTTTTTTACGCAGCGCCTGCAAGGCGGCGTCATTAAATTCCAGCTCTGCCACCTGGTCGCGCCAGATTTTTCCCTGGCGTAATGCTGCCAGCGCCTGCTGCTGCTTGGGAGAACGCTTCAGGCCGTTGAGATCAATAACCTGGCCCTCTTCAGTGGCAAACCAGTACCACATGGGCGCGTTGGCAGCCGGGCGTCCCTGGCGTAGCAGAATCGGCAGGGCATGAAACAGCACGTCGCCAATAGGATGATGATAATAGTCAGCTGCCCACAACAGCAGACGCCAGACGGAGGTCGAATAGACCGGCTCGCTGTCCAGCACTTCGAGAACGGCTTTCAATTCGTTGAGCGGCAGTTCGCTGTGCTCGCTAACGGAAAGGACGATGCCGACGCGCTCCTGTTGCTTGCCAAAAGGCACGCGTACACGACACCCGGCTTTGGCGCTCATGCCTTCCGGCAGAAGGTAGTCAAAGGTGCGAGGTAGCGGAACGGGTAAGGCAACGTGCGCAACGGGCATTGAATCATCCTGACTTGAAATCTGGCCGGTTAGTATACACATTAGTGAAGGGTAGAATGCGGATCAGTTTGCATGAGCAGGTTAATTTCTGTATGATTCGCCGCCTTTGATGCAAATTGATTGCGTCAAACAATGACCATTACCCGAGAATTTCAAGCTGTTGATGCAGTGTGAAAGGTGACGGGGAATAATTAACATCGCGTGGTGTCTGGCGTTAGGGCTGGAAGAGCGACGCGGCCTTAAACTGAGGTTTTCCCATGAAAAAAGATATTCACCCGAAATACGAAGAAATTACTGCAAACTGCTCTTGCGGTAACGTCATTAAAATCCGCTCCACTGTCGGTCACGATCTGAACCTCGACGTGTGCAGCAAGTGCCACCCGTTCTATACTGGCAAGCAGCGTGATGTTGCTACCGGTGGCCGCGTTGATCGCTTCAACAAGCGTTTCAACATCCCAGGCAGCAAATAAGTTTCAGCTGTCAGAAAAAAGCGCCTTTCGGCGCTTTTTTTGTTTCTGCGCCTGAAGAATGAAATTCATATTGATGTGTTGAATAGTGTCTTTTATTTAATAAATAAAACAGTGTTTTTATTTTTTAGGTAAAATGTTTCTACTGGTGATCTACATCCTTTTTATCTTCTGATTTTTGCCACTCATGCCAATTGTTGGCAAAATACCAAAGGTTTCTGCTTTCTTTCTAAAATACACTTTCGTGGAAATATAAAATTATTCTTAATCCTTCATCGTTTCCCATTAATGGACGGAACGAGATGGATAATTTCCTTGATTTAGTGTGAAGAGGGATGGTCATGAAATTTAAATCTGCGTTATTACTGATTCCATTATTCTCTGTGACCGCGCAAGCGGGTTATGTTGATTATCGTCATGAATATTATGACGATGGGCGCAATTACGATCGTGTTTATATGTCTCATCGTTTTGCGACTGGTTTTGGTGTAGCCGTTGAAGCCATTTCACGTTCCGAAGATACGCAATCTAATGATGCGTGGAATAATATGGAAAGTAATGGCAACGAGTATACTGCAAGCTACCAGTTTACCTGGCGGGATCTTATCTGGCAGCCGGGTATTGCGATCGAAACGGGCGATAACATCACGATTTACAAACCTTATATCCGCGTACAGTACAATATCAATGACAACTGGTGGACTGCGTTCCGCTATCGTCAGGAGTACATGCGCAGAAACACTGACGGCAAGGATGATCGCATGGTCTATCGTCCGGAAGCATGGCTCGGTTATAACATTCATGACTGGATGTTTGAGCTTAACGGTATTTATAAAATTGCCGATAGCGAAGATTTATATAACAACCGAAAAGACGATTATGAATATAACTTCCGTGTAGCTTATAAAATAGGTTCCTGGATTCCATTTGTTGAGGTGGGTAACGTTTCCTCCGGTTATAACACCACCACCACAGACGATCGCCAGACTCGTTATCGTGTCGGTCTCGGTTATAACTTCTGACCGTTAATACTCTTCATAGCGGTTTATTACGCTGAGCATCGGTATATCCATATAGTTTGCGTGAATAATGAGTCTAAGGAGTTGATATCATGTCTAATGATGGAACTATAATCGGAAGTAATCAAAGTATTGCTGTCAGGCCTTTCGGATTAAGAGATAAATTTGGTTATTTGTGTGGCGACCTCGGAACCTGTTTTATTCTTGGACTGGTGAACAGTTTTTTAATGATTTATTACACCAACGTACTCGGTATTTCCGGGGTTATTGTCGGCTCGCTCTATTTTGTGACCAAACTCTTTGATGCGTTTGTCGATGTTGGCGTAGGGCGTTTATGTGATACCTCTAAACTAACGATACATGGACGGTTTAACCCGTGGGTGCGCCGTATGAAATATCCATTTTGCATCATTGCGGTCGTCCTGTTCCTGCCATTTGTGAATGATTTTTCTTATACGGCGAAAATTATCTACATCTGCTGCTCCTATTTTATCTACGGTTCGTTGTTATCGACGGTCAGTATCCCGTATGGCGCCATGTCTGCGGCGATTAGCTCGAACCCGGAAGATCGTGTTTCGCTCTCAACCTGGCGCAGCGTTGGGTCTGCCATCGGCGGTGGGGCAACCGGCTTTTTTATTCCCATTCTGATGTACACCACCCTGGTGGACGGAAGCCAGGTGATTTCCGGGCAGCATTTCTTCTGGATTGCCATGGGTTGCGCAGTACTGGGTTTTATCTTTTTAACCCTGACCTGTCAGTTAACGACAGAACGTGTGCGTGTGGAGAGAAAAGAGAGCATGCCCGTGTCGGTACTGCTGAAGGGGCTATTACGTAATAAGGCGCTGATTGTTTTGGTTGTGGTGGATCTGCTGATTGTGATTAATCAGGGGTTGTCCGGGACCAATATGACCTACCTGTTTAATGACTATTTCCATAACAAAGAGGCCATGTCCGTTGCATTGCTGTTTACCTTTGGTTCTCTGGTTTTGCTGGCGCCATCGGCATCCTGGCTCACGAAGCGGTTTGGTAAAAAAGAAGCAAGTGTAGGCGCGTTGCTCTTTGCGGTAGCGATGTATCTGATTATGTACTTCGTCCACATTACCGACGCGAAAGTCTATTTGGTTTTCCTGTTTCTGGCGACGCTGGGGGCGGGGTTATTCAACCTGATGATATGGGCGTTTATGACCGATGTTTGTGATTATCACCAGTATGTCACTGGCGATCGTGAGGATGGTACCGTTTATGGCGTGAACTTCTTCGCCCGCAAGGTTGGTCAGGCGTGCGCCGGGGCGATTGGCGGCTTTATGCTGGCCATCATTGGTTATCAATCTTCCTCAACGGGTGGGGCTGTGCAAACCAGCATCGTGCAGGAAAATATTTATACGATGGCGAATCTCTTGCCGGCTTTGTGCCTGTTTTTGGCGGCGGTCATTCTGATTTATTGCTATCCATTGAACCGTAAAGAAACGCTCAAAATGGAAGAAACATTGAATAAACTCAATGGTATTAGTAAGTAATGTTGTGAAAGATGGCGGGAGCAATCCCGCCTTCTTTCATCTTTCTCTAACGATCAGTATTCCCACGTTTCCGGGTTGATACCCAGTTCACGCATGATTACCTTTGCTTCTTCCGGGATTTCATCACTGCGTTCTTTACGCAGGTCGTCATCGTTGGGTAGTGGTTGCCCGGTAAAAGCATGCAGAAACGCTTCACACAGCAGTTCGCTGTTGGTGGCGTGGCGCAGGTTGTTCACCTGACGACGCGTGCGTTCATCGGTAAGGATTTTTAACACCTTCAGAGGAATGGAAACCGTAATTTTTTTTACTTGCTCACTCTTCTTACCGTGCTCAGCGTATGGGCTGATATATTCGCCGCTCCATTCAGCCATGAGATACCTAATCCTCTTCGTCATTAATATTGAGGCCAGAACCTGAGCCCGGACCATAATTGCGCGTAGTTTATCGTAGTGGCGCGGCCCTGACACGAAGTAAGCCGACGCGGATGTACGCTAATGCATATAATTTTAACGGCTATTTGCGGTTTGCTCAATCTATACGCAAAGAAGTTTAGATGTCCAGATGTATTGACGGCTATCGCAACTATGATTAATCTGGTGCCTGACTTTTCACCGACTCAGCCAGGATCTCCTCTCTATGACGCGTAAACAGGCCACCATCGCAGTGCGTAGCGGATTAAATGACGACGAACAGTACGGTTGCGTTGTCCCGCCGATTCACCTCTCCAGTACCTATAACTTTACCGGCTTTAATGAGCCTCGCGCCCATGACTATTCACGCCGCGGTAACCCGACGCGCGATGTGGTTCAGCGCGCGTTGGCAGAACTGGAAGGTGGCGCGGGTGCGGTACTAACCAATACCGGCATGTCGGCGATTCATCTGGTGACGACGGTATTCCTGAAACCTGGCGATCTGCTGGTCGCGCCGCACGACTGTTACGGCGGCAGCTATCGCCTGTTTGACAGTCTGGCAAAGCGAGGCTGTTATCGCGTACTGTTTGTTGATCAAGGTGATGAGCGGGCGTTGCAGGCGGCGCTGGCGGAAAAACCGAAGCTGGTGCTGGTAGAAAGCCCAAGCAACCCGCTACTACGCGTGGTGGATATTGCGAAAATCTGTCAATTGGCGCGTGAAGCTGGTGCAGTCAGCGTGGTAGACAACACTTTTTTAAGCCCGGCACTGCAAAATCCACTGGCATTGGGCGCCGATCTGGTGTTGCATTCATGCACGAAATATTTAAACGGTCACTCAGACGTGGTGGCTGGTGTGGTGATAGCGAAAGATCCGGAAACGGTCACTGAACTGGCGTGGTGGGCGAATAATATTGGCGTGACCGGCGGCGCGTTTGATAGTTATCTGCTGTTGCGCGGCCTGCGTACTCTGTCACCGCGTATGGAGGTGGCGCAACGTAATGCTCAGGCGATTGTTGATTATCTGCAAACGCAGCCGCTGGTGAAAAAATTGTATCACCCATCATTGCCGAATAATCAAGGGCATGAGATTGCCGTGCGTCAGCAAAAAGGCTTTGGCGCGATGCTGAGTTTTGAACTGGATGGCGATGAGCAAACGCTGCGTCGCTTCCTTGGCGGGCTGTCATTGTTTACGCTGGCGGAATCGTTAGGAGGCGTTGAAAGTCTGATCTCCCACGCCGCAACCATGACACACGCGGGAATGGCACCAGAAGCGCGCGCGGCGGCAGGGATTTCGGAAACGCTGCTGCGTATCTCCACCGGTATTGAAGATGGCGAAGATTTAATTGCCGACCTGGAAAATGGCTTCCGGGCTGCAAACAAGGGGTAAACATGAGTGTGATTGCGCAGGCAGGGGCGAAGGGTCGTCAACTGCACAAATTTGGTGGTAGTAGTCTGGCTGATGTGAAATGTTATCTGCGTGTCGCAGGCATTATGGCGGAATACTCGCAGCCTGATGACATGATGGTTGTTTCAGCCGCAGGCAGTACCACTAACCAGTTGATTAGCTGGCTGAAGTTAAGCCAGACCGATCGTCTTTCTGCGCATCAGGTTCAGCAGGCGTTACGTCGCTATCAGAGCGAGCTGATTAGCGGTTTGTTACCACCAGAAGTGGCCGACGGTCTGATCGGTGCGTTTATTCACGACCTGGAGCGTCTGGCCGGATTACTCGACAGCGGCGTGAACGATGCCGTTTATGCTGAAGTCGTCGGACACGGTGAGGTATGGTCGGCGCGTTTGATGTCCGCTGTCCTTAACCAACAAGGTCTGGAATCGGCCTGGCTGGATGCGCGCGATTTTTTACGTGCGGAGCGTAGCGCTCAGCCGCAGGTGGATGAAGGTCTCTCCTACCCATTGTTGCAGCAACTTCTGGCGCAACATCCGGGTAAACGCCTGGTCGTTACCGGCTTTATTAGCCGTAACAACGCCGGTGAAACGGTACTGCTGGGGCGTAATGGTTCTGACTACTCGGCGACGCAGGTTGGCGCGCTGGCCGGGGTTTCCCGCGTAACCATCTGGAGTGATGTCGCCGGGGTTTACAGCGCGGATCCGCGTAAAGTAAAAGATGCCTGCCTGCTACCGCTGCTGCGTCTGGATGAAGCCAGCGAACTGGCGCGTCTGGCGGCTCCGGTTCTCCATGCCCGTACCTTACAGCCGGTTTCCGGCAGTGATATTGATCTCCAACTGCGTTGTAGCTATACGCCTGAGCAAGGCTCAACGCGTATTGAACGCGTGCTGGCTTCCGGGACCGGGGCGCGTATCGTGACCAGTCATGACGACGTCTGCCTGATTGAGTTTCAGGTTCCCACCGGTCAGGACTTTAAGCTGGCCCATAAAGAGGTCGATCAGATTTTAAAACGCACCCAGGTGCGTCCGCTGGCGGTCGGTGTGCATCCCGATCGCCAACTGCTGCAATTTTGCTATACCTCCGAAGTCGCTGACGGCGCGTTGAGAATTCTTGATGAGGCCGGATTGCCGGGCGAGCTGCGTCTGCGCCAGGGGTTGGCGCTGGTGGCGATGGTCGGGGCGGGCGTCACCCGTAACCCGCTGCACTGCCACCGCTTCTGGCAGCAACTGAAAGGTCAGCCGGTCGAATTCACCTGGCAGTCGGAGGAGGGCATCAGCCTGGTTGCCGTACTGCGTACCGGACCGACGGAGAGCCTGATTCAGGGTCTGCATCAGTCAATTTTCCGCGCGGAAAAACGAATCGGCCTGGTGTTGTTCGGGAAGGGGAATATTGGATCACGTTGGCTGGAGCTATTCGCCCGTGAGCAAAGTACGCTCTCGGCGCGTACCGGATTAGAGTTCGTGCTGGCGGGCGTGGTCGATAGCCGCCGTAGTCTGCTGAATTATGAAGGGCTGGATGCCAGTCGCGCGTTGGCCTTCTTTGATGATGAGGCAGTGGAACAGGATGAAGAGTCATTGTTCCTGTGGATGCGCGCCCACCCGTATGATGATTTAGTGGTGCTGGACGTAACCGCCAGCGAGCAGTTGGCGGATCAATATCTGGATTTCGCCAGTCACGGTTTCCATGTTATCAGCGCTAACAAACTGGCGGGTGCGAGCAGCAGTAATAAGTATCGCCAAATCCATGATGCGTTTGAAAAAACCGGTCGTCACTGGCTGTATAACGCCACCGTGGGCGCAGGTTTGCCGATCAACCATACCGTGCGCGATCTGATTGATAGCGGAGATACCATTCTGTCGATCAGCGGGATCTTCTCTGGCACGTTGTCGTGGCTGTTCCTGCAATTTGATGGCACGGTGCCGTTCACCGACCTGGTGGATCAGGCGTGGCAGCAGGGGCTGACCGAACCAGACCCGCGGGTGGATCTTTCCGGCAAGGATGTGATGCGCAAGCTGGTGATTCTGGCGCGTGAAGCGGGTTACGACATCGAGCCGGATCAGGTTCGCGTGGAGTCGCTGGTGCCTGCGCATTGTGAAGAAGGCTCTATTGACCATTTCTTTGAAAATGGCGATGAACTGAACGAGCAGATGGTGCAGCGTCTGGAAGCGGCGCGTGAAATGGGGCTGGTGCTGCGCTATGTGGCGCGTTTTGACGCTAACGGTAAAGCACGTGTGGGTGTTGAAGCGGTACGTTCTGAGCACCCGCTGGCGGCATTGTTGCCGTGCGATAATGTGTTCGCCATTGAAAGCCGCTGGTATCGCGATAACCCGCTGGTGATCCGCGGACCTGGCGCAGGCCGCGATGTGACCGCCGGAGCCATTCAGTCGGATATCAACCGCCTGGCGCAGTTGCTGTAGTTTGCGTTGCCGGATGGCGCTTACGCTTATCCGGCCTGGCTATGACACGAACCATAGGCCCGCGAAGCGGCAGCGCCACCGGGCAAATCGCTCTGGGTGATCAGGATGTTGTATTTCTCCGTCAGCGTCCTTATCGTCTGAAACACCGCATGGGCCGAGTAACGGGCACTATCCCGAAATTCCGGCTGTTGCTGTAGCCAGGCGATAAAATGATGACTTGCCCTCAGGGTTATCGAGGCCCCTTTTTCAACCTGACCCTCCGTTAACAGACACACCATTTTACGCCTGTTGCCCTGTTGCCAAATCTGCCACTGGTTTTGCCACCATCCCTGATAACTTTTACCCAGTAATTGCCAGGGTCTGGTGTGTTGATCGTCGCCCATTTCTTCATCCACAAACCAAAGCGAGGTGTGATGTTCGCGAAACTGTTCCGCCCATGCGGTAATCACAGCGCCGCGCAGAAAGCATTCGTGGGCGATGATGTGCATTTTAATCGTAGGCCAGAGATGGCTCAGGACGCGGAAATGCCCATGCGCGGTAATGACCGGGCGTAAAATCTCACCGCTGGCGTTACGTTTGAGCATCGCGCTGCCGTACTGAATTTCGTCAAACTGGCTGCGGCGTAAAAACTGCGTTTCTCGCAGATTTACACGCTGGATCACATCGTCATGATTCACTGTGGCCTCGACCATCCCGCGCCAGCGGTAAACTATTGACTCGCCAACAGAATGAAGAGTGAAGTTGCTGGAAATATGCAAAATATTGCCGCGAATAGCATCAAAACTGAGTAATACATACAGTTTCTGATCTGCACTTGCGCCCTGAAAAGGGACGATCAGTGGCACCGTCACTATTTGTTCTGGCGGATCAATAGTCGTCGATGGCGGTTGTCTGGGGGTCCAGACTTTTCTACAGCTCCGGCACTGTAGGCGCTGGGTTCCCTGTGGGTTATGTCCATAACGGATCGGTTCCCGCTGATAGCAATTTGGGCAAAAAAGACCGCTGTTAATTGCAAAATGTGTAAAACAGGCGGCCAACCACTCGCGGAAATGTTCAGCGTTAAACAGCGGGGGATAACTTCCGCATGCCCGGCAGTGCAGGGCGGCGTAGCCCAGTCGGTAATCGGGCCAGCTGTAATCAACGGAGTTTGCCAGCCCCAGATTTTTGCAGCCAAAAGACTTGCAGCAGTTGATGGTGAACAGAGAAGTCATCGCATTACCAACGATTTTTAATGGTCGTTGATTTTGCCCTGCAACTATTACCGATGGGTGTGAGTCTTCTCACATAAAAAAACCTTTCAGAACGTAACGTAGCGATTCTTTATATGACTGAAAGGGATTGATTATGAAGTTAAAAATGCTTGCTGTCGGTGTTCTGGTATCGCTGCCGTTATGGGCGTCAGCGAAAGACGTCACGATTATCTATACCAACGATCTCCATGCCCACGTCGAACCTTATAAAGTCCCGTGGATTGCTAATGGCACACGTGATATTGGCGGTTGGGCCAATATCACGACGATGGTGAAGCAGGAAAAAGCGAAAAATAGCGCGACCTGGTTCTTTGACGCGGGTGATTACTTCACCGGGCCGTACATCAGCAGCCTGACAAAGGGCAAGGCGATTATCGATATCATGAATACGATGAATTTCGATGCCGTCACTATGGGGAATCATGAGTTCGATCACGGCTGGGATAATACGTTGTTGCAACTGAGCCAGGCGAAATTCCCCATTGTGCAGGGCAATATCTTTTACCAGAACAGCAGCAAAATGTTCTGGGATAAGCCCTGGACCATTATTGAAAAAGATGGCGTAAAGATTGGCGTCATAGGTCTGCACGGTGTGTTTGCTTTTGATGATACGGTTTCGGCTGCGACGCGCGTTGGCATTGAGGCGCGGGATGAGGTGAAGTGGCTACAACGTTATATCGATGAATTAAAAGGTAAGGTCGATCTGACGGTGGCGTTGATCCACGAAGGTACGCCGGCGCGTCAGTCCAGCCAGGGAAGTACAGATGTGCGTCGTGCGCTGGATAAAGATATCCAGACTGCAGGTCAGGTGCATGGCCTGGATATCCTGATCACCGGCCATGCGCATGTGGGCACGCCAGAGCCGATTAAAGTCGGTAATACCTTAATTCTCTCCACCGACAGCGGCGGTATTGATGTCGGTAAACTGGTGTTGGATTACCAGCAAAAACCGCATCAATTTACCGTGAAGAATTTCGAGCTGAAGACGATCTACGCCGATGAGTGGAAACCCGATCCGCAGACGAAACAGGTGATTGATGGCTGGAATAAAAAGCTTGATGAAGTGGTACAACAGACGGTTGCCAACTCTCCGGTTGAGCTGACGCGTGCTTACGGAGAATCCTCCTCGTTGGGGAATCTGGCGGCGGATGCATTACTGGCTGCGGCGGGTAAAGATACCCAGTTAGCGCTTACCAACTCAGGCGGCATTCGTAATGAAATCCAGGCAGGTGCGATTACGATGGGCGCAGTTATTAGTACCTTCCCGTTCCCGAACGAGCTGTCTACGATGGATCTTACCGGTAAGCAACTGCGTAGTTTGATGGAGCACGGCGCGGGTTTAAGCAACGGCGTACTACAGGTATCCAAAGGGTTTGAGATGAAGTACGACAGCAGCAAACCGGTTGGCCAGCGGGTCACCGTATTGACGCTAAACGGCAAGCCAATTGAGGACGCTGTGATTTATCACATTGCCACCAATAGTTTTCTGGCAGACGGCGGTGATGGTTTTACGGCATTCACCGAAGGCACAGCGCGTAATACATCCGGCGGTTACTATGTCTCTAATGCCGTCGTTGATTATTTCAAAGCGGGAAATACGCTGACGGATGAGCAACTGAAAGGCATGCGTGTGGAAGATGTGAAAAAGTAACGCGTTCAGGCCAGCAGACAAGCCGCTGGCCTGTTGTTTTAGCCTCTGTGGGAGGCAAACACCTCTTTCGCGGCGAACAGACCATTCAACGCGGCCGGAAAGCCAGCGTATACGGCCATCTGCATAATTACTTCTACGATCTCATCCTGTGTTAAGCCAACGTGTAATGCCGCGCCAATATGCACTTTCAACTGCGGGGCGGCATTACCCAGCGCCGTTAACGCCGCGACGGTAGCAATCTCTCTACTGCGTAAATCCAATCCCGGTCTTGAATAGATGTCGCCAAAAGGAAATTCAAGCAGGTAGCGGGCGAAGTCTGGCGCAATATCTTGCAGACTTTCGATGACCGCATCGCCCCCTTTACCATCCACTTTTTGCAGCATCTTCTGACCGGTAATAAAGCGTTCTGAATGCATAATCTCTTCCTCATTTGTCTGGTATATAGCCTGAGGATAGAGCGTGCAGAATGATTGGGATAATACCGTTTCCGTGATACCTTTTTGGTATGACAACATCGCCTTTGCACTCTCTGGATATTCGTCTGCTGCGTTATTTTTCCGTAGTAGCGGAAGAGAACAATATGAGCCGGGCGGCGCAACGTTTATTTATGTCGCAGCCGCCGCTGAGTCGCCACATTCGCCAGCTTGAAGAACGTCTGGGGATGACGCTTTTTGTCCGTCATACCCGTGGGCTGACGCTGACGGAAGACGGTCTGCGCGTACTTGAAATAGTGCGCCCAGTGCTGACGATGTACGAAGAAACCTGCGCGACGTTGAGCCAGTTAGCGCAAGCTGGGGAGCACTCTCTGCGCCTGGGGCTAAGTACGGCGTTTGAACAAGGTGTTTTTGCTCCGCTTGAATCGCAGCTACACGAGCGTACGGAGAGGCTACATATTGTTCGTCATGGTTCGCCTGAGCTGGTGCGTCAGGTTCGTCGGGGAAAACTGGATGCAGCGCTGGTGGCGTTACCGCTTGAGACTCCCGGGCTTACCGTCATGCCACTCGGCTGGCAAGAGCCGATGATTGCCGCATTACCCGCGATCTGGCCAGAGGCGAGCCTGCCGTCACTCTCATTAACGACGCTGAACCACCGACCACTGTTCTGGTTTAAACGCGAACGGAATCCTGCCTTTTTTGATTACACCCGACATATTTTTCGCCGCGCCGGTTACTCTCCAGCCTGTATTGAAGAGCCGCTGGAACATGACGTGCTGCTGGCGCGGATCGCGCATGGCGACGGTCTGAGTTTACTCCCGGCCTCCTTTTCCGCTATCCAGCGTCAGGGCGTGATATTTCTGCTGCTTACCGATTCCGAATTGCGTATCCACGTGGGACTGGTAATGCTGCCTGAGAGCGAAGCAACGTTGCAGTGGTTGCAGACGGTTGTGAACCAATCCCTCGGTCTTTCAGGTTGATGTGAATTATTTTCACGTTGACTGAGTATTCCTCACCTTTAACGATGATTTTTGTGTTGACGCCAGCGTGCTTTTCCGTCATTTTTACATCTAGACGTCTAAACGTATAGCAGTTCACAACACAACATATAACGACAAAAGATTGATGAGGTAAGGTATGAGCTTTTTTCACGCCAACCAGCGGGAAGCGCTGAATCAGAGTCTGGCCGAAGTACAGGGGCAGATTAACGTTTCTTTCGAATTTTTCCCGCCGCGCACCAGTGAAATGGAGCAAACCCTGTGGAACTCTATCGATCGCCTGAGCAGCCTGAAGCCGAAGTTTGTTTCAGTCACTTACGGTGCAAACTCTGGTGAGCGCGACCGCACGCATAGCATTATTAAAGGGATCAAGGATCGCACCGGGCTTGAAGCGGCGCCGCACCTGACCTGTATTGATGCGACCCGCGATGAGCTGCGCACTATTGCTCAGGACTACTGGAATAACGGTATTCGTCATATTGTTGCCCTGCGCGGTGACCTGCCGCCGGGGAGCGGTAAACCGGATATGTATGCCTCTGACCTGGTGACTCTGCTGAAAGACGTTGCGGACTTTGATATTTCCGTTGCGGCTTACCCGGAAGTGCACCCGGAAGCGAAGAGCGCTCAGGCCGATCTGCTGAACCTGAAGCGTAAGGTTGATGCCGGTGCGAACCGCGCGATCACCCAATTTTTCTTCGATGTAGAAAGCTATCTGCGTTTTCGCGATCGCTGCGTTTCTGCGGGTATCGATGTGGAAATTATTCCGGGCATCCTGCCGGTATCTAACTTTAAACAGGCGAAAAAATTTGCCGACATGACCAACGTTCGCATTCCGGCGTGGATGTCGACCATGTTTGCTGGCCTGGATGATGATGCGGAAACCCGCAAGCTGGTGGGCGCAAACATCGCCATGGATATGGTGAAAATTCTCAGTCGCGAAGGGGTGAAAGATTTCCATTTCTATACTCTCAATCGCGCCGAAATGAGCTACGCAATTTGTCACACGCTGGGAGTAAGACCGGCATAATCAGTACGTCAGCCCTCTGCGGAGGGTTTTTTATTGATCATTTTGATCTACATCTCTGTAACTAAAAATATAAAAGGATCTGGCTATCGAATCTGTGGGTTATTTCGACTATATCTAATCTCTGGTGGTGTATATCGTAGTCATAACACTGTAAAGGGAGCATATAGATGAGCATGTCCGACGATAGCCAGAACGCATCAACTGCCGGTAAGTGTCCTTTCCATCAGGGCGGGCCGGATCACAGCGCGGGAGCAGGAAGAAATAACCGCGACTGGTGGCCTAATCAACTCCGCGTTGATCTTTTGAACCAACATTCCAATCGTTCGAACCCGCTGGGTGAGGACTTCGACTACCGCAAAGAATTTAGCAAACTTGACTATTCTGCCCTGAAAGGGGATCTCAGAGCCCTTCTGTCCGAATCTCAACCGTGGTGGCCTGCTGACTGGGGCTCTTATGCCGGTTTGTTTATCCGTATGGCATGGCACGGGGCAGGGACCTATCGTTCCATCGATGGACGCGGTGGCGCGGGTCGCGGACAACAGCGTTTTGCACCACTGAACTCCTGGCCGGACAACGTCAGCCTGGATAAAGCGCGTCGTCTGCTGTGGCCAATCAAGCAGAAATATGGCCAGAAAATCTCCTGGGCCGACCTGTTTATCCTCGCGGGCAACGTGGCGCTGGAAAACTCCGGCTTCCGTACCTTCGGTTTTGGCGCGGGTCGTGAAGATGTCTGGGAACCGGATCTCGACGTAAACTGGGGTGATGAAAAAGCCTGGCTGACCCACCGTCACCCGGAAGAACTGGCAAAAACGCCGCTGGGCGCAACCGAAATGGGTCTTATCTATGTGAACCCGGAAGGGCCGGATCATAGCGGCGAACCGCTTTCTGCGGCCGCGGCGATTCGCGCGACCTTCGGTAACATGGGAATGAACGACGAAGAAACCGTGGCGCTGATTGGCGGCGGTCATACGTTAGGTAAAACCCACGGCGCAGCACCTGCTTCCCACGTTGGGGCCGATCCTGAATCCGCGCCGATTGAAGCGCAAGGCTTAGGCTGGGCCAGCAGCTATGGTAGTGGCGCGGGTGCAGACGCGATTACTTCCGGCCTGGAAGTGGTCTGGACGCAAACGCCGACCCAGTGGAGCAACTATTTCTTCGAGAACCTGTTCAAATATGAGTGGGTGCAGACTCGCAGTCCGGCTGGTGCTATCCAGTTCGAAGCGGTGGATGCGCCGGAGATTATCCCCGATCCGTTTGATCCTGAGAAAAAACGCAAGCCGACGATGCTGGTCACCGACCTGACGCTACGTTTCGATCCTGAGTTCGAGAAGATCTCTCGTCGTTTCCTCAATGATCCGCAGGCGTTCAACGAAGCCTTTGCCCGTGCGTGGTTTAAACTGACGCACCGCGATATGGGGCCGAAAGCGCGTTACATCGGACCGGAAGTGCCAAAAGAAGATCTGATTTGGCAGGATCCGTTGCCGCATGCGTTCTTCAACCCAAGCGAAGAAGATATTCTTAACCTGAAGGCGACCATTGCGGCTTCCGGGCTGTCAGTAGGCGAGCTGGTTTCGGTGGCATGGGCTTCTGCATCGACCTTCCGCGGTGGGGATAAACGTGGCGGCGCGAATGGCGCTCGTCTGGCGCTCGACCCACAGCGTGGTTGGGATGTGAATGCTACCGCAGCACGCGTACTGCCCGTGTTAGAGGGTATCTATAAATCAGCCCATACCGCGTCGTTGGCCGATATTATCGTGCTGGCTGGCGTCGTAGGCGTGGAGCAGGCCGCAAGCGCTGCGGGTGTCAGCATCAATGTTCCTTTTGCGCCGGGCCGCGTAGATGCGCGTCAGGATCAAACGGATATTGAGATGTTTGAACTGCTCAAGCCAATTGCGGACGGCTTCCGTAACTATCGTTCTCGCCCTGACGTATCAACCACTGAGTCTTTGTTGATTGATAAAGCGCAGCAGCTGACGCTAACCGCACCGGAAATGACCGTGCTGGTGGGTGGTATGCGCGTACTGGGCACCAACTTCGATGGTAGTCAGCACGGCGTCTTTACCGATCGTCCTGGCGTACTCAGCACTGACTTCTTCGTCAATTTGCTGGATATGCGTTACGAATGGAAAGCGGTTGATGAGTCACAAGAGCTGTTTGAAGGCCGTGACCGTCTGAGCGGCGAAGTAAAATACACCGCAACTCGCGCCGATCTGGTGTTTGGTTCTAACTCTGTACTGCGTGCAGTGGCTGAAGTTTATGCCTGCAGCGATGCGCATGAGAAGTTCGTGAAGGACTTTGTGGCGGCATGGGTGAAAGTGATGAACCTGGATCGTTTCGATCTGCTGTAAACAAAAACACCGGATGGCGCTTGCGCATATCCGGTATGGTATGAATAAAAAATCCCCGCGATTGCGGGGTTTTTTATTGGCAGGTTATTCCCACTCTTGCAGATAACGCTGCCCATACTGGTCAGCGACCAGCAACGCGGCATACACCTGGTCCGGGGTCGCGCCGCCAGGCATGTTGTGGATGGTTTCGCCTTCAGCACAGGCCGCCTCTGCCACAATGCGCATTTTCGCCGGGATATCCTGTTTGATGTCCAGTTGCGCCAGAGTAATCGGTAGTCCAACGGAATGACACAGCGCCGCCACGGTTTCGATCTCATCGACCGGCGCGTTTTCCAGCACCAATTGCGTCAGCGTACCAAACGCCACTTTTTCGCCGTGGTAGTAATGATGCGCATCCGGGATCGCCGTCAGGCCGTTATGAATGGCGTGAGCCGCTGCCAGACCACCGCTTTCAAAACCGACGCCGCTAAGATAGGTATTGGCTTCAATAACGCGCTCCAGCGCAGGCGTAACCACGTGCTGCTCGGCTGCCAGCATCGCTTTTTCACCTTCTTCTATCAACGTATTAAAGCACAGCTCAGCCAGAGCCAGCGCCGCCTGGGTGCACTGACCACCCGCCATGGTGGTTGCGCCGCTGCGTGAACAGGCACGCGCTTCGAACCAGGTCGCCAACGCATCGCCGATGCCTGCGGCTAACAGACGTGCCGGTGCGCCCGCGACTATTTTAGTATCCACAATGACCCTGTCCGGGTTGTTCGGCAGTAGCAGATAGCGATCGAATTCACCCGCATCGGTGTAAATGACGGACAGCGCGCTGCACGGTGCATCGGTAGAGGCGATGGTTGGCGCAATGGCGACAGGCACGCCCATAAAGTGCGCCAGCGCTTTGGCGGTATCCAGCGTTTTCCCGCCGCCAATACCGAGTACTGCGCCACACTGCGCTTTTTCCGCCACGCCGCGCAAACGGTCGATTTCGTTTTGCGAACATTCGCCGCCAAAAGGCGCGATCTCCAGCGCCAGTCCGGCATCCTGGAAGCTTTTTTCCAGTGCGGACTGTGCGAAGCCTAAGACAAACTTGTCCCCAACAACCAGCCAGCGTGCTGCCAGTGGTTTGAGATAGCTGCCAAGACGGGTAATAACATCGGCACCCTGGATGTACTTACCAGGTGATTGAATAATGCGATCCATACTTTATTTCCCTCACAGGTTGATGTGACCAAATGCGTTGTTCCAGTCCTGCTCAAACTTCTCTATTGCTGACTCTACCGCAGGGGTATTGAGCATTTGTTGCGCTACGTCTAAGGGCAGGGTAATTGCTTCACATCCTGCCAGTAAGCAATCGAGCGCCTGACGCGGGGTTTTAAAGCTGGCCGCCAGTACCATGCTGTTTGGCGCATGTAGCTCCAGTAGCGTTTGCAGTTCCTGTACTGTGCGGATCCCGTCGCCGCCCTGAGCGTCAATGCGGTTAACATATGGCGCGATATATTTTGCGCCAGCCAGCGCGGCCAGTAGACCTTGCGAAGCACTGTACACGGCGGTTCCCAGGGTGGTGATACCCTCTTTTTTCAGTAACCTGATGGCGGCCAGACCTTCAGCAGTAACGGGGATTTTCACTACGATACCCGGTACGGCATTGCTCAGACGTTTGGCTTCTTCCACCATCCCCTGCGCGTCGCGGCTCATGGTTTGGGCAAAAAGAATGCCCTCTTCGCCAATGGCGTTTTGCAGGCGCGGCAGCACATCCCAGATGGATTCTTTGCTTGCCGCCACAATGCTTGGGTTGGTGGTGACTCCCGCGATAGGGAAGATACGGGCCAGACGTTCGACTTCCGCGACGTTGGCGGTATCAAGGTAAAGTTCCATACAAAACATCCTCTTAATTTTGCGTGAGCAGCCCGTTGCCGGAATGCGTTGTTGTGCACAGGATAAGAGTGTTTCGCCGCATGGCGCTATCTGACAAATCTGCCAAAAGCTGGATAAATGTAATGTATCGACAAAAGTGAGACTTACTTCACATGTCAGTTGCAGGTGGGGTTTATTAAGGTGATGTGGGTTATGAGTTCATTTCTTATATTACAAAAATCCAGTTAATATTATTTTTGTCTTCTTTATTGCTGATGGATCGCTTTCTCCGTCAACTGGCTGTGATATTGCCGACGATATTCTGAGGGGGAACGCTCGGTATTCTTGCGAAACAGGCGGCAGAAGTAGTTGCTGTCAACAAACCCACAGGTGTGCGCCACGTCTTTGATCTTCAGCTCGTAACCCTTCAGTAGCGTCTTCGCGTGTTCAAGTCGCGTGTGGTTCAGGTATTCGTTAAAACCGATTGCGCCCGTTTTTTGAAACAGGTGGGAGAGGTAATTGGGCGAGATGTAGAACGCTTGCGCGACCGATTCCCGGGTCAGCGGTGAAGCGTAGCGTTCGTCAATATAGTCGCGAATGGCTTCGAACAGCGCCTGACTGCGCGACGCGGTCTGTATTTGGCTGCCGAGCAGATCGCGACAGTGGCTCAGCAAGCTCGCGACGATTAGCCTGGCCGTTTGCTGCTCCTGCGGCTGCATCTGTATTTCATTAAGCGTTTGCAGCAGGAAAGAGCCAATACGCGGTCCACGCCGTGCGACATGCTGCCTGGCGAGGTTTTGATATTGCTTGCCGTCCCACTGAACGACGTTGAAACCCAACTGCTGCTTGCTGAACAGAATGCTGAGCGTGGTGACCGGTGTGAGCCATTGCGGAAAGTTCCAGCCGCCGGCCGGAACGAACAGGACATCGCCAGGTAGTAACGTCGCGGCTGCGCCGGCAATACCCTGATCGGTGAGATCTCCTTCCAGCACAATCTCCAGCCGGGGAAAATCAACCTGATATGCCAGTTCCGGCACTGAGCTACTGGTGCTGGCAAAGTAAATCTGGCGCAGCGGTGTGGGGCCGTTAATCAGGCGGGCGAGAAGATGGCTGATGTCGTGATACATGTTAATCCCTTGCAGGCAGCAGACAGGGAGAACAGTAACCGCCATCATAAAAAAAGGCCACTCTTAAAGAATGGCCTGTGTGGGATTATTGATTACCGATTTGATCGCCGTAAGGCAAGGTATCGTAATCAATCAGGGCATTCTTCTTGTATGGATTGCCAATCCAGCGAGTCGTCTCTTTAAACTGTGGGCTGGTAATGGAACGCGTTGGCTCGAAGCCATCGTAAGTGAAGCCCGCTAAATCAGACCAGGTATGGATTAGCTCTGAGCTGCTGTATTTACGATTCACATCCTGTGAGAAATCCCGAGGGTGCGCGGCCTGCCATTTTTCCGAGGTCCACAATAAGAACGGCACCGTATACATATGGCGTGTCGGATTGTCTTCATTACGGCCCTGCGTTTTATGCGGCGGCGTGTCGTACACCTCTTCACCGTGATCGGAGAAGTACAACAGGAAACCGTTCGGATCGGTCGCTTTGTAGTCTTTGATCAGGCTGGCAATGATGTGGTCATTGTAGACATTCGCGCTGTCGTAATCGTTGTAGGCTTCCAGCTCATCATTACCCAGGCCAGGGGGAACATTGTCGATATTGTTGTCGAACTTGCCCTGACCATCCGGATAACGGAATTTATACTTAATATGGGTACCCAGCAGGTGAACGATGATGAATTTTTTCGGCGCCGGGTCGGCCAGGACTTCTTTAAATGGCGCCAGCACATTGCTGTCATACTCGCGTGCGCTTTGCGTACGCTGCTGGTTCATATAGAACTGCTTATCTGTCTGCTTAGAGAATACCGTCAGCATGGTGTTGCGGGCAGTCATTGTCTGCTGATTGGTGATCCAGAAGGTTTTATAACCCGCCTGTTTCATCATGTTCATCAGGGATGGCTGGGTCAGATACAGATCCGGGTTCTTCTCGTTGGCAAAGGTCAGCGCCTGCTGCAGGATTTCAATGGTATACGGACGTGAGGTCACGACATTATTGAAAACGGTGAAGTTAGGATCGGTTTTATGCAGCGCATCCAGTTCCGGTGTGGTTTCACGCGGGTAACCATACAGGCTCATACGACCACGCTGCGTTGACTCACCAATCACCAGCACTAATGTGCGTGGCGCGTCACCGGAATGGTCTTTAAAGTTGGCCAGCGGAGGCAGGGCATTGTTTTCATTCAGCAGGCTATTGAGCGAGGTCAACTGCTGGCGATACTGATAATACCCGGAGATAAATTGCCACGGCGCGGCGGGCTCCATACGCGAAGCGAGACCATCCAACGTTTTTTCAAACGGTTTATGTTTGATGAACGTGTTAACCGCCATTGGGTGCAGAATCAAGCCATATAACAGCGCAAACGACACCAGATAGCGCCAGGGCGATGGAATATGAACAGGGCGCAGACGCGTCCACAGCAGAATCGCCATTGCCGTATACGCCAGCGCGATTAACACAATCTTCAGACTGAAATATTGGCTCAGATATTCGCTGGCTTCGTTCGCATTGGTTTCGAACATTACGTACAGAACGCTTTGCGAGAACTCTTGCCCGTAGATGACGTAATAGCTCAGAGCGGCCAACGAGGCAGCCCATAGCATGACACCAATAACGGCAGCAATAATACGGATACGGTTTGGAAATAAAAATACCGGAATCAACCACAGCGAACTGAATAGCAAGGAGTCGCGTAAACCGGTAGATCCGCTGTAGCCGCTAAAGTAGATAACGGCCTGCAGTAATGAGGAAAAAAACCAAAAATAGAGGAGCGCCCAACCCAGGGCTTTCCAGCTAAATGCAGGTTTAGACTGGGGTTGTAAGGATTGCATAGTGTGAGCCTGTCTTTAATCGTGTCGCCAAGAGTAGCGGGTAAATATTAAGAGGAACTGAAGCGTCGCGATGTTAAAAAACGCGTTTTGTTGATGATCCATTCATTAAATGAATAAATTCAGGCGGGAATATATTGAAAATGAAGCTGTTATAACAGCGATTTTTGATGTCGCCTTCGCGCAATAGCACGAAGGCGACGGGAGGGGACGTTAGCCTGTATTGCGCATACCGGCAGCAACACCTGCGATGGTTACCATCAGCGCTTGTTCAACGCGTGGATCTGGCGCATTGCCTTGCTCTTCCGCCAGGCGCGAGCGGTGTAACAGCTCTGCCTGTAAAACGTTCAGCGGATCGGTATAAACATTCCTTAACTGGATGGACTCGGCAATCCACGGCAGGTCGGCCATCAAATGTGAGTCATTGGCAATCGCCAGCACGACGTCGATATCTGCTTCCAGGCGCTGACGCAGTTCTTCGCCGAGCGGCCACAACTCTTTTTTGACCAGACGTTGATCGTAGTATTCAGCCAGCCACAGGTCTGCTTTAGCGAAAACCATTTCCAGCATGCCAAGGCGTGTGGAGAAGAATGGCCAGTCGCGGCACATTGCTTCGAGTTCGCTTTGCTTACCGTCTTCCACCACTTTTTGCAGCGCGGTGCCTGCCCCCAGCCATGCCGGGAGCATCAGGCGGTTCTGCGTCCAGGCAAAGATCCATGGAATGGCGCGCAGAGACTCTACCCCACCAGTCGGGCGGCGTTTTGCCGGACGTGAGCCGAGCGGCAATTTACCCAGTTCCTGCTCTGGGGTTGCGGAGCGGAAGTAAGGGACGAAGTCTTTGTTTTCACGTACATATCCACGGTAGAGCTCACACGAGATATCAGAAAGCTCATCCATGATATGGCGCCAGTTATCCTTCGGCTCTGGCGGCGGTAACAGGTTGGCCTCAAGGATGGCTGCGGTATATAGCGACAGGCTGCTGATGGTCACTTCCGGCAGGCCATACTTAAAGCGGATCATCTCACCTTGTTCCGTCACGCGCAGGCCACCTTTCAGGCTGCCTGGCGGTTGAGAAAGCAGTGCGGCATGCGCAGGCGCGCCGCCGCGACCAATGGAACCACCGCGGCCATGGAACAGCGTCAGCTCGATTCCGGCTTTTTCACACGTTTTGATCAACGCGTCCTGAGCCTGATATTGCGCCCAGGAGGCCGCCATTACCCCCGCGTCTTTTGCGGAGTCAGAGTAGCCAATCATGACCATCTGTTTGCCCTGAATAAAGCCGCGGTACCAGTCAATATTCAAGAGCTGGGACATGACGTCATCAGCATTGTTGAGGTCGTCCAGTGTTTCAAACAGCGGCGCAACCGGCATAGCAAAACCGATCCCGGCTTCTTTCAGCAGCAGATGTACGGCCAATACATCGGACGGCGTTTTCGCCATCGAGATAACATAGGCGGCAATGGAGCCATACGGAGCTTCGGCAATGACGCGGCAGGTGTCGAGCACTTCGCGGGTATCATTGCTTGGTTCCCAGTTACGTGGCAGAAGCGGACGCTTGGAGTTCAGTTCGCGGATCAAGAAAGCCTGTTTATCCGCTTCTGACCAATTTTCGTAGTCGCCAATGCCCAGATACCGGGTCAGTTCGCCCAGCGCTTCAGTGTGGCGGGTGCTTTCCTGACGAATATCAATACGTACCAGCGGCACGCCGAAACATTTCACGCGGCGCAAGGTGTCGAGCAGTTCGCCATTGGCGATGATGCCCATGCCACAGGCTTGCAGAGACTGGTAACACGCGTACAGCGGATCCCAGAGCTGTTCGTTTTGGGTGAGAAGGCCGGCAGGTTTCGGTAATTTCTCGCCTTTCAGGCGGGCTTCCAGCCAGGCTTGAGTTGCCATCAGACGTGAACGCAGGGTTTTCATCAGATAACGGTATGGTTCTGCTGAGCCTTCTTCGCCGACCAGCGCCAGCAGTTCCGGCGTGGCATCCACCATCGACAGTTCAGAGATCAGAAACTGAATGTCTTTCAGGAACAGGTCGGTGGCTTTCCAACGGCTGAGCAATAGCACGTGACGGGTGATATCCGCCGTCACGTTCGGGTTGCCGTCACGGTCGCCGCCCATCCAGGAGGTAAAGCGAACCGGAACAAAATCAACGGGCAGCTTATAACCCAGATTCTCTTCTAACTGTTCGTTCAGTTCGCGCAGATAGTTCGGCACGCCTTCCCACAGGCTGTTTTCGACCACGGCGAAGCCCCATTTGGCTTCATCAACCGGGCTTGGGCGTATCTTGCGGATCTCATCCGTATGCCAGGACTGGGCAATCAACTGGCGCAGACGGCGCATCAGTTGATGGCGTTCATAATCGACGAGATCTTTGTTATCAAGCTGTTTGAGACAGGCGTTTACTTCGCCCATTTTATGGATCAACGTACGACGGGTGATTTCTGTCGGGTGGGCAGTCAGAACCAGCTCCAGGGAGAGTGACTCCACGGCTTTTTTGATGGTGGCTTCATCGAGATTGGGCTGGTCTTTCAATTTACGCAGAGTGCGAGCAATCACTTCCGGGTTGCTGGCTGCTTCGCCTTTGGGCGAAATGCTGTGGTATTGCTCGGCGGTGTTGGCCAGGTTCAGGAACTGGCTAAACGCACGGGCAACCGGCAGCAGTTCGTCGTTAGACAGGTTTTGCAGCGTCGTAAGTAGCTCCTGGCGATTGACTTCATTGCCAGCGCGGGATGATTTGGACAGCTTACGGATTGTTTCTACGCGATCAAGAATGTGCTCTCCCAGCGCATCCTTAATGGTCTCTCCCAGCACTTTGCCGAGCATACTGACATTACTACGCAACGCGGAATATTGTTCGTTCATATTTACCCAGACACCCCATCTCTTTTGTAAATGTCCTGTATCTTTCGCGCCGCCGTCAACACTGCTGCAACGTGAAATTTTTCGGACTTAATTTTTTTGCCGTCTTTTATAAAGCCACGTAAAACTCGTGACGTCAATTGCTGCGAAATCGGTTCAGCAAACGAAAAAATGGCGGGAATTTACGTTATTTAATTCACATCGAATCAAATAAGCTGTGCTTATGAAAATGTTAATAAATGACCTTGCTCACCGCTGAAGGATGAGCAAGGTTATAAACGATTAATGCCAGCAGAAATGATGCACAACCTGGGTGATCAATTCGCGAGTTGGCTTAATGAAGCGTGTTTCCAGGTATTCATCTGGCTGATGTGCCTGATTAATGGAGCCTGGGCCCAACACCAGCGTCGGGCAAAGCGTCTGGATAAACGGCGCTTCAGTGCAGTAGTTCACCACTTCCGTTTGCGCTCCCAGCAGTTTTTCGACGACTTCAACCAACTGATGGTCTGGCGGACACTCATAGCCAGGAATAGGCGGATGCAGTTCCGACACCGTCAGGCGACCCGGCCAACGCTCGCTGACAGGGGCCAGCGCATCGTTAAGTAAACCATTAAGATCGTTGAGCGTCATGCCGGGCAGCGGGCGAATATCCATATGCAGCTCGCAGCAGGCGCAGATTCGGTTGGCGGCGTCGCCACCGTGGATATGACCCAAATTTAACGTCGGGTACGGAACGGTAAAAGCGTCATGGTGATAGCGTTCTTTCAGGTCATCGCGCAGAGTCATGATATGGCCGATAGCATCATGCATGAGTTCAATCGCATTGACGCCACGCGCTGGATCGCTTGAGTGACCCGACTGCCCCAAAATGCGAATTGCATTAGAGATATGCCCTTTGTGCGCACGCACCGGCTGCAGGGAGGTGGGTTCGCCAATGATCGCGCAGTCCGGGCGCAGAGCGGTGGTTTCAGAAAAGTAGCGCGCCCCCGCCATGCTGGTCTCTTCGTCGGCAGTGGCCAAAATGTAGAGGGGCTTTTTCAGCTTCGCTACGTCGACGTCGCGCAGCGCATCGAGGATAAACGCGAAGAAGCCTTTCATATCTGCCGTACCCAGGCCGTAGAGCTTATTGTCATGCTCTGTCAGGGTGAACGGATCGCGCGTCCAGCGTCCGTCGTCAAACGGCACGGTATCGGTATGACCCGCTAACAACAGACCGCCAGCCCCTTGTCCAATGCTCGCCAGCATATTGAATTTATTGCGCGTATCGGGGACCGGCTGAACCTCTACATTGAAGCCTAAATCTTTGAACCAGCCCGCCAGCAGAGTGATTAAACCTGCATTGCTTTGATCCAGTGCTTCTTCGGTGGCGCTAATCGATGGCGTGGCAATCAGAGCGCGGTAAATCTCGATAAATGGCGGTAAATTGTTTTTCATTGTTGACACACCTCGGGTCATGATAGTATCAATATTCATGCAGTATTTATGAATAAAAATACATTAACGTTGAGCGTAATAAAACCCACCAAGTGTAAGGTGAGGTGATAAAGGCTTATACCTGGCAACAGAATCTAAGAAGGTGAGCTGCCCCGATGTTGAATACGCTGATTGTGGGCGCCAGCGGCTATGCCGGCGCAGAGCTTGTGACCTATGTAAATCGCCATCCTGATATGAACATAACCGCTTTGACCGTCTCAGCGCAAAGCAATGATGCAGGAAAACTCATCTCCGATTTGCATCCGCAGTTGAAAGGCATTGTCGATTTACCGTTGCAGCCAATGTCGGATATCAGCGAGTTTAGCGCAGGGGTGGACATTGTGTTCCTCGCTACAGCGCATGAGGTCAGTCATGACCTGGCCCCGCAGTTTCTGCAGGCCGGATGTGTGGTGTTTGATCTTTCAGGCGCGTTTCGTGTTAACGATAGCGCGTTCTATGAAAAATATTATGGCTTTACCCATCAGCACCCCGAACTGCTGAAGCAGGCGGTGTACGGTCTGGCGGAGTGGAGCGCAGAGCAACTGAAAGAAGCGAATCTGGTTGCCGTACCGGGTTGTTATCCGACGGCGGCGCAGTTGTCGCTGAAACCACTGATTGACGGCGGACTGCTGGATCTCAGCCAGTGGCCGGTGATTAATGCGACCAGCGGCGTCAGCGGGGCAGGCCGTAAAGCGGCTATCTCGAACAGCTTTTGCGAAGTGAGCCTGCAGCCCTATGGCGTGTTTACCCATCGTCATCAGCCGGAAATCGCAACTCACCTCGGCGCGGAAGTGATCTTCACTCCGCATCTGGGGAACTTCCCGCGCGGAATTCTGGAAACGATCACCTGCCGTCTGAAAGCGGGCGTAACCCATGCGCAGGTGGCCCAGACACTGCAACAAGCCTATGGCGATAAACCACTGGTACGTCTGTACGACAAAGGCGTTCCGGCTCTGAAGAATGTGGTGGGCTTACCGTTTTGTGACATCGGGTTTGCCGTGCAGGGAGAGCATCTGATCGTGGTGGCGACCGAAGATAACTTATTAAAAGGCGCGGCGGCACAGGCGATGCAGTGCGCAAATATCCGTTTCGGCTTTGCTGAAACGCAGTCTCTTATTTAAGGGTGCAACAATGAATCCATTAATTATCAAGCTGGGCGGCGTTTTACTGGATAGCGAAGAGGCGCTGGAGCGACTGTTTACCGCACTGGTGAATTATCGTGAGTCGCATCAGCGTCCGCTGATTATTGTGCACGGCGGCGGCTGCGTGGTTGATGAGCTAATGAAGCAGTTGAATCTGCCGGTCAAAAAGAAAAACGGCCTGCGCGTCACCCCTGCCGATCAGATAGATATTATCACTGGCGCCCTGGCGGGTACGGCGAATAAAACCTTACTGGCCTGGGCGAAAAAACATCAAATCGCTTCTGTGGGCCTGTATCTTGGCGATGGCGACAGCGTAAAAGTGACGCCGCTCGATAAAGAGCTGGGTCATGTTGGACTCGCGCAACCGGGTTCGCCTAAGCTAATTAACACGCTGCTGGCAAGCGGTTTTCTGCCGGTAGTCAGCTCCATCGGCGTCACTGAAGATGGACTGCTGATGAACGTTAACGCCGATCAGGCGGCAACAGCGCTGGCGGCAACGTTGGGGGCGGATCTGATCCTGCTCTCAGACGTGAGCGGTATTCTGGATGGTAAAGGTCAGCGTATTGCCGAAATGACCGCCGCGAAAGCGGAGCAGTTGATCGACCAGGGGATTATTACCGATGGCATGATCGTGAAGGTCAATGCGGCGCTGGATGCCGCGCGCACGCTGGGTCGCCCGGTGGATATCGCCTCCTGGCGTCATGCAGAGCAACTCCCGGCGTTGTTTAACGGCACGCCGATCGGTACCCGTATTCTGGCTTAATTATTTGTATGCCCGATGGCGGCTACGCCTTATCGGGCCTACGTGAACAGAACCTGCAGGCCGGATAAGCGTAGCGCCATCCGGCATTGAAATTAAAAGAATTTAAGGAAGCATGTTATGGCACTTTGGGGTGGGCGTTTTACACAGGCAGCAGATCAGCGGTTTAAACAGTTCAACGACTCGTTGCGTTTTGACTACCGCCTGGCAGAACAGGATATTGTCGGCTCTGTGGCCTGGTCCAAAGCGTTGGTAACGGTCGGCGTACTGACTGCCGATGAACAGCTGCAACTGGAAGAGGCGCTGAACACGCTGCTGGAAGAGGTGCGTGCCAACCCGCAACAAATCCTGCAAAGCGATGCCGAAGATATTCACAGTTGGGTGGAAGGTAAGCTGATTGATAAAGTCGGCCAGCTTGGTAAAAAACTGCATACCGGGCGTAGCCGTAATGATCAGGTCGCGACCGACCTTAAACTGTGGTGTAAAGACACGGTTATTGAATTACTCTCTGCCAACCGTCAGTTGCAAAGTGCGCTGGTGGTGACGGCGGAGAATAACCAGGACGCCGTTATGCCGGGTTACACCCACCTGCAACGTGCGCAGCCGGTGACGTTTGCTCACTGGTGCCTGGCCTATGTCGAAATGCTGGCGCGTGATGAGAGCCGTCTGCAGGATGCGCTTAAGCGTCTGGACGTCAGTCCTCTGGGCTGCGGCGCGCTGGCGGGTACGGCATATGAAATCGATCGCGAACAACTGGCCGGCTGGCTGGGCTTTGCTTCGGCAACGCGCAACAGTCTGGACAGCGTTTCCGATCGTGACCACGTGCTGGAGTTACTCTCCGACGCTTCTATCGGCATGGTGCACCTGTCGCGTTTTGCTGAAGACCTGATTTTCTTTAATACCGGTGAAGCAGGCTTTGTCGAGCTGTCCGATCGAGTGACCTCTGGTTCATCCCTGATGCCGCAGAAGAAAAATCCGGATGCGCTGGAATTAATCCGTGGTAAATGCGGTCGCGTGCAGGGTGCGTTGACCGGGATGATGATGACCTTAAAAGGCCTACCGCTGGCGTATAACAAAGATATGCAGGAAGACAAAGAAGGGCTGTTCGATGCGCTCGACACCTGGCTGGATTGTCTGCATATGGCCGCGCTGGTGCTGGATGGCATTCAGGTGAAACGTCCGCGTTGTCAGGAAGCGGCGCAGCAGGGTTATGCCAACGCTACTGAGCTGGCGGATTATCTGGTAGCGAAAGGCGTGCCGTTCCGCGAAGCGCACCACATTGTGGGCGAAACGGTGGTTGAGGCGATTCGTCAGGGCAAACCGCTGGAATCGTTGTCGCTGACCGACTTACAGAAGTTCAGTCCGGTCATTGGCGAAGACGTTTACCCGATCCTTTCTCTCCAATCGTGTCTGGACAAACGTGCGGCGAAAGGCGGCGTGTCGCCACAGCAGATCGCACAGGCGATTGATTACGCGAAGGCGCGTCTGGCGTAACTTTTGTCTTTGTAGGCCTGATAAGCATAGCGCCATCAGGCAAACAGTGATCAGAGCCTGGCATCTCGCCGGGCTTTTTTATGCAAAAAAAATGCGGACGCAAGGTCCGCAAAAGTTCACGTTGGCTTTAGTTATTTCGAGTATGAGAGAAACTCTCTAAACGGACAGTAGCTTCAAGGGTTAAAGGGGTACCGTTCCGTTTCTGTGGTGCATTATTAAACAGAAAGCTTGATAGGGATAATCGTTCGTTGCTATGCTACCTATCGCTACGAACTATCGTGGCGATGGAGGATGAATAATGAATATTCGTGATCTTGAATACCTGGTGGCGCTTGCCGAACATCGTCACTTCCGACGGGCGGCAGACTCCTGCCACGTGAGCCAGCCAACGCTGAGCGGGCAGATCCGTAAGCTGGAAGATGAGCTGGGCGTCATGTTGCTGGAGCGTACGAGTCGCAAAGTGCTGTTCACTCAGGCAGGTCTGCTGCTGGTGGATCAGGCGCGCACCGTGCTGCGCGAGGTCAAAGTGCTCAAGGAGATGGCAAGCCAACAAGGCGAGACGATGTCTGGCCCGCTGCATATTGGTTTGATCCCAACGGTGGGGCCATACCTGCTGCCGCATATTATTCCTATGTTGCACCAGACCTTCCCAAAACTGGAAATGTATCTGCATGAGGCGCAGACGCATCAGCTGTTGGCGCAACTGGATAGCGGTAAGCTCGACTGCGTGATTCTGGCGTTGGTGAAAGAGAGTGAGGCATTCATCGAAGTACCGTTATTTGATGAGCCTATGATGCTGGCGATCTATGAAGATCATCCATGGGCAAACCGTGACTGTGTACCGATGTCCGATCTGGCGGGTGAAAAACTGCTGATGCTGGAAGACGGCCACTGCCTGCGCGATCAGGCCATGGGCTTCTGCTTTGAAGCAGGTGCTGATGAAGATACCCATTTCCGGGCAACCAGTCTGGAAACGCTGCGCAATATGGTGGCGGCAGGTAGCGGTATTACGTTACTGCCTGCGCTGGCTGTTCCGTCGGAGCGCAAGCGTGATGGTGTTGTCTATCTGCCATGCATTAAGCCAGAACCGCGCCGCACGATTGGCCTGGTGTATCGTCCAGGTTCGCCGCTGCGCAGCCGTTATGAACAGCTGGCAGAGGCCATCCGTGGATCAATGGATGGCCATTTCGATAGTGCGTTAAAACAGGCGGTTTAAGCCATTTAGCGCCGCTACCCGATAGGCTTCCGCCATGGTTGGGTAGTTAAAGGTGGTGTTAACGAAGTACTCGATGGTGTTACCACCACCTTTTTGCTCCATTATCGCCTGACCGATGTGAATAATTTCGGCCGCGCGTTCCCCAAAGCAGTGGATCCCCAGAATCTCTTTGGTTTCGCGATGGAACAGAATCTTCAACGTGCCGACACTCATGCCCACGATTTGCGCACGTGCCAGATGTTTAAACTGGGCGCGGCCAACTTCGTATGGGACTTTCATCGCCGTAAGCTGCTGCTCGGTTTTACCAACGGAGCTGATTTCAGGAATGGTATAAATCCCGGTTGGGATATCTTCGATCAGATGCGCGGTGGCTTCGCCTTTCACCAGTGCCTGGGCGGCAATGCGTCCCTGATCGTAGGCCGCCGATGCCAGACTCGGATAGCCGATCACATCCCCTACGGCATACACGTGCGGCAGTGCCGTCTGGTACATGCTATTCACTTTGAGCTGCCCACGGCTGTCGGTTTTCAGACCAATATTTTCCAGCGCCAGCGAATCGGTATTACCGGTGCGGCCATTGGCGTACAGCAGACAGTCAGCCTTCAGTTTTTTACCGGATTTCAGGTGCATGATGACGCCGTCATCGCAACCTTCAATCTTCTCGTACTCTTCGTTGTGGCGAATAACCACACCGCTGTTCCAGAAGTGGTAAGAGAGCGAGTCGGACATCTCTTGATCAAGGAACGCCAGCAGACGATCGCGGGTGTTGATTAAATCAACTTTGACGTCCATTCCACGGAAGATCGACGCATATTCACAGCCAATAACCCCTGCGCCATAAATCAGAACGTGGCGAGGTTCGTGGTGCAGACTCAGGATGGAGTCGCTGTCATAAATGCGGGGATGCGAAAAGTCGACGTCAACAGGGCGATAAGGGCGTGAACCGCAGGCGATCACGAACTTATCCGCGGTCAGCGTTTCCACCGTGCCGTCGTGGCATTCCAGGGCGATAGTGTGTTCGTCAACAAAACGGGCATTTCCCTGCAAAATCTCGCAGTGATTACGCTCGTAAAAACCTTGCCGCATGCGCGTTTGCTGATTAATCACGTTATCAGCATGGTTGAGAATATCGGCGAAGGAAGAACGGAGAAGTCGGGAATGGTCGCTGTAAAGTGGGTTCTGATTGAATTCAATAATACGGCTGACGGCGTGGCGGAGTGCTTTCGACGGGATGGTGCCCCAGTGGGTACAGCCTCCGCCGACGTTATGATAGCGCTCAATCACCGCGACGCGCGCTCCCTGTTTAACCAGACCCATTGCAGCGCCTTCGCCGCCGGGACCGGAACCTATTACTATTGCATCGTAATCGTAGGAATGTGACATGGTCAGGCTTACCTGTTCTTATACATAAAAGCAACAGAATAGTAACATCGTTGTCGGGATAACCCAATTATCGTTGTGCTTTTTTGCGAAGTCGAAGCACAAACTGCGCGTAAACAATCATTAACAAAGCCATGCCAACCGCCTAATCTCTGGTATAGTGCCAGTAAGGTATGTGGAAGGATTCAGACATCGTGATGGGCGTTAGAGCGCAACAAAAAGAGAAAACCCGGCGTTCGCTGGTAGAGGCTGCATTTAGTCAACTCAGTGCTGAGCGTAGTTTTGCTAGTCTCAGTTTACGAGAAGTTGCTCGTGAAGCGGGCATTGCGCCAACCTCGTTTTATCGCCATTTCCGCGATGTGGATGAGCTCGGACTGACGATGGTGGACGAAAGTGGTCTGATGCTGCGTCAGTTGATGCGTCAGGCGCGTCAGCGTATCGCCAAAGGCGGGAGTGTGATCCGTACCTCGGTCTCAACATTTATGGAATTCATCGGCAACAATCCCAACGCCTTCCGTTTATTATTGCGCGAGCGTTCGGGAACCTCCGCAGCGTTTCGTGCAGCGGTCGCACGTGAAATTCAGCACTTCATTGCGGAACTTGCGGACTATCTGGAACTCGAAAACCATATGCCCCGTGCGTTTACTGAAGCGCAGGCCGAAGCCATGGTAACGATTGTGTTCAGCGCCGGGGCAGAAGCACTGGATGTTGGCGCTGAACAGCGTCGACAGCTGGAAGAGCGGCTGGTATTGCAACTACGCATGATCGCGAAAGGCGCATTTTATTGGTACCGCCGTGAACAAGAGAAGATGACGCACCACTCCGAGTAACGAGAAGGACGAGCAATGAAACAGTCAGGTCAAGATAAAGGTACGCTGCTGCTGGCGCTGGTTGCTGGCTTATCGATCAATGGCACATTTGCGGCGCTGTTTAGCTCCATTGTGCCATTCTCAGTATTCCCGATTATTTCGCTGGTGCTGACGGTTTATTGTCTGCATCAACGCTATCAGAACCGTACCATGCCTGTGGGGCTACCAGGCCTGGCCGCCGCCTGTTTTATTCTCGGTGTTCTGTTGTACAGCACCGTGGTACGCGCTGAATATCCGGATATTGGTTCTAACTTCTTCCCGGCGGTACTGTCGGTGATTCTGGTGTTCTGGATCGGCGTTAAAGTGCGTAACCGTAAGCAGGAAATTGCGGAATAATATTTGTAGGCCGGGCATGCCCGGCCAGGACATCACTTACTTCGCGGTCAGTAACACGCCACACTCCATATGGTGCGTATACGGGAACTGATCGAACAGAGCCAGACGTGAAACATTGTGCGTCTGGCTTAACGTTTCCAGATTCTTACACAGCGTCTCCGGGTTGCAGGAGATGTACAGAATACGCGGATACGCCTGCACCATTTTCTCCGTTTCGCTGTCCAGACCGCTACGCGGTGGGTCAACGAAAATGGTTTCACACTGGTAACTCTTCAGATCGATCCCCTGCAAACGGTTGAACTCGCGAACCCCATTCATCGCCTGAGTAAACTCTTCTGCCGCCATGCGGATAATTTGTACGTTATCAATATGGTTAGCCGCAATGTTGTACTGGGCAGCCGCCACGGATGGTTTGGCGATTTCAGTCGCCAGCACGCGGTTGAAATTTTGCGCCAGCGCTAATGAGAAGTTGCCATTACCGCAGTACAGCTCAAGCAGGTCGCCCTGGGAATCTTTGGTGACATCAATCGCCCATTCCAGCATCTGAATATTCATCGCGGCATTGGGCTGGGTGAAGCTGTTCTCAACCTGGCGGTAGATGATCTCTTTACCTGCGACCGGCAAGCGTTCGTCAATATAGTCCTGATCCAGCTCGATTTTGGTTTTGGTGGCCCGACCAATCAGATGCACGTTCAGATTTTGTGCGCGCAGCGCGTCCCGTAGTGCTTCGGCTTCATGACGCCATTCGTCATCCAGCTTTTTATGGTAAAGCATCGAGACGACCGCTTGATCGCTCAGGGTGGTGAGGTAATCAATCTGGAACAGTTTGTGGCGCAGGACACGGTTGTTGCGTACCCCTTCAATCATTGCCGTCATCAGCGTGTTGATAAGCTCGCTGGCCGCCGGGAAGCTGTCGACGCGAATACGGCTTTTCGTCTGTTGATCGAACATGATGTGGTACAGGTCATCACCGTCATGCCACAGCCGGAATTCGGCACGCATACGGTAGTGACTGACCGGTGAGCGAAACACTTCCGGAGCCTGTGCATAAAACGGTGTCATTAAGCTCTGCAGACGCACCACTTTTTCAGCTAACTGCGCGTCGTACTGTTCTGTCGGAAGATGTTCGGGGGTCATGATGCGTCCTGAAAAATAAAAGTACGCGGGGATTGTAGGGATTGCTCAACAGATGTCCAGTCATTGATGATTTCCGATATTGTGATACACAGTCTGGACAGTGGGTTGTAACAAACTGTAGCATCCGTTTTCCGGTCCTGTGAGTTAAAAGGGAATCCAGTGTGAATCTGGAGCTGACGCGCAGCGGTAAGGAAGGTAGGAGATGAGCGCACCTGGTGCAGACACTGCGGCTTGCCGTGGGAAGTCATCGTCTCTTTAAGTCGCCTCCAAGCCCGAAGACCTGCCGGCTAACGTCGCATCTGGTTTTCATCATCGCGTACTATCGGTGGGACCTGCGGCATCCTTCTTATATTGTGGATGCTTTACAATGATTAAAAAATCGTTGCTGTGGACGGCGCTTTCCGTCACGGCATTTTCTGGTTGGGCACAGGATGCTAGCCCAGATACTCTCGTCGTCACTGCCAACCGTTTTCAGCAGCCTCGTAGCGCAGTACTTGCTCCTATCACCGTTGTTACGCGTCAGGATATCGACCGCTGGCAATCTACCTCCGTGAATGATGTGCTTCGTCGCTTGCCAGGCGTGGATATCGCCCAATACGGTGGTATGGGACAAAATTCGTCTATTTCTATTCGCGGCACCAACGCCAGCCATGTTCTGGTGCTGATTGACGGTGTACGTCTGAACCTGGCAGGGGTTAGCGGCGCAGCCGATCTTAGCCAGTTCCCGGTATCGTTGGTACAACGTATTGAGTACATTCGTGGGCCGCGTTCGGCTATTTATGGTTCTGATGCGATCGGCGGCGTGGTGAATATCATTACGACGCGCGAAAAGCCGGGGACGGAACTGACCGCTGGCGTGGGAAGCAATGGCTACCAGAATTACGATGTCTCAACCCAACAACAGTTAGGTGAAAATACGCGTGTCACGTTGATGGGCGATTATGCCTATACCAAAGGCTTTGATGTCGTGGCTTACGGTAGTACTGGCTCTCAGGCTCAACCCGACAAAGACGGCTTCTTAAGTAAGACGCTATATGGCGCGCTGGAACACAACTTCTCTGACACCTGGAGCGGGTTTGTTCGTGGCTACGGTTATGATAACCGCACGAATTACGATTCGTACTATTCTCCGAACTCACCACTGGTCGATACCCGAAAACTCTATAGCCAAAGCTGGGATGCCGGACTGCGCTTCAATGGTGAAATTATCCAGTCACAGCTGGTTTCCAGCTATAGCCACAGTAAAGACTACAACTATGATCCGGATTATGGCCGCTATGACTCCTCGGCCACGCTGGATGAGATGAAGCAATATAATGTTCAGTGGTCGAACAGTATGGTGGTTGGCCACGGTAATGTGGGTGCGGGCGTCGACTGGCAAAAGCAAACTACGGAGCCTGGCACCGCGTATGTCACGGACGGTTACGACCAGCGTAACACTGGCCTCTATCTCACCGGGTTGCAGCAACTGGGTGACTTTACCTTTGAAGGTGCGGCACGCAGTGATGATAACTCCGAGTTTGGTCGCCATGGTACATGGCAAACCAGCGCCGGGTGGGAGTTTATTGAAGGTTATCGCTTTATTGCCTCCTACGGTACTTCCTACAAAGCACCAAATCTCGGGCAGTTGCATGGCTATTACGGCAATTCGAATCTGGATCCTGAAGAGAGTAAGCAGTGGGAAGGGGCGTTTGAAGGGCTGACGGCGGATGTGAACTGGCGTTTGTCAGGATATCGCAACGATATCGATAACATGATCGATTACGACCCACATACCGAGAAATACTTTAACGAAGGCAAAGTACGTATTAAAGGTGTCGAAGCGACAGCAAACTTTGATACCGGGCCGCTGGCGCACACCCTGAGCTACGATTACGTTGATGCACGAAATGCGATTACCGATAAACCACTGGCGCGTCGTTCTAAACAGCAGGTGAAGTACCAGCTTGACTGGCAGGTTTACGATTTTGACTGGGGCCTGACCTATCATTATCTGGGAACGCGTTATGACACGGACTTCGTCACCAATCAGCCGGTAAAAATGGGGGGAGTGAGCCTGTGGGATCTGACAGTGGCATATCCAATCACCTCACAGCTGACTGTTCGTGGTAAAATCGCCAACCTGTTCGATAAAGATTACGAGACAGTTTATGGCTACGCAACTGCAGGGCGGGAATACACCTTGTCTGGCAGCTACACCTTCTGATCCACGTCCCACCGTGCTGGTGTTTGATTCCGGCGTCGGTGGGTTGTCGGTCTACAATGAGATCCGCAGTCTGCTGCCGGATCTCCACTATATATACGCTTTTGATAATGTCGCCTTTCCTTATGGTGAGAAGAGCGAGGAATTTATCGTCGAGCGTGTTGTTGAGATTGTGACTGCGGTCCAGCAGCGCTATCCACTCTCTCTTGCGGTCATCGCGTGTAATACCGCAAGTACTGTGTCGCTTCCTGCATTACGTGCGAAATTTGCCTTCCCGGTTGTAGGCGTCGTTCCTGCTATTAAACCGGCGGCGCGACTCACGGCGAATGGCGTTGTGGGACTGCTGGCTACACGTGCGACGGTGAAGCGGTCGTATACCCATGAGTTGATTGCGCGGTTTGCTAACGAATGTCAGATTGCGATGTTGGGGTCTGCCGAGCTGGTAGAACTGGCGGAAGCGAAGCTGCACGGCGAAACGGTCTCTCTGGAGGAGTTGCGCCGCATTCTACGTCCGTGGCTGCGGATGTCGGAACCACCCGACACGGTGGTGCTGGGCTGCACCCATTTCCCTCTATTACAGGAAGAACTTTTACAGGTCCTGCCCGAGGGGACGCGACTGGTGGATTCGGGGGCCGCGATTGCGCGTCGCACGGCCTGGTTATTAGAACATGAAGCGCCCGACGCGAAATCAACCGATGAGAATGTCGCATTCTGTATGGCGATGACGACAGAAGCCGAACAATTATTGCCCGTGCTGCAACGTTATGGCTTCAAAACGCTCGAAAAACTGGCGGTTTAATCGATTTTGATGAAAAAATGCGCACTCGGAAGATTATTTTGAATTTCCCCTTGTCAGCCTGAAATAACTCCCTATAATGCGCCTCCACTGACACGGAACAACGGATTACACGCCGCCGGGTCAGCGGGGTTCCAGTGAGAATCCCGGAGAGAAAAGCAAAAATAAATGCTTGACTCTGAATGAGGAAAACGTAATATACGGGACCTCGCGACAGAGCGCCAAAGCGCGTCGCAACTGCTCTTTAACAATTTATCAGACAATCTGTGTGGGCACTCGAGGATACGGATTCTTAACGTCGCAAGACGAAAAATGAATACCAAGTCTCTGAGTGAACACGTAATTCATTACGAAGTTTAATTCACGAGCATCAAACTTAAATTGAAGAGTTTGATCATGGCTCAGATTGAACGCTGGCGGCAGGCCTAACACATGCAAGTCGAACGGTAGCACAGAGAGCTTGCTCTCGGGTGACGAGTGGCGGACGGGTGAGTAATGTCTGGGAAACTGCCCGATGGAGGGGGATAACTACTGGAAACGGTAGCTAATACCGCATAATGTCGCAAGACCAAAGAGGGGGACCTTCGGGCCTCTTGCCATCGGATGTGCCCAGATGGGATTAGCTAGTAGGTGGGGTAACGGCTCACCTAGGCGACGATCCCTAGCTGGTCTGAGAGGATGACCAGCCACACTGGAACTGAGACACGGTCCAGACTCCTACGGGAGGCAGCAGTGGGGAATATTGCACAATGGGCGCAAGCCTGATGCAGCCATGCCGCGTGTATGAAGAAGGCCTTCGGGTTGTAAAGTACTTTCAGCGAGGAGGAAGGCATTAAGGTTAATAACCTTAGTGATTGACGTTACTCGCAGAAGAAGCACCGGCTAACTCCGTGCCAGCAGCCGCGGTAATACGGAGGGTGCAAGCGTTAATCGGAATTACTGGGCGTAAAGCGCACGCAGGCGGTCTGTCAAGTCGGATGTGAAATCCCCGGGCTCAACCTGGGAACTGCATCCGAAACTGGCAGGCTAGAGTCTTGTAGAGGGGGGTAGAATTCCAGGTGTAGCGGTGAAATGCGTAGAGATCTGGAGGAATACCGGTGGCGAAGGCGGCCCCCTGGACAAAGACTGACGCTCAGGTGCGAAAGCGTGGGGAGCAAACAGGATTAGATACCCTGGTAGTCCACGCCGTAAACGATGTCGACTTGGAGGTTGTGCCCTTGAGGCGTGGCTTCCGGAGCTAACGCGTTAAGTCGACCGCCTGGGGAGTACGGCCGCAAGGTTAAAACTCAAATGAATTGACGGGGGCCCGCACAAGCGGTGGAGCATGTGGTTTAATTCGATGCAACGCGAAGAACCTTACCTACTCTTGACATCCAGAGAACTTAGCAGAGATGCTTTGGTGCCTTCGGGAACTCTGAGACAGGTGCTGCATGGCTGTCGTCAGCTCGTGTTGTGAAATGTTGGGTTAAGTCCCGCAACGAGCGCAACCCTTATCCTTTGTTGCCAGCGGTCCGGCCGGGAACTCAAAGGAGACTGCCAGTGATAAACTGGAGGAAGGTGGGGATGACGTCAAGTCATCATGGCCCTTACGAGTAGGGCTACACACGTGCTACAATGGCATATACAAAGAGAAGCGACCTCGCGAGAGCAAGCGGACCTCATAAAGTATGTCGTAGTCCGGATTGGAGTCTGCAACTCGACTCCATGAAGTCGGAATCGCTAGTAATCGTGGATCAGAATGCCACGGTGAATACGTTCCCGGGCCTTGTACACACCGCCCGTCACACCATGGGAGTGGGTTGCAAAAGAAGTAGGTAGCTTAACCTTCGGGAGGGCGCTTACCACTTTGTGATTCATGACTGGGGTGAAGTCGTAACAAGGTAACCGTAGGGGAACCTGCGGTTGGATCACCTCCTTACCTTAAAGAACCGACCTTTGCAGTGCTCACACAGATTGTCTGATGAAAATTAGCAGTAAGAAAATCTCTGCAGGCTTGTAGCTCAGGTGGTTAGAGCGCACCCCTGATAAGGGTGAGGTCGGTGGTTCAAGTCCACTCAGGCCTACCAAATTCT
>NZ_CP069763.1:1532518-1532722 GCF_016893685.1 Citrobacter cronae
TAACTACGATGGGGCTATAGCTCAGCTGGGAGAGCGCCTGCTTTGCACGCAGGAGGTCTGCGGTTCGATCCCGCATAGCTCCACCATCTTTACTGCAACAACCCAAGAAAACTTCAGAGTGTACCTGAAAAGGTTCACTGCGAAGTTTTGCTCTTTAAAAATCTGGATCAAGCTGAAAATTGAAACGACACACTGTGTCTGTTC
>NZ_CP069763.1:1532771-1535727 GCF_016893685.1 Citrobacter cronae
CAATCAGAAGTGAAACATCTTCGGGTTGTGAGGTTAAGCGACTAAGCGTACACGGTGGATGCCCTGGCAGTCAGAGGCGATGAAGGACGTGCTAATCTGCGATAAGCGCCGGTAAGGTGATATGAACCGTTATAACCGGCGATTTCCGAATGGGGAAACCCAGTGTGATTCGTCACACTATCGTTAACTGAATACATAGGTTAACGAAGCGAACCGGGGGAACTGAAACATCTAAGTACCCCGAGGAAAAGAAATCAACCGAGATTCCCCCAGTAGCGGCGAGCGAACGGGGAGCAGCCCAGAGTCTGAATCAGCATGTGTGTTAGTGGAACGGTCTGGAAAGTCCGACGGTACAGGGTGATAGTCCCGTACACAAAAATGCACAGGTTGTGAACTCGAAGAGTAGGGCGGGACACGTGGTATCCTGTCTGAATATGGGGGGACCATCCTCCAAGGCTAAATACTCCTGACTGACCGATAGTGAACCAGTACCGTGAGGGAAAGGCGAAAAGAACCCCGGCGAGGGGAGTGAAAAAGAACCTGAAACCGTGTACGTACAAGCAGTGGGAGCACCTTCGGGTGTGACTGCGTACCTTTTGTATAATGGGTCAGCGACTTATATTCTGTAGCAAGGTTAACCGTATAGGGGAGCCGAAGGGAAACCGAGTCTTAACTGGGCGTTAAGTTGCAGGGTATAGACCCGAAACCCGGTGATCTAGCCATGGGCAGGTTGAAGGTTGGGTAACACTAACTGGAGGACCGAACCGACTAATGTTGAAAAATTAGCGGATGACTTGTGGCTGGGGGTGAAAGGCCAATCAAACCGGGAGATAGCTGGTTCTCCCCGAAAGCTATTTAGGTAGCGCCTCGTGAATTCATCTTCGGGGGTAGAGCACTGTTTCGGCTAGGGGGTCATCCCGACTTACCAACCCGATGCAAACTGCGAATACCGAAGAATGTTATCACGGGAGACACACGGCGGGTGCTAACGTCCGTCGTGAAGAGGGAAACAACCCAGACCGCCAGCTAAGGTCCCAAAGTCATGGTTAAGTGGGAAACGATGTGGGAAGGCACAGACAGCCAGGATGTTGGCTTAGAAGCAGCCATCATTTAAAGAAAGCGTAATAGCTCACTGGTCGAGTCGGCCTGCGCGGAAGATGTAACGGGGCTAAACCATGCACCGAAGCTGCGGCAGCGACACTATGTGTTGTTGGGTAGGGGAGCGTTCTGTAAGCCGTTGAAGGTGGCCTGTGAGGGTTGCTGGAGGTATCAGAAGTGCGAATGCTGACATAAGTAACGATAATGCGGGTGAAAAACCCGCACGCCGGAAGACCAAGGGTTCCTGTCCAACGTTAATCGGGGCAGGGTGAGTCGACCCCTAAGGCGAGGCCGAAAGGCGTAGTCGATGGGAAACAGGTTAATATTCCTGTACTTGGTGTTACTGCGAAGGGGGGACGGAGAAGGCTATGTTGGCCGGGCGACGGTTGTCCCGGTTTAAGCGTGTAGGCGGAGGTTCCAGGTAAATCCGGTACCTTTTAACGCTGAGGTGTGATGACGAGGCACTACGGTGCTGAAGTGACAAATGCCCTGCTTCCAGGAAAAGCCTCTAAGCATCAGGTAACATCAAATCGTACCCCAAACCGACACAGGTGGTCAGGTAGAGAATACCAAGGCGCTTGAGAGAACTCGGGTGAAGGAACTAGGCAAAATGGTGCCGTAACTTCGGGAGAAGGCACGCTGATAGGTAGGTGAAGTGATTTACTCATGGAGCTGAAATCAGTCGAAGATACCAGCTGGCTGCAACTGTTTATTAAAAACACAGCACTGTGCAAACACGAAAGTGGACGTATACGGTGTGACGCCTGCCCGGTGCCGGAAGGTTAATTGATGGGGTTATCCGTAAGGAGAAGCTCTTGATCGAAGCCCCGGTAAACGGCGGCCGTAACTATAACGGTCCTAAGGTAGCGAAATTCCTTGTCGGGTAAGTTCCGACCTGCACGAATGGCGTAATGATGGCCAGGCTGTCTCCACCCGAGACTCAGTGAAATTGAACTCGCTGTGAAGATGCAGTGTACCCGCGGCAAGACGGAAAGACCCCGTGAACCTTTACTATAGCTTGACACTGAACACTGTTCCTTGATGTGTAGGATAGGTGGGAGGCTTTGAAGTGTGGACGCCAGTCTGCATGGAGCCGTCCTTGAAATACCACCCTTTAATGGCTGGTGTTCTAACGTGGGCCCGTAATCCGGGTTGCGGACAGTGTCTGGTGGGTAGTTTGACTGGGGCGGTCTCCTCCCAAAGAGTAACGGAGGAGCACGAAGGTTAGCTAATCCTGGTCGGACATCAGGAGGTTAGTGCAAAGGCATAAGCTAGCTTGACTGCGAGAGTGACGGCTCGAGCAGGTGCGAAAGCAGGTCTTAGTGATCCGGTGGTTCTGAATGGAAGGGCCATCGCTCAACGGATAAAAGGTACTCCGGGGATAACAGGCTGATACCGCCCAAGAGTTCATATCGACGGCGGTGTTTGGCACCTCGATGTCGGCTCATCACATCCTGGGGCTGAAGTAGGTCCCAAGGGTATGGCTGTTCGCCATTTAAAGTGGTACGCGAGCTGGGTTTAGAACGTCGTGAGACAGTTCGGTCCCTATCTGCCGTGGGCGCTGGAGAATTGAGGGGGGCTGCTCCTAGTACGAGAGGACCGGAGTGGACGCATCACTGGTGTTCGGGTTGTCATGCCAATGGCACTGCCCGGTAGCTAAATGCGGAAGAGATAAGTGCTGAAAGCATCTAAGCACGAAACTTGCCCCGAGATGAGTTCTCCCTGAGACTTTGAGTCTCCTGAAGGAACGTTGAAGACGACGACGTTGATAGGTCGGGTGTGTAAGCGTAGCGATACGTTGAGCTAACCGATACTAATGAACCGTGAGGCTTAACCTTACAACGCCGAAGATGTTTTG
>NZ_CP069763.1:1535784-1592566 GCF_016893685.1 Citrobacter cronae
AATAAACAGAATTTGCCTGGCGGCTGTAGCGCGGTGGTCCCACCTGACCCCATGCCGAACTCAGAAGTGAAACGCCGTAGCGCCGATGGTAGTGTGGGGTCTCCCCATGCGAGAGTAGGGAACTGCCAGGCATCAAACAAGTGAAGAAGCCCGTCCTGCCGGATGGGCTTTTTTGCGTCTGTACGAAATGAAACCTGCCGGATGCGGCATCCCGCCTTATCCGGCCTGCCAAAGCGCATCAGGCAACCCCCTTGCCTCCATAAGACAAGCCATCCTGCGGCATATGCGGTAAACTAAGCGCGATTTTGCATCAGGAAAGCGTCTATGAATCACTCCCTTAAAGCCTGGAACACCTTCGGTATCGATCAACAAGCTAATGAGCTTGTCTGCGCCGAAAATGAGCAACAACTGCTGAATGCCTGGCAATCAGCGAATGCATCACATCATCCAGTACTGATCCTGGGCGAGGGGAGTAACGTCCTGTTTCTCGATACCTTCCATGGAACGGTGATCGTCAATCGAATCAAGGGCATTGAGATCACAGAACAACCTGAGGCGTGGCACCTGCACGTCGGTGCCGGTGAGAACTGGCATCATCTGGTACAGCACACGCTGCAAGAAGGTATGCCTGGACTGGAAAATCTGGCACTCATTCCAGGATGTGTCGGTTCATCGCCCATTCAGAATATTGGTGCTTATGGTGTGGAGCTGCAGCGTGTCTGTGAATATGTGGACTGCGTTGAACTGTCAACCGGCAAACATCTGCGCGTCAGCGCCGCGGAATGCCGTTTTGGTTACCGTGACAGCATCTTCAAGCATGAATATCAGGATCGTTTCGCAATTGTTGCCGTTGGTTTGCGCTTGCCTAAACAGTGGCAGCCCGTTCTCACTTACGGTGACTTGACGCGTCTGGATCCTACAACCGTGACGCCTCAGCAGGTTTTTGATTCTGTCTGTCATATGCGCACAACAAAGCTGCCTGACCCGAAAGTTAACGGTAATGCCGGTAGCTTCTTTAAAAACCCGGTTGTTACAGCGCACGTTGCGCAGGAACTGTTGGCCAAATTCCCGACTGCGCCTCATTACCCGCAGGTAGATGGTTCAGTAAAACTGGCTGCCGGCTGGCTTATCGATCAATGCCAGCTAAAAGGCATGCGTATTGGTGGTGCTGCGGTACATCAGCAGCAAGCACTGGTACTGATCAATGCAGACCGTGCGACCAGTCAGGATGTGGTACAACTAGCGCATCATGTACGCCAAAAAGTCGGTGAGAAATTCAATGTCTGGCTCGAACCCGAGGTCAGATTTATTGGCCCACAGGGTGAAGTGAATGCTGTGGAGATCATCGCATGAAAGATAATACCGTCCCCCTGACGCTTATTTCCTTGTTAGCCGACGGCGAATTTCATTCTGGTGAGCAGCTTGGTGAACAGCTGGGAATGAGCCGTGCGGCAATCAATAAGCATGTTCAGACGCTACGCGACTGGGGCGTTGATGTCTTTACTGTTCCCGGTAAAGGATACAGCTTACCTGAGCCTATCCAGTTATTAGACTCATCACTGATTCATTCTCAGTTGGATGGAGGGAATATCACGGTTCTGCCGGTTATCGACTCAACCAACCAGTACCTGATGGACCGTATTGGTCAACTGGAGTCAGGGGATGCCTGCGTCGCTGAGTATCAGCAGGCCGGTCGTGGTCGTCGCGGACGTAAGTGGTTCTCACCGTTTGGCGCCAATCTGTATCTCTCAATGTTCTGGCGACTGGAGCAAGGACCGGCAGCCGCAATTGGTCTGAGTCTGGTGATTGGTATTGTCATGGCGGAGGTTTTACGCGATTTGGGGGCGGATAAAGTCCGCGTGAAATGGCCGAACGATCTCTATCTGCTCGATCGTAAACTGGCCGGAATTCTGGTTGAACTCACCGGTAAGACGGGCGATGCCGCGCAAATTGTTATCGGTGCGGGTATTAATATGTCCATGCGCCGGGTAGAAGAGAATGTCGTTAATCAGGGCTGGATTAATCTCCAGGAAGCGGGAATTAACATTGACCGCAATACCCTTGCTGCCCGACTAATCCGCGAGCTGCGCGCTGCGTTGGTATTGTTTGAGCATGAGGGCTTAGCGCCGTATTTGTCCCGCTGGAAGACGCTGGACAACTTTATCGACCGCCCGGTAAAACTCATTATTGGCGATAAAGAAATATTTGGGATATCTCGTGGAATAGATGCACAAGGTGCATTATTGCTCGAACAAAATGGCGTGATAAAACCCTGGATGGGCGGAGAAATATCGCTCAGAAGCGCTGAATAATAACAAGGGGAGCTGCGGCTCCCCTTGTTAATTTATTTGCGTAGTCTGACCTCTTCAACAGCATGATTGGCGCTTTTGGTCATGATTAAGCTGGCACGCTCACGCGTTGGTAAAATATTTTGCTTTAAATTCAGCCAGTTAATCTCTTTCCATAACGAAGTGGCCGTGTTGATTGCCTCGTCTTCCGACAATTTCGCATAATTATGGAAATAAGAGTCTGGGTTGGTAAATGCCCCTTCGCGGAATTTCAGGAAGCGGTTGATATACCACGTCTGGAGTAATTCCTCTGGTGCATCAACATAAATAGAAAAGTCGACAAAATCAGAAACAAATACATGATGTGGATCGTGAGGATAATCCATCCCGCTCTGTAATACATTAAGCCCTTCAAGTATTAATATGTCGGGTTGGGCAACAGTTTTGTCGCCATCAGGGATCACATCATAGATAAGATGGGAGTATACCGGTGCCGTGACGTTGGGGACGCCTGACTTCAAATCGGAAACGAATTTAACCAGGCGGTGCATATCATAGGACTGAGGGAAGCCTTTCTTCTTCATGAGTCCACGATCTTTCAACACCTGATTGGGATGAAGAAAACCGTCGGTCGTAATCAATTCAACCTTACGATGCTCAGGCCAGCGACTCAACAGTGCCTGTAAAACACGTGCTGTGGTGCTTTTGCCAACGGCGACGCTGCCAGCAATGCTGATAATATAAGGAATACGCTCGCCGTTAGTGCCTAAAAATTGCTCCAGCACCGCCTGACGTCGCAGGTTCGAACTGATGTAAAAATTTAGCAAACGCGATAGAGGCAAATAAATTTCGGCAACTTCTTCCAGCGACAAGTCTTCGTTAATGCCTTTCAGACGAGCAATCTCTTCCTCGGTCAGGGTCATTGGCACGGAATCACGAAGCGCAGCCCACTGGTTGCGATCAAACTGTAGGTAAGGCGACGTTAACGCTTGCTCTTTTATACTCATACGCATGGTCTGGCTGTCATTGCTATATCAGGTCTGCGGTAAAAAAACGAAATCATCCCCGGCACGCAATGGCACGCACATTTCAGTTAATTTGGACAATGGGCAGGAGGGTAACACCAGATGAGGGGGAATAATAAGAAAAAATCATCCCCTGAAAAGCAATGTGACGGCAATTCCAGATGTATAAAGAGGTACTTTCTCTCTATGGATAAGTGCATGGCGGCGAAAAACTTGCCTTTGGAAGGGCGCGCGCCGTTGGAAATTTGTCCAATCATACGAAGAAATAGATTATTTATCGGACGTATAGTGCAAAATGTGAGCGATAGAACATTTTATGCAATTTTTTAGTTGCATGAGTGCGCAGGTCTCCATAAAATGCGCGCTACTTGATGCCGACTTAGCTCAGTAGGTAGAGCAACTGACTTGTAATCAGTAGGTCACCAGTTCGATTCCGGTAGTCGGCACCATCAAGTCCGGTGGGGTTCCCGAGCGGCCAAAGGGAGCAGACTGTAAATCTGCCGTCACAGACTTCGAAGGTTCGAATCCTTCCCCCACCACCACTTTCTGGCAGCGTTATCGCCGCCTGAGTTGGTTAAAAAATTAATCAGCTCGAACATAAAAGAGAGAAATCTCTTTTTTGTTACAGAAAGAACTGGGTAGCCGAGTTTCAGGATGCGGSCATCGTATAATGGCTATTACCTCAGCCTTCCAAGCTGATGATGCGGGTTCGATTCCCGCTGSCCGCTCCAGACGTGCTGATATGGCTCAGTTGGTAGAGCGCACCCTTGGTAAGGGTGAGGTCCCCAGTTCGACTCTGGGTATCAGCACCACTTCACTTCTCCTTCCCGTTTCTCTCTGTTTACTTTTAAAAGCATTCAACAGCTCAGGTATATTGCCTGGTTGATGTGGTGATATCACCGATTTATCCGTGTCTTAGAGGGACAATCGATGTCTAAAGAAAAATTTGAACGTACTAAACCGCACGTTAACGTCGGTACTATCGGCCACGTTGACCATGGTAAAACAACGCTGACCGCTGCAATCACTACCGTACTGGCTAAAACCTACGGCGGTGCTGCTCGTGCATTCGACCAGATCGATAACGCGCCGGAAGAAAAAGCTCGTGGTATCACCATCAACACTTCTCACGTTGAATATGACACCCCGACTCGCCACTACGCACACGTAGACTGCCCGGGCCACGCCGACTATGTTAAAAACATGATCACCGGTGCTGCGCAGATGGACGGCGCGATCCTGGTTGTTGCTGCGACTGACGGCCCGATGCCGCAGACTCGTGAGCACATCCTGCTGGGTCGTCAGGTAGGCGTTCCGTACATCATCGTGTTCCTGAACAAATGCGACATGGTTGATGACGAAGAGCTGCTGGAACTGGTAGAAATGGAAGTTCGTGAACTTCTGTCTCAGTACGATTTCCCGGGCGACGACACGCCGATCGTTCGTGGTTCTGCTCTGAAAGCGCTGGAAGGCGAAGCAGAGTGGGAAGCGAAAATCATCGAACTGGCTGGCTTCCTGGACTCTTACATCCCGGAACCAGAGCGTGCGATTGACAAGCCGTTCCTGCTGCCGATCGAAGACGTATTCTCCATCTCCGGTCGTGGTACCGTTGTTACCGGTCGTGTAGAGCGCGGTATCATCAAAGTTGGCGAAGAAGTTGAAATCGTTGGTATCAAAGACACCGCTAAGTCTACCTGTACTGGCGTTGAAATGTTCCGCAAACTGCTGGACGAAGGCCGTGCTGGTGAGAACGTTGGTGTTCTGCTGCGTGGTATCAAACGTGAAGAAATTGAACGTGGTCAGGTACTGGCTAAGCCGGGCTCTATCAAGCCNCACACCAAGTTCGAATCTGAAGTGTACATCCTGTCCAAAGACGAAGGCGGCCGTCATACTCCGTTCTTCAAAGGCTACCGTCCGCAGTTCTACTTCCGTACTACTGACGTGACTGGCACCATCGAACTGCCGGAAGGCGTAGAGATGGTAATGCCGGGCGACAACATCAAAATGGTTGTTACCCTGATCCACCCGATCGCGATGGACGACGGTCTGCGTTTCGCAATCCGTGAAGGCGGCCGTACTGTTGGTGCGGGCGTTGTTGCCAAAGTAATGAGCTAATTGCCGAATAACATTTGACGCAATGCGCAATAAAAGGGCATCATTTGATGCCCTTTTTGCACGCTTTCACACCAGAACCTGGCTCATCAGTGATTTTTTTTGTCATAATCATTGCTGAGACAGGCTCTGAAGAGGGCGTTTAGTCCGAAACGCACCAGAGCATTTCGGTTTGGATCGCCTCGCTTACGCGGGGTGAAAATGTTTGTAGAATACTTCTGACAGGTTGGTTTATGAGTGCGAATACCGAAGCTCAAGGAAGCGGGCGCGGCCTGGAAGCGATGAAGTGGGTTGTTGTCGCTGTATTGCTGCTTGTAGCTATCGTTGGCAATTACCTTTATCGTGACATGATGCTGCCGCTGCGTGCGCTGGCCGTAGTGATTCTGATTGCCGCAGCGGGTGGTGTCGCGCTGTTGACAACAAAAGGTAAAGCGACCGTTGCTTTTGCCCGTGAAGCGAGAACCGAAGTCCGTAAGGTCATTTGGCCAACTCGCCAGGAAACATTGCACACCACATTAATTGTGGCTGCGGTTACCGCAGTAATGTCACTGATCCTGTGGGGACTGGATGGTATTCTGGTTCGCCTGGTATCCTTTATCACTGGCCTGAGGTTCTAAGATGTCTGAAGCCCCTAAAAAGCGCTGGTACGTCGTTCAGGCGTTTTCCGGTTTTGAAGGCCGCGTTGCCACGTCGCTGCGCGAATATATCAAGTTACAAAATATGGAAGAGCTGTTTGGCGAAGTCATGGTGCCGACAGAAGAAGTGGTCGAGATCCGTGGTGGCCAGCGTCGCAAGAGCGAACGTAAATTCTTCCCGGGCTATGTACTGGTCCAGATGGTCATGAATGATGCGAGCTGGCACCTGGTGCGCAGCGTTCCGCGTGTGATGGGCTTTATCGGCGGTACTTCTGACCGTCCGGCGCCAATCAGCGACAAAGAAGTTGATGCGATCATGAACCGTCTGCAGCAGGTTGGTGATAAGCCGCGTCCGAAAACGATGTTTGAGCCGGGCGAAATGGTCCGCGTTAGCGATGGTCCGTTTGCTGACTTTAACGGCGTAGTTGAAGAAGTGGACTACGAGAAGTCTCGTCTGAAAGTTTCTGTATCTATCTTCGGTCGTGCGACCCCGGTTGAACTGGACTTCGCCCAGGTTGAGAAAGCCTAACACGTCGATCAAAAAAGCGGCGATTTAATCGTTGCACAAGGCGCGAGATTGGAATACAATTTCGCGCCTTTTGTTTTTATGGACTCTGTCCGTAAAACGAATTTAAAAACACGGGGAGCCTCTTTGAGGCGCTATAACCCAACTAGAGGAATTTAGAATGGCTAAGAAAGTCCAAGCCTATGTCAAGCTGCAGGTTGCAGCTGGTATGGCTAACCCGAGTCCGCCGGTAGGTCCAGCACTGGGTCAACAAGGCGTGAACATCATGGAATTCTGCAAAGCGTTCAACGCAAAAACTGATTCCATTGAAAAAGGTCTGCCGATCCCGGTTGTTATCACCGTTTACGCTGACCGTTCTTTCACTTTCGTTACCAAAACGCCTCCGGCAGCAGTACTGCTGAAGAAAGCGGCTGGTATCAAGTCTGGTTCCGGCAAGCCGAACAAAGACAAAGTGGGTAAAATTTCCCGCGCTCAGCTGCAGGAAATCGCGCAGACCAAAGCTGCCGACATGACTGGTTCCGACATTGAAGCGATGACTCGCTCCATTGAAGGTACTGCACGTTCCATGGGCCTGGTAGTGGAGGACTAAGAAATGGCTAAACTGACCAAGCGTATGCGCGTGATCCGTGACAAAGTTGATGCAACTAAACAGTACGACATCAACGAAGCTATTGCTCTGCTGAAAGAGCTGGCCACTGCTAAATTCGTAGAAAGCGTGGACGTTGCCGTTAACCTCGGCATCGACGCTCGTAAATCTGACCAGAACGTACGTGGTGCAACTGTACTGCCGCACGGTACTGGCCGTTCTGTTCGCGTAGCCGTATTTACCCAGGGCGCAAACGCTGAAGCTGCTAAAGCTGCAGGCGCTGAACTGGTAGGTATGGAAGATCTGGCTGACCAGATCAAGAAAGGCGAAATGAACTTTGACGTTGTTATTGCTTCTCCGGATGCAATGCGCGTTGTTGGCCAGTTGGGTCAGGTTCTGGGTCCGCGCGGCCTGATGCCAAACCCGAAAGTTGGTACCGTAACTCCGAACGTTGCTGAAGCGGTTAAGAACGCTAAAGCTGGCCAGGTTCGTTACCGTAACGACAAAAACGGCATCATCCACACCACCATCGGTAAAGTGGATTTTGACGCTGACAAACTGAAAGAAAACCTGGAAGCTCTGCTGGTTGCGCTGAAAAAAGCAAAACCGACTCAGGCAAAAGGCGTGTACATCAAGAAAGTTAGCATCTCCACCACCATGGGTGCTGGTGTTGCCGTTGATCAGGCTGGTCTGAGCGCGTCTGCGAACGTCTAAGATTAGCTTTACGTGGGCGGCGAATTTGTCTACAATCTTCGCCCACGATTCTATTAGCTTCGGCCGATAGACAACAGATTTGTTCGTTGGAGCCTGGCCTATCCAGGCCTCCGTCGAAGACCGCAGGTGTTTCGCAAGAAACTTAATGCCCTGCGTAGACGGTGACAGAACGCTAAGATTATTTCTGATACTCTGGCTTGTTTCTGCTCACCGTATTTAGACGCTCTCTCCGTTGGGGGGAGTGAAGTGAGTTCCGGAACATGAGTTCCGGCAAACATCCAGGAGCAAAGCTAATGGCTTTAAATCTTCAAGACAAACAAGCGATTGTTGCTGAAGTCAGCGAAGTAGCCAAAGGCGCGCTGTCTGCAGTAGTTGCGGATTCCCGTGGCGTAACTGTAGATAAAATGACTGAACTGCGTAAAGCAGGTCGTGAAGCTGGCGTATACATGCGTGTTGTTCGTAACACCCTGCTGCGCCGCGTCGTTGAAGGTACTCAGTTCGAGTGCCTGAAAGACACGTTTGTTGGTCCGACCCTGATTGCATACTCTATGGAACACCCGGGCGCCGCTGCTCGTCTGTTCAAAGAGTTCGCGAAAGCGAATGCAAAATTTGAGGTCAAAGCCGCAGCCTTTGAAGGTGAGTTGATTACGGCATCGAATATCGACCGCCTGGCAACTCTGCCGACCTACGAAGAAGCAATTGCACGCCTGATGGCAACCATGAAAGAAGCTTCGGCTGGCAAACTGGTTCGTACTCTGGCTGCTGTACGCGATGCGAAAGAAGCTGCTTAATTGCAGTTACCTTTCTCAAGCATCTGCTTACGTATAAACTTATTCTGATTTTCAGGAACAATTTAAATGTCTATCACTAAAGATCAAATCATTGAAGCAGTATCCGCTATGTCCGTAATGGACGTTGTAGAACTGATTTCTGCAATGGAAGAAAAATTCGGTGTTTCCGCTGCTGCTGCTGTAGCTGTAGCTGCTGGCCCGGCTGAAGCTGCTGAAGAAAAAACTGAATTCGACGTAATTCTGAAAGCTGCTGGCGCTAACAAAGTTGCTGTTATCAAAGCAGTACGTGGCGCAACTGGCCTGGGTCTGAAAGAAGCTAAAGACCTGGTAGAATCTGCACCGGCTGCGCTGAAAGAAGGCGTGAGCAAAGACGACGCAGAAGCACTGAAAAAATCTCTGGAAGAAGCTGGCGCTGAAGTTGAAGTTAAATAAGCCAACTTTTCTGGTTGCAGCCTAAGAAATTAGGCTGATGGCTGGTGACTTTTTAGTCACCAGCCTTTTTGCGCTGTAAGGCGCCAGTAGCGTTTCACACTGTTTGACTACTGCTGTGCCTTTCAATGCTTGTTTCTATCGACGTCTTAATATACTGCGACAGAGCGTCAGTTCTGTGTAAATCGCAATGAAATGGTTTAAGCGTGATAGCAACAGGCATTGCGGAAAGTATTCGATTTTCCGGTCAACAAAATAGTGTTGCACAAACTGTCCGCTCAATGGACAGATGGGTCGACTTGTCAGCGAGCTGAGGAACCCTAATGGTTTACTCCTATACCGAGAAAAAACGTATTCGTAAGGATTTTGGTAAACGTCCGCAAGTGTTGGACATACCTTATCTCCTTTCTATCCAGCTTGACTCGTTTCAGAAGTTCATCGAGCAAGATCCTGAAGGGCAGTATGGTCTGGAAGCAGCTTTCCGTTCCGTTTTCCCGATTCAGAGCTACAGCGGTAATTCCGAGCTGCAATACGTCAGCTACCGTCTTGGCGAACCGGTGTTTGACGTTCAGGAATGTCAGATCCGTGGCGTGACCTATTCCGCACCGCTGCGCGTAAAACTGCGTCTGGTGATCTACGAGCGCGAAGCGCCGGAAGGCACCGTAAAAGACATTAAAGAACAAGAAGTCTACATGGGCGAAATTCCGCTCATGACCGACAACGGTACCTTTGTTATCAACGGTACTGAGCGTGTTATCGTTTCTCAGCTGCACCGTAGTCCTGGCGTCTTCTTTGACTCCGACAAAGGTAAAACCCACTCTTCGGGTAAAGTGCTGTATAACGCGCGTATTATTCCTTACCGTGGTTCCTGGCTGGACTTCGAATTCGATCCGAAGGACAACCTGTTCGTACGTATTGACCGTCGCCGTAAACTGCCTGCGACCATCATTCTGCGTGCGCTGAACTACACCACTGAGCAGATCCTTGACCTGTTCTTTGAAAAAGTTGTTTTCGAAATTCGTGACAACAAGCTGCAGATGGAACTGGTGCCGGAACGCCTGCGTGGTGAAACCGCCTCCTTTGACATCGAAGCTAACGGCAAAGTCTACGTCGAAAAAGGCCGTCGCATCACTGCGCGCCATATTCGCCAGCTGGAAAAAGACGATATCAAGCATATCGAAGTTCCGGTTGAATACATTGCTGGTAAGGTTGCGGCTAAAGACTACGTTGACGAATCTACTGGCGAGCTGATCTGCGCAGCTAACATGGAGCTGAGCCTGGATCTGCTGGCTAAGCTGAGCCAGTCTGGTCACAAGCGTATCGAAACGCTGTTCACTAACGATCTGGACCACGGTCCGTACATTTCTGAAACTGTACGCGTCGACCCAACCAACGATCGTCTGAGCGCGCTGGTAGAAATCTACCGCATGATGCGCCCTGGTGAGCCGCCGACTCGTGAAGCTGCGGAAAGTCTGTTCGAGAACCTGTTCTTCTCCGAAGACCGCTATGACCTGTCTGCGGTTGGTCGTATGAAGTTCAACCGTTCTCTGCTGCGCGACGAAATCGAAGGTTCCGGTATCCTGAGCAAAGACGACATCATTGAAGTGATGAAGAAGCTCATCGATATCCGTAACGGTAAAGGCGAAGTCGATGATATCGACCACCTTGGCAACCGTCGTATCCGTTCCGTAGGCGAAATGGCGGAAAACCAATTCCGCGTTGGCCTGGTGCGTGTTGAGCGTGCGGTGAAAGAGCGTCTGTCTCTGGGCGATCTGGATACCCTGATGCCTCAGGATATGATCAACGCCAAGCCGATTTCTGCAGCAGTGAAAGAGTTCTTTGGTTCCAGCCAGCTGTCTCAGTTTATGGACCAGAACAACCCGCTGTCTGAGATTACGCACAAACGTCGTATCTCCGCACTCGGCCCAGGCGGTTTGACCCGTGAACGCGCAGGCTTCGAAGTTCGAGACGTACACCCGACTCACTACGGTCGCGTATGTCCAATCGAAACGCCTGAAGGTCCGAACATCGGTCTGATCAACTCCCTATCCGTGTATGCACAGACTAACGAATACGGCTTCCTTGAGACTCCGTACCGTAAAGTGACCGACGGTGTTGTAACCGATGAAATTCACTACCTGTCTGCTATCGAAGAAGGTAACTACGTTATCGCTCAGGCGAACTCCAACCTGGATGACGAAGGCCACTTTGTAGAAGATCTGGTTACTTGCCGTAGCAAAGGCGAATCCAGCTTGTTCAGCCGCGACCAGGTTGACTACATGGACGTATCCACCCAGCAGGTGGTATCCGTCGGTGCGTCCCTGATCCCGTTCCTGGAACACGATGACGCCAACCGTGCATTGATGGGTGCGAACATGCAACGTCAGGCGGTTCCGACTCTGCGTGCTGATAAGCCGCTGGTTGGTACCGGTATGGAACGTGCTGTTGCCGTTGACTCCGGTGTTACTGCAGTTGCTAAACGTGGCGGTACTGTTCAGTACGTGGATGCTTCCCGTATCGTTATCAAAGTTAACGAAGACGAGATGTACCCGGGCGAAGCAGGTATCGACATTTATAACCTGACTAAATACACCCGTTCTAACCAGAACACCTGTATCAACCAGATGCCTTGCGTATCTCTGGGCGAGCCGGTTGAACGTGGTGATGTGCTGGCAGACGGTCCGTCCACCGACCTTGGTGAACTGGCGCTGGGTCAGAACATGCGCGTGGCATTCATGCCATGGAATGGTTACAACTTCGAAGACTCCATCCTCGTATCCGAGCGTGTTGTCCAGGAAGACCGTTTCACCACCATCCACATTCAGGAACTGGCATGTGTGTCCCGTGACACCAAGCTGGGGCCGGAAGAGATCACCGCTGACATCCCGAACGTGGGTGAAGCTGCGCTCTCTAAACTGGATGAATCCGGTATCGTTTATATCGGTGCGGAAGTGACCGGTGGCGATATTCTGGTTGGTAAGGTAACGCCGAAAGGTGAAACCCAGCTGACGCCGGAAGAGAAACTGCTGCGTGCGATCTTCGGTGAGAAAGCGTCTGACGTTAAAGACTCTTCTCTGCGCGTGCCAAACGGTGTTTCCGGTACGATTATCGACGTTCAGGTCTTTACTCGCGATGGCGTAGAAAAAGACAAACGTGCGCTGGAAATCGAAGAGATGCAGCTGAAGCAGGCTAAGAAAGACCTGTCTGAAGAACTGCAGATCCTCGAAGCTGGTCTGTTCAGCCGTATCTACGCTGTGCTGGTTTCCGGTGGTGTTGAAGCTGAGAAGCTCGACAAACTGCCGCGTGACCGCTGGTTAGAACTCGGCCTGACCGACGAAGAGAAACAGAATCAGCTGGAACAACTGGCTGAGCAGTACGACGAACTGAAACACGAATTCGAGAAAAAACTCGAAGCGAAACGCCGTAAAATCACTCAGGGCGACGATCTGGCACCGGGCGTGCTGAAGATTGTTAAGGTTTATCTGGCGGTTAAACGTCGGATCCAGCCTGGTGATAAGATGGCAGGTCGTCACGGTAACAAGGGTGTAATCTCTAAGATCAACCCGATCGAAGATATGCCACACGATGCTAACGGTACGCCGGTAGATATCGTACTGAACCCGCTGGGCGTACCATCGCGTATGAACATCGGTCAGATCCTTGAAACCCACCTGGGTATGGCTGCGAAAGGTATCGGCGATAAGATCAACGCCATGCTGAAACAGCAACAGGAAGTCGCCAAACTGCGCGAGTTCATCCAGCGTGCTTACGATCTGGGCTCAGATGTTCGTCAGAAAGTTGACCTGAATACCTTCAGCGATGAAGAAGTTCTGCGTCTGGCTGAAAACCTGAAAAAAGGTATGCCGATCGCAACGCCGGTCTTCGACGGTGCGAAAGAGTCTGAAATCAAGGAACTGTTACAGCTGGGTGGCCTGCCGACTTCCGGTCAGATTACCCTGTTCGACGGTCGTACCGGTGAGCAGTTCGAGCGCCAGGTTACCGTTGGCTACATGTACATGCTGAAACTGAACCACCTGGTTGATGACAAGATGCACGCGCGTTCTACCGGTTCTTACAGCCTGGTTACTCAGCAGCCGCTGGGTGGTAAGGCTCAGTTCGGTGGTCAGCGCTTCGGGGAGATGGAAGTGTGGGCGCTGGAAGCATATGGCGCGGCATACACCCTGCAGGAAATGCTCACCGTTAAGTCTGATGACGTGAACGGTCGTACTAAGATGTATAAAAACATCGTGGACGGCAACCATCAGATGGAACCAGGCATGCCGGAATCCTTCAACGTACTGTTGAAAGAGATTCGTTCGCTGGGTATCAACATCGAGCTGGAAGACGAGTAACTCTCGATCAAACAGGTCACTGGTGCTGGCTTAACAGCCAGCGCCAGATTGTGCTAACTCCGACGGGAGCAAATCCGTGAAAGATTTATTAAAGTTTCTGAAAGCGCAGACTAAAACCGAAGAGTTTGATGCGATCAAAATTGCTCTGGCCTCGCCAGACATGATCCGTTCATGGTCTTTCGGTGAAGTTAAGAAGCCGGAAACCATCAACTACCGTACGTTCAAACCTGAGCGTGACGGCCTTTTCTGCGCCCGCATCTTTGGGCCGGTAAAAGACTACGAGTGCCTGTGCGGTAAGTACAAGCGCCTGAAACATCGTGGTGTGATCTGTGAGAAGTGCGGCGTTGAAGTGACCCAGACCAAAGTACGCCGTGAGCGTATGGGCCACATCGAGCTGGCGTCTCCGACCGCGCATATCTGGTTCCTGAAATCGCTGCCGTCCCGTATCGGTCTGCTGCTCGATATGCCGCTGCGCGATATCGAACGCGTACTGTACTTCGAATCTTATGTCGTTATCGAAGGCGGTATGACCAACCTGGAACGTCAACAGATCCTGACTGAAGAGCAGTATCTGGACGCGCTGGAAGAGTTCGGTGACGAATTCGACGCGAAGATGGGTGCGGAAGCTATCCAGGCCCTGCTGAAGAGCATGGATCTGGAGCAAGAGTGTGAAACTCTGCGCGAAGAGCTGAACGAAACCAACTCCGAAACCAAGCGTAAGAAGCTGACCAAGCGTATCAAACTGCTGGAAGCCTTCGTACAGTCTGGCAACAAGCCAGAGTGGATGATCCTGACCGTTCTGCCGGTTCTGCCGCCAGATCTGCGTCCGCTGGTTCCGCTTGATGGCGGTCGTTTCGCAACGTCAGATCTGAACGATCTGTATCGTCGTGTGATCAACCGTAACAACCGTCTGAAGCGTCTGTTGGATCTGGCTGCGCCGGACATCATCGTACGCAACGAAAAACGTATGCTGCAGGAAGCGGTTGACGCCCTGCTGGATAACGGTCGTCGCGGTCGTGCGATCACCGGTTCTAACAAGCGTCCTCTGAAATCTTTGGCCGATATGATCAAAGGTAAACAGGGTCGTTTCCGTCAGAACCTGCTCGGTAAGCGTGTTGACTACTCCGGTCGTTCTGTAATCACCGTAGGTCCATACCTGCGTCTGCATCAGTGCGGTCTGCCGAAGAAAATGGCACTGGAACTGTTCAAACCGTTCATCTACGGCAAGCTGGAACTGCGTGGCCTCGCCACCACCATCAAAGCCGCTAAGAAAATGGTTGAGCGTGAAGAAGCTGTCGTTTGGGATATCCTGGACGAAGTTATCCGCGAACACCCGGTACTGTTGAACCGTGCACCAACCCTGCACCGTCTGGGTATCCAGGCATTTGAGCCGGTACTGATCGAAGGTAAAGCTATCCAGCTGCACCCGCTGGTTTGTGCGGCATATAACGCCGACTTCGATGGTGACCAGATGGCTGTTCACGTACCGCTGACGCTGGAAGCCCAGCTCGAAGCGCGTGCGCTGATGATGTCTACCAACAACATCCTGTCCCCGGCGAACGGCGAACCTATCATCGTTCCGTCTCAGGACGTTGTATTGGGTCTGTACTACATGACCCGTGACTGTGTTAACGCCAAAGGCGAAGGCATGGTGCTGACTGGCCCGAAAGAAGCTGAGCGTATCTATCGCGCTGGCCTGGCCTCTCTGCATGCGCGCGTTAAAGTGCGTATCACTGAATATGAAAAAGATGAAAACGGCGAATTCGTTGCGCACACCAGTCTGAAAGACACGACCATTGGTCGCGCCATTCTGTGGATGATCGTACCGAAAGGTCTGCCTTTCTCCATCGTCAACCAGGCGCTGGGTAAGAAAGCCATTTCCAAAATGCTGAACACCTGTTACCGCATTCTGGGCCTGAAGCCGACCGTTATCTTCGCTGACCAGACAATGTACACCGGCTTTGCTTATGCAGCGCGTTCAGGTGCATCTGTTGGTATTGATGACATGGTCATCCCGGAGAAGAAACACGAGATCATCTCTGAAGCGGAAGCTGAAGTTGCTGAGATCCAGGAGCAGTTCCAGTCTGGTCTGGTAACCGCAGGCGAACGCTATAACAAAGTTATCGATATCTGGGCTGCGGCGAACGATCGTGTATCCAAAGCGATGATGGATAACCTGCAGACTGAAACCGTTATTAACCGTGACGGCGTAGAAGAGCAGCAGGTTTCCTTTAACAGCATTTACATGATGGCCGACTCCGGTGCGCGTGGTTCAGCAGCACAGATTCGTCAGCTGGCTGGTATGCGTGGTCTGATGGCGAAGCCAGATGGCTCCATCATCGAAACGCCAATCACCGCGAACTTCCGTGAAGGTCTGAACGTACTCCAGTACTTCATCTCTACTCACGGTGCGCGTAAAGGTCTGGCGGATACCGCACTGAAAACAGCGAACTCCGGTTATCTGACGCGTCGTCTGGTTGACGTTGCGCAGGACCTGGTTGTTACTGAGGACGATTGCGGCACGCTGGAAGGCATCACCATGACCCCGGTTATCGAGGGTGGTGACGTTAAAGAGCCGCTGCGCGATCGCGTTCTGGGTCGTGTGACTGCTGAAGACGTTCTGAAGCCGGGTACCGCGGATATTCTGGTTCCACGTAACACGCTGCTGCACGAACAGTGGTGTGACCTGCTGGAAGAGAACTCCGTTGACTCCGTGAAAGTCCGTTCCGTTGTATCCTGTGACACCGACTTTGGTGTATGTGCGCACTGCTATGGTCGTGACCTGGCGCGTGGCCACATCATCAACAAAGGTGAAGCAATCGGCGTTATCGCGGCACAGTCCATCGGTGAACCGGGTACACAGCTGACGATGCGTACGTTCCACATCGGTGGTGCGGCATCTCGTGCGGCTGCTGAATCCAGCATCCAGGTGAAAAACAAAGGTAGCATCCGTCTGAGCAATGCGAAGTCGGTTGTTAACTCCAGCGGTAAACTGGTTATCACCTCACGTAACACCGAACTGAAACTGATCGACGAATTCGGTCGTACCAAAGAAAGCTATAAAGTGCCTTACGGCTCCGTTATGGCGAAAGGTGATGGCGAACAGGTTGCTGGCGGCGAAACCGTAGCGAACTGGGATCCGCACACCATGCCGGTTATCACCGAAGTGAGTGGTTTCGTCCGCTTCACTGACATGATCGACGGCCAGACCATTACTCGTCAGACCGACGAGCTGACCGGTCTGTCTTCTCTGGTCGTTCTGGATTCTGCAGAGCGTACGTCGGGTGGTAAAGACCTGCGTCCGGCACTGAAAATTGTTGATGCTCAGGGCAACGACGTTCTGATCCCAGGCACCGATATGCCTGCTCAGTACTTCCTGCCAGGTAAAGCGATTGTTCAGCTGGAAGATGGCGTACAGATCAGCTCTGGTGACACCCTGGCCCGTGTTCCGCAGGAATCCGGCGGTACCAAGGACATCACCGGTGGTCTGCCGCGCGTTGCGGACCTGTTCGAAGCACGTCGTCCGAAAGAGCCGGCAATCCTGGCTGAAATCAGCGGCATCATTTCCTTCGGTAAAGAAACCAAAGGGAAACGTCGCCTGGTTATCACCCCGGTAGACGGTAGCGAACCTTACGAAGAGATGATTCCGAAATGGCGTCAGCTCAACGTGTTCGAAGGTGAACGTGTAGAACGTGGTGACGTGGTTTCCGACGGTCCGGAAGCGCCGCACGACATCCTGCGTCTGCGTGGTGTGCATGCTGTAACTCGTTACATCGTTAACGAAGTTCAGGACGTATACCGTCTGCAGGGTGTTAAGATTAACGATAAACACATCGAAGTTATCGTTCGTCAGATGCTGCGTAAAGCCACCATCGAAAGCGCTGGTAGCTCCGACTTCCTGGAAGGCGAGCAGGTTGAATACTCCCGCGTCAAGATCGCTAACCGCGAGCTGGAAGCGAACGGCAAAGTGGGCGCAACCTTCTCTCGCGATCTGCTGGGTATCACCAAAGCGTCTCTGGCAACTGAGTCGTTCATCTCCGCGGCATCGTTCCAGGAGACCACTCGCGTGCTGACCGAAGCAGCCGTTGCGGGCAAACGCGACGAACTGCGCGGTCTGAAAGAGAACGTCATCGTGGGTCGTCTGATCCCGGCCGGTACCGGTTACGCGTACCACCAGGATCGTATGCGCCGTCGCGCAGCGGGCGAACTGCCAGCTGCTCCGCAGGTGACTGCTGAAGATGCGTCTGCCAGCCTGGCAGAACTGCTGAACGCAGGCCTGGGCGGTTCTGACAACGATTAATCGTTGCTGACCATAATAAAAAACCCGCTTCGGCGGGTTTTTTTATGTTTATGTTATGCCTGATGGCGCTGCTCTTATACGGTCTGTGAGGTTACGAAGCCGCCATCCGGCAGTGTTATTAATTTACCGGCGGCAACCGCCGATAAAGCTCAATCATGTCGCCCGCCAAATCCTGAATCACCATCGCGTTCATCAGGTGATCCTGCGAATGGACTGTGATGAGATTAACCGGTAGCTTGCCGGTACCTTCGTCAATGCCGATTAGCTGGGTCTGGATTTTATGTGCCTGTTTGACGTACTCGCGTGATTCCACCATTGCTTGTTCTGCACCAGTAAAGTCACCTTTACGCGCCAGTTGTAGCGCTGTCAGGGCCTGACTGCGGGCGGCTCCGGCGTTGACCAATAATTCCATGATGATCGTTTCTAACTCTTCCATGTCATCACTCCAGTAGTTTCAGCGCTTTTTCCAGTACGGCATCACCTTTCATCATGCCGTAATCCATCATATCGATAACGGCGACTTTTTTGCCTAGCGGGTCGGCGAGCGCCTGCAGCTTGGCCTGCTCATATTTAACCTGTGGACCAAGCAACACGATATCTGCAGTGACGATATTCTCTTCAAACTCAGCTACCGGGACAGCTTTGATCGTGACGTCGACACCTTTTTTCTGGGCGGCATCTTTCATCCTTTGTACCAGCATGCTGGTGGACATTCCGGCGGCACAGCATAAAACGATGTTTTTCATAAGCAGTCTCGCTCAACATGTGTGGGTTGATAATTATCGCGAGCCAGCTGTAGCAACAACTGCTTTGCAACGATTGTGTGCAAGGCATCACAAAGAAAACCACTTTTTCTGAAACCGGTTACAAAAAGAAGCAAAACTCAACGATCTGCACCGAGGTTGGCGGCACTTTGGCTCGCTTATCACATGCGGGAATATATAATTACTGGCAATAAAAACATGTTATAAAAAACAGTATTGACAGCGTTTTTTAAACCCGTATGTTAATGCTTAACAGCAGGGGAAATAGTCGTTTGCTGTTAACGTAGTAAGTGTTAGTAAAGCTTTATTGAGGGTTGCGATAAAGGCCACGAAGTATTTTTTGTTTGGGGTAGTCGATGCTGAAAACGCTATTTTTTCACTTCGACAATGCTTTCAGGCCACGTAGTTGATTTATCTAATCGCAAAAAGTTAGTAAAACGCGACGATGTAACGCCATGATTTAATAGTAAGTGTTTGTGATTTCTGTTTTTATGGTTATCGCAAGGGAAATAAGGCAACGCATCAAAGAGTATATGTCGCGAGGGGAAGTGTACTTGTTTAGGTCACCAGCCTTGAGTTTTATTATCAAGCCGGTGGAATGTGTTTAACGGTAAATAGAGGAAAGTTTTAGTTAGTATCAAAATCCAATATTATCTGTAGTAAACCTGTACATTTTAAAGTAGTACCATCAGCAGTACTAAATCGTTAAGTTTATTAATGTTAAATCTGAAGTTTGTAGTAACTTAAAGCCCTGACTGCACTAGTCGGGGCTTTTGTTTAATGCGATCGCTCCGGGCTTACGGCATCTGCGTAGCGCGCCCCAGATAGCTGTCCCAGTCTTTCCACACGGGCTGTAATCCCCGCGCCATGAGTGCTTCAGCAACGGCTTCAGGGCGACGGTCGTCGTGCGGGGAAAACTGCTCCAGCTCTGGATGGTTATCGGCATAACCGCCAGGCTGGGTTTTTGAGAAGGCGCTGACGTTATTGATCGCCAGTGGGATCACATGGTCACGAAACCAGGGTGATTCGCGGGTGGAGAGCGACAGCTCAATTTCTGGCGTCAGTAAACGAAACGCGCAAATGCTCTGGAGCAACTGTCGCTCGTCCATGATCGATGCGGGTTCAACGCCCCCGGTGCATGGGCGCAGACGAGGAAAGGAGATGGAGTAGCGGCTCTGCCAGTAATGCTGCTGCATCCACAGCAGATGTTCGGCGACCATATAACAATCCACCCGCCAGCTGTCAGACAAACCAATCAACGCGCCAAGACCGATTTTATCGATTCCAGCGCGGCCCAGCCTGTCCGGTGTTTCCAGCCGCCAGAAGAAATCCTGCTTTTTCCCCTTTAAATGATGATGGGCATAAGTCGCTTCATGATAGCTCTCCTGATACACCATCACCCCGTCCAGCCCCAGCCTCTTCAGCTCGGCATACTCCTCGGTTGCCAGCGGCTGCACTTCCATCTGTAACGAGGCGAACTGACGGCGAATGGCCGGGAGATGGCGGCGAAAGTAGTCCATGCCCACTTTGCTCTGATGTTCACCGGTGACCAGCAGCAGGTGTTCAAAACCCAACTCGCGGATGGCGGCGCACTCGCGGGCGATTTCTGCCTCGTCCAGCGTCTTACGTTTGATGCGGTTGCTCATAGAAAAACCGCAGTAGGTACAGTCATTGGCGCAGAGGTTTGAGAGATAAAGCGGCACGTAAAAACTGACGGTGTTGCCGAAGCGCTGGCGAGTCAGCCTTTGCGCCCGTTGCGCCAGTGGTTCAAGGTAATCGGCGGCGGCGGGGGAGAGCAGTGCCATCAGGTTGTCACGACTTAGCTGTGGAGCGTTAAGCGCGCGTTCCACGTCAGCGGCGGTTTTACCGTTGATGCGCAGGCGAATGTCGTCCCACTCCAGTTGCCGCCAGCGGTCGGTGAAGGTTTTCATGCTAACGCCTCCAGAAAGCCGGTGAGCGGGCTGGTGGCGCTGGCCTGCGAACTTTTGCTTCCTGGCACAGCCTGCCGTGCCAGTAATCCGGCTTCCACCGCCAGACGAAAGGCGGTTGCCATCATCACCGGATCGTCCGCCACGGCAATCGCCGTGTTGACCAGCACCGCATCAGCGCCCATTTCCAGCGCCTGCGCCGCGTGGCTGGGCACGCCGATCCCGGCGTCGACCACCACCGGCACAGTGGCCTGCTGGATAATGATCTCCAGCATGGCTTTGGTTTCCAGCCCCTGGTTAGAGCCGATAGGCGCGCCGAGCGGCATCACCGCCGCGCAGCCGACCTCTTCCAGCCGCTTGCACAAAACCGGATCCGCGCCGCAGTAGGGCAGCACGACAAACCCCTGCTTCACCAGCGCCTCGGCGGCTTTTAGCGTTTCGATTGGATCCGGCAGCAGCCAACGGGCGTCCGGGTGGATTTCTAATTTCAGCCAGTGGGTGCCCAGCGCTTCACGCGCCAGTTGGGCGGCGAAGATCGCCTCTTCGGCGGTTTTCGCCCCGGAGGTATTGGGTAGCAGTGTGACGCCCGCTTCAATTAGCGGCGCCAGAATCGCATCGTTGTGCTGGCGCAGGTCCACGCGCTTCATCGCCAGCGTCACCAACTGGCTGCCGGAAGCGCGAATCGCCTCGACCATCAGCTGCGAAGAGGCAAACTTCCCGGTACCGGTGAACAGATGTGAATCAAACGTTTTGTCGGCAATACGTAACATCTCAACCCCCTGCAATAACCTGAAAAAGCAGGATCTGGTCGCCTTCCTGCACGATTTGCTGTTCCCACTGCTCGCGCGGCAGGATCTGCTGATTGAGCGCCAACGCTGCGCCCGGTTTGAGCTGGTTGAGCTGGATAAGCAGCCCGCTGACGGTTTGCCCTGCGGCGCACTGCATCGGCTCATCATTGAATTGAATTTGCATGCTGCCCTCCGCATACCGGACAGCCGCTGGCGCGACGCAGCGCGAGGCTGCGCCACTGGCTGGTTTTGCCGTCAAACAGACGTAGCTCCCCGCCCGGCGTCTCAATACCGCTAAGTAATTTAATCGCCTCCAGCGCCTGCAAGGTACCCATCACGCCAACCACCGGGCCGAGCACGCCAGCGGTGCGGCAGTTGCGTTCCGGCTCTACATCATCCGGCCACAGGCAGCGGTAACACCCTTGTTCCCACGGCGGCGTGAGCACCATCAACTGACCGCCAAAGCCGACAGCGCTGGCGGTGATGAGTGGGATATTGAGCGCTACGCATGCGGCGTTGATTTCCTGGCGCGTGGCCATGTTATCGGTACAGTCGAGCACTACATCGGCCCGCGCGACCGTATGCCGGAGCGCATCGCCTTTAAGTCGCTGCTGGAGTGATACCAATTCGATATCCGGGTTGAGCCGTGTCAGGCGCTGCCGGGCAACCTGAGATTTTGAACGTGCGATATCATCGGTGGTAAATAGAATCTGGCGCTGCAAATTGCTCAGATGAATGTCGTCGTCGTCTACCAGCGTCAGTTTGCCGATGCCAGCTCCCGCCAGATACAGCGCGGCAGGTGAACCTAACCCGCCTAAACCCACGATCAGCACATGACTCGCGAGCAGCTTTTGCTGGCCTTCAATGGCGATATCGCCGAGCAGGATTTGCCGGCTGTAGCGCATAAAATCGCGGTCATTCATCGCCAACTCCCGCAATATCCAGTAACTGCGCGGTAGCGGCGCGCCAGTCGGCGGCCTGAGTAATAGCGCTGACCACGGCAATACTGCCGACGCCAGTCGCCAGCACCGACGGGGCGCGTTCAAGGCTGATGCCGCCGATCGCGACGGTCGGGTAATCCGCCAGTCGTTCAATATGACTGGCCAACTGCGCCAGCCCCTGCGGGGCGGAAGGCATCTGCTTGGTTTGCGTCGGGAAGACGTGGCCGAGCGCGATATAAGAAGGCTTAGCGGCGAGTGCGACGTTAATCTCCATATCATCGTGAGTGGATACACCCAGGCGTAAGCCCGCCGCCTGAATGGCCTGCAGGTCGGTGGTTTCGAGGTCTTCCTGGCCCAGATGCACGCCGTAGGCGTTGTGCTTAATCGCCAGCCGCCAGTAGTCGTTAATAAACAGGCGGGCATCATAACGACGCCCCAGTGCGATGGCGGCGATAACGTCGGCTTCCACCTCTTCATCGCGTTTCTCTTTGATACGCAACTGAATGGTGCGCACGCCCGCCTCCAGCAGACGTTCAATCCATTCAACGCTGTCTACCACCGGGTAAAGCCCGAGGCGGAACGGTACGGTTGGGAAATCAGGCTGATACATCAGGCTTCCTCCCGTTTGAGATAAATTTCGCCGCCTTTGGCGCGGAAGTTTTCCGACATATCCGCCATCCCCACTTCAATGGTTTGCGCGGCGGCGTAATCACGCACTTCCTGGCTGATTTTCATCGAGCAGAATTTCGGCCCGCACATGGAACAGAAGTGGGCGACCTTGCCGGATTCTTGTGGCAGGGTTTCATCGTGATAAGCGCGGGCGGTGAACGGGTCGAGCGCGAGGTTAAACTGATCTTCCCAGCGGAATTCAAAGCGCGCTTTCGACATGGCGTTATCGCGGATCTGCGCGCCCGGATGTCCTTTGGCTAAATCCGCGGCGTGGGCGGCGATTTTGTAGGTGATCAGCCCCTGCTTCACATCTTCTTTGTTCGGCAGGCCGAGGTGCTCTTTCGGCGTCACGTAACACAGCATCGCACAGCCGAACCAGCCGATCATTGCGGCGCCTATGCCGGAGGTGAAGTGGTCATAGCCCGGCGCGATATCGGTCGTCAATGGCCCTAAGGTGTAGAACGGCGCTTCGTGGCAGCTCTCCAGCTCTTCGGTCATGTTGCGCTGAATCATATGCATCGGCACGTGGCCCGGGCCTTCAATCATCACCTGCACGTCGTATTCCCAGGCGATTTTGGTCAGCTCGCCCAGCGTATGCAGCTCGGAGAACTGCGCTTCGTCGTTGGCGTCCTGGATGGAGCCGGGACGCAGGCCGTCGCCCAGCGACAGGGAAACGTCGTAGGCGGCGCAGATTTCGCAAATCTCGCGGAAATGTTCGAACAGGAAGTTCTCTTTGTGATGGGAGAGACACCATTTCGCCATAATTGAACCGCCGCGCGAGACAATACCGGTCAGGCGTTTGGCGGTCATTGGCACGTAGCGCAGCAGTACGCCCGCATGAATGGTGAAGTAGTCGACGCCTTGTTCGGCCTGCTCCAGCAGCGTGTCGCGGAACGCTTCCCAGGTGAGATCTTCGGCGATCCCGTTGACCTTCTCCAGCGCCTGATAGATCGGCACGGTGCCGATCGGTACCGGGCTGTTACGCAGGATCCACTCGCGGGTTTCATGAATATAGCGGCCGGTGGAGAGGTCCATTACCGTGTCCGCGCCCCAGCGGGTCGACCAGACCAGTTTTTCCACCTCTTCTTCGATGGAGGAGGTGACCGCCGAGTTACCGATGTTGGCATTCACTTTGACCAGGAAGTTGCGGCCAATGATCATCGGCTCCGATTCCGGGTGGTTGATGTTGGCGGGGATAATCGCGCGGCCCGCAGCCACTTCATCACGCACGAATTCCGGGGTGATGTTTTCCGGCAGGCGTGCGCCGAAGCTCATCCCCGGATGCTGGTGGCGCAGCACTTCACTGCGAATGCGCTCGCGGCCCATATTTTCACGGATGGCGATGAACTCCATTTCGGGAGTGACGATCCCCTGGCGGGCGTAATGCAACTGGGTGACGCGCTTGCCTGCTTTGGCGCGTTTCGGCGTCAGCAGGCCGGTAAAACGCAGATCGTCCAGACCATCGTCGGCCAGACGTTCTTTGGTGTAAGCCGAGCTACGGTCGTCTAATTCTTCGCTATCATTGCGTGCGTCAATCCACGGCTGGCGCAGTTTCGCCAGACCCTGCTGGACGTTAATCGCCACCTCAGGATCGCCATACGGGCCGGAGGTGTCATACACCGGTACGGCTTCGTTCGCCTCAAACTGCGGGTTATCTTTACTGCCGCCAATCAGCGTTGGGCTGAGCTGAATTTCGCGCATCGGGATGCGGATATCCGGCTGCGAACCGGTGATATAGATGCGTCTGGACTCAGGAAAGGCGGTACCTTCCAGAGTATCGATAAAGTGTTGGGCCTGGGCGCGCTGTTCGCGGCGTGATGGTTTAGTAGTGGCAGACATAGCTCATTCCAAAAAAGTAAGGACGTGGCTTGTCAGACGACGGATGAAGCAAGAGAGACGATCGCCCAAGGCGATACGGCTGTAGATTGACTCTTGTTCCCTTCGCAGGTTTTAACCTGATCAGGTTCCGCGGATCCCGAATTAACGGTCTCAGCCTTTTCCACGTCATCCTTCGCGCTGCCTCTTTGTTGGCTTCGCCCGCTCACTCCAGTCACTTACTTAGGTAAGCTCCTGGAGATTCACTGACTTGCCGCCTTGACGCATCACGAATGCTTTTGTGGAAAATAAGCACTCCGACAAGAAGTAACCTCTATCTTAGAGGTAATGAATGTAAACTACGCGTTAATGCGGAAAATCTCAAGCCGGGCGTTTGAATTCGCTAAGCGTTTTAAAGGCCAGCATGATGAGCTGATCTTCCAGCCGGAAACGAGCCTCCAGCGCTTCGCCAATATCGGAAAGCGCCTGCTGGAGCTGGTGAACGTTATCCTCATCGATGGCGTTTTCCAGCGTTGAGTCATAGTAATCCATTATCAGTTGGGTATTGGCATCCAGCTGCGGCCAGATTTTGCTGGCGTTTAAAAGCGGACTCTCACCTTCCATTTTATGGATAATGCGTTCATAAATACTGAAGTGACCGGCAGACAGATAGTCGACCAGACGCTGGCAAAAATTATCGAGCGCTTTCTCATTGAGGCGCATAAACGACTCTTTGCCCGGTTTCAGGCCAACCAGATCGTAGTAAGCCACGAGCAGGTGCTTACGAATATTCAGCCAACGGTCGACCAGTTTATGATGCCCATGGACACGCTCTTTCAGGTGTTCTAACTGGTTTAACATACGTTGACCCTCGTATCGATAAGTTTAAAATCTGCTCATGTCAATCTTGTAAAAATAATGTTAATAACATGCCTGTGAAGCAAAGGTAGCGCAAGAGATATGGATCGAATAATTGAAAAATGGGATCGCGGCTGGTGGATTGTGAGCCACGAACAAAAATTATGGTTGCCTGCTGGGGAATTACCCTATGGCGAGGCGATAAATTTCGATCTTGCGGGCCAGCGCGCACTTCAGATAGGTGAGTGGGAAGGCGATCCGGTCTGGTTGGTGCAGCAGCCGCGTCGCCACGACATGGGTTCGGTGCGCCAGGTTATCGACCAGGATGTAGGCCTGTTTCAGTTGGCGGGGCGCGGCGTACAGCTGGCCGAGTTCTACCGCTCGCATAAATTCTGCGGCTACTGCGGGCACACGATGCACCCGAGCAAAACCGAATGGGCGATGCTGTGTAGCCATTGCCGCGAACGCTATTATCCGCAAATCGCTCCCTGCATTATCGTCGCCATTCGCCGCGATGATTCGATCCTCCTTGCCCAGCATGTTCGCCATCGTAACGGTGTGCATACCGTGCTGGCCGGTTTTGTCGAAGTAGGCGAAACCCTGGAGCAGGCCGTGGCGCGCGAAGTCATGGAGGAAAGCGGGATCAAGGTGAAAAATCTGCGCTACGTGACCTCGCAGCCGTGGCCGTTCCCGCAATCGCTGATGACGGCGTTTATGGCAGAGTACGACAGCGGCGACATCGTCATTGACCCGAAAGAGCTACTCAATGCCAACTGGTATCGCTACGACGATTTACCACTCTTACCCCCGCCTGGCACCGTCGCGCGTCGTTTGATCGAAGATACGGTGGCAATGTGTCGGGCCGAGTACGAGTAAAGAACGAGTGGTGATACACTGTGGGACTGACGCAATAAGGAACTGCAAAAAATGACCGAACTGAAGAACGATCGTTATCTGCGTGCGCTGCTGCGCCAGCCCGTTGATGTCACCCCGGTATGGATGATGCGCCAGGCGGGCCGCTATCTACCGGAATATAAAGCCACGCGCGCCGAGGCGGGCGATTTTATGGCGCTGTGCAAAAACGCCGAGCTGGCCTGCGAAGTGACGCTGCAGCCGCTGCGTCGCTACAAGCTCGATGCGGCGATCCTCTTCTCGGATATTTTGACTATTCCGGATGCAATGGGGCTTGGGCTGTACTTTGAGGCCGGGGAAGGCCCGCGCTTCACCTCACCGATTACCAGCAAGGCCGACGTTGAAAAACTGCCGATTCCGGACCCGGAAGGCGAGCTGGGCTACGTGATGAACGCGGTGCGCACCATCCGCCGTGAGCTGAAGGGCGAGGTGCCGCTGATAGGTTTCTCCGGCAGCCCGTGGACGCTGGCGACCTACATGGTGGAAGGCGGCAGCAGTAAAGCCTTCACCGTGATTAAAAAGATGATGTATGCCGACCCTAAAGCGCTGCATCTGCTGCTCGATAAGCTGGCGCAGAGCGTCACGCTGTACCTGAACGCGCAGATTAAAGCGGGCGCGCAATCGGTAATGATTTTTGACACTTGGGGTGGCGTGCTGACCGGGCGCGACTATCAGCAGTTCTCGTTGTACTACATGCATAAAATCGTTGATGGTCTGCTGCGTGAAAACGAAGGCCGTCGCGTACCGGTGACGCTGTTTACCAAAGGCGGCGGTCAGTGGCTGGAAGCGATGGCGGAAACCGGCTGTGATGCGTTAGGTCTCGACTGGACGACAGATATCGCCGATGCGCGTCGTCGCGTTGGCCATAAAGTGGCGCTGCAGGGCAATATGGATCCATCCATGCTGTATGCGCCGCCGGCACGGATCGAAGACGAGGTAGCGACTATACTTGCAGGTTTCGGCCAGGGTGAAGGCCACGTCTTCAACCTCGGTCACGGCATCCATCAGGATGTACCGCCGGAACATGCAGGGGTGTTTGTGGAGGCGGTGCATCGGCTGTCCGAACAATACCACCGCTAAGGAGTCATTATGGATCTCGCGTCGCTACGCGCTCAGCAACTTGAACTGGCCTCTTCAGTGATCCGCGAGGATCGCCTCGACAAGGATCCTCCGGATCTGATCGGGGGAGCGGATGTCGGGTTTGAGCAGGGTGGCGAAGTGACGCGGGCCGCGATGGTTCTGCTGAAGTATCCCTCTCTGGAACTGGTTGAATACACGGTGGCGCGGGTCGCCACCACCATGCCGTATATTCCCGGCTTTCTCTCCTTTCGTGAAACCCCCGCGCTGATGGCCGCCTGGCAACAGCTGTCGCAAAAACCGGATCTGCTGTTCGTCGACGGGCATGGTATTTCCCACCCACGTCGCCTGGGGGTCGCCAGCCATTTTGGTCTGCTGGTAGATGTCCCGACCATTGGCGTGGCGAAAAAACGTCTGTGCGGCAAGTTTGAGCCGCTCTCTGCCGAACCCGGTGCGCTCGCGCCGCTGCTGGATAAAGGCGAACAGCTGGCATGGGTCTGGCGCAGCAAAGCGCGCTGTAATCCGTTGTTTATCTCTACGGGTCACCGCGTGGGTATGGACAACGCGCTGGCGTGGGTGCAGTGCTGTATGAACGGTTATCGTTTGCCGGAACCGACCCGCTGGGCGGATGCGGTGGCATCAGAACGTCCGTCTTTTACGCGGCTTGCAGCAAAAACGCCCCATATCGGGTAAACTGCGGCTAATTTCTGTATTTGAGAACTCATCATGTTACAAAACCCGATTCACCTGCGTCTGGAGAAGCTGGAAAGCTGGCAGCACGTCACGTTTATGGCCTGCCTCTGTGAGCGCATGTACCCAAACTACGCCATGTTCTGCAAGCAAACTGAATTTGGCGATGGGCAGATTTATCGCCGAATTTTAGATTTAATTTGGGAAACGCTGACGGTAAAAGACGCGAAAATCAATTTCGACAGCCAGTTGGAAAAGTTTGAAGAGGCCATTCCTTCTGCGGATGATTACGATCTGTACGGCGTTTATCCGGCGATTGATGCCTGCGTGGCATTAAGCGAACTGATGCATTCTCGTCTTAGCGGTGAAACGCTGGAGCATGCGATTGAGGTCAGCAAGGCATCGATTACGACGGTTGCGATGCTGGAAATGACCCAGGCTGGTCGCGAAATGACCGATGAAGAGCTGAAAGAGAACCCTGCCGTTGAGCAAGAATGGGATATTCAGTGGGAAATTTTCCGACTTTTAGCCGACTGTGAAGAACGCGATATTGAGCTGATAAAAGGGCTTCGTGCAGACCTGCGCGAGGCTGGTGAGAGCAATATTGGTATAAATTTTCAGCAATGACACCATAAAACGTGATTTAACGCCTGATTTGTCGTGCCTGAAGGCTTCCCATCCGCCCCCGGTCTGGTCTACATTTGGGGGGCGAAAAAAAGTGGCTATCGGTGCGTGTATGCAGGAGAGTGCTTTTCTGGCATTTCCGTCGCACTCGATGCTTAGCAAGCGATAAACACATTGTAAGGATAACTTATGAACAAGACTCAACTGATTGATGTAATTGCAGACAAAGCAGAACTGTCTAAAACACAGGCTAAAGCTGCTCTGGAATCCACTCTGGCTGCTATTACTGAGTCTCTGAAAGAAGGCGATGCTGTACAACTGGTTGGTTTCGGTACCTTCAAAGTGAACCACCGTGCTGAGCGCACTGGCCGCAACCCGCAGACCGGTAAAGAAATCAAAATCGCCGCAGCTAACGTACCGGCATTTGTTTCTGGTAAAGCACTGAAAGACGCGGTTAAGTAATTCGCGTGGCAGTGAACAGTTTTATCGAAGGGGCGGTTTCGCCCCTTTTGTCCATCTGGCGTCATTCGCTTTGGCTTTCAGGTGTTCTGTTACTGTCAGCCTGTGGTAGCCATTCTGAGCTTCCTCCCTTCACGGCCAGCGGCTATGTTGGCGATCAGGGGGCGGTACGCATCTGGCGTAAAGATTCCAGCGACGATGTTCACTTGCTCTCGGTATTTAGTCCGTGGCGTAAAGGCGATACCACCACCAGTGAATACCGCTGGCAGGGTGATTCGCTCTCTCTGATAGAACTCAACGTATACAGTAAACCGTCGGAACATGTTCGGATACGCTTCGATGACCGGGGCGAACTGAGTTTCATGCAGCGTGAAGTCGACGGGCAAAAACAACAGCTTTCCAGCGATCAAATCGCGCTTTACCGCTATCGCGCCGATCAAATCCGCCAGACCAGCGATGCGCTGCGTCAGGGACGGGTGATATTGCGTCAGGGACGCTGGCATGCGAATAACACGGTGACGACCTGTGAAGGTGAAACGCTAAAGCCCGATCTGGAATCGTGGGCGATAAACCATATTGAGCGCCGCCAGCGCCATGCATCCGTAGAGGTGAGCGTGGCATGGCTGGAAGCGCCCGAAGGATCGCAACTACTGCTGGTCGCCAATGAAGATTTTTGTCACTGGCAGCCGAAAGAGAAAACATTTTAACGCCGGATGGCGACGCACATGCGTCTTATCCATCCGTAGTCCGATTAGCGTAGCGCGATCAGGCATTAAGTCCTTTACCAGTGTCCCATTCCCATATGACCGCCACCGCGATAGTTACCGCCGCATCCGCCGTAGCCCATTCCGGCACCACGTGGCACACCTGCCTGCGCCAGCGCGACATCACGCTTAACGCGCTGCTCATCCAGAGACTGATTCAGAGCCTCCATTTCTTTTGCCACGGCATTAATTTTTGCCGTGTCTGGCGAACTGGCTGTTAACAAGGCGTTGTACTCATAACGTTTGGAGACCAACTGTTGGCGTAACGCGCTGGTCTGGGAGTAGTAATCATCATAAATTTTCTGCGCGGTAGCCTGCTGCTCGGTGGTCATTGGTATGCCGCCCCGTTGCTGCATACCATCCCCATATCCCCAATGATGTTGCGCCAGCGCGGGGGTGGAGCCCAGAGCGATAAGAGAGAGTGCAATCAGCGCCAGTTTGTTGTTCCGTTTCATTGTTCGTTCTCCTGTTGGTTAGCTTATATTCCCTTTTGCATCTTCTGTGCCAAAGCGGCAATCCAGGCTTTGCGGAGGTTGTTCTCGCCGTCTCGGTAGGAAAGCGAGTAAAAATGACTCGCCAGAATTCGCCTGTGGGTCATTTTTACCCGCTACTTTGTGTCTGAGGGCAGGGTTCTCAGGAAGAAAAAATGGCATGATTTCTGCTGTATACCGGCAACGAAGAAAGGAAACGGTGGGTAAAGGGAGAACGTATGCGTCTTTATAAGGACACGGTGGCAAAGTGGTTGAGCAGACTCTTGCTGGCGGCAATCCTGATGTTGGTCGGCTGGTTTTCGATTATGACCATACGGGACTATGGTCGGGAAAGTGATGCCGCCAGACAAACGCTCCTGGAAAAAGGCAGTGTGTTGATTCGCGCCCTGGAGTCCGGCACCCGTGTGGGCATGGGGATGCGCATGCATCATGCCCAGCAGCAGACGCTGCTGGAGGAAATGGCCGTACAACCGGGTGTATTATGGTTTGCCGTCGTCGATGAGCATGGCGTCATTATTACTCACAGCAATTCGGCGATGGTGGGTAAATCACTTTATTCGCCCGATGTCCTGCAGCAGCTACACCCCGGGGAACAAGAACGCTGGCGGAAAATTGAGATTCCAATGGGTGAGGGGGAAACAACGCCGGCTCTGGAAATTTATCGCCAGTTCCAGCCGATGTATGGGCCCGGACGCCATGGCATGGCGCGTTGCGCCAGCAATGACGGGCAGCTTATCACCCCAACGCAGACCATTTTTATCGCTTTCGATGCCAGCGACCTGGCCGCGACTCAGGCCAGAGAGTGGCGAAATACGCTGATTGTTTTGTCTGCGCTGGCGGCAGTGCTGCTGGCAACCGTGCTGACGTACTTCTGGTATCAGCGCTATCAGCGCTCGTATAAAGAACTACAGGATGCGATGAAGCGCAAAGAAAAACTGATGGCGCTCGGGCATCTGGCGGCAGGCGTTGCACATGAGATTCGTAACCCACTTTCATCCATCAAAGGTTTAGCAAAATATTTTGCCGAACGAACACCGGCAGGCGGTGAGTCTCACGAGCTGGCGCAGGTGATGGCGAAAGAGGCGGACCGTTTAAATCGGGTGGTGAGCGAACTGCTGGAACTGGTGAAACCCGCGCATCTGACGCTACAACACGTGGATCTCAACCAGGTCATCACTCATTCACTCCACCTGGTGAGTCAGGATGCGGCAAGCCGGGACATCCAGCTACGATTTGCGGCCAATGCCACGCTGCCTGCCATTGAGGCCGATCCCGATCGGCTCACCCAGGTTCTGCTGAATCTTTATCTGAACGCCATTCATGCAATAGTCCGTCAGGGCACGATTACGGTTGAAGCGAGTGTAAGCAGCGGCGATCGCGTTAAAATCGTGGTGACCGATAGCGGGAAGGGGATTGCGCCGGAACAGCTGGAGGCCATTTTTACGCCTTACTACACGACCAAAGCTGATGGTACTGGTCTGGGACTGGCGGTAGTGCAGAACATTATCGAACAGCACGGCGGCACTATCCAGGTGGCAAGTATTGAGGGCAAAGGTACGGTCTTTACTCTCTGGCTCCCGACGAAAGCGAAACGACAGGATTAACAAGGATGACGCGCGGAAAAATCGATATTCTGGTAGTGGATGACGATATCAGCCACTGCACTATTTTACAGGCGCTGCTGCGTGGCTGGGGTTATGACGTCGCACTGGCTTATAGCGGGCGAGCGGCGCTGGAACAGGTGCGTGAACGCGTATTTGATCTGGTGCTGTGTGATGTTCGCATGGCGGAGATGGACGGTATCGCAACGCTAAAAGAGATTAAAGCCCTGAATCCAGCCATTCCGGTACTGATTATGACGGCTTTCTCCAGCGTGGAGACCGCCGTAGAGGCGCTGAAAACCGGGGCGCTGGACTACTTAATCAAACCGCTGGATTTTGACCGTTTGCAGGAAACACTGGAAAAAGCGCTGGCGCATACGCGGGATACGAGCGCTGAAGTGTTGTCAGCGTCGGCTGCGCAGTTTGGCATGATTGGCAGAAGTCCGGCGATGCAGCAGTTGCTCAATGAAATTGCGATGGTAGCGCCCTCGGACGCCACGGTGCTTATCCACGGAGATTCCGGGACAGGGAAAGAGCTGGTTGCCCGCGCGCTACACGCCAGCAGCGCGCGCAGTGATAAGCCGCTGGTGACGCTGAACTGCGCGGCGCTGAATGAGTCGCTGCTGGAGTCCGAACTTTTTGGCCACGAGAAAGGGGCGTTTACCGGGGCGGATAAACGGCGGGAAGGGCGCTTTGTGGAAGCGGACGGCGGCACGTTATTTCTTGATGAAATTGGCGATATCTCACCGCTGATGCAGGTGCGTCTGCTGCGGGCTATCCAGGAGCGAGAGGTGCAACGGGTTGGCAGTAACCAGACAATTGATGTTGATGTCCGGCTGATCGCCGCCACGCACCGCAATCTGGCCGAGGAGGTCAGTGCCGGACGTTTTCGCCAGGATCTCTACTACCGTCTGAACGTGGTCACCATAGAAATGCCCGCATTATGTCAACGTCGGGAAGATATCCCGCTGCTGGCCGAACATTTTCTCCAGCGTTTTGCCGCGCGTAACCGCAAAGCGGTGAAAGGCTTTACGCCGCAGGCGATGGATCTGCTTATCCATTACGACTGGCCGGGGAATATCCGCGAGCTGGAGAACGCGGTGGAGCGGGCGGTGGTGCTGCTGACGGGCGAGTATATTACCGAGCGCGAGCTGCCGCTGGCTATTGCCGCGACGCTAATAAAAACGGAATACAGTGGCGAGATCCAGCCGCTGGTGGAAGTGGAGAAAGAGGTCATTCTGGCGGCGCTGGAAAAAACGGGCGGCAACAAAACGGAAGCCGCCCGTCAGTTAGGCATTACGCGTAAAACGCTGCTGGCGAAAATTTCGCGTTAGCGCTGTTCGCGTTCGATGGCGCGCCAGCCGATGTCGTTACGGCTGAAGCTACCGTCCCAGCGGATGTCGGTCATCAGGGCGTAAGCGCGTTTCTGCGCTTCGGCGACGGTGTGGCCCAGCGCGGTGGCGCACAGTACACGGCCGCCGCTGGTCAACACGCGGTCGTCATCGCCGAGTTTGGTGCCCGCGTGGAAAACCTTACCGTCAGCCACTTCTTCCAGCGGCAGACCGTGGATCTCGTCGCCGGTGCTGTAGCTGCCCGGATAACCGCCCGCGGCGATCACCACGCCTAATGAAGCGCGTTCGTCCCACTCGGAGGTTTTCTCATCCAGCTTGCCGTCGCAGGCGGCCAGGCACAGATCCACCAGATCCGACTTCATGCGCAGCATGATCGGCTGGGTTTCCGGATCGCCAAAGCGACAGTTGAATTCGATTACCTTCGGGTTGCCCTGCTTGTCGATCATCAGGCCCGCATACAGGAAGCCGGTGTAGGTATTCCCTTCCGCCGCCATGCCTTTCACGGTTGGCCAGATGATGCGTTCCATGGTGCGCTGGTGCACTTCATCAGTGACTACCGGCGCCGGGGAGTAAGCCCCCATCCCGCCGGTGTTCGGGCCGGTATCGCCGTTGCCCACGCGTTTGTGGTCCTGGCTGGTGGCCATCGGCAGCACGTGTTCGCCGTCGACCATCACGATAAAGCTCGCTTCTTCACCGTCTAGGAACTCTTCAATCACGATGCGGTGGCCTGCATCGCCAAAGGCGTTACCCGCCAGCATGTCCTGCACGGCGGCTTCCGCTTCTTCAAGCGTCATCGCGACGATAACGCCTTTACCGGCGGCCAGACCGTCGGCTTTGATGACGATCGGTGCGCCTTTCTCGCGCAGGTAAGCCAGCGCTGGCTCAACCTCGGTAAAGTTCTGATACTCCGCCGTCGGAATCTGATGACGGGCGAGGAAATCTTTGGTGAAGGCTTTGGAGCCTTCCAACTGTGCGGCGCCTTCGGTTGGGCCAAAGATCTTCAGACCTGCGGCGCGAAACGCATCGACCACGCCAATCACCAGCGGCGCTTCCGGGCCAACGATGGTCAGGTCAATCTTCTCGTTCTGGGCAAAGCTCAGTAGCGCCGGGATATCGGTTACGCCGATAGCCACGTTTTGCAGCGCGGGTTCCAGCGCGGTGCCCGCGTTGCCCGGTGCGACAAAAACGGTATCAACCAGCGGCGACTGCGCCGCTTTCCACGCCAGCGCGTGCTCGCGCCCGCCGTTGCCAATCACTAATACTTTCATCGTCTGCTCCGTGGATTAATGGCGGAAGTGGCGCATGTCGGTAAAGATCATCGCGATACCGTGTTCATCGGCAGCGGCAATGACTTCATCATCACGGATAGAACCGCCAGGCTGGATCACACAGCTCACGCCCACGGCGGCAGCGGCATCAATACCGTCACGGAACGGGAAGAAGGCGTCGGAGGCCATCGCGGAGCCTTTCACTTCCAGACCTTCGTCAGCCGCTTTAATCCCGGCGATTTTCGCGGAGTAGACACGGCTCATCTGGCCTGCGCCTATGCCGATGGTCATGTTCTCTTTGGCATACACAATAGCGTTGGACTTCACAAACTTGGCTACCTTCCAGCAGAACAGCGCGTCACGCAGCTCTTGCTCGGTCGGCTGGCGTTTAGACACCACGCGCAGTTCGCCTTCGCCTACCATACCCAGGTCGCGGTCCTGAACCAGCAGGCCGCCGTTAACGCGTTTGAAGTCCAGACCCGGCACACGCTGTGCCCACTGGCCGCAGGTCAGGACGCGAACGTTCTGTTTAGCGGCAGTGATCTTCAGCGCTTCTTCGGTCGCGGACGGGGCGATGATCACTTCCACGAACTGGCGGGAGATAATCGCCTGCGCGGTTTCGGCATCCAGCTCGCGGTTGAAGGCGATGATGCCGCCGAACGCGGAGGTTGGGTCGGTTTTGTACGCACGGTCGTAAGCGTCGAGAATAGTGGAGCTCACCGCCACGCCACACGGGTTGGCATGCTTGACGATCACGCAGGCTGGCTCGTTGAACTCTTTCACGCATTCCAGCGCCGCATCGGTATCAGCGATATTGTTATAAGAGAGCGCTTTGCCCTGCACCTGCTGTGCGGTGGCAACGGACGCTTCTTTCACATTCTCTTCTATATAGAAGGCTGCCTGCTGGTGGCTGTTCTCGCCGTAGCGCATATCCTGTTTCTTAATGAAGTTCAGGTTCAGCGTACGCGGGAAGCGACCGGCGGCTTCTTTGCTTTCACTGTGGTAGGCCGGAACCATGCTGCCGAAGTAGTTGGCAATCATGCTGTCGTAGGCGGCGGTGTGTTCGAAGGCTTTAATCGCCAGATCGAAACGGGTGTCGAGGGTCAGAGAACCTTCATTAGCATCCATCTCTTTAATAATGGCGTCGTAGTCACTGCTCTTCACCACGATGGCGACGTCTTTATGGTTCTTCGCGGCGGAGCGCACCATGGTCGGGCCGCCGATATCAATGTTCTCTACCGCATCTTCCAGCGAGCAGCCTTCACGGGCTACGGTTTCGGCGAAGGGGTACAGGTTAACGACCACCATATCGATAGGGGCGATGTGATGCTGTTCCATGATCGCATCGTCCTGGCCGCGACGGCCGAGGATGCCGCCGTGTACTTTTGGATGCAGGGTCTTCACGCGTCCATCCATCATTTCCGGGAAACCGGTGTAATCGGAAACTTCGGTCACTGCCAGGCCTTTTTCTGCTAACAGGCGGGCGGTGCCCCCCGTAGACAGCAGCTCCACACCGCGTGCGGAAAGTGCCTGAGCGAATTCGATGATACCGGCCTTGTCAGAAACACTGAGCAGAGCGCGGCGGACTGGACGACGTTGTTGCATGGTAAATCCCCTGGATTTGACTATTACAGAGAGCGTTAGGTGAATTCTTGGCTAAAAACTCAGCTAACGCCCCTCACGGGGCATCCTTGTTGTGCGGTGGCATTGTAACGAAAACGTTTGCGCAACGCTCGCGAATTTTTCTCTTTCCTTTAATTCGACTATTTCAGCTGTATAGATGAGGGATGAATCGAAGTGATGATCGCAATAGAATCTTATTTCTGTGGATAACTCTGTGTGTAAATGGGTATAAGGTAGGGTTCTGCTGTGGAATGCAGCAGTCAGTCATTTTTCTGTCATTTAGGGGTTGCGGGCTGAAGGAAACTCCCTATAATGCGCCTCCATCGACACGGCGGATGTGAATCACTTCACACAAACAGCCCGGTCGGTTGAAGAGAAAAACCTGAAAATGAGGGTTGACTCTGAAAGAGGAAAGCGTAATATACGCCACCTCGCGACAGAGCGCTAAAGCGCGTCGCAACTGCTCTTTAACAATTTATCAGACAATCTGTGTGGGCACTCGAGGATACGGATTCTTAACGTCGCAAGACGAAAAATGAATACCAAGTCTCTGAGTGAACACGTAATTCATTACGAAGTTTAATTCACGAGCATCAAACTTAAATTGAAGAGTTTGATCATGGCTCAGATTGAACGCTGGCGGCAGGCCTAACACATGCAAGTCGAACGGTAGCACAGAGAGCTTGCTCTCGGGTGACGAGTGGCGGACGGGTGAGTAATGTCTGGGAAACTGCCCGATGGAGGGGGATAACTACTGGAAACGGTAGCTAATACCGCATAATGTCGCAAGACCAAAGAGGGGGACCTTCGGGCCTCTTGCCATCGGATGTGCCCAGATGGGATTAGCTAGTAGGTGGGGTAACGGCTCACCTAGGCGACGATCCCTAGCTGGTCTGAGAGGATGACCAGCCACACTGGAACTGAGACACGGTCCAGACTCCTACGGGAGGCAGCAGTGGGGAATATTGCACAATGGGCGCAAGCCTGATGCAGCCATGCCGCGTGTATGAAGAAGGCCTTCGGGTTGTAAAGTACTTTCAGCGAGGAGGAAGGCATTAAGGTTAATAACCTTAGTGATTGACGTTACTCGCAGAAGAAGCACCGGCTAACTCCGTGCCAGCAGCCGCGGTAATACGGAGGGTGCAAGCGTTAATCGGAATTACTGGGCGTAAAGCGCACGCAGGCGGTCTGTCAAGTCGGATGTGAAATCCCCGGGCTCAACCTGGGAACTGCATCCGAAACTGGCAGGCTAGAGTCTTGTAGAGGGGGGTAGAATTCCAGGTGTAGCGGTGAAATGCGTAGAGATCTGGAGGAATACCGGTGGCGAAGGCGGCCCCCTGGACAAAGACTGACGCTCAGGTGCGAAAGCGTGGGGAGCAAACAGGATTAGATACCCTGGTAGTCCACGCCGTAAACGATGTCGACTTGGAGGTTGTGCCCTTGAGGCGTGGCTTCCGGAGCTAACGCGTTAAGTCGACCGCCTGGGGAGTACGGCCGCAAGGTTAAAACTCAAATGAATTGACGGGGGCCCGCACAAGCGGTGGAGCATGTGGTTTAATTCGATGCAACGCGAAGAACCTTACCTACTCTTGACATCCAGAGAACTTAGCAGAGATGCTTTGGTGCCTTCGGGAACTCTGAGACAGGTGCTGCATGGCTGTCGTCAGCTCGTGTTGTGAAATGTTGGGTTAAGTCCCGCAACGAGCGCAACCCTTATCCTTTGTTGCCAGCGGTCCGGCCGGGAACTCAAAGGAGACTGCCAGTGATAAACTGGAGGAAGGTGGGGATGACGTCAAGTCATCATGGCCCTTACGAGTAGGGCTACACACGTGCTACAATGGCATATACAAAGAGAAGCGACCTCGCGAGAGCAAGCGGACCTCATAAAGTATGTCGTAGTCCGGATTGGAGTCTGCAACTCGACTCCATGAAGTCGGAATCGCTAGTAATCGTGGATCAGAATGCCACGGTGAATACGTTCCCGGGCCTTGTACACACCGCCCGTCACACCATGGGAGTGGGTTGCAAAAGAAGTAGGTAGCTTAACCTTCGGGAGGGCGCTTACCACTTTGTGATTCATGACTGGGGTGAAGTCGTAACAAGGTAACCGTAGGGGAACCTGCGGTTGGATCACCTCCTTACCTTAAAGAACCGACCTTTGTAGTGCTCACACAGATTGTCTGATGAATGATGAACTTCTGAATGTACTTTCGAGTGCATTAAGAAGTTTTGCTCTTTAAAAATCTGGATCAAGCTGAAAATTGAAACGACACACTGTGTCTGTTCTCCGTAATAAGAACAGATAAAAGGTGTGTTCGAGTCTCTCAAATTTTCGCAATCAGAAGTGAAACATCTTCGGGTTGTGAGGTTAAGCGACTAAGCGTACACGGTGGATGCCCTGGCAGTCAGAGGCGATGAAGGACGTGCTAATCTGCGATAAGCGCCGGTAAGGTGATATGAACCGTTATAACCGGCGATTTCCGAATGGGGAAACCCAGTGTGATTCGTCACACTATCGTTAACTGAATACATAGGTTAACGAAGCGAACCGGGGGAACTGAAACATCTAAGTACCCCGAGGAAAAGAAATCAACCGAGATTCCCCCAGTAGCGGCGAGCGAACGGGGAGCAGCCCAGAGTCTGAATCAGCATGTGTGTTAGTGGAACGGTCTGGAAAGTCCGACGGTACAGGGTGATAGTCCCGTACACAAAAATGCACAGGTTGTGAACTCGAAGAGTAGGGCGGGACACGTGGTATCCTGTCTGAATATGGGGGGACCATCCTCCAAGGCTAAATACTCCTGACTGACCGATAGTGAACCAGTACCGTGAGGGAAAGGCGAAAAGAACCCCGGCGAGGGGAGTGAAAAAGAACCTGAAACCGTGTACGTACAAGCAGTGGGAGCACCTTCGGGTGTGACTGCGTACCTTTTGTATAATGGGTCAGCGACTTATATTCTGTAGCAAGGTTAACCGTATAGGGGAGCCGAAGGGAAACCGAGTCTTAACTGGGCGTTAAGTTGCAGGGTATAGACCCGAAACCCGGTGATCTAGCCATGGGCAGGTTGAAGGTTGGGTAACACTAACTGGAGGACCGAACCGACTAATGTTGAAAAATTAGCGGATGACTTGTGGCTGGGGGTGAAAGGCCAATCAAACCGGGAGATAGCTGGTTCTCCCCGAAAGCTATTTAGGTAGCGCCTCGTGAATTCATCTTCGGGGTAGAGCACTGTTTCGGCTAGGGGGTCATCCCGACTTACCAACCCGATGCAAACTGCGAATACCGAAGAATGTTATCACGGGAGACACACGGCGGGTGCTAACGTCCGTCGTGAAGAGGGAAACAACCCAGACCGCCAGCTAAGGTCCCAAAGTCATGGTTAAGTGGGAAACGATGTGGGAAGGCACAGACAGCCAGGATGTTGGCTTAGAAGCAGCCATCATTTAAAGAAAGCGTAATAGCTCACTGGTCGAGTCGGCCTGCGCGGAAGATGTAACGGGGCTAAACCATGCACCGAAGCTGCGGCAGCGACACTATGTGTTGTTGGGTAGGGGAGCGTTCTGTAAGCCGTTGAAGGTGGCCTGTGAGGGTTGCTGGAGGTATCAGAAGTGCGAATGCTGACATAAGTAACGATAATGCGGGTGAAAAACCCGCACGCCGGAAGACCAAGGGTTCCTGTCCAACGTTAATCGGGGCAGGGTGAGTCGACCCCTAAGGCGAGGCCGAAAGGCGTAGTCGATGGGAAACAGGTTAATATTCCTGTACTTGGTGTTACTGCGAAGGGGGGACGGAGAAGGCTATGTTGGCCGGGCGACGGTTGTCCCGGTTTAAGCGTGTAGGCGGAGGTTCCAGGTAAATCCGGTACCTTTTAACACTGAGGTGTGATGACGAGGCACTACGGTGCTGAAGTGACAAATGCCCTGCTTCCAGGAAAAGCCTCTAAGCATCAGGTAACATCAAATCGTACCCCAAACCGACACAGGTGGTCAGGTAGAGAATACCAAGGCGCTTGAGAGAACTCGGGTGAAGGAACTAGGCAAAATGGTGCCGTAACTTCGGGAGAAGGCACGCTGATAGGTAGGTGAAGTGATTTACTCATGGAGCTGAAATCAGTCGAAGATACCAGCTGGCTGCAACTGTTTATTAAAAACACAGCACTGTGCAAACACGAAAGTGGACGTATACGGTGTGACGCCTGCCCGGTGCCGGAAGGTTAATTGATGGGGTTATCCGTAAGGAGAAGCTCTTGATCGAAGCCCCGGTAAACGGCGGCCGTAACTATAACGGTCCTAAGGTAGCGAAATTCCTTGTCGGGTAAGTTCCGACCTGCACGAATGGCGTAATGATGGCCAGGCTGTCTCCACCCGAGACTCAGTGAAATTGAACTCGCTGTGAAGATGCAGTGTACCCGCGGCAAGACGGAAAGACCCCGTGAACCTTTACTATAGCTTGACACTGAACACTGGTCCTTGATGTGTAGGATAGGTGGGAGGCTTTGAAGTGTGGACGCCAGTCTGCATGGAGCCATCCTTGAAATACCACCCTTTAATGGCTGGTGTTCTAACGTGGGCCCGTAATCCGGGTTGCGGACAGTGTCTGGTGGGTAGTTTGACTGGGGCGGTCTCCTCCCAAAGAGTAACGGAGGAGCACGAAGGTTAGCTAATCCTGGTCGGACATCAGGAGGTTAGTGCAAAGGCATAAGCTAGCTTGACTGCGAGAGTGACGGCTCGAGCAGGTGCGAAAGCAGGTCTTAGTGATCCGGTGGTTCTGAATGGAAGGGCCATCGCTCAACGGATAAAAGGTACTCCGGGGATAACAGGCTGATACCGCCCAAGAGTTCATATCGACGGCGGTGTTTGGCACCTCGATGTCGGCTCATCACATCCTGGGGCTGAAGTAGGTCCCAAGGGTATGGCTGTTCGCCATTTAAAGTGGTACGCGAGCTGGGTTTAGAACGTCGTGAGACAGTTCGGTCCCTATCTGCCGTGGGCGCTGGAGAATTGAGGGGGGCTGCTCCTAGTACGAGAGGACCGGAGTGGACGCATCACTGGTGTTCGGGTTGTCATGCCAATGGCACTGCCCGGTAGCTAAATGCGGAAGAGATAAGTGCTGAAAGCATCTAAGCACGAAACTTGCCCCGAGATGAGTTCTCCCTGAGACTTTGAGTCTCCTGAAGGAACGTTGAAGACGACGACGTTGATAGGTCGGGTGTGTAAGTGTAGCGATACATTGAGCTAACCGATACTAATGAACCGTGAGGCTTAACCTTACAACGCCGAAGGTGTTTTGGCGAAGAGACAGATTTTCAGCCTGATACAGATAACATCAGAACGCACAAAGCGGTCTGATAACAGAATTTGCCTGGCGGCTGTAGCGCGGTGGTCCCACCTGACCCCATGCCGAACTCAGAAGTGAAACGCCGTAGCGCCGATGGTAGTGTGGGGTCTCCCCATGCGAGAGTAGGGAACTGCCAGGCATTAATTAAAGTGAAGAAGCCCGTCCTGCCGGATGGGCTTTTTTGCGTCTGTGGTGAACACAGCCGTTGTGACCTGGATGTAGGCCTGATAAGCGCAGCGCATCAGGCAATYCCGCACCACGTAAAAACTTGTCCTGCTACCCRCGCACGAGATTGAGCAACGGGTAGGGGCGCCCAAGATCGTCCACCTCTGTACGTCCCGTCACGCTAAATCCCATCTTCTTATAGAATCCAACCGCTTGTTCATTCTGTTCGTTAACGTTAGTTGTTAGCGTGGAACTCATTGATAAAGCATGTTCAATCAGCAGCTTACCAACGCCACTACCACGCACATCCGGATCGACAAACAGGGCATCTATATGCTGATCGGTCAGGAGCATAAAGGCGACTGGCTCATCCTGATTTGTCACTGCAACCCATAGAGGGGCTTCTGGTAAAAAAGAACGTACCAGCTGTTCCAGTTCAACCCGATAATCCGCAGAGAGGAAATGGTGCGTGGCATCCACTGAGCGACACCAAATAGAAACTAACTTGTCTCCTTCGTCCTGACGCGAACGACGGATGGTAAAGGTCATAGCATTCTCCTTTTTTCTTTACTGCACTATTCTACAGCAAGGAACCGTGAAACTTTCTCAACTTGAGGATGTAGGCTCGACATTCTGCTGATTCCTGGGTATCTTCAGCTATCTGGATGTCTAAACGTTTAAACGTGTGTAGTGAGGTTATCAGGTTATGCCAATTCGCGTGCAGGACGAACTACCCGCCGTCAATTTCTTGCGTGAGGAAAACGTCTTTGTCATGACGACATCCCGCGCTTCCGGTCAGGAAATCCGTCCACTGAAGGTACTTATCCTCAACCTGATGCCGAAGAAGATTGAAACGGAAAACCAGTTCCTGCGTTTATTGTCTAACTCACCGCTACAGGTAGATGTTCAGCTATTGCGCATCGATGCCCGCGAGTCACGCAACACCCCAACGGAGCATCTGAATAACTTTTACTGTAATTTCGAGGATATCTGCGATCAGAACTTTGATGGACTGATCGTTACAGGGGCGCCGCTGGGTCTGGTTGAGTTTAATGACGTGGCTTACTGGCCGCAGATAAAACAGGTTCTTGAGTGGGCTAAAGATCACGTTACCTCGACGCTGTTTGTCTGCTGGGCGGTACAGGCTGCATTGAATATCCTTTATGGCATTCCCAAGCAAACTCGCACGGATAAACTCTCCGGCGTCTATGAGCATCATATTCTGCATCCTCATGCGTTGCTGACACGCGGATTTGATGATGCATTTTTGGCCCCTCATTCGCGCTATGCCGACTTCCCTGCCGCACTTATCCGCGACTATACCGATCTCGAGATTTTTGCCGAAACGGAAGAGGGCGATGCCTATCTGTTCGCCAGCAAAGATAAACGCATTGCCTTTGTGACGGGTCATCCGGAGTATGACGCGCACACGCTCGGTAGCGAATATTTTCGTGACGTTGAAGCGGGCTTATCCCCGGAAGTACCCTATAACTACTTCCCGAAAGATGACCCGCAAAACAAACCGCGGGCAACCTGGCGTAGCCATGGCAATCTGTTGTTTACCAACTGGCTCAACTATTACGTCTACCAGATCACGCCATATGATCTGCGTCACATGAATCCAACGCTGGATTAATCTTCTGTAGCAGACGATCCTTAAGCGTTTCAGCATGTTGAATCAGGCACCTTCGGGTGCCTTTTTTATTTCCGAAACGCACCTCACTGTGTAATTAAATTTTATTTATATTGTTATCAATAGGTTAATGGATAATTAATTTAAAAATGGAAATTGTTTTTGATTTTGAAATTTAAATGAGTAGTCTTAGTTGTGCTGAACGAAAACCGCACAACGATCCTTCGTTCGCATTGGGGATGTGTTTGGATCACTGACGAGGAACTACGCAATGAATCAACAGGCAACGACAACCGATGAACTGGTCTTCACCAGGCCGCGTGGCGAACAGGAGCAGCAAATCCTGACCGGAGAAGCGGTGGAGTTTCTGACTGAACTGGTGACAAGATTTACGCCTAAGCGGAATAAGCTTCTGGCTGCGCGGATCCAGCAGCAGCAGGATATTGATAACGGTAAGTTGCCTGATTTTATTTCGGAAACAGCTTCCATTCGTGAGGGCGACTGGAAAATTCGCGGTATTCCTGATGATTTACTGGATCGCCGCGTAGAGATTACCGGACCGGTTGAGCGCAAGATGGTCATCAACGCGCTGAACGCGAACGTCAAAGTCTTTATGGCTGACTTTGAAGATTCGCTGGCCCCTGAGTGGAGCAAAGTTATCGACGGGCAGATCAACCTGCGCGATGCGGTTAATGGCACCATTAGTTACACCAACGAAGCGGGTAAAATTTATCAACTTAAACCCAATCCAGCTTTATTGGTGTGTCGTGTGCGTGGTCTGCATCTGCCGGAAAAACACGTCACCTGGCGTGGCGAATCCATCCCGGGCAGCCTGTTCGATTTTGCACTCTACTTCTTCCACAACTACAAAGCGTTGCTGGCAAAAGGCAGTGGCCCGTATTTCTATCTGCCAAAAACGCAGGCCTGGCAAGAAGCTGCCTGGTGGAGTGAAGTGTTCAGCTATGCAGAGGACCGCTTTAACCTGCCGCGCGGCACCATCAAAGCGACCCTGCTGATTGAAACGTTGCCCGCTGTTTTCCAGATGGATGAGATCCTGCACGCGTTGCGTGACCATATTGTGGGCCTGAACTGTGGCCGCTGGGATTACATTTTCAGCTATATCAAAACCCTGAAGAACCACCCGGACCGCGTGCTGCCGGACCGTCAGGTGGTGACGATGGATAAGCCATTCCTTAGCGCCTACTCGCGTCTGTTGATTAAAACCTGTCATAAACGCGGCGCGTTCGCGATGGGCGGCATGGCTGCGTTCATTCCCAGTAAAGATGCCGAGCGTAACAACCAGGTTCTGACCAAGGTAAAAGCGGATAAAGCGCTGGAAGCGAATAACGGTCATGACGGTACATGGATTGCCCATCCGGGCCTGGCAGATACCGCAATGACGGTATTCAACGACGTGCTCGGAGAAAACAAAAATCAGCTGTTTGTGACGCGTGAAGAAGATGCGCCAATTACCGCCGAACAGCTGCTGGCACCGTGCGACGGTGAGCGTACCGAAGAGGGTATGCGCGCCAATATCCGTGTCGCGGTGCAGTATATCGAGGCGTGGATCTCCGGTAACGGCTGCGTGCCGATTTACGGTCTGATGGAAGATGCGGCCACCGCCGAAATCTCCCGCACCTCCATCTGGCAGTGGATCCACCACCAGAAAACGCTCAGCAACGGCAAGCCGGTGACCAAACCGCTGTTCCGCCAGATGCTGGCCGAAGAGATGCTGGTGATTCAGGACGAACTGGGCGAGCACCGCTACAGCAGCGGGCGTTTTGACGATGCCGCGCGTCTGATGGAGCAAATCACTACCTCTGATGAACTGATCGATTTCTTGACCCTGCCAGGTTACCGCCTGCTGGCTTAACTCACCACATAACAATATGGAGCATCTGCACATGAAAACCCGTAATCAACAAATCGAAGAATTACAGAAAGAGTGGACTCAACCGCGCTGGGAAGGCATCACCCGTCCATATAGCGCGGAGGATGTGGTGAAATTACGTGGCTCGGTCAACCCGGAATGCACGCTGGCGCAGCTTGGTGCGGCGAAAATGTGGCGTCTGCTGCACGGTGAGTCGAAGAAAGGGTATATCAACAGCCTCGGCGCGCTGACCGGCGGCCAGGCGCTGCAACAGGCGAAAGCCGGTATTGAAGCGGTTTACCTTTCTGGCTGGCAGGTGGCGGCAGATGCCAACCTGGCCTCCAGCATGTATCCGGATCAATCGCTGTATCCGGCGAACTCCGTCCCGGCAGTGGTGGATCGGATCAACAACACTTTCCGTCGTGCGGATCAGATCCAATGGTCAAGCGGTATTGAGCCGAACGATCCGCGCTACGTGGATTACTTCTTGCCGATCGTTGCCGATGCGGAAGCGGGCTTTGGCGGGGTTCTGAACGCGTTTGAACTGATGAAATCGATGATTGAGGCTGGTGCAGCAGCCGTTCACTTCGAAGATCAGCTCGCATCAGTGAAAAAATGCGGTCACATGGGCGGTAAGGTGCTGGTGCCGACTCAGGAAGCTATTCAGAAACTGGTGGCGGCCCGTCTGGCTGCCGACGTGATGGGCGTGCCGACGCTGGTGATTGCGCGTACCGATGCTGACGCAGCTGATTTGATTACCTCTGACTGCGACGCCTACGACAGCGAGTTCATTACTGGCGAACGTACCTGCGAAGGCTTCTTCCGTACACATGCTGGTATTGAGCAGGCGATCAGCCGCGGTCTGGCCTACGCGCCATATGCGGATCTGGTGTGGTGTGAAACTTCCACACCAGACCTCGAACTGGCGAAGCGCTTTGCCGATGCCATTCATGCGAAATTCCCAGGTAAACTGCTGGCCTACAACTGTTCGCCGTCGTTTAACTGGCAGAAAAACCTGGATGATAAAACCATTGCCAGCTTCCAGCAGCAGTTGTCGGACATGGGCTATAAATACCAGTTCATTACCCTGGCAGGTATTCACAGCATGTGGTTCAACATGTTCGACCTCGCGCACTCCTATGCGCAGGGTGAAGGCATGCGCCACTATGTTGAGAAGGTGCAGCAGCCAGAATTTGCGGCGGCAAAAGACGGTTACACCTTCGTGTCCCACCAGCAGGAAGTGGGTACCGGCTACTTCGATAAAGTTACCACCATCATTCAGGGCGGCGCCTCTTCCGTTACCGCGTTAACGGGTTCCACCGAAGAATCGCAGTTCTGATCAATGCCCGGTGGCGCTGCGCTTGCCGGGCCTACGAAGGGATGTAGGCCGGAAAAGCGCATGCGCCATCCGGCATGACGTTGTGCCGGATGGGAGATATCGATGACGCGTGGCCTGGAATTACTGATTGCTCAGACAATTTTACAAGGTTTCGACGCCCAGTACGGGCGTTTTCTGGAAGTCACCTCCGGCGCGCAGCAGCGTTTTGAACATGCCGACTGGCATGCGGTTCAGCAGGCGATGAAAAGCCGTATTCACCTTTACGATCATCATGTGGGTCTGGTGGTGGAACAGCTGCGCTGCATTACTGACGGCAAAAGTACCGACGCGGATTTTTTGCTCCGCGTGAAAGATCATTACACCCGGCTCTTGCCGGATTATCCGCGCTTCGAGATTGCGGAGAGCTTCTTTAACTCCGTTTACTGCCGGTTATTTGACCACCGCTCGCTGACTCCCGAGCGGCTGTTTATTTTTAGCTCTCAGCCAGAGCGCCGTTTTCGCACGATCCCCCGCCCGCTGGCGAAAGACTTTTTTCCCGATACCGGCTGGGAGTGGCTGCTCACCCGCGTTCTCAGCGATCTGCCTCTGCGTCTACCGTGGCAGAACAAACATCGTGATATCCACTACATCATTGAACACCTGACCGAAACTCTGGGTGCGGATGTGTTGCCGCGCTGTCATTTACAGGTGGCGAACGAACTGTTTTATCGCAATAAGGCCGCCTGGCTGGTCGGTAAGCTGATTACCCCTTCCGGGACGCTGCCGTTTTTATTGCCAATCCACCGGACTGACGAAGGCGAACTGTTTGTCGATACCTGTCTGACCACGACGGCGGAAGCGAGCATTGTGTTTGGTTTTGCCCGCTCCTACTTTATGGTTTACGCTCCGCTGCCCGCGGCGTTAGTGGAGTGGTTGCGCGAGATCCTGCCCGGTAAAACCACCGCTGAATTGTATATGGCGATTGGTTGTCAGAAACACGCGAAGACCGAAAGCTACCGCGAGTATCTGCTTTATCTCGCTGATTGCGATGAGCAATTTATCGAAGCGCCGGGGATCCGCGGCATGGTGATGCTGGTGTTTACCCTACCGGGCTTCGACCGGGTGTTTAAAATCATCAAAGACAAATTTGCGCCGCAAAAGGAGATGTCCGCCGCGCACGTCCGCGCCTGCTACCAGCTGGTGAAAGAGCACGATCGCGTCGGGCGCATGGCCGATACCCAGGAGTTTGAAAACTTTGTGCTGGATAAACGGCAAATCGACCCGGCGCTGATGGCGCTGCTACTACAGGAAGCGCCGGAAAAAATTACCGATCTCGGCGATCAGATTGTTATTCGCCATCTGTATATCGAACGGCGCATGGTGCCGCTGAATATCTGGCTGGAGCAGGTCGAAGGCCAGCAGCTGCGCGACGCGATAGAAGAGTACGGCAACGCCATTCGTCAGCTGGCCGCCGCCAATATTTTCCCGGGAGATATGCTGTTTAAGAACTTCGGCGTGACCCGCCACGGGCGCGTGGTGTTCTACGACTACGATGAAATTTGCTATATGACGGAGGTGAATTTCCGCCATATCCCACCGCCGCGCTACCCGGAAGATGAGATGAGCGCTGAACCGTGGTACAGCGTGTCGCCGGGGGATGTCTTCCCGGAAGAGTTTCGTCACTGGCTATGTGCCGACCCGCGCATCGGGCCGTTGTTTGAGGAGATGCACGCTGACCTGTTCAGCGCCGACTACTGGCGAGGGCTGCAAACGCGGATCCGGGAAGGTCACGTGGAAGATGTTTACGCTTACCGTCGTCGGCAGCGGTTTAGCGTACGTTATGAAACCGACCGTAGGCCGGATAAGGCCCTTGCGCCGCCATCCGGCAATGTACGCCGTGCCTGATGGCGCTGCGCTTATCAGGTCTACAAATCAGTCCCAACCCTTGCTTATCTAAACCCGCCGTACGCCAGCGTGACTTCTTTCGCTGCTTTGATCGCCATTGCGCCAAACTCGGTCACGCGGTCATCGGTAATACGTGAAATTGGCCCGGAAATGGAGATGGCGGCGAACGGCTCACGGTGTTCATCATAAATGCACGACGCCACGCAGCGCAGGCCCAGCGCGTGTTCTTCATCATCAAAGGAATAGCCGCGCTTACGTGTCTGCGCCAAATCCTCTTTCAGATGGACCGGCGACACCAGCGTGGCATGGGTATACGCGTGTAGCCCTTTGCGGTGCAGCAGACCGGTAACCTGTTCTTCACTCAATTGAGATAAAAATGCCTTGCCCGCACCGGAGGCGTGCATCGGCAGCTTGCCGCCGATAGGCGCAGACATGCGCATCAACTGGGTGCACTGCACCTGGTCGATAATAATGGCCTGATGGTCGCTTTGATCCAGCACGGCCAGGTTTACCGTCTCACCCGAATCTTCCATTAGTTTGCGCAGAATGGGGTGCACAATCGCCAGCAGATTGCGGCTTTGCAAAAAGCTGCTGCCGACGATAAACGCATGCGCACCCACGGCCCAGTGGCCTAATTCGCCCACCTGGCGGACAAAACCTTGCTGCTGCATGGTAGTCAACAGACGGTGGGTTGTTGAGTTCGGCAGACCGGCTTGCTGCGCCAGCTCGGTTAGCGCCACGCTGCCGTTGGATTCCGCAATCCACTCCAGTAGCTTCAGACCCCGGGTCAAAGACTGAACCTGCCCGGTTGCAGGCGTAGTGGCAGCGGCGGGTTTTCTACCGCGTTTCGCGGGGACAGGGGCAACCATGGCGGACTCCTTTTCTGTATCGTGGAAATCATTTTCGTTTTATTCGATTATAATGCAAGAATTCCTGTACTGATCGGATGAGTGAAGCTGAACATGTCTCATGTTGGCCGTTGTTCTCTTTTCCGCCTCTCAGGTTTGTGCCAGTATGGCCTGTTGAGTTTTTTTCGGTCTGGTTGAGCGTTGTCGGGAGCGAGTGTGAGCAGCAAAGTAGAACAATTACGTCAGCAGTTAAATGAACGTATTCTGGTGCTGGACGGCGGGATGGGCACCATGATCCAGGGATATCGTCTGAGCGAAGAGGATTTCCGCGGCGAGCGCTTCGCCGACTGGCCTTGCGACCTGAAGGGCAACAACGACCTGCTGGTTCTCAGCAAGCCGGAAGTGATTGCCGCGATCCATAACGCCTACTTTGAGGCGGGCGCGGATATCATCGAAACCAACACCTTTAACTCCACGACTATCGCCATGGCGGATTACCAGATGGAATCCCTGTCGGCGGAAATCAACTTTGCGGCGGCGAAGCTGGCGCGCGCGGTGGCAGACGAATGGACGGCGCGCACGCCGAACAAACCGCGCTATGTCGCGGGCGTGCTCGGTCCAACCAACCGTACGGCCTCTATCTCGCCCGACGTCAACGACCCGGCATACCGCAACATTACCTTTGACCAGCTGGTGGCCGCCTATCGCGAATCCACCAAAGCGCTGGTGGAAGGCGGCAGCGACCTGATTCTGATTGAAACCGTCTTCGATACCCTCAATGCTAAAGCCGCTATTTTCGCGGTAAAAACCGAGTTCGAAGCGCTGGGCGTCGAGCTGCCGATTATGCTTTCCGGCACCATTACCGATGCATCCGGACGTACGCTTTCCGGCCAGACCACCGAAGCGTTCTATAACTCATTGCGCCACGCCGATGCGCTGACCTTCGGTCTGAACTGCGCCTTAGGCCCGGACGAGCTGCGCCAGTACGTGCAGGAGCTGTCACGCATTGCCGAATGCTACGTCACCGCGCACCCGAACGCCGGGCTGCCGAACGCCTTCGGCGAGTACGACCTCGACGCCGACACCATGGCGACACAGATTCGCGAATGGGCCGAGGCCGGTTTCCTCAATGTGGTTGGCGGTTGTTGCGGCACCACGCCGGAACATATCGCCGCGATGAGCCGGGCGGTAGAAGGTTTACCGCCGCGCAAGTTGCCAGAAATCCCGGTGGCCTGCCGGCTGTCCGGCCTTGAACCGCTGAACATTGGCGACGATAGCCTGTTTGTTAACGTCGGCGAACGTACCAACGTCACCGGTTCAGCGAAATTTAAGCGTCTGATCAAAGAAGAGAAATACAGCGAAGCGCTGGACGTCGCCCGCCAGCAAGTGGAAAGCGGCGCGCAGATTATCGACATCAACATGGATGAGGGGATGCTCGACGCCGAAGCGGCGATGGTGCGCTTCCTCAACCTGATTGCCGGCGAGCCGGACATCGCCCGCGTGCCGATTATGATCGACTCCTCGAAATGGGAAGTCATCGAAAAAGGACTGAAGTGCATTCAGGGTAAAGGCATCGTTAACTCCATCTCGATGAAAGAGGGGGTGGAGATCTTTATCCATCACGCGAAGCTGCTGCGTCGCTACGGTGCTGCGGTGGTGGTGATGGCCTTTGACGAACAGGGCCAGGCGGATACCCGCGAACGTAAAATTGAGATTTGCCGCCGGGCGTACAAAATTCTCACCGAAGAAGTGGGCTTCCCGCCGGAAGACATCATCTTCGACCCAAACATTTTCGCCGTCGCAACCGGGATTGAAGAGCACAACAACTACGCGCAGGACTTTATCGGTGCCTGTGAAGATATTAAACGCGAGCTGCCGCACGCGCTGATTTCCGGCGGCGTCTCTAACGTTTCCTTCTCGTTCCGCGGCAACGACCCGGTACGTGAGGCTATTCACGCGGTATTCCTCTACTACGCGATTCGCAACGGGATGGATATGGGCATTGTCAACGCCGGACAACTGGCTATCTATGACGACCTCCCGACCGAACTGCGCGACGCGGTTGAAGATGTGATCCTCAACCGTCGTGAAGATGGTACCGAGCGTTTGCTGGAACTGGCCGAGAAATATCGCGGCAGTAAAACCGACGACACCGCGAATGCCCAGATGGCGGAGTGGCGTAGTTGGGACGTGAAAAAGCGCCTTGAATACTCGCTGGTGAAAGGCATTACCGAATTTATCGAGCTCGACACAGAAGAAGCGCGCCAGCAGGCCGAACGCCCGATTGAGGTGATCGAAGGGCCGCTGATGGACGGCATGAACGTGGTCGGCGACTTGTTCGGCGAGGGCAAAATGTTCCTGCCGCAGGTGGTGAAATCCGCCCGCGTGATGAAGCAGGCGGTGGCTTACCTCGAACCGTATATCGAAGCCAGTAAAGAGAAAGGCTCCAGCAACGGCAAGATGGTCATCGCCACCGTGAAGGGCGATGTGCACGACATCGGCAAGAACATCGTTGGCGTGGTGCTGCAATGTAACAACTACGAAATCGTCGATCTTGGCGTGATGGTGCCCGCGGAGAAAATCCTCAGAACGGCGCGTGAAGTGAATGCCGATCTGATTGGCCTTTCCGGGCTTATTACCCCGTCGCTGGACGAAATGGTCAACGTGGCGAAAGAGATGGAGCGTCAGGGCTTCACCATCCCACTGCTGATTGGCGGCGCGACCACCTCAAAAGCGCACACCGCGGTGAAAATTGAGCAGAACTACAGCGGCCCGACGGTTTACGTGCAGAACGCCTCGCGTACCGTGGGGGTTGTTGCCGCGCTGCTCTCCGACACCCAGCGCGATGACTTTGTCGCCCGTACGCGTAAAGAGTACGAAACCGTGCGCATCCAGCATGCGCGTAAGAAACCTCGCACGCCGCCGGTAACGTTACAGGCCGCACGTGATAACGATCTGGCCTTCGACTGGGAAAGCTACACGCCGCCGGTCGCGCATCGGTTAGGCGTGCAGGAAGTCGAGGCCAGCATCGAAACGCTGCGCAATTACATCGACTGGACGCCGTTCTTTATGACCTGGTCGCTGGCCGGGAAGTATCCGCGCATCCTCGAAGATGAAGTGGTGGGCGAAGAGGCGAAGCGCCTGTTCAAAGACGCCAACGACATGCTGGATAAACTCAGCGCTGAGAAGACCCTGAACCCGCGCGGCGTGGTGGGGTTGTTCCCGGCTAACCGCGTGGGTGACGACATCGAGATTTACCGTGACGAGACGCGTACGCACGTTATCAGCGTTAGTCATCACCTGCGCCAGCAGACGGAAAAAGTCGGCTTCGCCAACTACTGCCTGTCTGACTTTGTCGCGCCGAAACTGAGCGGCAAAGCGGATTACATCGGTGCTTTCGCGGTGACCGGTGGTCTGGAGGAGGATGCGCTGGCGGACGCCTTCGAAGCGCAGCATGACGACTACAACAAGATTATGGTGAAAGCCATCGCTGACCGTCTGGCGGAAGCATTCGCGGAATATCTGCATGAGCGCGTGCGTAAAGTCTACTGGGGCTATGCGGCGAATGAGAACCTCAGTAACGAAGAGCTGATCCGCGAAAACTACCAGGGCATTCGCCCGGCGCCGGGCTACCCGGCGTGCCCGGAACATACCGAAAAGGCCACCATCTGGGAGCTGCTGGACGTCGAAGCACATACCGGGATGAAGCTCACCGAATCCTTCGCCATGTGGCCTGGCGCCTCGGTTTCCGGCTGGTATTTCAGTCATCCTGACAGTAAGTATTACGCCGTGGCGCAAATTCAGCGCGATCAGGTTGAAGATTATGCCTTCCGTAAAGGCATGAGCGTGGCAGAAGTTGAACGTTGGTTAGCGCCTAATCTGGGCTACGACGCCGATTGATTCACAAAACTGTCATCTTTCTTTACAACAAACAGGGCACTCAATGAGTGCCCTGTCTCTTTCTTACGTTTAAACCCTTATACTGAAAGAACGTTCATCGGCACTGTTTGCCGGATGGCTCATTTTTGTAGGCCTGATAAGCGTAGCGCCGTCAGGCGGTATGTCATTGCGATGAACCTCAGGAACATATAACGATAAGGAGAACCTGATTCCGTGCTAACTCTGTTACACCTGCTTTCTGCTGTCTCTATGCTGGTTTGGGGCACACATATTGTGCGTACCGGCGTGATGCGCGTCTTTGGCGCCCGTTTGCGTACCGTACTCAGCCGTAGCGTTGAAAAGAAGCCGCTCGCCTTTTGTGCGGGTATCGGCGTGACGGCGCTGGTACAAAGCAGCAACGCCACCACCATGCTGGTGACCTCGTTTGTCGCCCAGGACCTCGTGGCGCTTACCCCGGCGCTGGTCATTGTGCTGGGCGCCGACGTGGGGACCGCGCTGATGGCGCGTATCCTGACCTTCGATCTCTCATGGCTATCCCCACTGCTGATTTTCATCGGCGTGATCTTTTTTCTCGGGCGTAAGCAGTCCCGCGTGGGGCAACTGGGGCGGGTTGGCATCGGGCTGGGGTTGATTTTACTGGCGCTGGAGCTGATTGTGCAGGCGGTCACGCCAATAACCCAGGCTAACGGCGTACAGGTTATTTTCGCCTCGCTGACCGGCGATATTATGCTGGATGCGCTGATTGGCGCTATGTTCGCGGTGATCAGTTACTCCAGCCTGGCGGCGGTTTTGCTGACGGCAACCCTGACCGCTGCCAGCATTATCTCGTTTCCTGTCGCGTTGTGCCTGGTGATTGGCGCCAACCTTGGTTCCGGCCTGCTGGCGATGCTCAACAATAGCGCGGCTAACGCTGCTGCTCGTCGCGTGGCGCTTGGCAGCCTGCTGTTTAAGCTGGTGGGGAGTCTGATTATCCTGCCGTTTGTTCATCCGTTGGCGAATCTGATGGATGAGCTGCCGCTGCCGAAATCTGAGCTGGTCATTTATTTCCATGTTTTCTACAACCTGGTACGTTGCATAGCGATGGTGCCGTTCGCCGAACCGATGGCGCGTTTTTGCAAACGTATTATCCGTGATGAGCCGGAACTGGACGCCCACCTGAAGCCTAAGCATCTGGACATCAGCGCACTGGATACCCCAACCCTGGCCCTGGCCAATGCCGCCCGTGAAGCCCTGCGTATTGGCGATGCGATGGAGCAGATGATGGACGGGCTAAAGAAGGTGATGCACGGTGAACCGCGTGAAGAGAAAGAGTTGCGCAGGATGGCAGACGATATCAACGTGCTGTACACGGCGATTAAGCTCTATTTGGCGCGGATGCCAAAGGATGAACTGGCAGAAGAGGAATCACGCCGTTGGGCGGAGATTATCGAAATGTCGCTCAACCTTGAACAGGCGTCGGATATTGTTGAGCGTATGGGCAGCGAGATTGCCGACAAGTCGCTGGCAGCGCGTCGGGCCTTCTCTGTAGAAGGGCTGAAAGAACTTGATGCACTGTACGATCAACTGCTCAGTAATCTGCAACTGGCGATGTCGGTATTCTTCTCTGGCGACGTGACCAGCGCCCGTCGTCTGCGCCGCAGCAAGCACCGTTTCCGCATCCTTAACCGTCGTTATTCACATGCGCACGTGGATCGTCTGCATCAGCAGAACGTGCAGAGCATTGAGACCAGTTCCCTGCACCTGGCGTTGCTGGGCGATATGCAGCGTCTGAACTCACTGTTTTGCTCTGTGGCTTACAGCGTGCTGGAACAGCCGGATGAAGACGACGAGCGTGAGTACTAACAAGGACAGGTGACATGTTGCCCGGTGGCGCTGATGCTTACCGGGCCTGCGGATAACCGTCAATGTTGTCGTCTACCTTGATGCCGGATAAGGCGAAGCCGCCATCCGGCATCAGACAACAAATCAACTAAAAGCAGTGACCTGCCTCAACGGCAACCGCCTCTTCACCCGCTTTAAAGATATACGTGGTGTTCGGGCCGCCAAGCACGGATTGACCGTTGCTCACTTTGATCCAGTTCCCTTCTGGCAGACCAATCACCGTCAGTTCCGGCGCCACAACCAACAGCTCGCGAATACGCTGTTCACGCGTTTCGCCTTTATGGCCTTCCGGTAGCGCGTTGGTGAAGTGCGGGTTAATCTGCAGCGGGAAAAGACCCAGCGCATCAAAGCCTTTTGGATCGACAATCGGCATGTCGTTGGTGGTGCGGATGGTCTGGCAGGCAAGGTTGGAACCTGCGCTCCAGCCGATGTACAGCGCGCCGCGTTTGACGACATCGACAATCGGCGCCAGCAGTCCACGCTCGCGGCTCTCTTTCAGCAACTGGAAGGTGTTACCCCCGCCGACAATCACCAGTTCGGCGTTTTCAATGGCTGCAATCGGATCGGTAACGGTATGAATGCCAGTAACGTTAACGCCCATTGGCGCAAAGATGGCTGCCGTTTTCGCCGTGTACTCATCCCAGGTTTGCGTCACGCCGGCAAATGGAATAAACACCGCCGTGCGGCGACCGTTCAGTTGCTCTGCGATCAGCGGCAGCGCATGTTCCATCCAGCCTTTGCCCGGCAGCGTCGAGTTACTCAATAAAAGCAGTTCCATCATTTCTCCATGTAATCAGAAAATTACAAACCGCGGTCATGCTACCACTATCGATCTAACGCCTTCCTGATATGGCTCACGATGTTGAAAGAGGAGACAGATGCTGAGACTATTTTTTAAGCGTCAATTCAATACCGAGCGCCTTCATCACTGCAAGCGTAGTTTTCAGCGTTGGGTTACCTTTCTCACTAAAAGAGCGATAAAGTTGTTCGCGGGATAATCCCGTTTCTGCCGCGATGTTCGCCATTCCCTTAGCGCGAGCCACCACGCCCAATGCTTTTGCAATGTACGCTGCATCGCCTGTTTCGAGGGCATCGGCCATAAAAACGGCAATTTCTTCATCATCGACCAGCGCAGTTGCGGGATCGTACTGCGTAAGTTTATTCATGGTGGAAGATCTCTTGATAATCCAGTGAACGGGCGAGCATTCTCCAACAGGTTTGACATCACCAGCTAAACCATGAGCCAAACGAAAAAGGCGTGTAGCAATGAGCGTTTTAGCTCTCCTGTCCCGTAAGTTTTGCTCCCAACGCTGGAAAACCATTGTCTGAAGAATTTCCATGAGTACGTTCCATGTATTTTATAAACTACATTCTGAATTGACAAGTTGAGACTAGAGAATAAAAAATGGGGAGTATGGGGAAATGTTGGGTGGAGGAAACAGGAAAGCGCCTCGCAATAATACGTAGTTTTTCAGGACGCTGCGGTTGATACGAGAAACGATAACAGGGGATAGGGGCGGCTTTGTGCCAAAAGCGGAAGTT
>NZ_CP069763.1:1597787-1600771 GCF_016893685.1 Citrobacter cronae
CAATGTCAGCTCTTCGCTCACAGCGGACCTTCATCTCAGTTAGCTCGTCCGCTTCGTGCCAGGAGCGGACGTTTGAGCTCAATAAGTAAGGACGTTATATTTTGTCCTGATTGACACGGGATGAAAGCTCCTGATGGCTCTCTTTTCGCTCGCTGTAACGATCTGCAAGGTAACCGGTTTGTCCCTTAAGCAGCAGCGTGATTTTAAACAGCTCCTCGGCGACATCGACGATACGGTCATACCATGACGAAGGTTTCATTCGTCCGTTTTCGTCGAACTCTTGCCATGCCTTGGCTACAGAGGACTGGTTGGGGATCGTAAACATCCGCATCCAGCGACCCAGAATACGCATCTGGTTCACGGCATTGAAGGACTGTGAACCGCCGCAGACCTGCATTACCGCAAGTGTTTTGCCCTGCGAAGGACGAACCGCGCCTTCACTTAAGGGTATCCAGTCAATCTGCGCCTTCATCACCGCGCTCATAGCACCGTGCCGTTCCGGAGAACTCCACACCATCCCGTCACACCATCTGACCAGACCGCGCAGCTCGGTGACTTTGGGATGCGTGTCCGGCGCATCATCCGGCAGGGGTAAACCGGAGGGGTTAAAGAGTTTCACCTCCGCGCCCATCGCCGTCAGCAGGCGACCCACTTCCTCCGCGGCAAAGCGGCTGTAGGAGCGCTCTCTTACTGAACCATACAGGATCAGAATTCTTGGTGGCTCCTGCAGATGCAGGCGTTCAGCGATGTCTTGATCAAAGCATTCCGTATTCAGGGCAGGAAATTGTTCCATTTTTCTCCTCCAGAGAGAGCAGATGATTTCAAAGTTAATATATATGATTTATCATATATGTATTCTAAAGTGAACGGAGAGGAAAATGCTACAACCTGTTCAGCTTTTCAAAATCCTGTCGGATGAAACACGGCTCGCCATTGTCATGCTTCTGCGGGAGTCCGGAGAACTGTGCGTGTGCGATATCTGTGCAGCTACCGCCGAATCACAGCCCAAAATATCACGCCATATGGCTATCCTTCGCGAGTCTGGGCTAGTTCTGGATCGTCGGGAAGGCAAATGGATTCACTATCGTCTGTCACCTCATATTCCTGCGTGGGCCGCTGAGACAATCACGACGTCCTGGCAGTGCCTTCGGGAAGATGTGCGGGAATGGTTGGCAAAGTCGGCCTGCACCTCTTGCTGAGGAAGGAAAACATATTCACATAATCATATGTAACGGGGTTTGAAATGTTTTTGGCAGGGAGTATATTTTTACTGACGCTGGTACTGGTGATCTGGCAACCCAGAGGTCTGAGTATTGGCTGGAGCGCGAGTATCGGAGCTGCGCTGGCGCTGAGTACCGGAGTCATCCATATCGCTGATATTCCCGTTGTCTGGAATATCGTCTGGAACGCGACAGCGGCATTTATTGCGGTCATCATCATCAGCCTGCTGCTCGATGAGTCCGGCTTCTTTGAATGGGCCGCACTGCACGTCTCCCGCTGGGGTAACGGACGTGGCCGCCTTTTGTTTACCTGGATAGTCTTGCTTGGGGCCGCTGTTGCTGCGTTGTTTGCCAATGACGGCGCCGCACTGATCCTGACGCCGATTGTAATTGCGATGCTGCTCGCACTGGGATTCAGCCAGGGCACGACATTGGCCTTTGTCATGGCCGCAGGATTTATTGCAGATACGGCCAGCCTGCCGCTGATAGTTTCCAATCTGGTGAATATCGTCTCGGCGGACTTTTTCGGTCTGGGCTTTACGCAGTATGCCTCCGTTATGATCCCCGTAGATGTGGCCGCGATTGCGGCCACTCTGGTCATGCTGCATCTCTTCTTCCGCAAGGACATTCCGGAGACGTATGACGTTTCGCTGCTGAAGACGCCTGCCAGTGTGATAAAGGATCCGGCAACGTTCAGGGCGGGCTGGATTGTCCTGTTATTGCTGCTTGTCGGTTTCTTTGTGCTGGAACCTCTGGGGATCCCGGTCAGTGCGATAGCGGCTACTGGCGCAGCAGTACTGTTTATAGTGGCGAAAAGAGGTCATGCCATCAACACCGGAAAAGTCCTGCGCGGTGCGCCATGGCAGATTGTTATTTTTTCGCTGGGCATGTACCTGGTGGTCTATGGCCTGCGCAATGCAGGACTCACGGAGTATCTGTCTGACGTGCTGAACCTGCTGGCAGAAAAGGGGTTATGGGCAGCAACGTTCGGCACCGGTTTCCTGACCGCGTTCCTGTCATCGGTGATGAACAATATGCCGACGGTGCTGATTGGCGCACTGTCGATTGACGGGAGTACGGCGACTGGCGTCGTCAAAGAGGCTATGATTTATGCCAATGTGATTGGCTGCGATTTAGGCCCGAAAATCACCCCGATTGGCAGTTTGGCAACCTTGCTTTGGCTGCATGTGCTTGCCCAGAAAAATATAACGATTACATGGGGATATTACTTCCGCACTGGCATTATCATGACTCTGCCCGTGCTGTTTGTCACTCTGGCCGCGCTGGCGTTGCGGTTCTCCATCACTTTGTAATGAGATACAGATATGAGCAACATTACCATCTATCACAACCCTGCCTGCGGCACTTCTCGTAACACGCTGGAGATGATCCGTAACAGCGGCAACGAACCGACGATAATTTATTATCTCGATACGCCACCGACCCGTGATGAGCTGATTAAACTTATTTCAGAAATGGGAATTACGGTGCGTGCATTACTGCGTAAGAATGTTGAGCCTTATGAACACCTGGGTCTTGATGAAGAGAAATTTAGTGATGAGCAGTTGATTGATTTCATGCTTCAACATCCGATCCTGATTAATCGGCCGGTAGTCGTTACGCCGCTTGGCACTCGTCTTTGCCGCCCTTCAGAAATAGTGTTGGATATTCTACCGGAAGGTCAGAAACGAGCGTTTACCAAAGAGGATGGTGAGAAGGTCATTGACGAAACGGGGAAGCGGGTTAAGTAATCTGCCCACTTCA
>NZ_CP069763.1:1600861-1602482 GCF_016893685.1 Citrobacter cronae
ATCTTCCGCCCGCAAAAGCTCGAGTTATTTCTCTTTGCTGTAACTGGAGAGGCGGCGCTCAAGGTTAGTCCGAACCTGCGGCCACTCATCATCAATTATGCTATACCGTATAGAAGTACGTTTTCGGCCATCAGGCATAATTCGTTCATTTCTGATGATGCTTTCCTGGACTGCGCCAATACGGAGAATGGCAGCTTGAGAGCGCTCATTCAATACATCAGTCGTAAACTGAACGCGAACACAGTTCAGTTGCTCAAAGGCGTATCGCAGCAGTAACAGTTTACTCTCGGTATTTGCAGCTGTTTTTTGCCAGCTTTGTGAATACCAGGTATGACCAATTTCGAGCTTTCGGTTTTCTCTATCAATCTTCCAGAAACGTGTTGACCCAATGACGCGTTGGTCTGATGAGAGCGTTACAGCAAACGGCATGACTGTGCCTTCAGTTTGCCCCTGCAGGGCTTTCTGAATGTACGACTCAGCTGTGTCAGCAGACGGAACTACCGTAAATGGCAGGGACCAGAGTTCCCCATCCGCAGCAGCATCAATCAATAGCTGAGAATCTGTCTTAAGCAGAGGACGGAGCGTGACAAGAGATCCTTGCAATGTAGGCGTCATATTTGTGACCTTACAGTTATTTTGTGTCGATGGATTGGACTGCATAATCCTGTACCGAATGACTTACTATGCTCCGTTTACATTTAATAATCGACTAATCAAGAGGTGATTATCTACTTACTGCTCATGATGGCAGCTTGTCCGCTCCGTGCCTGGAATGGACTTTCCTCTTTTGTTAAACAAAGATATTGAAACGAAACCGTTTCATGATAAATCTATAAATATAATAAGACGAAAAGGAAGAACAAATGAAAATCAGACTTGCAGTACCTGAAGAGGCAGAGGAATGCTGGAATATAAGGAATCTTTCTATTCGGGAAGGATGTAAGCCAAGTTATTGTGCCTGGGTGCTTGAGGCCTGGACGCCTGAAGCTATGCCTGAACATTACAGGGTGGTTATTACGGAAAATCCTTTCTTTGTTGTCGATCTGCCTGATGCAGGATTGGTAGCAACGGGATATCTGGATCTTACCCAAGGTAGCGTAGAAGCTATTTTTACATTGCCGGATTATTTTGGTAAAGGTTTTGCTAGCCTGATTATTGAAACGATTAAAGCTGAAGCGATTAAAAGAGGGTTGAAACAGTTAACCTTGACCTCAACACCAAACGCGCAAACTTTCTACGAAAAGCATGGATTTATGTTTATCAAGGAAACTACATCCCCATCAAGACTTGCCCAAACAGATCTGCGTTGCATGGATATGTCCATCGCATTATCAGCCTGAGTTTTCTTTTGCTCTGGTGGGAAAGCTCACCAACGGAAATCTAATCGCTACGAGTTCAGTACAGCAGCTTCGAAGCCTTGGGCTGACTATAACTCATATGTTCAATGTCCGTTCCCCGCTCTAAACAGATCTTCAGAAAACGATACAGAATTCCGGCCACCAGACTTCAATCCCTTTCTGCTTCAGCTCTTTTCTAACCACGCGTTTAATCCAGGCTACCAACGATCCATCGTCATCCTGCTGCTGTGATTCTTCCATCGCTTTACGCAGTTCCGGAACCA
>NZ_CP069763.1:1603114-1663684 GCF_016893685.1 Citrobacter cronae
TTCTTTTTTATCGCCCACAAGGTAGGGTATATTTCGCTTTTAATACACAAAGTCATTCAAGTTGTATCAAGGCGGCAAGGGAGCGAATCCCTGGGAGCATAGATTGCTATGCGACCTGGGTGAGTGAGGGCAGCCAACGCAGAGACAGCTTAAAGGATGAAGTGTATACAGGAGAAACTATGCTGCCCGACTCATCTATCCGATTAAACAAATACATCAGTGAAAGCGGAATCTGCTCGCGTCGCGAGGCGGATCGCTTTATCGAACAAGGGAATGTCTTCCTGAATGGTAAACGCGCCACCATCGGCGATCAGGTGATGCCTGGCGACGTCGTAAAAGTGAATGGTCGGTTGATTGAGCCGCGTGAAGCGGAAGATCTGGTCTTTATCGCGCTGAACAAGCCGGTAGGGATTGTCAGCACCACCGAAGACAGCGAGCGCGACAACATTGTTGATTTCGTGAATCACAGCAAGCGTGTGTTCCCAATCGGTCGTCTGGACAAAGATTCCCAGGGACTTATCTTTCTGACCAACCACGGCGACCTGGTGAATAAAATCCTGCGTGCCGGTAACGATCACGAAAAAGAGTATCTGGTGACGGTCGATAAGCCGGTCACTGATGACTTTATCCGTGGGATGGGGGCCGGTGTGCCTATTCTCGGTACCGTCACCAAAAAATGTAAGGTGAAGAAAGAAGCGCCGTTTGTGTTTCGCATTACGCTGATTCAGGGGCTGAACCGCCAGATCCGCCGCATGTGCGAGCACTTTGGCTATGAAGTTACCAAACTTGAGCGTACGCGTATCATGAACGTTAGTTTATCCGGCCTGCCGCTTGGCGAATGGCGCGACCTGACGGATGACGAACTGATCGAACTCTTTAAGCTGATCGAGAACTCGTCCTCGGAAGCCAAACCGAAGGCGAAAGCGAAGCCAAAAACCGCAGGCATTAAGCGCCCGGTAGTGAAAATCGAAAAATCTGCGGAGAAAGAGAAATCGCGCCCGGCAGCAAACGGCAAACGCTTTACCTCGCCGGGGCGTAAGAAGAAAGGGCGTTAACGTCTGCCGCGCGTTGGCGTATTCGCTGACCAGGAAAACGATGCTTCCGCATCCGGTTTATAAGCCTGCTTTTTCTTTAACTGGCGGGCTTTTTTTGCTTCCGCTTCGCGCAAGGCCATCAGTTTATCAATGTACTCTTTCTTGATGCTGTTGGTCTCTGCGTTGGTCAGCAGCCGACCATGCGCTATGCGCGCGCGGTCGAGCAGCGTTTTCAGTTCACGCTGCTCGCGCTCGGTCATCTCTTTTTGGGTAATGCGGGGGAGTGCCATAGGGGTGCCCTCTGTTAGCCGATATCCTCAGTGTACGGCAAAGTGCAGAGGCTGGGTAGGCCGGATAAGGCGTTAGCCGCCATCCGGCGACGTGTACGCACTATGCTTGATAGCGCTACACTTATCAGGCCTACAGCCGACAATTAGCGGCGTGCTTTCTCTTTAATCGGTTTACCGGACCAGTAGCCTGCCAATAGCGAACCAGAAAGGTTGTGCCAGACGGAGAACAGCGCACCGGGCAGGGCGGCGAGAGGGCCAAAGTAGATTTTGCCCAGCGCAGCGGCCAGCCCTGAATTCTGCATGCCCACTTCGATAGCTAACGTACGACAGGTCGACTCGTCGAAACCAAACAGTTTTCCGCCCCAGTAGCCGCCGAGCAGGCCAATGGTGTTATGCAGGATAACGGCGATAATCACCACAAAGCCGACGGACGCAATGTGCGAAGCGGAGCCTGCCACGACGGCGCTGATGATCGCCAGGATGCACACCATAGAAAACGCGGGCAGATACGGCTCGACGGCTTTTACGACGCGTGGGAACAGATGGTGAATGACCAGTCCCAGGGCAATCGGAATGACCACGATTTGCAGAATACTCAGCAGCATACCCATCACATCCACCTGAATATGCGCATCGACATACAGCCGTGTCAGCAGCGGTGTGGCGACAACGCCGACCAACGTTGAAACGGATGAAATAGTCACGGAGAGCGCCACATCGCCTTTGGCCAGATAGATCATGACGTTAGACGCTGTTCCGCTGGCGACGCTACCGACCAGCACCATGCCTGCGGACAGTTCCGGCGGCATATTAAAAGCCAGCGCCAAAATCCAGGCGGCGAGCGGCATCACCAGATAATGCAGGAAAATACCCGCGGCGACCGGCGCAGGACGTGAGAGTACACGTTTAAAGTCATCCACCTTCAAATGGACGCCCATGCCGAACATAATCAGCATCAGTAACGACGGCACGAATGGCCCGACAGGTGTAAAGGTGGGGGGCGTGTAATACGCAATAACAGAGAGCAGCAGCGCCCATAATGGGAACAGCCGCGTCAGAGTAGCGAGCATGTTATATTCCTTGCGATTGAAATGTGTTGTGTTGTTATAAAAAAGCCGGGTTCGAGCCCGGCTATAGTTATTGTTTATCGCGTGATGAAATATTATTCAAACAAATTATGGTGCAGCTTCTGTACCACCTGTTCGGCTTCGGTACCTGGCACCAGGAAGCACAGGTTATGGCTGGACGCGCCGTAGCAAATCATGCGGATGTTGAATGGCTCCAGTACGCCGAACACCTCTTTACCCACGCCGCAGGCTTTGGACAGGTCGTTACCAATCAGCGCTACCAGCGCCAGGTCTTCTTCCACTTCAACCCGACACAGGGCAGACAGTTCCATCAGCAGAGACTGTGTTAACAGCGTATCGCCGGTAGACGTTGAACCGGTGGTATCCAGCGTCAGCGCCACGCTGACTTCCGATGTGGTAATTAAATCTACCGAGATGTTGTGGCGCGCCAGGATGCCGAACACTTCCGCTAAAAAGCCGCGAGAGTGCAGCATATTCAGGCTATGCAGCGTTAGCAGCGTTTGCTTACGGCGTAGGGCCAGGGCGCGGAACAACGGTGGATTTTGGGTTTTATTGCATACCAGCGTACCGCCTGCTTTTGGATCCTTACTGGAGCCAACAAACACCGGGATATCGCTACGTACGGCAGGTAACAGGGTTGCCGGGTGCAGCACTTTCGCGCCGAAGGTCGCCATTTCCGCGGCTTCTTCGAAGGCGATTTCATCAATACGTTTAGCGGCTGGAACGACGCGCGGATCGGTGGTGTAAATGCCGGGAACATCGGTCCAGATATCGACGCGCGTTGCGTGCAGCGCTTCAGCCAGCAGGGCGGCCGTATAATCACTGCCGCCGCGTCCCAGCGTGGTGGTGCGGCCTTTGCTTTCGCTGCCGATAAAGCCTTGGGTAATCACCAGACCTTCACTCAGACGTGGGGCTAACTGAAGCGTTGCCAGTTCGGCCAGCGCCGCGACGTCGGGTTCTGCACGACCGAAACGATCGTTAGTGCGCATCACTTTACGCACGTCAAACCACTGCGCTTGGACGTTGCGCTCACGCAGGATCTCAACAAACAGGAGGGTAGACATCAGCTCACCGTGGCTGACCAGTTCGTCGGTCAGCGCGGTTGAGGTCGCCAGTGACGCCGCCTCTGCCAGCGTGGTGATGTTTTCCAGCAGGCGTTCGATCTCTTCACGAATCACGTTTGGATAACGCAGCCGTTCCAGAATATTGAACTGAATTTGGCGAATGGCGTCGAGTTTTTCGAAGCGCTCGGTTGGCTCCAGCCCTTCCGCCAGAGCAACCAGCAGGTTGGTAATACCTGCCGATGCGGAGAGCACCACTAACCGGACGTTCGCATCAGAAAGCACCACATCAGCGCTGCGATTCATGGCATCAAAGTCCGCCACGCTGGTACCGCCAAACTTGGAGACAACTACATCAGTCATAACTACCTCGTGTCAGGGAGTGAATAGAGCGACCATGGCACATAAGGCAGAACGGAAACCGGTGCAGGCGCAAATGCAAATACCGTATTTATAAATAAAATGTGTAGCTTGCACTGTCAACGCTGGGATTATGCGGATTTTTCATGCTGCAACTGCGTTGAGTAACGGTACTAATAACAATGCTGATAACGGCTATACTTTGTAGCCTCGTTTGGCGGATGCCCTGGCAATGGCATTAAAACAATCACACTTTTCTGTGACTGGCGTTACAATCGATCTCAGTCACAATTCTCAAAATCAGAAGAGTATTGCTAATGAAAAACATCAATCCAACGCAGACCTCAGCCTGGCAGGCACTACAAAAACACTTTGAAGAGATAAAAGACGTTACTATCGCCGATCTGTTCGCGAAAGATAGCGATCGTTTCACCAAATTTTCCGCGACGTTTGACGATCTGATGCTGGTGGATTTCTCCAAAAACCGCATCACTGAAGAGACGCTGGCTAAACTGCAGGATCTGGCGAAAGAGACCGATTTGGCAGGCGCCATCAAGTCCATGTTCTCCGGTGAGAAAATCAACCGTACCGAAGACCGTGCCGTGCTGCACGTGGCGCTGCGTAACCGTAGCAATACCCCAATCATCGTTGACGGCAAAGATGTGATGCCGGAAGTGAACGCGGTGCTGGAGAAGATGAAATCCTTCTCTGAAGCGATCATCTCCGGAAGCTGGAAAGGCTATACCGGCAAAGCCATTACTGATGTAGTGAACATCGGTATCGGCGGTTCCGACCTTGGTCCGTTCATGGTGACCGAAGCGCTGCGTCCGTACAAAAACCATCTGAACATGCACTTTGTGTCTAACGTCGATGGGACGCACATCGCTGAAGTACTGAAGAAAGTGAACCCGGAAACCACGCTGTTCCTGGTCGCATCTAAAACCTTCACCACCCAGGAAACCATGACTAACGCCCACAGCGCGCGTGACTGGTTCCTGGCGACCGCGGGCGACAACAAGCACGTTGCCAAACACTTCGCGGCGCTCTCCACCAACGGTAAAGCGGTTGGCGAATTCGGTATTGATACCGCCAATATGTTCGAATTCTGGGATTGGGTTGGCGGCCGTTACTCCCTGTGGTCAGCGATTGGTCTGTCGATCATCCTGTCCGTCGGTTTCGACAACTTCGTTGAGCTGCTGTCCGGCGCGCACGCGATGGACAAACACTTCTCCACTACCCCGGCGGAGAAAAACCTGCCGGTGTTGCTGGCGCTGATCGGTATCTGGTACAACAATTTCTTCGGTGCTGAAACCGAAGCGATCCTGCCGTATGACCAGTATATGCACCGTTTCGCGGCCTACTTCCAGCAGGGCAATATGGAATCCAACGGTAAATACGTGGACCGTAACGGCAATGCGGTGGATTACCAGACCGGCCCGATCATTTGGGGTGAGCCGGGGACTAACGGCCAGCATGCGTTCTACCAGCTGATCCACCAGGGTACAAAAATGGTGCCGTGCGATTTCATCGCCCCGGCTATCACCCACAACCCGCTGTCGGATCACCATCCGAAACTGTTGTCTAACTTCTTTGCTCAGACTGAAGCGCTGGCGTTCGGTAAATCTCGTGAAGTGGTTGAGCAGGAATACCGCGACCAGGGTAAAGATCCGGCAACGCTGGAACACGTGGTGCCGTTCAAAGTGTTCGAAGGCAACCGCCCGACCAACTCCATCCTGCTGCGTGAAATCACGCCGTTCAGCCTGGGGGCGCTAATTGCGCTGTATGAGCACAAAATCTTTACTCAGGGCGCAATCCTGAACATCTTCACTTTCGACCAGTGGGGCGTGGAGCTGGGCAAACAGCTGGCAAATCGCATCCTGCCGGAGCTGAATGATGATAAAGAGATTACCAGCCATGATTGCTCGACTAACGGTTTGATTAACCGTTATAAGTCCTGGCGCGCCTGATGACACTGCGCTTATCCGGCCTACAGGCACACATTTGTAGGCCGGATAAGGCGTTTAGCCGCCATCCGGCATTAATGAAATAAAAAAGCCGATATTAATATCGGCTTTTTTTATAAGATTGCTCCAGGATATCTACGTTTTTGCTTCACACCCTAATTGAGCTTAATCCTAAAATAATTAACTTAACGGAATTTCATTTCTGTTATTTTCAGAATTTACGGATATTGTATTTCTGGTGTGTATATTTTAACTGATTGATTTTGCTGTTTAATGTTATTAACTAATAATAGCAATCTACTTTCATTTCTCATTATCCTAAATTCCCGCCAGTCGTAATTTGCACACTTTGGCTTGTGTATACTCGATCTCGCCCGAAATTCTTTTGGGTAAATCTCCATTCATTAAATGAAGGGAATTTGTGATGAAAAAAGTTCTGTATGGCCTTTGGGCTATATCTGCGCTTGCGGCGACCTCTGTCTATGCTGCCCCCGTTCAGGTGGGTGAAGCTGCAGGGTCGGCTGCCGCGTCGGTTTCGGCAGGAAGTTCCTCTGCCACCAGCGTGAGCACCGTAAGTTCTGCGGTGGGGGTGGCCCTTGCGGCGACCGGTGGTGGTGATGGTTCTAATACCGGAACGACAACCACGACAACCACCAGTACCCAGTAATACCGGTACGTTTAATTCTAACCACACTTCGGTGTGGTTATTTTGAATTGCCAAAAGCCTGCGGGATTTGTAGGCCGGGTAAGCGTTGCGCACCCGGCAATAATGCGGAGAAGTGTCGTGAAGCGACCAGCGCTCATATTGGTTTGCCTGTTACTACAGGCGTGCTCGGCCACCACCGAAGGGCTGGGCCATTCGCTGTGGGAGAGTGTGTTTGGTACTCCCGGCGTTCAGATGACGGATGATGAAATCCAAAACATGCCCTACGCCAGCCAGTATATGCAGCTCAATGGTGGTCCACAGCTGTTTGTCGTACTCGCGTTTGCAGAAAACGGACAACAGAAATGGGTGACTCAGGATCAGGCCATTCTCGTCACGCAGTATGGGCGCATTGTGAAAACGCAGCTCGGCGGTGACAACCTGATTGAGGTGAATAATCTGGCAGCGGACCCGCTCGTCAAACCCAATCAGATAGCCGATGGCGCAACATGGACCCGCACGATGGGCTGGACTGAACATCAGCAGGTGCGCTATGCCACCGCCCGCTCTGTTTTCACATGGGATGGCACTGACAGTATTCAGGTCGGCAGCGATGAAACGCCAGTGCGCATCCTTGATGAAGAGATAACGACCGATCAAACGCGCTGGCATAACCGCTACTGGATCGATAGCGAAGGGCAAATCCGTCAGTCGGAACAGTATCTGGGAGCTAACTTCTTCCCGGTGAAAACCACCCTGATTAAGGCGGCAAAATCATGATGAAACGAGCCGTAATGGCGCTGGTTTTTAGCCTGAGCGCACCCTCTGTTTTTGCTGCGGGCAATGTCAAAGTCATGATTGCAGGCAGCGCTGAACCCAAAATATTGACCGGTGCGGAGCGTCTGATCGATCTGGTTGGACAGCCGCGGCTGAGTAATAGCTGGTGGCCCGGAGCGGTCATCAGCGAAGAGCGGGCAACGGCAGCGGCAGAACGCCAGCGGCAGACACTACTGGCTCGTCTGGCAGCGCTGAGTGCTGAAGAAAGCGGTGACGATGCGGCGGCTATCAACGCATTACGCCAGCAAATTCAGGCGCTGAAGGTGACCGGCAGACAGAACATTAACCTTGACCCGGATGTGGTGCGCGTCAGCGAGCGAGGCAACCCGCCGTTGCAGGGCAACTACACGCTATGGGTTGGATCGCAGCCAACGGATATCACATTGTTTGGTTTGCTAAGCCGTCCGGGTAAACAACCGTTTATGCCCGGGCGTGATGTCGCCAGCTATCTCGATGGGCAAAGTCGGCTCAGCGGAGCGGATCGCAGCTACGCGTGGGTCATCTATCCCGATGGACGTTCGCAAAAAGTTCCTATCGCTTACTGGAACAAACGTCACGTTGAGCCGATGCCCGGCAGCATCATTTTTGTCGGACTCTCTGATGCCTTCTGGAGCAGTACCCCGGATGAAATCAATGCCGATATTCTTCACACCCTGACCCAGCGGATACCTGAATAATGAGAAAAACTTATCTGCTCAGCTTACTGGCGCTGGGCGTAAGCGTTGCCTGTCACGGTGAAACATGGCCTGCGCCCATTGGTCCATCCCAGTCCGATTTTGGCGGCGTGGGCCTGCTGCAAACCCCGACAGCACGGATGGCGCGTGAAGGGGAAATGAGCCTCAACTACCGGGACAACGATCAGTACCGCTACTACTCTGCGTCGGTGCAACTGTTCCCCTGGCTGGAAACCACGCTGCGCTATACCGATGTGCGTACCAAAAAATACAGCAGCGTGGAGTCATTTTCTGGCGATCAGACATACAAGGATAAAGCGTTTGATCTCAAACTGCGGCTGTGGGAAGAGAGCTACTGGATGCCGCAGGTGGCCGTTGGCGCGCGGGATATTGGCGGGACGGGTCTGTTTGATGCGGAGTATATTGTGGCGAATAAAGCCTGGGGCCCGTTTGATTTCTCGCTCGGTCTGGGCTGGGGGTATCTTGGCACCAGCGGCAACGTTAGCAATCCGTTTTGCTCATACAGCGATAAATTCTGTCATCGCGATAACAGCTACAAGCAGGCTGGTTCTATTGACGGCAGTCAGATGTTTCATGGTCCGGCATCGTTATTTGGCGGCGTGGAATATCAGACACCCTGGCAGCCGCTGCGCCTGAAACTGGAGTATGAAGGCAATAATTACCAGCAGGATTTTGCGGGCAAGCTGGATCAAAAGAGCAAGTTTAACGTCGGCGCTATCTATCGCGTCACCGATTGGGCCGACGTTAACCTCAGCTATGAGCGCGGGAACACCTTTATGTTTGGGTTTACGCTGCGAACTAACTTCAACGACTTGCGACCAAACTATAACGATAACGCCCGTCCGAAGTATCAACCACAGCCGCAGGATGCGATTCTGCAACATTCGGTAGTGGCGAATCAGTTAACGCTGCTGAAATATAACGCCGGGCTGGCGGATCCCAAAATCCAGGTACAGGGCGATACGCTGTATGTGACCGGCGAACAGGTGAAATACCGTGATTCGCGAGAAGGGATCGAACGCGCCAATCGGATCGTGATGAACGATCTTCCCGACGGGATCCGCACGATCCGGATTACCGAAAATCGCCTTAACTTGCCGCAGGTGACGACCGAAACGGATGCTTCCAGCCTTAAGCGACACCTGGAAGGTGAGCCGCTGGGTCATGAAACACAACTGGCGCAAAAACGCGTTGAGCCCGTGGTGCCGAAAACGACCGAGCAGGGTTGGTATATTGATAAGTCTCGCTTTGATTTTCATATCGATCCGGTGCTCAATCAGTCGGTGGGCGGCCCGGAAAACTTCTATATGTACCAGTTGGGCGTAATGGGAACTGCGGATTGGTGGGTGACCGATCATCTGCTGACCACCGGGAGTTTGTTCGCCAACCTCGCCAATAACTATGACAAATTTAACTACACCAACCCGCCGCAGGATTCGCATTTACCACGCGTGCGTACTCATGTGCGCGAGTATGTGCAAAACGATGTCTACGTGAATAACCTGCAGGCCAACTACTTCCAGTCACTCGGAAACGGGTTCTACGGACAGGTTTACGCTGGTTACCTGGAGACCATGTACGGCGGGGCGGGGGCAGAAGTGTTGTATCGTCCGTTAGACAGCAACTGGGCGTTTGGCATTGACGCCAACTATGTGAAACAGCGTGACTGGCGTAGCGCGCAGGATATGATGAAATTCACCGACTACAGCGTGAAGACCGGGCATTTGACGGCTTACTGGAATCCTTCATTCGCCCAGGATGTACTGGTGAAAGCCAGCGTCGGCCAGTATCTGGCGGGAGATAAGGGTGGCACGCTGGAAATTGCCAAACGCTTCGACAGCGGTGTGGTGGTGGGCGGCTATGCGACCATCACCGACGCCTCGCCGGATGAGTACGGAGAGGGCGATTTTACCAAAGGGGTGTACGTTTCCGTGCCGCTGGATCTCTTCTCTTCAGGTCCAACCCGCAGTCGTGCGGCGATTGGCTGGACACCGTTGACGCGTGACGGTGGGCAGCAGCTTGGACGTAAGTTTGGTCTGTATGATATGACCAGCGACAGAAGCGAGAACTTCCGTTAATGCTTGATCGCCCGCTGCGCTTATCCGGCCTACATTGTCGGTCGGATAAGGCATTTATGCCGCCATCCGGCAACTTACAAACGACGCAATAATTTTGCCGGGTTGCCCGCGTACACGCCTTTCTCGGTAATCGATTTTGTCACCACGCTTCCCGCGCCGATGACTGCGCCATCGCAGATTGTGACTGCCAGAATGGTCGCCCCACTGCCGATCGAGACATCATTACCAATCGTAATTCTTCCCCAACTGGTGCGGTCGGCATTGGGTTTTCCTTGCCGAAACATATCGTTAGCGAACATCACGCCATGACCGATAAAACAGCGGGAACCGATGGTGACATATTCGCAGATGAAGGTGTGCGACTGAATTTTGCTATCTGCGCCAATCTGCGTGTTGCCCTGGATTTCAACAAATGGTCCGACAAAAACGTTGTCTTCCAGTATGCAGTCGTACAGGTTCGCCGGTTCATAAACCACCACATTCTCACCGCACGTGACGTTGCGGACAGCGGATTGACGAATATTCATCATTTATATCCTCTTAAATCTGCTTTTCCATAACGTACAAAATACTGGTCTGGGAGGCGGTAGTGAAAGCAGTTTCCTTCACAAGCGTCATCCCTTGCCGTTCATAGAACTGCCGTGCCTTAGGATTATCAGCCAGTACCTCAAGCCAGAGCCATTTTTCATCCTGCTCTTTGGCCTGGCGAATAACTTCGGCAAAAAGCTGCTCACCGTACTGTTTGCCCGTTGCATCTGGCATCAGGTAGATCTTATGTAGCAATGCCCCTGAACGCCCTTCTGGATCAATAGAGTGGCGGAGACTGTATTTGGCAAAGCCAACCGGCGCGTCGGCAAAGGCGATAAGCCAGAAGGTTCCGGGTTCGGCCAGACTGCTGGATATCGCTGGTAAGGAATATTCCTGCTCAAGATAAGCGTCGAGCTCGCTCGGGTTTTTCCACAAAGGCGCAAAGTGATGTCGATAGCTGATATAGCCCATTGCGCTTAGCAAGCTGGCATCGTCGACGGTTGCCATTTCAATCTTAAGCATTTCTATTACGTTCAAGAAGTTAGTGTCAGAAGCATTGTTGCACTATTATTGAGCTGCACAAAACATAAACAAAAAATGTAGATCTCTGTCACATTTCTGCGTTATACAGGAACCTTGTTACTGAACAGGAGGGGCCGTTATGACGTCGCTATCTCGTCCGCGCGTGGAGTTTATCTCCACCATCTTGCAGACCGTGTTGAATCTGGGGCTGTTGAGTCTGGGCCTGATCCTGGTTGTATTCCTTGGGAAAGAAACGCTACACCTGGCGGATGTACTGTTCGCGCCTGAACAGACCAGCAAGTATGAGCTGGTGGAAGGGCTGGTGGTTTACTTTCTCTATTTTGAATTTATCGCGCTGATTGTGAAGTACTTTCAGTCAGGATTTCACTTTCCGCTGCGCTACTTTGTTTATATCGGGATCACCGCAATTGTGCGGTTGATCATCGTCGATCATAAAGCGCCGATGGATGTATTGATCTATTCTGCGGCGATCCTGCTGTTGGTGATTACGCTGTGGCTGTGTAACTCTAAACGGCTGAAGCGAGAGTAAAAGACAACACGCCGCAATCCGGCTGCGGCGTGTTGTATGTCAGGGTTACTGCGCAGAGGCTGGCTGGGTTTTCTCTGCTGCGGGTTCCCACAGTTCTTCAAGTTCTTCCAGCGTTTTGCCTTTGGTTTCCGGCACGAACTTCCACATAAACAGCGCCGCCAGAATACCCATACAACCGTAAATCCAGTAGGAGAAACCGTTGTGGAAATGGGAAACCAGCCACGAATTTTTGTCCATCATCGGGAAGGTCCAGGAGACGAAGTAGTTCGCCAGCCACTGAGCGGCGACGGCAATGGCGAGCGCTTTGCCACGAATCGCGTTCGGGAAGATTTCTGCCAACAGCACCCAACAAACCGGTCCCCAGGACATGGCGAATGCGGCGACGTAAAACAGCATCGACAGCAGCGCTATCAGCCCGGAAGCCTGGGTGTAAAACGCGGTGCCAAGGCTGAACATCCCAAGAGCCATACCCAATGCGCCAATTATTTGCAGCGGTTTGCGACCAAATTTGTCCACCGTCATGATTGCCAGCACGGTGAAGCTCAGGTTGATTACGCCGACAATAATAGTCTGCAAGAGCGCCACATCGGTGCTGGCCCCTAACGTTTTAAACACTTCCGGCGCGTAGTACAGCACGACGTTAATACCGACAAACTGCTGGAAGATGGAGAGCATCACGCCGATGACGATAACGCCCACACCAAACATCAACAGGCGTCCGCCGGTTTTACGGCCATGCTCCAGTGACTGATTGATCTCCTGCATGGCCTGGGTGGCGAGGCTGTTGCCCATAATTTTGCGCAGAATGCCCTCCGCCTGCTCGTGTCTGCCACGCGCCATCAGCCAGCGCGGGCTTTCTGGTACGGTGTACAGCAACAGTAAAAACAGCAGGGCGGGAATGCTTTCGGAAGCAAACATATATCGCCAGCCATCGGTATTCAGCCAGTTAGCGTCACCGGAACGGGCAATAAAATAGTTAACGCAATACACCAGCAGTTGACCAAAAATAATGGCGAACTGGTTAAAGGAAACCAGTTTCCCACGAATATGCGCTGGAGCCAGTTCTGCAATATACATCGGTGAGAGCATTGAGGCTAAACCAACGCCAATACCACCAATGATGCGATAAATAACAAATTCGGGGACGTATCCGGCCAAATAAACAGGCACGGCATTATCTGGGTTAATCGTGGTAAATCCTAATTCTGGCCACGCAGAACCAATACCGGAAATAAAGAACAGCAGGGCGGCGATTTTCAGCGAGTCCCGGCGACCGAAGCGGTTACTGCAATAACCGCCCAGCGCACCGCCGATGATGCAGCCAATCAACGCGCTGGCAACGCAAAAGCCTAACAGCGAGTTGGCGGCGGATTCACTTAAATGTTGCGGGGCGACAAACACGGTATTTAAGGATTCTACCGTTCCGGATATGACGGCGGTGTCATAGCCGAATAATAGCCCTCCTAATGTTGCTACTAATGTAATCGAAAAAATATAACTGGAATTATATTGGGTGTTCATTCAGACCTGCCTTAGAGGATACAGCTCTTTTGATCAGTGTCGTGATGGTGGATTTAACAGGTAGGGAAGACAATTATCATTTTTTACATTGCAATTATGTTTTGTCTTTTCTGTGATCTTAATTCTGTTTAATTTGTCTGTTTTCAGGTGGTAAATATAATTGCAGTGATGGGGGCCACGAAAGGAAATAATCGTAACAGCAATGCAAAATAACATAAAAAAGGGCGCTCTGTAGAGCGCCGAATAACAGTCACAGGTTGGGATAACATAAGTTGAGGGTTGCAGTGGCATTGCCCGTTGCCGGGCAGGTACTTCGATAAAACTTAACCTTTCACACCACCCGCCGTCAGGCCGTTGACCAGCCAGCGCTGTGCCAGCAGGAACACCAGAGTGATCGGAATAGCGGAAAGTACAGCAGCGGCGGCAAAGTCGCCCCACAAGTAGTTCTGTGGATTGAGGTACTGCTGCATACCTACCGCAAGGGTGTAGCTGTTCACATCACGCAGCAGCAGTGACGCGACCGGTACTTCAGTAATAGCGGCAATGAATGACAGAATAAACACGACCGCCAGAATCGGTACGGAAAGCGGCAGCAGTACCAGGCGGAATGCCTGCCACGGTGTGGCGCCATCCAGCGCGGCCGCTTCTTCCAGCGAACCGTCGATGGTTTCAAAATAGCCCTTAATTGTCCACACATGCAGCGCGATACCGCCGAGATAGGCGAAGATCACGCCGCCGTGAGTGTTCAGGCCGATAAATGGAATGTACTGGCCCAGGCGGTCAAACAAGGCGTACAACGCGACCAGAGACAGCACCGCCGGGAACATCTGGAAGATTAGCATCCCTTTCAGCAGGGTCGCTTTACCCGGGAAGCGCATACGGGCAAAGGCGTAAGCACAGGTGGTGGAAAGCGTCACAATACCAATCGCGGTAATGGTGGCGACTTTCACCGAGTTCCACAGCCACAGCAGCACCGGGAACGGCGGCGGAGTGACGCGGCCATCCGCATGTTCTACGCTAAAGCCCAGCGCCAGTTTCCAGTGTTCCCAGGAAATATTATCCGGGATCAGGCTGCCGGTAGCGAAGTTACCTTCACGCAGCGAAATGGCGATAACCATCAGCAGCGGGAACATGATCGCCGCGATAAAAATCAGCAGCCCTAAGTGCGTTGCGAATAAACGTAACTTTTGTGATTTCGGTTGGACCATAGCCATTGTCGTTATCTCCCTTAATCAAACTTCATACGCGTGGCTTTCAGGTTCACGATGGCCAGTGCGCCTACCAGCAGGAAGATCAGCGTGGCAATCGCCGCCGCCAGACCGAAGTCCTGACCGCCGCCGCCTTCAAAGGCGATACGGTAGGTGTAGCTGACGAGCAGGTCGGTGTAACCGGCAGGCGTGGTGGTACCGAGGCGATCCGGGCCGCCGTTGGTTAACAGTTGAATCAGCACGAAGTTATTAAAGTTAAAGGCGAAGCTGGCGATCATCAGCGGCGTCAGCGGCTTAATCAGCAGCGGTAATGTAATTTTAAAGAAGTTCTGGAACGGACCCGCGCCGTCCATTGCCGAGGCTTCATACAGATCGTCAGGAATCGCTTTCAGCAGCCCCATGCACAGGATCATCATGTACGGATAACCCAGCCAGGTGTTAACGATGATAATCATCGAACGCGCGGTGGTTGGATCGCTAAACCAGGCCGGCTTGATACCAAACAGCGCGCTGAGCATCATGTTGATTTCACCAAAACTCTGGTTGAACAGCCCTTTGAAAATCAGAATCGAGATAAACGACGGTACGGCGTAGGGCAGAATCAGCAGGACGCGGTAAATCGCTTTGCCCTTCAGAGATTCCCACTGCACCAGACAGGCCAGCACCATACCTACAGCCACGGTCAGAATCACCGTCAGGACTGAGAACACTACCGTCCAGACAAAGATGGCGAAGAACGGTTTCTGGATGCCCTCGTCGGTAAATACGCGAGTGAAATTGTCCCAGCCGATGGTGACGGTATAGCCCGGGCTGAGTTTTTCAGTACCCCAGCTACCGTCTGCGTTAATGGCCTGATAATAACCAATATCGTTATTAGCGCGGTACTTCACGCCGCTTTGATTGTTGGTGAGCGTCCCATCATCGGCCAGGGAGTAGAGCGGCTGCGTACCGGAGAACTGACGCAGTGAACTCATGATGACTTTGCTTTCGTCCGGCAGAATGGCTGTTAGCTGAGTCAGCGCCTGACGATTCTGGGTGATGATGCGCAGCGTCGCACGTTCGCCCGCTGGCAGAGCCTCGGTTTCTTTTAACTGCAGCTTCTGTTCGCCGCCAAATTTAAAGGCGTCGGAAACATAATTTTTTCCCGTTTCACCGTCGGTGAGGGCCAGTTGCCACTCATCACCCGCCGGATACAGGCCAAAGTTGTAAGTTTTACCTGCCTGATAAGAACGATCCATCAGGACTTGTTGAGCACGTTCAAAGGTCAGTTGGTTGGTGCTGCTGTAGTTGGTAAAAGCAATGGCGATGGTACAAATGAGCGGAAACAGGACAAACAGCCCCATACCGGCCACGCCAGGATAAACATAGCGCCAGGCATAGGCTTTACGGTTAGCGAAAATATACAGGCCAACAGAGCTTAAAATTAGCGTCATGATGGCAAACAGATACTCCCCCTGAGCGTACATCAAAACAACAAGGTAACCGACCAGCAGACCAAGCAGACCCATTACTGACCATTTCAGCATGTCGCTTTGCCACCAGTGTTTCTTTTTAATGACATCCATGGGGTTCAATCCTCAACAACAATGAAAACCTGTTGGTCAGCGTGCCTGATGGCGCTGCGCTTATCCGGCCTACATACGTTGTAGGCCGGATAAGGCATGTATGCCGCCATCCGGCACGTTCACAACTGTATTACTTGGTGATACGACCCTGCGCGTCTTTCAGCGCGGCATCGACGGTCTGACGACCGCTGGCGGCGTTGATCACTGCGGTACGCACGGCATACCAGAATGCGGACATCTGCGGGATGTTCGGCATGATTTCGCCTTTCTGGGCGTTATCCATGGTGGCCGCGATACGCGGATCTTTCGCTAACTGTTCCTGGAAGGATTTCAGCGCAACCGCGCCCAGTGGTTTGTCCTTGTTCACTTCATCCAGACCCTGGTCGGTCAACAGGTAGTTTTCGAGGAACTCTTTCGCCAGTTCTTTGTTCGGGCTGGCGGCGTTGATACCCGCGCTCAGTACGCCAACGAACGGTTTAGACGGCTTGCCTTTGAAGGTTGGCAGCAGCGTAACGCCGTAGTTCACCTTGCTCTTATCGATGTTGGACCACGCCCACGGACCGTTGATGGTCATCGCGGTATCGCCTTTGTTAAAGGCCGCTTCGGCGATGGAGTAGTCGGTATCCGCATTCATGTGTTTGTTTTTGATCAGGTCGACCAGGAAGGTCAGGCCCGCTTTCGCGCCAGCGCTATCCACGCCCACGTCTTTCACGTCGTACTTGCCGTTTTCAAACTTGAACGCGTAACCGCCGTCGGCGGCAATCAGCGGCCAGGTGAAGTACGGTTCTTGCAGGTTGAACATCAGCGCGGATTTACCTTTCGCTTTCAGCTCTTTATCCAGCGCCGGAATTTCTTCCCAGGTTTTCGGTGGGTTCGGAACGAGGTCTTTGTTGTAAATCAGCGACAGCGCTTCCACGGCGATCGGGTACGCAATCAGTTTGCCGTTATAGCGTACGGCATCCCAGGTGAACGGATAGAGCTTGTCCTGGAACGCTTTGTCTGGGGTGATTTCAGCCAGCAGGCCAGATTGTGCGTAGCCGCCAAAACGGTCATGCGCCCAGAAGATGATGTCCGGGCCGTCGCCAGTCGCGGCAACCTGCGGGAACTTCTCTTCCAGCTTGTCCGGGTGCTCAATCGTAACTTTGATACCCGTGTCTTTCTCGAATTTTTTACCCACTTCAGCGAGGCCGTTATAGCCTTTGTCGCCGTTAATCCAGATGACCAACTTACCTTCTTCAATCTTGGCGAGAGCCGAGGCGGAAAACATCATCGTCGTTAATGCAGACAATGCGAGGATGCGTGCGCCAGTTTTGATATTCATAGTTCCCATCCTGTTTGGTGATTTTGCAGAGGTGGCTTAACGGGTACTAGTTTCTTTATACGGCAACCTCTTTCCATCCTCCTTACACCTACGCCCCACCCGTTCTTTATGTGATCTGTGTTACATAAATGTGAGTATTGCGCACTGGCGCACATAAAACCCCACCCATTTTTGCAAGCTGCATCACGAAATTCCTCTGAGGCTGGTGGTCCGGGTCTCAGACGCTGCGCTCTCATCCTCCCGCCTCCTCCCCCATAAAAAAGCTGGGGGGTGGAGGATTCACGCCCGTGAGGGATAACGCATAGTCAGTCCATCATGAATGTTGCTGTCGATGACAGGTTGTAACGAAGGGAGAAGGGCATGGCGAGCGTACAGCTGCGAAATGTAACGAAAGCCTGGGGTGACGTGGTGGTATCGAAGGATATCAATCTCGACATTCACGAAGGGGAATTCGTGGTGTTTGTCGGACCATCAGGCTGTGGTAAGTCGACCTTGCTGCGTATGATCGCCGGACTTGAAACCATCACCAGCGGCGACCTGTTTATCGGGGAGACCCGGATGAACGATATTCCGCCCGCCGAACGCGGTGTGGGCATGGTCTTCCAGTCCTATGCGTTATACCCCCATTTATCCGTCGCGGAAAACATGTCGTTCGGCCTCAAACTGGCCGGCGCGAAAAAAGAGGTAATGAACCAGCGCGTTAATCAGGTAGCTGAAGTTCTGCAACTGGCGCACCTGCTGGACCGTAAACCGAAAGCGCTTTCCGGCGGACAACGTCAGCGTGTGGCGATTGGCCGTACGTTGGTTGCCGAGCCGCGAGTATTCCTGCTGGACGAACCGTTGTCGAACCTTGACGCCGCGCTGCGCGTCCAGATGCGTATTGAAATCTCCCGCCTGCATAAACGTCTTGGCCGCACGATGATTTACGTCACCCACGATCAGGTCGAAGCGATGACCCTGGCAGACAAAATTGTGGTGTTGGATGCCGGTCGTGTGGCGCAGGTCGGTAAACCCCTGGAGCTGTACCACTATCCTGCCGACCGCTTTGTCGCGGGCTTTATCGGTTCGCCAAAGATGAACTTCCTGCCGGTGAAAGTTACCGCAACGGCAATTGATCAGGTGCAGGTTGAATTACCAAACCGCCAGCAAGTCTGGTTACCCGTCGACAGTGCCCGCGTTCAGGTGGGCGCCAATATGTCTTTAGGTATCCGCCCGGAACATCTGCTGCCCAGCGAAATCGCCGATGTCACCCTTGAAGGTGAAGTCCAGGTGGTCGAACAACTTGGTCACGAAACACAAATTCATATCCAGATCCCCGCCATCCGTCAAAACCTGGTTTACCGCCAGAACGACGTGGTGTTGGTAGAAGAGGGTGCCACATTCGCTATCGGCCTGCCGCCAGAGCGTTGCCATCTGTTCCGTGAGGATGGCACTGCATGTCGTCGGTTGCACCAGGAGCCGGGCGTTTAAGGTCCCCATAAAAAAACGAAACGCAAAACCATTCGCAGTTTCAGAAGGTGGCAGCGTTTAAAGAAAAGCAATGATCTCAGGAGATAGAACGATGATTACTCTGCGCAAACTTCCTCTGGCGGTTGCTGTGGCAGCAGGCATTATGTCTGTTCAGGCAATGGCTGTGGATTTCCATGGTTATGCTCGTTCCGGTATCGGTTGGACGGGTAGCGGCGGCGAACAACAATGTTTCCAGGCAACAGGTGCACAAAGTAAATACCGTCTCGGTAACGAATGTGAAACCTATGCGGAAATCAAATTAGGTCAGGAAGTGTGGAAAGAAGGCGATAAGAGCTTCTACTTCGACACCAACGTCGCCTACTCCGTAGCACAGCAGAATGACTGGGAAGGAACTGATCCAGCCTTCCGTGAAGCCAACGTGCAGGGTAAAAACCTGATTGAATGGCTGCCAGGCTCTACTATCTGGGCCGGTAAGCGCTTCTACCAACGTCATGACGTGCACATGATCGACTTCTACTACTGGGATATTTCAGGTCCTGGCGCCGGTATTGAAAACATCGATCTGGGCTTCGGTAAACTGTCTCTGGCCGCGAGCCGTTCTCAGGAAGCGGGTGGTTCATACGCGTTCAGCAGCCAGAATATCTATGATCGTACCAAAGATACCGCCAACGACGTATTTGACGTTCGTTTAGCGCAGTTGGCAACGAACACTGACGGTATGTTGGAACTGGGTGTTGACTACGGTCGTGCGAATACGACAGATGATTACAGCCTGGCAGACGGCGCATCAAAAGATGGCTGGATGTTCACCGCTGAACATACTCAGAGCATGCTGAAGGGCTACAACAAGTTTGTTGTTCAGTACGCGACAGACTCCATGACCACGCAGGGTAAAGGTTTGAACCAGGGTTCTTACGGTTCTTCTTCCTTCACCATTACTAATCCAGATGGTAGTAAAACCAATTACGCCAATAACGTGATTAATAACAACGGTAGCCTGGTGCGTATTCTCGACCACGGCGCCATCTCCTTGGGCGACAAATGGGATCTGATGTACGTCGGTATGTACCAGAACCTCGATATGGATAACGATCTGGGTACCGAATGGTACACCGTCGGTATCCGCCCGATGTACAAATGGACGCCAATCATGAGCACCCTGATGGAAGTCGGCTACGACAACGTCAAATCTCAGCAGACTGGCGATCGCAACAGCCAGTACAAAATCACCCTCGCGCAACAGTGGCAGGCTGGCGACAGCATCTGGTCCCGCCCGGCAATTCGTGTCTTCGCAACCTATGCCAAGTGGGATGAGGAGTGGGGCTACGTCAAAAATGGTAACGACGTAACCAAATATGCAGCTGCAACGAACTCTGGTATCAGCACCACCAGCCGTGGTGACAGCGATGAGTGGTCCTTCGGTGCTCAGATGGAAATCTGGTGGTAATTCAGCACTAACCTGACGTAAAGACCGAAAGAGGGGCGTAAGCCCCTCTTGATTACGGTTTAGCGCGCTATTGCCTGGCCACCGCTGAACCCATGCTATCTGAGGTGATAACAATGAAAATGAAGAAAAGTCTCGTTGCCCTTTGTTTATCTGCAGGGTTATTTGCCAGCGCGCCTGGCATCAGCCTGGCCGATGTGAATATTGTTCCGCAGAACACCACCGCGGCGCCTGCTATTCCCACTGCTGCGTTGCAACAGCTAACCTGGACGCCTGTTGATCAATCCAAAACTCAGTCCACGCAGCTTGCGAGCGCGGGCCAGCGTTTGGATGTTGCTGGAATTACCGGTCCGGTCGCGGCCTGGAGCGTACCGGCCAATATTGGCGAGTTAACTCTGACGCTAACCAGCGAAGTAAACAAACAAACCAGCGTATTTGCGCCAAACGTCTTAATTCTTGATCAGAACATGACGCCATCTGCGTTCTTCCCCAGCAGCTATTTCACCTACCAGGAGCCCGGCGTAATGAGTGCCGATCGCCTGGAAGGCGTAATGCGTCTGACGCCAGCGCTGGGCCAGCAAAAGCTTTATGTTCTGGTCTTTACGACGGATAAAGACCTCCAGCAGACCACGACCCTGCTTGATCCGGCAAAAGCCTATGCCAAGGGCGTCGGTAACGCCGTACCCGATATTCCGGACCCGATCGCGCGTCATACCACCGATGGTCTGTTGAAATTGAAAGTCAAAACCAGCTCGTCCTCCAGTGTGTTGGTCGGGCCGCTGTTCGGTTCTTCCGGCCCTGGCCCTGTCACTGTCGGCAATACCGCAGCGCCTGCAGTGACTTATGCTGCTCCGGCAGCAGCGGTTGCCACTCCTGCGCCGCAGCCGGTGAAGAAAAGTGAGCCGATGCTGAACGACACCGAAAGCTATTTTAATCAGGCGATTAAGGATGCCGTGGCGAAAGGCGATGTCGATAAAGCGCTGAAGCTGCTTGATGAAGCTGAACGTCTGGGATCCAAATCAGCCCGATCCACCTTTATCAGCAGTGTAAAAGGCAAGGGGTAAACATCACCCCACATTGTTGATTTTGCAACAACTGGTGCGTCTCCTGGCGCACCTTTTTTTATCCTTCAGTGCGAATTGTTACGCTTATGTTGCTCTGCCGATCACTTAATTGTGTTTGCTCACCCCGTAATGCCTTTTCTGCGATACAATGCCTTTAGGTTATAAATCGGAGAGTAAGGCATGCCACACCCTGCGTTAACGCAACTGCGTGCGCTGCGTTATTTTGATGCGATCCCGGCGCTGGACCCGCAACTGCTCGACTGGTTGTTACTGGAAGATTCCATGACCAAACGTTTTGAGCAGCAGGGCAAAGAAGTCACCGTCACGTTGATTCGCGAAGCGTTCGTTGGGCAAAATGAGGTGGCTGAAGAACTGACGCTGCTGCCTAAAGAGTCCCGCTATTGGTTACGCGAAATCCTGTTATGCGCGGATGGTGAACCTTGGCTTGCCGGGCGTACCGTGGTGCCTGAATCCACCCTGTGTGGCCCTGAACTGGCCTTACAAAACCTGGGGAAAACCCCGCTCGGACGCTACCTGTTTACGTCATCGACATTGACCCGAGATTTTATTGAGATTGGCCGCGATGCAGCGCTGTGGGGGCGTCGTTCCCGCCTGCGGCTGAGCGGTAAGCCGTTGATGCTTACCGAGCTTTTTCTGCCTGCATCGCCGTTGTACTGAGAGGAAGATAAAGATGGAGTGGAGTCTGACGCAGAATAAGCTGCTGGCGTTTCACCGCTTGATGCGTACGGATAAGCCAATCGGCGCCTTACTGCTGCTCTGGCCTACGCTGTGGGCATTATGGGTAGCAACCCCTGGCATGCCGCAACTGTGGATCCTGGCGGTTTTTGTCGCCGGCGTATGGTTAATGCGCGCTGCCGGATGCGTGGTGAATGACTATGCCGACAGGAAGTTTGACGGCCACGTTAAGCGTACCGCGAATCGACCGCTGCCGAGCGGGGCTGTCACCGAGAAAGAAGCCCGAACGCTGTTTGTCGTACTGGTATTGCTGGCCTTCCTGCTGGTATTGACGCTCAATACGATGACCATTTTGTTGTCCGTTGCGGCATTAGCGCTGGCGTGGGTTTACCCGTTTATGAAGCGCTATACGCATCTGCCGCAGGTGGTGCTGGGGGCGGCGTTTGGCTGGTCGATCCCGATGGCGTTCGCCGCCGTGAGCGAGTCCGTACCGCTGAGCTGCTGGCTGATGTTCCTCGCCAATATCCTCTGGGCGGTGGCCTATGATACGCAGTATGCAATGGTTGACCGCGATGATGACCTGAAGATCGGTATTAAATCGACCGCGATTCTGTTCGGCCAGAACGACAAGCTGATTATTGGTATCCTGCAGGTGGGCGTGCTGGTGCTGATGGCGCTGGTGGGCTGGTTAAACGGGTTGGGACTGGGCTATTACTGGTCTCTGTTAGTGGCTGGGGCGCTGTTTGTGTATCAGCAGAAACTGATCGTCAACCGTGAACGTGACGCCTGTTTTAAAGCGTTTATGAACAATAACTATGTTGGTCTGGTGCTGTTCTTAGGCCTGGCAATGAGCTACTGGCATTTTTGAGTTTGGCTTAGCCTGCAAAATAAAAACCGGTCATTTCGACCGGTTTTTTTATGCTTACTCGCCTTGTGTGGCGCTCTCGATGGTCAGACGCACATCCGACGTGACCAGTTCGGCCAGCATCTGATAGATCTTCATCGTCTCTTCCGGTTCGGCATCTCCGGTATCGCTGATATATCCCTCGTCACGCAGCGTCAGCACCAGAGAGCTGAACACGGCCTTGTCGAAGAATTCCGGCGCGTTAATGCCGTGCAGGACAGAAAGACGCTGAGCCACGGTGCGGCTCTCTTTCTCCAGCGTACCACGGTTGATAGATGGGTTAGCGCTCAGTAGCCAGAAGGTAATAGCGTAGCGCTGCAACGTCTCACGAGCACCCGCCGCCAGCAGTTGTAGCGTACGGGAGCGGGCCGGATTGATATGCAGTTCGTCATCGTCCAGGGTGATGAGTCCCTGGCGCTGCATTTCGCTGGCCAGTTCGTCGATCACGCCAGCGAGTTCGTCACGCTCCCAGCGCAGGAACAGCTCCGCTTTCAGCATTGGGTATAGCGCTTCAATATGCTGCAGCAGCGCGGCGCGTGAAATATGACGATGCTGGGTTACGATGGCCGCCATTAACGAAGGCAGAACCAGCATATGCGCAATGTTGTTGCGGTAGTACGTCATCAATACCGCCTGCTCGCGCGGCAGAATGATGATGTCACCAATGGTGTCTTTCTCGACCTCAAACTTGTTCATCTGCAAGGCATGGTCAATTAGTTCACTGGCGCTCTGCGCAGGAACCGTCGCATCCGGGGCATACGGTACGTTGCGCAGCAGACTCAGATAGCAATCGAGTTGTTCAGTCAACTGCTCACGGGTCAGAGAGCGCTGGCGGGAAGCCAGTAACGCGGTACAGCACAGGTTCATGGCGTTGGCCGCGCCTGCGTTGTTAATGCGTACCATCAGATCGGCGGCAATGTTATTTACCGTCGGCGTCAGCCAGGCTGGACGGATAGACTCGATAGGATCGATAGATTCACGCCACTCCGGCACATGCTGGTTGAGGTAAGTCATCAACGGCATCGGCTCGCCAAAGTTAACGTAACCCTGACCCAGATTACGCAGCTTGCTTAAGCCACGCAGCATTTGCGGCAGGCTCTCTTTCTCTTTCGTCGCGCCCCGCAGTTCTTTCGCATACGTGCCCACTTCCATGACGTGCTCGTAGCCGATGTAGATCGGTACGAGGGTAATCGGACGCGTACCGCCGCGCAGCATCGCCTGAATGGTCATCGACAGCGTGCCGGTTTTCGGGTCGAGCAAACGACCAGTACGTGAACGACCGCCTTCGACAAAGTACTCAACCGAGTAGCCGCGGCTGAACAACTCGCCCAGGTATTCGCGGAAAACGGTGGAATAAAGCTTGTTGCCCTTGAAGGTACGACGAATAAAGAACGCGCCCAGGCGGCGGAAGATGGGACCTGCTGGCCAGAAATTCAGGTTGATGCCTGCCGCGATGTGCGGCGGAACCAGACCCTGATGATACAGCACGTACGACAGCAGCATATAGTCCATATGGCTGCGGTGGCACGGAACATAGACGATTTCATGGCCATCGTGCGCCAACTGGCGTACACGCTCTGCATTATGAACGTTAATCCCCTGATACAGACGGTTCCAGGTAAAGCCCAGAATACGGTCTGTCAGACGGATCATCTCGTAGGAGAAGTTGGCGGCAATCTCTTCCATCAGCGCTATCGCATTTTGCTGCGCTTTTTCGTGGGAGATTTTTTTACTGCGCGCTTCATCTTCTACCGCGCGCGCGATAGCTTTTGAGGCCAACAGCTTGTTGAACAGATCCTGTCGGGCAGGGAGGCGCGGACCGACTGCGGCCAGGCGCTGGCGTGCAAAGTGCATACGCGCTACGCGCGCCAATTTCTGGGCGATAATTTTATCTGTACCGTGTTCATCCGCCATGCGACGCAGGGAAACCGACGGGGAGAAGCGGACAAAGCTGTCGCGACCCAGCCAGGACACAGCAAAGAATTTTTGTACGCCGTTCAGCATACGCAGCGGCGGGTTGACCTCGCCTTTTTCGCGTCCAGGCGCACGGCCAAACATTACCGAAACCGGCACCATCTGCACATCCAGGTCTGGATTGCTGCGATGCAAGTCGAGATAGTTATGGAACAGCTTAATAGACTCTTCTTTTGGCGTGTAATAGGTGAAGACACGTGGGCCGCCGTGAATAAACACGTAGCGCGGCAGTAGAGTTCCGTCTATCTCCAGCGGTTCCAGGGGATCCGGGAGATCGTGCGCCAGACATTGGGCGCGCAGCGTCAGCAAGTCTGCTTTGGAGTTGTACGGTAGGACGTACATAATGGGGCGAGAAGTATCGAGCCCCAATTCCGGTGCGGGTTCCGCCGGAATAGACTTGCTTTTTACCAGTACGCTTAATGGTAAATTCAGTAATTTGTAGTAAATTCGTGGCCAGCCGGACATAAACGATGTAAAGCCTCTGGTTAATAATGCAAATGCGCTGCAAGGATATCAGAAAGTTTAGTGAATTTCTGGTGTATCCGGTCATACTTCGCGCTGCTTTGCCACACCCTGAAACAAACGGGGTAACGTTACAATGACATTGACGCTAATAATGTAAAAAGGTTCTTTTTGATGGCCAATAATACCACTGGATTCACCCGAATTATCAAAGCTGCAGGCTATTCCTGGAAAGGTTTTCGCGCCGCATGGATTAATGAGGCGGCATTTCGTCAGGAAAGCGTTGCCGTTCTGCTAGGCGTTGCCATCGCCTGCTGGCTGGACGTCGACGCCATTACGCGCGTGTTGCTGATTGGTTCCGTGATGCTGGTGATGATCGTTGAAATCCTCAATAGTGCGATTGAGGCGGTGGTTGATCGTATCGGTTCCGAGTACCACGAACTGTCTGGTCGTGCGAAAGACATGGGGTCGGCGGCGGTATTGCTGTCGATTTTTGTCGCCTTGATCACCTGGGGCATCCTGTTGTGGTCGCATTTGCGATAAAGATTCCACAACTTCATCATTCTCCTGTTTTTTGTGCAGTTTGCGGTTCCAAAATCACCTTTAGCTGTATATACTCACAGCATAACTGTATATACACCCAGGGGGCGGAATGAAAGCGTTAACGGCCAGGCAGCAAGAGGTGTTTGATCTTATTAGAGATCACATCAGCCAGACAGGTATGCCACCGACGCGTGCGGAGATCGCGCAGCGTTTGGGGTTCCGTTCCCCAAACGCTGCTGAAGAACATCTGAAAGCGCTGGCGCGTAAAGGCGTGCTGGAAATTGTATCCGGCGCATCGCGTGGTATTCGTCTGTTGCAGGAAGAAGAAGAAGGTTTACCGCTTGTCGGTCGCGTTGCGGCAGGTGAGCCACTTCTGGCGCAGCAACACATCGAAGGCCATTATCAGGTCGATCCTTCACTGTTCAAACCGAACGCCGATTTTCTGCTGCGCGTCAGCGGTATGTCGATGAAAGACATCGGGATTATGGACGGTGATTTGCTGGCCGTGCATAAAACACAGGATGTGCGTAACGGTCAGGTTGTTGTTGCGCGCATTGACGACGAAGTGACGGTGAAGCGCCTGAAAAAACAGGGCAACAAGGTTGAACTCCTGCCAGAAAACAGCGAATTCAAACCCATTGTGGTCGACCTGCGCGAGCAAAACTTCACTATTGAAGGGCTGGCGGTAGGCGTCATTCGTAACGGGGAATGGCTGTAATACTCTGTTGAGTCCCTGTAGGCCGGATAAGACGTTTGCGTCGCCATCCGGCAACTCGCCCGGTGGCACTGCGCTTACCGGGCCAGGGCAACATCTTCCAGTACCTCTAACTTCTTTTCAGGCGCTATTTCATGCCTTTCTTTACCTCCTCCGACAAAGCACTCTGGCGTCTTGCCTTACCGATGATCTTCTCCAATATCACCGTTCCCTTGCTGGGATTGGTCGATACCGCGGTCATTGGTCATCTGGATAGTCCGGTCTATCTTGGCGGCGTTGCCGTTGGCGCCACCGCGACCAGTTTTCTCTTTATGCTGCTGCTTTTTTTACGTATGAGCACCACAGGTCTTACCGCCCAGGCATTTGGCGCGAAAAATCCTCAGGCACTGGCGCGTGCGCTGGTGCAGCCGCTAATGCTGGCGCTGGGGGCGGGGCTGCTTATCGCACTGTTTCGTACGCCGATTATCGATCTGGCTCTGCATATTGTCGGCGGCAGTGAAGCAGTACTGGAGCAGGCCCGACGTTTCCTGGAAATCCGTTGGTTAAGCGCCCCCGCCTCGCTGGCGAATCTGGTGCTGCTCGGCTGGCTGCTTGGCGTTCAGTATGCGCGGGCGCCGGTTATCCTGCTGATTGTCGGTAATGTTCTCAATATTGTGCTCGATTTATGGCTGGTGATGGGCCTGCATATGAACGTGCAGGGCGCGGCGCTGGCGACGGTCACCGCCGAATATGCCACCTTGCTGATCGGTCTGTTAATGGTACGCAAAGTCCTGCATATGCGCGGTATTTCGCTGGCAATGTTGAAACAGGCCTGGCGTGGCAATTTCCGCCGCTTACTGGCGCTTAACCGCGACATCATGCTGCGCTCGCTGTTGCTACAGCTCTGTTTCGGTGCCATTACGGTGCTGGGCGCGCGCCTGGGGAGCGATATCATTGCGGTAAATGCCGTTCTGATGACCCTGCTGACCTTTACCGCCTACGCGCTGGACGGGTTTGCCTACGCCGTTGAAGCGCATTCTGGTCAGGCCTATGGTGCACGGGATGGCAGCCAGTTACTGGATGTCTGGCGCGCAGCCTGCCGACAGTCCGGTCTTGTGGCGATTCTGTTTTCGCTGGTTTATGCCCTGTTTGGCGAGCACATTATAGCGTTGCTGACCTCGCTCCCGCAGATTCAACTGCTGGCCGATCGTTATCTTATCTGGCAGGTGATTTTGCCGCTGGTTGGCGTCTGGTGTTATTTGCTGGACGGTATGTTTATCGGCGCAACACGGGCTGCAGAAATGCGCAACAGCATGGCCGTTGCCGCCGCGGGATTCGCATTAACGTTACTGGCTTTACCGCTGCTGGGTAACCACGGTTTGTGGCTGGCACTCACTGTGTTTCTCGCCCTGCGCGGGCTTTCGCTGGCCTTTATCTGGCGACGTCACTGGCGCAACGGGACGTGGTTCGTTGAAGCCTGACGGTTAAAAATTCTGAATAGTGAATCGAATGCCGAATCAGTGACTACACTTATTCTCACGTCCAGCAGAAAAGATAGCGGAGTTGGACGAGATACTCTGGCTATTCACAACCTAACGATGAGGATTTGATGATGAATAAAGACGAAGTCGGCGGCAACTGGAAACAGTTCAAAGGTAAAGTGAAAGAGCAATGGGGCAAACTGACCGACGATGATATGACGGTCATTGAAGGCAAACGTGACCAACTGGTCGGTAAAGTCCAGGAGCGTTACGGTTATGCAAAAGATCAGGCGGAGAAAGAAGTCACTGACTGGGAAACCCGCAACGATTACCGCTGGTAATTAGTCCCCTCCTGAGAGTACAAGGATGTACGCTCTCTGGCTTAGCGACCGACTTTCTTTTTCACCAGAATTGAGTGGTCATGCTGACATTCGCCTGGATGGCGACAGGCTTCAACCTCCACGCATGCCGGGCACAGCCCGTGAGCTTCAATCACGTTATGCCGCAGAGCAAAACCCATTTTTGCCGCCAGCATATGCATGATGTCTTCCACACCTTCCGCACACTCTTCTTTTACCACGCCACAGCGATCGCAAATAAACATCGCAGAACTGTGGGTCGGTTGATCGAACAGGTGACACAGCACGTAGCTGTTGGTCGATTCCACTTTATGTACAAAACCTTGTTCCAGCAGAAAATCGAGCGCACGATAAACGGTCGGTGGCTTGGCCTGCGGCTCGGTTTCCCGTAGCAGGTCGAGCAGGTCATAAGCGCTAATAGCGCCTTCCTGCAGGCTCATCAGGCGCAGCACTTCGAGGCGCTGTGGCGTTAGCCGCACGTTGCGTTGCGCACAGAGTTTTTCAGCTTGAGCCAATAACTCCTGCGTGGTGGTTTTGTCCATTTGGCGCCTCGATTTGTGTGAAAGGTTAATCCCTTACTTTATCATGTTCTGCTTAAAACGCCGAGATCCGCCGCTGTGTGCTATACCTGACGCATCGTATTCTGGAGAATCCACATGAAAAGACCCGACTGTATTCGCCACTGGCGAGAGGTGGAGGGGGCTGATGACTCCACCTACCCCGACAGCAATGAACTTTTTGCTATTGGCGCGCCGCTTGCCCGTAAACTGGGGTTAGGAAGACTAGGTATTCATCATGAACGCCTGCCGCCGGGGCGTCGCACATCTTATCCTCATGCCGAAAGCGATGAAGAAGAGTTTATCTATGTGCTGGAAGGTTATCCGGAAGCCTGGATTAACGGCTATTTATGGAAGCTCGAACCTGGCGACAGCGTCGGTTTTCCGGCAGGAACCGGGGTGTGCCACACTTTTATCAATAACACCAGTGAAGAGGTGCGCTTGCTGGTCGTGGGTGAGGCAAACAAAAAAAATAATCGCATTTATTACCCGCTTAACCCGGTCTATGCCGCCACGCGCGAGGATCGCTGGGTTGATCATCCGCCGCAGTTTTTTGGCCCACATGACGGCAAGCCAGGGCGCAAATAACGCTCTGTGAGAATATGCTGTGCGAGCCACGATGATGGGGCGCACTATCGCATCGGTCTATGCTATAGTAGCGCCCCTTTTTTAACCGGATGCTTGAATATTCGCCATGCTGCCTGAATCTCAGTCTACCGCTTTTCCCGCTCATCGTTTTTCTATCGCGCCGATGCTCGACTGGACGGACAGACATTGCCGCTACTTTTTGCGCTTACTGTCCCGCCAGACGCTGCTGTATACGGAGATGGTGACTACCGGAGCGATCATTCATGGTAAAGGCGATTATCTGGCGTATAGCGAAGAAGAACATCCGGCCGCGTTGCAACTGGGCGGGAGCGATCCGGCTGCGCTGGCGCAGTGTGCGAAGCTCGCTGAACAGCGGGGCTATGACGAAATTAACCTCAACGTGGGTTGTCCTTCCGACCGCGTACAGAATGGCATGTTTGGCGCCTGTCTGATGGGGAATGCGCAACTGGTCGCCGATTGCGTCAAGGCGATGCGCGATGTGGTGTCGATTCCGGTGACGGTGAAGACCCGAATCGGCATTGATGATCAAGACAGCTACGAATTCCTGTGCGATTTCATCAACACGGTATCTGGCAACGGCGAATGCGAGATGTTCATCATTCACGCCCGCAAGGCCTGGCTGTCCGGATTAAGCCCGAAAGAAAACCGCGAGATCCCTCCGCTGGATTATGACCGTGTTTATCAGTTAAAGCGTGATTTCCCACATCTGACGATGTCGATCAACGGCGGTATTAAATCGCTGGAAGAAGCGAAAAAGCATCTGCAACATATGGATGGCGTGATGGTGGGGCGTGAAGCCTATCAAAATCCCGGAATTCTGGCGTCAGTCGATCGCGAAATTTTTGCTACTGCTACTCATGATGCTGATCCGGTCGCCGTGGTGCGTGCCATGTACCCATATATTGAGCGTGAACTGAGTCAGGGCACTTATCTGGGGCATGTGACGCGCCATATGCTGGGACTGTTTCAGGGAATCCCCGGCGCACGTCAGTGGCGTCGTTACCTGAGTGAGAACGCGCATAAAGCCGGAGCCGATATTAACGTCCTGGAACATGCTTTGAAGCTGGTGGCCGATAAGCGTTAGTTTCTCACTAAAAGTTAGTTAATTTCACCACACCCTGTGCGTTGTCACAGGGTGTTTTGTTTTATAAATCAGTAGATTAACTTTGGCATGTTTCTTGTAAAGGAATGGAGAGTATTTTATTTCGGGAGAGAGTTATGCTGGAACTACTTTTTGTGATTGGATTTTTTATCATGCTGATGGTCACCGGCGTCTCGTTGCTGGGGGTGCTGGCCGCGCTGGTGGTAGCCACCGTCGTCATGTTTTTGGGCGGGCTATTTGCCTTGATGATTAAACTGTTGCCCTGGCTGTTACTGGCCGTTGCCGTGGTGTGGGTGATCAAGGCGATAAAAGCGCCAAAAGTCCCACAGTATCAGCGCAATAACCGCCGATTTTACTAAGGTATTGAGTGGTCCGTCACAACCTGAAACATTGCCTTTAGAACCAAATAGGAATTGATTATCAAATCTGTCACTATTGCCTGGTTAACGAATTCATCGAGCTGTACCCTACATACAGCCGAACTAAAAAAAAGAAAGGGCTTCCTGCGGGAAGCCCTAATTCTTTACGGGATTAGCAGACTCGATCCCTGCGTGGCGCGACTTTCCAGCACTTCATGGGCCCGTTGCGCGTCGTGTAGCGCAAATGTCTGACCAGGTGCGACATCCACTTTGATCACCCCGCTGGCAATCAGCGAGAACAGCTCATTGCTGGCTTCGGTTAATTCATGGTGGTTGGTGATGTAACCCTGGAGCGAAGGGCGGGTCACGTACAGCGAACCTTTCTGATTAAGAATCCCTAAATTTACACCAGTCACGGGTCCGGACGCGTTGCCAAAACTGACCATCAGTCCGCGGCGCTGCAGACAATCGAGAGACGCCTCCCAGGTATCTTTCCCCACCGAGTCATACACCACCCGCACTTTTTTACCGCCGGTGATCTCTTTTACCCGCTCAACAATGCTTTCTTCACGATAGTTAATCACCTGCCACGCGCCGGCCTGCTGCGCAATTTGCGCTTTTTGCGCATTGCCGACGGTGCCAATCAGTTTCGCTCCCAACGCTTTCGCCCACTGACAAGCGATCAGACCGACGCCACCTGCGGCGGCATGGAATAAAAACGGTTCGTCAGGCTGGATTTCATAGGTTTTGCGCAACAGGTAAAAAACGGTCAGCCCCTTCAGAAACGAGGCGGCTGCCTGTTCAAACGAGATAGCGTTAGGCAGAATAGCGGCTTTATCAGCCGGCACGTTATGCACTGAGCTGTAAGCGCCAAGCGCAGACTGAGCATACACCACGCGATCGCCAGCTTTGATGTGCGTCACTTTGCTGCCAACTTTGCTGACCACGCCTGCGGCTTCGGTACCCAGACCGCTGGGCAGAGAAGGCGGCGGATAAAGACCACTGCGGATGTAGGTGTCGATGTAGTTGATCCCTATCGCTTTATTCTCGACCTGGATTTCGTTTTCCGCCGGGTCAACCGGCGTAAACTCCACAGCCTTGAGTACATCAGGCCCACCATGCTTGTGAAATTCAATACGTGTTGCCATGCTTCCTCCAAAAGAAATGTGGTAATCTTTCGACCCAATCATTATCTCGGTAACTCCATTCACTATGGCAGGAAATAAACCCTTCAACAAACAACAGACTGATGCTCGTGAGCGCGATCCCCAGGTCGCCGGGCTGAAAGTACCGCCGCACTCGATTGAAGCGGAACAGTCGGTGTTGGGCGGTTTAATGCTGGATAACGAACGCTGGGATGACGTGGCCGAACGCGTGGTCGCGGAGGATTTTTATACCCGCCCGCACCGGCATATCTTTACGGAAATGCATCGCCTGCAGGAGATGGGAAAACCCATCGATCTGATTACCCTGGCAGAGTCGCTGGAGGTTCAGGGCCAACTGGACAGCGTCGGCGGTTTTGCGTACCTGGCTGAGTTATCGAAAAATACGCCAAGTGCGGCCAACATTAGCGCTTATGCGGATATCGTCCGCGAACGTGCCGTTGTCCGTGACATGATTTCGGTCGCGAACGAAATTGCGGAAGCCGGATTCGATCCGCAAGGACGTTCCAGTGAAGACCTGCTGGATCTCGCGGAGTCTCGCGTCTTTAAAATCGCTGAAAGCCGCGCCAACAAAGACGAAGGCCCGAAAAACATTACCGATGTGCTCGACGCTACCGTCGCGCGTATCGAGCAGCTATTCCAGCAGCCGCACGACGGCGTCACCGGGGTGAACACCGGTTATGACGACCTCAACAAAAAAACCGCTGGTTTGCAGCCGTCAGACCTCATCATCGTCGCCGCGCGTCCGTCGATGGGTAAAACGACATTTGCAATGAACCTCGTCGAAAATGCGGCGATGTTGCAGGATAAGCCGGTTCTTATCTTTAGTCTTGAAATGCCCTCAGAGCAGATCATGATGCGTTCCCTGGCCTCGCTTTCACGCGTAGACCAAACAAAAATTCGTACTGGTCAACTGGATGACGAAGACTGGGCGCGAATTTCCGGAACAATGGGTATTTTGCTGGAGAAACGAAACATCTATATTGATGACTCCTCCGGCCTGACGCCAACGGAAGTGCGTTCGCGTGCCCGTCGTATCGCCCGTGAACACGGCGGTATCGGACTTATCATGATCGACTACCTGCAACTGATGCGCGTGCCGTCGCTTTCCGACAACCGTACGTTGGAAATTGCTGAAATTTCCCGCTCGCTGAAAGCGTTAGCGAAAGAACTGCATGTGCCGGTGGTGGCGCTGTCGCAGCTTAACCGCTCTCTGGAACAACGCGCCGACAAGCGTCCGGTCAACTCGGATCTGCGTGAATCCGGCTCCATCGAGCAGGATGCCGACTTAATCATGTTTATCTATCGTGATGAGGTTTATCACGAAAACAGCGACTTAAAAGGCATCGCCGAAATTATTATTGGTAAGCAGCGTAACGGTCCGATCGGAACGGTTCGCCTGACGTTTAACGGACAGTGGTCGCGATTCGACAACTATGCGGGCCCACAATACGATGACGAATAAATCTCCGTCATCCTTCATGCTGCAGATGCGTTGACTTCGCCCGTTCACCCCGGTCACTTAGTTTACTAAGCTTCCGGGGATTCTCAGGCTTGTCGCCTTTCTGCAACACGAATGATTTAGGAGATTCTTTTATTAAGGAATACAAATGCAAGCGGCAACTGTAGTTATTAACCGCCGCGCTCTGCGACACAACCTGCAACGTCTGCGTGAACTGGCTCCTGCCAGTAAACTGGTTGCGGTCGTGAAAGCGAACGCTTACGGCCATGGTCTGTTAGAGACCGCGCGAACGCTCCCCGATGCGGACGCTTTTGGTGTCGCTCGTCTTGAAGAAGCCCTGCGGCTGCGCGCGGGTGGGATCACACAGCCTATCCTGTTGCTGGAAGGTTTTTTCGATGCCACCGATCTGCCGACTATCTCCGCGCAGCGTCTGCATACCGCCGTACACAACCTGGAGCAGCTCGAGGCCCTGGAGGCCGCAAAACTGGCTGAACCGGTCACCGTCTGGATGAAGCTCGACACGGGCATGCACCGCCTGGGCGTGCGTCCTGAGCAGGCCGAGGCGTTTTATCAGCGCCTGACGCAATGTGAAAATGTGCGCCAGCCGGTCAATATCGTCAGCCACTTTGCACGCGCGGACGAGCCTGAGTGTGGCGCGACTGAAAAGCAGCTCGATATCTTTAATAGCTTCTGTGAAGGCAAACCGGGGCAGCGTTCGATTGCCGCATCCGGTGGTATTCTGCTGTGGCCGCAATCTCACTTCGACTGGGCGCGTCCGGGGCTGATTCTGTACGGTGTATCACCGCTGGAAAACCACTCTATCGGTGCCGATTTTGGCTGCCAGCCGGTGATGTCGCTAACCTCCAGCCTGATTGCGGTGCGTGAGCACAAAGCGGGCGAACCGGTCGGCTATGGCGGTACCTGGCAGAGCGAGCGCGACACGCGTTTAGGCGTGGTGGCGATGGGTTATGGTGATGGTTACCCGCGTGCGGCGCCGTCTGGAACACCGGTGCTGGTCAATGGCCGTGAAGTGCCGATCGTTGGTCGCGTCGCGATGGATATGATCTGCGTCGATTTAGGCCCTGAGGCACAGGATAAGGCCGGTGATTCAGTGATTCTTTGGGGTGAAGGTTTGCCCGTGGAACGCATTGCTGAAATGACGAAAGTAAGTGCTTACGAACTTATCACGCGCCTGACCTCAAGGGTGGCGATGAAGTATATCGACTAAGTTCATGATATGCCGGACAGGCGGAACGCCGCCATCCGGCAATATGCTCGCCAACTGCAACATCCTCTCGATCTTCTTCCGCTTCCGGTTTATTGTGTTCTTATCCTCTGCCTGTAAACCTGGAGAACCACCTCGTGTTTCAAAAAGTTGACGCCTACGCTGGCGACCCGATTTTATCGCTCATGGAGCGATTCAAAGAAGATTCACGTAGCGACAAAGTGAACCTCAGCATTGGTCTGTACTACAACGAAGACGGCATTATTCCTCAGCTTAAAGCGGTGGCGGAGGCGGAAGCCCGACTCAATGCCCAACCGCATGGCGCTTCGCTGTATCTACCGATGGAAGGTCTGAACACGTATCGTAATACCATTGCGCCGCTGCTGTTTGGCGCAGATCATCCGGTTCTCCTGCAACAGCGTGTCGCAACCATTCAGACGCTGGGTGGTTCCGGGGCGCTAAAAATTGGCGCAGACTTCCTGAAACGCTATTTCCCTGACTCTGGCGTATGGGTCAGCGATCCAACATGGGAAAACCATATCGCGATTTTTGAAGGGGCTGGATTCGAAGTGAGTACTTACCCCTGGTATGACAATGAAACCAACGGGGTACGTTTCAATGACCTGCTGGCCACGCTGAATACCTTACCAGCGCGCAGCATCGTGCTGCTGCATCCGTGCTGCCATAACCCGACCGGTGCAGATTTAACCCCTGCGCAATGGGATGCCGTTATTGAGATTCTGAAATCGCGAGATCTGATCCCGTTCCTCGACATTGCCTATCAGGGCTTTGGCGGCGGAATGCAAGATGATGCTTACGCGATCCGCTCTATAGCCAGCGCCGGATTACCCGCTCTGGTCAGCAACTCATTTTCTAAAATTTTCTCTTTATACGGCGAGCGCGTCGGTGGGCTGTCTGTGGTATGTGAAGACGCCGATGCAGCAAGCCGCGTTCTGGGACAATTAAAAGCGACCGTACGTCGTAACTACTCCAGCCCGCCGAACTTTGGTGCGCAGGTGGTCGCTACGGTACTGGGTGATGACGCGCTGAAAGCCAGCTGGCTGGCGGAAGTCGAAGAGATGCGTACCCGCATTCTGGCAATGCGCCAGGAGCTGGTTAACGTGCTGAGCGCTGAAATTCCTGGCCGTAACTTTGACTATCTGCTGCAACAGCGCGGAATGTTCAGCTATACCGGGCTTAGCGCCGCTCAGGTCGATCGCCTGCGTGATGAGTTTGGTGTGTACCTGATTGCCAGTGGTCGTATGTGCGTGGCCGGATTGAATCACGCTAACGTGCAGCGCGTGGCGAAGGCCTTTGCTGCCGTTATGTAACAATCTGGTTTGCCGGATGGCGGCGTCAACGCTTTACCCGGCCTACAAGAGCATTGGTTTTTTTCGTTTGTAGGCCGGATAAGCGTAGCGCCATCAGGCACGCTTTTCTGTGTGATCGTGCTCTTTTTCTGTAACAAAACCAGAGAAAATCCTTCCTTTCCCTCCCCTCAGGGGGTAAGGTCAGATAGTTTTTTGACCAGTTGTTAATAAAAAAATGATAACTAACTGACTACTTAGGGAAAAATATGCGCAAGTTTACGTTGGCACTGAGTGCCGTTTGTTTATTGTTCACGTTAAATCAGCCTGCTCAGGCATTAGTTTCTTCTCCCTCGCAGCTCAATCCAGGCACCAACGTTGCAAAACTCGCCGAGCAGGCCCCCATTCACTGGGTTTCCGTGGCGCAAATTGAAAACAGTCTGACTGGACGCCCGCCGATGGCCGTCGGGTTTGATATTGATGACACTGTCCTTTTTTCCAGCCCGGGCTTCTGGCGCGGTAAGAAAACGTACTCTCCGGACAGTGAAGATTACCTGAAGAATCCGGCTTTCTGGGAGAAAATGAACAACGGCTGGGACGAGTTCAGTATTCCAAAAGAAGTGGCGCGCCAGTTAATTGATATGCATGTGCGTCGTGGCGATAGCATTTTCTTCGTCACCGGACGTAGCCCGACGAAGACTGAAACGGTATCGAAAACGCTGGCTGATAACTTTCACATCCCGGCCGCTAATATGAATCCGGTCATTTTTGCCGGCGATAAGCCGGGCCAGAACACCAAAACGCAGTGGTTACAGGATAAAAACGTGCGCATGTTCTACGGCGATTCTGACAATGACATCACCGCCGCTCGCGACGTGGGTATTCGCGGTATTCGTATTTTACGTGCTTCCAACTCCACCTATAAACCGCTACCCCAGGCTGGCGCGTTTGGTGAAGAGGTGATCGTAAATTCTGAGTATTAAAGGCGCAGGCTGCTGTTTGGTGGTTTTTTAAACAAATTTGCGTTACCGGCTTTTACCTTTTGCGGACTTGCTGCACACTGAATAAAAGATGTTCTCATTAGGCGAGTGCTGGTAAGGGGAATAAAGATGACGAATTCGGAGTTGCTGCAATACTGCATGGCAAAAACGGGCGCGGAGCAGAGCGTGCACAGTGACTGGAAAGCCACACAAATCAAAGTCGAAGATGTACTCTTTGCCATGGTAAAAGAGGTAGAAGAACGCCCGGCGGTCTCTCTGAAAACCAGCCCTGAACTGGCGGAATTACTGCGTCAGCAGCATAGCGATGTACGACCAAGCAGGCATCTGAATAAAGCGCACTGGAGCACGGTGTATCTGGACGGCTCGCTGCCGGATTCGCAGATTTATTATCTGGTTGATGCCTCTTATCAGCTGGCGGTAAACACGCTGCCGGAAGATAAACGTCGGATATTGGCGCAGCCCTGATCTGTTTCGCCGGATGCGGCGCAAGCGCCTTATCCGGCCTACAAGAAATTATGCATATTCTGTAGGCCAGATAAGTGTTGCGCAATTACAACAGCGGTTTGAGGAAGCGGGCCGTGTGTGAAGCTTCACACTCAGCGACCGTTTCTGGCGTGCCGGAGACCAGAATTTCCCCGCCGCCGCTACCGCCTTCCGGACCGAGATCGACAATCCAGTCAGCGGTTTTGATTACGTCCAGGTTGTGCTCAATCACCACGATGGTGTTGCCCTGATCGCGCAACTGATGCAGTACGTCCAGCAACTGCTGAATATCCGCAAAATGCAGACCGGTGGTCGGTTCATCAAGGATATACAACGTCTGCCCGGTGCCGCGTTTTGACAGTTCGCGCGCCAGCTTCACGCGCTGCGCTTCGCCGCCGGAGAGCGTAGTGGCCGACTGGCCGAGACGGATATACGTCAGGCCCACGTCCATCAGCGTTTGTAGCTTACGCGCCAGCGCCGGGACGGCATCGAAGAACTCGCGTGCTTCTTCAATGGTCATATCCAGCACTTCGTGGATGGTCTTGCCCTTGTACTTAATCTCCAGCGTTTCGCGGTTATAGCGCTTGCCTTTGCACTGGTCGCACGGCACGTAGATATCCGGCAGGAAGTGCATTTCAACTTTGATCACGCCGTCGCCCTGACAGGCTTCACAGCGTCCGCCGCGGACGTTAAAGCTGAAACGTCCTGGCGTGTAGCCGCGCGCGCGGGACTCTGGTACGCCAGCAAACAGTTCGCGCACCGGCGTAAACACACCGGTGTAGGTTGCCGGGTTAGAGCGCGGAGTACGACCAATCGGGCTTTGGTCAATGTCGATCACTTTGTCGAAATGTTCCAGGCCCTGAACATCGCGGTACGGCGCAGGTTCAGCCAGCGTGGCGCCGTTCAGCGCCGTCTGCGCAATCGGGAACAGCGTGTCGTTGATCAGCGTCGATTTACCCGAACCAGAAACCCCGGTAATGCAGGTGAACAGGCCAACCGGCAGCGTCAGGGTGACATCTTTCAGGTTGTTGCCGCGCGCGCCGGTAAGCTTCAGCACTTTTTCCGGATCGGCCGCCACGCGCTGTTTCGGTACTTCAATTTTACGCTTACCGCTCATGTACTGGCCGGTCAGCGACTCAGGCACCGCCATGATGTCGTCGAGCGTCCCTTCGGCAACCACCTGGCCGCCGTGAACGCCAGCGCCCGGGCCGATATCGATAACGTGGTCAGCGGCGCGAATCGCATCTTCATCGTGCTCGACCACAATCACGGTATTACCCAGATTACGCAGATGGATGAGCGTGCCCAACAGACGTTCGTTATCGCGCTGATGCAGACCAATAGACGGTTCATCCAGGACGTACATCACGCCGACCAGACCCGCGCCGATCTGGCTTGCCAGACGAATACGCTGGGCTTCGCCGCCGGAGAGCGTTTCCGCTGAACGCGACAGCGTCAGGTAGTTGAGGCCGACGTTGACCAGGAATTTCAGACGATCGCCAATCTCTTTAAGAATTTTCTCTGCAATCTTCGCTCGCTGACCGGCAAGCTTCAGGTTGTTGAAGAAATCCATCGCATGACCGATGCTCATGTCGGAAATTGCGGGCAGCGGCGTATTTTCAACAAATACGTGGCGGGCTTCCCGGCGCAAACGCGTCCCTTCACAGCTGGCGCACGGGCGGTTGCTGATGAATTTGGCTAATTCCTCGCGTACCGCGCTGGATTCCGTTTCTTTATAACGGCGCTCCATATTGTGCAATACGCCTTCGAACGGATGGCGACGTACGGACGTATCGCCGCGATCGTTCATGTATTTAAATTCGATATTCTCTTTACCGGAACCGTACAGCACCACTTTATGCACGGCGGGGTTCAGGCTGGCCCATGGGGCTTCGACGTCGAATTTATAGTGTTCCGCCAGTGACTTAAGCATCTGGAAGTAGTAGAAGTTGCGGCGATCCCAGCCGCGGATAGCGCCACCGGCCAGCGACAGTTCCGGGTTTTGAATCACCCGGTCAGGATCGAAATACTGTTGTACGCCGAGGCCGTCACAGGTCGGGCATGCGCCCGCCGGGTTGTTGAATGAAAACAGACGCGGTTCCAGTTCGCGCATGCTGTAGCCGCAGATCGGGCAGGCGAAGTTGGCAGAGAACAGCAGCTCTTCCGCTTTCGGGTCGTCCATATCGGCAACCACTGCCGTACCGCCGGACAGTTCCAGCGCGGTTTCAAACGATTCCGCCAGGCGCTGGGTGAGATCGTCACGTACTTTAAAGCGGTCAATCACCACTTCAATGGTGTGTTTCTTTTGCAGCTCAAGCTTGGGCGGATCGGACAGGTCGCACACTTCCCCGTCGATACGGGCACGGATATAGCCCTGACCCGCCAGGTTTTCCAGCGTTTTGGTGTGCTCGCCTTTACGTTCTTTAATTATCGGCGCCAGCAGCATCAGACGCTTGCCTTCCGGCTGCGACAGGACGTTGTCCACCATTTGACTCACGGTCTGCGCCGCCAGGGGAACGTCGTGATCCGGACAGCGCGGTTCTCCAACGCGGGCAAACAGCAGGCGCAGATAGTCGTGAATTTCGGTAATCGTACCTACCGTGGATCGCGGGTTATGGGATGTCGATTTTTGCTCGATTGAGATGGCGGGAGACAGCCCCTCAATGTGGTCGACATCCGGCTTTTCCATCAGTGACAGAAACTGACGCGCGTACGCGGAAAGGGATTCAACGTAACGACGCTGTCCTTCGGCATACAAGGTGTCGAAAGCAAGCGAAGATTTGCCTGAGCCCGAAAGCCCGGTGACGACAATCAGCTTGTCGCGCGGGATGACGAGGTTGATGTTTTTGAGATTATGGGTGCGGGCGCCCCGAACTTCGATCTTATCCATTCATCTTTCCCGGATTAAACGCTTTTTTGCCTGGCTGCATGGTGCTACCGGCGATCACAAACGGTTAATTATGACACAACCTGACCTGAATGGATATACAGTATTGGAATGCAAAACGCAGGTGTCTGTGCAACAATGTCTATCCGGGGTTGTTTACTGGAATCGATCTCGCAACGTAGTAAAAGCGCTATTGGAAATGCTACAATCCCGCGCTTACACTTATTCAGTAACGTTTTTCAGGAGACACGATCATGGCCAGCAGAGGCGTAAACAAGGTGATTCTCGTCGGTAATCTGGGCCAGGACCCGGAAGTMCGYTATATGCCSAATGGYGGCGCAGTTGCCAACATTACGCTGGCTACTTCCGAATCCTGGCGTGATAAAGCGACCGGCGAAATGAAAGAGCAGACTGAATGGCACCGTGTCGTGCTGTTCGGCAAACTGGCGGAAGTAGCCAGYGAATAYCTGCGYAAAGGTTCTCAGGTCTAYATCGARGGCCARYTRCGYACCCGCAAATGGACCGATCAGTCCGGCGTAGAAAAGTACACCACTGAAGTTGTGGTTAACGTTGGCGGCACCATGCAAATGCTGGGTGGTCGTCAGGGTGGTGGTGCTCCGGCTGGCGGCGGTCAGCAGCAGGGCGGATGGGGTCAGCCTCAGCAGCCGCAGGGCGGCAATCAGTTCAGCGGTGGCGCGCAGTCTCGCCCGCAGCAGTCAGCTCCGGCAGCACCGTCTAACGAGCCGCCGATGGATTTTGACGACGATATTCCGTTCTAATTTTTCTGCTTTATACGAAAAATTATGGCTACCTCAAAACAGGGGTAGCCATATGTGATTTTTTATCAGTTCAACACCATCGGCCAGTCTGGCGGTGTGTGGCTCATCACTTCAACCATCACGTTTTCAATGTTCTTCCAGATTGCGGACATATCTACCAGGGTTATGCCGAGCAGCCCGGTTGCAAACCAGCAGGCGAAAACCAGTCCCAAACCACTACTAATGACGGCCAGGCCAATATAATCTGATTTACGAAAACGGATATTGAGCGTGCTGGCTAAAAACATCAGCACCGCGCTGAGTAGCTGCCATCGCAGAAGAACCACGCCAGTTGTTATCGTTGCCATGAAAAAACGTCCTCAGAAAGTCTTGATGCCCATGACAGCGCGGGGGTGTTCACCGAGGGTGTAGTACTCTGGCTCTCGACGGGCAATAACACGAATGAAACATTGTTTCTGTTACATGAATTGTGTGAACTATATCACATTTGCTCGTTTGTTCACCAGTGTTAGAGGTTATTTTTGCAGGATAATAACCATGTTATTTGCATGGTTATTTTTAATAAAAAACGATAACAAATAATCTAATAAAAAGATGCATATGGATTACCTGTTATGTTTATCCTAAATTATTCGTTAAGAAATTTAATGAATTTCTTAAACACGACCAGGATAATGCTCATAAAAAATTACTACTTGTTGATAATAATGTTATGAAATAAGCATAACTTTAAGTTTGCCTTACGGAAAAATAATATCATCATCAACTATTATCAGACTTTTACATAGAGAAGTCTGTTGCTAATAATGATAGATTCATGCAACTTAATCAGTCAGTGTTTATAGCATCCCGCCTAATGGGTTCTGGCATATACGAAACAGGGAAATAGGGCTGACATGAATCACAGTGCGCGACGCAAGATGCTGAAGTTCTTCGGAACATTCATGGTGGTATTGCTCCCCGTGGTGCTGGCGTTATGGTTTGCTCACATCCGGGCGATGTCCGAAACCCGTAATCAACTCAGCTCTTTTGCTCAACTGGTGTTAAATAAAACGGAATTGGTGATCCTCCAGGCTGATTTAGCGCGTGATATGGCCCAGTTGTATCAGGGTAAGATGTGTACCCCTGCCCATCAGAAAAGTATGCTGAATATTATTCGTGGTCGTTTATATATCAGTGAGCTAATTTATGCGCAGGGCGATCATTTTTTGTGCTCTACGTCAATGATGCCGCGAGTCCCATATATTATGGCGACAGCCGACTATAAACGCGCGCCAGACGTCTTCATCTATTACTACCGCGATACCCCCTTTTTCGCTGGCTACAAAATGACGTACATGCAACGAGGAAACTACGTTGTCGTCATCAATCCATTATCTTACAGCGAAGTCATGTCTGATGATCCGGATCTGTCCTGGGGAGTGTATGACACAGTAACGGACACCTTTTTCTCTGCCAGCGAAGGGGCGAATATTGCGCAGTTCTCGCCGCTGATAAGCGGTGAATCCTCAACATTCCAGCAGGGCGAGCGATTCTATACCATCGTACATTCAGAAAAACGCCCCATCGCGATTATTGTTTCGACCTCCGACGCTCGTGTGAATCAGATTTTCTATCATGAGGCGGCGTTAACGATCCCCTTTGGGATTATCTGCAGCATCCTGATACTGCTCATGTGGTGGCGTACGCGTCAGGAATACCTCTCTCCCCGCCGCTTATTAAAACGTGCGATCAAGAAACGTCAGCTTTGTCTGTACTATCAGCCGATCATTGACATCAAAAATGGACAATGTGTCGGTGCCGAGGCTTTGCTACGCTGGCCAGGCTGTAACGGTGAGGTGATGAGCCCGACGGAGTTTATTCCGCTGGCGGAAAAAGAGGGGATGATTGAGCAGATCACGGATTACGTTGTTGAGGAGGTCTTCAAAGATTTAGGGGCTTTTCTTTCGGCGAATCCTCAGTTGTATATCTCGATTAACCTCTCGGCCTCTGACTTTCATTCATCCCGACTGATTGCTCTGATTGCCGAAAAAAACCATGATTACTCCGTGGCGGCCCAGCAAATTAAAGTTGAGGTGACGGAGCGCGGCTTTATCGATGTACATAAAATGACACCCATCATCCAGGCGTTTCGGCAGGCCGGTTTTGAAGTGGCGTTTGACGATTTTGGCACGGGATATTCCAACCTCCATAATTTGTCAGCGTTGAATATCGATATCCTGAAGATCGACAAATCGTTTATTAGCACGCTGGCCACTAACAGCACCAGTCACTTGATTGCCGAACATATCATCGAGATGGCGCAAAGCTTAAACCTGAAGACGATTGCGGAAGGGGTGGAAACGGCGGAGCAAATCGGGTGGTTGCTTGAACACGGCGTACAGTATTGCCAGGGCTGGTATTTTGCGAAGGCGCTGCCGCCGCAGGAGTTCATGCATTGGATAAAACGCTCGCCCGCCATACTGACGCAGAGCGGGCAATAATTTTACAGGCGGTGGCGGTAATCGCTGGGAGTACGATCAAACTCTCGGCGAAATACGCGCGAGAAGGTTTGCTGCGATACATAGCCAAGATCCATCGCAATATCGAATATAGGCCGTTCGGTCGTCCGTAGTTCAACGGCGGCCAGCAGAAGCCGACGTTGGCGGATGTAGTCACCCAGCGTCTGACGCATCACCGTGCGGAACATTCTCTGCAAATACCACTTTGAGTAACCTGATTTTTTCGCAACCGCCTCAATGTTCAGCGGTTGATCGATATGTTCATCAATCCATTCAATAAGGGTCTGAATAATCTGCTGATGGGACATAGAGTTGCCTCTTTCTCAGTGTTCGATTCGTCGTTTTGTCTGTGGGCGAGTATAATTCCTCAAGTTAACTTGAGGTAAAGCGATTTATGGAAAAGAAATTACCCCGGATAAAAGCGTTGCTCACGCCAGGTGAAGTTGCAAAGCGTAGCGGTGTGGCGGTATCGACCCTGCATTTCTATGAAAGCAAAGGATTAATCAGCAGTATGCGCAACAGCGGCAATCAGCGTCGATACAAACGCGATGTGTTGCGTTATGTCGCGATTATCAAGATTGCCCAACGTATCGGCATTCCACTGGCCACGATCGGCGACGCGTTAGGTGTATTACCTGAAGGGCATTCGCTCAGCGCCAAAGAGTGGAAGCAGCTCTCTTCGCAATGGCGCGAGGAGTTAGACCGACGCATTCATACTCTGGTGGCGTTACGCGATGAGCTGGATGGGTGTATTGGCTGCGGCTGTTTATCCCGCAGTGATTGCCCGTTGCGTAACCCTGGCGATCAGCTTGGCGAGCAGGGGACCGGGGCGCGCCTGCTGGAAGATGATTGATTGGTTTAAAGTATGTGGCGGATATAACGGTRTAAAACTAAAGCGCCACAGAGGGCGCTTTAGTTTGGTTCCGGTCTTTGTCTTTCACTCTATCCCGTTGGTTCACGGGAGGGTTTCCCCCGACATCAACACCCCTCAGTCGAGCACGTTTGGGGAGGTTCCGGTCTGTGTTGATAATGTAAGTGTAAGCCACCCCTCTCTATTTGCCAGTGAATTGATTGCTTTTTAGCCAAAAATTTTTCCGCATCTTCATGCATTTTTTTGCGCGAGCAGGCGTGAAAAATAAATGCAAATCTTGTAATAACTCAGCGAAATTTGTTGCCAGATTGCGCATTGACGATAACGTTTGCGCATCGTCTGGCTATTTCTTGCGCATTATAAGAAGAAATGAGTAAAAAGCGGCAAAGTTCAGTTGAAAACCAACGTATGATCGCTGGATAATCGTTTGCTTTTTTTTATCACCCGTTTTTTATGCGCGGAGCTAAACGTTTGCTTTTTTGCGACACCCCTATTGACGCAAAGCTGGCACATGGAGAAATCGTTTAGCAGGCAGTGGATTGTCCACCACGCATAATGACGAAAAAATAAACTCTCAGGGGATGTTTTCTATGTCTACGCCTTCAGCGCGTACCGGCGGTTCACTCGACGCCTGGTTTAAAATTTCGCATCGCGGCAGTACCGTTCGTCAAGAAGTCGTTGCCGGATTAACGACGTTCCTGGCCATGGTCTACTCCGTTATCGTGGTTCCGGGGATGCTGGGTAAAGCCGGATTCCCGCCTGCCGCTGTGTTTGTGGCAACCTGTCTGGTTGCGGGCGTCGGTTCTATTGTGATGGGCCTGTGGGCGAACCTGCCGTTGGCGATTGGCTGCGCCATTTCGCTGACCGCGTTTACCGCATTCAGCCTGGTACTGGGACAACATATTAGCGTGCCCGTAGCGCTGGGCGCGGTGTTTCTGATGGGGGTTCTGTTTACCATCATTTCTGCGACCGGTATCCGTAGCTGGATCCTGCGCAATCTGCCGCAGGGCGTTGCGCACGGTACGGGGATTGGTATCGGCCTGTTCCTGCTATTGATTGCGGCCAATGGCGTTGGTCTGGTGATTAAGAACCCGCTGGACGGCCTGCCGGTTGCGCTGGGCGACTTCGATACTTTCCCGGTGATTATGTCGCTGGTTGGTCTGGCGGTGATTATTGGTCTCGAAAAACTGAAAGTACCGGGCGGCATCCTGCTGACCATTATCGGTATCTCCATCGTCGGCCTGATTTTCGATCCGGCCGTACATTTCTCCGGTATTTTTGCCATGCCGTCGCTGAGCGATGAAAACGGCAACTCGCTGATCGGCAGCCTGGATATTATGGGCGCACTGAACCCGATCGTTCTGCCGAGCGTGCTGGCGCTGGTTATGACCGCGGTCTTCGATGCGACCGGAACCATCCGCGCGGTAGCCGGACAGGCGAATCTGCTGGATAAAGACGGACAAATTATCGATGGCGGCAAAGCGCTGACCACCGACTCCCTGAGCAGCGTGTTTTCTGGTCTGGTAGGGGCTGCACCGGCGGCGGTTTACATTGAATCCGCAGCGGGTACGGCGGCAGGCGGCAAGACCGGCCTGACGGCGATCACCGTTGGCGTATTGTTCCTGCTGATCCTGTTCCTTTCTCCGCTCTCTTATCTTGTTCCTGTTTACGCAACGGCGCCTGCGCTGATGTATGTGGGGCTGCTGATGCTGAGCAACGTGGCGAAAATCGACTTCGCTGACTTTGTCGACGCGATGGCGGGTCTGGTCACTGCTGTATTTATCGTCCTGACCTGTAACATCGTTACCGGCATTATGATTGGTTTTGCTACCCTGGTCATTGGTCGCATTGTCTCTGGCGAATGGCGCAAACTGAACATCGGTACGGTGGTAATTGCTATCGCGCTGGTGGCCTTTTACGCGGGCGGTTGGGCTATTTGATTTTGCTTCGATGACGCTCCTGAAAACGGGTGGCCCAGGCCGCCCGTTTTTATTTTCAGAACACACTCGTTGTCTTTTGCGATACTCTCAAGTAGATAGAATTAAGGCACGACGCCTTTATCACCAATCATAAGAAACATCGCAAACAGGGAACGCATGGAAATCTTTTTCACCATACTCATCATGACCCTTGTGGTCTCGCTGTCGGGGGTATTTACTCGCGTATTGCCCTTCCAACTCCCATTACCCCTTATGCAGATCGCCATCGGCGCCTTGCTGGCGTGGCCGACGTTTGGTTTGCATGTGGAATTCGATCCTGAGCTGTTTCTGGTGCTATTTATCCCGCCGCTGCTGTTTGCCGATGGCTGGAAGACGCCGACGCGTGAGTTTCTGGAGCACGGGCGAGAGATTTTCGGCCTTGCGCTGGCGCTGGTTCTGGTCACGGTGGTCGGGATTGGCTTTATGATTTACTGGCTGGTGCCGGGGATCCCTCTCATCCCTGCTTTTGCGCTGGCTGCCGTGCTGTCGCCAACCGATGCCGTCGCCCTTTCCGGTATTGTGGGTGAGGGGCGCATCCCGAAGAAAATCATGGGTATCCTGCAGGGCGAAGCGTTGATGAACGACGCGTCCGGCCTGGTCTCGTTGAAATTTGCCGTTGCCGTGGCGATGGGCACGATGGTGTTTACCGTCGGCGGCGCGACGCTTGAGTTCTTCAAAGTGGCGGTTGGCGGCATCCTGGCCGGTTTTGTCGTCAGTTGGTTATACGGACGCTCCCTGCGTTTTCTTAGCCGTTGGGGCGGTGATGAGCCGGCAACGCAAATCGTCCTGCTGTTCCTGCTGCCGTTTGCGTCTTATCTGATTGCGGAACACATCGGTGTTTCAGGCATTCTCGCGGCGGTTGCTGCCGGGATGACGATTACCCGCTCTGGCGTGATGCGCCGCGCGCCGTTGGCGATGCGTTTACGTGCTAACAGCACCTGGGCGATGCTGGAGTTTGTGTTTAACGGCATGGTCTTCTTGTTGTTAGGACTGCAGTTGCCGGGCATTCTGGAGTCATCTTTGGCGGCGGCGGAAGTCGATCCGAACGTTGAAATCTGGATGCTGTTTACCGATATCGTGCTGATTTATGCCGCGCTGATGTTGGTACGTTTTGGCTGGCTGTGGACCATGAAGAAGTTCAGCCTGCGCTTCCTGAAGAAAAAGCCGATGGAGTTTGGCTCCTGGACGACGCGTGAAATCCTGATTGCCTCCTTTGCGGGAGTTCGCGGGGCCATTACCCTCGCCGGTGTGCTCTCCATTCCTCTGTTGTTACCGGACGGGAGCGGCTTCCCGGCGCGTTATGAGCTGATCTTCCTCGCCGCGGGCGTGATTCTGTTCTCGCTGTTTGTCGGCGTGGTGATGCTGCCGATTCTGCTACAGCATCTGGAAGTTGCAGACCACTCGCAACAGCAAAAAGAGGAGCGCATTGCCCGCGCTGCCACGGCGGAAGTAGCGATTGTCGCGATCCAGAAAATGGAGGAGCGTCTGGCTGCGGATAGCGAAGAGAACATTGATAATCAGCTACTGACTGAGGTGAGTTCCCGTGTCATTGGTAACCTGCGTCGTCGCGCCGATGGGCGAAACGATGTAGAAAGCTCAATGCAGGAAGAGAACCTGGAGCGACGTTTCCGCCTGGCGGCGCTGCGTTCAGAACGCGCCGAGCTTTATCATCTGCGTGCCACGCGTGAAATCAGCAATGAAACGCTGCAAAAGCTATTGCACGATCTGGATTTGCTGGAAGCGCTGTTGATTGAGAACCAATAAAAGGTAGCTCGTTGTAGGCCGGATAAGGCGTTWAGCCGCATCCGGCATTTTACGACTCCTGCGTTAACCAAAACCCTTCGCAACATTTCAGCCATGCCTGGGCGCTGTGCGACAGATACACACCTTCGCGCCAAATCATGCCCAACTGCCAGCGTAAGTCGCTTTCCAGAGGGATCCAGCGCAGCGTTTGCTTATCCAACCGCTGGCAAATCGGCTCCGGTAAAATGGCGATCCCGACGCCGGCTTGCACCATTGCCGCCAGAAAATCCCACTGCCCGCTGCGCACAGCGATACGCGGTTTTACGTTGTGCTGGTTAAACAACTCAAGCAGTTGACGGCTCAACGCGAAATCTTCGTTGTAGATAAGCAGCGGATGCTCCGCCAGCGCTTCGGGGGAAATGGAGTCGCACGTTGTCCATTGACCGGAGCGGGGGACCAGCACGCAGAGCGGATGACTGAAAAGTGGTAAGGTCGCCAGACCGCTCTCTTCTTCAACCGGCAACGCGGTCATCGCAACATCCAGATCGCCGTTCATCACCGCCTGCTGGACGGTTAAACCGCCAAATTCAGACACTTTCAGTTCCACGCCGGGATAACGCTGGCGAAAAAGGCTGATGGGGCCAGCCATCAACATACCCACCATGGGCGGGATACCGAGGCGCAGTATTCCCTTGTTGAGGTGATTAATGTCGCTGAGTTCTGCTTCGAGCTGGCGGAACTCGGCGAGGATCGCCAGGCCGCGTTCGAACACGACCTGGCCGGTATCGGTCAACAACAGTCGCCGTCCGTCGCGGATGAGCAACGTGCAATTAAGCTCGTCTTCAAGGTTCTTCAACATTTTGCTGATAGTGGGCTGGGTGACAAAGAGTTTCTCCGCTGCGCGGGTAAAGCTCTGCTGACGCACCACCTCAACAAAATATCGCAGCGTTCTGATATCCATGATTATTCCTTAAGACTATGCCTGCAATGATTTTAATTCATTTCAGTCCTGGACGGGGGCTCTCTATACTGGCGCTCTCTATTTTTTAAGGACATACCCTCATGGCTGTGGCGATAAGCCGCGTGACGCCTGCTGTTATTCATCGACTCCAGATCCCTGTTCAGGTTCTGTTGTACGCAGGTCTCTTTGTTTTTGCTCAATATCTTGTCTCCTGGCTGCATCTGCCGCTTCCTGCCAACCTGGTTGGGATGGTGCTGATGCTGGCGTTGATTGTCTGCCGGGTTATCCCGCTGAACTGGATCCGCGCAGGCGCTCGCTGGTTACTGGCTGAAATGCTGTTGTTTTTTGTCCCGGCGGTGGTCGCCGTCGTTAACTATACGCAACTGCTACTGGTTGATGGATGGCGTATTTTTGCCGTTATTGCGATAAGTACGATGATGGTGCTCGGCGCAACGGCATGGGTCGTGGATAAAGTGTATCGCTATGAAATGAGCAGGTTAAACCGTGAGTAATTTCCAGTTAAGCGTGCTGTGTCTGGTGATTACGCTGGGCATCTATTTTGCCAACAAGCGCCTGTATCGCCGCTTTCGTAAATTACCGCTGATGCCGTTAGTGCTTACTCCGGCGCTGTTGGTGCTGATGTTGGTCTTTGGACATATCTCCTGGCAAAACTATATTGGTGAATCGCACTGGCTGCTATGGCTGCTAGGTCCCGCAACCATTGCCTTCGCCGTTCCGGTTTATGACAACCTCGCCGTGATTAAACGTCACTGGATGTCGCTGACGGCGGGTGTGGTGACGGCGACACTGGTGGCGGTCACCAGTTCCGTCTGGTTGGCGCGCCTGTTTATGCTGCCTGATGAAATTCAGCGCAGTCTGGCGGTGCGGTCCGTTACTACGCCATTTGCGCTGGCGGCGGCAGAGCCATTGGGCGGTCAGCCGGATCTGGTGGCATTGTTCGTGGTCGTGACTGGCGTATTCGGGATGGCGGTCGGCGATGTGCTGTTTTTGCGGCTCTCTATTCGCGAAGGGATGGCGAAAGGCGCAGGTTTTGGCGCAGCATCGCACGGCGCAGGCACGGCTCGCTCATATGAGCTCGGCCAACAGGAGGGCGTAGTGGCTAGCCTGGTGATGATGCTTTCCGGCGTGGTGATGGTGCTGGTATCGCCGCTGGTCGCAAGGCTGATGTTCTGAGAAAGGCAGTAATCCTCCGGCCCGGAAGCCGGAGGAGAGGGAAGATTAGTGCGCGCGACCTTGTTCTACGCCATACCCGGTCTGGGAACGGATGAACTGAGCACGGAACTGCTCGCGTTCGCGGTTACCTTCTTCTGAGTTATCGGTGGCAGAGAAGAACCAGATCCCGAGGAACGCTACGCTGATGGAGAACAGCGCCGGATATTCATACGGGAATATGGCTTTTTCGTGACCCAGGATTTGTACCCAAATTGTTGGGCCAAGCACCATCAGCACGACGGCCGTCAGCAGACCTAACCAGCCGCCCATCATTGCGCCACGCGTGGTCAGTTTTGACCAGTACATGGAGAGCAGAATGATGGGGAAGTTACAGCTGGCTGCGATAGCAAATGCCAGTCCCACCATGAAGGCGATGTTCTGGTTTTCGAACAGCACGCCGAGCACGATGGCAATCACACCCAGCACCAGTACGGTAATTTTCGACACCTTCAGCTCTTCGCGCTCGGTTGCGCCTTTGCGGAATACGTTGGCGTACAGGTCGTGAGAAACTGCCGATGCGCCCGCCAGCGTCAAACCAGCAACCACTGCCAGAATGGTGGCAAACGCCACTGCCGAGATGAAACCGAGGAACAGGTTCCCGCCCACCGCATTCGCCAGGTGTACCGCCGCCATGTTGTTACCGCCGATAAGCGCGCCAGCAGCGTCTTTATACACAGGGTTCGCGCCAACGAGCATGATCGCGCCAAAGCCGATGATAAAGGTCAGGATGTAGAAATAACCCATAAAACCGGTGGCATAGAATACGCTTTTACGCGCTTCGCGGGCATCGCTGACCGTGAAGAAACGCATCAGGATGTGCGGTAAGCCAGCCGTACCAAACATCAGACCGAGACCTAACGACAGCGCGGAGATCGGATCTTTCACCAGCCCGCCCGGGCTCATAATGGCTGAACCTTTCGGGTGTACCGCCATCGCTTCGGTGAACAGATTGTTGAAGCTAAAGCCGACGTGCTTCATCACCATAAAGGCCATAAAGCTGGCGCCGAACAGCAACAGAACGGCTTTAATGATCTGTACCCAGGTGGTTGCCAGCATGCCGCCAAACAGGACGTACATCATCATCAATACGCCAACCAGCACGACGGCAATGTGGTAGTTCAGGCCAAACAGCAGCTCAATCAGTTTACCCGCGCCGACCATCTGCGCGATCAGATACAGCGCGACCACCACCAGGGAACCACACGCCGAGAGAATACGAATCGGACCTTGTTTCAGGCGATAAGAGGCCACGTCGGCAAAGGTGTAGCGACCAAGGTTACGCAGGCGTTCAGCAATCAGGAACAGGATAATCGGCCAGCCGACCAGGAAGCCGAGCGAGTAAATCAGTCCGTCATAACCGGAGGTAAAGACCAGCGCGGAAATCCCTAGGAACGATGCAGCAGACATATAGTCGCCTGCAATCGCCAGCCCGTTCTGGAAGCCGGTGATGTTACCGCCAGCGGTGTAGTAGTCATTACGCGAACGCACGCGTTTAGACGCCCAGTAGGTAATACCAAGCGTAAAGATGACGAAAATCAGGAACATGATAATCGCCTGCCAGTTGGTTGGCTGGCGTTGGACTGCTCCGCTTATAGCATCCGCCGCGTTTGCGGCGAAGGGCAGCGTGGCGGCAAGCGCCGTCAGGACTCTCTTCATGATGCTTTAACCTCATGCAGAACCGCATTGTTCAGGCGATCGAATTCACCGTTTGCCCGCCAGATATAGATCCCGGTCAGGATGAAGGAGATAAGGATCACGCCGACCCCAATCGGAATACCCCGGGTGACGCTGGTTCCCGCGTGCAGCGGAGTACCCAGCCAACCAGGCGCAAAGGCAATCAGTAAAATAAAGCTGATGTAAACTGCCAGCATGATGATGGACAGAATGGTGGCAAACCGTTGCCGTTTTTCAACTAACTCCCTGAAACGCGCACTGTCTTCTATCCGCTGATAAATTTGGTCATTCATCACAGAGCTCTCCAGAGGTCCCCCTGCGTCTTTCGCGCTACAGGTTCGTTGGCCGCACTCGCCCACCCCAGTCACATAGTGAACTATGCTCCTGAGGATGTGCTCGCTTGCCGCCTTCCTGTAACACGAAATCCTTTGGGGGAGGGTTTTTATATTTCCCTCCCGCTCAGGGGAGGGGTAGGGATAGGATTTGTAGGCCCGATAAGCAGCGCGCCATCGGGCATTTCACGGTTATGGTTATGATGGCATCGCGATGGCCTGCTTCTCTTCGAGCAGTTTCTCAACGACGCCTGGATCGGCGAGGGTTGAGGTATCGCCCAGATTGCTGGTATCGCCCGCCGCGATTTTGCGCAGAATGCGGCGCATAATTTTGCCGGAGCGGGTTTTCGGCAGTGAATCGGTCCAGTGCAGCACATCTGGCGTTGCCAGCGGGCCAATTTCTTTACGTACCCAGTTGCGAACTTCGGCATACAACTCAGGCGACGGTTCTTCGCCGTGATTCAGCGTGACGTAGGCGTAGATCGCCTGGCCTTTAATATTATGCGGAATACCGACCACCGCGGCTTCGGCAATCTTCGGATGCGACACCAGCGCCGATTCGATTTCTGCCGTGCCCAGACGGTGGCCAGAGACGTTCAGTACATCGTCCACACGTCCGGTGATCCAGTAATAACCATCTTCATCACGGCGTGCGCCGTCGCCGCTGAAGTACATATTTTTGAAGGTAGAGAAGTAGGTCTGTTCAAAACGTTCATGATCGCCAAACAGCGTTCTCGCCTGGCCTGGCCACGAGTCAATAATCACCAGGTTGCCTTCGGTTGCGCCTTCCAGCGGATTACCTTCGTTATCGACAATCGCAGGCTGCACGCCAAAGAACGGACGGGTAGCGGAACCGGCTTTCAGCTCGGTGGCGCCCGGCAGCGGGGTGATCATGAATCCACCGGTTTCGGTCTGCCACCAAGTATCGACGACCGGACATTTTTCGTTGCCGATCTTCTTCCAGTACCACTCCCACGCTTCCGGGTTGATTGGCTCGCCAACGGAACCCAGGATGCGCAGCGACGAACGGTCAGTACCTTCAATCGCTTTATCGCCTTCTGCCATCAGAGCGCGGATGGCGGTCGGCGCGGTATACAGAATATTGACCTGGTGCTTATCCACAACCTGCGCCATACGCGCCGGGGTAGGCCAGTTGGGCACGCCTTCGAACATCAGCGTGGTTGCGCCGCAGGCCAGCGGACCGTACAGCAGGTAGCTGTGTCCGGTTACCCAACCCACGTCAGCGGTACACCAATAGATATCGCCCTGATGGTAGTCAAACACGTACTTAAAGGTGGTTGCGGCGTAGACCAGATATCCGCCGGTGGTGTGCAGCACGCCCTTCGGCTTGCCGGTTGACCCGGAGGTGTACAGGATAAACAGCGGATCTTCGGCATTCATCTCTTCCGGCTGATGTTCCGGGCTGGCTTTCTCAATAATATCGGACCACCACAGGTCACGACCTTCCTGCCATTCCGTTTTTCCACCGGTACGTTTGAGAACGATAACGTGTTCGACGCTTTTCACGTTCGGGTTTTTCAGCGCATCATCGACGTTCTTTTTCAACGGGATAGCGCGTCCGGCGCGTACGCCTTCATCGGCGGTGATCACCAGGCGAGAATTGGAGTCGATGATACGTCCGGCGACGGCTTCCGGGGAGAAACCACCGAAGATGACCGAATGCACCGCGCCAATACGGGCGCAGGCCAGCATGGCGACCGCCGCTTCCGGCACCATCGGCATATATATGGCCACCACATCACCTTTTTTAATGCCTAAATCCAGTAACGTATTGGCAAAACGACAGACATCGCGATGCAGCTCGCGGTAGGTAATATGTTTGCTTTGGCTGGCGTCGTCGCCTTCCCAGATGATGGCGGTACGATCGCCATTTGCCTGCAGGTGACGGTCAAGGCAGTTCGCCGCCAGGTTTAGCGTGCCATCCTCATACCATTTAATAGAGACGTTGCCTGGCGCAAACGAGGTGTTCTTCACTTGGCTGTACGGCTTGATCCAATTAAGAATCTTTCCCTGCTCGCCCCAAAATGTGTCGGGTTCGTTAACAGATTGCTGGTACTTCGCTTCGTACTGCTCCGGATTTATCAGGCAACGATCCGCAATGTTTGCGGGAATAGCGTGTTTATGTATTTGGCTCATGGCTTTTGTTCTCCTTGTAGGATGTTAATAATATGTCGCATAAACGTTAAATGTAGGGGCTTTGCGAGTTTTGTTTAGTATTTGGGCGGCAGATCACGCAATAAACGAATTGTGCAAATTAGCGACAAACTGAATTTTGAAGAGAACTAGCAAAAATTGATTAATTCTCGCGATAACATGGAGTTATCTGAGAATTGTTGAAAAGGTGATCTGTCTCAGAATTAAACAAAAGAGTGAGCGGTTTGAGGGGGTAACTAACTCTAAAGTGGTATTTTACATACACTTACAATTGATTAAAGACAACATTTTCAGTGTGGTTTCTTGTTACAAATTGGGGGGAGCAATGTCATGACAGTATTCGTGTGGTTGCTGTTATGGAAAACAATAAAAGAACCGCCATTGCAGATAATGGCGTCATCTGGATGAGACCCCTATGGCAAGGACAAAATCACGCGTACGCCGTTTCTTCAGCCTGTTATTACCTTTATTATTTATCTCTGCTGTTCACGCTGAACAAACTCCTGTACCCGCAAAGACCGTCACCGTTGAAGCGAAGAATGAAACCTTCGCCCCTCAGCATCCCGATCAATACCTCTCCTGGAAAGCCACGTCTGAGCAATCAGCCCGTGAAGATGCGCTGGCAGAAGATCCGCGTCTGGTGATCCTGTGGGCGGGATATCCATTCTCGCGCGATTACAACAAACCGCGCGGGCACGCGTATGCGGTGACCGATGTACGTGAAACCTTACGTACCGGCGCACCTAAAACGGCAGAAGACGGCCCGCTGCCGATGGCTTGCTGGAGCTGTAAAAGCCCGGACGTGGCGCGTCTGATCCAGAAAGACGGTGAAGATGGTTACTTCCACGGTAAATGGGCGCGCGGCGGTCCGGAAATTGTTAACAATCTCGGTTGTGCAGATTGCCATAACACCGCGTCGCCGGACTTCGCCAAAGGCAAGCCTGAGCTGACGCTGTCGCGTCCTTACGCTGAGCGCGCGATGGAAGCTATCGGCAAACCGTTTGAGAAAGCCGGTCGCTTTGATCAGCAATCCATGGTCTGCGGCCAGTGCCACGTGGAGTACTACTTCGACGGTAAGAACAAAGCCGTTAAGTTCCCGTGGGATGAGGGCATGAAAGTCGAGAACATGGAGAAATACTACGACACCATCGCCTTCTCTGACTGGACTAACTCTCTGTCCAAAACCCCGATGCTGAAAGCGCAGCACCCGGAATATGAAACCTGGAGCGCGGGCATTCACGGTAAGAACAACGTGACCTGTATCGACTGCCACATGCCGAAAGTGCAAAACGCGGAAGGTAAGATCTATACCGATCACAAGATTGGTAATCCGTTCGATAACTTCGCCCAGACCTGTGCGAACTGCCATACCCAGGACAAAGTGTCCCTGCAAAAAGTGGTCGCCGAGCGTAAACAGGCCATTCATGACCTGAAAATCAAGGTTGAAGATCAACTGGTACATGCGCACTTCGAAGCGAAAGCCGCATGGGATGCGGGTGCGACCGAAGCGGAAATGAAGCCGATTCTGGAAGATATCCGTCACGCACAATGGCGCTGGGACCTGTCTATCGCCTCACACGGTATTCACATGCATGCGCCGGAAGAAGGTCTGCGGATGCTGGGTAGCGCAATGGATAAAGCCGCCGACGCACGTACCAAACTGGTTCGTCTGCTGGCGACCAAAGGCATCACGCATGAAATCCCGTTACCGGATATCTCTACCAAAGAGAAAGCCCAGGCGGCGATTGGTCTGAACATGCAGCAAATCAATGCTGAGAAGCAGGACTTCATCAAAACGGTGATTCCGCAGTGGGAAGAGCAGGCGCGTAAAAACGGTCTGTTAAGCCAATAACCCCATTTCGCCCCGTAAGGGGCGGATAACTCAACGGAGTGAATATGAGCGTATTACGTTCGTTATTAACTGCTGGGGTGCTGGCGTCAGGCCTGTTCTGGAGCCTGAGTGGAATCACTGCCACGCCAACGCCGCAGGAGTCGGATCAACGCTGGACGGTTACTCAGCAGCGTAATCCGGATGCTGCCTGTCTGGATTGTCACAAGCCGGATACCGAAGGCATGCATGGTAAACATGCGCAAGTCATTAACCCGAACAACAAACTGCCGGTCACCTGCACCAACTGTCACGGCCAGCCGTCACCGAACCACCGCGAAGGGGTGAAGGATGTGATGCGCTTTAATGAGCCAATGTACAATGTGGAGCAGCAGAACAGCGTCTGTATGTCCTGTCACCTGCCTGAGCAGTTGCAAAAAGCGTTCTGGCCGCACGATGTCCACGTCACAAAAGTGGCGTGCGCCAGCTGTCACTCACTGCATCCGAAGCAAGACACGATGCAGACGCTAAGCGATAAAGGACGGATCAAGATTTGCGTCGATTGCCACAGCGATCAGCGTAACAATCCGAACTTTAACCCGGCGTCGGTTCCGTTGCTTAAGGAGCATCCATGAGTTGCTCTCGTCGCCAGTTTATCACCGGCGTCGGCGCGCTGGTGGCAGTGAGCGGGACGGCGGGACGCGTTGTGGCGAAGACGCTGAATATCAACGGCGTGCGTTACGGAATGGTACACGATGAGTCATTATGCATCGGCTGCACGGCCTGCATGGATGCTTGTCGGGAAGTCAACAATGTACCGGAAGGCGTATCGCGTCTGACGATTATTCGCAGCGAGCCGCAGGGGACGTTTCCTGATGTGAAATATCGCTTTTTCCGCCACTCGTGCCAGCATTGCGACCATGCCCCCTGCGTTGACGTCTGCCCGACGGGGGCATCGTATCGCGATGCCGCCAATGGCATTGTGGATGTGAACCCTGATCTTTGCGTTGGCTGTCAGTACTGTATCGCCGCGTGTCCTTATCGCGTGCGCTTTATCCATCCGGTGAGCAAAACGGCGGATAAATGCGATTTCTGCCGGAAAACCAACCTGAAAGCGGGCAAACAGCCCGCCTGCGTTGAGTCATGCCCGACGAAGGCGCTGACGTTTGGTAATCTGGACGATCCCAACAGCGATATCTCCCGTTTGTTGCAGCAGAAAACCACCTACCGTTACAAACTGGCGCTGGGCACAAAACCGAAGGTCTACCGCGTTCCCTTTAAATATGGGGAGGTGAGCCAATGACACCCGCTTCTGCATTTCATTTTGAATCACTGGTGTGGGACTGGCCCATCGCCATCTATCTGTTCCTGATTGGCATCTCCGCCGGACTGGTTACGTTGGCGATTCTGCTGCGTCGCTTCCATCCTGAGGCGGGCGGTTCGGACAGCACGCTGCTGCGCACCACGCTGGTGTTAGGGCCGGGGGCGATTATCTTCGGTCTGCTGATTCTGGTATTCCACCTGACGCGGCCATGGACCTTCTGGAAACTGATGTTCCACTACAGCTTCACCTCGGTGATGTCGATGGGGGTCATGCTGTTCCAGTTGTATATGGTGGTGCTGGTGCTGTGGCTGGCAAAAATCTTTGAAAAAGAGGTGATTGCCCTGCAACAACGCTGGCTGCCGCGGTTAGGGATCGTGCAGAAAGCGCTGACGCTGATAACGCCGTTTCATCGTGCGCTGGAGACGTTAATGCTGGTGCTGGCGGTTCTGCTTGGGGCGTACACCGGTTTTTTGCTCTCGGCGCTGAAGTCCTACCCATTCCTGAATAACCCGATCCTGCCGGTACTGTTCCTGTTCTCCGGGATCTCCTCCGGCGCGGCGGTGGCGCTGATCGCCATGGCGTTACGCCATCGTAGCAATCCGCACAGCACTGAAGCGCACTTTGTGCATCGCATGGAGGTCCCGGTGGTATGGCTGGAGATCTTCCTGCTGGCGGCGTTCTTCGTCGGTCTGGCGCTGGGCGATGACGGCAAAATGCGCGCGCTGGCGGCGGCGCTGGGCGGCGGATTCTGGACCTGGTGGTTTTGGCTTGGCGTAGCTGGGCTTGGGCTGATACTGCCGATGCTGCTAAAACCCTGGGCCAACCGCAGTTTGACGTTTCATGGCGTGCTGGCAGTCTGCGGCGCCAGCCTGACCGGCGTACTGCTGCTGCGCTTTTTCATTCTCTATGCGGGTCAGCTAACCGTTGCGTAAGGTGATATCTGGACGTTCTCCTTCCTGAAGCCGGTTTTCTGGCACTGTTATTAAGCCTCGGGGTCAACGTGTTGACCCCGCTTGCCGTGCTGGTGGGTGTCCGCCAGCGCTGGCAGGGCGTGATGCGCCTGGCAAGCGTGGGCGTATGGACGCAGTTTGCGCTGCTGCTGCTGGCTTTTGCCATTCTGGTATTCTGCTTTCTGACCAGCGACTTTTCGGTGGTCTATGTTGCTCAGCACAGCTACAGCCTGCTGCCGTGGGGATTAAAACTGGCGGCGGTTTGGGGCGGCCATGAAGGGTCGCTGCTGTTGTGGGTGCTGTTTCTTTCCGGCTGGAGCGCGCTGTTCGCTCTGTGCTATCGGCGTGATTCTGATCCACTGTTTCCGCTGACGCTCAGCGTCCTGTCAATGGTGACGGCCCTGTTGCTGCTGTTTGTGGTGGTCTGGTCCGATCCCTTCGTGCGTATTTTCCCGCCAGCTATAGAAGGACGGGACCTTAACCCGATGCTGCAACATCTTGGGTTAATCCTCCACCCGCCGCTGCTGTACCTGGGTTACGGTGGTTTGATGGTAGCCGCGGGCGTGGCGCTGGCCTCACTGCTGCGCGGTGACTTTAACGCGCAGAGCGCCTGGGTGTGCTGGCGCTGGGCGTTGCCCGGCTGGTGCGCGCTGACGCTGGGGATAATCCTCGGTTCCTGGTGGGCCTACTGCGAGCTGGGCTGGGGGGGGTGGTGGTTCTGGGACCCGGTCGAAAATGCCTCCTTATTACCTTGGCTCTCCGCCAGCGCGTTGCTGCATAGCCTGTTTGTCACGCGTCAGCGTGGGATCTTCCTCCACTGGTCGCTGCTGCTGGCGATCGTCACGCTGATCTTATCGCTGCTGGGGACGCTGATTGTGCGTTCCGGCATTCTTGTTTCGGTACATGCCTTTGCGTTGGATAACGTGCGCGCCGCGCCGCTGTTTGCGCTGTTTAGCGTATTGAGCCTGGCGTCGCTGGGGTTGTACGCCTGGCGAGGCCAGCAAATTCGCCAGAATGCGCGTTTTGGCGGCTGGTCGCGCGAGATGCTGATTCTGGTCGCGCTATTACTTTTTTGCGCGGTGCTACTGATTGTGCTGATTGGCACGCTCTATCCGATGATTTACGGGTTATTCGGCTGGGGACGGCTCTCCGTTGGCGCGCCGTACTTTAACCGCGCCACGCTGCCGTTTGGGCTGCTGATGCTGCTGGTTATCGTGCTGGCAACGATCAGAAGCCGCAAAGTCTCTTTGCGTTGTCAGCTTCCGGCACTGCTGGCGCATGCCGGGGTATTGGTATTTGCGGCTGGGATCGTTTTTTCCAGCGGTAGTCGTCAGGAGATAAGCCTGAATCTGAGCCCCGGGCAGCAGGTCGCGCTTGCGGGCTACATTTTCCGTTTTGAGCGTCTCGACCTGGAAGCCAAAGGCAACTACACCAGTGAAAAAGCGCTGATCACGTTGTGGCAAAATGAGCAGCGTATCGGTAGCCTGCAGCCCGAAAGGCGCTTCTATGCCGCGCGTCGTCAACAGATGATGGAGCCGGGTATCCGCTGGAATCTGATGCATGACTGGTACGCGGTGATGGGCGAAAAAACCGGACCGGACCGTTACGCCATGCGCTTATACGTGCAGTCTGGCGTGCGTTGGATCTGGGGAGGGGGATTGTTGATGGTGTTTGGCGCGCTGCTGAGCGCATGGCGAGGGAGGAAGTAT
>NZ_CP069763.1:1663833-1679473 GCF_016893685.1 Citrobacter cronae
CTACCCATGCCCAGGTGGTGGACACATGGACGTTTGCCAACCCGCAGCAGCAGGAGAAAGCGCTGTCTATTGCCAGTCAGCTGCGCTGTCCGCAGTGTCAGAACCAGAACTTGCTGGAATCCAATGCGCCCGTGGCGGTCAGTATGCGCCATCAGGTTTACAGCATGGTTGCTGAAGGTAAAGGCGAAGCGGAAATCACCGCCTGGATGACCGAGCGTTACGGTGATTTCGTGCGCTACAACCCGCCGTTGAATGAGCAAACGCTGCTGTTGTGGGCGCTGCCGTGCCTGCTGTTATTGCTGGTGGGCGTGGTGGTCTGGCAGGTGAGGAAGCGTCAGCACGCGCAGGAGGATGAGCAATGAGCCAGGCCGAACATTCCACTGCGCCGTTACGTCCCATGCCCGTGAAGCGGCTGGCTGCTGCGGCGGTGCTGATGGTGGTGGCCTGCATCGGCGGTTACCTGTTAACGCCAAAATGGCAGGCGGCACGTCAGGAGCAGGCGCGTCTGGCAGACCCCTTACATGCTTTTTCTGATGAAAATATTCAGGAAAAACAGCTATTTTCTCTGCAATCGCAAATTCGTGCGAATCCGCAGGACGCAGTGAAATGGGCGCAACTGGGTGAGTACTATCTGTGGCAAAACGCGTATCATAATGCGCTGCTGGCCTACGAGCAGGCGCTGCGTATACGCGGTGAAAACGCCGAAATCTATTCCGCGCTGGCGACGGTGCTGTACTATCAGGCCGGGCAACATATGACGCCGCCTACCCGCGAGATGATTGATAAGGCTCTGGCGCTGGACCCGACAGAGGTCACTGCGCTGATGCTGTTAGCTTCCGATGCGTTTATGCAGGCAGACTACGCTCAGGCTATCTCAGTGTGGCAAAAGGTTATGGATTTAAACTCGCCGAGGGTGAATCGGGCACAGCTCATTGACTCTATTAATATGGCGAAGTTGTTGCAGAATCGGCAAAAATAAATTTGTTTTATTTGTGATTTGTATCATTTTGCCTGTTTAAAAAACAGGCAAACGAACAAGCGAGCAAAAAAAACTCATGCCCTGACTTCTTCATTTTTGAACATATTAAAATTCTTTTATAACAAAAAGTTATTCATCATTACCCCGATAAAATTGCATTTTTATGCAAATAATCAGCGAAAGGCCCTGTTCTCAGAGGGTTGCGCTGAATGCCATGCAGATGATAATGATAATAAGCGTTAAAAAACTCCATAAACGAACGCAACACAAATCATACCCTTTCAGTATGTACTATTCCCACACGCTGCATGTGGAATAGCGCTTCATCGAGGAAGTCCGTTGTTATGAAAAATTTGAAAGTCAGCCTGGCATGGCAGATTCTAATCGCTATGGTGCTGGGCATTCTGCTAGGGAGTTACCTGCATTACCATAGTGACAGCCGTGAATGGCTGATTGTAAACCTGCTGTCTCCGGCGGGCGATATCTTTATCCACCTGATCAAAATGATCGTCGTGCCGATTGTCATCTCTACGTTGATTGTCGGCATAGCCGGGGTGGGCGATGCCAAACAGCTGGGCCGTATTGGCGCCAAAACGATTATCTATTTCGAAGTGATCACCACCGTGGCGATTATCCTTGGTATCACGCTGGCGAATGTGTTCCAGCCCGGTACCGGGGTTGATATGTCGCAGCTGGCAACCGTCGATATTTCGAAATATCAGAGCACCACCGCAGAAGTACAGAGCCACGCGCATGGCCTGATGGGCACGATTTTGTCACTGGTGCCGACCAACATCGTCGCGTCGATGGCAAAAGGCGACATGCTGCCGATTATCTTCTTCTCGGTACTGTTCGGTTTAGGTCTGTCTTCTCTGCCAGCAACTCACCGCGAGCCGCTGGTTACCGTGTTCCGCTCGATCTCCGAAACCATGTTTAAAGTGACGCACATGGTGATGCGTTACGCGCCAGTCGGGGTTTTTGCGTTGATCGCCGTTACCGTTGCGAACTTCGGTTTTGCCTCCCTGTGGCCGCTGGCGAAGCTGGTGCTGTTGGTGCATTTCGCCATCCTGTTCTTCGCGCTGGTGGTGCTGGGGATCGTCGCGCGCATCTGCGGTTTGAGCATATGGATCCTGATCCGCATTCTGAAAGACGAGCTGATTCTGGCCTACTCGACCGCCAGTTCTGAGAGCGTGCTGCCGCGTATTATTGAGAAGATGGAAGCCTACGGCGCGCCGGCGTCAATCACCAGCTTTGTGGTGCCGACCGGTTACTCATTCAACCTTGATGGCTCAACGCTGTACCAGAGTATCGCCGCTATCTTTATTGCTCAACTGTACGGTATCGATCTGTCGCTGTGGCAGGAAATCGTGCTGGTGCTGACGCTGATGGTGACCTCAAAAGGGATTGCGGGCGTGCCGGGCGTATCGTTTGTTGTATTGCTGGCAACGCTTGGCAGCGTGGGGATCCCGCTGGAAGGTCTGGCGTTTATTGCCGGTGTTGACCGTATCCTCGATATGGCGCGTACTGCGCTGAACGTGGTGGGTAATGCGCTGGCCGTGCTGGTTATCGCCAAGTGGGAACACAAATTTGACCGCAAGAAAGCGCTGGCCTATGAGCGCGACGTGCTGGGCAAATTTGATAAGACTGCTAATCAGTAATTAATGACAGATTGCCGGATGGCGCTTGCGCCGCCATCCGGCAATGCAAACCATTAGCCGTTGGCTAACTTATCAAACTCTTCGCAGCCGGTATCGAATCCTTCCATACAGCTCAGATTCAACCAGTGCAGCGCTTTCTGTTTATTCTTCTCGATAAAACCCTGCTCGCCGTTTAAGAACATCATCCCGGCCCAGTATTCGGAATACCCGGTGCGGGAAATGGCTGAACTACGCTTGAAATACCACGTCGCTTTCTCATCGTCAGCAGGAATACCGACGCCGTTGGCGTAAATCAGTCCGAGCAGCATTTGCGCGTCGACGGCGGAGTCATTTTCCAGATCCTCGGAGGCGTTTTGCAGCAAGGTAATGGCTTTGGGGTAATCGGTGCGGCCTGCCTGGGTGTTCACCAGAATACGCGCCAGCGTAATTTCCCCGGCCTTACTGCCCGCCTGCGTCGCTTTTTCCGCCAGCGTTTTGGCCTGAGGGTAATCCAGACTGACCGGGTTGGTTATCTTAATTTGCGCCAGCAAAGCATATGCATCCGCATCACCGTTGTCGGCGGCTTTTTGCGCCCAGTATTCGGCTTTGCTTAAATCGCCTGAACTGAACCAGGTATCGGCGAGGAAATACTGCGCGCGTCGGTCACCTGCCTCTGCTGCCTGTAGATACTGGCTTCCGGGTTCAGTATCACTGGCATGGGCAAAGAATGTCACGAAGAACATCAATGCAAGAAGTTGTTTCATTTTGAGTTTTATTTAGGGTACGGAGTAGACAGTATAAAGAGATCGCGTGCATAAAAAAACGGCCTCCGAATGGAGGCCGTAGGCTCAGGCTTAACCCATCGCGCTTTCGCGCAGGCTGGCTTTCAGCTTGGTGTACTCATCAATAACATACTGTTCGGCAGCGCGCTGATCGGCAATGCGTTCAACGTTAACGGCACAGTATTTATACTCCGGCGTTTTGGTAATCGGGCTTAAGTTCTCGGTTACCAGTTCATTACATGCCCCAATCCACCACTGGTAGGTCATGTAAATCGCGCCTTTGTTTGGACGATCGCTGACTGCCGCGCGGGTAATAACCCGGCCTTTACGTGAGTTAACCCACACCAGATCTTCATCCTGAATACCCAGACGCTCTGCGTCAGCGGTGTTGATCTGGGCATAGCCCGGCTCATCCGCCAGCGCGGCCAGCGCCGCACAGTTACCGGTCATCGAACGGCAAGAGTAGTGGCCGACTTCACGCACCGTCGACAGTACCATCGGGTACTCTGGGGTGAGTTTGTCGATTGGCGCTACCCAGTCGCAGGTGAAGAACTGCGCCAGGCCGTTCGGGGTGTCAAACTTCTCTTTGAAGAGGTAAGACGTACCCTGGTCGGCATCTGAGGTGTCGCGGCAAGGCCACTGGATATAACCCAGTTCGCCCATTTTCTCGTAAGTGGCGCCGTAGAAATCCGGGCACAGATGACGCAACTCGTCCCAGATTTCCTGGGTGTTGTTGTAGTGCATCGGGTAGCCCATACGGGTGGCGATTTCACTGATAATCTGCCAGTCCGTTTTCAGATCCCACTTCGGCTCAACGGCTTTAAAGAAGCGCTGGAAGCCACGGTCCGCCGCAGAGAAGACGCCTTCATGCTCGCCCCATGACGTAGACGGTAAAATAACGTCTGCGGCAGCGGCGGTTTTGGTCATGAAGATATCCTGCACGATGACCAGTTCCAGATCCTCAAAGCCTTTGCGCACTGCGGAGAGCTCAGCATCGGTCTGTAATGGATCTTCACCCATAATGTACGCCGCGCGCACTTCGCCATGCGCTGCACGGTGCGGCAGTTCGCTGATGCGATAGCCGGTATGCGCAGGCAGGCTTTCCACGCCCCAGGCTTTAGCGAATTTCTCGCGGTTTTCCGGGAATTTCACGTACTGATAGCCCGGATAGGTATCCGGCAGCGCGCCCATGTCGCATGCGCCCTGAACGTTGTTCTGGCCACGAACCGGGTTAACGCCCACGCTTGGCTTACCGAGGTTACCGGTCAGCATCGCGAGGCTGGTCAGTGAACGCACGGTTTCCACACCCTGATAGAACTGGGTCACACCCATGCCCCACAGAATTGCCGCGCTTTTTGCCGTGGCGTACATACGTGCAGCCTGACGAATATCGTGCGCGCTAACGCCCGTGATATCTTCGACGGACTCCGGCGTATAGCCTTCGACAATCTTGCTGTACTCTTCGAATCCTTCCGTACGGGAGGCGACGAACGCCTGGTCGTACAGTTTTTCTTCGATGATGACATGCCCCATGGCGTTGAGCAGCGCGATGTTCGAGCCGTTTTTCAACGCAATGTGCATGTCGGCAATACGCGCGGTTTCAATTTTGCGCGGATCGCAGACGATAATTTTCGCCCCGTTACGTTTAGCGTTAATCACGTGATTCGCCACGATCGGGTGGGAATCCGCCGGGTTATACCCGAAGATGAACACTAAATCCGTGTTATCAATTTCATTGATAGCATTACTCATTGCGCCGTTACCGACCGATTGGTGCAGACCTGCAACCGAAGGGCCGTGTCAGACGCGAGCGCAGCAGTCGACGTTATTGGTACCAATAACGGCGCGCGCGAATTTTTGCATTACATAGTTGGTTTCGTTACCTGTACCGCGAGATGAACCGGTCGTCTGAATAGCGTCCGGGCCGTACTTCGCTTTGATGGCGCTCAGGCGATCGGCGACGTAATTCAGCGCTTCATCCCAGGAAACAGATTCCAGTTTGCCGCCACGCTGGCGACGGATCATTGGGGTTTTCAGACGAGGGGTCAGGATCTGGGTATCATTAATAAAATCCCAGCCATAGTAGCCCTTCAGACACAGGGTACCCTGGTTGGTTTTCCCCTGCGCCGCCTCAGCCCGGACGATTTTGCCGTTATCGACCACCAGGTTGATTTTGCAACCTGATGCGCAATATGGGCAAACCGTGACGACTTTTTTCATCGGTCTCGCTCCAGTTAATCAAATCGCGCATACGCGCTTGTCGCTTTGCTTATGCATCTTTTATGCCATGTTTTTTTCAGGGGCATTAGTCGATATTACGGGCGATTTTTGGTCAAAACTCTGACGAAAAACAGGCTGTCGTCATATTTGACGTGACGAATCTCCAATACGTGACGGTCCGGCAGTGTGACCGAGGTTATGTTTCCCGCATATCCTTGTGCCTTATCACTGTCACTCTGTGCAGAATCAATCACACTCATTTAAGTTGGCCAGAAATGGGGAAAAACAATGAAGCCAGCCATACTGGTTGTGGATGATGACGAGGCTGTCTGCACGCTATTACAGGATGTGCTGAGCGAGCACGTCTTTGCAGTGAGCGCGTGCCATAGCGGACAGGAGGCGCTGCGCTGCATTGAGACTCAGCCGGATATTGCTCTGGTATTGCTGGACATGATGTTGCCCGATATCAACGGTCTGATGGTGCTGCAGCAGGTGCAAAAGATGAGGCCCGGATTACCGGTAGTCATGCTGACGGGCTTAGGTAGTGAGTCGGATGTGGTGGTCGGGCTGGAAATGGGCGCTGACGACTATATTGGGAAACCGTTCAATGCGCGGGTGCTGGTGGCACGGGTAAAGGCGGTGCTCAGACGCGTGAGCGTGTTGACGCCTGAAAGCGGCAGCCCGCAAACCACGGGGCTTTCCTTTAATGGCTGGCATCTGGATACCGCCGGTTGCCAGTTACATAACCCTCAACAACTGAAGGTGGAGCTGACGCAGGGCGAATACAGCCTGCTGCTGGCGCTGGCGCAAAACGCTCGTCGGGTGCTCAGCCGTGAGCAATTGCTGGAACTGACGCGCAGCGACAGCGTTGAGGTATTTGACCGCACCATTGATGTGTTAATCATGCGGCTGCGGCGCAAAATAGAGAACAACCCGCACCAGCCAATGCTGATCAAAACCCTGCGCGGGCTGGGCTATGTGTTTGCCGCCGATGTGCAGCATCACGATAAGGCGGCGTGAGCGTCAGGCATCAGCCATAGTCGCTTTTAACTCAGCCAGCGTTTTCGCGCCATCTATCGCGTTGGCGCACAGTAGGCTTGCGCGCGCGCAGGCGTGCGCCAGTCTGATGCTGTCTGCCAGCGACCAGCGCTCATGACAGCCATACAAAAATCCGGCGCAAAACGCATCTCCTGCGCCGACGCTGCCGACAATCTCTTCTTGCGCCAGTAACTGTGACGGTATCCAGATGCCGGCTCGATCCGGTTCTTCACCCCAGGCGCCTTCCGGACAGTGAATCACCACCCGCTGGCGCACGCCTGCATCCAGCAGTTCGCGCGCGGCGGTAGCGATATGGGGAATATGCAGCTCGCCGTTGGGCTGGCGAATCTCCAGCCCGCTGAACTCTCCGGCCTCCAGCTCGTTAATCACCAGATAGTCGAGATGGCGCAGGGCCGGCATCACCAGAGGCTGGTAGCGCGGGTCGCCCTTACGCGATACCAGATCCAGGGACGTTTCAAAGCCGTTGTCGCGCATTTGCGCCAGCAGCCGTGCGCTACGCGTCCCGTACTCCTCATCCGGCATGTCCAGACTGTCGAGCAGCAGCAGATAGCCAAGATGGAAGATTTTCATCGAGGTATCCAGTTGCTCAAAGGCGGGTAAATCCAGTAGTCGATTGGCGCCGGGCGAGTGAAAAAAGGTTCGCTGCCCGCTGGGGTCGGTCATCACCTGCGACATCGACGTGGGGGCGAATGTGGTGCGCTGCACATGCTGGCGATTAACGTGATACTGCTCCAGCATCGCCATGATGTAGTCGCCGTCGCTGTCCTGACCGATTAACCCCACCGCCTGCAGCGGCAATCCGGTGTGCATTTTCGCCAGCGTCAGCAGCACGTTCAGCGGCGCACCACCCGTGGCGCGTTCGCTTCGAGTGATTTCCGCCAGCCAGCCGCGTTCCGGCCATTGCACAATTTGATGGACATGATCGACCAGCATGTTGCCTGCGGCGATAACGCCTTTGCGTTCCATCAGACCTGCCCCGCGCTGCCAAAAATGCGCATTTGTTCTGAAACGGTATCGGTAATGGCCTCTTCAATAGCCAGCAGCAGTTCGGCAAACTCGTCGTACAGCGGCTGGCGATTGGCCATCCGTGACTCTACTGCTGTCAGCGCCGCCTGCGACATGCCGGTGTAGAAGTTGATTTTGTGAATACCGAGTTCAATTGCGCGCTTGAAATCGTCATTGCTGATGCCGGAGCCGCCGTGCAGTACCAGCGGGATCGCCGCCTGCTGGCGAATAGCGTCCAGACGCGGAAAGTCGAGCACCGGTTCGCCTTTATATTTGCCGTGCGCATTGCCAATGGCGACCGCCAGCGCGTCAATTCCGGTTCTGTCGACGAAATCACGCGCCATCATCGGGTCGGTAAACAACGATTCGTCAGCATGACCGTACAGCGCGCCGCCTTCATCGCCACCCACTGCGCCCAGTTCGGCTTCCACCGAGACGCCGATGGCGTGGCACATCTTCACCACTTCGCGGGTCTGGCGGATATTTTCTTCATACTCCAGCGTGGAGCCATCGAACATCACTGAACTGAAACCTAAGCGTAGCGCCCGCACCACTGACTCAAAGTGCAGGCCGTGGTCAAGGTTCAGCACCACCGGAATGTCGTGCCTGGCGGCTTCAAATTTGACCGCTTCGACCAGAGAATCCAGCGAGATATATTTAAAATGTACTTCGGCGATGTTGATAATGAACGGCGAACGTTCCTGTTTAGCCGCGGCAAACAGGGCGCGCAGGAAATGCGAGTCCAGAACGTTAAATGCGCCTAAAGCATAGCGGTGCTCACGGGCATGGGCGAGGCCATCGGCGAGAGATATCAACGGCATAATGCGCTCCTTGGTTAGCGGAACAGGCGATACTCGTTACACAGCACCAGCTGCGCCGGTTCATCTTCTTCAATGTCGTTATAACGGGTGATAGGTTGCAGAAAATGGTTATCGTGGTCGTCGTCATTAACAGATGAGACCTCGCCAACCAGCACGTCGCCAAAACCTTTTTCCGCCCAGAAGCTGTGATACAGGCCCGGCGGCAGGCAGATGCTCTCCCCCGGCGTCAGGCGTAGTTGGCTGCCCGCGGCATGGGTTTGCCGACAGCCGTCAATCACCACGTTCACGTCGCTGTCCTCTGTTTGCTCCCGGAGCCCCGCATTCCACAATTCCACAATTAAATTACCGCCGCCACGATTGATAATGTCTTCGCGTTTGCGCCAGTGAAAATGCATCGGCGTGACCTGCGCCTCGCGAACATGCATGATTTTCTCGGCGTAGCATTTCTCGTAAGGCATACCTTTCGGCGAGCCATTACGCAGGGTGAACAGCGTTAACCCTTGCGCGGCGAAATTGTTGCCGCCAAATGCGGTGACATCCCAACCGAGCTTAAGGTCGAAAACTTCGCTCCAGGCAGAGGCATCAAGCCTGCGCCATTGGGTCGGCGGGAAACTGGCGAAAGGGGGGAGGTGCACGTCGTGCAGAGAAAAAAACTGGCGCGTGTGGCCAAGGATTTCGTTTATTGCGGAGCGTTTCATCGCAGAATTCTCCTTAGAATAATGCCGGATGGCGCTGCGCTTCTCCGGCCTACAAATTGATACCGATCTTGTAGGCCGGAGAAGGCATTTTGCCGCTATCCGGCGTTGCTGTGGCGGGTTATTTCACCGTCCAACCTTTATAATTGGCAACGTTGTTTTTATCGATCATTGTCACCGGGATCAGCACGGGCTCTTTTGGGGCGGGTTTCCCCTGCAGTATGTCATAGCCGATTTCGACCGCTTTGGCAGCCATCACCTGCGGATCTTGTGCTGGCGTCGCCACAAATAATGAGTTTTCGCGCTTCAGCGCCTCTTCACCGTCTGGCGATCCGTCGACGCCGACAATAAAGAATTCGTTACGCTGTGCCTGTTTTGCCGCCAGATCGGCACCGATCGCCGTGGGATCGTTAATGGCGAATACACCGTCGATCTTCGGATTTGCCGCCAGCAGCGCGGTCATGATCTCCAGCCCGCCCTCGCGGCTGCCTTTGGCGTTTTGGTTATACGACAGCACTTTGATGTCCGGATGGCGTTTGAACTCGGTCTGGCAACCTTCCACACGGTTCTGGACGGCGGAAACCGGCGGTCCGTTGATGATGACGACGTTGCCTTTCCCTTTCAGACGGTCGGTAATGTATTTGCAGGCCATTTCACCCGCCTGAGTGTTATCGGAGGTGATGGTCGCGTCTGCGCCTTCCGCCGCCACGTCAACGGCCACCACCACAATCCCGGCGTCTTTCGCGCGTTTTACCGCCGGACCGATGCCTTTGGAGTCCGCGGCGTTAAGGATGATCATGTCGACTTTGGCGGCAATAAAGTTGTCGATCTGCGACACCTGTTGCCCGAGATCGTAGCCGCTGGAGACCAGCGTCACTTTGACGCTATCACCCGCCAGCTTGCGTGCTTCCAGCTCCGCGCCTTTGGTTATTTGCACGAAGAATGGGTTCGCCAGGTCGCCCACCGTAACGCCGATCGATTTCAGTTCTTTTGCCTGCACAAACGGAGCTGCAGCAAGCAGTGCGCCAGCACAGAGCGCGGTCACTAATGGCTTCAAACGCATACTCGTTTCCTCACGTAGGGTATTGTTGTTATACGCCTGATGGCGCTGCGCTTATCAGGCCTGCGAAGGGGTAGGCCAGTAAGCTTGTCTATGCACTTTGATGATGTCGGGTACGGTATTTGTCGATCAGCACCGCTATGATGATCACCGCCCCTTTGATCACCAGTTGCCAGAAATAGGAGACGCCCATCAGCGTCATGCCGTTGTTGAGCGTAGCGATGATCAGCGCCCCCACCAGCGTGCCGGTGATGGTGCCGATCCCGCCGACAAAGCTGGTGCCGCCGAGGATTACCGCCGCGATGGCGTCCAGCTCGTAACCCATACCTAAGTTGCCGTTGGCGCTGTACAGCCGCGAGGCGCTCATCACCCCGCCCAGACCTGAAAGCAAACCGCTGATGCCGTAGACGAACAGCAGCACCAGCCACACTTTGATCCCGGTTAAGCGTGCGGCCTGCATGTTGCCGCCGACCGCGTAGATATGAACGCCGAGCGTGGTGCGGCGCAGAATAAACCAGCACACCACCACCACCGCCAGCGCAATGACTACCAGCCACGGAACCGGGCCGAGATAGTTGTTGCCGATCCATTCAAAACTGATGTTGGAGTTAATCACCGTGGTGCCATCGGCCAACAGATAGGCCGCGCCGCGCAGCGCAGTATAGGTTCCAAGCGTGACGATAAACGGCGGAAGCCCGGCAAAAGCCACCAGCGCACCGTTAAACAGCCCCAGCACCAGGCCGAGCATCAGCGCCGCCGGAATCGACAGCATGGCAAACTCAGGAATAAGAGAAACGACCATCGCCGCAACGGCGGTGGTGCCGAGAATCGAGCCAACTGAGAGATCGATCCCGCCGGTCAAAATGATGAAGGTCATGCCAGCCGCCAGCACGATGTTGATCGAGGCCTGGCGGGTAATATTCAGTAGGTTGCTTTCGGTGAAAAAATTGGGCGCAATAAAGCCAAATACCGCCACAATCAGGATCAAAATTGGCAAGATGCCGACTGTTTGCATCAGATCGCTCATCAGCATCTTTTTTGCGGTGGTGGATTTCGCCACCTGCTGGGGAGTGGTTGGATTATTCATGGGACACCGCCTGATGATGGGAGTCGTTCACGCCGGTCGCCAGCGTCATAATATTTTCCTGGGTAATACTTTGTCCGTTCAGCTCGCCGGCAATGCTGCCTTCGCGCATGACGTACACGCGATCGCTCATGCCAACGACTTCCGGCAATTCGCTGGAGATCATCAGGATCGCCACGCCTTTGCGCGCCATGTCGTTCATGATCCGGTAGATCTCGCTTTTCGCGCCAACGTCTACCCCGCGCGTGGGTTCATCGAGGATCAAAATGCGTGGGCCGATCGCCACCCAGCGCGAGATCAACAATTTTTGCTGATTACCGCCGGACAGCCCACCTGCGCGTACCTGCGCGTGCGGAACGCGAATGTTGAGCAGTTTGATAGCGTCATCGGAAATGGCCTGCGCCTTTTTACGATCGAGCATGCCCCAGTTGGCATCGCGCTCCAGCGTCGCCATCGTGATGTTCTCTGCTGCCGCCAGTTCTAAAAACAGCCCCTGTTCTTTGCGGTTCTCGGTCAGAAAGCCGATGCCGTGATCAATCGCCTCGCGCGGGGAGTGGATCACCACCGGTTCACCGTCTACTTCAATCATGCCGCCGACGGCTTTACGCACGCCAAAAATCAGCTGCGCCAGTTCGGAGCGCCCGGCGCCAACTAACCCGGCGAGGCCGACGATCTCCCCGGAGCGCACCAATAAGCTGCACGGCTGGACTTTATGACCGTCGGTCAGGTGGTGGACGTTGAGGCGCGCTTTACCTAAGGGAATATCGCGCTCTTTGTTGAACAGATCGCTTAGCGGACGGCCCACCATCATGCGCACCAGTTCAGGGGCGTTGAGCTTGTCGCGGGTCAGGCTACCGACGTATTGCCCGTCGCGCAGGACGCTGACGCGATCGGAGAGTTCGTACACTTCGGCCATGCGGTGGCTGATGTAAATAATCGCCATCCCTTCATCGCGCAGGCGCATGATCAGTTCGAACAGGCGGTGGGTTTCACGTGAGGAGAGGGCGGCGGTGGGTTCATCCATCACCAGAATGCGGCTGTTACGGTGCAGAGCGCGAGCGATTTCCACCTGCTGCTGTTCGGCGATAGTCAACGTCATCACGCGATCGCTGGCCTTAAACTGGGCGCCGAGTCGGTCGATGACTTTCTGCGACTGCAGCACCATCTCTTTACGCTGGACCAGACCGCCGCGCGACAGCTCGCTGCCAAGAAAGATATTTTCCGCCACCGTCAGGTTGGGCGCCAGCTGCATCTCCTGGTAAATCAGCGTGATGCCCGCGCTGAGCGCATCTTTTGGCCCACGAATGTGGAACGGCTGACCGTCAATCAGGATCTCGCCGCTGGTGGCGGTGTAGGCGCCCGCGAGGATTTTCATCAGCGTGCTTTTCCCCGCGCCATTCTCGCCCATCAGGGCATGAATCTCCCCCGGCCAGACGGTTAAATCGACCCCTTTCAGCGCGTAAAATTTGCCAAACGCTTTGGCAATGTTGCGCATCTCCAGAACCGGTGTCCTGCTCATAGCGGATCTCCTGTGGGGTGGCCGATATCAGCAGTCCATCACAGGAATGTAAATGCAAAATGTCAGAAGCCGTTCATATTTGTCATATTGCGATTTTTCTTCACGGAGCGTGATATGCCGCAACCGGGACGTCACTTTTTCGCCAGTGCGCGCGGACGATTACTGTTCTTCAATCTGCTGGTGGTGGCGGTCACGCTGATGGTGAGCGGCGTGGCGGTGCTGGGGTTTCAGCATGCCAGTCAAATTCAGGAGCAGGTACAGCAGCAAACCGTTGATGACATGACCGGCAGCATGAACCTGGCGCGTGATACGGCGAACGTAGCAACGGCGGCGGTGCGACTGTCGCAGGTGGTCGGCGCGCTGGAATACAAAGGTGAAGCGGAGCGGTTGCAGGAGACCCAGCGGGCGCTGAAGCATTCGCTGCAACAACTGGCTGGCGCCCCGCTGGCGCAGCAGGAGCCGGTGCTGGTCGAGCGCATTATCCAGCGCAGCAATGAGTTACAAAGCAGTGTGGAAGGTATGTTGCAGCGCGGACAGCGGCGGCATCTGGAACGTAACGCGCTGCTCAGTTCGCTGTATCAGAATCAAAGCTATTTGCGCCATCTGCAAACGCTTACCGGCGCGCAGGATGACATGCTGCTGGGGCAAATAGACCGCTTGATCGTTGCCGCCATTGAGACTCCCACGCCGCGATCGGTAGTGAAACAACTCGACAGCGTGATGACCGCGCTGCCTTTACATCACTCCAGCCCGTTGATAAGCAGAATCCTCAACGATTTCAATCAGGAATTGCATAAGCTGGAGCCGCTTTCTTCCGCGCTGGAGCAGAGCGATCTGGCGATCAACTGGTATATGTTTCATATCAAAGCGCTGGTGGCGATCCTTAATAGCGATATTAATCAATATGCCTCGCAGGTGGCGCTGATTTCTGAGCAGCGGGTGGCGCAAAGCCATCAGGAACTGCAATCCGGCGCGTTGTTTATTATGGTGTTTGCGTTGCTGGCCGTAGTGATTACCGGTTTTGCCGGTTGGTATATCTATCGCAACCTCGGCTCTAACCTGACGGCAATTTCGCAGGCGATGACCCGGCTGGCGCACGGTGAATCGGACGTCAGCGTTCCGGCCCTGCAGCGGCGCGATGAGCTGGGCGAACTGGCCCGCGCTTTTAGTGTCTTTGCCCGTAACACCGCTTCGCTGGAGCACACCACCCGATTACTCAAAGAAAAAACCAGCCAAATGGAAATCGACCGCACCGAGCGCCAGGAACTGGAAGAGGCGCTGCTGCACAGCCAAAAGCTGAAGGCGGTGGGGCAACTGACGGGCGGATTAGCGCATGATTTCAATAACCTGCTGGCGGTGATTATTGGCAGTCTGGATCTGGTGAACCCAGACTCACCCGATGCGCCGCGGGTCAATCGGGCGCTTAAAGCCGCTGAGCGCGGGGCGCTGCTTACCCAGCGGCTGCTGGCCTTTTCGCGCAAACAGTCTTTGCATCCCCACGCGGTGGAGCTGAAAACGCTGCTGGAAAACCTGGGCGAACTGATGCGTCATTCGCTCCCGGCCACGCTGACGCTGGAGATTGAAGCCCAGTCTCCCGCCTGGCCCGCGTGGATTGACGTCAGCCAACTGGAAAATGCCATTATCAATCTGGTGATGAACGCCCGTGACGCCATGGACGGGCAGGCGGGCACGATTAAAATCCGTACTTGGAACCAGCGGGTCACGCGCAGCGATGGGCGTAAGCAGGATATGGTGATGTTGGAGGTCGCCGACCAGGGCTGCGGGATGTCGCAGGAGGTGAAAGCTCAGGTCTTTGAACCGTTTTTCACCACCAAACAGACCGGCAGCGGCAGCGGGCTGGGGTTATCAATGGTCTACGGCTTTGTACGTCAGTCCGGTGGACGTGTGGAGATTGAAAGCGCTCCCGGGCAGGGAACGACGGTCAGGTTGCAGCTTCCTCGCGCCGTAGTGCCGGTACAGGCTGAGGCAGAACCGATAGCGGAACACGCGGCTAATAGTGGCGAAAAACTGGTGCTGGTGCTTGAGGACGAGGCTGATGTGCGCCAGACGTTGTGTGAGCAATTACACCTGCTGGGCTACCTGACATTAGAAGCCGCCAACGGGGAACAGGCGATGCATATGCTGGCAGCTTCATCCGAGATTGATATTTTTATCAGCGACGTCATGCTGCCCGGTGGTTTAAGCGGCGTGGATGTGGTTAATCATGCCCAGACACATTATCCGCAGCTGAACATCCTGCTGATGAGCGGTCAGGATTTGCGTCCGGCCCATAACCCGGCGCTGCCGGATGTGGCGTTATTGCGTAAACCCTTTACCCGCACAGAACTGGCGCAAGCGCTGCGGCATTCGCGTAATTGAGATTCCTCCGCTACCCGCGCAAATTCGCTTTGATTACCGTGGGGCGAGTTTCTCGATGAGGCTGGTTTTATGCAACGCTCCGCGACATTCTTACTTTTCTCTCTGCTGATGATGACCACCGTTTCGGCGCAGGCGGATATTATCGATGATGCCATCGGCAATATTCAGCAGGCGATTAACGACGCATACAAACCGGACAACGGGCGGGATTATGATGACGCTCGTGATGAAAGCTGGCAGCGTCAGATGAGTGACGATCGGCGCAGGCAGTATGATAATCGCCGTCGCCAGTTTGAAGACCGACGTCGCCAACTGGATGACCGTCAGCGTCAGCTTGATCAGGAACGGCGTCAGTTAGAAGACGAAGAACGCAGAATGGAAGAAGATTACGATCGTTAGC
>NZ_CP069763.1:1680338-1717419 GCF_016893685.1 Citrobacter cronae
CTCGCTAATCCAGCACAATCTCCATCCCGTCATATCCTGCTTCGATGCCTGTCGGCAGCGGATTTTCCATCAGCCACAGATCAAACTGATGGCTGATATGCGTCAGGATAACCCTTGGACAGCGGATAACCTCGTTCAGCGCGAGGACGGTATTGAGATCGCAATGATTGCGCGGCGGTTCGGCGCGCGGGGCATGGCTGCAGTCGATGATAATCACCTGCGGTGGGTTATTGTGGAGAAACTTCAGCGTCTTATCGGGAAGCCCGGCGGTGTCGGAGAGCCACGCCACCCGGCAGTGCGCGGTCTCGAACAAATAGCCAAACGTCAGCTTTGAATGGTTGAGCGGCAGCGGCGTCACCTGCAACCCTTGCAGGTCAAATACCACGAACGGCGCAACGGTATGGCTAAAATCGAGAATACCGGGGTGCTTAAACAGATCGTCGCAACCCTGCTCATCCGGTGGGCCGTACACCGGGATGCTCGCCCCCACGCCCCAGCGCAACGGAAACAGTCCTTGCACATGATCCATATGATAGTGGGTCAGCAGAAACTGCTGAAAGCTGCCCGCTGGCCAGTCGTCCATCAGATGCGGGATCCCCGCGTCCAGCAGGGTTACCGCATGATTGAATTTGACCACCCCGCTACAGGGGCGTCGACGGTATTGCGCCTGTACGCGCGCCCGCTGACAGGCCGCGCAGCCGCAGCCAAATGCCGGCACCAACTGCGCGCCGCCGGTTCCCGTCAGCGTAATGGTCAGACTCATGGCTCCCCCTACAACGGTTTGGTGAAGCGGAAATGGCTCTGGGTATAGCCTTCGCGCTGGTAGAAACGGTGCGCGTTAAGGCGTTGGGTGCTGGTGGAAAGCTCGGTCATTTCTGCGCCTGCTTCGCGTGCGGTGGCTTCGGCCCAGGCCAGTAGCTGACTGCCTACCGTTAATCCTCGCGCCTGTGGCATCACCACCAGTTCCTGAATCTCGCCAATCCAGTTGGCGTGGTGCAGATGAAACTGCAGGTGCAGACCGATCAAGCCGACGACTTCTCCGTCGAGCAGCGCCAATTGGTAGTGCATATTAGGATCTTGCAGATTCGCGGCGTATCCGGCGCTAAAGGCCTGGCGATCGAATTGTCCCTGCTTGAGTTCACAGATAAGCGCGTAAACCGCATCGGTATCGTAGAGCGTGGCGCGGCGTAATTCACAGACAGACATGTTTCTTCTCCTTGCGTCCCATCAGGGCGAGCAGTGTATCGACAGACTGTAGCAAACTGCCATCATTGTTGAGGACGTGGCAGTCATACGGCGCGTAGCGTGCCGCGCGTTCAAGGCGGGCGGCGATTTCCGTTTCACTCTCCCGCCCACGCGCCTGCAGACGCTGGCGTAGAATCGCCGGGGAAACCTGTAGGCAAATAGGAAGTAACGACGCGCCATAACGAGCCTGCGCCTGGGGCAGATGGGCGCGCGATCCGTTGACCACCACATCAAAACCGGCGTGCAGCCAGAGGTCAATCTCCACGCCCACGCCGTAGTAGAAGCCGTTTGCATGCCAGCTCAGCGCCAGCAGATTCTGCCCGGCGCGGGTAAAAAACTCTTGTTCGCTCAGCGCAATATGATTTTCATTCCCGGCGTTAGCGGCACGGGTGATGTATCGATGCGCCACCAGCAGTTGCGCGGGTTCCTGCAGGCGGAGTTCCGCCAGCAGACTGTCCTTACCAGAGCCGGATGGCCCCATCAGCCAGATCAGTTTCCCCATAGTCAGAATACCCTTTTGCCCTGACGCCAGACGTGGTCGATATGGATGTTGCCGCCTTTGCGATGTGCCAGCACCAGATCCGCCCGTTTACCTTCGGCAACAACGCCGCGATCGTCGAGATTCAATGCCCGCGCCGGATTGCGGGTCACCAGACGAATCGCCTGCGGCAGCGTAAAGCGGTTGGCGTCGTCATCCGCTACGCGAAATGCCGCGTCGAGCAGGCTGGCGGGGTAGTAATCGGAGGAGAGAATATCCAGTAACCCCAGCTCAGCCAGCTTATGCGCCGCCACATTGCCGGAATGAGACCCTCCGCGCACGATGTTTGGCGCGCCCATCAGCACGTTCATTCCGTGCTGGCGCGAGGCTTCAGCCGCCGCGAAAGTGGTAGGAAATTCGGCGATTACGCTGCCAAGTTGGTGCGATTCCAGCACATGTTCGCTGGTGGCATCGTCATGGCTCGCCAGCGCGATATTACGTTCGCGGCAAAGCTGGGCGATGGCGTTACGATTGGGCTGCGACCAGCGTGCGGCGAGGGCCAACTGTTCTTCTTCATAGCGGGCCATCTGCTCGTCGGTGAGCGAATATTTGCCCTGATAATACTCGCGGTACTTTTCTCGATTGGCGAACTGGCGCTGGCCCGGCGAATGATCCATCAGTGAAACCAGCGTCACCGGCTCGCGCCCGACCAGTTTTTCAAACAGCGGCAGGGTGGTGTGGTGCGGCAGTTCGCAGCGCAGATGCAGGCGGTGTTCGGCGCGATTGACCCCGCGTTTTTGCGTCTCTTCCACGGCGTTGATCATCTTCTCCAGATTTTCCAGCCGATCGCCGCCGTCGCGCACGTCGCCAATTGCCACCGCGTCCAGCACGGTAGTAATGCCGCTGGCGACCATTAGCGCGTCATGGCTGCTCATCGCCGAGTGGGCAGGCCAGTCGACCTTCGGGCGCGGGGTGAAGAATTTATCCAGATTATCGGTATGCAGCTCAATCAACCCTGGCAGCAGCCAGCCGCCTTCGCCGTCTAAAGCCTCAGGCAGACGGCTCTGGGTTTCGGCAAAGGCGCGAATAACCCCGCCCGCAATTTCCAGCGATCCTTGCACCACTTCATCTTCCAGAACCAGCTTTACATTGTTGATAATCATGCTGTTGTTCCCATCAGATGCAGACGGTCCGCTACGCGGTCGCGCACGGTTTGATCGTGAAAAATACCGACAATGGCTGCGCCGCGGGCTTTCGCCTCTTCAATCAACGCCACCACGGCAGCGCTGTTTTTGGCGTCCAATGAGGCGGTCGGCTCATCGAGCAGCAGAATAGGGTAATCGACGATAAACCCACGGGCGATGTTAACGCGCTGCTGTTCGCCACCGGAAAAGGTCGATGGCGCCAGGTGCCACAGGCGTTCCGGTACGTTGAGATGCGTTAACAGGCTGGCGGCTTTCGCGGCGCATTCTTCACGGGATACGCCGAGATCCAGCAGCGGCTGCATCACCACATCCAGGGCGCAGACACGGGGGATCACGCGCAGAAACTGACTTACCCAGCCGATGGTTGAACGGCGAACTTCCAGCACTTTGCGCGCCGGGGCCTGCACCAGATCGACCCATTCATCGCTGTGGCGAATGTGGATGTGCCCTTCATCCGGCAGGTAGTTGGCGTATAGCGAACGCAGCAACGTGGATTTACCGCTGCCCGAGTGACCGTGCAGCACCACGCATTCGCCGCTTTTCACTGCCAGAGTGGCGTTTTGCAGCACTGGCAGACGTACGCCGTTTTGCTGGTGGAGCACGAAGGTTTTACTGACATTTTCAACGCGAATCATTTTTGCCTCGAGATTTTTTGCCGGATGGCGGCTGCGCCTTATCCGGCCTACAAAAGTGCGATCCAGGTAGGCCCGATAAGCGCAGCGCCATCGGGCACAACAAAAAATCAGTTCTGCAATACGGACGACACCAGCAACTGGGTATACGGATGATGCGGATCGTCGAGCACGCGGTCGGTTAACCCACTTTCCACCACCTGACCCTGTTTCATCACCAGCAAACGGTCCGCCAGCAGACGCGCTACGCCCAGATCGTGGGTGACAATCACCACCGCCAGATCCAGTTCCACCACCAGACCGCGCAGCAGATCCAGCAGTTTGGCCTGTACCGATACGTCCAGCCCGCCGGTGGGTTCATCCATAAACACCAGCTTCGGGTGGGTGACGAGGTTACGGGCGATCTGCAGGCGTTGCTGCATGCCGCCAGAGAAGGTGGTCGGCAGGTCGTCGATACGTGAGGCGGGGATCTCCACCTCCTCCAGCCAACGCTGCGCGGTGGCGCGAATGTCGCCATAGTGGCGCGCGCCGGTGGCCATCAGGCGTTCGCCGATATTGCCGCCTGCGGAAACCTGACGGCGCAGGCCATCCAGCGGATGCTGATGCACCACGCCCCACTCGGTGCGCAGCAGACGGCGGCGGTCGGCCTCGTTCATGTCGTACAACGAACGGTTCTGATACAATATTTCACCGTTCTGTGGCGTCAGACGTGAAGAGATTGATTTCAGCAGAGTGGTTTTGCCGGAACCGGACTCGCCGACGATACCCAGCACTTCGCCAGGCCACAGGTCAAACGAGACGTCGCTGAAGCCTTTGCCCGGCGCGTAGAGATGAGTCAGGTTGTTGACTGAAAGCAGCGGTTGCGTCATTTGCTGAGAGCCTCGCTCTGTTGGCGGCAGTAGTCGGTGTCGGAACAGACAAACATGCGTTTGCCGGTGTCATCGAGCACCACTTCATCGAGATAGCTGTGGGTAGAGCCGCAAATGGCGCAAGGCTCATCCCAGCTCTGCACGGTAAACGGGTGATCGTCGAAATCGAGGCTCTCTACGCGGGTGTAAGGTGGAACGGCATAGATGCGCTTTTCACGACCAGCGCCAAACAGTTGCAGGGCCGGCATCATGTCCATCTTCGGATTGTCGAATTTCGGGATGGGCGATGGGTCCATGACGTAGCGGTTATTGACCTTCACCGGATAGGCGTAGGTCGTGGCGATATGGCCGAAGCGGGCGATATCTTCATACAGTTTCACCTGCATGATGCCGTACTCTTCCAGCGCGTGCATGGTGCGGGTTTCCGTTTCGCGCGGTTCAATAAAGCGCAGCGGCTCGGGGATTGGCACCTGGAAAATGATTATCTGATCTTCCACCAAGGGTGTTTCCGGGATGCGGTGGCGGGTCTGGATCAGCGTGGCGTCTTCGGTACGCTCCGTCGTCGCCACGCCCGTCACGCGTTTGAAGAAGTTGCGGATCGACACCGCGTTGGTGGTGTCGTCCGCGCCCTGGTCAATCACCTTCAGCACGTCCGGTTCGCCAATCACGCTGGCGGTAAGCTGAATGCCGCCCGTGCCCCAGCCGTAGGGCATCGGCATTTCACGTCCGCCAAATGGGACCTGATAGCCGGGGATGGCTACCGCTTTCAGAATGGCGCGGCGGATCATGCGTTTGGTCTGTTCATCAAGATACGCAAAGTTGTAGCCGGAGAGGTTAGCGGTCACGGGCGGCCTCCTGTTGCAGGCGTTTGAGCAGTTCCAGTTCGGCCTGGAAATCGACGTAATGGGGGAGCTTGAGGTGCGATACAAAACCCGCCGCCTCGACGTTATCCGCATGTGCCAGCACGAACTCTTCGTCCTGCGCCGGTCCCGTGACCGTTTCATCGTATTCGGCCGCCTGTAAGGCGCGGTCCACTAGCGCCATCGCCATCGCTTTACGTTCGCTCATGCCGAACACCAGACCGTAGCCGCGGATAAAATGGGGAGATTCGTTCTCTGGCGCGACAAAGCCGTTGACCATTTCACACTCCGTCATCAGCAGTTCGCCGACGTTCACCGCAAATCCCAGCTCTTCCGGTACGGTTTCCAGCGCGACGTAGCCGCTGCGGATCTCGGCGGCAAACGGGTGGTTGCGTCCGTAACCGCGTTGGGTGGAGTAGGCCAGTGCCAACAGATAGCCCTCGTCGCCGCGCATCAGCTGTTGCAGGCGTGAGGCACGCGAGCACGGGTAAACCGGCGGCGTGCGAGTGATATCGTCGGGTGCGTCGCCGTTATCTTCTTCGCGTTTTGCCAGCCCCTGGTTTGCCAGCAGGGAAAAGACGTGCGGGGAGGCATCCTGCGTGTTATCCGCGCAGCGCAGCGGCGGCGTTTCACCATTGGCCAGCAGGGTAAAATCCAGCAGGCGATGGGTGTAATCGTAGGTTGGACCTAACAGTTGCCCGCCGGGAATGTCCTTGTAGACCGCGGAGATTCGGCGTTCAAGGCGCATTTCCGCACTGTTTATCGGTTCGCTGACTGCCACCTTTGCCAACGTCGTGCGATAGGCGCGCAGCAAAAAGATGGCTTCGACGTTATCGCCGCTGGCCTGCTTTAGCGCCAGCGCCGCCAGTTCGCGGTCGGCGATGCCGCCTTCGGTCATCACCCGATCGACGGCCAGGTTCATCTGCTGTTCGATTTGCGCGACGCTCAGTTCGGCAATGGTCTCCTCGCCCCGGCGTCGGTTTTCCTGCAGGGCGTGGGCGCTGGCTATCGCCTTTTCGCCCCCTTTGACAGCGACGTACATCAGCACACCTCCACATGAGTCGTTCGCGGAATAGCCAGCAGGCGTTCGCCGCAGGTGAGGATCAGATCGACCCCCAGCGGGAACGGATGCGGGCGTTCGGTGAGTTCGTGAATCAGGCATTCCGGCAGCTGCGGCGCGATCATGCGTTCCTCGGCGATACCGGCGCCGGTCAGACGCAGCATGCGTCCGCCGCTTAAGCCAGAGACCTGAACAATCAGCGTTGCGCTGGTCTCTGGCGCGACGGCGGAACCGGCGGAGAGGGCGTTTAGCTGTTCGCTGCTGATGCGTTCGTCGGCGACGGCAAAAGCCGCCAGCTGCGGCTGATCCACCAGCGGCGCGTTGGTATGAAAACGCAGATTCTGCCGGGCAATATCGTTATCCATCGACGGCGCCAGCCAGACCGGCGTGTCGCCATCAACCAGCGTCAGCAGCACGCTGGTGGTTGCCAGGCCCAGCGGCTGCCAGCCATGTTTCAGTTGATGCAGGGCGACGATCACGCCCGGTTCACTCATGGCTTTCAGCAGGCGACGAAAGCTCTGCTGCGCATCCTGAACGGGTAAATTAAAAGCGGTTTGTAAGGTCATGCGTTATCTCCGCGTACCAGCGTGAAGAAGTCGACCCGGCTGGCGTTGATTTCGGCACGGCGTGCGCTAATCAGCGCATCGCGTTCCGCTTCCAGCGGGACAATCAAGGTTTCCATTAAGCTTTGGAAATCCGTTTGTTCCTGCAGCAGGGCGTCAATTACCGCGCACTGCTCGGCATGGTGTTTGTTACGTCCCAGCAGGTAGCTGTAACCCAGCGTGCCGCTCTTCAGGCGCACCACCGCGCGGGTGAGCGTAGTGTCGCCAGCAAAGAAGCGATTGCCGGTACCGCCCATGCGGGCCTGGATTTGCATCAGTCCGCATTCCGGTGCGCGGATAAGTTCATAGTCCGGCGTCAGTTTGAGCGCGTTGATGCGGGCGTTCAGCGCATCGGCATTGCTGTAAGCCAGCGCGCGCATCCAGCGCTGGCGGGTGGCGGTATCGAAATGCATTCAGTGCTCCATAGTGAATTCGATCATGTCGGCGCGGGTCAGGCTGACGGAGTATTCCGCTGCCTGCTCTTCGCCTTCACGGTGGTTCAGGGTGCGCACGCACAGCAGCGGCGCCATGTTGGGGATTTCCAGCACCTTGCTCTCTTTGGCCTGGGCCCGGCGGGCGCTGATGCGTGTTTGCGTGCGCAGGAGCGTCAGACCGGACTGTTCGCGTAAGTAGTCATGCAACGAACCGCTGGTAAAGCCCTGCAGCAGCGGCCACAGCGTGAGGTCGGAAAAATAGTGGTCGATTTGGCACAGGGCGATGCCGTTAACCCGGCGCAGAGTACGCAGGTGAATAACGTTATCGCCTTCGTTAATGCTGAGCGCGTCGGCAATATGGCTGGAGGCCGGGCGCAGCACCGCCAGCAGTTTTTCGCTGGTGGGGTGGCTACCCTGGTCCAGCAGGTTCTGACTGAAACGCGCCTGGGCATTGAGCGGGTAATCAAACGGGCGCATCAGCACCAGCACGCCGACGCCCTGGCGACGTTGAACCCAACCGCGCTCAACCAACTGGTCAATGGCGCGGCGCAGGGTATGGCGATTCACCTCGTAGCGCGCGGCAAGCTGCTGCTCGGCGGGCAGATAGTCCCCGCAGCGATAATGTTGACGAAGCTCCTGCTCAAGTCTCGCGGCAATTTCCTGATAACGCGTTGGATAACTGGTCGGATGTGTAGACAAGTGCATAGCAATCAATGCCTCGTTAATCAGATAAAGTGCTTACGCAAACGCTGGGAAAGGAAATCCAGCAGGCTGACGGTGACGATGATTAACACCATCAGGGCGCAGGTTTGCTGGAACTGGAAGCCGCGGATCGCCTCCCATAAGGTCACGCCGATACCGCCTGCGCCCACCATGCCGACCACCGTGGCCGAGCGAACGTTGGACTCAAAACGGTACAGCGAGTAGGAGATCAGCAGCGGCATCACCTGCGGCAAAACGCCGTAGAGGATCTCTTCAATTTTGTTGGCCCCGGTGGCGCGAATGCCTTCTACCGGACCCGGTTCAATGGCTTCTACCGCTTCGGAAAGCAGCTTGGAGAGCACCCCGGTAGTGTGGATAAACAGCGCCATCACCCCGGCGAACGGACCTAAGCCGACGGCGACCACGAACAGCATGGCGAAGACCATTTCGTTGATGGCGCGGCAGGCATCCATCGCTCTGCGCATTGGCTGGTAAATCCACCACGGCACGAGGTTATCGGCGCACATCAGGCCGAAAGGAATCGACAGCACAACGGCGAGGGCAGTACCCCAGACGGCGATTTGCAGGGTGACGGCCATTTCACCGAGATAGTCCTGCCACTGGCTGAAGTCCGGCGGGAAGAAGTCGGCGGCGAAGGTCGCCATATTGCCGGAATCCTGGATCAGCGTGAGCGGAGCCATTTCGGCACCTTTCCACGAGACCACCAGCACGGCGAGAAGAATGGCCCAGCTCAGTAGCGAGAACCAGCTACGTTTGGGCGGGGCGACGGTGATGGTTTGCATGTTTAGCTCCGTTGGTACGTGTGTTTGCGTGGTAGGCCGGATGGCGCTGCGCTTATCCGGCCTACAATCCGCTCTACAAATCACTGCACCGCTTTGGTGACGCTGGTCATAGCGCCCAGCGCGGCGGTCAGACGGTCCAGATCGTCGAGCTGCGCTTTCAGCGCCGAGGTTTTGCTGGCTTTCTGTTCCTCGTTCAGCCCTTTGTTGTCCTTCACGCCCTGCATCTCTTTAAACAGCGCCAGTTGACGAATTGGCACCAGTTGCAGGTCGCTGGAGGCACGGAACGGCGCCCAGCCCAGGCGTTCAAGTACGGTTTTCTGTTCCGGCGTTTTGCCGTAGTTCATAAAGAAGTCGTACACCTTGTCCTTGGTGGTTTCGGAGAGGTTTTTACGCCAGACGATCGGATCGCCCGGGATCAGCGGTGACTTCCAGATCACCTTCAGCTCTTTCAGTTTTTCCGGTGCGGAAGTTTTCAGTTTGTCGAGGTTTTCGGTGTTGTTGGTGGCGACATTGACCTGCTTGTTGGCAACGGCCAGCGCGTTGGTTTCGTGTCCGGCGTTAACGGTGCGTTTGAAATCACTGGCGGAGATGTTGTTTTTGGCGAAGACGTAGTAACCGGGGACGAGGAAGCCTGACGTGGAGTTGGGATCGCCGTTGCCGAAGGTCAGATCTTTACGTTTGGCGATCAGATCGTTCAGGTTGTTGATCGGACTGTCTTTGTTGACGATCAACACGCTCCAGTACCCCGGAGATCCGTCGGCGGCGACGGTCTGGGCAAACACTTGTCCGTTAGCGCGATCCACCGCTTCCATTGCCGAGAGGTTGCCGTACCAGGCGATATCGACTTTGTTAAAGCGCATTCCCTGGATGATCCCGGCGTAGTCCGGGGCGAAGAAGGCGTTCACTTTCACGCCCAGTGACTTTTCCATGTCCTTCAGGAACGGTTCCCACTGCGGCTTCAGGTTTTGCTGTGATTCGGTCGAAATAATGCCAAAGTTCAGCGCTTTTTCCTGCTCTTCGGCATGGACCGGGCTGAGCAGGGTGCTGAGACTAAACATGCTGGTAAAGGCCAGCGCGGCAACTGTCTTATAGCTCATTTCCATTCCTCATTGTGGGGATGTCAGGCAGCCTGCGCGTTCTGTTCGACGCGGTTCATGCTGCGGTAGAGATGGTCAAAACGATCGTTATCAAAATGCTGGCTGCTGCCGTCAAAGAAGACGTTGCCCTGGCGCAGCGCGACGATGCGTTCGCAATAGCGCAGGGCGTAATCCACCTGGTGCAGCGTGACGACCACGGTGATGCCGTCGGTCTGATTAATGTCGCGCAGGGTATCCATTACGATGCGTGCGGATTCCGGGTCCAGCGAGGCAATCGGCTCGTCGGCCAGGATCACTTTGGCCTGCTGCATCAGCGCCCGGGCGATAGCGACGCGCTGCTGTTGCCCGCCCGAAAGCGTGGAAACGCGCTGATACGCAAAGTGCGCCATGCCAACGCGGGTCAGCGCCTGGAGCGCGCGCTGTTTCTGCTCCTGACTGAACCAGCTAAAACAGGTGCGCCAGAACGGCGTGCTGCCGAGCGCGCCAATCAGGACGTTCTCCAGTACCGTCAGACGGTTAACCAGATTGAACTGCTGGAAGATATAGCCGGTGTGGGCGCGGCTTTGGCGGATATCGCGTGCCAGCCGACCTTCGTGTTGGACGGTGCGACCCAACAGCTCAACATGGCTACCGGGCGATTTATCCCCGGTGATCAAACCGCTTAAATGACGTAAAAGGGTGGATTTGCCGGAGCCAGACGGCCCAAGCAGAGCCACCATCTCACCGGAACAGATGCTCAGATCAACCGCATTGAGCGCCTGATGCTGGTTGAAGGATTTGGAGAGTTTCTCGACGCGGATAATCGTTTGCATGATGCGGCCTCCCTAAAAAAGTGGCCCCATCGTGGCGGATCAATGTGACGTTTTCGTTAAGGGATGGTTACTCAACGATGAAGAGTTGAGCGATTTTTGATGACAGTACGGGAGGACAAGCCTCCCGTTGGATTACTCGGTAGGTTGCTGCTGTTTGACGACGTTGATCATCCACGGTACGCCATACTGGTCGCTCACTTTACCAAAACCGTGGGCCCAGAAGGTTTCCTGCCAGTCCATTTCGATTTTTCCGTTTGCCGCGAGGTTATCAAACCAGCGCTTGCCTTCGTCGACATTTTGCGTGTCGAGCACCAGCGTAAAGCCAGAGTAGTGGGCATTTCCATCGGGGGCGCTATCGCTCATCATAATGTCGCTGCCCGCAACGCGCAGGTTGGCGTGGGCGATAGCGGTATCGGGGAATTTCATTCCTGAAGGGCAACCTTCTTCACTGTCCTGCGCCGATTTGGGCATTTCACCGAAGTTGATTTTGTAGAGCAGCTCGGCGCCTAATGTTTTTTGGTAGTAGGCGATGGCGTCTGCGCAGTTGCCTGCAAAGGAGATATAGGGACTTAACGGCATGATCTTTACCTCAGGTAAAAGAAACCAGTTAAGTGTAGTTAGCGTCTGCAAAAATAAACCAGGCGGGAAGTATGAGCTTCCCGCCTGGCAGATGAGCTGACACAGGCCTGATTAGCGCAGCGCCATCAGGCAATTTGCATCAGTTCTTTTTCACAAACTCTGATTTCAGCTTCATTGGGCCAAAGCCATCGATTTTGCAATCGATGTTATGGTCGCCTTCCACCAGACGAATGTTTTTTACTTTGGTACCGATCTTCAGCATTGAAGAACTACCTTTTACCTTCAGGTCTTTCACTACGGTAACGCTGTCGCCGTCGGCCAGCAGGTTGCCGTTAGCATCTTTAACGATAAGTTCGTCGCTGTCCTGAGCCGGTTCAGCATCGTTCCATTCGTGAGCGCATTCCGGGCAGATGAACATGCCGTTATCTTCGTAAGTGTATTCGGAGTTGCATTGTGGGCAGTGTGGTAATGACATGTGGATTTCCTCAAAAGTCAGCAGGGGCAAATGCGCCCAAAAAATGGCAGATTGCCGAAAAAGGCCGCAATTATACATAAAATCCCTGCTTTTGTCGGGACTACTGCGCGATAAAGCAAAATGATCTGCTGTAAAGATCCTTTGCTTTCACAGCAATGAAGTATGGCGCAATATTTTTTAAGGGAAATTGCTACGCCAGGTTATTTAAGATAAGGTGAGGCGAAATAACTGATATTTATAGGTAACACCGCTTACGGGTGTCTACGTCCTGATGGTTGAATATCTCCTGGCCCCTTAATTTTAGTAGGGGAATTCAGCGGGTATTCTTTAAAACTGAACTACGCTGTTTATCTTTCTTACTTATTACATAAGTGAGAGGCATCAGGCCAGCGGTTATATGCCAAATTTATTTTAATAATATCAATTGGTTGTTTCGATTTTAATTATTTCCACACGTAATTATAAAAGCCGAAAATCTATAAATAAAACGATTAGGCTAAATAAAAGCAATGCCATTTGCGTTAAGGAAAAATTTTCCATGCACACACAGACAATATATGAATTAAGTCAGGAAGCTGAACGCTTGCTGATGCTCTCTCTTGAACATCTCCGGCAATTACAAAAATTGCCCATCACGTCGTTAGATGATGTCGCGCTGCAACATGGAGAGCATAGCAGACAGGTTGTTCAGCCCCTGCATTTCAGCGCGCGTGGTATGGATGCCCAGCAGGCGACGCTTAATAATGAGCTGCGCAAGATTACGCGTCTGGAAATGGTGCTGGCCATCGTTGGCACCATGAAAGCGGGAAAATCGACGACGATTAACGCGATTGTCGGCACAGAAGTTTTACCTAATCGTAATCGTCCGATGACGGCGTTACCGACGCTTATTCGCCATACGCCGGGGCAGAAAGAGCCGGTACTGCATTTTTCGCATGTCGCGCCGATCGAAGCCTTAATGAAGGTTTTACAGCAGCGCATGCGGGCATGCGATCGCCAGCGTCTTACGCAGACGCTGGAAATTGATAAGGATATGAACGTCCTGCTGCAGCATATTGAAAACGGCGTGGCTTTTGAACGGTATTATCTTGGCGCACAGCCTATTTTCCATTGTCTTAAAAGCCTGAATGACCTGGTGCGTTTGTCAAAAGCGCTGGAGGCTGATTTTCCTTTTGCCGCTTATGCCGCGATTGAGCATATTCCGGTTATCGAGGTCGAATTTGTCCATTTGGCCGGACAGGCAAGCTATCCGGGGCAATTAACGCTGCTGGATACGCCGGGGCCGAACGAGGCCGGACAACCGCACTTACAAAAAATGCTGAATGAACAGCTGGCGCGGGCTTCTGCGGTCCTGGCGGTAATGGATTACACCCAACTGAAGTCGATTTCTGATGAGGAAGTCCGTCGGGCGATTATGGCGGTCGGGAAAACAGTGCCGCTGTACGCGCTGGTCAACAAATTCGATCAGAAAGACCGCAACAGTGATGATGAAGAGCAGGTGCGGGCTTTGATTTCCGGCACGCTGATGCAAGGCGGAATCACCCCTGAACGGATCTATCCGGTTTCCTCGATGTGGGGCTATCTGGCGAACAGAGCGCGTCATGAGCTAACCACCCGCGGGCGGTTGCCGGATCATCAGGTGCAACGCTGGGTACAGGATTTTGCCGAAGCGGCGCTGGGCAGGCGCTGGCGTACCACCGATCTTGAGGATACGGAGCACATCCGTCATGCCGCCGATTTACTGTGGGAAGATTCGTTGTTTGAGCAGCCGATTCAGAACGTGATTCATGCCGCTCACGCCAATGCTTCGCTGTATGCGTTACGTTCCGCGTCGCATAAGTTATTGAACTATGCGCAAAGCGCGCACGAATATCTGGAGTTTCGCGCCCACGGATTAACGGTGGCCTATGAAAAACTGCGGCTGAACATTACGCATATTGAAGAGGATATGCAGCAGTTACAGGTAAGTCAGGGGCGAGTGAGCGATGAAGTTAACCATGAAGTAGAACTGGCGCTCGCATCTGCCGCGACCTATCTCAATGAGCAACAGACTGAGATTCTGTGCGGCATCAATACGTTTTTTGTCAAAGAAAACGTCCTGATGATGTCACCGCACGGCCAGGGATCAGGCGCTATAACGGCTGAAATGGCGGGTGAAATGCTGGTGCTGCATGACGAAGGGCAGGCGAAAATCGTCTTAGATAAAATGCGCTCGTCCTGTGAAGGGGTATTGCTGGCAGCCCAGGAGAGTATTAGCCGGGATTTAGCGCTACGTTTTGAGCAGCTTGAGTCGACCCTGTCCCGGGCACTCAATGACGCTATGCGGCCTATTGAATCGCGGGTGAAAGAGGAGCTGAATCACGCCGGATTTCGTGCGCGTATCCGTTTTCCGGCCTTTCATGCGGCGATGTTTAATTTTAATACCCGCCAGCTATTTAATGAGGCTATTGAACAGGATATTCCGGCGGAAAATACGTCGTCTACTGGCGGTGTGGTGCGTGACACTTTCTCCCGTTGGCTGAATCAACCCAACTGGGGATGGAATGATTACGTCGAAACAAAAACGCGTTATCTCATTGATATGGGCGCGCTGCACAAGAGCCTTGTGCATTACGTTACCCAGTTTTGCCAACAAATTCGTAAAGCTTTAGTTGCTCAGGTCGATATTTCCGTTACGGCAGGCATGGCCACGTTTTTTGCTGATTTTTCGCTGTGTCTGGCGCAATTACAGGCGAGCCTGCGTGAGAGCCTGACCCTGCGCCAGCAAAATGAGTCTGCGGTGAATGCGTTGAATGAACAATTACAGCATCGCATTACGACGGCGGCATGGCTTTTTGAAGATTCCCGCTTGCTGCGCGACGATATCAACACCCTTTTTGCAACTGAGCACACATGACTAACGTGTTACTGGAAGGCCCCGGGCGGACGCTGGAGTGTGTCTACCCGAAGTTTATGGTCGATCTGGTTCAAGGAGATGAAACCAAACGTTCCGGCGGTTTTCTGCAACAGCAGCAGCGGCTGCGTGCGCGCCTGACGCAGGAGGTGCTATCCCAGACGCAACTTCGGGCGTGGGTGATGGCGGGAGTGTCCAGCGAGCATCTGGTGATGCGTCTGAAGCTGGTGGAGAAGTTGGCGGGCATGATCGACCCGGGCCATCTGGCGCTGGTGCGCATCGCCGAACGGCTAATGTTTTTGCAACAGACCGAACATCCGCGGGGGCTGTCCACCCCCGGTCTCATACAGCAGATAAATTCGCTTACGGACTGGTTCACTCAACGCGGTGCGTATAAGGAGAAGGCATTGACGCAACGCGGCCTGACGGTTCAGGCGGGCGAACACAGCGAGCAAATTTTTACCCGGTGGCGGGCTGGGGCGTATGACGGCTGGTCGTTACCCGGACGCTGTTTTGTCGCGCTGGAAGAACTGCGCTGGGGAGCTTTTGGTGACGCCTGCCGATTAGCGAATGCCGATGTGGTCTCAATGCTTAAAGACAATCTGCGCATCATGGCAGCTCAGACGCTGGCAGACAGCGTGAATGCGGCGCCCGCTACGCGTCATTATTATCATCATTGGCTCAGCGCGCCGACGGTTGGCGGCTCGGGCGAGCACAACGATATGTTGAGTTGGTTAGGCGACTGGTGTGATGCGCAGCGCCATCCGGTGAGCTGGTCGGTGACGCAGCGATGGCAGAATGTGGCGTTGGGAATGCCGCGATTGTGTTCGGCGAAACGGCTGGCTGATGCGATGGTTGAGGAGATTTTTGCACCGTCCCCACTCATCAATTGAGCAGGGACGGTCAGTGGGGCTAAGGAAGAGTTAGTGGTGCAGAGAGTCTGCCGGGGTAGCCGCCGTCTCGTTGGCGACCAGGTTTTTATTAAAGCGTTTGGCATACAGCGCGGTGATAATTGGCACCAAAATGGCGGTGACAATCACGCTGGCGGCGACCAGCGCTGTGGCGGAGGCGGCAACCGGTTCAAACGCCGGGTTAATCTGGGCGATAATCACCGGGTTTGCCACCGCAGCGCCTGCCGCAGAAGAGGCAGCCACACCTGCCGTACCGTTCCCGCCACCGATAACGCGGTCAGCAATAATCAGCGGGATACCGGTGATAACGATAACCGCGACGCCCAGCAGAATACCCAACAGACCGGTATCAACGATGACGCTCAGGTTAATGGTGTTGCCCAGCGCAAAGCCGAAGAACGGGATCAGCACCGGCGTGGCTTTGCTGAAGAAAGAACGCAGATCGTGATCCAGATTACCCAGCGTAAAGCCAATCAGGAACGGTAATACCGCGCCGATAAAATGGTGTGGCTCGAAGGAGGCCAGGCCCGCTGAACCAAGGATCACCATCGTCATCAACGGACCGGATTCCAGAGACATCAACACAAATGCGCCGGACTCTTCTTTCGTTCCGTACTGGTTCATCAGGCTGGCGTACAGACCACCGTTGGTCATATCCATCGCGGAAACAATTGCCAGTACCGAAAGTCCCGCAAAGAACCCGGTTTGAATACCGGTATCAGGAATAAATGACGCGGCTATCATTGCCACTACCCACGCCACGGCTATTTTGGTGATAACCAGCGTACCGGACTTCCGTAATACTGTACCGGTTGCCCGTAAATCAATAGATGCGCCAATACAAAAAAACCACACCGCCAGAATAGGCACCGTTCCGCTGATCATACCTTTGGTAAACGAACCGAAATACGCGCCGGTATCGGGAGCCAAGGTATTTAACACTGCGCCTAATAACAGGGGAATCAACATCATTCCGCCGGGGATGCGTTCAATCGTGGCTTTAATTTTCATAAACGTCCTCATATCTTGTCGCAGGCACTATATGCGCAAGGAGTTAAAAATTAATAAATTCAAATGGTTACTAAAATTTCTTAACAAAGGTAATCGCTATCTCTTTGTTTTATAGAATCTAACGCGGCATACGTTGAGCGTGTCGCTGCTCCCAGGGATATTGCGTCTGGAATTAGTTTGCATTCATGGGAACGTTGATTCAATCAAAATAAAACGATGTTTTAGTTATCTTCATCACATATTCCGCGCAAAAGTTCTCAAGCGCTGTGATTATTAAAAAAGCTGTGATCTTTTTGTGAAGGGATTAGGTGATTTTTTTGCTAGCAGAATAATAGTGACCGCTGTGATTGTTGGCGCAATAAAGCGATTTATTCTTGTATTTAATTGTCAGTAAATCGCAAGCATGACATGTAAAAAAGCTGACTCAGAATGACCTTATTTACGCAGGTTGACGAAATGAAATACCATGTGTGAAGTTGATCACAAATTTAAACACTGTTAGGGTAAAGAGGTCATTAACCGCCCAATCAGGCGTCAACAGGTTCGGTTGTACTGCTCGTTTCCAGCCAGTGTAAGTAAACCTGCTACGCTTGTTACAGGGATTGCGTCTGTGCATTCCCCGCTCGGCGATGACCTTAGCGCATGTTGCGTTAGGAGCGTCGAACTGTGCGCGACAGGGCTAAGTCTAAGAGGACTGGTATGCTAAAAAGGAAAAAAATAAAACCCATTACGCTGCGCGATGTCACCATCATTGATGACGGAAAATTGCGAAAAGCCATTACCGCGGCGTCGTTAGGTAATGCGATGGAGTGGTTTGATTTTGGTGTTTATGGGTTTGTTGCTTACGCATTAGGTAAAGTGTTCTTCCCGGGGGCTGACCCCAGCGTGCAGATGGTTGCCGCGCTCGCCACCTTCTCTGTTCCCTTTCTGATTCGACCGCTTGGCGGATTGTTCTTCGGTATGCTCGGCGATAAATACGGTCGTCAGAAGATCCTCGCTATCACCATTGTGATTATGTCGATCAGTACCTTCTGTATCGGTCTTATTCCCTCGTATGCCTCGATTGGTATCTGGGCGCCGATTCTGCTGTTGCTGTGTAAGATGGCACAGGGATTCTCGGTCGGCGGAGAGTACACCGGGGCGTCGATTTTTGTCGCGGAATATTCGCCTGACCGTAAGCGTGGATTTATGGGTAGCTGGCTGGACTTCGGTTCGATCGCCGGGTTTGTGCTGGGCGCGGGCGTGGTGGTTCTGATTTCAACCATTGTCGGCGAGGCAAATTTCCTTGAGTGGGGCTGGCGTATTCCGTTCTTCCTGGCGCTGCCGTTAGGGCTGATTGGTCTGTATCTGCGTCATGCGCTGGAAGAGACGCCGGCGTTCCAGCAGCACGTTGATAAACTGGAACAGGGCGACCGCGAGGGCCTGCAGGAAGGTCCGAAGGTTTCGTTTAAAGAGATTGCGACCAAACACTGGCGTAGCCTGCTGGCGTGTATCGGTCTGGTGATTGCCACCAACGTTACCTATTACATGCTGCTCACCTATATGCCGAGCTATCTGTCGCATAACCTGCATTACTCTGAAGACCACGGCGTGTTGATTATTATCGCCATCATGATTGGTATGCTGTTTGTGCAGCCGGTGATGGGTCTGCTCAGTGACCGCTTCGGTCGTCGCCCGTTTGTTATTATGGGCAGTATTGCGCTGTTTGTGCTGGCCATTCCGGCATTTATCCTGATTAACAGTAATGTCATCGGCCTGATTTTTGCCGGGCTGCTGATGCTGGCGGTGATCCTCAACTGCTTTACCGGGGTGATGGCGTCAACGTTACCGGCGATGTTCCCGACGCATATTCGCTATAGCGCGTTGGCGGCGGCATTTAATATCTCGGTCCTGGTTGCGGGTCTGACGCCGACCCTGGCTGCCTGGCTGGTGGAAAGTTCGCAGAATCTGATGATGCCTGCTTACTACCTGATGGTGATTGCGGTGGTTGGTTTAATTACCGGTATCACCATGAAAGAGACCGCAAATAAACCACTGAAAGGGGCGACGCCTGCCGCTTCGGATATTCAGGAAGCGAAAGAGATCCTTGGTGAGCACTACGATAACATCGAGCATAAAATCGAAGATATCGATCAGGAAATTGCGGAATTGCAGCTTAAGCGTTCGCGTCTGGTGCAGCAGCATCCGCGTATTGATGAGTAATCAGCTTTCAGGCCTGCGGGTAGCGTGGTACTCAGTAGGCCGGATAAGGCACCAACTGCCATCCGGCACATTATGTTGATCTATCACAGCGACTTAAGGTTGGCTTAATATCCTTCAGGCAAACTCTCCTCCATAGTTTCGGAGGAGAGTGTCATGAAAACCCGCATTTATGAAAGTTTAACTGCCCTGTGTAGCGTGCTGATCGTCAGCAGCTTTTTGTACGTATGGGTGAGTTCTTACTGAGCTTTCGCTAATTCCACCCAGGCGCGAGTGCCGCTCGTTCCCTGACGATTCTGCAAATAGAAATGCCCGTGATGTAGCTGGGTGATCCGACTGACAATGCTCAGCCCCAGCCCAATGCCGCCAAAACGGCTGTCCATCCGTACAAACGCTTTGCTTAACTCCCCGCATTTACTTTCATCAATGCCTGGACCTTCATCTTCGACGGCCATGACGGCATCATGTTCGGTATTCAGGCCGATCGTAATAGTAGTGCCTTCCGGGCTGTAACGGTGTGCGTTCTCTACCAGATTGCGCAGCAGCATGCGTAACAGCGTTGCGTCGCCACGTACGACAACGTCCGCTGCGCTTTGCGGGAGGAGCAGCGTCTGCTGGCGCTGGTCCAGCATGGTGCTGAGTTCGTCATAGGAGGGCAGAATCACGTCCTCCAGCAGTTTGACATGTTGGTAGCTTCCGGCCGAAAACGACTGCCCGACGCGGGCGAGTTGCAGCAGTTGCGACACGCTGTCCATCATTTGGTCAAGGCGGGCAATTAACGGCGAAACGTCGACTTTATGGGTTTTGGATAATAATTCCAGATGCAGGCGAACGCCTGACAGCGGCGTGCGCAGTTCGTGGGCGACATCGGCGGTAAATAAGCGTTCGTTTTCGATAGTGGTGGTCAGCCGCGTCACCAGCTCGTTGAGCGCTGAGACGACCGCCTGTATCTCAACGGTTGAACTGTGAATTTCAATGGGGGCCAGGTTATCGGCTGCCCGCGCTTCTAACTCTTTTTGCAGATCCGCCAGCGGGCGAGTAATACGTCGCACTGCCTGGTAGCAAATCAGCAGCGTCAGGCTGACCATAAAGATGCCGGGGACGATCAGGCTGGCGATGGCCTCGCGGATCTCATGCATGATGTGGCGATCGTTGTTACGGTTATCGCGCAGCGCCTGCTCGAATAACTGTATTTGCTCAGTACTTTCGTGCCACAACCAGAAGGTGCTAATCAGCTGAAAGACCAACAGAATTAGACCTATCGTCAGTATTAACCGTTGGCGAAGAGGGAGCGGTCGTTTTAGATATTGCAGCAGCTTCACTTAGCTTTCCTCAGTGGCGACCAGCATATAGCCAAATCCCCTGACCGTGCGGATACGTGATTTCCCCACTTTATCGCGCAGATTATGGATGTGGACTTCCAGCGTATTGGTCGACGGTTCGTTATCCCAACTGTAGATGTCGTTATACAGAATTTCCCGGTGAACCGGACTGCCAGCCTTGAGCATCAGGCGCGACAGGAGCGCGTATTCTTTCGGCGTTAAGATAATCTCTTGCCCGTCCATCCACACCTGGCGACGACCGATATTCAGCGTCAGGTTACTGACAATTAACTCACTTTCACCCTGATTGTTATGACGACGCAGCAGCGCCCGGATGCGGGCGTGCAGTTCTTCCAGCGCGAACGGTTTAACCAGATAGTCATCTGCGCCCACGTCCAACCCGCTGACCCGGTCTTTCACCGTATCGCGGGCGGTGAGGATAAGCACAGGTACGGTGTATTTTTTCTGCCTGATCCGGTTCAGGAAGTGCAGACCGTCTTCATCCGGTAAGCCGAGATCCAGAACCACCAGACTGTAATGTCCGGTCTCCAGGCATTGTTCCGCTGCCCGGGCGGTTGATACGCCGTCGCAGGCATAGCCTTCTGTTTGCGCGGCGAGTATCAGTCCCTGTAATAACAACGTATCGTCTTCAACAATCAGAATTTTCATTCGCTTAGCCTCCCCGGCAGGGTTGCAGAATATCATCTGCCGCCTGATATTTCTGTGTTTGCACGCCCGTTAATCCCAGCAGAGTCGAGAACAGATTATCCTGTGAGAAATCTTCTGAGCTTGCCCGTTTTTGCAAACATGTCTGAGAGACCTGATAGCGTTGCTGATAATCTTCTGAGAGCCACAGCAGCATCGGCACATGTTTTTGCGTATCTGGCGCAATCGAATACGGCAGACCGTGCAAATAGACGCCATTTTCCCCTAAGGATTCACCGTGATCGGAAAGATAGACCAGGCTGGTGGTGAAATTATCCTGATGCTCTTTCAGTATATTGATTGCTTTATCAACAATATAGTCAACATAAAGAATCGTGTTGTCGTATGTATTGACCAACTGTTGCTGGGAACAGGTCTGGATCTCGTTGGTGTCGCAGGTTGGCGTAAATTTCTTGAACTGCGCAGGATAGCGGTTGTAATAGGTCGGACCGTGGCTGCCGATGGTGTGCAGCACAATCACGCCGTCGCCTTGCAGATTATTAATGTACTCTTCCAGCCCGTGGAACAGGACGTCATCATAGCATTCACCATCAATACACTGTCCCGGCAGGTTCAGCTTAGTCATATTCTGGTGCGGCACCCGATCGCAGGCTCCTTTACATCCACCGTCGTTATCATTCCACAGCACGTTAATTCCCGCCCGCTGGATGATGTCGAGTACGCCTTCCTGATGCTGCGCCAGTTCTTCATCATAGTGCGCGCGCGGCATATCGGAGAACATGCAGGGCACAGATACCGCCGTGGCCGTACCGCAGGACGTCGTGCGCGGGAAATAGACCACATTATCTTTTTCCAGTAGCGGGTTGGTCTGGCGCGCATACCCGGACAGGGAGAAGTTGTCGCCGCGGGAGGTCTCGCCGAGAACCACAATCGTCAGGTTTTTACGCTTTTCTTTTACCATCAATGGATTGCGATGCGCATCTTCGCCAATGCGTACCAATGGCAGGTGGGCCAGCCTCTGATGCGAATACCAGGAAGACGTCGCCACAATGCTGTTGGATGGGCTGAGGGATTTCACCAGTTCTTTGTTGTTGCGAAACAGTGAGGCGTAATCTTTATAGAAGAACGCGGCGACCAGTACGATCAGCAGCGCGGAAATCAGAATGTTCGCGCCACGGAACAACACGCTACGCAGCGCTGGAGTAATAGGCTTGATTCTTACCCAGCAGGCAATGAGCGCGGCCAGAATACCGCTCACCCCGAGCGTAATTACCATTCGTGGCGTCATCAGGGCGAAGGTTTCGGCGGGTGTGGTGTCCATCATATTGGCGATCATCGAGCGGTCGATGATGATGCCGTAGGTCATGATGAAATATTGAGCCGATGCGCCAACCAGAATAAAAACGCACGCCACCAGGCGGTTAAGCCACAGGAATGAGGCCAGCGTCAGCACGATGTTCATGACGCTGAAAGCGACGACCGGCATCGATAAAAACACCAACACGTTGCGCACAGAATCCAGGGGCAGGTCTTGCAGCACTTGTTTATAGAACGCAATGTTCAGAAAAGTCGCAAGATAAAATGAGAGCAGCAGAAGCCAGCTGATTAACCCGAGAGTGGGCCTTTTAAACAGGTGCTTTAACATTAAGGGGGATTCCATCGACTAAGTGGTGCAGATCCTCTCAAAGTAAAATTAAGCCAACCTTAAGTTCTTAAGATTGGCTTTTTGCAGGATGGCGGCTATTCACCAGTGCCGCTGGCGTTAACTATTTTTTACCGGGGCATCTAATGGATAGGGGTTTTTATGGATCCGGTTGTAGTTAAGTGCGTACAGCGCGGTAATAATCATCAGCGTGACGAACGACCACATCACCTCTTTGGCGCCAGAACCGATCACTGCCCAGATGCAATAGACAAAGGCGATAAAGGTCACCGCCAGATACAGCGGGCGCGCTTTGCCGAAGTGACCATGACCGAGCAGCAGCAGCGCAGCACAGGTGTACAGATATGGTACCAGCGTGAAGATGACCGAAACTGAAGAGACCAGACCAAACTCTTTTGCGGCGTTCGGCGACATGCTGCTGAACTGGAAAATGGTCATCAGGATACCGACGATAATTAACCCGGCCACCGGGGTACCGGCTTTGTTAACGCGGGCAAAAATCGGCGGGAACAAACCGTCATCGGCCGCCGCTTTGGCGGTTTGTCCGGCCAGCAGCGTCCATCCGCCCAGTGAACCAAGACATCCGGCAGCGGCGCAGAAGGAGACGATCGCGCCAGCGGTGTCGCCCAGCGCCATTCTTGCGGCATCACCGAACGGCGAGGCCGAAACACGCAGCGCAGCGTTAGGGATCATCCCCATAATCGCCGTTGTGGAGAGCACGTAACAAACGGCGGCAATCAGCACCCCGCCAATGGTGGCGATAGGCACGTTACGTTTGGGGTTTTTAACCACGCCTGCCGCGACGGAGGCACTTTCCACCCCGATAAATGACCATAAGGTCACGTTCAGGGTGCTTTGAATTGCGCCGAAGGTATTCATACCGCTGACGTTCCAGGCCGCCATATAGGTTTCACCGCGGAACCAGAACCAGCCGAAGACGGCAATCCCAACAATCGGCACCAGCGCCAGCACCGTTGCGACGGCCTGTACACGAGTGATCATTTTCGGGCCGACAATGTTCAGCAATACGAAGATCCACAGCACCACGACACAGGTCAGCGTCAGGACCAGCGGATCTTTTAAGATGGGGAAAAAGTAGCTCAGGTAACCGACGCCAATGACCACCATGGCGATGTTACCAATCCAGCAGGCCAGCCAGTACAGGACGTTAGTCTGGTAGCCTAAAAAAGGACCGAAACAGCGGCGGGCATAAGCATAAGAACCACCGGGACTGGAGTCTAAGGACGACATTTTTGCGTACACCATCGACAGTGCCAGAGCACCGATAATCGTGACCAACCATCCGTAGATTGCAATCCCGCCAGTTGACGCAAGGTTTGCGGGTAGCAGGAATACACCGGAACCCATAATATTCCCCGACACCATAAGGGTGACGGGGATTAAGCCCACTTTGTGAGCATCAGCATCCGTCGACATATTTTTTAACTCCTGATAAGGATAAATGACGGACTTATCATACCTCTTCAAAAGACTATTTTATGATGACGGAGCTGGGGTATCGCTAATGCTGATATTATTATGGCTTATCGCTAACTGATTAAAACTCAGGCAGCGGATGGCTCCCGATGTTGACTAACATAATGCAGTGGCGTCATCCCATAGAACTCTTTGAATACGGAAATAAAGTATGAGGTACTGTTATATCCGCACAGTTGAGAGACCTGGGAAATGTTTTTCTCATCCATCAGGAGTTGATTGACGGCATAACGCATGCGACATGTAGTAATTATTTGGCTGTAACTTGTATTTTCGCTTTTGAGTTTCTTCTTTAACAAGCTGGGACTCAGGCATAAGCAACTGGCAACCATGCTTAAATTCCAGTCTTTGTGTATGTCGCTTTCAATAATGTGATAAACGCTGTCGCTGATACGACTACGCAGCATATGCATGAGTAAAGAGATAAATTTTTTGCTGTCAAGGAAGCGTGACAACACCGTGAACAGTAGTGAGCGTGTGCGCTCTCTTTCACCTTCGTCTACTGTTTCCATTACGCTATGTTGGGCAGCCACCCTGAAGACATCCGGCGTCAGACAGGTAGCGGTGATCACTGGGTTAGCACTCCGCTGCCAGAATGGGATCTGTGAAAGGTCCTTATTTAAAAAACGCAGATAGTCTTTAATGATATCGCGGCTGATATGTACGACCAGTGCGTTATTAAGTGATGAGAAATCGATAATATTATTATCACATGCCACCAATGCCATATGATTAGCTTTTAAACTGATGGCTTCTTTACCGTTAATCCTTAACCAAACATCCTTCTCCGTTAATACGACAACACACGCTTCTTTGCTGCAAAGTCTCATACCCAAACTCCAGGAATATGACATAAACTACCGTAACTTACCATTGGGCAAGAAATAACCGGCAAATGAAATTGTGTGATGAATCAAGACAGGCGATAAAATAGCGATATTTAGATTAATTACAATATCTGTAGGGATTATTGCCGTGTACATAAAATTTTACGCAAGTGGCAACGTGCAATTTTCGTATAAAAAAAGCGCGGGGTGGTCCCGCGCAAAAAGGTATGACAATGTTATTGTTTTGCAGCAATACTCAGGAATTACTCAAGCATGACATGTCATCCTTCAAATCGGACTATCTCAAAAAGACATTATGCTTTCACGCACATGACGTGATACACACCGTCAATAATTTCCGTTCCTTCGGTTTCATGTTCAAATCCAGGGAAATGGTGGTCCCAGGACTGCAACGAACGTAGATAACTAATCTGCGGGCTATTAGCGTCGCCAAAGTTTTCACCGGACAACAGCATCGGAATTCCTGGTGGGTAAGGAATCACAGAGTTCGCTGCTATACGGCCCTGCAGATTTTCAATGGCCACCATCTCAACGTTATCGCTGACTATCGCGTTATAGGCTTCACGCGGTGTAATTTCAGCAACAGGCAGGCCGGAGTAGGCTGCATTGAGACGGCTGCCAGGGTTGTTCTCTTTCAGCCAGGCAAACATGGTGTCGCCAAGATCGTGAATGCCCATGTTTGCGTAAGTGTCTGGATATTCCTCAACCAGTTCAGGCATTACCTGTGCCAGCGGAGTATTCGCATCGTAGTGATGTTTGAAAGAGCACAACGTGTTGATCAGTGTGCCCCATTTCCCACGGGTAATCCCCATTGAGAACAGGAACATAATCTGGAAGTCGGTGGTACGCGTCGGCACGATACCGTGACGGCCAAGCCAGGCGGTGACCAGAGCTGCAGGAACACCTGTCTCTTCCAGTTCGCCATCGTCGCCCATACCCGGTGCCAGAATGCTGACTTTAATCGGGTCCAGCATGCTCCAGTTATCCGGCAGATCTTTAAACCCGTGCCAGGATTCGCCCGGACGCATTACCCAGCAGTTCTGGTCAGTGGTCAGGAGTTGGGTTGGCGCATCGGCAAAGTCATAGGTTTTGCCGGTCTGCGGATCGGTTACCACTTCTTTGTTCCACGGTTTGAAGAACCAGTCGCCTTCGGCGGTGAATTCTTTGTACAACCGCGCCATGGCCTGGCGGAAATCGACCGCTTCGTCGATCACTTCCTGGGTGAGCGACAGGCCGCTGTTACCGTCCATCATGGAAACCGCCACATCGTTTGATGCGCAGATGGCATACAGCGGAGAGGTGGTGGCGTGCATCATGTACGCCTGGTTAAAGCGGGAGAAGTTCACGGCCCCACGACCTTCACGGACGTGAATATAAGATGCTTGGGAGAGCGCATTCAGCAGTTTGTGAGTCGAGTGGGTGGCAAAAACGGTAGGGCCGTTATGATCGCCCGGCGCGCCACGCATGGCGTAGTGGTCGGCATAAATTGGGTTAAAGCGAGCATAGCCGTACCAGGCTTCATCGAAGTGGATACGATCGCTGGTTTGCGCGAGCAGGTCCTGCGCCTCTTTTGCGTTGTAGCAAACGCCGTCATAGGTACAGTTAGTCACGACGCTGTATGACGGTTTTTGTCCGGCTTTGCCCTTTGTCAGTGGGCTTTCACTGATTTTTTTCTGCAATGTTTCAGGCTGCATTTCCTGCGGGTAGATAGGCCCGATAATGCCGTAGCGGTTGCGGCTAGGCACCATGTATACCGGTTTTGCCCCGGTAAGGATCAGCCCCTGTTCAATCGATTTATGGCAGTTGCGATCCAGCACCACGACGTCGTTGTCGGTCATACAGGCTTGCATGATGGTGCGGTTAGAGCCGGAAGTCCCGACCACCACGGACCAGGAGCGGTCAGCGCCAAACACCCGGGCGGCATATTTTTCGCTCTCGCCAAATGCGCCAGTATGATCCAGCAGTGAACCCAGGGAGGTGCGTTCGATACCCATGTCGGTACGGAATAAGTTTTCGCCGTAGTAGTCATGATAGAAACGACCGGCTGGGGTTTTGGTAAAACCGACGCCGCCCTGGTGGCCAGGCGCCGCCCAGGAATATTCATGGATGTCGCCGTATTTCATCAGCGCGCTGAACAGCGGCGGCAGAAGCTGCTGGCGGTAACGAGTCATCGCCGCCACGGCGCGCCCGGCGATAAAGTCTGCGGTATCTTCCAGAATCCAGGCGAATTCATCGACAAGCTCCAGCAGGTCGCGATCCAACGATGCGGTGGCTTTTTCGCGATCGCCCAGGAGGAAAACAGGAACGTTTTGCTGGCGCTCGTGGAGCTTGCCGATCAATTGCCTGACATTCAGGTGCTCATCTTGTTGTTCCATTTGATAGCTGAACATCAGGCAATCAATGGCTTCATTTGCGGCGAGGATGGCGTAACCATCGTCGAATGAGGTGGACTTAATGACGGTAACATTCTGGCGGCTTAATGCGTCAGCCAGACGTTCGACAGCGCTACCGACCCAGGTGTCCTGATGCAGAAACTCACTTTCAACAATTAATACTTTCATCATCTTTTACCCGGTTGTGGAAAGGTTGCAATTTATGGATTGCAGACACACCGTATGAATGTGACGCAGGCAAGTATTATCCTGAGAAAATGGGCTGTAAAGCGGGTGAAAAATAGTCTATTTTGTATTTTATATGTTTTTAAACAATGAGTTATGCTGTATTGAAGACGGATTTTAACCGCCGTTTATCGACAGGGGGACTATTTTTTTGGCTGATACTGATATTGCTGAATGGCAAGCATGCAGGCCGGATGTGCATCAGCAACATCCGGTAATGATTTCATTCAGTTGGCGGTGATTAACCCATAATGGCGCAGTTGCTTGCAATGCGTTCTCGCCAGTAAAATCACGGTGGTTAAGGCCCCAAGCAGGGCGCAAAACATATCGGATTGGGTATCCCACGGGTCGCCCTGCGTGCCGAGAAAATCATCAGCTCCTTGACCCATTGCCAGCGCCGCCCACCATTCGATCAGCTCATAGGTCGCGCTAATCGCCAACGCTACGCAGCAGACTAAAAATGCCAGCATTTTTCGGCCACGGACAATATTACCGCGCACTAAAATCTCTCTTGCCGTCAGCGCTGGCACCAGCCCCTGAAAGAAGTGACCCAGCTTGTCATAGGGATTGCGACTAAGATCCAGCCATTCCTGAACCTGAAAACCGACGGGGACTTTGGCATAGGTATACATACCGCCGACCATCAGAATGATGGCGTGAAAGAAAATTAGCGTGTAGAGCAGCGGCGTCAACGGGTAGCGCTTTACGGTAGTCAGCAACAACGGTACGACGATAATGACCGGCGTGACTTCCATCAGCCAGGTGATTTTCTCAGTGGCACAGATGCCGGTGTAGATAAGGATCAGCGCCAGAATCAGCGCGCCAGACTGCAAAATCATGGGGTTCAGTGTGCGGAGCATTATGAATTCACACGTAATGGAAAAGATTACTATTCCCTGTGAACAGCAAAAATTCAACGCCAGTAAATGGGAGGATTAAGGTGGCCCGGGGGGATCGCTGGACTGACGCCAAAAGTTTAGTGTCAGTCCAGTGCCGGGCCGAATAGGTTACTTCGCGCAGTTAGCGCATTGTTTGCTGACGATTTGCTGGAAGAAATCGTTGCCTTTATCATCGACCAGGATGAACGCCGGGAAATCTTCTACTTCGATTTTCCAGATAGCTTCCATACCCAGCTCCGGGTATTCCACGCATTCCAGATGCTTAATGCTCTGCTGCGCCAGTACCGCTGCCGGTCCGCCGATGCTGCCTAAGTAGAAACCGCCGTGTTTGTGGCAAGCGTCTGTCACCTGCTGGCTACGGTTGCCTTTTGCCAGCATGATCATGCTGCCGCCGTGTGACTGCAACAGGTCAACATAGGAGTCCATACGACCTGCGGTAGTCGGCCCTAAAGAGCCGGACGGATAACCCGCTGGCGTTTTTGCCGGGCCCGCGTAGTAGATCGGATGATCTTTCACGTACTGCGGCAGACCTTCGCCGGACTCAATACGCTCTTTTAGCTTCGCGTGGGCGATGTCACGACCAACAATAATCGTGCCGCTCAGTGACAGGCGGGTAGAAACCGGGTACTGCGAAAGCTGGGCGAGGATCTCTTTCATCGGACGGTTAAGGTCTACCTTAACCACTTCGCCTTCGCCAGCCTGGCGCAGAGATTCTGGAATGTACTGACCTGGATTATGTTCCAGTTTTTCAATCCAGATCCCTTCGCGGTTAATCTTGGCTTTAATGTTACGGTCCGCGGAGCAGGAAACGCCCATACCTACCGGACAGGACGCGCCGTGGCGAGGTAGACGGATCACGCGGATGTCATGTGCGAAGTATTTTCCGCCAAACTGAGCGCCGAGGCCGAGTTTCTGTGCCTCGATCAGCAGTTCCTGTTCCAGTTGCAGATCGCGGAACGCCTGGCCGTGAGCATTGCCTTCAGTCGGCAGTGCATCATAGTAGTGCGTGCTGGCCAGCTTCACCGTTTTAAGGGTGCTTTCCGCTGACGTGCCGCCAATGACGAATGCAATATGGTACGGCGGGCAAGCTGCGGTACCCAGCGTACGCATTTTTTCCACCAGGAAGTTTTTCAGTTTTCCGGGAGTCAGCAGCGCTTTGGTTTCCTGATACAGATAGGTTTTGTTGGCTGAGCCACCGCCTTTGGCCACGCACAGGAATTTGTATTCATCACCGTCCACGCTGTACAGATCGATTTGCGCAGGCAGGTTGGTGCCGGTATTCACTTCTTTGTACATATCCAGCGCCGCGTTTTGCGAGTAGCGCAGGTTATCTTCAATATAGGTATTAAATACGCCTCTGGAGAGCGCGGCTTCATCGCCGCCGCCGGTCCACACGCGCTGGCCTTTTTTACCCATGATAATGGCCGTACCGGTGTCCTGGCAGGTTGGCAATACGCCTTTGGCGGCGATTTCGGAGTTTCTCAGGAACTGCAGCGCCACGTACTTATCGTTTTCGCTGGCTTCGGGATCATGGAGAATTGAGGCGACTTGCTGTTGGTGTTCAGGGCGGAGCATAAAGGAGGCATCGTGGAAGGCTTGCTGAGCCAGTAGCGTAAGTGCTTCAGGGGCTACTTTCAGGATAGTCTCGCCTTCAAACTCGCCGACGCTGACGTGATCGGATGTCAGCAGGTAGTACTCAGTTTTGTCTTCCCCCAGTGGGAAAGCCGCCTGGTAAGTGAATTCAACTTTTGACATTTGCTTCCAGCCTTTTCATTTTTATCAGGAATTTAGAAATTCACTGTGTCTTAAGAGTGGCGTGCCGTACCAACGCGGACGGCACGCGAACTGTGATTACAGGAAACCGTACATTGCGGCGAATATCCAACCAAAGACACAGGATACGCTTACGCCGATCAAGCCAGGCAGAATGAAGCTGTGGTTGATAACGAAGCGGCCGATGTGGGTGGTACCGGAACGGTCAAACTGAATAGCAGCCAGATCGCTCGGGTAGGTCGGCAGAATGTAGTAACCGTAACATGCCGGCGCCGAAGCAACGATGTACGCTGGATCAACCCCGATTGCCAGCGCGACCGGAACAATCGCCGCCAGCGCCGCTGCCTGGGAGTTTACAAACTTGGATACCAGCAGCAGAACAATTGCATAGGCCCACGGATACTCTTTCACCATATTACCCAGCACACCTTCGATTTCTGTCATGTGCGCACCGAACATTGTTTCGGCCATCCAGGCAATACCGTACACCGCCACAATCGCGATCATACCGGAACGGAAGACTTCGTTTTTAGATATTGAAGCGGGATTAGTCTTCGTCAGGATAATAATCAGCGCACCGGTCAGCAGCATGAACATCTGGATAACCAGTACCATGGACAGCGGTTTGCCGCTGAAGGTAGGGCGCAGCTCAGAGAATGCGCCGAGCACAGCAACCACGGCGATAGCGGCGAGGAAGATCCACATGGCCAGCCAGTTGCTTTTCGGCAGTTTTTTATCTAACAGCGTGGCGGTGTCGCCATAAACATAGTTGTGGTTTTCAGGTACGGAAATAAACTTCTGGAATTCTTCATCTTTATCCAGATCTTTACCACGGAACCAGCTGAAAATACCGATAGCCAGTATACCCAGCAGGGTAGACGGGATGGTGATGCTGAGCAGGTCGAGGAATTCGAGATGTTTACCTTCAAACGTCACATTACCCAGCATGGCGACCAGTGACACCACGGCTACGGAAACCGGGCTGGCGATAATACCCATTTGCGCACCGATAGAACTCGCCGCCATTGGACGTTCCGGGCGAATATTATTCTTAATGGCAACGTCATAAATGATTGGCAGGATGGTGTATACCACGTGGCCTGTACCACAGAGAATCGTCAGGGTGCAGGTAACAAACGGTGCGACGATAGAAACGTATTTTGGGTTACGGCGCAGCAGCTTTTCAGCGATTTGCAGCATAACGTCAAGGCCGCCGGAGGCTTGCAAGGTTGCCGATGCGGCCACCACGGCAATAATAACCAGCATAACGTCTACAGGTGGTTTACCCGGCTGGAGATGGAAAACGAAAACCAGAATGACCAGGCCGATACCGCCTAATAAGCCCAGTGCGATACCGCCCTTTCTGGCACCATAAAACAAACATATTAATATTATGAGAAGTTGTATACTAAATAACATTTTATTTACCCTCGCGAAAAACCCAGTCAATTTTTTGAAAAATGGATCTGTGGCACATTCTTTTTTGCCAGAATAAGCATCAAAAAATGGTCAGTATTCGATATGTCCGTATTTGCGATTAATGTTCAAATGTCTTGCTAGAATGTTTTTTTAAAGTTATGGCGATATTTAGTTTTTTTCTGTGGCGTTGAACAGAGGAGAAAATCCTCAGGCGATGGGAAGCAGAACTGGGCATAGAGAGCTGCGGTTGACGCTGTAATTTATCTGTTTTGCGTTTTCCGCTATGACATGAACCACGGACAGAATGAGTGAGTGGGTTATTTGTGTGATCACGGTCACGCCATTTCATTATGTAATGAGATCGGCGTACGGATACTTTTATTTGCTCACAAAAATGTACGGTGTCCATGGTACGTAGCATGGTCTCCATTGCTACCAGTCCAGATTTTGTATCTCTGGTTAATTTCAGACTAATCCTTTATGGGTAAAAATACACACTCTGCGAGTCAGATAATACTTAATTAACTTTTGTTAGCGATTTTGAAATTAAAAACAGTGTGATGTTTATCAATATTGAAATATAGCTTTTGACATGCTGTGTACAAATATATTTGATCTAACGCAAATTGATAATGCTTCTGCTTCAGCCAGTAAAATAGGGATTTTTCATTATTTTAATAATTGTTACTTTCAAATAACAAATAATCCCAAAATGTATTTATTGGCAATATTGTTTAAGCAATGAGTATTGCTCTGCCTGAACGCGGTAACGATAAACAGGTCTACCGGTCACGCCATAGTGGATGCTGGTAAATAAGATGTGACAATTAACCAGCCAGATAAGGTATTTACGGCAAGAGACGCGGGAGATATTGACCTCATTGGCCAGCTCATCCGTAGAGAACTCCTGATCCTGGTGCTCATCAATCCACTGGCACAGCGTACGTAATGTTTGTGGCGTTAGCCCTTTGGGTAAGCGGCGTACTTCCTGCTCATTGGAGGAGCTGCCGTGAATAAGTTGGTCAAGCTCAGACTGTTCATAGTACTGATGCTTTTCCATCTCTGTTTTCTTATGTAGCCAGCCGGTTAGCGCTTCTTCAAAACGGGAAGCCTGGAAAGGTTTGATCAGGTAGTCAACGACACCATAGTGCAGAGAGTCTTTGATGGTGGTCGCGTCAGCGGCGGAAGAGATGACAATAACATCACACTTGCAGCCTTTGCTGTGCAGAACGGGCAGCAGATCCAGACCGTTTTCTTTTTGCATGTAAATATCCAGCAAAATCAAATCGATATGATGACCGCTATGAAAGATGATCTCTTTGGCTTTCTCCAGCGTAGAGGCTGTTCCGCAGCAATGAAAACCGGAGAGTTGCGCGACATAACGACGATTTAATTCCGCTACCATTGCATCGTCATCGACAATTAAGACATTGATCATCTGCTGGCCCTCTCACCATTCCACGGTAACTGTACAAAAAATTGGGTGAAGACCCCAGGTTCAGACTCGACGGAAATATTGCCGCCAACACTTTCAACCTGCTGTTTCACAAGTGCTAAACCGACGCCTCGTTCGGTTCCTTTTGACGAGACGCCCTTCTCAAAGATGTGCTCAATGTGTTCAGGGGCGATCCCTGGACCATCGTCATTCACTTCGCAATGCAACCAGCCGTGTCGATAGTGCAAGGATACGCTGATCTCGCCACCGGGTTCTTGACCTAGCGCCTCCAGGGCGTTTTCAATCAAATTCCCCAAAACGGTAATCAGCACCGCTACCTGATCTTCATTGCTGTTTTCCGGCAATTGGCTTTCATTGCTAATGACCAGACTATGACCTAAATCAGATGTGCGATTAATCTTACTGAGTAAAAATCCAGCGATCACCGGAGATTTTATTTTTCCTAACAGTGAGCCAATCTCTTCCTGATAATTGTTCGCGGTCTTCAGGATGTAATTTTCAAGCTGCTTATAACTTTTCAGGTGCAATAATCCCAGAATCACGTGCAATTTGTTCATGAATTCGTGGGATCGTTCACGAAGTGCGTCGGCATAGTTAACCATACCGTCCAGGCGTTGCATCAGTTTCCGAACTTCAGTTTTATCGCGGAACGTTGAAATGGCCCCGATGATTTTTCCGTTGCTGAGTACCGGAACAGTGTTAATTAAGAGTAGCCGATCTTTCACCGTGATCTCTTCATCGCGGCGTGGCGTTCCATCGCGTAGTACTTGCGAAAAATCGACCACCTGTGACCACGCGTGGCTGAGCGTCGAGAGCTGGGCATCGTCTTGGGATTTGTGGTAATCAAGCAGTTCCTGCGCCGCCTGGTTTATCAGCGTGACTTCACCACACTCATCAACGGCAATGACACCTTCCTTTATAGAGTGCAGCATCGCCTGGCGTTGTTCGAACAGATTGGAGATTTCATAAGGCTCCAGGCCAAACAAAATGCGCTTAAGGACTTTGACGAATACCCATGTGCCGAGTAACCCAACCAGAACGCCAAACAAGATGGACCAGAAGATACTGCCGCGACTGTTATTGATCTGCTCAGTCACTCTGCTTAGCTCAAGGCCGATCGCCACCACGCCAATCTGTCGGTGATGCTCATCATAGATAGGGGTAAACACGCGCAGAGCTTTAGCCAGAAAGCCGCGATTAATGGCAACATTCTCTTTGCCCTGCAGAGCCAGCAAAATGTCATCGCCTTTAAATGGCTGACCGATTCGCTGCGCTTCGGGATGAGAGTAACGAATGCTTTGCATATCGGTGACGACGATGAACAAAAAATCGTTGCTCTTATTCACCGCCTGGGCAATCGCCTGAATGCCGCTTTCCTCAGGTTTTTTCATTAACCCTTGGCGGATCTCCGGCGAGTTTGCCAGCGTCCGCGCGACCGCAAGCGCTTTATCCGCTAATGCATCGCGTGTCATGTTGCTGATTTGCGAAAAGTAAATCAGATGAACAACAAGCAGCACTGAGAAGAGTACTGCACTGACCATGAGGATCACGGTAGTGCCGAGCTTCATTGGGCGTTTGCGTATAGCAGTACGTTGCAGAGAGTGTCTCATCACGGTCCTGGAATCACGGTTTGTGCGGGTATTATCGCCCGACGGCATGCGTAATTCAAAGGTGGTAAGGAATGTGGGCTTAGGCTGCCAATACTTCTTCTATATATAGAGCGTTCTGTGCCGGTTCTCTCCATTTTTCAGTAATGCTTACCGGTAGTTTTTTGACGATTGTGGATAACTCTGTGCGTAAAGGGGTATAAGGCGGGGTTTTGCTGTGGAATGCAGCAGTCAGTCATTTTTCTGTCATTTAGGGGTTGCGGGCTGAAGGAAACTCCCTATAATGCGCCTCCATCGACACGGCGGATGTGAATCACTTCACACAAACAGCCCGGTCGGTTGAAGAGAAAAACCTGAAAATGAGGGTTGACTCTGAAAGAGGAAAGCGTAATATACGCCACCTCGCGACAGAGCGCTAAGGCGCGTCGCAACTGCTCTTTAACAATTTATCAGACAATCTGTGTGGGCACTCGAGGATACGGATTCTTAACGTCGCAAGACGAAAAATGAATACCAAGTCTCTGAGTGAACACGTAATTCATTACGAAGTTTAATTCACGAGCATCAAACTTAAATTGAAGAGTTTGATCATGGCTCAGATTGAACGCTGGCGGCAGGCCTAACACATGCAAGTCGAACGGTAGCACAGAGAGCTTGCTCTCGGGTGACGAGTGGCGGACGGGTGAGTAATGTCTGGGAAACTGCCCGATGGAGGGGGATAACTACTGGAAACGGTAGCTAATACCGCATAATGTCGCAAGACCAAAGAGGGGGACCTTCGGGCCTCTTGCCATCGGATGTGCCCAGATGGGATTAGCTAGTAGGTGGGGTAACGGCTCACCTAGGCGACGATCCCTAGCTGGTCTGAGAGGATGACCAGCCACACTGGAACTGAGACACGGTCCAGACTCCTACGGGAGGCAGCAGTGGGGAATATTGCACAATGGGCGCAAGCCTGATGCAGCCATGCCGCGTGTATGAAGAAGGCCTTCGGGTTGTAAAGTACTTTCAGCGAGGAGGAAGGCGCTGTGGTTAATAACCACAGCGATTGACGTTACTCGCAGAAGAAGCACCGGCTAACTCCGTGCCAGCAGCCGCGGTAATACGGAGGGTGCAAGCGTTAATCGGAATTACTGGGCGTAAAGCGCACGCAGGCGGTCTGTCAAGTCGGATGTGAAATCCCCGGGCTCAACCTGGGAACTGCATCCGAAACTGGCAGGCTAGAGTCTTGTAGAGGGGGGTAGAATTCCAGGTGTAGCGGTGAAATGCGTAGAGATCTGGAGGAATACCGGTGGCGAAGGCGGCCCCCTGGACAAAGACTGACGCTCAGGTGCGAAAGCGTGGGGAGCAAACAGGATTAGATACCCTGGTAGTCCACGCCGTAAACGATGTCGACTTGGAGGTTGTGCCCTTGAGGCGTGGCTTCCGGAGCTAACGCGTTAAGTCGACCGCCTGGGGAGTACGGCCGCAAGGTTAAAACTCAAATGAATTGACGGGGGCCCGCACAAGCGGTGGAGCATGTGGTTTAATTCGATGCAACGCGAAGAACCTTACCTACTCTTGACATCCACGGAATTTGGCAGAGATGCCTTAGTGCCTTCGGGAACCGTGAGACAGGTGCTGCATGGCTGTCGTCAGCTCGTGTTGTGAAATGTTGGGTTAAGTCCCGCAACGAGCGCAACCCTTATCCTTTGTTGCCAGCGGTCCGGCCGGGAACTCAAAGGAGACTGCCAGTGATAAACTGGAGGAAGGTGGGGATGACGTCAAGTCATCATGGCCCTTACGAGTAGGGCTACACACGTGCTACAATGGCATATACAAAGAGAAGCGACCTCGCGAGAGCAAGCGGACCTCATAAAGTATGTCGTAGTCCGGATTGGAGTCTGCAACTCGACTCCATGAAGTCGGAATCGCTAGTAATCGTGGATCAGAATGCCACGGTGAATACGTTCCCGGGCCTTGTACACACCGCCCGTCACACCATGGGAGTGGGTTGCAAAAGAAGTAGGTAGCTTAACCTTCGGGAGGGCGCTTACCACTTTGTGATTCATGACTGGGGTGAAGTCGTAACAAGGTAACCGTAGGGGAACCTGCGGTTGGATCACCTCCTTACCTTAAAGAACCGACCTTTGTAGTGCTCACACAGATTGTCTGATGAAAAGTGAATAGCAAGGCGTCTTGCGATTGAGACTTCAGTGTCCCCTTCGTCTAGAGGCCCAGGACACCGCCCTTTCACGGCGGTAACAGGGGTTCGAATCCCCTAGGGGACGCCACTTGCTGGTTCGTGAGTGAAAGACGCGCGCCCTGATATCTCAAAACTGGCTTGCGAGTCATGTTTGAGATATTTGCTCTTTAAAAATCTGGATCAAGCTGAAAATTGAAACGACACACTGTGTCTGTTCTCCGTAATAAGAACAGATAAAGGGTGTGTTCGAGTCTCTCAAAT
>NZ_CP069763.1:1717445-1720392 GCF_016893685.1 Citrobacter cronae
GAAACATCTTCGGGTTGTGAGGTTAAGCGACTAAGCGTACACGGTGGATGCCCTGGCAGTCAGAGGCGATGAAGGACGTGCTAATCTGCGATAAGCGCCGGTAAGGTGATATGAACCGTTATAACCGGCGATTTCCGAATGGGGAAACCCAGTGTGATTCGTCACACTATCGTTAACTGAATACATAGGTTAACGAAGCGAACCGGGGGAACTGAAACATCTAAGTACCCCGAGGAAAAGAAATCAACCGAGATTCCCCCAGTAGCGGCGAGCGAACGGGGAGCAGCCCAGAGTCTGAATCAGCATGTGTGTTAGTGGAACGGTCTGGAAAGTCCGACGGTACAGGGTGATAGTCCCGTACACAAAAATGCACAGGTTGTGAACTCGAAGAGTAGGGCGGGACACGTGGTATCCTGTCTGAATATGGGGGGACCATCCTCCAAGGCTAAATACTCCTGACTGACCGATAGTGAACCAGTACCGTGAGGGAAAGGCGAAAAGAACCCCGGCGAGGGGAGTGAAAAAGAACCTGAAACCGTGTACGTACAAGCAGTGGGAGCACCTTCGGGTGTGACTGCGTACCTTTTGTATAATGGGTCAGCGACTTATATTCTGTAGCAAGGTTAACCGTATAGGGGAGCCGAAGGGAAACCGAGTCTTAACTGGGCGTTAAGTTGCAGGGTATAGACCCGAAACCCGGTGATCTAGCCATGGGCAGGTTGAAGGTTGGGTAACACTAACTGGAGGACCGAACCGACTAATGTTGAAAAATTAGCGGATGACTTGTGGCTGGGGGTGAAAGGCCAATCAAACCGGGAGATAGCTGGTTCTCCCCGAAAGCTATTTAGGTAGCGCCTCGTGAATTCATCTTCGGGGGTAGAGCACTGTTTCGGCTAGGGGGTCATCCCGACTTACCAACCCGATGCAAACTGCGAATACCGAAGAATGTTATCACGGGAGACACACGGCGGGTGCTAACGTCCGTCGTGAAGAGGGAAACAACCCAGACCGCCAGCTAAGGTCCCAAAGTCATGGTTAAGTGGGAAACGATGTGGGAAGGCACAGACAGCCAGGATGTTGGCTTAGAAGCAGCCATCATTTAAAGAAAGCGTAATAGCTCACTGGTCGAGTCGGCCTGCGCGGAAGATGTAACGGGGCTAAACCATGCACCGAAGCTGCGGCAGCGACACTATGTGTTGTTGGGTAGGGGAGCGTTCTGTAAGCCGTTGAAGGTGGCCTGTGAGGGTTGCTGGAGGTATCAGAAGTGCGAATGCTGACATAAGTAACGATAATGCGGGTGAAAAACCCGCACGCCGGAAGACCAAGGGTTCCTGTCCAACGTTAATCGGGGCAGGGTGAGTCGACCCCTAAGGCGAGGCCGAAAGGCGTAGTCGATGGGAAACAGGTTAATATTCCTGTACTTGGTGTTACTGCGAAGGGGGGACGGAGAAGGCTATGTTGGCCGGGCGACGGTTGTCCCGGTTTAAGCGTGTAGGCGGAGGTTCCAGGTAAATCCGGTACCTTTTAACGCTGAGGTGTGATGACGAGGCACTACGGTGCTGAAGTGACAAATGCCCTGCTTCCAGGAAAAGCCTCTAAGCATCAGGTAACNNNAAATCGTACCCCAAACCGACACAGGTGGTCAGGTAGAGAATACCAAGGCGCTTGAGAGAACTCGGGTGAAGGAACTAGGCAAAATGGTGCCGTAACTTCGGGAGAAGGCACGCTGATAGGTAGGTGAAGTGATTTACTCATGGAGCTGAAATCAGTCGAAGATACCAGCTGGCTGCAACTGTTTATTAAAAACACAGCACTGTGCAAACACGAAAGTGGACGTATACGGTGTGACGCCTGCCCGGTGCCGGAAGGTTAATTGATGGGGTTATCCGTAAGGAGAAGCTCTTGATCGAAGCCCCGGTAAACGGCGGCCGTAACTATAACGGTCCTAAGGTAGCGAAATTCCTTGTCGGGTAAGTTCCGACCTGCACGAATGGCGTAATGATGGCCAGGCTGTCTCCACCCGAGACTCAGTGAAATTGAACTCGCTGTGAAGATGCAGTGTACCCGCGGCAAGACGGAAAGACCCCGTGAACCTTTACTATAGCTTGACACTGAACACTGGTCCTTGATGTGTAGGATAGGTGGGAGGCTTTGAAGTGTGGACGCCAGTCTGCATGGAGCCATCCTTGAAATACCACCCTTTAATGGCTGGTGTTCTAACGTGGGCCCGTAATCCGGGTTGCGGACAGTGTCTGGTGGGTAGTTTGACTGGGGCGGTCTCCTCCCAAAGAGTAACGGAGGAGCACGAAGGTTAGCTAATCCTGGTCGGACATCAGGAGGTTAGTGCAAAGGCATAAGCTAGCTTGACTGCGAGAGTGACGGCTCGAGCAGGTGCGAAAGCAGGTCTTAGTGATCCGGTGGTTCTGAATGGAAGGGCCATCGCTCAACGGATAAAAGGTACTCCGGGGATAACAGGCTGATACCGCCCAAGAGTTCATATCGACGGCGGTGTTTGGCACCTCGATGTCGGCTCATCACATCCTGGGGCTGAAGTAGGTCCCAAGGGTATGGCTGTTCGCCATTTAAAGTGGTACGCGAGCTGGGTTTAGAACGTCGTGAGACAGTTCGGTCCCTATCTGCCGTGGGCGCTGGAGAATTGAGGGGGGCTGCTCCTAGTACGAGAGGACCGGAGTGGACGCATCACTGGTGTTCGGGTTGTCATGCCAATGGCACTGCCCGGTAGCTAAATGCGGAAGAGATAAGTGCTGAAAGCATCTAAGCACGAAACTTGCCCCGAGATGAGTTCTCCCTGAGACTTTGAGTCTCCTGAAGGAACGTTGAAGACGACGACGTTGATAGGTCGGGTGTGTAAGTGTAGCGATACGTTGAGCTAACCGATACTAATGAACCGTGAGGCTTAACCTTACAACGCCGAAGATGTTTTGGC
>NZ_CP069763.1:1720447-1720904 GCF_016893685.1 Citrobacter cronae
AATAAACAGAATTTGCCTGGCGGCTGTAGCGCGGTGGTCCCACCTGACCCCATGCCGAACTCAGAAGTGAAACGCCGTAGCGCCGATGGTAGTGTGGGGTYTCCCCATGCGAGAGTAGGGAACTGCCAGGCATCAAATAAAAGCGGAAGGCCCGGTCGRAAGACCGGGCCTTTTGTTTTATCTGTKGTCTGTCGGTGAGTGCTCTCCTGAGGAGGACAAATCCGCCGGGAGCGGATTTGAACGTTGCGCAGCAACGGCCCGGAGGGTGGCGGGCAGGACGCCCGCCATAAACTGCCAGGCATCAAATAAGTGAAGAAGCCCRTCCTGCCGGATGGGCTTTTTTGCGTCTGTRYGAAATGAAACCTGCCGGATGCGGCAYMCCGCCTTATCCGGCCTACGTTGTACTGAACGTATTTTGTAGGCCTGATAAGCGCAGCGCATCAGGCAATCCCGCACT
>NZ_CP069763.1:1720929-1731549 GCF_016893685.1 Citrobacter cronae
CCCCAAGATCGTCCACCTCTGTACGTCCCGTTACGATGAATCCCATTTTTATATAGATCCCTGGCGTCTGCTTACTGAAATTGGCTGTTAACGGCGAGATTGAGTTTACGTGTGGTGTTTGTGAGAGGTGGCGGGTCAGAAATAGGGTAAAACGATCGGCTGGAAGCTATCAGAAACTATAAAAGCAAAAACCCGCCTYWWGGGCGGGTTCTTTAAATAGTGGTGCCCGGACTCGGAATCGAACCAAGGACACGGGGATTTTCAATCCCCTGCTCTACCGACTGAGCTATCCGGGCAACGGGGCGCATTAAACCGTATTCGCGCCTGCCAGTCAATCAAATTTCAGGAAAAGCGGTTCAACCGCTTAATATTACGGCAATCTGTGCGTTTGTGCCTGAAGTTTGCACAAATCTTCCAGATCGCCACGATGCCGACAGGTCATGCTAAGCGCAAGAAGGGCAGTATGGCAAAAGAGTGATTCACTGCATCTTAATCACACGCTGACCAGGGCGGTTAACCGATTAATTCGCACCACCGTGGCGATGGCACGTTTTCAACGACTGATGGCGTTATGCTTACTCACACCGGCCAGGACGGGCTTGTTCGCTTAGGTTAGCGCGCCGCCCATACGACACTGGGCAAAGCGCAGAATATCTTCCGCCAAACGGTGTGCCGTTTCGACATCAGCATGGCTACGATTCACCAGCATGCGGCTCAGACATCCCTCCAGCACCAGCTCCATCTGTTTGGCGACCATAGCCGGGTCGTCAACTTCCAGCGTAGTCAGTAGCTCATGAGTGAAGTCATGCGCTGCTTTTTTTTGTTGGTCGGCTAACTGGTGGATTGGATGTCCAGGATCGGGATAAAACGTGCAGGCGGCAATGAACAGGCAGCCGGGATAGCGATTATTGCTCACGCATTCGGACAGCGCGCTGTAGCGTGCCAGTAATTTCTGTTCCGCGCTCAGGGTCTCATCCAGCAAAAGCTGACGCCGCCAGATATCCACCCGCTGGCTGAGGTAACGTAACGCATCATACAGGATGGCCTCTTTATCTGGCCAAAAGCGCTGTAGTTCATCAAGCGGATAATCGATACGTTCGGCCACCATTTCCAGCGTGGTATTGGCTATCCCTTGAACCTCAAGTAATTTCAGGGCTTCTCCCAGGACATCTTCACGTTGCACGGTATTCTCCTCCGTATTTCCTTTTGCAAGTGTCGCTCACGGTTGACGATCGCGCAAATGTGCGCTGAAGGTCGCTGCATCCATAAATCCCGTTACCCGAGCCTCCGGATGCTCTTTACCCTCGGCATCAAAAAACAGGATAGTTGGCAAACCTAAAACCTGTAGATGTTTCAGGAGAGCGACATCCTTGGCATTGTTTGCAGTTACATCCGCCTGTAAAAGCACCGTGTCGCCTAGTGCTTGCTGAACCTGCGGATCGCTGAAGGTGTACTTCTCAAACTCCTTACAAGCCACGCACCAGTCGGCATACAAATCCAACATGACGGGCCTGCCTTTGGCTTGCGCCAGCGCCTGATTTAACGCCTCTACCGAGGCCACCGGCGTAAAGTTAAGGTGTGCCTGGGTTTGAGCATGCGGCGTGCCAAACGCCCAGTCCTGCAATGGACGTACACTGACAAGCGCTGCGGCTAACAGGAGAATCTGCACGATACGCATCCAGGCGTGCTTTGCCTGCAGGCTGGTAATGAATGCCCAGCTAAAGAACGCGACGCCCAACAGTGACCACAGGCGCACGCCCCATTCGTCGCCAATGATGCGTTCAAGCAAGAAGACGGGAAGCGCCAGGATGACGAAGCCGAAAGCGGTTTTAACATGTTCCATCCATGGACCGCTTTTAGGCAGCAGGCGGTTGCCAAAGACGGTAATCAACATCAGCGGCAAGCCCATCCCCAGCGCGTACAGATACAGCGTACCGCCTCCCAGCCACATATTTCCGCTCTGAGCGATATACAGCAAAATCGCGCTTAGCGGCGCGGTTGTGCAAGGAGAACAGATGAGACCCGCAATCGCCCCCATAGCAAAGACGCTACCGGGAGAGCCGCCTTGCTGGCGGTTACTCAGCAACGTGAGGCGCGTTTGCAATGAGGAAGGGAGTTGCAGCGTGAACAGGCCGAACATAGACAGAGCCAGCAGCGTAAAGATGATGGCAAGACCGATCAGAACATAAGGATGCTGTAATGCCGCCTGAAACTGTAATCCGGCGGCGGCAACAACCAGACCCAGCGCAGTATAGGTGAGCGCCATTCCCTGGACGTAGATAAACGTCAGCAGCAGCGCCCTACCGGTTGATAACCGTTGCTTGCCGCCCAGCACGATGCCGGAAATCAGCGGATACATCGGCAGTACGCAGGGCGTGAAAGCGATGCCAATGCCGATTAGCAATGCCCACAGCGCGGAAAAGGGGAGCTGGGCTGCGGGCTGTGGTTTCTCTTCCGGGGCCTCAGTGACAGGTGCGGTAGCCGGAGCCCCCCCGACAGCGGCTGACACTTCACTTAAGGGGACAGTTTTAGTTTCCGGCGGATAGCAAAAACCGGCGTCGGCACAGCCCTGGTACGTGACCGTTAATGTTGCGCCAGTTGCGGCCTGATTAACCGTGACCGGGATATTCAACTGTTTACGGTAAATCTCACTTTTGCCGTAAAACTCATCTTCATGCCAGACGCCAGGCGGCAGTTTTATCTCGGCAATATCGGCCTGAGATGGCGTAATGCTTATCTGTTTGCGATAGAGATAGTAGCCATCTTTGACCTGCCATGAGAGGTTCAGATCGTGTTGGTTTTGCTGAAAATCAAAAACAAACGCCCGATCGGCAGGAACAAACTGCGAGCGGCCGGGCGCGTCAAATAATCCGGCAAAGGTAGATGTGCTGCACAGCAGCAGGATCAGCGTAAGGATGCGTTGAGCCATAAGCGGTAATCAAAGTCTCCGTGAGTGACGGGTAAAACCAGAAGTTCAGGTGTTTGATACGGGTGATGTGACTTCAGGCAATCGAGAAGGGCTTGCTGGTGCGTGACGGTGGTTTTTAAAATCATCTGGACTTCATATTCCTGCTCCAGTTTACCTTCCCAATAATAGAGGGAGGTTGCACCGGGCAGAAGTGTCACGCAGGCTGCCAGCTTTTCCGCCAGCACTTTTGCAGCCAGATCCTGGGCGGTTGCTTCATCCGGAGCAGTACAGAGCACCACAACGGTATCGGGGATGGAAATATCCTGACTCTTTACATCAAGCATAAACACCTCGAAAGAACAGAGTAACCAGCTAAAGAGTGGTCACTATACAACGGACGAGGGAAGGATGTTAGCTAAAGCGGGGTGAGGAGGAGGAACTGCAGGGCGCACGAGCACCCTGCAGAAAAAACTTACAGCATGAAGCTACCCAGCAAGAAGCCGAAGCAGACAGCCAGAACTACACCCAGAGTACCCGGGATGAAGAACGGATGGTTAAAGACGAATTTACCGATGCGGGTTGTACCAGTGTCATCCATCTGAACTGCCGCAACCAGCGTTGGGTAGGTTGGCAGAATGAACAGGCCGGAAACAGCTGCGAAGGAGGCAACAGCGGTCAGCGGGGAAACGTTCAGCGCCAGAGCCATCGGCATCAGTGCTTTAGCGGTTGCTGCCTGAGAGTACAGCAGTGCAGAAGCAAAGAAGAAGATGACGGCCAGCAGCCACGGATGACCCTGAATTACGCTACCTGCAGTATCTTTGATCCAGTCAATGTTGTGAGATACGAAGGTATCACCCAACCACGCAACGCCCAGGATACAAATACAGGCGCTCATACCGGCTTTGAAGGTGCTGGAGTTGAGAATGGAGTCAGTTTCAACGCGGCAGATGATGGTAGTCAGCGTCGCGATGCTCAGCATGATGATCAGGATAGCGTTGGTGGTATTCATCAGCGGTTTAGCGACCAGACCAAGGCTTGGGCTGTTAACGATCGCATAGACAACAACGCAAATTACGCCCAGCAGGAACAGCCAAACGGAAGTTTTTGCGCCTGCTTTGATTTCAACTTGTCTTTCACCGCGCAGTTCAACCAAACCTTCTTCCAGACGTTTACGATAAATCGGATCGTCAGACAGTTTAGAGTTGAATAGCATAGTCACCAGGAAGGACATTACCAGAACGGCCAGCAGGGTGGACGGAATAACCACGGACAGCAGGTGAATATAGCTGATGCCATGACCTTCCATTACGGAAGACATGTAAACCACGGCTGCAGAGATTGGTGATGCTGTGATCGCAATCTGAGCAGAAACCACCGCAGTTGAGAGCGGACGGCAAGGTTTGATCCCTTGTTCCTTCGCAACTTCAGCGATAACCGGCAGAGTTGCCAGAGAGATGTTACCCGTACCCGCAAAGATGGTCAGGAAATAGGTCACGATGGGTGCCAGGATCGTGATGTATTTCGGGTTCTTACGCAGCAGTTTTTCAGTTTGATGAACCAGATAGTCCAGACCACCTGCAATCTGCATAGCTGAGATGGCAGCGATAACCGCCATGATAATGGAAATGACATCGAACGGGATATTACCGGGTTTTACGCCGATAGCGGCGAGAACCAGGACACCCAGCCCACCTGCAAATCCAATACCGATACCCCCAAGTCTGGCACCTAAAAAGATTGCCAGCAAAACGATGATAAGTTCTAAAACTATCATATTAGCCTTCCTTGTTGTTTAACAAGTTGATATTAAATTGTTGTTTTTAAGTAACTTCGTGCAAGAAAAAAGGCACGTCATCTGACGTGCCTTCTCTGGTACTACCCTACACGATTACTGCTCGCTTTCATCAGTATAACGTTTTGCTTTATAAGCCGGGTGCATCAGGTTCTGTACTGAGAAGATATCGTCCAGTTCGGCTTCGGTCAACAGGCCGCGCTCGAGGACAACTTCACGTACGCTCTTACCGGTTTCGGCACAAATTTTACCAACGATGTCGCCGTTGTGGTGGCCGATGAACGGGTTGAGGTAAGTAACGATACCGATAGAGTTGTATACGAATGCTTCGCACACTTCTTTGTTAGCAGTAATGCCGCTAACGCATTTTTCCAACAGGTTGTAGCAAGCGTTGCTCAGAATGTGAATGGATTCGAACATTGCCTGGCCGATTACTGGCTCCATAACGTTCAGCTGCAGCTGACCTGCTTCAGACGCCATGGTGACAGTGATGTCGTTACCGATGACTTTAAAGCACACCTGGTTTACGACTTCCGGAACAACCGGGTTCACTTTAGCTGGCATGATGGAAGAGCCAGCCTGCAGTTCCGGCAGGTTGATCTCGTTCAGGCCGGCACGTGGACCAGAGGAGAGCAAACGCAGGTCGTTACAGATTTTGGACATCTTCACAGCCAGACGTTTCAGTGCGCCATGCACCATAACGTATGCGCCGCAGTCAGAAGTTGCTTCAATCAGGTCTTCTGCAGGAACACAGGCAAAACCGGTAACTTCAGCCAGTTTTTTCACTGCCAGCGGAGAGTATTCTTTCGGTGTGTTCAGACCCGTACCGATTGCCGTTGCGCCGAGGTTAACTTCCAGCAGCAGCTCTGCAGTACGCCCAATGTTTTTCACTTCTTCTTTCAGCAGGATGCTGAAAGCACGGAATTCCTGACCGAGGGTCATCGGCACAGCATCCTGCAACTGGGTACGACCCATTTTCAGGATGTCCTGGAATTCATCGGCTTTTTTCTCGAAGCCTTCACGCAGCTGGTTCAGAGCATCAATCAGTTTGATGATGGATGCGTATACCGCGATACGGAAACCGGTTGGGTATGCGTCGTTGGTAGACTGACATTTGTTAACGTGGTCGTTCGGGTTCAGGTACTGATATTCACCTTTCTGGTGACCCATCAGTTCCAGACCGATATTGGCCAGCACTTCGTTGGTGTTCATGTTGACGGAGGTACCCGCACCACCCTGGTAAACGTCTACCGGGAACTGATCCATGCATTTTCCGTTATTCAGGACTTCATCACACGCCGCGATGATGGCATTTGCCACACTTTTAGGAATGGTTTGCAGCTCTTTGTTGGCCATCGCCGCTGCCTTTTTCACCATTACCATGCCGCGAACAAATTCAGGAATGTCGCTGATTTTGTTGTTGCTAATGTAGAAGTTTTCAATCGCTCTCAGAGTGTGAACACCATAGTAAGCGTCCGCTGGAACTTCCCTGGTACCCAACAAGTCTTCTTCGATACGAATGTTGTTTAACATGTGAACCTTCTTTTTCAAGCTGCCAATGATTTGACTAAACACACAGGATATATGTGATTTCGATTGTTTCTCGACCGACGATTATCCCCTGCATCGGTCTGATACCCGAGATCATATGCTGGTTCAGGATTTCTACCGTAATCTGGATCACTTAAAGCGTGGAATTTACCCCTTATTTATTATTCTGTGAAATAGATCACCCCTTTAGGATTAACACTAAATATTAGTGTACAAGCGACTTGAAATTTTGCTAACCACCTCAATATCTGACTGATGCGAGTCACATAATTTTTGAACAGACGTTGTACAAAACGCCTGTTATTAACAGGAGTCCCCTTTGCGCTGGATACCATTACTTGCCATTTTTCTCTATGTTTACATAGAGATATCTATTTTTATTCAGGTTGCCCATGTGTTGGGTGTTCTGATGACCCTGATTTTGGTTATTTTTACGTCGGTTATCGGGATGTCTCTGGTTCGTAATCAGGGATTTAAGAACTTTTTACTGATGCAACAAAAAATGGCGGCAGGTGAAAGCCCGGCTGCAGAAATGATCAAGAGCGTTTCGCTGATTATTGCCGGTCTGCTATTAGTGCTGCCGGGTTTTTTCACCGATTTCCTTGGTCTTCTTCTTTTATTACCCCCGGTGCAGAAGCATCTGACGATGAAACTGCTGCCACATTTGCGTTTTTCTCGTATGCCCGGCGGTGGTTTTAGCGCCGGAACGGGTGGGGGCGAGACCTTTGACGGTGAGTTCCAGCGCAAAGACGAGCATCGTGACAGTATCGAACATAAAGACGATCGTCGGGATTAAGCATCAGTATGTAGGCCGGATAAGCGTTAGCGCCATCCGGCACGTGTTCATATGCCGGATGATGGCGTCAGCGTCGACTTATCCGGCCTGCCGGGTAAAAATAACCACAGCGCAGCCAGCATAATCAGCGCATACAGGCTCTTCCAACCCACCATCGCCAGCAATAGCAGACATAGCAAACCGCCAACGATCGCCAATGCGCGATAGTGTCCTTTCAGTAATCGACAACCTGCCAGCATGCACAGCAGATAAATCATAATAAAGATGCCGTTAGCGTAGACGATTAACGCATCGAGATTGATTTGCAGCATATAGATGCACAAGGTACTGACCACGCAGCAACCTAGCACGGCGTTCAGCGCATTGCGCGGAAGGTGACGAGGGGAAAGACGCGCCAGATAACTCCCCGGCTTGTATTGTGCTTGCGACCAGACCAGCCGGGCGAAACTTTGAATATAAATGTTGAGACTGGCAAAGCAGGCCAGATAACCAATAATGCAGGCGACCCACAGTGCCTGTACGCCAAACAGCTGTACAACAATTTCTGGCAGTGATGCCGCCGCCGCCATTTTCTCGCCATAAGCGCCAAAATGGAGGACGACGACGGTGCATGCCCAGTAGACAGAACCTGCCAGCAGTAGACCGATCATTAGCGCGCGCGGGAAGTCTCGCTCCGGATTTTTAAATTCAGAGGCCAGGTGGGCAAATGCTTCAAGACCGACAAAGCACCAGAACATCACTGACAGGGCAGCGAACAGTCCGGGAAGCTCAATTTCGCTAATTGCAGGGAAGGGGATTTCACTGGGTTTTAGATCGCCCGCCCACCAGATGGCGACAATCAGGGCCACGATCAGCCCGGCAATGACCGTTTGTAGGTTAGCGCTGGAGCTGGCGCCGCGGGAGCCTATGTACCAGACCAACGCCAGTGTACCGAGTTCTGCCAGCAGAAGCTGCTCGTCATGCCAGCCAAACATCGCCTGGCCGAATCCTGCGGCAATATGTAATGCCGCAGGCAAGCCAACCGGGATTACCGACAAAAACAGCCATCCGGTGACGCGCTCCAGCCGCGAACCAAAGGCCATACCGACAAAATGCGCCACGCCGCCCGCGCTGGGGAAATGGCGGCCGAGCACGGCAAAGACAATCGCCACGGGAAAGACTAAAACAATCAGCACCGGCCAGGCCCAAAGACTGTTGTTGCCAGCGACCAGCGCAGCCAGCGCGGGGACGGCAAAAACGCCTGTACCCAATAATGATGTCGACAACAGGCCAACGCCCTGAGCCAGTCCCAGCTCTTGTTTCAGTCCGCTCATAAGTTGTTATCCGGTTATGCCCATTGACCGGGCTACAGCGCAGATTTTGATGGTATCACAATCGGATTTGCTTATGACGACGTGACTGAAATCGTTATGAAATGTGAGGCGTGTCGGTGTTTTGACGGGATTTTCTGCTGATAAAAAATTTTTTTCGCTTGCCCCCTTGAAGGCACAAAAGCCCATCCCCATCTCTCTGGTCACTAGCCGGGAAACCGTTTACGGGCCGGCGTCACCCATAACTGATAAAGACTTTCTCAAAGGAGAGCTATCAATGAGTATTCGTCCGTTACATGATCGTGTGATCGTCAAACGTAAAGAAGTTGAATCCAAATCTGCTGGCGGCATCGTACTGACCGGTTCTGCAGCAGGTAAATCAACTCGTGGCGAAATCATCGCTGTCGGTAAGGGTCGCATCCTGGACAACGGTACCGTACAGCCGCTGGACGTGAAAGTCGGCGATATCGTTATTTTCAACGATGGCTACGGTGTTAAATCTGAGAAGATCGACAATGAAGAAGTGTTGATCATGTCTGAAAGTGACATCCTGGCAATTGTTGAAGCCTAATCCGCGAACGACACTGAACATACGAATTTAAGGGAAAGAGAAAATGGCAGCTAAAGACGTAAAATTCGGTAACGACGCTCGTGTGAAAATGCTGCGCGGCGTAAACGTACTGGCAGATGCAGTGAAAGTTACCCTCGGTCCAAAAGGCCGTAACGTAGTTCTGGATAAATCTTTCGGTGCACCGACCATCACTAAAGATGGTGTTTCCGTAGCACGTGAAATCGAACTGGAAGACAAGTTCGAAAACATGGGTGCGCAGATGGTGAAAGAAGTTGCCTCTAAAGCGAATGACGCTGCAGGCGACGGTACCACCACCGCAACCGTACTGGCTCAGTCCATCATTACTGAAGGTCTGAAAGCTGTTGCTGCGGGTATGAACCCAATGGATCTGAAACGTGGTATCGACAAAGCTGTCGCTGCTGCCGTTGAAGAACTGAAAGCGCTGTCCGTACCGTGCTCTGACTCTAAAGCAATCGCTCAGGTTGGTACCATCTCCGCTAACTCCGACGAAACCGTAGGTAAACTGATCGCAGAAGCGATGGACAAAGTCGGTAAAGAAGGCGTGATCACTGTTGAAGACGGTACCGGTCTGCAGGACGAACTGGACGTGGTTGAAGGTATGCAGTTCGACCGTGGCTACCTGTCTCCTTACTTCATCAACAAGCCGGAAACTGGCGCTGTTGAACTGGAAAGCCCGTTCATCCTGCTGGCTGATAAGAAAATCTCCAACATCCGCGAAATGCTGCCGGTTCTGGAAGCTGTCGCGAAAGCAGGCAAACCACTGCTGATTATCGCAGAAGATGTTGAAGGCGAAGCGCTGGCAACTCTGGTTGTTAACACCATGCGCGGTATCGTGAAAGTGGCTGCTGTTAAAGCACCTGGCTTCGGCGATCGTCGTAAAGCGATGCTGCAGGATATCGCTACCCTGACCGGTGGTACCGTTATCTCTGAAGAGATCGGTATGGAACTGGAAAAAGCCACTCTGGAAGATCTGGGTCAGGCAAAACGCGTTGTTATCAATAAAGACACCACCACCATCATTGATGGCGTGGGCGATGAAGCGGCAATCCAGGGTCGTGTGACGCAGATTCGTCAGCAGATCGAAGAAGCTACTTCAGACTACGACCGTGAAAAACTGCAGGAGCGCGTAGCGAAACTGGCAGGCGGCGTTGCGGTAATCAAAGTTGGTGCTGCGACTGAAGTTGAAATGAAAGAGAAGAAAGCCCGCGTTGAAGATGCCCTGCACGCAACCCGTGCTGCGGTAGAAGAAGGTGTGGTTGCTGGTGGTGGTGTTGCGCTGATTCGCGTAGCGTCCAAAATTGCCGGCCTGAAAGGTCAGAACGAAGACCAGAACGTCGGTATCAAAGTTGCGCTGCGCGCAATGGAAGCTCCGCTGCGTCAAATCGTTCTGAACTGCGGCGAAGAGCCGTCTGTAGTGGCTAACACCGTGAAAGCGGGTGACGGTAACTACGGTTACAACGCTGCAACTGAAGAATACGGCAACATGATCGACATGGGTATCCTGGATCCAACCAAAGTAACGCGTTCTGCTCTGCAGTATGCAGCTTCTGTTGCGGGTCTGATGATCACCACCGAGTGCATGGTTACCGATCTGCCGAAAGGCGATGCGCCTGACTTAGGTGCTGCTGGTGGTATGGGCGGCATGGGTGGAATGGGCGGCATGATGTAATC
>NZ_CP069763.1:1731573-1816241 GCF_016893685.1 Citrobacter cronae
TGAAAACCCCCGGGCAGAAATGTCTGGGGGTTTTTCTTTTGGTCATCTTTTTAGTATATGATTCAGCTACGGACATAACGTCCAACTAATTGATTATGGGGAATGACATGCACGTGAAATATTTAGCAGGGATCGTTGGTGCCGCGCTACTGATGGCGGGTTGTAGCTCCAGCAACGAACTGAGTTCAGCCGGACAAAACGTACGTTTTGTCGAAGACAAGCCAGGCGCAGAGTGCCAGCTGATTGGCACTGCAACCGGTACGCAGAGCAACTGGCTTTCTGGTCAGCATGGCGAAGAGGGTGGGTCTATGCGTGGCGCAGCGAACGATCTGCGTAACCAGGCCGCAGCAATGGGGGGTAACGTAATTTATGGCGTCAGCAGCCCATCACAGGGAATGCTGTCCAGTTTTGTTCCTACCGCCAGTGAGATGAATGGTCAGGTTTATAAGTGCCCAAACTGATAAAAGCTGTTGATGCCGGATGGCGACGCTAAAGCGTCTTATCCGGCCTACGGTATAAATGATCGTAGGCCTGATAAGCGCAGCGCCATCAGGCATTCTGAGCTTTATGCGCAGACTGAACGCGTAAATGATGTAGCGCGCGCAAACACTGATCCTGATTGAGCTTTTGGGTTTTATCTCCCGTCAACGTTTTGACAAACACCTGGCACGGGACACCGGCAAGTTTTTTCAGTCGTGGGCTGAAGTCCAGAAGGCGTCGGGTAATGGCCTCAGCTTCTTTACTGCCGGAAAGGGCGCGAGTTTTCACTACTGAGCCACAGAATTGAGCTTTACCCTTTTCATCCTTATAGCGGTAGATAATCGCCAGGTAATGGTTAAACAGGTTATGTTTCCATTCTGGTTGTGTATATGAATCATATTCAAGATTATCGTTTTGCTGGCAGTCAACATCGTACAGCGGCAGGAAATCCAGCAGCGATGTTATTCTTAGCGCTAATTCCTGCATGCCAGCATTTTTTATTGCATGAATGATTGCATAGGCTAATACCTGGATCTGCAGTTCATTAATCAGTAATTCGTGGATTTGTCCGTTATGCAGTGTCAGAGAAAATGCTAAGCTTTCTCCTTTATCATCCACTAACACCAGAGAATTGATGCGACGGTTTATATCCGCATTTTTTAACTCATCTTCCTGAATTAAAGGGATATTCTCGTGCATCTTTTTACTGGCTTTGTCGCGTTCTTTTTCATATCGCAAACGCGCTTCTTCGCTAAGCTGGTGCTTCGCATGGAGTCTGCTCTCCAGAGCGATAAGCAGATCTCTTAGCCCCAACGGTGAGAGGAAAAACAGTGACTCTTTATTTCTTGGTTCTTTGATCTTGAGTGCCAGAGCAATAAATTCATTCTTCTGACGAATAACACCGGTATTAATACCATTAATACTAATAGCCATCCAGGGTTCTCCCTAACCATATATTTATTGGGGATTTATATTTTTATTAATTTATAAATTTTGCAAATGAGTTGTTGCACAGTACCAGTTAAAATAGCACATATTAAAAGTGCGACTCCACCTGCACGGATATTAAATACTCGGGATTGGTAGTGAGTGTCCATAATCGGACACTCAATAATCATTATTGCTGGCGTAATTGCAGATCCAACGGCGTTTTACTGGGTTCTCCGCCAATTTCTCGCGCCAGTTTAGGGACCATATAACCGGAAACCAGCGTCAGCAGTTCACGCACAATCTGACGTGCTTCGTCGTCGCTGACCATAAAGTGGGCGGCACCCTGCACTTTATCCAGTACGTGCAGGTAATAGGGCATAACACCCGCATCAAACAGTGCGTTACTAAGGTTGGCCAGGGTTTGGGCGTTATCGTTAACACCCCGTAGCAATACGCTTTGATTGAGTAGCGTGACGCCTGCTTTGCGCAGTCTGAGCATCGCCTGACGAAACGTCTCATCAACTTCATTGGCATGGTTAATATGATTGACCAGCAGAATTTGCAATGAAGAGTGAGCAAAACGCTCGGTCAGCCCTTCGGTAATGCGCGCAGGGATCACAATCGGTAAACGGCTGTGAATGCGCAGACGCTTAATGTGTGGAATGGTTTCCAGTTGCGTGAGCAGCCAGTCCAGTTCGTGATCCTTGGCCATCAACGGATCGCCGCCGGAGAAGATTACCTCATCTAACTCAGGATGGGCAGTAATGTAGTCCAGAGCGACCTGCCAGTTGCGCTTGTTGCCCTGATTTTCGGCGTACGGGAAGTGTCGGCGGAAGCAATAACGACAATTTACCGCGCAGCCGCCTTTGACCAGCAGCAGCGCCCGGTTGCGATATTTATGCAGCAGGCCAGGAACCACACTGTGTTGTTCCTCCAGCGGATCGGTCGAGTAGCCTGGCGCCGCAACAAACTCTTCCTCGGCGGTAAGTACCTGACGCAGAAGCGGATCGTTCGGATTGCCTTTCTCCATGCGCGCAATAAACGCGCGTGGTACGCGCAGGGCGAAAAGTCGTCTCGCGTCGCGTCCGGCCAACAGTTTTTCATCTGCGTCTATATTCAAAAGATGCAGAAGTTCATCGGGATCGGTCACAACATCGGCAAGTTGCGATAACCAATCTTCTCTGGATGGGGTATTTAGGGTTACAATATGCGCCATTTTGTGGCTTAGCTACCAGTTAACAATTTTCAGAGGGCCTTATGGCAACGTACTATAGCAACGATTTTCGTGCTGGTCTTAAAATCATGTTGGACGGCGAACCGTATGCGGTTGAAGCCAGCGAATTCGTTAAACCAGGTAAAGGCCAGGCGTTTGCGCGCGTTAAGCTGCGTCGCCTGCTGACCGGTACTCGCGTAGAGAAAACCTTCAAGTCTACCGACTCTGCCGAAGGCGCAGATGTAGCCGACATGAACCTGACCTTCTTGTATAGCGACGGTGAATTCTGGCACTTCATGAACAACACCACTTTCGAACAGCTGGCTGCAGATGAAAAAGCGGTAGGCGATAACGCTAAATGGCTGCTGGACCAGGCTGAATGCATCGTGACCCTGTGGAACGGTCAGCCGATCTCCGTGACCCCGCCGAACTTCGTTGAGCTGGAAGTCATTGAAACCGACCCAGGTCTGAAAGGCGATACCGCTGGTACTGGCGGCAAACCGGCTACTCTGTCTACCGGCGCAGTCGTTAAAGTTCCGCTGTTCGTACAGATCGGCGAAGTGATCAAAGTGGATACTCGCTCAGGCGAATACGTTTCCCGCGTAAAATAAAACACTTATTTGATCTTGTGGCGCAGGTTGCTGCGCCATACTTTTTCCAGGGCAGGAATGATGAAACGTCTTCTCAGTCTTGTAATGCTAATCCTTTTCACCAGCACCCTACTGGCGGGCTGTAATACCGCGCGCGGCTTCGGTGAAGACATCAAACACCTCGGCAATTCAATCTCTCACGCCGCCAGTTAAACTTCTCACATAATCTGAAAAACGATTGTTTATCCATCACACTTCCGGATCTTGTCTATTATTAAGTAGCTATACACAAACAATATTGGCTAGAAAAGGAAGACGTTATGATTAAGAAGACAATTGCTGCGATCTTTTCTGTGTTGGTACTTTCTTCCGTATTAACCGCGTGTAATACCACGCGAGGCGTAGGGGAGGATATTTCTGACGGTGGTAACGCTATTTCTGGTGCAGCGACAAAAGCTCAGCAATAACGCTCAACGGTACGACGCCGGGTCGTACCGTTAACTCTCCTTATGCGGGAGCGAGAGAAACGGTGAGAAGCGGTTCCCCAGATGAAGCTTCATACGAATATTTCGTTTATAGGTATACACCGTTTTACCATGAATGCTGAGCGTGGCGGCTATCGCACTGTTGCTCACGCCATCCATCCACATTGACAATACTTTCTCCTCCTGCGGCGTCAGCAGTGGCGTCGGGTTTTCGGCTAATGATAATGTGGGGCGATCTTGTAGCGCTTCCTGAATCGTGTGTGTGAGTGTGTTTAGCGAGGTGTGTTTGGTTAATACCGAATGGGCGATGGCTTGAGAAGTCGGGACGGATGTGTGCTGTCTGTCCGCTGATTGCAGTAAAATCAACGGGATGACGCCACAGCTCATGAAAAAGGGCTTAACTGGCGGAGTGGAATGCGCCTCGCTAATAAAACTGTATAAATCCGCAATGACCAGATGCGGTTTCCACTGCAAAATATGCTCTTTTGCCAACAGAAGATTATTAATTCCTGATACCAGAAATGAGGAGCTGAACCTGCCAGAATGATTAAGCAAGGCCTCAATCCCTGTGCGGGTAAAGTGGCATCGGTCAATCACTAAAATTTTAAGCATAAACTTTTCGCATTCAGAAGAGGGGCAATCGACTTTCTGATTTCAGAAAGCCCTTCATCATAGAGAACTCCGATGAGTGCCAAATGCGGGAACTACGCCGCTAATTATGCTTAATTCTTGCTTTTAACAGACGGTGAATAAAAAGGTTGAAATTCATTTTCTGTCGGGCAAAAATGCCATTTCATACACCAGCTTTGCAGGACGACCTGCAAACGCTTCTTTCACCGGGGACGGCCCCATTGTTCTGGAGCCTGATATGTCCTGGATCATTTTATTAATTGCCGGTTTGCTCGAAGTTGTTTGGGCGATTGGCCTGAAATACACCCACGGCTTCACTCGTCTGACGCCAAGCATTATCACCATTGTCGCGATGATCGTCAGTATTGCCATGCTCTCCTGGGCGATGCGCACCTTGCCAGTTGGGACCGCCTATGCCGTCTGGACCGGTATTGGCGCCGTCGGGGCGGCCATTACCGGGATTCTGCTGTTGGGTGAATCTGCCAGCCCGGCGCGTTTGCTGAGTCTGGGGCTGATTGTGGCTGGCATTATTGGTCTGAAGCTGAGCACTCACTAAGCACCAGGCTGTTTCACCCAAATCAGTTTATTGACGTCAAACCCTTCCCGGGTCGCGATAGCCAACATTTGCTGCTTCATTTCATCTGAAATGGTGGGGGTCCGTGAAAGGATCCACAGGTAATCGCGATCCGGACCACACACCAGCGCGTGGCGATATTCCCGGTCGAGCGCAATCACGTTATACCCACCATAGAAGGGGCCGAAGAATGACACCTTGAGCGCCGCCCGATTTGGGTCGCCGGTGAAATAGGCTTTACCCTCCGTTTTTTGCCACATCCCTCTGTCCGGGTTATAGCCCTTATTGATCACGTTGATACCGCCGTCGTCGCGCAAGCTATACGTTGCGGTCACTTTTTCCAGTCCACGTTCGAAGCGATGGTCTAAACGTGCAATTTCATACCAGGTACCAAGATAGCGTTTGGCGTCAAAGTTATTCACAACGGTAACGCCTTTTGGCGGTGTAGGGGAACTGCAGGCGACAACCAGAAATGCAGCGGTAACTGCAGCAACGACGGGCAGAATGCGCATAAGATTTTCCTTACTGTTTTTTGTTAAGTGTAGATGACAGCAGGAAAAGAAGAGGAAGAAACGAGGTCCGCTATAGCGGACCTCATCGTCAGTTACTGCAATTTTTCAAGAATGCGCCAGGCGGCCTCGACGCGAGCAGGGTTTGGGTAGCTTTTGTTTGCCAGCATCACGATGCCGAGATTTTTTTCCGGAACGAACGCAACGTAGCTGCCAAATCCGCCAGTGGAGCCGGTTTTGTGCACCCATGAGGCTTTCACTGCAGGAGCGGGCGGATTGACCTCAACGGCGGGAAGCGCCGCTAACGCGACTTTACTGTCGCTACCGTTGATTATCGAGTCGGCATTCACCGGCCAGTTCAGCATCTCCCAACCTAATCCCTGGTACATGTCGCCAATATGCCAGTAACGAGCCTGCGCAATTTCAATTCCCTGTCGGAGCGTTTTCTCCTGCACCTGGCTGGCGTCCATGTTGACCTGAACCCAACGAGTCATATCGACAAGGCTGGATTTCACCCCGTAGGCTTCGGCATCAAGCTGACCCGGAGATACGTGCACGGGCTTCCCTTCGCGATAACCCCAGGCATAATCCTTTTGTTCGCTCTGTGGAACCGTAATCCAGGTATGCGCCAGTTTTAATGGTTGCAGGACGCGTTTGGTCATCGCCTCTTCATAGCCCATTCCTGAAGGTTTCACCGCCAGTGCGCCAAACAGACCAATACTGGAGTTAGCATACAGGCGTTTAGCACCCGGGGCCCATTGCGGCTGCCAGTTTTGATAAAAGCGCAGTAATGCCGCTTTATCTGTAACGTCGTCAGGTACCTGAAGCGGCAGACCACCCGCCGTATAGGTGGCCAGGTGCAGCAGGCTGATACCCTGCCATTGTTTGCCAGTTAATTCGGGCCAGTATTGGGTGACCGGATCGCTGAGCTTAATTTCACCACGGGCGATAGCATCGCCGCCCAGCACACCGTTAAACGTCTTACTTACCGATCCAAGCTCAAACAGCGTTTGCCGGGTGACGGGGCGGTCATTGGCGATATCGGCTTTCCCCCAGGTAAAGTAATAGGGTTTTCCCTGGTAGATAATTGCCACGGCCATACCCGGAATAGCCTGTTCTTGCATCAGCGGTGTGATGGTACGGTTTACGATATCGGCAATCTGTTGTTCTGTTTTTACGGCGGCAAACGTGGAGAAAGAGGCTGTCAGCAGCAACGCGCAGCATAACGATTTTTTCATCATGAAATCAGTTCCGTAATAAAAAGCGAAAGGGTGTCCGGGCCCGTCAGACGCAATCAGTTTGTTTGATTTGCAGTGTGTTGACAAACGGTTAAATTTAGCAGCAGATATAAGTTTTTCTAACAGGCTGGATGATGACGCGTAGCTATATTCCTCTTAACTCACTGCGAGCTTTTGAAGCCGCGGCCAGACACCTTAGCTTTACCCGCGCTGCGATTGAGCTCAACGTGACGCATTCTGCCATCAGCCAGCATGTCAAAGCGCTGGAACAGCAGCTAAATTGTCAGCTGTTTGTGCGCGGCTCCCGTGGGTTAATGCTGACGACAGAAGGGGAAAGTCTGTTACCTGTACTTAATGATTCTTTCGATCGTATGGCGGGGATGCTGGATCGTTTTGCTACTAAAAAAACCCAGGAAAAACTTAAAATCGGAGTGGTGGGGACCTTTGCGGTCGGTTGTCTTTTTCCTCTGCTCAGCGACTTTAAGCGTAGTTATCCGCATATTGATTTGCATATTTCCACCCACAATAACCGCGTAGATCCCGCCGCCGAGGGACTGGACTATACCATTCGCTACGGAGGGGGTGCCTGGCACGATACCGATGCACAATATTTGTGTAGCGCGCTGATGTCCCCGCTTTGCTCGCCAGAATTAGCCGCACAGATCAAGGTACCTGCAGACCTCCTGAAATTCCCGTTATTACGCTCTTATCGGCGAGATGAGTGGACGCTTTGGATGCAGGCCGCCGGAGAAGCGCCTCCGTCACCGACGCACAACGTGGTGGTGTTTGATTCGTCCGTCACAATGCTGGAGGCCGCGCAGGCGGGGATCGGGGTGGCGATTGCCCCGGTAAGAATGTTCACTCATCTGCTTGGTAGTGAACGTATCGTTCAACCGTTTCTAACGCAGATTGATCTGGGGAGCTATTGGATAACGCGTTTGCAATCCCGACCGGAGACATCTGCAATGCGTGAGTTTTCCCGTTGGTTGGCTGGGGCTCTGCACAAATAAAAAGGCCCGCCAATGGCGGGCCTGATAGTTAACGCATGCAATTAGATGGTCAGGATACCAATGGCCGTTACTACGGTCAGGATAGCTGCCAGTCCGTAGAATACCCATTTGCCAGCAGGCACGTGGATTTTCAGGTCATGCATCGCGTGATGCATACGGTGTAAACCGCACCACAGCGGCAGGACGATCATCAGGAACAGGAATGCGCGACCGATAAAGCTCTGAGCGAATGCCAGGACGCGTTCATAGCTGAAGGCATCAGGAACAAAGCCCAGCGGCAGCATAATGCCTACCAGCAGAATCATCACCGGCGCAATGATTGCGCTCCACATACCGCCTGCACCAAACAGGCCCCAGAATACGGGTTCGTCAGAGCGTTTTGGATTTGGATTAATCATTCCGGACTCCTTACCAGAACAGGGCAACAAACAGTATTACTACTGTCGCAACCACAGTAACCGCCCAAAGCCCTTTGATGATTGGCTCTGGCCCCATTTTTTCGTCTTTTACGATGATGTTGGCCGCTTTCGGCGCCAGCTCAAACCAGGTCTTGGTATGCAGCAGCGCGGCTGCCAGGGCGATGATGTTAAGGATCACCACCACCGGGTTCTGCAGGAACCCGACAAAGCCAGCCCAGGATTCCACACCGTGCTTAAGCGCAAACAGGCCGAAGATCAGTTCAATACTGAACCAGACAGCCGGAACGGCTGTGCCTTCACGCAGCATGTAAAAGCGATAAAACGGCAGTTTCTTCCACCAGGTGGACGTCATTGGCCGCACATAGGCGTTGCGTTTAGTCGTCATGTTGCACTCCTTAGCGTGGTTTCAGGGTTGCGATAAGAAAGTCTTTTGAACTTTCAACTTTACCCTGCTGAATGGCCGCAGCCGGATCGACGTGTTTCGGGCAGACTTCGGAGCAGTAGCCCACGAAAGTACAACTCCAGACGCCGTTCGGGCTATTCAATTGAGCCATACGCTCTTTCTTACCGTGGTCGCGGCTATCTTCGTTGTAACGATGCGCCAGCGTAATCGCAGCCGGTCCAATGAACTCAGGGTTCAGGCCGAATTGCGGGCACGCGGCGTAGCACAGACCACAGTTGATGCAACCGGAGAACTGATGATACTTCGCCATCTGCGCCGGAGTCTGGGTGTTTGGACCCTGATCCGGTGTACGCGGGTTACCGATGATGTACGGTTTGATCGCTTCCAGGCTTTCGATAAAGTGCGTCATATCGACGACCAGATCGCGCTCAATCGGGAAGTTGCCCAGCGCTTCAACCTTCATACCGTTGGTGTAATCACGCAGGAAGGTTTTGCACGCCAGCTTCGGCACGTTGTTGACCATCATGCCGCAGGAGCCGCAGATTGCCATACGGCAGGACCAGCGATAGCTCAGGTCCGGCGCCAGGTTATCCTTGATGTAGCCCAACGCATCGAGCAGAGACGTGGTTTCATCGTAAGGAACTTCGTAGAAAGCACTGTGCGGCGCGGTATCGGTTTCCGGGTTATAGCGCACCACCTCAACTTTCAGGTTTTTCATCTCAGCCATTCGCCTTCTCCTTCTTATCGGCTGCTTCCGCTTCGCCACCGTAAACACGTTTAGCCGGTGGCAGAGTGGTGATTTTCACGTCGCTGTATTCCAGGCGAGTCGTGCCGTCAGCATCGCGGAAGGCGAGGGTGTGTTTGAGGAAGTTTACGTCGTCACGCTCGGTGCAGCCTTCATCCAGACGCTGATGCGCGCCGCGGGATTCTTTACGCGCCAGAGCGGAGTGCGCCATACATTCAGCAACGTTCAGACCGTGACCCAGTTCGATGGTGTACAGCAAGTCGGTGTTGAAGACGCTGGAGGTATCAGTGATACGCACGCGCTTGAAGCGCTCCTGCAGCTCAGCCAGCTTATCAACGGTTTTCTGCATGAGTTCCGGCGTACGGTAGATACCGCAACCTTCTTCCATGGAGATCCCCATTTCGTCACGGATCTTAGACCAGTTTTCGTTACCTTCCTGGTTAACCAGATCTTTCAGACGTTTTTCAATACCGGCAACCTGTGCATCAAGCGCGGCACTGTTTGCAGCGCCAGCCGTTGCAGCACGTTCCGCAGCCTGTTCGCCAGCCATACGACCGAAGACCACCAGTTCCGCCAGGGAGTTAGAGCCCAGACGGTTAGCGCCATGCAGACCAACAGAGGAACATTCGCCGACAGCGAACAGACCTTTAATGCGGGTTTCACAGTGCTGATCGGTTTCGATACCGCCCATGGTGTAGTGTGCGGTCGGACGTACCGGGATCGGCTCTTTAACCGGATCGACACCCACGTAGGCTTTCGCCAGTTCGCAGATGAACGGTAAACGTTCGAGCAGTTTTTTCTCGCCGAGGTGACGCAGGTCGAGGTGAACCACATCGCCACGCGGAGTGGAAATGGTGTTGCCTTTGCGCCATTCGTGCCAGAAAGCCTGAGAAACTTTGTCGCGCGGACCGAGTTCCATATATTTGTTTTTCGGCTCGCCCAGTGGGGTTTCCGGACCCATGCCGTAGTCTTGCAGATAACGGTAGCCATTTTTGTTGACCAGAATACCGCCTTCACCACGGCAGCCTTCAGTCATCAGGATACCGGAGCCTGGCAGACCCGTCGGGTGATACTGAACGAATTCCATATCACGCAGCGGAACGCCGTGGCTCAGCGCCATGCCCATACCGTCGCCGGTTACGATGCCGCCGTTGGTGTTGTAACGGTAAACGCGACCTGCGCCGCCCGTTGCCATTACCACTGCGTTAGCGCGGATCTGCACCAGCGTGCCTTCCATCATGTTCATCGCGACGACGCCGCGAGCATGGCCATCGTCAACCAGGATATCGAGAACGAAGTGTTCGTCAAAGCGCTGAATCTGTGGGAACTGCAAAGACGTTTGGAACAGCGTATGCAGCATGTGGAAGCCGGTTTTATCCGCGGCAAACCAGGTACGCTCGATTTTCATGCCGCCGAAGCGACGTACGTTGACGCTACCGTCTTCACGACGGCTCCATGGGCAGCCCCATTGTTCGAGTTGCGTCATTTCAGTTGGGCAGTGGTGGACAAAGTAATCCACGACATCCTGCTCACATAGCCAGTCTCCGCCTGCTACCGTATCGTGAAAATGGTAGTCAAAGCTGTCATGATCCTGCGCGACAGCAGCAGAGCCGCCTTCGGCAGCAACGGTATGGCTGCGCATTGGGTACACTTTTGAGATCAGTGCGATTTTAGCGTTGGGATTTGCTTGTGCGGCAGCAATTGCAGCACGTAATCCCGCGCCACCGGCGCCTATAATGGCAAGATCGGCTTGAAAGGTTTGCACGACATTCCTCCAGATTGTTGTTATTTCATCCCCGCCTGAACTCAGATGCTTCATCGGCTTCAAACAGGTTATGAACGCGTTTCCACTGCTCCTTTATAGGTACAATAGTATAGTCTTAGGGATGTGCGGGAAATTTGACGTGTTCGATTTTTTTAGCGTGTCAAAGGGGGGAATTATCATTGAATTTGATTAATTTAATTACTAAACCACCCAATGTCGCTTTTTTTACCCGATTGCCAGTGCTGATTACTACCGCGGGAAATTTGTCTCGTTAGCGCGATACGAGTAGACTTCGTGCCCTTGTCTTAAATCGGAGAAACAACCATGAGCGAAACGGCAACCTGGCAGCCGAGCGCGTCCATCCCCAATCTGTTAAAACGTGCAGCAATTATAGCGGAGATTCGCCGCTTTTTTGCCGATCGTGGCGTGCTTGAGGTTGAGACCCCTTGTATGAGTCAGGCAACGGTAACGGACATCCATCTGTTCCCGTTCGAAACACGTTTCGTCGGCCCCGGACATTCCCAGGGAATGAATCTCTATTTAATGACCAGTCCGGAATATCACATGAAGCGCCTGCTGGTGGCAGGATGTGGCCCGGTATATCAACTGTGCCGCAGCTTTCGCAATGAAGAGATGGGACGTCATCATAACCCTGAGTTCACCATGCTCGAGTGGTATCGTCCCCACTACGATATGTATCGCCTGATGAATGAAGTGGATGATTTGCTCCAGCAAGTGCTGGACTGCTCTCCAGCGGAAAGCCTTTCTTATCAGCAGGCCTTTCAGCGCCATCTGGAGATAGATCCACTATCAGCAGACAAAACCCAACTGCGGGAAGTAGCGGCTAAGCTGGATCTCAGCAATATCGCCGATACTGAAGAAGATCGGGATACGTTGCTGCAACTGCTGTTCACGATGGGCGTTGAGCCGCATATCGGCAAAGACAAACCGACGTTTGTTTATCATTTCCCCGCCAGCCAGGCATCATTGGCGCAAATCAGTACCGAAGATCACCGCGTGGCTGAGCGTTTCGAGGTGTATTACAAAGGTATTGAGCTGGCGAATGGTTTCCATGAGTTGACCGACGCGCGCGAGCAGCAGCAACGGTTTGAACAGGATAACCGCAAACGTGCCGCGCGTGGCCTGCCACAGCAACCTATCGATACCAACCTGCTTGAAGCGTTAAAAGTGGGCATGCCGGATTGCTCTGGCGTGGCGCTCGGCGTTGACCGTCTGGTGATGCTGGCTCTGGGCGCGGAAAGCCTGGCTGAGGTTATCGCATTTACCGTCGATCGCGCGTAATTTACGCTCTCTCCATACAAAGTGGCGGATAAACAGCCACTTTGTAGCATATTTTTTCATTTACCCTCTAATAGCCACAATTTACATCTGGATGTTTGATATCTTTCAGGTATCAATTCTGTGTTAATTTTTTATCGCTGAACTCCGCAATGAGAGCAGTGCCAATCGGTGAGCGGCGTTTGTGAAACGCTTGCCAGAGTAAGGGATGGTTTAATGACCCAAACAATAAAAAAGATGAGCCTGATTGGTCTCATCCTTATGATATTTACGTCTGTTTTTGGTTTTGCTAACAGCCCCTCCGCGTTCTATTTAATGGGGTACAGCGCGATTCCATGGTATATATTTTCCGCATTATTATTTTTTATTCCATTTGCTTTAATGATGGCGGAAATGGGTTCCGCCTATCGGAAAGAAGAGGGTGGAATCTATTCGTGGATGAATAATAGCGTTGGGCCACGTTATGCGTTTATCGGCACGTTTATGTGGTTTTCTTCCTATGTGATATGGATGGTCAGCACGGCGGCAAAGGTCTGGGTACCTTTTTCGACCTTCTTATTTGGCGCAGACATGACGCAGCACTGGCGTTTTGCGGGGCTTGAGCCTACGCAGGTTGTCGGGCTGCTCGCCGTCGGCTGGATGATTCTGGTGACCTGCGTGGCTTCACGGGGGATTAATAAGATTGCCCGTATTACGGCTGTAGGTGGAATTGCCGTAATGTGTCTTAATTTAGTTTTGTTGTTAGTGAGTGTCGCTATTTTGTTATTAACGGGTGGCCACTTTGCGCAGGATATTAATTTTATCTCCTCGCCTAATCCGGGATATCAGTCCGGTCTGGCAATGTTGTCATTTGTTGTGTTTGCTATTTTTGCTTACGGCGGAATTGAGGCCGTGGGGGGACTGGTAGATAAAACAGAAAAGCCAGAAAAGAACTTCGCGAAAGGGATTGTCTTTGCCGCTATTGTCATTTCTGTCGGTTATTCACTGGCGATATTTTTATGGGGCGTTAGCACCAACTGGCAACAGGTATTAAGTGATGGCTCGGTCAACCTCGGCAACATTACCTATATCCTGATGAAAAGCCTCGGGATGACGTTGGGTAATGCACTGCACCTTTCCCCGGAAAGCGCGATGGCGTTGGGCGTATGGTTCGCGCGTATCACCGGTCTTTCTATGTTCCTCGCCTATACGGGCGCTTTTTTCACGCTCAGCTACTCGCCGCTGAAAGCGATTATTCAGGGAACGCCGAAGGCATTGTGGCCCGCGCCGATGACCAGGCTGAATGCGGTGGGGATGCCGACGACGGCAATGTGGTTGCAGTGTTTACTGGTGAGCCTGTTTATCCTGCTGGTTTCGTTTGGCGGCGACACGGCCTCAGCGTTTTATAACAAACTGACCCTGATGGCGAACGTCTCAATGACGCTGCCGTATCTGTTCCTTGCGCTGGCTTTCCCATTCTTTAAAGCGCGTACGGACCTGGAAAGGCCGTTTGTGATTTTTAAAACGCGGGCGGCGACGTTACTGACAACAGGCGTGGTGGTATTGGTGGTGACGTTTGCCAACGTGTTCACCATCATCCAACCGGTGATTGAAGCCGGGGACTGGAACAGCGCATTGTGGATGACCGGCGGCCCGATCTTCTTCTCGCTGCTGGCGATGGCGATTTATCAGAACTATAGCCGTCGCATGGCCAACGAACCTGAGTGGGCGGTGGAGTAACCGTCCTGGCGTATCCGGCCTACAAAGAAGCATTTTCGTAGGCCGGATAAGACCCAACGGGTCGCCATCCGACATTTCTTGCCTGAATCATGCGCTACAAACTTCCTGCCGGGCGGCTGGCTCTGCCCGCAGAACTTAACGTTCTTCCCGTTTGTTTACCGCCAAGGCTCTCCAGACGCATCTGGAACGGCGGGAATGGCATATCAATACCGTGTTCGCGGAAGCCTGCCAGAATCAGCTGGTGGATCTCATGGCGCAGCGGCATACGGTGTCCCATCTCTGCGGCATAAATACGCAGTTCGAAGATTTGAATCCCCTGCTGCAGATCTACCAGAAAGACTTCTGGTGCCGGGTTATCGATAACCAGCGAACAGCGCTGCGCGGCAGTCAGCAAAATCTGCGTGACCTCCTCGCTGTTAGCCTCTGACGGCGCCGGGATAGTTAACACCACACGGGTGACCGAATCTGACAACGACCAGTTGATAAACTGCTCGGTGATAAAGGCCTTATTGGGCACGATGATCTCTTTGCGGTCCCAGTCGCTGATGGTGGTGGCGCGAGTGTTAATCTTCGTCACACTACCGGTAAGATCGCGAATGGTCACCGTGTCGCCAATGCGAATCGGTTTCTCAAACAGGATAATCAGGCCGGAAATAAAGTTGGCGAAGATTTCCTGCAAACCAAAGCCCAGACCAACACCGAGAGCAGCCACCAGCCATTGCAGTTTGGACCACTCAATGCCGATCATCGAGAAGCCAACCAGACCGCCAATCAGCATCAGCAAATACTTGGTAATGGTGGTAATGGCGTAACCGGTGCCGGGGGTTAAATCCAGATGTTGCAGCAGCGCCAGCTCCAGCAACGCGGGGAGGTTGCGCACTAACTGGGTGGTGATGATAAATACCAGTATCGCGATGAGCACCGCGCCCAGCGTGATCGGCTCTAAGCTTTCCACGCCTTGCACCGTAGAGGTGACATCCCACAACGAGATGTTTTCCAGGAAGCCAAATGCGGAATGAATTTCCGACCACAGCACAATGACTGAAAGCAGGGCGATAAGCATCAAAATAGAGCGCACCAGACGCAGCGATTGTGCGCTGATCGCGTCGAGATCCACTTCGCTTTCATCAACGTCAATCGCGCCTTCAAGACTGGTGGAGTGCGGCGGTTCTTCTTCACCTCGCGCACGTTGCGCCAGCATTTCGGCGCGTCGATGCTTGGCGCGGTCGAACGCCAGACGGCGGCGTTGGATCAGCATCCAGCGGCGGATGACGTGATACACCACCAGTAACAAGAACCAGATAGCCACGGACGTTTCCAGACGCGCCAGCAAAGCTTGCGATGTGGCGAGATAGCCCACTGCGGCCGCGAGGATGGCAATCAGCGGCGCGCCCATCAGCATATTCCATAGCATGCTGTTGACCATGTTATCGCTGTTGCCCTCTTTATCGAGATACAGCGGTATTCCGGCGCGCTTCAGGCTCAGAGTCACGACCGCCAGTGCGCCGCAAATCAGGATGAAGCACAAGCGTCCCAATGAGGCGGAGAATTCCCGGTCATTGAGGTTATCAAACATAATTACTGCCATGATCAGCGGGACAATCAGTCCGATGCTCATCAGGTAATAGTGCATAGCCTTCGCGACGCGATTACGCGGCCAGCCAAAGTGGGCAATGAACAGACCGTTAGGGCGTGCAAAGGTGGCGCAAATCATCACCGCCCATAGCATGGGCACCGTGGCGGTTACGCCATCGCCGATAGCGACGGCCAACGGATAAGGCCAGGCTTCCTGCAAACCGTAACCCAGGGTGGCCCACAGTACCGGTAGCGGCGAGGCGACGAGTATTGACCAGAATACCGTGCGTATCGTCAGCCAGAAGTGGTCCTGGGTCACCTTACCCACCCGCGCGGACGAGCGTTCAAGAAAACGGGTAAAGTGTTTGCGAGAATAGAGGCTAAATCCAACCAGTACCAACGCACCGAACAGCGGTAGTAGCGTTTCTTTGCTGGTCAGCATCATGATGCTGGCTTTACCTAACTGATTAAAGGTATCTAATGAGATCAGACGCCGCAGATCCTGAACAATGTCGACAGGCCATGAGAGGGAGATAGGGCTGACGTCAGACGTCCAGAACAGATAGCGGTGCGTCGCTTCGTTGACCTCTTTTAGCGCATCTTCCAGTTGGCTATTGGAGACTTTTAGCTTGGTCAGCTCAAGGATCAGCGTATCGCCACCCTGTAACAGAGAGTTCAGCAATTCACGCTGAGTGCGCAACTGGGCGTTGAGGATGCTGCTCTGTTCCGCGGTCAGCGGTTGCCCATCGGCCTGATGGATCTGGCGTAGTTGCGGCTGCTTATTGAGGAGATCTTCATAGCGCATACGGTGCACGCGTAGCTGCGCCATTTCGGTATCTAACTGCTGAGGTTTGGGCATTTCGGGCAGACGAGACACCTGCGCGCGTAGCGCTTCCCCCAGCATATTCGAGACCCCAAGCCACTGGGACTGTTCGCGCAGCGTATTCAACGCCTGACGTACCTGCAGCGTTTGGCTGGTGGCCTGACGCTGTTGCGACGCGACCAGATCCATACGCTGCGCCTGCTGGTTTAAGGCCTGGGATAGTTCGCGGTTTACCTTGAACTGGTCAACAATGCCTTCGGGCAATCCCGCACTGTTTTCCGCCAGCAGTTCGGTACTCTCCAGCGCTCGCTCAGCTTCACGCTGCCGCTGACTGTTGAGTTGATTACGTAATGCCTGCAGATAGGCGTCGAGCTGTTGGCTCTGTTTTTCCGCCAGTTCTGAGCGCATACGCGCCAGTTCCTGACGGTTGTTGGCGGAAAGCTGCGCCAGCTCCAGTTCATCGACCAAGGCTTTGAGTTTGGCGGACTCAGCCTGCATCGCCTGATTCTGCGCGGGATTGGCGTTGGCGGTACCAATACGCCGCTCAAGCTCATTTAGTTGGCGGCGGGCATCGGTTTGCTGTTGAGGAAGCTGACTTAACGAGTCGGCGATTTCCCGGGCGCGATCCTGCTCCTGCTGGGCCTGACGACTCTTTTCCAGCAACTGACTGCTGACCTGGAGGATCTCCTGGTTTAACGCATCAGTTGTCAGTCCGGTTGGTACGTTGCGTGGTTCGTCACGCAGATTGCTAAGCTGTGCGCGTAGCGTTGCGGAGAGCTTGGGGAAGTTATCAATAACCTGCTGGTATTGCGCGGCGCGCTCGAGAGAGCCTTTCCGCTCCTCAAGGGCATTCAGCGCGGACTGGAGCGCCTCGACGGTTTCTGGCTGAGCGGGTTTCGCCGCCTTGGCCTGCTCCAGTTCCTGGGTGAGTTGTTTGGCGTCGGGGGCCGTCGCAGCGTACGCCCCCAGGCTGAGGCACCAGGCCATCAGAAAAGTGATAATCAGGCGCACAGCAGCGATTCCTATGTTTAAGTTTCGTCTTTTTTGTCGTCAACCAGCGGGCTGGCGTCGTGTTCTGCTTCGATCTCTTCTTTCGGCAGCGGGGCAGGTTCTGCCTCTGGCGTCACGAAAGTCTCGGTTGAGATGGCCATTGGCTGACCGATTTTCGTGACTGAAAGATCCTGCAATTGCTCAACCAGGTTAACTTTGCCCGGTGCGAACAGGTTGATGACGGTGGAACCGAGCTTAAAGCGGCCCATTTCCTGACCTTTCAGCAGTGCCACCGACCCTTCGCTTTCGCCTTCAGGCCAGGTCCAGCGTTTAATTACGCCTTCACGCGGTGGGGTAATGGTGCCAGCCCATACGGTTTCAATGCTGCCAACGATAGTCGCTCCGACCAGAATTTGCACCATTGGGCCAAACTCGGTATCAAACAGGCAAATAACGCGTTCGTTACGGGCAAACAGATTCGGTACGTTTTGCGCTGTCAGGATGTTTACAGAGAAGAGGTCGCCTGGCACGTACATCATTTCGCGCAGGATACCGTTACATGGCATATGTACCCGGTGGTAATCGCGTGGTGATAAGTAAGTGGTCACAAACGTACCGTTGCGGAATTTGTCCGCCATCTGGTAGTTGCCGGCCAGCAGCGCTTCAAGCGTATAGCTGTGCCCTTTGGCCTGTAACAGCTTGTCTTCTTCGATGTTACCTAACTGGTTGATCACGCCGTCGGCAGGCATGACCAGTACATTCGGATCGGTATTGATTGGACGAGCCTCGTCGCGCAGGGGACGAACAAAGAAGTCGTTAAAGGTGCGATAGCTGGCGGTATCCGGCTTTTGCGCCTCTTTCATATCGACCTTGTAATATTTCACGAACAGATCGATCACCAGTTTGGTCAGCCATCCCGCTCGTTTGCTCGCACCCCAGCCCGCCAGGCGAGTGAGCCATAGTTTCGGCAGAATGTATTGTAGCGAAAGCTTAAATGAGTTTAACAAGGTAGCCTCCAGGCCATAATTTGTTCCCGATCCGGCATATGGGCCGGATCCTGAAAAAGGGGACGATTCTAGCGATGCTTAGCTTAGTTGTCAGTTGTCAGTTGTCTGTATCAGAAAAGTTTTTACGCGTTTTTACCTGCGCCATGCTTTCCAGGATGCGGTGATAATTTTCAAACCGAGTTTCGGCTATTTCCCCTTTTTCTACAGCCTCACGGATAGCACAGCCTGGATCGGCATCATGCTTGCAGTCGCGGTATTTACAATGACCCAGGTAGTCATGGAATTCGACAAAGCCATGGGTGATTTGTTCCGGTTCCAGATGCCACAGTCCGAACTCGCGTACGCCAGGGGAGTCGATAACGTCGCCGCCATGTGGGAAGTGATACAGGCGAGAAGCGGTGGTGGTGTGCTGCCCAAGACCGGAGTTATCGGAGACATCGTTGGTCAGGATCGCTTCCTGCAGGCCGAGAAGGTTATTGAGCAGGCTGGATTTACCTACACCCGACTGGCCGGCAAAAATGCTGATACGACCGGTTAACGCTTCTTCAAGCGGTTTCAGACCGTCTTTCGTGCGGCTTGATACCATCAATACGCGATAGCCAATGTTGCGATAGATATCCATCTGTTCGTTAACAAAGGCCATGCCTTCGGCATCCAGCAGATCGATCTTATTCAGTACGATAATCGGTTCGACGTGTAGCGTTTCGCAGGCAACCAGATAGCGGTCGATAATATTAAGCGACAGCTCGGGTAAGATGGCTGAGACAATAACGATCTGATCGATATTGGCGGCAATGGGTTTTACCCCATCGTAAAAGTCAGGACGTGTGAGCACCGAGGTACGTTCGTGAACCGCCTCAACGATGCCTTTGACATTTACCCCTTCTGCTGCCGCTTTACCTGGACGCCAGACTACGCGATCGCCGGTAACCAGCGAACGAATTGTGCGGCGGATGTTGCAGCGGTGAATGTCGCCGTCAGCAGACTCCACGTCGGCATGCATGCCAAAACGGCTGATAACGATGCCTTCAGCGGTTTCGCCAAACAGGTTGTCGTCGTAGTCTGGCTTCTCCGCGGACGTTTTCAGACGACGCTGGTGATTGGCGTTCACACGGCGCTGTTGGCCTTTGGAGAGTTTATTCTTACTCAATCGGACTGGCTCCTGGTCGCCCATGATGGGCAAAACATTTATGATACACGCAATTTTAGATGAATATAGTCACACTGAATGTGACGCTGAAGGGTGGAAAATAGCATGAGTGCCAATGAAAACAACCTGATTTGGATCGATCTGGAGATGACTGGTCTGGATCCCGAGCGCGATCGCATTATTGAGATCGCCACGCTAGTGACGGATGCCAACTTAAATATTCTGGCTGAAGGACCGACGATTGCGGTGCACCAGTCCGACGAACAACTGGCATTAATGGATGACTGGAACGTACGTACGCATACCGGTAGCGGGCTGGTGGAACGGGTGAAGGCGAGCACCATGGGCGATCGCGAAGCAGAACTGGCCACGCTGGCCTTTTTGCAAGAATGGGTTCCGGCAGGAAAATCACCTATCTGCGGCAACAGCATCGGTCAGGATCGTCGTTTCCTGTTTAAATACATGCCGGAGCTGGAAGCGTATTTCCATTATCGCTATCTCGATGTCAGCACGCTGAAGGAACTGGCGCGTCGTTGGAAGCCGGAGATCCTTGCTGGCTTCACCAAGCAGGGAACGCATCAGGCGATGGATGATATTCGTGAGTCGGTTGCTGAGCTGGCTTACTACCGCGAACATTTTATTAAGCTTTGATTTTGTGGATTGCCGGGTGGCGGCTGCGCCTTACCCGGCCTACGAAAATCGTTCCTGCGAGCTTGCACTAAGTCAGGATTGTCGCTAAATTAAACGACTTGCCGATAAATTCAGCACTTAAACGAAAAAACAAGAAAATCGCTTTTAGGGGGGTTGCAGCTAAACGGATTTCTCGTATAATGCGCCTCCCGTAACGACAGAGAATTACGCGTTACGGCAGCAACAAAAGCAGTACAGATTTGCGGGAATAGCTCAGTTGGTAGAGCACGACCTTGCCAAGGTCGGGGTCGCGAGTTCGAGTCTCGTTTCCCGCTCCAAAATTTGAAAGTGCTTATTAAGCACAGACGCACCNAAGCGGGAATAGCTCAGTTGGTAGAGCACGACCTTGCCAAGGTCGGGGTCGCGAGTTCGAGTCTCGTTTCCCGCTCCAAAATTTGAAAGTGCTTATTAAGCACAGACCACCAATCGCAGGATTTCGAATTGCGACAAGGCGGCAACTGAATGAGTCCTCAGGAGCTTACTGAAGTAAGTGACTAAGGCGAGTGAAGGCAGCCAACGCAGTAGCGGTTCGAAAGACGAAGATTATGCGGGAATAGCTCAGTTGGTAGAGCACGACCTTGCCAAGGTCGGGGTCGCGAGTTCGAGTCTCGTTTCCCGCTCCAAATTCTTACCTCAAAAAAAATATCCACAACGAAGAATCGCGTTGGGGACGTTTTGTTTCGTCGTTGACATACTCTTGTAAACAGACTTATCCACAGGCCCGGGTATTATTCCTGGAATGCAAAAAACTTCGCCTGGTTAATAGTATCATTTTAACACATTGAAATTATTGGATTAATTATCATTTCAAATTGTTAATGCGATCACTTGACGATTTTTTCCCTCTTGAATATCAATGTGTTTTTATTTTTATACACAAGCTGTGGATGACTTAAGCATCGCGCGGTAGACCCTTTTCGATGACCCTGACTAAACGTTGTTTCTTCGGCAACTGCACCTCAACTACGCAGGCGTTTCGCTTCTCAATTTGCTGAGCAACCGCCCACTCTATGTGTTCGTCGAGAAGTGGGTGCTCACCTCTACGGTTTTCCAGGGCGTTAATCACGGCTTCATCCCAGGGGGCATTGCCCAACGCAACAGCGATATTTCGCAGCCAGCGCAGATGACCGATACGACGAATGGCAGACCCCTCAGTGACTTTTAAAAACCACGCTTCGCTCCAGCTAAACAGCTCTATTAACTCCGGAGCATGAAGCTGCTTGCGTGGGCTAAAGTCATCCTCGACCGTCAACTGCGAATAGCGGTTCCAGGGACAAATGAGCTGACAATCATCGCAGCCGTAAATGCGATTCCCCAACAAAGGACGAAACGCTTCAGGGATAGCGCCTTCCAGTTCGATAGTGAGATAAGAGATACAACGGCGCGCATCTACGGTGTAGGGTTCAACGATGGCCCCGGTGGGACAGATGGTCATACAGGCGACACATTTCCCGCATCCTACTTCTACTGGCTTATCGACCGGCAAGGGCAAGTCGATCAGTAATTCACCAAGGAAGAAAAATGAACCGGCTTCGCGATTAAGGATAAGTGAGTGCTTACCTGTCCAGCCAAGCCCGGCTTTTTCCGCCAGCGGACGCTCAAGAATGGGCGCGGAATCGACAAAAGGTCTAAAATTCAGCGAAACGCAGTGTTGTTGAATCATCTCGCCCAGCTTTTTTAAGCGGTTACGCAGCAGCTTATGGTAGTCGCGCCCAAGCGCGTAGCGACTGACGTAACCCAGAGAGGGGTTTTTCAACGTGCTGGCAAAGGCCGCCTTGGCAGGGAGATAGTTCATACGTACGCTGATGACACGTAGCGTACCGGGCAATAATTCGTGAGGTCGGGCGCGCATCATGCCGTGACGGGCCATCCAGTCCATCTCGCCGTGATAGTGTTGATCCAGCCAGGCCTGCAGTTTGGGCTCCGCTTCGCTGAGGTCGGTATCGGCAATACCGACCTGCTGAAAGCCAAGCTCCAGCCCCCACTGCTTAATATTTTGCGCTAACTGATTGAGATCGAGGGGCTCTGACATGACGGACCATACAATGAAGAAAAACCCCGCAAGTATACCACACTCCATCTGGTACGCCGATGACATCAGGCGGATGGAGCGAGAGGCGGCAGACAGCTTAGGGCTGACGTTGTACGAACTGATGCAACGGGCGGGAGAGGCCGCGTTTCAGGTCGCCCGCGAAGCCTATCCGCACGCTCAACACTGGCTGGTGCTGTGCGGTCATGGCAACAACGGCGGCGATGGCTACGTAGTGGCAAGGCTTGCCAAAGCGCAGGGGCTTGAGGTCACGCTGCTGGCGCAAGAGAGTGACAAACCGCTCCCGGAGGAAGCACAGCAGGCGCGCGATGCCTGGCTTAACGCCGGTGGCGTCATTCATGCTGCGGATATCACCTGGCCTGGTAGCGTGGACGTCATCATCGACGCGCTGTCAGGGACTGGCTTAAAACACGCGCCGCGTGAGGCTCTCTCGGTATTGATTGAACGTGCCAATACTTACCCAGCCCCCATCGTGGCGATAGATATTCCTTCCGGCCTGCTGGCGCAAACAGGGGCGACACCGGGTGCGGTCATCAATGCGGCGCATACCGTCACCTTTATTGCGCTCAAACCAGGCCTGTTAACCGGTAAAGCGCGCGATGTCACCGGACGCCTGCATGTTAACACGCTTGGGCTGGACGACTGGCTGGCTGGGCAGAATGCGCCAATTCAACGTTTTGATGCTCTACAGCTTGCGCACTGGCTGACGCCACGCCGACCTACCTCGCACAAAGGTTCCCACGGTCGGCTGGTGATTATCGGCGGGGACCACGGGACGGCAGGCGCAATACGTATGGCCGGTGAAGCGGCGCTGCGTGCAGGAGCCGGGCTGGTCAAAGTGCTGACCCGCAGTGAAAACATCGCTCCGATTCTGACCGCCAGGCCGGAACTGATGGTTGATACGCTAACGCCGCAGACTCTGGATGAAAGCCTGGCGTGGGCGGATGTTGTCGTCATTGGCCCTGGGCTTGGTCAGCAGGAGTGGGGCAAAAAAGCGCTGCAAAAGGTCGAGAATTTTCGCAAACCGATGCTCTGGGATGCCGATGCGCTGAACCTGCTGGCAATCAACCCCGATAAACGTCACAATCGCGTGATCACGCCGCATCCGGGAGAAGCCGCGCGACTACTGGGCTGTTCCATTGCAGAAATTGAAGACGATCGCTTACTTTGTGCACAACGTCTGGTAAAACGGTACGGAGGCGTGGTAGTGCTGAAAGGCGCGGGTACGGTTGTTGCTGCTGAACCGGCTGAGTTGGGTATTATTGATACCGGCAATGCAGGCATGGCCAGCGGCGGAATGGGTGATGTGCTTTCCGGTATTATTGGCGCATTGCTCGGACAGAAGCTTACCCCGTATGATGCAGCATGTGCGGGATGTGTTGCGCACGGTGCGGCGGCGGATGTGCTGGCGGCGCGTTTTGGTACGCGCGGCATGCTGGCGACCGATCTCTTTACTACGCTACAGCGTATTGTTAACCCTGATGTGATTGACGTTTATCATGATGAATCGAGTAATTCCACTACCTGATGAACAGGCGACTTTAGACCTGGGACTGCGGGTAGCCAAAGCCTGTGACGGCGCGACGGTAATTTATTTGTACGGCGACCTGGGAGCGGGCAAAACCACTTTTAGCCGTGGATTCCTGCAGGCGTTAGGTCACAAAGGTAATGTCAAAAGCCCGACTTACACGCTGGTTGAACCCTATTCGCTCGATAATTTGATGGTTTATCACTTCGATCTGTATCGACTTGCGGATCCGGAGGAGCTGGAATTTATGGGGATCCGCGATTATTTTGCCAATGATGCCATCTGCCTGGTGGAATGGCCGCAACAAGGTAAAGGTGTTCTGCCAGACCCGGACGTCGAAATACACATCGAATACCAGGCACAAGGTCGAGAGGCGCGCGTAAGCGCAGTCTCCTCATCAGGTGATTTATTGCTGGCGCGTTTAGCCGATTAACCTTAAGGGTGGCGGGATGATTTATCGCATCAGAAACTGGCTGATGGCAACCCTGGTCCTGCTGTGCGCGCAGGCAGGGGCCGCCAGCCTCTCCGATCTTCAGGTTTCCAACGGCGATCAACAGGCGCGGATTACGCTGAGTTTTATCGGCGATCCTGAATACGCCGTTTCGCAGGATGGGAAACGAACCGTCGCGCTGGATATTAAACAAACCGGTGTGATTCAGGGATTACCGTTGCTGTTTAGCGGTAATAATCTGGTCAAATCTATCCGTTCCGGTACGCCAAAAGACGCGCAGTCTCTGCGTCTGCTGGTGGATTTAACCGAGAACGGCAAAGCCGATGCCGTAAAACGCCAGAACGGCGGTAATTATACCGTCGTGTTTACCATCAAGGCCGATGCGCCACCGCCGCCTCCACCGCCTCCGGTGGTTGCGAAACGTGTCGAAGCGCCGGTTGTCGCCCCGAGCTCTGCCGAGCCTGCACGTAATCCGTTTAAAGCGGAAAATGATCGCACTACGGCGGTTACCAGCAGTAATACGTCCACGCGACCTGCGGCGCGCGCCAGCACCAATAGCGGCGACAAAGTGGTTATTGCCATTGATGCCGGGCATGGCGGACAGGATCCCGGCGCAATTGGTCCCGGCGGTACGCGTGAGAAAAATGTCACGATTGCCGTGGCGCGTAAACTACGCAGTTTGCTGAATGATGACCCGATGTTTAAAGGCGTCCTCACCCGCGATGGCGATTACTTCATCTCGGTCATGGGTCGTTCCGACGTTGCGCGTAAACAAAACGCCAACTTCCTGGTTTCGATTCATGCTGACGCCGCGCCAAACCGGGATGCCACTGGCGCTTCCGTCTGGGTACTGTCAAACCGCCGGGCGAACAGTGAAATGGCTGGCTGGCTGGAACAGCATGAGAAGCAATCAGAATTGTTAGGTGGTGCGGGCGATGTGCTGGCCAACAGCCAGGCCGATCCTTACCTCAGCCAGGCCGTGCTGGATCTGCAGTTCGGTCATTCGCAACGCGTCGGGTATGATGTGGCGACCAGCATGATCGGTCAGTTAGAACGTATTGGCTCAATGCATAAACGTCGGCCGGAACACGCCAGCCTGGGCGTATTGCGTTCGCCGGATATCCCGTCAGTGCTGGTTGAAACTGGCTTTATCAGTAACAACAGCGAAGAGCGTCTGTTGGCGAGCGATGATTACCAGCAGCAACTGGCCGAGGCGATTTACAAAGGATTACGTAACTATTTCCAGGCGCACCCGATGCAAACCGGGCCGCAGGGCGCACCGGCGCAAACCGCCAGCGCCGTGTCGCCTGGCAACACGTTAACAAATTAAGGATTAGCCATGCCGATTCAGGTTCTACCGCCACAGTTGGCGAACCAGATTGCCGCGGGCGAGGTGGTAGAACGGCCTGCGTCAGTGGTTAAAGAACTGGTGGAAAACAGTATCGATGCCGGCGCGACGCGTATTGATATTGATATCGAACGCGGTGGCGCGAAGCTTATTCGTATTCGTGACAACGGCTGCGGGATTAAAAAAGACGAGCTGGCGCTGGCGCTGGCGCGTCATGCCACCAGTAAAATTGCCTCGCTTGACGATCTTGAAGCCATCGTGAGCCTTGGGTTTCGCGGCGAAGCGTTAGCCAGTATTAGCTCGGTCTCTCGTTTAACCCTGACGTCGCGCACGCAAGAGCAGCCTGAAGCCTGGCAAGCCTATGCTGAAGGACGCGACATGGATGTCACGGTTAAACCCGCCGCGCATCCGGTGGGTACCACGCTGGAGGTGTTGGATCTGTTCTACAACACCCCGGCGCGGCGCAAGTTTATGCGCACCGAGAAAACCGAATTTAATCATATCGATGAGATTATCCGCCGCATTGCGCTGGCGCGTTTTGATGTGACGATTAATTTGTCGCACAACGGCAAAGTGGTGCGTCAGTACCGTGCAGTGGCTGCGGATGGACAAAAAGAGCGCCGTCTGGGCGCGATTTGCGGTATGCCGTTTCTGGAACATGCGCTGGCGATTGAATGGCAGCATGGCGATTTGACGCTACGGGGCTGGGTAGCCGATCCTCACCACACAACAACGGCGCTGGCGGAAATCCAGTACTGTTACGTGAATGGCAGGATGATGCGTGATCGCCTGATCAACCACGCTATCCGCCAGGCCTGTGAAGATAAGCTGGGCGCCGATCAGCAGCCGGCATTTGTTTTATATCTGGAAATCGATCCGCATCAGGTGGATGTTAATGTGCATCCCGCCAAGCATGAAGTCCGTTTCCATCAGTCGCGTCTGGTGCATGATTTTATCTACCAGGGCGTATTGAGCGTTCTGCAACAGCAGCTTGAAACGCCGCTGCCGTTGGCGGATGACGACGAACCTGCCCCACGGCACATCCCGGAAAACCGCGTTGCAGCCGGACGTAACCATTTTGCCGAGCCCGCTCCGGCGCGTGAAGCTGCTGCACCTCGCTACTCTGCCCCCGCTGGCGGTGGTGGTCGTCAGGCGGGCGCCAGCTGGCCTCATGCCCAGCCTGGATATCAAAAGCAGCAGGGTGAGATTTATCAGCAACTGCTGCAGACGCCAGTTCCAACGCGTAAAGCGCCGGTATCTGAAGCGCCATCGGCTCCTCTGACCGGCAACAGTCAGGGGTTTGGTCGGGTGCTAACGATTGTCGGTGCGGACTGTGCGTTACTCGAATGCGATGGTCATATTCGGTTACTGGCATTACCTGTGGCGGAACGTTGGCTGCGTCAGGCGCAATTAACGCCGGGACAGGGGGCAGTTTGCGCCCAACCATTACTGATTCCTTTACGTCTAAAAGTGACCGCCGATGAAAAAGCGGCGCTGCAGAAAGGGCAGAACCAACTGGCCGATCTGGGCATTGAATTTCAACTGGATGCGCAGCATGTGACCATCCGGGCAGTGCCTTTACCCTTACGCCAACAAAATTTACAAATCTTGATTCCTGAACTGATAGGCTACCTGGCGCAGCAGTCCGTATTCGAGCCGGGCAATATTGCACAGTGGATTGCACGTAACCTGATTAGCGAGCATCCGCAGTGGAGCATGGCCCAGGCGATTACGCTGTTAGCGGATGTTGAGCGGCTTTGCCCACAACTCGTGAAGGCGCCGCCGGGTGGTCTGTTACAACCTGTTGATTTACATTCGGTAATGAATGCCCTGAAACATGAGTGATACCCGTAAGGCGAGCCTGCCAAAGGCGATTTTTTTAATGGGGCCAACGGCCTCCGGTAAAACGGCGCTCGCAATTGAATTGCGTAAAGTTTTGCCTGTAGAGTTGATAAGCGTTGATTCCGCCCTTATTTACAAAGGGATGGATATCGGTACAGCCAAGCCTGATGCAGATGAATTACAGGCCGCGCCGCACCGATTACTGGATATTCGCGATCCGTCGCAAGCGTACTCTGCTGCGGATTTTCGCCGCGATGCGTTAGCCGAGATGGCCGATATCACCGCCGCGGGGCGTATTCCGCTGCTGGTGGGCGGCACAATGTTATATTTCAAAGCCTTGCTTGAAGGGCTGTCGCCGTTACCGTCGGCGGACCCGGACGTCAGGGCCAGAATTGAGCAGCAGGCGGCAGAGCATGGGTGGGATGCGTTACACCGACAGCTTCAGGAGATCGATCCCGTAGCTGCCGCGCGTATTCATCCAAATGATCCGCAAAGACTTTCCCGGGCACTGGAAGTTTTTTTCATTTCGGGTAAAACTTTAACGGAGCTGACGCAAACGTCAGGAGATGCTTTGCCGTATGAGGTGCATCAGTTTGCAATCGCCCCGGCGAGCCGTGAACTGCTCCATCAGCGAATTGAGCAGCGTTTTCATCAGATGTTAGCTTCAGGTTTTGAAGCAGAAGTCCGGGCGCTTTTTGCCCGTGGAGATTTGCATACGGATTTGCCTTCCATTCGTTGTGTCGGGTATCGCCAGATGTGGTCATACATTGAAGGCGAAATTTCATACGATGAAATGGTTTATAGAGGTGTTTGCGCCACGAGGCAGTTGGCGAAGCGGCAGGTGACCTGGTTGCGTGGTTGGGAAGGGGTGCACTGGCTTGACAGTGAAAAGCCTGACCAGGCGCGAAACGAAGTATTACAGGTTGTTGGTGCTATCGCGAACTGAATGTGTACAATTGAAACGTATCGTGCGCAATTTTTCAGAATCGAAAGGTTCAAAGTACAAATAAGCATATAAGGAAAAGAGAGAATGGCTAAGGGGCAATCTTTACAAGATCCGTTCCTGAACGCACTGCGTCGGGAACGTGTTCCAGTTTCTATTTATTTGGTGAATGGTATTAAGCTGCAAGGTCAAATCGAGTCTTTTGATCAGTTCGTGATCCTGTTGAAAAACACGGTCAGCCAGATGGTTTATAAGCACGCGATTTCTACTGTTGTCCCGTCTCGCCCGGTTTCCCATCACAGCAATAATGCCACCGGCGGCACTGGCAGCAACTACCATCACGGTAGCAACGCGCAAGGTTCATCTGCGCAACAGGACAGCGAAGAAACCGAATAAGGTTGATTGCTGTTTTACATACGGGGAGCCAGCGAACCTGCGTTCCCCGTTGATACATATTAAGGGGTTGACGCTTGTTTGACCGTTATGATGCCGGTGAGCAGGCGGTACTGGTACACATCTATTTTTCGCAAGACAAAGATATGGAAGACCTCCAGGAGTTTGAATCTCTGGTCTCTTCCGCCGGTGTCGAAGCAATGCAGGTGATTACCGGGAGCCGTAAAGCACCGCACCCGAAGTATTTTGTTGGTGAAGGCAAGGCAATCGAAATTGCCGAAGCCGTAAAAGCGACTGGCGCTGCGGTGGTGATTTTTGATCATGCTCTAAGCCCTGCCCAGGAACGTAACCTGGAACAATTGTGCCAGTGTCTGGTTATCGACAGGACTGGTCTTATTCTGGATATTTTTGCCCAGCGTGCGCGAACCCATGAGGGTAAGTTGCAGGTTGAGCTGGCGCAACTGCGCCATATGGCTACGCGTTTGGTCCGTGGCTGGACCCACCTTGAAAGGCAAAAGGGCGGGATTGGTTTGCGCGGTCCGGGTGAAACCCAGCTCGAAACCGACCGTCGTTTGCTGCGTAATCGCATTTTGCAGATACAGTCGCGCCTGGAAAAAGTTGAAAAGCAACGTGAGCAGGGGCGACAGTCGCGTAAGAAAGCGGATGTCCCGACCGTATCACTGGTGGGATATACCAACGCCGGAAAATCCACCCTGTTCAACCAGATAACTGAAGCCCGGGTCTACGCAGCGGATCAACTGTTTGCGACCCTGGACCCGACCCTGCGGCGGATCGACGTCGCGGATGTCGGTGAAACCGTGCTGGCGGATACCGTAGGGTTTATCCGTCACTTACCGCACGACCTGGTGGCGGCATTTAAAGCCACCTTGCAGGAAACACGTCAGGCGACATTGCTGCTGCACGTTATTGATGCAGCAGATTTTCGTGTGCAAGAAAACATCGAGGCCGTCGATACGGTGCTTGAGGAGATCGATGCGCATGAGATCCCGACCCTGCTGGTGATGAATAAAATCGATATGCTGGATGACTTTGAACCGCGTATCGACAGAGATGAAGAGAATAAACCCATTCGCGTTTGGGTTTCAGCGCAAACGGGAATAGGTATACCACAGCTTTTTCAGGCTTTGACTGAGCGGCTTTCCGGTGAGGTGGCGCAGCATACGTTGCGTTTGCCGCCGCAGGAAGGGCGTCTGAGAAGCCGGTTTTATCAACTTCAGGCAATAGAAAAAGAGTGGATGGAGGAGGACGGCAGCGTAGGTCTGCAGGTTCGTATGCCGATCGTAGACTGGCGTCGCCTCTGTAAACAAGAACCGGCACTGGAAGACTATGTTGTCTGATCTGACGGATATGGCCTGAAGATTTTTTCGCCTCTATACCTTGTGGATTTTGCGTAGCCAACGCATCGGCAGCACAAAAGACGCAGGTATAGCATCGCATAACAAATATGGAGCACAAAAATGGCGTGGAATCAGCCCGGTAATAACGGACAAGACCGCGACCCGTGGGGAAGCAGCAAACCTGGCGGCAACCCTGAGGGAAATGGAAACAAAGGTGGGCGCGATCAGGGACCTCCCGATCTGGATGATATCTTCCGCAAACTGAGCAAAAAGCTCGGTGGTCTGGGCGGCGGTAAAGGTACTGGTTCTGGCGGCGGTAGTTCATCGCAAGGTCCGCGTCCGCAACTGGGCGGTCGGGTCTTTACTATCGCTGCGGCCGCTATCGTCATAATCTGGGCGGCCAGCGGTTTCTACACCATTAAAGAAGCGGAACGCGGCGTGGTGACACGCTTCGGTAAATTCAGCCATTTGGTTGAGCCGGGTCTGAACTGGAAACCGACTTTTATCGACGAAGTGACCCCGGTCAACGTTGAAGCCGTGCGTGAACTTGCCGCATCTGGCGTCATGCTGACATCTGACGAAAACGTTGTGCGCGTTGAAATGAACGTGCAGTACCGTGTGACCGATCCGCAGCGTTACCTGTTTAGCGTAACCAGCGCGGATGACAGCCTGCGTCAGGCAACCGACAGCGCACTGCGTGGCGTTATCGGGAAGTACACTATGGACCGTATCCTGACCGAAGGGCGTACCGTTATTCGTAGCGATACCCAGCGTGAACTGGAAGAAACGATCCGTCCGTACAACATGGGTATCACCCTGCTGGACGTCAACTTCCAGGCCGCACGTCCGCCGGAAGAGGTAAAAGCCGCGTTTGACGATGCGATTGCCGCGCGCGAAAACGAACAGCAGTACATCCGTGAAGCGGAAGCGTACACCAACGAAGTTCAGCCGCGTGCGAACGGTCAGGCGCAGCGTATTCTGGAAGAAGCGCGTGCTTATAAAACGCAAACCATCCTGGAAGCTCAGGGTGAAGTGGCGCGCTTCGCGAAAATTCTGCCGGAATATAAAGCCGCGCCGCAAATTACTCGCGAGCGTTTGTATATCGAGACCATGGAAAAAGTACTGAGCAATACCCGCAAAGTCCTGGTTAACGATAAAGGCAGCAATCTGATGGTTCTGCCGCTGGATCAAATGCTGAAAGGCGGTAGTGCGCCAGCAGCAAAGAGTGACAGCAGTTCAAACCTGCTGCGTCTGCCGCCAGCGACGACCTCCAGCACTGGAGCAAGCAACACCTCGTCCACCAGTCAGGGCGATATTATGGACCAACGCCGCGCGAACGCGCAGCGTAACGACTACCAGCGTCAGGGGGAATAACGATGCGTAAGTCAGTTATTGCGATTATCATCATCGTTCTGGTAGTTCTGTTCATGTCTGTCTTTGTGGTCAAAGAAGGCGAGCGCGGTATTACGCTGCGCTTTGGTAAAGTTCTGCGTGACGATGAAAACAAGCCGCTGGTTGTTGCACCGGGCCTGCACTTCAAGATTCCGTTTATTGAATCAGTGAAGATGCTGGATGCACGTATTCAGACCATGGACAACCAGGCCGATCGCTTTGTCACCAAAGAGAAGAAAGACCTGATCGTTGACTCCTACATCAAGTGGCGCATCAGTGACTTTAGCCGTTACTACCTGGCAACGGGCGGTGGCGATGTTTCTCAGGCAGAAGTCCTGCTGAAACGTAAGTTCTCTGACCGTCTGCGTTCTGAAATCGGTCGTCTCGACGTGAAAGACATCGTTACCGATTCCCGTGGTCGTCTGACTCTGGAAGTCCGTGACGCGCTGAACTCCGGTTCTGCTGGTACGGAAGATGAAGTCGCGACGCCGGCGGCGGATAGTGCGATTGCCGAAGCGGCTGAGCGTGTTCAGGCTGAAACGAACGGTAAAGTACCGGTCATCAACCCGAACAGTATGGCAGCGTTGGGGATCGAAGTGGTTGACGTGCGTATTAAGCAAATCAACCTGCCTGCGGAAGTGTCTGAGGCTATCTATAACCGTATGCGCGCTGAGCGTGAAGCGGTAGCCCGTCGCCATCGTTCACAAGGTCAGGAAGAAGCGGAAAAACTGCGTGCAACGGCGGATTACGAAGTAACGAAAACGCTGGCAGAATCTGAGCGTCAGGGCCGCATTATGCGCGGTGAAGGCGATGCAGAAGCCGCTAAACTGTTTGCCGACGCGTTCAGCCAGGATCCTGACTTCTACGCCTTCATCCGTAGCCTGCGTGCTTATGAGAAGAGCTTTGAAGGTAACCAGGACGTGATGGTCATGAGCCCGGACAGCGATTTCTTCCGCTACATGAAGACACCGAATACCGCGACACGCTAAAATAGTTTCAGCGGTTTTAAACCAGCAAAACCACCGGCGTCCCCAGGGATGCGGTGGTTTTCTTTTTATATAAGGACGATGGATGAATTCAACAATTTGGCTGGCACTCGCGCTGGTTTTGGTGCTGGAAGGCCTGGGTCCGATGCTTTATCCCGGCGCATGGAAGAAAATGATCTCCGCGATGGCGCAACTCCCCGAAAATACTTTGCGTCGTTTTGGTGGAGGTCTTGTGGTTGCGGGCGTTGTGGTCTACTACATGTTGAGGAAAACGATTGGCTGATCAATAAGTAGCCTAATTTGCGGATTTTAGCATGCAAAAAGTGCTGTATATCTGAAAAAGCGGTGGTAGAATCCATTTTTAAGCAAACGGTGATTTTGAAAAATGGGTAACAACGTCGTCGTACTGGGCACCCAATGGGGTGACGAAGGTAAAGGGAAGATCGTCGATCTTCTGACTGAACGGGCTAAATATGTTGTGCGCTACCAGGGTGGACACAACGCAGGCCATACTCTCGTAATCAACGGTGAAAAAACCGTCCTCCATCTTATTCCATCAGGTATTCTTCGCGAGAATGTCATCAGCATCATCGGTAACGGTGTTGTACTGTCTCCGTCCGCGCTGATGAAAGAAATGAAAGGGCTGGAAGATCGTGGTATCCCGGTTCGCGAGCGCCTGCTGCTGTCTGAAGCTTGTCCGCTGATCCTTGATTATCACGTTGCGTTGGATAACGCTCGTGAGAAAGCGCGTGGCGAGAAAGCAATCGGTACTACCGGTCGCGGTATCGGCCCGGCTTATGAAGATAAAGTGGCTCGTCGCGGTCTGCGCGTTGGCGATCTGTTTGATAAAGCAACCTTCGCTGAAAAACTGAAAGAAGTGATGGAATATCACAACTTCCAGTTGGTGAATTTCTATAAAGTCGAAGCGGTTGACTACCAGAAAGTGCTGGATGATGTGATGGCGATTGCCGACATCCTGACTTCTATGGTTGTTGATGTTTCCGATCTGCTGGACCAGGCGCGTAAGCGTGGCGATTTCGTCATGTTCGAAGGCGCGCAGGGTACGCTGCTGGATATCGACCACGGTACTTATCCGTACGTCACCTCCTCCAATACCACCGCGGGTGGCGTGGCGACTGGCTCCGGCCTGGGCCCACGTTATGTGGATTACGTGCTGGGTATCATCAAAGCTTACTCTACTCGTGTTGGCGCGGGTCCGTTCCCGACAGAGCTGTTTGATGACGTTGGCGAGTTCCTGTGCAAACAAGGTAACGAGTATGGCGCAACCACTGGTCGTCGTCGTCGTACCGGTTGGCTGGACTCCGTTGCCGTGCGTCGTGCAGTACAGATTAACTCCCTGTCTGGCTTCTGCCTGACCAAACTGGACGTACTGGACGGTTTGAAAGAGGTGAAAATCTGTGTCGCTTACCGTATGCCGGATGGCCGTGAAGTTACGACTACCCCGCTGGCGGCTGACGACTGGAAAGGTATCGAGCCGATTTACGAAACCATGCCAGGCTGGTCTGAATCCACCTTTGGCGTGAAGGAACGTAGTGGTCTGCCGCAGGCGGCGCTGAACTACATCAAGCGTATTGAAGAACTGACCGGTGTGCCGATTGATATTATCTCAACTGGCCCAGACCGTACTGAAACCATGATCCTGCGCGACCCGTTCGACGCATAATTCTGGTTATGGCGTAGCGTCGAATGGCGCTGCGCTTGCACTATCTTAGGCCGGATGAGGCGTTTTGCATTAGAATCCGGCTTAAAATCACGTAAGTTCCTCGCTTTTTTCCTTCCCGAACTGAAATAAATTAGCGACCTGGCTGGTGGCTGGTTTATCATCAATATAATTAATACCACCAGGTTTATCCGTTTTATCCCTTTTCCTGAGGTTGATGTGCAGTTAACAAGTTTCACCGATTACGGATTACGTGCGCTAATCTACATGGCGTCACTTCCCGAAGGACGTATGACCAGTATTTCTGAGGTGACAGAAGTCTACGGCGTGTCCCGTAATCATATGGTCAAAATAATCAATCAACTTAGCCGGGCGGGCTTTGTTACTGCTATTCGAGGAAAAAATGGCGGTATCCGCCTGGGTAAACCCGCTAAGGATATTTGTATTGGTGATGTGGTTCGCGAGCTGGAACCCTTATCGCTGGTCAACTGTAGCAGCGAGTTTTGCCACATAACCCCTGCCTGCCGACTCAAACAGGCGCTTTCTAAAGCAGTGCAAAGTTTTCTCACGGAACTGGACAACTACACACTTGCTGATTTGGTTGAAGAAAATCAACCGCTTTATAAATTATTGCTGGTGGAGTGACGAAAATCTTCATCAGAGATGACAACGGAGGAACCGAGATGTCACAAGATCCTTTCCAGGAACGCGAAGCTGAAAAATACGCGAACCCTATCCCGAGCCGGGAATTTATCCTCGAACATTTAACTAAACGTGAAAAACCGGCCAACCGCGATGAGTTGGCCGCTGAACTCAACATTGAAGGTGAAGAACAGCAAGAAGCGCTGCGTCGTCGCCTGCGCGCGATGGAGCGTGACGGGCAACTGGTCTTCACTCGTCGTCAGTGCTACGCGCTGCCGGAACGTCTTGACCTGCTGAAAGGTACCGTTATTGGCCACCGTGATGGCTACGGCTTTCTGCGCGTCGAAGGCCGCAAAGATGATCTGTACCTGTCCAGCGAGCAGATGAAAACCTGCATTCATGGCGATCAGGTGCTGGCGCAGCCGCTGGGCGCGGACCGTAAAGGTCGTCGCGAAGCGCGTATTGTGCGCGTACTGGTGCCGAAAACCAGCCAGATTGTTGGCCGCTACTTTACCGACGCTGGGGTCGGGTTTGTCGTCCCGGACGATAGCCGCCTGAGTTTCGATATCCTTATTCCGCCGGAAGAGGTGATGGGGGCGCGTATGGGCTTTGTGGTCGTGGTTGAGCTGACCCAGCGTCCAACCCGTCGCACCAAAGCTGTGGGTAAAATCGTTGAAGTATTGGGCGACAACATGGGCACCAGCATGGCTGTTGATATGGCCCTGCGTACCCATGAAATCCCGTATATCTGGCCGCAGGCAGTCGAAAAACAGGTTGCCGGGCTGAAAGAAGAAGTGCCGGAAGAGGCGAAAGTCGGGCGTGTCGATCTACGCGATCTCCCGCTGGTCACTATTGATGGCGAAGATGCGCGTGACTTCGATGATGCGGTTTACTGCGAGAAGAAACGCGGCGGCGGCTGGCGTTTATGGGTGGCGATTGCTGACGTAAGCTATTACGTCCGCCCGCCGACTCCGTTGGATCAGGAAGCGCGCAGCCGTGGCACGTCTGTCTACTTCCCGTCGCAGGTTGTCCCGATGCTGCCGGAAGTGCTGTCTAACGGATTGTGTTCGCTGAACCCGCAGGTAGACCGTCTGTGTATGGTGTGCGAAATGACCATTTCGTCGAAAGGTCGGTTAACCGGCTTTAAATTCTACGAAGCGGTAATGAGCTCCCATGCGCGTCTGACCTACACCAAAGTCTGGCACATGCTGCAGGGCGATCAGGAACTGCGCGAGCAGTATGCGCCGTTAGTGAAACATATTGAAGAGCTGCATAATCTCTACAAAGTGCTGGATAAAGCCCGGGAAGAACGCGGCGGTATCTCGTTTGAAAGTGAAGAAGCGAAGTTTATTTTCAACGCTGAACGTCGTATTGAACGTATCGAACAGACGCAACGTAACGACGCGCACAAGCTGATTGAAGAGTGCATGATCATGGCAAACATCTCAGCGGCGCGATTCGTTGAGAAAGCCAAAGAGCCAGCCTTGTTCCGTATTCACGATAAGCCGACGACCGAAGCGATTACCTCCTTCCGTTCCGTACTGGCCGAACTGGGCCTGGAACTGCCTGGCGGCAATAAACCCGAGCCGCGCGATTACGCTGAATTGCTGGAGTCGATTGCCGACCGTCCTGACGCGGAAATGCTGCAAACTATGCTGCTGCGCTCGATGAAGCAGGCGATTTACGATCCAGAAAATCGGGGTCACTTTGGTCTGGCGCTGCAATCTTATGCGCACTTTACCTCGCCGATTCGTCGTTACCCGGATCTCTCTTTGCATCGTGCAATTAAATATTTGCTGGCGCAGGAGCAGGGCCATAAAGGCAACACCACGGAAACCGGTGGCTACCATTATTCAATGGAAGAGATGCTGCAACTGGGCCAGCACTGTTCGATGGCCGAACGCCGTGCTGACGAAGCTACGCGCGACGTCTCTGACTGGCTGAAGTGTGACTTCATGCTGGATCAGGTGGGTAACGTCTTTAAAGGCGTAATTGCCAGCGTGACCGGGTTTGGCTTCTTTGTCCGTCTTGACGAACTGTTTATCGACGGTCTGGTGCATGTCTCCTCCCTGGATAACGACTACTATCGCTTTGACCAGGTTGGGCAGCGCCTGACGGGTGAGTCAAGCGGTCAGATGTATCGCCTGGGCGATCGCGTGGAAGTTCGCGTGGAAGCGGTCAACATGGACGAGCGTAAAATCGATTTCAGTTTGATCTCCAGCGAACGTGCGCCGCGCAATGAGGGCAAAACCGCACGCGAAAAAGCTAAAAAAGGCGATGCAGGTAAAACTACCGGTAAACGTCGTCAAATGGGCAAAAAGGTGAATTTCGAGCCGGACAGCGCATTCCGTGGCGAGAAGAAAGGCAAAGCCAAACCTCAGGCGGATAAAAAAACGGCTGAGAAGAAAGGCGATAAAAAAGCGAAAAAGCCATCGGCAAAAACGCGTAAAATCGCTGCCGCCACCAAAGCTAAACGTGCGGCGAAAAAGAACGTCGCACAATAACAGCCATAAACGGTAAGTCGGGCAACTATTATGTTGCCCGGCGTTACGCACAAACTATTAACGAGTACATTCATGAGTGAAATGATTTACGGCATCCACGCGGTGCAGGCTCTGCTGGAACGTGCGCCTGAGCGCTTCCAGGACGTCTTTATTCTCAAAGGCCGTGAAGATAAACGCCTGCTGCCGTTGATCCATGCACTGGAAGCGCAGGGCGTTGTCATTCAGTTGGCTAACCGTCAGTTCCTGGATGAGAAAAGCGAGGGTGCGGTACATCAGGGGATTATTGCGCGCGTGAAGCCGGGTCGTCAGTATCAGGAGAACGATCTACCGGATCTGATTGCTGCGCTCGATCAGCCGTTCTTTTTGATCCTCGATGGCGTCACCGATCCGCATAACCTGGGCGCATGCCTGCGTAGCGCGGATGCTGCTGGTGTACATGCGGTTATCGTACCGAAGGATCGTTCCGCACAGTTGAATGCGACGGCGAAAAAAGTGGCCTGTGGCGCGGCTGAAAGCGTACCGCTGATCCGCGTAACTAACCTGGCGCGCACGATGCGTATGCTGCAGGAAGAGAATATCTGGATTGTGGGCACCGCTGGCGAAGCCGACCATACTCTCTATCAGAGCAAAATGACCGGACGTATGGCGCTGGTCATGGGGGCTGAAGGCGAAGGAATGCGTCGTCTGACCCGCGAACATTGTGACGAGCTGATCAGTATCCCAATGGCAGGGAGCGTTTCGTCGCTAAACGTTTCAGTCGCGACCGGCATCTGCCTGTTTGAGGCCGTTCGTCAGCGCGGCTAATTCATTCTCAATTTCTCTCAAGCCATCCCCTGGGATGGCTTTTTTGTGACCTTCATCCCAGGCACTCTCTTGTCTGGCTGGCCATACTTAAGGCCACGGCCATTGACGGAGGGAAACACAATGCACTGGCAAACGCATACCGTTTTTAACCAACCTGTACCGCTCAATAACAGCAACTTATACCTGTCCGATGGCGCCCTGTGCGAAGCGGTTATCCGCGAAGGGGCGGGCTGGGACAGCGATGTGTTGGCGAGTATTGGCCAGCAGCTAGGTACCGCGGAGTCGCTCGAACTGGGTCGCCTGGCTAATGCTTTTCCACCCGAGCTTTTGCGCTACGATCCGCAGGGGCAGCGACTGGACGATGTGCGTTTTCATCCTGCCTGGCATTTGCTGATGCAGGGGCTGTGCGCCAACCGCGTGCATAACCTTGCCTGGGAAGACGAAGCGCGGCAGGGAACATTTGTTGCCCGCGCGGCGCGTTTCATGCTGCATGCGCAGGTGGAAGCAGGCACTTTGTGTCCGGTAACCATGACTTTTGCCGCCACGCCGCTGTTACTGCAGATGCTACCTTCACAATTTCACGACTGGTTTACGCCGCTGCTAAGTGACCGTTATGACTCGCATTTATTGCCTGGTGGGCAAAAGCGTGGGCTGCTGATCGGTATGGGAATGACCGAGAAACAGGGGGGCTCAGATGTGTTGAGCAATACCACCCAGGCGGAACGCCTCGCAGACGGCTCGTATCGGTTGGTGGGACATAAGTGGTTTTTCTCTGTGCCACAAAGCGATGCCCATTTGGTGCTGGCGCAGGCAAAGGGGGGATTATCCTGCTTTTTTGTACCGCGATTTTTACCCGATGGTCAACGTAATGCTATCCGTCTCGAGAGGCTGAAAGATAAGTTAGGCAACCGCTCCAATGCCAGCTGCGAAGTCGAATTCCACGATGCTATTGGCTGGCTGCTGGGCGAAGAAGGAGAAGGTATACGCCATATCCTGAAAATGGGTGGTATGACGCGTTTTGACTGTGCGCTTGGTAGCCATAGCATGATGCGACGTGCCTTTTCCGTGGCGATTTATCATGCGCACCAACGACAGGTATTTGGCAGGCCATTGATTGAACAGCCGATGATGCGTCAGGTCTTAAGCCGAATGGCGCTCCAGTTGGAAGGCCAGACCGCGTTACTGTTTAGGCTGGCACGGGCCTGGGACCGCCGCGCTGATGCCAAAGAAGCGCTGTGGGCTCGGTTGTTTACGCCAGCGGCGAAATATTCTGTCTGCAAAAGCGGGATGCCGTTTGTCGCTGAGGCGATGGAAGTATTGGGTGGGGTTGGCTACTGCGAGGAGAGTGAGCTGCCACGTCTGTACCGTGAGATGCCGGTAAACAGTATCTGGGAAGGCTCCGGCAATATTATGTGTCTTGATGTATTGCGGGTGCTAGCAAAACAACCCGGTATCTACGATATGCTCAGCGAAGCCTTTGCCGAGGTCAAAGGGCAGGATCGTCATTACGATCGGATGGTTCGTCAGTTGCAGCAACACCTGCGTAAACCCATTGAAGAATTGGGACGGGAGATTACGCAGCAGCTTTTCCTGCTCGGTTGCGGAGCGCAAATGTTGCGCTATGCCTCTCCGCCAGTGGCGCAGGCCTGGTGTCAGATGATGTTGGATACGCGTGGTGGACGACGGTTGTCTGAACAGGTACAGAATGATCTGCTGCTACGGGCAACGGGAGGATTACGGTAATAATATGCCTGATGGCGACGCTGGCGCGTCTTATCATAATGCCTACGTTAAAGCAGGCCGGATAAGTTTACCCCATCCGGCAATCTGTTACGCATAGAGTATGGCCTGGACGCGCCAGTTATCGGGGTGCTGATCTTCATACATTTGAATGATCCGATACCATGAAGCACCTTGTTCATCCGCTTTTAACGCAACGACACGTTCTACATCCTGCGGATTTCCTGCAATGTTACTGACGGATATCAGCCCTATTTCGTTCAGGCCGGTAACACAGTCAGCACTGGCGAACTCGGCAGACTGCGCCGTAGTACCTACCAGTCCGGTAGAAAGCAGCAGTGAGGATAAGGCAAGTGATTGTTTCATCGTCAGCTCCATTATTCGTACCCCTACACACGGCAGGGCATTCCATCGCGATAATAAACCTCAAGCTTCCTGCTGTTGGTTTATTGTGCACAGGTAAACGCATAGGGGCGCAAAGCAATGTAAAGCTGACTAAATTTCAAACCAATGTTATTTACGATACAAAATCGCTTGTGAATACCATTGGCCTGTCACAATGGTCTCATCGACTAATAAGACCACATAATAATCAGCTTTTGCCGCGACGGCTTTGTCGCGGATTTCAGCCAGCGCATCATCCGGTGAGCCTCTTACCAGCGCGCTAACCGTCCCTATTCGCTGTAACCCATTACTCTGGTTACGGCGGATCTCCTGCGGGTGGTCGGCAACGGGCGGTGCGGGTTGCGGCGTTCCCTGTAGCACGCTACAGGCGCTTAAAAATAAAACCAGCAACAAAGAGGCAAACCGACGCATAACTCTATCTCGTTTCCTGATAGCCATAGTGTAGTGCCTTATTAATTTCCCTTTAGGGGAATGTTCCCGAATTGTTATCTCTCACGCGATTTTCGAATGAAAATGTTGCGAAAGCGTAACCCAGTTCTCAACATTATGAATCATTGTCGAACACATTCGCTTGCGTTAAGTATTGCTGCGTGGCATACCAGAAAGAAAGAGGCGACAAATGATCGAAATTGAAACACGACAGTTGGCGGGTATCCCTGTCCTGCACGCCGTTCCGGCTGGCAAACGCGCATGTTCACTCCCCTGTATTATTTTCTATCACGGATTTACATCTTCCAGTCTGGTCTACAGCTATTTTGCCGTTGCTCTGGCTCAGGCTGGATTCCGGGTAGTGATGCCAGATGCGCCAGACCATGGTGCCCGCTTCAAGGGTGACGCACAGGGGCGGATATACCGCTTTTGGCACATATTGCAGCAAAACATGCAGGAATTTTCGACGTTACGTGCGGCGCTGGTGGCAGAAAATTGGCTGTCAGATGAACGGCTTGCCGTAGGCGGAGCGTCAATGGGGGGAATGACGGCCCTGGGCATTATGGCTCGTCACCCCGAGGTGAAATGTGTAGCCAGCCTGATGGGTTCGGGCTACTTTACCCGGCTTGCGCAGACGCTTTTTCCGCCTTTATTGGTCCAGACGCCAGAACAACAGGCTGCGTTTGATGCCCTCATCGCGCCGCTGGCCGAATGGGAAGTGACGCACCAGTTGCCACGCCTGGCCGACAGACCGTTGCTACTATGGCATGGGCAGGAAGATGATGTGGTACCGGCTATTGAAACTTTTCGCTTACAGCAGGCGCTGATTCAGGCAGGTCTGGACAATAACCTGACCTGTCTGTGGGAAGCAGGCGTACGCCACCGCATTACGCCAGAAGCGCTGGCTGCGACGGTGACGTTTTTCCGCCAGCACCTTTAAACGCGCATAATGCTTACACCCTGAGCTTCGAGCTGTTGCAGGATCTCAGGGTCCGCATTTTTGCCGGTAATCAGCATATCGATTTGATCGGCGCGGCTGAACAGCATCCCCGCGCGTTCACCGACCTTACTGCTATCGACCAACACCACCAGTTTGCCCACCACGTTAAGCATCTTCTGTTCCGCCATCGCGGTCAGCATATCGGTTTTATACAGTCCATCTGCGGTCAACCCTTTGCCGCTGGTGAACATCCAGTGCCCGGCATACAGGCTATTTTCACTACCTTGTGGGCTAAGCGTGATGGATTGGCTTTTGTTATATTGTCCTCCCATGATGATCACGCTCTCATGCTCCTGGTCGATCAAATAGTTCGCCAGCGGCAGATAATTAGTGATGATCTGCACTGGCTTGCCGCACATTTCACGTCCGAGCAGGAAGGCGGTCGATCCGCAGTTGATCACCACGCTTTCACCGGCATTCACCAGTTGAGAGGCCGCTTTGGCAATGCGAACCTTTTCATCGTGGTTCTGCGCCTGATGCAGATTCATTGGCGTCCAGCGCGGGCGCTGCTGCGTGATGGCTTCTGCGCCGTTACGAACTTTCTTGAGTTTGCCGCTTTCGTCGAGTTTGTTAATATCCCGGCGGGCTGTAGCGGGGGAAATTCCCAGGCGCTCAATTACGTTCTCAACGGTAACAAAGCCCAACTGCGCCAGCATATCCAGCAATATTTGATGTCTTTGTGCTTCAGTCATGAGCTATTCCGATACAAATTGATTTGAAAAGATGATATTTGAAATAGCCTGGAAATACTAAAGTAAATGGGGAAAAAATGCCGGGTTATGCCCGGCATTTGGTGTGAATCACAAGAAGGATTTAAACGGTAGATCCGGTTCAATCGTGAAACAGTCATCAAAGCCGCGTGGATAGTGATATTCAAAGTTATCTTTATCCAGCGGCCAGGTGAATTTGCCACCTACCTGCCAGATGAATGGCTTAAAGCCATACTTCAGCCGATCTTTTTTCATCTCCCACAGCACGCGAATTTCCTGAGGATCGGCCTGGAAATTTGACCAGATGTCATGATGGAAGGGGATGACGACTTTTGTATTCAACGCTTCGGCCATACGCAGCATGTCGGAGCTGGTCATCTTGTCGGTAATGCCACGCGGGTTTTCGCCATAGGATCCGAGCGCGACGTCGATCTGATGCTCATTGCCGTGTTTTGCATAATAGTTGGAGTAGTGTGAGTCGCCGCTGTGATACAGCGTGCCGCCCGGTGTTTTGAACAGATAGTTAACGGCGCGCGCGTCCATACCGTCCGGCAGCACGCCCGCCGCTTTCTGATCGGCGGGAAGAGTAATCAACGCGGTACGATCAAAAGCATCAAGCGCATGAATTTCAATATCTTTCACTTTAACCACATCGCCGGGTTTTACCACGATGCAGCGATCTTTCGGCACGCCCCAGCCGACCCACAGATCCACACAGGTTTGTGGCCCAATAAACGGCACGTCGTCCGCGCAGTTCTGCATGACCGCAGCCGCGACATTGACGTCGATGTGATCGTTATGATCGTGCGTAGCCAGCACCGCATCGATCTGGCGAATCGCAAACGGATCAAGTACAAACGGCGTAGTACGCAGGTTTGGCTGCAGTTTCTTCACGCCCGCCATGCGTTGCATCTGGTGACCGGTTTTCATCAGCGGATTACCGTGACTTTGCTTACCTGTTCCGCACCAGAAATCGACGCAGACGTTAGTCCCGCCTTCCGACTTTAGCCAAATTCCGGTACAGCCAAGCCACCACATAGCAAAGGTGCCAGGTGCGACCTGTTCCTGTTCGATCTCTTCATTCAGCCAGCTTCCCCACTCCGGGAATGTGCTCAGAATCCATGATTCGCGCGTGATGCTTTTTACTTTACTCATCGCATTTACCTTCATGTTGGTTCAAGTTGAATCAAATTATGATTTATTTTGATTGATACTGACATCAATTTATCAAGAAGGCAATGCGTTGATTTTTCTGATTCCGTCGTAAAGCGTCTATTACTCACAACGTAACGGGATGCTTTGTAGCAATCTATTTTTGTATTTTATTGTTTTTATGAGTTTTATTTTTTGCTCTATGAATGTTCCATAAAACCCTGGCTCGGGTAAGAGATTTATTTGCGTACTCCATCACATTTAATCAAATTCAATCTTGTTGTGATTACTTTTGAAAATTAGAGTGGGGGCACAACATCCTGAACATCTGTAATGAATGTTCAGCAACTTTGTCTACTGGAGATCGTTATGGAGATCCTCTACAACATCTTTACCGTCTTTTTTAATCAGGTCATGACCAACGCGCCGTTGCTGTTGGGTATTGTGACTTGCCTCGGCTACATCCTGTTGCGCAAAAGCGTCAGCGTCATTATCAAAGGCACGATCAAAACGATTATCGGTTTTATGCTGCTGCAGGCGGGATCGGGCATTCTGACCAGCACGTTTAAACCGGTGGTGGCGAAGATGTCCGAGGTTTACGGTATCAATGGTGCGATTTCCGATACGTATGCCTCCATGATGGCAACCATTGAACGTATGGGAGACGCTTATAGCTGGGTAGGTTATGCCGTGCTGTTGGCGCTGGCGCTGAACATTTGTTACGTCTTGCTGCGACGTATTACCGGCATTCGCACCATCATGCTCACCGGGCACATCATGTTCCAGCAGGCGGGCTTAATTGCGGTCTCTTTCTATATCTTCGGCTATTCCATGTGGACCACCATTATCTGCACGGCGGTGCTGGTGTCGCTCTACTGGGGGATTACCTCCAATATGATGTACAAGCCGACGCAGGAAGTGACCGACGGCTGCGGTTTTTCCATCGGCCACCAGCAGCAGTTCGCTTCATGGATTGCCTTCAAGGTCGCGCCTTATCTGGGTAAAAAAGAGGAGAGCGTAGAAGATCTGAAACTGCCTGGCTGGCTGAATATCTTCCATGACAACATCGTTTCGACCGCGATTGTCATGACCATTTTCTTCGGGGCGATCCTGCTTTCTTTCGGCATTGATGTGGTTCAGGCGATGGCGGGGAAAACGCACTGGACGGTGTACATCCTGCAGACTGGTTTTTCGTTTGCAGTGGCGATCTTCATCATCACCCAGGGCGTACGTATGTTCGTCGCCGAACTTTCAGAAGCGTTCAACGGTATCTCGCAGCGTCTGATTCCCGGTGCGGTATTGGCGATTGACTGTGCGGCGATATACAGCTTTGCTCCCAACGCGGTGGTGTGGGGCTTCATGTGGGGCACCATCGGCCAACTGATTGCGGTCGGCATCCTCGTGGGTTGCGGCTCTTCCATCCTGATTATTCCTGGTTTTATCCCAATGTTTTTCTCCAACGCCACCATTGGCGTGTTCGCGAACCACTTTGGCGGCTGGCGCGCGGCGCTCAAGATTTGTCTGGTGATGGGGATGATTGAAATTTTTGGCTGCGTCTGGGCGGTGAAACTCACCGGTATGAGCGCGTGGATGGGGATGGCGGACTGGTCAATTCTGGCGCCGCCGATGATGCAGGGCTTTGCCTCCATCGGCATCGCGTTTATGGCCGTCATTATTCTGATTGCACTGGCTTATATGTTTTTCGCAGGACGCACGTTGCGCGCTGAGGAAGACGCAGAAAAACAACTGGCAGAACACTCTGCTTAATAAGGAGTTCCGATTATGACCGTACGTATTCTGGCTGTGTGTGGCAATGGGCAGGGCAGTTCCATGATCATGAAGATGAAAGTGGACCAGTTTTTAACCCAGTCAAATATTGACCATACAGTGAACAGCTGCGCAGTGGGTGAGTACAAAAGTGAACTGAACGGCGCGGATATCATCATCGCCTCTACCCATATTGCCGGTGAAATTACCGTAACTGGCAATAAATATGTTGTTGGCGTACGCAACATGCTGTCGCCCGCCGATTTTGGACCAAAACTGCTGGAAGTGATCAAAGCGCATTTCCCACAGGACGTGAAGTAAGGATACGGCATATGAAATTACGTGATTCGCTGGCAGACAATAACGCCATCCTTCTACAGGCTGAGGCCAACACCTGGCAGGAAGCGGTAAAGCTGGGCGTCGATCTGCTGGTTAAGGCCGACGTGGTTGAACCGCGCTACTACCAGGCCATTCTTGATGGGGTTGAACAGTTTGGTCCGTACTTTGTGATTGCGCCAGGACTGGCGATGCCGCACGGGCGCCCGGAAGAAGGCGTTAAGAAGACCGGCTTTGCGCTGGTGACGCTGAAAACACCGTTGGTGTTTAACCACGAAGATAACGACCCGGTGGATATTCTGATCACGATGGCGGCGGTCGACGCCAACACGCATCAGGAAGTGGGCATCATGCAGATCGTGAATCTGTTTGACGATGAAGCCAATTTCGACCGTCTACGTGCCTGCCGCACCGCGCAGGAAGTGCTGGATTTAATTGATAACGCCACTGCGGCGGCTGTTTAAAAGGATACTGAAATGTCATTACCTATGTTGCAGGTTGCGCTGGATAACCAATCAATGTCTTCTGCGTATGAAACGACGCGTCTGATCGCCGAAGAGGTCGATATTATTGAGGTGGGCACCATTCTTTGTGTTGCTGAGGGCGTACGTGCCGTACGTGACCTGAAGGCGCTCTACCCACATAAAATTGTGCTGGCGGACGCCAAAATCGCCGATGCGGGTAAAATTCTCTCTCGCATGTGTTTCGAAGCTAACGCTGATTGGGTCACTGTTATCTGCTGTGCGGATATCAATACCACCAAAGGTGCGCTCGAGGTGGCGAAAGAATTTAACGGCGACGTACAGATTGAACTGACCGGTTACTGGACCTGGGAACAGGCTCAGGAGTGGCGTGACGCGGGTATCGGGCAGGTTGTCTATCATCGCAGTCGTGATGCGCAGGCCGCAGGTGTGGCGTGGGGAGAGGCGGATATCAGTGCCATCAAACGCCTGTCTGATATGGGCTTTAAAGTCACCGTCACCGGCGGTCTGGCGCTGGAGGATCTGCCGCTGTTCCAGGGGATTCCGATTCACGTCTTTATCGCTGGTCGCAGCATTCGTGATGCCGCTTCTCCGGTTGAGGCGGCGCGTCAGTTCAAACGTTCCATCGCCCAGTTGTGGGGCTAAGGAGCGACTATGCTGTCGAAACAGGTCCCGCTCGGTATTTATGAAAAAGCGCTCCCCGGAGGGGAGTGCTGGCTGGAGCGCTTGCGGCTGGCGAAAGAGTTAGGTTTTGACTTTGTCGAAATGTCAGTTGATGAAACCGATGCCCGCCTCGCGCGCCTTGACTGGAGCCGCGAGCAGCGTCTGGCGCTGGTGGCCGCCATCGCCGAAACGGGAGTACGTGTACCTTCTATGTGCCTGAGCGCTCACCGCCGTTTCCCGCTGGGGAGCGAAGATGATGCGGTGCGCGATCAGGGACTGGCGATCATGCGGAAAGCCATTCAGTTTGCGCAGGATATTGGTATTCGCGTGATTCAACTGGCGGGTTACGACGTCTATTACCAGCAGGCCAATAACGAAACGCGTCGTCGATTTCGCGAGGGGCTAAAAGAGAGCGTTGAGATGGCAAGTCGCGCGCAGGTGACGCTGGCGATGGAGATCATGGATTATCCGCTGATGAATTCGATCAGTAAGGCGCTGGGTTATGCCCACTATCTCAATAATCCGTGGTTCCAGCTGTATCCCGATATCGGCAATTTGTCGGCGTGGGATAACGACGTGCAGATGGAGTTGCAGGCTGGAATAGGCCATATCGTGGCCGTTCACGTGAAGGACACCAGACCCGGCGTGTTCAAAAATGTGCCGTTTGGTGAAGGTGTTGTCGATTTCGAACGCTGTTTTGCGACGCTCAAACAGAGTGGGTATTGCGGGCCATACCTGATTGAGATGTGGAGTGAAACAACGGACGATCCGGCGCGTGAAGTGGCGAAGGCGCGCGATTGGGTGAAAGCGCGGATGGCCAGCGCAGGTCTGGTGGAGACGGTGTAATGCAAAAACTTAAACAGCAGGTTTTTGAGGCCAACATGGATCTGCCGCGTTACGGGCTGGTGACGTTTACCTGGGGTAACGTCAGCGCCATCGACCGCGAACGCGGGCTGCTGGTGATTAAGCCCAGCGGCGTCGACTACCAAACAATGACAGTGGATGACATGGTGGTTGTGGATCTGTATGGCAACGTGGTGGAAGGACGCTATCGTCCTTCTTCCGATACCGCCACCCATCTGGCGCTGTATCGCCGCTATTTATCTCTTGGCGGCGTGGTGCACACCCACTCAACCCACGCGACGGCATGGGCGCAGGCGGGTCTGGCAATACCTGCACTCGGCACGACGCATGCGGATTACTTCTTTGGTGATATCCCCTGCACGCGGGCATTAACTGAAGCAGAGGTTGAGGGCGAATATGAGCTGAATACCGGCAAGGTGATTATCGAAACGCTGGGGAACGTGGAGCCTCTGCATACGCCCGGCGTAGTCGTGTATCAGCATGGTCCGTTTGCCTGGGGTAAAGATGCGCACGACGCGGTACACAACGCTGTGGTGATGGAAGAGGTCGCAAAAATGGCATGGATTGCGCGTGGCATTAATCCGACCCTCAGCCCCATCGACAGTTATCTGATGAATAAACACTTCATGCGTAAGCACGGCCCAAACGCCTACTACGGGCAGAAGTAACGTCTTTGCCCCGGACAACGTGCATCTACGGATGTGCGTCACCGATCTGTTCGGGGCAATCTTCAGCGTTGCTGGTAAGCCGCTGGCGTAAATCGCATTCCTGCTAAAACTATCGCACAAATGACAGCACCAGCGTAAAACGTCGAGGCTGCGCCCATCGTTTCCCACAGAATGCCCGCGCCGGTACTGGCTAACAGCAGGGCGATGCCACTGATCAGATTAAACATACCGAAGGCCGTACCGCGTAGTTCTGCTGGCGCGGTATGCGCAATCATGGCAGCCAGCAACCCTTGCGTCATGCCCATATGAATCCCCCACAGTCCCACGCCTATCAGTAACGTGCTCCAGTGGTGACTCAGCGCCAGAGTGATATCCGCCGCGATCAGGACCAGCAGGCCCGCCTGTAACATGCGGGAGTGGTTCATACTGTCAGACATTTTTCCAAAAGGATAAGCCGACAGACTGTAGACCAGATTCATGGCGACCATTACCAGCGGAATGGCAAACAGCGGGATATCCATTTGATATGCGCGCAACACGAGAAACGCTTCGCTAAAGCGGGCGAGCGTGAAGAGCGCGCCCAGTCCCACGACCCACCAGTAGGCTGCACTCAACTTTTTCAGGTTTTCCCGTCGTAACGGATTGGTGCGTTTATCAGTGACAGGGGTTTTCGGTTCACTCAGGCCAAACCATAGCAGGGCGATAGAGAGCACCCCAGGGATGACGGCAACCCAGAAGATAGTGTGAAAATCGTTGTTCCATAGCAGCATTAGCCCGACGGCGAGCAGGGGGCCCAGAAATGCGCCAATGGTATCCAAAGACTGGCGCAGACCATAAGCGGCGCCGCGGATTTCGGACGGGGTGACATCCGCGACTAACGCATCCCTGGGAGCGCCGCGAATACCTTTACCCACACGATCAATCATGCGAGCGCTGAGTACCATGCCTGATGAGCCCGCCATCGCGAACAGGGGCTTACTCAGCGCCCCCAAACCATAACCGAGCATCGCCAGCCCTTTGCGCTTTCCCAGATAATCACTGAGAACGCCGGAAAAAACCTTAATGATCAGCGCGGTGGCTTCAGCTAATCCTTCAATCAGACCAATGATAATGACGCTGGCTCCCAGCGTGGTTGCCATAAACAACGGCAACAGGCTATGGATCATTTCGGAGGAGACATCCATAAGCAGACTCACGCCGCCCAGCACCCAAACGCCTTTTGGTATGCGATTCAGCGTCGCATAGCGTGCAAACATGGTTTCGCCCCAGAGTATCAGTTCGGTAATGCTTTATTTAATCAGTAAATGATGACCAGGATAAGATACAAAGAAAAATAATTCTCATTTACCTGATGTGCAAAAAAAAGCCCCCGGTGAGGGGGGCAAGTCAAACGGTGGCAATGTTCTCGTTGGTTGTCTCTGGTGCTAGCGATAAATATCCGCACTGGCGTGCATATTTCCGTTACTGCCGGGTTCCCTGGTGAGGATCACGTGGTAGTAGTTTGCGCCTTGCGCATCGGTCTCTTCATTCAGGGCCTGAGTGGCTTCACTTTCAGTGGCGAAGTTATGATTTATGTAAATGACGCCTAAGCTCTGCACATCATCCATATTCCTGGCCTGATGATTGTCAATTTGGATGGCTGCCGTTGCATTTGCACTGAGCAAAAGCACAGCCAGAAGGGTTAAAACACGGGCTCGCATATGTACCTCCTCGACTGCGGTCTCTGGTTGCTTCTCTCCTGTGAGTGATGAGCTTCTGATGTAATTTTAACCGCTACCGGCGCAGGCGTTAGCGACCATTTCTGATGCAGTTGTTCAAAAAATTACCGCATGCCCGCCTTTTCTTTTATTTACAGGTAACTGATAGATACCGCTGCGTTAAAAAATACCTGTCTTTCGCGCACAAGCTCTTACCAAATAGTCAATTTAAACGGATGGATACCCTGTTTATAGTGAGCCGTATAATTAATATAACTTTATGATAATAAGGCAAAAACTTATGGATACTTCATTCATGGATTTCAGCTACTTCGTGATTATGTTTATGGTCGCACTGGTGGCTGGCTTTATTAACGTGGTGTCGGGCGGCGGTGGGTTTCTCTCTATTGGCGCACTGTTAATTTCTGGTTTACCCCCGGCGAATGCGCTGGCAACCAATAAAATTCAGGCGCTGGGCAGTTCGCTAACCTCCGGGATTTACTTTTTACGCCGGGGACATATCAACGTGCAGGAGCACAAGTATGTATTCCTGTCTGCTTTTATCGGCTCAGCGTTAGGCACGACGCTCATTCAGTTCATTGAACCGGAGGTGTTGAAAAAACTGCTTCCGGTACTGATTATCGCCGTCGCCATCTACTTTATTTCCGCTCCCAATCTCAGCGAACCGAAAAGAAAGCAGCAGGTATCCCTGTTTTTCTTTTCTCTGATCTGCGGCGGCTGCATTGGCTTTTATGATGGATTTCTTGGCGCTGGTGCGGGTTCCTTTTATACGCTCTGCTATATCCTGTTGTGGGGATACAGCATCGATAAGGCACAAATTCACTCGAATTTTATTAACCTTGCATCGAATATCGCCTCGATTTTGTTCTTCATTTTCGGCGGCAAAATGATCTGGTCGCTGGGGCTGGTGATGTTTGCCGGACAATCGCTCGGCGCGCGCCTGGGCGCAACGGTGGTACTGACGCGCGGAAAGAAAGTTATCCGGCCGATGATTGTCATTGTCTCCATTTGCATTAGCGTCAAAATGCTGCTGGATATGTATTAATGGCGACATGGTAAATAATCGTACAAGCACCTTGAGTTTACCGGCTGACCCCAGTATTATGACGCGTCATTTTTCAGCCGACCTTTAACACGTTCCTTGCCTCCATGGGCCTCGGCTGACCCAGACAGGAGGCTGAATAATCCGTAAGGAGCAATTCGATGCGTCATTACGAAATCGTTTTTATGGTCCATCCTGACCAGAGCGAACAGGTTCCGGGTATGATCGAACGCTACACTGCTGCCATCACTGGCGCAGAAGGCACGATCCACCGTCTGGAAGACTGGGGCCGCCGTCAGCTGGCTTACCCGATCAACAAACTGCACAAAGCTCACTACGTTCTGATGAACGTTGAAGCGCCGCAGGAAGTGATCGATGAGCTGGAAACTACCTTCCGCTTCAACGATGCCGTTATCCGCAGCATGGTTATGCGTACTAAACACGCTGTTACCGAAGCATCTCCGATGGTTAAAGCGAAAGACGAGCGCCGTGAGCGTCGCGATGATTTCGCAAACGAAACCGCAGATGATGCTGAAGCTGGGGATTCTGAAGAGTAATTTCTGATGACCAACCGTCTGGCGTTGTCCGGCACCGTGTGCAGGGCCCCCCTTCGAAAGGTCAGTCCATCAGGAATTCCTCATTGCCAGTTCGTGCTTGAGCATCGTTCTGTGCAGGAGGAAGCCGGGTTTCACCGGCAGGCGTGGTGCCAAATGCCCGTTATTGTTAGCGGACACGAAAACCAGGCCATTACTCACAGTATAACGGTCGGTAGCGCAGTAACCGTTCAGGGGTTCATCTCTTGCCATAAGGCAAAGAACGGCCTGAGCAAAATGGTTCTGCATGCCGAGCAGATTGAATTGATAGATTCTGGAGACTAGCCATATGGCACGTTATTTCCGTCGTCGCAAGTTCTGCCGTTTCACCGCGGAAGGCGTTCAAGAGATCGACTATAAAGATATCGCTACGCTGAAAAACTACATCACCGAAAGCGGTAAGATTGTCCCAAGCCGTATCACCGGTACCCGTGCAAAATACCAGCGTCAGCTGGCTCGCGCTATCAAACGCGCTCGCTACCTGTCCCTGCTGCCGTACACTGATCGTCATCAGTAATCGGTCACGGTCCATTAATACGACTTTGAGAGGATAAGGTAATGCAAGTTATTCTGCTTGATAAAGTAGCAAACCTGGGTAGCCTGGGTGATCAGGTTAACGTTAAAGCGGGCTATGCTCGTAACTTCCTGGTACCACAGGGTAAAGCTGTTCCTGCTACCAAGAAAAACGTTGAATTTTTCGAAGCGCGTCGCGCTGAGCTGGAAGCTAAACTGGCTGACGTTCTGTCCGCTGCTGAAGCTCGTGCTGAGAAAATCAACGCACTGGAAACCGTAACCATCGCGTCTAAAGCAGGCGACGAAGGTAAACTGTTCGGTTCCATCGGTACTCGCGACATCGCTGACGCTGTAACTGCAGCTGGCGTTGAAGTAGCTAAGAGCGAAGTTCGTCTGCCGAACGGCGTTCTGCGTACCACTGGCGAGCACGAAGTGAGCTTCCAGGTTCACAGCGAAGTGTTTGCTAAGCTGACTGTAAACGTAGTTGCGGAATAAGTTTTTATTCTGCTAACCGCGTAAAAGCGCCGGCCCTGTGCCGGCGTTTTGCTTTTCTGTTCCCCGTCTTTCTCTCTGGCTATTCTTTGTCCTTTTCGGGATAATCACAAAAATAAAACATTATTTCAAAGTGGTGATGGAATGGAACCAACGCACCAACCTCTGTTTGCGCGTAAAAATGTTGTCTATCTGAGCGCGGCATTCTGCTGCTTGCTGTGGGGGAGCGCCTACCCGGCGATCAAAAGTGGATACGAGATCTTCCAGATTGCCACGGATGACATTCCCTCGAAAATTGTCTTTGCCGGCTATCGCTTCCTGTTTGCGGGATTATTGCTGCTCCTGCTGGCGGTGGCGCAGCGTAAACCGATTGGCCGGTTAAGCCCGCGTCAATATGGTCAGCTCACGCTGTTGGGGCTGACGCAGACTTCGCTGCAATATATTTTCTTTTATATTGGCCTGGCGTTCACGACGGGGGTGAAAGGGTCCATCATGAACGCGACTGGCACGTTCTTCAGCGTGCTGCTGGCGCATTTTATCTATCAGAACGATAAACTCAGCTACAACAAGGCGCTGGGTTGTATCCTGGGCTTTCTCGGCGTGATGGTGGTGAACTTTAACAGCGGACTGGATTTTAGCTTCAGCCTGTTAGGGGACGGCTCGGTAGTGATGGCAGCCTTTATTCTCTCCGCCGCTACGTTATACGGCAAACGCATTTCTCAGACGGTCGACCCGACGGTAATGACGGGGTATCAACTGGGCGGTGGCGGTCTGGCGCTGGTGATCGGCGGTTACGCTTTTGGTGGCACGCTGACCGTACACGGCGCGTCTTCGTTGGCGATTCTGGGCTACCTGACGTTGCTCTCTTCGGTGGCATTTGCCTTGTGGAGTATTTTGCTTAAACACAACCGCGTGGGGATGATTGCGCCGTTTAACTTCCTGATCCCGGTTTCAGGCGCGGTACTGTCGGCCATTTTCCTCGGCGAAAATATTCTCGAATGGAAATATGCAGTAGCGTTGGTGCTGGTCTGTTCGGGGATCTGGTGGGTGAACAAGGTGAAACGCTAACGCTTCACCTTGCTGCCTGATGGCACTGCGCTTATCAGGGGTGCTGGCTATCGGGCGCGAATAAAACTGCCGTTAGGCTGGCGGGTAAACAGGACCTGCTGGCCATTACCCGTATCGATGGTTAACCCTGTCACTACGCCACTGGCATTCTGCCTGATCTGCACCATCTGTCCGTCTTTCAAATTGCTCAGCGGTTTCCCGGCCCCTTCTACCTGCGCCATGGCGTACACATCGGTTGGCGGGAGATTGTGGTCACGGAATACCTGGGCCAGCGTTTTACCCGAATCTACGCGGTAGGAACGCCACTGCTGGTCAATTCCACTATCCGGCTGGAAAGGTTGCGTCTGTGGATGAGATTGCTGGGCCTGCGGTTGTGCGTCTGGTTCCCCTTCCTGGATGGGTTCCGGCGCAACCGGCGCGACCTGGCCAGGGTCGTTTTGCGGGGCGACCAGTTGTGCCTGAAGCTGGGCCTCCGTCGGCGGCTGTGACTGCGACTGCAAATCCAACTGGGCAGTACGCGCGACCACTGGTGCATCGGTGTTGTCGCTGGAAGGGAGCAGGAAACCGATCACCAGCACGATAGCAGCAGCAATAATGCCGCGGCGGTGCATCGGCGGCAGCGGGTCCATAATGCGAAAATTGTCCGGTGCATGCCAGATTTTCGCCAGGGTTGGTTTTAATTCAAAGCGCCCGGGCATGGCTTTCCTCCTGCTCCGCGTCTCGTTCCTCAGTCATAGAGTATAGATCGCTAACTCTATGATACTTGTTCGGGTACCCGCTTTCGTGACATTCATGCGGACAATAGTCATTGTTTCTTTTTCCTCGCGATTTGTCATCAGTTCCCGAGACAAAGTTTTACCGGATGCGGCATGGCTGATATGCTGCCCGCTACTTTACATCCGATGAAAGGAAATATGATGGCTACCCCGACTTTTGACACTATCGAAGCGCAAGCAAGCTACGGCATTGGTTTGCAGGTAGGACAGCAGCTGAGCGAATCCGGTCTGGAAGGGCTGTTGCCTGAAGCGCTGGTAGCGGGTATCGCTGACGCGCTGGAAGGCAAGCATCCGGCAGTGCCGGTTGATGTTGTGCATCGCGCACTGCGTGAAATCCACGAGCGTGCTGATGCAGTTCGTCGCGAGCGTTTCCAGGCTATGGCCGCTGATGGCGTTAAATATCTGGAAGAAAACCGTGAGAAAGAGGGTGTGAACAGCACTGAATCCGGTTTGCAGTTCCGTGTTCTGACCCAGGGCGAAGGTGCTATCCCGGCACGCACCGACCGCGTTCGCGTGCATTACACCGGTAAACTGATCGACGGTACCGTGTTCGACAGTTCTGTCGCACGTGGCGAACCGGCTGAATTCCCGGTTAACGGCGTCATCCCTGGCTGGATTGAAGCGCTGACTCTGATGCCGGTGGGTTCCAAATGGGAACTGACTATTCCTCAGGAACTGGCTTACGGCGAGCGTGGCGCTGGCGCGTCCATTCCTCCGTTCAGCACGCTGGTATTCGACGTTGAACTGCTTGAGATTCTGTAAGCAGTGACTTCTGTTCCCCCCGAGGCCGGGGGGAGCAAAGAAATAGCGTGAAAAGCTATAGTTACGCCGTTGTCGATATTTTATCTTGCAAATGCCTCACCAGCGTGTATTTTTGTGAGCTGATTCGCGCTATCAGAGTGATATGACACTCACTTTAAACATTAAATTAACATTATATCTAAATCTTAGTATTCATCCCGCCAATTCTTACCTAATATCGATGAGTCCTGCTAACAGGATCGTCGTATCATAGACACACTAAAGGCCGTAGAGCCTGAACAACACAGACAGGTACAGGAAGAAAAAACATGGTAGATCAGGTAAAAGTCGAAGCCGCAGAAGAGGCTTCGTCTGAACAGTCGCTACGGCGCAATCTCACAAACCGTCATATTCAACTTATTGCCATTGGCGGCGCTATCGGTACCGGCCTGTTTATGGGCTCCGGTAAAACTATCAGTCTTGCCGGACCGTCGATCATCTTTGTGTATATGATCATCGGTTTCATGCTGTTTTTCGTGATGCGGGCAATGGGAGAGTTGCTGCTCTCGAATCTGGAATACAAATCATTTAGTGATTTTGCCTCCGACCTGCTTGGGCCATGGGCCGGGTATTTTACCGGTTGGACTTACTGGTTCTGCTGGGTTGTTACCGGGATGGCCGACGTTGTCGCCATTACGGCGTATGCGCAATTCTGGTTCCCTGAACTCTCAGACTGGGTCGCCTCGCTGGCGGTGATCGTGCTGCTGCTGAGCCTTAACCTCGCCACGGTAAAAATGTTCGGTGAGATGGAGTTCTGGTTTGCGATGATCAAAATCGTTGCCATTATCGGTCTGATTGTCGTCGGCCTGGTGATGGTGCTGACGCACTTCCAGTCGCCAACTGGCGTTCAGGCATCGTTCACGCATCTGTGGAATGACGGTGGCTGGTTCCCGAAAGGGCTGAGCGGCTTCTTTGCCGGCTTCCAGATTGCGGTGTTCGCGTTTGTGGGCATTGAGCTGGTGGGGACAACCGCTGCGGAAACCAAAGACCCGGAGAAATCTCTGCCGCGCGCCATTAACTCGATCCCGATCCGTATCATCATGTTCTACGTTTTCGCGCTGATTGTGATTATGTCCGTCACGCCGTGGAGCTCGGTGGTGCCATCCAAGAGCCCATTCGTTGAACTGTTTGTCCTGGTCGGTCTGCCCGCGGCGGCGAGCCTGATCAACTTTGTGGTGCTAACTTCTGCGGCCTCTTCCGCAAACAGCGGCGTGTTCTCTACCAGCCGTATGCTGTTTGGTCTGGCGCAGGAAGGCGTGGCACCTAAAGCGTTTGCCAAGCTGTCTAAACGCGCGGTTCCGGCGAAAGGTTTAACCTTCTCCTGTATCTGCCTGTTGGGCGGCGTGGTGATGCTGTATGTGAATCCGAGCGTGATTGGCGCGTTCACCATGATCACCACCGTGTCGGCGATTCTGTTCATGTTCGTATGGACCATCATTCTTTGCTCGTACCTGGTGTACCGCAAGCAGCGTCCGCACCTGCATGAAAAATCAATCTACAAGATGCCGCTCGGTAAGCTGATGTGCTGGGTGTGTATGGCGTTCTTTGTTTTCGTACTGGTACTGCTGACGCTGGAAGAGGATACTCGCCAGGCGCTGATTGTGACGCCGCTGTGGTTCATCGCGCTGGGTCTGGGCTGGTTGTTTATCGGTAAGAAACGTATGGCAGGCGTGCGTTAGGCGTAGCCATATCGGACATAAAAAAGGCCACATAAGCAGTGGCCGAATTCGGACTTCAGGAAGGCGCTCTCGGGCGCCTTTTTTTATTCACCTGCGAGGGCACGCGGGAACAACACATTATTTTCCAGACTGATGTGTTCCATCAGGTCGTCGATCATCTCGTTAATGCCGTTATACATGGCTTTCCAGGTGGTGCAGGCTTCTGGCGGCGGCGTCACATTATGGGTGATGTGTTTGATCACTTCGACCAGTTCACCGGCATCGTCATGCTCGCTTTCCATCACGCTGATTGGTCCCATTGCCTGGCTACCCATACCCTGTTTAATCATCGGGAACAGGATCTGCTCTTCCTTCATCATGTGGCTGGACAGCTCTTCATGCAGCATGCTCAGGTTCTTCGCCAGACCACGCGGTACGTTCGGTTTGTCTGCGTGGACGCGTTCAACTTTCGTGGCCTGCAGGATCAGTTCCGGCAGCTGTTCGCGGTGTCTGTCGTGATAGCGCACGATGATATGGTCGATGATTTCAGCCAGCGCCACGGTACGCCAGTCTTTCTCCAACGGCTGTTCAGCCAGTTGCGCGAGCTGCGCCTCGATAGCGTCTAAATCCAGCTCTTTACGTGCGGCAGCGCGTGCCAGCGTTTGCTTACCGCCGCAGCAGTAATCCATATCGTATTTACGAAACAGGGCCGAAGCGCGAGGAATAGAGAGCGCCAGTTCACCTAAAGGTTGATCGCGATAAGACATTGCCGTTACCTCATTCTCAATAATATAAGGTGTATTTTAAATGCAACTTATAAAGAAGGCTATAACCCTTTCGGGGTGGGGTGTTTTGTGATGAGCGTCACGAAAATTTCTTATTTCGTTAAGGTGCTGAATCTTATTGAAAAGGGGAAAAATGGCGAAAAAAGCCGCGTCACAAGATTAAATAAGCGCACGCCGCTGCCGATAGTTAGACCTCAGACAATACCTGCATAATAAAAGGCAACAGATGTTCAAACGAATCAAAGTGATAACCTTACTTATCACCGTGTTACTCGCGCTGGGCGCGATGCAGCTCATCTCCGCAGGCGTCTTTATTGGCGCACTCAATAACGATAAACAGAACTTTAATGTCTCTCAGCTTTCCAGTCAGAACGTGGCTGAATTTACCGATGCGTGGATTAGCCTGAACCAGGCTCGCGTCACGCTCAACCGGGGGATGCTGCGTTTACAGGGAACGATGGCCAGCGAGATCAACGGTGGTCAGTTGAAAGAACTGGTGAACACGGCAAATCGTCTGCTGGCCGAGTCGAAAGAGCATTACGATAAATACTACGCCCTGCCAGAAACGCCGGGGCTGGATGAGCGTCTGGCCGATCGACTGGAAGAACAGTACGGCATCTATTCTGCGACGCTGGCTAAAATGAACGCGCTGCTGGCTGAAGGTAAGCTGGAAGAGATGTTCAAGCAGAATGCTGAGCAGAAGCAGACGGCCATGCAGGAAGTATATCGGGAATGGCGTGCCGCGCAAACGGCACTGGCCACTGCCGGCGTGCAGGACAATGAGAGTGATTACCGCAAGATAATCTGGCTGTTGTCTGCCGTGATGCTGGCTGTTGTCACTGTGATTGTCGCCAGTTGGCTGGCGATGCAGCGCGTGTTGCTCAAGCCGCTACACGAGGTGATGGGACATATTCGCCACATCGCTGCGGGTGACCTGACGCATAGCATCAACGCCGATGGCAGCAATGAAATGGCGCTGCTGGCAAGTAATGTGCGTGACATGCAGCAGGCGTTGGCGAATACGGTCAGCGTGGTGCGTGACGGGGCTGACACTATCTACACCGGCGCGGGTGAAATTGCCGCAGGCAGTAACGATCTCTCTTCACGTACCGAGCAGCAGGCTGCCTCTCTGGAAGAGACCGCTGCCAGCATGGAACAACTCACCGCCACCGTGAAGCAGAACGCGGATAACGCGCGTCAGGCGACCAGTCTGGCAAAAAACGCCTCACAGACGGCGCAGAAAGGTGGAACCGTGGTTGATGGCGTGGTGCGTACGATGGACGAAATTGCCACCAGTTCCAGCAAAATCGCGCAAATTACCTCTGTTATCGACGGTATTGCCTTCCAGACCAATATTCTGGCGCTGAACGCGGCGGTAGAAGCGGCGCGTGCGGGCGAACAGGGCCGTGGTTTTGCCGTGGTCGCTGGCGAAGTTCGTACTCTGGCGCAGCGTAGCGCTCAGGCGGCAAAAGAGATTAAGGCGCTGATTGATGACTCGGGCAATCGGGTCAATGCCGGTACGGCGCTGGTGCATGAAGCAGGCGAAACGATGGCGGAGATTGTCAGCGCCGTGACCCGCGTGACCGACATTATGGGCGAAATTGCCTCGGCTTCTGATGAACAGAGCCGGGGTATCGATCAGGTAGGCCAGGCCGTTGCCGAGATGGATCGCGTGACGCAGCAAAATGCTTCGCTGGTGGAGGAGTCCGCTTCCGCTGCCGCCGCGCTTGAAGAGCAGGCAGCACGACTGAACCAGACCGTGGCGGTATTTAAAGTGTCGCGCCGGATGGCGGCGTAAACGCCTTATCCGGCCTACATGAGATCGTACAGTCCTTGTAGGCCTGATAAGCGCAGCGCCATCAGGCATCCCCTGAAACCGGCACTACCGCCGGTTTCTGCGGTTTTGACCGCACCGCAATTACCACGCCTATTACCAGCAGCGCAATACCGCTTAGCGTCAGCAGCGGCGGAAAAGCCTGGCGCAGCATAAAGGTATACAGCAGGCCAGCCAGCGTTTCGAAGACAATCAGCGGGCCGAGGATCACCGTCGGCAGCTTCTGGCTGGCGACGTTCCAGCACAGCGCGCCAACCCACGAACACAATACCGCAATGGCTATCATCAGGCCGATAAACACATCCGGACGCGGGCCGAAGGGCAGGGCGAAACCTGGCGTTTGCCCATGCAGCCACAGACATGCTGCAATGTACCCCAGCAGAGAAACGGGCAGCGTCACCAGCGCCTGAGCCGTCGCCCACATCATCGGATGCTTATCTGGATTCTCGCGCAACCAGCGGGCATTACGCAGTGCATACCACGCCCAGCACACCACTGAGACAAGCGCCAGCACGATACCAGAGCCATAACGCCAGCCGCTGAAATCGGGTAATCCCTGGTTCAGCTCCGAGATATTCACGCACAGCAGGCCAATAGCAATTAATATCAGCGCAGGTGACAGACGCCACCAGGATAATTTACCGTCACGCTGGCTATAGAGCAGGTTGGCGAAGACCGGGATCACCACCGGTAATGTACCAATAATCATCGTTGATACTGGCGCGCCGGTACGCTGGATGGCGCTGGCCAGGCAAACGTAATAAATCAGGTTACCCATCATCGTTAGCGCCAGCGCCGTTATCCAGTCTTTACCCGTCAGTTGGCGCAGACGCGCGCGTCCCAGCCAGGCGATCGGCACAGCGATCAGCCCCAGCGCCAGATAGCGTCCCATCGACTGTAATACTGCCGGGTATTCCGGCACGATCAGCGGCCCGACAAAAATTAATCCCCACATCAGCCCTGCCAGCAGGGCGTACAGCACGCCGCTAATCATTGTTAACATCCACATCATTAAACATTGCGTTGAGTGTAGGTAGGGAGAGTGCAGCCGTATTGTATGAGATTGCGCATTAGCGCGAATAAACCTGCTTCTGATAACGTACCGGCGTAATGCCGTAACGATGAGTAAATGCGCGGGTGAGATGCGACTGGTCGGTCAAACCGGTTGCGGCGGCGACCTCTGCGGCGGGCATTCCGTGAGTGAGAAAACCTTTGGCTCGCCACAGGCGAATGGCCATCAGCATTTGGTGCGGCGTAACGTGGAAATGAGACTTAAACTGGCGTTGAAAATGCCAGGGACTCAGTGAGGCAACCCGCGCCAGTTCGTCGAGCGTTATCGGGTGCATGTAATTATCATGCAGATACTCGCGTACCCGCTCAAAGCGATGCGACCCCTCTGTAGATGTTGGCGCATGGCGGGCCAGCGGCTGGAACGTATCGATCAGATCGAGCAATAACCCTTTTTGCGCCAGCGCATCTTCCGTGTTCCACAGGCCGTGGATCAGTGAGCAGATCTGGCGCGAGCGCAGCGGATCGTGACGCGTTACGTCATGAAACCACCAGTGGCGGATCCCGGTGACCTCTTCCAGAAGATCGGGCTCAAGATAGATCATCCGATAGCGCCAGCCGTCGGCGGTTTCGGCTTCGCCGGTATGCAGCTCATCGGGATTCATGGTGACGACAGAATGGGCGGGCGCGACGTACTGCGTACCGCGATAGCGAAAACGTTCGGCTCCGGCTTCTATCGCGCCAATGCCAAACGCTTCATGGGTATGTGGTTCAAAGGCGTAACGTGAGATGTGTGCATGATACAGCTCAACGCCCGGCACCTGCGCCAGATGGCGAAAGCGGGCGCTGTCTTTTTCATCAATAAACTGCTCAGGTACACCTTGCACGTTTTCTCTCCCCACGCATCATCCTGTCATTATCAGAGAGGATGCGCGGGGATGCCACCACAATTAACTAATTTTTAACACTTATACGATGCCTTTGACGCTGTCAGCCAATGATGTGGTTGGGCGGCCAATCAGTTTGCTCAACGTATAGCTGTCATCGAACAGACCGCCTTTAGAGGCGCCAACGTCAGAATCAGCCAGCATCTCCGCCAGCCCGGCAGGCAGACCAAAGCCTTTCAGCGCTGCGGCAAAATCAGCTTCGCTCAGGTTCTGATACACCACTTTTTTACCGCTCTGCTTTGCCAGCTCGGCAGCCAACTGGCTCAGGGTCCAGCCTGCATCGCCCGCCAGTTCGTAGGTTTTACCGGCGTGCCCCTCTTCACTGATGACGCGCGCGGCGGCAGCGGCATAGTCGGCGCGGGTTGCCGAGGCGATTTTGCCTTCTCCCGCCGCCCCGATAAAGACGCCGTGTTCCAGTGCAGCTGGCGCGCTGGCGAGATAGTTTTCGGTGTACCAGCCGTTACGCAGCAGCGCGTAGGCGATACCGGATTCAGCCAGCATCTTCTCGGTGGCGATGTGTTCATCGGCCAGCCCCAGCGGGGAGGTGTCGGCGTGCAGCAGGCTGGTGTAGGCGATAAATTTCACGTGGGCAGCCTTTGCTGCATTAATCACGTTGCGATGCTGTGGGGCACGTTGTCCCACTTCGCTGGAGGAGATCAGCAGTAGCTTGTCGATACCCTGTAAGGCAGTCGTAAAGGCGGCTTCGTCGCTGTAATCCGCCTGGCGAACGGTAATGCCCTGCTGGCTAAGCGCCGTCGCTTTAGCGGGGTTACGCACGATAGCCACAATCTGGCTGGCAGGAACGGTTTTCAGTAGCGATTCAATAACGTGTTGGCCCAGTTGGCCGGTGGCGCCGGTAATTGCGATCATGGGGTAACTCCTTGGTATTGGTCTTGTGTTTAATCACGCTAACACTTAAACTAACTTTTAGTAAGTACGTACAAAAAGGTTAGTATGAAAATGACAGCGTCGACGCTCTCCCAGCAATTACGCGATGGCAATTTGTTTGCCGAGCAATGCCCTTCACGCGAGGTGTTAAAACACGTCACCAGCCGTTGGGGCGTGTTAATTCTGGTGGCGCTGCGCGATGGTACGCACCGCTTTAGCGATTTGCGCCGGAAGATGGGCGGCGTCAGTGAAAAAATGCTGGCGCAATCGCTGCAGGCGCTGGAGCAGGACGGGTTTATCAATCGGGTGTCTTATCCGGTGGTGCCGCCGCACGTGGAATATAGTCTGACGCCGTTGGGTGAGCAGGTGAGCGATAAAGTCGCCGCGCTGGCGGACTGGATAGAACTGAATTTGCCGCAGGTTTTGGCGCAACGGGAAGAGCGGGTTGCGTGATAGGTTGGCAGTGTGTTTTGTAGGCCGGATAAGACGCTAGTGCGTCGCATCCGGCACGAGAGTTACTTACTCAAATCTAGCTGATAAATCGCAAAGCCGATATCATCGGTAGCGACTTTTTTCAGCGGATATTGCCCTTTCTCTTTGATAAACGCTGCGGCTTTCTCAGACGGTGACGTTTCAAAACGAATATCCAGTGGCGTATCACTGTGAATCGGCGCCAGACGCCAGTTGTTATCTGCCGCCGGATGAATTTCACCGGCACGCTTCGTCTCAGCACCAATCCATGCGGCCAGCACCGAGCGGTTTTCATCTGGTGACGCAAACGCGATGTGGTTGTCTCCGGTTCCGGCAAACTTACCGCCATAGGCGCGATAGTTGTTGGTCGCGACGAGGAAGGTGGCGTTAGGGTCGACAGGCTTACCGTTAAAGGTCAGATTCTTAATCCGCTCTGCTTTTGGGTTGATGGTCTGGCACTCGCCGTCGTAGCGGGCGGGCTGTGACACATCAATCTGATAATTCACGCCGTCGATCACGTCAAAGTTATAAGTACGGAACCCATCCCAGTTGATCAGCGACTGCGGCTTGCTGCTGTGAATATCAATTTGATTAAACTGCCCGGCGGAACATTCCAGCCACTCTTTCACCTCTTTGCCGCTGGCTTTCACGACCACCAGGGTATTGGGATAGAGATACAAATCAGCGGCATTACGGAAGGTTAACTGGCCTTTTTCGACTTCGACAAAGCTGGCCGGATCGTTCTTGCGTCCACCGACCTTAAACGGCGCGGCCGCGGAAAGTACCGGCAATTTTGCCAGGTCCGGATCGCCCTGAATAAAATGTTCCACATAGGCTTTCTGGGCGTTATTCACCACCTGCACGGTCGGGTCATCCTGAACCAACGCCAGGTAGCTGTACATGTTGTCGGCGGATTTACCAATTGGTTTGCTGACGAATTCACGAGTGGCGTCGTGATCGGCTTTCAGGATCTCAACGATTTTTTTGTCTTCTGCTGCCAGTGATTTTTTCGCCGCGGCGTCATAAATGGGGCGTGCCTCTGCTTTCGCCTGGCTGACCTGCCATTTACCGCTATCGTTATTCAGTACCAAATCCACGACGCCCAGATGATCGCCCCACATGCCAGGCATCACCGCCGGCACGCCATTGAGCGTACCTTTTGTGATATCTGCACCTTTAATGTTGGCAAAATCTTTCCCCGGGAAGACGGCGTGAGCATGACCAAACATAATGGCATCCACGCCCGGTACTTCACTGAGATAATAAACGGAGTTTTCCGCCATCGTCTGATACGGGTCGGCAGAAAGGCCGGAGTGAGCAATCACCACCACGACATCAGCGCCTTTTTTCCGCATATCCGGCACATACTTACGTGCTGTTTCGGTGATGTCATTTACCGTCACTTTGCCGCTAAGGTTAGCTTTATCCCAGGTCATGATTTGTGGTGGCACGAAGCCGATATAGCCAATCTTCAGCGTCTGCTTGTTACCTTGCTGGTCGACCACCTCAGTTTCTTTGATCAAGTAAGGTGTAAATAGCGGCTTTTTGGTCTTAACATCGATGATATTGGCGTTAACGTAGGGGAACTTCGCTCCGGCCAGCGCGTTATGCAAATACTCCAGACCGTAGTTGAATTCATGGTTGCCGAGGTTACCCACCGCGTAATCCAGCGTATTGAGCGCCTTATATACCGGGTGAGTTTCGCCCGCTTTCAGCCCTTTGGCCGCCATGTAATCCCCGAGCGGGCTGCCCTGAATCAGATCGCCGTTATCAACCAGCACGCTGTTTTTGACTTCACCACGCGCGGTGTTGATCAGACTTGCCGTGCGCACCAGGCCAAATTTTTCAGTCGGCGTGTCTTTGTAATAATCGAAATCCATCATATTGCTATGTAAATCAGTGGTTTCCATTATTCGCAGATCAACGGTCGCGGCATTCACGCTGGCTGCAATCAGCGTTGCCAGAAGCGTTGCACTAAACTTAATCATCAGGGGCATCCTTTTAAGATCTAAGCCACAAAAGAAAATGTATATAAATCTTCTTGCTTACAGAACTGTGAATCATGACATGAATATAGCGTTTAAAACCGCAGACGCTATCACAGTTGGCGGATCACCTGACGATCGGGTATAAGTAAAACAACGAGTTAACACCACTGACAAACGAGGTGGAGAATGTTAGAACATGTATGCCAGCTTGCACGGAACGCGGGCGATGCCATTATGCAGGTCTACGATGGAATCAAACCGATGGAGATTACCAGCAAGCAGGATGATTCTCCGGTCACGGCGGCGGATATCGCTGCGCACACGGTGATCCTCGAAGGATTACAGGCGTTGACGCCGGATATTCCGGTTCTGTCTGAAGAAGCTCCTCCTGGCTGGGATGTTCGCCAGCACTGGCAGCGCTACTGGCTGGTGGACCCGCTGGACGGTACCAAAGAGTTTATTAAACGTAACGGTGAATTTACCGTCAATATTGCGCTGATTGAACAGGGAAAGCCGGTGCTTGGCGTGGTTTACGCGCCAGTAATGAAGGTCATGTACAGCGCGGCAGAAGGTAAAGCGTGGAAAGAAGAGTGCGGTGTGCGCAAACAGATCCTGGTACGTGACGCGCGTCCACCGCTGGTGGTAATTAGCCGCTCGCATGCCGACAATGAGTTAAAAGAGTATCTGCAACAACTGGGCGAACACCAGACCACGTCGATTGGATCGTCGCTGAAATTCTGCCTGGTGGCGGAAGGGCACGCGCAGCTGTATCCGCGTTTTGGGCCAACTAACGTCTGGGACACCGCCGCTGGCCACGCCGTTGCCGCCGCAGCCGGAGCGCACGTTCACGACTGGCAGGGGAAACCGCTGGACTACACCCCACGTGAATCGTTCCTCAACCCCGGCTTCCGGGTCTCTATTTACTGAGCAATTTATGCAGCAGGGCAATCACCTGCTGCACCTCTTCCTGCGTTAATGCACCATCTTTTGCCCACTGTACGCGTCCGTCCTTATCGAGTACCGCAATAGCGGAGCTTTCTTCATCCAGTTGCCAGGCTTTACGCGCAATGCCGTTGCTGTCGACAATAAATTGTGACCATGGATAGAGCTTCTTGTTGCTCTCCAGACTGCTGCGCACAAACATACCGGAGCCGGGAATGGCGTCATCCGTGTTGACGATAGTGGTGGTCTGGTATTTGTCGTGCGGCAGGTTCGCCGCTTTGATAGCTTCAATCAGGTTCGCGTTTTTCTCTTTAGCGGAGGTGCGCCCGGCAATGTGTTGCACAATCCGTACTTTGCCGGGCAGTTGCGCGCTATTCCAGCTTTTGTAGCTAAACTTATCGTTATCAAGAATCAGTTCGCCGCGATCGGCGATCCCCACCGGTGGTACGCGCTGGTTAGTCTCAAACTTATGGGCGGAGGCAATCATCGGCAGCAGCAGGCACGACAGCGCCAGCAGTTTTCGTAAGGTCATAGGTTTTCCTTCTTTCTTTATTTTGCAGGTGATCCGACCACTTGGGTCTGGAATTTAATCATATGTGCGATTGATGCTTTTTCCCGCAAGCGCGATGCCAGTTTGCGGACGGGCGCACAAATCCTGCGAAAATCGAAGGCTTATACTGAAGACAGCGAAGCGTTGAAAAGATAATTCTGAATAATTGTAACTTGAAGGTAAATAAACTTATACACGCTGGAAACATCAACGAGATAGTCTATAGTCATAGGGCATTAAAATTTGCGCCTGAGGATTGTCGGACCGATTGTGGTACCGCAAAGGCGTAATGCTCAGCAGGAGACAACAATGAAAATTTTCCAACGATACAACCCGCTGCAGGTGGCGAAGTACGTGAAGATCCTGTTTCGTGGACGGTTATATATCAAGGACGTAGGCGCTTTTGAATTTGATAAGGGTAAGATTCTTATCCCAAAAGTGAAGGACAAGCTGCATTTTTCCGTGATGTCCGAAGTTAACCGTCAGGTCTTGCGTCTGCAAACTGAGATGGCTTGATCAAAGTGCTATGCGGTAGTTAAAAAAACGGCTCCAGGACTGGAGCCGTTGATGTTTCTGCAAGGCGCTATGACGCCTTCGCCTCTTCCTTCGCATCCGGCAGTTTCGGTACCAGAACGGTAGGTTTACTGTCCAGACGCGTCACCAGCAGCTGATCGATCTTGTAGTTATCGATATCCACCACTTCAAATTTGTAGCCTGAATATTTCACCGAGTCGGTGCGTTTCGGGATTTTACGCAACATGAACATCATAAAGCCGCCGATGGTCTCATAGTTACCGGACTGCGGGAATTCGTCGATATCCAGGACGCGCATGACGTCATCAATCGGCGTACCGCCGTCGACTAACCATGAGTTTTCATCACGCGCCACGATCTGCTCTTCCAGGCCCTGACCGACTAAATCGCCCATCAGCGTCGTCATCACATCGTTGAGCGTGATAATCCCCACCACCAATGCATACTCGTTCATGATGACGGCAAAATCTTCGCCTGCGGTTTTGAAGCTTTCCAGCGCTTCAGAGAGCGTCAGCGTATCCGGGACAATCAGCGTATTGCGGATCTGCACGCCGCTGTTCAGCGCCATGCTCTGGTTGGCCAGCACGCGGTTGAGGAGATCCTTTGAATCGACATAGCCAATGATGTGGTCGATATCTTCGTTACACACCAGGAATTTGGAGTGCGGGTGTTCCGCCACTTTGTTCTTCAGGCTCTGCTCGTCTTCGTGAAGATCGAACCAGATAATGTTCTCGCGCGAGGTCATTGAAGACGGTACGGTACGGGATTCCAGTTCGAACACATTTTCAATCAGCTCATGTTCCTGCTTGCGCAGAACACCCGCCAGCGCACCGGCTTCGACCACGGCGTAAATGTCGTCTGACGTGATGTCATCTTTACGCACCATCGGGATTTTAAACAGGCGGAAAATGTTATTTGCCAGACCGTTAAAGAACCACACCAGCGGGCGGAAGACCAGCAGACAGAAGCGCATCGGGTTGATGATACGCAAAGCCACAGCTTCTGGCGCAATCATACCGATGCGTTTCGGGGTTAAATCCGCGAACAGGATGAACAGGCCAGTAACCAGTGAGAAGGACAGAATAAAACTTAACTGTTCGGACAGTTCTGGAGCGAAGTACTTTGAGAACAGACTGTAAAACGCCGGGGAAAAGGCCGCATCACCAACGATACCGCCGAGAATGGCGACCGCGTTAAGGCCAATCTGCACCACGGTAAAAAACATGCCGGGGTTTTCCTGCATCTTCAAAACACGCTGTGCGTTTACATTGCCTTCATCGGCAAGCAGTTTAAGTTTGATTTTGCGTGATGCGGCAAGCGAGATCTCGGATATCGAGAAAAACGCACTCACGGCGATCAGGCAGAGAATGACTAAAATACTGTTTAACATATCTTATCCGACCGTTCGGGTCAGATCCTCGGAAGGGAGAAGTTGATAAATCCGTGTGAAATACACATTGAAAACCGGCTCGTGGAAGTGAGCCGGTAAATTCAGAAGCTAGTATAGCGTAAGGTACTGTAACGTCGCCAGAGGGGTAAATTTATCCTTGTGGTGGCAAACACACGCCAATCCCGCCAATTCCACAATATCCGTAAGGGTTTTTGTGCAGATATTGTTGGTGATCGTCTTCGGCATAATAGAACGGGGTTGCCGTACTGATTTCCGTTGTAATGGTCCGCTCGTCGCCAGCGGCGGTCATCGCCGCCTGAAAACGCTCAAGGCTGGCCTGTGCTGCGGCGGTTTGCTCTGGCGTTAAGGGATAAATAGCGGAACGATACTGCGTACCCTGGTCGTTCCCCTGGCGCATACCTTGCGCCGGGTCGTGATTTTCCCAGAACACCTGCAGCAGTTGCTCGTAGCTGATAACATGCGGGTCATAGACGACGCGTACCGCCTCGGCATGCCCGGTATCGCCAGAGCAAACTTCCCGATAGGTCGGGTTAGGGGTATAGCCGCCGGTGTATCCGGCTGCGGTGCTGTACACGCCGGGTAATGACCAGAATAAACGCTCCACGCCCCAGAAACATCCCATGGCGAAAAGGGCGATTTCCATACCGTCGGGCACGTTGGTCATCGAATGTTGGTTAACCGCATGCAGCGTTGCCACTGGCATCGGGGTGTTGCGTCCAGGTAGCGCATCTGCTTGAGTAACGAGATGCTTTCTATCAAATAAACTCATGGCCGTTCTCCCGAAATCAGTCATTTGGGTTAAGGTTGTAACGAGACGCGTCTTTGCCCACAATAAACGGCATGAATACGTCTAGAGTTAAACATAAGAAATATTTGGGTTGCCGTCTGTTTTTCAACTCTTATTGTTGATTTTTTGTTAAGCCGAGGAACGGCATAGTATTTTTTTCCAGGGGTGGGAAAAAAGGATATTCAGGAGAAAATGTGCCACATATCCGTCAGTTATGTTGGGTGGGATTACTGTGCTTAAGTGGCTCCGCCACCGCCGCGAATGTTCGCTTACAGGTCGAAGGATTATCAGGACCGCTGGAGAAAAACGTCCGTGCGCAGCTGTCCACGATTCAAAGTGATGAAGTCACGCCAGACCGACGCTTTCGTGCGCGCGTTGATGATGCCATCCGCGAAGGGCTAAAAGCGCTGGGCTACTTTGAGCCGACCATCGATTTTGAGCTGCGCCCGCCACCGGCGAAAGGACGCCAGGTGCTGATTGCCAAAGTCACACCCGGCGAGCCGGTGCTGATTGGCGGCACCGAAGTGATTCTGCGCGGTGGCGCGCGTACGGATAAAGATTACCTGGATCTGCTGAAAACGCGCCCGGCAATCGGCACCGTGTTGAATCAGGGAGACTATGACAACTTCAAAAAATCCCTCACCAGCGTGGCGCTGCGCAAAGGTTATTTCGACAGTGAATTTAATAAAAGTCAGCTTGGAATAGCGCTTGAGCGCCGTCAGGCGTTCTGGGATATCGATTACAACAGCGGCGAACGCTATCGCTTTGGGCATGTCACCTTTGAAGGCTCGCAAATTCGTGATGAGTACCTGCAAAACCTGGTGCCATTTAAAGAAGGTGAAGCGTACGAGTCGAAAGATTTGGGGGAACTGAACCGTCGTCTGTCGGCGACCGGATGGTTTAATTCTGTGGTTGTCGCGCCGGAATTTGATAAAGCCCGCAAAACCAAAGTGCTGCCGCTAAAAGGCGTGGTCTCGCCGCGTACCGAAAACACCATCGAAACCGGGGTTGGTTATTCAACTGACGTCGGGCCACGGGTGAAGACCTCGTGGAAAAAGCCGTGGATGAACTCCTATGGCCACAGCCTGACCACCAGCGCCAGTATCTCCGCGCCAGAGCAGGTCCTTGATTTTAGTTATAAAATGCCGCTGTTAAAGAACCCGCTGGAGCAGTATTACCTGGTGCAGGGCGGCTTTAAGCGTACCGATTTAAACGACACCGAGCAGGACTCCACGACGCTTGCGGTTTCCCGCTACTGGGATCTCTCCAGTGGCTGGCAGCGCGCGATTAACCTGCGCTGGAGCCTCGACCACTTTACGCAGGGTAACGTCACCAATACCACTATGCTGCTCTATCCGGGCGTGATGATTAGCCGGACGCGTTCGCGCGGCGGTCTGATGCCCGTCTGGGGCGATTCACAGCGTTATTCCATTGATTACTCCAATACGGCCTGGGGCTCAGACGTTGATTTCTCCGTCTTCCAGGCGCAAAACGTCTGGATCCGCACGCTGTACGACAAGCATCGCTTTGTGATGCGCGGTAACCTCGGCTGGATTGAAACCGGAGACTTCGACAAAGTGCCGCCGGATCTGCGTTTCTTCGCCGGGGGCGATCGCAGTATTCGCGGCTATAAATACAAATCTATTTCGCCTGAAGGCAGCGACGGTAAGCTGAAAGGGGCCTCGAAGCTGGCAACTGGCTCGCTGGAATATCAGTACAACGTGACCGGGAAATGGTGGGGTGCGATGTTTGTCGATAGCGGCGAAGCGGTCAGCGATATCCGCAAAAGCGATTTCAAAACCGGCGCCGGGGTCGGCGTACGCTGGCAATCGCCGGTCGGTCCCATCAAGCTCGACTTTGCCGTTCCTGTCGGCGACAAAGAGGAACATGGTTTACAGTTTTACATCGGTCTGGGGCCTGAATTATGAGTTTATGGAAGAAGATAAGCCTCGGCGTGCTGATTTTTATCCTGCTGTTGTTAGGCACGGTGGCGTTTCTTGTCGGCACCACCTCGGGCCTGCACCTGATCTTCAAAGCAGCTAATCGCTGGGTTCCGGGGCTGGAAATTGGTCAGGTCACCGGCGGCTGGCGGGATTTATCGCTCAAAAATATTCGTTATGACCAGCCTGGCGTGGCGGTGAATGCCGGCGAAGTGCATCTGGCCGTCGGGCTGGAGTGTCTTTGGGATAGCAGCCTGTGCGTCAACGATCTGTCGCTGAAAAATATCAACGTGGCGATCGACAGCAAGAAGATGCCGCCTTCAGCTCCGGTTGAGGAAGAGGATAGCGGCCCGCTTAACCTTTCCACACCTTATCCGATTACGCTTTCACGCGTGGCGCTCAACAACATCAATATCAAAATCGATGACACCACGGTTTCAGTGCTCGATTTTACCTCCGGCCTGAACTGGCAGGAAAAAACGCTGACCCTGAAGCCAACGTCATTACAGGGCCTGCTGATTGCCCTGCCTAAAGTGGCGGAAGTGGCGCAGGAAGAGGTCGTTGAACCGAAGATTCAAAACCCGCAGCCGGATGAAAAACCGCTCGGCGAAACGCTAAAAGATCTGTTCTCAAAGCCGGTGCTACCGGAAATGACCGATGTCCATCTGCCGCTCAACCTCAATATTGAAGAGTTTCGCGGCGAGCAACTGCGCGTGACCGGGGATACGGATTTAACGGTGCATAACATGCTGCTCAAAGTGAGCAGTATTGACGGCAACATGAAGCTCGACGCGCTGGATATCGACTCTAATCAGGGCACGGTAAACGCCAGCGGTACGGCGCAGCTCACCGACGCATGGCCGGTAGATATTACCCTCAATAGCACGCTGAACGTCGATCCACTAAAAGGCGAAAAGGTGAAGCTGAAGGTCGGCGGCGCGCTGCGTGACCAGCTGGAAGTCGGCGTCAATCTGTCTGGCCCGGTTGATATGGACCTGCGTGCGCAAACGCGTCTGGCAGAAGCCGGATTACCGCTCAATCTGGAAGTGGTGAGTAAGCAGGTTTACTGGCCGTTTACCGGCGACAAGCAATTCCAGGCCGATGACATTAAGCTCAAGCTGACCGGCAAAATGACCGACTATACGTTGTCGATGCGTACCGCGGTGAAAGGGCAGGATATTCCTCCGGCTACCATTACGCTGGACGCCAAAGGCAACGAACAGCAGATTAATCTCGACAAACTGAGCATTGCGGCGCTGGAAGGGAAAACCGAACTGAAAGCGCTGGTGGACTGGCAGCAGGCGATCAGCTGGCGCGGGGAGTTAACGCTGGATGGTATCAACACCGCGAAAACAATCCCGGACTGGCCGTCAAAGCTGAATGGTCTGGTGAAAACGCGCGGCAGTCTGTACGGCGGAAGCTGGCAGATGGAGATTCCTGAGCTGAAGCTGACCGGTAACGTGAAGCAGAACAAGGTTAATGTAAACGGCTCGCTGAAGGGGAACAGCTACCTGCAGTGGACGATCCCGGGCCTGCATCTGGAACTGGGGCGCAACAGTGCGGACGTGAAAGGGGAACTGGGGGTTAAGGACCTCAATCTCGACGCGACGATTGATGCCCCGAGCCTGGATAACGCGCTGCCGGGATTAGGTGGCACGGCGAAAGGGCTGGTAAAAGTTCGCGGTACGGTAGAAGCGCCACAGCTGTTGGCGGACATCACCGCCCGCGGCCTGCGTTGGCAGGAGCTTTCCGTTGCTCAGGTTCGCGTCGAAGGCGACGTGAAATCGGCGGAGCAAATCGCCGGTAATCTCAACGTTCGCGTAGAACGGATTGTACAACCTGACGTGAATATCGGCCTGGTGACGCTCGATGCCAAAGGCAGTGAGAAGCAGCATGAGCTACAGCTGCGCATTCAGGGCGAGCCGGTCTCAGGGCAGCTCTCCCTGGCAGGCAGCTTTGATCGCAAAGAGCAGCGCTGGAAAGGGGAATTAAGCAATACCCGTTTCCAGACGCCGGTTGGTCCGTGGGCGCTCAATCGTGCGATCGCGTTGGATTATCGCAATCAGGAACAAAAAATCAGCATTGGACCGCATTGCTGGAACAACCCGAATGCGGAGCTGTGCGTACCACAAACCATTGATGCTGGTGCAGAAGGACGCGCGGTGGTGAATCTCAACCGTTTCGACCTGGCGATGCTGAAACCGTTTATGCCGGATACGACTCAGGCCAGCGGGGTGTTCACCGGCAAAGCCGATGTCAGTTGGGACACGACCAAAGAGGGGCTGCCGCAGGGGCAGGTCACGCTTTCCGGGCGTAACGTGAAGGTCACGCAAAGCGTGAACGATGCGCCGCTGCCTGTGGCATTTGAAACGTTGAATCTGACCGCCGACCTGCACGACAACCGTGCCGAGCTGGGCTGGCTGATTCGCCTGACTAATAACGGGCAGTTTGACGGAAAGGTGCAGGTGACGGATCCACAAGGGCGCCGTAACCTGGGCGGCAACGTCAATATCCGCAACTTCAATCTGGCGATGGTGAACCCTATCTTCTCACGTGGTGAAAAGGCCGCGGGGATGATCAACGCCAACCTGCGTCTGGGCGGCGATGTGCAAAGCCCGCAACTGCTTGGACAACTGCAACTGAGCGGACTGGATATCGACGGTAACTTTATGCCGTTTGACATGCAGCCAAGCCAGTTAGCCGTTAACTTCACCGGAACACGCTCAACGTTGGCGGGTGTGGTGCGTACGCAGCAGGGGGAAATCAACCTGAGCGGCGACGCAGACTGGAGTCAAATAGACAACTGGCGGGCGCGCGTTGCGGCGAAAGGCAGCCGGGTGCGGATCACCGTGCCGCCGATGGTGCGTCTGGATGTCTCGCCGGATGTGGAATTTGAAGCGACACCGAGCCTGTTTACCCTGAACGGCAATGTCGATGTGCCGTGGGCGCGTATCGTGGTCCACGATCTGCCGGAAAGCGCGGTAGGGGTGTCCAGCGATATGGTGATGCTTAATAACGATCTGCAGCCCGAGAAACCACAGACCGCCGGGATCCCGATCAACAGCAACCTGAATATCCACGTCGGTAATAACGTGCGTCTTGATGCCTTTGGTCTGAAAGCGCGTCTGACGGGCGATCTGAAGGTGGTGCAGGATAAACAGGGGCTGGGGCTTAACGGGCAGATTAATATCCCGAGCGGTCGCTTCCATGCCTATGGTCAGGATCTGATTGTGCGTAAGGGCGAGCTGTTATTCTCCGGTCCGCCGGATCAGCCGTTGCTCAATATTGAAGCGATTCGTAACCCGGATGCTACAGAAGATGACGTGATCGCCGGCGTTCGCGTCACGGGCACGGCTGATGAACCGAAAGCGGAGATCTTCTCCGACCCGGCGATGTCGCAGCAAATGGCGCTGTCCTACCTGCTTCGTGGGCAAGGACTGGATAGTGAACAGAGCGACAGCGCGGCGATGACTTCAATGCTTATTGGCCTGGGGGTTGCACAAAGTGGTCAGGTTGTGGGTAAAATCGGGGAGACATTTGGCGTAAGCAATCTGGCACTGGACACGCAAGGGGTGGGTGACTCATCTCAGGTCGTTGTCAGCGGATACGTACTGCCAGGTCTGCAGGTGAAATATGGTGTGGGTATATTTGACTCCTTAGCGACACTCACGCTACGTTATCGTCTGATGCCTAAGCTATATCTGGAAGCAGTGTCTGGCGTAGATCAGGCACTTGATTTGCTCTATCAGTTCGAGTTTTAGCAATGCGAATATTTGTCTATGGCAGTTTACGAACCAAACAAGGCAACAGCCACTGGATGACCAATGCCCTGTTGCTGGGAAATTTCAGTATCGACAACTACCAGTTGTACAGCCTGGGCCACTATCCAGGCGCCGTTCCGGGAAATGGAACAGTACACGGGGAAGTTTATCGTATTGATAACGCCACGCTGGCAGAGCTTGACGCTCTGCGTACCCGTGGTGGTGAATACGCACGCCAGCTAATTCAAACGCCGTACGGAAGTGCATGGATGTACGTGTACCAACGTCCGGTTGATGGCTTAACGCTGATTGAAAGCGGTAACTGGTTAGACAGAGACCAGTACTGATATATACCCGATAGGTAAAACGCGCCACCTTCGGGTGGCGTTGTTTTATGTGCCTGCCGCACTCGCATCAGGACACAAAAAAGCCCCGACATGCGGGGCTTAGCATCAAAAGTAAGAATTACTTCTTCGCGCGCTCGAAGGAAGCAACGATTTCAGCTTTAGCAGCTTCAGCGTTGTCCCAACCGTCAACTTTCACCCATTTGCCCGCTTCGAGGTCTTTATAATGCTCGAAGAAGTGGGTGATCTGCGCTTTCAGCAGTTCCGGCAGGTCGGACACATCTTTGATGTGATCGTATTCTTTGCTCAGCTTGGTGTGCGGTACCGCAACCAGTTTCGCATCTTCACCGGATTCGTCGGTCATTTTCAGAACGCCAACCGGACGGCAGCGGATCACTGAACCAGGCTCCAGCGGGTACGGAGTCGGGACCAGAACGTCAACCGGATCGCCATCCAGAGACAGAGTGTGGTTGATGTAACCGTAGTTGCACGGATAGAACATCGCGGTGGACATGAAGCGGTCAACGAACAGGGCGCCGCTCTCTTTGTCAACTTCGTATTTGATCGGATCTGCGTTGGCAGGGATCTCGATAACAACGTAGATATCTTCCGGCAGGTCTTTACCGGCAGGGACGTTGAGTAAGCTCATGTCTGTTTCCTTTAAATAAGCTATGGCAAACAAGTGGCGGGTATTATAGCCAACTCGCGCGGAATGTCTCCGCTTGTTTTCGCTTTCTCTGCGTCCATTTTCTTCTTTTTCTCTCTCTCCGGTGACAGAAAAATCCATATCTTCAGCCGCATTTTTCATAGTGACATGAAAGCGATTACAAACTTGTGATTAACGTTTTATTTACTTTTTTGAAGTGTGATGTAACGCAATCCGTTACATGCTCAATTGTCTATAGTTTTTTCGCGACGGTTTATTAACCAACAATAATCACCCTACGAGGACGCACTTATGTGGAAGCGCTTACTTTTAGTCACAGCAGTTTCGGCAGCCATGTCGTCTATGGCAATGGCAGCCCCATTAACCGTAGGATTTTCGCAGGTTGGCTCTGAATCCGGCTGGCGCGCCGCAGAAACCAACGTGGCGAAAAGCGAGGCCGAAAAGCGCGGAATTACGCTGAAAATCGCTGACGGCCAGCAAAAGCAGGAAAACCAGATTAAAGCAGTCCGTTCATTTGTCGCCCAGGGCGTCGATGCCATCTTTATTGCTCCGGTCGTGGCAACAGGTTGGGAGCCGGTGTTAAAAGAGGCCAAAGATGCCGACATTCCGGTCTTTTTGCTCGATCGTTCCATCGATGTAAAAGACAAATCTCTCTATATGACTACCGTCACCGCCGATAACGTGCTGGAAGGCAAATTGATCGGCGACTGGCTGATTAAAGAAGTGAACGGCAAGCCGTGTAACGTCGTTGAGCTACAAGGAACCGTTGGCGCCAGCGTGGCGATCGATCGTAAGAAAGGGTTCGCTGAAGCCATCGCTAACGCGCCAAACATCAAAATTATCCGCTCTCAGTCCGGCGACTTCACCCGCAGTAAAGGGAAAGAAGTGATGGAGAGCTTTATTAAAGCGGAAAACAACGGCAAGAACATCTGCATGGTTTACGCACACAACGATGACATGGCGATCGGCGCTATTCAGGCGATCAAAGAGGCGGGCCTGAAACCAGGCAAAGACATTCTGACGGGGTCAATCGACGGCGTACCGGATATCTACAAAGCGATGATTGATGGTGAAGCCAACGCCAGCGTCGAGCTGACGCCGAACATGGCAGGCCCGGCATTTGACGCGCTGGAGAAATTCAAAAAAGACGGCACGATGCCTGAGAAGCTGACCATTACCAAATCGATCCTCTATCTGCCAGATACCGCGAAAGAAGAGTTAGAGAAGAAGAAAAACATGGGCTACTAGTTTTCCCAGAGTATACCCGTAGGCCTGATAAGCGCAGCACCATCAGGCGTTGAGATGCCGGATGTCGACGCAAATGCGTCTTATCCGGCCTATATCCAGGCCGGTTAAAACGATGCCGGAGGAATGCCATGACCACCGACCAACACCAGGAAATCCTCCGTACAGAGGGCTTAAGTAAATTCTTTCCCGGCGTCAAAGCGCTGGATAACGTGGATTTCAGCCTGCGACGCGGCGAGATCATGGCATTGCTCGGCGAAAACGGGGCGGGGAAATCGACGCTGATCAAAGCGTTGACCGGTGTATATCATGCCGATCGCGGCACGATCTGGCTCGAAGGCCAGCCTGTCTCCCCCAAAAATACCGCCCATGCCCAGCAACTGGGGATTGGCACCGTGTACCAGGAAGTGAACCTGCTGCCCAATATGTCGGTAGCGGATAACTTGTTTATTGGCCGCGAACCGCGGCGCTTTGGCCTGTTGCAGCGCAAACAGATGGAAAAGCGCGCGACGGAACTGATGGCGTCGTACGGTTTTTCCCTTGATGTGCGCGAGCCGCTGAACCGCTTTTCCGTGGCAATGCAGCAGATCGTTGCCATTTGTCGGGCGATCGATCTCTCCGCGAAGGTACTGATCCTCGATGAACCTACCGCCAGCCTCGATACCCAGGAAGTTGAAATGCTGTTCGGCCTGATGCGGCATCTGCGCGATCGCGGCGTCAGTCTGATCTTCGTCACCCACTTCCTCGATCAGGTTTATCAGGTCAGCGATCGCATCACCGTCCTGCGTAACGGTGGCTTTGTGGGCTGCCGTGAAACCCATGCGCTGCCGCAGATCGAACTGGTCAAAATGATGCTGGGCCGCGAACTGGATACCCACGCGTTACAGCGTGCGGGCCGCACGTTGCTGAGCGATAAACCGGTGGCGGCGTTTAGTGATTTTGGTAAGAAAGGCACTATCGCCCCGTTCGATCTGCAAGTGCGTCCCGGTGAGATCGTCGGTCTCGCCGGACTGCTGGGATCCGGGCGAACGGAAACGGCGGAGGTGATCTTCGGCATCAAACCCGCCGACAGCGGCAGCGCACTGATCAAAGGTAAACCGCAGACCTTGCGATCGCCGCATCAGGCTTCGTGCCTGGGGATCGGTTTTTGCCCGGAGGATCGGAAAACGGATGGCATTATTGCCGCCGCCTCGGTGCGGGAAAATATCATTCTGGCGTTGCAGGCGCAGCGCGGTTGGTTGCGCCCCATTCCCCGCAAAGAACAAAACGAGATTGCCGAGCGCTTTATTCGCCAGCTTGGTATTCGCACCCCTAACGCTGAACAACCGATCGAATTTCTCTCCGGCGGCAATCAGCAAAAAGTCTTGCTGTCGCGCTGGTTACTGACCAAACCGCAATTTCTGATCCTCGATGAACCCACGCGCGGGATCGACGTCGGCGCGCATGCCGAGATCATCCGCCTGATCGAAACGCTGTGCGCCGATGGTTTGGCCCTGCTGGTTATCTCATCGGAACTGGAAGAACTGGTGGGTTATGCCGATCGGGTCATTATTATGCGCGATCGCAAACAGGTGGCCGAGATCCCACTGGCTGAATTGTCCGTCCCGGCGATCATGAACGCCATTGCGGCCTAAGGAGACTATGGTGATGCCTCAATCTCTCCCTCAATCCAATCCGCCTGAACGACGGTTTCATTGGCCCAAGGGAATGCCACAGCTGGTGGCGCTACTGCTGGTGCTGCTGGTGGACAGTCTGGTCGCGCCGCACTTCTATCAGGTGATTTTGCAGGATGGTCGGCTGTTCGGTAGCCCGATTGATATTCTCAACCGCGCCGCACCCGTGGCGCTGTTGGCGATTGGTATGACGCTGGTGATTGCCACTGGCGGCATTGATCTTTCCGTTGGCGCTGTGATGGCCATTGCCGGGGCGACGACCGCGGCGATGACGGTGGCCGGGCACAGCCTGCCGGTGGTGCTGCTTGCCGCCTTAGGCTCCGGCATTCTGGCGGGATTGTGGAACGGAGTTCTGGTGGCCATCCTCAAGATCCAACCGTTCGTCGCCACGCTGATCCTGATGGTTGCCGGGCGCGGCGTCGCGCAGTTGATCACCTCCGGGCAGATCGTCACCTTCAACTCGCCTGAGCTTTCCTGGCTTGGCAGCGGCTCACTGTTACTGTTCCCCACGCCGGTGATTATTGCGCTACTGACGCTGGTGGTGTTCTGGCTGCTGACGCGGAAAACGGCGCTGGGCATGTTTATTGAAGCGGTGGGTATCAACATTCGCGCGGCGAAAAACGCCGGGGTCAACACCCGCATTATTGTGATGCTTACCTATGTCTTGAGCGGCCTGTGTGCCGCTATCGCCGGGATCATTGTTACCGCGGATATTCGCGGCGCGGATGCGAATAACGCCGGATTATGGCTGGAGCTGGACGCTATTCTGGCGGTGGTCATTGGCGGCGGTTCGCTGATGGGCGGGCGCTTTAACCTGCTGCTGTCGGTGATAGGCGCGTTAATTATTCAGGGGATGAACACCGGGATTTTACTGTCGGGCTTCCAGCCGGAACTGAATCAGGTGGTCAAAGCCGTCGTGGTGTTGTGTGTGCTGGTTGTGCAGTCACAACGCTTTATCAGCCTGATAAAAGGAGTGCGTGGTCATGATAAAACGTAATTTACCGCTGATGATCACCCTCGGCGTGTTTGTGCTGGGCTACCTCTACTGCTTGACGCAATTTCCGGCTTTTGCTTCCACCCGGGTGATTTGCAATATCCTGACCGATAACGCTTTTTTAGGGATTATCGCCGTCGGCATGACCTTCGTGATTCTCTCTGGCGGGATCGACCTTTCCGTTGGCTCGGTGATTGCCTTTACCGGCGTATTTCTGGCAAAGGCGATTGGCTACTGGGGGATTTCTCCGTTACTGGCCTTCCCCCTGATTCTGCTGATGGGCTGCGCGTTTGGCGCGTTTATGGGATTACTGATTGATGCGCTGAAGATCCCGGCGTTTATCATTACCCTGGCGGGAATGTTCTTTTTGCGCGGCGTTAGCTATCTGGTTTCTGAAGAGTCGATCCCGATTAACCATCCGGTTTATGACACGCTCTCCAGTCTGGCATGGAAAATTCCCGGCGGCGGTCGTCTGAGTGCGATGGGTTTGCTGATGCTGGCGGTGGTGGTGATTGGCATCTTCCTGGCGCACCGTACACGGTTTGGCAATCAAGTATATGCGATTGGCGGCAACGCCACCTCTGCTAACCTGATGGGGATCTCCACCCGCAGCACCACCATCCGTATTTATATGTTGTCTACCGGCCTGGCTACGCTTGCCGGCATTGTTTTTTCAATTTACACCCAGGCCGGTTATGCGCTGGCGGGCGTCGGTGTCGAGCTGGACGCGATTGCCTCAGTCGTGATTGGCGGTACGCTGTTGAGCGGCGGAGTGGGTACGGTTTTAGGCACCTTGTTTGGCGTGGCTATTCAGGGCCTGATCCAGACCTACATTAATTTTGACGGCACATTAAGTTCCTGGTGGACCAAGATCGCGATTGGCATTTTATTGTTTATTTTTATTGCCTTACAACGCGGTCTCACGGTGCTTTGGGAAAATCGTCTAAGCTCGCCGGTCAGCCGCGTAAGCACGGTGGCGACACCAAAGTAACGTCCTGATTTTTCAAGAGACATTTAAATACCTAAACTTTTTCCGGTTGTAGTCGATAGGTTCTGTACAGGTCTGTTTTCACCCTACAACCGGAAATATAACAATGCCAAAATCCCTTTCAATTCGATCAAGTTTGTTGGTGTTATTGTCTCTGCTGGCGTTTCTGCTGTTGCTGACCGGCGGGATGGGGCTATACGCCTCTACCCGCATTATTACTTCATTGATTTATCACGGTATTATGAGTGCAGCAATGCTGGCGGCCATCGCCTTGCTGGCGGTTATTTGGTTTATGCTGCGAAATAAGTTTCTCAAACCGCTGGATAACATTGTTGAACAGCTGGAACGTCTGGCGACAGGCGATTTGTCGCCAGTTAGCGCGCCGTCGGCCAGCGCCGAATTCAACCGTCTCAACGCGGCAATGGATGAAATGCGCCATGCGCTGGGCGACTCGGTGCAACGCGTGCGTGACGCCAGCTCGCAAATTGATATCGGTAGCCGTGAACTGACGGCCGGAAACCAGCATCTGGCGCAGCGTACTGAATCGACAGCCACGTCGCTGGAACAGACCGCCGCCAGCATGGAAGAGTTAACGGCGACCGTGAAACAGAATGCGGACAACGCCGAACAGGCGCACCAGTTGGCAAAATCGGTATCGGATACCGCCGATCGCGGCAGCGAGATGGTGTGCTATGTGATCGAGAAAATGCGCGATATTGCCGGCAGTTCCAGTCGTATTGCCGACATCCTTAGCGTGATAGACGGCATTGCATTCCAGACCAATATTCTGGCGCTCAATGCCTCCGTTGAAGCGGCGCGGGCCGGTGAGCAAGGACGGGGTTTTGCGGTTGTCGCAGGTGAAGTACGTAATCTGGCCAGCCGCAGCGCCGAAGCGGCAAAAGAGATCCGCGCGTTAATCAGCGATTCGCACACTCACGTCGGTGAAGGTAGCGAGCTGGCGCAACAGGCGGGCGAAACCATGGATGAGATTGCCACTGAGGTGATGCGCATGACTAAGCTGATGCGTGAAATCGCCAGCGCGTCCCAGGAGCAGAGTCGCGGCATAGAGCAGGTGAATATCGCGGTGATTCAGATGGATGAAACGGCGCAGCAAAATGCGGCACTGGTACAGCAGTCTTCAGCGGCTACCCGCTCGTTGGAAGAGCAGTCACATGCGCTGCTGGAGGCGATGGCGGCGTTTAAGCTACAGACAACGTAACCGAACGTAGGCCTGATAATGCGCAGTCGCCATCAGGCAATGTCACTGCATCATGCCGGATGGCCCTTCGCGTATCCGGCCTACTGTACGTTGTAGGCCGGGATAGGGCGTTTACGCGTCCGGGAACTCGCGGATAAAACGTTCTACATCTTCAACCATATGGTCATTGCCCACGAAGAAGGAACGGCGCTGGTGCAGGCTTTCCGGAATGATATCCAGAATACGTTCTTTACCATCGCTGGCTTTGCCGCCCGCCTGCTCGGCCAGGAAGGCCATCGGGTTGCATTCGTACAGCAGACGCAGTTTCCCTTGCGGGTGGCTGGCGGTGCTTGGGTACAGGTAGATCCCGCCCTTCAGCAGATTGCGATGGAAATCCGCAACCAGAGAGCCAATGTAGCGCGAGGTGTACGGGCGCTGGGTTGACTTATCTTCTTCCTGACAGAATTTAATGTACTTCTTCACGCCATTCGGGAATTTGATGTAGTTGCCTTCGTTAATGGAGTACGTGCTGCCTTTTACCGGGAAGCGCATACGTTCCTGGCTGAGGCAGAATACGCCCAGAGAAGGATCGTAGGTAAAGGCGTGTACGCCACAGCCGGTGGTATATACCAGCATGGTGGAAGAACCATAAACCACGTAGCCCGCAGCAACCTGCTTGTTGCCCGGCTGCAGGAAATCCTCTTCCGTGACCGGTGTGCCGACTGGGGTTACGCGGCGGTAAATAGAGAAAATCGTACCGACAGAGACGTTAACATCGATGTTGGATGAGCCATCCAGCGGATCCATTAGCACAACATATTTTGCGTGTTCGCAACCTTCGAAGACGACGATTTCATCTTCTTCTTCCGAGGCAATGCCCGCCACAATGTCGCGCGCCTTCAGTGCAGCTTTCAGTTTTTCGTTCGCGAACAGATCGAGTTTCTGCTGAACCTCTCCCTGCACGTTCTCAGCACCGCTGGCACCCAGGATATCGACCAGACCGGCCTTGTTGATATCGCGGTGGATGATCTTGGCGCCCAGCTTTATTGCCGACAACAAAGCAGTGAGTTCACCGGTAGCATGAGAAAACTCGTGCTGCTTTTCGACAATAAATTCACCTAACGTTTTCATAACACTTTCCCTGCAATTTATGTGGAGTAAAGCGACCGCAACAATATTAACAAATATTTCCATTGTTGCGCTTAGGTGAATCGCGCCAGCAAACTACGGAATATCCTGAAATGCGTTTCTCACTTGCCGGACATGTGCGTAAAATGGCCCCCAGATTAAAAAAGGATAGTGACGTATGCGCATTCATATTTTGGGAATTTGTGGCACTTTCATGGGCGGTCTGGCGATGCTGGCGCGCTCGCTTGGTCATGAAGTAACCGGTTCGGACGCCAATGTGTATCCGCCGATGAGTACCTTACTTGAGAAGCAAGGCATTGATTTAATTCAGGGTTACGATGCCAGCCAGCTCGACCCGCAGCCGGACCTGGTGATCATCGGCAACGCCATGACCCGTGGTAATCCCTGCGTGGAAGCGGTGCTTGAGAAGAACATTCCATACATGTCCGGCCCGCAATGGCTGCATGACTTTGTGCTGCGCGATCGCTGGGTGCTGGCGGTTGCGGGGACGCACGGTAAAACCACCACTGCCGGAATGGCGACCTGGATCCTTGAAGCCTGCGGCTATAAGCCTGGCTTTGTGATCGGCGGCGTACCGGGCAACTTTGAGGTTTCTGCGCGTCTGGGCGAAAGCGACTTCTTCGTGATTGAGGCGGATGAGTACGACTGCGCCTTCTTCGATAAGCGTTCTAAATTTGTGCATTACTGCCCGCGTACGCTGATCCTCAATAACCTTGAGTTCGATCACGCGGACATCTTTGACGATCTGAAAGCTATTCAGAAACAGTTCCATCACCTGGTACGTATCGTGCCGGGCCAGGGACGCATCATCTACCCGGAAAACGACATCAATCTGAAACAGACGATGGCGATGGGCTGCTGGAGCGAACAAGAGCTGGTGGGTGAACAGGGTCACTGGCAGGCGAAAAAGCTGAACACCGATGCATCCGTTTGGGAAGTGTGGCTGGACGGTGAAAAAGTGGGCGAGGTGAAGTGGGGCCTGGTCGGCGAACATAACATGCACAACGGTCTGATGGCGATTGCGGCTGCCCGTCATGTTGGCGTAGCGCCTGCCGACGCGGCGAATGCGCTGGGCTCGTTCATCAACGCCCGTCGTCGTCTTGAACTGCGCGGCGAAGCAAACGGCGTGACGGTGTATGACGATTTTGCTCACCACCCGACGGCGATTCTGGCAACTCTTGCCGCACTGCGCGGTAAAGTGGGCGGCACCGCGCGCATTATCGCGGTACTGGAACCTCGGTCGAACACCATGAAAATGGGCCTGAGCAAAGACGATCTGGCGCCGTCGTTAGGACGCGCGGATGAAGTGTTCCTGCTGCAACCGCCGCATATTCCGTGGCAAGTGGCGGAAGTCGCTGAGGCCTGCGTACAGCCTGCGCACTGGAGCGGCGATGTCGATGCGCTGGCAGATATGGTGGTGAAAACCGCACAGCCTGGCGATCATATCCTGGTGATGAGCAACGGCGGGTTTGGCGGCATCCATCAAAAACTGCTGGATGGCCTGGCGAAGAAAGCTCAGGC
>NZ_CP069763.1:1816351-1842414 GCF_016893685.1 Citrobacter cronae
GTTACGCCTCGTTTTCTGCCAGTTCACGCAGGTACTGGAAAATCTGACGCGCTGATTTCGGCGGCTTGTTGCCCGCTTTTTCTTTCCTGGCGTTACGCACCAGAGAACGCAGTTGCTGACGGTCGGCGTCAGGCCACAGGTTCATCACTTCTTCGATGGCTTCATCGCTGCCGTCAACCATACGGTCACGTAGTTGCTCCAGCTTATGGAAGACAACAACCTGCTGGTTGTGACGGTTTTTCAGCTTGTCCAGCGCCTGACGGATAGGATCAACATCGCGCTGGCGCAACATTTTGCCAATCAGCTGCAGCTGGCGGCGGCGACCTTCCATTTTAATGCGCTGGGCCAGCTCAATGGCGGCACGTAAATCCGCGTCGAGCGGGATTTTATCCAGCGCGTTTTTCCCCAGTTCTACCAGTTCCACACCCAGGCGTTTTAACTCCTCGGCGTCACGTTTTATTTCACTTTTACTGACCCAGATAATTTCATCGTCTTCGTCTTCGATGTCATCACCGGGAACGTCGTCGAGCCAGTCTTCGGGCTGCTTAGTCATGTCAGGCTCCTTAAAAAAAGAGGCTAATGTTACCAGTTAAGATGCGCACTGAAAAACGGTTCTCTGTTAGACTTCAGAGAAACTCTCTCTACATTATGGCATTTGCGATGAAAGTAATCTCACAAGTTGAAGCGCAGCGTAAGATTCTGGAAGAAGCGGTCTCGACGGCTCTGGAATTAGCGTCAGGTAAGTCGGATGGCGCGGAAGTCGCTGTTAGCAAGACCACGGGTATTAGCGTCAGCACCCGTTATGGTGAAGTGGAGAACGTAGAATTCAATAGCGATGGCGCGCTGGGGATTACGGTTTATCACCAGAACCGTAAGGGCAGCGCATCCTCCACCGATTTAAGCCCGCAGGCGATTGCCCGTACCGTGCAGGCCGCGCTGGACATTGCACGTTACACCTCGCCGGACCCATGCGCGGGCGTGGCAGATAAAGAACTGCTGGCCTTTGATGCGCCCGATTTGGACCTGTTCCACCCCGCGGACGTTTCCCCTGACGAAGCCATCGAACTGGCTGCTCGTGCTGAACAGGCAGCGCTGCAGGCTGATAAGCGTATCACCAATACCGAAGGCGGCAGCTTTAACAGCCACTATGGCATCAAAGTGTTTGGCAACAGCCACGGCATGCTGCAGGGCTACTGCTCCACGCGTCATTCCCTTTCCAGCTGCGTGATCGCGGAAGAAAATGGCGATATGGAGCGTGATTACGCTTACACCATTGGCCGGGCGATGGGCGATCTGCAAACGCCGGAATGGGTAGGGGCAGACTGTGCGCGCCGTACCTTATCGCGCCTGTCTCCGCGTAAGCTTTCCACCATGAAAGCGCCGGTTATTTTCGCCAATGAAGTGGCGACCGGACTGTTCGGACACCTGGTCGGCGCGATTGCTGGTGGCTCTGTATATCGCAAATCCACTTTCCTGCTGGACTCGCTGGGCAAACAAATTCTGCCGGAATGGTTGACCATTGAAGAGCATCCCCATCTGCTGAAAGGGCTGGCCTCCTCGCCATTTGACAGCGAAGGCGTACGCACAGAGCGCCGTGACATTATTAAAGACGGCATTTTGACCCAGTGGCTGCTGACCAACTACTCTGCCCGTAAGCTGGGGCTGAAGAGCACCGGTCATGCGGGCGGTATTCACAACTGGCGTATTCCCGGACAAGGTCTAAGCTTCGAGCAGATGCTCAAAGAGATGGGCACGGGCCTGGTGGTGACTGAGCTGATGGGGCAGGGCGTAAGCGGCATTACCGGCGATTACTCGCGCGGCGCGGCGGGCTTCTGGGTCGAAAACGGCGAAATTCAGTATCCGGTGAGTGAAATTACCATCGCCGGTAACTTAAAAGAGATGTGGCGTAATATCGTCACCGTTGGCAACGATATTGAAACGCGCAGTAATATTCAGTGTGGTTCAGTCCTGTTGCCGGAGATGAAGATCGCCGGGCAATAATACCCGTCATACTTCAAGCTGTGGCGTGAATTATTGAGGGTATCTGGCGTTTGTTTATTTTTGAATAATAAAAAAGGAAGTGAGCAATGCGTAAACACCTGTTAGCGATCGTCGCAGCTTCAACGCTGATTCTTGGTTCTTCTGCGTTTGCAGCCGATCTTGAAGACGATATGGGGATCCTCAACGACAACCTGAAAATCGTCGAAAAAACGGATAATGCGACTGAGCTGAAAGACGCGTTAACCAAAATGCGTGCAGCCGCGCTGGACGCGCAAAAGGGAACGCCGCCGAAGCTGGAAAACAAATCCCCGGACAGCCCGGAGATGAAGGATTTCCGCCACGGCTTTGACACGCTGATCGGTCAGATCGACGGCGCGTTGAAGCTGGCGAACGAAGGTAAAGTCAAAGAGGCGAAAGCCGTTGCGGAAGACCTGAAAAAAACACGCAACGAAAACCACAAGAAGTTCCGTTAATTTGCTCTATCCGGCCTGCAAATCGTAGGCCGGATAAGACGCCAAAGGCTATCCCCGTCACATTTTTTCAACTTTAGAGTTAGAGAAGTCATTCGCCGAACTGGCTGTTTTCTGCTCATCTCTTGCGATGCCCGTCACAGTTTCCCGCCACTAAAGCGCAAATATCGCCTTTTCTGCGGCATAGATCACTATCGCTGCGCCTCTTTCCACTTCGAAGTGGAAAACAACTCGCTACAAACTTTTAACCCCCGCCGCTAATTTACCCTCAGAGCCATTAGTGGGGTAAGACGAGTGAATAACGGAGCTGTAATGAATGACATGGGGGAATCGGTTGAACTGGCCGACCGCATGCTGGCGCAGGTGTATGCCTTGCTGCGTGAACGCCACATTATTCCCAACGCCGTACAGGAACAGATGCTGACATCGCATGTTCGCGCCATGGCGCACCGCTCGGTAACGGGTGAACCCTTACCAGAAGTCGATGCCAGTTTGTTTGATGAAATATCTGCCGAATCAATGGCGCTTGCCCGCGACGTGGTCGCTGAGTTTGGCAATCTTCCTGAGGAAGAGGCCTGGCTGCTGTCGGTGCACTTCGAAGTCGCGAAAGACAACCTTTAAGGAGCAAAAGATGGATCAGATTACCGTAGTGATTGGCGATCGCCTGGGTAAAGGCCAGAAAGTGGCGGCAGGCGTTGAGAAAGCGGGTGGCCGCGCGGTCGTGGTGCCGGGTGTCGCGGCAGATATGAAGCTGGGCGATGTGATGAAAGCGGAAAACGCCACCTTTGGGATCTCGTTTTGCGGTAGCGGCGGGGCGGGCGCGATTACCGCGCAAACCAAATATGGCTACAAGGCGAAATATGGCATGCGCTCGGTCGATGAAGGGGTAACCGCCATCAACGAAGGCTGCAACGTGTTGGGGTTCGGTTTTATGGACAAAGAAGAACTCGGCGAGCGCCTGGTACAGGCGTGGCAAAAGAAATACGGCGCTTAAGCATGAAAGAGCAATTCACCACCACGGTGAGAGTCACGGGTAAGGGGGAGGCTAAAGCGCGCGCCTTTGCCGACGCCCTGAACCACGTTCAGGCTGCGGTGATGAAAGCGTCCCCGCATATCTTACTGCGTATTGAGCCACAGGATGTGCAGGTTGTTCAAGCGCGTGAAACGGTGCGCAAAGAGGCGTTTTTGTTCCTCTTCCTGCGCCGGGAAAGACGCACCTTCAGCGTGGAGCTGGACGTGACCGTCAACGTGACTGCCATCAATCTCGACAAGGTGGATTTCGTTACGCAACGCTGATCTTTTTTTAAAAGGCATAATTATGTTCCTGATAATATTAATAAAATCGCTCATCATCGGCGGCCTGGTTGGCGTCGGTGTCGGCGCTGGGGCTGCACGCATGTTTCATGCGCCGACCACTCAAGGGATGGGCGCGTTTCGTACTCTGGGAGAACTGAATTCCTGTGAAGGGGATCCGGCTTCTCACTTCTCATTCGGTCTGGGCTTTTTCTTTAACGCCTGGGCTTCTTCCGTTGCCGCAGGGGCGTTCACGCAGGACGTCGACCATCGCATCATCCCCAACTGGGGGGCCGCCGCGCTGATGATCAAAAATCGCAACGTTGGTGAAACGCTGCACGATCCTAAGCGCATGGCGATCGCCTGCGGTGTTATCGGCATGATTGTCGTGACCTTCCTGAACCTCACCGCGTCATCCGTGCCGGAAGCGCTACAGGTTACTGCCGTTAAGGTGCTGGTGCCAGCGGCAAACCTGCTGGTCAACACCGTGATGCCAGTGATCTTCTGGCTGGCGGCGATTGATGCCGGCAAGAAATCCGGCTTCTGGGCTACCGTTTTTGGCGGCGCGGCGCAGTTAATTATGGGTAACGCCGTCCCGGGTCTGGTTCTGGGCATTTTGATCGGCAAAGGTGTTGAAGAGAGCGGCTGGAACCACGTGACGAAAGTGATGATGGTGGCTATCGTCGCGCTGTTCGTCCTGAGCGGCTTCTTCCGCGGCTTCGACATGAAGATGATCGAATCCTTCCATCTGACCGTGCCTGACTGGTTGGAACTTATCCATAACTCGCTCAGCGGTAAATAACGGAGGCCATAATGGAACAGAATAAAGGTTTTTGGTTCGCTGACTGGTCATTCCCGATCTTCGTTGGCCTGCTCTCATCCGGCGTGTTTGCCGGAACGCACATGTACTACCTGTACGGTATCGGCGCATTCAACGAAGTGGCGTTCGTGGCGATGTTGAAAGCGGGAATGGACACTGGCTCCTACGGGGCGGTAGCGGCATTTGGCGCCAGCTTCCTGTTTGCCCGCATCATTGAAGGTTCGCTGGTGGGGATTCTGGATATCGGCGGGGCGATCCAGACCGGGGTCGGGTTAGGCGTTCCGGCGCTGCTGTTGGGCGCGGGAATTATCTTCCCGGTCGCCAACTTCGCTGCCTCGCTGGTCACCGGTCTGGTGATTGGTCTGGCGATTGGCTACATCATCATTCTGGCGCGTAAGTTCACCATCAATCAGAGCGACTCAACCTACGGAGCGGACGTGATGATGGGGGCCGGTAACGCTTCTGGCCGCTTCCTCGGTCCCTTGATTATCCTCAGTGCGATGACGGCCTCTATTCCGATTGGCGTGGGTTCGCTGCTGGGTGCGCTGCTGTTTTATATCTGGCAAAAACCGATCACCGGCGGGGCGATTCTCGGCGCGATGATCCTCGGTTCCATCTTCCCGATTGCGATTAGCTAACTGTTGATTTGTAGGCCGGATAAGGCGGTTACGCCGCCATCCGGCAAAGGAGAGAACGATGTTTGATTTACTCCTGCGCCATGCGCGTCTGGTCGATGACACGCTGACTAATATTGCCCTTCAGGATGGCAAAATCGCGGCGTTGGGTGACGTTGATGGTCCGGCGCTGAAAACCATTGACCTGCGCGGCGAATGTTACGTTAGCGCGGGTTGGATTGATTCTCACGTTCACTGCTACCCGAAATCGCCGATTTACCACGACGAACCGGACGGCGTGGGTATTGCCACTGGCGTAACCACCGTGGTGGATGCCGGGAGTACTGGCGCTGATGATATTGACGATTTTTACACGCTGACCCGTGGCGCGGCCACCGAGGTTTATGCGCTGCTGAATGTTTCACGCGTTGGGCTTATTGCCCAAAACGAGCTGGCTGACATGGCCAATATTGACGCCGATGCGGTGCGGCTGGCGGTGAAACGTCACCCGGACTTTATCGTCGGCCTGAAGGCGCGCATGAGCAGCAGCGTGGTAGGGGTTAACGGCATCACGCCGCTGGAGCGCGCCAAAGCGATGCAGGCGCAAAACGGCGACCTGCCGCTGATGGTGCACATCGGCAACAACCCGCCAGATCTGGATGAGATCGCCGAACGCCTCACCGCGGGCGACATTATTACCCACTGCTACAACGGTAAGCCGAACCGCATTCTGACGCCGCAAGGTGAGTTGCGGGCGTCAGTGACGCGGGCGATTTCACGCGGCGTGCGTCTGGATGTTGGGCATGGCACCGCCAGCCTGAGCTTTGCGGTGGCAAAACGCGCTATCGGCCTGGGTATTTTGCCGCACACCATCAGCTCCGATATTTACTGTCGCAACCGTATCAGCGGCCCGGTGCATTCCCTGGCGAATGTAATGTCGAAATTCCTCGCCATTGGCATGTCGCTTCCGCAGGTCATTGAATGCGTTACCGCCCATGCTGCCGATGGTCTGCGCCTGAAACAGAAGGGGCGACTGCAGGTCGGTCTGGATGCCGATTTAACCCTCTTTACGCTGAAACGCCAGCCAACCGTGCTGGTAGATGCAGAAAACGACAGTCTGCAGGCTGAACAACTGCTGGTGCCGCTTGCCGCAATACGTGCGGGCAAGGGCTATATGACCGAACAAGGGAGCGCGGAACATGCCTTCGATTTTTGAGAAATACAAATTAAAACAGGTGATTAACACATCGGGTCGCATGACGGCGCTCGGTGTCTCTACGCCGCGACCCGAAGTGGTTGAGGCCGCGATGGCGGGGATGAACCAATACTTTGAGATGAAAGACCTGGTGAATAAAACCGGTGACTACATCGCGAAATTGCTGGAAGTGGAAGGGGCAACCGTTGTCTCCTGCGCTTCGGCCGGGATCGCCCAGTCGGTCGCGGCTGTGCTGGTTAAAGACAGCGACTGGTTGCTGGCGAACCTGCACGTCACGCCCATCGACAACAACGAAATCGTGTTGCCCAGAGGCCACAACGTTAACTTTGGCGCGCCGGTGGGCACCATGGTAGCGCTTGGCGGCGGCAAGGTCGTAGAAGCCGGTTATGCCAATGAATGTTCCGCGGCGCAACTGGCGGCGGCCATCACACCGCGCACCGCGGCCATTCTGTATATCAAATCTCACCACTGCGTACAGAAAAGTATGCTCAGCGTGGAGCAGGCTGCGGTGGTGGCGCGCACGCATAATCTACCGCTGATTGTGGACGCGGCGGCGGAAGAAGATTTGCAGTGCTACTACCGCGTGGGCGCAGATCTCGTTATCTACAGCGGCGCGAAGGCGATTGAGGGGCCAACCAGCGGTCTGGTGATCGGTAAAACTCAATACGTTGAGTGGGTAAAACGTCAAACGGCGGGTATTGGCCGGGCAATGAAGGTGGGTAAAGAGGGAATACTTGGCCTGACCTGCGCTATTGAACTGTACCTCAACGCGCAGAAAGAGAGCGGTGCGGAAATGGTCGAGAAAATGACGCCGTTTATTAATAACTTGAATCAGCTTCACGGCGTGAGCGCCCGCGTGGTGTGGGACAGCGCAGGGCGCGATATCGCACGCACGGAAATTAAATTTGACGAAGCGGTAACCGGGATCGCCACTGGCGAACTGGTCGACGCGCTGAAGCAAGGGGAGTACGCGATTTACTTCCGCGGTTACAAAGCCAATGAAGGCATTATCGAAGCCGATGTACGCAGCGTTGATCGCGCGCAACTGGAGATTGTGGCCCGTCGAATTGGTGAAGTGATTTCGCAGGAGAAAAAAGCATGAAACTGATCCCTAATTTTTATCGCGACCGCGTCTGCCTGAACGTACTGGCAGGCTCCAAAGAAAATGCCCAGGAGATTTACGCGGCGGCGGAAGGGCACGTGCTGGTTGGCGTACTGTCAAAAAATTACCCGGATGTCGCAAGCGCGGTAACGGATATGCGTGAATACGCGGCGCTTATCGACAATGCGCTCTCCGTGGGGCTGGGGGCGGGCGATCCTAACCAGTCGGCGATGGTCAGTGAAATTTCCCGTCAGGTGCAGCCACAGCATGTTAATCAGGTCTTTACCGGCGTGGCGACCAGTCGCGCGCTGCTGGGCCAGCAGGACACGGTGGTCAACGGTCTGGTTTCGCCAACCGGTACGCCGGGACTGGTAAAGATATCCACCGGTCCGCTAAGCAGCAAAGCGCCGGACGGCATTGTGCCGGTAGAAACCGCCATTGCGCTGCTCAAAGATATGGGCGGTAGCTCAATTAAATACTTCCCAATGGGCGGCCTGCAATGCCGTGACGAGTACATCGCGGTCGCCCGGGCCTGCGCGCGTCATGACTTCTGGCTGGAGCCAACGGGGGGGATCGATCTGGATAATTTCAGTGAAATCCTGCAGATCGCCCTCGATGTCGGTGTGAGCAAAATCATTCCTCACATCTATAGTTCGATTATTGATAAGGTGAGTGGTAACACCCGTCCGGACGACGTACGCCAACTGATGGCGATGACCCGGGCCTGCGTAGGTTAATTGACAGATGAGGAAACTGACGTGCGATTCCCCAACCAACGTTTAGCGCAGCTATTTGGCATGTTGCAAAACGAAGCGCTTCCACAGGACGAGCTGGCGCAGCGGTTGTCGGTTTCCACACGCACCGTACGGGCGGACATCACCGCGCTAAACGCGCTGCTCACCCAGTATGGCGCGCAGTTTGTCCTCAGCCGGGGTAACGGTTATCAGCTCAAAATTGACGATCCGGCAAGTTTTCATGCCCTGCAGACGCAGCAGCCCGACTCGTTGCTGCGTATCCCACGGACCAGCCAGGAACGGGTTCACTGGCTGGTGGTTCGCTTTCTGACCTCGGCCTTTTCGCTGAAGCTGGAAGATTTGGCTGATGAATGGTTTATCAGTCGCGCGACGCTGCAAAACGATATGGCAGAGGTGCGCGAGCATCTGCAACGTTATCATCTGACGCTGGAAACGCGCCCGCGACACGGCATGAAGCTGTTCGGCAGCGAGATGGCGATCCGCGCCTGTTTGACCGATCTGCTGTGGATGCTGGCACAGCAGGATCCGCAGCACCCATTGGTGACGGAAGAAGCATTGAATGCCGGGCTTCCTGAGCGACTGCAACCCGTTTTGCAGGACATTTTCGCCCGTTTTCATATCCGCCTGACCGATGAGGGCGAGCTGTTTTTGCGCTTGTACTGCGCGGTGGCGGTACGGCGGATTAGCGAAGGGTATCCGCTACCGGAATTTGCCGCAGAAGAAGCCGAGCAATCTGTATGCCTGGCTACACGGGAAATCGCGGCGGTATTGCATCGGTTGGCGGATAAACCGCTCTCCATTTCTGAAGAGAACTGGCTGCAGGTGCATATTGCTGCTCGCCAGGTTCAGGAGATCGCTCCCAGTGCCATCAATGCGGATGATGATGAAGCGCTGGTCAATTACATCCTGCGGTTTATCAATAGCCAGTACAACTACAACCTGTTGAATGACAAGCAGTTACATGCCGACCTGCTGACGCATATTAAAACGATGATCACCCGGGTGCGTTACCAGATAATGATCCCCAATCCGCTACTGGAAAATATTAAACAACACTATCCGATGGCATGGGATATGACGCTGGCCGCCGTCTCGGGATGGGGCAAATATACGCCTTACACCATCAGTGAAAATGAGATTGGTTTCCTTGTCCTGCATATCGGCGTTGGGCTGGAACGTAGTTACAACATTGGTTATCAAAGGCAACCGAAAGTTCTGCTGGTATGCGATGCCGGAAATGCGATGGCGCGGATGATTGAAGCGGTGTTGGCGCGTAAGTATCCGCAGATAGAAATCGTCGATACCGTGACGCTGCGCGACTACGAACAGCGGGAAAGCATCAGCGAAGACTTCGTGATTTCGACCGCGCGGCTCGGAGAAAAAGATAAGCCTGTGGTGATGATTGCGCCGTTCCCTACCGATTATCAACTGGAGCAGATTGGCAAACTGGTGCTGGTCGACAGAACCCGTCCGTGGATGCTGAACAAATTTTTCGATGCCGCCCATTTCCGCGTTATCGATGGCCCAATGGATCAACAAACGTTGTTCAATACACTATGCCGTCAGCTGCAGGATGAAGGCTTTGTCGATGCGGAGTTTCTTGATTCGGTGGTCGAGCGTGAGGCCATCGTCAGCACTATGCTGGGTGACGGCATCGCCCTGCCGCACTCCCTCGGTCTGTTGGCAAAGAAAACGGTGGTCTACACCATTCTTGCCCCGCAGGGTATTGCCTGGGGCGATGAAACGGCGCACGTGATCTTCCTGCTCGCTATCAGTAAAAGCGAGTATGAAGAAGCAATGGCGATTTATGATATTTTCGTCACTTTCCTGCGCGAGCGGGCCATGACGCGACTCTGCGCGTGCCGGAATTTCACCGAGTTCAAAACGGTCGCCATGGAGTGCGTGAGTCGCTTTTAAAGACGCTGCGATTATCCTGCAGCGTCGTCTCCTGCAATCGTTCCCCCCTTAATTTCAAGGGCATCACATCACGGCACAACGGTCATTACCTGGCCGGGGAAGCTAATCTGGATCACGCCGCCCCACATGCAGATCAGCTTTGACTGGGCGGTGAGTGCGGGCATATTTCCCACTAATACCGTGGGGGAGCCCGGCGCCCAGGGGGCCGGTGTGGCGGGGATACACGGCATTGGCGTCAGCACGCCGAGCGCCGCCGCGGTTGCGGCTGCAACGGTCGGGTTAGCGATGCTGTTGCACATCCCGAACGGCAGAATGTTTACAAACGGTTTGTTATCCATAATATTCGCCATCGGCAGGTTGTTGACGATGGTTCGGCTGGAGGGCAACACGTTCAGCGTAGCTGGCGCTATACCAAACGAGCATTGCAGCATCGCGCCAGTACATACGGCAGGACAACTCATGGCAGTACCCCCAATTGTTTCCACAGTCGGCGAGCGGACTCATCGCTGCTAATCAGTTCATTGAGCAATTCAGGTAGCGGCGTATTCCCCCAGGCAAAGGCGCGATAGAGCAGATAAGGCACCGGGCTGTGTGGTTCAGTACGCGCCAGGTAATCCGCGACCTCTTTAATCATCCGATACGCTTCCCCGCGGTGGGCAAATGCGGCGGGATTACCAGGCGCTGGTGCCGCTTCTTGTACGACAGGCTGTGAGGGGGCTGGCAAGTTAGCCCCCAATGCTTGCAGGCAGGTTTTAATTTTTTGTTCCAGCGGATTGAAAGACGGTGCGGATGCTGCGGGCCAGCCCTGACATACGGTATTAAGCCGCGTAAGCCATTCAAGACTTGCTGTTAGCGCCGTAACGATCGACTCTTCCGCCCCGGGTAGGGGAACGTCTGATAATTTTCCCTGCTGCCACTGTGATAAGGAGATATGCTCTCCATTCGCTATAAATAGCGGAGCTTCGGCGACCAGAACGGCGTAATGCTGCGCCATCCAGCAAAGTGGGGCGGCGCGATAATCATAGTCGCCCTCTTTGATTTTTGGGTGCAATTCCTCTGGATAACGCTCCAGCGCCAGCGTGGCCAATGCCAGCGCATCGGGCAAAGACGTTAAGCCTTGTGACCGAATCCATGCCTCACCCAGCCAGCTCATAATCACCAGATCCTTGCTGAGCGTTTTTGTCAGCGACGTGGCGATCTGTGCGACGGCGTCCCAGTCAGCGCGTCGCGGCGTGCTTTGCCAGACGCCCGTGGGCAGCGTTTCGTCATCCTGCTGGCGAGCGGCGACCAGTCGGTCGAACTCTGGTGAATAGCGGATCGCGTCTCCGCACGGTTTATCCGCCTGAATAGGCGTCAGTAATGCCTGAATATGTTCCATCATTTTCCTTGTGATAATCCCTGTTCGGTAAGCGGTACCCACGGTAGAGGCGCTTTGCCCTGTGCATCCAACAGCGCGATCTGCCAAAAGACGGTGGTTTGTGACTGTTGCTGACCATCTCCCACAGGAAGCGAAAAGCGCAATGGCAGCGGTTGCGCCAGCGCGCCGCCGACGCGCTGTTGTTTGATCATCCTCAGCAGTGACCATGCCCCCTGCCAACGCCAGCGACCAGTATCACCGCTTACCGTTACACCTGTCTGTGACAGACCTGGCATTGGTCGCCAGGCGGAGTTAGTTGCCCAGCGTAGACTAAAGTTCAGGCTGTCTCCGCTACGCCAGTGCAGATCCGTCGTGCCGCCGGGGTAGCTTATTGCCTGTTGATTGCCGGTAAGCCGCCAGTCGGCAATTTGGTCAGCGCCGACCTCGCGGTGACGAGAGGTGCGCCAGATAACGCGTAACGTAACCCCTTCCGGACTGACCAGCGCGGAAAGTAATGGCTGCGCCGCCGCCAGTTGTTGAATCAATGGCGGCTGCGCAGAGAGCGTTTCTGGAGGGAGCTGCGCGAGTAAAGTCGTGAGTTCGCGAACCCGATCGACATCGGCATCCGGTGCCTGTGGCGCGGCGGTAAAGGGGAAATGCCCCGCCAGCCAGACGTTGTACAGTGTGAAGATTTGCCCCACCGTGCCAATGCTCGCCTGCTGGCGTAGCTGCTGGCATGTTTGCTGCGATGCGTTTACCAGCGCGTTCAGCGATTGGCTGTAAAAATCGTTACCGCCGGAAGTGGTGAACTGCGCCAGCTCGCTCTGACAATTCTGAGCGGAAAGCGTGGGCAGCGCGGCGGCAAGCGTGGTCATTTGCATCGGCGGACTACCAGGATCCTGTTGTTGCAGCCGCTGCATTGTGGCCAGTGAACTGCTCCAGCGGACGATAAGCTGGTTTTCCGTCGTGGTAAGCCATGGACGCTGTTTGTCGAGCCAGTCGATATCCTGCTGATAGCGGGTCAATGCGCCGGAGATTTGCGCGGCTTGCGCGTTGGCCCAACCGGCAATCTTCTGCCCGCTGATCTGCGCCTGCTCTGCCGTGGCGTAATTCACGGCGGGAGGGGCGATCGCCGGCAGTAACGCGCCGCCGTCCTGGCGCACGCGGGCAATCACCTGGGCTGCGGCTTGCTGACGTAATGCGATGGCAAACTGAGGACGATTAAGCTGGTTGAACGCGTCAATGAGTTGATCCGCGCTAGCCGTACTGAGATTGCTATGGTCAGGTGACTCGGCTGCCCCCGAGTACAGTGCCTGAAGCATGGCGTTTTCAACTGCTTGCCGGGCCAGCATAGTGAGTTTGGGACGCCAGATACTGTCCGGAAGTTGTTGTATAAAACGCTCATATCCGCCAAATAGCGCCAGTGCCTGCTGGAGTTGTAGATTCCCGGGATAACCTGCTGTTCTGTCGGTCGGCAGGCTCGCCCCACGCTGCCAAAACGGTTGATTGAGCAGATCGCGCAGGCTTTTTTGCAGCGCGACAACATCCGGTGACACGCTGAACTCGCCTTCCGGCGACTGCTCGGTTAGTGAGGAGAAATGCAGGCGGGAACCATCGACCTGTGCCAGAAAGCGTTGGCGCAATAAGGCTTCATGACGTAAAACGTCTTGAATCACATCATTGTCGATCAGTCGGAGCGTGCGTGCCTGGGTGAGGAGCTCATCCAACGGCAGCCGAATAGGTGAGTGAGTCGCATCGCGGCTAAGATTATTAATCGTAGTTAGCGTGGCCTGTAAACGGCTGACCTGACGGATTAAGGAACGCACAAATAGCGGAGTAACCCGTGAGTCATTGCTGAATAACGTCAGTAACTGTTCGAGCTGCTCTTCGTTGTTATCCAGACTGGTGTTGCCATAATTCTGCTCCAGCCAGCGCATCGTTTCGCGAGAAAAATACTCGCTGTTTCGCTGCGTTAATTCACTGGCGTCAGGCAACTTGAGGCGTGAAAGGTTGAGGGTGGCAATCATCCCATTCAGACGATCCTGCGACGGTAGCGATTCTGTATCTACGGTCACGCCCCAGATGCTGGCGCTGACGTTTGCCAGCGTCTGTATAGTGGGTTGCTTCACCTGCATTAATTGCAGTAATGGTAAATAACGCGACTCCATTTGCTTTGCCTGGCTAAGCAGGTGCTGAATCTGGCGGTAACGCTCCTCGGGCAGTAGCTCCTCCTGCTCTGACATCTTCTCACTTTGACTTTGCAGACAGATGCTGTTGGTCGCAGGTAATAACAGGCTGGCTAACGTGGCGTTATTAAAGGTGTCCCGTAATTTTGTGTCGGTATGGCTGAACAAGGAACCGGGCCAGACAACAGATCGAAACTGCCACTGCGGAATACCGTTAAGCACTCGCCAGTACAGTGCGGTGGATCGTTCGCCTGCGTTATTGGCGCGCAGGGTTTGTGTGGCCAGCACTTGCAGACGATCGTGTAGTAAAACGGCGTTGGTATGTTGGTATTGCCAGCTCCAGATCATTGCCGCCAGCCAGATAACACAAAGACAGCTATAACAGGCGAGGGTAATGAAATGGCGGCGCAGATTCAGGCGTAGCAGGCGGCGGACCGGGAGCGCCAGACCACGCTCGGCGGCAATTTTGCCGCTCAGTAGCGTCTGGCAAAACTGCATCCGCGGTTTATCATGGGTTAGCGTACGGGCGACAAACCAGATCCCACGCAATAGTGGAGGTTCATCGCGGGCGTTGCTGTTAAACAGAGAATCGAAATAATCATGTAGCGGGGCGGCTAGCGGCAGGAGGTTTTCCGGCAGACGAAACAGATCTTCCGGCGTATTTCCCCGCAGCGCGCCGAGTTCCGTGATGAGCATGCGCAGTGAGCTTCGGGTATTGTCCAGCGCGCTGTCTATCCACTGTGGCTTCCAGATGGCCTCTCTGGCGACCGGGATGGCACTGCCGATGGGGCTGCGACGAGCCTCCTCCGGCAACATGGCTAACAAAGACGAAGCCCCTTCCAGTGCTTCTACACCGCTTATCAGCAGGTAGACCGGTAAACTCAACCCACATACTTGCTGTAGCTGTTGGCAGTTGTTCAGTAGGCTGGCGCGAGCGGCTTCATCGCCCTGCAGCACATCCAGCGACAGGGTGATAATCAGCGCGTCCAGTGGACGCTGCGGACGACTTTTCACCAATGCCGCGAGCATTTTTTGCCAGTCATTCTGGCGAATAAGCCGTTTTTTCCCGGCAGTTTGCAACGTTTGCGGCAGGCACAAAACACTACACTGAGGGTTAAACCACCATTGCCCGAACCAATACTCCTGGCCGTCGGTGAGTGACCAACTGCGACAAAGCAGACGGTTATCTTCTTCGTCGCCCAGCATCAGTATGCGCATACTGTCGTAAGGATCCTGACCGCCGCAGGCGCGCTGGATCTCTTTTTGCGCACGGATGAACGTATCGTTGCGGTATTCCCACTGCCACCAGACGCACCAGAGGGTAATCGCCAGCAGCACCAGCACAATAATCAGCAGAGTCAGCCAGTGTTGCATCACCTGGAATCTCCCTGGCAGGACTGGGTCACCGGGAAATCAGGCAACGTATTCACGCCGATAGCATCTTCAATACTTAGCCACAATCGTTGGCTTAACAGCAGCAGAGCGAGCAGTATGATGAGGGCAATCAGGTGCAGACGTGAGTTGTCAGGCAGGCGACGGTGTGCCGGAAGCTGTAATGGCGTTCCCAGTGCTGCAGATTCCATTCGCTGGGCAATATCGCTGAACCTGGCGTCATGCTGGAAAGCAAAATGCCATAGCAGGTGACAGGTTTCCTGGTGGGTCTGTGGATCAAAATCGTCACGCCGGGAACCGAACCCCAGCGTCAGGCAACGTAAATAAAGCGCGGCTAAATCGCGCTGTCCGGGGCTGCGCTCATTGAGTAACGCGGTGATCTTATGAGGGATCAGATCGCCGGCGCTATGGGTCTGCCACAAATGGTACTCCAGCGGGCAACTCTGCCAGAGTGAGAGGGCTGGCCAGTCGCCATAGAGTACAGATTCATCAATCAGCGCGACCAGGGCGTAAACCGCGTCATCAATCTGCTGCTGAAAGGGGGTACCCAATTCACGGATTAGACGTCGGTTATACTCTGCCACCGCCTGACTGGCGTACTCAAAAGCCTCCGTGTGCAATTCATCAGGCGGCAGCGTGGTGCTTTTCCAGCATTCAAACTGCGCCAGCCAGCGAGAGAAGACGTCATCAAACAGACGGCAGGCAGGCATATCAGGATTCGTAGGCGTCATGGCGATCCTCCTGACGGTAAAGCATGATTCGCTGCGGCATGTCATCGGTTTCATGCAGCGGAGCAATGACCAGCGGCGTCTCTTTTTCAAACCACTGGGTGGTAAGCGTTAACGTGAACAGGGCGATACTGCTGTCGACTTCCCAGTCGCCGTGCTGTTCGACGGACAGTGGAGTGAGTGTCATCCCATGCATTCGCTGACGACGCAAAACGGCCAAAAACGGTTGGCTGGCGATAAGGCTCTTTTGTAACCAGCTTTCTGCTCTGGAGGTGCTGCCAGCAGGCATCAGCAGACCAATCACCACCTGTTCTCCGGCATGGATATTCGCGGGGAGCTGAAGCGAAAACATGTTATCCAGTTTGCTGAAGTTGATCCGTTGATAGCGGCGATGAATATGCGCCAATTGATTTTTCAACATGGTGAAAAGGGAGGCGAATGCCGGCTGCATGTTTTGATAATCGAAGGTCGGCAGCAAGGGCAGGGTTTTATCCTGGGTCAGAATTGCCGTCTGCCCGAGAAATAAACACAGCGCGCGGTAAAGATCCTCAGGGTGTGGACGCCCACCGTTAATCAGGCTTTCCAGCAGCGGTAAAGCCCCTTGAATACTTTGTAACGACAGCGTTAGCCACAGCCAGTCATGGGTGCGTTGGCTCTGTTGCGCCAACTGCATTTCCCGGCTTAAAAACAGAATTTTTTCTCTTGCCTGTAAGCAGAGTTGTCGCGTGTTGCGGGAAAGATAGCTCTCTTCACTGACGCTGGGCGAGGGCGGAAACCAGTCGCTCTGACGAAATCCTGCTTCGGTATACACTATCTGAAGTAGCGGCAGACAGATTAAATCGGCGCGTTCATGCTGACAAACCAGGCGTGGTGCGGGCTGCCACAGCGAAATACTTTCAGGAAATTCTCCGCTGCTCAGATCCGGCATTGGGGCGCTGTTCGTTGAGCGATAGCGGTCATTCATCAACTGCCACTGTCCGGCGCGGTTTAGCGGCGGCAGCGCCAGCCAGAGAATATGTTCACTGTCCGGCGCGGCGGGGAGCAGATGTTGGCAGTCGAACTCCAGCGGCGAGTCGCGGCTGATATCGTACTCTACCGGCGTGCCGTCGGGCATGATTGCCTCAAGACGTAGGATACGCAGCATACCGGCACACAGTGCGGCTTCGTCGATATGTAGGTGGTTCACGCCCCAGAATCCGGGATTGGCGCACCGCGCCAGCATGGCGGGAAGCATTTCATTGCGCAGCGCCTGTAACTGGAAATGTTGCGGCAACATCGCCATCCCTTCGTACCAGCAGACCATTGCCGGAATCGTGCTCATAGTATCTTCCTTGTTCAGGGCGCCAGAATTGCCTCATCCGTCATCAGTAGCAGATGCAGTGAACTGACTTTATCCAGCCGGAGCCGGTGATCGCCTTCACTGCGATAACGCGCAAACAGTAGTGTTGCTTCTGTCGTAACGCCCTGCAGGGGATTTTCTTGCGCAACAAAACGTGAACCTGGCACCAGCTCCAGAGACCAGACGCGAAATCCGTCAGGGTTATCACGCAATAATTGTGATTTGGCATTAAACCACTGTGTCGCGGAGAGTGACTGGACGGTGGGTAACAGCGCGCTATCGGTAATAGCGACAATATCCACTGCTACCGGTGCGTTATCATTGGCATCCGGAACTGTTTCAATAATTACATCATTAAATGCCACACGGTTTTGCCACAATGAACAGCCGCTATTCAGTAACGTTAAGGTACTGAATAATATTAATATGGCCGAATGGCATATGCCGCTTTTCATATAAAGTCCTTTTATATTGTTATAAGAACGGTAATTAATGGTTGAGGTTTGTTTTTTGATTTAAATCATTATTCAGCGCGGATTATAAAATAAAAAACGTTTTACTTGATTTATTCACATGGTGAATTAGTTTTGTTGAAAATATCATTTCAGTGATTATTTATTTTTATCTTATTGATTTTAATTGGTTATTTAATTGCTTTTGATTTTTATCAAAGCGGCGATCCTGGTGTAAAAACTGAAAAATTAAGTTGATATTTATTTTTTGTTGTGTTTTTTATATTGCATGTAGTTATTCAGAAAAATCTATTTTCGAATAATGGTGCGGCAAAAATAGCACCAGGGATACTATTGCAATAAAAAGGATTAAATATGGCAGAGAGCATTCAGCATAAACTCAACCGTATTAGGCCGCCGCGCGTGCAAATAACCTATGACGTGGAAACTGGTGGCGCGATTGAGAAAAAAGAACTTCCTTTGGTTGTTGGTATTTTAGCGGATCTATCCGGGCATCCGGCATCTCCACCGGCCAAATTACGTGAGCGCCGTTTTGTTGAAATCGATCGTGATAATTTCGACGATGTACTCTCTTCTGCCTCGCCTCGTCTGGCGATACAGGTTGAAAATCGTCTGGCTAATGATGGCAGTAAACTGAACGTAGAACTCCACTTCAACGAATTCGACGACTTTTCTCCTCTCAATATCATTAATCAGGTTAAACCCCTCCAACGTCTTTTTCTTGCCCGTCAACGCTTACGCGACCTGCTGACCAAACTGGATGGTAACGACGATCTGGATACGTTGTTGCAGCAGGTAGTCAATGACAACGCTGAGCTTCAGGCGTTAAGACCCATTGCTGAAGAAAAACCGACTGACAACGCGTAACTAAAAAGGGGAAGAACAATGGACAATGTTCAGGAACAAGCTGAAACCGGTGGGCAAACCGTTACGCTGAGCGTGCTGGACCGCATTATTCAGGAAGGGCGAATGGCGCGCGATGAGCTACAGCAGACCTACGCGCGTGACATGCTGGAAGAACTGGCTACGCAGATTCTTGATGAAGGGATGGTGATTGAAAGCGATACCGTAGCGATGATCAACCACCGCATCGCGCAGATTGACGCGCTCATCAGCGACCAGTTGAATGAAGTATTACATCACCCGGAGATGCAGAAACTGGAAGCCTCCTGGCGTGGCCTGCATCAATTTGTGATGAATACCGAAACCAGCACCCGGCTGAAATTGCGTCTGCTGAATGTGTCACGTAAGGAGTTGCAGGACGATCTGGAAAAAGCGGTCGAGTTTGACCAGAGCACGTTGTTCAAAAAACTGTATGAAGATGAATACGGGACTTTCGGCGGCAACCCTTACAGCGTGTTGGTGGGCGATTTTGAGTTTGGTCGACATCCGCAGGACGTGGCGCTGCTGGAGAAAATCTCCCAGGTGGCGGCAGCGGCCCATGCGCCATTTATTGCTGCCGCCAGTCCGCGCTTATTTGATATGGGATCGTTCGCTGAGCTGGGCGTCCCGCGCGATCTGGCGAAGATCTTCGAAAGCACCGAATTGATTAAATGGCGAGCCTTCCGCGATAGCGATGACTCCCGCTATGTCTCGCTGGTGTTACCGCATGTGTTGCAGCGTCTGCCGTACGGACCGGATACGGTGCCGGTAGAAGGGGTGAACTTCGTTGAAGATGTTAACGGCATGGACGCGAGTAAATACCTGTGGGGCAACGCCGCATGGGTGCTGGCTAACCGCATTACCGAGGCATTTGCCTTGTATGGCTGGTGCGCGGCGATTCGTGGCGCTGAAGGCGGTGGACTGGTGGAAGATCTTCCAGCGCATACCTTCTCTACGCCATCCGGCGATATCAGTCTGCGCTGTCCAACGGAGATAGCCATCACCGATCGCCGTGAGAAAGAGTTGAATGATCTCGGGTTTATCGCGCTGTGCCATAAAAAGAATACTAACACCGCCGCGTTCTTTGGTGGACAAACGACTAATCAGGCAAAAATCTACAACACGCCGGAAGCCAACGCCAACGCGCGCATTTCAGCGATGCTACCGTACATCCTGGCCGCCTCGCGCTTTGCGCACTACCTGAAGGTTATTATGCGCGACAAGATTGGCAGCTTTATGAGCCGTGACGAGATCGAAAGCTACCTCAACAACTGGATTGCCGATTATGTCCTGCTCACCGACAGCGCCCCACAGGAGATCAAAGCGCGTTATCCGCTGCGCGAAGCGCGGGTGGATGTAAGTGCAGTGCCTGGCAAGCCGGGGGTCTATCGCGCGGTTGTATTCCTGCGTCCGCACTTCCAGTTAGAAGAGTTAACCACCTCTATTCGTCTGGTCGCCGAACTGCCGCCACCGGCAGCCGCTTGATCATTAAGGAGATAAACCATGGATGCGATTTTTTTAAAGCTCGACGATATCAAAGGCGAAAGTCAGGTTGATGGATTTAAAGATCAGATAGAGATCATGTCCTACAGCCATAACGTCGCAATGCAGGTCACCAACGACGTCAGTAACACCGAACGCACCTCCGGACGGGCGCACGTGGGGGAAATGTCGCTGACCAAGTTTGTCGACCTTTCCACGCCGAAGCTTAACGAGTACTGCTGTAGTGGGAAGATGATTAAAGAGGCTGTACTGACGTTATGTCGGAATGATGACGGCAAAATGCTGCCACTTATCGTGTATACCCTGGATAACGTGGTTATCTCGCATCTGAGCGTGAGCGGCGGTTCCGGTGGCAAACCGGTGGAAACGATGTCGCTGAACTTCACCAAAATTAAATGGGAAATCACCGCGCAGAAACTGGGAGGTCAGAAAGAGGGTAACGTCTCTTCCGTCTGGGATATGGCGATGAATAAGAAACCGTAACTTGAGGTAATGCCCATGTCACTACCCGTCGCGCTGCTCGACAGACTGATGGATGAGGACATTATGCCGCGTGAGTCGGTTTGCCGGGAGTTGAGAAGACTGTTCAACTCCCGAGCGGCAGAAGATGCTGACACATTGCCGGCGCTGCTTGCCTGGGGCGTCCCGGAATGGCACGGGCTGAACGCAGGCGATGAACGGGTGCTGCGTTGGTATTGCCGTCAGCTGCGCGCTGTTATTTTGCGCCATGAGCCCCGGATTCAGGCGCTGATCGTGAGCGTAAAAGATGCCCATCATCAGACGCTGGCGCTGCAACTTGACGCGATGCTGTGGAACGACGACGAACCGCTAACGCTGGAGCTGGCGTACCAAAATGGCGGTTGGCGATAACCCGTATCAGGGGAGATCAATGGACGATCGATTGCTTGATGATTATCTGCAAGAGCTACGATGGCTGCGAACCGCCAGCGGTGAATTCGCTCGTCGGCATCCGCATGTTGCTTCCCGACTGCGGCTGAGTGAATTCGATTGCCCGGATCCCCATGTTGAGCGACTTCTGGAAGGCTTTGCGTTGCAAAGCGCCAGGCTGCATCAGCGTCTTGATGACGGCTTTGGTGAGCTATGCGACTCGCTACTGGAACAGCTCTCTCCCCATTTGTTACGCCCTTTTCCTTCTTGCGCAACCGCTTGTTTTACCGCCGATCCGCTGGCGGGCGATCTGAGTCAGGGCTACATGCTTCCTGCCGGAACGCCGTTATACGCGCAAACGGAAAGTGGAGAAACGGTCTGGTGGCGCACGGCATTGGCGCAAACGCTATGGCCTATCGAGATTGAAAATGTTGACTGGTGTGATGCCGCACAGGCCCGGCAGTTGAGCGGAATGGCGCAGGCGCGTGGCGCATTGCGTATTCAGCTACGTTGCCTGCCGCCGCATCAGTTCTCAACGTTGGCGGTAACACAGTTGCGCATTCATCTCAGCGGTTCGCCGCAAATCAATGCCACGCTGTTTGATTTGTTATACGCCCATGTCATTGGGCCGCTGCGCCCACATCCCATTGGCCTGCTGAATGCCGAAAAGATTTTGCCCAGCGAACCGGGCGTAGAGTCCAGCGTGCTGGCGCTCAGTGCCTGGATGAACTGTCCGCAGACGCTGATGTATTTTGATTTACCGCTGCCGTCGACGGGCGAGGGCGACAGTATCACGGTGTGTATCCCTTTCGACAATGCTCCACAGGCAGCACAGCATATTAAACCTGGCGATATTCGTCTGGGCTGCGTGCCGGTAATAAACCTTTTCACTCGCACCTCAGAGCCGCTGTTTGTCGAACATACCCAGAGCGAACATCGGCTGGTCGCCGATCATCATGACAAAAATGTGCACATCTACCGCGTACAGGCGCTGTGGATGAGTCGCCGTGAGAAAGCCTGGCGCGTTCCTGCGTACTACTCAGCCCAGGGGCATAGCGAGGCCCGCTGGTTCTGGTATGCACGGCGTCACCGCCACCAGGGGAATGCGCTGTGGCTAACGCTGGTGGACAGCCGTTTTGACCCGTATGTGGCGGATGAAGAAACCAGTCTGACGGCAACGCTCTGGTGCAGCAACGGTGAGCAAGCCGCACAACTTACAGCGGGAACGCCATTGACCTTCGAAGTGCCGGGTCCGGTTGCGCAAGTACATTTACTGGGTACGCCGACCACGCCTTCTGAGCCAGCATTACAGCGGGACACGCGCTGGAAGTTGCTTTCCTCGCTGGCGCTCAATCACCTGTCGCTGGTGGAAGGCGAGATGGCGCTGGCGTCGCTGAAAGAGCTGCTGGCGCTGTACGCCCCTTCCGCCGCGTCACCCGCCGTCTGGCAACAGATTAATGGTATTCGCGAGATGCGTTGCCAACGGGTCAGTGAGCATCGGGGAGGTGATGCCTGGCGCGGCTGGCATAACGGCATTCGGGTGACGTTAACTCTTGAACAACAATCATTTACTGGCAATAGCCGACTGCTATTTGCCGGCATCATCGCCCGTTTTCTGGCTCGCAATGCCACCGCGAACTGCTTTGTTCGTACGGTATTGCAGGAAGATGGAGAGGAACTGTCGCTATGGACAGAAGCCGAACAGACCGCGCTGATAGCGTAATCGCCCAATTGCGGCGCGAGCCGTGGCGCTTTTCGCTGGAGCAGTGTATCCGCATCTTACGGGCGAGCGGTGAAACGCCCGCGCTGCGGGGGGAACTGGGGCTGGCGTTCACGCCTGCGGAGGTGTCGCTGCGCGACGGTACCCTTCAGGTCCACAGCCTGGGGCCGGGCGGAGCCGATGGGGTGCTGCCCTACGGCTGGCTGGAATGGCTGCAACAGGCGGCGCAGGATAAAAACAGCGCGTCGCAGGACTTTATTCATCTGTTTCAACAGCGCTTGATTCAACATCACTGCCGTAGCCTGAGCCTGTATCGGCTGGCAACGCCTTACGCCAGGCGAGAAGATGCGCCGGGGTTTACGTTGATGCGGGTGCTGTGTGGTTTTGATCTGGATGCCGTAAAAAAGCCTCAGTCTGGGCAGCTACAGCGTCTGCTGTCGCAAAGCAGCGGGCTGGCGAATCGTCGGCGTTCAACGGCGGGATTTGTGGCGCTGGTGGCGGCAACGCTCGGTATCACCGTCCATATTGAGGAGTTTATCGGGCGCTGGCAATCCTTGCCGCTGGCGTCTCAAAGCCGGACCGGGTGTCGGCTGGGGCGCAGTAGCGTCGCCGGTCGGCGAATATGGAATCAGCATGCGGCGCTACGGGTGCATCTGCGTGCGGAAAATGCCGCGCAGTGGCGAACATTTTTACCTGGCGGACGGGGATTTATTCAACTGAGCAAATTAGCGGAAATCTGGTTTGGCGCGGGAATAACGCTGGAATTGATGATGCGCGCAACCCTGACTCTGGATCATCGCTTAACCCGCGCTGCACCGCCGCGTCTGGGTTATACCGCGCAACTGGCAGGGCGCAAGCCCGCCGTGTTCCATTGCCAACAGCATCTTGAGGAGAACAGTAAATGGATTTGAAAGCGCTGGTAAAACGACTGAACCCAATTTGTTTTCGTGCGCTGGAACAGGCCGCCGAACGCAGCCGGGCGCAGGGGCACTGGTTCGTTGAGCCGGAGCATATGCTGCTGGCTTTACTGGATGATGAACACTGTGATTTAGCGTATTGCCTGAGCAACGCGGCGATCTCCACCGATACGTTACGTGAAGAGATCCAGCGTGCTCAGGCGCAGTTCAAAACGGGCTGTACGCGGATGCCGGTGTTTTCCGTACACCTGATAGAGCTACTGGAAGGGGCGATTTTGCAGGCGACTTTCCAGCGTATTCCTCTGGTTCGTTCGGCCTTATTGCTCCTGACCTTACTCACCCGAGAACGGCTGCGTACCCAGTTGGCGCAGGGAATGCCACTGTTGTTACAGCTTCCGGCTGCGGAGCTGGAAAGCCAGTGGCAGAACTGGTGTCGCAACTCCGTTGAGGAGGCTGCAGACCCTGACAAGGGCGAATCCCCGAAGCGTGAAGGCGGGGTTCTGGATCAATATACGCACGATCTGACGCGTGACGCGCGGGAAGGGCGGATCGATCCGATCATCGGACGCGACGCGGAGATCCGCCAGTGCATCGACATCCTGCTGCGCCGTCGGCAGAACAACCCGATTCTGGTGGGTGCGCCAGGTGTGGGCAAAACCGCCGTCGCCGAAGGGCTGGCGCTGCGCATCGCCGAAGCCAGCGTGCCGCCGCCGTTGCGTGATGTCGCTCTGCTGGCGCTCGATCTTGGCTTATTGCAGGCGGGAGCAGGCGTGAAAGGTGAATTTGAGCAGCGACTAAAAGGCGTCATTGACGCCGTTAAAAAATCCCCGCAGCCGATTATTTTATTTATCGACGAAGCCCACACGCTGATTGGCGCGGGCGGCGCCGAGGGGGGTAATGATGCCGCCAACCTGCTGAAACCGGCGCTGGCGCGTGGTGAACTGCGTACCATCGCCGCCACCACCTGGCAGGAGTACAAAAAATATTTCGAGAAAGATCCGGCGCTGGACCGGCGTTTTCAGCGTATCCAGATCGAGGAACCGGACGAGAACAGCGCGGTAATCATGCTGCGGGCGGTGGCCGATAAACTGGAGGCGCATCACGGGGTACAAATTCTGGATACGGCGATCCGCGAGGCGGTGCGCCTCTCGCAGCGCTATATCTCTGGTCGCCAGTTGCCGGACAAAGCGATCAGCGTGCTCGACACCGCCTGCGCGCGGGTGGCGCTGGCGCAGCATGACGTGCCGCCCCAGCTTGAGGAGATCCGTCAGCATCTGGCGGCCATTGAAGAAGAGAGCGAACGTCTGAATCGTGAGCTGCTGGTGGGCGTCGATCATCACGACAGGCTTTGTGAACTGGAAGCGCAGGCGGAAAAACTCCACCAGCAGTCGCGGGAGGTGGAGGAGCGCTGGCAGGACGAGCGCCAGCGGGTCGGCGAGCTACAGGCCGCCCGTCAGCGAATGCTGGATCTCAGCGTGCGGCTGGAAGAGGATGATGAACTGGAAGAGGAACTGGTGGAGTGCGCCGCGCTGATCGGCAAACTGGAAACTGCCGCCGCCCAGCTACGTGACGAAGTGCCGCTGGTGCCGGACTGCGTCGATCCCGCCACGGTGGCTTCGGTGATCAGCGGCTGGACCGGGATCCCAATCGGCCAGATGCAGACCGATGAAGCCCACGCCCTGCGCACGCTGGTTGCACGGATGAGCGAACGGGTAATGGGTCAGCAGGCGGCGCTGGAGACCATCGCCCAACGTCTGCGCGCCTATCGCAGCGGCCTGACCGATCCGCAAAAGCCGGTCGGCGTGTTCCTGCTGGTGGGGCCAACCGGCGTGGGTAAAACCGAAACCGCCTATGCGCTGGCCGATGCTTTGTACGGCGGCGAACGCAATCTGATCACCATTAACCTGTCGGAATATCAGGAGGCGCATACCGTCAGCCAGCTCAAAGGCGCGCCGCCGGGCTACGTCGGTTATGGCAGCGGCGGGGCGTTAACCGAAGCCGTGCGCCGTCGACCTTATTCGGTGGTACTGCTCGACGAAATCGAAAAAGCGCACCCGGACGTGCTGGAGGCGTTTTATAACGTTTTCGACAAAGGGGTAATGGAAGATGGCACCGGGCTGATTGTTGATTTTAAAAACACGGTGATGCTGGCGACCAGCAACGTCGGCGCAGAGTTAATTCTTGATACGCCAGCGGCTGAATTAAACAGCGAGCGGTTTAATGAGGCATTGCGTGAGGAGTTGTTAAAGCATTTTCGCCCGGCGTTTTTAGCAAGGATGACCACGGTGGTCTATCGGGCATTGGATGAAAGAATATTAAAAGGCATTGTGCTGGCGGAGCTGGAGAAATTAGCTCAGCGGTATTTTGTGGCGACGGGGGAGAAATTAAATATGGAGGATGGGCTGGTAGAAAGGGTTATGGAGAAATGTAAGGGCGCCGGAGCCAGGGATGTTGAGAATCTGGTGGTTGGGGAAGTGATGGAGTGAAAAT
>NZ_CP069763.1:1843185-1843484 GCF_016893685.1 Citrobacter cronae
TTTAAAAGTATCTTTTATGGCCTATACTAAAACCTCACTAAAGAGGAAAAAACCATGCCATTTTATATCCTGACCAAAACCGCTGCCAGCATTACCGATCTGAAACGTAACCCAATGGGAACGGTAAACGCAGGGGAGGGTGAAGCGGTGGCGATTTTGAACCGCAATGAGCCTGCGTTCTACTGCGTGCCGCCTGCGGTTTATGCCTATCTTCTGGAGCTGGCAGAAGACGCCGAACTTACCCGCATTGCCGACGAGCGTGAAGGTGGAAAGCGAATAAAGGTGTCTTTAAATGATCT
>NZ_CP069763.1:1843822-1888340 GCF_016893685.1 Citrobacter cronae
CCCTAACCGGTCTTACCGCCGCCACCGCGTACAACGAATCACAGCTTAACGGCCTGACCACCGCCACCATCGCTGGAACCACCTCCGCGCCGTTAACCTTAGACAGCGCGCTGGCCACCCATCTGACCGCCACCATCAACAACGCCAGCTACGACGGGCTGATTGCCGAGGCGCACCAGCTCCCCGCCACCGCTAACGCCGATCGCTACCAGTTTGTCCTGCGTCCCTGGCTGTGGTGGCTGACGCTTGCCAGTAACAACCGCGTGTTTCAGAACCTCAGCGCGCAGGAGATCGTCGAGCAGGTGTTTAAAGACGCCGGGTTTAGCGACTACAAATTTCAACTGAAAAGCAAACCGGCGAAGCGGGAATACTGCCTGCAATATAACGAAAGCGATTTCAACTTTATCTCGCGCCTGCTGGAGCAGGAGGGGATCTTCTGGTTCTTCACTCATGCGCAGGGCAAGCACACCCTGGTGCTGGCGGATGATAACAGCGCTTTTCCGCCGATACCTGGCGACAAAAAAGTGAAGTATCAGGCCGCAGCAAGCGGCGCACGGGAAACTGGGATGATTCGCTCGGCAGAACTGCATTTACAGGCCACCGCCCAAGGCTTCCAGAGCAGCGATTTTAACTACGAACAACCAAAAGCTGCGCTGTTTTCGCAGACGGGCGAGAAGAAGGGCGGTATGCAGTATCAGCATCCGGGGCGTTTTAGCGTTAAAGCCGAAGGCGACGCGCTGGCGGCGTGGAAGGTTAACGCCCTGAAAGCGCAGGCGAAACAGCTGGTGGGCGAAAGCGACTGCGCGGCGCTGATGGCCGGGCACTGGTTTACGCTAACCGATCATGACGACAAATCTCTGAACATCGACTGGCTAATCACCACCGTTAGCCACGAGTACGATGGTGAACGCTATCGCAACCGCTTCACTGCTATTCCAAAGGCCACGCCGTATCGCCCCCTCGCCGTGACGCCACAACCCTTTATGCATACGCAAACGGCGATGGTGGTGGGTAAAAGCGGCGAGGAGATCTGGACCGACAAACTTGGTCGGGTGAAGGTACAGTTCCCGTGGGACAGAGAGGGCAAAAGCGACGAAACCAGCTCCTGCTGGCTGCGGGTGGCGACGGCGTGGAGCGGCAACGGCTTCGGCGCGCAGTTTATCCCGCGCATCGGTCAGGAAGTGGTGGTGAGCTTTATCGACGGCGACCCGGATAAGCCGCTGATTACCGGCTGCGTCTACAACGGCGCGAATGCGCTGCCGTACGCACTTCCGGCGAACCAGACCCAGTCGGGCATTAAAACCAAAAGTGAAAAAGGCTTCAACGAACTACGCTTCGACGACAAAAAAGATGCCGAGCTGCTGGCGATGCAGGCGCAAAAAGACTTCCAGCTTACCGTGCTTAACGACAGCAAAACGACTATCAGCCATGACGACATTCAGAACGTCAAAAACGACCGCACGCGTACCGTTGAAGAGGGCAACGAAACCGTTACCCTAAAAAAAGGCAATCGTGCGGTGAAAATCGAAAAAGGCAGCGACACACTGGAGGTAAAAGAGAAGCGCAGCGTGACGGTGAAAGGCGATCAGGAGTACGCCATCGACGGCAACGAGACGCATAAGGTAAAGGGCAACTACACGCTGAACGTCGATGGCAACCTGACGATTAAGGTCAGCGGTACGCTAACTCTCGAGAGCGGTAAAACGTTGGACATCAAGAGCGGGTCGGGTCTTAACGCCAGCGCGTCGGGCAGCATGAAGCTGGATGCCACCAGCATAGCCAGTGAAGCGAAAGCCTCGCTGACCCAGAAAGCCGCAACCATCAGCCACGAAGCAAAAGCCACGCTCACCAGCAAAGCCAGCGCGACCCAAACGGTGGATGGTGGCGGGATGCTGATGATTAAAGGTGGCCTGGTTAAGATTAACTGATGAGCGATACGCAGGAATATCACCTGGATAACACCCTGCTACGGGCAAATCTTGCGAACGACCAGCTAAACGGTGAGACGCGAATTGAAGAGAACGGACGCCTGCTGGCAGTTTTGCGATATCAACAGGGGGCGCTGCATGGGGTAATGGAGCGCTGGCATCCTAACGGTCAGCTAGCTATGCAGCAGGCGTATCGTGAGGGCAGGCCGGACGGTATTGCTCGTTACTTCTCGGAAAACGGCGAGCTACTGCGAGAAGAGCAGTGGCTTGAGGGCCTGCTGCACGGCGAATGCCGCAGCTTTTATCCTTCCGGGCAGCTACAGCAGCGTGAGCAGTGGAGTCAGGGGTTGCGTCACCAACTCAGCGAACAGTTCTATCCGGACGGCTCGCTTGCCCAGCGTCTCTGTTATGAAAAGGGGATACTGAAAGGGGAAGCGGAGCGCTGGCTGCCGGATGGGCGTGCCATTGATGCCCGTGGTAAAGCGCAATCGCGAATGAGTAAATGGACGGAGAGGCTGTGAACACGCCTCTCCTGAGTGATTTTATCGCAAATGATGCACGACCTGGTTGCTGCTACCGCGCCAGATCAGCGCCGGGTCTTTGAGGTCCTGCACAAATTTGCCATCAACCAGCACGTTGATGAGATCCACCACTTGCATCTGTGCGGCGTTGAGTTCATCGAGCTTGTAGCCGGTCCACACCCAGATATCTTTTCCCGGACACTCAGCGCGAATACGTTGTACCAGTTGCAGAATATCCGGCACGTTTTGCGGATGCAGCGGATCGCCGCCCGACAGCGAAATTCCCTGACGGTGAATACGCGTGTCGTTCAGATCGGCAATGATCTTATCTTCCATCTCTTTGGTAAACGGCTCGCCGGAATTGAGCCGCCAGGTGCTTTTGTTATAGCAACCGGGGCATTCGTGCACGCACCCTGACACAAACAGGGTGCATCGGGTTCCTGGGCCGTTGACGATATCGACAGGATAGTATTGATGGTAGCGCATAGAGGATGTCCAGAAAGCATGTAGGCCGGATAAGGTGCTTGCACCGCATCCGGCAACATTGTGATGCCTGATGGCGACGCGATTGCGTCTTATCAGGCCTACGGCCTTTGCAAACGGATATTAACCTATCTGCCCATTGCCTAAATGCTTAACGCGGCGCTTCACTTCTTCCTGCTTACCGGCGTTAAACGGACGTGCGTCCGGACTGCCTAAATAACCGCACACGCGGCGGGTGACCGACACGCGCGCGGCGTCGTGGTTACCACATTTCGGGCAGGTGAAGCCTTTACTGGTGCACTCGAACTCACCGGTAAAGCCGCACTCGTAGCATTCATCGATTGGCGTGTTGGTGCCGTAATACGGCACGTGCTGATAGCTGTAATCCCAAACGTCTTCCAGCGCTTTCAGGTTGTGCTGAATATTCGGGTACTCGCCGTAGCAAATGAAGCCCCCGCTCGCCAGCGGCGGGTATGGCGCTTCGAAATCGATCTTGTCGTACGGGTTCACCTTTTTCTCCACGTCGAGGTGGAAGCTGTTGGTGTAGTAACCTTTGTCGGTTACGCCCGGCACCACGCCAAACTCGGCGGTATCCAGACGGCAGAAGCGGTCACACAGGTTTTCACTCGGCGTGCTGTACAGGCTAAAGCCATAGCCGGTCTCGTCTTTCCACTGATCGACCGCCTGACGCAGACGTTCCACAATGGAGATACCTTTGGCGCGCAGCTGCTCGCTGTCATAGACATGTTTGTCGCCAAACAGCGCGTTGATGGTCTCATGAATGCCTATGTAGCCCAGAGAGATAGAGGCGCGACCATTTTTAAAGATCTCAGACACGTCATCGTCCGCTTTCAGACGCACGCCGCAGGCACCTTCCATGTACAGAATGGGCGCAACGCGGGCTTTTACGCCTTCCAGACGCGCGATACGGGTCATTAGCGCTTTACGCGCCAGCACCAGACGGTCGTCGAGCAGTTTCCAGAAGGTGGCTTCATCGCCATGGGCTTCCAGCGCGATACGCGGCAGGTTGAGGCTGATAACGCCGAGGTTGTTGCGACCATCGTGAACCTGTTCGCCGTTCTCGTTTTCCCACACGCCGAGGAAGCTGCGGCAGCCCATTGGCGTTTTGAACGAACCGGTGACTTTGACCACCTGATCGTAGTTCAGGATGTCCGGGTACATACGCTTGCTCGCGCATTCCAGCGCCAGCTGCTTGATGTCGTAGTTCGGATCGCCAAACTTGTGGTTCAGACCATCGCGAATCGCGAACACCAGCTTCGGGAACACCGCGGTTTTACGGTTTTTACCGAGGCCAGCAATGCGGTTACGCAGAATAGACTGCTGGATCAAACGCGATTCCCAACTGGTGCCCAGGCCAAAACCAAAGGTGACGAACGGCGTCTGACCGTTGGCGGTATGCAGGGTGTTCACTTCATACTCAAGGGACTGGAAAGCGTCGTAGCACTCTTTTTCGGTACGGGAATGGGCATAACCGTCGGCGTCCGGGATCTGCCATTCTTCAGCGGTCTTGCGATGTTTATTAAAGCTCTCGGTCACGAACGGCGCGAGAACTTCATCAATACGGTTAATGGTAGTACCGCCATAAATATGGCTGGCAACCTGCGCGATAATTTGCGCGGTCACGGCGGTCGCGGTAGAGATGGATTTTGGCGGCTCAATCTCCGCGTTACCCATCTTAAAGCCCTGCGTCAGCATGCCTTTCAGGTCGATCAGCATGCAGTTAAACATCGGGAAGAACGGCGAGTAGTCGAGATCGTGATAGTGAATATCACCACGCTCGTGCGCCTGAACGACATCACGCGGCAGCAGGTGTTGGCGCGCATAGTGTTTGGCGACGATACCGGCCAGCAGATCGCGCTGGGTCGGGATCACTTTGCTGTCTTTGTTGGCGTTTTCGTTCAGCAGAGCAGAGTTGGTTTGCTCAACCAGACCACGAATTTCCTGGTTCAGACGGCCACGTTTTTCACGCTGGATATCACGGTCGTGGCGATATTCGATGTACGCACGGGCGAGTTGTTTGTACGGGCCAGACATCAGCTGGTTTTCTACCGCTGTCTGGATCTCGTTGATATCGACCTGGCTGCGCTCATTCATCAGGCTACTAACGACTTCTGCGACGGTGGCACAGTAATCTGCGTCATCGACTCCCGCTGCTTTAGCTGCACGCAGAATGGCTTCTTTGATGCGCTCTGATTTAAACGGCACTTTACAGCCATCTCGTTTCATCACATGCGGTGTCATGATCACTCCATATTTATAAGAACAGGTTATCCACAGAGGTTGGGGAAGCGGCCATGGCTTTATTCATCTCTATTGCCAATGACTTCCCGCAATCCTGACCCACGTTATCCACAATTCCACCGTGAAGCGGTGCATTGTAGTTGTAGCAATTATAGGCGATTAATACAACATATTGGGTCGGCGTGCATTTTAAGTTCTATATGTAGTGATTTGCATCAAGGATGTTTACGATTTTTTTGATGTAGCGCAAAGTAAAAATCGGAGCGTACAGATGACGGGCGCTACAGCCGATTGTAAATTACCCCTGGAAAATTCTGATTAATTATTCAGCAAAAACAGGAAGGTAAGCTGAGCGTAGGCGACAACGCCCGGCCACGCTATGCGTACCGGGCCTGAACATCATTGCAAGCTATTTTTGCACCCACCAGACGGCTTCAAAAGGACGCAGCGTCATGTCAACGGGTTGGCTGGCGACCTCGGCATAGTTGTGCATCAGCACCTGCCAGTTTCCGTCGGCATGCGTCGGTTGCCAGCTCTGGAAGGTATCGCTCAGGTTGGCAATAACCAGCAGCCGCCGTCCTTGCCATTCGCGCTGATAACACCATACGTGTGGGCTGTCTGGTAACAGATCCTGGTAATCGCCCCAGGTGATAACTGGCTCCGTTTTACGCAGGGCGATCAGCTTCTGATAGGTGTAAAACACAGAATCAGCATCATCAAGCGCCGCTGCAACGTTGATCTCGGCTGCGTTGTCACACAGATTGATCCACGGTTCGCCCGCGGTGAAACCCGCGTGTTGGCTGGCATCCCACTGCATTGGCGTGCGGCTGTTATCGCGGGATTTACTGGCGAGGATTGCCAGCAACTCTTCGGCATCGCGTCCCTGCCCGTTCAATTCGGCGAACATGTTATGGCTTTCTACATCGCGGTAATCGGTAATCTGGCGGAAGTGCGGGTTGGTCATGCCAATCTCTTCCCCCTGGTAGATATAGGGCGTGCCCTGCATACCGTGCAGCACCATCGCCAGCATTTTGGCGGCGGGCACACGGTATTTCCCTTCATCGCCAAAACGCGACACGATGCGCGGCTGGTCGTGGTTACACCAGAACAGCGCATTCCATGCGACGTTGTGCATGCCCTGCTGCCAGTGGCGGAACAGAGTTTTGAGCGCCACGTAGTCCGGTTTGGCTAACGTCCATTTTTCACCGTTGGGATAATCCACCTTCAGGTGGTGGAAGTTAAAGGTCATCGACAGTTCGCTACCGTCCAGCGCGGCGTATTGCTGACAGTTTTCCAGCGTGGTGGAAGACATTTCGCCGACTGTCATCAGGCTACGTGGGGTGAAAACGTCGCGGTTCATCTCGCGTAAAAACGCATGCGCGCGCGGACCGTCGGTATAAAAACGGCGACCATCGCCGTCGGGATCGTTCGGGAAGTCCTGATCTTTGGAGATAAGATTGACTACGTCGAGGCGCAGGCCGTCCACGCCGCGATCGGCCCAGAACTCGCACACTTTTTTCAGCTCGGCGCGTACCGCCGGGTTTTGCCAGTTCAGGTCGGCCTGCTCAGGGGCAAAGAGATGCAGATAATACTGCTCGCTTTCGGCGTGCCAGCCCCAGGCGCTGCCGCCAAATTTTGACTGCCAGTTGTTCGGCGGGGTGGTCGGTTCGCCGTCGCGCCAGAGATAAAACTGACGATATGGGCTGTCTTTATCCAGCGCCTCACGAAACCATGCGTGCTGGGTTGAGGTGTGGTTAAACACCATATCCAGAATAATGCGTATGCCGCGCGCTTTCGCCGCTGCTACCAGTTCGTCAAAGTCTGCAAGCGTGCCGTAAGCCGGGTCAACTGACATGTAGTCGGCGACGTCGTAGCCGTTATCAACCTGCGGCGAAATGTAGAACGGCGTCAGCCAGATTGCGTCCACGCCCAGCTTTTGCAGATAGCCGAGGCGCTGCGTTACGCCGCGCAAATCACCCGTGCCGCTGCCGGTGGTGTCCTGAAAACTCTTGGGATACACCTGATAGATAACGCCGTTTTGCCACCAGTGTGGAATATTCATTGCTGTTTCCTGGAGATACGATGGGGCGCAACTGCGCCCCGAAGAAAAGTTACACAATCTGTAACGTGCCCTGACGGTATTTACGCTGGTAGACGAATGAGGTCAGTACCATCGGGATAACGATCGCGATGACCATCGCCATGCCAAACACCTGCCAGTAAGTCGGCTGAATGGAGAGGATACCCGGCAGGCCGCCGACGCCAATGCCGTTCGCCATCACGCCGTTCAGGCCGCACAGCAGACCGGCGAGACCGGAGCCGATCATCGCGCACAGCATCGGGAAGCGGTATTTCAGGTTGATCCCGTACATCGCCGGTTCCGTTACCCCGAGATAAGCCGAGATCGCCGCAGGTACTGATATTTCGCGTTCATTGTGTTTGCGGCTGGAGATAATGATGCCGACCACCGCAGAAGCCTGAGCGATGTTTGACAGCGCAATCAGCGGCCATACCGGCGTACCGCCCATGCTCTGGATCATCTGCATGTCGATAGCCAGCGTGGTCTGGTGTACGCCGGTGATCACCAGCGGCGCATACAGGAAGCCGAACAGCGCCGCGCCAATCGGCGCAAAGCTGCCGGTCATCAGATGACGAACCGCGAACGCCACGCCGTCGCCGATCATGCGGCCAAACGGACCGATAAACGCGTGCGCAAGGAACACAGCGAGGATCAGTGAGCACACCGGGACGATCACCAGATACAGATAATCCGGGACGATGCGTTTCATGCGCGTTTCAATAAACCCGAGCGCCAGACCGGCCAGCAGTGCCGGGATAACCTGCGCCTGGTAGCCCACTTTCTCTATGCTGGACAGGCCGAAGTTCCACACTTCCGGCACCTGTTGACCGAGCAGATAGGCGTTCATCAGCTGCGGCGAAACCAGGGTCACACCCAGCACAATACCGAGGATCGGCGTACCGCCCATTTTCTTCACCGCTGACCAGCAGATCCCGACAGGCAGATAGAAGAAGATCGCTTCGCCAATCAGCCACAGGAAGTCGTAGAGGGTTTTCAGCGACGGATGCATCTGCGCCAGCGTCTGCCCGTTACTCATTGGCAGATCGCCGATCACATTGCGAAAACCTAAGATCAAGCCGCCGCTAATCAGCGCTGGCAGCAGCGGGAAGAAGATCTCTGCAAAATGAGAAATGAGCTGTTCATGCCACTTCATGTTCTGCCGCGCGGCTTTTTTCGCCTGCTCTTTGTCGGCACTGGCCTGGCCGGTGGTCGCCAGCAGCGCTTTGTAGTAATCGCCCACCTCGGTGCCAATCACCACCTGAAACTGCCCGGCGTTGGTGAAGCAGCCTTTGACCATCGGCAACTGCTCTATCTCTTTTGGCCTGGCATTCGCAGGCTGATTCAGCACAAAACGCAGGCGAGTGATGCAGTGGCTCACCGTAGCGATATTGTCGCACCCGCCTACCAGCTCAATCAGCCGGTCGATGTCTGCTTGTTTTATTTTGCTCATGATGACGTGTATTCCCCGTAGGCCGGATAAGACGCGTTAGGTCGCCATCCGGCAACTCCCGCGTTGTTGGCGCAAGAGTATATCTTCGATGAATATTTAAAAACGGGAACGTTCCCGAAACACAGCGAAGATCACAAATTAGCGCTCAGAAAGCGATCAGGCGAGGGTGGAGGGAATAACGATTTGTCGCGGTTCGCTACGGCCGTTGATCTGCTCGATCAGCTGCGAGGCCGCTTGTCGTCCGGCTTCAGCGTAACCGGGATCGACGGTGATAATTTCCGGATGGAGAAATTTCATTAGCGGTGTGTTGCCCACACTCGCCAACTGCAGATTATCAATCCGCTGCTCCTGCAGATATTTGCTGACCCCAAGGGCAAGGGTATCCGTCGCGCAGACTAAGGCGGTGGTTTCCGGGGTGATGACATTGGCGGCCTGCTCATAACCCTGCTTCATGGCCAGGCCCGGTAGCGCGGCAACCGGATGCAGTTTGTGTTTTTTACAGAATGCCAGGTAGGCTTCATGACGGCGCTTACCGGTGGTCACGTCGCTATGGGGGACGCCAAGAAAGCTAATATGGCGGTGGTCGCGATCGTATAAACGCTGCATCAGGGTATGAATAGCGCCCTCATCGTCATAGCAGACGGAGGCAAAGCCTTTGGCATCTCTGGCCAGCAGTACCAGAGAATCCTGCCAGGAGGTGAGCATCGTTTCGGTAATGCCGGTAAAACCAAACAGCACCACACCGTCAATATTACGGCGTCTGAGCATGCCCAGATGTTCTTCGACCAGTTCAGGCGAGAACTGGCTTTCCATCATGATCGGATCGTAACCCTGTTCATAAAAAGCGGGCAGCATGGTCTGCACGGCGAGATTTTCTGAAAGAGAATCCAGGCGCGTGACGATAATCGCCACCACCTTGTCGCTTTGCCCACGCATGGCGCGTGCGGAGCGGGAAGGGGAAAAACCGTGCTGATTCATCACCGCTTCGACGCGTTCACGGGTACGTTCGCTGACGCCGCTTTCGTTGTTGAGAACGCGGGAAACCGTGGATTTCCCCACACCGCTTAAGCGGGCGATGTCTTTAATGGTCAGCCGATTTTGCATCCTGTTTTCCCGTGTCGCGTGTGAAGTTATGCCAAAAGAGAATAACTTTACTCAAGCACAGTGCAATGGGCAAAGTCTGGTATACGTTTGGTTTAGTTTCTATGCTTTATCATACCGCCATAATTGCCACAAACCTTATGGTTTTCTGCGTATAATCCGCGGCGCTTATCATTCACTTACCGGAGGCTATATGGATCCCGATCCCACCCCTCTCCCGAGACGGAGAAACACAACTTTCCGGTAAGCCTGTCTTTCACTGTCTTACCGGATGCGTAAGACAGTGACGTTCTGACGTCCCTGTTGTGATTTTAAAATTGCCATCAGGCAAGGCTTTGCCACGCCTGAAAGATTTACTGCGCCTGTTAAGACTGGCGCAGGGGGACTGCCTATGTTCAAAAATATTACTCGCCAGCTGTTTGCCCGGCTTAACCGCCATTTACCACATCGTCTGGTGCATCGCGACCCGTTGCCCAATGCGCAGACCGTTGCCAGCACACCGATCCCGCCCTCGCTGAGCGAACATTGCCTGAAAATGGCGCTGATGGACGAAGCCGCGCTGTGGAAAACGTTTGGCGCACACCCGGAAGGATTAAACGCCGCAGAGGTCGAGAGCGCCCGCGAAATCCATGGCGAAAACCAGTTGCCGGCGCAGAAGCCGTCGCCGTGGTGGGTGCATCTGTGGGTCTGCTACCGCAATCCGTTTAATATTCTGCTGACCATTCTTGGCGCCATTTCCTATGCCACTGAGGATCTGTTTGCTGCTGGCGTAATCGCGCTGATGGTCGCCATCTCGACGCTGCTGAATTTTGTGCAGGAGGCGCGTTCCACCAAAGCGGCAGATGCGCTGAAAGCGATGGTCAGCAACACCGCCACGGTGCTGCGCGTTATCAACGAAAAAGGCGAGAACGGTTGGGTTGAACTGCCAATTGACCAGTTGGTACCCGGTGATGTCATCAAGCTGGCGGCAGGGGATATGATCCCGGCGGATTTACGTATCGTCCAGGCGCGCGATCTGTTTGTGGCGCAGGCTTCGCTGACCGGGGAATCGCTGCCCGTGGAGAAAGTCGCAACCAGCCGCGACCCGCAGCAAAGCAACCCGCTGGAGTGCGATACGCTGTGCTTTATGGGGACCAATGTGGTGAGCGGCACGGCGCAGGCTATTGTGATTTCGACTGGAGCCAATACCTGGTTCGGGCAACTGGCGGGGCGCGTCAGCGAGCAGGAAAGCGAGCAGAATGCCTTCCAGAAAGGGATCAGCCGCGTCAGCATGTTGCTGATCCGCTTTATGCTGGTGATGGCGCCCATTGTGCTCATCATTAACGGCTATACCAAAGGCGACTGGTGGGAGGCGGCGTTGTTTGCGCTGTCTGTTGCGGTAGGGCTGACCCCAGAAATGCTGCCGATGATCGTCACCTCGACGCTGGCGCGCGGGGCGGTGAAGCTGTCTAAACAGAAAGTCATCGTCAAGCACCTTGATGCCATCCAGAACTTTGGCGCGATGGATATCCTGTGCACCGATAAAACCGGGACCCTGACGCAGGATAAAATTGTGCTGGAGAATCATACTGATATCTCTGGAAAACCCAGCGAGCACGTTCTGCATTCCGCGTGGCTGAACAGCCATTACCAGACCGGGCTGAAGAATCTGCTGGATACGGCGGTACTGGAAGGCGTGGATGAGGAATCTGCCCGCCAGCTTTCTACCCGTTGGCAGAAAATCGATGAGATCCCGTTTGATTTTGAACGTCGCCGCATGTCGGTGGTGGTGGCGGAAGAAACGGATGTGCACCACCTGGTGTGCAAAGGCGCGCTGCAGGAGATCCTCAGCGTCTGCACCCAGGTGCGCCACAACGGCGAGATTGTCCCCCTGGATGAGGGCATGCTGCGTCGGGTGAAACGCGTTACCGATACGCTGAACCGTCAGGGGCTGCGCGTAGTGGCGGTGGCCACCAAGTACCTGCCCGCGCGTGAAGGTGATTACCAGCGTATTGATGAGTCGGATCTGATCCTCGAAGGCTATATCGCGTTCCTCGATCCGCCGAAAGAGACCACCGCGCCGGCGCTGAAGGCGCTGAAAGCCAGCGGTATTACGGTGAAAATTCTCACCGGTGATAGCGAACTGGTGGCGGCAAAAGTGTGCCACGAAGTGGGGCTGGATGCGGGCGATGTGGTGATTGGCAGCAGCATTGAAGGATTAAGCGATGACGAACTGGCAACGCTTGCTCAGCGCACCACGTTGTTTGCCCGCCTGACGCCGATGCACAAAGAGCGCATTGTCACGCTGCTCAAACGTGAAGGCCACGTGGTTGGCTTTATGGGCGATGGCATCAACGACGCTCCGGCGCTGCGCGCGGCGGACATCGGTATCTCTGTTGATGGCGCGGTCGATATTGCGCGTGAAGCGGCGGATATTATCCTGCTGGAAAAGAGCCTGATGGTGCTGGAAGAAGGGGTGATCGAAGGACGCCGTACTTTTTCTAACATGTTGAAGTACATCAAAATGACGGCCAGTTCTAACTTCGGTAACGTGTTTAGCGTGCTGGTGGCGAGCGCCTTTTTACCGTTCCTGCCGATGTTGCCGCTGCACTTACTGATTCAGAACCTGCTGTATGATGTATCCCAGGTGGCGATTCCGTTTGATAACGTCGACGAAGAGCAGATCAAAAAGCCCCAGCGTTGGAATCCCGCCGAACTGGGCCGCTTTATGATCTTTTTTGGGCCGATCAGCTCGATCTTTGACATTCTGACCTTTTGCCTGATGTGGTTTGTCTTCCATGCCAATACGCCAGAGCATCAGACGTTGTTCCAGTCGGGCTGGTTCGTGGTGGGCCTGCTGTCGCAAACGCTGATTGTGCATATGATCCGTACCCGTCGCGTGCCGTTTATCCAAAGTCGCGCCGCATGGCCGCTGATGCTAATGACGCTGGTCGTGATGGTGGTGGGCATTGCATTGCCGTTCTCGCCGCTGGCCAGCTATCTGCAATTGCAGGCGCTGCCGCTGAGCTACTTCCCGTGGCTGATTGCGATTCTGGCGGGCTACATGACATTGACCCAATTAGTGAAAGGTTTTTATAGCCGTCGCTACGGTTGGCAGTAAACATCAAACTTCTCAGCAGGATGGTGTAAATACCATCCTGCATTTCTCTTTTTCATTCGAAAGATATTCTCGCGAAATAGTAGTGTTTTATTTTTATTGAAATGCTAGCTGAGGGAATTAGTATCAAATCGCCTTCTTTGCGTTGTTTTTTTATCAATAAAACGATCTGTGTTGCAAAAATGAAACACTGTGCTAAAAATTATTAGCATCTGCGATTTTTTGTGAACGCAGTCATCGAAATAAATTGTTACACCAGCTAGTCTGCGCAGGTAACGTCGTTAAGAAAGTTTCTCGCTGCCCGTTTTAATTCCGGCAGTCATTTGCTCTGCAAGCTATTCCTGTTAATGGATATTATGAACTTCTGGAGAAGGACAAATGAAACTGACAAAAAACCTGTTAAGTCTGTGTATTGGCGCGTCCGTATTACTGGCGAGTCATGCAACGCTGGCACAAACTTTTCGCGCCGCGGATGTGCATCCGGCTGATTACCCGAACGTCGTCGCAGTGAAACATATGGGGGAGAAGCTCAGCGCCGCGACCGATGGCCGTCTGGAGATTAAAACATTTCCAGGTGGCGTGTTAGGTGATGAAAAACAGATGATTGAGCAGGCGCAATTAGGCGCTATCGATATTATTCGCGTCTCAATGACGCCTGTTGCCGCTATTCTTCCTGAAATTAACGTATTTACCCTGCCGTATATCTTTCGCGATGAAGACCATATGCATAAGGTCCTTGACGGCATGATCGGTCAGGAGATTGGCGACCGCCTGACGGCCAATACGAAATCGCGGCTGGTATTCCTGGGTTGGATGGACGCCGGGACGCGCAACCTGATTACCAAAAATCCGGTGGTGAAACCGGAAGATTTACACGGTATGAAAATCCGCGTTCAGGCGAGTCCGATAGCGCTGGATACCTTAAAGGCGATGGGCGCTAACTCTATCGTGATGGGCGTCAGCGAAGTGTTTAGCGGTATGCAGACCGGCGTTATTGATGGTACGGAAAATAACCCGCCAACATTTGTTGCGCACAACTATTTACCGGTCGTTAAAAACTATACCTGGAGCAAACACTTTATTATTCCTGAGCTTTTTCTGTTTTCCAAAGCCAAATGGGATAAATTGAAAAAAGAAGACCAGGAACTCATTATTAAGCTCGCCAAAGAAGCGCAGGTTGAACAACGCAAACTTTGGCAAGAATATAATGCGAAATCTCTGGAAACTATGAAAGCCAATGGCGTTCAGTTCCACGATATTGATACGGACTATTTCTATAAAGCCACGCAGTCAGTGCGGGATAATTACGGTAAAGACCACCAGGATTTGATCAAACGTATTCAGGATGTGAAGTAATTCATCAGGCGGAGGGGAGCAATCCTCTGCCTGAGTCTTTTGATTAATTCGAGGTGATAATTATGGGTGAATGTTATTCATCGGTAATGGATTTTCTTTATCGGGTCTCTATGTGGATTGCCGGTGTCGCATTATTGGTTATGGTCGCCATTATCCCTATTGGCATATTCGCACGCTATGTCCTGAACAATGCCCTGTCATGGCCTGAACCGGTCGCCATTCTTTGTATGGTGACGTTCACCTTTATTGGCGCGGCGGTGAGCTATCGCGCAGGTTCGCATATCGCGGTGAGCATGGTGATTGACCGTCTGGGGGAGTCCGCCCGTCGTTACTGCTCGATTGTCGCAGATATCATGTTGGTGGCGATCAGCCTGTTTATTCTCTGGTATGGAATCAATCTGTGTCTTGAGCTGTGGGACCAGCCTGTCGCGGAATTCCCGCTTTTAAGCGCCGGGCAAAACTATCTGCCGTTGCCGATTGGCTCCGCTATCACGCTGCTGTTTATCGCAGAAAAGATTTTCCGCGGCCCGCAATATCAACGTCCCGTTGTCATGCTGGGTTCAACCAGCTAGTTACCGCCCCCATTTCATTAAGGAAAGCAGATGGATGCATTTATTCTCGTCTTTACGCTTGGCATTATGCTGGCGATTGGGGTACCGGTAGCGTACGCGGTTGGCATTAGCGCCATCATTGGAGCCTGGTATATTGATATTCCGCTGGAAGCCGTGATGATCCAACTGACCAGCGGAGTAAACAAGTTTTCGCTGCTGGCGATCCCATTCTTTATTCTGGCCGGGGCAATCATGGCGGAAGGGGGGATCGCGCGCCGCCTGGTGAATTTTGCCTATATTTTCGTTGGCTTTATCCGCGGCGGGCTGTCGCTGGTAAATATCGTCGCCTCGACCTTTTTTGGGGCAATTTCAGGATCGTCGGTGGCCGATACCGCTTCTATCGGTTCAGTGATGATCCCGGAGATGGACAAAAAAGGCTACCCGCGCGACTTTGCCGCGGCGGTAACCGCCAGCGGCTCGGTGCAGGCGATCCTCACGCCGCCCAGCCATAACTCGGTTATCTACTCGCTGGCAACGGGCGGGACGGTGTCGATTGCCGCGCTGTTCATCGCCGGGATCCTGCCGGGCCTGTTGCTGAGCTTTAGCCTGATGGTGATGTGCGTGGTTTTTGCCCATAAACGCGGTTATCCAAAAGGGGAGCGCGTACCGTTTCGCCAGGCGCTGAAGATTTTCGTCGATACGCTGTGGGGATTAATGACGGTGGTGATCATCATGGGCGGGATCCTGTCAGGTATCTTTACCGCAACGGAATCCGCGGCGATTGCCTGTCTGTGGGCCTTCTTTGTCACCATGTTTATCTATCGTGACTATAAATGGTCAGAGCTGCCGAAGCTGATGTTCCGCACGGTGAAAACGGTGACTATTGTGATGATCCTGATAGGCTTTGCCGCCGCGTTTGGGGCCGTCATGACCTATATGCAGTTGCCGATGCGGATTACCGAAGCCTTCACCAGCATCTCGGATAACAAATATGTCATCCTGATGTGCATTAACATCATGCTGCTGCTGATCGGTACGCTGATGGACATGGCGCCGCTGATCCTGATCCTGACGCCAGTGCTACTACCGGTGACCAACGCGCTCGGCATTGATCCGGTCCATTTTGGCATGATCATGCTGGTGAACTTAGGGATCGGCCTGATTACGCCGCCGGTGGGGTCGGTGCTGTTTGTGGCCAGTGCGGTGAGTAAGCAGAAAATCGAGCAGGTGGTGAAGGCGATGCTGCCATTCTACCTGGTGCTGTTCCTGGTGCTGATGCTGGTGACGTACATTCCGGCGATTTCGCTATTCCTGCCGAAAATGTTTGGCGTGATGTGATAAATGCCCGGTGGCGCTCGCGCTTACCGGGCCTACAAACTACGCTTGCATAGGCCGGATTACGCGAAGCCGCCATCCGGCACAAGGTGGTTTAGCGACGAACGGCGATCGCTTCAATCTCGATTTTCACGTCTTTCGGCAGACGAGCAACTTCCACGCAAGAACGCGCCGGGAAGGTCGCGTTGTGCTCGGTGAAGAACGCTTCGTAGGTGGCGTTGACGGTAGCGAAATCGTTCAGGTCTTTCACGAAGACGGTCGTTTTTACGATGTCGCCCACTTTTAGACCTGCTGCTTCAACGATAGCTTTTACGTTTTCCAGCGACTGACGCGCCTGAGCGGACACGTCTTCCGCTACGGCGCCGGTTTTCGGATCGACCGGGATCTGACCGGAAGTGATTACCATGCTACCCAGGTCAACACCCTGTACGTATGGGCCGATTGCTGCTGGTGCATTTTCCGTCGCGATAGTCTTGCTCATGATTTCTCCTGAATTACAGCGGTAAGTAGAATTCCTTAGGCATTATAGGGAGCAGGGATCTCATAACCAACCCTAATTAGTTGGCCAGCACCACATAATGCGAAAACTCTTTTTCACAGTATTTGCATTTGAGTGCGATGTCATCAGCACGCTTTTTCACTGCAAAACTGGAAGAAACCGGCTCAGCATGACTGATGCAGTTGCTGTTCGGACACACCAGCACGTTGTCGATGCGCTCTGGCAGACTCGGACGTGATTTACCCACCACGTCGTAATTATCAATGCGGTTCACCGTTGCCTGCGGCGCATACAGAGAGAGCTGGTTAACCTGCTCGTCGGTCAGGAAGGTATTTTCAATTTTGATCAGGTCTTTACGACCCATCTCACCGGACGGCAGGTTCAGACCGATGGTGATTCGCTGGTCGGTTTCTGTCAGCTTGAACAGCGTCAGCAATTTAAAACCAACCTGTGCGGGAATATGGTCAATCACGGTGCCACGTTTGATGGCTTCAACCTGCAGTTTGTTATCGTGTGTCATCTCTTTTTCTCCCTTACAGTGCCAGTTCGCTATTCAGTACCAGTGCCAGTAACGCCTGGCGGGCGAAGATGCCGTTGCCAGCCTGCTGGAAATACCAGGCGTGCGGCGTCTTATCGACGTCGGTGGTGATTTCATCAATACGCGGCAGCGGGTGTAGTACCTTCATATTGGCTCTGGCGCCGTTCAGGTCGCTGGCGCGCAGGACAAACTGTGCTTTCACGTTGGCGTATTCGGATGGGTCCAGACGCTCTTTTTGTACGCGGGTCATGTAGAGGATATCGACTTCCGCCATCACCTCTTCGATAGTGCCATGCAGGCTCCAGGCGATGCCCTTTTCAGTCAGCATATCCAGAATGTACTGCGGCATGGCCAGCGCATCCGGGGCGATGAAGTAGAAGCGGTTGCCTTCAAACTTCGCCAGCGCCTGGGTTAAGGAGTGGACGGTGCGGCCATATTTCAGATCACCCACCATGGCGATTTGCAGATTGTCCAGGCGGCCCTGTGTCTCCTGAATGGTAAACAGATCCAGCAGCGTTTGGGTTGGATGCTGGTTAGAGCCGTCGCCCGCGTTAAGAACCGGGACGTTACCAGAGAATTCTGTTGCCAGACGCGCGGCGCCTTCCTGCGGATGACGCATGACGATGGCGTCGACATAGGTGCTGATGACGGAAATGGTGTCAGCCAGCGTTTCGCCTTTTTTGCCCAGAGACGTGTTGCTGCTGTCAGAGAAACCTACCACGCTGGCGCCCAGACGGTGCATAGAAGTTTCAAAGGATAGACGGGTGCGGGTGGACGCCTCAAAGAAGCAACTGGCGATGACCTTATGCTTTAACAGTTCCGGTTGTGGGTTCGCTTTTAATTTCGCCGCCGTTGCGAGGACCAGATTGAGGTCATCGCGGCTGAGGTCGTTTATGGAAATGATGTGTTTTTGATAGAGCGGGTTAGCCATGTTTATCTCCTGACGCCTGGGCAAAAAAAAAGCCCCTCAATTGAGGGGCTCGGAATGGGTGATCAACGGAAAGAAAAACGGCAGGCCAGCGTCCTTTTTCAGACGCGGTAAGACAAAATGTCGTACACACTGAACCATACATCCTCCCGGCAAATTGTCCGCGATTATACTCAGCTACGTTATGGGATCAAGCGAAAAATGCACGATTTATTCATCGCAAACGGTTCTTCTGAATTTTAATTCATTTTAAAGAGATAATTAATCTGCTTGTGAACCAGGCCCGTTCGCTGCACGACGCGCGGCGCGACCCAGACGATACTGCTGCCGGCAATGACGCCCAGAATTTCCGGCAAGGCGTGATAATCGAGGATTCTGGCAACCGCGCGACCATATCCTGCAGCGGTGTGAATAAGGATAAACTCGCTATTGTGTTCTATGCTGACCACCATTTCAGCGATCGATCGCGCCGCATCAGGAGCGGGTCGTGACTGAGGATTGACAGAATAAATTTTTTGCCCTTTTGTATTTCTTATTTTTATGGCCCCAAGCAACTTCAGCAAACGAGACACCGTCGACTGACTAATACTGGTAAAGCCGTGGCTTTGCAGGTCGCGGCGCAGCGCTTCCTGGGACAGGTAGCTTTTTTCGCTAATCAGGCGCTGACACATCGCCAGCTGTTTTTGCTCTTTGGCAGAGTAATCATCGAATTCCTTCATAAAATCACCTTATATTTCTTATCTGTATCAATGCGATGGCGAAATTCACCACATTTACAGTATCAATAACGGCTCAAACGGGCGGTTGTGCAGAAAAACGAGAGAACGATCAAAAAAGCCGTCGGATACCGACGGCTAAAAGAGCTACAGCATCGCGCCGATACTCAGGACGACCATGTTCAGTAACGTCAAAATAAGCAGTAACGGAGCGACCCATTTCAGGTAACGCACATAGGGAACGCGCGCGATGGCCAGCCCCCCCATCACAACCGCAGAGGTGGGCGTAATCAGATTCACAATGCCGGAAGCGGATTGATACGCGGTGACGACCAGATCCCTCTGTACATGCGCGAAGTCGGCCAGCGGGGCCATAATGGGCATGGTGAGGACCGCCAGCCCAGAGGACGATGGGACCAGGAAGGAGAGCAACACTTCCAGCCAATAGGTCACATTGATGAAAATGGTGGTGGAAAGGCCGGAGACTATATTTTCGGCGCTGTGCAGAATGGTGTGAGTGATCATGCCGTTATCCATCACCACGACGATGCCGCGCGCAATACCGATAATCAGCGCCACGCCAAGCAGATCCCGCGCACCGTCAATGAACGTACTGGTAAATGCCTCTTCACTCATGCGGGCGATTACGCCGACGATAATCGCAGCAGCCAGAAAGACTGCGGATATTTCTGCCATCCACCATCCGAGTACCGCCACCCCATAGATCATTACCGCAAAGGCGGCGGCGAAAATCAGCAGGATCCATTTCCGCGTTGCTGTGAATTCCAGATTGGTATTGGCGCGACTACCGAGAAAATGGGCGCGGTTTTCCTCCATTTTATCCGCCACGATAGACAGCTCAGGATGGCTGCGAACTTTCCGGGCATAGCGCATGACCCACACCACACAGATCACATAGCCGACGACCAGCAGCAGAATGCGCATCAGCATTCCCTGGGTGAAGGGGATCCCGGCCGCGTTGGCAGCGATAACCGTTGCGAACGGGTTAATGGTCGAACCGAGTGTGCCGATACCTGCGCCGAGCAAAACGGTCGCAGCAGCTACCAGTGGATCAAAGCGGGCCGCCATCATTACCGGGACGAGCAGCGTGTAAAAAGGTAGCGACTCTTCCGCCATCCCGTAAATCGTACCGCCGGCGGCGAAAAGTCCCATCAGGATGGGGATCATCCACTCTTCTTTGCCGTTAAGCCTGACCGTTACGCGTTCGATACCGGCGTCAATGGCGCCCGTTTTATTTACCACGCCGAGAAAACCGCCGATGATCAGGACAAACAGCGCCACATCAATGGCGCCGGCGGTGTAGGTCTCGTGATTATAAAGACCGTCAATTGGCGCCAGCAGTACAGCGGTAATGCCTTGTGGATGCGCCTCTGTGGGGGCATAAGTCCCGGCAACTGGCACTTCTTTACCCAGGGTCGCATTCATCGCCATCTGGTATTTCCCTGCCGGGACAATCCAGGTCATAACAGCGACGAGTGCAATAAGAATAAACAGGATGGTATACGCGCTGGGAAATTTGAATTTGCCCATGATGTTCTCCGGATAGCTCGGGCATATGCCGTCAGGCGACATATGCCCGCAGGGGTTAGTCGCCGAGTGTCGCTACCATGACCGCTTTAATGGTATGCATCCGGTTTTCTGCTTCGTCGAAGACGATGGAGTGTGCTGACTCGAACACCTCTTCCGTGACCTCAAGCCCTTTCAGGCCGTAAGCCGCTTCGATTTCACGCCCAACTTTGGTGTGTTCGTTATGGAAGGCGGGCAGACAGTGCATAAATTTCACATTGGGGTTGCCGGTTGCGTTGATGACTCGCTGGTTAATCTGGTAAGGCGTCATCAGGCTTACGCGTTCTGCCCATGCCTCTTTGGGTTCGCCCATGGAGACCCAGACATCGGTATAGAGGAAATCCACGTCGTAAACGCCTTCCTCAACGTCCTCTGTGAGCGTAATGCGCGCGCCTGTCACGCTGGCGATTTCACGGCATTCGGCAACCAGCGTCTCATCCGGCCAGAAGGATTTAGGGGCGACGAGGCGGATGTCCATCCCCATTTTCGCCGCGCCAACCATCAGCGAATTACCCATGTTATTGCGGGCGTCACCGAGGTAGGCGAAGCTCAGTTCAGGTAAGGTTTTGCCCGGCGCGTGTTCCAGCATGGTCATCAGATCCGCAAGGATCTGCGTAGGGTGAAATTCGTTGGTCAGTCCGTTCCATACCGGAACACCGGCGAACTGCCCCAGTTCTTCGACGATCTCCTGGCCATATCCGCGATATTCGATGCCGTCGTACATGCGGCCTAACACGCGGGCGGTATCTTTCATCGATTCTTTGTGACCAATCTGTGAGCCGCTTGGGCCGAGATAGGTCACCTGCGCGCCCTGATCAAAAGCGCCAACTTCAAAGGCGCAGCGGGTGCGGGTTGAGGTTTTTTCGAAGATGAGCGCGATATTTTTACCGACCAGCGTCCGTCTTTCGCGTCCGGCCTTTTTCGCCGTTTTTAATTCGATAGCCAGATCGATCAGGTACTGGATCTCTGCCGGGGTGTAGTCGAGCAGTTTAAGAAAATTGCGATTTTTTAAGTTAACAGTCATCAGAATGTCCTTATGTAGGCCGGATAAGGCGCAGTCGCCCATCCGGCAAAATGGGTCACGCGTCGTAAGCAATGGTTTCGGGCCGAATCAATGTGCCTTTCTCTCCCGAGAGAATGGCCGGGCCGTCGGCCAAGGAGCCGATGCCTGCTATCCCCTGGCATTGAGAGACAAAATTCGCGCAGGCGGTAACTTTCGGCCCCATAGAACCGGCGTCGAACTGCATTTCGCCGAGTATTTCGGGGGTGACCTGAGCCAGAGGGCGCTGGGTGGGTTTGCCCCAGTCGAGGTACACCGCGTCGGCATCGGTCAGGATGAGCAACGCATCAGCATGAAGCTGGCTGGCGAGCAGGGCGGCGGAGAGATCTTTGTCGATTACGGCTTCAATGCCGTGGTAGCCATCGGCTTTTTCCACGACCGGCACACCGCCGCCGCCATTGCAGATGACCAGATGATCGCGGGCGATCAACGCCTGGATCGCGTCACTTTCAACAATGCGTTTGGGCTGCGGAGAGGGCACAACGCGACGGAACGCTTTACCATCGGCTTTGAAAACCCAGCCTTTTTCCACCTGTAATGCACTGGCCTGGGTTTGGTCGTAAATGGGCCCGATATATTTGGTGGGATTGCTGAAGGCTGGATCGTGGGCATCGACTTCAACCTGCGTCAGCAGGACGCTAATTTCTCGCTGTGGAAGCTGGTTTTTCAGCGCCTGTTGCAACATATAGCCAATCATTCCCTGACTTTCCGCGCCGAGAATATCGAGCGGATAGGGGGTGACGCTGGCGTAAGCGCTGTTTTGTAACGCCAGTAGTCCAACCTGTGGGCCATTGCCGTGTACCAGAATCACACGCCACTGTTGCGTAAGCCGGGCGATGGTTTTTGCCGCCAGCTCAATATTCTTACGTTGGATGTCTGCTTCCAGCGGCTCGCCGCGTTTGAGCAGCGCGTTGCCGCCCAGAGCCACAACCAGGGTTGGTTTATTTTCCATGACGTCTCCTTAAATACCGTCGCGTTCCAGCGGGCAGCTCATGCAGCGCGCGCCGCCGCGTCCGCGTCCAAGTTCGTCGCCAGGAATGGGTAAAACGGTGATGCCGGCTTTGTCGTATTTCTCGTTGGTCCAGATATTGCGCTCGTAACCCACAACAACGCCGGGGCGTAGCGTCAGGACGTTGTTGGCGTCATTCCACTGTTCACGTTCGGCTTCGAAGGCGTCACCGCCGGTAGTAATCAGGCGAATTTGATCGAGCCCCAGCGCTTTTTCCAGGGCATGGACCAGCGTACTTTCCTGCGTCCGTTTCAGGCCGCCGCGCCCGTCTGGCGTCAGAGTCCAGCACTGCACGTCCGGGCGCACCACTTCCGGGTAGACAGAGAAGGTATCGATATCGATGTGGGTCATCACGGTGTCGAGATGCATACAGGAACGATGCTTAGGCAGTTCGACCGCGATGACGCGCTCTGCCTGGCGATGCTTGAAGAGTGACTGGGCAAGGAACTCGATTCCCTGTGGCGTGGTGCGCTCAGACATGCCAATAAGTACCGCACCGCGACCAATGACCAGCACATCTCCACCTTCTAATGTGGCGTGGTCGTAATTAATATTTTCATCACCGAAATATTTAATAAATTCGCCATCGGCAAATTGTGGGTGCCAACGGTAAATCGCCCGCAGATTATTAGTTTCTCGTTGCCGGGCAGTTTTAGCCATCGGATTAATCGACACGCCGTTATATATCCAGCAGGAAGTGTCGCGGGTAAATAAATGGTTGGGCAATGGCTTCATAATAAAATCATTAATATCATGAGTATCCACCACCATATTTTTTATAGAGGCAGGGATTTCGCCATAGGTCAGCCCGCCGCTTAAATGCCGTGCCAGTTCCCGATGCTGCATGTCCGCAAGCCAGGCGCGGACATCGGCGGCGAAAGTGGGTCCAAGGCGATAATCAGAAATTTGCGTATCCAGCAGCCAGCTTTTAGCGTCGGGAATATCCAGGGTTTGTGTTAATAAATCAGTGAGTAACAGAACCTCAATTCCCTCCTGGCGCAGCGTGTTGGCGAAAATGTCGTGCTCTTCACCTGCACGTTCTACCGAAAGCACATCATCAAAAAGCAGCTCCTGACAGTTGGATGGCGTCAGCCTTTTTAAGCTGAGATTAGGGCGATGCAGCATCACGCTACGTAATTGACCGATTTCAGAACCGACATAATGCTTTTCCATCATTATTCCTTTAATACGATTTTAAAAAATAAAGAGGAGATGGCTGCAAATGCAATTTATTGCAGTCATGATTTTTCAGCTGATTTCAGAATCTATATTTAGATCTTATTTGATACGGAAACGTGATTTGTTTCACAGTCGGTTCGATATTTGAATTTGCTTTCCTAATATATGAGATGGCTCTGAGATTTTAAAAAATAATAAATACAATAACTGAATTGCTACGCATGAATATGTCTTGTTATTTACCTATGTTAATTTTATGTACATTTTTAAAAATATATGCATTTAATAATTAATTGATTTTTATGTGTTTTTTATTATTAGGTGAATGTTTATGCGGTTCTGTGATTCTATTATTTGTACGGGACAGTTTATTGCCAAATAAATATGGTGGCGAACAAAGCTAGTGGGGGAGGTGTGAATTGTGATCGACGGCTGGGTTTTATCATAACACTTTCAAAACCAGCAAGTTACCAGCAAAGAGAAAAATGAGAGGGTAAGAGTTATGCAGTGTTTATGCATAACCTGATGCGTTAGGTTAACAACTATCTAACATCATCAGCGATAAACATGCGTTGCCGCAAAATATCGGTAATTAGGAGTGGTATGGCAGGCCGTTTTTTCGTATAACAACAAAAATGAAACGATGTTTTAATTAAGGGGTTTGAGATGATTGTCGGCAATATTCACAACCTGGGTGCCTGGCTGCCGGAAGAGCTGCGTCAGGCGATTGAGCACATTAAAACGCATGTTACGGATGCGACGGAAAAGGGTAAGCATGATATCGATGGCGATCGCCTGTTTTATCTGATTGCCGAAGATATGACGGAGCCGTTTGCACAGCGCCGTGCCGAGTATCATGCCCGCTATCTGGATATTCAGATCCTGCTCAAAGGGCAGGAAGGCATGACCTTCAGTACGCAGCCTGCGGGCGCGCCGGAAACTGACTGGCTGGCGGATAAAGACATTGCCTTCCTGCCGGAAGGGGCACAGGAGAAAACGGTGGTGCTGAACGAAGGTGACTTTGTGGTGTTCTATCCGGGGGAAGTGCATAAACCGCTGTGCGCAGTCGGCGCTCCGGCGCTGGTACGCAAAGCGGTGGTGAAATTGCGGGTGGAATAAGCGTGTTTGCCGGGGGGCGGCTTCGCCTTGCCCGGCCTACGGGAGCGCGGTTGTAGGCCGGATAAGATGCTGAACATCGCCATCCGGCAAATCAATCACGCAACGCTATCATTTGGAAAGCGTCGCCACCATTACCGCTTTAATGGTGTGCATCCGGTTTTCCGCCTGATCAAATACGATGCTGGCGGGTGACTCAAAGACGTCGTCGGTCACTTCCATCCCGCCGTGCAAACCGTACTGTTGCGCCATTTGTTTGCCAAGCGTGGTTTGATCGTCATGGAACGCGGGCAGGCAGTGCAGAAATTTCACCTGCGGATTGCCGGTGAGCGCCATCATCGCGCTGTTTACCTGATATTTGCGCAGCAGCGCAATACGCTCGGCCCACTTCTCTTTCGCTTCGCCCATTGACACCCATACGTCGGTGTAGATGAAGTCCGCACCTTTTACGCCCGTGGCGACATCTTCCGTCAGCGTAATATTGCCACCGTTTTTCTGTGCCAGCGCTTTGCATTCTGCCACCAGACTCTCATCCGGCCAGCAGGCCTGCGGTGCAACCAGACGCAGATCTAACCCGGTTAACGCGGCGGCTTCCAGCATCGAATTGCCCATATTGTTACGAGCATCGCCGGTGTAGACCAACGCCATCTCATTAAATGCTTTACCCGGCAGGTGTTCCTGCATAGTTAACAGATCCGCCAGTAACTGGGTGGGATGAAACTCGTTAGTTAATCCATTCCACACCGGCACCCCGGCATATTCCGCCAGCGTTTCCACCACTTCCTGACCGTGACCCCGATACTGAATACCGTCGTACATGCGGCCGAGTACGCGGGCGGTATCTTTAATCGACTCTTTATGCCCAATCTGGCTGCCGCTTGGCCCGAGATACGTTACGCGAGCGCCCTGATCGTATGCGGCAACTTCGAAAGAGCAACGAGTACGAGTCGAGTCTTTTTCGAAGATGAGCGCGATATTTTTACCGGTGAGTTGAGCGACCTCGGTGCCGTTTTTCTTATCTGCCTTGAGCTGCGCGGCGAGCTTGAGCAGTGACGTGAGTTCAGCAGAGGTGAAATCAAGCAGTTTCAAAAAGTGCTTCTGATAAAACGTAGACATGGTTTCCTCACATGGCTTAAGCTATTTATTGAATTAAAATTCAATTTATATGTATGTTTATTCATTTGCAACCTTGTTTAACAAATCTTTCCTGGAAAGGTGGAGGCAATGACAGCGGTATGTGACAATAAGAGTATCGGCAGGACATTATGAGGAACGAGCCATGGCAAACCCGGAACTACTGGAAGAGCAGCGTGAAGAAACACGCTTGATTATTGAAGAGTTACTCGAAGATGGCAGCGATCCAGACGCGCTGTACACTATCGAGCATCACCTTTCCGCGGACGACTTTGAAACCCTGGAAAAAGCGGCAGTAGAAGCCTTCAAGCTGGGTTATGAAGTGACCGAGCCGGAAGAGCTTGAAGTCGAAGAAGGCGACACGGTTATTTGTTGTGACATCCTCAGCGAATGCGCCCTGAATGCCGAGCTGATTGACGCTCAGGTTGAGCAACTGATGAACCTTGCTGAAAAATTTGAAGTGGAATACGACGGTTGGGGCACCTATTTTGAAGACCCGAACGGCGAAGAAGGTGAAGATGGCGACGATGAAGACTTCGTCGACGAAGATGATGACGGCGTGCGTCACTAAGTCATCTGCTGACCTGCGGTAGCCCAGGCTGCCGCAGGCCAAGGACAACGTATGGATTACCCGCAAATACTCTCCCCGATCCACAACTTCCTGCAATGTAAAACGCCTCAGGCCTGGCTTGATAAAGCGCGAGACCCGGCGAATCTGCCGCTATTACTGACCGATCACCTCGTCTGCGAACTGAAAGCGGCGCAAACGGCAATGCTGCTGGTGCGTAAGTATGCCGCGGATAAACAGGGATCGCAGGCGCTGCTGGACTGGCTAAAACCCTATGAAGCCTTTGCTTTTAGGGAAGGGGATGAGCCGGATTTTATCGCACTAAATAAACAGATAAGCAAAAGCGTTATGCCGCAAACCGACGACCCGTGGGGACGAAAGCTTATCGACAGCATGGTGTTGCTGATCAAAGAAGAGCTGCATCACTTCTCGCAGGTACGCGAGGCGATGACGATCCGCAATATCCCTTACATCAAAATGACCGCCAGTCGTTACGCCAAAGGTATGCTCAAAGAGGTTCGCACCCACGAGCCGCTGACGCTGATCGACAAGCTGATTTGCGGGGCGTATATCGAAGCCCGTTCCTGTGAACGGTTTGCCGCGCTGGCGCCGTATCTGGAGGCGGATTTGCAGGCGTTTTACCTGTCGCTGCTGCGATCCGAGGCACGGCACTATCAGGATTATCTGGCGCTGGCGCAGCAGGTTTCTGCTGACGATATCAGCGACCGGGTGCGGTTTTTTGGCGAAGTCGAAGCCGCGCTGATTACCTCTCCTGACGACGAGTTCCGCTTTCACAGCGGCATACCGGCTTGATTCCTTCTGTGACGCGCGCTGTTCAATCATCGCGCGTTTTACCTCTTCTCCCTTTCCGCTAGCAAAATCTGGTGGCTGGAAATCGCCCGCCGCTGCCGTAATAATCAAAATACACGAAGGGGGAAATATATCTCCTTACTTGAGATTGTTTTGCATAAGGATGGTTAATGAACTGGGCTCACGTATTGTTAGCAGGCTATATCGGGGTGGTGATTGCCATCGTCGTTGGCATGTTCCGTAAAAAAGGGTGGCTGGGCAAGATCTCTGGCGCGGTGGTCTTTGTGGTGGCGATTATTGCGTGGAATCTGTTTGATGTGCACTACCTGATCCCACGTGAAAACCCGGATTATGGTCTGACCGAAGAGCAGCAGTTTGAAAAGGCGATGCTCTCTAATCCGGCGTTTCAGGTGATTAAGGAACAGGAGCCTGCGCTGACGCAAAAAATAATCAGCCAGGCAGCGCAGATGAAAAAAGCAGGGAGCAGTGAACAGCAGGTTATCGACGCGATACAGCCGCAGATTCTTCAGTTGCAAATGGCACGATTGCAGCAAGCTCCTGATGCCAATGTCATTGAATATATGAAAATTAATCTTGAGCAGATCGCCGCCGTGGCCAAAATAGGTGATGACGAATGCTTCCGCTTCCTGTTTCCGGCGGTAAAAGGTGGGATTAACCCGGCACGTCTTGTTCCGCGTGAGATCATGGATCGTCGTATGGCGAGTGACATGAGCATGATGTACGCCTCTCACGGACCGAAAAAACATACGGTTACGGCAGAGGAAAAGCAACTGGCGCTTCAGGACCTGCAAAGCATCAGCCCTGGCCTGGTACAGCGCTATGGACCGGATATTCAAATCATGGCCGATCCGACTAAAGCTGTCGGCAAAGAGAAGATTGCCTGTGAGATAGTGCAGGATCTCTGGTCACAGGTGTTGAAGCTGCCGACCGCGCGTTCGGCCGGCGTGATTCGTCTGATGCTTTCGGCTGAGATGCAGTAAGGTCAATATGGCCCCTCGGCGTAAGGTCAGAGGGGCTTTAACATCCGCACTTCACAATCCACGTGCCCGGTACAGCCCAGCGCTTCGCTGATGTGCTCAAAGCCTAAATGTTCATACAGGCGAATAGCCTCGGTCAGAAACGCGGTCGTTTCCAGATAGCACTGCTTAAAACCCTGCTCACGGGCGTGATCCAGCGCCATCAGCGCCAGCTTTTTCGCCAGCCCCTGGCCGCGTACGCTCGACAGGAAATACATCTTCTGCAGCTCGCAAATGTCCGGCTCGCTACAGCCTAACGGCGCGACGCCGCCGCCGCCCACCACCTGACCATTCTGCTCAACGACCCAATAGGCTGCGCCCGGCTGGCTGTAAACCTGGAACAGTTCATCCAGATTTGGGTCGGCCACGGTATAGCCTTTATCAGCGGTAAGCCCGTATTCGGCGGAAACCTGGCGGATAACGCGGGCGATGGCGGCGTTATCGTCGGCGGTAAGACGACGCAGCGTCGCAAAGACAGGGGTAGTAACACTCATAGCGAACTCATGACAGAAACGTGGAACATATGCAGTTAATAACACTGCGGGGAGGGGAAGTGCAAGCGATGATAATTCAATAAAAAGCCTCTGATGCACACGCTCAGAGGCTTTTTATTCGTCAGTGGTGTCGGATGCGTTACGCTTATCCGACCTACGTTGACGCTGCCCGTTGGCCGGATAAGCGCAGCGCCATCCGGCAAATATACGGGCACGATGATTACAGCGCGGCGATAACCGCCTGCTGCTCAATCAGCTTCGCTTTCGCTTCCGCGTAACCGTCCAGCTTCTCACGCTCTTTGGCGATCACCGCTTCCGGCGCACGAGCGACGAAACCTTCGTTGGAAAGTTTGCCTTCGATACGGGCAATCTCACCTTCGATTTTCGCCACTTCTTTCGCCAGACGCGCCAGCTCATCTTCTTTGTTGATGAGGCCAGCCATCGGAATCAGCAGTTCGGCGCCGTCGATGATTTTGGTCACGGAAACCGGACCTTTGTCATCGGCAGGCAGCACGGTGATGCTTTCCAGACGCGCCAGGTTCAGCAGGAAGCTACGGTTGTCGTTCACACGACGCATCGCGTCAGCGCTGCAACCACGCAGCAGCAGCTCCAGCGGTTTGCCCGGCGCGATGTTCATTTCCGCACGGATATTACGTACGGCGACGATCGCCTGCTTCAGCCATTCGGTATCGGCCAGCGCGGCTTCATCAACCTGCGCGGCGTTATATTCCGGGAACGGCTGCAGCATGATGGTGTCAGCGGTAATACCGCAAATGACCTTCACGCGCTGCCAGATGGTTTCGGTGATGAACGGGATGATCGGATGCGCCAGGCGCAGCAGACCTTCCAGCACGGTGACCAGAGTATTGCGGGTGCCGCGCAGTTCAGACTCGGAACCTCCGGTCATCACCGGTTTGGTCAGCTCCAGATACCAGTCACAGAACTGGTTCCAGGTGAATTCGTACAGAATGCCCGCGGCGATATCGAAGCGGAAGTTATCCAGCGCTTCGCGGTACGCTTTAACGGTCTGGTTGAATTCAGCCAGGATCCAGCGGTCTGCCAGCGACAGGGTCATTTCGCCGCCGTTGAAGCCGCAATCCTGACCTTCAGTGTTCATCAGCACAAAGCGGCTGGCGTTCCACTGCTTGTTACAGAAGTTACGGTAACCTTCCAGGCGCTTCATATCCCAGTTGATGTCGCGGCCGGTCGAGGCCAGCGCGGCTAGGGTAAAGCGCAGGGCGTCGGTGCCGTGCGGCTCAATGCCGTTCGGGAACTGCTTCTCGGTACGTTTGGCAATCTTCTCAGCCAGCTGCGGCTGCATCATGTTGCCGGTACGTTTTTCCAGCAGTTCCGGCAGGGAGATGCCGTCGACCATATCCAGCGGGTCAATGACGTTACCCTTGGATTTGGACATCTTCTGGCCTTCGTCGTCACGGATCAGACCGGTCATGTAGACGGTATGGAACGGCACCTGCGGCTTGCCGTTTTCATCTTTGATGAAGTGCATGGTCATCATGATCATGCGGGCAATCCAGAAGAAGATGATGTCGAAGCCGGAAACCATCACGCTGGTTGGGTGGAACTGACGCAGCGCGTCGGTGTTTTCCGGCCAGCCGAGGGTGGAGAAAGTCCACAGCGCGGAGGAGAACCAGGTATCGAGAACGTCTTCGTCCTGACGCAGCGCAACGTCGGCGCCGAGGTTGTTTTCCTGGCGGACTTCGTCTTCGGTACGGCCTACATAAACGTTGCCGTCGTTGTCGTACCATGCCGGGATACGGTGACCCCACCACAGCTGACGAGAGATACACCAGTCCTGAATATCACGCATCCAGGAGAAGTACATGTTTTCGTACTGCTTCGGCACGAACTGAATGCTGCCGTTTTCAACGGCTTCAACCGCCGGTTTCGCCAGCACGTCGGCACGGACGTACCACTGGTCGGTCAGCATCGGTTCGATAACCACGCCGCCACGGTCGCCGTAAGGAACGGTCAGGTCGTGCGGTTTGATCTCTTCCAGCAGACCCAGGGCGTCAACGGCTGCGACGATCGCTTTACGCGCGGCAAAGCGTTCCAGCTTCTGGAATTCAGCCGGAATCGCGTTGGAGTAAACGTCGGACTCTTCGCCTTTGGTGTCGTACACTTCCGCAGTTTCACGGATGTCGCCGTCAAAGGTCAGAATGTTGATCATCGGCAGGCCGTGACGTTTCCCGACTTCGTAGTCATTAAAGTCGTGCGCCGGAGTGATCTTCACGCAGCCGGTGCCTTTTTCCATGTCGGCGTGTTCGTCGCCCACGATCGGAATACGGCGGTCAACCAGCGGCAGGACAACGAATTTACCGATCAGATCTTTGTAGCGCGGATCTTCCGGGTTAACGGCCACGCCGGTATCCCCGAGAATAGTTTCCGGACGAGTGGTAGCGACGACCAGGTAATCTTTACCGTCTGCGGTCTTCACGCCGTCGGCCAGCGGATAGCGGATGTGCCACATTGAGCCTTTGGACTCGCGGTTTTCCACTTCCAGGTCAGAGATGGCGGTGCGCAGTTTCGGGTCCCAGTTCACCAGGCGTTTGCCACGGTAAATCAGGTCTTCTTTGTACAGGCGAACAAAGACTTCTTTCACGGCATTGGAAAGACCTTCGTCCATGGTGAAGCGCTCGCGCTCCCAGTCAACGGAGTTGCCGAGACGGCGCATCTGACGGGTAATGGTGCCGCCAGATTCCGCTTTCCACTGCCAGATTTTGTCGATAAACGCTTCGCGACCGTAGTCGTGACGAGTTTTACCTTCTTCAGCGGCAATCTTACGCTCAACCACCATCTGGGTCGCGATACCCGCGTGGTCGGTACCGGCCTGCCACAGGGTGTTTTTGCCCTGCATGCGCTGGTAGCGGATCATGGTGTCCATGATGGTTTGCTGGAAAGCATGACCCATATGCAAACTGCCGGTGACGTTCGGCGGCGGGATCATGATGCAGAAGGACTCTTTGCTTTCATCGCCGTTAGGTTTGAAATAGCCCTGCTTTTCCCAGTGCTCGTAAAGCGGCTGTTCGATATCTTGTGGGTTATATGTCTTTTCCATTATTTCCAGGTTGCCGTATTCAGGTTAAAACCAGCCACGCGGTATGCTTTGTAGCGATCGCGTGCCGATTGTTTCAAAGAATCTTCGTAAGGGACGAAGTCTATCACTTCTGTGAAAGCGGTGGCAAAATCTGCAAAGCCAACGCGCAAACTGATTAGCAGGTCGCGCGGGCTGCTGTTGCGTTTTTCCGGCCAGGCAATCTCTACCGGCGAGCCGCCTCTGGGACCTTCACCCGCCAGATTATGCGGCACGAAGCTTTCTGCCGGTCTTGCCCACAGGGCTTCATCAAGGCGAAAGGCCTGCTTTTCGTTTTCGCAGGCGATCAGCACGCGCTTGCCAGCACGCCAACGTTCTGCGGCAATTTCACACACCAGTTGCTCGACGGCGCTTAAGCCATCAACGGTAGTGTCATTATCCAGAAGATAGAACGTCGCATTCTTCATATATGGGGCTTCTTGTGGTGGATTTAAATACAAGGCCGGGTGACCCGGCCTTATCGCCTGATGGCAACGCTCGCGCGTCTTATCAGGCCTACAGCTTGCTGCTTTGTAGGCCGGATAAGCGTAGCGCCATCCGGCATTTACACATTACTCGTCGCCGTTAAATCCGGCGCGATTGAGCAGGAACTGCGACAGCAGCGCTACCGGACGACCGGTGGCGCCTTTGGCTTTACCGGAACGCCATGCGGTACCCGCGATGTCCAGGTGCGCCCAGTTATATTTACGGGTAAAGCGCGACAGGAAGCAGCCCGCGGTGATAGCGCCGCCAGGACGGCCGCCGATGTTGGCCATATCCGCAAAGTTGGACTCCAGTTGTTCCTGGAATTCATCACCCAACGGCAGACGCCACGCGCGGTCGCCCGCCTGCTCGGAAGCACCGATCAGCTCGTGCGCCAGCGGATTGTGGTTCGACATCAGGCCGGTGATGTGATGGCCCAATGCAATCACGCACGCGCCGGTCAGCGTTGCCACATCAATGACCGCTTCCGGTTCAAAACGCTCGACGTAGGTTAACACGTCGCACAGTACCAGACGGCCTTCAGCATCGGTGTTCAGTACTTCAACGGTTTGACCAGACATGGTCGTCAGCACATCGCCTGGGCGATACGCGCGGCCGCCCGGCATGTTTTCGCAGCCCGCCAGTACGCCGACGACGTTGATTGGCAACTGTAGCTCCGCCACCATGCGCATCACGCCGTAAACCGCTGCCGCGCCGCACATGTCGTATTTCATCTCATCCATACCTTCGGCAGGTTTGATGGAGATACCGCCGGAGTCAAAGGTTAACCCTTTACCCACCAACACGATCGGGCGTACGTCTTCGGATTCGACACCTTTATACTCAATCACCGACATCAGCGATTCATTTTGCGAACCATTGCCGACCGCAAGATAGGAGTGCATGCCCAGCTCTTTCATCTGCTGCTCACCGATGACGCGAGTGACAACATTTTTGCTATAGCTGTCAGCCAACTGACGCGCCTGAGAAGCCAGGTAGGCGGCGTTACAGATATTCGGCGGCATATTACCGAGATCTTTTGCCGCTTTGATCCCGGCGGCAATCGCCAGGCCGTGCTGAATGGCACGTTCACCGCTGGTCAGTTCGCGGCGGGTCGGTACGTTGAAGACCATTTTACGCAGCGGACGACGTGGTTCGCTTTTGTTAGTCTTCAACTGATCAAAGCTGTACAGCGTTTCCTGGGCCGTCTCAACGGCCTGACGTACTTTCCAGTAGTTATTGCGGCCTTTGACGTGCAGCTCAGTCAGGAAACAGACGGCTTCCATCGAGCCTGTATCATTCAGGGTATTTATAGTTTTCTGAATGACCTGCTTATACTGACGTTCATCAAGCTCACGCTCTTTACCACAACCGATGAGGAGAATTCGCTCAGACAGGACATTAGGAACATGGTGCAGCAACAGGGTTTGACCCGGTTTGCCTTCCAGTTCGCCACGACGCAGCAGTGCGCTGATGTACCCGTCGCTGATCTTGTCGAGCTGCTCTGCAATCGGAGAGAGGCGGCGTGGTTCAAAGACGCCCACAACGATGCAGGCACTCCGCTGTTTCTCCGGGCTACCGCTTTTTACACTGAACTCCATGCACTACGCTCCTGAATCTTAAAGACAACGGCGGTGGCTACGGATAGAATTGCAAGCTTTCGTAACTCATTCCCGCTGTTGCGGTGACTTCGTGTTAATCTTAACGTTATTACGGCATTGGCACGTCAGAACAATTTCTGAGAGGTGGATCCGTTGAGTATAATGATCTTAGCGACGATTTCGACGACTCAAGAGAATAAATGACGTTTAAGCCATGAAACAAGCTAAATTCCGGCAAAAGACGGGTTTTTACGGGCGTATTTAAAGTGATAATCATAAGATATCTGGTTCGGGAAACGCTCAAAAGCCAACTTGCGATCCTTTTCATCCTGCTTTTGATCTTCTTTTGTCAAAAGTTAGTCAGGATCCTTGGTGCGGCGGTTGACGGTGATATCCCGGCGAATCTGGTGCTCTCGCTGCTGGGGCTGGGCGTGCCAGAAATGGCGCAACTTATCTTGCCCTTAAGCCTGTTCCTCGGGCTGCTGATGACGCTGGGCAAACTGTATACCGAAAGTGAAATTACGGTCATGCACGCCTGTGGGCTGAGCAAGGCTGTGCTCGTGAAAGCGGCGATGGTGCTGGCGTTGTTTACCAGTATTATTGCGGCGGTTAACGTGATGTGGGCCGGACCATGGTCCTCCAGGCATCAGGACGAAGTGCTGGCGGAAGCGAAAGCTAACCCCGGCATGGCTGCGCTTGCTCAGGGGCAATTCCAGCAGGCGACTAACGGCGGTTCGGTGCTGTTTATCGAAAGCGTTGACGGCAGCAACTTCAAAGATGTATTCCTCGCGCAAATCCGCCCGAAAGGTAATGCCCGTCCTTCGGTGGTGGTGGCTGATTCCGGACATCTTACCCAGATGCGCGATGGCTCCCAGGTCGTGACGCTGAACCAGGGCACGCGCTTTGAAGGGACTGCGCTGCTGCGTGATTTCCGCATCACTGACTTCCAGGATTATCAGGCGATTATTGGCCATCAGGCTGTGGCGCTGGATCCAAACGATACCGACCAGATGGATATGCGTACGCTGTGGACGACCGACAACGATCGTGCTCGCGCGGAGCTGACCTGGCGTATCACGTTAGTATTCACCGTATTTATGATGGCGCTGATGGTCGTACCGCTGAGCGTGGTGAACCCGCGTCAGGGGCGCGTACTGTCGATGCTGCCCGCCATGCTGCTCTATTTGCTGTTCTTCCTGGTCCAGACATCCCTGAAGTCGAACGGCGGCAAAGGTAAGCTGGATCCGGTGTTCTGGATGTGGACGGTTAACCTGGCGTATCTGGCGCTGGCGATTGTACTTAACCTCTGGGATACGGTGCCTATGCGCCGCTTGCGTGCCCGTTTTATGCGTAAAGGAGCGGTATAATGCAGCCCTTTGGTGTACTTGACCGCTATATCGGTAAAACCATTTTCACCACCATCATGATGACGTTGTTCATGCTGGTGTCGCTCTCCGGGATCATCAAGTTCGTCGACCAGCTTAAAAAAGCCGGGCAGGGGAGCTACGATGCGATGGGCGCCGGGCTGTATACCCTACTCAGCGCACCAAAAGATATCCAGATTTTCTTCCCGATGGCGGCGCTGCTCGGCGCGTTGTTGGGGCTGGGCATGTTGGCTCAGCGCAGTGAACTGGTGGTAATGCAGGCTTCCGGCTTTACCCGTATGCAGGTGGCGCTGTCGGTAATGAAAACCGCGATTCCGCTGGTGCTGTTGACGATGGCCATCGGTGAATGGGTGGCGCCGCAGGGCGAACAGATGGCGCGTAACTATCGTGCCCAGCAGATGTACGGTGGCTCGCTGCTCTCTACGCAGCAGGGGTTGTGGGCGAAAGATGGTGACAGCTTTGTCTACATCGAGCGGGTGAAAGGCGACGCCGAGTTAGGCGGAATTAGTATCTACTCCTTTAATGATAAACGTCGTTTGCAGTCCGTTCGCTATGCCGCGAGCGCGACGTTTGACCCGGAGCAGAAGGTGTGGCGTCTGTCGCAGGTGGATGAATCTAACCTGACCGATCCAAAGCAAATCACTGGTTCGCAGATGGTGAGCGGGACCTGGAAAACCAACCTTACGCCGGACAAGCTCGGCGTCGTCGCGCTGGATCCTGATGCGCTCTCGATTAGCGGTCTGCATAACTACGTGAAGTATCTGAAGTCGAGCGGCCAGGACGCCGGACGTTACCAGCTCAATATGTGGAGCAAAGTCTTCCAGCCGCTTTCCGTGGCGGTCATGATGCTGATGGCGCTGTCGTTTATCTTTGGCCCGCTGCGTAGCGTCCCGATGGGCGTGCGCGTAGTGACAGGGATTAGCTTCGGTTTTGTGTTCTATGTGCTGGACCAAATCTTTGGCCCATTAACGCTGGTGTACGGCATTCCGCCGATTATCGGCGCGTTGCTGCCTAGCGCCAGCTTCTTCCTGATAAGCCTGTGGTTGATGCTGCGTAAGTCGTAATATCCGCCCCTCCCGTAGTGCGGGAGGGGCGTTTCACTGCTAGCGTTTTCTGCCGCCCATCAAACTTCCCAACATGCCGCGAATTATCTGATTAGTGACCTGTCGCGCCGCGCTTTTCGCCACGCTCTGTACTACGCCATCGCGCTTACCGCCGCGTGGTCCGGTGCTGCCAAACAGAATATCTTTCAACCCCCCGAGAATACCGCCATCCACGTCGATCGCTTTCCCGTTGGCGGGAGGCGTATTTTGCTGCTCGGTGCTGGCCTGTACGCCTTGCTGTAAACGCTCATAAGCGGACTCACGGTCGACTTCTTCCTCATATTTTCCGTACAATGAGGAGTGATTAATCAGCCCGTTGCGCTCGTCGTCGGTTACCGGTCCCATGCGCGAGCACGGCGCAATTACCATCGCCCGTTCCACCACTGAGGGGCTACCTTTGGCATCGAGGAAGGAAATGAGCGCTTCGCCGGTACCCAACTCCTGAATGGCTTTTTCGGTATCAAATGCCGGATTGGCGCGCATAGTTTGCGCCGCGGTTTTCACCGCTTTCTGATCTTTCGGCGTGAAGGCGCGCAGGGCATGTTGCACGCGGTTCCCCAACTGCCCGAGTACGTTGTCCGGAATATCGGACGGGTTTTGCGAAACGAACCACACGCCGACCCCTTTCGAGCGGATCAGGCGGATTACCTGTTCAATTTTATCCAGCAATACCTGCGGGGCGTCGTTGAACAACAAATGGGCTTCGTCGAAGAAGAACACCAGTTTTGGCTTCTCCAGATCGCCGGCTTCCGGCAGTTGTTCATACAGTTCGGAGAGCATCCACAGCAGGCTGGCGGCGTACAGTTTGGGCATCTGGTACAGCTTCTCGGCGCTGAGGATGTTGATTACCCCTTTACCGCTGGCGTCAGTGCGCATCCAGTCTTTGATATCCAGCATCGGCTCGCCAAAGAAGTGCGCCGCTCCCTGTTGTTCCAGTGACAACAGTCCGCGCTGGATAGCGCCCACCGATGCGCTGCTGATGTTGCCGTACTGGTTCTGGAACGATTTAGCGTTATCGCCGATGTACTGCGTAATGGCCCGCAGATCTTTGAAATCGAGCAGCAACAGACCCTGGTCATCGGCAATACGGAAGATAATATCCAGCACGCCGGACTGCACATCGTTGAGATTCAGCAGACGCGCCAGCAGCAGCGGCCCGAGGTCAGAGACCGTGGCCCGCACCGGGTGGCCTTTTTCGCCGAAGATATCCCACACCGTGACCGGATTCGCATGCGGTTGCCAGTCGGTAATGCCGATGTTTTTCAGGCGGGCGAGCAGCTTTTCAGAGGCTTGTCCTTCCTGCGCTACGCCGGTTAAGTCACCTTTTACGTCGGCCATAAATACCGGCACGCCAATCTCAGACAGCGATTCGGCCAGTTTCTGTAGCGTGACGGTTTTACCGGTCCCGGTCGCGCCGGTAATCAGCCCGTGACGGTTGGCCATGCCTGGGAGTAAAAACAGTTCGGTGTCCGGCGTGCGGGCGATTAGCAGGGGTGCGCTCATTGAGATTTCCTCCATTTATCCTGCCTGGAGTATAGGCAATATGAATGAAAGAAAGTATGAGCAAGGGAGATAAAAAATCTTAAAGCGTATGGCCGTGATAAATCTGATACCCCAAATCCACGGTGTTGTGGTTATGGTCGTTGTTCTTGATTTTGCTCAGCAACATCTGCGCCGCCATACGGCCAATGTCGAAACGCGGGGTGATCACGCTGGCGAGGCTTGGGATCATCTGCCGCCCCATTTCCAGTCCGTGAAAACCAGCAATCGAGATCTGTTCCGGAACGGCCAGCTCGCGTTCGCGGCACAGCAGCAGCGCGCCCATCGCAATATCGTCGTTGGTGCAAAAGACGCCGTCTAAATCCGGATGCGCGGCGAGCGCGTCCCGCATCATCTGGGTGCCGAGATGAATGGACGAAATAGAACGCGGATTAACGCGCAGTGGCGACAGACCCCGACGCGTCATGGCATCACAATAACCGCGATAGCGCTGTTCATCGCGGACGTCGTCTTTCGAACCCAGATAGAGGATTTTGCGGCGCGGGCGTTTATCCAGCATGGTGCTGACCATATCAAACGCCGCCTGACGGTTATCAAAGCCCACCTCCATGTCCAGACGGTCACCCTGAATATCCATCAGCTCGACCACCGGAATATTGGCTGAACGCAGAAATTTAACCGTGCGCAGAGTGTGATATTTCTCGGACAGAATAATGCCGTCGATATTGTACGACAGCAGGTTGATCACCGACTCTTCCTCGGATTCCCGGTCATAATTGTAGTTGGCGATCAGCGTCTGATAGTTATGGTCCGAGGTGACCGACTCAATACCGGCCAGAATGTCAGCGAACAGCTGGTTTTGAAACGAGGGGATCAGCACGCCGAGCGTATAGCTTTGCGCATTCAGCAGCATCGCGGGCGCGCGGTTGGGGATGTAATTAATCTCCTCCATAATCTGCGCAATGCGTTCACCGGTTTCCTTTGCGACCTTTTTCGGCGAGCGAATGTAGCGGCTCACCGTCATTTTGGTCACGCCCGCCAGTGTGGCGATATCTTGCAAAGAAATTCTGTGGTTCCTCATTTTCTCTCCCGTGCCGGGGAGCGCTGACCTGTGCTCCCCGGTGATGACCGTCTTAATGCAGGATGGCGTTCAGCGCCAGTACGCCCAGCAGACCCATAATGGAAATCAGCGTCTCCATCACCGTCCAGGTACGCAATGTTTCCCCAACGCTGAGATTAAAATAGCCTTTAAACAGCCAGAATCCCGGATCGTTAACGTGGGAGGCAATCACGCTGCCCGCGCCGGTTGCCAGCACCATCAGCGCCGGGTCGGCGTGAGTAACGTTAATAATCGGCAGCACCACGCCTGCGGTGGTGATCGCCGCCACGGTCGCAGAACCGAGCGCGATACGCAGCAACGCGGCGACCGTCCAGCACATCAGCAGCGGAGAGAGCGACGTGCCGGTCATCAGGTGCGAGATATACTGCCCCACGCCGCTGTCGACCAGTACCTGCTTAAACGCACCGCCCCCGGCAATGATGAACACAATCATCGCGATTGCGCCGATAGAGTCGCCAATGATATCCATAATTTGCTCGATCGTCCGTCCGTTACGTCGACCAAGGGTAAAAATGGCCAGCACGATGGCGATAAACAAGGCGACCGCAGGGTTGCCGATAAACTCAAAGAATACCCGCACGCTGTTGGACTTCGGCAGCGTAATTTCACATACCGCCGCCACCGCCATCAGTATGACCGGGATAACCGCCGCAAAGATACTGTTCCAGAACGACGGCATCTCTTCTTCGGTGAACAGATGCGGGTTGAATAACCCTTCCGGCGGCGCTTTCTCAAAGCGGGTTAGCAGTTTAGAAAACAGCGGCCCGGCGACAATTACCGTCGGGATGGTAATAATAAAGCCGTACAGCAGGGTGGTGCCGAGATTGGCCTCGAAAATGGTGGCAATCGCGGTGGGGCCCGGATGCGGCGGCAGGAAACAGTGGGTTACGGACAGCGCCGCCACCATCGGCACGCCGACATACAGCAGCGGCAGACCGGAAGAGGCCACCACCGTAAATACCAGCGGCAGCAGCAGAACAAAGCCGACTTCGAAGAACATCGCCAGACCGACGACCAGACCGGTGATCACCAGCGCCCACTGCACACGTTTCTTACCGAACGTGTCAATCAGCGTGGTGGCGATGCGCTGGGCTGCGCCGGTATCGGAGATCAGCTTGCCGAGCATCGCGCCAAACCCGAGGATCATCGCCAGCCCGCCGAGCGTACCGCCGATCCCATTTTGTATAGAGTGCAGAACGGCCTGGGCATCCATCCCTTCGGCAAAACCGACGACCGCCGCCACCAGGACCAGCGCAATAAAGCCGTTAACTTTAAAGCCAATCATCAGGACCAGAAGCAGCGCGACGCCTGCCGCAATTATTATTAATGGCATAATCGTTTCTCTTATATCCCCGTCATACTTCAAGTTGCAGGACAAAATGCTTTTGGCATTTTGTCCTGCAACTCGAATGATTTCGGGTGGGTGCCAAAAGGCAGCGCCTGGGCGCTGCGTGATGTTGCGTTGTGTTGTATCAGACGGCGACCAGCATGCCGCCATCGACGAACAACAGGTGCCCGTTAACAAAATCGGATGCTTTGGAAGAGAGAAATACCGCCGCGCCAATCAGCTCCTGCGGATCGCCCCAGCGCGCGGCTGGCGTACGTTTGCACAGCCAGGCGGTAAAGGCTTCATCCTCGACCAACGCTTTGGTCATCTCGGTTTTGAAGTAGCCCGGCGCGATACCGTTGACCTGGATATTGTGGCGCGCCAGCTCAACGCACATTCCGCGGGTGAGCATTTTTACCGCGCCTTTGGAGGCAGCGTACGGCGTAATGGTGTCGCGGCCCAGTTCGCTCTGCATGGAACAGATGTTGATGACCTTCCCGGCCTGGCGCTCCACCATGCGGCGAGTGACCGCCTGCGAGACCAGGAACACCGCCGTCTGGTTAACGGCAATCACATCGTTCCAGTCCTGTTCCGGGAACTCGGTAAAGGGATGGCGGCGCTGGATACCGGCGTTATTCACCAGCACATCAATTTGGCCAATGTCTTTTTCGATATGCTCGATGGCGGCATCAATGTCCTGTTTCTGCGTAACATTAAATGCCGCGGCAACGGCGCGGATCCCTTCCTGCTGCAGTTTGGCGACGGCGGCCTCCGCGCGCTCTGGCGTAATATCATTGACGATAATCTGCGCGCCGTATTTACCCAGGCCGGTCGCCAGTAAATAACCAATACCCTGAGCCGAACCGGTGATCAGAATGTTTTTGCCGTCCAGTGAAAAAAGATCGTTCATCATGTTATTCCTTATTTTGTTTCTGCAAAAACGAGCTGGACCTTTGCCGCCTGGGTTTTGTCCCCGGCGAAGATCAGCGCTTGTTCAAGCTCGGTAAATGGATATTCGGCGCTGAGTAACGGCAGCGGATCGATAACGTTATTCGCCAGCCACGACACCGCGGTGTTGAACTCGGTGGTAAAGCGGAACGAACCTTTGAGCGCGATTTCTTTGCCGATCAGCATCATCATCGGGAAGTCCGGCACTGCGCCGCCCATGCCGACCTGCACCATCACGCCTTTTGCGCGTGTCACTTCCAGACAGGTGGTGATTGAGGACGGATGACCGGAGACTTCGAAGCTAACGTCGAAGTAGCCTTTCTCTTTTTTCCACTCCTCGAGCGAGTCCTGCTGCGGATTAATCAGCGCGTCGGCCCCCATCTGCTGGGCCAGCGACAGCGAACGCGGGCTGATATCAGCACAGACAATCTCTGCCGCACCGAGCGTTTTTACCGCGCTGACGATCAGGCAGCCGATAGGACCGACGCCGGAGATAAACACGCGCTTGCCCTGCAGGTCGCCCGCTTCATGCGCGGCGTGGATCGCGACCGCCAGTGGTTCGGCAAAGGCCATGACTTTTTCATCGGCCTCTTGGGGGTAGGGAATACACTGCGTGGTATCGACGGTTTTAAACCGGGTAAAACCGCCGTCGACATGGGGAAAATACATGGCGCTACCAAAAAAGCGCATTTCCGTGCACTGGTTTTCTTCATGTTGCAGACAATATTTACAGTGGCCGCACGGCTTCGACGGATTAATCGCCACTGACTGACCTTCATGTAATTCTTTGGAGTCGCTGTGCACCACTTTACCAATAACTTCATGGCCTAAAATCATCGGCGCTTTAACAGTGAAATTACCGACTTTTCCTTCCTGATAATAATGTAAATCGGACCCGCAAATACCACCGCGGGTAATTTTTACTAGTGTCCCTTTATTATCCCATTCAATATTTTGGTCGGTAACGGCAACAGTTTTCTTACCCGCGACAACGCAGGATTGGGTTTTGACTTGCATAAATGCCTCACTGGTCAGGTAGTAACCTCGACAGCATTTAAGCGGTTTTAATTATTATTATTTGTGAAGTAAGTCACGCTGGAAAATTGTTACACTACAATGTTACGCATAACGTGATGCGCCTTGTAAATCTGTGCGGTCGTGCCGAAAAAAGGTGAATTCTGCAATGTGCAAGGCGTAGTATCGCCTCATGGAATATAAATCTGGAGTTTTTTGATGGCCGGGGAAAGTTATATTTTGATGGGCGTTTCGGGGAGCGGTAAATCTTTAATCGGTAGCAAAATTGCCGCTGTATTATCGGCTAAATTCATTGATGGCGACGATCTTCATCCAGCTAAAAATATTGATAAAATGTCTGAGGGTATTCCATTAACCGATGAGGACAGACTTCCCTGGTTAGCGCGATTAAATGATGCCTCATACAGTTTATATAAAAAGAATGAGACCGGATTTATTGTCTGCTCATCATTAAAAAAACAGTACCGCGATATATTGCGGCAGGGCAGCCCGAATGTGCATTTTCTGTGGCTGGATGGTGATTACGAGACCATTCTGGCACGCATGCAGCGTCGGGCAGGGCATTTTATGCCGGTGGGCTTGTTAAAAAGCCAGTTCGACGCGCTGGAATGTCCGCAGGAAGATGAACGCGATATTGCCCGCATCGATGTGAACCATGACATCGAGCATGTGACGGAACAGTGCCGCCTGGCAGTGCTTGCGTTTCGTAGCGGGCAATAGGCCCAGCCCCTTGCGGGACTGAGCCCTGCATCAGAAGTCGGCTTTCAGCACCACGCGGTAGCGGGCTTTGCCGTCGCGCACGTGCTGGATAGCTTCGTTAATTTGCGACATCGGGTACAGTTCGGTAGTCGGCGACACCTTGCTGCGCCCGGCAAACTTCATCAGTTTACGCAGTTCGAAGGGCGTACCGGTCGCCGAACCGGAGATGCTACGATCGCCGGCAATTAAGGTAAATGCTGGCACCGGCAACGGTTTCAGCACCGCACCGACGGTATGGAAATTACCGCCGTAGGCCAGCGCTTCAAAATAGGGCTGCCAGTCGAGGTCGACGTTAACCGTGTTAATGATGAGATCGAACTGGCCCGCCAGCGCTTTTAGCGCATCCGGATCGCGGCTGTTGACCACCTTATCCGCTCCCATCGCCAGCACCTCCTGCTCTTTCGCCGGATTGGAGCTGAACGCGGTCACCTCGCAGCCCATCGCGTGTAACAGCTTAATGGCGATATGCCCCAGGCCGCCGATGCCGATCACCCCGACGCGGCTGGTGGCAGTGATGTGGTGCATCAGTAGCGGTTTGAACACCGTGATACCGCCGCACAGCAATGGGCCAGCCGCCGCCAGGTCGATGCTATCCGGCAGCGGGATCACCCACTGCCAGTCGGCCCGCAGCTTCTCGGCAAAGCCACCGCGATTGAGAATCGTGGGAACGGAACCTTGCAGGCAGTTAATCTGATTACCGCTGATACAGGCGTCGCAATGCCCGCAGCTGCGCGCCGTCCAGCCAACGCCGACGCGCTGGCCAACTTTCAGACCCTTATCCTGCGCCGCGCTGCCGAGCGCGGCCACGCGACCAATCACCTCATGCCCGGCAACCAGCGGATACTGAGAGAACCCCCATTCGTTGTCGATCATCGACAAATCGGAATGGCAGATACCGCAGTAATCGACCTGTACCTCGACATCTTCCGGCTTAAGCTCGCCCGCATCATATTCATAGAGTTCGAGTTCGCGGCCCGCCGATTTTGCGGCGTAACTTTTTATCATCGACATCGTGTTTCCCTCAGTGTGGTGTTGAATTGGAAGTGTAGAGCATGGGGAAACGGGACGCTTCGCAGAACGGGGGCTTAAGGAGGTTATTGCGGGGACTAAACCGTGATGTTGATTGCAGCTCCGAAAGGTAATGCTGAAATTTTCAACACTTAGCGAGCCATACGCACGCTGACGCTTGCATGGCGGCGCATGACAGGTATAATCCACAACGTTTTCCGCATCCCTTCCGTGCCGGAGTGGCGAAATCGGTAGACGCAGTTGATTCAAAATCAACCGTAGAAATACGTGCCGGTTCGAGTCCGGCCTTCGGCACCAT
>NZ_CP069763.1:1914865-1945244 GCF_016893685.1 Citrobacter cronae
TAATAAAGGCGCCCGCAGGCGCCTCAAGGACAATCACACGCTCACCCCTTTGACGCTTTCCCCGCAATCACTCCGATAAACTCCAGTACCTGCTTTTGCTTGCGCACGGAGAGTTTTTCCACGGCGCGCAGGGATTTCATCAGTTCTGACTCTTCGGGTTCGGCGGTGCGTGCGGCATGCACTTCTGGATCAAATGAAACTGCAATACTATGCGTATCAGTCATGGTGACTATTCCCTTTAATAGTGACTGCGCATCGCGCTAATCAAACCCCTGTGAATTCCCCCTGTATCTTGGGTGAAGTCCAGATGTAAATAAGATGAAATAAGCGCGAATAGCACGCTTTTGGAATAAATAGAAAACGCCTTCATCCCAATAAATCCGGTATTATTCAGCGTATAAATTCATTATCTTCCACGCGCCTGAATATCCCCGCGCTCCAGAAAACAACGCCTGTTGCTATCTGGTCAAAAATGCGATCTAACTCACTGAAGCAAATAGCAAACTCTGAAACAACACCAATTTGTACACTTTGCTTTACACTTTTAGTGATGTGTATCACAAATAGTAACCCGCGAAGTGATCCGACTCTCACAAAATGGGGTGTACTCATTCACCAATACAAAATGAGAACAGCCTGGAAAGTTAAGTTTTCAGTATTTCCGGTCGCAGGTAACGCTCAACAGCGAACGACAAAACAACACGCAAAAAAAAACTTGTTGAATATGAATAGGTAAAAAAATGACGTGTGATTTGCATCACTCACATTTACAGATTTTTGAATTATTGCCAGTGATTAATGTTGCTCGAGCTATTTCCATAATCAATTAAATCTTGCATAGTGCCTCCACATTATTTCTCCCCCTGGCTCAGGAGGCGAATAGTTATATTTCATCAGACTTTATTGATGAACCAGGTATGCTTTACTTCACATTAATACGTACATGACCACTGTTACTGGAGAAACAAAATGAATTATCCGGCAGAACCCTTCCGTATTAAAAGCGTTGAAACTGTATCTATGATCCCGCGTGATGAACGCCTTAAGAAAATGCAGGAAGCGGGTTACAATACTTTCCTGTTAAATTCGAAAGATATTTATATTGACCTGCTGACCGACAGTGGCACCAACGCAATGAGCGACAAGCAGTGGGCCGGAATGATGATGGGTGATGAAGCGTACGCGGGCAGCGAAAACTTCTATCATCTGGAAAGAACGGTTCAGGAACTGTTTGGCTTTAAACATATTGTTCCGACTCACCAGGGCCGCGGCGCTGAAAACCTGTTATCGCAGCTGGCTATTAAACCTGGGCAATATGTTGCCGGGAATATGTATTTCACCACTACCCGTTATCACCAGGAAAAAAATGGCGCGGTGTTTGTCGATATCGTTCGTGACGAAGCGCACGATGCCGGTCTGAATATTGCATTTAAAGGTGATATCGATCTTAAAAAATTACAAAAGCTGATTGATGAAAAAGGCGCCGAGAATATTGCCTATATCTGCCTGGCGGTGACGGTTAACCTCGCGGGCGGGCAGCCGGTATCGATGGCAAACATGCGTGCGGTACGTGAACTGACAAAAGCACACGGCATTAAAGTGTTCTACGACGCCACCCGCTGCGTAGAAAACGCCTACTTTATCAAAGAGCAAGAGCAGGGCTTTGAGAACAAGAGCATCGCAGAGATCGTGCATGAGATGTTCAGCTACGCCGACGGTTGTACCATGAGTGGTAAAAAAGACTGTCTGGTAAACATCGGCGGCTTCCTGTGCATGAATGATGACGAAATGTTCTCTGCTGCCAAAGAGTTAGTCGTAGTGTACGAAGGGATGCCATCCTACGGCGGCCTGGCCGGACGCGACATGGAAGCCATGGCGATTGGTCTGCGCGAAGCCATGCAGTATGAGTACATTGAGCACCGCGTGAAGCAGGTGCGCTACCTGGGCGACAAGCTGAAAGCTGCTGGCGTACCGATTGTTGAACCGGTGGGCGGTCATGCGGTATTCCTCGATGCGCGCCGCTTCTGCGAGCATCTGACGCAGGACGAGTTCCCGGCGCAAAGCCTGGCTGCCAGCATCTATGTAGAAACTGGTGTACGTAGTATGGAGCGCGGAATTATCTCTGCGGGTCGTAATAACGTCACCGGCGAACACCACAGACCGAAACTGGAAACTGTGCGTCTGACGATTCCACGTCGCGTTTATACCTACGCGCATATGGATGTGGTGGCCGACGGTATTATTAAACTTTACCAGCACAAAGAAGATATTCGCGGGCTGAAGTTTATATACGAGCCGAAGCAGTTGCGTTTCTTTACCGCACGCTTTGATTATATCTAAATAATCATTATGGCCCCATCTGGCGATGGGGCTTTTTTGTCTTCTTTTTCCATGAACAGGAAGCCTTTGCGGTGTCCGTTACCGTGACAGAACTATAAAAAGTAAACCCTGACTCCGACATTTTTATTATCCGCATGATGTACAAATGACAGCTGTAATTATAACGAATAGTCTACAGGAACATTTATCATGGATATTAATGCCATTGAGCGACAGAGTAGTACCCCCGGACTGATTAGCGGAACCATGTTGGTTATCGCGACCGTAGTGGGTGGCGGAATGTTTTCCCTGCCGATTGCGATGGCCGGCGTATGGTTCCCCGGTGCGTCGGTTATTCTTCTCTTTATTGCCATCATGATGTTATTAACCGGCCTGATGCTGGTTGAAGTTAACCTGCATTATGGCGCTGGTGCCAGTTTTAATACCTTTACCCAGGATTTATTAGGCCGTAAGTGGAATATCGTGGTGGGTATCGCTTTCGGCTTTGTGCTGTATATTCTGACCTATGCCTATATCTCCGGTTCATCGGCGGTGATGGCGCAAACCGTATTCAAATACAGCGGCGTGCGTTTTCCGGCAAATATCTCGGTGATTATCGTCAGTATGCTGGTTGGGGCAATTGCCTGGTACAGTTCATTGCTGGTTGGACGCATCACTACCGTGCTAATTATCGGTAAATTTGTGGCGTTCTTTGCCACCTTCTCCGGACTGGTGGGCCATATCGAAGTGGCAAAACTCGTCGACAGCGTGGCGGTGGCGCTGCCCAATTCGCAGTATCTGCCGTATATCCTGATGACGCTGCCGTTCTGCATTATCTCGTTTGGTTTTCACGGTAACGTGCCGAGCCTGGTCAAGCTGTATGGCACGAGCGGAATTTCGAATATTACGCGCTCTATTATCATCGGCACGCTGTTTGCCCTGTTGCTGTATATCTTCTGGTTAGCCGTTACGATGGGCAACATTAGCCGTTCCTCGTTCCCGCCAATTATCGCCAAAGGCGGCAATATCGACGTGTTTGTCGAGGCCATCAGCGGGCTGTTCACCAGCCGTTATATGGATCTGATCCTGACCTTCTTCGGCAACTTCGCGGTAGCCAGTTCCCTGCTGGCGGCGACGCTTGGCCTGTTTGATTACATCGCCGATCTGTTTCATTTCCCGGATGACGGCATGGGCCGCCTGAAAACCGCGCTGGTGACTTACTTCCCACCAGCCGCCGTGTGCTTCTTCTTCCCGAACGGTTTTGTGCACGCGATTGGTTACGCCGGTCTGGCCTTTACCATCTGGAGCGTGATCCTGCCGCCGTTCCTGGTGAAAGCGGCGCGGAAACGTTTTCCGACCGCCAGCTATACCGCGCCGTGTAATAACACCGTGCTCAATCTGGTGATTGTCTGTGGGGCGATTGTTTATCTGACGGTTGTTCTGGACGTATTTGGTCTGCTGCCAACGTTTCGTTAGACGGAGTCAAAATGAAAAACGTGTTGTCTGTTCAGTCGTCAGTCGTTTATGGCTATGCCGGAAATAAAGCCGCCGTGTTGCCGATGCAGCTTTCGGGGATCGATGTATGGCCGTTTTACACCGTGCAGTTTTCCAACCACACCCAGTACGGGATGTGGCAGGGCATGGCGATGCCGCACGGCGAGTTGAGCGCCATCATCAGCGGGCTGGATGACCTGCAAAAGCTGGCGCAATGTGATGCCGTATTGTCAGGGTATCTTGGAGATAAACGCCATTGCGAAGAGGTCAAGCACGCGGTCACCACCATTCGCCAGCGTAATCCGCAGGCGCTCTATTTTTGCGATCCAGTAATGGGCGACCCGCAAAAAGGCTGCATTGTCGCGCAGGGCGTGGAGTCCTATTTTGTCGATGACGCCATTCAACTGGCCGACATAATGGGGCCGAATCTCTATGAGCTGGGCGTGTTGACGGGCAGACTACTGCGTAGTTTTGACGAGGTGGTGGAAGCGGCGCAGCAGTTGGTGGCATGGGGAGTGAAGAAGGTACTGGTGAAGCATCTCGGCGACTGCTCGCGTGACAAACAGGCGTTTGAAATGCTGCTGGTGACGGCGGAACAGACGTTACACATCGCCCGGCCGCTGTATAGCTTTGCCAAAATGCCGGTGGGCGTTGGGGATCTGATTTGCAGCGTGATGCTGGCCTCACTGCTCAATGGTTATGATGACAAGCTGGCGCTGGAGCGGACCACCAGTGTTGTTGACGCGGTGATGCGACTAACGAAAGAGCGCGACTCGTATGAACTGCGGCTGATAGACGCGCGTCACCAGATAATGGAGCCGCAGATTCGCTATCAGGCAACGGTACTGTAGCGTCCCAAGGAGGCTCTATGTTTCTGACATTGCTACGATTTCAGCATCCGCTGGTCTACCGTTTTGCGTGGCTTCGTCTGTGGGTCAGGGTGTTAAGAGCGTGCGGGCTGCGCAAGTGAAAGGGGGCCAGTTGCCGGATGCGGCGCTTGCGCCTTATCCGGCCGACAAATGAGCGTGAAACGCAGACATTACACGCGGAAGTAGCGTGGTGGGATCAACGCAGAAAAGGCGTCGAACTTCTTCACCATCTTTTTCCAGAACAACATAACAACAACCCTCGATTTGAAACATCGGCGCTATTTTAGTCAGCGCCGACAAATCGTAAAGCCTGTCACCTCGTTCCGATCCCAGGGCGGTGTAAACCTTTATGGTCACCGCGTCGTCAAATACGATTGCCGCGAATTTGGCGGGGTTGACAACGGGTTACGCCATAAACCAGTAATAAAAGAGACCGACTTTCAGGCCGAGGATCACAATGTAGGCGCAGCAGTATTTCATGGTGCCAGACATTATCTGGTTGGCCTGGCCGTCCATTTTGGTGGCTGAAACTGCGATGGCGATGCTCTGCGGCGAAATCATTTTTCCGCCCGTTGCGCCGGAGGTATTGGCCGCCGCCAGCCAGTTGGGATCGATATGCAGCTTACTGGCGGCAATAGTTTGCAGCTTACCGAACAGAATGTTCGAGTTGGTATCGCTGCCGGTCACAAATGTGCCCAGCGCGCCAATCACCGGGGCGAGGAAGACGTATGAGCTGCCGGTCAAATCAACAATCGACTGGGCCAGCGTGGAGATAATCCCACTGAGATCCATCACCGTGGCCAGCGCGACGATCGCCATAATCGCCACAATGGAATTTTTAAGCTGGAAAATAGTTTTGATAAACACTTCCAGCATCCCACGTGCCGAAGCCCCCTGAATAAAACCGCCGATAATGGTCGCAAAGATGATCAGCATCCCCGGCGTGGTCACCCATTCCACTTTCAGCGCCAGGGTTTTGCCGTCGGCTAGCGTAAAATACAGTACCGAGGCCAGTTGGGACGCCGCGGCTTTTATCGTCGGGAACAGCGGTGAACACAGCAGGATAAAGACAAAAATAAACAGATAGATAGAGCCCACGCGGAACAACACTTTTGCCGAGCGCGGCGTGGTTTCGCGGGTATGGCTGACCTCAATGCGCCATTCGGGATCGGTTTTTCCTTTGCGCAGGCGGCTGACTATCGCGACGGCAAACAGGCTGACCAGGCTCCCGGCAAAGGCAGGCAATTCCGCGCCAAGATGGATAGCAACAAAATATTGCGGAACCAGCGTGGTGATGCCGCACATCAGCGTGATCAGAAATACGCCGCGAATGGCTTTCAGGCCGCCGCCAATTATGCAGACAATGACAAACGGCAGCAGGATATTAAACAGCGCCAGTTGCAGAATAATAGTTCCGCCTAAGGTATAAACCGGCAGATTAACCTGTTCCGCCAGAATAGAAACCGGGATCCCGACCGCGCCGAATGCGGTGGGAACGGTATTTGCAACCAGAGAGGCGATCGCCGCCTTCAGCGGGTTGAATCCGAGCGCAATAAGAATGCCGATTGGAATGGCGACCGCCGTACCATAACCCGCCGCAGCTTCAAGGAATCCGCCAAAGCACCATGAAATCAGCAGCACCTGAATACGCTTATCTTCGCTAATGCTGGCGAGAATATCGCGCAGAATATCCAGCGCTTTGGTCGCCTGCATGACGTTATAACTGAAGATAGCGCCGAGGATCACTATCACGATCGGCCATAATCCCTTCAGTGCGCCATAGCCTATTGCGGCTTTCAGATTCTGTACGGGCATTTCCCAGAATAGTGCTGATAACGCGGCGGTGAAAACTAAAGAGATTAGCACGGAATAATGGATGGCCATTTTTAGTTTTAATATTAAAAATACCATCAGTAGTAACGGAGAGAGTGCCAGGGCAAACATAAAATATTCGTTCATTGCTATTCCCGATTGGTTTATTAAACCTGATTTATATTTATGGCGGGGAGGCTACATTGCTGGATTAATAAAAGCTGTAAACTGAATCGCTTCAGTGGATAAAGTAATTATGATTTGTGGTTTTGTAACTATTGTAATCTTTTAATTAAAATTTAATGTCGAGTAAATATACTTAAGAGTAAGCGAAATACCTATAAGTAGTTATTTAACAACATGTTTGATAATGGTAGTGACGAGAATAGTTATCTCCTGAAACTATTCTTAAGCTGTTAATAATGCTGTGGTTTTAAATATAAAAATGTGAGCGATGCCGAAATAAATAAACCTGGGTATTGCATGTCCGAGTCGATTAGGGGATTATTTTGTTTTGTCATACAAATGAAAATACAGACATTTGCGATTGTCCTGATATAAGAAACGGAGAATCGCCATCAAAGGAAAACGATCTGAGCATCATTATGAACCCAGGCATTAGTAAAACGAGCAAACCGAAAAACTGGGTGTGAATCACGATTGAACCTTTGCTTGATATAGCAATATCAAGCGCAATAAACAGAAATGAAGCAATGGAGTGGTTATTGTGAATGTAAATTTCTTTGTTACCTGCATTGGTGACGCACTGAAATCACGGATGGCACGAGACTCCGTATTGCTGCTGGAAAAACTGGGTTGTCGCGTGAATTTCCCCGAGAAGCAAGGGTGTTGCGGTCAGCCAGCCATCAACAGCGGTTACATCAAAGAAGCGATCCCCGGGATGAAAAACCTGATCGCTGCGCTGGAAGACAACGACGATCCGATTATCTCTCCGGCAGGCTCCTGCACCTATGCGGTAAAAAGCTACCCGACCTATCTTGCCGATGAACCTGAGTGGGCGATCCGTGCTGAGAACGTTGCCGCGCGTATGCAGGATCTCACTTCCTTTATCGTCAACAAACTGGGCGTGGTGGATGTCGGCGCCAGTCTGCATGGCCGCGCCGTATATCACCCCTCCTGTAGCCTGACCCGCAAGCTGGGTGTGAAGGAAGAGCCGCTCACACTGCTGAAAAACGTGCGCGGACTGGAGCTGCTGACGTTTGCCGATCAGGACACCTGCTGCGGCTTTGGCGGAACATTCTCGGTCAAAATGGCTGAAATATCCGGCGAGATGGTGAAAGAGAAAGTTTTCCATCTGATGGATGCGAAGCCGGAATACTTGATTGGCGCAGATGTCAGCTGCCTGCTGAACATTGGCGGTCGACTGCAACGGGAAGGTCAGCCGGTCAAAGTGATGCATATTGCTGAAGTGCTGATGAGCCGCTGAGGGGAAAGAAATGTCGATAAAAACCAGCGATGTAGAATTTAAACTGCGCATTCGTCAGCAGATTGAAGACCCGATCATGCGCAAAGCCGTGGCTAATGCGCAGGAGCGTATCGGCGCGAATCGACAGAAAATGGTCGAGGAGTTAGGCCACTGGGAAGACTGGCGCGATCGTGCCAGCCAGATCCGCGATCACGTTCTGAGCAATCTCGACGCTTACCTTTATCAACTCTCCGAGAAAGTGACGCAAAACGGCGGGCACGTCTATTTCGCCAAAACCAAAGAAGAGGCTACCCGCTACATTCTGCAGGTCGCACAGAATAAAAATGCGAAGAAGGTGGTGAAGTCCAAGTCGATGGTGACCGAAGAGATCGGCGTCAATCATGTGCTGCAGGATGCCGGAATTCAGGTGATCGAAACCGATCTCGGCGAATACATCCTGCAATTGGATCAGGATCCGCCTTCGCACGTCGTGGTCCCGGCCATTCATAAAGATCGTTATCAGATCCGCCGTGTGCTGAACGAACGTCTGGGCTACGACGGCCCGGAAACGCCGGAAGCCATGACCTTATTCATTCGCCAGAAGATCCGCGAAGATTTCCTGAGTGCCGAAATCGGCATTACCGGCTGCAACTTTGCCGTGGCGGAAACTGGCTCGGTGTGTCTGGTGACCAACGAAGGCAACGCGCGCATGTGCACCACGCTGCCGAAAACGCACATTGCGGTGATGGGTATGGAGCGTATCGCACCGACGTTTGCCGATGTGGATGTACTGATCACTATGCTGGCGCGCAGCGCCGTGGGCGCACGTCTGACGGGCTACAACACATGGCTGACCGGCCCGCGTGAGGCGGATAACGTTGACGGACCGGAAGAATTTCATCTGGTGATTGTCGATAACGGGCGCTCGCAGGTGCTGGGCTCAGCGTTTCGTGATGTGCTGCGCTGCATCCGCTGCGGAGCCTGTATGAACACCTGTCCGGCGTATCGTCATATCGGCGGGCATGGCTATGGCTCCATCTATCCAGGTCCCATCGGCGCAGTGATCTCTCCGCTGCTCGGCGGCTATAAAGATTTTAAAGACCTGCCATATGCCTGTTCACTGTGCACGGCCTGTGACAGCGTCTGTCCGGTGCGGATCCCGCTGTCAAAACTGATCCTGCGGCATCGCCGGGTGATGGCCGAGGAGGGCATTACCCCGAAAGCCGAGCGACGGGCGATCAAAATGTTCGCTTATGCTAACAGCCATCCAGGGCTGTGGAAGGTCGGCATGATGGCCGGGGCCCACGCGGCGAGCTGGTTTATCAATGGCGGTAAAACACCGCTTAAGGTTGGCGCTATTGGAGACTGGATGGAGGCGCGCGATCTGCCTGATGCTGACGGCGAGAGTTTCCGCAGTTGGTTTAAGAAACATCAGGCGCAGGAGAAAAAAAATGGATAACCGTACCGCATTTTTAAACACCGTCGCCCAGGCGTTGGGTCGCCCGCTGCGTTTCGAACCGCACGCGGATGCCGCGCCGGTTAACAACTATGCCAACGAGCGCCTGACCGAACTGAGCCCCGGGCAGCGCTGCGAGGCGTTTATCCAGTTTGCCAGCGAGGTGATGCTGGCCCGCTGCGAACTGACCCGCGAGGATCAGGCCGCAGACGCGGCGCTCCGCCTGTGTGAGGAACTGGGGCCACAACCGGTGGTACTGAGCGGCGACAGTCGGCTGGTGGAACTGGGCATTACCGAACGCTTACAGCAGGCATGCAACGCTGTGGTCTGGGACCCGGCGCGCGGTAGCGAAAATATTACTCAGGCCGAGCAGGCGAAAGTCGGCGTGGTCTATGCCGAGTATGGCCTGACCGAGTCCGGCGGTGTGGTGCTGTTTTCCGCGCCGGAGCGCGGGCGTTCCCTGAGCCTGTTGCCGGAGTCGTCGATTTTCGTGCTGCGTAAAAGCACCATCCTGCCGCGCGTAGCGCAGCTGGCGGAAAAACTGCATCAGAAAGCGCAGGCCGGTGAGCGGATGCCGTCGTGCATTAACATTATCAGTGGACCCAGTTCGACGGCGGATATTGAGCTTATCAAGGTGGTTGGGGTGCATGGCCCGGTGAAGGCAGTGTATCTGATTATTGAGGATTGCTAAGACAGGATGGAAAACCGCTCTGGCGCTACTGCCAGAGCGGGACAGACTTTATGCAATCATGCTGATGATCAACACGATTATCAAACCCACCACGGAGTTTACCAGTTCCAGCAGACCCCAGGTTTTCAGCGTATCCTTCACCGACAGGTCAAAGTAGCCTTTGAACAGCCAGAACGAGGCATCGTTGATGTGGGTCAGGGTGTTGGAGCCTGCCGCCGTTGCCAGCACCAGTAACGCCGGATCGACGCCCACCAGTTGACCGGTTGCCGGGTCGAGGATGGCTGCGCTGATAATTCCCGCCGCCGTCATGGCTGAGACCACGCCCTGACCGGTTGCCAGACGAATTAATACGGTTATCAACCACGCCATGATGTACGGGGAAATATTGCCGTGCGACATCAACATACCGATGGTATCGCCAATGCCGGTGTCGATGATGGTCTGCTTCAGTACGCCGCCCGCGCCGATGATCAGGATCACCATCGCGATACTTTTCACCGCGTTTTCAAAGGCGTTCATGACCCATTGCATATCATGACCACGCGCGGTACCAAACAGCACGAAGGCAACAATCATGGCGATGAACATTGCAATCGGTGAAGAGCCGAGGAAGTTGACCACTTCCCATGCTTGTGTCCCTTTTACCAGCCAGATGTTGGCGATGGTGGTGGAGATCATGATGATCGCCGGGATCAGCGGCACCAGAATAGACACGCCGAATGACGGCAGATTGTTCTGGTCAACCGGGACGTCGGCTTTCATGAATGACGGCGTCGGACGATCGAGGTTGCCGAGGAATTTTGGCAGGATAAGTCCGGCGCAGATTACGCTCGGAATGGTTACCAGAATACCGTAGATGTAGACCATGCCCATGTCAGCGCCGTAGGCATTAACCAGCGCCACCGGGCCAGGCTGCGGCGGGAACAGGGAGTGCGCGGTGGTGGCGGCGGCAACGGCGGGGATCGCCAGCTTGAGGAACGGGATCTTCGCTTCCGCAGCAATAACGATCACCAGCGGCGCCAGCATAATAAACGCTACTTCATAGAACATCGCCAGGCCGAAGATCAGACCAATAATGATCACCGACAACTGCACATAGCGCAGGCCGAGGCGCGCCAGGAGCGTATGGGCAATCTGATGCGCCGCCCCGGAATCAACCATCAGCTTACCGATGACCGCCCCGAATACCACGATAATCGCCAGCTCTCCCAGCGTGCTGCCGAAACCGGATTTCATGGTGTGCAGCAGCTCCATTAAATCCATACCCGCCAGCATGCCGACTGAGAGCGCCGCCAGCAGCAGGGCGACCATCGAGTTTATTTTGAATCTTAGATTAAGTACCAGCATCAGACCGATGCCGAATACGACCCACAGAATATTGAGAACGTGCATAAAACGTCTACCTTCTTTTGGTTGAACCATTATGATTTTGGTTGAGATGTTACATATATTGGTTAACCATTGATGCGATAGATGTCACATTGCGTTACATGTTTACATGTTCACCGTGTATTTTTGCGCCGCACATAGGATCAAAACGACCTTCATTGTGATTTGGTTAACCAATTTCGCTATTGAGGTTGACATGTAATACCAAAAGGAGGAATTTATGCGCCATATCGTCGAGTCCATAATGTAAACGAGGAACAAAACATGGAACAGACATGGCGCTGGTATGGCCCTAACGATCCGGTCACCTTAGCGGATGTGCGTCAGGCGGGTGCCACGGGCGTTGTCACCGCTTTGCACCATATCCCGAACGGGGAAGTGTGGACGGTTGATGAGATCCTAAAGCGCAAAGCGATTATTGAGCAGGCGGGCCTGGTCTGGTCGGTCGTCGAAAGCGTGCCGATCCACGAAGACATTAAAACCCGTTCTGGCAACTATCAGCAGTGGATCGCCAATTATCAGCAGAGCCTGCGTAACCTGGCCCAGTGCGGCATTCGTACCGTGTGCTATAACTTTATGCCGGTTCTCGACTGGACCCGTACCGATCTGGAATACGTCCTGCCGGACGGCTCCAAAGCGTTGCGTTTTGACCAGATTGAATTTGCCGCCTTTGAGCTGCATATCCTCAAACGTCCGGGCGCGGAAGCAGACTACACCGCCGAAGAGATTGCTCAGGCCAGTGAACGCTTCGCAACCATGAGCGATGAAGACAAAGCGCGTTTGACCCGCAATATCATCGCCGGTCTGCCGGGCGCGGAAGAAGGCTATACCCTCGATCAGTTCCGTCAGCATCTTGAGCGTTACAAAGATATCGATAAAGCCGCGCTGCGCGAGAATTTTGCCGTCTTCCTGAAAGCGATCATTCCGGTGGCAGAAGAAGCTGGTGTGCGTATGGCGGTACACCCGGACGATCCGCCGCGCCCGATCCTCGGCCTGCCGCGTATTGTTTCCACCGTGGAAGATATGCAGTGGATGGTGGATACGGTCAGCAGCATGGCGAACGGTTTTACCATGTGCACCGGCTCCTACGGCGTTCGGGCGGACAACGACCTGGTTGACATGATCAAACAGTTTGGTCCGCGCATTTACTTCACCCATCTGCGCTCCACGCTGCGTGAAGATAACCCGAAAACCTTCCATGAAGCGGCGCATCTTAACGGCGATGTTGACATGTACGAAGTGGTGAAAGCGATCGTCGAAGAAGAGCAACGTCGTAAAGCTGAGGGCAAAGAGGATCTGATCCCCATGCGACCGGATCACGGTCATCAGATGCTTGACGATCTGAAAAAGAAAACCAACCCCGGTTACTCCGCGATTGGTCGCCTGAAAGGGCTGGCGGAAGTGCGTGGTGTTGAAATGGCTATCCAGCGCGCTTTCTTCAGCCGTTAAAGCAGATTTGCCGGTCACCTGTCTGGCCGGCTTTTCCCTTTTCTCTTCCGTTGGTATTCCAACGGCTTCTGGAGTTCACGATGACAACGACAATTGCCAGTAGCAACCTGCCGGTTGCGCGTCCGGCGTGGGACAGTTCTCGCCTGCAATCCCGTATTGTTCACCTGGGATGCGGTGCTTTTCACCGCGCGCATCAGGCGCTGTACACCCACCATCTCTTAGAAACCACCGACAGCGACTGGGGTATCTGTGAAGTTAACCTGATGCCGGGTAACGACTGCGTACTGATTGAAAATCTGCGCAAGCAGCAACTGCTGTATACCGTGGCGGAAAAGGGCGCGGACAACACCGTGCTGAAAGTGATTGGCTCGATGAAAGAAGCGCTGCACCCGGATCTTGACGATTGCGACGGTATTTTACAGGCCATGGCGCGCCCGCAGACGGCGATTGTCTCGCTGACGGTCACGGAAAAAGGGTACTGCACCGACGCTGCCAGCGGCCAGTTAGATCTCAATAACCCACTGATTAAGCACGATCTGGCGAACCCGACCGCGCCGAAATCGGCGATTGGGTACATCGTACAGGCGTTGCATCTGCGTCGCGAGCAGGGGCTGGCGGCCTTTACCGTGATGTCCTGCGATAACGTGCGTGAAAATGGTCATGTGGCGAAAGTCGCGGTGCTGGGCCTGGCGCAGGCGCGCGACCCGCAGTTAGCGGAGTGGATTGCAGCTAACGCCACCTTCCCATGCACCATGGTAGACCGCATTGTTCCGGCAGCGACGCCAGAAACGTTGCAGGAAATTGCCGACCAGTTGGGCGTTTACGATCCATGTGCTATCGCCTGTGAGCCGTTCCGTCAGTGGGTGATTGAAGACAACTTCGTCAACGGTCGCCCGGACTGGGATAAAGTCGGCGCGCAGTTCGTTGCCGATGTGGTGCCGTTTGAAATGATGAAATTGCGCATGCTTAACGGCAGTCACTCTTTCCTCGCGTATCTGGGCTATCTTGGCGGGTATGAAACTATCGCCGATACCATGACCAATCCCGCGTATCGCAAAGCGGCGTTTGCGCTGATGATGCAGGAACAGGCGCCGACGCTGGCGATGCCGGAAGGCACCGATCTCAACGCCTATGCGACGCTGCTGATCGAACGTTTTAGCAACCCGTCTCTGCGCCACCGCACCTGGCAGATTGCGATGGATGGCAGCCAGAAACTGCCGCAGCGCCTGCTGGATCCGGTGCGTCTGCACCTGCAAAACGGCAGCGACTGGCGTCACCTGGCGCTTGGCGTCGCGGGCTGGATGCGTTATACCCACGGCGTGGATGAGCAGGGGCAGGCCATTGATGTTGTTGATCCAATGCTGGCTGAATTCCAGCGTATTAACCAACAGTATCAGGGGGCTGAACGTGTGACGGCGCTGCTGGGGCTGAGCGGGATTTTTGGCCATGATTTAGCGGAAAACGCCGACTTTGTTGAGACGGTTATCGCCATGTATCAACAACTGTGCGAGCTGGGCGCGCGTGAGTGTGTTGCCGCGCTAAGCGCTGACGCTTAATTCCCCGAACTATGACGGGTCAATCAAAATACTGATTTGGTTGACCCGTTTTCTGTTTTTGACTTGCCGCAAATGCTATAGTTCGATACCTATTCACCGTATCTGATTACACGCTTCTGACGGACATAACACGATGAAATCGAACACTTCTCAACAAAGACCCTACCAGGAAGTGGGTGCCATGATCCGCGATCTGATTGTCCAGACGCCGTACCAGCCCGGTGAGCGTTTGCCGCCGGAGCGTGAAATTGCTGAGATGCTTAATGTCACTCGTACGGTGGTGCGCGAAGCATTAATCATGCTGGAAATTAAAGGACTGGTGGACGTGCGTCGCGGCGCCGGAATCTACGTGCTCGACAATGCGGATGCGCAGAGTATCGACAGTACGGATGTAAATCACTGCAACGATGCCGGTCCGTTTGAACTGCTGCAGGCGCGCCAGTTGCTGGAAAGCAACATCGCTGAATTTGCCGCGCTGCAGGCCACTCGCGAAGACATCGTCAAAATGCGTCAGGCGTTGCAACTGGAAGAGCGTGAGCTGGCCTCCAGCGAACCGAATGGATCAGAAAGCGGTGACATGCAGTTTCATCTGGCGATTGCGGAAGCCACGCATAACAGCATGCTGGTGGAGTTATTTCGCCAGTCATGGCAGTGGCGTGAGAACAACCCGATGTGGATCCAGCTTCATAGCCACCTCGATGATACTCATTACCGTAAAGAGTGGATGGTCGACCACAAGCAGATCCTGGCGGCGTTAATTAAAAAGGACGCCCGCGCCGCCAAACTGGCAATGTGGCAGCATCTGGAAAACGTCAAACAACGGCTGTTGGAATTTTCAAATGTCGATGATATCGACTTTGATGGCTATCTGTTCGAGTCCTGGCCGCTGGATAAAGTTAACGCCTGATTTTGCTTCTTCAGCCACACGGACAGCTTCGGTCCGTGTGGTACTTTCCCTCGTGATTATTCCCCTTTTATCGTGCTGAATTGGACATAAAAAATTTTGTCTGGCGCCTCAGCCGGGATTTTTTCGCCGTCTTTACACGACGTAAATTGATTTATATCAATTAAAAACAACTTAATTTTGCATGCGAAAAAATGGGTTATTTACCTTATTTTTACCTTTTCGTGCTTATTTTTAGACAAAACAGGTCAGCATTAAGTGAGAATCAAAGTGATTCCGGCAGTGGTTTGGGTAGAACCGCTTTGCATAACAGTACATAAAAACAAGCAGTTCGCATAAAAGTAGACATTAATAACGGTATGTAACTTATTGGCTGTAATGATGTTTTGATTGAGTGTAATAATTCGTGTCAATGCTTCATGCGTTTTTAATCAAATGAATAAAAATGAATATATGTAAAGTTAAAATTACACATTATTCTATAAACAAGTTATCTTTCACTTGAAATATCGTTCCATTTTACCTCGCTTTATTAACAGTTTTATTACGATTGTGAATGCTTTTTACCGTTGACATGTTTTTACACTGACTGCATATTTCATCGCCATAAGCGTCTTATTGCGTTCAGGAGATGATGACGATGCCTTCTCGAGATTATCCCGATATCCGAAAAGCCAGGGGTACCCGATCTAAAGATATGGTTCTTTTAAGTGCCCGTGTTGATAATTCTCTGTGGGAATATGTCCGAACGCTGGCATTTGAAACGCGAAAAAGTAAACAAGATATTATCGCTGAGGCGTTAATGCTACATCGCTCTATTAACCAGGGCGAGAATCAAGAGTAAACCTGGCTGACCTTATTCCGGATTTTGAATGAAATCTGAGTAGTGAATTATTTATTGCCACTTCATTATTGCCTTTATTGGTGTGTTTTTGATTTCTCCCCTTGGTATTCAGGGGGCTTTTTTATGAGGACTTTCTGCCTTCATAACAAAGTTGATAGCAAAATTCACAATTAAAAGTGAGTAAAAATATGAAAAAGTCAGCAGTGGTATTAGCAGTGATGGCATTAGGCATCACTTCCGCTCATGCAGCGGAAATTTATAATAAAGATGGCAACAAACTTGATTTGTACGGCAAAGTAAAAGCGGTCCACTCCTGGACTGACGGCACCGATGCTGACGGCACCTACGCACGTCTGGGTTTTCGCGGTGAGACTCAAATCAACGATCAACTGACTGGCTATGGTCAGTTTGAAAGTCAGTTTGATGCCGCTAAAGCAGAAGGTTCTCAGAATGGTGTTAATACACGTCTGGCGTTTGCTGGTCTGGATTATGGCCATGACGTTAGCTTTGACTACGGTCGTAACTACGGTATCGCTTACGACGTGGGAGCTTACACTGACACTCTTTCAGAGTTCGGCGGTGACTCCTATGAAAATACTGACCGCTTCCTTACTACACGCACTTCTGGCGTTGCAACACTCCGCACCAAAAATCTGTTTGGTGCCGTTGATGGCCTGAGCCTTGGCGCGCAATATCAGGGTCAGGATGATACCGATAAGGATCCAACGAAACAGCATGGCAATGGCTACGGCTTCTCCCTGGGCTACGATAATATCGCCGATTCCGGCGTGTCTGCGATTGCGGCCTACACCACCAGTTCTGTGACTGCTCAGCAGAAACAGAATGGTTGGGATGGCGAAAACGCAGAGTTCTGGGGTGCTGGCCTGAAGTATGATGCTAACGCCATCTACGTAGCGACGATGTATGGTGAGTCCCACAACCTGATTCAGGATGCGGACAAAGCTGAGCACTTTGAAGCGATGGCTGCGTATGTGTTTGATTTTGGTCTGCGTCCGAACGTGGCTTATGTCCATACGCGTGACAACAATAATAATGACCTGACCGAATATGTGGCGCTGGGTACGGACTACTACTTCAACAAAAATATGGTTGCTGATGTAGGTTATAAAATTAACCTGCTTGATGGCGCTGACGGCGACAACCAGGTTGTTGCGGGTCTGACCTATCAGTTCTAATTTGTTGTGATAATATGTAAAAGGCGTCTTTTGTAAGACGCCTTTTTTACATCTGCCTGCTTTTAATGGATCAAATTAAACCGATCAGGATTATTAATACGAGTGATTTTTTTAAACCAGAATATATGTGTTTTTGAAGATGGTGTTGATGTTGAATTAACATGTCCATTTTTACGCATTTTAAAGTGAGTTTATAAATTTCCTGATGAGTATTTTGTTGGTTATTTATACATTTATTAAATGTTGACATTAAATAACGGACTGATGTGAATAAACCTAACGGTGAATTTATACCCTTTTAGGGTTGGCGAATCGCTGTTTATATAATTACGTGAGGATGATAATCGCAGCAAAAAACAACGCAACGGCACCACGCAGCGTGGCGCTAATGATGGCCTGAGCGCCGCTTCCCTGCAGATTAATATTGCGCGGCACGCTAAGTTGACGGGCGAGCGGCATCACCAGCAAGGTGGTCCCCTTAAAGATTCGCCAGCGTCAGCAGGGAAGGAATTTGCGACAGCAGATATAACAGCAGCCCAATAGAACCGCCGACCAGCGTGCCGTTGACGCGAATAAACTGCAAATCTTTGCCAATGTTTAGCTCAATTTGCTGTGACATATCGCGCGCATCCCAGCTTTTCACCGTGTCGCTAATGTGGCGCGTCAGGAAGGTGGCAAACTCCGGCGCAACCTTATGCGCGGCCTGCTCCAGATGCCCATTCAATGAAGCGCGCAGGGCGCTGTCGGCAACCAGCGTTTCGCCGAACCACTGCCCGGCATTGGCAATGCGCTGCTTCACGCGAGAATCATCGGCGTTGATATCGGTTTTCAGCCACTGACGCAGGTCTGCCCACAGCTCGCCGAGATAACGGTTGAAGGCTTCGTCTTCTTTCAGATAGCTTTTGAGGCTTTCCGCTCGCACGGCCATTTCCGGATCGTGTTTGAGCTTATCGATGAGCTTAAACGTCGCGCGATCGAAGGCGTGGCGGATCTGATGGGCGCGATCGTGGCTGATGTCATCCAGCAAAGAGTTTACGGCGTCAGAAACCAGTTCGGCGCTGTGCTCGCCCAGCCATTCTGTCGGCAGGATCTTCGCTTTCAGCGGATGTTCGGTCTCCAGCCAGTGCACGATCTGCCGGGCGATAAATGCCCGCGAGCTATCGCGTTGTAACAGAGAGATCAGTTGGGCGATCAGCGTGTCGAGCAGCACCTGATGGCGATTGTTTTTGGTCATGCTTTCCAGCATCAATGCGCTGGTTTCAGAGAGATCAACTTTATCGATGGCCTTGTGCACTGCCCGCTTGATCAGCCGCTGAATGCGGGCGTCGTCGGTCAGTTCGAGAAAACCGCTCATAATTTGCAGCAGGTGCTGGCCGATACGCCGGGCGTTTTCCGGCTGGCTGAACCAGTTCCCGATCAACAGCGCCGGTTCATGGCGGCGGATCAGCGTGACCAGGGACTGAGTGTCGAGAAATTTTTCCTGCACAAACTGACCGAGATTTTCCCCGATCCGATCCTTATTGCGTGGGATAATCGCCGTATGTTGCGAGATAAAAGGGATCGGCACCCGGCGAAAAAGCGCCACCACGGCAAACCAGTCCGCCAGTGCGCCGACCATCGCCGCTTCAGCGATCGCTTTGATTCCGAGCACCCAGAAGTTAGGCGGCAGAAACAGCGTGATAACGAAAGTGGCGGCGGCAATCAGCAGCAATGAGAGCGCCAGTCGTTTGGCGCGTTTGAGTTCAGCAATTTTATTCATAGGCTTAAGAATAGAGCCAGACGACAGGATCGTGCAAAAAATGTGGTGCGGCCCTCGTTTTTAGGCGACCAGATCTTACTCCGGGATCCAGTTGTCCCAGGCAGGTAAGGGACCGAGTTCCGCTACCAGAAAATCGATAAACGATCGTACCTTGGGGTTGCTGTACTTACTGGGAAAATAAAGCGCATACAGAGCATGAGTTTCACAGGTAATCGTGCCGTCGAGCATCAACGGTGTTATTTCTTCTTTTTGAATATGATCGCCAATCAGGTAGGTCGGCAAGTACGCCACGCCCTGATCTTCCAGTACCGACTTCAGTAATACCAGGCTGCTATTAGCCTGGATCGGCATATGCAGTTTGAGCTGATGCAGACGATCATGTTCATCAGCCACTTTCAGCACTGGCGTGAGACCCGGATACACCAGGCAATCATGGTTGACCAGATCGCTGCGGCGCTGGGGCATGCCTTTTTTGGCAAGGTAGCCTGGTGAGGCGCAGTACGCCCAGCGGACAGGCACCAGCTTGCGCATGGCATAGTTCTGCGGCGGCGCGGTAGAAATGCGCAGAGCGATGTCGAAATCCGTTTCGTTCAGATTCACGAAGTTATCGTTGAGATCGATATATAAATTCACATCCGGGAACTGAGCGCGATATTTATCCACCAGGTTCACCAGTCGGGAATAACCAAACGCAATTGAGCAGGTTATACGTAATTCACCCTGTGGACTGTGGTAATAACCGGAAGTGGTATTCAGCGTTTCATCGAATTCTTTCAAAAGCTTATTAGCGCGGTTGAAGAGATATTGCCCGGCGTCGGTCAGGGTAATACTGCGGGTGGTGCGTTTAATTAACGTCGTCCCCAGCGTGTCTTCCATCGCGGCCAGGCTTTTACTGACCGCAGACGGCGAGACATTGAGCTGCGTCGCGGCTTCCGACAGCCCCCCGCAATCGACGATTTTCGTAAAAAATTCCAGATGCTTGAGTGAAATCGGCGTACTCATAGTTTCCTTTAATTCACAAGTGATTTGCAAAAACGGTACGAATAGGCCGTTACATTCGGCTTTTAAACATGCAACTATTGAATCACAGGAAACAACTTACTGGCAAAATGAAAAAATAACAACTTAGGTGAGTTACGTCACAAAATAACAGGAGGCGCAACGGCAACTCATCACATTGTGAATTTAATCTCATTAATTATTATTCTAAAGGTACCGATTATGTGGTCACGACTCGAACCCTACAGATCGTCGATTATTTTATTAGTTGCTCTGGTGATTGGCGGCTTATTAGGTATTTATGCCCCATCGTTGGCAGGTAAACTCCAGCCAATAGGTCAGATATTCTTAAACCTGTTATTTATGATTATTGTGCCGCTGGTGGGGATCAGCGTTATGTCTTCGATCGCCAGTATGACCGACCTGAAAAGGCTGGGACGCATTATGGCGATTATCTTTATTGTTTCGATCGCGATGGCCTTTATTCCGGCGGCCGGGATCGTCGCGCTGGCGCTCTGGTATAACCCGGCGCAGGGCGTCACTATCGATCTCTCGCAGTCCGTGCAGGCGGGCAGCGGCAAGATGGATTTTGTGAGCATGATTACCACCAGCGACTTTATTGGACTGTTTTCTAAGTCCAATATCCTGGCGCTGATCGTGATGGCGATCATTGCGGGTGTGGCGATTGGCCAATCGGATCAGGCTGGGAAACGCATTGCCTCACTGCTGGAAGATGCCAACACGGTGATCATGAAGATCGTCTCAATCATCATGAAGGTTGCGCCGATTGGTCTGGGCTGCTACTTCGCCGCCACCATGGCCAGCCAGGACTCTGCTCTGCTGCTAACCTTTGCCCGCGCCATTGGCCTGTTTATGGTTGCTACGCTGGTCTACTTTGTTTTTGGCTCTATTCTCTATTCGTACATTGGCGGCGGTATTCCGGCGGTGAAAGCCTTTTGGCGTAACGCGATTGAACCCTCTGCAACCGCGCTGGGGACCTGTTCTTCGCTGGGTACGCTCCCGGTGACGCTGCGCGCCGGTAAAGCGATGGGGATCAACCCGGAAATCGTTGATGTCTCCATTCCGCTGCTGGTGAACCTGAATAAAGGCGGCGTGGCGATGATAGCCGCACTGAAAATTGTCTTTATCTATTCCGTGCTGGGTATGGAGTTCACCACCGAAACCTTCTTCCTGACGATGCTGATTGCGGTGCTCTCCGCCATTATCGTCGGCGGCGTACCCGGTGGGGCGTTCCTTGGCGAGATCTTTATCGTCACCACGTTGGGTCTGCCGATGGAAGCGATCCCGATGCTGGTGGTACTGGGCACCATTACCGATGCGCCAGCTACATTGATTAACGTCATCCATGATTTGAACGCGGCACAGATTGTCGAACGGTTCGCTGGAAAAAAGCAGACCAACACTGAAATAAACTCTACTGCTGCGGTGGTATAGGTTTTCACACGGATTAAGAACAGGAGAAGTTATGAAAGACGCTATGAAGCTTGAAACGCATCTGGTCGTTGCTGGTCGCGACAAACGCTATACCCAGGGAGCGGTGAATCCGGTGATCCAACGCGCCTCTTCGCTGGTGTTCGATACCGTGAAGGATAAGAAATTTGCCACCGCCAACCGTGCTAACGGCGAACTGTTTTACGGTCGTCGCGGAACCTATACGCATTTTGCCTTCCAGAAAGCCATGAGTGAGCTGGAAGGCGGTGTCGGCTGCGCGCTGTATCCGTGTGGAGCAGCAGCGGTGACCAATGCGATTCTGGCATTCGTCCAAAGCGGCGATCATATTTTGATGACGGGCGCAGCCTACGAGCCAACTCAGGATTTTTGCAATAAGATCCTGAGTAAATTTAACGTGGAAACAACGTATTACGATCCGTTGATTGGGGCTGGGATCGTTGATCTTCTGCGTCCGGAAACGAAGGTGGTGTTCCTCGAATCACCAAGTTCTATCACGATGGAAGTCCAGGATGTACCCGGAATGGTGAAGGCTATCCGCGCGGTGAATCCGGAGATTGTCATTATGATCGACAATACCTGGGCGGCGGGTGTTCTCTTCAAAGCACTGGATTTCGGGGTGGATATTTCCATTCAGGCAGGAACCAAGTACACCATAGGCCATTCGGATGGCATGCTGGGAACGGCGGTGTCTAACGCCCGCTGCTGGGACCGTTTGCGAGAGAACTCCTATCTGATGGGGCAAACGCTGGATGCCGACACAGCCTACAACGGTAGCCGCGGATTACGTACGCTGGCGGTACGTCTGAAGCAGCATCAGGAGAGCAGTATTCACATTGCTCGCTGGCTGTCGGCAAGGCCGGAAGTGTCGCGGGTGAATCATCCTGCATTAGCGGAATGTCCGGGACACGAGTATTTTCAACGTGACTTTGCCGGAAGCTCAGGCCTGTTCTCGTTTGTGCTGAAAAAGAGACTGACCGACGAGCAGATGGCGAATTTCCTCGATAATTTCTCGCTGTTCCATATGGCCTATTCTTGGGGCGGTTTTGAGTCACTCATTCTGGCGAATCAACCGGAAGAGCTGAACAGCATTCGCCCGGCCGGAGAGGTTGATTTCAGCGGCACGCTGGTCAGGGTGCATATTGGTCTGGAAGATGTTGACGATCTGATTGCCGATCTGGAAGCGGGGTTTGCGCGCATCGCGTGAGGTGACAGACTCGCTGCCGGATGGCGTTGATCCTTATCCGGCCTACGTAAGCCAGTAGGCCGGATAAAACGCCTGCATGACATACGCGGTGACGTTATATTTACAATCAAATTAACTCATAATCAGTCATTTTAGATCATTTTTTATCAAGGATAATCTTAATCACGATTTTTATCATCCCTCCTGGATAGCATAGTTACTGATTTTTAGGGTTACTGGCACAGAGGGGATGATGAGTTATGAAGCTGAAAGATTTATTCACGAGGACACCAACTGAACGCCGCCATTATGGCGTTGCCGTGTTAGTCGGCATCGTTTCTGGCGTACTTTCTGCATTTGTTAAGTGGGGGGCCGAAGTTCCTCTTCCACCCAGGACATTTTCTCTGGGAAGAAATGAGTTTAATCCTCCGTACCTTTTTCTCAGAGACTATTTGGGGATTGATCCCACGCAAACGGTCTATACCTTTTCTGAACATGTGATTAATCCGGTTATGGTTACGCACATCATATTTTCATTAGTGTTTGCAGTCGGGTATTGCGTTGCAGCTGAAATTTTTCCAAAAGTTAAACTTTGGCAGGGGGTACTGGCAGGTTTAATCGTGACGGTGGCAGTTCATGGCATCTTCATTCCCGCACTACATCTTTCGCCGCCCTTGTCTCAGCTACCATTTGATGAATATGTGTCGGAAATTATTGGGCATATTTTCTGGTTTTGGGTCATTGAAATGATTCGCCGCGACCTGCGTAATCGGATCACGCATGAACCCGATGCGGAAGTTCCGTTATCTCTCGTCAGATGATTAAAAGTAGATGCACAATGATGGATTGCCCCCAACCGCTAAACACAATATCAGTGTTCACGAATGGGGGCAGTTCGTAGAAGGTTAACTCTCTGCGGCTAATGCGGTTGCCTCATGCTGACGTACGCGCTTCAGTAAGCCTGCCAGCGTGAACACGACGGCAATACCTGCCACCACCGCCAGCAGATGAAACGAAATCCTGCCGCCGTTGAACCATAACCAACGCCCAATTTCGACAGAAACCGCCATCACCGTCAGGATCACCATATTCAACGACGCCGAAACCGTACCCTTCGGTAAGTTGTTGGAAAATAGTGTAAAGCGGAATAACGTTGGGAAGATCATTCCAATGCCAAACGCATACAGGCTGGTCCCCAGTACTGACCACAACCACACGTGCGGCCACAGTAAATTGCCAGCAATCAATACCGCCAGCCCGCTCAACTGAATGGGAACCGCTCGCCAGATAAAGCGTGGCCGGGTCGGATCCTTCACGAAGCGGACGACCACCATATTGGCGACGATCACCGCGCCAAACACCGGCGCCTGCGCCCAGGCAAACTGGGATGTGGTCATGCCGCCAGCATCAATGAGGATCACCGGTGAGACTGCCACCCAACTCATCATCGGGATATAGCTCAACGACAGCGTGGCTGCGCCAAACAGGAACACCCGGTTGTGGAAAACGTCGCGAAAATCACGTAAGACGCTGCGCGCACTGAACGGCACCGCGCCACGCTGGACGGTTTCTGGCATTGCTAACGTGAGTCCAATGAGTGCGATAAGCCCCATGACGGCGATAATGGCAAACAAGATCTTCCAGTGTACAAAATGCATCAGCGCTGCTCCGGAAAGCGGGCCGATAACCGGCGCCACCAGCACAATGGAGGTGATTACCGCCATCAGCTTAATAGCCTTTGTTTGCCCAAATGCCTCCTGCACCGTGACATAGCCGACGGTGGCGATAAAACAGATGCTGGTGCCCTGCACAAAACGGGCGACCAGAAATTGCGTCATCGAGGTGGTGAACAATGTGGCAGCGCAGGCGAGCGTAAAAATTAGCGCTCCCGCAATCAGTACCGGACGGCGGCCAATCCGATCGGAAAGCGGTCCTAACAACCATTGCAGCGCCATACCACCAGCCAGATAGAGACTGACCGCCGCGGGCGCCAGACTGACATCGGCGTTGAAATCGCGTACGACATTAATGATGCCGGGCTGGATCAAGTCCGTCGACAGATAGGCGGCGAAATCATACAAAATCAACGCAATAGGAAAAAATAGCGTCGTAGCGCGTTGGGAGAAAAACGCGAGAATCCGTTGCATAAAACAGCTCCTTGTCGGGAGAAAACCCTCAACGGGAATAACGAAATTCAATACCGTCTTTAAGACGTCAGGTCGATGACAGAATAAAAGCAGACTGCAAATGTACTGAATTTCATGTAATCAAAAACGCTGTCAGCGTGAAGCGCAAACAGGAGAAACGCTCACTAACGCAGGGTCAGAAAGCGTAACGATTACAGGTAACAATCAGCACATCGCACCTCAAGAAGAGTAAGTTGAACGGGTAGCAACCATTTGCAGTGTAATGTGGATTGGATATTAATTAAACGAGTTTATTCGGTTTATTTGCAGAAAATCGCCACGTTTATCAGAGTAAGATGTTTTGCAAAAAACGCAGCGCGATGGCACAACCGAAGATGATCAGTACGCCGCCGGCGATACGCTCTACCCACAATATCCCTCTGGTTAAGCGTCGCTGGATCTGCGGTAAACCGATGAACATGACGATCAGCAGATCCCAGAACAGCACCACGCTGGTCATCCATATCCCGCTCATGCTTTGTTGCAGCAACGTCACCGACGGGCCGAGCAGGGCGGTCATTAGCGCCAGATAAAACAACGCATTTTTAGGGTTGAGTAGCGACGAAGCTAACCCCAGCAGCAGCTGTTTGCCAAACCCTGGACAGGTCGACTGGGCGTCTGCTCCGGTCAGAGTTTGTGGGCGGCTGCGTATCAGCAGACTGCCAATCCACAATAAATAGAGTGCGCCCAATAGCTCAATAACTGTAAACAGCAGAGGAAGCTGACGCAGGATCCCCCAACCGATAATCGCCAGCAGGATATACAGCCCGTTGCCGATGGCGATCCCCACGCACAGCCCGGCGCTGCCGCGCATCCGGTAACGTACGGCATAGCCGACCAGTAAAAAGAAGTCCGGACCCGGGCTAAGGAGTGCGACAAAATGCGCCAGCGCCAGCGCGGGAAACGCAGACGGAAAAAGTTCAGCAAGCAGTGACATAGTGACCTCAGAGCAGGAATCCGAGTTCACCCTACGCCTGATGCCGCGCTAATTATTGTCTGATATTGATCGTCCTAATGCATACTGACGCGGTGTAGCCGCGGTGTAGCGCACAAAGGTGCGATGGAAATGGCTCTGGTCGGCAAACCCGCTCTGGTAGCCAACATCCGCAATTTCGTCCCCGGCCCGCAGCCGCTGGCGGGCATAGTTAACTCTCAGGATATTCAGATAACTCCCCGGCGTCAGGCCGGTGTCCTGCTTAAAGTTACGGATCAGCGTCTCTTTACGCATGTGGCATTCATAAGCCAGATCGTCCAGCGAGGGGGGCGCAAACAAACAGGACTGCAACCGTTCACGCAGATACGCGCTGGCAGCGCTAAGGTTTTCCGCTTTTACCGATTGCAACGGCAGCGAGCGCAGCAGTGCCTGCGCTGCATCGGTTATCTGTGTCGTTTGTTGCCGCTGCATGAGCGCCACGAGGCGCAAATAGCGCTGGAATAATTGCGGATCGCGGATAACGGGAGTGCGTGGGTAAAGCTGCTGATTGCTGCTCAGCGCAGGCAGATGGGCCAGACACCATCGGGCATCAAGATAGAGCATATGGTAACTGCGAAACCGCCCATTAACGGGGTTACAGCTGTGAGGTGCCAGCGATGGGATCACAATGAGGTCGCCTGAGCTCAGGAGGTATTCTTTGCCATCACACTGGCAGCACGTCTCACCTTCAAGAATCGCTCCAACCGAGAGCTGAGAATGATGATGACGTTTATAGGCTTGATGACTACGCCAGGTGCTACGCAGCTCCAGCCACGGCAACTGCGCGTCACGCCAGAACGATTGTGGAATATCCCGGGTATGCGTCACATCTCGCCCTCCATGAAAGTGATGATTTGTTATAGCACAGGGCGTGCGATGAAAAAGCGGGAATGTGTATTGAGGTCGTGATTCTGCGTGATACGTTCCAGATAAATGCGGACGTTACAAAGGGACGTTTTTATCTCTGAAATCGCCTCGCAAAGAGAGAAAGTTGCAGGTGAGGGTGTGGCNNCCTTATGGGGCTTGTTGAACAAATTGTTTCCCTGCTACTTACTGGACTGACTAATGACAGCCAGATAAAGACGCTGTTTAATTATATTTTGCAAACTGGCGATGCACCTCGATTCAGTGAGTTTATTCGTGGGGTCGCTGAACGTTCACCGCAACATAAGGAGCATTTGATGACGATCGCGGACAGATTGCATGAGGCAGGTTTTCAAAAAGGATGGCTAAAAGGTCTGCAGGAAGGTAAACAAGAAGGTAAACAGGAAGGTAAACAAGAAGGGCTGATAGAGGGGCAGCGAACTGAGGCGCTCCGTATTGCTTGCACCATGCTGGCAGATGGCATCGATATCAGCACGGTACAAAAAATTACCCGACTTTCCGCTGAGGATATCCAGGGGTTAAGCCACTAGACAGAGGCGAAGCCGGGTATACCGACTTACTCTATCGCCACCTTTACCGCCTCGCCGAGCTTTTGCATGACTTCCCGATGCTTCTCGTCTGGCGGCAACGCACAATTGATGCGTACGCAGTTGCGGTATTTACCGGATGCGGAGAATAGCGAGCCAGGCGCGACCTGGATTTTCAGGCGACAGAGCTGTTTGGCGACGCAGACCATATCGACCTGCTGTGGTAATTCAACCCACAGCATAAAGCCACCTTTCGGCCGGGTGACGCAGATCCCACAGGGGAAATATTCCCGTACCCAGCAGGTATAGATCTCCATATTCCGCTGGTAGATCTGACGCATGCGGCGAACATGACGATGATAATGCCCCTCGCGCACGAAGGTGGCGGCCGCCAGCTGTGTAGCAGGAACGTTAGTGCCGATGACGGCATATTTCATGTGCAGAAATTTATCATGATAACGACCGGGAATAACCCAACCGACGCGCAATCCCGGCGCCACGGATTTGGTAAATGAGCTGCACAGTAGCACCCGACCGTCGCTATCCCAGGAATGGATTGTACGCGGACGTGGATATTCTGTAGCCAGTTCTCCGTACACATCATCTTCAAAAATAACAATATCGTGCTGCTGGGCGAGGGCGAGCACAGCGCGTTTACGCGCATCCGGCATAATAAAGCCGAGCGGGTTGTTGCAGTTAGGAACCAGGATCACCCCTTTAATCGGCCACTGATCCAGCGCCAGTTCCAGCGCTTCAATGCTGATCCCGGCATCCGGATCGGTCGGGATCTCAATAACTTTGATCCCTAATCCGCGCAGCAGCTGCATAGTGCCGTAGTAGGCGGGAGATTCAACGGCGACAATATCGCCTGGCTGGCAGACCGTTAGCAGCGCCAGCGACATTCCGCTCTGGCTGCCATTAGTGATCACAATATCATCCGCATTGACGATCGAACCGCCGTCCAGCATGAGCCGGGCAATCTGTTGACGCAATTCCCGACAGCCAGGTAATTCATCGTAGCCCAGAACCGCCTTGAGATTATGCTGCGCCACACGGCTGAGTTCGCGCCACAGTGGCTTCAGGCTGGGTTGATTGATATCGGGCACGCCACTGCTAAAAGGGATTATCGATTTGTCCGCATGACCTGCCAGCATGTCCAGCACCTGATCCCACTGGGTTATCTCGACCGGACGCTGCACCGGACGCGACATCGGCGGCACCGGCGGTTGTGCTTTTTGTGGCGCGACAAAATAACCGGAACGCGGCTGCGGCGTGATCAGCTGTAGTTGTTCCAGCGTCTGATATGCCTGCTGGACGGTACTGATACTGACCCCATGCTCCTGACTCAGGCTGCGCACCGAAGGCAATTTTTCGCCATGGCGATACAGCCCCTGCTCAATGCGTTCGGCCAGCAAATTGGCCAGATGTTGGTAACGCGTCATGCTGTATCCCTCATGGGTACCATACAGATAAAAAAACCAGTACAGATTGGCGTGAAAAAAGCGATGCAGAACTCTTTTTAACCAATCTGTATGTTAAATAAAAGTACTTTGTGAGTCTGTATTGTTCAGGCCCAAATCCGTGAAGATAAAGCCTCTGGCAAGGCGGGAGGCAAGGTATGGAATTTCATGAGAATAAAGCAAAGCAGCCGTTCATTGGGTTTGTACTGATCTGGCGAGCATACAAAGCATGGCGGCTACGGGCGCAAACGCGGTGTCTGTTGCAACAGATGAGCGATGAGCGGCTGCGTGATGTCGGGCTGCGACGCGATCAGGTGGAGTAATTATTTTCTATCGACAGAGGCCGGGTGTTAGCGCATCCGGCCTCTTTTATATTCACGGTGTTTATCAATTTATGCTTGTTGATAGTCTGTTTCTTGATACTTATCCTGATAAGTATTATTTTCTTCTCAGCAATGAGGAAAAAGAAACATGACTGAAGATGAACTGTTTGCCCGCCGTCCGATGGGGATGCGCATGGCGATGGTGGTACGCCAGTGGCGGGCCATTATTGATGCTGCCATCACCGATACAGGCCTGACGCAATCAAGCTGGACGGTATTGATGCAGCTGTATCAACTGGGAGACAACGTCTCGGTCAGTGAACTGGCCCAGGTGCAGGGCATTGAACTGCCGCCGCTGATGCGTACCCTCACGCTACTGGAAAAGCAGGGGTATTTGCTGCGTTCCACATCGCCTTATGACAAACGCATCCGACTGCTGACGCTGACCGCGCAGGGCCGTACAAGACTGGAAGAACTTAACCGGGTGATTGAGATGTATCAACATCGCGTCACCTGCACCATTCCTGAAGCGGAGCTTGCCGCCTTCAGCGCGACGTTAAATCAAATCGCCTGCAATTTGCGGACAATCCGCGAAGAAGACAATCAACATTAAAAAACTATGATGACCCCAGAACAAAAATTTGCCCGTTGGGTAAGGGTGAGTATTGCCGCTTTCCTGGTAATATTCGCCTGGTTTATCGTTGCCGATATCTGGATCCCGCTGACGCCGGACTCCACGGTGATGCGCGTGGTAACGCCTGTTTCCTCACGCGTATCCGGCTACGTCTCGCAGGTGTATGTGCACAACAATAGCCAGGTGAAGAAGGGCGATCTGCTGTACGAACTGGATCCGACGCCGTTTATCAATAAGGTTGAGGCCGCGCAAATCGCCCTTGAGCTGGCGAAGCTGAGCAACCAGCAATTAGATGCGCAGATCGCCTCTGCGCGTGCCAACCTGCGCACCGCGCAATTCAACGCCCGTAACGATAAGACCACCTTTGACCGCTATCAACGCCTGAGTGCCATGCAGAATGTTTCGCAATCCGATCTCGACAAGGTGCGCACTGCCTGGCAGACCAGCGAGCAGTCGGTGGCGGGGCTGAATGCCAGTATTCAGAACCTGCTTATCCAGCGCGGTGAGCGCGATGACAGCCGCAACGTGACGCTGCAAAAATACCGTAACGCGCTGGAAGAAGCGCAGTTGAA
>NZ_CP069763.1:1945305-1950428 GCF_016893685.1 Citrobacter cronae
CCCGGACTGTACGCCACCGCCGCCACGCCGCTGCTGGCGCTGGTCAGCCACCAGACCGATATCGTGGCCGACTTTCGCGAGAAAAGCCTGCGCCATACTCGCGTGGATACCGATGCCGCCGTGGTGTTCGACGCGATGCCGGGCAAGGTTTTTTCTGCCCGCGTTACCAGCAGCGATGCCGGTATTCTGGCGGGCCAGGAGCAGGTTAACGGCCAGCTGTCGCAGCCGGAACAGTCCACCCGTTGGGTGCGTGATGCCCAGCGTATGCGTATTCATGTGGCGCTGAACGAACCGCTCGACACGCCGTTACCGACCGGCGCGCGCGCCACGGTACAGCTGTATAACAGCGAGGGGATGTTCGCCCGTACCTTTGCCGGGGCGCAAATCCACCTCGTTAGCTGGCTGCATTATGTCTATTAACACGCTGGCCCATGTCTTTACGCCGCACGGGAATATTGTCTACACCGCCAATGATTTTCGCCAGACCCTGCGTATCTCCGTTGCCGGGACAATCGCGCTGAGCATCTCAACCTTCTACAACGTGCAGTACGGCGTATTTTTTGTGGTTTATCCGCTGATGCTGCTGTCGCTGGTGCCGGTATTCAACCGCCATGTGGCAACACAGTTTGTGTTCAGCGCGGCAGTAAACTGTGTTGAAATGGTGCTGATTGTCGGCTATCTCTCACAGTGGCCGCTGATCATGACGCTGGTGGTGTTCGGCCTGTACGTGATGCGTTTTCGTTTTATGAGCAAAGGGTCGCTGTTTTTGCTCGGTTCGATGGGCGTGGTGTGCCAGAGCACGATGCTCAACTTTATGAGTTATCCCACCACCAACTGGCATACGCTGATGTTCTCCAATATGGAAGCCTGCGTCATGGCGGTGGCGCTGAGCGCGCTGCTGCATTATCTGATCCCGGACGTGGAACCCCGCCAGCCGCCGCCGCGAATTGAAAAAGATGCCGCCCGGGTGCGCCACGAGTCGCTGCTTTCCGGCACGGTGGCGACGATGATTTTTGTTGTCTTTCAGATCTGTGACTTAAGTGATTCGCTGTCGGCGCTGATGGCGGGCATTTTGATCCTGTTTCCGATGCACTATCGCGGGGCGGTGATCAGCTCGATCTGGCGTGTGGTTGGCGTGGTGCTGGCCTGTCTGTATATTCTGCTGGTGCAGTTGCTTATCTATGATTTCAGCAACCACATGGTGCTGATGATGCCGCTGATCGGTCTCGGGCTGGCGTTCAGCGCCCGCCTGCACGTTATGGAAAAAGTCGGCGCGGGCGTGGGGTTTGCCAGCATCACCACCATCGGTATTATGTTCGGCCAGAACCTGCACCCGGATCAGGACCTGGTGTTCAGCGATCTGTACCGCATCACCTCCGTCACCGTCGCGCTGGTGGCAACGCTAACGATGGTATTTCTGGTGCACCGGGTGTTGAACTGCTTTGCCGCGACGCGGTTTGTGATCACCGAGTGAGTGGGGGGGAAGTGCCGGATGGCGGCTGYGCCTTATCCGRCCTACAAGGAGCGGGATTTTCAGGCCCGGTCACATCGCGTCACCGGGCAATTCAGCAGGGGATTACTTCTTCAGTCCCGCAAACGCGGCTCTGATCTCATCTTCTGGCAGATTAATACCAATAAACACCAGCAGGCTGTGCGGCGTTTCGTCGCCCCACGGGCGGTCCCAGTCGGCGCTGTACAGGCGCTGGACGCCCTGGAACAGCAGGCGGTTTGGCTCGCCTTCAATCCACAGCATGCCTTTATAGCGCAGCAGCTTCTCGGCGGATTCCAGCAGCAGATTTTCCATTACGCGCGATACGTCGCTGATGTTCACCGGGTAATCCAGTTCGACGACGATCGAGGAAATATCGTTTTGCTTGTCAGCGATAAAGTGGAAGCGCGGTTTGGCGCTGACCACGTTCTCTTCCAGCATAAAACCGTTGGTATCGAACAGCAGCGAAAGGTCGATATCGCCATGCGTCACGGTGTAAATCGGCGCACGGGCGTTGATGCGCGTCAGGCGCTCACGCAGTTTCTCGCTTTCACCTGCGACGTCGGTTTTGGTCAGCAGGATGCGGTCAGCATAGCCGACCTGCGACTGGGCGATGGTGAACTGGTTCATCTGATCGTCAGCATGTACCGCGTCAACCAGCGCAATCACGCCGTCCAGCAGGTAGCGTTCGCAAATCACTTCATGGGAGAAAAAGGTCTGGATAATCGGGCCGGGGTCGGCCATGCCGGTGCACTCGATCACCAGACGGTCAAAATTGATAGTGCTTTTGTCGAGGTTGTCGAGCAGGTCTAACAAGGCATCTTCCAGCTCACTGGAGCGGGTACAGCAAATGCAGCCGTTGGTCAGGGTCTTAATCTGCGTGGCGCGGTCGCCGATCAGCTGATCGTCCACTGAGACTTCGCCGAATTCATTTTCGATAACGGCAATCTTGTAACCGTGCTGCTCGTTGAGAATATGGCGTAGCAGGGTGGTTTTACCCGCGCCAAGAAAACCGGTGAGTAGGGTAACTGCAATCGGGGTCATTCACTTCTCCTTCTAACAGCAACTGCTTCCGCCGCTACCGTAGCGGGCTTCCTGGCGCTCGCGGAAGAATTCTTCGTAGGTCATGTACGGCTTATCGGGATGGTTGGTCTTCATGTGCTCGACGTAGTTGTCGTAGTCCGGAATGCCAATCAGCATCTTCGCCGCCTGACCGAGATATTTTTTAGCTTGCCCTAAAGTACCAAACATAAACAATCCTGATAAGCGAAAAGCCCCGCCGGAGCGGGGCTGAATACATCTTAGTGGTGTGACGAGGTCTTCACGCCGCCTTCCGGCACCGGTACATACGGCGTCTCTTTATCGGAGCGACCGTTGATGGCGCGGGCTTTCTGCCAGGTACGGAACCCGTAGAAAATGATGCTGTACACCACCACCAGGAACAGAATACTCAGACCTGCGTTGGTGTAGTTGTTGACGACGATATGGTTCATATTGGCAATCTGCTGAGCGGTCAGTTCGCCGCCGTTAGCAATCTTCTCTTTGTACTGATTCGCCATAAAGAAGAAGCCTTCCATCTGCGGGTTGGTGCTGAACAGTTTCAGACCCAGCGCCCAGGTGGTGCAGATCAGCAGCCATACTGCCGGAACCACGGTAACCCAGATGTATTTGGTGCGCTGCATTTTAACCAGCACCACGGTGCCGAGAACCAGCGCCACGGCAGCCAGCATCTGGTTAGAGATACCGAACAGCGGCCACAGGCTCTTAACGCCGCCCAGCGGGTCAACCACGCCTTGATACAGCAGGTAACCCCACAGGCCTACGCAGCCTGCAGTACCGATGACACCCGCCACCAGAGAGTCGGTTTTCTTCAGGAACGGGACGAAGTTACCCAGTAAATCCTGCAGCATAAAGCGGCCAGAACGGGTACCGGCATCCAGTGCGGTCAGGATGAACAGTGCTTCAAACAGAATACCGAAGTGGTACCAGAAACCCATGTCAGCCATCGGCAGCACTTTGTGGAACACGTGAGCGATACCCACAGCCAGCGTCGGCGCGCCACCTGCGCGGTTCAGAACGGACGGTTCACCGATGTCTTTCGCGGTCTGCAGGATCTGCTCAGGCGAAATCACGAAGCCCCAGGAGCTGACGGTCGCCGCCGCATGTGCGGTGACATCTTTCAACTGCGCCATAATCAGTGGCGCGTTCTCACCGCTCATTTCATGCAGGTTCGGCATGGTGATGCCAAGGCCCGCAGGCGGGGTGTTCATCGCGAAGTACAGACCCGGTTCGATGATGGAGGCGGCAACCAGCGCCATAATCGCCACGAAGGATTCCATCAGCATTGCGCCATAGCCAATGAAACGCGCGTCGGTTTCACAAGCCAGCAGCTTCGGCGTGGTACCGGAAGCAATCAGCGCGTGGAAGCCAGATACCGCACCACAGGCGATGGTGATGAACAGGAACGGGAACAGTGCGCCTTTCCACAGTGGGCCAGTACCATCAACGTACTGCGTCATCGCCGGCATTTTCAGTTCCGGGTTGAGGATAACAATCCCCACCGCCAGGCCGACGATAACGCCGATTTTCAGGAAGGTCGCCAGATAGTCGCGCGGGGCGAGGATCAGCCATACCGGCAGCAGCGCAGAGATAAACGCGTAACCGATCAGGGTAAAGGTGATGGTGGTGTCTTTAAAGGTTAGCGCCGGACCCCAGAACGGGTCATGCGCAATCACGCCGCCGAAGTAGATGGAGGCGACCAACAGCACAATACCAATTACCGACACTTCGCCCACACGGCCTGGGCGCAGGAATCGCATGTAGATCCCCATAAACAGCGCAATCGGTACGGTTGAGCAGACGGTGAAGACACCCCACGGGCTTTCCGCCAGCGCTTTCACCACGATCAGCGCCAGTACCGCCAGGATGATGATCATGATTAAGAAGCAGCCGAACAGAGCAATGGTTCCCGGGATCGGGCCCATCTCTTCTTTGATCATCTCGCCCAGAGATGCGCCGTTACGGCGGGAAGAGATAAACAGCACCATGAAGTCCTGTACCGCACCGGCCAGCACCACGCCTGCCAGCAGCCATAGCGTACCGGGCAGGTAGCCCATCTGCGCAGCCAGTACCGGTCCGACCAGCGGACCTGCACCGGCGATAGCGGCAAAGTGGTGCCCAAACAATACGTTACGGTTAGTAGGAACGTAGTTCAGACCATCATTGTTGATGACCGCTGGCGTAGCGCGCGTCGGGTCAAGTTTCATCACTTTCTGGGCGATGTACAGACTGTAGTAACGATAGGCCACCAGATAAACAGAAACTGAGGCCACCACGATCCACAGGGCACTAATGTGCTCACCCCGACGTAATGCCACTACCGAGAGGCAGAATGCACCGATGATTCCGAGAATCACCCAGGGTATGTGCTTGAATATCTTTTTCGTATCCATAGTAAAACCTGGTATCTAATTAATAATTGGCCGAAGCCGCGTGGGTTTGATCTTGTGTTTGAGGAGGTAAATTGACTGCTATGTTGGAGGGATCTTGCCAGAGAATTACGCGCGTAAAGTAAGGTAAATAAGTGAGCGGTTGTATGTCAGCTTAAGCGGTCTCAAATGTCAGTGAGCGGTTT
>NZ_CP069763.1:1951223-1958710 GCF_016893685.1 Citrobacter cronae
CCATAAAGTTTTCTCTTTCCAGGCCGAAAACCCAGATATCTGTCTAGCGGAAAGAGAAAACATGTTAAAACGAATGAAGATTGTTACCAGCTTACTGCTGGTATTGGCGCTATTTGGCCTTTTACAGCTCGCCTCAGGCGGCTTGTTTTTTAACTCACTGAAGAATGACAAAGAGAACTTTACCGTTCTGCAAACCATTCGCCAGCAGCAGTCTGCGCTGAACGCTACCTGGGTTGAGCTACTGCAAACGCGTAATACCCTGAACCGGGCGGGGATTCGCTACATGATGGATCAGAGCAACATCGGCAGCGGCGCGACCGTTGCAGAACTGATGCAGGTGGCGAGCAATGCCCTGAAGCTGACCGAAAAAAACTGGGCGATTTACGAGTCGCTTCCGCGCGATCCGCGTCAAAGCGAAGCCGCGTTCCAGGAGATCAACCGCACCTATGACATCTATCACGGCGCGCTGGCGGAGCTGATCCAGTTACTGGGTGAAGGCAAGATCAACGCGTTTTTTGATCAACCGACTCAGAGCTATCAGGACGGTTTTGAGAAGCAGTACATGAGTTACATGCAGCAGAACGATCGCCTGTATGACATCGCGGTTGAGGACAATAACGCTTCCTATAGCCAGGCGATGTGGGTGCTGGTGTGTGTACTGATTACCGTGCTGGCCGCTATCGTTGCGGTGTGGTTTGGTATCAAACTGACGCTGATCTCTCCGATGAACCGCCTGATTGAAAGCATTCGTCATATCGCCAGCGGCGATTTGGTGAAGCGTATTGAGGTGGAAGGTTCCAACGAGATTGGACAACTGGCGGAAAGCCTGCGCCACATGCAGGGTGAACTGATGAACACCGTGGGTGACGTGCGTAACGGCGCTAACGCGATTTACAGCGGCGCCAGCGAGATTGCGATGGGCAACAACGATCTCTCCTCACGTACCGAGCAGCAGGCGGCTTCTCTGGAAGAAACGGCGGCCAGCATGGAACAACTGACGGCGACCGTGAAGCAGAACGCCGAAAACGCGCGTCAGGCCAGCCATCTGGCGCTGAGCGCTTCAGAAACCGCGCAGAAAGGCGGTAAAGTGGTCGATAACGTGGTGCAAACCATGCGCGATATTGCTTCCAGTTCGCAGAAAATCGCCGATATTATCAGCGTTATCGACGGCATTGCCTTCCAGACCAATATTCTGGCGCTCAACGCCGCGGTAGAAGCCGCACGTGCGGGCGAGCAGGGGCGTGGTTTTGCGGTGGTTGCGGGTGAAGTGCGTAACCTGGCCCAGCGTAGTGCGCAGGCCGCGCGCGAGATCAAGAGCCTGATTGAAGACTCGGTCAGCCGTGTGGATGTGGGGTCAACGCTGGTGGAAAGCGCTGGTGAAACCATGGATGAGATCGTCAATGCGGTAACCCGCGTGACCGATATCATGGGTGAAATTGCCTCCGCCTCTGATGAGCAGAGCCGCGGTATCGACCAGGTGGGTCTGGCCGTTGCAGAGATGGATCGCGTGACGCAGCAGAACGCCTCGCTGGTGGAAGAATCCGCCGCTGCCGCTGCGGCGCTGGAAGAGCAGGCCAGCCGTCTGACCCAGGCCGTAGCCGTGTTCCGTATTCAGCATGACCAGCAGCGCGCGCGCGACGTTGCCGCCGCTAAACCGGTTTCAACGGTCCAGCCGCGTAAAGCAGCGGTAACTGATGCCGGTGATAACTGGGAAACGTTCTAAGCCTGTGATGCCCGATAAGGCGTAGCCGCCATCGGGCAATCAACGCAGCATCAGGCGCATGGCGCAGCGTCGTTCGTACGTCTGCCCATGCGCCACCTCTTCAGCTCTTTTTTCGCGCAATTCCGGCGAAAGCGTCTCGTCAGCCAGCATTTCAAAACCCAGCCTCGCATATAGCGGCGCATTCCACGGCACATCGCGGAAAGTGGTCAGCGTCAGTGACGTATAACCTTTCTCGCGAGCCTGCTCGGCAACGTAGCCAATCAATCTGCGGCCAATTCCTTTTCCCTGCCACTCCAGATGCAGCGACAGTTCAGCAATAAACAGCGATGACCCCAGCGTTTCGGCTACCAAAAAACCGACCGGATGCTCATCGACCTGCGCCAGCCAGCTCATGCCAGCGGCAGCAAATGCCCGATGCTGAGCAGCCGATATAATCTGGTCGTCAGCAATCCACGCCAGGTCGGGGGTGAGTAAAAAACGTTGCCCCGCAGATCGTTCGATGGCGGGAAGAGCGGCAGTTTCTGCCAGAGTCGTGGCGCGCAAGATAATGTTCATACGTGGAGCATAACATGCCCGATAAGCGCGGTGTTATCGGGCATCTGGAGGATTAATCTTTACGTGGATCGCTAATGGGCTGGCGCACCAGGATGATGTAGGCGAGGGCGCCCACCATGGTGACGCAACCGCAGATAATCAGCGCCAGGCGGAAAGAGTTAGTGGTATCCACAATAAAGCCGGTAACGATCGGCGCGAAGGACGCGCAGATAAAACTGGCAAAGTTCTGGATACTGCCTACGGAGGCGGTCATACGTGAGGCGACGGCGACGTGGATCAAGCCCCAGCAGGAGGTTCCGGCGAAGTGGATACAGAACAGCGCCATACCGATCAGTAACACCGCGGCCATTGACGTTGTCGCCTGCGGTACCACGAAGGTGAAGGCTGCAGAGCAGAACATCCCGGCGATAATACAAATCTTACGGCTCTTAATCGGTGCCATACCGCCTTTCACCAGCCAGTCGGTGACAAAACCGTTAATCAGCATGCCAGCTGCGCCAAACAGGAACGGAATGGCCGCCATTAAGCCGGTGCTTTTTAAATCCAGGTTGTAGGAGGTCTGCAGGTAGCCCGGCAGCCAGGCCAGGTATAACCATGCGGTGTAGTTGATGCCGCTAAAGCCCAGCATCATGCCCCACATGGTACGGTTGCGGAACAGGCTGCGCCATTCGGCAAAGCTCAGCGGATCGCGGCGGGCATTGACGCTACCGGCGTTCAGGTAAGCCTGTTCTGTGGCGCTCAGATCAATCTGCTCGCGGTTGCGATACAACATGTACCAGCCGATGGCGAGGAAAATGCCCAGCACGCCGATGGTAATAAACATCCAGCGCCAGCCCATAACCAGCATCATTGCAGCCAAAATCGGTGGACTAATGGCGACGCCGATGGTGGAGGCGGCGTTAAATAAACCCATGGGGCGGCCGCGCTCTTTGATGTTAAACCAGTCGTTGATGACTTTTACGCCGCACGGGTTCATGGGCGCTTCGCCGATCCCCATGCCAATACGCACCAGCACAAACTGAGTGAAGCTGTGTACCATCCCGGACAGCGCCTGAAACAGCGACCAGAAGAACATCCCGAGTCCTAACATAATGCGCGGACCCTTGCGATCCAGCAGCGGGCCGCAGGGCAGTTGTGCAATACCGTAAGCGAGAGAGAAGACCGACAGCAGGACGCCGATTTGCGTGGCGCTCAGCCCCAGTTCTTCCCGAATTGTTAAGTTGGCGACTGATAATGAACTACGGTCGAGGTAATTAATCACCGCAGCAAAAAATAATAAAATCATTGCTGTGGTCTGAATACGTTTAATTCGGCTACTGCGTTGTACCATGCCCTCAGGCGGAACATTAATATCCGCTGATGACGACGTGTCAAACGAAGAACTCGGGTCGAGGGTAATATTATTTTTTTCCACGCCGGACTCCTGAACCTCAATAATTTATTTTCACACAGCAGTGGGCTGTGCAGTATTGAAAAAATACCAGTGATGAATCAATTTACTCATCACCGCTCACAAAAGTTTTTAATGCAGTCGACTTAGCGTGAGCATAGGCAAGAGGTATTTTTCAGGGGTTTATATTTTTATAAAATCGTGCTCCCGGTAATGGTTTGCTGTTTTTTATCGGTACTTAATGCGCAGCAGCGCTACTTTGATTAATGGAGCGGATCATCGATTGTTTGGCTGTATTCAAATGGTTACATAGCGCCAGGGTGGCATCCAGGTCGCTGCGGCAGATCAGCGCGCTGAGGATGGTCATATGCTCATCGATGGCAATGATATTGCGCTGTTTAAGATCGCTTTCATCCCACTGATAGTGGAAGTGGAAAATCACGGAGATGATTTCAAGTGATTGATTAAAAAATATATTGTCGGCAGCAGAGAGCAGTAAAGCATGAAACTCACGGTCTAACTGCGAGAACATACGAAAGCTGCTGCCGATGCTGTCGCGCAGGATGCGATGGCGCTCCAACAGCGTTTTGGCCTGCAGCCAGCGCGGGTCATCATCGGGCAGATTGAGGAAATGCTGCAAAGAATGGGTCTCAAGCATTTCTCTGAGTTCAAACAGCTGTTCCGCATAGGCCTGATCGAACTGCTTCATGCTCCATTGACCGCGTTTTTCGTTTTTAATCAGGTTGTAACGTTCGAATTTTAAAAGATATTCCCGCACAACTACCGGACTGACGCCTGCGGCTTTGGCAAGCTGCAGTTCGGAGAAACTCTCGCCTGCGCGCAGTTGGCGCTGGTTGATCATAGTGAAAAAAGCCTGCTCGAAGATCCGGTTTTGCTCGGTCATGGAGGCGGTGGTGCAGGCAAAACCGTCGTCATGGTCAGGTTTACGCACGATGACATAGTGGCTGCCGACCTGCGTCAGTACGCCGCATTCGCTTAAATGGCTCAGCATATGGCGCACGGTGGTGCGACTGATGTTGTACATCTCGGCCAGCGCGCTTTGCGACGGAAGTGGGGAAGGGATATGACCACGCGCCATATCATCGATTATTTGGTTAATCACATTGTGGCGTAAGTTCTGTGAACGGCTCATGGCGTCTCCTTTTTCGCTATTAAAACCCGATTTAAAACATTTTTATGCGCTGAGATTCACAGATTACGTTTCCGCTTTCTCCGGTTTTTTTATTTTCGTCGATATCTGAGGCAACAAAAAAACAGGAGAGCAGAATCATGTCTACGATGAATACGTTGATTTGCCAGGAACCTAAAAAATTAGTCTGGAAAGAGCGTGAAATACCTGTTCCGGGTGAGGGTGAGGCATTAATTAAAATTAAGTCGGTGGGAATTTGTGGCACCGATATTCATGCCTGGGGCGGCAATCAACCTTTTTTCAGCTATCCACGTGTATTAGGCCATGAAATATGTGGGGAAATTGTCGGGCTGGGTAAAAATATACAAAATCTGAAAAATGGCCAGCAGGTGGCGGTTATTCCTTACGTAGCCTGTCAGCAGTGTCCGGCATGCCAGAGCGGGCGCACCAACTGCTGCGAGAATATTTCAGTGATTGGCGTGCACCAGGATGGCGGCTTCAGCGAATACTTGTCCGTGCCGGTGACCAACCTGCTGGATGCGCAGGGCATTGACCCGCAGGCGGCGGCGTTGATTGAGCCTTATGCCATCAGCGCACATGCGGTACGTCGGGCGGCGGTAGCGCCGGGTGAGCAGGTGCTGGTGGTCGGTGCCGGTCCGATTGGTCTGGGCGCGGCGGCGATTGCCAAAGCCGATGGCGCGCAAGTGGTGGTGGCGGATACCAGCCCCGCGCGCCGGGAGCATGTGGTTTCCCGACTGGATCTTCCGGTTATCGATCCGTCTGCTGAAGATTTTGATGCGCAATTGCGCGCTCAGTTTGGCGGCTCGCTGGCGCAAAAGGTCATTGATGCCACGGGGAATCAGCATGCGATGAACAACACGGTGAATTTGATTCGCCATGGGGGCAGCATCGTTTTCGTTGGGCTGTTTAAAGGCGATTTACAGTTCTCCGATCCTGAGTTCCATAAGAAAGAGACCACCATGATGGGCAGTCGCAACGCGACCCCGGAAGATTTTGCCAAGGTTGGCCGCCTGATGTCGGCAGGCAAACTGACCACCGACATGATGCTCACGCACCGTTACGCGTTTGCCCAACTTGCAGAGATCTACGAGCGGGACGTGATTAACAACCGGGAACTGATTAAAGGCGTGATCACGTTCTGAGAGGATAAGTGTGATGAAGACATTGAATCGACGTGATTTTCCGGGTGTCAGCTACCCTACGCGCGTGATCCAGTTTGGTGAAGGTAATTTTCTGCGGGCGTTTGTCGACTGGCAACTGGATATCCTTAATGAGAAAACGGATCTCAATGCTGGCGTGACCATCGTTCGCCCGATTAATACCGATTTTCCGCCGTCGCTGAATGCTCAGGATGGGTTATATACCACGCTTATTCGTGGGTTGAACGAGCAGGGCGAGGCGGTAAGCGAGGCGCGGCTGATTCGTTCGGTGAATAACGAAATCAACCCGTACAAGGATTTCGCGGCGTATCTGACGCTGGCGCACAATGCGGACATCCGCTTTGTGTTTTCGAACACCACTGAAGCCGGGATTAGCTATCATGCGGCGGACCGTGTGGATGATACCCCGCCAGTGAGTTTTCCGGCCAAACTGACGCGACTGCTGCTGGAGCGCTTTAACCATTTTGCGGGGGCGGTGGATAAGGGCTGGGTGATTATTCCTTGCGAACTGATCGACTATAACGGCGATGTGCTTAAAACGCTGGTGCTGCAGTATGCGCAGGACTGGCAGCTTCCTGCGGCGTTTGCCGATTGGGTGGAAAGGGCGAATACTTTCTGTTCCACGCTGGTTGACCGCATTGTTACCGGCTACCCGCGCGAAGAAGCCGCCGCGCTGGAAGCTACGCTTGGCTATCACGATGCATTTCTCGATACCGCGGAACACTTTTATCTGTTCGTGATTCAGGGACCTGTATGGCTGGCTGAAGAGTTAAAGCTGGCGCAATGCCCTCTGAATATCCGAGTAGTAAACGATATTAAGCCGTACAAGGAACGTAAGGTCGCGATTCTGAACGGCGCGCATACGGCGCTGGTGCCGGTTGCCTGGCTGTGCGGGCTGGATACCGTTGGCGAAGCGATGCAGGATGCCGATGTCCGCCGTTTTGTCGAGCGGGCGATTAGCGAGGAAATTATACCGGTATTGGATCTCGACGCCGATGAACTGCGCGAATTTGCCGGTGCGGTGAGCGGGCGTTTTCAGAACCCCTACATTCGCCATCAGTTACTTTCCATCGCGCTTAACGGCATGACCAAATTCCGCACCCGTATATTGCCGCAACTGCTGGCGGGCCAGCAAAATGAATGTTGGCCTGTGCGCTTAACCTTCGCTCTGGCCGCGCTGTTGGCGTTTTATCGCGGTGAACGGGCCGGGGAAGGCTATCCATTGCAGGATGACGAGCAGTGGATAAATCTGTATGCCAGCCTGTGGCCGCAAGTTGGCAATGATTTAACGCTGCGGGAACTGGTGAATGCAGTGCTCGGCGAGGCCGCGCACTGGGGTGAAGATTTAACGTTATTGCCAGGTCTTGCTGAGCAGGTGACAGCCAATCTGGAAATGATTCTGGTACAAGGTATGCGTCAGGCGGTGAACAGTCTGGAATAAGGTTGCCATGCAGCGCCCGGAGTGGTGTTGGGCGCTGTTTTTTTATC
>NZ_CP069763.1:1966332-2038094 GCF_016893685.1 Citrobacter cronae
CTTTTTTTAACCCTGAGCTGCCACCACTTTGATTTCAACCATCCCGATCCCCAGCTTCCGCGGCGAGTGGCCGAGAATATTGCCCTCGTTGGTGGCAACCGGATCGGGTGGGATAATCACCAGCGTATTGGCATCCGCCGGGTTTTCAAAATGTAGGGTAGTGGTGCTGATATCATGGCTTAACACCAGCGTCTGTTCTTCATTGCCAACGCGCACGGGTATCGGGCGATTGGCGTTATCGCCATAGGCTTTGGCGGTGATGACCAGATCGAATTTCTTCGGCAATGGCGCTTTGTATTCGATTTTTACCTCTTCACTGAGCTGCGCATTGGACCAGCGTCCCCAGGATTCGGGGCGTGAAATACCACTAAATTGTTTCACCTCTTCCGGCGCGCCCGCCACGTTAAAGACGAAGCTGTCGGCTTTGTAGCGAATATCGTTATCGACAATTTTCAGCGTATCGACGTTTCCTTTGTAGCGCTCCATGTCGATCACCGTGTCTTTAAAGGCGGTTTTGCTTTTCCATTTGGCTTTGTCAACGTGCTGCACAATTTGTTGCCCGCCCAGTTGCCCCTGAGAGACGCACCAGTCGGTGGAAAGCGCCAACTCCGGCGCCCACAGCTGCGCCATTTTGTAGCAGCGATCGACCCAGACAAAGTTATCGCGCGGCGCGAAATCCGCCAACTGGAAGCGCAACGGCGCCGAGTATTCGCTTTCTGGTAGTGGTTCGACGCGTTTATCCGATACGCGCAGCAGCAGTGGCAGGCGGAAATGACTGCCGGAGAACGCGATCATGTTCTTGTCATGGTCAATGGTGAACTCTTTCATCTCCTTCGGGAAATTCCACAGGCGGATGATATCGGGCTTCCACGCCAGCATTTTTTCTTTGATGTTGAGGAATACTTCCGACACGGATTCGCCCGACAAACTGCTGCGGCCAAGGCCGATAAAGTTATCGCCGCCCAGAATATCCAGCACCGTTGCGCCGTTATCCATCGTGTTACGTTTCACCGCCAGCGTATCCTGTTGCGGCTGGTCGCCGCGTAGCACGAAGAACAGGTTGTTGCGGTCCTGCTTGTTCAGATACTTCCAGGCGGTGTTGTTCATTGCCAGATGATCGGACGAAACCACGATCACGGTATCTTTAAACCACGGGGATGCTTTGATTTTATTAATAAATTCAGCGATGTTTTCCTGACTGCAGCTCACCGCGCTGAAAGATTGATTGGCCTTACCGTCGATGTCATAACGTTTACGGTTACAGCTACGAGAGATAAATCCATCCGGATGATGGGTATCCACGGTCAGGGTAAACAGTGAAAAACGTTGTCCTGAACGCGAAAGTTCTTCAAATTTTTTCCATGCTTCGTCCAGCACGGTGTCATCGTAAAAGCCCCAGTCGTTACGATATGCGGGATCCGCCACCACGCTTTTTAACTCTTCTGCGCCGTACAGATGATCAAACCCGTGAGATTTCAGGAACACATCCTTCCCGGCAAAGCGCAGGTTGGCCCCCTGCACAAAGTAGTTTTGGTAGCCGGAGTTTTTCAGGATATCGCCGAGACAGATATTGTTGGGGAAAAAGCTGGAAACCGATGCCGAGGCGTTGCCTTCAAATGGCGCAAATAACGGGATGCCACATTGCGAAGCGACCATGCCAGCGATGGTGTAATCCGTCCCTGGTAGCTGCATGGTGTTGCTGAAATCCATGCCTTCGTTTTTCAACGCGCCGAGCTCCGGGGTCAGATCCGGGAACGCCTCGTTATTAAAGTAGGTGCGTTCGAGACTTTCGCCGTAGATATAAACCAGGTTCAGCTTCGGATGAGGGATGGTTTTCGACGGCTCTTTATAATAGGTCAGGAAATCCGGATCGCCATCGCGCGACTGAGATTTCACCAGTTCAGTTATCTGGTGAAACGCCGGGCTGGCGTCAACGGAGGCCAGCGCCAGCAGCAGGGCCAGTAGGCTGTAACCCACGTGATGCGGGTGATGGCGACGGCGGCGAAGGATCCAGCCGAGGGCGACGAAGACGGTCGTCAGCGCCAGCGCAATGCCGACGCCAGGCAGAATATATTTCCCGATACCTGCGCCGGTCAGGCTGTTGGTCAGAGTATAAAGCACCGCGTCGTTGATTCCGTCGCCGGTAAAATAGTCACTGGCATACAGTGTGATATTTAAGACAATAAAAATCCCCAGCACCGTTAACGTGGCGGCAAACCACCAGGTATTGCGACCCGCTTTCCAGGCATAAATCAGCACTGAAGCGAGAAACAGAGTGATGGAGATTAATTCTGACACGGTCGATCCTCAGTAAACCGGGCACATGCCTGGCAGGCTAATCATTTGGTGAGAGAACAATGTAATAGCGTTGTTATATTGCTGCAATTGTAGTGACATTAAATTACGTTGTTATTCAGAATTGGTTTAGATATGCGCGTTTTTGGCGGGTAATTACGGCTTTCGTGATGGCGGTCTGTATCGGCAGGAATAGGGGGATGCCGCGCAGGGGATACGCGGCATTTAATGCCTCAGGAAATGAAGTTCATACCCTGTTTTAACACCAGATCGCAGGCCTTGGTTTTTACCTGCTTCGCCAGCGAGCTATTACCAATCGTGTTCAGGTCCAGCTGTTGGCCATCTTTGGCGTTGAGCAGGCCCTGAATGCCGTCCATGTAGTTGGTGTCTTGTTTCTGCTCTGGGGCACTGAGGCCGAGTTTATCCAGCACCTGGTTTTTGACGTTTTGCGCGTCGGTGACCGAGGCCAGTTTCTGTTTGGCGCAATATTCCAGGATCCCGGCGGCGTTATTCATGCTGCTTGAGGTCAGTGACTGATTGCTGCCATTCAGCAGACTGGTCAGGGAGGAGAGCGACGAGCTGCCCTGCGAGCCGGAGCTTTGTTTGCTCAGTTCGCTGGCCGCGCTGGAGAGCGAGTCCTGCCAGGAGGCGGCAAAAACGCTGGTGGAGATGAGCGTACTGGCGGCAAGCGCACAGCACAGCAGACGTTTGGTTGTTTTCATCATTATATGCAACTCGTGTTATGCCTTTTCAGCGCAGTATAGCGCTGGCAGCTTTAGGAGTGGTCCTAATACGTTAATACTCTTTTCCTGTTACCCGGCTACGGTAGCTGTCCCAGTTAAAAATCACCCACAGGCTGTTACCGAGACGCATGCGATCCATCACGCGCTCACCCAGCAGTTTGTTCATTTCGTCCATATTGCTGTTGGTTAACATACCGGTCGGGCGTTTTGAGGACGATCGGCGATCGACGATCTGATTGATGATCACTTTTTCATAGCGGGATTCGGTCTGCATGCCGATCTCATCGATCACCAGCAGATCTACATTGCTAAGATCGTTGAGCAACTGTTCTTCGCTGGTTTCACGGTTACTAAAGGTTTCTTTCATCGCCGACATGATATCAGCCACGGTAATGATCAGTACCGACTTACCGCGGAGCAGCAGTTCGTTGCAGATAGCTGCCGCCAGATGGTTTTTGCCGGTGCCGGGTTTGCCCGAGAAAATAAAGCTGGCGATGTTGCCGTCAAACTCATCAACGTACTGGCGGGCTTTGCTCAGGGCATTCATCTGACCTTCGCATTCCACCCGATAGTTATCGAATGAACAGTTTTGGTGCAGCGGACGGATACCGGAGCGGTTGAATGTGCGCTGCATTTTCATGGCCCGGTTTTCGCGGGCCAGCGCTGCGGCACGAATTTCACCTTGCTCTTTTTGCCATGCCAGTAGCTCTTCGCCCGTTTTAAAGGCAGGCTCGACATTGGGCGGCATCATTTTTTGCAGACGTTTCATCAGATCGCCAACGTTTTTCATCGTTATCCTCTAAAACCTGGTGGAATATGGCTGTCAGGTTCGCTGACACTGTTCACATCGCGCTTGGGCATTCCGCCATTGCTGGCCCGGCCAATCTGGATGCTACGCGCCAGTTTTTGCTGCCACTGAATATGGTGAAAGACTTTGCCTTCGGCCTGCCAGTAGGCGACGAATGAGGCCAGTTCCTCGGCGGTGACCGGTTCTCTTAACGCCACGCCCCACAGGGCGGCCTGGCGCTGAAAGTCGGCATCGGGCTGCCAGTCAGCGTACATCGCAAATTTCCCCATTGGCACGGCCACGGGCGCAGCTTGGGGCTCTTCATAAAATTGCGCATCCAACGTCACATCGCTTCCTGGACGTGACAGCTTCTCTTCAAGCGCCAACAACTGAGCCAGTCGCGCAGGCGTCAGCGCGTAAAACGCTGGCGCATTGTTGGCGAATACCGCTACGGCGCCACCCGCAGACTTTGTCAGTACCGCGTGGTGATCGTGTAGTAAGGCGTCAATGCTGATGACGTCCGGCGTCAAAATTTTGCAGGGCATAATGTTTCTCAAAACTGAACAACAACCGAGAAGGGACTGCTTTTATAGTAACACAGAGAACCAGGAGAGCAGCAGATGAGGGGGAGATTCCCCCTCTGCGAGGCGCTAAGAAATTACCGCGCTAGACGCGTGGGCGTTTGCGATACAGCCATAAGCCTGGTACGGATAAGCCGATAGAGAGCGCGCCGACAATCGATGAAGCTTTCAGGAAATTGGTCAATAGGGTGATCATCAGCGCTTCGCTGTAGCCGAAATGGCCGATTTTTACCGCGGAGATCATGGCGGTGTAGGCGGAGATCCCGGGAAACATCGGGATCACAGCCGCAACGGTGAAGACCTTAGGATGCGCCAGATACCAGCGCGACCACTGGATCCCAATGCAGCCAATCAGCAGCGACGCCATAAAGGTTGACCATTCAATATTAAACCCTGCGCTCATCATCACCATTCGTGAACCGTGGCCCAGCGCGCCGAGTAACGCACACCAGGGAAGCGCGCGGTGCGGGACGTTAAACACCATGGCAAAGCCCAGAGCCGGGATCGCCGACAGGATCATGTCCTGTATCAGCGCCAGAATGAAATCGATCACGCCCATCCGCGCAGCCCCCATAAGGTCATCGACATAACCACCCCAATGCAGGTTGCCAACGTCAGGAGACTGGCAATGGCCCAGCGAGCCAGCCCGGTATTAATGTGCCCCTTAAACATATCCGCGACAGAGTTGATCAACGGAAAACCCGGAACCAGCAACAGCACGCTGGCAGCCATGGCGATGGTTGGGGTGTGATTAAAGGTCGGCAGCGTCAGCAACAGGCCGGATATTGTGGTCGCCACAAAGGCGGTGATACAAAAGTTGATTTGTGGGTGCAAATGCCGTGACGCCAGAATCTGGCGGATATACATTGCCACCATGCTGGCGAAAAAGGTGATCACCGCGCCGTCCCATCCGCCGTTATTGAGTTTGCAAAAGCAGGCGCAGGACAAACCGACCATCAATGCGACCAGCCATCTTGGATAGCGTAGCGGCTTAATCTGGCTGAAGCGCTTCTCAACGCCTTTTATATCCAGTAGTTTGTGTTCCGCTAAAATAACGATGTGCTGCACTTCCGTCACGACGTGCATGTTAATGCCGCGATCATGATTTTTTCGGGTCGACGTCAGGCATTGCCCATCTTTAATGGTAGTCAGGACAATCGCGTTGGAGGAGATGGCGCTTTCTACGCTATCCATGCCAAGCGCCAGGCCGAGGCGAGTGGATAGCTCGTCAACCAGCGCGCTTTCTGCACCATGCTGGAGTAAAAAAAGCCCACATTGTATACATAACCGTGTAACCGTTCGCTGTGACGACTGCTCTGTTTGCATGGTTCGCTCTGACTGAAAAGGATCTCATTGAATAGTGAATGTCTTCTTTTTATCATGAAGCATGAGCCAGTTGGCTCTGGCAAGATCAATCTTTGTGTTGAAAAAAGACGCAGGTCGTACTCGCTTACATGCCTTACCTGCTAATCAATAAAAACAGTATCACATGATAAGATAGTTTTATTTATCAGGATGGCAAATACGTAAGCAATTCTAACGTTCTATTTTAGTTCTTTTAATTGTACATAGAATGTATTTATGCGTAATTTTGTAATAACGGTTCAATAGTTTGAACGCTATTGGGATTATAGCGCCATTATTTTAATGTTTGAATGAAATCCAAGGATAAACAATTCACCTCGTCTATTGTTTAGGGTTTTCCTGTTAATTAATACGTTTAATTTATCAGGGATCTTCTAATAAATGCGAATACGGACTGGTGAATGTGGAGGGGATATGTTGCCAGGACGCTGCAAAAACGCAATTATTATTAGCAAATTACCGATCGTACAAACTGGGCTTAAAGGTGTAATGCAAGAACAGTTTGCTGATTACGAATTGACTTACTGTCGTTCTGTTGAAGAACTAACATTGTTGCAGTTGCGGTGCGCTGATTTGGTGATTGCTGATTTATCAGCAGACTGCAATCATCCTCGCTCAGTTTGCGAACAATTTTATTCTTTATTATCTCAATACCGTGATATTCATTGGGTGTTTCTTGTATCTCGTGTTTTTTACCCTCTCGCCATCGAACTGCTGATGTGCCCGATCAGTTCGCTGTTATCTGATGCTGAGCCGATTGAAAGTTTAGTGAATGTAATTCACGCGGGAAATACCCGAGCTGAGAGGATAAGTAAATCTCTGATTTCCCCTCCCGTAATGCCAGAGTTGGCTGACAATAGCGCCCGCTCAATTGCACTTACTCTCTCGGAGAGGAAAGTGCTGAGACTCCTGGGAAAAGGTTGGGGAATTAACCAGATTGCATCGTTACTTAAGAAAAGTAATAAAACAATCAGCGCCCAAAAGAACAGCGCCATGCGTCGCTTATCAATACATAGCAATGCAGAAATGTACGCATGGATAAATAGTTCTCAAGGATCGCGAGAACTGAATTTACCTTCAGTATATGGGGAGACCACGGAATGGAAAGCAGAAGCATTAAAAGAAACGTCGCACTTGTAGAAAAATGTGCGATGAGTCGCGTGGGTATTGAGAGTTTATTTAATACCATGCCGGATGACCAATACGCACTTCATCTTTTTTCGAACCAGCCTGCCTTTAGTCAGGCGATGTTAAAAATGTCATTTTCGGCAGTAATTTTTTCTCTTTCTGCTATCAGAACCGATCGCAGAGCAGGACTCGCCTATCTGACGGAGATGGCGATAAATTTCCCTCGCATCAGGCGTGTGGTGATTGCCGATGACGATGCTGAGGCACGTTTAATTGGCTCTCTGTCACCATTGCCGCTGGATGGGGTCGTTAGCAAAGCCTCTTCGTTAACTGTGCTGCAGGAAGCTTTGTTTACGTCGTTGAATTGCCCTACCCGGACAACCGAAAGCGCGAAAAACCATTGGTTTATCAATCAAAGCCGTGTGCTTAGCCCCACAGAACGAGAAATACTGCGTTTTATGTCAAATGGCTATTCGATGCCGCAGATTGCCGTTCAGCTTGAACGGAATATTAAAACCATTCGGGCGCATAAATTTAACGTAATGTCCAAGCTGGGCGTGAGCTCAGATGCGGGTTTACTGGATGCTGCCGATATCCTGCTGTATCTGCGCGCAGGCGAACCGACACCCATTTTTCAAGCGGCGTCGTGACGGTCAACGTAGACGTATTTTGTGTCGGGTTCAGTCACCGACCCGGGGCGTGAAACATCATTGGCACACATCAACCCAGGTGGCTGACGTTAGCTCAGCCATCCTTTCCGGCGTGATGCGAACCGCGCTGTGAATGGCTCCTGCCGCAGGCAGCACTTCAGCATAGTGCTTCAGAGAGACATCGCAATAAACCGATATCGGTGTTTCCAGCCCGAAAGGACAAACGCCGCCAACGGGGTGACCCGTCGCATTCACGACCTCATCACTACTCAGCATACGGGCTTTGGCGCCGAATGTGCTCTTTAGCTTTTTATTATCCAGCCGGGCATCGCCTTTGGCGACGACCAGAATGATGTCGTTCTTCACTTTTAGCGAAAGTGTTTTCGCGATCTGACCGGGTTCGACATTATGGGCTTTTGCTGCCAGCTCGACGGTTGCCGTGCTCTGATCTAATTCGATGATCTCAATATCTGGGGCATGTTGCGCCAAAAATTGGCGTACTGATTGCAAACTCATTCTTCTCTCCAAATCGCCTACGGGCAGCTCCATACAGCAGAAAACCGCATGGCGTAATTTGTCATAGGGGCAAGCTCGCTGTAAATATTTTATTGTAACAACATGGCAACATTGGCAGTTTTTCGATCATCTTCACAATCAAAGAAACCGGTTACAGTAACCGGTTGCAGAATGTTGAAATGACGATTAATACTGAAGTTGTCACTTCCTCTGTATCACATAATAAGAGCCATCTATGAAACTTAACTCAAAATGCAGTAGCGCTGGTGTTCTTCCCGGCACGGTTGCGAAAAAGTGTAATGAGCTTTGCGTGGTGGTGTTGATGCCTGCATGGCCGCAGGGTTTTGCGCAACGGGAGAGCGGCTATGTCTACTAATCATGCTGTGTTTAATGTGATTTTCCGCTTTGTTGAAAACTACGTCAGCCCTGTCGCCGGACGAATCTCTTCACAACGTCATGTGATGGCAATCCGTGATGGGTTTATTTCGGCTATGCCCTTTATGATCGTCGGTTCATTTCTGCTGGTTTTCGCCTACCCGCCATTTTCTCCTGATACCACATGGGGATTTGCCCGTGCATGGCTGGATATGGCAAAACAGTTTGAAGGCCAGATCCTCACACCGTTTGATATGACGATGGGGATCATGTCGGTCTACATCTGTGCGGCTATCGCTTATAACCTGGGTAAGCACTATGTGAAGTCGCATCAGTTAGATCCGTTTATGTGCGCAATGCTGTCCATCATGGCTTTTTTGCTGATTGCCGCGCCGAAAACCAAAGGCGCGATGCCCGTCGATAGCCTGGGTGGGACGGGGATTTTCACTGCTATCCTCGTGGCGATTTACTGTGTGGAAATGATGCGTTTCCTGAAGGCGCATAACATCGGCATCCGTTTACCCGATCAGGTGCCGCCAATGATCAAAAACTCCTTCGATCTGCTGATCCCGGTGCTGGTGGTGGTGCTAACGCTGTACCCTCTGAGCCTGGTGATACAGTCGCAGTTTGACATGCTAATTCCGCAGGCCATTATGGCCATCTTTAAACCACTGGTATCCGCTGCTGATTCTCTCCCGGCGATACTACTGGCCGTGCTGATTGGTCATCTACTGTGGTTTGCTGGGATCCATGGTGCGGCGATTGTGTCGGGGATGCTGCAAATGTTCTGGCTAACCAATCTCGGAATGAATCAGTCGGCGCTGGCACAGGGCGCGCCTTTGCCACATATCTTTATGGAAGCATTCTGGACGTTTTTCATCGTGGTTGGTGGGTCCGGCGCGACGATGGGGTTAGTGATTTGCTATCTGCGCAGCCGTTCGGCTCATTTACGCTCGATTGGGCGTTTGAGCGTGGTCCCCAGCATTTTTAATATTAACGAACCGGTGATTTTCGGTGCGCCGATTGTTATGAACCCGGTGTTCTTTATCCCATTCCTGCTGGCCCCGATGGTGAATGCGGTGCTGGCCTGGGCGGCGATGAAGCTGGATTTAATTGGACGGGTGATTTCCGTCGTTCCCTGGACGGCCCCGGCACCGGTTGGCGCGGCATGGGCGTTAGGCTGGGATTATCGCGCGGCCATCCTGGTCGTCCTGCTGGCGTTGGTGTCGGCGATCATCTATTTCCCATTCTTTAAGGTCTATGAAAAGCAGCTATTGGCGCAGGAAAAAGAAGAAGCACAGCGTATAGAAGAGGAAAACCAGCAGGTTGCATAAATTGTTGACGAGGGGCTACGGCTCCTCGCTTACTTCAGCGTACAGTCACCGCATTGCTGAACGTCGGGCAGGCGGTAACGCTGGCAGCAGGTTCTGCGCACCAGTAATCCTTCGCGTGGAACAACGGTACGCCACAACGGATTATCCTGACCGCAGGAGAGTTGTTTCTCAAAAAAGCAGGTTTGCCGCAGTGAGTTCAGCAGCTCTTCACCTAACAATGGCTTCATTTCCGTTAAATACCAGTGAATTAAATACCCGGTATTGCTCCAGATAAGCCTGGCGTTGATCTCGCCTGTTGCTTCCAGCGCCTGCACAACCGGCGTTAGTGCCGAGAGAATCAGCGTTTCCATGCGTTGTTGAGGCGACAGGGCTGTAGTCTGGTGATCCTGGTGGACGTCAATCCAGAAGCAGGCTGCACGGCCCGTTTCGTGAAACTCAACGCGCATGTGTTCAGGTGAGACGTCAATGGCCTCTTTTTGCGTTAGCAGGGCTACCATGAGTGGGGGCATCATCAGCCCGATATACCATTGCGCCCAGAGAGAAATCAGCGGCTTATTTTCGCGTGTCAGCGTGGGCTGGTTGCGATAGATATGGTCTGAATAAACGGCCAACAGCGAACTGAGCGTCGCTGGTTGCGTCCATTCATGTAGCGTCATCGCGCCCGGTACGGGGATTTCGTCAAGACGAATAAAGTCCAGCAGGTGCTCACGAGTTTGGGCTATCGTTTCGCGTACAGCAGCAGCCAGCGAGGGCATCTTTGCTGGAAGGTGGCTACGCCAGATGACATCTTCAACGATCGGTGCGGAACGATAAGCCATGGGAATATAAGGATGTTAATCTAAATGATAATGATTGCTAATCCTATAGTTGACGATGAACGATGGCAAGATCTTTGTCGCGATGACGGATGCCACCGCACAGATAGCTCAGAGTGAAGGGCGGTTTCCCCTCAGCTCATCGCTGACCAGCGTGTTGTTACGCCCAAGATTTTTCGCCTCGTACAGGGCTTTATCCGCTCTGGCGATAGCGGCCTCAATATCCTGCTCTACCAGCGGCGCAATGCCGATACTGACGGTCACGTTGGTTGCCACGTTTTCGTTAAACATGTGGGGGATTTTAAGGTCGTACACTTTCTGACGAATACGCTCGGCGGCGGCCTGTGCCTGCTGCGGATCGATCGCGGTCAGCAAAACCATAAATTCTTCGCCGCCGAATCGCGCCACCACATCCCGGGATCGTACGGAATCACGAATGGCGGCTGAGACGCGGATCAGCGCCTGGTCGCCCATCATATGCCCGTAATGATCGTTATAGGCTTTGAAGTGGTCGATATCCAATAACAGCACGTAGTGTTTCGAGTTACTCAGCGCCAACAGCGTATCGAGTCTGTGTTGCAGTCCCCGGCGGTTATACAAACCGGTAAGCGGGTCAAGCATGCTGAGTCCGTTGAGCGTTTCCCGTTCCTCAAGCAGTTTGTACATCAACTGCTGGGCGAAACCATCGTAGCGCTTTTGTATCACATGTTGGATGGCGATCCCGGCCATCGGTAACGCCATAAAATAGAAAATTCGTAAACTATGCTCGTTGCCGCTAAGCCATAAACAGACGGCGACGGAGGGGAGAGAATGAAGCGTAAACGCGATGATATTATTGGCGAAAGCAATAGATCCAATAAACAGCACGCTGAGCAGTGCGATTAACAGAAAATAATAGTCATTATGACCGAGTGTGGAATATTTCTGAAAAATATGGAATGCCCATAACAAGCCAAAGATTATTGAAATAAAAGGGAGATTAATTTTTTTATCCGTGTATTTCCCATGCCATATAAGCAGCAGCGTACTGGTGATCAGTATCAGCAGAGCCGGTACAGATAAGGCTTTGACGGCAAAAAGTGGGAAAAAAAGCGTAAACAGCGCGGAGACTGCGTTGAGAAGCAGAAACAAACGCAAAGAGAGTTGATATTTTTTAGTGCGCAGAGTTCGCCAGGATTGTACTGTCATAGTAAATATTGTTAGTTATCTGTAATATACGAAGATGTGTTGGTAAATAAAACAAATAACGAACGGGGTATCATTCGCTGAGGTCTTTATTTTTAGTCGAAGCGTTAACCGGCGAGCAATTTATCACCTTAGATTATTCATGTCATCAATCGTTAAGTAAAACTCATATAATTGATAGTGCCTCCCAGCTGACAAATGAGAAAATATATCATATGATATTGGTTATCATTATCAATGTCGTAGGTGGAACCATGTTGCAACGTACGCTGGGCAGTGGATGGGGAGTTCTGCTGCCAGGGATACTCATTGCCGGGATGGCATTTACCGACCTGTCGGTCAATGTATGGAAGGTAATGATTGTATTAGGATTACTATTGACTTCGCTCATGCTATACCACAAGCGCTTACGGCATTTTATTCTGTTACCTTCATGTGCAGCGCTGATTGGCGGCATTGTGCTGGTAATGATGAACTGGAATCAGGGATAAGCAAAACAGGGAAAAAGAGAAGGAAATAAGATAATTGGTGCGAGGGGGGGGACTCGAACCCCCACATCCTAAGGACACTAACACCTGAAGCTAGCGCGTCTACCAATTCCGCCACCTTCGCACAGTCATCTTATTTTTTTGATATCGCCTCGTTGGTGCGAGGGGGGGGACTTGAACCCCCACGTCCGAAAGGACACTAACACCTGAAGCTAGCGCGTCTACCAATTCCGCCACCTTCGCCCAGTGCGAGCAATATCAACGTGGATTATGGTGCGAGGGGGGGGACTTGAACCCCCACGTCCGAAAGGACACTAACACCTGAAGCTAGCGCGTCTACCAATTCCGCCACCTTCGCATACCATCGACACTCAAAAAGTATCGTTACCACGGAGGCGAATTCTAGAGATTTTATGCAGGGCGTCAACAGTTAATTATCGAACTTAACGTGATTGCCGAAAAAAAAGGCGTTTCTACGGTTTTTGGCGTTTTATCCAGGCCGGATAAGCGATAGCGCTATCCGGCGTTGCTCAGTGTCACGTCTGGTGGCAGCGTAAATGCCTGATCCAGCCTTGATCAGTTAGGCTTTTTTCGCCTGACGCGTCATGATGGTGCGATAGACCTTGAAGCGTCCGGTCTGTGCGATAACTTCATGGAATCCGAATACCTCATCCAGCACCTTCGGATAGGGCAGGAAGGCGTTCGCCACGATACGCAGTTCACCGCCGCTGTTGAGATGACGCACCGCGCCGCGAATCAGCGTTTGCGCGGCATCGAGGCTGGTCTGCATCCCATCATGGAAAGGTGGGTTGGAGATGATCATATCAAAGCGGCCCGTCACGTCAGAAAAAACGTTGCTGGCGATCACATCACCTTCAATACCGTTGGCGGCAAGCGTGGCGCGGCTGGCTTCAACAGCGGCCGCACTTACATCACACAGGGTTAAGCGGACTTTGGGCGAATGGCTGGCTAAAGCGACGGAGAGTACGCCTGCGCCACAACCGACATCCAGAACTTTACCTTTGGTATGTGGCGTCAGAGTGGAGAGCAGCAATTGGCTGCCAACATCCAGGCCGTCACGGCTGAATACGCCCGGCAGCGTTTTGATGGTCAGATTATCAACCTGATATTCATCCCAGTATTTTTCTGCATCAAAGACCGGCTGTTTTTCCAGACGACCGTGATACAGGCCACAGCGACGCGCGCTGTCGACTTTATTCAGCGGTGCGTATTCGGCCAGCATTTGCTCTGCGCTACGTACGCCGCTGCGGTTCTCACCCACAACAAAAACATCGCTGCCCACCGGTAACAGCGACAAAATGTTCATCAGCTGGAACTGCGCTTCCGGCTTATTCTTCGGCCAGTAGTAGATTAGCGTATCGCTATCGGCAACGTCATCGGCCTTAGCGACGAGGCTGAAACGGACGTTGTCACCCATCTGGCGGTTCAGCACCTGCCAGTGGTGAAGTTGTTGAGTGTGCGCACGGCTGGCAGCGCTTTCGAAGTGGGCAGGCAGATCATCCTGCAAATCACCGGCAAACAGAATACGGCTTTGTTCGAAATCATCACTGTGGCGCAGCAAGACTTCACTTGCCGGGGTAAAAGCAGACATGGAGTGCTCCTTAAATTGTACAGCCGGGGATTATAGTTGTTTGATGGCACGGATTCGACAAATTTGCTATATTTGCGCCCCTGATAGACAGGAGTGTTTCGCTATGACATCCCGACGAGACTGGCAGTTACAGCAACTGGGCATTACGCAGTGGTCGCTGCGTCGTCCTGGCGCACTGCAGGGCGAAATCGCGATCTCCATTCCTGCGCATATCCGTTTAGTGATGGTTGCTGCACAGCTACCCGCGCTAACCGAACCGTTAATGAGCGATATTTTACGCGCAATAACCGTCAGCCCGGATCAGGTTTTACAATTGACGCCTGACCGTGTCGCCCTGCTGCCGCAGGGCAGTCGCTGTAATAGTTGGCGGCTGGGAACCGAAGAGCCGCTGCTGCTGGAAGGCGCTCAGGTCGAGAGTCCTGCGTTTAATGAATTACGGGAAAACCCAGCGGCCCGCGCCGCGTTATGGCAACAAATCTGCGCATATGAACACGATTTCTTCCCTCGAACCGACTGATTTACCTGCAGCATTTCAGATTGAAAAACGCGCCCACGCTTTTCCGTGGAGTGAAAAAACATTTGCCAGCAACCAGGGCGATCGCTACCTCAATTTTCAGTTGAGGGTTGACGACGTGATGGCCGCCTTTGCGATTACGCAGGTGGTACTGGATGAAGCTACGCTGTTCAATATCGCCGTCGATCCTGACTTTCAGCGCCAGGGCCTGGGGCGCGAGCTACTGGAGCACCTGATCGATGAGCTGGAAAAGCGCGGCATTTTGACGCTGTGGCTGGAAGTGCGCGCCTCAAATGCTGCCGCTATCGCGCTGTATGAAAGCCTGGGCTTTAACGAGGCGACGATCAGGCGCAATTATTATCCGACGGCCGATGGTCATGAAGACGCCATTATCATGGCATTGCCAATCAGCATGTAAGACAAGGTGTAATGATGAAGAAGTGGGACTGGATTTTCTTTGATGCCGACGAAACGCTGTTTACGTTTGACTCGTTTACCGGCTTACAGCGGATGTTTCTCGACTATAGCATTACCTTTACCGCTGAAGACTTTCAGGACTACCAGGCCGTGAATAAACCGCTATGGGTGGATTATCAAAACGGCGCGATTACGTCATTACAATTGCAGCATGCCCGTTTCCAGAGCTGGGCTGAACGCCTGAAGGTCGAACCAGGCCAGCTTAATGACGCATTTATCAATGCGATGGCTGAGATCTGCTCGCCGTTGCCAGGGGCGGTCTCTCTGCTCAATGCGATTCGTGATAAAACGAAAATTGGCATCATTACTAACGGCTTTACGGCGTTGCAGCAAATCCGCCTTGAGCGGACGGGGCTGCGCGACTATTTCGATCTGCTGGTGATTTCTGAGCAGGTTGGGGTAGCAAAACCCGATCCCCGTATTTTTGACCATGCGCTGGAGCAGGCGGGCAATCCTGACCGTTCCCGCGTGCTGATGGTGGGCGATACCGCAGAGTCCGATATTCTTGGCGGCATTAACGCCGGGCTATCCACCTGCTGGCTAAATACGCACCATCGCGAGCAGCCAGCAGGCATTCAGCCGACCTGGACGGTCGCGTCATTAAGCGAACTGGAGCAGCTCCTGTGTAAACACTGATTGCCTCCCCCCCGTTGATGGGTAAAATAGCCGCAATTTTTCGTATTCAACTTGCACGGCCCGTTGCCGTGCTTACCTAAGAAGATTTGACTATGACGTTGTCTCCTTATTTGCAAGAGGTGGCCAAACGCCGCACTTTTGCCATTATTTCTCACCCGGATGCCGGTAAAACGACCATTACTGAAAAGGTGCTGTTATTCGGACAGGCGATTCAGACCGCCGGTACGGTAAAAGGCCGTGGCTCCAGCCAGCATGCGAAATCTGACTGGATGGAGATGGAAAAGCAGCGTGGTATCTCCATTACCACCTCTGTGATGCAGTTTCCGTATCACGACTGCCTGGTGAATCTGCTGGACACCCCGGGGCACGAAGACTTCTCCGAAGATACTTACCGTACCCTGACGGCGGTGGACTGCTGTCTGATGGTTATCGACGCCGCGAAAGGCGTTGAGGATCGTACCCGCAAGCTGATGGAAGTTACCCGTCTGCGCGATACGCCGATCCTGACCTTTATGAACAAACTCGACCGTGACATCCGTGACCCGATGGAGCTGCTGGATGAAGTCGAGAACGAGCTGAAAATCGGCTGTGCGCCGATCACCTGGCCGATTGGCTGCGGGAAGCTGTTCAAGGGCGTTTATCACCTTTATAAAGACGAAACTTACCTGTACCAGACGGGTAAAGGCCACACCATTCAGGAAGTGCGCATTGTTAAGGGGCTGAATAACCCGGAACTCGATGCCGCCGTGGGCGAAGATCTGGCGCAGCAGTTGCGCGACGAGCTGGAGCTGGTGCAGGGCGCGTCTAACGAGTTCGACCATGATCTGTTCCTCGCGGGCGAAATCACCCCGGTCTTCTTCGGTACCGCGCTGGGTAACTTCGGCGTTGACCATATGCTGGACGGCTTAGTGGAGTGGGCGCCTGCGCCGATGCCGCGTAAAACTGATACCCGCACCGTGGAAGCCTCAGAAGAGAAGTTCACCGGCTTCGTGTTTAAAATCCAGGCCAACATGGATCCGAAACACCGTGACCGCGTGGCGTTCATGCGCGTGGTTTCCGGTAAGTACGAGAAAGGCATGAAAATGCGTCAGGTGCGCATTGGTAAAGACGTGGTGATCTCCGATGCGCTGACCTTTATGGCCGGTGACCGTTCTCATGTGGAAGAAGCGTATCCGGGCGATATTCTCGGTTTGCACAACCATGGCACTATTCAGATCGGCGATACCTTCACCCAGGGTGAAATGATGAAGTTCACTGGTATTCCGAACTTCGCGCCGGAGCTGTTCCGTCGTATTCGCCTGAAAGATCCTTTGAAGCAGAAACAGCTGCTGAAAGGGCTGGTTCAGCTGTCGGAAGAGGGTGCGGTGCAGGTCTTCCGTCCAATTGCTAATAACGATCTGATCGTGGGCGCTGTTGGTGTGCTGCAGTTCGACGTGGTGGTTTCGCGTCTGAAGAGCGAGTACAACGTTGAAGCGATTTATGAGTCGGTCAACGTGGCGACCGCGCGCTGGGTAGAATGTTCTGACGTGAAAAAATTCGAAGAATTTAAGCGTAAAAACGAAGTGCAGCTGGCGCTGGATGGCGGCGATAACCTCACCTATATCGCACCGACCATGGTTAACCTGAATCTCACCCAGGAACGTTACCCTGACGTTCAGTTCCGCAAAACGCGCGAACACTAATCGCCTTCCAGGGCACGGTATTCGCCGTGCCCTGCAACTTTCCCTGTCTTTTAAATCCCTTGCGGAATGTTCTTAAAACCTCTCGTTTTTCTGTTGTTTGCCTGTTTTTTAGCCAATCCGGACTGCGATCACGAAATCCTGAACTATATTTAACAATGTGATGACATAAATATCGGCGTTAAATGCTTTTTAGGCTGCCTGTTGCAGCTTCTATTGCTGATATTTATTCCACTTACAAGATTAGTTGCTGGTTAACGCCGTTTTACGGCAGACCATCGCTTTTAGCAAAACATACAGGAATACATCGATGACAATGACAGGACTTAAGATTTCTAAAACGCTGCTGGCCGTGATGCTGACCTCCGCTGTTGCAACGGGTTCTGCTTTTGCAGAAAACGCCACGACGGATAAAGCGCAATCTGGTGTCGAAAGTGCGGGGCAGAAAGTCGATAGCTCTATGAACAAAGTCGGTAATTTCATGGATGACAGCACTATCACAGCAAAAGTAAAAGCTGCGCTGGTGGATCACGAAAGCATCAAGAGCACCGATATTTCTGTGAAAACAGACCAGAAAGTGGTGACGTTAAGCGGGTTTGTTGAAAGCCAGGCACAGGCTGAAGAAGCCGTGAAAGTGGCCAAAGGCGTTGAGGGCGTAACCTCAGTGAGCGACAAACTACACGTACGCGACAGCAAAAGCACATCCGTAAAAGGCTATGCGGGCGACACGGCAACCACCAGCGAAGTTAAAGCAAAACTGCTGGCTGATGACATTGTCCCTTCCCGTAAAGTGAAAGTAGAGACCACTGATGGAGTGGTTCAACTTTCCGGCACCGTTGACTCAAAAGCACAAAGCGATCGTGCTGAGAGCATCGCCAAAGCCGTTGATGGCGTGAAAAGCGTCAAAAACGACCTTAAAACTCAGTAATTCGACTTAATTCGTCCTCCTGACGTTTGTCGGGAGGCGTGTTGTGCACCACACTAAAAATATCGCCGATGAGCAGCCTGAGCGCTCATAACAAGCGGTGACATTAACTATGGTAAAGGAGAAGCGCATGTTTCGATGGGGCATCATATTTCTGGTTATCGCGTTAATTGCCGCCGCACTGGGTTTTGGTGGACTGGCTGGTACCGCTGCAGGCGCAGCGAAAATTGTTTTCGTGGTGGGGATCATTCTGTTTCTGGTCAGCCTGTTTACAGGGCGTAAACGACCCTAGTCAGTAAATCGTAAAGATAACTTGCTACCAAGCCAGTCCAGTGGACTGGCTTTTACGGTTTTAGCATCAGGCAATTTGCGTTACTTTGTTGTTCCAGTACAAAAATAACAGGAAGGCAGAGGTGGGGCAGAGAATACCCGTCACGCTCGGTAATATTGCGCCGTTATCGTTACGTCCGTTTCAACCAGGCAGTATGGCGCTGGTGTGTGAGGGTGGGGGACAAAGAGGAATCTTTACCGCTGGCGTACTGGATGAGTTCATGCGTGCGCAGTTCAATCCCTTTGACCTTTACTACGGGACGTCCGCCGGGGCGCAAAACCTTTCAGCCTATCTGTGTAACCAGCCCGGTTACGGTCGTAAAGTCATTATGCGTTACACCACCCGCCGTGAGTTTTTTGACCCGGTGCGCTTTGTGCGCGGGGGAAACTTAATCGATCTCGACTGGCTGGTGGATTCGACCTCATCCCAGATGCCGCTGGCGATGGATAACGCCGAGCGTCTGTTTGCCTCTGGGAAAGCGTTTTATATGTGCGCCTGTCGGGGTGATGATTATACGCCTGGTTATTTTTCGCCAAACCGGCAAAACTGGCTCGATCTCATTCGCGCCTCCAGCGCTATTCCGGGATTCTACCGCACTGGCGTTGCGCTGGACGGTGTGAACTATCTGGACGGGGGAGTCAGCGATGCCATACCCGTACAGGAAGCGGCGAAGCATGGCGCAAAAACGCTGGTGGTGATCCGCACTGTGCCTTCGCAAATGTACTACACCCCGCAGTGGTTCAAACGTATGGAGCGCTGGCTGGGCGAAAGCAGTCTGCAACCGTTGCTGAATTTGGTCCAGCACCATGAAACCAGCTATCGCGCGATCCAGAGTTTTATTGAAAAGCCGCCGGGTAAGCTGCGAATCTTTGAGATCTATCCGCCTAAACCGCTCCACAGCATGGCGCTGGGCAGCCGTATTCCGGCGCTGCGAGAAGACTATAAGACCGGGCGTTTGTGTGGTCGTTACTTCCTGGCCACCGTCGGCAAGTTGTTGGCGAAAAACGCGCCATTGCCTCGTCAGACGCCGAAGATTGTCGTGCCGGGACCGGTGGTGGTTCCTCCCGCACCGGTGGCCAACGATGCCCACGCGCCCGTGGTGACCAATGCGCCTCAGGCTAACGATACAACGTTTGATAGCGAGGATCTGGCGTGAGTTTTCGCTTCATTGATACACATTGTCACTTTGATTTCCCGCCGTTTACCGATGATGAGTCCGCCAGCATTCAACGTGCCGCGGCGGTCGGTGTGAATTGCATCATTGTTCCGGCGACGCAGGCGGCAAACTTTTCCCGCGTACTGGCGTTAGCGGAAAAGTATCCGCCGTTGTTTGCTGCTTTGGGTCTGCATCCGATTGTTATTGAACAACACGGCGATGACAGTCTGGACCAACTGCAGCAGGCGCTGGATACGCGCCCGCAAAAGCTGGTAGCCGTAGGCGAGATTGGACTGGACCTTTATCGGGACGATCCGCAATTTGATAAACAAGAACGGGTGCTGGACGCGCAGCTTAACCTGGCGAAGCGTTACGAACTGCCGGTGATCCTGCATTCGCGACGGACTCATGACAAGCTGGCGATGCATCTGAAACGCCATGCTCTGCCACGAACCGGCGTGGTGCATGGTTTTTCCGGGAGTTTGCAGCAGGCGCAACGCTTTGTGCAACTGGGGTACAAACTTGGCGTTGGCGGCACCATTACCTATCCACGCGCCAGTAAAACCCGTGAGGTGATGGCGCAACTGCCGCTGGAATCACTCCTGCTGGAAACCGACGCGCCAGACATGCCGCTCAATGGTTTTCAGGGGCAGCCCAATCGTCCCGAGCAGGCCCTCAGAGTGTTTGAGACATTATGCGAACTGCGTCAAGAGCCTGCGGACGTGATAGCAGATGCGCTGTATCGCAATACGACCGCGTTGTTTAATGTGTGATTGTTGGGCGCCGGATGGCGGCTGTGCCTTATCCGGCCTACCTATGATGTCGTCGCATCCGGTAATCACAGATACAGCGCCGGGAAAATCAGGTTATCCACCCCACGCTCGCGCAATCCTGCCGCCAGTTGCTCCACATCCTCTGGCGTTGCGCTCGGCCAGTCTTTTGCTTCGCCATACACCCCATGCGCATGAAAGGCATTCAGCCGTACCGGTACCTCGCCTGACTGCTTAATGAACGCCGCCAGCGCATCAATATGCTGCAAATAATCCACCCGATCGGGGATCACCAACAGGCGTAGCTCAGCAAGCTTGCCCTGCCTTGACAGAAAGGTAATGCTTTGTTTAATCAGCGTATTATCTCGACCGGTAAGCTGGCGATGGCACGTGCTATCCCAGGCTTTTAAATCGAGCATTACCCCGTCGCACACCGGCAATAGTTTTTGCCAGCCGGTTTCGCTCAGCATGCCGTTGCTGTCGACCATGCAGGTCAGATGTTGTAGCAGAGGATCGCTTTTGAGCGCGGTAAACAGCGCCACAATAAACGGCAACTGGGTAGTCGCTTCACCACCGCTGACCGTAATTCCCTCAATAAACAGGGCTGCCTTGCGAATATGCTGCAGCACCTGATCAACGCTCATGGTTTGCGCCATCGGCGTCGCCTGCTGCGGGCACAGGCGCAGGCAGGTGTCGCACTGCTGACACACATCGGACTGCCACCATACTTTTCCTGCACTCAGGCTTAACGCTTCATGCGGGCAATGCAGCACACATTCTCCGCAGTCGTTGCAGCGCCCCATCGTCCATGGATTGTGGCAGTTCTTACAGCGCAGATTACACCCTTGCAGGAACAGAGCCAGGCGGCTGCCCGGCCCGTCGACGCAGGAGAAAGGGATCAGTTTACTTACTGAAGCGCATCTGCTGTTCATGGCTTATCACACGAGGTTGTCGTTCCAGAATGCGCGTATTGCGTGCGGCCTCTTCACCAAGCCAGGTGGTGTTAATGCGAGATCCTTCGGCACGATATTTTTCCAGATCCGACAGGCGCACCATATAGCCCGTGACGCGGACCAGATCGTTGCCGCTCACGTTGGCGGTGAATTCACGCATTCCGGCTTTAAACGCGCCGAGGCACAGTTGCACCAGCGCCTGTGGATTACGCTTGATGGTTTCATCCAGCGTCAGGATATCGCTGATCCCGGCGTGATAATATGCGTGATGCGGCGCGACGGTTTGCAGATGGGTGATCGGGTCAGGTTCATCACCATAAGGCAGACGCGCGCCGGGCGTGGTGCCGATGTCAGAACTGATCCCCGACTGCGCATGCAGCATCGCGCGCTGCTGCCAGCCATACTTCACCGGCGTGCGTTCGACAAACTCCGCCAGTTGGGCGCTAATGCGATACCCGAGCTGATTGGCGAACGCATCTTTCCCGTAGCGGGCGCTTTGTCCTGCCTTTTCGCACAGCAGGTTTACCGCTTCCGCCAGACCATACATCCCGAACATCGGCACAAAACGTTCGGGATCAATCAACCCTTCCTGCACGAGGAAGCTATTCTCAAAGAAATGTGATTTCGTGTAGAGGAATTCACATCGTGAATCAATGATGGCGATTTGCTGCTGGCAGTAGTGCGGTAGGGTGCGTGTAAAGAAGTCATCGACAGAGGTGCTGCGCTCTGCGATGGCTTTCAGATTGAGCCTGACCAGCGTGCTGCCGCCCCCGGCGAGCGGTAAAGAGTTGTAACAACTCACGACGCCATACTGACCTTTTGTGAATATTTTATCATTTGCGGGGCCGTTGGATATGTGCGGCTTACTGCACTCGCAGATATTTTGCGCCACGTTGAGCAGCAGATCATCAGGGGTAATTTGCGGATCATAAATGAATGTCAGATTCGGTGAAACCTGCTTTAACTCTGCATCTGCACGTAAAATTGCGCGGGTGACTGGCGTATCGGCAGGGCCGATATTGGCATGCATAAACGCGTCTGGCAGGGTTCTGTCGAGATAACGCCAGAAACGTTTTATTCGAATATCGATCTCTTCTTGTGTTAGAATTCTAACATACGGTTGCAACAGAGCGTCGAGCTGACCGAGGTAGACCGGCATCGAGGTCACTGACGGAACGTGGTGGTACAGGATGGTGAGCAAGGACAGCGCATCATCAAGGTCGCTGGCGCCTTCAAGCTCCAGCCATGAGGAACCGTTGGCCAAAAAACGCGCGTAATCAGGCAGCACATAGCGCGGTTTGAACGGGGCATGACCTTCGTACATATCGCAGATCACCCCGTCATCCAGCGCCTGGCGGGCCTCAGCGGACAGTGGCGGATAAGGCAGCGCGTTTTCAGCCTCCAGCGCCAAAAAGTGGCGTTTCTGCTCAGGACTGAGCGTCGGGCTGGTCACGATTTGTTGGCACCGCTGTTGCAGCGCGAATTCGCTTGAAGTGGGCATCGTTGGTTCCTTTATGTGCCGAAGGTATAGCGCCATTGTAGAAAGCTATGCCGCCGCAACTTTTGATCCGGATGCGTCTGATGCCACCGCACCTGTGGTGTAAAGGTAAATTATTTGAAGTGGATCTCATTAGAGTAATGCAAATCTGTATGTGGTTTTCATTAACTGTGATGTATATCGAAGTGTAATCGCGAGCGGATGTTAGAATACTAACAAACTCGCAAGGTGAAATTTTATACGGCGATGCCGTTGGAGAATGTTATGACCGATTTAACAGCAAGCAGCCTGCGTGCACTGAAACTGATGGATCTGACCACCCTGAATGACGACGACACCAATGAAAAAGTGATCGCGCTGTGTCATCAGGCGAAGACCCCGGTTGGCAACACGGCAGCAATTTGCATCTATCCACGTTTCATTCCTATTGCGCGTAAGACCCTGAAAGAGCAGGGCACACCGGATATCCGTATTGCCACCGTCACCAACTTCCCGCACGGCAATGACGACATTGAGATCGCGCTGGCTGAAACCCGCGCGGCGATTGCCTACGGTGCTGACGAAGTTGACGTGGTGTTCCCGTATCGTGCGCTGATCGCGGGTAATGAGCAGATTGGTTTTGATCTGGTTAAAGCCTGTAAAGATGCATGTGCGGCAGCAAATGTGCTGCTGAAAGTGATCATCGAAACTGGTGAGCTGAAAGAAGAAGCCCTGATTCGCAAAGCGTCTGAAATTTCTATCAAAGCGGGTGCTGATTTCATCAAAACGTCTACCGGTAAAGTACCGGTCAATGCGACGCCGGAAAGCGCACGCATCATGATGGAAGTGATCCGTGATATGGGCGTTTCTAAAACCGTTGGTTTCAAACCGGCTGGCGGCGTGCGTACTGCAGAAGACGCACAGCAGTTCCTGGCGATTGCCGACGAACTGTTTGGCGCTGACTGGGCAGATTCCCGCCATTACCGTTTTGGCGCATCCAGCCTGCTGGCGAGCCTGCTCAAAGCGCTGGGTCACGGCGACGGTAAGAGCGCAAGCAGCTACTAAGTTTGAATTGCCCATCGTAGGCCGGATAAGGCGTAAGCCGCCATCCGGCATCAATACGACTAGCCGGGGAGCGTACTGCTTACCCGGCCCATAATCGGGAGGTTACCGTGTTTCTCGCACAAGAAATTATTCGTAAAAAACGTGATGGTCATGCACTGAGCGATGAAGAAATTCGTTTCTTTATCAATGGGATTCGCGACAACACCATCTCTGAGGGGCAAATCGCCGCCCTGGCGATGACCATTTTCTTCCACGATATGACAATGCCTGAGCGAGTTTCGCTGACCATGGCAATGCGTGATTCAGGAACCGTGCTGGACTGGAAAAGCCTGCAACTGAACGGCCCGATTGTGGATAAACACTCTACCGGCGGCGTGGGCGACGTAACGTCGCTGATGTTAGGCCCGATGGTGGCTGCCTGTGGCGGCTATATTCCGATGATTTCCGGGCGCGGCCTGGGTCATACCGGCGGTACGCTCGATAAACTGGAAGCGATTCCTGGGTTTGATATCTTCCCGGACGACGCGCGTTTCCGTGAAATTATTAAAGATGTGGGTGTGGCGATTATTGGGCAAACCAGCTCGCTCGCACCGGCGGATAAACGTTTTTATGCCACCCGCGATATTACCGCGACGGTGGATTCCATCCCGCTGATTACCGGCTCTATCCTGGCGAAAAAGCTGGCGGAAGGGCTGGATGCGTTGGTGATGGATGTGAAAGTAGGCAGCGGCGCGTTTATGCCGACCTATGAACTTTCTGAAGCCCTTGCCGAAGCAATTGTCGGCGTGGCGAACGGGGCGGGGGTACGTACCACCGCGCTGTTAACTGATATGAACCAGGTGCTGGCTTCCAGCGCAGGTAACGCGGTAGAAGTCCGCGAGGCTGTCCAGTTCCTGACAGGTGAATACCGTAATCCACGTCTGTTAGATGTCACCATGGCGCTGTGCGTGGAAATGCTGATCTCCGGCAATCTGGCGAAAGATGACGCCGAAGCCCGCGCGAAATTGCAGGCGGTGCTGGACAACGGTAAAGCGGCGGAAATTTTTGGCCGTATGGTTGCGGCGCAGAAAGGCCCGACCGACTTCGTCGAAAACTATGCGAAGTATCTGCCGACGGCGATGCTCAGTAAAGCCGTCTATGCTGATACCGAAGGTTTCGTCAGCGCGATGGATACCCGCGCGTTGGGTATGGCAGTCGTTTCCATGGGCGGTGGACGCCGTCAGGCATCGGATACCATCGATTACAGCGTCGGCTTTAGCGACATGGCCCGTTTGGGCGACAGCGTAGACGGACAGCGTCCGCTGGCAGTGATCCACGCGAAAGATGAAGCCAGTTGGCAGGAAGCGGCGAAAGCGGTCAAAGCGGCAATCAGCCTTGACAATAAAGCGCCAGAAATTACACCGACAGTCTATCGTCGTATAACCGAATAACTGTATACTGATCTGATCGCTTTTTTGCGGCGCAGATGTATGGAGAACAAGATGAAACGTGCATTTATTATGGTGCTGGACTCCTTTGGTATTGGTGCGACTGAAGATGCGGATCGCTTTGGCGACGTAGGCTCAGACACTATGGGACACATTGCAGAAGCCTGTGCGAAAGGTGAGGCTGACAATGGTCGCAAAGGCCCACTGAATCTGCCTAACCTGACCCGTCTGGGCCTGGTGAAAGCTCACGAAGGTTCTACCGGTAAAATTGCTGCTGGTATGGACGGTAATGCGGAAGTCATTGGCGCCTACGCATGGGCGCATGAACTCTCTTCCGGGAAAGATACGCCGTCTGGCCACTGGGAAATCGCCGGAGTGCCGGTTCTGTTTGACTGGGGTTACTTTAGCGACCACGAAAACAGCTTCCCGCAGGAACTGCTGGATAAGCTGGTAAAACGTGCCAACCTGCCGGGTTACCTCGGTAACTGCCACTCTTCCGGTACCGTGATTCTGGATCAACTGGGCGAAGAACATATGAAAACCGGGAAGCCGATTTTCTATACCTCCGCTGACTCCGTGTTCCAGATTGCCTGTCATGAAGAGACCTTTGGCCTGGATAAACTCTACGAGCTGTGTGAAATCGCGCGTGAAGAGCTGACCGAGGGTGGTTACAACATCGGTCGTGTTATCGCGCGTCCGTTTATCGGTGATAAAGCCGGTAACTTCCAGCGTACCGGTAACCGTCACGACCTGGCCGTTGAGCCGCCAGCGCCGACCGTGCTGCAGAAACTGGTTGACGAGAAAAAAGGTCATGTTGTCTCTGTCGGTAAGATCGCGGATATTTACGCCAACTGCGGTATCACCAAAAAAGTGAAAGCGACCGGCCTGGATGCGCTGTTCGACGCCACGATTAAAGAGATGAAAGAAGCGGGTGACGAGACCATTGTCTTCACTAACTTCGTGGACTTCGACTCTTCCTGGGGGCACCGCCGCGACATTGCGGGCTATGCTGCTGGTCTGGAACTGTTTGACCGTCGTCTGCCGGAGCTGATGGAACTGGTGGGTGAAGATGACATTCTGATCCTCACCGCCGACCACGGCTGCGACCCGAGCTGGACCGGTACCGACCATACCCGTGAGCACATTCCGGTGCTGATCTACGGTCCGAAAGTGAAACCGGGCTCTTTAGGTCACCGTGAAACCTTCGCGGATATCGGCCAGACGCTGGCGAGCTACTTCGGTACGTCGCCAATGGACTACGGTAAAAACATGCTGTAATGCCCGTTGCCGGATGGCGCTACGCTTATCCGGCCTACCAGGAATCGTTTGTAGGCCGGATAAGGCGCAGCCGCCATCCGGCAAAAACAACAATGTAAAAGGAACTGAAGATGGCAACTCCACATATTAATGCAGAAATGGGTGATTTCGCTGACGTCGTATTGATGCCGGGCGACCCGCTGCGTGCAAAACATATTGCTGAAACTTTCCTCGAAGATGTTCGTGAAGTGAATAACGTTCGCGGCATGTTAGGTTTCACCGGTACTTACAAAGGCCGTAAGATTTCTGTTATGGGCCACGGTATGGGTATCCCATCCTGCTCCATCTACACCAAAGAGCTGATCACCGATTTCGGCGTGAAGAAAATCATTCGCGTCGGCTCCTGCGGTGCTGTGCGTATGGACGTCAAACTGCGCGACGTGGTGATCGGTATGGGCGCCTGCACCGACTCCAAAGTGAACCGTATCCGTTTTAAAGATCATGACTTTGCGGCTATCGCTGACTTTGACATGGTACGTAACGCGGTTGATGCGGCAAAAGCGCTGGGCGTTGACGCGCGCGTAGGCAACCTGTTCTCCGCTGACCTGTTCTACTCTCCGGACGGCGAAATGTTCGACGTGATGGAAAAATACGGCGTACTGGGCGTGGAAATGGAAGCGGCGGGCATCTACGGCGTTGCTGCTGAGTTTGGTGCGAAAGCGCTGACCATCTGCACCGTGTCCGACCATATTCGTACCCACGAGCAGACCACGGCCGCTGAGCGTCAGACGACCTTCAACGACATGATCAAAATCGCGCTGGAATCTGTTCTGCTGGGCGATAAAGAGTAAGACTGTGTGATGCCCGGTGGCGCTGCGCTTACCGGGCCTCGCGATCGTAGGCCGGATAAGGCGTAGCCCCCATCCGGCTTTTTTTATTAACGCACCGCTCCGGCAATCCATGCCGACAGTTCCCGCAGTTCTTTTTCTTGCTCCGGGAAATCAACCAGCAGCGCCTCGCACTCCTGTTGCAGCATATCCGCGCGATACAAACACCCTTGCAACCGCCCCGCCAGCGCTTCCAGTGGCGCGGGATTGAGGCTGTCGGTAAAGACCTGTGCACGGGTGATATGACCTTTTTCGACGTCGAAGTGTAGCTCGACGCCGCCCCAGGTAAAACGCTCGTCCAGCAGATGGCTGAACGCTGGCGCCTGGCCGAAATTCCACTCCCAACTGCTCTGGCGCGCAAAGGTTTCGGCAAAATTCGGCAGATCCGGCGTTTTATCCGGGGATATTACTTCTGCTTCGACGCGTTCGCCGTAATGGGCGAAAAAGGCGTCCGTGACCGCCTGACAGACCTGTTCATGGGTGATGCCCGGTAATAGCTCGGTAAGATTGGCCACGCGGGAGCGAACGGAGGTAATCCCTTTCGCCGCGAGTTTCTTTTTATCCGGATTCAGATAGTTCGCCAGGCGGCTGAGGTCTGCATTCAGCAGCAGCGTACCGTGATGGAAGCCGCGATCTTTGGTTTCGCGATAGGCTGAACCAGAGACTTTGCGATCGCCGTCCGGCGTTTTCACCACCAGATCGTTGCGTCCCGAAGCATCGGCCATAACGCCCAATGAATTCAATGCATTGAGTACGATAGCGGTAGAGATAGTTTTGTCGTATTCCGGTTTGCCGGCCATAAAGGTAAAGCAGGTATTGCCTAAATCATGGAACACCGCGCCGCCGCCGCTGCTGCGACGGGCGAGCCGCACGTTATCCTCTTCCATACGGCGGGTATTACACTCTTTCCATGGGTTTTGCGCCCGGCCAATCACCACCGTATCGGCGTTACGCCATAAGAACAGAACGCGTTGCGTAGCGGGCATCTGGCGAAATATGCACTCTTCAACCGCCAGGTTAAACCACGGATCGTAAGAGTCTGAGATAAGCAGGCGCAGGGTAGTCATAGCGATTTCCTTTTCTTAATCATCTTTATCTTCTTCCTGCACCGGTTTGTTGGCGGTAAGCAGGAACGGCGATTGTTGCCAGCGGGTGCGCTTACCTTGCAGTAAGGTGCGGGTCAGCACCACGCCAATCGCCAGTGACAGGAGCAGCATAAGGCGTAGAATGTTGGTGGTGTTATCCACCTGTTTGGCCTCGGTGGCGAGCGTGTGGGTATCCAGCGTCAGGCGCAGATAGCCCAGTGGACCATTTTTGCCTTGAATGGGTTCGACAATCTGCTGGTTAAAATAGCCCCCGGCTTTTTTACCGTCCAGCGCCAGTCGGTCACGAACGTTGACGCTCTCACCGGTACGAGTAATCAGGTCTCCCTGTTCATCGTACACGCCCGCATCCAGAATACGGCTGCTTTCCGTCAGTTGCGTGAGCACTGCTTTAATGCGCTTTTCATCCGGCGTTTCGGTATGCATCAGCGGCGCGACGTTTAATGCGACCTGACGTGCCAACGTACGGGCCAGCTCTTCCAGTTGCGGATTACGTTGTTGCTGGTGGCTTTGACTAAACCAGGATGCGCCCTGCATCAGGGCGACGAGCAGCGCCAGGCAGGACAATACAATCACTGCACGATGTAGTCGGAATTTCAGTTTTGTGCGAGCCATATTCCACCTGCTGAAAATTTGAGACTTAATGTTGCCAGAAGCGCTGGTTACAGGGTAGCCTCATGCGTTATTTTCCCCTGGATGATTCCGACCCGAACGATTTTACAGGAGCTTTAATGCCTAACATTACCTGGTGCGATCTACCTGAAGATGTCTCTCTGTGGCCAGGTCTGCCCCTCTCTTTAAGTGGCGATGAAGTCATGCCGCTGGATTACCACGCGGGCCGTAGTGGCTGGCTGCTGTATGGTCGCGGGCTGGATAAACAACGTCTCACGCAATACCAGAGCAAACTGGGCGCGGCGATGGTGATCGTGGCCGCCTGGTGCGTTGAGGATTATCAGGTGATTCGCCTGGCGGGTTCGTTAACGCCGCGTGCGGCAAAACTGGCGCATGATGCCAAACTGGATGTTGCGCCACTCGGCAAGATTCCACATCTGCGTACGCCGGGTTTGCTGGTGATGGATATGGATTCAACGGCGATCCAGATCGAGTGCATTGATGAAATCGCGAAGCTGGCCGGCACCGGCGAGATGGTTGCCGAAGTCACTGAACGTGCGATGCGCGGTGAACTGGACTTTACCGCCAGCCTGCGCAGCCGTGTGGCAACGCTGAAAGGCGCGGATGCCAATATTTTGCATCAGGTACGCGAAAATTTACCGCTGATGCCTGGTCTGACTCAACTGGTGTTGAAGCTGGAAACGCTGGGTTGGAAAGTGGCTATCGCCTCCGGCGGGTTTACCTTCTTTGCGGATTATCTGCGTAATAAGTTACGTCTGACGGCGGCTGTAGCAAACGAGCTGGAGATCATGGACGGGAAATTTACCGGCAATGTGATTGGCGATATCGTCGATGCGCAATACAAAGCCAATACGCTGACCCGTCTGGCGCAAGAGTATGAGATCCCGATGGCGCAGACGGTGGCGATCGGCGACGGCGCGAACGATCTGCCGATGATTAAAACCGCAGGGTTGGGCATTGCGTATCATGCCAAACCCAAAGTGAATGAAAAGACAGAGATTACTATCCGTCACGCCGATCTGATGGGGGTGTTCTGCATTCTCTCCGGCAGTATGAACCAGAAATAGTGTTGATGCCGGATAAGCGTCAGCGCCATCCGGCAAAAGCGTTAACGAAAGAGGTAAAACGTGGCAAAAGCTCCAAAACGCGCCTTTGTTTGTAATGAATGCGGGGCCGATTACCCGCGCTGGCAGGGGCAATGCAGCGCCTGTCAGGCCTGGAACACCATTACCGAGGTGCGCCTTGCCGCGTCGCCGACGGTGGCGCGTAACGAGCGGCTCAGCGGCTATGCCGGGAATGCGGGTGTCGCAAAAGTGCAGAAGCTGTCTGACATCAGCCTTGAGGAATTGCCGCGTTTTTCCACCGGATTTAAAGAGTTTGACCGCGTGCTGGGCGGTGGGGTGGTACCTGGCAGCGCTATTCTGATTGGCGGTAACCCTGGCGCGGGCAAATCGACGTTGCTGCTGCAAACGCTGTGCAAGCTCGCCGAGCAGATGAAAACGCTGTACGTCACCGGCGAAGAGTCGCTACAGCAGGTGGCGATGCGCGCGCATCGGCTTGGCCTGCCGACGGCGAATCTGAACATGCTGTCGGAAACCAGCATCGAACAAATTTGCCTGATTGCCGAAGAAGAACAGCCGAAGCTGATGGTGATCGACTCCATTCAGGTGATGCACATGGCGGATATTCAGTCTTCGCCGGGCAGCGTGGCGCAGGTGCGCGAAACGGCCGCTTACCTGACGCGCTTTGCCAAAACGCGCGGCGTGGCGATTGTGATGGTAGGTCATGTGACGAAAGACGGATCGCTGGCCGGGCCAAAAGTGCTGGAGCACTGTATCGACTGCTCGGTACTGCTCGACGGCGATGCCGACTCCCGTTTCCGTACCCTGCGTAGCCATAAAAACCGCTTTGGCGCGGTGAATGAGCTGGGCGTCTTTGCCATGACCGAGCAGGGCCTGCGTGAAGTCAGCAATCCTTCCGCTATCTTTTTAAGCCGTGGCGATGAAGTTACTTCCGGTAGTTCGGTGATGGTGGTCTGGGAAGGTACGCGTCCGCTGCTGGTAGAGATTCAGGCGCTGGTCGATCACTCAATGATGGCGAACCCGCGTCGCGTGGCGGTCGGTCTGGAACAGAACCGTCTGGCGATTCTGCTGGCGGTGCTGCATCGTCACGGCGGCTTGCAGATGGCGGATCAGGATGTGTTCGTCAACGTGGTCGGTGGTGTCAAAGTCACTGAAACCAGCGCCGATCTGGCGCTGCTGCTGGCAATGGTCTCCAGCTTACGTGACAGACCGCTACCGCAGGATTTAGTGGTCTTTGGCGAAGTGGGACTGGCGGGCGAGATTCGCCCGGTGCCGAGCGGCCAGGAACGTATTTCTGAAGCGGCGAAGCATGGCTTCCGTCGGGCGATTGTGCCTGCCGCCAACGTCCCGAAAAAAGTGCCGGAAGGGATGCAGGTTTTTGGCGTTAAAAAGCTTGCAGATGCGTTAAGCGTGTTTGACGACTTATAATCCTCTGTATGCAGTGATGTTGTATAATTTGCCGGATGGCGACGCAATGCGTCTTATCCGGCCTACGGATTGATGTTGTAGGCCTGATAAGCGAAGCGCCATCAGGCAGTGTTACGCGATTTTTCCAGCAGGAGGCTCTTGTGTCATCGTTCGACTATCTCAAAACCGCCATAAAGCAAAAGGGCTGTACCCTGCAACAGGTGGCGGATGCCAGTGGCATGACCAAGGGATATTTAAGCCAACTGCTGAATGCCAAAATCAAAAGCCCCAGCGCGCAAAAGCTGGAGGCGCTGCACCGTTTTCTCGGGCTGGAGTTTCCGCGCCAGCAGAAAAATATCGGTGTGGTATTCGGTAAGTTTTATCCGCTGCACACCGGCCACATCTATCTGATCCAGCGTGCCTGTAGTCAGGTCGATGAGCTGCATATCATCATGGGTTATGACGATACGCGCGATCGCAGCCTGTTTGAAGACAGCGCCATGTCGCAACAGCCGACGGTGCCCGATCGTTTACGTTGGCTGCTGCAAACATTTAAATATCAGAAAAATATCCGAATTCATGCCTTCAACGAAGAGGGCATGGAGCCGTATCCGCACGGTTGGGACGTATGGAGCAACGGCATCAAAACGTTTATGCAGGAGAAGGGGATCCAGCCAAACTGGATCTACACCTCTGAAGAGTCAGATGCCCCGCAGTATCTGAAACATCTGGGGATCGAAACGGTGCTGGTGGATCCGAAACGGACGTTTATGAGCATCAGTGGCGGGCAAATCCGCGAAAACCCGTTTCGCTATTGGGAGTATATTCCCACCGAAGTGAAGCCGTTTTTCGTGCGCACCGTGGCGATCCTTGGCGGGGAGTCGAGCGGAAAATCCACGCTGGTGAACAAGCTCGCCAATATCTTTAACACCACCAGTGCGTGGGAATACGGGCGTGATTACGTCTTCTCCCATTTGGGCGGCGACGAGATGGCGTTGCAATATTCCGACTACGATAAGATTGCCCTCGGACAAGCGCAATACATTGATTTTGCTGTCAAGTATGCCAATAAAGTGGCGTTTATCGATACCGATTTCGTGACCACTCAGGCATTCTGTAAAAAGTACGAAGGGCGTGAACACCCGTTTGTGCAGGCGCTGATTGATGAGTACCGTTTTGACCTGGTGATCCTGCTGGAAAACAACACCCCATGGGTGGCGGATGGTTTGCGTAGCCTTGGCAGCTCGGTTGACCGAAAAGCGTTTCAGTCGCTTCTGGTCGAGATGCTGCAGGAAAACAATATCGATTTCGTGCACGTTCAGGAACCTGACTACGATGGTCGATTCCTGCGCTGCGTGGAGCTGGTGAAAGAGTTGATGGGCGAGCAGAGATAGGTTAAATGCCGGATAGCGCCGCGCTTATCCGGCCTGGAAGTTGCATTAACCTCGTAGACCGGATACGGCGCTTAACGGTAATTACTTAGAAATACGCTTGTACTTGATACGCTTCGGCTCCAGAGCATCGGCGCCCAGCGTGCGTTTCTTATACTCTTCGTATTCGGTAAAGTTACCTTCGAAGAACTCAACCTTACCTTCATCCTGGTAGTCCAGAATGTGGGTGGCGATACGGTCGAGGAACCAACGGTCGTGCGAGATAACCATCGCGCAGCCCGGGAACTCCAGCAGGGCGTTTTCCAGCGCGCGCAGGGTTTCGATATCCAGGTCGTTGGTCGGTTCATCGAGCAGCAGCATGTTGCCGCCAACCTGCAGCAGCTTCGCCAGGTGCAGACGACCGCGCTCACCGCCGGACAGTTCGCCCACGCGTTTACCCTGATCCACGCCTTTGAAGTTAAAGCGGCCTACGTAGGCGCGGCTTGGCATTTCGGTGTTGCCGATCTTCATGATATCCAGCCCGCCGGAAACTTCTTCCCACACGGTTTTGCTGTTATCCATTGCGTCACGGAACTGGTCAACGGAGGCCAGCTTCACGGTTTCGCCCAGCGTGATGGTGCCGCTGTCAGGCTGTTCCTGGCCGGACATCATGCGGAACAGCGTCGATTTACCCGCGCCGTTCGGACCGATGATGCCGACGATAGCGCCTTTCGGTACCGAGAAGCTCAGGTCGTCGATCAGCACGCGATCGCCGTAGGATTTACGCAGATTGCTGACCTCAACGACTTTATCGCCCAGACGAGGCCCAGGTGGAATAAACAGTTCGTTGGTTTCGTTACGCTTCTGGTATTCGGTGTTATTCAGCTCTTCAAAGCGCGCCAGACGGGCTTTGCCCTTAGACTGGCGGCCTTTCGCGCCCTGACGCACCCACTCCAGCTCTTTCTCGATAGATTTACGACGAGCGGCTTCCTGAGAAGCTTCCTGCGCCAGACGCTGATCTTTCTGCTCCAGCCAGGAGGAGTAGTTGCCTTCCCATGGAATACCTTCGCCGCGGTCCAGCTCCAGAATCCAACCCGCAACATTGTCGAGGAAGTAACGGTCGTGGGTAATCGCCACGACGGTACCCTCGAAGTCGTGCAGGAAGCGTTCCAGCCAGGCAACGGATTCGGCATCCAGGTGGTTGGTTGGTTCGTCGAGCAGCAGCATGTCTGGTTTTTCCAGCAGCAGGCGGCACAGCGCGACGCGGCGGCGCTCACCACCGGAAAGGTTCTCGATTTTGGCATCCCAGTCCGGCAGACGCAGGGCGTCAGCGGCACGCTCGAGCTGCACGTTCAGGTTATGGCCGTCGTGCGCCTGAATAATCTCTTCAAACTTGCCCTGCTGCGCGGCCAGTTTATCGAAGTCGGCGTCCGGTTCTGCGTACTTGGCATACACTTCATCCAGGCCTTTCAGGGCGTTAACGACTTCGGCCACCGCTTCTTCAACAGATTCACGGACGGTGTGTTCCGGGTTCAGTTTTGGTTCCTGCGGCAGGTAACCGATTTTAATGCCCGGCTGTGGGCGAGCTTCGCCTTCGATTTCGGTATCAATGCCGGCCATGATGCGCAGCAGGGTAGATTTACCCGCGCCGTTCAGACCCAGTACACCGATTTTGGCGCCAGGGAAGAAGCTCAGTGAGATGTTTTTAAGAATATGACGTTTCGGCGGAACGACTTTGCCGACACGATGCATGGTATAAACGAATTGAGCCACGTGGACTTCGCCTCTTTTATAGTGATGAATAGAGTTATCAAAAGCGAAGTGTAGCCTTTTTCATTGCCCAATCCCAGCCAGCAGATCTCACTCGCAACAAAAGTAAAAAAGTGTCCGTGACGTGGCGCATTCTGCAATGTCTGGTTAGCATGAATGAATTAAGCGGCATGATGCTGCACAGACGTAACATGACAAGAGGAAGAGCTTGTGGACAAAGCCAAACAATTTACCTGGCGCCTGCTGGCGGCCAGCGTATGTCTGCTGACGGTCAGTCAAGTGGCGCGAGCCGATTCCCTGGATGAGCAGCGCAATCGCTATGCGCAAATTAAGCAGGCCTGGGACAACCGACAGATGGATGTCGTAGAGCAGATGATGCCCGGCCTGAAGAACTATCCTCTGTATCCCTATCTGGAATATCGTCAGATTACTGACGATCTGATGAATCAGCCGACCATTACCGTCACCAATTTTGTGCGCGCCAACCCGACGCTGCCCCCGGCGCGTACTCTGCAATCGCGTTTTGTGAATGAACTGGCGCGACGGGAAGACTGGCGTGGACTGCTGGCGTTTAGCCCGGAAAAACCGGGTACCACGGAAGCGCAATGTAACTATTACTTCGCGAAATGGAGTACCGGACAAACCGAAGAGGCATGGCGGGGCGCGAAAGAGCTGTGGCTGACCGGGAAAAGTCAGCCGAACGCCTGTGACAAATTATTCGGCGTGTGGCGCGCCTCAGGCACTCAGGATCCGCTGGCTTATCTGGAGCGTATTCGTCTGGCGATGAAAGCGGGCAATACGGGGCTGGTCACCGCGCTGGCCGGGCAAATGCCTGGGGAATATCAGACGATTGCGTCGGCAATCATTGCGCTGGCTAACGATCCAAACACCGTAATGACCTTTGTGCGCACCACTGGCGCAACGGATTTCACCCGGCAGATGGCGGCGGTGGCTTTTGCCAGCGTGGCGCGTCAGGATGTCGAAAACGCCCGCCTGATGATCCCCTCTTTGGTGCAGGCGCAGCAGTTAAATGACGAGCAGACTCAGGAGCTGCGCGACATCGTCGCCTGGCGTCTGATGGGCAATGACGTCACCGACGAACAGGCGAAATGGCGTGATGATGCGATTATGCGCTCAAATTCCACCTCGCTTGTGGAGCGTCGCGTGCGGATGGCGCTGGGAACTGGCGATCGTCGCGGCCTGAATACCTGGCTGGCGCGTCTGCCGATGGATGCAAAAGAAAAAGACGAGTGGCGCTACTGGCAAGCGGATCTGCTGCTGGAGCGCGGACGCGAGGCAGAAGCGAAAGAGATCCTGCATCAACTCATGCAGCAGCGCGGTTTCTACCCGATGGTGGCGGCGCAACGCCTCGGTGAAGAGTACGAGCTGAAGGTGGATAAAGCGCCAGCGAACGTTGACTCTGCGCTGACTCAGGGACCGGAAATGGCGCGCGTACGCGAGCTGATGTACTGGAATCTGGATAATACCGCGCGCAGTGAATGGGCAAATCTGGTCACCAGCCGCACCAAGTCCGAGCAGGCGCAGCTGGCGCGCTACGCGTTTAACAATCATTGGTGGGATCTGAGCGTACAGGCGACGATCGCCGGTAAACTGTGGGATCATCTGGAAGAGCGCTTCCCGCTGGCCTATAAAGATCTGTTTACCCGCAACACCAGCGGGAAAGATATTCCGCCAAGTTATGCGATGGCGATCGCGCGTCAGGAAAGCGCCTGGAACCCGAAAGTGAAATCGCCGGTTGGCGCCAGTGGGCTGATGCAGATTATGCCGGGCACCGCAACGCACACGGTGAAAATGTTCTCGATTCCGGGTTACAGTAGTCCGAGTCAACTGCTGGATCCTGATACCAACATCAACATTGGCACCAGCTATTTGCAGTATGTTTATCAGCAATTTGGCAATAACCGCATCTTTGCATCGGCGGCCTATAACGCCGGACCGGGGCGCGTGCGCACCTGGCTGGGCAATAGCGCAGGTCGGATCGATGCCGTGGCGTTTGTCGAAAGCATTCCGTTCTCAGAGACGCGTGGTTATGTGAAGAATGTGCTGGCTTACGATGCGTACTATCGTTATTTCCTTGGCGATAAACCGGAGCTGATGAGCGACGCAGAATGGCAACGTCGTTACTGATCGTATCGGTTGTGTTATGCTATCGTACTCGTTAAAGAGTACAAAAGGGGGAGGCAAGCACGCTTCCCCCACAACGATGGCGATATCTTATGACTCAGCAATCACCCTATTCAGCAGAGATGGCAGAACAGCGTCACCAGGAGTGGTTACGTTTTGTCGACTTACTTAAACACGCCTATGAGCAAGATTTACATCTGCCGCTACTCAATTTGATGTTGACGCCGGATGAGCGCGAAGCATTGGGCACGCGCGTGCGTATCATTGAAGAGCTGTTGCGCGGCGAGATGAGCCAGCGCGAGCTGAAAAATGAGCTTGGGGCGGGCATCGCCACCATTACGCGCGGTTCGAACAGCCTGAAATCCGCGCCGGTGGATCTGCGCCAGTGGCTGGAGCAGGTACTGCTCGGGAAAAATTGATCCGCCGGATGCGGCTTTGCCTTATCCGGCCTACGATTGAACATCCGGCACAATGCTATAAATACACCGCGTTATGAAACGGACTAAGCGCCAGAATGACCGCCTGATGGTAAACGCTTGAGCGCGTCAGCTTACCCGCGGTAAATACGCCAATCGCGCCCTCTTTACGACCAATCTCATCAATGCCTGTGTACTGCGACATCACCGGGCCAAGCGCTTCTCCCTGGCGGACTCTGTCGAGAATAACGGCGGGCAGCGGCAGCGTGGCCGATCGCGCTTCACCGCGCTGAACGCCGTTATCAATCACCACCCAACTGAAGGTGGCGTCATCGTCAATTCCAGCTTCGATGGCTACCCAGAAATCAGCTTGTGGATGCAGGCGTCGCGCATTATCCACGCGATTTCGTGCGCCAGTGCGCGTTTCCTGGCTTCCAAAAGGCTGTTCCGGTACGCCGCTCTCGACGGCGACGGGTTCGATATGGCAGGATCCTTCCCCGAAAATCTCTTCAAATGCCCGGAGAATTGCCTGAATTTTGGCAGGATTGGTGGTAGCAGAGATAACCTTGTGCATAATAAAGCTCAGTTTGAAAATTCATCGCATCGCAGTATAACGGAAAAAAAGCATGTTACAGGTATACCTTGTTCGCCATGGTGAAACGCAGTGGAACGCCGAGCGACGTATTCAAGGCCAGTCAGACAGCCCACTGACCGCTAAAGGTGAGCAGCAGGCCATGCAGGTTGGTGAACGCGCCCGCTCGTTGGGTATTACGCATGTCATCAGTAGTGATTTAGGTCGTACACGACGCACAGCAGAAATCATCGCTCAGGCTTGTGGTTGTGATATCACTTATGACTCCCGGCTGCGTGAACTGAATATGGGCGTGCTGGAAAAACGTCATATCGACACGCTGACGGCTGAAGAAGAGGGCTGGCGTCGTCAGTTGGTGAACGGTACGGTTGATGGGCGTATTCCGGAAGGGGAATCGATGCAGGAGCTGAGCGATCGCGTCAACGCGGCGCTGGCAGCCTGCCTGGACCTTCCGCAGGGGAGCCGCCCACTGTTGGTGAGCCACGGTATTGCGCTGGGCTGCCTGGTGAGTACGATTCTGGGATTGCCGGCATGGGCCGAACGTCGCCTGCGTCTGCGCAATTGCTCTATTTCCCGCGTTGATTACCAGGAAAGTTTATGGCTTGCGCCGGGATGGGTGGTTGAAACGGCAGGGGACATCTCACATCTGGACGCCCCTGCGTTGGATGAGCTGCAGCGTTAGCGGCGAATCGGTATCAGGAATTCGCAGCGCAGGTTGATCGGGCGATCTCCCGCTTTGGCATCTTCTGCCGGGTAGTATCGCTCGATATCCTGCCCTTTACGGCGGGTCAGGTTTAGCATCGGCATGCAGGTGCCGTATACCGTCAGGATAAACTCCTGTACGCCGGTCCCCAGCCCTTCATAGGTAAACATCACGTACTCGCCGCCCTGCAGCAGGATAGGCTGCGCCGACGGTACATAGCCATTGGCTTGTTCCGGCGTCAGTGCCGTGGTGTAAAACACTTCCTGTTCGTCGTCCTTTTCAATGCTCGGACGCGTTTCGTTCAGCCCGTACAGCACCGGCGGGATTGAAGGCGCATGGCCAAGGAAGTCGCGCCAGAACTGAATACGCATTTCATGACGGAAATCTGAAATCTGTTCCAGCGAGCAGGAATAGCTTTGCGTGGTGCCCAGCAGTTGCGTATCTTCCAGCGTCACAAACTCGTGCGCAGGCATGGCAAATTCACCGAGTCGCATTGGCGGGCGAATACCAAAAGCGCTCCATTCCGGCGAGCGGCGATACAGCGCTGGCGTCTGAGAAAACTGTTTCTTGAACGCGCGGGTAAAGGTTTGTTGAGAGTCGAAGCGGTATTGCAGGGCAATATCCAAAATAGGGCGCGCAGTCAGGCGAAGCGCCACTGCGGATTTCGATAAACGACGGGCGCGGATATAGGCGCCAATAGCATGGCCCGTCACGTCCTTAAACATTCTCTGCAGGTGCCACTTGGAATAGCCTGCTTTTGCCGCCACATTGTCAAGCGACAAAGGCTGATCCAGATGACCTTCCAGCCAGATTAATAGGTCGCGAATAATGCCAGCCTGATCCATAAAATATCCTCATCCTTTCAACAACGAGTACCTGACGTCAGGTATGAGGATAATAGCATTTTTTGTTGTTTTAGCATTCAGTGTTTTTTTTGCTCATAAATGCTTTTTTTGGACATTCGAAAGCGTGATTATTGTAATCCTGTGATCTGTATACGTTTTATCTTAGAATGTCGAATAATTACCCAGAGTAACTTTTAAGAATGGTAACAATATGAAATATAAGAGCTTAGCCATTTCCTCAATTTTGCTGATGTTGGCGCAAGTCGCCCATGCGGAGCAGATTGGATCTGTCGATACGGTGTTCAAAATGTTTGGGCCGGACCATAAAATTGTGGTCGAGGCGTTTGACGATCCGGATGTGACCAATGTGACCTGCTACGTGAGTCGTGCCAAGACCGGCGGCATCAAAGGTGGGTTGGGGCTGGCTGAGGATACCTCTGATGCCGCCATCTCCTGCCAGCAGGTAGGACCGGTGGAACTGAGCGACAGAATCAAGAACGGTAAAGCACAAGGCGAAGTGGTGTTTAAAAAACGGACCTCGCTGGTGTTTAAGTCCTTACAGGTCGTACGTTTTTATGACGCAAAACGTAATGCGCTGGCCTATCTGGCCTATTCAGATAAAGTGGTTGATGGATCGCCCAAAAATGCCATCAGCGCTGTGCCCATTATGCCGTGGCGGCAATAACAAGGAAGCAAAATGCAACAGCCGTTGATCTGGTTGGTTGAGGATGAGCAGGGCATCGCGGATACGCTTATTTACATGCTGCAGCAGGAAGGCTTTCGCGTAGAAGCGTTTGAGCGCGGGCTGCCGGTGCTGGAAAATGCGCGCCAGAGATGCCCCGATGCGATAATTCTGGACGTCGGCCTGCCGGATATCAGTGGTTTTGAGCTGTGTCGACGCCTGCTGGAACGTCATCCGGCGCTGCCGATCCTCTTTCTCACCGCGCGCAGCGATGAAGTGGACCGCTTGCTGGGGCTGGAGATCGGCGCGGATGATTATGTTGCCAAACCCTTCTCGCCGCGTGAGGTGTGCGCCCGCGTACGTACACTGCTGCGGCGGGTGCAAAAATTCGCCTCTCCTTCCACAACGACGCGCTGCGGGGATTTTGAGCTTAATGAGCTGGCCGCGCAGATTACCTGGTTCGGTATACCGTTAACTCTGACGCGCTATGAATTCCTGTTGCTGAAAACACTGCTGATGTCGCCGGGGCGCATTTACTCTCGCCAGCAATTGATGGATTTAGTCTGGGCCGATGCGCAGGACACCTTCGACAGAACGGTCGATACCCACATCAAAACGCTGCGAGCCAAACTACGGGCGATCAACCCTGAGATCTCGCCCATTAATACGCATCGCGGTATGGGATACAGCCTGAGGAGCGTCTGATGCGCATTGGTATGCGTTTGCTGCTCGGCTATTTCCTGATTGTCGCCGTTGCCGCCTGGTTCGTGTTGTCGATCTTTGTGCAGGAAATTAAGCCTGGCGTCCGCCGGGCGACTGAAGGCACATTGATTGATACCGCCACGTTGCTGGCTGCGCTGGCGCGTGATGATTTACTCTCTGACGCTCCCGCCAACGGTAAACTGGCGCAGGCATTTTCCCAACTGCATAACCGCCCATTCCGTGCCAATATCAGCGGCATTAACAAAGTGCGTAATGAATACCATGTCTATATGACGGACGCGCAGGGTAAGGTGCTGTTTGATTCCGCTAACAAAGCGCTCGGCCAGGACTACTCCCGTTGGAATGACGTGTGGTTAACGTTGCGTGGGCAGTATGGCGCCCGCAGTACGTTGCAGAATCCGAACGATCCGGAAAGTTCGGTAATGTACGTTGCCGCGCCGATCGTTGACGGCGGGCGTATTATCGGGGTGCTTAGCGTTGGCAAACCCAATGCGGCGATGGCGCCGGTGATTAAACGCAGTGAACGGCGGATGCTGTGGGCCAGCGCGGTATTGCTGGGGATCGCCTTAGTGATTGGCGCGGGGATGGTATGGTGGATCAACCGTTCTATTGCCCGACTGGCGCGCTATGCCGATTCCGTTACTGAGAATCGCCCCGTCCCACTACCTGATTTAGGCAGCAGCGAGCTACGTAAACTGGCGCAGGCGCTGGAAAGTATGCGTCTGAAGCTGGAGGGCAAGAATTATATTGAGCAGTACGTTTATGCGTTAACGCATGAACTCAAAAGTCCGCTGGCGGCCATTCGCGGCGCGGCGGAAATTTTGCGCGAAGGCCCGCCGCCGAACGTGGTGGCGCGTTTTACCGATAATATTCTGGTACAAAATGCGCGCATGCAGGCGCTGGTTGAAACTTTGTTACGCCAGGCGCGCCTGGAGAATCGCCAGGACATTACGTTGACGCCGGTGGCGGTAGATGCGCTGTTTGCCCAGCTCAAAGAGGCCCGGAGCGTGCAACTGGCGGCAAAAAACATCACGCTGACCATTATGCCTTCATCGCTTAGCGTTGATGCCGATCCCGCGCTGCTGGAGCAGGCATTGGGGAATTTGCTCGACAACGCTATCGACTTTACGCCACAGGACGGGACGATTGTGTTGAGCGCGCATCAGCACGAAGATCAGGTCACGTTGCAGGTTACCGACAGCGGCAGCGGGATCCCTGACTTTGCGTTGCCGCGTATTTTTGAACGCTTCTACTCGCTGCCCCGTGAAAATGGGCTTAAGAGCAGCGGATTGGGACTGGCGTTTGTCAGTGAGGTTGCGCGACTGCATGCAGGCTCGGTGACCTTACGCAATCGACCGGAAGGTGGGGCACAGGCTTCGTTTACGCTTCACCGTCACTTCACATAACTTCAAATTCCCCGCACATAGCTGTTCTACCTTGTTGGTATTGCAAAGGAGAACGCTATGTTGAAATCACCCCTGTTCTGGAAAATCGTCACCTTAGGTGGCGCTATGCTGCTGTTGTTAATTCCCCTGACAATGGTCAGGCAGATAATCGTTGAGCGATCGGACTATCGCCATGACGTTGAAGATGCAATCCGCCAGAGCACCAGCGGACCGCAAAAGATGGTCGGCCCGTTGATTGCCGTTCCGGTGACGGAACTTTATACCGAGCTGGAGGAGGGGAAAGAGGTCCAGCGTAAGCGCAGCTATATCCATTTCTGGTTACCGGAATCGTTGGTCGTCGAGGGAAGCCAAAACGTTGAAGCGCGTAAAATTGGTATTTATGAAGGCCAGGTCTGGCATAACGATTTGGCGGTGAAAGCCGAGTTTAACGCTGAACGTTTGAGTGATTTAAACCATCCTAATGTCAGTATCGGCAAACCGTTCATAGTGGTGGGCGTGGGGGATGCGCGTGGGATCGGCGTAGTGAAAGCCCCCCAGGTTAACGGCACGTCGCTGGCCGTGGAGCCAGGAACGGGTCTGGCGGGGCGTGCTCAGGGGATCCATATTCCGCTACCCAACGCGAGCTGGACGGCGCAAAATCTCAGCATGGCGCTGTCGCTTAATTTGAGCGGAACCGGCGACTTCTCCGTCGTTCCGGTTGGCCGTAACAGTGAAATGACCTTAACCAGCAATTGGCCGCATCCCAACTTTCTTGGGGATTTTCTTCCGGCTAAGCGCGAAATCAGTGAGTCTGGATTCAGTGCCCAGTGGCAAAGCAGTTGGTTTGCCAATAACCTCGGCGAACGCTTTGATGGTGAAAAGATTGGCTGGGAGGGAATGCCTGCATTTAGCGTTGCTGTCGCCACGCCTGCGGATCAATATCAATTGACGGACAGGGCGACAAAATATGCCATTTTGCTGATTGTGTTGACCTTTATGTCTTTCTTTGTGCTTGAAAGCATGACCAGCCTTCGACTGCACCCGATGCAGTACCTGCTGGTGGGGTTATCGCTGGTGATGTTTTATCTGTTGCTGCTGGCGTTGTCAGAACACATTGGTTTTACCGCCGCGTGGATTACGGCAAGCCTTGTGGGCGCATTGATGAACGGTGTATATCTGCAGGCGATATTACAGGGTTGGCGCAAGAGTATTTTGTTCACCGTAGCGCTGCTGGGGCTGGATGGCGTGATGTGGGTGTTGCTCCGTTCGCAGGACAGTTCTTTACTGCTTGGCACCAGCGTGCTGTTATTCGCGCTGTGTGGCGTGATGTTCCTGACGCGTCATCTTGACTGGCACTCGCTGGCGCAGCCAAAACCAACGTCGAAAGCGCTTCCTGAGCCGCAACCCGTTGAGAGTGATGAATTACGTATATGGAAATAGCGGAGCGGTGAAATGAAAAACGGCGCATAAAGCGCCGTTTTTATACGTGTGAGGATCGAATTAATCCTGCAGGTCGCCGCAGAAACGGTAGCCTTCACCGTGGATGGTAGCGATGATTTCTGGCGTATCCGGCGTTGATTCGAAATGTTTACGAATGCGGCGGATAGTCACGTCAACGGTACGGTCATGTGGCTTCAGTTCGCGACCGGTCATTTTTTTCAGCAGTTCTGCGCGAGACTGGATTTTGCCAGGATTCTCACAGAAGTGAAGCATGGCGCGGAATTCGCTGCGTGGCAGTTTATACTGCTCGCCATCAGGACCAATCAGAGAGCGGCTGTTGATGTCCAGCTCCCAGCCATTGAACTTGTAGCTCTCGACGCTACGGCGTTCTTCGCTGACGGTACCCAGGTTCATGGTACGCGACAGCAGGTTACGAGCACGGATAGTCAGTTCGCGCGGGTTAAACGGCTTGGTGATGTAATCGTCGGCGCCGATTTCGAGGCCGAGAATTTTATCGACTTCGTTATCACGGCCCGTCAGGAACATCAGCGCAACGTTAGCTTGTTCGCGGAGTTCGCGCGCTAACAGGAGGCCATTTTTCCCAGGCAGATTGATATCCATAATCACAAGGTTGATGTCATATTCAGAGAGAATCTGATGCATTTCCGCGCCATCTGTCGCTTCGAATACATCATAGCCTTCTGCTTCGAAAATGCTTTTCAACGTGTTGCGTGTTACTAACTCGTCTTCAACGATAAGAATGTGCGGGGTCTGCATGTTTGCTACCTAAATTGCCAACTAAATCGAAACAGGAAGTACAAAAGTCCCTGACCTGCCTGATGCATGCCGTAAATTAACATGATCGGCGTAACATGACTAAAGTACGTAATTGCGTTCTTGATGCACTTTCCATCAACGTCAACAACATCATTAGCTTGGTCGTGGGTAGTTTCCCTCTGGACCCGACAGTGTCAAAAACGGCTGTCATCCTAACCATTTTAACAGCAACATAACAGGCTAAGACGTACCGGACACCCAATAAAACTACGCTTCGTTGACATATATCAAGTTCAATTGTAGCACGTTAACAGTTTGATGAAATCAACGCATCCAAATGTTTGCTTTCATCACAAAATTGCAATATTACAACTAGTTGCACGAGCTAATTAATAAATGTAATGAATCCAACCAATGCTATCCATTTTAAATTAAATTATCATGGATAAACAGCAGGATATGCAACTTCTGTTAACATAAAAAGCAATAGTACAGGTTGGAAATAGTTTAGCATTTTTTATTAGATGCGAAATCCTTTTTCAGTGATTTCTGTTAAAAATATGTAAATTCGCGCTGCGTAATATGTTGATGTGCGTCACATTATTACCTGCCGACTGGCCAAAAGAGTATCGAAATGCGTTTAACAATTATTCTGGTTGCCCCTGCCAGAGCGGAAAATATTGGTGCGGCTGCCCGCGCGATGAAGACCATGGGATTCACTCAATTGCGGATCGTGGACAGCGAGGCCCACCTGGAGCCTGCAACGCGATGGGTCGCACATGGATCGGGCGACATTATTGATAATATTAGCGTTTTTCCAACTCTTGCCGAAGCGTTGCACGACGTTGATTTTACCGTTGCGACCACGGCACGTAGTCGGGCGAAGTTTCATTATTACGCCACGCCGGTCGAACTCGTTCCTCTGTTGCAGGAAAAATCCGCGTGGATGGATCACGCCGCGCTGGTGCTTGGGCGCGAAGATTCCGGGCTGACCAACGAAGAATTAGCGCTGGCGGATGTCCTTACCGGGGTACCAATGGTGGCTGACTACCCTTCACTTAATCTGGGGCAGGCGGTGATGGTGTATTGCTATCAATTAGCAGGTTTAATACAACAACCGGCCAAAAATAATGAGGTAGCGGATGAACTTCAGTTGCAGGCGTTGCGCGCGCGCGTTTTACGTTTATTAGCCACGCTGAACGTTTCTGACGACATCAAACTCACCGACTGGCTGCAACAGCGAATGGGCTTATTAGGGCAGCGAGACACGGCAATGCTGCACCGTTTTTTACATGATATAGAAAAAAACATAACAAAATAAAATGCTGGTTAATGTCTTATTGTTGGCGTTTTGTTTTGGTTTCAAGTGGGTCTGACATACTGTATTGGTTGAAAGTAAAAGGGCAAGCAGTGGCTCATGAACAAGTTTCGGAATGTGATCAATTTAAAAATTTATTGACTTAGGTCAGCAGATACTTTAACCCTAAAAGAATACAAGACAGACAGATAATAATTACAGAGCACACAACATCATGAAACGCATCAGCATCACCATTACCACAACCATCACCATTACCACAGGTAACGGTGCGGGCTGACGCGTACAGGAAACACAAGAAAAAGCCCGCACCTAAACAGTGCGGGCTTTTTTTTCGACCAAAGGCAATGAGGTAAACCATGCGAGTGTTGAAGTTCGGCGGTACATCAGTGGCAAATGCAGAGCGATTTCTGCGGGTTGCCGACATTCTGGAAAGCAATGCCAGACAGGGGCAGGTCGCGACCGTTCTCTCTGCCCCCGCCAAAATTACCAACCATCTGGTGGCGATGATTGAAAAGACCATCGGTGGTCAGGATGCTTTAGCCAACATCAGCGATGCCGAACGCATTTTCTCAGAGCTTTTAGCTGGTCTTGCCGCCGCGCAGGCGGGTTTCCCGCTGGCTCCGCTCAAAGCCTTGGTTGAACAAGAATTTGCTCAGATTAAGCACGTCCTGCACGGTATCAGCCTGTTGGGGCAGTGCCCGGACAGCATCAATGCCGCGCTTATCTGCCGTGGCGAAAAAATGTCGATCGCCATCATGGCTGGCCTGCTGGAAGCGCGCGGGCACAACGTGACGGTCATCGACCCGGTTGAGAAACTGCTGGCGGTTGGCCATTACCTCGAATCTACTGTTGATATCGCCGAGTCTACGCGCCGCATTGCCGCCAGCCGTATTCCAGCGGACCATATGATTCTGATGGCCGGATTTACCGCCGGGAATGAAAAAGGTGAGTTAGTGGTGCTGGGGCGTAATGGCTCTGACTACTCCGCCGCCGTACTGGCCGCCTGTTTGCGTGCGGACTGTTGCGAGATCTGGACCGATGTCGACGGCGTATATACCTGCGATCCGCGTCAGGTACCCGATGCCCGACTGCTGAAGTCGATGTCTTATCAGGAAGCGATGGAGCTTTCTTACTTCGGCGCTAAAGTACTACATCCGCGCACCATTACCCCTATTGCCCAGTTCCAGATCCCGTGCCTGATTAAAAATACCGGCAATCCGCAAGCGCCCGGTACGCTGATCGGTGCCAGCAGTGATGACGACGACTTGCCGGTAAAAGGCATTTCTAACCTCAATAACATGGCGATGTTTAGCGTCTCCGGCCCTGGAATGAAAGGTATGGTGGGCATGGCGGCGCGCGTTTTCGCCGCGATGTCGCGTGCAGGCATCTCGGTGGTGCTGATCACGCAATCCTCTTCTGAATACAGCATCAGCTTCTGTGTCCCGCAGGGCGACTGCGCGCGTGCGCAGCGCGCGATGCAGGATGAATTCTATCTCGAGCTGAAAGAAGGTCTGCTGGAGCCGCTGGCGGTGACTGAGCGTCTGGCTATCATCTCGGTGGTTGGCGACGGTATGCGCACGTTGCGCGGCATCTCGGCGAAATTCTTTGCCGCGCTGGCTCGTGCGAACATCAATATCGTGGCGATCGCCCAGGGGTCTTCTGAGCGTTCTATTTCGGTGGTGGTGAACAACGACGACGCCACCACCGGCGTACGCGTGACCCATCAGATGCTGTTCAATACCGATCAGGTGATCGAAGTGTTTGTGATTGGCGTCGGTGGGGTGGGCGGTGCGCTGCTGGAGCAGCTTAAACGTCAGCAAACCTGGCTGAAAAACAAGCATATCGATTTGCGCGTGTGCGGCGTGGCGAACTCGAAGGCCCTGCTGACCAACGTCCACGGTCTGAATCTGGAAAACTGGCAGTCTGAGCTGGAGTGTGCGAAAGAGCCTTTCAACCTTGGGCGTTTAATTCGTCTGGTGAAAGAATATCATCTGCTCAATCCGGTGATTGTCGACTGTACCTCAAGCCAGGCGGTGGCGGATCAGTATGCCGACTTCCTGCGCGAAGGCTTCCATGTGGTCACCCCGAACAAAAAGGCCAATACGTCGTCGATGGATTACTACCATCAACTGCGTTTTGCTGCGGCGAAATCGCGACGTAAATTCCTGTACGACACCAACGTGGGCGCGGGCTTGCCGGTTATTGAAAACCTGCAAAACCTGCTCAGCGCAGGCGATGAACTGCAACGATTCTCCGGCATCCTTTCCGGTTCGCTGTCATTTATTTTTGGCAAGCTGGATGAAGGCATGAGCTTCTCGCAGGCGACCACTATGGCGCGTGAGCTGGGCTATACCGAGCCCGATCCGCGTGATGATCTTTCCGGTACAGATGTGGCGCGTAAGCTGCTGATCCTGGCCCGTGAAACCGGCCGCGAGCTGGAGCTGTCTGACATTGTCATTGAACCGGTCCTGCCAACAGAATTTGATGATTCCGGTGATGTTCCCGCGTTTATGGCGAAGTTGTCGCAAATGGATGACGCCTTTGCCGCGCGCGTGGCGAAAGCTCGTGATGAGGGGAAAGTATTGCGCTATGTTGGCAATATTGAAGAAGACGGTGTCTGTCGCGTGAAAATTGATGCAGTAGACGGCAACGATCCGCTGTACAAAGTGAAAAACGGTGAAAACGCGCTGGCGTTCTATAGCCATTACTATCAGCCGTTACCGTTGGTGCTGCGCGGATACGGCGCAGGTAATGACGTAACGGCGGCGGGCGTATTTGCCGACCTGCTACGTACCCTTTCATGGAAGTTAGGAGTCTGACATGGTAAGAGTTTATGCCCCGGCTTCCAGCGCCAATATGAGCGTCGGATTTGATGTGCTCGGGGCGGCGGTAACCCCCGTAGACGGTTCGCTATTGGGTGATGTGGTCTCTGTTGAGCCAGCCGACCAGTTCAGTCTGAATAATCTTGGGCGCTTTGCTGACAAACTGCCTTCTGAGCCGCGAGAAAATATCGTCTATCAGTGCTGGGAGCGATTCTGTCAGGAGCTGGGTAAAACCGTTCCGGTGGCAATGACGCTGGAAAAAAATATGCCGATTGGCTCCGGGTTAGGTTCCAGCGCCTGTTCCGTTGTGGCGGCGTTAGTCGCCATGAACGAGCACTGTGGGAAACCGCTCAACGACACGCGCCTGTTGGCGATCATGGGAGAGCTGGAAGGACGTATCTCCGGCAGTATTCATTACGATAATGTTGCCCCGTGCTTTTTGGGCGGTATGCAGTTAATGATCGAAGAAAACGGCATTATCAGCCAGCAGGTGCCAGGCTTTGATGAGTGGCTGTGGGTACTGGCGTATCCGGGGATTAAAGTGTCGACGGCGGAAGCGCGGGCCATTTTACCTGCGCAGTATCGCCGTCAGGACTGCATCGCCCACGGGCGGCATCTGGCAGGGTTTATCCATGCCTGCTATTCCCGTCAGCCTCTTCTGGCCGCGAAGCTGATGAAAGATGTCATCGCTGAGCCGTATCGTACCCGCTTGCTGCCAGGCTTCAGTCAGGCGCGTCAGGCGGTAGCGGAAATCGGCGCGTTGGCCAGCGGGATCTCCGGGTCAGGACCGACGCTGTTCGCCTTGTGCGATAAGCCGGATACGGCGCAGCGTGTTGCAGACTGGCTGGCTAAACATTATCTGCAAAATCAGGAAGGCTTTGTTCATATTTGCCGGTTGGACACGGCAGGCGCACGGGTACTGGGATAATCAATGAAACTCTATAATCTGAAAGATCATAACGAACAGGTCAGCTTTGCGCAGGCCGTCACGCAAGGGCTTGGCAAGAATCAGGGGTTGTTTTTTCCGCACGATCTGCCGGAATTCAATCTGACAGAAGTGGATGAGATGCTGAACCAGGACTTCGTTAGCCGCAGCGCTAAGATCCTTTCCGCATTTATTGGCGACGAGATCTCGCAGGAGATCCTGGAAGAGCGCGTACGCGCGGCGTTTGCGTTCCCGGCGCCGGTTGCTCAGGTTGCAGCGGACATTGGCTGTCTGGAGCTGTTCCACGGTCCTACACTGGCATTTAAAGACTTTGGCGGGCGCTTTATGGCGCAGATGCTGACGCACATCAGCGGCGACAAACCGGTAACGATTCTGACGGCGACCTCCGGCGATACCGGTGCTGCGGTGGCGCATGCGTTTTATGGTCTGCCGAACGTTCGCGTGGTGATCCTCTACCCGAACGGCAAGATCAGCCCATTACAGGAAAAACTGTTCTGTACGCTGGGCGGTAACATTGAAACCGTCGCTATTGATGGTGATTTTGATGCTTGCCAGGCGTTGGTGAAACAGGCGTTTGATGACGAAGAACTGAAGGTAGCGCTGGGGCTGAATTCGGCTAACTCAATCAATATCAGCCGTCTGCTGGCGCAAATCTGTTACTACTTTGAAGCTGTGGCTCAACTGCCGCAAGAAGCGCGCAACCAGCTGGTTATTTCCGTTCCCAGCGGCAACTTTGGCGATCTGACCGCCGGACTGCTGGCGAAATCGCTGGGCTTGCCGGTGAAGCGCTTTATTGCGGCGACCAACGTCAACGATACGGTTCCACGCTTCCTTGCAGAAGGCGAGTGGGCGCCGAAGGCGACGCAGGCGACGTTATCCAACGCGATGGATGTCAGCCAGCCGAACAACTGGCCGCGTGTGGAAGAACTGTTCCGCCGTAAAATCTGGCGTCTGAATGAGCTGGGGTATGCCGCCGTTGACGATGCTACCACTCAGGATACGATGCGCGAGCTGCATGAAATGGGGTACACCTCAGAACCGCATGCGGCGGTGGCTTACCGTGCGCTGCGTGACCAGTTGAATCCTGGCGAGTATGGCTTGTTCCTCGGCACCGCGCATCCGGCGAAGTTTAAGGAAAGCGTTGAAGAGATTCTTGAGCTTACGCTGGCTCTGCCAAAAGAGCTGGCGGAGCGCGCTGATTTGCCGCTGCTCTCTCATCACCTGCCTGCTGATTTTGCTGCGCTGCGTAAGCTGATGATGACCCGCGGTTAACGGTAGTGCCCGCTGGCGTTGTGCTTAGCGGGCCTGCAAAACCTGTAGGCCGGATAAGGCGTTAGCCGCCATCCGGCATGTACACTACTGCTCGTGGCGTTTAAACACCAGTTCGCCATTCCCTGACGCTTCTTCATCAAAGAAATAGCCTTCACTGTTAAATGCCGTCAGTTGCTCTGGCTGAGTTAAGCGATTTTCAATGATGTAGCGGCTCATCAGGCCACGCGCTTTTTTGGCATAAAAGCTGATGACTTTGAACTTACCGTTCTTCTCATCGAGGAAGACCGGTTTGATAAGTTCGGCGTTCAGTTTTTTCGGCTTCACGGATTTAAAATATTCATCTGATGCGAGGTTAATCACCACGCTGTCGCCTTGTGCTTCCAGCGCTTCGTTAAGTTTGTCGGTGATGGTATCGCCCCAGAACTGGTAAAGATCTTTCCCCTTTGGATTGGCCAGACGAATGCCCATCTCCAGACGGTAAGGCTGCATCAAATCCAGCGGACGCAACACGCCGTACAGCCCGGACAACATGCGTAAATGCTGCTGAGCGAAGTCAAAATCCGCTTCGCTGAAGGTTTCAGCCTGCAGCCCGGTATAAACGTCGCCTTTAAACGCCAGAATAGCCTGACGCGCATTCTCCGGTGTGAAATCGGGTTGCCAGTCATGGAAACGGGTGGCGTTCAGATCCGCCAGCTTGTCGCTAATTCCCATCAGCTTGCCAATCTGCGGCGCGGAGAGTTGTCGCGCCACGTGAATAAGCTGCTGCGAGTGATCCAGCAGTTCGGGCAGCGTGTGGCGTGTGGTTGCCAGCGGACTTTGGTAGTCGAGCGTTTTTGCAGGTGAAATCAGAATCAGCATATCCAGTCCTTGCAGGAAATTTACTGCGACTTTAGCAAAAAAATGGACAGAATTGATCGATGGTTGCGATTGCCGCGTTAATCACGCGGCGTTTCATCCCAGCTTTCGGGCGCAAGCTGCTGCCTGATATCAGGATAACGACGCGGATCAAATTCCGGGCGCACCCCGAGTTTACGCTGGCGCAGATAGTCGCTGGCGAGGGTATGGACAACCGGTGAGAGCAGTAAAATCGCCGTCAGGTTAGTGATGGCCATACAGGCCATGATGATGTCGGCAAGTTGCCAGAGCAGCGGGAAGCTGAGTAATGTGCCGCCGACAACGGTGCTCACGGTCGCGATACGTAATAGCCAAATTACCCGGATATTGTCCAGCTTCAGGAAAATAAGGTTGTTTTCCGCGTAGATGTAGTTGGCGACGATAGAGCTAAAGGCAAACAGGATCACAATAAAGGCGACGAATCCGGCACCCCATTCACCCGTCAGCGAGACCATCGCTCTCTGCAGCAACTGGATGCCTTCAATGGGGATAGAACTGGTGCCATTACCCGCCAGCAGAACGATCATCGCACTGGCCGTACAAAGAATCAGCGTATCGCCTAAAACACCGATCATTTGCACAATGCCTTGTGCCGCAGGATGCGGAGGCCATGACGCAGCCGAGGCGGCGGCGTTCGGGGTTGAGCCCATTCCGGCCTCATTCGAGAACATACCGCGTTGAAAGCCGCTGGCAATGGCCTGGCTTAGCGTATACCCGGCGGCGCCGGCGGCGGCTTCCTGCCAGCCAAAGGCACTTTTAACGATGGTTATGATAATGTCGGGAAGCTGAGCGAAATGCCAAAGGCAGATGACCAGGCTACAACCGACCCACAACAGAGCCATCACCGGAACAAACCATTGCATCAGACGGGCAACGCCTTTAATACCGCCGACGATGACCAGTAATGATGCGATAGCCAGGGCGATACCGGAGAAGAGGGGTGGGATATCGAAAGCAAAAGCAAGTGCGCGCGAGACCGAGTTTGCCTGCACGCTGTTAAAAATCAGTCCATATGCGATGAGTAAAAAGATGGCAAAAAGCACGCCCATCCAGCGCATACCCAGTCCACGCGCCATATACCACGCAGGACCGCCGCGAAACTGTCCCTTGCTGTCGCGTTCTTTATACAGTTGCGCAAGTGAGCATTCGGCAAACGAGGTTGCCATCCCAATGACTGCCGAGACCCACATCCAGAAAACGGCTCCCGCGCCGCCTGCGGCGATTGCCAATGCCACGCCCGCCAGATTTCCGCTGCCGATCCGCGCGGCAAGACTGGTGCATAAAGCCTGAAAGGAAGTTAAATCGCCCGGTTGCGGGCTGATGCTGTTTTTAAGACTTCTGCCAAACTGGCGAATGTAGCGAAACTGGATGAACCCCGTACGCCAGGTGAACCAACATCCTGCGCCAAGCAGGAGGTAGATCATTACCGAGCCCCAGAGTATTTCATTAATAAATGCGAAAAAATCAGGCATTAACATCCCTCTTGTTGATGCCGGTAAGCGCGAATAATCCCATGTAAGCGCTACCAATTATCGACCAGTATATACCTTCTAAGTAGATTGATTACGGGAGTTTATCATAACAACAGGTATATCCCTTAATTGCGCATCTCAGGCTTTGAGCTGCGTAATCAGAGCTGAGCGGCAGGTCGGACAATACAGGCGGTTGCGCTGAGAGTGCGTCGTGCTATCATCAGGGAAGATCGGTTACATCCCCCTAACAAGCTGTTTAAAGAGAATCACTATCATGACGGACAAATTGACCTCCCTTCGTCAGTTCACCACAGTAGTGGCCGACACCGGAGACATCGCGGCAATGAAGCTGTATCAGCCTCAGGATGCCACAACTAACCCTTCTCTCATTCTTAACGCAGCGCAGATCCCGGAATATCGCAAGCTGATTGATGACGCTGTAGCCTGGGCTAAGCAGCAGAGCAACGACCGCGCGCAGCAGGTCGTCGACGCGACCGACAAACTGGCGGTAAACATTGGTCTGGAGATCCTGAAACTGGTCCCGGGTCGCATTTCCACAGAAGTTGACGCTCGCCTGTCCTACGACACCGACGCATCCATCGCGAAAGCAAAACGTCTGATTAAACTGTACAACGATGCTGGCATCAGCAACGATCGCATTCTGATCAAACTGGCTTCAACCTGGCAGGGCATTCGTGCCGCTGAGCAGCTGGAAAAAGAAGGCATCAACTGTAACCTGACTCTGCTGTTCTCTTTCGCGCAGGCGCGCGCTTGTGCAGAAGCTGGCGTATACCTGATTTCTCCGTTCGTTGGTCGTATTCTTGACTGGTACAAAGCCAACACCGACAAGAAAGAGTATGCACCGGCAGAAGATCCGGGCGTGGTTTCCGTAACGGAAATTTACGAGTACTACAAACAGCACGGTTACGAAACCGTAGTTATGGGCGCGAGCTTCCGTAACATCGGTGAAATCATCGAGCTGGCGGGCTGCGATCGTCTGACGATTGCACCGGCGCTGCTGAAAGAGCTGGCGGAAAGCGAAGGCGCTATCGAACGTAAACTGTCCTTCTCTGGCGAAGTGAAAGCGCGTCCTGCACGTATCACTGAAGCTGAGTTCCTGTGGCAGCACAACCAGGATCCAATGGCTGTAGACAAACTGGCGGACGGTATCCGTAAGTTTGCTGTAGACCAGGGCAAACTGGAAAAAATGATCGGCGATCTGCTGTAATCATTTCGGCGTGGCCCTGACAGGGGTCACGCTACCTCTTCTGAAACCTGTCTGTCCTTCCTTTCGCAGTGTATCATTCTGTTTAACGAGACTGTTTAAACGGAATAATCATGAATACTTTACGCATTGGCCTGGTGTCCATTTCTGATCGTGCTTCCAGCGGCGTTTACCAGGATAAAGGTATCCCGGCCCTTGAAGAGTGGCTGGCATCAGCCCTAACAACCCCTTTTGAGCTGCAAACACGGCTGATCCCGGATGAACAGGCGATCATCGAACAAACCTTATGCGAGCTGGTTGATGAAATGAGCTGTCATCTGGTACTGACGACCGGCGGAACGGGGCCGGCACGTCGCGACGTAACGCCAGACGCTACGCTGGCCGTAGCCGACCGCCAGATGCCTGGTTTTGGTGAGCAAATGCGCCAGATAAGTCTGCACTTTGTGCCAACCGCAATCCTTTCCCGTCAGGTTGGCGTGATTCGCAAACAGGCGCTGATCCTGAATCTGCCTGGGCAGCCGAAATCGATCAAAGAAACGCTGGAAGGCGTGAAAGATGCCGATGGTAAGGTCATCGTGCCAGGCATTTTTGCAAGTGTACCGTATTGTATACAGCTGTTGGATGGACCTTATGTTGAGACTGCACCGTCAGTAGTAGCATCTTTTCGCCCTAAAAGCGCGATCCGCGATACAAACGCCTGAAAGTAGCCTGGTCGTGATATAAGTAATAATGAAGGTGGAGTATTGAATTGTTTACGATATAGTAATTTTTGATTTACATATATCGACAGACATATTCAATTACTCCACTGACTCATGGCTTGCTATGTCACAACACACTCGACCTCTGAATCGACAGGATTATAAAACCCTTACGCTTGCTGCCCTCGGCGGGGCGCTTGAGTTTTATGATTTCATTATCTTCGTCTTCTTTGCCGCGGTAGTTGGCGAACTTTTCTTCCCGGCCGATATCCCTGAATGGCTACGTCAGGTTCAAACCTTCGGCATTTTTGCCGCCGGATACCTGGCGCGTCCATTGGGCGGCATCATTATGGCGCATTTTGGCGACCTGGTCGGACGCAAGAAAATGTTTACCCTGAGCATTTTGCTGATGGCGATACCGACGCTGGCGATTGGCTTGTTGCCTACCTATGCCTCAATGGGGATCCTTGCGCCGTTACTGTTATTACTGATGCGCATTTTGCAGGGCGCAGCCATTGGGGGCGAAGTGCCGGGGGCGTGGGTGTTCGTGGCGGAACACGTACCGGAGCGTCGCATCGGTATCGCCTGCGGCACGCTGACGGCCGGGCTTACTGTGGGGATTCTGTTGGGGTCGGTTGTTGCAACGCTGGTGAACACCAGCCTGACGCAGCAAGCGGTGCATGACTACGGCTGGCGTATTCCTTTCCTGCTGGGCGGCGTGTTTGGGCTGGTGGCGATGTATCTGCGCCGCTGGCTGCAGGAAACGCCCATCTTCCTCGAAATGCAGCAGCGTAAGGCGTTGGCGCAAGAGCTACCGGTAAAGTCGGTGGTGAGCAAACATAAAAAAGCGGTGGTCATTTCCATGCTGCTGACCTGGCTGTTATCGGCCGGGATCGTGGTGGTGATCCTGATGTCGCCAGTCTGGCTGCAGAAACAGTATGGCTTTGCGCCAGCATTGACATTACAAGCCAACAGTGTCGCGACCATTATGCTGTGCGTCGGTTGTCTGCTGGCCGGGTTTATTGTCGACCGGGTTGGCGCCAGCAAAACCTTTATTGTCGGTAGCCTGTTGCTGGCCTGTTCGAGCTGGTTTTTCTATCATCTGACCGGTAGCCATCCTCAGCATTTGTTCTTGTTGTATGGGCTGGTGGGCTTGTGCGTTGGCGTGGTGGGGGCTGTGCCTTATGTCATGGTACGAGCGTTTCCAGCGGAAGTCCGCTTTACAGGCATCTCGTTTTCTTACAACGTTTCGTACGCCATTTTTGGTGGTCTGACGCCAATCGCCGTGACGATGTTAATGAGCGTGTCGCCAATGGCTCCAGCCTGGTATGTACTGGCGTTATCGCTGGTGGGGTTAGGGCTGGGGATTTGGCTGCGACAGGATATTTATCATCGCGATACCAGCGTGCAGGGAGAGTTACAGCGCTTGTAAGGAATATCCCCCCGTCCGGGGGGATAGCGTCAGATTAGTGCGCTTCACCAATCGGCAGGATGGTACGGCCAAACTGTTCGTTCAGCACTTCGCCCATCGCCAGGTAAATGGCGCTTGCACCACACACTAAGCCAACCCAGCCGGCAACATGGATGATCGCTTCGTTACCTGCAATGTTGCCCACGGCCAGTAGCGCGAACAGCACCGTCAGGCTCAGGAAGACAAACTGCAGCGCACGCGCAGCTTTCAGCGTGCCGAAGAACATGAACAGTGTGAACACGCCCCACAGACCCAGGTATACGCCCAGGAACTGGCCGTTGGTTGCATCCGCCAGGCCCATTTTCGGCATGATCAGGATCGCAACCAGCGTCAGCCAGAACGAGCCGTAGGAGGTAAAGGCGGTTAAACCGAAGGTGTTGCCTTTTTTATATTCCAGCAGCCCGGCAAAAATTTGCGCGATACCGCCGTAGAAAATGCCCATCGCCAGAATAATAACGTCAAAGGCGAAGAAACCCGCGTTATGCAGGTTAAGCAGAATGGTGGTCATGCCAAAGCCCATCAGGCCCAGCGGTGCCGGATTAGCCAACTTAGTGTTGCCCATAATTCCTCAAAATCATCATTGATTGAATGGTGAAATAGTTTCCCCGAATAACGATCACTGTCTTCGGGGCGCGGCATGATAATCAGGGGAGAGCGGACTGTCTATGATCTAACAAAGGGAAAATGAATTATTTTCCCTGTGATGGACATCACGCTTGTGTGTTGTTGATCATTCTGCGCAGACAGGCGATTTGCAGCACCGCCGGAATCGTCACGCGATAGGCGCTGCCGCTCACCGCTTTAACCCCGTTTAAAGCCGCGCCGACCGGGCCGCCAAGCCCTGCGCCGCGTAGCAATCCATGCCCGATGACGCTAACTGCGGCATGGGTACGCAGGATCTGCGTGAGCTGACCGGAGAGCAAATGAGCAACGCCAGTCGCCAGATGGCGATCCTTCATTAATAGCGGCAGTAACTCTTCCAGTTCAGAGACTTTTGCCTCAACGGCCTGCAAAAATTCCTGCTTATGGTCCGCATCCATTTTTTGCCAGGCATTCCGTAGAAAGTGTTCCAGCAAATACTGTTCAATTTCATACGTGGGCATCGCTTTGTCGGCTTTAAGCTTCAGGCGCTTCGAAACATCCAGCAAAATCGCCCGATACAGTTTTCCATGGCCACGAAGTTTATTGGCAATGCTGTCGCCACCATAATGCTGAAGTTCGCCGGCGATCAGTTGCCAGTTGCGGCGGTGCTGTTCCGGGTGTCCTTCCATCGATTTAAATAATTCGTTGTGGCTCAGAACGCTCGACAGACGGGCTTTCCCTTTTTCATTATGCGTTAACAGGCGAGTAATCGTGGCGAGTTGTTCCTCACTGCAATGCTGCAGAAAGTCGAGGTCGTCGTCATGCAAATACGTGACATTCATGTTTTCTATGGCTTCTGAATAAAAGGGCGTAGTTAGTCGTCGCCGATGACTTTAAGCGTCGCCATGTCAGAGGAGTTTACCGACTGGCCTGAAAAAGTGATTTTGGATACGCAGCGTTTATTGTCGTTGTCGCTATTAATATTGATCCAATTAGTGGTTTGTCCCTCTTTAAGGGATGACGGGACGTTCAGGCTTTGGCTGGAGGTGCGCGCAGCTTTGAAGTAAACGGATGCGCCGTTAAGGTTAATATCGCCTCGATCGGCGGTGAGTTGAATACGCTTCACCACCCGACAAACGGGAATTTTGAGCGTGAGATCGTTAGTTGCGTTGCGCGGCATAGCAATCATCCCCAGAACTTTATGATCGTTAGCGTGAGCGGCGCTGCTCAACAGCAGGCCCATAAGCAGGGTGGCGGAAAGGGTTAAAACGGATTTCATGAAATTTCTCTTTGACGGCTGCAAAAGTGCGTGGCTTCGCGCTAGTTTACCGCCGACAGAAAAACGATTCATTCACGTAATCTTTTCTTTTTATTACAATTTCTATGTGAATAACAGCGCTTTATTAATTGGCTTTATGAATTAATTTTGATTGGCGATTATTCATTTTTTGTAGTTTTGTGCCTTTTTTCGGCAAATTTATTGCTTCTGCGCTAAAAAAATTTTTCATGCCCCCCTTGATGAAGTGGGTTACGACCCCACTTAGTAGTCAACCGCAGTGGTGAGTCTGAAAAAAAACGATTCAGGGTAGTTGAAACCGCACGTTTCGCCCTTATTACAGATTCACAACCACATGATGACCGAATTTTTAGTGGAGACGTTTAGATGGGTAAAATTATTGGTATCGACCTGGGTACTACCAACTCTTGTGTAGCGATTATGGATGGCACTACTGCACGTGTGCTGGAGAACGCCGAGGGCGATCGCACCACGCCTTCTATCATTGCTTATACCCAGGATGGTGAAACTCTGGTTGGTCAGCCGGCTAAACGTCAGGCAGTGACAAACCCGCAAAACACCCTGTTTGCGATTAAACGCCTGATTGGCCGCCGCTTCCAGGACGAAGAAGTACAGCGTGATGAAGCCATCATGCCGTACAAAATCATCGGTGCTGACAACGGTGATGCCTGGATTGACGTAAAAGGTCAGAAAATGGCACCGCCGCAGATCTCTGCAGAAGTGCTGAAGAAAATGAAGAAAACGGCTGAAGATTACCTGGGTGAACCGGTAACTGAAGCGGTTATCACCGTACCTGCATACTTTAACGATGCTCAGCGTCAGGCAACCAAAGACGCCGGCCGTATCGCAGGTCTGGAAGTAAAACGTATCATCAACGAACCAACCGCAGCTGCACTGGCTTACGGTCTGGATAAAGAAGTCGGCAACCGCACTATCGCGGTATATGACCTCGGTGGTGGTACTTTCGATATCTCTATTATCGAAATCGACGAAGTTGACGGCGAAAAAACCTTCGAAGTTCTGGCAACCAACGGTGATACCCACTTGGGTGGTGAAGACTTCGACAGCCGTATGATCAACTACCTGGTTGACGAGTTTAAGAAAGATCAGGGTATCGACCTGCGTAATGACCCGCTGGCGATGCAGCGTCTGAAAGAAGCCGCTGAGAAAGCGAAGATCGAGCTGTCTTCCGCTCAGCAGACCGACGTGAACCTGCCGTACATCACTGCAGACGCGACTGGTCCGAAACACATGAACATCAAAGTGACCCGTGCGAAACTGGAAAGCCTGGTTGAAGACCTGGTTAACCGTTCTATCGAGCCGCTGAAAGTTGCTCTGCAGGACGCTGGCCTGTCTGTTTCTGATATCAACGACGTTATTCTCGTTGGTGGTCAGACGCGTATGCCGATGGTGCAGAAGAAAGTTGCTGAATTCTTCGGTAAAGAGCCGCGTAAAGACGTTAACCCGGACGAAGCCGTGGCAATCGGTGCTGCCGTTCAGGGTGGTGTATTGACTGGTGATGTGAAAGACGTACTGCTGCTGGACGTTACCCCGCTGTCTCTGGGTATCGAAACCATGGGCGGCGTGATGACGCCACTGATCGCGAAAAACACCACCATCCCGACCAAGCACAGCCAGGTGTTCTCTACCGCTGAAGACAACCAGTCTGCGGTAACCATCCATGTGCTGCAGGGTGAACGTAAACGTGCTGCCGATAACAAAGATCTGGGTCAGTTTAACCTGGATGGTATCAGCCCGGCTCCGCGCGGTATGCCGCAGATCGAAGTTACCTTTGATATCGATGCCGACGGTATCCTGCACGTTTCCGCGAAAGACAAAAACAGCGGTAAAGAGCAGAAGATCACCATCAAGGCTTCTTCTGGTCTGAACGAAGAAGAAATCCAGAAAATGGTTCGCGAAGCAGAAGCGAACGCAGAATCTGACCGTAAGTTCGAAGAGCTGGTTCAGACTCGTAACCAGGGCGACCATCTGCTGCACAGCACTCGTAAGCAGGTTGAAGAAGCAGGCGACAAGCTGCCGGCTGACGACAAAACTGCCATTGAGTCTGCACTGACCGCGCTGGAAACGTCTCTGAAAGGCGAAGACAAAGCGGATATCGAAGCGAAAATGCAGGCGCTGGCTCAGGTTTCCCAGAAACTGATGGAAATCGCTCAGCAGCAGCACGCACAGCAGCAGGCTGGTGCAGCAGGCGCTGATGCTTCTGCAAACAATGCGAAAGATGACGACGTTGTCGACGCTGAGTTTGAAGAAGTGAAAGACAAAAAATAATCGCCCTGATGCAGGGTAGTTAATCGGCACGGGCGTAGAGGTTTCCTCTTCGCCCGTGCTTGTATGTTAAGGGGCTTAAAAAAACCAATGGCAAAGCAAGACTATTACGAGATTTTAGGCGTTTCCAAATCAGCGGAAGAGCGTGAAATCAAAAAGGCCTACAAGCGCCTGGCCATGAAATATCACCCGGATCGCAACCAGGGTGATAAAGAGGCTGAAGCCAAGTTTAAAGAGATCAAAGAAGCGTACGAGATCCTGACCGATGCGCAAAAACGCGCGGCTTACGATCAGTACGGTCATGCCGCGTTTGAGCAAGGCGGCATGGGCGGCGGCGGCGGTTTTGGCGGCGGGGCTGACTTCAGCGATATCTTTGGTGACGTGTTTGGCGATATCTTTGGCGGCGGTCGTGGTCGTCAGCGCGCCTCACGTGGTGCTGATTTACGTTACAACATGGATCTCACTCTGGAAGAAGCCGTGCGTGGCGTCACCAAAGAGATCCGTATTCCGACGCTGGAAGAGTGTGACGTCTGCCATGGCAGCGGCGCGAAGTCAGGTACTCAGCCGCAAACCTGTCCAACCTGTCACGGTTCCGGCCAGGTGCAGATGCGCCAGGGCTTTTTTGCCGTACAGCAGACCTGTCCACATTGTCAGGGTCGCGGTACGCTGATCAAAGATCCGTGCAACAAATGTCACGGTCATGGTCGCGTTGAGAAAAGCAAAACGCTGTCCGTTAAAATCCCGGCAGGCGTTGATACCGGCGACCGTATTCGTTTAGCGGGTGAAGGTGAAGCCGGTGAGCATGGCGCGCCAGCAGGCGATTTATACGTTCAGGTGCAGGTAAAACAGCACCCAATTTTTGAGCGTGAAGGTAATAACCTGTACTGCGAAGTACCGATTAACTTTGCGATGGCAGCGCTGGGCGGCGAGATTGAAGTCCCGACGCTGGACGGTCGCGTGAAGTTGAAGATTCCGGGCGAGACGCAGACCGGCAAACTGTTCCGCATGCGTGGAAAGGGCGTCAAGTCTGTACGCGGTGGCGCTCAGGGCGATCTGCTGTGTCGTGTCGTTGTTGAAACCCCAGTGGGTCTGAACGACAAGCAGAAGCAGTTGCTGAAAGACCTGCAGGACAGTTTTGGCGGCCCGACCGGCGAGCAAAACAGCCCGCGCTCCAAAAGCTTCTTCGACGGCGTGAAGAAGTTCTTTGACGATTTGACGCGCTGATTCTCTCGACTCAATATTTGATAAAAAGCCTGGGACTGAAAAGTTTCAGGCTTTTTTATTTCTGTTTTCCGTTCGGAAAATCTTTTTTAATTTCAGTCTATTTGTTCGTAAAAACCGATCTATCTATCATGAATAATCTAATTTTAACGAGCTTTTTGAGGGTGTAAGATAGTATTTACGAAGTATTCACCCAATAGAGAGAATAAAAGTGAAACATCTGCATCGTTTTTTTAGTAGTGACGCCTCGGGGGGCATCATCCTGATCATCGCAGCCGTCATCGCTATGTTGATGGCAAATATCGGGGTCACCAGTGGATGGTACCATGCCTTTCTGGAAACGCCCGTTCAACTGCGGGTTGGCGCGCTCGAGATCAACAAAAATATGCTGCTGTGGATCAACGACGCGTTGATGGCGGTGTTCTTCTTGTTGATTGGTCTGGAGGTAAAGCGCGAGTTAATGCAAGGCTCGCTGGCCAGTCTGCGTCAGGCGGCATTTCCGATCATTGCCGCTATCGGGGGGATGATTGTCCCGGCGCTGCTGTATCTGGCATTCAACTATGCTGACCCTATTACCCGTGAAGGGTGGGCGATCCCGGCTGCAACGGATATCGCTTTTGCATTAGGCGTGCTGGCACTGTTGGGCAGTCGTGTTCCATTGGCGCTGAAAATCTTCCTCATGGCGCTGGCGATTATCGATGATCTTGGCGCTATCGTGATCATCGCGCTGTTCTACACCAGCGATCTCTCGCTGCTGTCGCTGGGCGTTGCCGCGTGTGCCATTCTCGTCCTGGCGGCCTTGAATCTGTGTGGCGTGAGACGTACCGGGATTTATATTCTGGTGGGCGTGGTGCTGTGGACGGCAGTCCTGAAGTCCGGCGTGCATGCGACGCTGGCGGGCGTGATCGTCGGTTTCTTCATTCCGTTAAAGGAAAAACACGGACGTTCACCGGCAAAGCGTCTGGAGCATGTTTTGCATCCGTGGGTGGCATACCTGATCCTGCCGCTGTTTGCCTTCGCTAACGCGGGTGTTTCACTGCAGGGTGTCACCATTGATGGGCTGACCTCCGTATTACCGCTGGGGATTATTGCAGGTCTGTTGATCGGTAAACCGCTGGGTATCAGCCTGTTTTGCTGGCTGGCGTTACGCTTAAAGCTGGCGCAATTACCTGAAGGAACGAATTTCCAGCAGATCATGGCGGTCGGGATTCTGTGCGGTATTGGCTTTACGATGTCGATTTTCATCGCCAGCCTGGCGTTTGGTAATGTCGATCCTGAGCTGATTAACTGGGCGAAACTGGGGATCCTGATTGGCTCCTTGCTGTCGGCGGTAATTGGTTACTTCTGGTTACGCACCCGGTTAAACGCATCCGCCTGACAGGATAACCCTTTCGTGACAATTTTCAGGGAGAGAGTATGTCTCATATAAATTACAACCACCTGTATTACTTTTGGCATGTCTATAAAGAAGGTTCGGTGGTTGGTGCAGCAGAAGCGCTTTATCTGACACCGCAGACCATTACCGGGCAGATCAAAGCGCTTGAAGAACGTTTACAAGGAAAGTTGTTCAAGCGGAAGGGGCGTGGGCTGGAGCCAAGCGAGTTAGGCGAGTTAGTCTTTCGTTATGCGGATAAAATGTTCACGTTAAGCCAGGAAATGCTGGATATCGTGAACTACCGCAAAGAGTCTAACTTGCTGTTTGATGTCGGCGTGGCGGATGCGCTATCCAAACAGCTGGTCAGCCGTGTGTTGAATGCCGCGGTGGTGGAAGATGAACAAATCCATCTGCGCTGTTTTGAATCAACGCACGAGATGCTGCTGGATCAACTCAGTCAGCATAAGCTGGATATGATTATCTCTGACTGTCCGATTGATTCTACGCAACAGGAAGGGTTGTTCTCGGTGCGCATAGGCGAATGCGGCGTAAGTTTTTGGTGCACCCAGCCTTTGCCTGAGAAGCCGTTTCCGGCCTGTCTGGAAGAGCGCCGATTGCTGATCCCTGGACGTCGTTCGATGCTCGGTCGTAAGCTGTTGAACTGGATTAACTCACAAGGCTTGAATGTTGAAATCCTCGGCGAATTTGATGACGCAGCGCTGATGAAAGCTTTTGGTGCAACGCATAACGCTATTTTCGTTGCCCCGACGCTCTATTCCAACAACTTCTATGCCGACGATTCAATTGTGGAGATTGGGCGCGTGGAGAATGTGATGGAGGAGTATCACGCTATATTTGCGGAAAGGATGATCCAGCATCCGGCGGTGCAGCGTATTTGTAATGCGGACTACTCGGCGCTCTTTACGCCAATGAACAAATGACAGCCATAAAAAAACCCGCTTGCGCGGGTTTTTTCACAAAGCGACAACAAGCAGGCGATTAAGCCAGTTTGTTGATCTGTGCAGTCAGGTTTGCTTTATGACGTGCAGCTTTGTTTTTGTGGATCAGACCTTTAGCAGCCTGACGGTCCACGAGTGGTTGCATTTCGTTAAATGCTTTCAGTGCAGTAGCTTTGTCGCCAGCTTCGATAGCTGCGTATACTTTCTTGATGAAAGTACGCATCATAGAGCGACGGCTAGCGTTGTGCTTGCGGGCCTTTTCAGACTGAACGGCGCGCTTCTTAGCTGATTTGATATTAGCCAAGGTCCAACTCCCAAATGTGTTCTATATGGACAATTCAAAGGCCGAGGAATATGCCCTTTTAGCCTTCTTTTGTCAATGGATTTGTGCAAATAAGCGCCGTTTAAATTGCAGCACTCGTTGCGTAGTGATGGCGCAGGATTCTACCAGCTTGCGTGGCGTGAATACAGCTTTTCCACGAGAAAAATTGCATTGGATTGCCCGTTAAGGTCTGCAATTTGTTTCATAACAATGAAAACCATCCTCTTTCTGTTTCGGAGAAACAATCGCCGGTTAACCTTGACCGCGGTACAGGGTATACTTTCACGATTTTCACTGTTTTGAGCCAGACATGAAGCTGATACGAGGCATACATAATCTCAGTCAGGCCCCGCATGGGTGTGTGCTGACTATTGGTAATTTCGACGGCGTGCACCGTGGCCACCGTGCGTTGCTGCAGGGCTTACGGGAAGAAGGGCGCAAACGCAATTTGCCGGTGATGGTGATGATTTTCGAGCCACAGCCATTAGAGCTGTTTGCAACGGACAAGTCACCTGCGCGCCTTACTCGCCTGCGAGAAAAACTGCGTTATCTGGCGGAGTGTGGCGTAGATTACGTATTGTGCGTGCGTTTTGACAGGCGCTTCGCGGCATTAACGGCGCAGACTTTTATCAGCGATCTGCTGGTTAAGCGCCTTGGTGTACAATTTCTTGCCGTGGGCGATGATTTCCGCTTTGGCGCTAGCCGTGCGGGCGATTTCTTGTTATTACAGGAAGCGGGCGCTGAGTATGGTTTTGATATCACCAGTACCCAAACCTTCTGTGAAGGCGGTGTTCGTATCAGCAGCACCGCGGTACGTCAGGCGCTGGCTGAAGATAACCTGCAGTTGGCCGAAAGCCTGCTTGGGCACCCTTTTACCATCTCCGGACGGGTGGTGCATGGTGACGAGTTAGGACGCACCATTGGCTTTCCGACGGCAAACTTACCGCTTCGTCGCCAGGTTTCTCCGGTGAAAGGGGTTTATGCGGTTGAAGTTATGGGGCTGGGTGACAAACCTTTTCCCGGTGTTGCCAACATCGGCACCCGCCCGACGGTAGCCGGCGTACGTCAGCAGTTGGAAGTGCATCTACTGGACGTTGTAATGGACCTCTATGGTCGCCATATAGATGTAGTGCTGCGTAAAAAAATTCGCAGCGAGCAGCGATTTGCTTCGCTGGATGAACTAAAAGCGCAGATTGCGCGTGATGAGTTGACTGCCCGCGATTTTTTTGGGCTAACAAAACCGGCTTAATGCCTATACGAGTTTTAAATACGGAACCGAGAATCTGATGAGTGACTATAAATCAACCCTGAATTTGCCGGAAACAGGGTTCCCGATGCGCGGCGATCTCGCCAAGCGTGAACCGGGAATGCTGGCGCGTTGGACTGATGATGACCTGTACGGCATCATTCGTGCGGCCAAAAAAGGCAAAAAAACCTTCATTCTGCATGATGGCCCTCCTTATGCGAATGGCAGCATTCATATTGGTCACTCGGTTAACAAGATTCTGAAAGACATTATCGTGAAGTCCAAAGGACTCACGGGCTATGACTCGCCTTACGTTCCGGGCTGGGACTGCCACGGTCTGCCGATCGAGTTGAAAGTAGAGCAGGAATATGGCAAACCGGGCGAGAAGTTCACCGCCGCTGAGTTCCGCGCTAAATGCCGTGAATACGCTGCTACACAGGTTGACGGTCAGCGTAAAGACTTTATCCGTCTTGGCGTGCTGGGCGACTGGTCGCATCCGTACCTGACCATGGACTTCAAAACCGAAGCCAACATCATTCGCGCGCTGGGTAAAATCATCGGCAACGGTCACCTGCATAAGGGTGCGAAGCCGGTGCACTGGTGCGTTGACTGCCGTTCCGCGCTGGCGGAAGCGGAAGTTGAGTATTATGACAAAACCTCCCCGTCCATCGACGTGGCGTTCCACGCCGCCGATCAGGACGCGGTGAAAGCGAAATTTGCCGTTTCTGACGTTAACGGCCCGATCTCGCTGGTTATCTGGACCACCACCCCGTGGACGTTGCCGGCGAACCGTGCGATCTCCCTGGCGCCTGATTTTGACTATGCGCTGGTGCAGATCGACGGCCAGGCCGTGATTCTGGCGAAAGATCTGGTTGAAAGCGTCATGCAGCGCATTGGCGCGGCTGACTACACCATTCTGGGCACCGTTAAAGGCGCTGAGCTGGAACTGCTGCGTTTTACCCATCCGTTTATGGGTTTTGACGTACCGGCGATTCTGGGCGATCACGTCACGCTGGATGCAGGTACCGGGGCGGTACATACCGCGCCTGGCCACGGCCCGGACGACTATGTCATCGGTCAAAAATACGGTCTGGAAGTGGCGAACCCGGTGGGTCCGGATGGCGCTTATCTGGCGGGCACCTACCCGACCCTGGACGGTGTGAACGTCTTTAAAGCCAACGATATTGTTGTCGCTCTGCTGAGCGAAAAAGGCGCGTTGCTGCACGTCGAGAAGATGCAGCATAGCTATCCGTGCTGCTGGCGCCACAAAACGCCGATCATCTTCCGGGCGACCCCGCAGTGGTTCGTGAGCATGGATCAGAAAGGCCTGCGCGCGCAGTCCCTGAAAGAGATCAAAGGCGTGCAGTGGATCCCTGACTGGGGCCAGGCGCGTATCGAATCCATGGTTGCCAACCGTCCTGACTGGTGTATCTCCCGTCAGCGTACGTGGGGTGTGCCGATGTCTCTGTTCGTTCACAAAGACACCGAAGAGTTGCATCCGCGCGCTATCGAACTGATGGAAGAAGTGGCTAAACGCGTTGAAATTGACGGCATCCAGGCGTGGTGGGATCTCGATCCGAAAGATATCCTCGGCGACGAAGCTGACCAGTATGTCAAAGTCCCGGATACGCTGGACGTTTGGTTTGACTCTGGTTCCACCCACTCATCTGTCGTAGACGTGCGTCCTGAATTTGCCGGTCACGCAGCGGATATGTATCTGGAAGGCTCTGACCAGCACCGTGGCTGGTTCATGTCATCTCTGATGATCTCCACCGCGATGAAAGGCAAAGCGCCGTATCGCCAGGTACTGACTCACGGTTTCACCGTGGATGGTCAGGGCCGTAAGATGTCCAAGTCTATCGGTAACACCGTTTCTCCGCAGGACGTGATGAACAAACTCGGCGCGGATATTTTGCGTCTGTGGGTGGCGTCTACCGACTACACCGGTGAAATGGCGGTTTCTGACGAAATTCTGAAACGTGCTGCCGACAGCTATCGTCGTATCCGTAACACCGCACGCTTCCTGCTGGCGAACCTGAACGGGTTCGATCCGGTAAAAGACATGGTGAAACCGGAAGAGATGGTGGTGCTGGACAGGTGGGCGGTAGGTTGTGCGCAAGCGGCACAGGAAGAGATCCTGAAAGCTTACGAAGCCTATGACTTCCACGAAGTAGTGCAGCGCCTGATGCGTTTCTGCTCCGTCGAAATGGGTTCGTTCTACCTCGACATCATCAAAGACCGCCAGTACACCGCGAAAGCGGAAAGCCGGGCGCGTCGTAGCTGCCAGACTGCGCTGTTCCATATCGCAGAAGCGCTGGTTCGCTGGATGGCGCCGATCATGTCCTTCACCGCGGATGAAATCTGGGGTTACCTGCCGGGCGATCGTGAAAAATATGTCTTTACCGGTGAATGGTACGAAGGCCTGTTTGGCTTAGGCGAAACCGAGGCGATGAACGATACCTTCTGGGACGAGTTGCTGAAAGTACGCGGCGAAGTGAACAAGGTCATCGAGCAGGCGCGTGCGGATAAGAAAGTCGGTGGTTCTCTGGAAGCGGCAGTCACCCTGTACGCTGAACCAGAACTGGCGGCGAAATTGACCGCGCTCGGCGAAGAGTTGCGCTTTGTGCTGCTGACCTCTGGTGCGAGCGTTGCGGAGTTTGCCGAGGCGCCAGCTGATGCTCAGCAGAGCGAATTGCTTAAAGGTCTGAAAATCGTACTGAGCAAAGCCGAAGGTGAGAAGTGCCCGCGCTGCTGGCATTACACTACCGACGTCGGCCAGGTAGCGGAACATGCAGATATCTGCGGACGCTGTGTCAGCAACATCGCCGGTGATGGCGAACAACGTAAGTTTGCCTGATGAGTAAGCCTATTTGTTCAACAGGGCTACGCTGGCTGTGGCTGGTGGTAGTCGTGCTGATTATCGATTTAGGCAGCAAGTACCTGATCCTCCAGAATTTTGCTCTGGGGGATACGGTATCGCTGTTCCCGTCGCTTAATCTGCACTACGCGCGAAACTATGGCGCGGCGTTTAGCTTCTTAGCCGACAGCGGCGGCTGGCAACGTTGGTTTTTTGCCGGTATCGCTATTGGTATCTGCGTCATCCTGATGGTGATGATGTATCGCTCGAAGGCGACGCAGAAGCTGAACAACATCGCGTATGCGTTAATCATTGGCGGTGCGCTGGGCAATCTGTTCGATCGCCTGTGGCACGGCTTCGTGGTTGATATGATTGACTTTTACGTTGGCGACTGGCATTTCGCGACATTCAATCTGGCTGATACGGCAATCTGTATCGGCGCGGCATTGATTGTTCTCGAAGGCTTCTTACCGTCGAAAGAGAAAAAAGCCGCATAAAAAAATGCCGGATGGCGCTATGCTAATCCGGCTTACAATCTATCGCGAACCTTGTAGGCCCGGTAAGCGTAGCGCTACCGGGCAAACAGGCGGCAGCAATTTTAAAGAGCAACCTGCATGTCTAAATCAGTACAGAGTAACAGTGCGGTGCTGGTGCACTTCACCCTTAAGCTCGACGATGGCTCCACCGCAGAGTCAACCCGCAATAACGGCAAGCCTGCGCTGTTTCGCCTGGGCGATGGTTCTCTGTCTGAAGGACTGGAACAACACCTGCTGGGGCTAAAAGAGGGTGATAAAACCACTTTTTCCCTGGAGCCGGATGCCGCATTTGGCGTGCCAAGCCCGGACTTGATTCAGTATTTCTCGCGTCGGGAATTTATGGACGCGGGCGAGCCAGAAATTGGCGCTATCATGCTCTTTACCGCAATGGACGGCAGTGAGATGCCTGGCGTGATTCGTGAAATCAACGGTGACTCGATCACGGTTGATTTCAACCATCCGCTGGCCGGGCATACCGTTCATTTTGATATTGAAGTGCTGGAAGTCGAACCAGTACTGGAGGCGTAAAATGCAGATCCTGTTGGCTAACCCGCGCGGTTTTTGCGCTGGCGTAGACCGCGCTATCAGCATTGTAGAAAACGCGCTGGCTATTTATGGCGCGCCGATTTATGTCCGTCATGAGGTGGTGCATAACCGCTATGTGGTGGATAGCCTGCGCGAGCGCGGCGCTATTTTTATTGAGCAAATCAGTGAAGTGCCTGACGGCGCGATCCTGATCTTCTCCGCCCACGGTGTCTCTCAGGCGGTACGTAACGAAGCCAAAGGTCGTGATCTCACGGTTTTCGACGCCACCTGTCCGTTAGTCACCAAAGTGCATATGGAAGTGGCGCGCGCCAGCCGTCGCGGTGAAGAGTCAATTCTGATTGGTCACGCCGGACACCCGGAAGTCGAAGGCACGATGGGCCAGTACAGTAACCCACAGGGGGGGATGTATCTGGTTGAATCACCGGAAGATGTACTGAAACTGACCGTGAAGAATGAAGGTAAATTGTCCTTCATGACACAGACCACGCTTTCCGTTGACGACACTTCTGACGTCATTGATGCGCTGCGCCAACGCTTCCCGAAAATTGTCGGGCCGCGCAAAGACGATATCTGTTATGCCACCACCAACCGTCAGGAAGCGGTTCGCGCGCTGGCGGAACAGGCTGATGTGGTGCTGGTGGTCGGCTCGAAAAACTCCTCTAACTCTAACCGTCTGGCTGAACTGGCCCAGAGAATGGGGAAAGCGGCGTATTTGATTGACGATGCGACCGACATCCAGGAAGCGTGGGTAAAAGACGCTAAGTGCGTAGGCGTGACGGCCGGAGCCTCGGCGCCGGATATCCTGGTGCAAAACGTGATCGCTCGCCTGCAGGAACTTGGCGGTGGAGAGGCTATCCCACTGGAAGGCCGTGAAGAAAATATTGTTTTCGAAGTGCCCAAAGAGCTGCGTGTGGATGTTCGTGAAGTAGAGTAAGTCTTTCACGATACGATTATGAGAAGATGCCAGACTTAACGTCTGGCATTTTTTATGGAGAAACCATGCGCTTACCGATCATTCTTGATACCGATCCCGGCATTGATGATGCCGCCGCTATTGCCGCCGCGCTGTTTGCCCCTGAGCTGGATCTGCAACTCATGACCACGGTAGCAGGCAATGTTTCGGTGGAAAAAACCACCCGCAATGCGTTGCAGTTGCTGCACTTCTGGAATGCGGATATTCCGCTGGCGCAAGGGGCATCAATGCCGCTGGTGCGGCCGCTGCGTGATGCTGCTTCCGTGCACGGCGAGTCCGGTATGGAAGGGTATGAATTTGTCGAACACGACCGACAGGCGATGGCAAAACCCGCCTTCCAGGCTATTCGTGACGCGCTGATGCATGCCCCGCAGCCCGTGACGCTGGTAGCGATTGGTCCGCTGACCAACATTGCGCTGCTGCTGACCCATTATCCTGAATGCATATTCAATATTCACCGTCTGGTGATGATGGGCGGTTCAGCCGGGCGCGGGAACTTTACGCCAAATGCCGAGTTTAATATTGCTATCGATCCTGAGGCCGCCGCGAAAGTTTTTCAGAGTGGGCTGGAGATCGTGATGTGTGGGCTGGATGTCACTAATCAGGCCATGCTGACGCCGGAGTATCTGGCGACGCTTCCCGCGCTCAATAAGACCGGCAGCATGCTGCACGCACTATTTAGCCATTACCGCAGCGGCAGTATGAATACAGGACTGCGGATGCATGATCTGTGCGCGATTGCCTGGCTGGTGCGCCCGGAACTCTTTACCCTGCAGCCGTGCTTCGTGGCGGTGGAAACTCAGGGGGAATATACCTCGGGTACCACGGTGGTGGATATTGAAGGGCGTTTGGGGCATCCGGCAAATGCCCAGGTTGCACTGGATCTTGACGTTGAGGGGTTCCAGCAGTGGGTGGCAGAGGTGCTGGCGCTGGCGCC
>NZ_CP069763.1:2039948-2070233 GCF_016893685.1 Citrobacter cronae
GTGCTGGTTACTCTGAAAACGATTTACGCAAAATTAACAAAAGAGAATAGCTATGCATGATGCACAAATCCGCGTTGCCATCGCGGGAGCCGGAGGACGCATGGGGCGTCAGTTGATTCAGGCCACACTTGGCATGGATGGCGTACAGCTTGGCGCGGCGCTGGAGCGCGAAGGCTCTTCCTTACTGGGAAGCGATGCCGGAGAGTTGGCGGGAGCCGGGAAAACGGGCGTTACCGTACAAAGCAGCCTTGAGGCGGTGAAAGATGATTTCGATGTTTTCATCGATTTCACGCGACCGGAAGGTACGCTGACGCATCTGGCGTTTTGCCGCCAGCACGGTAAGGGAATGGTGATTGGTACCACCGGGTTCGATGATGCCGGTAAACAGGCTATTCGCGATGCCGCGCAGGAGATTGCTATCGTCTTCGCTGCGAATTTTAGCGTCGGCGTTAACGTCATGCTGAAACTGCTTGAGAAAGCAGCAAAAGTGATGGGGGACTATACCGATATTGAGATTATCGAAGCGCATCACCGCCACAAAGTGGACGCCCCATCGGGGACCGCGCTGGCGATGGGTGAGGCGATCGCTGGGGCGTTGGATAAAGATCTGAAAGACTGCGCTGTCTACTCGCGCGAAGGTTATACCGGCGAGCGTGTGCCGGGCACTATTGGTTTTGCGACCGTACGCGCCGGTGACATTGTCGGCGAACATACCGCGATGTTTGCCGATATTGGCGAGCGTATTGAAATCACCCATAAAGCGTCCAGCCGCATGACTTTTGCCAATGGCGCAGTGCGATCGGCGGTTTGGCTAAAATCGAAATCAAATGGTCTTTTTGATATGAAAGATGTACTTGATTTACGCAGTTTATAGATTTTATTACCCTTCGTGATGTGGTTATGGTAATCATAATTATTTGATTACATGGGGCAATATTTTATTGCCCTTTAATTTTTTGGCTTTTGGTTTTATTTTTTATCTAAGCTGATGTTTATATATGTTTTTATGCTTCATTCTGTTATCTGAATGTAAATTTTGACCAAGTGGTCCACTTTTTTCTCTCGCTGCTCCCGTTTTTACACTCTTTATCTACCGCAAGCGTTTTCTACCCTGAGTTAGCTGATCTTTTTGCCTGTTAAATCGAGTGATTTATCCCAGTGGCGTAAAATAATAATAAAAATTGCCCTTTTGGGTAGACTTTTACGTGGGCTATCTCTAGAATGCCGCCGTTTGCCAGAAATCCATAGGTAAGCAAATTTGCATTGATTCATGAGGTGTTAATGAATTAATATGCAAATAAAGTGAGTGAATATTCTCTGGAGGGTGTTTTGATTAAGTCAGCGCTATTGGTTCTGGAAGACGGAACCCAGTTTCACGGTCGGGCCATAGGGGCAACAGGTTCGGCGGTTGGGGAAGTCGTTTTCAATACTTCAATGACCGGTTATCAAGAAATCCTCACTGATCCTTCCTATTCCCGCCAAATCGTCACTCTTACTTATCCTCATATCGGTAATGTCGGCACCAATGAAGCCGATGCAGAATCTTCTCAGGTACATGCGCAAGGCCTGGTCATCCGCGACCTGCCGCTGATTGCCAGCAACTACCGCAACACCGAAGACCTCTCTTCTTACCTCAAGCGCCATAATATTGTGGCGATTGCCGATATCGATACCCGTAAGCTGACGCGACTGCTGCGCGAGAAGGGCGCTCAGAACGGCTGCATCATTGCAGGCGATAATCTGGATGCTGCGCTGGCCTTAGAAAAAGCCAAAGCGTTCCCGGGCTTAAATGGGATGGACCTGGCAAAAGAAGTGACCACCGCTGAATCCTACAGCTGGACTCAGGGTAGCTGGACGCTGGCGGGTGACCTGCCGGAAGCGAAGTCTGCAGAAGAGCTGCCGTTCCACGTGGTGGCCTACGATTTTGGCGCCAAGCGCAACATTCTGCGCATGCTGGTGGATCGCGGCTGCCGCCTGACGGTGGTACCGGCGAAAACCTCCGCGGAAGATGTTCTGAAGATGAATCCGGACGGTATCTTCCTGTCTAACGGCCCAGGTGACCCGGCCCCGTGCGACTACGCCATCGAAGCCATTGAGAAATTCCTCCAGACCGATATTCCGGTATTTGGCATCTGCCTCGGCCATCAACTGTTGGCTCTGGCGAGCGGTGCGAAGACCATCAAGATGAAGTTTGGTCACCACGGTGGTAACCACCCGGTGAAAGACATGGATAAGAATGTGGTGATGATTACCGCGCAGAACCACGGCTTTGCGGTGGATGAAGATTCGCTGCCAGCCAACCTGCGCGTAACCCACAAATCCCTGTTCGACGGAACCCTGCAAGGGATTCACCGTACCGATAAACCGGCGTTTAGCTTCCAGGGCCACCCGGAGGCGAGCCCAGGCCCGCATGATGCGGCGCCGCTGTTCGACCACTTTATCGAGCTTATTGAGCAATACCGTCAGTCCGCGAAATAATCAGGAGTAATAAAAGCCATGCCAAAACGTACAGACATAAAAAGTATCCTGATTCTGGGCGCGGGCCCGATTGTTATCGGTCAGGCGTGTGAGTTTGACTACTCCGGCGCCCAGGCGTGTAAAGCGCTGCGCGAAGAGGGTTACCGCGTTATTCTGGTGAACTCTAACCCGGCAACCATTATGACCGACCCGGAAATGGCCGATGCGACCTACATCGAGCCGATCAACTGGGAAGTGGTACGCAAAATCATCGAAAAAGAGCGTCCGGATGCGGTTCTGCCAACCATGGGCGGCCAGACCGCGCTGAACTGCGCGCTGGAGCTGGAGCGTCAGGGCGTGCTGGAAGAGTTCGGCGTGACCATGATTGGCGCCACCGCTGATGCGATTGATAAAGCAGAAGACCGCCGTCGTTTCGACGTGGCGATGAAGAAAATCGGCCTCGACACCGCGCGTTCCGGTATCGCGCACACCATGGAAGAAGCGCTGGCGGTTGCCGCTGACGTGGGCTTCCCGTGCATCATCCGTCCATCTTTCACCATGGGCGGCACCGGCGGCGGTATCGCCTACAACCGTGAAGAGTTCGAAGAAATCTGCGAACGCGGCCTGGACCTCTCGCCAACCAACGAGCTGCTGATTGATGAATCGCTGATCGGCTGGAAAGAGTACGAGATGGAAGTGGTGCGTGATAAGAACGACAACTGCATCATCGTCTGCTCTATCGAAAACTTCGATGCGATGGGCATTCACACCGGTGACTCGATCACTGTTGCTCCGGCGCAGACCCTGACCGACAAAGAATACCAAATCATGCGTAACGCCTCGATGGCGGTACTGCGTGAAATCGGCGTAGAAACCGGCGGTTCCAACGTTCAGTTCTCGGTGAACCCGAAAGATGGTCGTCTGATCGTTATCGAAATGAACCCGCGCGTCTCCCGCTCCTCGGCGCTGGCGTCCAAAGCCACCGGCTTCCCGATTGCCAAAGTGGCGGCCAAACTGGCGGTGGGTTACACCCTCGACGAACTGATGAACGACATCACAGGTGGCCGTACTCCGGCCTCCTTCGAGCCGTCTATCGACTACGTTGTCACCAAGATTCCTCGCTTCAACTTCGAGAAATTCGCCGGTGCGAACGACCGTCTGACCACCCAGATGAAATCCGTCGGCGAAGTGATGGCGATTGGCCGTACGCAGCAGGAATCCCTGCAGAAAGCGCTGCGCGGCCTGGAAGTAGGCGCCACCGGTTTCGACCCGAAAGTGAGCCTCGACGACCCGGAAGCGCTGACCAAAATCCGCCGCGAGCTGAAAGACGCGGGCGCCGAGCGCATCTGGTATATCGCCGATGCCTTCCGCGCGGGCCTCTCCGTCGACGGTGTGTTCAACCTGACCAACATCGACCGCTGGTTTCTGGTACAGATTGAAGAGCTGGTGCGTCTGGAAGAGAAAGTGGCGGAAGTGGGCATCAACGGTCTCGACGCTGACTTCCTGCGTCACCTGAAGCGCAAAGGCTTCGCCGATGCGCGTCTGGCAAAACTGGCGGGTGTGCGCGAAGCGGAAATCCGCAAGCTGCGCGACCAGTACAACCTGCACCCGGTCTACAAGCGCGTGGATACCTGCGCGGCGGAATTCGCCACCGATACCGCCTACATGTACTCTACCTATGAAGAAGAGTGCGAATCTAACCCATCCGTCGACCGCGATAAAATCATGGTCCTCGGCGGCGGCCCGAACCGTATCGGCCAGGGTATCGAATTTGACTACTGCTGCGTCCATGCCTCGCTGGCGCTGCGCGAAGACGGTTACGAGACCATCATGGTCAACTGTAACCCGGAAACTGTCTCTACCGACTACGACACCTCCGACCGTCTGTACTTCGAGCCGGTAACGCTGGAGGACGTACTGGAAATCGTGCGCATCGAGAAGCCGAAAGGCGTCATCGTGCAGTACGGCGGCCAGACCCCGCTGAAACTGGCGCGTGAACTGGAAGCCGCAGGCGTACCGGTTATCGGTACCAGCCCGGACGCGATTGACCGCGCGGAAGACCGTGAACGCTTCCAGCACGCGGTTGACCGTCTGAAGCTGAAACAGCCAGCCAACGCCACCGTGACCGCCATTGAACAAGCGGTTGAGAAGGCGAAAGAAATTGGCTACCCGCTGGTGGTGCGCCCGTCTTACGTACTGGGCGGCCGCGCGATGGAAATCGTCTACGACGAAGCCGACCTGCGTCGCTACTTCCAGACCGCGGTTAGCGTCTCCAACGACGCACCGGTGCTGCTGGACCGCTTCCTCGACGATGCCATCGAAGTGGACGTTGACGCCATCTGCGACGGCGAAATGGTGCTGATTGGCGGCATCATGGAGCACATCGAGCAGGCGGGCGTACACTCCGGCGACTCCGCCTGTTCTCTGCCAGCCTACACGCTGAGCAAGGAAATTCAGGATGTGATGCGCCAGCAGGTGCAGAAGCTGGCCTTCGAACTGCAGGTGCGCGGCCTGATGAACGTGCAGTTTGCGGTGAAAGACAACGAAGTCTACCTGATTGAAGTCAACCCGCGTGCGGCGCGTACCGTACCGTTCGTCTCCAAAGCCACCGGCGTACCGCTGGCGAAAGTGGCGGCGCGCGTGATGGCTGGCAAATCGCTGACCGAGCAGGGCGTGACCAAAGAAATTATCCCGCCGTACTACTCGGTGAAAGAAGTGGTGCTGCCGTTCAACAAATTCCCGGGCGTTGACCCGCTGTTAGGGCCAGAAATGCGCTCTACCGGGGAAGTGATGGGCGTGGGCCGTACCTTCGCGGAAGCGTTCGCCAAGGCACAGTTGGGCAGTAACTCCACGATGAAGAAACAGGGCCGTGCGCTGCTCTCGGTTCGCGAAGGCGACAAAGAGCGCGTCGTGGACCTGGCCGCTAAGCTGCTAAAACAGGGCTTCGAGCTGGATGCGACTCACGGTACCGCGATTGTGCTGGGTGAAGCCGGTATCAACCCGCGTCTGGTGAACAAGGTGCATGAAGGTCGTCCGCACATTCAGGACCGTATCAAGAATGGCGAATATACCTACATTATCAACACCACCGCAGGTCGTCAGGCGATTGAAGACTCCAAGCTGATTCGCCGCAGCGCCTTGCAGTACAAAGTGCATTACGACACCACCCTGAATGGCGGTTTCGCAACGGCTATGGCGCTGAATGCGGATGCCACCGAGAAGGTGACCTCGGTGCAGGAAATGCACGCGCAGATCAATAAATAATAAACAGAAGGTCCGGTGATATTTGCGTTAATCGGATCTGCAATATAAATTTGAAACGGTTCCTGGGAAGGAGCCGTTTTTTTACCCTATCAGGTCATCCCTGGAGATGTCCGTTTCCTTAACCACCTTTTCAATGTAATAAGCACGATATTGCTCACACTAATCAACATTCAAGTCGCATACTATCTTTATATCCACAATTTTAATATGGCTTAGTTTTTATTAATTTGGACAGGCCGTAGCCAGATTTTTAATTTGTGAAATGGTGTGCTTATGTGTGAAAAATATGTTGAAAGACCGCTTTATTTGTTAATTGCTGACTGGATGATGGCAGAGGACCGATGGATCACTGCCAAGGAGATTTCCCGTCAATTTGATATTGAACACTGCAAAGCAATTAATACGCTCTCCTATATTCTGTCAGAAGTTGGGGAAATTGCTTGTGAAGTGAAGATGATCCCTAACCAGATTGCAGGACGAGGCTGTCAGTGCCAGCGTCTGGTGAAAGTCGTGAGTATTGATTCTCATCTCTATCGCCGATTGAATCATAATTTGCAGGAAAGAAAAGTGAGTGTGGCGAAAGCGCCACGACTGTCTGCCGTTCCCCCAACAGAGCTCAACCGTGAGCAGAAATGGCAGATGATGCTGTCAAAAAGTATGCGTCGCTAATGGTTAGTTTGCCTGATGGCAGCGTTGACGGGGATTGACGCGTAGGCCGGATAAGCGTCAGCGCATCCGGCATCAATTATTGGGCTGATTTTGGCTTCACGTCCGTCGTGCCTTTCAGGCGCGGCCGGTTTTTTTCGACCTGGGTTAACGGCTTCGTTTCAGATAGCCCCGTTCGACAGCGGACCGCAAGATCCTGATATTCTTTGGTGTTGAGGCGTTTCCAGTGCAGCTCCTGGTCTGTGACCTGGCGTAGTACTCGCGCAGGTGAACCCACCAGCAGTTGCCTTGCCTCACCCTGAAATCCGGCTTTGACGAAACTCATGGCGGCGACAATGCTCTCTTCGCCAATCACTGCGCCGTCCATAATCACGCTGTTCATGCCGACCAGGGCGTCCCGGCCCACCACGCAGCCATGCAAAATAGCGCCGTGGCCTATATGGCCGTTCTCATGCACGATGGTATCGGTATCGCAGTAGCCATGCATAATGCAGCCATCCTGCAGATTAGATCCTGCCTTAAGGATCAGGCGCCCATAATCCCCACGCAATGACGCGAGTGGGCCAATATAAACACCAGCACCCACGATGACATCGCCAATCAGCACGGCGCTGGGATGGACAAACGCGTCCGGGTGTACCACCGGGATCAGTCCTTCAAAGGCGTAATAGCTCATGGTTGTACCTCGGTTTTTTTGCCGGACGACGGCGTAAACACCTTATCCGGCATAGTCACATTAACGACCTTTCCACACCGGATCGCGTTTTTCGGCAAATGCCTGCGGTCCTTCGAGCGCATCTTCCGAATGCAGTACCGACGGATAATGCTTCAGTACGCCGCTGCGGATGTAGCGGTAGCCTTCTTCTACCGGCATTTCGCTAGTCGCACGATAAATCTCTTTCAGCGCCGCGATCGCCAGCGGGGCGCTATTAACCAGTTGTTGCGCCAGTTCGCGCGCGCTATCCATCAGTTCGCTCTGGCTGACAACGCGGTTCACGATCCCCCAACGCAGCGCTTCTTCGGCGCTCATTCGTCTACCGGTCATCACCATTTCGTTGACGATAGCCGGTGGCAACAGCTTAGGCAGGCGCAAAACGCCGCCGCTGTCAGGCACGATGCCGAGCTTGGCTTCCGGTAGCGCGAAGCTGGCGTTTTCCGCGCAGACAATAAAGTCCGCTGCCAGCGCCAGCTCAAAACCGCCGCCAAACGCATAGCCGTTTACCGCGGCGATGACCGGCTTATCCAGATCAAATATTTCAGTTAAACCGGCAAAGCCGCCGGGACCAAAATCGGCATCCGGCGCTTCACCTTCCGCTGCCGCTTTTAAGTCCCAGCCAGCAGAAAAGAATTTCTCCCCGCCGCCAGTAATGATTGCTACGCGTAATTCCGGATCGTCACGGAAATTAAGAAAAGCCTGGCCCATTGCAAAGCTGGTTTTGGCGTCAATGGCATTGGCTTTAGGTCGGTCGAGGGTAATTTCCAGGATCGGGCCATTACGGGTCAGATGTAATGATTCACTCATGGTTCATCTCCAGATAAATAGTTTCCCGGCGGGAGGGATTCCTGCCGGAAGGTTTATTTCAGATTTTTTTTGATTATTTTTCCTGAACAGTTGCGCGGCAGGTCGGTTCTGATCTCCATAAAAGAGGGAACCTTGAATTTCGCCATATTGTTTTCGCAGAAGCTGAAAAACTCGGCTTCGCTTAATGTTTCACCTTCATTAAGGACAATAAACGCTTTAATGGCTTCATCACGGATCGCGTCTTTAATACCAACAACCACAATGTCCTGAATTTTCGGATGCGCAGAAATAATATTTTCCAGCTCGACGCAGGAGACATTTTCCCCGCCGCGTTTAATCATGTTGCAGCGTCTGTCGACAAAATAGAAATAGCCATCCTCATCCTGGTAACCCGAATCACCGGTATGTAACCAGCCCTCTGGTTCCAGCGCCCTGGCGGTTGCTTCCGGCTGCATGTAATACTCTTTGAAGATGGTCTTGCCGGGGACGCCTTTAATACAGATTTCGCCAATTTCTCCGGCGGGGAGCGGTCGATTTTGATCGTCGCGAATTTCAGCTTCATAGCTAAATCCCACGCGACCAATGGAAGGCCAGCGTCGTTTGTCTCCGGGACGGTCGCCAATAATTCCGACAATGGTTTCAGTCATACCATAAGAGGTCAGCAGCCTGACGCCAAAGCGTTCGATAAAGGCGTCTTTTTCCTGCACGGATAGATTGAGATAGAACATCACTTCGCGCAGCTGATGCTGCCTGTCCGTTGGCGCGGCGGGCTGGACCATCAGCGTGCGGATCATCATCGGGATGCACTCGGTCACCGTCGCCTGATATTTACGTACCTGATCCCAGAACGCCCGGGCGCTGTACTTCTCCAGGAGCACAAAGGTGCTGCCGGCGGAAAAGGCCGGCATTGCGGCGGTACACTGACAGTCGATATGAAAAGCGGGCATCACCGTCATGTATACGTCATCATCGCGCAGGGCGATTTGCCAGGCAGAGTAATAGCCCGCAAAGCGCAGGTTATAATGGGTAATCACCACCCCTTTTGGACGCGAGGTGGTACCGGAGGTAAACAGAATTTCCGCCGTATCGTCAGTGGATAACGCAGGCGTATAGCACAGGGTGGTCGACTGACGAGCCTGCAGTTGGGTAAAGTGGCTCACGCCATCGTCAGCCGGAAGCTGCTCGCCAATCAGACAGATATGATTAAGCGGAGTGCTATTTTCCTGGCGTATTTCACGGTACATAGGATAAAACTGGGCGCTGGTAACCAGCAGGCTCACCTGGCTGTTTTGCAGGATCCAGGCACTTTCTTCGCCCAGTAAGCGAGCATTGATCGGCACCATAATGGCGCCGATTTTTGCCAGTCCAAACCAGCAAAAGATGAATTCCGGACAGTTATCCAGATGCAGTGCGACCCTATCGCCCTTGCGGATCCCTAAGGAATGAAAAAGGTTCGCCGTGCGGTTAATCTCTTCATTGAGCGAGGCATAGCTAAATTGCCGAACGATTCCTTCACAGGATTCGAAAATTAACGCCGTTTTATTTCCGTACACCCCGGCCAGGTCGTCCCACATCTGACGTAAGTTTTGTCCGCCAACGATATCCATATTGCTTTATCCACTGAAATCAGGCGTGAGCGCTAACCCACGAGCGGGTTAGCGCGTCGCGTTTATTCCTCAACCCTGGCCAGGCCTTTGCCGACCAGCTCATTTATGTCTGCTTCGCTATAACCAATGTTTTTCAGAATGGCGGCGGTATCCATGCCGTGTGATGGCATGCCACGCCAGATTTTCCCCGGGTTGTTTTTAAATTTCGGCATGATGTTCGGTCCTTTGCAGGTGCGGCCGTCCATTGTTTGCCACTGAGTAATGGATTCGCGGGCAACGTACTGCGGATTGCCTTCCAGTTCCGGAATGGTTAGCACCTTCGCACAGGCGATATTCAGTTCAGCAAAGCGCGCCTGGACTTCGGCGATGGTATGCGCTGCCAGCCAGGCGTCCAGTTTATCTTCGACGAGCGGGCCGTAAGGGCATTCCACGCGATGGATTAGCTGCGTGCCTTCCGGAACTTCCGGCGTACCGAGAATGTGGGCCAGGCCGATATCTTTAAAACACTCGTTGATTTGCGTGATGCCGACCAACTCCATGACGATGTAACCATCGGCGCATTTATACAGGCCGCAACCGGCGTAGTAGGGATCTTTCCCTTTCGTCATACGTGGACAGATTTCGCCGCCGTTGAAGTAGTCCATCATGAAGTACTGACCCATGCGCAGCATCACTTCGTACATGGCGATATCGATGCTTTCACCTTTACCCGTTTCGCGCACTTTGTGCAGGGCCGCCAGCGCTGCTGTCGTTGCGGTCATCCCGGAGAAGTAATCCGCGGTATACGGGAAGGCTGGCATCGGTTGGTCAACGTCGCCGTTTTGGATCAGATAACCACTGAACGCCTGCGCGATGGTGTTATACGCCGGAAGATTGGTGTACTCCTCCGTACCAAACTGGCCGAAACCGGAAAGGTGGGCAATGACCAGTTTCGGGTTATGTTCCCACAGCACTTCATCAGTAATACCGCGGCGTGCAAAGGCCGGGCCTTTACTGGCTTCAATGAAAATATCGGTGGTTTCCATCAGTTTCAGAAACGCTTCCCGACCTTCATCTTTGAAAATATTGAGCGACAGGGCGTGCAGGTTGCGGCGTGAGAGCTGCGGGTAGTTAGGCTGTACGCGGATGGTATCGGCCCATGCGACGTTTTCAATCCAGATAACCTCGGCGCCCCATTCGGCGAACATCTGTCCGGCGAATGGACCGGCGATTTCGATCCCTGAAAAAACAACGCGTACTCCAGCAAGAGGGCCAAAGGTTGGCATTGGTAAATGATTCATAATTTTTCTCCTGGCATTTATGGGGGCCACGTAGGCCGGATGGCGACGCGAGCGTCTCATCAGGCCTACAGGTTGCGCCGTTCTATCGGTATTGCTTGAGTACCGCACGGCCTAACGTCAGGATCTGCATTTCATCAGAACCACCAGAAACGCGGTCAACACGCAGGTCACGCCAGAAACGCGTGATGCGGTGGTTGCCCGCGATACCAACACCTCCCAGTACCTGCATGGCGGTGTCTACCACTTCAAACGCGGCGTTGGCGCAGAAGTATTTGCACATTGCCGCGTCGCCGGAGGTAATAGTGCCGTTATCTGCTTTCCACGCGGCTTCCAGCAGCATGTTTTTCATGGAGTTCAGTTTGATCGCCATATGCGCAAACTTCTCCTGAATCAGTTGGAAACGGCCAATAGTTTCACCAAACTGCACGCGCTGATTAGCGTAACGCGCGGCATCTTCAAAAGCGCACATTGCGGTGCCGTAGTTGGTCAGCGCGACGAGGAAGCGCTCATGGTCAAACTCTTCTTTCACGCGGTTGAAGCCGTTACCTTCCCGACCGAACATGTCTTTTTCGTCCAGTTCAACGTCGTCAAAGGTGATTTCACAGCAGCTATCCATGCGCAGACCGAGTTTCTCCAGTTTGTTGACCTTGATACCCGCTTTGCTCATGTCGACAAACCATTCGGTGTAAACAGGCTTATCCGGCGATGCACCGTCTCTCGCCATGACCACGATGTACGGGGTGTAGGCGCTACTGGTGATAAAGCACTTACTGCCATTAAGATAAACCTTACCATTTTTGCGTGTATAAGTGGTTTTCAGACTACCGACATCCGATCCCGCTCCCGGTTCGGTGATAGCAGAGTTCCACATCTGCTTACCGGTGCCCTGGAACGCCATGATTTTATCAATTTGCTCCTGAGTCCCTTCACGCAGGAAAGTGTTAAAACCTCCCGGCAATTGGTACAACACGTAAGTTGGTGCGCCAAGACGTCCCAGCTCCATCCAGACGGCGGCGACGGTAACAAAACCCGCTTCCAGACCGCCATGTTCTTCCGGGATCAGCAGGCTATCAATGCCCATATCCGCCAGCGCTTTTACAAAACGCTCAGGGTAGACGCTGTCACGATCGCACTCGGCAAAATAAGCTTCCCAGTTCTCACTGGCCATCAGTTCACGAATACCGGCGACAAACAGTTCCTGCTCGTCATTTAAGTTGAAATCCATCTTTCAGCCTCTTGATCAATTGGGTTAATAAGAATTACTTGTCTTTCCAGTGCACTTTGGCGTCTTTAATAAAGGACAGCGTCACCATAATGTTGACGAAGAACAGCGGGCATCCTCCGGCGATAATTGCGGTCTGAATCGGCTTCAACCCACCCAGTGCCAGCAGAACGATACCGATGATGCCGACCAGCACCGACCAGCCGATACGCACTAACAGAGGCGGTTCTTCACCATCGCGAACTTCGCGACAGGTGGACATCGCCAGGGTGTAAGAGCAGGCGTTAATCAGCGTTACGGTGGCGATAAAGCAGAGGATAAAGAAACCCCACATGGTGGCGGTGCTGAGCGGTAAGGCGGCCCAGGTTTCGATAATGGCGCGCGCCACGCCGTGTTGTTCAATCAACTGCGGAATGTTGAGGATGTTTTTATCCATCAGCAGCAGCGTGTTGCTGCCAAGGACAGTCCACAGGATCCAGGTAGACGCGGTCAGGCCCAGTACCATCCCGAAGCACAGTTCGCGTACGGTGCGACCACGAGAAATACGGGCCAGGAAGATACTCATCTGGATGGCGTAAATTACCCACCACGCCCAGTAGAAAACGGTCCAGCCCTGCGGGAAGCCGCCTTTACCGATGGCATCGGTATAGAACAGCATCCGTGGCAGATGCATCAGCAACATCCCGACGGAGTCGGTGAAGTAGTTCATGATGAAGCTGGCGCCGCTGACGATAAACACCCAGCCGAGCATCAGGAAGCTCAGATAGCTACGTACGTCACTGGCGATCTTGACCCCTTTTTGCAGGCCACAGGCCACGCAAATGGCGTTCAGAATGATCCAGCAGGTAATGATGATGGCGTCGAGTTGCAGCGTATGTGGAATACCGAACAGGTACTGCATACACTCGGTGACCAGCGGGGTAGCCAGACCGAGGCTGGTGCCCATTGCGAAGATCAGCGCCACCAGGTAGAAGTTATCAACGATGGTACCGAACAACCCTTTCGCATGTTTCTCACCGACGAGCGGTACCAGCGTGGAGCTGGGACGGATGACATCCATCTTACGTACAAAGAAGAAGTAGGCGAAGGCTACAGAAAGGAAGCTATAGGTTGCCCACGGCAGCGGCCCCCAGTGGAACAGGCTGTACGCCAGACCTATCTCTTTCGCGCCCGTGGAATTTGGTTCCAGGCCGAACGGCGGGGTGGAGATATAGTAGTAGATCTCAATAGAGCCCCAGAACAGCACCGCAGCGGATGTACAGGACGCGAACATCATAAAAATCCAGCTGGCGGTGCTAAACTCCGGTTTTTCGTCACCTAATCTCTTTTTGGCATAGGGGCCAAAAACCAGCCAGAACCAGCCGAATAGCATGATGACCATATACCATTCAAATGCCCATCCCCAGACGTTGGTGACATAACTGAATACCGCATTAATAACGACGTTAGCGGCATCAAGATCTCTTACTGTTAGCCAGCAAAGTATTCCGACAATTATTAATGGCGGAAAAAAAACCTTCGGTTCAATTCCCGATTTTCTCTTTTCATTTTTCATAAGTGAATTCCAGTGTGAAAACGAAATTTATTTAGCGTGCCCGTCTTTGAACGTTTGTTTATTTATTATTAATGGTTTGTTGATAACTTATTAACCTCTGGGACACCTCAACGAGTAACTCATAATGGGTATTCATTTCGCGTGATTCTGTTACTTTGATCACACTTTTTGGTGCTGGTTATTTTGTCTTGAAATGTCTATTTTTTGATTATAAATCATATAGTTGACATTGGTTTTTTAACTTTTTTAAGTGTCTAGCGTTCAATATTGTTGAACCAGCAAGCAATATTGAAAATTTTCATATTTGACGTGTTTCTTTCAATATTGGTGAGGCATGTAACACTATTGAAAGTTACGAATTTCAATGTGTGACATTTTCAATATTGGTGATTAAGGTTTTATTTCCGAATTAAAGAGCGTGATATCTGTATTTAACACCGCCGATATAAATACGTTTCCTTCATGATTTCTGGAGATGCAATGAAGATAATTACTTGCTACAAATGCGTACCTGATGAACAGGATATTGCGATTAATAATGCTGATGGCTCACTCGATTTCAGCAAAGCGGATGGCAAAATCAGCCAATATGATCTGAATGCAATTGAAGCTGCTTGCCAGTTAAAACAGCAGGTGGGAGAAGCTCAGGTTGTCGCCATGAGCGTTGGCGGCAAAGCGCTGACTAATGCAAAAGGGCGCAAAGATGTTCTTTCTCGTGGCCCTGATGAACTGATTGTGGTGATTGACGATCAATTTGAGCAGGCGCTGCCGCAACACACCGCTACCGCGCTGGCCGCCGCGGCGCAAAAATCAGGTTTCGATCTGCTTATTTGCGGCGACGGTTCTTCCGATCTTTATGCTCAGCAGGTTGGTTTGCTGGTGGGTGAAGCGCTGAACGTTCCGGCGATTAACGGCGTGAGTAAGATCCTCTCTCTTACTGACAGTACGCTGACGGTAGAACGCGAACTGGAAGATGAAGTTGAAACGCTGAGCATCCCGCTCCCGGCGGTGATCGCGGTTTCCACCGACATCAACACTCCACAAATCCCTTCGATGAAAGCCATTCTTGGCGCGGCGAAAAAACCGGTTCAGGTCTGGTCGCCTGCGGATATCGGGCTGAACAGCGTACCCGCGTATTCCGTACAACAGGTTGCCGCACCGAAGCAGCGCGAGCGTCAGCGTGTGGTGATTGAAGGTGACGGTGAAGAACAAATCGCCGCGTTTGTCGAGAATCTGCGCAAAATCATTTAATTATCAGGGGATGTTATGAACAAATTTTCCAGTGTCTGGGTATTCAGCGATACCCCTTCTCGTCTGCCCGAACTGATGAGTGGCGCGCAGGCTGTAGGTGAAAAAGTTAACGCATTCGTACTGAACGAAGCGGATAGCGCGACAGCATGTCATTTGGGCGCGGATCATGTCTGGCTGCTCAGCGGCAAACCAGAAGACCGCATGATCGAAGACTACGCTGATGTGATGGCTGAGACTGTTCGTCAGCATAGCGAGGGCGGCGCGGTGCTGCTGCCGAATACGCGCCGGGGCAAACTGTTGGCGGCAAAGCTGGGCTTTCGCTTGTCGGCTGCGGTTTCCAACGACGCCAGCGAAGTCGCCCTGCAGGATGGAAAAGCGGCGGTTAAGCATATGGTCTACGGCGGTCTGGCGATAGGGGCAGAAACCATTGCTTCGCCGTTCGCTGTGATCACGCTCAGCAGCGGAACGTTTGACGCACAAGACCCGGACACTTCTCGCAGCGGTGAGATGCACACCGTGCAGTGGCAGGCTCCGACCAATGCTGTGACCCGCACCGCAACCCAGGCACGTCAGAGCAACAGCGTCGATCTCGATAAAGCGCGTCTGGTGGTCAGTGTGGGACGCGGTATCGGCAGCAAAGAGAATATCTCGCTGGCCGAAGCGCTGTGCCAGACGATTGGCGCTGAGCTGGCCTGTTCTCGCCCGGTAGCGGAAAACGAGAAGTGGATGGAGCACGAGCGCTACGTCGGTATCTCCAACCTGATGCTCAAGCCTGAACTGTATCTGGCGGTGGGGATCTCCGGGCAGATCCAACACATGGTCGGCGCCAACGGCGCGCAGACGATTTTCGCCATCAATAAAGATAAAAATGCGCCGATCTTCCAGTATGCGGATTTTGGCATCGTTGGCGATGCGCTGAAGATCCTGCCTGCGCTGACGGCTGCCTTAGCGCGATAAATCATTTCGGGCAGGATGCGAAGGTATCCTGCCGCTGACAGGAGTACGTATGTCCGAAGATATCTTTGATGCCATCATCGTGGGTGCAGGTCTGGCCGGTTCGGTTGCGGCGCTGGTGCTTGCTCGCGAAGGTGCACAGGTGCTGGTTATCGAGCGCGGCAATTCTGCTGGCGCGAAGAATGTCACCGGTGGGCGTCTGTATGCGCATAGCCTGGAACGCATCATTCCCGGCTTTGCGGATTTGGCCCCCATTGAACGCATGATTACCCACGAAAAACTCGCCTTTATGACCGACAACGGGGCGATGACTATCGACTACTGCAATGGTGAAGAGGCCGCCGCGTCGCAGGTTTCTTATTCCGTCTTGCGCAGTAAATTTGACGCCTGGCTGATGGAGCAGGCCGAAGAGGCGGGGGCGCAACTGATCACCGGTATTCGCGTCGATAACGTCGTTCAGCGCGAGGGTAAAGTCGTGGGCGTGGAAGCCGATGGCGATATTCTGGAAGCCAAAGTCGTGATCCTCGCCGATGGGGTGAATTCTATGCTGGCTGAAAAGCTGGGCATGGCCAAGCGTGTTGAGGCATCGCATGTTGCCGTCGGCGTGAAGGAACTGATCGAATTGCCGAAGTCGGTGATTGAAGATCGTTTCCAGCTACAGGGCAACGAAGGCGCCGCCTGTCTGTTTGCCGGGGCGCCAACCGATGGTCTGATGGGCGGTGGCTTTCTTTATACGAATGAAACAACCCTTTCTTTGGGGCTGGTCTGCGGCCTTCATCATCTGAAAGACGCGAAAAAATCGGTCCCGCAAATGCTGGAAGATTTCAAACAGCATCCGGCAGTCGCTCCGCTGATCGCTGGTGGCAAGCTGGTGGAATATGCCGCGCACGTTGTACCCGAGGCGGGAATGAATATGCAGCCTGAACTGGTGGGCGATGGCGTACTGATTGCCGGAGACGCTGCCGGCATGTGTATGAACCTCGGTTTTACCATCCGTGGTATGGATCTCGCCATATCCGCAGGCGAAGCGGCGGCGAAGACGGTGCTTTCGGCGATGAAGCGCGACGATTTTAGCAAGCAGTCGCTGGGTGAATACCGTCAGCATCTGGACGAAGGTCCGATGCGCGATATGCGCATGTATCAGAAACTGCCGGCTTTTCTTGATAATCCCCGCATGTTTACCGCTTATCCCGAAATGGCGGTCAGTATCGCGCGCGACCTGTTCACCGTGGATGGCTCCGCTCCGGTGCCAATGCGTAAAAAAATCCTGCGCCATGCGAAGAAAGTGGGCTTCATCAACCTGATGAAAGATGGCCTGAAAGGAGTGACCGTATTATGACATCTCCCGTCAATGTGGACGTCAAACTGGGCGTCAATAAGTTCAATGTGGATGAAGATAGCCCACACATCATTCTCAAAGCCGATCCTGATAAACAGGCGCTGGAGGTGCTGATTAAGGCCTGTCCGGCGGGACTGTATAAAAAGCAGGACGACGGTAGCGTTCGTTTTGATTACGCCGGGTGCCTGGAGTGCGGAACGTGCCGGATCCTCGGCCTTGATACGGCGCTGGAGAAATGGGAATACCCACGCGGGACGTTTGGCGTGGAGTTCCGCTACGGCTAATAAGTACGAGGTTGTGCACCCGTAGGCCGGATAAGATGCGGTAGCATCGCCATCCGGCAATCATGTGGTGCCAATGCCGGATGGCGGCGTAAACGCCTTATCCGGCCTACAGATGACGCTTTGCCCGTGTTGAAACAGGACATCACCATGCAGCAGCCCAGGAACTTTGATGACATCAAATTTACCTCTATTCACCGCAGGATAATGCTATGGGGAAGCGGTGGGCCGTTTCTGGATGGTTATGTGCTGGTAATGATTGGCGTGGCGCTGGAACAACTCACGCCAGCATTGAAACTGGATGCTCAGTGGATTGGCTTGCTGGGTGCGGGCACGCTGGCCGGACTGTTTGTTGGTACGTCGTTGTTTGGCTACATTTCCGATAAGGTCGGGCGGCGAAAAATGTTTATTATCGATATCATCGCCATTGGCGTGATATCGGCAGCGACCATGTTCGTTACCTCGCCCGTTGAACTCCTGGTGATGCGTGTGTTGATCGGCATTGTGATTGGCGCCGATTACCCGATCGCCACCTCGATGATTACCGAATTTTCCAATACCCGCCAGCGTGCTTTCTCTATCGGTTTTATCGCGGCTATGTGGTATGTCGGCGCAACCTGTGCCGATCTGGTCGGTTACTGTTTGTATGATGTTGAGGGCGGATGGCGCTGGATGCTAGGTAGCGCGGTGATCCCCTGTATTTTGATCCTGATTGGACGCTTCGACCTGCCTGAATCGCCGCGCTGGCTGCTGCGTAAGGGGCGGGTGAAAGAGTGCGAGGCGATGATGATCAAGCTGTTCGGCGAACCGGTGGTGTTCGATGAAGAAGCGCCGCAGGAGACGCGTTTTCTTCAGCTGTTTAATCGTCGTCATTTCCCGTTTGTGCTGTTTGTTGCCGCCATCTGGACCTGTCAGGTGATCCCGATGTTCGCCATCTATACCTTTGGCCCGCAGATTGTTGGGCTACTGGGACTGGGTGCCGGGAAAAGCGCCGCGTTGGGCAACGTGGTGATTAGCTTGTGCTTTATGCTGGGGTGTATTCCGCCGATGTTTTGGCTCAATAGCGCGGGGCGGCGACCGCTGTTGATTGGCAGTTTTATTATGATGACGCTGGCGCTGGCCGTACTGGGGTTAATTCCTGATATGGGGGCGTGGCTGGTGGTGCTGGCCTTTGCTGTATACGCATTTTTCTCTGGTGGTCCGGGGAATCTGCAGTGGCTATATCCCAACGAACTGTTTCCTACCGATATTCGCGCGTCGGCCGTCGGGGTGATTATGTCGTTAAGCCGCATCGGGACCATTGTTTCCACCTGGGCGCTACCGGTGTTCATTAGCAAATACGGCATCAGTAATGTCATGCTGATGGGGGCCGGGATTTCGCTGATTGGCCTGCTCGTGTCCATTGCTTTTGCACCAGAAACACGCGGTCTGACGTTGTCTCAAACCAGTCAGATGACGATTCGCAGTAAGCCCGTGACCAGGGCAGGCTATTAGGAGTGTTCTGTATTTTCCCTGTAACTCAGTCAGTTAGCCTACAGTTAATCTATATTTCACTGAAAACGACTGAAAAGCAGGGAGAACACCATGCAAAAACATATCCTGATCACCTCTATTTTTACCGCAGCAGCACTGTTTACCGTCGCCGGTTGTTCCTCAAACCAGGCGGTGAAAACCACCGACGGCAAAACCATCGTTACCGACGGCAAACCGCAAGTGGATGATGATACTGGCCTGGTGTCGTATAAAAATGCGCAAACAGGTAAGACGGAGCAGATTAACCGCGACCAGGTTAAAGATATGAGTGAGCTGGACAACTAACTCAGATTTTTCCATTTATCTACTCAATAATATTGACTGTTAGCCTGTGGATTAACTGACTAAACTCACTGTTATTACAATAATGCAGTGACACAGGCTAATCATGATTCTCATCATTTATGCGCATCCCTATCCGCAGCATTCGCATGCGAATAAGCGGATGCTTGATCAGGCAAGGACGCTGGAGGGCGTGGAGATCCGCTCGCTCTACCAGCTCTACCCCGATTTCAATATCGATATTGCCGCTGAACAGGATGCGTTGGCGCGGGCTGATTTAATTATCTGGCAGCATCCTATGCAGTGGTATAGCACGCCTCCGTTACTCAAATTGTGGATGGATAAAGTCCTCTCTCACGGCTGGGCCTATGGCCATGGCGGAACAGCGCTGCACGGTAAACATCTGCTGTGGGCTGTGACGACCGGCGGCGGTGAAAGCCACTTTGATATCGGCTCCCATCCTGGCTTTGATGTACTTTCTCAGCCCCTACAGGCAACGGCTTTATATTGCGGCCTCAAATGGCTGCCGCCGTTTGCGATGCACTGTACGTTTATTTGCGATGATGAAACGCTGCAGGCGCAGGCGCGCCACTATAAACAGCGTCTGCTGGAGTGGCAGGAGGTGCATCATGGATAGTCATACGCTGATACAGGCGCTGATTTACCTCGGTTCGGCGGCGCTGATTGTCCCCATCGCCGTACGGCTGGGCTTAGGGTCAGTGCTGGGCTATCTCATCGCCGGGTGCATCATCGGTCCTTGGGGCTTGAGGCTGGTGACAGATGCCGAATCAATCCTCCATTTTGCCGAGATCGGCGTGGTGCTGATGCTGTTTGTCATCGGCCTGGAACTGGATCCGCAACGTTTGTGGAAGCTGCGAGCCTCGGTGTTTGGCGGTGGTGCATTACAAATGGTGGTTTGCGGGGGGCTGATCGGTCTGTTCTGTATGTTCCTCGGCCTGCGCTGGCAGGTAGCGGAACTGATCGGCATGACGCTGGCGCTTTCCTCAACGGCCATCGCTATGCAGGCGATGAATGAACGTAACCTGATGGTGTCGCAACTCGGACGCAGCACATTTGCCGTGCTGCTGTTCCAGGATATCGCCGCTATTCCACTGGTCGCGATGATCCCATTACTCGCGGCGAGCGGCGCATCGACAACGCTTGGGGCATTTGCGCTCTCTGCGCTTAAGGTGGCGGGGGCACTGGTGCTGGTGGTGCTGTTAGGTCGCTATGTGACGCGTCCCGCCTTACGTTTTGTTGCCCGTTCAGGCCTGCGGGAAGTGTTTAGCGCCGTCGCGCTGTTCCTCGTTTTTGGCTTCGGTCTGCTGTTGGAAGAGGTTGGACTGTCGATGGCGATGGGGGCGTTCCTGGCCGGTGTGCTGCTGGCCAGTTCTGAGTATCGCCACGCGCTGGAAAGCGATATTGAACCGTTCAAAGGACTGTTGCTGGGACTGTTCTTCATCGGCGTGGGGATGTCTATCGATTTTGGCACGCTGGTAGATAACCCATTACGCATCGTTATTCTGCTGGTCGGTTTCCTGGTTATCAAAACCGTCATGCTGTGGCTGATAGCGAAACCGTTGCAGGTGCCGAATAAGCAACGTCGCTGGTTTGCCGTATTATTAGGGCAGGGCAGTGAATTTGCCTTCGTGGTGTTTGGCGCGGCGCAAATGGCAGACGTGCTTGATTCTGATTGGGCGAAATCGCTGACCCTGGCTGTCGCGTTGTCGATGGCGGCGACGCCGATTTTACTGGTGATTTTGACACGACTGGAAAAATCAGCGACCGGTGAAGAGCGGGAAGCGGATGAAATCGACGAAGAACAACCGCGAGTGATCATCGCCGGGTTTGGGCGATTTGGTCAGATTACCGGTCGTTTGCTGTTGTCGAGCGGCGTCAAAATGGTGGTTCTTGATCATGACCCGGACCATATCGAAACGCTACGTAAATTCGGCATGAAGGTTTTCTATGGCGATGCGACCCGGATGGATCTGCTGGAGTCTGCAGGGGCGGCTAAAGCAGAAGTCATTATTAACGCCATTGACGATCCGCAAACCAGCCTGCAATTAACCGAAATGGTGAAGGAGCATTTCCCTCATCTGCAAATTATTGCCCGCGCGCGCGATGTAGATCATTACATTCGCCTGCGCCAGGCAGGGGTGGAAATGCCGGAACGTGAAACCTTTGAAGGTGCGCTGAAGACCGGGCGTCTGGCGCTGGAAGGTCTTGGGCTTGGTCGCTATGAAGCGCGTGAGCGGGCCGACGTATTCCGCCGTTTCAATATGCTCATGGTTGAGGAGATGGTGAAAGGGGAAAATGACGCGATTTCCCGCGCAGCGGTTTATAAACGCACCAGCGCAATGCTGAGTGAAATTATTGCGGAAGATCGCCAACACTTATCGTTAATTCAACGCCATGGCTGGCAAGGCACGGATGAAGGTAAACATACGGGCGACGTCGCCGATGAGCCGGAAGTGAAACCGTCAGCATAGAGTAAAAAATGTGATGTTCTGCAAACTTTACTGCTAATTGGCTGTTTTTGAACTACTGTAATGCTGGCGTACCACCTTAAATAGGTCGGTTCGCCAGCAGAACGGAAAATTTTCATGCTCATCCTCTTTCCGCCAGTCGACGAAAGATTGCGCTTTCCGTATAGTGGCGACAATTTTTTTGTATCCGGGAAACATTCAATGATCAGTCTGATTGCGGCGTTAGCGGTAGATCGCGTCATCGGTATGGAAAACGCCATGCCATGGAACCTACCTGCCGATCTCGCCTGGTTTAAACGTAATACCTTAAACAAGCCGGTTGTCATGGGACGCCATACCTGGGAATCCATCGGGCGACCGTTGCCAGGGCGTAAAAATATTGTCATCAGCAGCAAGCCAGGCACCGACGATCGCGTGCAGTGGGTGACGTCTGTTGATGAAGCAATAGCGGCCTGCGGCGATGAACCTGAAATTATGGTGATTGGCGGTGGACGCGTGTATGAGCAGTTCCTGCCGAAAGCGCAAAAACTGTATCTGACACACATTGATGCGGAAGTTGAAGGGGATACGCATTTCCCGGACTACGAACCGGACGACTGGGAATCGGTGTTTAGCGAATTTCACGATGCCGACGCACAAAACTCCCACAGCTACTGCTTCGAGATTCTGGAACGTCGTTAATACCGTAAGCGCCGGATGGCGGCGAAACGCCTTATCATCCAGCTAATGTAGGCCGGATAAGGTGCGAGCACCGCATCCGGCAAACGACTATCAGGCGTTGACCGCCTCGCCGGGATCCAGATTCAGATGGCGATTTGATGGCTGTACAAAGTACCGTTTGTCTTCCCAGCGCAGACAGGTGAGGTCTCCCCCCCAGCAACATCCCGTATCCAGCGCGTAGATACCTTCAGGCGTGCCTTTCCCCTCCAGCGATGCCCAGTGCCCGAAAGCAATGCTATAGGCTTCACTGACAGGTCCGGGAATGGCAAACCAGGGCTTCAGTGGGGCTGGCGCATCTTCTGGCGACTCTTTGCTGTACATATCCAACTGACCGTTGGGGAAGCAGTAGCGCATGCGGGTAAATGCGTTGGTAATAAAACGCAGGCGCGCCAGTCCCGTGAGTTCCGGTGTCCAGTTGTTTGGCATGTCGCCATACATGGCGTCGAGGAAGAAGGGATAAGAGTCGCTCGACAATACGGCTTCAACATCGCGGGCGCAATTCCTCGCTGTCTGCAGATCCCATTGTGGGGTAATACCGGCATGCGCCATCACCAGCTTCTTCTCTTCATCAATCTGCAAGAGCGGCTGGCGGCGTAGCCAATTAAGTAACTCATCCGCGTCCGGTGCTTCGAGCAGCGGTGTGAGCCGGTCTTTCGGTTTGTTACGACTGATACCGGCAAATACGGCCAGCAGGTGCAAATCGTGATTGCCAAGGACTAACCGCACGCTATCGCCCAGCGATTTCACGTAGCGTAAAACGTCCAGAGAGCCCGGCCCACGCGCGACCAGATCGCCAGTGAGCCATAGGGTGTCTTGTTCGGGGTTGAAGTCTACCTGGTGTAGCAAGGCGATCAGTTCATCGTAACAACCGTGAACGTCGCCAATAAGGTATGTCGCCATAGTTATTGTTTTAGTGAATGAGTGTTGGAACGGCGAGCCGAAACACGGGAATGTCGATGGTAAAGGCGATGCCTTGTTCATCGATCATTTCGTAATGACCCTGCATGGTGCCCAGCGGTGTTTCAATTACCGCTCCGCTGGTGTACTGATACTCTTCGCCAGGTGCGATGTGGGGCTGAACGCCAACCACACCTTCGCCCTGAACTTCGGTTTCGCGGCCATGACCATTAGTGATCAACCAATAACGCCCCAACAGCTGTACAGGCGCTCGCCCCAAATTGCGGATAGTCACGGTATAAGCAAAAACGTAACGTTCATCATCAGGTGAGGATTGCGCCTCAATGTAGACGCTTTGTACCTGAATGCACACTCGGGGCGAATTGATCATCTTTAACTCTCCTTCGATGGCGCGTTTTCTGACAGATAGTTAGCCATCCGGCAGTATTGCGCGACAGAGATATTTTCCGCTCGCATCGCCGGATCAATACCCAGCTCGGTCAGGACCTCAACGCTAAACAGGTTGCCGAGGCTGTTACGTACCGTTTTACGGCGCTGATTAAACGCTTCGGTGGTAATACGGCTCAGCACGCGGACATCTTTAACCGGGTACGGCATCGTCGCATGAGGAACCAGACGCACAACGGCGGAATCGACTTTAGGCGCAGGCGTGAATGCGGATGGCGGTACTTCGAGTACCGGGATCACATTGCAATAATATTGCGCCATGACGCTTAATCGACCATACGCTTTACTGTTTGGCCCTGCAACCAGACGATTGACCACCTCTTTTTGCAACATGAAATGCATGTCGGCAATGGCATCAGTATAGGTAAAAAGATGGAACATCAGCGGCGTAGAGATGTTGTACGGCAGGTTGCCGAAAACGCGCAGCGGCTGGCCCATCGTTTGTGCGAGTTCGCCGAAGTTCATCGTCATGGCATCTTGCTGATAAATCGTCAGCTTTGGCCCTAAAAACGGGTGAGTTTGCAGGCGCGCGGCAAGGTCCCGGTCCAGTTCAATGACCGTGAGCTTGTCCAGACGTTCGCCTACTGGCTCGGTCAATGCTGCCAGGCCCGGGCCGATTTCGACCATTGCCTGACCCTTCTGCGGATTGATAGCAGAGACAATACTTTCGATCACAAACTGATCGTTAAGGAAGTTTTGCCCGAAACGTTTACGGGCTAAGTGGCCCTGATGGACTCGATTATTCATTAGTATTAACAATCATTTTGATGGCGAGATTAAGCGCCGTAATAAAACTGCCGACATCTGCTTGCCCACGACCCGCAAGTTCAAGCGCGGTGCCGTGATCGACAGATGTGCGAATAAAGGGCAGGCCCAGCGTGATATTCACCCCGCGACCAAATCCCTGGTATTTTAGCACGGGGAGGCCCTGATCGTGGTACATTGCCAATACGGCATCCGCGTGGTCGAGATATTTGGGCTGAAACAGCGTATCTGCAGGCAGTGGGCCGATTAGTTTCATCCCCTGCGTACGCAGTGCATCGAGGACCGGAATGATGGTGTCTATCTCTTCCGTCCCCATATGTCCGCCTTCACCAGCATGCGGGTTAAGACCACACACCAGAATATGCGGATCGGCAATGCCGAACCTGGTGCGTAAATCATGATGCAGAATGCCGATCACTTCTTGCAACAGGGCGGGCGTAATGGCGTCGGCAACGGCTCTGAGCGGCAAATGCGTGGTGGCCAGCGCCACGCGCAGCTCCTCCGTCGCCAGCATCATCACCACTTTCTTTGCCTGTGAGCGCTCTTCAAAAAACTCGGTATGCCCGGTAAACGGCACGCCAGCGTCATTGATTACGCCCTTGTGGACCGGACCGGTAATCAGCGCCGCAAATTCACCTTGCAGACAACCATCACAGGCGCGAGCCAGCGTATCCACGACATATTGCCCATTTTCTACCGCCAACTGACCTGCGACTACAGGCGCTCGTAGCGCAATCGGTAACAGCGTCAACGTACCTGCTGATTGCGGTCTGGCTGGAGTATCTGAAGAGTAGGGGAGGAGTGAAAGCGGTAAACCGAGCATCGCTGCCCGGTCACTGAGAAGAGCGGCATCCGCACAGACGACGAGTTCTACGGGCCACTCACGCTGTGCGAGCTGAACCACGAGGTCTGGGCCAATCCCGGCGGGTTCGCCGGGAGTGATGACAACGCGTTGAATACGAGTCATTAGTTGCTCAGAATTTTAACGTATGCGCTGGCGCGCTGTTCCTGCATCCAGGTCGCTGCTTCTTCCGAGAATTTACGGTTCATCAGCATACGGTAGGCACGGTCTTTCTGCGCTGCGTCAGTTTTATCCACATTACGCGTGTCCAGCAGTTCGATCAGATGCCAACCGAAAGAGGAATGCACCGGGGCGCTCATCTGGCCTTTGTTAAGTTTGGTCAGCGCATCGCGGAAAGCAGGATCGAAAATATCCGCTGCAGCCCAGCCCAGATCGCCGCCCTGGTTGGCAGAACCGGGATCCTGAGAAAACTCTTTTGCTGCTGCCGCGAAGGTGGTTTTACCACTCTTAATATCTGCCGCGATTTGTTCCAGCTTCAGACGCGCCTGTTGATCGGTCATGATCGGCGATGGCTTCAGCAGAATATGGCGGGCGTGCACTTCAGTCACGGAGATGCTCTGGCTTTGACCACGCATGTCGTTGACTTTCAGGATGTGGAAACCCACGCCTGAACGAATAGGGCCGATGATATCGCCTTTCTTCGCGGTGCTTAACGCCTGAGCAAAGATGCCCGGCAGTTCCTGAATACGTCCCCAACCCATCTGGCCGCCTTTCAGCGCCTGCTGATCTGCGGAGTAAGTGATGGCCAGTTTGCCGAAATCGCTACCGTTACGCGCTTCATCAACAACAGAGCGTGCCTGGCTTTCAGCCGCGTTTACCTGCTCTGACGTTGGGTTTTCCGGTAATGGGATCAGAATGTGGCTCAGGTTCAGCTCGGTGCTGGCATCGTTTTGGTTGCCAACCTGTTGCGCCAGGGCATCCACTTCCTGCGGCAGAATGGTGACGCGACGGCGAACTTCGTTGTTACGCACTTCGGAGATGGTCATCTCTTTGCGGATCTGGCTCCGATAGGTCGAATAGCTCAAGCCATCCTGTGCCAGACGGCTGCGCATCTGATCCAGCGTCATGTTGTTCTGCTTGGCGATGTTGGCGATAGCCTGATCCAACTGCTCGTCAGAAATTTTCACCCCCATCTTCTGACCCATCTGCAGGATGATTTGATCCATGATCAAACGTTCCAGGATCTGATGACGCAGCGTGGCGTCGTCTGGTAACTGCTGACCAGCCTGACCCGCATTAAGTTTTACTGACTGCATTAAGCCATCGACGTCGCTTTCCAGAACGACGCCGTTATTGACGACGGCTGCGACTTTATCGACTACCTGTGGGGCAGCGAAACTGGTATTCGCGATCATGGCGATACCGAGAAGCAGCGTTTTCCAGTTCTTCATACTTTTTCCATTTCAATTAACCGCAATGCGGATTACGTGTAAATTAATCAGATCATAAAGCGCTTTGATACGGCAAAATGTTCGAACGCAACATCTGGTTGGTGCCGAGACCGTAGTTGGAGCTCAGGCCGCGGAGTTCGATATTAAAGCCGATCGTGTTGTCATAAACTGCGTGTTTCTGGGTGTCATCCCAACCGTTCAGCTTACGTTCGTAGCCGAAGCGAATGGCGTAACAGCAGGAGTTGTACTGTAAGCCCAGCATGGAGTCTGCTTCTTTGTTCACGTTGGTATCGAAGTAGTAAGCACCGACAATCGACCAGCGATCGGCGATCGGGAAGCTTGCCACTGCGCCCACCTGCGAAATCCCGTTCTTATACTGATCGGCCGTCGAGTAGTAAGAAGGCAGGGTTGCCTGGATATACTCTGAACTGGCATAACGGTAGTTCAACTGCAGCATACGGTTTTCGTCGCGGCGGTATTCGATACTGCTGCTGCTGGTGGCGATGCTATCCAGACGCGTGTCGTACTGAATCCCACTACGCAAACCCCAGCGATCGGAGATGCGCCAGTAGGTGTCTCCCGCCCAGACCAGCGAACCCGTTTTGTCGTCATTCTCCCATTTAATGTTGTCATCGCCAGTGCGAGACTCAGTGAAATAGTAGATTTGACCCACAGAAATATTAAAACGTTCAACGGCCGCGTCATCATAAACGCGAGATGTGACCCCGGTCGTTACCTGGTTAGCGGAAGCAATACGGTCCAGACCGCCATAAGTACGGTCGCGGAACAGGCCGCTGTAGTCAGATTGCAGCAGGGACGAGTCATAGTTATAGATATGGCTTTGGTCGCGATACGGGACGTACAGGTACTGGGCGCGCGGCTCCAGCGTCTGGGTATATCCCGGCGCCAGCATTTGCATATCACGCTCGAATACCATCTTGCCGTCAACTTTAAACTGCGGCATGACGCGGTTGGCGGAATCATCCAGCTTGGTGGCGTTATTGGTGTTGTACCAATCCAGATTGGTCTGCTGATAGTGCGTAGCCAGCAGTTTCGCTTCGGTATTGATACTGCCCCAGTTATTCGACAACGGCAGGTTGATGGTCGGTTCAAGGTGAACACGCGTTGCTTCTGGCATGTTGTCATTGGTGTTCACGAAATGGACCGCCTGGCCATAAATACGGGTATCAAACGGACCGACGTCATTCTGGTAATAGTTGACGTCTAACTGCGGCTGCGCAGAGTAACTGTTACTGTTTGCGGAATCGAAGACCTGGAACTGCTTGGTCGAAACCGTGGCGTCAAAGTTCTGTACCGCATAGCCGACGCTGAATTTCTGCGTGGCGTAGCCGTCGGTACTGGAGCCGTATTTGTTATCAAAATCATTAAAGTAACTGGTGTCGCTGACCTTGGTGTAGTCGACGTTGAAACGCCACACCTGGTCCATGACGCCAGAGTGCTGCCAGTAGAACAGCCAGCGGCGTGAGTTGCTGTCCTTCGGATTATCATCTTCGTACACTTTATCGGAGTTCAGATAGTCGAACTCCATCAGGCCTGCGCCCGCCTGGGTGAGGTAGCGGAATTCGTTCTCCCACATGATGCCGCCACGACGGTGCATATAATGCGGCGTGATGGTGGCGTCCATATTGGGCGCAATGTTCCAGTAGTACGGGAGGTAGAACTCAAAATAGTTATTAGTAGAGTATTTTGCGTTCGGGATCAGGAAACCGGAACGGCGCTTATCGCCGACGGGCAACTGTAAATAGGGGCTGTAAAAGACCGGAACCGGACCCAGTTTAAACCGGGCGTTCCAGATTTCCGCGACCTGTTCTTCACGATCGTGGATGACTTCGCTACCGACGACGCTCCAGGTATCGGAACCGGGCAGACAGGAGGTAAAGCTACCGTTTTCCAGAATAGTATAACGGTTTTCCCCACGCTGTTTCATCAGGTCGGCTTTCCCGCGTCCCTGACGACCTACCATCTGGTAATCCCCCTCCCAGATGTTGGTATCTTTGGTATTCAGATTAGACCAGCCCTTCGGTCCCTTCAGAATCACCTGATTGTCATCGTAGTGGACATTACCCAACGCATCGACGGTTCGTACTGGCTCCGGCTGACCTTCTGCCTGCTTCTGGTGAAGCTGAACTTCGTCGGCCTGCAGGCGGCTATTACCCTGCGCAATATCCACGTTGCCGGTAAACACCGCGTCATCCGGGTAATTCCCTTTCGCGTTGTCGGCATTAATGGTGACGGGTAATTCATTGGTTTCGCCCTTCACCAGAGGACGGTTATAGCTCGGCACGCCCAGCATACACTGTGAGGCGAGATCGGCTGCCAGGCCCTGTTGGCTATAAAGGGCGCTGGCAATCATGGTGGCCAGAAGAGTGGGAATACGTTTTTTCATACGTTGTATTTATTGTTCCATCATCGGTAGCGTCGCGCGTGACAAACGGTCACAGCCTAACTTATCTCATCTTCACTGCGCTAGTGTTAATCCTGCCCATTTAGGCATCCGTGGTGTTAGGCACGGCATTGAATGACAGGTATGATAATGCAAATTATAGGCGATGTCCCACAATTGACCGCAGCCGTAAAACGGTAAAAGCAGCTTATATTGTGGGACATAGCCTGGCTGAGAGCACAAAGATTTGGGGAGTCTATGCAGTATTGGGGAAAGATAATTGGTGTAGCCGTGGCTTTAATGATGGGCGGCGGCTTCTGGGGTGTGGTTCTGGGCCTGTTAGTCGGCCACATGTTCGACAAAGCCCGCATGCGCAAAATGGCGTGGTTTGCCAACCAACGTGAACGCCAGGCGCTTTTTTTTGCCACCACTTTTGAGGTGATGGGACATCTGACCAAATCCAAAGGTCGCGTCACGGAAGCCGATATTCATATCGCCAGCCAGTTGATGGATCGGATGAATTTGCACGGTGATTCCCGTACTGCCGCGCAACACGCCTTCCGGGTGGGAAAATCAGACAATTACCCGTTACGTGAAAAGATGCGTCAGTTTCGCAGCGTCTGTTTTGGTCGATTCGATCTGATCCGCATGTTTCTGGAGATTCAGATCCAGGCGGCATTTGCCGACGGGTCATTGCACCCTAACGAGCGTGAAGTGCTGTATGTGATTGCTGAAGAGTTGGGGATTTCGCGCACCCAGTTTGATCAGTTTCTGCGCATGATGCAGGGCGGGGCACAGTTCGGCGGCGGATATCAGCAGCAGTCCGGCGGTGGCGGCTGGCAGCAGGCGCAACGAGGCCCGACGCTGGAAGACGCCTGCAATGTTCTCGGTGTTAAAACAACCGACGATGCGACCACCATTAAGCGTGCTTATCGTAAACTAATGAGCGAACACCATCCGGACAAACTGGTGGCGAAAGGGCTGCCGCCAGAAATGATGGAGATGGCTAAGCAGAAGGCGCAGGAAATTCAGAAGGCGTACGAGCTGATTAAAGAGCAGAAAGGATTTAAGTAAAG
>NZ_CP069763.1:2070325-2177125 GCF_016893685.1 Citrobacter cronae
GTTTAAAAATCCGCCGGGACTTTAAACGTCATGTTGTTGCCGTATGCGGGATGGGTGATGGTTAACATCTCTGCGTGCAGCAGCAGGCGTGGTGCTAACGCCAGGGCTTCTGGCGGAGCGTAGAAGCGGTCGCCGAGGATCGGATGTCCTAATGCCAGCATATGCACACGCAACTGGTGGGAGCGTCCGGTTATGGGTTTGAGCACCACCCGGGCGGTGTTATCCGGCGCGAACTCGACCACTTCATACTCGGTCTGCGCGGATTTCCCGGTCTCATAACACACTTTCTGCTTTGGTCGGTTCGGCCAGTCGCAAATCAGCGGTAAATCAACCAGTCCCTCGGCTGGCGCCGGATGTCCCCATACGCGTGCAACATACTGCTTTTTCGGTTCGCGCTCGCGAAACTGGCGTTTGAGTTCACGCTCTGCCGCTTTGGTTAGCGCGACTACAATCACGCCGCTGGTTGCCATATCCAGACGATGTACGGATTCAGCCTGTGGGTAGTCGCGTTGAATACGCGTCATCACGCTGTCTTTGTGCTCATCCAGACGACCCGGCACGGACAACAAGCCGCTCGGCTTGTTGACCACCATAATGTGCTCATCCTGATACAGGATAACCAGCCAGGGTTCCTGCGGCGGATTGTAGTTTTCCATCCCCATGTATGGCTCCGTTACTGGTGCGTCACGACGATCAGACGCAGGGCATCCAGACGCCAGCCCGCCTGCTCCAGGCTTTCCAACACCTGCTGGCGGTTGCTTTCAATGGCGCTCAGTTCGTCATCACGGATGTTCGGGTTAACGGCACGTAGGGCTTCCAGACGCGACAGTTCTGCTGTCAGCTTCTCATCCGCTTCTTTGCGCGCCGCGTCGATCAGCGCACGGGCGGATTTTTCCACCTGCGCCTCACCCAACTGCAGGATGGCATGAACATCCTGCTGCACGGCGTTGACCAGTTTGCTGCCGGTGTGGCGGTTAACGGCGCTGAGCTGACGGTTAAAGGTTTCGAATTCAACCTGCGCGGCAAGGTTATTGCCGTTTTTATCCAGCAGCATGCGTACCGGCGTTGGCGGCAGGAAGCGGTTCAACTGCAGCTGTTTCGGCGCTTGCGCCTCTACAACGTAAACCAGTTCAACCAGCAGAGTGCCGACCGGTAACGCTTTGTTTTTCAATAAAGAAATAGTGCTGCTTCCGGTGTCGCCGGACAGGATCAGATCCAGACCATTGCGGATCAGCGGATGCTCCCAGGTAATAAACTGCGCGTCTTCACGCGACAGGGCGACATCACGTTCAAACGTAATGGTGCAGCCATCTTCCGGCAGGCCAGGGAAATCCGGTACCAGCATATGATCGGACGGCGTCAGTACGATTAAATTGTCGCCACGGTCATCCTGATTAATACCGACGATATCAAACAGGTTCATGGCAAAGGCGATCAGGCTGGTGTCGTCATCCTGCTCTTCAATACTTTCGGTAAGTTGCTGAGCTTTTTCACCGCCATTGGAGTGAATTTCCAGCAGGCGATCGCGGCCTTGCTCCAGTTGGGCTTTCAGCGCCTCGTGCTGCTCACGGCAGGTTTTGATCAGGTCATCAAAGCCATCGGTATTTTCCGGCTCAGCCAGGAAGCCGATCAGATTGTTGTATACCGTGTCATAGATAGTACGTCCGGTTGGGCAAGTGTGTTCGAACGCATCCAGACCTTCGTGGTACCAGCGCACCAGCACGGATTGCGCGGTTTTTTCCAGGAACGGTACGTGGATCTGAATATCATGTGCCTGGCCGATACGGTCCAGACGACCAATACGCTGTTCCAGCAGGTCCGGGTTGAACGGCAGGTCGAACATCACCAGGTTGCTGGCGAACTGGAAGTTACGCCCTTCTGAGCCGATTTCAGAACACAGCATCACCTGGGCGCCGCTATCTTCTTCGCTAAACCAGGCCGCCGCGCGGTCACGTTCAATAATCGACATTCCTTCATGGAACACGGCGGCGCGGATCCCTTCGCGTTCGCGCAGGACCTGCTCCAGTTGCAGCGCGGTGGTCGCTTTCGCGCAGATAACCAGCACTTTTTGCGAACGGTGGCTGGTCAGGTAGCCCATCAGCCATTCCACGCGCGGATCAAAGTTCCACCAGGTGCCGGTATCGCCTTCGAATTCCTGATAAATCTGTTCCGGGTAGAGCATGTCGCGAGCCCGGTCTTCCGCACTCTTACGCGCGCCCATAATGCCGGAGACTTTTATCGCGGTCTGGTATTGGGTCGGCAACGGTAATTTGATGGTATGCAGTTCGCGTTTCGGGAAGCCTTTCACACCGTTACGGGTGTTACGGAACAGCACACGGCTGGTGCCATGGCGGTCCATCAGCATCGAAACCAGTTCCTGACGCGCGCTCTGGGCGTCTTCGCTGTCGCTGTTTGCTGCCTGCAATAATGGCTCAATATCCTGCTCGCCAATCATGTCGCCTAACATATTCAGCTCATCGTTACTCAGCTTATTGCCAGCCAGTAGCATGGCGACGGCATCAGCGACCGGACGGTAATTTTTTTGCTCTTCAACAAACTGGGCGAAATCGTGGAAACGGCTTGGATCCAGCAGGCGCAGACGTGCAAAGTGGCTTTCCATACCCAGTTGTTCTGGCGTAGCGGTCAGCAGCAGGATACCCGGTACGCGTTCAGCCAACTGTTCAATGGCCATATATTCGCGGCTGGGCGCATCTTCGCTCCACACCAGGTGATGGGCTTCGTCGACAATCAGCAGATCCCATTCGGCGTCACACAGGTGCTCCAGACGCTGTTTACTGCGACGGGCAAAGTCCAGCGAACAGATAACTAACTGTTCGGTTTCAAATGGGTTGTAGGCGTCGTGTTGCGCTTCTGCATAACGCTCATCATCGAACAGCGCAAAACGCAGGTTGAAACGGCGCAGCATTTCGACCAGCCACTGGTGCTGTAGCGTCTCCGGGACGATGATCAGTACGCGTTCAGCGGCGCCGGAAAGCAGTTGCTGATGCAGGATCATCCCGGCTTCAATGGTTTTACCTAAACCCACTTCGTCAGCCAGCAAAACGCGCGGGGCGTGACGACGACCAACATCATGAGCAATGTTGAGCTGGTGGGGGATCAGGCTGGTACGTTGGCCGCGCAAACCACTCCATGGCATACGGTACTGTTCGCTCTGAAATTTACGCGCGCGATAGCGCAGCGCAAAGCGGTCCATACGGTCAATCTGACCGGCAAACAGGCGATCCTGTGGTTTGCTGAATACCAGTTTACTGTCGAGCAACACTTCACGCAGCGTTACACCGGTTTCTTCGGTATCAAGGCGGGTTCCGATATAGGCAAGCAGGCCGTTTTCTTCTTTTACTTCATCGACATGCAGTTGCCAGCCTTCATGGCTCGTTATCGTATCGCCAGGATTGAACATCACGCGGGTCACGGGAGAATCACTGCGCGCATACAGACGGTTTTCGCCCGTCGATGAGAAAAGTAAAGTGACGGTTCGCGCATCCATGGCGACAACAGTACCAAGTCCCAGTTCGCTTTCTGTATCGCTGATCCAGCGTTGACCAAGTGTAAAAGGCATATATGTTCGGCTCTATATCTTTAATTGCAGGCAATACTCGTCATTTTCCGGGCTAACCCGGTTTTTGAGAGCATACGACCCCGCTACCAGGCTAATAAATCAGTGGTAGTGGTGTTAAATGGGTCCAGGAATGGAAAGGGCGCTATGGTACTGGATGGCGGCGGTTTCGTCACGCGTCAAAATAACCCCAGTTGCCCTGTGAGTAGTGTAGCAAAGTTATCATCGATAAAGGGAAGTATTCCCTCGGCAACCGGTTGTATCTGACGGGTCAGATAGTGCTCATAATCGAGAGCAGATTGCTGATAATCCACAGGTTCAGGGCCGTTTACTGTCCAGACATATTTAATGGTGCCACGGTTTTGGTACTGTGGCGCGCGACCTCGTTTTATATTCTGTTCATCAGCCAGTCGTGCCGCGCGGACGTGTGGCGGAACATTACGCTGGTATTCACTTAACGGGCGGCGCAGGCGTTTGCGGTACACCAGTTGTGCATCCAGTTCACCTGCCATCAGACGGTCGATGGTCTCGCGGACAAACTCCTGATACGGCTCGTTACGAAAAATTCGCAGGTACAGCTCCTGCTGGAATTGTTGCGCCAGCGGTGTCCAGTCGGTGCGAACCGTTTCCAGTCCCTTAAACACCATGCGTTGTTCAGCCCCTTCCTGAATCATCCCGGCGTAACGCTTTTTACTACCGGTATCCGCACCGCGAATAGTCGGCATCAGAAAGCGACAAAAGTGGGTTTCAAACTCCAGCTCCAGCGCGCTGGTCAGATTTTGTTGCTTTAGCGATTGCGCCCACCACGAGTTGACATGGCTCACCAGCTCCCGGCCAATCCGGGCGGCATCATCTTCTGAGTGCGCCTTTTTAAGCCAGACAAAGGTCGAGTCGGTATCACCATAGATGACGTCGTAACCCTGAGCCTCAATTAACGCTTTGGTCTGGCGCATGATCGCATGGCCGCGCATCGTGATTGATGAGGCCAGTCTCGGGTCGAAAAAGCGACAGGCGGTAGTACCCAGTACGCCGTAAAACGCATTCATGATAATTTTCAGCGCCTGCGAGAGCGGTTTATTCCCGTGGCGTTTTGCTTCTTCACGCCCGTGCCAGATCTGAGTAACGATCTCCGGCAGGCAGTGTTTTTCGCGTGAGAACCAGGCGTCAAGAAAACCTTCGGTGCTGTGCTCCCGATCCGGGTGCGCCATCCCTTCGATAAGCCCCACCGGATCGATCAAAAATGTACGAATAATTGAGGGGTACAGGCTTTTGTAATCCAGCACCAGAACGGAGTCGTACAATCCCGGGCGCGAGTCCATCACATAGCCGCCGGGGCTGGCGTGCGCGGGAACTTCCCCCAGATTTGGCGCCACGTAACCCGCCCGGTGCATGCGCGGAAGGTAGAGGTGGCCGAAGGCGGCAACCGAACCACCGTGACGGTCGACCGGCAGACCGTTGACCGTCGAGCGCTCCAGCAGAAAAGGCATGATCTCGGTTTTATGAAAAATGCGCGTGACCAGCTCACAGTCTTTGAGATTGTAGGTAGCGAGCGCGGGTTTATCCTGGGCAAACCGACGGTCAATTTCGTCCATTCGGTCCCACGGGTTATCAATCGATTTTCCTTCGCCCAGCAATTCTTGCGACACCGTTTCCAGCGAGAATGACGAGAAATTCCAGAATGCGGATTTGAGCGCTTCAATGCCGTCAATGATCAGTCGACCTTTGGCCTGCGCGAAGAACACGCCGTTTTTGAAGCCATGCTCGCGCCACTCCAGTTCGCTATTATCACGACCAAAACGCAGGGGGATGCGATAACGTTCGGCATGCTTTTGCAGGACGCGTAAATCGAATTGCACCACATTCCAGCCAATGATGACATCGGGATCATGACGGGCAATCCAGTCGTTGAGCTTTTCCAGCAACTGCGGTCGGCTAGCCACGTACTCAAGTTCAAAATCCAGCGCCGAGGCATCGCCGTTTGCCGGGCCGAGCATGTAGACAATACGCTGCCCGCAGCCTTCAAGACCGATGCAGTAGAGTTCACCATGCCGCGTGGTTTCGATATCCAGCGATACCCATTTTAGCGGCGGTCGATAGTCCGGGTTTGGCTTCAGGCGGGCATTAATCAGCGTGCCGTTATGTTTGTCGCCTTCGACCCAGATCGGGGACGTGATAAAGCGCTCCATCAGATATCGCTCTGGCGGGCGTACGTCAGCCTCATAAACGGTGATGTCGTTTTCGCGCAGGAGTTTTTCCAGCCGCATGAGCTGGCGGTGGGAGCGGCAATACAGACCCGAAACGGGCTGGCGGTGGAAATCTTGTAGCTGAAGCGGCGTCAGGCGATAGCCGTTCTCTGTACGTAATAATGATGTAACGCGCGGAACCTGACTGCCAGGTATAAACGCGACGGATTCCTGAGGCGCGAGCGTGACCAGCAGCGGCCCGTCGTCTGTCGCCAGCCAGAATGAGACCTCAGTTCCCTGCGGGGTGTCCCGCCAGTGCCGGGTTAAAATAAAGCCTGCCTGCGCCACGCTGTGTATCCATTAAAAAACCAGGCATGATTATAGCCTGGATTGCACGATTGTACTGTTATTTTGTACAGTTGTAAGATAAAAGTCGCGGTAAGACGCAGTCGCAGTGACAGTAAAATTCTTTTCGGGTACAAAATTTCAGTGTTGAACTATTTAATTTATGAATACAGTTTCTGGTTATACTTCCGTAAATTATTTGATTAGTCTGTTTTGATTATTTATTTAAATTACTGCTTTTTGATTATGTGTTTTCCTTAAATTGATAGTCTGCTTCAGGAGTTTTTTCACATTTTCAGAATAGTGCTCAACCCATTCTGCTACTTAGCCCTCGGTTCAGAAAAAATTACACTTTTTTTAATTTGTTTTTATTCATGGTTAGTGTAACTATTTTAATCGAAGCATTCGGGTTGTCAGGTTGAATATAATATATATTATTGGATTACTATTGTCTGGATAAAAACAGATTTTCGGTACGATTTCGTCGGGAATATCTCTCTGCATAATTTGATTTTTATCTCCTGATGTAATTTTTATTCATCTGGCGGCTCGGGTGTTTTATATCAATAGCTTGGGTGTGTTGTGAAATGGAGAGGTGTTATGAATGTTTATACTCAGGCGTTACAGGTAGGATATGACCACTATTTATTTGTTAATACTCAGCTATCTAACCCGACTATTAAGTCGGTAAGTCAATACATTGAGTATAGAACATGGTCAGGTCAAATCTGGCGCTCTGAGATTATTGATCGTGGGAATGCCTTCTTTCACTGGCAAGGACAGGACAGAATAAATGGGCATCGTGATACGGTTATTAATTATCTGTTGAACGGCCAACGCTGGCAGTCAACAATTGCAGATTATATTTTCTTTCATTCTCTGGATGGCGAAGAGGCGCTGGGACATTATGATAATGTGATTAAATACGTTTGTGCTAATAATTGTGTGTATCGAAGTACGTTTGCGGAATATATAACTCAATAATAAGAAGGCGCGTCATTGTTTCCGGACGCGCCTAGCGTCATTTCACTGACCGTAATAGGCTTTTGCGCCATGTTTACGCAGGTAGTGTTTATCCAGCAGGGTTTGTTGCATATCCGGCAACTGCGGCGCGAGTTGGCGGCAGAATATCCCCATATAGGCGACTTCTTCCAGCACGATGGCGTTATGCACCGCATCTTCGGCATTTTTTCCCCAGGCGAACGGACCGTGAGAGTGCACCAGTACGCCTGGCATCTGCGCTGCGTCAATCCCTTGTTTCTCAAAGGTTTCAAAGATTACATTCCCGGTTTCCCACTCATACTCGCCGTTGATTTCGTCCTCGGTCATTTTCCGTGTACAGGGAATCGTGCCATAGAAATAGTCAGCGTGGGTGGTGCCTGTCGCCGGAATCGACTGACCCGCCTGCGCCCAGATTGTCGCGTGGCGCGAGTGGGTATGAACAATGCCGCCAATGGTCGGGAATGCCTGATATAACAAACGGTGCGTTGGGGTATCGGAGGAGGGCTTTTTCGTGCCTTCAACGACTTCCCCGGTGGCGATACTGACAACAACCATATCGTCTGCGGTCATGACGCTGTAATCGACACCGGAAGGTTTAATCACAAACACGCCGCGTTCGCGATCGACGGCGCTAACGTTACCCCAGGTCAGCGTCACCAGGTTGTGCTTGGGCAGTGCCAGATTCGCTTCCAGTACCTGACGTTTAAGATCTTCTAGCATGTAAACTCCTGAATGCCGGATGGCGTTTCGCTTATCCGGCCTACGGTGATTTGTAGGCCCGGTAAATGAAATGCCACCGGGCAATCCGTTTCACCAATTAACGTTTGAACCCGTAATACACTTCGTTCCAGCGCAGCGCGTCCTTAAAGGCCGGCAGACGGGTCTCGTTATCGATCACTGCGATCTCGATATCGTGCATTTCAGCGAACTGGCGCATATCGTTCAGATCCAGCGCATGGCTGAAGACGGTGTGGTGCGCGCCGCCGGCAAGGATCCAGGCCTCAGATGCGGTTGGTAGATCCGGCTGGGCCTTCCACAATGCGTTAGCCACCGGCAGTTTCGGCAGGTCGTGCGGCGTTTGCACCGTGTCGATGCAGTTAACCAGCAGGCGATAACGATCGCCGAGATCGATCAGGCTGGCGACCACTGCCGGGCCGGTTTTGGTGTTGAAGATCAGACGGGCAGGATCGTCTTTACCGCCAATGCCGAGGTGCTGAACGTCGAGGATCGGTTTCTCTTCCACAGCGATTGACGGGCACACTTCCAGCATGTGTGAGCCGAGCACCAGATCGTTGCCTTTCTCGAAGTGGTAGGTGTAATCCTCCATAAATGAGGTGCCGCCCTGCAGACCGGTTGACATCACCTTCATGATGCGAAGCAGAGCGGCGGTTTTCCAGTCGCCTTCGCCCGCAAAGCCGTAGCCTTGCTGCATCAGACGCTGTACGGCCAGACCCGGGAGTTGTTTCAGGCCGTGCAAATCTTCAAATGTCGTCGTGAAGGCGTGGAATCCGCCCTGCTCAAGGAAGCGCTTCATTCCCAGTTCAATTCGGGCGGCTTCCAGTACGTTCTGACGTTTCTCACCATGGACTTGTGTGGCCGCCGTCATGGTGTAGGTGCTTTCATACTCGTCGATCAGCGCGTTGATTTCGCCGTCACTAATTGCGTTCACTACCTGCACCAGGTCGCCCACGGCCCAGGTATTTACCGAGAAGCCGAATTTGATCTGTGCGGCAACCTTATCGCCGTCAGTGACCGCTACTTCACGCATGTTGTCGCCAAAACGGCAGACTTTCAGATGGCGGGTATCCTGTTTGGACACCGCCTGGCGCATCCAGGAGCCAATACGCTCGTGCGCCTGCTTATCCTGCCAATGGCCGGTGACCACGGCGTGCTGCTGACGCATACGCGCACCGATGAAGCCGAATTCGCGACCGCCGTGTGCGGTCTGGTTCAGGTTCATAAAGTCCATATCAATGCTGTCCCACGGCAGGGCGGCGTTGAATTGGGTGTGGAACTGCATCAGCGGCTTATTGAGGATAGTCAGACCGTTAATCCACATTTTGGCTGGAGAGAAGGTGTGCAGCCAGACCACCAGACCTGCGCAGCGATCGTCATAGTTGGCATCACGACAGATAGCGGTAATTTCGTCAGGTGAAGTACCCAGCGGTTTTAACACCAGTTTGCAGGGCAGGTTAGCTTCCGTATTCAGTGCGTTAACAACGTGCTCGGCATGTTGGGTTACCTGACGCAGGGTTTCCGGGCCATACAAGTGCTGGCTACCAATCACAAACCACACTTCATAGTTATTAAAAATTGTCATTGTCGTGTCCTTAATGAGTCAGGGTTGCCAGGTCTACCGGGGCTTGTTGCGCCGGAGCGGCAGTCGGAAGGTATTGTTGTTCAGCGCTTACCGCCCACTGCTGGTAGCGGCGGTAAAGTTGTTCAAAACGTTGAGCCTGTTCTGGACGAGGTTGCATCGTCTTTTCTACTGCGCTCGCCATGTGTTGCTGGGCGGCTGGAATGTCTGCATGGACCTGCGCGGCAACGGCGGCGAAGATAGCCGCACCGAGCGCGCAGCACTGGTCTGAAGCGACAATCTGCAGCGGACGGTTTAGCACGTCGCAGCAGGCCTGCATGATGACCGGGTTTTTACGCGCGATACCGCCGAGCGCCATGACGTTGTTAACCGCAATGCCTTGTTCGGTGAAGCATTCCATGATGGCGCGCGCGCCAAAGGCCGTGGCGGCGATCAGACCACCGAACAGCGCTGGCGCATCGGTTGCCAGATTCAGGTCGGTAATGACGCCTTTCAGACGCTGGTTGGCATTCGGCGTACGACGACCATTAAACCAGTCGAGCACCACCGGCAGGTGATCCAGCGACGGATTTTTCGCCCAGGCTTCGGTGAGCGCTGGCAGCAGCTGTTTTTGGCTGGCTTTAATCTGGGTTTTCAGTTCCGGGTGCTGCGCGGCAAGCTGTTCCAGCGGCCAGCTCAACACGCGGCTAAACCAGGCATAGATGTCGCCGAAAGCAGATTGCCCCGCTTCCAGACCGATAAAATGCGGCACCACGCTGCCATCAACCTGCCCGCAAATGCCTTTCACCGCGCGTTCGCCAACGCTGTGTTTATCGGCAATCAGAATGTCGCAGGTAGAGGTGCCGATGACTTTCACCAGCGTATTGGGCTGTGCGCCTGCGCCGACCGCGCCCATATGGCAGTCAAAAGCGCCGCCTGAAATCACCACGCTTTCCGATAGACCCAGGCGCTGCGCCCACTCGGCACACAGAGTGCCAACCGGCAGGTCCGCCGTGAAGGTGTCGCTAAACATTGGGTATTGCAGATGGCGGTTGAGGATGGGGTCGAGTTCGTCAAAGAAACTGGCTGGCGGCAGCCCCCCCCAACTTTCATGCCACAGGGATTTATGCCCGGCGCTGCAGCGACCGCGACGAATATCCTGGGGGCGCACAGTATTGGAGAGCAGGGCCGGAACCCAGTCACACAGCTCAATCCATGAGACCGCCGCCTCGGCGACCGCGTGGTCCTGGCGAGTCACGTGCAGGATTTTTGCCCAGAACCATTCGCTGGAATAAATACCGCCAATATAGCGGGAGTAATCGATCTTGCCTGGCGTGTGGCACAGGCGAGTAATTTCTTCGGCTTCTTCTACCGCAGTGTGATCTTTCCACAGAACAAACATCGCATTCGGGTTTTCCGCGAACTCCGGGCGCAGCGCCAGTACGTTGCCGTCGGCATCGATAGGCGCCGGGGTTGAGCCGGTACTGTCAACGCCAATCCCGACCACTTCTGCGCGTTGTTCCGCGCTCAGTTCGTCGAGTACGGTTTTCAGCGCCGCTTCCATGGATTCAATGTAGTCGCGCGGATGATGGCGAAACTGGTTGTTTGGGCCGTCGCAAAACTGCCCTTCCTGCCAACGTGGGTACCACTCAACGCTGGTGGCGATTTCTTCACCAGTGGCACATTCCACCGCCAAAGCGCGTACCGAATCACTACCAAAATCGAGGCCAATTGCAATCGCCATCGTCTTACTCCATCCAAAAATACGGGTATGGATAAACAGTAGTGACCAGGGATAAAAACCGTCAGGCAGGATTCGCTAATCTTATGGACTAAAATGCTGTGGCATCACAAAGTGTGACGCCGTGCAAATAATCAATGTGGACATTTCTGCCGTAGTTATAGACACTTTTGTTAGCCGATTTTGACGTTGGCGTGGTACATGTTTTTTACAAATTGCTTTTCACAAGCGGGGTTGATGGTCCATTACCGCAAACAACTGTGGCCCGCCGGGACGACGGCGATGATGTCTGGCGTAATATGGACAAATTGTTTCTTAGCAGAACCCAGGGAGTATTGAAATTATGGCTGAAACGCAAAACGATCCCCTCCTGCCGGGCTATTCGTTTAACGCACATTTGGTGGCTGGATTGACCCCCATTGAGGCGAACGGATACCTGGATTTTTTTATCGACCGGCCGCTGGGGATGAAAGGCTATATCCTCAATCTCACTATTCGTGGGCAAGGGGTCATTAATAATCAGGGCAAGCAGTTTGTCTGTCGACCTGGCGATATTTTGCTGTTTCCGCCTGGCGAAATTCACCACTACGGACGCCATCCTGACGCCAGCGAGTGGTATCACCAGTGGGTCTACTTCCGGCCACGCGCTTACTGGCAGGAGTGGCTGGCCTGGCCGGCCATTTTTGCCCAGACCGGTTTCTTTCGTCCTGATGAAGCGCATCAACCGCATTTCAACGAGCTGTTTGGGCAGATCATCAATGCCGGGCAGGGAGAGGGACGCTATTCCGAACTGCTGGCGATTAATTTACTGGAGCAATTGTTACTCCGACGTATGGAAGCCATTAATGAGTCGCTGCACCCGCCAATGGACAACCGCGTTCGTGATGCCTGTCAGTACATTAGCGATCATCTGGCGGACAGCAATTTTGATATTGCCAGCGTCGCACAGCACGTCTGCCTGTCGCCTTCCCGTTTGTCACACCTGTTCCGCCAGCAATTGGGCATCAGCGTATTAAGCTGGCGTGAGGATCAGCGAATCAGTCAGGCGAAGCTACTGCTGAGTACCACACGAATGCCTATCGCCACGGTGGGTCGCAACGTCGGCTTTGATGACCAGCTCTATTTCTCTCGCGTTTTCAAAAAATGTACCGGCGCCAGTCCGAGCGAGTTCCGTGCTGGATGTGAATAAAAAGTGAATGATGTGTCCTGAAAGTTGTCATAACTGGCAATCTATTCAGACAATTGATGGCTTGACGAAGTTGAGAAGGGTTATCAAAATCCCTGCTTCGTAAATCTGACGGACACATTATGCAAGCATTGCTGGAACACTTTATTCTCCAGTCCGCCCTGTACTCTCTGATCGCCGTACTTTTGGTGGCCTTTTTGGAGTCGCTGGCGCTGGTTGGTCTGATTCTGCCTGGCACCGTGATGATGGTGGGGCTGGGGGCGCTGATTGGCAGTGGCGAACTGAATTTCTGGCATGCCTGGCTTGCGGGCATCGTCGGTTGCCTGTTGGGGGATTGGATCTCCTTTTGGTTGGGCTGGCGCTTTAAAAAGCCGCTGCACCGTTGGTCGTTCATGAAAAAGAACAAGGCGCTGCTGGATAAAACCGAGCATGCGCTGCATCAGCACAGCATGTTTACCATTCTGGTGGGCCGTTTTGTCGGCCCAACGCGTCCGCTGGTGCCGATGGTGGCGGGTATGCTGGATCTGCCTGTCGCAAAATTTATAGTCCCGAATATTATTGGCTGCGTGCTGTGGCCGCCGTTCTATTTCCTGCCGGGTATTTTGGCGGGCGCGGCAATCGATATTCCTTCCGATATGCAGAGCGGAGATTTCAAATGGCTGCTGCTGGCGACGGCGTTGCTGCTGTGGGTTGGAGGCTGGTTATGCTGGCGGCTGTGGCGCAGCGGCAAAGCGGCAGTCGATCGTTTAACTGCGTATTTCCCCCGCAGCCGTTTACTGTATCTGGCGCCGTTGACGCTCGGGATCGGCGTGGTCGCGCTGGTGGCGCTGTTGCGTCACCCGCTGATGCCGGTGTATATCGATATTCTGCGCAAAGTTGTGGGTTACTAACGATTCCCTTGCCGGATGGCGGCTTCGCCTTATCCGGCCTACGAAATATGAGGCTTGATGCCTAACAGCGCTGAGGCGCTGGCTTGACCGCTTAGTAGCTCGTCTGTTTTGCCTTGCCACGCAATGCGTCCGTCGGCGACGACGATTGACCGGGGCGCAATTCGCGCCGCATCTTCGACGCTGTGGGAAACCATCAGCAGCGTAAGCTGCTTATCACGGCAGACCTCGGCGACCAGGGTTAACATCTCCTGACGCAGGGCGGGATCGAGCGCAGAGAACGGTTCATCGAGCAGCAAAATGGGTTGCTCCCGCACCAGACAACGCGCCAGCGCCACACGTTGTCGCTGCCCGCCGGAAAGCTCACCGGGAAGTCGCTCCAGCAGTGAATCGAGCCCCATTTGCCGGGCGATGCGGCGCATTTTTTCCCGCTGCGATGCGTTCAGTTTTAATCCCGGATCAAGACCCAGACCGATGTTTTGCCACACGCTCAGATGGCTGAACAGATTGTTTTCCTGAAACAACATGGAGACGGGGCGACGCGAAGGGGGCGTTGCGGTGTGATCTTCACCTTCAATCATCATTGTGCCGCTGGCAGGCGCAAGAAAGCCGGCAATCAGATTCAATAGCGTACTTTTCCCGGCGCCGCTGGGCCCGAGTATTGCGACCTGCTCACCGCGCGAGACTGACAGCGTAAAGCGCATGGGCAAATGGTGGTAAAGCCATGTGATATCAATCAGTTTTAACATTTCTACCCGGCAATTTCTCAATAACGGTAAACAGCGTAAAACACAGGATCAGCAGCAAGAGCGCCGTAACCGCGCCATCCTGACTGCGATAAGATCCAATCTGCTGATATAGATAAAACGGCAAGGTGCGGAAATCCTCATTGCCAAATAACGCCACCACGCCAAAATCGCCAATCGACAGTACGCAGGCAAAAGCCATCGCCTGCGCCAGCGGACGTTTCAGTGCCCGCAGTTCAACCACTTTCAGCCGCGACCATCCCTCAATTCCCAACGACTGGCACAACATACTGTAGCGTGCGGTCACGTCACGCATTGGGTTTTCCAGTACCTTCAGCGCGTAAGGGATCGCCATCAGCGCGTTGGTGAAAATCACAATGCCGTCGGCGGATTCGGGGAGACCAACGGTGTTATTGAGCAGCAGAAAGAAGCCGGTTGCCAACACGATGCCCGGCATGGCGAGGATCATCATGCCGCTAAGCTCCAGTACCTGGCCTGCCAGCACCTGCTGTCGGGCGCGCAGTTCGCGACTGCTCCATAACAGCATCATGGTGAGTATCACGCACAATGCCCCTGCCGCCAGCGCGATGCGCAGTGAAGTTCCCAACGCCTGCCACAGAACCGGCTGCATAAGCACATCCAGAACCTGGCGGTTAAGACCATCGACAATCACTGCCAACAGCGGCGGCAGCAACAGCAACAGGGCCAGGAAAATCAGCAACGAGTCTGCCAGACGGCTGTGCAGACGATCGTCGGGATCGCGCCAGCCCTGAACCAGCGTGGTGCCGGGCGCAATAGCGCGGCTCAGGCGTTGACTGAGGAGCACCAGCGCTAAACAACACAGCATCTGGATCAACGCCAGCATAGCGGCACGGGCGGGATCGTAATCGAAATTCAGCGCCTGATAGATGGCCAGTTCAATGGTGGTGGCCTGCGGCCCGCCACCCAGCGACAAAACGGTGGCGAAGCTGGCGAAGCACAGCATAAAGATGAGCGCGGCGACGGGAAGGATCTGACGGCGTAACCATGGCCACTCGACAAAGCGAAAGAAATGCCAGCCGCGGATACCCAACTGAGCGGCTAACTGTCGCTGTTCACCGGGAATATTTTCCAGCGACTGCAACAGCAGACGGCTGGCCATCGGCAGATTGAAAAAAACGTGCGCCAGCAGAATACCCTGCAAACCGTACGGCGAAAACGTCCACTCCAGCCCGAATATCTGCCAGAGTGAGGCTAACCAGCCCTGACGGCCATACACGCTGAGAATGCCAAAGACCGCGACCAACACCGGCAGGATTAACGTCATCGCGCACAGGCGTAGCAGCGCCAGACGTCCGGGGAAACGGCGGCGATAAAGTGCTCTGGCAAGGAAAATTGCCGGGACAACCGACAACACTGCGGATAAAAAAGCCTGCCAGAAAGAAAAACGCACCACGTGCCACAGGTAGTCGTCTCGCCAAAGCGAGAGCCATTCTCCTTGTGGGGCGTTAAACCATAGCGCCAGAAACGCGGCCAGGGCTACTGCGACCATCAGCGTGGCGGCAGAAAGCCCTGGAAGCAGCCAGCCGGGAATTAACGGCTGACGGCGCGTTGCCATTCGCTAATCCATGTCTGACGCTGAGCCGCAACCTGCTGCGGGGTAAATTCCAGCGCGGTGGCCGGTTTCTTCAGTTGCTCAAATCCTGATGGGAGAGCAACCTGCGTCACCGGATACATCCAGTTGCCGGTCGGAATGGCATTCTGGAATGCCGGAGAAACCATAAACTTGAGGAACTTCTCAGCCAGTTCCGGCTGCTTGCTGGCCGCGGTGCGGGCGGCGACTTCCACCTGCAAATAGTGACCTTCACTAAAGTTGGCGGCGGCGTAGTTATCTTTTTTCTCGTCAATGATGTGATAGGCCGGAGAGGTGGTGTAGCTCAGTACCAGATCGCTTTCACCTTTCAGGAACAGGCCGTAGGCTTCGCTCCAGCCCTTGGTGACGGTGACGGTTTTGGCTGCCAGTTTCTGCCACGCCTCCGGTGCTTTGTCGCCATAGACTTTTTGCATCCATAACAGCAGGCCCAGCCCCGGCGTGCTGGTGCGCGGGTCCTGATAAATGACGCGCCATTTCTGATCGCTTTCGACCAGTTCTTTCAGGCTCTTTGGCGGATTTTTCAGCTTGTTTTTATCATAGACAAAAGCGAAGTAGCCGTAATCAAACGGGACAAAGGTGTCATTTTTCCAGCCGCCGGGTACGTCAACGGCGTCGTTTGCGACATTGCTCTTGGCGAACAGTTTGGTTTGCGTAGCGGCTTCCAGCAGGTTGTTATCCAGTCCCAGCACGACGTCGGCTTTGCTGTTTTTTCCTTCCATGCGCAGGCGGTTAAGCAGCGAGACGCCATCTTCCAACGCGACCAGCTTCAGTTCGCAGTTGCAGTCAGCTTCAAAGGCTTTTTTGATTGTTGGGCCAGGCCCCCAGTCCGCAGCGAACGAATCGTAGGTATAGACGGTCAGCACCGGTTTGGCGAAGGCAGGCGCTGCGCACAGCAGCAAAAGCGGAAGACATTTTTTAAACACTTTGCACCTCAAGAGTTGGGTGGCAAAGGACTTGAGATAAGCCTCAAATCCCTTCGCCGGCATTATCCGGATCAGGTTCGACGGGTATCTCTCAGCCCATACACTTCATCATTCACGCTGCCTCTKTGTKGGCTGCGCTCRCTCACCCCRGTCACATAGTTATCTATGCTCCTGGGGATTCACKMGCTTGCCGCCTTGAGGCATCATGAATGATTTTGTGTATGTTTTTTATTTAGCACCCCGTTGAGAACGGCGTTAGTGTAGTGATTTTGTTGCCGGGCAGCAATTAAGAGCTGGCTCTTAGGGATCCGGCGGCGCAAACCATGCCGATTTAAAATCAAACCAGCCGAGGGTATTCATGCGTAGCCCGCGCATACTACGCTGGCCCTGAATGATCAGCCAGTGGTGGATCAACGGCACAATGGCCTTTGTGGCGAGCAACTGTTGGCACCATGCCGCCAGGCTCATTTCACCGGTTCGCCAGCGGGCCGCATCGTTTTCCCAGTCGCGCGAGATACAGTTTTGCAGCAGCGGGACTTCGCACAAATGAGCGAACAGCGAGAAATCCAGCGGGAGGGTAAAGTTGGCGCTGTTGAGCCAGATATCACTGACTATGTCACCTGCATGCCACTGATCGTAGTCGATCTCCTGAATGTTTAGCTGTACCTGATGCTGCGCCAGCAACGTTTTCATGATCTGCGCGATAATCCGATGTTCGATGTGATCGCGATAGTAAGTGAGCGTTAGCGTTTCCAGCCCGGCCGGTTTTTCACCATGCCCGGGTTTGGCGTGGTGCCAGCGGGGGAGTAACCCATAGGCGGGAAACCACAGTCTCTGGTACTGTTCGTCGGCGTGACAGATTAAATTGGTTGGCGAGAGAACGCGGCTTGCCCACTCGCGAACCTCCTGATTAGCACCACGATGGGTGCGTGTATCAAACAGCAGGTAGTAGCAGCCTTCTTCCAGTCGACTTTCAATCGCCTTTTCATCCTCCGTGGGACCTTTTAGCGTCAACCCGCCGCCCGGCTCTTCGCCGATGTCAGGTAATACCCAAACGTTAACTTCATCGATCAGCGCCCGGTAGCCGAAGTAATCATCAAATGCGCGAATTTTCAGTTGGTTATTAGTATTGCGCATCACGGCATATGGGCCGGTGCCAATCGGATGGCTGGAGAAGTTATTTAGCGTTTCCCATTCTCGCGGCAGGATCATGGCGGGGACTTGCCCCAGTAGCCAGGGAAGCCAGCGGTCCGGTTGGGCAAGATGGATATCCAGCGTCCAGGCGGTGGGCGAGACGATTTGCGTAATGTGCGAATACAGCGGCAGCGCGTTGATGCGCTGTAGCGAGGTAATGACATCCTCCATTTCCAGCTCACGGCCATGATGAAAATGGATCCCCGGGCGCAGGAAGAATCGCCAGTGTAAAGGCGAAATCTGCTGCCAATGATGCGCAATGTCGGCTTCCAGTTCCCCATTTTCCTCATTTACCAGAATTAAGGAACTGAAGATTTGTCGGGCAATATGGGTTTCGGAGCGGCGTAACGCCGTGCCGGGGAGCAGATTGCGCATAGGGCGATAATAGAGGACGCGCATGATGTGCCGCCCCTGGCGAAAACTGCGTCCCAGGTGGGAAACCAGCATTTGTCTGACGGCCGTTTTATCACCGACCAGTTGCACCAGTTGATCGATGCGATCCTGTTCCAGCAGGTCTTCTGCCCGCTGCTGCTGGAGCGCCAGCCCGGTATAGAGAAATGTCAGGCGCGAGCGTTTACCCCGCCCAACTTCGGCTTCCCACGTTAACCAGCCGCGATCCTGCATGGTATTAAGCAGGGTGCGCATATGACGGCGCGAGCAGCTCAGCAGCTCCGCCAGTTCGTTTAGCGTCGTGTCTTGCGTTTTGCCGTCACAGCATTGCCACAGACGGATGAACTGTTGTTGCAAACGACCAGAAGACATAAAAGGGGAACTCCTGCGGAAAACTCAGCAATTTTATTATCCCTATATTAAGCCAATAATAGATTCCGATGAAGCGATGAGACAACGAAGGGGTCATCTATGCGTCAGTTCTGGTTGAAGTACTTTACTGCGACGGAAAAATCGTCCTGGTTGGCTTGCCTGAGCGCACCGCAGCGCTTAAAGATGCTTGAAGAACTGATGCAGTGGGAGGTGACAGCCTGACCTCCGAATTGCGAGTTGCAGACATCATGTGTGACTGAGTATTGGTGTTAATCGCCGCGCCAGCAGGTATTATCTGCTGGCTTTTTTCGTTTCAGCTGCGCTTAAAAGGAAAGATATGCTCTGGATTATGACCATGGGACGGCGCCTTAACGGCGTTTACGCGGCATTTATGCTGGTCGCTTTTATGATGGGTGTGGCCGGGGCGTTGCAGGCACCCACGCTGAGCCTGTTTCTGAGCCGTGAAGTCGGGGCGCAGCCATTTTGGGTCGGGCTGTTTTATACCGTCAACGCTATTGCCGGGATCGGGGTCAGCCTTGGTCTGGCGAAACGATCCGACAGTCAGGGCGATCGGCGAAAACTGATCATGTTCTGTTGTCTGATGGCAATCGGCAACGCGCTGCTGTTTGCCTTTAATCGCCACTATCTCACGCTGATCACCTGCGGTGTGCTGCTGGCTTCGCTGGCAAATACCGCCATGCCGCAGCTGTTTGCGCTGGCGCGGGAATATGCCGATAGCTCGGCGCGTGAAGTGGTAATGTTTAGCTCGGTGATGCGTGCGCAGCTTTCGTTGGCGTGGGTGATAGGGCCGCCGCTGGCTTTTATGCTGGCGCTGAATTACGGCTTCACGGCGATGTTTTCCATTGCCGCAGGCATTTTTGCCATTAGCCTGGTGCTGATCGCGCTGATACTGCCATCTGTGGCTCGGGTGGAGCAACCTGTCGATGTCCCGCTGGAACAGGCCAGCGGTTGGCAGGACAAAAATGTACGCATGCTGTTTATTGCCTCTACGCTGATGTGGACCTGCAATACCATGTACATCATCGATATGCCGCTGTGGATTAGCCTTGAGCTGGGCTTGCCGGACAAGCTGGCCGGGATCCTGATGGGCACCGCGGCCGGGCTGGAAATTCCGGCGATGATTCTGGCGGGCTACTACGTGAAACGCTTTGGTAAGCGGCGCATGATGATCGCGGCCGTGGCGGCGGGCGTACTGTTTTATCTTGGTCTGATCTTCTTTCACAGCCGCACGGCGCTGCTGGTCCTGCAACTGTTTAACGCGGTATTTATCGGCATTATCGCCGGAATAGGAATGCTGTGGTTTCAGGATCTGATGCCGGGGCGTGCGGGATCGGCGACCACATTGTTTACCAACAGTATTTCAACGGGCGTGATTCTGGCGGGAGTGATTCAGGGAGCGGTGGCGCAAAGCTACGGGCATTTTGCCGTTTACTGGGTGATTGCGGCGATTTCGGTGGTCACGCTGGTGATGACCGGGCGGGTGAAGGACGTTTGATTTATAAAGTGCCGGATGGCGGCGTAACGGCCTGATCCGGCGTCACAATGACTAGCGCATAAACGCGGGCTGCCTGTCTTCGTATTCGGTGATGGCGGCTTCGTGCTGCAGCGTCAGCCCGATGCTGTCCAGACCGTTCAGCATGCAGTGGCGGCGGAAGTCATCGATCTTAAAGCTGTAGGACTTATCGCCCGCTTTGACGACCTGCGCCACCAGATCCACTTCAAATGTAATCCCCGGATTGGCTTTCACCAGGGTAAACATTTCATCGACCTGCGCGTCGCTCAGGGTTACCGGCAGCAGTTGGTTGTTGAAACTGTTGCCGTAGAAGATGTCGGCGAAGCTTGGTGCGATCACTACTTTAAAGCCGTAGTCGGTCAGCGCCCACGGCGCATGTTCACGTGAAGAGCCGCAGCCAAAGTTTTCCCGCGCCAGCAGAATCGACGCGCCTTTATATTCCGGAAAGTTCAGCACAAACTCTGGATTTGGCTGTTGACCCTTTTCGTCCAGGAAACGCCAGTCGTTAAACAGATGGGCGCCAAAACCGGTGCGTGTGACCTTCTGCAAAAACTGTTTCGGGATAATTGCATCGGTATCGACGTTGGCGGCATCCAGTGGGACAACCAGGCCGGTATGCTGGGTAAATTTCTCTGCCATGGTAGTTTCCTTATTTGATGCTGCGAATGTCGGCGAAGTGGCCGGTAACGGCGGCGGCGGCGGCCATCGCCGGGCTGACTAAATGCGTGCGGCCACCGCGGCCCTGACGACCTTCAAAGTTACGGTTGCTGGTGGATGCGCAGCGCTCGCCTGGGTTCAGGCGGTCATTATTCATGGCCAGGCACATGGAACAGCCCGGTAAGCGCCATTCAAATCCTGCTTCGATAAAGATCTTGTCCAGACCTTCCGCTTCCGCCTGCGCTTTCACCGGACCAGAACCCGGCACCACCAGTGCCTGTACGCCCGGCGCGACTTTGCGCCCTTTGGCGATTTTCGCCGCAGCGCGTAAATCTTCAATGCGCGAGTTGGTGCAGGAACCGATAAAGACTTTATCGATAGCCACTTCTGTTAACGGAATGCCCGGTTTCAGCCCCATATACGCCAGCGCTTTTTCCGCCGATGCGCGCTCAACGGGATCGGTAAATGATGCTGGATCGGGAATATTATCGTTCACCGAGATCACCTGACCCGGATTCGTTCCCCAGGTTACCTGCGGCGCGATCTCTTCTGCTTGCAGAGTGACGACGGTATCAAACGTTGCGCCGTCGTCGGTTTGCAGCGTTTTCCAGTACTCAACCGCGTGGGCAAAATCCTCGCCCTTCGGTGCGTGTAAACGACCTTGCACATAGTTAAAGGTGGTTTCATCCGGTGCGACCAGACCCGCTTTGGCCCCCATTTCAATGGCCATGTTACACAGGGTCATGCGGCCTTCCATGCTCAGCGCACGGATGGCTTCGCCGCAAAATTCAACCACGTGCCCGGTACCGCCCGCGCTACCGGTTTTACCGATAATCGCCAGCACGATATCTTTCGCCGTGATGCCCGGCGCGGCTTTGCCGTTGACTTCAATCTTCATGGTTTTGGCGCGACCCTGTTTCAGGGTTTGCGTTGCCAGCACGTGTTCAACTTCTGAAGTGCCAATACCGAACGCCAGCGCGCCGAATGCGCCGTGGGTGGCGGTGTGGGAGTCGCCACAGACGATGGTCATTCCCGGCAAGGTCACGCCTTGCTCAGGCCCCATCACGTGGACAATACCCTGATACGGGTGATTCAGGTCGTACAGTTCAACGCCAAATTCATTGCAGTTTTTGATCAGTTCCTGCATCTGAATACGCGCCATTTCGCCGGAGGCGTTAATGTCTTTGGTCTGCGTTGAGACGTTGTGGTCCATGGTGGCGAAGGTTTTACCCGGCTGGCGCACCTGACGGCCATGCGCGCGCAGACCATCAAACGCCTGCGGGGAGGTGACTTCATGCACCAGATGGCGGTCGATATACAGCAGCGGGGTTTCGTTTTGCGCCTCAAAGACGACGTGCGCATCAAATAATTTTTCGTATAACGTTTTGGCCATGATTACACCCCTTCTGCGACGTAACGGGCAATGATATCGCCCATTTCATCGGTACCGACTGCGGCAGCGCCACGGGCCAAATCACCAGTGCGAATGCCTTCTTCTAATGCGCGGTTAATGGCGCTCTCAATTGCGGTTGCCGCATCGTTGGCATCCAGGCTGTAGCGCAGCAGCAGCGCCAGCGACAGGATCTGGGCGATAGGGTTAGCAATGTTTTTCCCGGCGATATCCGGGGCGGAGCCGCCAGCAGGCTCGTACAGACCAAAACCTTGCTCGTTCAGGCTGGCGGATGGCAACATCCCCATTGAACCGGTGATCATGGCGCACTCGTCAGACAGAATGTCGCCAAACAGGTTGGAGCACAGCAGGACGTCGAACTGGGAAGGAGCTTTGATCAACTGCATTGTCGCGTTGTCGATGTACATATGCGCCAGTTCAACGTCTGGATATTCATTGGCAATTTCATTAACGATTTCACGCCACAGAATAGAGGTTTGCAGCACGTTAGCTTTATCAATCGACGTGACTTTACGGCGACGTTGGCGAGCTGACTCAAACGCGATACGGGCAATACGTTCGATCTCGAAACGGTGATATACCTCGGTATCAAATGCTTTTTCATGTTGCCCGCTGCCTTCGCGGCCTTTTGGCTGACCGAAGTAGATCCCGCCGGTCAGTTCACGCACGCACAGGATGTCGAAACCGTTAGCGGCGATATCGGCGCGCAGAGGACAAAACGCTTCCAGCCCCTGGTACAGCTTTGCCGGACGCAGATTGCTGAATAATTTGAAGTGCTTACGCAATGGCAGCAGCGCACCGCGTTCAGGCTGCTGGTTTGGCGGCAGGTTTTCCCATTTCGGACCGCCAACGGAGCCAAACAGAATGGCGTCAGCTTGCTCACAGCCTTCAACCGTAGCCGGCGGCAGCGGCTGACCGTGGTTATCAATGGCGGCGCCACCCACGTCGTAGTGGCTGGTGGTAATGCGCATGTTAAAACGGTGGCGAATTGCGTCCAGTACTTTCAAGGCTTGCGCCATCACTTCCGGGCCAATACCGTCACCCGGCAAAACAGCAATATGGTAATTCTTCGACATCACACGGTTTCCTTGTTGTTCTCGTTGTTCTGAGCTTTGCGTTGCAATTCTTTTTCGACTTCTTCGGCGCGCCAGATATTGTTCAGCACATGGACCATCGCTTTGGCGGAAGACTCGACGATATCCGTTGCCAGACCGACGCCGTGGAAGCGGCGACCGTTATAGTTGGCGACGATATCCACCTGACCCAGCGCATCTTTACCGTGCCCTTTGGCGGTCAGGCTGTATTTCACCAGTTCGACGTTGTATTCCGTCACGCGGTTGATGGCCTGATAAATGGCATCAACCGGGCCGTTACCGTTCGCCGCTTCGGCTTTGACGTCTTCACCGCAGGCCAGCTTGACGGAGGCAGTAGCAATGTCATTTGAGCCGGATTGCACGCTGAAGTAATCCAGACGGAAATGTTCTGGCTCCTCCTGCTGTTTGTTAATAAAGGCCAGCGCTTCCAGGTCGTAATCAAATACCTGACCTTTTTTATCCGCCAGCTTCAGGAAAGCGTCGTACAGGTTGTCCAGATTATATTCACTCTCTTTATAGCCCATCTCATCCATGCGGTGTTTCACCGCGGCGCGTCCGGAACGGGAGGTCAGGTTCAACTGTACCTGATTCAGGCCGATGGATTCAGGCGTCATGATTTCGTAGTTTTCACGATTTTTCAGTACGCCGTCCTGATGAATGCCGGAGGAGTGAGCAAAGGCGCCGCTACCGACAATCGCTTTGTTAGCCGGAATGGGCATGTTACAGATTTGGCTCACTAACTGGCTGGTACGCCAGATCTCCTGATGATTAATGCGGGTCTGTACGTTCAGGATATCTTTGCGCACTTTGATCGCCATGATCACTTCTTCCAGGGAGCAGTTACCAGCGCGTTCGCCGATACCGTTCATCGCGCCTTCCACCTGGCGCGCTCCGGCGTGAACGGCAGCCAGCGCGTTGCCGACGCCCAGGCCTAAATCATCATGGGTGTGTACGGAGATGATGGCTTTATCGATATTCGGTACGCGTTCATACAGACCGGAAATGATTGCGCCAAATTCGAAAGGCATGGTGTAACCGACGGTATCGGGAATATTAATGGTTTTGGCACCCGCATTAATGGCGGCTTCTACTACGCGAGCCAGGTCTGCGATAGGAGTACGGCCAGCGTCTTCGCAGGAGAATTCCACGTCATCCGTGTAATTACGCGCTCGCTTAACCATATAGACAGCTCGCTCGATCACCTCATCCAGCGTGCTGCGTAATTTTGTTGCGATATGCATCGGCGAGGTGGCGATAAACGTATGAATGCGGAAAGCTTCAGCGACCTTCAGGGATTCAGCTGCAACATCGATATCTTTTTCAACGCAGCGCGCTAAGGCGCAAACACGGCTGTTCTTAACCTGACGAGCAATGGTCTGTACTGATTCAAAGTCACCTGGTGAAGAGACCGGGAAACCCACTTCCATCACGTCAACGCCCATGCGCTCAAGGGCCAGCGCAATCTGCAGTTTTTCTTTCACACTCAGGCTTGCCTGTAACGCCTGTTCTCCGTCGCGTAAGGTGGTATCGAAAATAATGACTTGCTGGCTCATGGTTTAGGTCCTTGGTCTTTAGGGCGCCTTGCTTCGAGCATAAAAAAACCCGCGCAACGGCGCGGGTTTCTGTCTTAACTGGAGCTGACTTAATGCTGAATGTCGTCCACCAGTCTACCGCGCAACGAAGATGCGTTTAGTAGTAGTAGACCGTTGAAACGAGCAATGTAAGTCATCAATTAAGCTCCAGGCGAATGCGATATGCTTTTAGTGGTACTGGATATGAACTCCGATGTCAACCCCATCCCTTGTAAATGCCCCTGTAGCAGATAAAAGTTTAGGCAAAACTTAAGCGAATTGTGCTGAATTTGTTGGCGTATATAAAATTAATCTGCTGATGCTTGTACATAATTTTCATGGTTTGACATATTTAAGCATATTTATTCGCATTTATTGTAACGGTTCGTTGAAGTCGATGGCGCGATTAAGATTTTATATCTTTATGATTTGTCTGTTTTTATAGCAATACTGAATAGATCGGGGCACAGCGGAAGGACATGATTGATAAATTAATGTTAACTTTTAATGTATTAATAATATAAACATTTAATTAAAACTTAAATATACATTCATGATGTGTATGATTGTATATTCGCCATGCTTATGGTTATATTGTTTTTGAAATTTAAACATATGAATCACCGTGCAGTGACCTCTGCCACACTGCGCTCGCATTGCTGTTTTGTTCATTTAGGTTTGTACCTTTATGTTTTCCTAATTTTAATGTTTTTCCTTTTTCTTATTTTATATGCATGGTAAATCATATTAGCGGAGGTTATTTCTTTACTCCGTCTGGGAAAAGGGAGTTTAGAGTGACAGTGGAGTTAACTATGCCAGAAGTAAAAATAATAGATAAACCTAATCTTTTAGAGCCAGGAAAACCGCAACTTCGCATGGTTGACCTTAATCTTTTAACCGTTTTTGATGCGGTAATGCAGGAACAGAATATTACCCGCGCTGCGCATACCCTGGGGATGTCGCAACCAGCGGTCAGTAATGCGGTAGCGCGCCTGAAGGTCATGTTTAATGATGAGCTTTTTGTTCGTTATGGTCGGGGGATCCAGCCGACAGCAAGAGCTTTCCAGCTATTTGGTTCCATTCGTCAGGCATTGCAATTAGTGCAAAACGAACTGCCTGGATCGGGTTTTGAACCAGCCAGCAGTGAACGTGTTTTCAATCTCTGCGTATGCAGCCCATTAGATAATATCCTGACATCGTTGATTTATAATCGGGTTGAACAGGTCGCGCCAAACATTAATGTCATATTTAAATCTTCACTTAATCAAAATACCGAGCATCAGCTGCGTTATCAGGAAACAGAGTTTGTTATTAGCTATGAAGAATTCCGTCGTCCAGAATTCTCAAGTATTCCGTTATTCAATGATGAAATGGTATTAGTGGTAAGCAAAAAGCATCCGCGCATTAGTGGTCCATTATTGGAAAACGATGTTTATAATGAGCAACACGCGGTGGTTTCGCTGGATCGCTTCGCATCTTTCAGTCAGCCGTGGTATGACACGCCGGATAAACAATCCTGCGTCGCTTACCAGGGCATGGCATTAATTAGCGTTCTTAATATTGTGTCGCAAACGCATCTGGTCGCTATTGCGCCACGTTGGTTGGCAGAAGAGTTCGCTGATTCTTTAGAACTTCAGATATTACCTTTACCTTTAAAATTGAACAGCCGTACATGTTATCTTTCCTGGCATGAAGCTGCAGGCCGGGATAAAGGACATCAATGGATGGAAGAGCTGTTAGTCTCCATCTGTAAGCAATAGCATTCAGCAGAACAAGCCGGATAATACATCTGGTTTGTTCTGCTTTTTTATTTGTATGTAAAATTTTATGCTGAAATCCACTTTCCAGGATTAGCTAACAGTGTAAAAAAATAGAGTAATAGCTGTAAGTCCCCCTTTTTAAGCGATTATTTATCATATCATTTACTTATCCTGGTTTAATTCTCCATTAAATCGACGCTTTCCTCCGTTTTATTCTTATTTGCTCTGAGGCTACTCCAGCGGAGTCAATTGCCATGCGTCATCGTCAGCGGTTAATGTGTTGTTAAACCGTTATTCATTATAAGAGTGAGGCAAGCCATGGAGATGTTGTCTGGAGCCGAGATGGTCGTCCGATCGCTCATCGATCAGGGTGTAAAGCAGGTATTCGGTTATCCCGGGGGGGCCGTCCTCGATATTTATGATGCGTTGCATACGGTCGGTGGTATTGATCATGTGCTGGTTCGTCATGAGCAGGCCGCGGTACACATGGCTGATGGCCTTGCGCGCGCCACGGGGGAGATGGGCGTCGTATTAGTCACTTCAGGACCCGGCGCTACCAACGCGATTACCGGGATTGCAACGGCTTACATGGATTCCATTCCGCTGGTGATCCTCTCCGGGCAGGTCGCAACGTCGCTGATTGGCTACGATGCCTTCCAGGAGTGCGACATGGTGGGCATATCCCGCCCGGTGGTGAAGCACAGCTTCCTGGTCAAACAAACAGAAGACATCCCACAGGTGCTAAAAAAGGCCTTCTGGTTGGCGGCAAGCGGTCGTCCGGGGCCTGTTGTGGTCGATTTGCCGAAGGATATTCTGAATCCCGCCAGGAAACTGCCTTACAGCTGGCCGGAGTCGGTGAGTATGCGTTCGTATAATCCGACGACTACCGGACATAAAGGGCAGATAAAACGTGCTCTGCAGACGTTAGTCGCGGCTAAAAAACCGGTTGTGTACGTGGGTGGTGGCGCCGTTAATGCCGCCTGCCATGAGCAGTTGTGCCAGATCGCTGAAGCTCTTAACCTGCCTGTTGTTTCCTCGCTGATGGGGTTAGGCGCGTTTCCGGCAACACATCGCCAGGCGTTGGGAATGCTGGGCATGCATGGAACTTACGAAGCAAACATGACCATGCATCATTCCGATGTGATCTTTGCCGTCGGCGTGCGCTTTGACGATCGAACAACCAATAATCTGGCAAAATATTGTCCAAATGCGACCGTGCTGCATATCGACATCGATCCGACCTCTATTTCGAAAACCGTCACTGCGGATATTCCGATTGTCGGCGATGCTCGTCTGGTACTTGATCAGATGCTCGAACTGCTGGAGCAGGAGAAATATCAGCAGCCGCTGGATGATAACCGTGACTGGTGGCAACAGATTGAACACTGGCGCGCCCGTCAGTGCCTGAAATATGACACGCAAAGTGAAAGCATTAAGCCACAGGCGGTGATTGAAACCATCTGGCATCTGACGAAAGGGGATGCGTATGTGACCTCTGACGTTGGTCAGCATCAGATGTTTGCCGCACTCTACTACCCGTTCGATAAACCACGCCGTTGGATTAACTCTGGCGGTCTCGGCACCATGGGATTTGGTTTACCTGCGGCGCTAGGCGTAAAAATGGCATTGCCTGAGGAAACGGTGGTGTGCGTGACCGGGGATGGCAGCATTCAGATGAACATCCAGGAACTGTCGACGGCGCTGCAGTACGAGCTGCCGGTACTGGTGCTCAACCTGAACAACCGCTATCTCGGCATGGTCAAACAGTGGCAGGACATGATCTACTCTGGACGTCATTCACAATCTTATATGCAGTCGCTGCCCGATTTTGTGCGCCTTGCCGAGGCTTATGGGCATATTGGTATCCAGATTAACCATCCTGAAGAACTGGAAAGCAAACTGAGTGAAGCGCTGGAGCATGTGCGCAACCGTCGTCTGGTGTTTGTCGATGTCACCGTTGATGGCAGCGAGCATGTTTACCCGATGCAGATTCGTGGGGGCGGTATGGATGAAATGTGGTTAAGTAAAACGGAGAGGACCTGATTATGCGCCGGATATTATCGGTATTGCTGGAAAATGAGTCGGGTGCCTTGTCGCGTGTGATAGGCCTTTTCGCCCAGCGTGGATACAATATTGAAAGCCTGACCGTCGCGCCCACTGACGATCCAACCTTATCGCGAATGACGATTCAAACGGTAGGGGATGAGAAAGTCCTGGAGCAGATCGAAAAGCAGCTACATAAACTGGTGGATGTTCTGCGCGTGAGCGAACTGGGGCAGGGCGCCCATGTTGAACGCGAGATCATGTTGGTGAAAATCCACGCCAGCGGCTATGGTCGGGAGGAGGTGAAACGCAACACGGAGATTTTCCGCGGGCAAATCATCGACGTCACGCCGTCCATCTACACCGTACAGTTGGCGGGCACCAGTGATAAGCTGGATGCGTTCCTGGCAACATTACGTGAAGTCGCCAAAATTGTAGAGGTAGCCCGTTCTGGCGTGGTGGGGCTTTCTCGCGGTGATAAAATCATGCGCTAATAGTCGACTGTAGGCCTGATAAGCACAGCGCCATCAGGCATCATCGCGGAGGCCATGCCGGATGACGGCGTAAACGCCTTATCCGGCCTGGAGGGTTTTCGCTGATGCTATCTGTTGCGCTTTTTTTTGCGAAATCAGCAGTAACCAGAGACAAAAGCGGTTGCCGCAGTCATTATTCTGCGCTTAGATGTTAAGAAACTTAACCCATGCCATCACAAAGGTTATGGTTTGTACATTTTACGCAAGGGGCAATTGTGAAACTGGATGAAATCGCTCGGTTGGCCGGCGTTTCGCGAACGACTGCAAGCTACGTTATTAATGGCAAAGCAAAGCAATATCGCGTAAGCGACAAAACGGTTGAAAAAGTCATGGCGGTGGTGCGTGAGCATAATTACCACCCGAATGCCGTGGCGGCCGGGTTGCGTGCTGGACGCACACGCTCTATCGGGCTGGTGATCCCGGATCTTGAGAACACAAGCTATACCCGGATTGCAAACTATCTGGAGCGCCAGGCGCGTCAGCGCGGGTATCAACTGTTGATTGCCTGCTCTGAAGATCAGCCTGATAACGAAATGCGCTGTATTGAGCATCTTTTACAACGCCAGGTTGATGCCATCATTGTATCGACTTCCTTGCCGCCAGAACATCCGTTCTATCAGCGCTGGGCAAACAGTTCATTCCCGATTGTGGCGCTGGACCGTGCGCTGGATCGCGAACATTTCACCAGCGTCGTGGGCGCGGACCAGGATGATGCGGAAATGCTGGCGCAGGAGTTACGTAAATTCCCTGCAGAAACCGTACTTTATCTGGGCGCGCTGCCTGAATTATCCGTCAGCTTCCTGCGTGAGCAGGGCTTCCGCACCGCGTGGAAAGACGATCCGCGTGACGTTCATTTCCTTTACGCCAACAGCTATGAGCGGGAAGCGGCCGCGCAGCTCTTTGATAAATGGCTGGAAACGCATCCCATGCCTCAGGCGCTGTTTACCACGTCGTTTGCTCTGTTGCAGGGAGTGATGGATGTGACCCTGCGTCGCGATGGGCAGTTGCCGTCTGATTTGGCGATAGCGACTTTTGGCGATCACGAACTGCTCGACTTCCTGCAGTGTCCGGTGCTCGCGGTGGCGCAACGCCATCGCGATGTAGCTGAACGTGTGCTGGAGATTGTGCTGGCAAGTCTGGATGAGCCGCGTAAACCCAAACCTGGGTTAACGCGTATACGGCGTAATCTGTACCGTCGCGGTATTCTGAGCCGTAACTAAGTTGCCTCATTTGGTGACGTCAACGGGATAAGCCTCTGACGTCATCAAATATTCTATTCTCAGAAATAACCTCATTATAATTAAGAATATTCTTTAGAATTATCTGAAATTGATTCTTGAATTATGCCGAATTAAAAATGCAACTCTCCATTTTTGGGTTATTGAAGCGTAAAGATGCGTTACGGTTGTATTATTTTGTTACATGCTTGTAGGGTTTGCCGAATTAACAAACACTTTGCTGCCCTATGGCGACAACCTTACGCTTACCTCGCTCCTGCACGGCATACAGACTGATTAACTGGTACTGTTATCTCGCTGCATATTGTCCTAAAATGCCGCTCGCGTCGCAAACTGACACTTTATATTTTCTTTTGATGATATTCGGTTGTTTTAAACAATCATGAGTTGTTGGATTTTTTTCTTACAAATATTCATGACGTTAATTTGCTTCGTTTGCTGTACGGAATTTGTTCAACGCTGATATTAGCTGTGAACAATGTGTTTTTTGCTCCGCTTAGCGCCGTGACTTGCTTGACAAGGTTTTCCTCCGCTCCGTAAACTCCTTTAAGTGGGATTTTGTGGGATAAAGTGGTAATCGGGGGTGAGACTGGCATGTTCCGGGGAGCAACGTTAGTTAATCTCGACAGTAAAGGGCGCTTATCGGTGCCCACCCGTTATCGGGATCAACTGCTCGAGTGCGCTACCGGTCAAATGGTTTGCACCATTGACATCCATCACCCGTGCCTGCTGCTGTACCCCCTGCCTGAATGGGAAATTATCGAGCAGAAGTTATCGCGTCTGTCGAGCATGAATCCAGTTGAGCGTCGCGTACAGCGCCTGTTGTTGGGGCATGCCAGCGAATGTCAGATGGATAGCGCTGGCCGATTATTGATAGCGCCGATTCTGCGGCAACACGCGGGGCTAACGAAAGAAGTGATGCTGGTTGGGCAGTTCAATAAGTTTGAGCTGTGGGATGAAACGACCTGGTATCAACAGGTCAAGGAAGATATCGACGCTGAGCAGTCTGTTACCGGCGCGCTGTCGGAACGATTGCAGGATTTGTCTCTATAAAATGATGGAAAATTATAAACATACAACGGTGTTGCTGGATGAGGCCGTCAACGGCCTGAATATTCGTCCAGACGGCATCTACATTGACGGGACATTTGGTCGCGGTGGTCATTCACGTCTGATCCTTTCCCAGCTTGGCGAAGAGGGACGTTTACTGGCTATCGATCGCGATCCGCAGGCTATTGCCGTTGCACAGACGATTATCGATCCCCGTTTCTCCATCGTTCATGGACCATTCTCTGCGCTGGCTGACTATGTCGCCGAGCGCGGACTTACCGGTAAGATCGATGGGATTCTTCTCGATCTTGGCGTTTCTTCACCGCAGCTTGATGACGCGGAGCGCGGTTTCTCGTTTATGCGTGACGGTCCGTTGGATATGCGTATGGATCCAACACGCGGTCAGTCCGCAGCCGAATGGCTGCAAACCGCCGATGAAGCGGACATTGCCTGGGTGATTAAAACCTTTGGCGAGGAGCGCTTTGGTAAACGCATTGCCCGCGCCATCGTCGAGCGCAATCGCATCGAACCGATGACCCGCACCAAAGAGCTGGCGGAAGTGATTGCGGCGGCAATGCCGGTGAAAGACAAATTCAAACATCCCGCGACCCGTACCTTCCAGGCGGTGCGCATCTGGGTGAACAGTGAACTGGAGGAGATAGAGCAGGCGCTAAAAAGCTCGCTCAGCGTGCTGGCACCAGGTGGTCGCCTTTCGATTATCAGTTTCCATTCGCTTGAAGACCGTATTGTGAAACGCTTTATGCGCGAACAAAGCCGTGGTCCTCAGGTTCCGGCTGGAATACCGATGACGGAAGCGCAGATCAAAAAGCTGGGCGGCCGTGAGTTAAGAGCACTAGGCAAGATGATGCCGGGTGAAGAAGAGGTAGCTGAAAATCCTCGTGCCCGTAGTTCAGTTCTGCGTATTGCAGAGAGGACGAACGCATGATCAGCAGAGTGACAGAAGCCCTTAGCAAAGTTAAAGGATCGATAGGAAGCAACGAGCGCCATGCCTTGCCTGGCGTGATCGGTGACGATCTTTTGCGGTATGGGAAGCTGCCACTCTGCCTGTTCATTTGCATTATTTTGACGGCGGTTACCGTCGTGACAACCGCACACCATACGCGGTTACTGACCGCGCAGCGTGAGCAGTTGGTTCTGGAGCGAGATGCGTTGGATATCGAATGGCGCAACTTGATCCTTGAGGAGAACGCGCTCGGCGACCATAGCCGTGTTGAACGGATCGCAACGGAAAAGCTGCAAATGCAGCATGTTGATCCCTCACAAGAAAATATCGTAGTACAAAAATAAGGATAAACGCGACGCATGAAAGCAGCGGCAAAAACGCACAAACCAAAACGCCAGGAAGAACAAGCCAACTTTGTCAGTTGGCGTTTTGCGTTACTGTGCGGCTGTATTTTGCTGGCACTGGGTTTCCTGCTGGGACGCGTCGCCTGGCTGCAAATCATCGCGCCGGATATGCTGGTGCGTCAGGGCGACATGCGCTCCCTGCGCGTACAGGAAGTCTCTACATCGCGCGGGATGATTACCGACCGTTCGGGCCGTCCGCTGGCGGTGAGTGTTCCGGTGAAGGCGATTTGGGCCGATCCGAAAGAGGTGCATGACGCAGGCGGCGTGAGCGTTGGTGAACGCTGGAGAGCGCTGTCGACCGCGCTTAATCTCCCGCTCGACCAACTGGCTTCCCGTATTAACGCCAACCCGAAAGGGCGCTTTATCTATCTGGCGCGTCAGGTTAACCCTGACATGGCCGACTACATCAAAAAACTCAAGCTGCCAGGTATTCACCTGCGTGAAGAATCCCGTCGTTACTATCCTTCCGGAGAAGTGACCGCTCACCTCATTGGCTTTACTAACGTTGACAGCCAGGGGATTGAAGGCGTTGAGAAGAGCTTCGATAAGTGGCTCACCGGACAGCCGGGCGAACGTATCGTACGTAAAGACCGCTATGGCCGCGTAATTGAAGATATCTCCTCTACCGACAGCCAGGCGGCGCACAACCTTGCGCTGAGCATTGATGAGCGTTTACAGGCGCTGGTCTACCGTGAACTGAATAATGCCGTCGCGTTCAACAAAGCGGAATCCGGCAGCGCCGTGCTGGTGGATGTCAACACCGGTGAAGTGCTGGCGATGGCGAACAGCCCGTCCTACAACCCCAATAATCTCTCCGGTACGCAAAAAGATGTCATGCGTAACCGTACCATTACCGACGTGTTTGAACCGGGTTCTACCGTCAAACCAATGGTGGTAATGACGGCGCTGCAGCGTGGAGTGGTACGCGAAAATACCGTACTCAATACGATTCCTTACCGAATTAATGGTCACGAAATCAAAGACGTGGCGCGTTATAGCGAATTGACCCTTACCGGGGTTTTGCAGAAGTCGAGTAACGTCGGTGTTTCTAAGCTGGCGTTAGCGATGCCGTCCTCAGCGTTAGTAGATACTTACTCACGTTTTGGGCTGGGAAAAGCGACCAATTTGGGGTTGGTCGGAGAACGCAGTGGCTTATATCCTCAAAAACAACGGTGGTCTGACATAGAGAGGGCCACCTTCTCTTTCGGCTATGGGCTAATGGTAACCCCGTTACAGTTAGCGCGAGTCTATGCAACGATCGGCAGCTATGGCGTTTATCGCCCGCTGTCGATTACCAAAGTTGACCCTCCTGTTCCGGGCGAGCGTATTTTCCCGGAAGCGACCGTTCGTACCGTGGTGCACATGATGGAAAGCGTAGCGCTGCCCGGAGGCGGTGGCGTGAAGGCGGCGATTAAAGGCTATCGCATCGCCATCAAAACCGGTACGGCGAAAAAAGTAGGGCCGGATGGTCGCTACATCAACAAATACATTGCTTATACCGCAGGCGTTGCGCCTGCGAGTCAGCCGCGCTTCGCGCTGGTTGTTGTTATCAACGATCCGCAGGCGGGTAAATACTACGGTGGCGCCGTTTCCGCGCCGGTCTTCGGTGCCATCATGGGCGGCGTACTACGCACCATGAACATCGAACCGGATGCGCTGGCAACGGGCGATAAAAGTGAATTTGTGAATAATCAAGGCGAGGCAACAGGTGGCAGATCGTAATTTGCGCGACCTTCTTGCTCCATGGGTGCCGGGTGCACCGGAGCGAGCACTGCGGGAGATGACGCTCGACAGCCGTGTGGCTGCATCGGGCGATCTCTTTGTCGCAGTATTGGGTCATCAGGCGGACGGGCGTCGGTATATCCCGCAGGCGATAGCGCAAGGTGTGGCTGCCATTATTGCAGAAGCAAAAGATGAAGCGACTGATGGTGAAATCCGTGAAATGCACGGCGTTCCGGTTATCTATCTCAGCCAGCTTAATGAGCGTTTATCTGCACTGGCGGGCCGTTTTTACCACGAGCCTTCTGAAAAAATGCGTCTGGTTGGCGTGACCGGGACCAACGGTAAAACGACCACTACTCAATTGCTGGCGCAGTGGAGCCAACTGCTGGGTGAAACCAGCGCGGTGATGGGAACCGTTGGCAATGGTCTGTTGGGCAAAGTGATTCCAACAGAAAATACCACCGGTTCAGCCGTTGATGTCCAGCATGTGCTGGCGGGGCTGGTTGCACAGGGCGCCACGGTTGGCGCGATGGAAGTCTCTTCCCACGGTCTGGTTCAGCATCGCGTCGCGGCGCTGAAGTTTGCCGCATCAGTGTTTACTAACTTAAGCCGTGACCATCTCGACTACCACGGTGACATGGAACATTACGAAGCCGCGAAATGGCTGCTGTACTCCACGCACCATTGCGGTCAGGCCATCGTCAATGCGGATGATGAGGTCGGTCGTCGCTGGCTGGCCAAACTTCCGGATGCGGTGGCCGTTTCGATGGAAGACCACATCAACCCGAACTGTCATGGTCGTTGGTTAAAAGCCGTTGAGGTGAAGTATCACGACAGCGGGGCAACGATTCGCTTTACCTCCTCATGGGGGGAGGGCGAAATTGAAAGCCGCCTGATGGGCGCGTTTAACGTCAGCAATCTGCTGCTGGCGCTGGCAACGCTGCTGGCGCTGGGATATCCGTTAGCTGATTTACTAAAAACAGCGACACAATTGCAACCGGTTTGCGGGCGCATGGAAGTGTTCAGCGCGCCGGGCAAAACCACCGTGGTGGTTGATTATGCCCATACGCCGGATGCGCTGGAAAAAGCGCTGCAGGCGGCGCGTCTGCACTGTACCGGCAAACTGTGGTGCGTCTTTGGCTGCGGTGGCGATCGCGACAAAGGCAAACGTCCGCTGATGGGCGCGATTGCCGAACAATTTGCTGATGTGGTCGTGGTGACCGATGACAACCCGCGTACCGAAGAACCGCGCGCCATCATCAACGACATTCTGGCGGGGATGCTGGATGCCGGACAGGCGAAGGTGATGGAAGGTCGCGCCGAAGCAGTGACTAACGCCATCATGCAGGCGAAAGAAAACGACGTGGTGCTGGTGGCCGGGAAAGGGCACGAAGACTACCAGATCGTTGGTTCACAGCGTCTCGACTATTCTGACCGCGTCACGGCAGCGCGTCTGCTGGGGGTGATCGCATGATTAGCGTAACGCTCAGCCAACTGGCGGAGATCCTCCGTGGCGAACTAAAAGGGGGCGACCTGACCCTCGATGCAGTGACAACCGATACGCGTAAAGTGACGCCGGGCTGCCTGTTTGTGGCGCTGAAAGGCGAACGCTTTGATGCCCACGATTTTGCCGACAAGGCGAAAGACGGGGGAGCAGGCGCGCTGTTAGTCAGCCGTCCACTCAATATTGATTTACCGCAGGTTATTGTAAAAGACACCCGTCTGGCGTTCGGCGAACTGGCAGCGTGGGTTCGCGCCCAGGTTCCGGCGCGCGTGGTCGCGCTAACCGGCTCATCCGGCAAAACGTCTGTTAAAGAGATGACGGCATCCATTCTGAGCCAGTGTGGCAACACCCTATACACCGCGGGCAATCTGAACAACGACATCGGTGTACCGATGACGTTGCTGCGCTTAAACAACGATTACGACTATGCCGTGATCGAGCTCGGCGCCAATCATCAGGGCGAAATCGCCTGGACCGTTGGCCTGACGCGTCCGGAAGCGGCGCTGGTGAACAATCTTGCTGCCGCGCATCTGGAGGGTTTCGGCTCTCTGGCGGGCGTTGCGAAGGCTAAAGGTGAGATTTTTGGCGGTCTGTCAGCGAATGGCATCGCCATCATGAACGCTGATAACAACGACTGGCTGAACTGGCAGAGCATTATTGGCGATCGCAAAGTCTGGCGCTTCTCCCCGAATGCGGCCAACAGCGATTTTTCGGCGGCTGACGTTCACGTGACCTCGCACGGTACGGAGTTTTCGCTGCGCACGCCAACCGGAAGCATTGATGTTCTGCTGCCGTTGCCGGGTCGTCACAACATTGCCAACGCCCTGGCGGCGGCTGCGCTCTCTATGGCGGTAGGCGCGACGCCTGAGGCGATCAAAGAGGGCCTGAAGGATCTGCAAGCGGTACCGGGGCGTCTGTTCCCGATTCAACTGGCAGAAAATCAGCTGCTGCTGGACGACTCCTACAACGCTAACGTCGGCTCGATGACCGCAGCGGTACAGGTGCTGTCCGAAATGCCGGGCTACCGCGTGCTGGTGGTGGGCGATATGGCAGAGCTTGGCGCGGAAAGCGAAGCATGTCACGTACAGGTAGGTGTTGCTGCGAAAAACGCGGGCATCGACCGTGTACTGAGTACAGGGAAACTGAGTCAGGCAATTAGCGACGCCAGCGGCGTTGGCGAGCATTTTGCGGATAAAACCGCGCTGGTCGCTCATCTCAAGGCGCTGATTGCGGAACATCAGATCATGACGATTTTAGTGAAGGGTTCACGTAGTGCCGCCATGGAAGAGGTAGTACGCGCATTACAGGAGAATGGGACATGTTAGTTTGGCTGGCCGAACATTTGGTCAAATATTATTCCGGCTTTAACGTCTTTTCCTATCTGACGTTTCGCGCCATCGTCAGCCTGCTGACCGCGCTGTTCATCTCTTTGTGGATGGGCCCGCGCATGATCGCCCGCCTGCAAAAAATGTCCTTTGGACAGGTCGTACGTAACGACGGCCCGGAATCACACTTTAGTAAACGCGGTACGCCGACCATGGGCGGGATCATGATCCTTACCGCGATTGTTATCTCCGTGCTCCTGTGGGCATACCCGTCGAACCCATACGTCTGGTGCGTGCTGGTGGTATTGGTCGGTTACGGGATTATTGGTTTTGTCGATGACTACCGCAAAGTGGTACGCAAAGACACTAAAGGACTGATCGCGCGCTGGAAATATTTTTGGATGTCGGTGATTGCGCTGGGCGTAGCCTTTGCGCTGTACCTGGCGGGGAAAGATACCCCGGCGACCGAACTGGTCGTGCCGTTCTTTAAAGACGTGATGCCGCAACTGGGACTGTTCTACGTCCTGCTGGCGTACTTCGTCATTGTGGGTACCGGTAACGCGGTCAATCTCACCGATGGTCTGGATGGCCTGGCGATTATGCCGACCGTGTTCGTGGCTGCGGGTTTTGCGCTGGTGGCATGGGCGACCGGGAACATGAACTTCGCTAACTATCTGCACATTCCGTATTTACGCCATGCCGGCGAACTGGTGATCGTCTGTACGGCGATTGTCGGCGCGGGGTTAGGCTTCCTGTGGTTTAACACCTATCCGGCGCAGGTCTTTATGGGCGACGTCGGATCGCTGGCGCTGGGCGGCGCGCTGGGCATTATTGCCGTGCTGCTGCGTCAGGAGTTCCTGCTGGTGATCATGGGCGGCGTATTCGTCGTAGAAACGCTGTCGGTCATTCTGCAGGTCGGTTCCTTTAAGCTGCGCGGACAGCGCATCTTCCGTATGGCGCCGATTCACCACCACTATGAACTGAAAGGCTGGCCGGAACCGCGCGTGATTGTGCGCTTCTGGATTATTTCGCTGATGCTGGTGCTGATTGGCCTGGCAACGCTGAAGGTACGTTAATCATGGCTGATTACCAGGGTAAAAAAGTCGTCATTATCGGTCTGGGTTTGACCGGGCTATCCTGCGTGGATTTCTTCCTGGCGCGTGGCGTGACGCCGCGCGTGATGGATACCCGCGCGACGCCGCCGGGCCTGGATAAATTACCGGAAGCGGTTGAGCGTCATGTTGGCAGCCTGAATGATGACTGGCTGCTGGACGCCGATCTCATCGTCGCCAGCCCTGGTATTGCCCTGGCGCACCCTTCACTGAGCGCCGCCGCCGATGCGGGGATTGAAATTGTCGGTGACATTGAGCTGTTTTGTCGCGAAGCACAGGCGCCGATCGTCGCGATCACCGGCTCTAACGGTAAGAGCACGGTTACGACGCTGGTTGGCGAAATGGCAAAAGCAGCAGGCGTTAACGTCGGCGTAGGCGGTAACATTGGCCTGCCAGCACTGATGTTACTGGACGCCGAGCGTGAGCTATATGTGCTTGAGCTATCCAGTTTCCAGCTTGAAACGACCTCCAGCTTACAGGCCGTAGCCGCCACCATTTTGAATGTCACCGAAGATCATATGGACAGGTATCCGTTTGGCTTGCAGCAGTATCGTGCGGCCAAACTGCGCGTTTATGAGAATGCGAAAGTCTGCGTGGTCAATGCGGATGATGCGCTGACCATGCCGGTTCGTGGCGCAGATGAGCGTTGCGTGAGCTTCGGTGTCAACATGGGGGACTATCACCTTAATCGTCAGCAGGGCGAAACCTGGCTGCGGGTGAAGGGTGAAAAAGTTCTCAACGTGAAAGAGATGATGCTTACCGGCCAGCATAACTATACCAACGCTCTGGCAGCGCTGGCGCTGGCTGATGCAGCGGGTCTGCCGCGGGCGTCAAGCCTGAAAGCGCTGACCACCTTTACCGGACTGGCGCATCGTTTCCAGTTGGTACTGAATCATAACGGTGTGCGTTGGATCAACGATTCAAAAGCGACCAACGTCGGCAGTACCGAAGCGGCGCTGAATGGCCTGCATGTTGACGGTACGCTGCACCTGCTGCTGGGCGGCGACGGGAAATCCGCTGACTTTATGCCGCTGCAACGTTACCTCGCCGGCGACAACATCCGTCTGTACTGCTTTGGCCGTGATGGCGCGCAGCTTGCGGCACTGCGACCTGAGGTTGCCGAACAAACCGAAACCATGGAGCAGGCAATGCGTCTGCTCGCGCCGCGCGTGAAGCCGGGTGATATGGTGCTGCTGTCGCCAGCGTGTGCCAGCCTCGATCAGTTCAAGAACTTTGAGCAACGCGGTGACGTCTTTACGCGTCTGGCGAAGGAGTTGGGTTGATGCGTTTATCTCTCCCTCGCCTGAGAATGCCGCGCTTACCGGGACTGGGTGTCCTGGCGTGGATCTTCGCGGCACTCAAAGGCTGGGTGATGGCTTCGCGCGATAAAGACGCGGACAGCCTGATCATGTATGACCGCATGCTGCTGTGGCTGACCTTCGGTCTGGCGGCAATTGGTTTCATCATGGTGACATCGGCATCAATGCCGGTAGGACAACGTCTGGCGGGCGACCCCTTCCTGTTTGCTAAACGTGACGCGCTGTACATCTTCCTGGCGTTCTGTTTGGCGATGGTCACACTGCGTCTGCCGATGGCGTTCTGGCAGAAGTACAGCACTACGATGCTCATCGCCTCGATCATCATGCTGCTGATCGTGTTGGTGGTGGGGAGCTCCGTTAACGGGGCATCGCGCTGGATTGCTCTGGGGCCGCTGCGTATTCAGCCTGCGGAATTTACCAAGCTGTCGCTGTTCTGTTATCTCGCCAACTACCTGGTACGCAAGGTGGATGAAGTGCGAAACAACCTGCGCGGCTTCCTGAAACCGATGGGCGTGATCCTGGTGCTGGCCGTATTACTGCTGGCGCAGCCTGACCTCGGTACGGTAGTGGTGCTGTTTGTCACCACGCTGGCGATGCTGTTTCTTGCCGGGGCTAAATTGTGGCAGTTCATTGCGATTATCGGCATGGGGATATCGGCGGTCGTGCTGCTGATCCTTGCCGAACCGTATCGTATTCGTCGCGTAACCTCTTTCTGGAATCCATGGGAAGATCCGTTCGGCAGCGGATACCAGTTGACGCAATCGCTAATGGCGTTTGGCCGTGGTGAGGTTTGGGGGCAAGGGTTAGGCAACTCAGTCCAAAAACTGGAGTATTTACCGGAAGCGCACACCGACTTCATCTTCGCCATCATTGGGGAAGAACTGGGTTATATCGGTGTGGTATTGGCACTTTTAATGGTATTCTTCGTCGCTTTTCGCGCGATGTCGATTGGCCGTAAAGCGCTGGAAATTGACCACCGTTTTTCAGGCTTTTTAGCCTGCTCCATCGGGATCTGGTTTAGCTTCCAGGCGTTAGTAAACGTCGGCGCGGCGGCAGGTATGCTGCCAACCAAAGGCCTGACGCTGCCGCTTATTAGTTATGGTGGTTCCAGTTTGTTGATAATGTCGACGGCCATCATGTTTTTGTTACGTATTGATTATGAAACGCGCCTGGAAAAAGCCCAGGCGTTTACACGAGGTGCACGATGAGTGGTCAACCGAAGCGGTTAATGGTGATGGCAGGCGGTACCGGCGGGCATGTGTTCCCGGGACTGGCGGTCGCGCACCATTTAATGGCCCAGGGCTGGCAGGTTCGTTGGCTGGGCACCGCCGATCGTATGGAAGCGGACTTAGTGCCGAAGCATGGCATTGAAATTGACTTTATTCGCATCTCCGGTCTGCGTGGCAAAGGCGTTAACGCACTGCTTGCCGCACCCGTGCGTATTTTTAACGCCTGGCGTCAGGCGCGCGCCATCATGAAGCAATTCAAGCCTGATGTGGTGCTCGGTATGGGCGGCTACGTGTCAGGTCCTGGCGGCTTGGCCGCATGGTCATTAGGTATTCCGGTCGTACTGCATGAGCAGAACGGCATTGCGGGATTAACCAATAAATGGCTGGCAAAGATTGCAACGAAGGTTATGCAGGCTTTCCCCGGCGCTTTCCCGAATGCGGAAGTGGTCGGGAACCCGGTACGCACGGACGTGCTGGCGCTGCCATTACCCGAAGCGCGTCTGGCTGGACGTGAAGGCCCGGTTCGTGTGCTGGTGGTCGGTGGTTCTCAGGGCGCGCGCGTTCTCAACCAGACGATGCCGCAGGTTGCCGCAAAGCTTGGCGAGGCGGTGACTATCTGGCACCAGAGCGGTAAAGGTGCGCAACAAACCGTTGAACACGCTTATGCCGAGGTCGGACAACCGCAGCACAAGGTCACTGAGTTTATTGATGATATGGCCGCCGCTTATGCATGGGCGGATGTTGTAGTGTGCCGTTCCGGCGCGCTGACGGTGAGTGAGATTGCCGCCGCAGGCTTACCTGCGCTGTTTGTGCCGTTCCAGCACAAAGACAGACAGCAGTACTGGAATGCGTTGCCGCTGGAAAAAGCGGGCGCCGCCAAAATTTTAGAGCAACCACAGTTTACTGTGGATGCCGTCGCCAGCACCCTTGCCGGGTGGTCGCGAGAAACTTTATTAACCATGGCAGAACGTGCGCGCGCCGCATCCATACCGGATGCCACCGAACGCGTTGCAAATGAAGTGAGCCGGGCTGCCCGGGCGTAATTGTGGTGATGCCTTTTGCATCGCATGAACTAAGAAGTTAATGGCTAAAGAATGAATACACAACAACTGGCAAAACTGCGTTCCATCGTGCCCGAAATGCGTCGCGTTCGGCACATTCACTTTGTCGGCATCGGTGGTGCTGGTATGGGCGGTATTGCCGAAGTTTTGGCCAATGAAGGTTATCAGATCAGCGGTTCTGACTTAGCGCCAAATCCGGTGACGCAGCAGTTGACGAATCTCGGTGCCACGATTTTCTTCAACCATCGTCCGGAAAACGTACGCGATGCGAGCGTGGTAGTGGTCTCCAGCGCCATTTCTGCGGATAACCCGGAAATTGTTGCGGCGCATGAAGCGCGCATTCCGGTGATCCGTCGCGCTGAAATGCTGGCGGAGTTAATGCGTTTTCGTCACGGCATCGCCATTGCCGGGACGCATGGTAAAACCACGACCACGGCGATGGTCTCCAGTATTTACGCGGAAGCGGGGCTGGATCCGACCTTTGTTAACGGTGGTCTGGTGAAGGCCGCAGGCGTTCATGCACGTCTGGGTCATAGCCGTTATTTGATTGCCGAAGCGGACGAGAGCGATGCGTCGTTCCTGCATTTGCAGCCGATGGTGGCGATTGTCACCAATATCGAAGCCGACCATATGGATACCTACCATGGCGACTTCGAAAATTTAAAGCAGACGTTTATTAATTTCCTGCATAACTTGCCGTTTTATGGTCGTGCGGTGATGTGCGTTGACGATCCGGTGATCCGCGAACTGCTACCGCGAGTTGGCCGTCAAACCACAACCTATGGTTTCAGTGATGATGCCGATGTGCGCGTTGAAGATTACCAGCAGATCGGCCCGCAGGGACACTTCACCCTGGTGCGTCAGGGGATGGCCGAACTACGCGTAACGTTGAACGCGCCGGGCCGCCACAATGCGCTGAACGCGGCTGCCGCGGTAGCGGTCGCAACGGAAGAAGGTATTGAAGACGACGCGATCCTGCGCGCGCTGGAAAGTTTCCAGGGTACCGGACGCCGTTTTGACTTCCTCGGCGAATTCCCGCTTGAGCCGGTTAACGGTAAAGCCGGGACCGCGATGCTGGTTGATGATTACGGCCATCACCCAACGGAAGTGGATGCCACGATTAAAGCCGCGCGCGCGGGCTGGCCGGACAAAAATCTGGTGATGCTGTTCCAGCCGCATCGGTATACGCGTACGCGCGATTTGTACGATGACTTTGCCAACGTGCTGACTCAGGTTGATGCGCTGTTGATGCTGGATGTATACGCCGCGGGCGAAGCCGCCATTCCAGGCGCTGACAGCCGCTCGCTGTGCCGTACTATTCGTGGTCGCGGTAAGATCGATCCTATTCTGGTATCCGATCCGGCCCAGGTGGCTGAAATGTTGGCACCGGTATTAACCGGCAATGATCTGATTTTGGTGCAAGGCGCTGGAAATATAGGCAAAATTGCGCGTTCCTTAGCTGAAATCAAACTGAAGCCGCAAAATCCGGAGGAAGAACAACATGGCTGATAAAATCGCGGTCCTGTTAGGGGGCACCTCCGCAGAACGAGAAGTGTCGCTGAACTCTGGCGCGGCTGTGCTCGCCGGGTTGCGTGAAGGCGGCGTGGATGCCCATCCGGTTGACCCTAAAGAGGTTGATGTCACTCTTCTGAAATCAATGGGTTTTCAGAAGGTGTTTATTGCGCTGCACGGCCGTGGCGGTGAAGATGGCACGTTGCAGGGCATGCTGGAGCAAATTGGCCTGCCTTATACCGGCAGCGGCGTCATGGCTTCCGCGATTTCGATGGACAAACTGCGCAGCAAGCTGCTGTGGCAGGGCGCAGCTTTACCCGTCGCGCCATGGGTTGCGTTGACCCGCGCTGAGTTCGAAAAAGGTCTTAGCGATGAGGTAGTTGCAAAAATTTCTGCGTTAGGTTTGCCGCTGATTGTTAAGCCAAGCCGTGAAGGTTCCAGCGTCGGGATGTCAAAAGTTGAAGAAGAAAATGCTTTGCAGGGTGCATTAGCATTGGCTTTTCAGCATGATGAAGAAGTACTGATTGAAAAATGGCTCAGTGGCCCGGAATTTACCGTTGCGATACTCGGCGAAGAAATTTTACCGTCAATACGTATCCAACCCGCGGGAACCTTCTATGATTATGAGGCGAAGTATCTCTCTGATGAGACACAATATTTCTGCCCTGCAGGTCTGGAAGTCGAGCAAGAGGCCCAATTACAGGATTTAGTCCTGAAAGCGTGGACCGCCTTAGGCTGTAAAGGTTGGGGGCGCATTGACGTCATGCTGGACAGCGATGGCCAGTTTTATCTGCTGGAAGCCAATACCTCTCCGGGTATGACCAGCCACAGCCTGGTGCCGATGGCGGCGCGTCAGGCGGGTCTGAGCTTCTCGCAGTTGGTGGTAAGAATTCTGGAGTTGGCGGACTGATATGTCGCAGGCTGCGCTGAACACGCGAAACGGTGATGAAGAAGACGTAAATTCCTCACGCCGCAATAATGGAACGCGTCTTGCAGGAATACTGTTCCTGCTGACAGTGCTGTGCACCGTGTTTGTCAGCGGCTGGGTCGTGTTGGGATGGATGGAAGATGCGCAGCGTTTGCCGTTGTCAAAACTGGTGTTAACCGGCGAACGGCATTACACGCGCAATGATGATATCCGTCAGTCCATTCTGGCGCTGGGCGCGCCGGGAACCTTTATGACCCAGGATGTGAACATCATCCAGAGTCAGATTGAACGCCTCCCGTGGATTAAACAGGCGAGCGTCAGAAAGCAATGGCCTGATGAATTGAAGATTCATCTGGTTGAATATGTGCCAATTGCGCGTTGGAATGACCAGCACATGGTGGATGCTGAAGGCAATACGTTCAGCGTCCCATCCGGTCGGGCCAATAAGCAGGTATTACCCATGTTGTACGGACCGGAAGGCAGCGCAAGTGAAGTGCTGCAAGGGTTCCGCGATATGGGGCAGGTGCTGGCTAAGGATAGATTCACCCTGAAGGAAGCGGCGATGACCGCGCGTCGTTCCTGGCAGTTGACGCTAAATAACGATATTAAGCTCAATTTGGGCAGGGGCGATACGATAAAACGTTTGGCTCGCTTTGTGGAACTCTACCCGGTTTTACAGCAGCAGGCGCAAACCGATGGCAAACGGATTAGCTACGTTGATTTGCGTTATGACTCAGGAGCGGCAGTAGGCTGGGTTCCCTTGCCTCCTGAGGAATCTAATCAGCAACAGAATCAGGCACAGGCAGAACAACAATGATCAAGGCGACGGACAGAAAACTGGTAGTTGGACTGGAGATTGGCACCGCGAAGGTAGCCGCTTTAGTAGGGGAAGTTCTGCCCGACGGTATGGTCAATATCATTGGCGTGGGCAGTTGCCCATCGCGAGGTATGGATAAAGGCGGGGTGAATGACCTTGAGTCAGTGGTGAAATGCGTACAGCGCGCCATTGACCAAGCTGAGCTGATGGCAGATTGCCAGATATCCTCGGTGTATCTGGCGCTTTCCGGCAAACACATTAGCTGTCAGAATGAAATTGGTATGGTGCCCATTTCCGAAGAGGAAGTGACGCAGGAAGATGTGGAAAACGTCGTACATACGGCAAAATCCGTACGCGTGCGCGATGAACATCGTGTTCTGCACGTTATTCCGCAGGAATACGCCATTGACTACCAGGAAGGTATCAAAAATCCGGTAGGTCTTTCCGGCGTACGTATGCAGGCAAAAGTGCATCTTATTACCTGCCACAACGACATGGCGAAGAATATTGTCAAAGCCGTTGAACGTTGTGGTCTGAAAGTTGACCAACTGATTTTCGCCGGACTGGCAGCCAGTTATTCCGTGTTGACGGAAGATGAACGTGAACTGGGTGTCTGCGTGGTAGATATTGGTGGTGGTACAATGGATATCGCCGTTTATACTGGCGGGGCGTTGCGCCATACCAAAGTGATCCCTTATGCAGGGAATGTGGTGACCAGCGATATCGCGTATGCCTTTGGTACGCCGCCGAGCGATGCTGAAGCCATCAAAGTACGTCATGGCTGCGCGCTGGGCTCCATCGTTGGTAAAGACGAGAGCGTTGAGGTGCCTAGCGTGGGCGGTCGTCCGCCGCGTAGCCTGCAGCGTCAGACTTTGGCAGAGGTCATTGAGCCGCGTTATACCGAGCTGCTCAACCTGGTCAACGAAGAAATTTTGCAATTACAAGAACAGCTTCGCCAGCAGGGGGTGAAACATCATCTGGCGGCGGGGATTGTGTTAACCGGTGGCGCAGCGCAAATTGAAGGTCTTGCGGCCTGCGCACAGCGCGTGTTCCATACGCAAGTCCGTATTGGCGCACCGCTGAATATTACCGGTCTGACGGATTATGCCCAGGAGCCGTATTATTCAACGGCAGTGGGGCTGCTTCACTACGGGAAAGAGTCCCATTTGAGTGGTGAGGCTGAAGTTGAAAAACGCGTAACGGCGTCAGTTGGCTCGTGGATTAAACGACTCAATAGCTGGCTGAGAAAAGAGTTTTAATTTTTAAAGAGACCGACGCACATTAAAGGTCTCAGGCGACAGGCACAACGGAGAGAGAAACTATGTTTGAACCTATGGAACTAACCAATGACGCGGTGATTAAAGTCATCGGCGTCGGCGGCGGCGGCGGTAATGCCGTTGAACACATGGTGCGCGAGCGCATCGAAGGTGTTGAATTCTTTGCGGTGAATACCGACGCTCAGGCGTTGCGTAAAACGGCGGTTGGACAGACCATTCAGATTGGTAGCGGCATCACCAAAGGTCTGGGCGCGGGTGCAAACCCGGAAGTCGGTCGTAATGCGGCAGACGAAGATCGTGAAGCTCTGCGTGCAGCGCTTGACGGTGCAGACATGGTGTTTATCGCAGCAGGAATGGGCGGCGGTACCGGAACCGGTGCTGCGCCAGTGGTTGCTGAAGTGGCAAAAGATTTAGGTATCCTGACCGTTGCTGTCGTGACTAAGCCTTTCAACTTTGAAGGCAAGAAGCGTATGGCATTCGCGGAGCAGGGTATCACCGAACTGTCCAAACACGTGGACTCTCTGATCACTATCCCGAACGACAAACTGCTGAAAGTGCTGGGCCGTGGTATCTCCCTGCTGGATGCGTTTGGCGCAGCGAACGACGTGCTGAAAGGCGCAGTCCAGGGTATCGCTGAACTGATCACGCGTCCGGGCCTGATGAACGTCGACTTTGCAGACGTGCGCACCGTGATGTCCGAAATGGGCTACGCGATGATGGGCTCCGGCGTGGCAAGCGGTGAAGACCGTGCGGAAGAAGCGGCTGAAATGGCTATCTCTTCCCCGCTGCTGGAAGATATCGATCTGTCTGGCGCGCGCGGCGTGCTGGTCAACATTACTGCGGGCTTCGACCTGCGTCTGGATGAATTCGAAACCGTCGGTAACACCATCCGTGCCTTTGCATCGGATAACGCGACCGTGGTTATCGGTACCTCTCTGGACCCGGATATGAACGACGAACTGCGCGTGACCGTTGTTGCGACTGGAATTGGTATGGACAAGCGTCCTGAAATCACTCTGGTAACCAACAAGCAGGTCCAGCAGCCGGTAATGGATCGTTACCAGCAGCACGGTATGGCGCCGTTGACGCAAGAGCAAAAACCGGTTGCGAAAGTGGTTAACGACAATACGCCGCAAACCACCAAAGAGCCGGATTATCTGGATATCCCTGCGTTCCTGCGTAAGCAAGCTGATTAAGAATTAGCTGGAATTTGGGAATTGTGGCTCTTTGTGCTAAACTGGCCCACCGAATGTATAGTACACTTCGGTTGGATAGGTAATTTGGCGAGATTATACGATGATCAAACAAAGGACTCTTAAACGTATCGTTCAGGCGACTGGCGTCGGTTTGCATACCGGCAAAAAAGTCACCCTGACATTACGCCCTGCGCCGGCCAACACCGGGGTCATCTATCGTCGCACCGACTTGAATCCTCCGGTAGATTTCCCGGCCGATGCCAAATCTGTGCGTGATACCATGCTCTGTACGTGTCTGGTCAACGAGCATGATGTACGGATTTCAACCGTTGAGCACCTTAACGCTGCTCTGGCGGGCTTAGGTATCGATAACATCGTTATTGAAGTTAACGCCCCGGAAATCCCGATTATGGATGGCAGTGCCGCTCCGTTCGTTTATCTGCTGCTTGATGCGGGTATTGAAGAACTGAGCAGCGCCAAAAAATTTGTTCGCATCAAAGAGACCGTTCGTGTCGAAGATGGCGATAAGTGGGCTGAGTTTAAGCCGTATAATGGTTTTACGTTGGATTTCACCATCGACTTTAACCATCCGGCAATCGACTCCAGCACGCAGCGCTACGCGATGAACTTCTCTGCGGATGCGTTCATGCGCCAGATCAGCCGCGCGCGTACTTTCGGCTTCATGCGTGATATCGAATATCTGCAGTCCCGCGGCCTGTGCCTGGGCGGCAGCTTCGATTGTGCCATCGTTGTTGACGATTATCGCGTATTGAACGAAGACGGCCTGCGTTTTGAAGACGAATTCGTTCGTCACAAAATGCTCGACGCGATTGGTGACTTGTTCATGTGTGGTCACAACATTATTGGTGCATTCACCGCGTATAAATCCGGTCATGCATTGAATAACAAATTGTTGCAGGCGGTCCTGGCGAAACAGGAAGCCTGGGAATATGTGACCTTCCAGGACGATGCAGAACTGCCGCTGGCGTTCAAAGCACCTTCGACCGTACTGGCATAACGACATACGCTGTCGCATAAATTCGACTGGTTAATCTGGCACTCTCTCCGGCCAGGTGAACCAGTCGTTTTTTTATTTTCCGATTGCAAACCACCTTCCCTGAAGCGACTTTCTCCCCACCGGCAGAGTAAAATAGCGTTCGATCGCTGCTTTCTTAAGCATATTTACCCGCGACTTGCGTCATTACTGCTGTGGTGCGAACGCATTAATGGTAATATTTGTGCGCAAAAAATGGTTTTGCATATGTAACCCCAAACGCAGGGTATATCAGGTGGCAATAACGTGAGTGGAATACTGACGCGCTGGCGACAGTTAGGCAGACGGTACTTCTGGCCGCATCTCCTGTTGGGGATGGTCGCGGCTAGTTTTGGCCTGCCCGCGCTCGGTAATGCTGCTGAACCTAATACCCCCGCGAAGGCGACCGCCAGCAATCACGATCAAGGCGCTAAAGTTAACTTTAACCAGCTTGCTTTGCTGGAAGCGACCAATCGCCGCCCGAATTTTACCGTCGACTACTGGCATCAGCATGCTATTCGTACGGTTATTCGCCATCTTTCTTTTGCTATGGCTCCTCAGGCGCTGCCCGTTGCCGAAGAGCCGTTGCCAATCCAGGCGCACCATCTTGCGTTATTGAATACGCTCAGCGCGATGCTGACGCAAGAAGGCAGACCGCCAGCGACCGTGAGTCGCGTGACATACTCCCACTTTACCTCTCAGGCCGCGTTTAGCGTTCCGGTCTGGATCAGCCAGCTGCAGGGTATCCGCGCTGGCCCTCAACGCCTCAGCTAAAAAAGAACCTTCCAACTTATAATTTTTGACTCCGCACCGCGGGGCGTTTGAGATTTTATTATGCTAATCAAATTATTAACAAAAGTATTCGGTAGCCGTAACGAACGTACGCTGCGTCGTATGCGTAAAGTGGTCAATGTCATCAACGCCATGGAACCGGAGATGGAAAAACTCTCCGATGATGAGCTGAAAGCAAAGACCGCGGAATTCCGCGCCCGTCTGGAAAAAGGCGCCAGCGTTGAGAGCCTGATCCCGGAAGCGTTCGCGGTGGTTCGCGAAGCGAGTAAGCGTGTGTTCGGCATGCGCCACTTCGACGTTCAACTGCTGGGCGGTATGGTGCTTAACGATCGCTGCATCGCGGAAATGCGTACCGGTGAAGGTAAAACCCTGACCGCAACGCTGCCGGCGTACCTGAACGCGTTAAGCGGGAAAGGCGTACACGTGGTTACTGTGAACGACTACCTGGCCCAGCGTGACGCCGAAAATAACCGCCCGCTGTTTGAATTCCTCGGCATGACTGTCGGTATCAACATGTCTGGCCTGCCAGCGCCAGCTAAGCGTGAAGCTTATAATGCCGATATTACCTACGGCACCAACAACGAATACGGCTTTGACTACCTGCGTGACAACATGGCGTTTAGCCCGGAAGAGCGTGTTCAGCGTAAACTGCACTATGCGTTGGTCGATGAAGTCGACTCCATCTTGATCGATGAAGCGCGTACGCCGCTGATCATTTCCGGTCCGGCTGAAGACAGCTCGGAAATGTATAAAAAAGTGAACAAAATCATTCCGCACCTGATCCGTCAGGAGAAGGAAGATTCCGACACTTTCCAGGGCGAAGGTCACTTCTCCGTAGATGAGAAGGCACGCCAGGTTAACCTGACCGAACGTGGTCTGGTGCTGATTGAAGAACTGCTGGTGAACGAAGGCATTATGGATGAGGGCGAGTCGCTGTACTCTCCGGGCAACATTATGCTGATGCACCACGTGACTGCCGCACTGCGCGCGCACGTGCTGTTTACCCGTGACGTCGACTACATCGTGAAAGATGGCGAAGTTATCATCGTCGACGAACACACTGGTCGTACGATGCAGGGGCGTCGCTGGTCCGATGGCCTGCACCAGGCTGTTGAAGCGAAAGAAGGCGTGGAGATCCAGAACGAAAACCAGACGCTGGCATCCATTACCTTCCAGAACTACTTCCGTTTGTACGAAAAACTGGCCGGTATGACCGGTACTGCAGACACTGAAGCGTTTGAATTCAGCTCCATCTACAAACTGGATACCGTGGTCGTTCCGACCAACCGTCCGATGATCCGTAAGGATTTACCGGATCTGGTGTACATGACCGAAGCGGAAAAAATTCAGGCGATTATTGAAGATATTAAAGAGCGTACCGCTAATGGCCAGCCGGTGCTGGTGGGTACTATCTCCATTGAAAAATCGGAAGTGGTCTCTAACGAGCTGACCAAAGCAGGCATTAAGCACAACGTGCTGAACGCCAAGTTCCACGCCAGCGAAGCGGATATCGTCGCCCAGGCGGGTTATCCGTCAGCCGTCACTATTGCGACAAACATGGCGGGTCGTGGTACCGATATCGTGCTGGGTGGTAGCTGGCAGGCGGAAGTTGCCGAGCTGCAAGACCCAACTCCGGAACAGATCGCCCAGATCAAAGCTGATTGGCAGGTTCGTCATGACGCGGTGTTAGCGGCCGGCGGTTTACATATTATCGGTACTGAGCGTCATGAATCTCGTCGTATCGATAACCAGCTGCGTGGTCGTTCCGGTCGTCAGGGTGATGCGGGTTCGTCTCGTTTCTACCTGTCGATGGAAGATGCGCTGATGCGTATTTTTGCCTCTGACCGCGTGTCCGGCATGATGCGTAAACTGGGTATGAAGCCGGGTGAAGCGATTGAACACCCATGGGTGACGAAAGCGATTGCAAACGCGCAGCGTAAAGTGGAAAGCCGCAACTTCGATATTCGTAAGCAACTGCTGGAATATGATGACGTTGCTAACGATCAGCGCCGCGCAATCTACACCCAGCGTAACGAACTGCTGGATGTCTCTGACGTTAGCGAAACCATTAACAGCATCCGCGAAGACGTCTTCAAAGCGACGATTGATGCCTATATTCCGCCGCAGTCTCTGGAAGAGATGTGGGATATTCCGGGTCTGCAGGAGCGCCTGAAAAACGACTTTGATCTGGATATGCCGATTTCAGAGTGGCTGGATAAAGAACCTGAGCTGCACGAAGAAACGCTGCGCGAACGTATTCTGGCAAATGCGGTAGAAGTTTATCAGCGTAAAGAAGAAGTTGTGGGCGCAGAGATGATGCGTCACTTCGAAAAAGGCGTGATGCTGCAAACGCTCGACTCGCTGTGGAAAGAGCACCTGGCGGCGATGGATTACCTGCGTCAGGGTATCCACCTGCGTGGTTACGCGCAAAAAGATCCGAAGCAGGAATACAAGCGTGAATCCTTCTCTATGTTTGCATCAATGCTGGAATCACTGAAGTATGAAGTGATCAGCACCCTGAGCAAAGTTCAGGTACGTATGCCTGAAGAAGTAGAAGCGATGGAGCAGCAGCGTCGTGAAGAAGCTGAGCGTTTAGCGCAGATGCAGCAGTTGAGCCATAAAGGCGACGATGCCGCCGCGGCAGAAGAGATGGCAGCACAAACCGGCGAGCGTAAAGTGGGTCGTAACGATCCGTGCCCTTGCGGTTCCGGCAAAAAATACAAACAGTGTCATGGCCGTCTGAGCTAAGAAAATAACTTATTGAAAAGGCGCAGACTTCTGCGCCTTTTTTATGGACGATGAAAATGAAAAAATTGCAGATCGCCGTCGGGATTATTCGTAACCAGCACAATGAAATTTTTATCACCCAGCGTGCGGCGGATGCCCATATGGCAAATAAGCTGGAATTCCCCGGCGGGAAAATTGAAGCGGGTGAAACGCCAGAGCAGGCGCTGATTCGCGAACTACAGGAAGAAGTTGGGATCACACCGACTCAGAATTCACTGTTCGAAAAGCTGGAGTATCAGTTTCCGGACCGGCACATTACGCTGTGGTTCTGGCTGGTGGAAAGCTGGGAAGGCGAACCGTGGGGAAAAGAGGGGCAACCGGCGCAGTGGATTGCGCAAGATGCTCTGAATGTGGAGGACTTCCCGCCCGCGAATGCCCCGGTAATTGAAAAGCTGATTGCGGGCTAAGGGTGTTCGTAGGCCTGATAAGCGCAGCGCCATCAGGCAAAACAACATACAACGCCGGATGCGGCGTTGCTTTATCCCGTTTTAGCAGAATTATTTCTGCTCTTCACTCCAGTCGTCGCTTTCCGACAGATCGCCAGAGCTGGGGATACGTTTCTCTTCTGCGGCCCACTCACCCAGATCGATTAACTGGCAGCGTTTGCTGCAGAATGGGCGAAACGGACTGACTTCAGCCCACACCACGGGTTTACCGCAGGTTGGGCAGTTGACGATGGTTTGTTCAGACATGTTGACTCCTTAACAGCACGCCAGATCAAAATCGAGACGCTCAGGCACCTGGCCATTCTCGCTATCCAGCGGCATAAAACGAATGGCAAAACGGCTCTTATGACCAGAAATTTGCGGATAAAGCTGCGAATCCAGCGGCAGCTGCAAGCGCAGCAAATCGGCATCTTCGCCGTTGTCCTGGTAAAAACCATTCAGGCTGGTTTGTTTACGAAACGGCGCCGAGTTACGAATTAAATCCAGCACCAGCGACAACGCCTGGTTGAGTGGATTCAGGCTGGCAAGCCAGGTTTCAACCTGCGCGTCGCGTTGCGGCTGTGGTAAATGTAACCAGATATGCAGGGTGGGGAGATCGAAACTGCAGCATCCGCCAGGAATGCTTAAACGCTGACGCACGAGGCCAATCAGGCGATCTTCACGCAGCGTTTGTCCAATGCGTGGGGCCGAAATCAGAATGCTGCCCGCGCTTTTTAACTGTTGGCGCAATGCGTCGATTCTGCTTTGATCGACGCCGGGAACTTCAACCCAGGCCTGGAGTTTACGCTGTTGTCGTTCAAGTTCTTTCAGGAGTTCGGTGCGAACTTCACCGCGTTCAAAGACATCCAGTAAATCGCCGATATTACGGAAAAAATGCAGTGCGCCTGCATGGTCTGCAATAGGTAAATTAACGGAGAGCTGTTGGATCAAAAACTCTATGCGCAGCCATGTACGCATCTTCTCATTGAGAGGGTGTTCAAAAAGGACCTGGGTGTGCATTACGGTTTTTCCTGTGAGACAAACTGCAACGCGCATTGCAAATAGAGCGCGTGCAGGCGGGCGACATCTGAGGCGATGGCTTCCGGTGCGCCATTATTATCAATAACATCGTCTGCCACGGCCAGACGCGCTTCACGCGTTGCCTGGGCAGCAAGAATTTGTTCAACATGCTCGCGCGTCACATCATCACGCTGCATGGTTCGTCTGAGCTGGGTCTCGGGGGTGACATCCACCACCAGCACGCGGTTGGTTTTTTTATACAGCGAATTCTCTACCAGCAACGGGACAACCCATAACAGATAGGGCGAGGTCGCTTGATCAAACTGACGCTGTGTTTCCTGCTGAATAAGCGGATGGAGCAGCGCATTTAGCCAGCTTTTTTCCTCAGGATTGGAAAAAATACGTTCGCGTAAAATGCGTCGCTGTAGCGAACCGTCCGCGGCTATCACGTCGGAACCAAAATGTTCTTCAATCGCCATGAGGGCAGGCGTACCTGGTTCAACCACCTGACGCGCAATGATATCTGCATCAATCACGTTTATTCCGAGGTCAGCGAACGCATTTGCAACGGTGCTTTTACCACTGCCAATGCCGCCGGTTAAGGCTACTGTATACCTCATAGATGCAGATCCTGGAGTTTAAGTTTGATTATCAAACAGTTAAAAGTTAAGCGCGCGAAGGCGAGGCTGCTGCAGGATTAACCTACTATTCGCCAGGTAAATTTATGGGATTGTAGCGTAAAAAAAGAGAATTTCGCAGTCTTGCGCGGCATTGATTAGTGCGTATGATAGCGTCACTGGAGTTGTGAGTTTCGATTTTTCGCCATTAACCCCAGGAATCCGCACATGCGTATCGAAGAAGATCTGAAGTTAGGTTTCAAAGACGTTCTTATCCGCCCTAAGCGTTCTACTCTCAAAAGCCGTTCCGATGTTGAGCTGGAACGTCAATTTACCTTTAAGCATTCAGGTCAGACCTGGTCCGGCGTACCAATTATCGCTGCGAACATGGACACTGTCGGGACATTTGCCATGGCAAAGGCGCTGGCATCCTTCGACATCCTGACCGCTGTGCACAAACACTATTCTGTTGAAGACTGGTCTGCCTTTATCGCGGATAGCTCTGCCGATATCCTCCAGCATGTGATGGTTTCCACCGGCACGTCTGACGCAGATTTCGAAAAAACCAAACAGATTCTGGCGCTCAACCCGGCGCTGAACTTTATCTGCATTGATGTGGCAAATGGCTACTCTGAGCATTTTGTTCAGTTTGTGTCAAAAGCGCGTGAAGCATGGCCGACGAAAACGATCTGTGCGGGTAATGTGGTTACCGGCGAAATGTGTGAAGAGCTGATACTTTCCGGTGCGGACATTGTCAAAGTCGGTATTGGGCCTGGTTCTGTATGTACCACGCGTGTAAAAACCGGCGTTGGCTATCCGCAGCTTTCTGCAGTGATTGAATGTGCCGACGCAGCGCATGGTCTGGGCGGTATGATTGTCAGCGACGGCGGCTGCACAATGCCGGGCGACGTGGCAAAAGCATTCGGCGGCGGTGCGGACTTCGTTATGCTCGGCGGCATGCTGGCTGGTCATGAAGAAAGTGGCGGCAAAATTGTTGAAGAGAACGGTGAGAAATTCATGCTGTTCTACGGTATGAGCTCTGAATCTGCCATGACGCGTCACGTAGGTGGTGTTGCACAGTACCGCGCTGCAGAAGGTAAAACCGTTAAGCTGCCGCTGCGTGGTCCGGTTGATAATACCGCTCGCGATATCCTCGGTGGCCTGCGTTCAGCTTGTACTTATGTTGGCGCCTCCCGTCTGAAAGAGCTAACCAAACGTACAACGTTTATTCGTGTACAGGAACAAGAAAACCGCGTTTTCAATAGCCTGTAACATGATGAAGCTGGCGTGTGGTAATGCGCCAGCTTCATCCTACGCCGCTCATTGCATCTCCCAAATGGAAAATCGGTAAATACATCGCGACAACCAGCGTACCGATGATCAAACCCGTAATGACCAGTAACGCGGGCTCAAGTAGCGCAGCCAGATTTTCCGCCTGAGACAGCGTTTTCTCCCCGTGATGGTGGGCGAGATTACGCAGCATTGCATCCAGCGAGCCGGATGCTTCCCCTGTTCTTACCAGCTGTATACATAATGGACTGAATTCGCCGCAATTTTTCAGCGCCAACCAGACAGGTTTCCCGGCGCTGATATCGTGATGAACCTGCGCTAAACGTTGAGACCAGAAAGGGCTGGCAAGCGTTTCACTAACGCTCTCAAGACCCTGTAAAAAGGGAATGCCAGCGTTTTGTGTTAACGCCAGAACGGTAAAGATCTGCGTGAGTTTTTGCCCTCTGACCATTGCTCCTGTAACAGGGAGCCCAAGCAACCATTTCTGACTCAGAATGCGCCAATACGGTTTCTGTTTGATCACGTGATATGTCATAAGCGAGAGCATCGTGAATGCTACCGCCAGCCACCCCCATTGGCTGCTGTAGTGGGCGATGGCAATCATCCCCCGAGTGAGCGCTGGTAGTGGGGTGTTAAACGTTTGGTAGATGGCGGCAAACTCAGGGAGCACAAACTGCAGCATCGCAAATACCACTATTACCGCCATCGTGATGATGATAATCGGATAGCGCAGGGCTTTTTTAACTTTATCAGCGAGTTGCTGCTGGTTTTTTTGCTGTCTGGCGAGTTCAAAACAGCAATCATCCAGCTTACCTGTAAGCTCTCCGGTACGGATCATCGCCTGATAAAGTGGCGGAAAAACGTGTTGCCATGTTGCGAGTGAGGTGGAGAGGGAAATGCCCTGCTCCATATCGTGAGCCAGCGTGCGCAGGAGCGCCTGCCACTGGCTGCTGGGATGCTGTTCAGCCAGCAGGGTTAGCGCTGCCGAGAGTGTTAGCCCTGCTTTCAGTAAGGTTGCCAACTGATGTATGGTTTCGGCGCTTCTTTCACGGCTCCAGTGAGAGTTTTTGACACGGATACGTTTAATACGTAACGGCGTGATATGCCGCTGCTCCAGCGCTTGTATCAGCGAGAGTCGGGTATCAGCCCATAATACACCTTCCGACGGCTCACCTTCGTTGTTAATGCCTTGCCAGCGCCAAAGCTGTTTAGCTGACATGCGGCATGCCCAGTACGCGAATAAGTTCTTCATATGTCGTTAAGCCTTGTTCGACAGCCTGACAACCATTCTCGAAAAGCGTATGCCCTGATAGCTGAGCATCTGACACGACCCCGTCTGCGGATGTGCCACTGGCGATGCTCTGGCGTAATGCAGGTGTTACCGGGAGCACTTCAAACAATGCGGTACGACCATAAAAGCCGTGATAACAATGTTCGCAACCAGGCGCATGCCAACGTGGCAGTGGCATGCGCCAGATTGCTTGGGGGAGCGTAATGGATGTCTCCAGGCGTTGTCGGCAATGGGGGCATAGCTTTCTGACCAGGCGCTGGGCAATGACGAGCGTCAGCGCGGAGGCGATCATCCAGCGCGCAACCCCCATTTGCTGCAGGCGTACCAGCGTTTCACTGGTGGAATTAGTATGCAGTGTTGACAGAACCAGATGACCGGTTTGTGCCGCCTTAAGCGCTATTTCAGCCGTTTCGCCATCGCGGATTTCGCCGACCATAATGATGTCGGGATCCTGGCGCAGCAGAGCCCGCAATACGCCCTGAAAAGTAAGACCTGCGCGTGGATGAACTTGTGTCTGGTTAAGGCCTGCGATGGGGATCTCTACCGGATCCTCTACGCTACAAAGATTCACCTCTGATGTATTTCGGGTTTGTAGCGCGCTGTACAGGGTGACCGTTTTACCACTCCCGGTAGGCCCGGTAACCAGAATCAGCCCTTGAGGCTGCTGCAACGCTTGCGAAAATGCTGCCAGCTGCGCGTCCTGCATGCCCAGCGCGGTGATATCCAGTGTCTGATCGACCTGATGAAGTAGCCGTAGTACAACCTTTTCACCCCAGCGACAGGGCAGGGTGGAGATACGAAACGAGATGGGTTGTCCTGAAATCTCAATGGTAAATTGTCCGTCTTGTGGCAGCCGGTGCTCGGCAATATCCAGGCTGCCTAATACTTTTAATCTTGCGGTGATAGCGATGCCCATCTCAGTTGTGACTTCCGGCAAAGCGTGTAATACGCCATCCACGCGTAATCTGATCTGATAGCGATGTTCCGCTGGTTCAAAGTGAATATCAGAAGCCCGTTGCGCCAGGGCGGATTGAAACGTCTGATTCAGCAACCCAGCTGCGGTGGCGCTGCTTTCAGACACTACGACCGGTAACATTTTCTGTGGCGTATGCGTGTGGCCTTCCATTTGCTGGCGAGTCCAGCAAACAATGTCGATGCGTCGGGTGGTGGCAAAATGCAGGGCGTCCAGCAGCTCATGGGACGGTGCATCCACCACGGCGATGTGCACTACTTCATTGTCTGCATCGAGTAATATTCCCTGATAACGTTGGCATAGCGCCGTGAGTTGCGTGGTATTCATCTCTTTTCCTTAGTACGTGTCGAAGCGGAAAACGTCTTCGCAAGCCTGTTGTAGTGCGCTGTCATTTGGAATGGCGCAGTTACGGTTCCAGCCGGTAATACCGTTGGCATTGTCCCAACCCGGCGTCATCGTGATGCTTAGCCCATTCAGGCTTTCCTGGCCTGTGAGGCTGACAACGCCTTTTTCAACCCTCATGCCTGAGACATAACGGGTGGTTGTGGGGGAGGGAATGCCATTGGTCCCGGCATCGCAAGTCTCTGTTCCACCATGCTCCAGCGCACAGAGTTCGACCGCGGTGCGATAGGGGACAAAGGTTTGCAGCATGTCTGTCAGGGCGGCTTTGCGCAGATAGTTTTGATAAGCCGGAATGCCGATGGCGCTAAGAATGGCAATGATGCCAATGACCACCATCAGTTCGATAAGCGTGAAGCCTCGTTGTTTATCCATTGTTGATTCGCTCCTGAGTTAGCTGGCGCTACTTTGGCAAATCGAACGGATCTTAGGCGAGAGACAAAAAACAGAACGGGAAAGCGGGTTCAGAGGATTTTTACGAAATTACAGGATCAGACAATGTATTTGCGAAGGGACTCGAAGAAACTGCCGGATGACGGCGTAAATGCCTTATCCGGCTGGGGGAGGCCCGATAAGCGAAGCGCCATCGGGCCTTGCAATGAGCAATTAACGAAAACGCATGGAGAGATCGAGCGCGCGGACGTGCTTGGTCAGTGCGCCAACGGAGATAAAGTCCACACCGGTTTCGGCAAATTCGCGCAGCGTTTCATGGGTGACGTTACCCGAGACTTCCAGACGCGCCTGGCCGTTGGTGCGTTTTACCGCTTCGCGCATTTGCTCAGTTTCGAAGTTATCGAGCATGATGATGTCCGCCCCGGCTTTCAGTGCGTCGTCCAGTTCTTCCAGGCTTTCAACTTCAACTTCAACGGGCACATCCGGATGCAACCAGAAGGCTTTTTCAACGGCCTTACGTACCGAACCAGAAGCAATAATGTGGTTTTCTTTAATCAGGAAGGCGTCAGAAAGCCCCAGGCGATGATTCGCACCGCCGCCGCATAACACGGCATATTTCAGGGCGGTACGCAGTCCTGGCAGCGTTTTACGTGTATCCAGTAGTTGGGTTTTTGTCCCCGCCAGCAGATCGACGTATTTACGCACCTCGCTCGCCACGCCCGAAAGCGTCTGTACAAAATTAAGCGCGGTACGTTCGCCGGTCAGCAGTACACGGGAGGGGCCGTCCAGCTCAAACAGCGGTTGATTAGCCTTAATGCTGTCGCCATCTTCGACATGCCAGGTGATGTTGACATCATCGCCAGCCAATTGAATAAAGACCTCTTCCACCCAACGTTTCCCGCAAAAAACGCCATTTTCTCGGGTAATCACGGTGGCGTGGGAACGCATATCTTCGGGTAAAAGCTGTGCGGTGATATCGTTATTGGCATCAACTTCTCCGCCTAAATCTTCGCGCAGTGCCTGAGCTACAGCGGCAGGGATATCCAGATTTATGCGTTCCAACAGCGCGTCACGTCGGTAGTCAGGGTTATAGCGGCGAGGCGGCATGATAAAACTCCAAATTGCTAACGAATCATAAGGTAGAAACATGCTACCCTGAACCTGGTATGAGCACCACCAATAAGGAGATTCTGCATGTTGTTAGACGAGGGCTGGCTGGCAGAGGCGCGACGCGTTCCCTCTCCTCATTACGATTGCCGCCCGGATGACGAAACCCCTTCTCTGCTGGTGGTGCATAATATCAGTCTGCCGCCCGGCGAGTTTGGCGGCCCGTGGATAGACGCGTTATTTACCGGCACGATTGATCCCAAGGCCCATCCTTTTTTTGCTGAGATCGCCCATTTGCGCGTCTCAGCCCATTGTTTGATCCGCCGTGATGGTGAGATTGTGCAGTACGTCCCTTTTGATAAACGCGCCTGGCATGCTGGCGTGTCAAATTATCAGGGGCGTGAGCGCTGTAATGATTTTTCAATTGGTATTGAGCTGGAAGGAACGGATACGCTGGCCTATACCGATGCACAGTATAAGCAACTGGCCGCCGTGACGAATGCACTGATTACGCGTTATCCGGCCATTGCCAACAATATGACTGGACACTGTAATATTGCCCCCGAACGTAAGACCGATCCCGGGCCGTCTTTTGACTGGGCAAAATTTCGCGTCCTGGTCACCCCCTCGTCGCACAAGGAGATGACATGACGTTGTTTACAACATTACTGGTGTTGATTGTTGAACGCCTGTTTAAGCTGGGTGAGCACTGGCAGCTTGATCATCGGGTGGAAGCTTTTTTCCGCAGAATTAAGCACTTCTCGATGATGCGTACGGTGGGCATGACCCTGATTGCAATGGGGCTGACATTCCTGCTGCTGCGCGCGGTTCATGGGCTGCTGTTTAACGTTCCGTTGCTGGTGGCGTGGATCTTAATTGGCTTGCTGTGCATCGGCGCAGGCAAGGCGCGTCTCCACTATCATGCCTATTTGCAGGCGGCCGCTCGCGATGACACACATGCTCGTGAGGCGATGGCCAGCGAGCTGACGCTTATACATGGGGTTCCGCCGGATTGCGATGAGCGCGAGTTCTTGCGCGAGCTGCAGAACGCGTTGTTATGGAACAACTTCCGCTTTTATCTGGCGCCGTTATTCTGGTTGATTGTCGGTGGTCCTTGGGGACCGGTGACGCTGGTTGGTTATGCCTTTTTACGCGCCTGGCAGTCCTGGCTGGCGCGCTATCAAACGCCGCATCAGCGTCTGCAATCGGGTATTGATGCGATCCTGCATGTGCTGGACTGGATCCCGGTTCGTTTGGCTGGCGTAGTCTATGCGTTGCTGGGACACGGCGAGAAAGCGTTGCCGGCCTGGTTTGCCTCACTGGCGGATCTGCATACTTCGCAATATCAGGTGTTAACGCGTCTGGCGCAGTTCTCTCTGGCGCGTGAACCGCATACTGATAAAGTCGAAACGCCAAAAGCGGCTGTTTCAATGGCGAAGAAGACCTCTTTTGTGGTGGTGGTGATTATCGCGTTGCTCACCATTTATGGCACATTAGTGTAGCGTTGTGCCGGATGGCGCTAACGCTTATCCGGCCTGGAATGGAAAACGTGTAGGCCCGGTAAGCATTAGCGCCACCGGGCAGTGCAACGGCTTAGATCGTATCAGCAGGCGGGATGCCAAAATCAGGCATCCCGTTTTCGTCCCAGCGCACCAGTTTCAGACGTGTATGGCGGTTTGGATCGTACAACGGATCGCCTTCAATCTCGGTGTAATTTCTCGCGTGGTACACCAGTACATCTTCACCATCCGGCGTTTGCGTAAAACTGTTGTGTCCCGGTCCATACTGGCGATTTTCATAGCTGGTGGTAAAGACCGGGCGCGGTGATTTATGCCAGTTCTGCGGGGTGAGCGGATCATCGTTGAGGCCAATCCACAGTAACCCCATACAGTAATTCTCATCGGTGGCGCTGGCCGAATAGCTGATAAACAGCTTGTCGCCATGCACCATGACTGCCGGACCCTCGTTGACCCAGAAACCCCGGCATTCCCAGTCATACTCAGGATGGCTGAGCATGACCGGCTCGCCTTTAATCGTCCATGGGTTTTCCAGCTCTGCGAGATAAATATTGGAATTTCCGGCGATATCTGGCGATTTCTGTGCCCACAAATACCACTGTTTCCCCTGATGATTAAAGGTGGTGGCGTCCAGGGCGAAGGTATCAAACTGCGTTTTAATCTGGCCTTTCTCTGTCCACTTGCCGGTCAACGGATCGGCGTCTGCGCACTCAAAGGCAAACATGCGGTGCTGGAACATCCCCAGCTTATCAAGCGCCTGAGTATGGGTAGCGGCAAAATAGATGTACCACTTGCCTGCCAGATGATGAAGTTCCGGCGCCCAGATGAGTTGGCTCATAGGACCACTTTCCGGCTTACGCCAGACGACAACGGGAGTGGCGGAGCGCAATCCCTCCAGAGAGTCGGCCCGACGAATCTCCAGTCGGTCATATTCTGGCACTGACGCAATGAAATAGTAGTGGCTACCGTCGCGTAAGATAAACGGATCGGCGCGTTGTTCGATAAAGGGATTTTGCCACTGTTTCATTAGGCTTTCCTTACAGGTTCAGTCGTTTTTATATCGTGGTATTCATTGAGTTCACGGTAGTTGGTACGGCGTTTTTCCAGATCGGTCTGGATTTGCTGCATAAACTCGCGGTCAACTTTTAGCAGGCGAACCACGCCTGCGGTAATCAGATAACCTACGCCAGGTATGATGGTGAACAGCAGCATAATACCGTTAATGGCGGAGTCGCTTTGCGCTTTCGCCCCTGCGTCGTAGCCGTACCAGGAGAGCAGGAAGCCTACCATCGCCCCGGCAATTGCCAGGCCCAGCTTGAGGAAAAACAGGTTACCGGAGAAACTGATCCCGGTGATGCGCTTACCGGTTTTCCACTCACCGTAGTCATCGACATCCGCCATCAACGACCAGTGCAGCGGGGAAGGGATCTGATGCAGGACGTTGAGCAGGAAGTAGAGCACCATAATCATCATGGTGGCTTTGGGGTCGAAGAAATAAAATGCAGCGGAGAAAATCGCCAGGATGATGTTGGTCCAGAAGAACACCTTCAGTTTGCACCAGCGATCGGTTAATACCTTCGCCAGCATGCTGCCGATCATCATGCCGACGACGCCGAGGCTGATAAACAACGTGGCGAACTGCGTGCTTTGTTGCATAACCCACGTAACGTAGTACATGGTGGCGGCCATGCGAATAAAGCCCGGGCAGACGTTGCACAGGGTTAACAGCAGGATTTTTACCCACTGGTCGTTCTTCCACACGTCTTTCAGGTCGGCTTTTAAATCGTCGTTAGTCTGCACGGCGGGGCGAACGCGTTCACGGACTGATGCAAAGCAAAACAGGAACATACACATGCCGATGAAGGCGAGTACCGCCATCGCCATCTGATACCCTTTAGCTTTGTCTTCCCCGCCAAACCAGTCGGCCATCGGCAGCAGGGTAAGGGAGAGCAGCAGGGTTGCGATTCCTACTAATACAAAGCGATATGACTGGCAGGCGACGCGTTCCTTGGGATCGTTGGTGATAACGCTGCCGAGCGAGCAGTAGGGAATGTTGATCGCCGTATAGGTAATAGAGAGCAGGAAGTAGGTGACGAAGGCATAGATAACCTTGCTGTTATACGTCCACTCAGGGGTGGTAAACATAAGCACGCTGAATAATGCGTAAGGGAAAGCCATCCACAAAAGCCATGGACGAAATCGACCATATTTACTGCGTGTGCGGTCGGCCATCGCGCCCATTATAGGGTCGGTAACGGCATCGATAACGCGTACTGAGAGCAGTAATACGCCGACCAGGGCAGGCGCAAGACCAAAAATATCGGTGTAAAAATAGTTAACAAACAACATGATGGCGCCAAAGATGATGTTGCATCCGGCGTCGCCCATTCCATAGCCGATCTTTTCTTTCACCGTGAGCTTACTGGTTTCCATCAACTGCACTCCATTAATGAGATATGGAGAGAATTATTGTCTGGTACCGGTGTTTTTACGTTGCAGGATAACGCCGCTGATATGGACGAAACAGTCGTGAATGGGAAAGTGTGAGGCAGGTAACAACCCCCACCTGGTCCAGGTGGGGGAGGGAGGTTTAATGCGCTTTAACCGCGCGGGCCGTTTTCTGCTTGCACAGATAGCCGATGCCAAGAATACCAATCCATACCGGGATTAAGTACACCGAGATCGCCATGCCCGGCGTCATCAGCATAATCACCAGCACTGCGGCCATGAACAGCAGGCATACCCAGTTACCCAGCGGGTAGAACAGCGCCGGGAAGCGAGTGGTTACGCCCTGCTGCTGTTTGGCTTTGCGGAACTTCATGTGCGCCAGGCTGATCATCGCCCAGTTGATCACCAGGGCGGAAACCACCAATGCCATCAGCAGGCCAAAGGCGGATTCCGGCGCCAGATAGTTGATCAGCACGCACAGAGCCGTTACCAGCGCGGAGACAAGAATAGTGTTCACCGGTACGCCGCGCTTGTCGACGTTCATCAGCGCTTTCGGCGCATTACCCTGCTGCGCCAGACCGAACAGCATACGACTGTTGCAGTATACGCAGCTGTTATAGACAGAAAGGGCGGCGGTCAACACCACGATGTTCAGCGCATTGGCAACAAAGGTGTCGCCCAGCTCGTGGAAAATAAGGACAAACGGGCTGGTATCAGCGGTGACGCGCGTCCACGGCATCAGGGAAAGCAGAACCGCCAGCGAACCGACATAGAAAATCAGGATACGGTAGATAACCTGGTTAGTCGCTTTGGGAATGCTTTGCTCCGGGTTATCGGCTTCAGCCGCGGTGATGCCGACCAGTTCCAGCCCACCAAAGGAGAACATGATAATCGCCATCATCATCACCAGACCGGTGAAGCCGTGCGGCAGGAATCCCCCCTGGCTCCACAAGTTGCTGACGGTGGCCTGTGGGCCGCCGTTGCCGCTAAACAGCAGCCAGCCGCCGAACAGGATCATGGCGACTACGGCGATGACTTTAATAATGGCAAACCAGAACTCCATCTCGCCAAACACCTTCACGTTGGTCAGGTTGATGGCGTTGATCAGCACGAAGAAGGCCGCCGCAGAAACCCAGGTTGGGATCTCCGGATACCAGAACTGAATGTATTTACCTACGGCAGTTAGCTCTGCCATGGCAACCAAAACGTACAGTACCCAATAGTTCCAGCCGGAAGAGAAACCCGCGAAACCGCCCCAGTATTTATAGGCAAAGTGGCTAAAGGAGCCTGCAACCGGCTCTTCAACCACCATTTCACCGAGCTGGCGCATGATCAAAAAGGCGATAAAGCCGGCAATAGCGTAACCCAGGATAATCCCCGGTCCTGCAGACTGGATAACGGATGCGCTACCGAGGAATAACCCGGTACCAATCGCGCCACCCAGCGCGATTAGCTGTATATGGCGGTTTTTAAGGCCGCGCTTGAGCTGATCGCCATGCGGTTGACTTTCCATCATTAAACCTCGTGTGTGGTTTTACTCTTCATAATTTCGAGTACTTATTTTTTGAACTACGCAGCAATGCGTGTGTAAGTTTGCAATTCCGTTTGTTGTATTAATTTGTTTACAGATGCTAATAAGGAAATGTTGCCCAAATACTTTTGTCTTGAACAGAATAATGTTATGCGGGCGCGAATGCACCTGCTTTATGCGAGGGTGTTGACGAGTTGAATAAAAAGAAACCATTTGTAAATGCGAGTTTAACTACCACAAAATTTCCATTATGAATTTTTATTCATAAATTTTGCTTATTAACTCGATAATTAAGTGGGTGAATCGGTTCAGATAATATATTTTTTCGTTTAAATTAGGTTAAATCTACCCCGTGGTGGGTAAATTTAACATTTGTGCATAGTTACATGTTTGAAACGTTATTTCTGTAATGTTGTTAAAATATGCCTCCTTTACTGATTTCAATCAAAACCTGTATGGACAGAAGGTGAATACTTTGTTACTTTAGCGTCAAGAACATGAAATTGGTAAGACCAATTGACTCCGGGCAAATGGCTTAAGACAGGAAATCATGGCCTACAGCAAAATCCGCCAACCAAAACTCTCCGATGTGATTGAGCAGCAGCTGGAGTTTTTAATTCTTGAGGGGACACTTCGCCCCGGAGAAAAACTCCCACCGGAACGCGAGCTGGCAAAACAGTTCGACGTCTCCCGCCCCTCCTTACGCGAGGCGATCCAACGCCTTGAAGCGAAGGGGTTACTGCTTCGTCGTCAGGGCGGCGGCACTTTTGTACAGAGCAGCCTGTGGCAAAGCTTTAGCGACCCACTGGTAGAGCTGCTCTCTGACCATCCTGAATCCCAGTTTGACCTGCTTGAGACGCGCCATGCGTTGGAAGGTATTGCAGCCTATTACGCTGCATTACGTAGCACGGATGAAGACAAAACGCGTATCCGTGAACTCCACCATGCGATCGAGCTTGCGCAACAGTCCGGCGATCTGGACGGCGAATCCGATGCGGTACTCCAGTATCAAATTGCTGTCACCGAAGCCGCACACAATGTGGTGCTGCTCCATCTGCTAAGGTGTATGGAGCCGATGCTGGCCCAGAATGTTCGGCAAAACTTCGAATTGCTGTATGCGCGTCGCGAGATGCTGCCGCTGGTAAGCAGTCATCGTACCCGTATCTTTGAAGCAATCATCGCCGGGAAGCCTGAAGAGGCGCGTGAAGCGTCTCACCGTCACCTGGCGTTTATCGAAGAGATTTTACTGGACAGAAGCCGTGAGGAAAGCCGTCGAGAACGCGCCTTACGCCGTCTGGAGCAACGAAAGAATTAGTGATTTTTCTGGCAGAACGTTAACCAGAAGATGTTGTAAATCAAGCGCGAACTAAAAGCGCGGCAACTAAACGCAGAACCTGTCTTATTACGCTCTCTGGCGAGAACGTAATGGGACAGGTTCCAGATAACTCAACGTATTAGATAGATAAGGAATACCCCCATGTCAGAACGTTTCCCAAATGACGTGGATCCGATCGAAACTCGCGACTGGCTACAGGCGATCGAATCGGTCATCCGTGAAGAAGGTGTTGAGCGTGCTCAGTATCTGATCGACCAACTGCTTTCAGAAGCGCGCAAAGGCGGCGTGAAAGTAGCGGCAGGTGCAGGGGCCAGCAATTATGTCAACACTATTGCCGTTGAAGATGAGCCGGAATACCCGGGTAATCTGGATCTGGAACGTCGTATCCGTTCTGCTATCCGCTGGAACGCCATCATGACCGTACTGCGCGCGTCTAAAAAGGACCTTGAGCTGGGTGGCCACATGGCATCCTTCCAGTCCTCCGCAACGGTATATGATGTTTGCTTCAACCACTTCTTCCGTGCACGCAACGAGCAGGATGGCGGCGACCTGGTATACTTCCAGGGTCACATCTCTCCGGGTATCTACGCACGCGCATTCCTGGAAGGTCGTCTGACCGAAGAGCAGATGAACAACTTCCGCCAGGAAGTTCACGGCAAAGGCCTGTCTTCCTACCCGCACCCGAAACTGATGCCGGAATTCTGGCAGTTCCCGACCGTTTCTATGGGTCTGGGCCCAATCGGTGCTATCTACCAGGCTAAATTCCTGAAATATCTGGAACACCGTGGCCTGAAAGATACCTCTAAACAAACCGTTTACGCCTTCCTCGGCGACGGCGAGATGGATGAGCCAGAATCTAAAGGTGCGATCACTATCGCGACCCGTGAAAAACTGGACAACCTGGTCTTTGTTATCAACTGTAACCTGCAGCGTCTTGACGGCCCGGTCACCGGTAACGGCAAGATTGTTAACGAACTGGAAGGCATCTTTGCAGGTGCTGGCTGGAACGTTATCAAAGTCATGTGGGGCGGTCGTTGGGATGAGCTGCTGCGTAAAGACACCAGCGGTAAACTGATCCAACTGATGAACGAAACCGTTGACGGCGACTACCAGACCTTCAAATCCAAAGATGGCGCATACGTACGTGAGCACTTCTTCGGTAAATACCCGGAAACCGCAGCCCTGGTTGCTGACTGGACCGATGAGCAGATTTGGGCTCTGAACCGTGGTGGTCACGATCCGAAGAAAGTCTACGCTGCACTGAAAAAAGCGCAGGAAACCAAAGGCAAAGCAACTGTAATCCTCGCCCATACCATTAAAGGTTACGGCATGGGTGACACCGCCGAAGGTAAAAACATCGCTCACCAGGTTAAGAAAATGAACATGGACGGCGTGCGTTATATCCGCGACCGTTTCAACGTTCCAGTGACCGATGAGCAGGTTGAAAACCTGTCTTACATCACCTTCCCGGAAGGTTCTGAAGAGCACACTTATCTGCACGCCCAGCGTCAGAAACTGCACGGCTACCTGCCTGCTCGTCAGCCGAACTTCACCGAGAAGCTGGAACTGCCGGCTCTGGAAGACTTCGGTGCGCTGCTGGAAGAGCAGAACAAAGAAATCTCCACCACTATCGCGTTCGTTCGTGCCCTGAACGTGATGCTGAAGAACAAGTCGATCAAAGATCGTCTGGTTCCGATCATCGCTGACGAAGCGCGTACTTTCGGTATGGAAGGTCTGTTCCGTCAGATCGGTATCTACAGCCCGAACGGCCAGCAGTACACCCCGCAGGACCGTGAGCAGGTTGCTTACTATAAAGAAGACGAGAAAGGTCAGATCCTGCAGGAAGGTATCAACGAACTGGGTGCCGGCGCATCCTGGCTGGCTGCTGCGACTTCTTACAGCACCAACGATCTGCCGATGATTCCGTTCTACATCTACTACTCCATGTTCGGGTTCCAGCGTATCGGCGACCTGTGCTGGCAGGCAGGCGACCAGCAGGCTCGCGGCTTCCTGATTGGTGGTACTTCCGGTCGTACTACGCTGAACGGCGAAGGTCTGCAGCACGAAGATGGTCACAGCCATATTCAGTCTCTGACTATCCCGAACTGTATCTCTTACGATCCGTCTTACGCGTACGAAGTTGCGGTCATCATGCACGATGGTCTGGAGCGTATGTACGGTGAGAAACAAGAGAACGTTTACTACTACATCACCACCCTGAACGAAAACTACCACATGCCGGCAATGCCAGCAGGCGCCGAGGAAGGTATCCGTAAAGGTATCTACAAACTCGAAACCCTCGAAGGTAAGAAAGGTAAAGTTCAGCTGCTGGGCTCCGGTTCTATCCTGCGTCACGTGCGTGAAGCTGCCCAGATCCTGGCGAACGATTACGGTGTGGGTTCTGACGTGTACAGCGTAACCTCCTTCACTGAACTGGCGCGTGATGGCCAGGATTGTGAGCGCTGGAACATGCTGCACCCGATGGAAACGCCGCGCGTTCCGTACATCGCTCAGGTAATGAACGACGCACCGGCAGTAGCATCTACTGACTATATGAAACTGTTTGCCGAACAGGTTCGTACTTATGTACCGGCTGATGATTACCGCGTACTGGGTACTGACGGCTTCGGTCGCTCTGACAGCCGTGAAAACCTGCGTCACCACTTCGAAGTTGATGCTTCCTACGTGGTTGTAGCGGCCCTGGGCGAACTGGCTAAACGTGGCGAAATCGATAAGAAAGTGGTTGCTGACGCAATCACCAAATTCAACATCGATGCAGATAAAGTTAACCCGCGTCTGGCGTAAGAGGTAAAAGAATAATGGCTATCGAAATCAATGTACCGGACATCGGGGCTGATGAAGTTGAAATCACCGAGATCCTGGTCAAAGTGGGCGACAAAGTTGAAGCTGAACAGTCGCTGATCACCGTAGAAGGCGACAAAGCCTCTATGGAAGTTCCGTCTCCTCAGGCTGGTATCGTTAAAGAGATCAAAGTCTCTGTTGGCGATAAAACTGAGACCGGCAAACTGATCATGATTTTCGATTCCGCCGACGGTGCAGCAGCTGCTGCACCTGCTCCGGCAGAAGAGAAGAAAGAAGCGGCTCCGGCAGCAGCACCTGCTGCGGCAGCGGCGAAAGAAGTACACGTACCGGACATCGGCGGCGACGAAGTCGAAGTGACCGAAGTGATGGTTAAAGTGGGCGACACCGTTGCGGCTGAGCAGTCTCTGATCACCGTTGAAGGCGACAAAGCCTCTATGGAAGTTCCGGCGCCGTTCGCAGGCACCGTGAAAGAAATCAAAATCAGCACCGGCGACAAAGTGTCTACCGGCTCCCTGATTATGATCTTTGAAGTAGCAGGCGAAGCTGGCGCGGCTGCCCCAGCGAAAGCTGAAGCGGCTCCAGCAGCAGCTCCGGCTCCGGCAGCCACTGGCTCGAAAGAAGTTAACGTGCCGGACATCGGTGGTGATGAAGTTGAAGTCACTGAAGTGATGGTTAAAGTGGGCGATAAAATTGCCGCAGAACAATCACTGATCACCGTTGAAGGCGACAAAGCGTCAATGGAAGTTCCGGCGCCGTTCGCGGGCACCGTGAAAGAAATCAAAATCAGCACCGGCGACAAAGTGAAAACCGGTTCTCTGATTATGGTCTTCGAAGTTGAAGGCGCAGCGCCTGCGGCCGCTCCGGCTAAACAAGAAGCGGCGGCTCCGGCTCCGGCGGCGAAAGCTGAGAAGCCAGCAGCTCCAGCTGCAAAAGCGGAAGGTAAATCTGACTTCGCTGAAAACGACGCTTACGTCCACGCGACTCCGCTGATTCGCCGCCTGGCGCGCGAGTTTGGTGTGAACCTGGCGAAAGTGAAAGGTACCGGTCGTAAAGGTCGTATCCTGCGTGAAGACGTTCAGGCTTACGTGAAAGACGCGGTTAAACGCGCCGAGTCTGCACCGGCAGCATCTGCTGGCGGCGGTATCCCGGGCATGCTGCCCTGGCCGAAAGTGGACTTCAGCAAGTTTGGTGAAATCGAAGAAGTGGAACTGGGCCGTATCCAGAAAATTTCTGGGGCGAACCTGAGCCGTAACTGGGTGATGATCCCGCACGTTACGCACTTTGATAAGACCGATATCACCGATCTGGAAGCGTTCCGTAAACAGCAGAACGCCGAAGCTGAAAAACGTAAACTGGACGTGAAATTCACCCCAGTGGTCTTCATCATGAAAGCCGTTGCCGCCGCTCTGGAACAGATGCCGCGCTTCAACAGCTCTCTGTCCGAAGATGGTCAGCGTCTGACCCTGAAGAAATACATCAACATCGGTGTTGCGGTTGATACGCCGAATGGTCTGGTTGTTCCGGTCTTCAAAGACGTGAACAAGAAGAGCATTACCGAGCTGTCTCGTGAGCTGACCACCATCTCCAAAAAAGCGCGTGATGGCAAGCTGACTGCTGGCGAAATGCAGGGCGGTTGCTTCACCATCTCCAGCATCGGTGGCCTGGGTACTACCCACTTCGCGCCGATTGTTAACGCGCCGGAAGTGGCGATCCTCGGTGTCTCCAAGTCCGCAATGGAGCCAGTGTGGAACGGTAAAGAGTTTATGCCGCGTCTGATGATGCCGATTTCGCTCTCCTTTGACCACCGCGTAATCGACGGTGCGGATGGTGCGCGCTTTATCACCATCATCAACAACATGCTGTCTGACATTCGCCGCCTGGTGATGTAAGCGAAAAAGCCGGCCCGACGGCCGGCTTTTTTCTGGTAATCTCATGAAGTCAGTGAGGTTATTGTGCGAAAGACAAATCGGTTGCCGTTTGTTGTTTCAAAATTGTTAACAATTTTGTAAAATACGGGCGGATAGAACGACCCGGTGGACGACGGGTATAAATTAAGAGGTCATGATGAGCACTGAAATCAAAACTCAGGTCGTGGTACTTGGGGCAGGCCCTGCAGGTTACTCTGCTGCCTTCCGTTGCGCAGATTTAGGTCTGGAGACCGTCATCGTAGAACGTTACAGCACCCTCGGCGGTGTTTGTCTGAACGTCGGCTGTATCCCTTCTAAAGCGCTGCTGCACGTAGCTAAAGTTATCGAAGAAGCCAAAGCGTTGGCTGAACACGGTATCGTTTTTGGCGAGCCGAAAACCGATATCGACAAGATTCGTACCTGGAAAGAAAAAGTTATCACTCAACTGACCGGCGGTCTGGCTGGTATGGCTAAAGGCCGTAAAGTGAAAGTGGTTAACGGTCTGGGTAAATTTACCGGGGCGAACACCCTGGAAGTTGAAGGCGAAAACGGCAAAACCGTGATCAACTTTGACAACGCGATCATCGCGGCGGGTTCCCGTCCGATCGAACTGCCGTTCATTCCGCATGAAGATCCGCGCGTGTGGGACTCCACTGACGCGCTGGAACTGAAAACGGTTCCTAAGCGCCTGCTGGTTATGGGCGGCGGTATCATCGGTCTGGAAATGGGTACCGTGTACCATGCGCTGGGTTCAGAGATCGACGTAGTTGAAATGTTCGATCAGGTTATCCCGGCTGCCGATAAAGACGTGGTTAAAGTCTTCACCAAGCGCATCAGCAAGAAATTCAACCTGATGCTGGAAACCAAAGTGACCGCCGTTGAAGCGAAAGAAGACGGTATCTACGTTTCCATGGAAGGCAAAAAAGCGCCTGCTGAAGCACAGCGTTACGATGCCGTGCTGGTGGCTATCGGTCGTGTACCGAACGGCAAAAACCTCGATGCGGGCAAAGCTGGCGTGGAAGTTGACGACCGTGGCTTCATCCGCGTTGACAAACAGCTGCGCACCAACGTGCCGCACATCTTTGCTATCGGCGATATCGTCGGTCAGCCGATGCTGGCGCATAAAGGTGTTCACGAAGGTCACGTTGCCGCTGAAGTTATCGCCGGTAAGAAACACTACTTCGATCCGAAAGTTATCCCATCCATCGCGTACACTGAACCAGAAGTTGCATGGGTTGGCCTGACTGAGAAAGAAGCGAAAGAAAAAGGCATTAGCTACGAAACCGCCACCTTCCCGTGGGCTGCCTCGGGCCGTGCTATCGCTTCTGACTGCGCAGACGGTATGACCAAACTGATTTTCGACAAAGAATCTCACCGTGTGATCGGTGGGGCGATTGTCGGTACCAACGGCGGCGAGCTGCTGGGTGAAATCGGTCTGGCGATCGAAATGGGTTGTGACGCTGAAGACATCGCGCTGACCATCCACGCGCACCCGACGCTGCACGAGTCCGTCGGTCTGGCTGCCGAAGTGTTCGAAGGTAGCATCACCGACTTGCCGAACCCGAAAGCGAAGAAAAAGTAATTTTTCCGAAATGATAAAAAGCGGCTGAATAGCCGCTTTTTTTATGTGTTTGTTACAAAATAGTGTCAAAATTTGGCAAAAATTAAGGTGAATAGCCGAATTGCCAGAAAATGTTTTTTCCCGTACTGCACGATGCGCCCGAACCGCATGAAATCGGCATTCCAAATCAACTTCCTGTTTCACAAGAAATAAATCACCTTATCTTGTCATTAGATGAAACTAATAACCCTCTAAACTAATAGCGTGATAACAAATTGAGAGGGGAAATGATGAAACGTTTTTTCAAAGCAGCAGTAATGACTACCGTGTTTATTTCCGGCATGGCGCTGGCGCAGGATGCCGTCATCCCATGGGCTACCAACAGCGGTGGTACCGAAAGCACGCATATTGCGGCAATGGGACAAAATTTGAATGCGCTACATCAGCAGATTAGCCAGACACAGGAAGGTGTATGGGCAACAAACTCTGGCAGCATTCGGGCTGATGAAGTAGCACTTACCAGCACTAAGCCAGCGTTTAAAGGTTATCCTGAATTAATGCCGCATCAGAATTAACGCTCCCGCTCACGTCAGACACATCTTCGCTGACGTGAGCGTCTGGGCAGTGACGCCAATCCCAAACTACCAGTTCTGGTAGTCATCTTATTGATATTTCCGCTAAAAAAAATTGCGCAACTGCCGATACTTTTTTCGCCATTGTGTGGCTACTGGCCGCGCGCTTAAGAGGCTCTGGACTCTTTATTACACGAAAAAAGGAAAAAACATGTCTTTAAAAAAAATCGCGGTTGTTGGCATGGTTGTCGCGACAATGACCCTGACCGGGTGTGGCGCCATGACCACCGCCGTTAAAAAACGTAATCTTGAAGTGAAAACGCAGATGAGTGAGACCATCTGGCTGGAGCCTTCCAGCGAGAAGACCGTCTACATTCAGGTGAAAAACACTTCCGATAAAGACATGAGCAATCTGCAAACCCTGCTGGCAAATGACCTGTCGGCTAAGGGCTATAAAGTGACCAGTTCGCCGGATAACGCTTACTACTGGGTGCAGGCGAACGTACTGAAAGCGGACAAAATGGATCTGCGCGAAGCTCAGGGCTTCCTGAAGACCGGTTATGAAGGGGCGGCGATGGGGGCAGCTTTAGGCGCGGGGATTACCGCCTATAACAGTAACTCCTCCGGCGCGGCGTTGGGCGTTGGCCTGGCAGCGGGACTGATCGGTATGGCTGCTGATGCGATGGTGGAAGACGTAAACTACACCATGGTCACTGACCTGCAAATCTCCGAGCGCAGCAAAGCGAAAGTGACAACAGATAACGTTGCCGCGCTGCGTCAGGGGACGTCTGGCATCAAGCTGCAAACCAGCACTGCGCAAGGCGATCGCGCAAAATACCAGACTCGTGTTGTTTCAAATGCGAATAAGGTAAACCTGAAGTTCGAAGAAGCGAAGCCGGTTCTGGAAGCGCAACTGGCGAAATCTGTCGCTAACATCCTGTAATTTGTTGCGAGTTGCCGGGGGCTACGCTTACCCGGCAACTCATCCTTCGACTCTGGGGATTCAGGGCGCGACAGGCTGCCAGGTTTTATCCAGGTGGTAGGCGGTTAACGCCTGTGCTTTTTGCTGCGACTCCTCGCCAAGATCCGCCTGATAGACCTTGTCATCACCGTTAACCATAAAGCTCATCACGCCAGTATGATCGTAGCTAACGGGCCAGGCAACCATCGCAAAGCCGCTGGTTTTGTCGGGAAGAATACGGAAATGATAACCGTGATAGCCTGTACCGGGTTCCTGCGGACTGAAGGCTGGTCCAAGCGGGCTAGGCGCTTCACCGGGTGAAACGGGCCAGTACAGACCATCTTTTTTCCCTTCAGAGCTGACAATCTTTTGTGCGTACGTCTGGTTCATCGCAAAGTAGCTTTGCTGAGCATCGACGTAGGCATGTAACGCCTCGATGGCAGCGAGTTCGTTGCGCCCAATCTCTCGGGTCAGGATCTCTTCGGCCGCTTCCTTAATATCAAATTGCCAGCCAGAGGTGGTTTTAACCACCGGGATCGGCAGTTGCCAGTCGCTGTCCCCGACCACCAGGTGCGCGGTATTACCGTCGACAACGGTGTTATGGCGAACCTTCCAGTCGCGCAGGAAGCGGTCTACCGCATCAGGATCGACGCCTTCCGGCGGCAGAAACTCGCGCCAGTTTTCCCCGAGCAGGTTGTTCATCGCACTTTCATTTTGCTCACTAATAGCGTTTGCCAGCGCATCGGTAGCCTGGTCTGGCGTGCTGAAGGATTGCTGCGCCATCGCGGTGGCCGAAACCATGAACAACACCATTCCACTGAGTAGTTTATTTTTCATGTCGGTTCCCTTAACGATGACGGAATTCACGGTGTTCAGCACGACCGCCGGATAGCTGGCGAGATGGCTGGTTGCGGGCGAACTGCCTGCTTTGGGCCCCTCGCTGCTGCTGCGCCTGCCAGCTGGCGGAGCGACTGTCATTGCCGCTCAGCGCATTGGCGCGCGGCTGGCTGGTCCGTTGTTGAAAATTATGTTGCTGTATATTGCGTTGCTGCGCCGGTTGCGTGATCCGTTTCTCCTGGCGCTGGGCGGCAGCCTGGCGATTTTCACGCTGCTGAGTGTTTGCCCGTTGCGCCGTTTGCGGTTTGGTATCGTAACCGCGGTAGTTATTACGCTGAGAAATTTGCTTCAGTTGTTGACTGGATGCCTGACGCTGGGCGTCTCTCGTGCCCGTACGCGCCGTTTGCGGGAATGTTTTCCCCGTTGATTTTTCCATCTGGCTCAGGGCTGCCTGACGCTGGCTATCACGGTTGACCGGTCGTTGCTGGGTTGAGCTTAAGCCCGTTGCCGTATTAGTGGAGTGAAAGCGGTTATTGAGCTGGCTATTAGGGTACGGCACACCCTCGCGGTAGGCCGGGTTGTGCTGCCAGTTACGGTTGGCGTCGGTTAGCCGTTGTCCGCTGATTTTATTGAAGTTATCAACGTTGATATTGATGTTGTTATCGCCGTTGCGGTTATACCCGCCATGGTTATCCCAGTCATCGTGATGATGGTGGTCCCAGTCATCGTCATCATCCCAGTCGATGTTGCTGAAGATGGCATAGGTTGTGGCAACACCGAGGCTGAAGCCTAAACCGTTCACGAAGCTGTTGCCAAACTGCTCGCCGGGCGTTGGCGGCAGATAGGTTGGCGGATAGGCGGTATTGGGCCAGGTGCCGTAAACCGTGTTCGGGTTATAGGTGGGGACGTACACCACCTGTGGATCGGCGGATTCAATTTTGATAATCGTTGGGCTTGTCGTGGCGGTCGTGGTAGTAGAACTGGTTGTTGACTCGCTGGTGACGGTTTTAGCCGGTGCCGCTTTTGTCACAGTAGTGACGGTCTGTTGCGGTGTCGATTGCAACGCCCCGGTTTGTTGCGCCAGTGCGCGCAGGCGTTGTACGGAGTCCATGACGTCTTTCGGTTGCGCGAGGAAAGCGTCACCCAGGCTTTGTACCCACGGCGGATTTTCACCCATCAGTGACATCAACTGTGGAAAGGCAACCAGCGATTTCACGCTGGGATCCCAGGGTTGACCAGCAACGGCCTGAATGGCGGCATCGCCCTGCATTTTGGGATTATCTTTTGACCACTGCGCAGCCTGGATGACGTTAGCCGGATAGGTTGAGGCCATCAAAATTTGTGACAGCAGTGAATCCGGATAGAGTGCGATAGGCGCCACCCACTGATCGATTTGCGCAGCCGAGTATGTCGGCGCGGCAGCAGGCGCAGGTTGCTCAACGGGAGCAGGGGCCGCTACGGGAGCTGGAGCTGGCGTTGAAGGTTGTTGTGTGACGGGGGCCGGCGCAGCGGGTTCCGTTACGCGACTTTTAACGAACATCACGCCAGAGGCGGCAAACAACCCGGCACTGCACAGAAGAACAAGCAGATGTGGCTTTAATGGCAACTTCATAAAATGACTCCAACGAGACAAGCGCTGTGCCGTGAGGCGTTCCTGTTGCCGCGAGTATCATGCACCCGTGTTTGACAGTTTTGACTTTTATTGGGGATTCAGCCGGCAGGTCCGGAAAAAGAGTGTGAGTATTTATTACACAATTATATCTGATGGCTAAAAAAACGCTGGAAAATTCAGCATGTCACGCTTGAAAATCAACCGCTTTAAGGCGCCCTTTATCCCTCTGAAATGCGTCCCGCCTCGCCGCTACACCATTCTTAACGATTCAGCCAATTTTTTATGTTGCTTTTTTGTAAACAGATTAACACTTAAAGAAAATCCTGTTATTGTGCCTTATGCGGTACCGGGCATTTACCCTACTAACTACTGTCTCACAGGAGCGTGAAGAGAATCGCCCATCAACAAAAGCGCCGCATTATGACAATGAGAGCGAGGAGATATCGTCGTGCTAGAAGAATACCGTAAGCACGTAGCTGAGCGTGCTGCCCAGGGGATTGTGCCCAAACCTTTAGACGCAACCCAAATGGCCGCACTTGTCGAGCTGCTGAAGACCCCGCCTGTGGGCGAAGAAGAATTCCTGTTAGACCTGTTGATCAACCGCGTTCCTCCTGGCGTAGATGAAGCCGCATATGTTAAAGCCGGTTTTCTCGCTGCTGTCGCGAAAGGCGACACCACCTCCCCACTGGTCACGCCAGAAAAAGCCATTGAACTGCTGGGCACCATGCAGGGTGGTTACAACATTCATCCGCTGATCGATGCGCTGGACGACGCAAAACTGGCGCCGATTGCTGCCAAAGCGCTCTCTTCAACGCTGCTGATGTTCGATAACTTCTACGATGTAGAAGAAAAAGCCAAAGCGGGCAACGAATATGCGAAGCAGGTAATGCAGTCCTGGGCTGATGCCGAATGGTTCCTGAACCGTCCTCAGCTTGCTGAAAAAATCACCGTTACCGTCTTTAAAGTGACGGGTGAAACCAACACCGATGACCTCTCTCCGGCCCCGGATGCCTGGTCCCGCCCGGATATCCCTCTGCACGCCCTGGCGATGCTGAAAAACGCCCGTGAAGGCATTGACCCGGATCAGCCGGGCGTCGTTGGCCCGATCAAACAAATCGAAGCATTACAGAAAAAAGGCTACCCGCTGGCCTACGTCGGTGATGTTGTCGGCACCGGTTCCTCCCGTAAATCGGCGACCAACTCCGTACTGTGGTTCATGGGCGATGATATCCCGCATGTGCCGAACAAGCGCGGCGGCGGTCTGTGCCTCGGCGGCAAAATTGCGCCTATCTTCTTCAACACCATGGAAGATGCGGGCGCGCTGCCGATTGAAGTCGACGTGTCGAACATGAACATGGGCGACGTGATTGACGTTTACCCTTACAGCGGTGAAGTGCGCAACCACGAAACCGGTGAGCTGCTGGCGACATTTGAACTGAAAACCGACGTGCTGATCGACGAAGTCCGCGCCGGCGGCCGTATCCCGCTGATTATCGGTCGTGGCCTGACCACCAAAGCGCGTGAAGCGCTGGGTCTGCCGCACTCAGACGTTTTCCGTCAGGCGAAAGACGTGGCGGAAAGCAGCCGCGGCTTCTCTCTGGCGCAGAAAATGGTTGGCCGCGCCTGCGGCGTGAAAGGTATCCGTCCGGGCGCGTACTGCGAACCGAAGATGACTTCCGTGGGTTCCCAGGATACCACTGGCCCGATGACCCGTGATGAACTAAAAGACCTGGCGTGTCTGGGCTTCTCTTCTGACCTGGTGATGCAGTCCTTCTGTCACACTGCGGCGTATCCGAAGCCGGTGGACGTGAACACGCACCACACGCTGCCAGACTTCATCATGAACCGCGGCGGTGTGTCGCTGCGTCCGGGCGACGGCGTTATCCACTCCTGGCTGAACCGCATGCTGCTGCCGGATACCGTCGGTACTGGCGGTGACTCCCATACCCGTTTCCCGATTGGTATTTCCTTCCCGGCGGGCTCTGGTCTGGTGGCGTTTGCTGCCGCGACCGGCGTGATGCCGCTGGATATGCCGGAATCCGTTCTGGTGCGCTTCAAAGGCAAAATGCAACCAGGCATCACTCTGCGCGATCTGGTACACGCCATCCCGCTGTATGCAATTAAACAGGGCCTGCTGACCGTGGAGAAGAAAGGGAAGAAAAACATCTTCTCTGGCCGCATCCTGGAAATTGAAGGTCTGCCGGATCTGAAAGTCGAGCAGGCGTTTGAACTGACCGACGCGTCCGCCGAGCGTTCCGCTGCCGGTTGTACCATCAAGCTGAACAAAGAACCGATTATCGAGTACCTGACCTCCAACATCGTGCTGCTGAAGTGGATGATTGCAGAAGGCTACGGCGATCGTCGTACGCTGGAACGTCGCGTGCAGGGCATGGAAAAATGGTTGGCGGATCCGCAGTTGCTGGAAGCCGATGCTGACGCGGAATACGCGGCGGTGATCGACATTGATCTGGCGGATATCAAAGAGCCGATCCTGTGTGCGCCGAACGATCCGGACGATGCGCGTTTGCTGTCCGACGTGCAGGGCGAGAAGATCGACGAAGTGTTCATCGGTTCCTGCATGACCAACATCGGCCACTTCCGCGCCGCTGGTAAGCTGCTGGATGCGCACAAAGGCCAACTGCCGACGCGCCTGTGGGTGGCTCCGCCGACCCGTATGGACGCGGCGCAACTGACCGAAGAAGGCTACTACAGCGTGTTTGGTAAGAGCGGCGCGCGTATTGAGATCCCTGGCTGTTCCCTGTGTATGGGTAACCAGGCGCGTGTGGCTGACGGCGCAACGGTGGTATCGACCTCTACCCGTAACTTCCCGAACCGTTTAGGTACCGGGGCAAACGTCTATCTGGCTTCTGCTGAGCTGGCGGCGGTTGCGGCGCTGATTGGCAAACTGCCTACCGCGGAAGAGTATCAGACCTATGTGGCGCAGGTGGATAAGACGGCGGTGGATACCTACCGTTATCTGAACTTCGACCAGCTTTCTCAGTACACCGAGAAAGCGGACGGCGTTATTTTCCAGACCGCAGTCTAATGCGCTAACGCGTTTTGTGTAAAAACGCATCAATGCCCGGAGGCGTCTGCTTCTCCGGGCATTTTTATTTCTATTCCTTATACCCGCTACGCTTTTTTTCTGCCGCGCTGCTGCGATAATTACAGCAAGGCGCAATGCGGTATTGGCGCATTGCCGGGAGCAGAGGAAGACATTATGGATTACGAATTTCTGCGCGATATTACCGGAGTGGTAAAAGTGCGTATGTCCATGGGCCACGAGGTGGTGGGGCACTGGTTTAATGAAGAAGTGAAAGAGAACCTGGCCTTACTTGATGAAGTGGAACAGGCGGCGCGTGCGGTTAAGGGCAGTGAGCGCTCCTGGCTGCGAGCAGGGCATGAATACACGCTCTGGCTGGATGGCGAAGAGGTGATGATTCGCGCCAATCAGCTTGAGTTCTCAGGCGATGAAATGGAAGAGGGGATGAGCTACTACGACGAAGAGAGCTTTTCGCTCTGCGGCGTAGAGGATTTTCTGCAAGTGGTCGCGGCGTACCGTGAATTTGTCCATCAATCCTGAGAAATTTCAGATATCAATCAAGCCGGGTGAGACGAACCCGGCTTTTTTTTTCACAAAAATGATTATTTGATTTTTATTGATCATTATTAAACTGTGATCTGCCGCGTTTGCGCTTTTATTTTGATTGAATATAATCGTTATGATTTTATTTAATCACAACATAACAACAGGCGGGAAGACCATGAACATCAAGAAGGCAATAGAACGTGTACCCGGCGGCATGATGGTTGTGCCGTTGGTTATCGGTGCCATTATCAACACTTTTGCCCCGCAGGCGTTGCAGATTGGTGGATTCACCACTGCTTTATTTAAAAATGGTGCAGCTCCCCTAATCGGCGCGTTCCTGCTCTGCATGGGCGCAGGGATTAGCGTAAAGGCGGCGCCACAAGCTTTGTTACAAGGTGGTACGATTACGCTGACAAAATTACTTGTCGCCATCGCGATTGGTCTCGGGGTTGAACATCTGTTTGGCGCGGAAGGTATCTTTGGCTTAAGCGGTGTCGCCATTATTGCGGCAATGAGTAACTCCAATGGCGGGCTTTATGCGGCGCTGGTGGGGGAGTTTGGCAACGAACGTGATGTCGGTGCGATCTCTATCTTGTCGCTGAATGATGGGCCTTTCTTTACCATGATCGCATTGGGCGCGGCGGGTATGGCAAATATTCCTATCATGGCGCTGGTGGCGGTTTTGGTACCGCTGGTGGTAGGTATGATCCTCGGTAACCTCGATGCCAATATGCGTGACTTCCTGACCAAAGGCGGTCCGTTGCTCATTCCTTTCTTTGCCTTTGCGCTTGGGGCCGGTATTAACCTGGAAATGCTGCTGCAGGGCGGTCTGGCGGGCATTCTGTTGGGGGTGCTGACCACCTTTGTTGGCGGCTTCTTTAACATTCGCGCCGACCGTCTCGTCGGAGGGAGTGGTATTGCTGGCGCTGCTGCATCCAGTACTGCAGGGAACGCGGTAGCGACGCCGTTGGCGATAGCACAAGCCGATCCATCGCTGGCAGAGGTTGCTGCTGCGGCTGCGCCGTTGATCGCAGCGTCAGTCATCACGACCGCTATTCTGACGCCAATTCTTACCTCGTGGGTGGCGAAAAAGCAGGCGCGCCAGGCAGTTCAGGAGAACAAAGCATGAAAATGATCGTTATCGCCGATGATTTTACGGGGTCTAACGATACCGGCGTACAGTTGGCGAAAAAAGGCGCACGTACGGAGGTCATGCTCACACCTGCGCAGAAACCCTCTCGTCGCGCCGATGTTCTGGTCATCAACACCGAAAGTCGGGCGATGCCTGCAATGCAGGCCGCTGCAGCTGTACAACAGGCGTTAGCGCCATGGTGTGAAGAAGCAGTAACACCGCTGGTATACAAAAAAATCGACTCTACTTTCCGGGGCAATGTCGGGGCCGAAGTCACCTCAGCGATGCGTGCTGCTGGTCGGACGCTGGCCGTGATTGCGGCAGCGATCCCTGCAGCCGGGCGTACCACGCAGGATGGATTATGTCTGGTACATGGCGTGCCGCTGTTGGAGACGGAATTTGCCAGCGATCCAAAAACGCCCATTCACTCTTCTCGTATTGCTGAGCTGATCGCGTTGCAAAGCGATATCCCGGTACATGAGGTGTCGCTATCGGATGTGCGTCGGGGAAGCTTAAGTGCGCTGCTTCGCGCTTTTGCGACAGAAGGCGAATGCATGGTGGTTGTGGATGCAGTGGAAGAGCGAGATCTGTCGCTAATCGCGCACGCAGTCTGCGAACAAAAACAGATGCCGTTATTGGTTGGGGCGGCAGGGCTTGCCAATGCCTTACCTGCCGGAACGTTTATGCAAGAAAAGCAGGCATTACCGGTGCTGGTCGTGGCGGGCTCAATGAGCGAAGCAACGCGACGTCAGGTGGAAAAAGCGTTGTGCCAGGGCCGGGCAACGGTGGTTGAAATCGATGCCGCGCGATTGTCTGCATCGTCATTTGAGCAGGAAATGGCCTCTGTTGTTGAACAGGCTTGCGCGCAGTTGAGCCAGCAACAGCACACGATCTTGCGGACCAGTCGGCGTGCAGAAGACCGGAATATGATCGACTCGCTGTGCGCCAACCTGGGGATGAGCCGGCAACAGTTGGGAGAGCTGCTGAGTCGGCGTCTTGGAGAGATAACATTGCGGATTATTGAGCGGGCGCGTATCGGCGGTTTGTTCCTGACCGGAGGCGATATTGCTACGGCGGTCGCCAGTGCGCTGGGGGCAGAAGGGTATCGCATTCAAAGTGAGGTTGCCCCCTGTATTCCGTGTGGAACATTTGTGAACAGCGAGATTGATGACTTGCCAGTAATCACCAAAGCGGGTGGATTCGGTTCCGACACGACCCTTTGTGATGCGCTTTATTTTATTGAGGAGATGTACCGTGGTAACTAAAACTATTGCGATTACGATGGGAGATCCGGCGGGGATTGGTCCGGAAATTATTGTTAAAGCACTGCGTGAAGATGACCTTAATGGCGCCCCGCTGGTGGTGGTTGGGTGCCTGCAAACTCTGCAGCGATTACAGGCCCAGGGGCTGGCTGAAGGGGTGACATTCCGTGCAATCGAAAAGGTTGCTGATGCCCGATTCGAAACGGGTACGATTCATGTGATTGATGAACCGTTGGCGCAACCCGACGAACTGGTCCCGGGAACAGTGCAGGCGCAGGCAGGCGATCTGGCCTATCGCTGTGTAAAACGGGCGACGGAACTGGCGATGAAGGGCGATGTGCACGCCATTGCGACCGCGCCGTTGAATAAAGAAGCATTACATCTTGGCGGACACAATTATCCCGGACATACGGAACTACTGGCAACGTTGACGGAAAGTCGTGATTACGCCATGGTGCTCTACACCGACAAGCTGAAAGTCATCCATGTTTCCACGCATATTGCTTTGCGCAAATTTCTCGATACGCTCAATGGGCAACGTGTTGAAACGGTGATTGGCATTGCCGATACCTTCCTGAAGCGCGTCGGTTTTGCGCATCCGCGTATTGCCGTCGCGGGGGTGAATCCACATGCCGGTGAGAATGGCCTGTTTGGTGATGAGGAAATCCGCATTGTCGGGCCTGCGATTGAGAATATGAAAGCGAAGGGGATGAATGTATACGGACCGTGCCCGCCGGATACTGTGTTTTTGCAGGCTTATGAAGGCCAGTACGACATGGTGGTGGCGATGTATCACGATCAGGGTCATATCCCGCTTAAGTTGCTTGGTTTTTATGATGGGGTAAATATCACAGCAGGTTTGCCGTTTATTCGTACCTCAGCCGATCACGGTACGGCATTTGATATCGCCTGGACGGGAAAAGCAAAATCTGAGAGCATGGCCGTATCGATCAAACTGGCAATGCAACTGGCGTAATTTACTGTTATGAAAGGCCAACACCGTCTGGATAAGATTGTGGCGTATTTGAAAAATCATACGCTGGTTACCGTGGAGCAACTGGTTGAGGCGGTTGACGCCTCTCCAGCAACAATCAGACGCGACCTCATCAAGCTGGATGAACAGGGCGTGATCAGCCGTAGCCACGGCGGTGTTGCCCTGCGACGTTTTGAAGCGGCGCAGCCGACCACCAATGAAAAGCAACTGCGATCGCCCGCTGAGAAACGGGCGATTGCGCGTTTTGCCGCCTCAATGGTGCATGCTGGCGATGCCGTGGTGCTTGATGCCGGTACCACAATGCTGGAGCTGGCAAAATGTCTGACCCATTTGCCGCTGCGCGTCATTACTGTTGATCTGCATATTGCCCTGTTTTTGTCAGAATTCCGCCAGATAGAAGTGACGATTGTTGGTGGGCGCATTGATGACAGCAGTCAGTCCTGCATTGGTGAGTTTGGACGGAAAATGTTGCGTAGCGTCTATCCCGATATCGCCTTTATGAGCTGTAACACCTGGAGCATGGACAAGGGGGTGACCACGCCAACGGAAGACAAAGCGGGACTGAAGCAAGAAATTATTGCCAATGCGCAACGGAAGGTATTACTGGCGGATAGCAGTAAGTATGGCGCGCATTCGTTATTTAACGTCGCGCCGCTTAGCCGCTTTACTGATATTGTTACCGATGTGAATTTACCGCAAGGCGCAAAGGCTGAATTAAAAGCGCAATCCGTGGCCCTGACGCTGGTACAGCCAGAGTAACGGCGGTGGATTATTTAACGTAAGCCAACAGGCTCAGGGAATCACGCGCCAGCGCTTTGCATTTTTTTGCCGTTGGGATGCCGATACCGCTGAGATCGCGATAGCTGTCCTCACCCAGCGCCTTCATGTTGAAGGTGTCGTAATTACTCAGATCCCACTGGTTTTGCTGGGCAAAAAAGACCAGTGCGCGACGGATCTGCCCATTTGGCAAATTCTGGTATCCACAGTCATTTTTCAGAAAAACAAAAACTGCCGTTAAATCGGCCATATCTTCGGCTTCGGACTCGCTCAGCGCGTAGCTATTTGCGCATACGGCCATCAGGCTGCCGAACAAAACTGTTCTGAAAAACGTCTTCATTGCTTCTACCACTGCATCACGGAATTTAAACGTTAGCACACTGCGAGCGAAGCGACGACCTTTATTATTAGCCGTTTACTTGACCTTCCCGTAAGGGGAAGGCTTATGCTTAAAAGATAGCCTGCTTAAGCTGCTGAATATAAGGAAGTGATTATGCAACGTCGTGACTTTTTAAAGTACTCCGTGGCGCTGGGCGTCGCGTCAGCATTACCTCTATGGAGCCGTAGCGTATTTGCCGCCGACCGTCCGGCATTGCCCATTCCAGACCTGTTAACCGCCGATGCTTCTAATCGCATTCAGTTGATTGCACAAGTCGGGCAGTCGAGCTTTGCAGGTAAAACCGCCACGACGTGGGGATATAACGGCAATTTGCTCGGACCGGCGCTAAAGCTGAACAAAGGGCAATCGGTGACGGTGGATATCCACAACCAGCTTGCCGAAGAGACGACGTTGCACTGGCACGGACTGGAAATTCCTGGTGAAGTTGACGGTGGGCCGCAAGGTATTATCCCGGCAGGCGGGAAACGCTCTGTCACTTTCACCCCGGATCAACGGGCAGCAACCTGTTGGTTCCACCCGCATCAGCATGGCAAAACCGGTCGTCAGGTGGCGATGGGGCTGGCCGGACTGGTGCTGATTGAAGATGAAGAGATTCACAAACTACTACTGCCGAAGCAGTGGGGCATAGATGATGTGCCGGTGATTATTCAGGATAAGCAGTTTTCCGCCGATGGACAGATCAACTATCAACTGGACATGATGACCGCTGCCGTCGGCTGGTTTGGCGATACGCTGCTGACCAACGGCGCGATTTATCCTCAGCATGCCGCGCCGCGCGGTTGGCTGCGTTTGCGCCTGCTGAACGGGTGTAACGCTCGCTCGCTGAATATTGCCGCCAGCGACAATCGTCCTCTGTACGTTATTGCCAGCGATGGTGGACTGTTGGCTGAACCGGTCAAAGTAACTGAACTTCCCATGCTGATGGGCGAGCGCTTTGAAGTGCTGGTGGATGTGAGCGACGGTAAGGCGTTTGATCTGGTCACTCTTCCTGTCAGCCAGATGGGGATGGCGGTTGCGCCATTTGATAAGCCGCACCCGGTGATGCGCGTTCAGCCGCTGCTGATTACCGCTTCCGCAACGCTGCCTGATTCGCTGACATCCATGCCGTCATTGCCGTCACTGGATGGCCTGACGGTGCGCAAACTACAGCTGTCTATGGATCCGATGCTCGACATGATGGGCATGCAAATGCTGATGAAGAAATACGGCGGTCAGGCGATGGCGGGTATGGATCATGGGAAGATGATGGACCATATGAATAATGACAATATGGGCCACGGGAAGATGAATCATGGCAATATGAACCATGGCAACATGGGGAATATGCAGCATGGCAACATGAAGCAGACGGGATCATTTGATTTCCATAATGCCAACCGGATTAACGGTCTGGCGTTTGATATGAATAAACCCATGTTCGCCGCGGCGAAAGGTCAGCATGAGCGCTGGGTGATTTCTGGTCAGGGCGACATGATGCTGCATCCGTTCCATATTCACGGCACCCAGTTCCGCATTTTGTCTGAGAATGGCAAAGCGCCTGCCGCGCACCGCGCGGGATGGAAGGACACGGTACGGGTAGAAGGCGGCGTCAGCGAGGTGCTGGTGAAGTTTGACCACAATGCGCCGAAAGAGCATGCCTATATGGCGCATTGCCATTTGTTAGAGCATGAAGATACCGGCATGATGCTCGGATTCACGGTATAAAAAAAGCCGGGTGGCGGCTTCGCCTTACCCGGCCTGTATGTCGCATCCGTAGGCCCGGTAAGCATAGCGCCGCCGGGCTTTTCAGTTATTTAGCCTCGTCCGGCAACGCGTACGCCACGATATAATCGCCCATCTTCGTGCCAAACGACCCGTGGCCTCCGGCGGAGATCACCACATACTGTTTGCCATTCACTTCATAGGTCATCGGTGTCGCCTGTCCACCTGCCGGTAGACGACCTTGCCACAATTTCTCACCGTTACTCATGTTGTAGGCGCGCAGATAGTTGTCGGCGGTCGCGGCAATGAACAGCACGTTACCGGCGGTGGAAATAGGCCCCCCCAGCATTGGCATTCCCATATTGAACGGCAGCTGAACCGGCATTGGGAACGGCATGCTGTCCTGCGGTGTGCCAATACGTTTTTTCCACACCACTTCATTGGTCTTCAGATCCACGGCGGAGATGTAGCCCCAGGCTGGCTGCTTACACGGCAGGCCAAATGGCGACAGGAACGGATTCAGCGTGACGCCGAACGGCACGCCGTACTGTGGCTGAATCCCTGATTCTGTGCCGGTGCCTTTGGCATCTTTCGGCGGCTCCATCGGATTGCCTGGGCCGCGTGGGATCAGCTTCGATACAAACGGCAAGGCCATCGGGTTGGCAATCGCCACCTGACGGTTAGGATCAACGGAGATGCCGCCCCATTCAAACATCCCCAGGTTGCCAGGGAACACCAGCGTACCCTGCTCTGAAGGCGGGGTGAAGATGCCCTCATAACGCAGTTGGTGGAACATCACGCGACACACCAACTGGTCGAACATGGTGGCGCCCCACATATCCGCACCGCTCAAATCTTTCTGCGGACGGAAGGTGAGATCGGAGAACGGCTGGGTTTTGCTGACGTAATCACCTTTGGCTGCGCCCTGAGGCACCGGTTTTTCCGGGGCAGGTACCACCAGTTCACCATTACGGCGGTCGAGCACGAAGATGTTACCGGTTTTCGCCGGGGCGTAAATGACCGGGACTTTCTGCCCTTTAACGGTGATATCCGCCAGCGTCGGCTGCGCCGGTAAGTCCATATCCCATAGATCGTGATGAACGGTTTGATAGCTCCAGGCCAATTTCCCGGTCGTGGCATTTAACGCCAGGATGGCGCTGGCATAACGTTCCTGTTCCGGCGTGCGGTTACCGCCCCAGATGTCCGGAGTGGTGACGCCCATGGGCAGATACACCAGATCCAGCTTCGCGTCATAGGCCGCAGGGGCCCAGGAGTTGGGTGAGTTAAAGGTGAACGTATGTTCATCTGACGGGATGAAATTGGGATCTTTGGCGCCTGGATCGAACGCCCACAGCAGCTTACCGGTATTCACATCGAAACCACGGATAACGCCGGAGGTTTCGCGGGTGGAGAAGTTATCGGTCACCGACCCGGCAATCACGATGGTTTTATCAGTAATGATGGGCGGCGACGTCGGCTCATACAGACCCGGCGTGGTATCCGGCATGTTGGTCTGTAAGTTAAGGATGCCTTTATTGGCGAAGGTTGCGCACAGCTTGCCGGTTTCCGCGTTCAGGGCAAACAGACGGCCATCGTTCACCGGCAGGATGATGCGGCGCGGACAGTCAGCAACCACTTCCGGGCTGGCGTTATCGGCCCGTGCTTCATGATAAGAAACGCCGCGACAGGTCACGTGCTGGAAAGAGGTGTTGGTATTGAGTTGCGGATCGAAATGCCACTTCTCTTTACCACTCGCCGCATCAAGTGCAAACAGACGCTGGTGGGCGGTACACAGATAGAGCGTATCACCAACTTTGATCGGCGTGACTTCATTGGTGATTTCACCCGGATCGTTCGGCTGTTTTAAATCACCGGTACGAAATACCCAGGCTTCTTTCAATTGATGTACGTTGTCGGCGTTAATTTGTTTTAACGGTGAGTAGCGTTGACCTTCCTGATTGCGTCCGTAAGCGGGCCAGTCCTCGTCGGCCACGGGTGAAATTGCTTCGGCCGGGGTGGTATCCGCGCTCAGCGTGCCGTGTATTTCCTGCGGATCGTTGAAACCCGCCCAGGTCAGGATCCCGCCGCTAATCAGTAGTGCGACGACCAGCGCTGTTACCGCCCCGCTGGAAGGTACGATCAGATGGCGCCAGACGAACGGCAGAATCAGCCAGATACCGAAGAAGACCAGGATATCGCTACGCGGTGTTAATGCCCAGAAATCAAACCCGACTTCCCATACGCCCCAAATCATAGTGGCGAGAAGCAGGACGGCATACAGCCAAAGCGCGGAGCGTTGACTACGCCATAGCAGGAAGGCCACGCCGAGCATGGCCAGACCCGCAATAGGGTAATACCAGGAGCCACCGATGGCGACCAGCCAGCCTCCGCCAATCAGGAGATAGAGTCCACAAAGTGCGGCGAACAGAGCACTCAGTGTCACGATAAGTCGTTGGGATCGTACGTTGTTATTTGCCATAAAAAATACCATCACAGGTGTTATTTCTTTAATAGCAGTTAATTATAGGAGTTAAAACGCGTGATGATTGTCACACAATGAACTTTATCAACAGATGCCGCGGATGAATGCTTTTGCTGGTATACTGCGTGCCTTGCGCTTAGATGCTCGCTTATTAAAAGTAAGCATTGAGTGATTTGTTTTTAAATCATATGGTTAGAGATATGAAACATACTGTTGAAGTCATGATCCCGGAAGCGGAGATCAAAGCGCGTATTGCTGAACTGGGACGTCAGATTAACGAACGTTATAAGGACAGCGGCAGCGATATGGTGCTGGTTGGTCTGTTACGCGGCTCATTTATGTTTATGGCGGACCTGTGCCGTGAAGTGCATGTCTCCCACGAAGTCGATTTCATGACTGCATCCAGTTATGGCAGCGGAATGTCTACCACGCGTGATGTTAAAATCCTGAAAGACCTGGATGAAGACATTCGTGGCAAAGACGTGCTGATTGTTGAAGACATCATCGACTCCGGCAACACGCTGTCTAAAGTGCGTGAGATTCTGAGCCTGCGCGAGCCGAAATCCCTGGCTATCTGTACGCTGCTGGATAAACCTTCCCGTCGTGAAGTGGATGTCCCGGTTGAGTTTATCGGATTCTCTATTCCAGATGAGTTTGTGGTCGGCTACGGCATTGACTATGCCCAGCGTTATCGCCATCTGCCGTACGTTGGCAAAGTAGTGCTGCTGGACGAGTAATTGGCTGGAGTGCCTGATGGCGCTTCGCTTGTCAGGCCTACGGCGCAGGTTTGTAGGCCGGGTAAGGCATAGCCGCCTCCCGGCAATGTCACATTATTTATGGTTGCAGTGTTTCTGGCTGAGGTTAGATAAGCCCTGGCGATAGCGCTGCTCCAGCGTTTCGCGGCTGGTGGCGGTGACGTCGAGATCGCGCAGCAGGCCATCATGAATACCGTAGGCCCAGCCGTGAATCGTGACTTTCTGACCGCGCTTCCAGGCGGATCGCATAATCGTTGAATGACCCAGGTTATAGACCTGCTCCATGACATTCAGTTCGCACAGCGTGTCCATGCGGCGTTCCTGCGGCATTTCGCCCAGCAGTGAGCTGTGTTTAAACCAGATATCGCGAATATGCAGTAACCAGTTATCAATCAGCCCCTGTTCTTTATTTTCAATAGCCGCCTGGACGCCGCCGCATCCGTAGTGGCCGCAAATAATAATATGTTCCACTTCCAGCACATCCACCGCATACTGAACCACTGAGAGGCAGTTCAGGTCGGTGTGAATAACCAGATTGGCAACATTACGGTGGACGAATAATTCGCCCGGTTCCAGACCGGTCAATCGTTCAGCGGGAACGCGGCTATCGGAACATCCAATCCATAGAAAACGTGGATTCTGCGCATGTGTCAGCGTTTCAAAAAATCCGGGATCCTCTTCTACCAGCATCTTTGACCATAGTGCATTGTTGCTGATGAGTGTATCTATGTCTTTCATGGAGTTGTACGACCCGAAACCAGATAAATTCGATGGGCTAATATAGGGTAACTCCAGCATTAATTAAACTATATATGAAATGTCAGAACGTAAGGTAAGTAAAAAACCATGACCATTGCTCTGGAACTTCAAGAACTTAAGAAAACCTATCCCGGTGGCGTGCAGGCGCTACGCGGCATAGATTTGCAAGTCGAAGCGGGTGATTTTTATGCGCTTTTGGGACCGAATGGCGCAGGTAAATCCACCACCATCGGCATTATCAGTTCGCTGGTGAATAAAACTTCCGGACGGGTAAGCGTCTTCGGATACGATCTCGATAAAGATACGGTTAACGCTAAACGTCAGCTTGGTCTGGTGCCGCAGGAGTTTAACTTTAACCCGTTTGAAACCGTGCAGCAGATCGTGGTCAACCAGGCAGGTTACTACGGCGTTGAGCATAAAGAAGCCGTTAAGCGTAGCGAAATATATCTAAAACAGCTCGACTTGTGGGAAAAGCGTAACGAACGTGCGCGTATGCTTTCCGGCGGGATGAAACGTCGTCTGATGATCGCTCGTGCGCTGATGCATGAGCCAAAGCTGTTGATTCTCGACGAACCGACGGCGGGCGTCGACATTGAGCTACGTCGTTCAATGTGGGGCTTTTTAAAAGATTTAAATGACAAAGGCACCACAATTATTCTGACCACCCACTATCTCGAAGAAGCGGAAATGCTGTGTCGCAATATCGGTATTATTCAGCACGGCGAGCTGGTGGAAAATACCTCCATGAAGAGCCTGCTCTCTAAACTGAAATCAGAAACCTTTATTCTCGATCTGGCGCCGAAAAGCCCGCTGCCAAAACTGGAAGGGTATCAGTATCGTCTGGTTGATACCTCGACGCTGGAAGTGGAAGTTCTGCGTGAGCAAGGGGTTAACAGCGTGTTCTCACAACTGAGCGCCCAGGGTATTCAGGTATTAAGTATGCGTAACAAAGCGAACCGACTGGAAGAACTGTTTGTTTCTCTGGTGCATGAAAAACAAGGAGATCGCGCATGATGCAGCTGTATTGGGTTGCGCTGAAAAGCATCTGGGCGAAAGAGATCCACCGCTTTATGCGTATCTGGGTCCAGACTCTGGTTCCTCCCGTCATCACCATGACGCTCTATTTTATTATTTTTGGTAATTTGATTGGCTCGCGTATCGGCGAAATGCATGGTTTTAGCTACATGCAGTTTATTGTGCCGGGGCTGATTATGATGGCTGTAATCACCAACTCGTACGCTAACGTGGCATCGTCATTCTTTAGCGCCAAGTTTCAACGCAATATTGAAGAACTGCTGGTCGCTCCGGTACCGACGCACGTCATTATCGCTGGTTTTGTCGGCGGCGGCGTGGCTCGCGGGCTGTGCGTGGGCATTCTGGTTACCGCGGTATCGCTGTTCTTTGTGCCGTTCCAGGTACATTCGTGGGTGTTTGTAGCGCTCACATTGGTGCTGACCGCGATACTGTTCTCGCTGGCGGGCTTACTGAATGCAGTCTTCGCCAAAACCTTTGACGATATCAGCCTGATCCCAACCTTCGTACTAACACCACTGACCTACCTGGGGGGCGTATTCTATTCGTTAACGCTGCTGCCGCCGTTCTGGCAGGGGCTGTCGCACCTGAACCCAATTGTCTACATGATCAGCGGATTCCGCTACGGCTTCCTGGGTATCCATGATGTTCCGCTGGTCACCACGTTTGGCGTGCTGGTGGTGTTCATCGCGGTGTTTTATTTGCTGTGCTGGTACCTGATCCAGCGTGGACGCGGTTTGCGCAGTTAATTCTTTCTTCCTCTCTCTGCTCGGGAGAGGAAGACTTTTGACGCTTATCACCATTATGGATTTATCACATTGATAAACTACTTGCCTGCTAAGGAGGAAGGCAATGTTAGGTTGGGTAATTACTTGTCATGACGATAAGGCACAGGATATGCTGCATCGTCTGGAGCAGAAGCACGGCCCGTTGGCCCAATGCCAGGCGGTAAGTTTTTGGCGTGGGCTCAGCTCAAATATGCTGAGCCGCATGATGTGTCACGCCCTGCATGCTACTGACTCAGGCGAGGGCGTGATCTTCCTGACGGATACCGCGGGGGCCGCACCGTACCGCGTGGCCTCGTTAATGAGCCACAAACACCCCCAGTGTGAAGTGATTTCAGGTATCAGCTATTCATTGCTTGAGCGAATGCTTTCGTCGCGGGAATCAATGAGCAGCTCTGCGTTTCGCGATTGCATTGTTACGCTTGGCGGGCCGGAAGTCTCAAGCCTCTGGCATCAACAACAAAAAAATCCCCCCTTCGTGTTGAAGCATGATTTGTACGAGTATTAATCGTTGGTATTGATGGCGCTTTTGCTACAATAGCCGAGGTTTCTCGCCTCGGTTCGGTTATCTCATATGGTTATGCGCGTTGTGCTTATTTTGTTGCTCCTGTCTTCTGGCAGCGTAGCTGCGGCTTTGCCTGCTCGCTACATGCAAACTACCGAAGCGGCTGCCGTGTGGGCGCAGATAGGTGACAAAATGGTGACGGTGGGGAATGTTCGCGCCGGGCAGATCCTTGCCGTAGAGCCGATAGCGGCTGACTATTACGAATTCACCTTTGGCTTTGGTACCGGATTTATTGATAAGGGGCATCTGGAGCCTGTTCAGGGGCGGCAGAAGGTTGACGATGGTTTGGGCGATCTCAATAAACCCCTCAGCAATCAAAGCCTGATTACCTGGAAAGATACACCGGTTTATAATGCCCCGGATGTCGGTAGCGCCCCGTTTGGCGTGCTGGCGGATAATCTGCGCTATCCCATAATCAGTAAGCTTAAAGACCGACTCAACCAGACGTGGTACCAGATCCGCATTGGCGGCAGACTGGCCTATATCAGTGCTCTGGATGCGCAGGAAGACAACGGCATCCCGGTGTTAACCTATCATCATATTCTGCGTGATGAAGAGAATACCCGCTTTCGTCACACCTCCACCACAACCTCCGTACGCGCTTTTAGCAACCAGATGGCCTGGCTACACGATCGCGGCTACACGACGCTGACGATGTATCAACTGGAAGGCTATGTACGCAACAATATGAACCTCCCGGCGCGGGCGGTGGTGCTGACTTTCGACGATGGTCTGAAGTCGGTGAGTCGTTATGCTTATCCGGTGTTGAAACAGAACGGCATGAAGGCGACGGCGTTTATCATCTCGTCACGCATTAAGCGCCATCCGCAGAAGTGGGATCCGAAATCGCTACAGTTTATGAGCGTCTCTGAACTGAATGGGATCAGGGATGTGTTTGACTTCCAGTCGCATACCCATTTTTTACATCGAGTGGACGCTTATCATCGGCCGATCCTGCTGAGCCGCAACTATCACAACATTCTGTTCGATTTTGCCCGTTCGCGGCGGGCGCTGTCCCAGTTCAATCCTCACGTCCTGTATCTTTCATATCCGTTTGGCGGTTATAACGCCACGGCGGTAAAAGCGGCGGGCGATGCGGGATTTCACATGGCGGTAACTACGGTGAGAGGGAAGGTGAAGCCGGGCGATAATCCGATGCTGCTCAAAAGGCTGTATATTTTACGCACGGATTCGCTGGAAACGATGTCGCGGCTGATCGTCAATCAGCCGCAGGGGTAAGGACTATCAGGCAACCTGGACCGGAATAGCTTTCGCGGTGCGCTTCATTTCGTTGTCGCCTTCAAAGTAGGCCACTTTCGGCCGCCATGTCCGGGCTTCTTCATCAGACATGGTGACGAAGCTGGCGATAATCACAATGTCGCCAACCTCAGCGCAATGCGCCGCCGCACCGTTCACCGAGATGATTTTGGAGCCGCGTTCAGCCGCAATCGCATAGGTTGAGAAACGTTTCCCATTGGTCACGTTCCAGATATCAATCGCTTCGTTTTCCAGAATACCGGAGGCATCGAGGAAATCCTGGTCAATGGCACAGGAACCTTCGTAGTGCAGGTCCGCCTGCGTGACTTTTACGCGGTGGAGCTTGCCTTGCAGCATGGTGCGAATCATAACTTCTATACCCTGTCGTTTATCTTGACTAAGCAGGCGCTTGAAGCCTGCTTTGGAAATTCTCAGGCAGTATTGCCCGATTTTTAACCCCTGTCTACTGGGCTAATGTAACGCTTTGATTATCGATCAAACGCGCCTGTCCCAGCCATGCGGCGACCAGAATGACCGCACGTTTGCTGTTTTCGGTGAGTTCAAGCAGCGTGTCGGCATCGCGGATCTGAATGTCGTCGGCGCGGAAGCCTTTTTCATTCAGTTCTTGCGCTGCAATGGCAATCATCTCGTCCAGGTCACGCTCACCGGCCTGTAACTTTTCGCCGATGCCGCTCATCACTTTGTATAATCCTGGGGCGATTTTACGCTGCTCTGCCGTCAGATACCCGTTACGCGAGCTGAGCGCCAGACCATCTTTGGCGCGGATAATCGGCACGCCGACTATCTCAATGTCGTAGCCCAGATCGGCGACCATTTTGCGAATCAGCGCCAGTTGCTGGAAATCCTTCTCGCCAAAGCAGGCGATATCCGGCTGGATCAGGTTGAACAGCTTGCTGACGATAGTTGAGACGCCGCGGAAGTGGCCCGGACGGCTGGCGCCTTCCAGCATGGTAGAGAGGCCGGGAACATCAACGTACGTCTGGCCTTCCAGCCCCTGCGGGTAGATTTCCTCAACGGCTGGAGCAAAGACATAATCGACTTTGCGCTTGTTCAGTTTTTCGCAGTCTTCCTGCAGCGTGCGCGGATAGCGCACCAAATCTTCCGGTCTGTCGAATTGCATCGGATTGACGAAAATGCTGACGATGACCACATCAGCTCGGGCTTTTGCCTCATCGACCAGTTTCATGTGGCCGTCGTGCAGATTGCCCATAGAGGGAACCAATGCGACACGTTTGCCTTCCTGGCGCAGACGACGGATATGCTGACGCAGCAGCGGCAGGGTTTCGATAATTAACACACCTGGACTCCTTAATGGAAACTGTGTTCTTCGCCCGGATAAACGCCGGACTCCACTTCTGCCATATACTGCCGTACGGCGGCGCGCATGTCGCCCGCTTCGGCAAGGAAATTTTTCGCGAATTTTGGAATATGACCGCCGGTGATGCCAAACGCATCGTGCATTACCAGGATCTGACCATCGGTGACGTTGCCCGCGCCGATGCCGATCACCGGAATCGACAGCGCTTCAGTAACGCGCTTCGCCAGTTCAACCGGCACGCATTCCAGCACCAACAGTTGAGCGCCTGCCGCTTCTAAGGCCAGCGCGTCATCCAGCAGTACCTGCCCGGCGTCGCCGCGGCCCTGAATTTTATAGCCGCCGAAGATATTCACCGATTGCGGCGTCAGCCCCAGATGACCACAAACCGGGACGGCGCGTTCGGTGAGCATTTTCACCGTATCAACCAACCATGCGCCGCCTTCAATCTTGACCATATTGGCCCCCGCACGCATCACGATGGCCGCGTTTTCAAACGTCTGTTCCGGCGTGGCATAAGCCATAAACGGCAGGTCGGAGAGCAGCAGGCAGTTCGGCGCGCCACGGCGAACGGCGCGGGTGTGGTAGGCGATATCTTCCACGTTGACCGGCAGGGTGGAGTCGTGCCCCTGAATTGTCATGCCCAGTGAGTCGCCCACCAGCATCACGTTGATGCCTTCATCGGCGAATAATTTGGCGAAGCTGTAATCGTACGCGGTAATGGTGGCGAAGCGTTTCTTTTCCTGTTTGCATTTCTGTAACAGCGAAATGGTGGTCGGTTTCATAACATTTCCTGATGATGAAAGTCATATTTACCGGCATTCTAACAGTCACATTCAGGGGGGCAATTGATTTAAGCAATCGTTTGGCGCTAAAGCAGTAAACGCTAAAGGGGAGGCTATGTTTTACCAGTGGGCGGGTTTTGCCGCACCAAGATGGGTGAGATGCTGATGCAGGCTGATACCATCCGGAAAGATCAGATCAGGGGCGATCTCAAACAGCGGCCACAGCATAAAGCCCCGCTTTTTCATGTCGTAGTGCGGCACGGTCAGACGGTCGGTGTTAATCACTTCATCGCCAAACAGCATAATGTCGAGATCCAGCGTACGCGGACCCCAGCGTTCGGCCTTGCGCACACGCCCCTGTTGCAGCTCAATGCGCTGGGTATGGTTAAGCAATTCTTCTGGGGCGAGAGCGGTATCCAGCGCCACGGCGGCGTTCAGGTAATCGGGCTGATCCTGTGGGCCTAATGGCGGTGTGCGGTAAAATGAAGAGACGGCCACAATGCGGCTGTCGGGAATTTCACCGATCGCCTGTACGGCAGCATTCACCTGTTCCAGCGGGGAGGCGAGGTTGCTGCCAATAGCGATATATACCCGTCGTCTTTCAAGCTGCATCTGTGTTGGCTTTCCTCGCTCATCCCAGTCACGTACTGATGTACGCTCCCGGGAGTTCGCTGTGTCGCCGCCTTGATGCAACCCGAAATCCATTGGGTATTCGCGATTGGTCACGCGGAGCCCTCGCGGCGTGGCGCGCGTTTACGTGGGCGACGATGACGACGACGTTCAGGCTCTTCATCCAGCTCGTTCAGCATGCCTTTTTGCTCCGGCGGCGCTGAAACCTGGAATTCACCCCACCATTGAGCCAGACGCTGCAGCTCGGCGTTGTTTTCCACTTCTGCACGCAGGGCCAGCAGGTCGTAGGCGGCGCGGAACTTCGGATGTTCCATCAGCTTCCAGGCGCGTTTGCCCTGACGACGGGACATGCGTAACTGCAACTGCCAGATATCGCGGGTCAGCGAGGTTAATCGTTTCGGGATTGCCAGCGAGCGACAGGCTTCGTCGAGTACGTCATTCATTGCCAGTGCGAAAGCGTCGTAATAGGCCAGGCCGCTTTCTTGCGCGATTTTCTGCGCGGCTTCCAGTAACGGATACCAGAACATGGCGGCGAACAAGAACGCCGGGTTAACGCGCATATCATTGTTAATGCGGTTATCGGTATTCTTCAGCACCTGGGCGATAATGCGTTCCATCGGGCTGTCACCGTCTTCGGTGAAGTAGCGCGTAATGGTTGGGAACAGCGGCTGGAACAGGCTGTACTCACGCAGTTTTTTATAGGTTTCATACCCATAGCCCGCCTGTAACAGCTTGAGTGCTTCTTCAAACAGGCGTGCGGGAGGAATGTCGTTCAACAGCGTTGCCAGACGCGGGATCGGCTCTGCGGTTTCCGGGCTGATACGCATGTCGAGCTTGGCGGCAAAGCGCACGGCGCGCAGCATACGTACGGGATCTTCGCGATAGCGCGTTTCCGGATTACCGATCAGGCGAATGATGCCTTCTTCGAGATCCTGCATGCCACCGACGTAATCACGCACGGTGAAATCGGCCACGCTGTAATACAGGCTGTTGATCGTGAAATCGCGACGCTGGGCATCTTCTTCAATGGAGCCAAAGATGTTATCGCGCAGCAGCATACCGTTTTGCCCGCGTTGCGACGTGGTGCGATCGGCTTCGCTGCCTTCATGATGGCCGCGAAAGGTCGCCACTTCGATAATTTCCGGGCCAAACATCACATGCGCAAGGCGGAAACGGCGACCGACCAGACGACAGTTGCGAAACAGTTTTCGCACCTGATCCGGCGTTGCGTTAGTGGTGACATCAAAATCTTTTGGCTTTTTGCCCAGCAAAAGATCGCGCACGCCCCCGCCAACCAGCCATGCCTCGTATCCGGCCTTATTGAGCCTGTACATTACCTTCAGGGCATTTTCACTGATATCTTTGCGGGAGATTGAGTGCTGCTCACGCGGGATTACCGTCATATGTGGACGGGCGACGGCAAGCTCGGCCTCGCGCTCCTCGCGGCTTAGCACCTTGCGGCAAAAATTAGCGACTCGGGTAAAAATAGTGCACCTCGGTAGTGTCAAACTTCAATCAGAACAAGTGTTGCTGTGTAAAAATAGCGGCTAATCATAGCTCAGCGTGGCGCATTTGAGAATGGCGTATTTACGATCGCTGATTCTGGCACCGTTGTCAGACTCCAGTTTTTGACGGCAAACTGAAGGATCTGATCGACCTGCATTTCCTGCCACGCGATATCCGCACGCTGGCCGAGAAAGCGCAGCGCGGCAATAATCACCGGACGTGGATCGCCTTGCGGCAGGGCAGGTGCATGATTTTGTTTGGAAAGTTTAGCGCCTTGTTCGTTAAGCGCCAGCGGCAGATGAATATAGTCTGGCGCCTGCCAGCCAAACTGCTGATACAACGAAATTTGCCGCACCGTCGGTTCTATGAGATCGGCGCCGCGCACAATTTCCGTCACGCCCTGGAAATGGTCATCTACCACTACCGCGAGGTTATAGGCAAACAGCCCGTCGCGGCGGTGAATAATAAAATCTTCGCCAGCAAGTTGCGGGTCAGCCTGAATTACACCGCGTAGCCGGTCAGTAAACTGCAGCACGGGGCGACGTTGCTTGATGCGGACAGCCGCCTGCTCTGGCCCGAGGCGTAACTCACGGCAGTGGCCGTCGTAAATACCGCCGACGCTTTGAATACGCGCCCGTGTACAGGTGCAGTAATAGCTCAGATCCTGCTGATGCAGCCAGCTAAGCGCCTCTCGGTAGGCTTCATGACGCTGGGATTGCCATAAAATTTCGCCATCCCAGTGCAGGCCGTAATGTTCCAGCTGACGCAGAATCGTCTCTGCAGCACCGGGAACTTCACGAGGGGGGTCAATGTCTTCAATACGTACTCGCCAGATGCCGCGCCGGGCACGGGCCTGCAGGTAGCTCCCGAGGGCGGCAATGAGTGAACCGAAGTGCAGTTCGCCGGAAGGGGAGGGGGCGAAGCGGCCAATATAGTGTGAATCGCTCATTTTGCGGACTAACAAATAATAAGGCGGGAGAAACTCCCGCCTGTAGTAAACGTGGTAAAAATGACCGGAATTAACCTGCCATTTGTTTTTCGCGGATTTCTGCCAGCGTTTTGCAGTCGATACACAGATCGGCTGTCGGACGCGCTTCCAGACGGCGAATACCAATTTCTACGCCGCATGATTCGCAGTAGCCGAAATCTTCGTCTTCTACCTTCTTCAGCGTCTTCTCGATCTTTTTGATCAGTTTGCGCTCACGGTCACGGTTACGCAGCTCAAGGCTGAATTCTTCTTCCTGCGCGGCGCGGTCCACCGGATCAGGGAAGTTAGCCGCTTCGTCTTGCATATGAGATACGGTGCGATCGACTTCATCCCTAAGTTGATTACGCCATGCCTCAAGAATACGCCTGAAGTGCGACAGCTGGGCTTCGTTCATATACTCTTCGCCCGGTTTCTCCTGGTACGGCTCCACCCCAGCGATGGCGAGAATACTCAGGGACGATGTTTTACGGTTTTGCCCTTCTTGCATGTTGCTTCTCCTTAACACGCACTATCGATCCCCATGTTCGGGGGAAAAATCAGGTCGCTATAAATAGCAGATGCTTTTCCGGATAGCAATTATCTAAACGTAACACTTGACAACCCTGTGAGGAAAAGCGTATTTGCACACGCGCCCAGAATATTAATTAACCAGATGTTTACACCATTACAAGGTAATGGGCAACGGCTCTTTAAGAGTCATACCATGGGCAGAAAGTTCCGCTTTATAAACCAGAATTTCGACCCCCTTTTGCCGAGCTTCGACCAATAATTGCGCATATTTCGTATCAATATGGCGCGCGGGTGAAAACCGTGTAATGGCTGAATGTAGCACAGCGAAAAATATCACCGCCCGCTTACCTTCAGCCGCTACGCTCATCAATTCCCGAAGATGTTTCTGACCTCGTTCAGTGATGGCATCGGGAAAATAACCCTGATCTTTTTCCGCCAACGTGACTGATTTCACTTCAATATAGCAGTCAGGTCGGGAATCCGCCTGTAACAAAAAGTCTATACGACTCCCTTCGGCGCCGTATTTTACTTCACTTTTCAATATGCTATAGCCTGAAACTTCTGAAATTAGCGACTGCTGAATCGCCTCTTTCGCTAATCTGTTCGCCCACAGCGTATTAACACAAATAAATGCCCCGGATTGCGTTTGCGTTAATTCCCAGGTATGCGGGTATTTCCGTTTGGTATTTTCTGATGTTGAATACCAGACGGTATCACCTGGCGTTGCGCATCCGGTCATCGCGCCGGTATTTGGGCAGTGTAACGTTAACGTTGTGCCATCCGGTGTGATCACATCCGCTAAAAAACGCTTGTAGCGCTGGATGAGCGTAGCCGGTTGTAAAGGTGGAGAAAATTGCATGAACAGTCCCTTTGATTATTCAGTCAGCATCCAGCGTTGCAACTGCGTGTAACGCGTACGCCCCCGCGTGAATGTGGAGGAATAGAGCGCAAACCCGGTGACCGGGAACGACCAGCCAAAGCCGGGGGGCGGAATGGGAACCGCGTGTCCGGCATCGCGCAGCAGCGTGATATGCGGGTGAAACGGCTGTGGGCTTTGATAGCACCCGCTGCGTGAGGCCTGCGCCCGCAGCATATTCGCCAGTTGTAACAGTCCGCGCGGCGGCTGACGCATCCCCAGCCATACTACTCGCGAACGCAGCCATTGCCCGGCATCATCCAGTTTGAGCGTAAAACCGGGCTGGCGAATGCGTCCGGCTAGCTGCGACAACGCCTGTTGCTTCTCTGCGCTGACATCACCTAAAAAGGCCAACGTCAGATGCAGATTCTCGGCGGCGACGGGACGGCCTGCTTCAGGAGGGAATTGCGCGGCTCGCCAGTGGATTAACTGCTCCCGAACCTCGGCAGGCAATTCAATCGCAAAGAACAGCCTTTTTGGCTCAGACATGATGGATACTCGGTTATGAATTAACGCGATGCTACAATGCAGCGCGAAGAATGTTAACCCTCTGGAGCCATTTGTGACGTCGTTGCCCGTTGCCGCCGTAGTGCCTGCACTGCTTACCGCCCTTGATGCCTCGCCGCAGGTGCTGCTGACCGCGCCGACCGGTGCCGGGAAATCGACCTGGCTACCGTTGCGACTGCTTGAGCATGGTGGCATCAAGGGGCGGATAATTTTGCTGGAGCCGCGCCGTCTGGCGGCACGCAATGTGGCGCAGCGGTTGTCGGAGTTGCTGAACGAAAAGCCCGGCGAGACCGTGGGGTATCGCATGCGCGCGCAAAGCTGCGTGGGGCCGCAGACCCGGCTGGAAGTGGTTACGGAAGGCGTCCTGACGCGCATGATCCAACGCGACCCCGAACTCACGGACGTCGGGTTAGTGATCCTCGATGAATTTCACGAACGGAGTCTGCAGGCCGACCTGGCGCTGGCGCTGCTGCTGGATGTACAGCAAGGTCTGCGTGACGATCTGAAACTGTTGATCATGTCCGCAACGCTCGATAACGGGCGCTTGCAGCAGTTATTGCCCGATGCGCCCATGATTATCTCTGAAGGCCGCACATTTCCGGTCGAGCGACGGTATCAACCGCTGGCGGCACATCTGCGTTTTGACGAAGCGGTGGCGATAGCCACGGCGGAGCTACTGCGCTATGAAAGCGGGTCGCTGCTGCTGTTTTTACCGGGCGTTGGGGAAATCCAGCGCGTGCAGGAGCATCTGGCAACGCGTGTGGGCAGCGATGTTGTGCTGTGCCCACTGTATGGCGCGCTGACGCTTGCCGAGCAGCGTCAGGCGATTTTGCCCGCGCCGCAAGGCCAGCGCAAAGTGGTGCTGGCCACCAACATTGCTGAAACCAGCTTAACGATTGAAGGTATTCGGCTGGTGGTAGACTGCGCTCAGGAGCGCGTGGCGCGCTATGACGCGCGCACTGGACTGACGCGACTGATTACCCAGCGCATCAGTCAGGCCTCGATGACGCAGCGAGCGGGACGCGCAGGGCGTCTGGAACCCGGAATTTGTCTGCATCTGCTGGCCAAAGAGCAGGCGGAAAGAGCGGCTTCGCAAGGGGAGCCGGAGATATTACAGAGCGATCTGTCCGGGCTGCTAATGGAGTTGCTGCAATGGGGATGCACCGATCCCGCGCAACTAAACTGGCTGGATACGCCGCCTGCTATCAACCTGCAGGCGGCAAAACAACTGTTGCAGATGCTGGGTGCGCTTGCGGGTGACAGGCTCAGCGCTCGCGGGCAGAAAATGGCGATGTTGGGGAACGATCCTCGCCTGGCGGCGATGCTGGTCAGCGCCAGCAATGATACCGAAGCGGCAACGGCGGCAAAACTGGCAGCGATTCTGGAGGAGCCGCCGCGTGGTGGCTGTACCGATCTGGCTGCGGCGTTTTCACGCAATCACCCCGCCTGGCAGCAGCGCAGCCAGCAATTGCTGAAACGGCTCAATGTTCGCAGCGGACAGCCCGACAGTACGCTGCTTTCCCCGTTGCTGGCGCAGGCGTTTGCCGACCGGATCGCGCGTCGACGCGGGCAGGAAGGGCGTTATCAACTGGCTAATGGTATGGGCGCAATGTTGGATGCTGATGACGCTTCCGGACGCCATGAATGGCTGATAGCGCCGTTGTTGCTACAGGGCAGCGCTTCGCCGGATGCGCGTATTCTGCTGGCCCTGCCGCTGGAGATTGACGTGCTGATGCAGACGTGTCCTGAACTGCTCCAGCAGTCCGACACTATCGAGTGGGATGAAACCCAGGGCACATTAAAAGCCTTACGCCGCTCGCGCATTGGTCAGCTCACGGTAAAAGTCCAGCCGCTGGCTAAACCCTCGGAAGAGGAGTTGCACCAGGCGATGTTGAATGGCATTCGCGATAAAGGGCTAAGTATGCTCAACTGGACGCCGGAGGCCGAGCAGTTTCGGCTGCGTTTGCACTGTGCGGCGACCTGGTTGCCAGAATATGACTGGCCCGCGGTAGATGAAGATTCTCTGCTGGCGACGCTGGAGACCTGGCTGTTGCCGCACATGAGCGGTGTGCACTCTTTACGCGCGTTAAAAGCATTAAATGTGGGTCAGGCATTGCGCGGTTTGCTGGACTGGTCAATGCTGCAACGTCTGGATAGTGAACTGCCGGCGCATTACACTGTGCCGACGGGGAGTCGGATTGCCATTCGCTATCATGAAGATAATCCTCCTGCGCTGGCGGTGCGGATGCAGGAAATGTTTGGCGAAGCGAGGACTCCAACCATCGCTCAGGGCCGCGTTCCGCTGGTGCTGGAGCTGCTGTCTCCGGCCCAACGACCGCTACAGGTGACCAGCGATCTGAGCGCGTTCTGGCAGGGATCGTACCGCGAGGTGCAAAAAGAGATGAAAGGGCGTTATCCGAAACACGTCTGGCCGGACGATCCGGCGAATACCGCGCCAACGCGGCGCACCAAAAAGTATTCGTAATGTAGCTGTAGGCCGGATAAGGCGTTATGCCGCATCCGGCGAAAGAGCGGTAATAATTGAGAGATTTCTTCTTCTGTCGCAGGACGGAAGAACAGAGAATCGGGCCCTTGCGCCTGAATGTTGCGGAGAAAAAGCATGGCGGGGAATGACCGCGAGCCAATTGGACGTAAAGGGAAACCATCGCGTCCGGTAAAACAAAAGGTGAGCCGTCGTCAACTCAGAGATGAAGAGTATGACGACGATTATGATGATGATGACTATGAGGATGAAGAACCGATGCCGCGTAAGGGTAAGGGCAAAGGGCGTAAGCCTCGTGGTAAGCGCGGCTGGTTCTGGCTGCTGGTAAAACTGTCGATTGTCTTTTTGGTGCTGATCGCCATTTACGGCGTGTATCTGGACCAAAAAATTCGTAGCCGTATTGATGGCAAAGTCTGGCAACTTCCGGCGGCGGTATATGGCCGCATGGTTAACCTTGAGCCAGAAATGCCCATCGGCAAGAACGAGATGGTGAAGCTGCTGGAGGCCACGCAGTATCGTCAGGTGACGAAGATGACGCGTCCGGGCGAATTCACCGTACAGGCGAAGAGCATTGAGATGATTCGTCGCCCGTTTGACTTCCCGGACAGCAAAGAAGGGCAGGTGCGCGCGCGTCTGACCTTTGACGGCGATCATCTGGACACCATCGAGAATATGGATAACAACCGCCAGTTCGGTTTCTTCCGTCTCGATCCGCGTCTGATCACCATGCTCTCTTCACCAAACGGCGAGCAGCGCCTGTTTGTCCCGCGTAGCGGCTTCCCGGATCTGCTGGTGGACACGCTATTGGCGACAGAAGACCGTCACTTCTATGAGCACGACGGGATCAGTCTCTATTCCATTGGCCGTGCGGTGCTGGCGAACCTGACGGCAGGTCGTACTGTACAGGGGGCCAGTACGCTGACCCAGCAGTTGGTGAAGAACCTGTTCCTCTCCAGCGAGCGCTCCTACTGGCGTAAAGCCAACGAAGCCTATATGGCGCTGATCATGGATGCGCGTTACAGCAAAGACCGCATTCTTGAGCTGTACATGAACGAAGTCTATCTCGGCCAGAGCGGTGACAACGAGATCCGTGGCTTCCCGCTGGCGAGCTTGTATTACTTCGGACGTCCGGTGGAAGAGTTAAGCCTCGACCAACAGGCACTGCTGGTTGGGATGGTGAAAGGGGCGTCGATTTATAACCCGTGGCGTAACCCGAAGCTGGCGCTGGAGCGTCGTAACCTGGTGCTGCGTCTGCTGCAACAGCAGCAGATTATCGACCAGGATCTGTATGACATGCTGAGCGCGCGTCCGTTAGGCGTGCAACCGCGCGGCGGGGTGATCTCCCCACAGCCAGCGTTTATGCAGATGGTGCGCCAGGAGCTACAGGCGAAGCTGGGCGATAAAGTTAAAGATCTCTCCGGCGTGAAAATTTTCACCACCTTTGATTCCGTGGCGCAGGACGCTGCAGAAAAAGCGGCGGTGGAAGGCATTCCGGTGCTGAAGAAACAACGTAAGCTGAGCGATCTGGAAACGGCGATTGTGGTGGTTGATCGCTTTAGCGGCGAAGTTCGCGCCATGGTCGGTGGGGCAGAGCCGCAGTTCGCGGGCTATAACCGTGCGATGCAGGCGCGTCGTTCAATTGGTTCTCTGGCGAAGCCGGCGACCTATCTGACGGCGCTCAGCCAGCCGAAGCTGTACCGCCTGAATACCTGGATTGCCGATGCGCCAATTGCGCTGCGTCAGCCGAACGGCCAGGTGTGGTCGCCGCAGAACGATGACCGTCGCTATAGCGAAAGCGGTAAAGTGATGCTGGTGGACGCGTTAACGCGCTCGATGAACGTACCCACGGTGAATCTGGGGATGGCGCTGGGCTTGCCTGCCGTGACCGATACCTGGCTGAAGCTGGGCGCGCCGAAAGATCAGCTTAACCCGGTTCCGGCTATGTTGCTGGGGGCGCTGAACCTGACGCCAATCGAAGTGGCGCAGGCGTTCCAGACTATTGCCAGCGGTGGGAACCGCGCGCCGCTGTCGGCGCTGCGTTCGGTAATTGCCGAAGATGGCACGGTGTTATACCAGAGCTTCCCGCAGGCTGAGCGTGCCGTTCCGGCGCAGGCGGCGTATATGACGCTGTGGACCATGCAGCAGGTGGTTCAGCGTGGTACAGGCCGCCAGCTTGGCGCGAAGTATCCTGGGCTGCATCTGGCGGGTAAAACCGGGACCACCAACAACAACGTCGATACCTGGTTCGCCGGGATTGACGGCAGCCAGGTGACCATCACCTGGGTGGGCCGTGATAACAACCAGCCAACCAAGCTGTACGGTGCCAGCGGCGCGATGTCGATTTATCAGCGTTATCTGGCTAACCAGACTCCAACCCCGCTGGTGCTGACGCCACCGGAGGATGTGGTGGATATGGGCGTGGACTATGACGGCAACTTCGTGTGTAGTGGTGGGATGCGCACGCTGCCAGTATGGACCACCGATCCTGACTCACTGTGTCAGCAGGGGGAAATGCTGCAGCAGTCGGGTAATCCGTTCGATCAATCTTCTCAACAGCCGCAGCAACAGCAGCCTCAACAGCAGCAACCGGCGCAGCAAGAGAAGAAAGACAGCGACGGCGTAGCGGGTTGGATTAAGGATATGTTCGGCGGAAACTAATCC
>NZ_CP069763.1:2177289-2249460 GCF_016893685.1 Citrobacter cronae
ATCTGGTTATTTCTTAACCCCTTAGTTTTAGTAAGGGCGCGTATTGCTTGCGCTCGCAACAGCGTTTCGAATATCATACTCTCGTTATAAGAATAATTCTCGTTTACGTTATCATTCACTTTCATCAGAGAAATACCAATGGCGCGTCTTAAAACTGCTCAGCCAAATTCCTCGCTGCGTAAAATTGCAGTTGTGGTAGCCACAGCGGTTAGCGGCATGTCTGTCTATGCACAGGCGGCGGTTCAACCGAAAGAAGAAACCATCACCGTAACCGCAGCGCCTGCTCCGCAGGAAAGTGCATGGGGGCCAGCGGCAACCATCGCCGCACGACAGTCTGCTACGGCGACCAAAACCGATACTCCGATTCAAAAAGTTCCTCAGTCTATTTCAGTGGTCACCGCTGAAGAGATGGCGTTACATCAGCCGAAATCGGTTAAAGAGGCGCTCAGCTACACTCCTGGTGTCGCCGTGGGTACGCGTGGCGCATCCAATACCTATGACTATCTGATTATTCGCGGATTCGCGGCAGACGGCCAAAGTCAGAACAACTATCTGAATGGCCTGAAGATGCAGGGTAACTTCTACAACGATGCGGTAATCGATCCTTATATGCTGGAGCGCGCTGAAGTGATGCGCGGTCCGGTTTCCGTTCTTTACGGAAAGAGCAACCCTGGCGGGTTGTTGAACATGGTCAGCAAGCGCCCCACGACAGAGCCGCTGAAAGAAGTTCAGTTCAAAATGGGCACTGACAGCCTGTTCCAGACCGGGTTTGATTTCAGCGACGCGCTGGATGACGATGGCGTGTACTCATACCGCCTGACCGGCCTGGCGCGTTCCGCTAATGCGCAGCAGCAGGGCGCAGAAGAGCAACGCTACGCTATCGCGCCATCGTTCTCATGGCGTCCGGATGATAAGACAAACTTCACCTTCCTCTCCTACTTCCAGAACGAGCCTGAAACCGGTTATTACGGTTGGTTGCCGAAAGAGGGTACCGTATCTAAGCTGCCAAACGGTTCACGTCTGCCCACCGATTTCAACGAAGGCGCAAACAACAATACCTACTCTCGTAATGAGAAGATGGTGGGCTACAGCTTTGACCACGAATTTAACGACACCTTTACCGTGCGTCAGAATCTGCGTTATGCGCAAAACAAAGTTTCGCAAAACAGCGTGTATGGCTACGGCATGTGCTCAGATCCGCTCTATACAAAAGATCCGGCTAACAGTCCTTGTGCCAGCGTTCCTCAGTCAGATTGGGGTCATACATTGACTCGTCAGTACGTTGACGATAATGAGAAATTGCAGAACTTTGCTGTTGATACGCAGGTGCAGAGCAAATTTGCTACCGGTTCCCTGGATCACACATTGCTGACCGGCGTTGACTATATGCGTATGCGTAACGACATCAACTCCTGGTTTGGTTGGGCTGGTTCTGTAGCGCCGTCAGATATCTATAACCTTGACCGCAGCGACTTTGATTTTGGCGCGCATCCTGGACCAGGTGCTCCGTATCGTGTTCTGAATAAACAGGAACAAACTGGTCTGTACGCTCAGGATCAGATGCAGTGGGATAAGGTGCTGGTTACTCTGGGTGGTCGTTACGACTGGGCTAAACAGGATTCTCTGAACCGCGTATCTGGCGTGCAGGACTCCCGTGATGACAGACAGTTCACTTGGCGTGGCGGTGTTAACTATCTGTTTGACAATGGTGTAACTCCGTATTTCAGCTATAGCGAATCCTTTGAACCGGCTTCCCAGACCGGGGCTAGCGGCAATATCTTTGCGCCATCCAAAGGTAAGCAGTACGAAGCTGGCGTGAAATACGTGCCGGGCGATCGTCCGATCGTGTTGACCGGTGCGGTATACCAGCTCACCAAAACCAATAATTTGATGGCCGACCCGAATGGATCGCTTTTCTCGGTTGAAGGCGGTGAAATTCGTTCACGTGGTGTGGAAATTGAAGCAAAAGCGGCGCTGTCTGCTAGCGTTAACGTGGTGGGTTCTTATACCTACACCGATGCGGAATACACCACCGACACCAACTACAAAGGCAATACGCCTGCTCAGGTGCCAAAGCATATGGCATCCTTGTGGGGTGATTACACCATCTATGACGGCGCGCTCTCTGGCCTGACGCTGGGAACCGGCGCTCGTTTAACCGGTTCAAGCTACGGCGATCCGGCAAACTCCTTCAAAGTGGGAAGCTACACGGTGGTGGATGCGTTAGTGCGATACGATCTGGCGCGCGTCGGCATGGCGGGCTCCAACGTGGCGCTGCATGTGAACAACCTGCTTGATCGTGAATATGTCGCCAGTTGCTTCAACACCTATGGCTGCTTCTGGGGCGCAGAACGTCAGGTCGTTGCAACCGCAACCTTCCGTTTCTAATTTCTCTTTGGGCACGCTTTGCGTGCCCGTTTTACAAGTTGGCTGCTATGCAGGAAAACAGATCCCATCCCGATACCACTTTTGCGTTGCGTAATGTCTCCTTTCGTGTGCCTGGGCGCACGCTTTTGCATCCACTCTCGTTAACGTTTCCCGTAGGAAAAGTGACTGGTCTTATCGGCCACAACGGTTCCGGAAAATCGACGTTATTGAAAATGCTGGGACGTCATCAGCCGCCGTCAGAAGGCGAGATCCTGCTCGACGAACAGCCGCTGGAGAACTGGAGCAGTAAAGCGTTTGCCCGCAAGGTCGCCTATTTGCCGCAGCAGTTGCCGCAGGCAGAAGGGATGACCGTTCGCGAACTGGTAGCGATTGGCCGCTATCCGTGGCACGGCGCGCTGGGACGTTTTGGCGTGGCCGACAGAGAGAAAGTAGAAGAAGCCATTTCGTTGGTGGGCTTAAAACCCCTGGCGCATCGTCTGGTCGATAGCCTGTCCGGCGGCGAGCGTCAGCGTGCGTGGATCGCCATGCTGGTGGCGCAGGACAGCCGCTGCCTGCTGCTTGACGAACCGACCTCTGCGCTGGATATCGCTCATCAGGTTGACGTACTGGCGCTGGTGCATCGCTTAAGTCAGGAGCGCGGCTTGACGGTGGTTGCCGTACTGCACGATATCAATATGGCGGCCCGCTACTGCGATTATTTAGTTGCGCTGCGCGGCGGTGAAATGATTGCTCAGGGAACGCCTGCGGAACTGATGCGCAGCGAAACGCTGGAACAAATTTACGGTATCCCGATGGGCATTTTGCCGCATCCGGCCGGTGCCGCACCCGTGAGTTTTGTCTATTAATGATCGGATTACCACATATTACCCGTCGGCGGCTGCTGACGGCGATGGCGCTGTCGCCGCTGCTGTGGCGGATGAATACGGCTAACGCGGCGGCGATTGATCCGCAACGTATTGTGGCGCTGGAATGGCTGCCGGTAGAGCTGTTGCTGGCGCTGGGCATCGTGCCGTATGGCATTGCGGATATCCCTAACTACAAACTGTGGGTCAATGAACCTCCATTGCCGGACTCGGTGATTGACGTCGGGCTACGTACGGAACCCAATCTCGAACTACTGACCGAAATGAAACCCTCGTTTTTGGTATGGTCGGCTGGTTATGGCCCCGCCCCCGAAAAACTGGCGCGAATTGCGCCTGGTCGGGGATTTAACTTCAGCGATGGCAAAAAGCCGCTGGCGGTTGCGCGTCAGTCGCTGCAGGAAATGGCGCAATTGCTGAATTTGCCAGCTTCTGCTGAACGTCATCTGACTGAATACGATCGTTTTATCGCCAGCCTGAAACCGCGCTTTATCCAACGAGGCGCGCGCCCCGTGCTCCTGACGTCCCTGCTTGATTCGCGGCATATGCTGGTGTTTGGCCCGAACAGCCTGTTCCAGGAGGTGCTGGACGAATATGGGATCCCCAACGCCTGGCAGGGAGAAACCAACTTCTGGGGCAGCACTGCCGTGAGTATTGACCGGCTTGCAGCCTATAAAGATGTTGATGTGCTGTGCTTTGATCACGGCAACAACAGAGAAATGGATGCGCTGATGTCTACGCCGTTATGGCAGGCGATGCCGTTTGTCCGTAGCGGACGTTTTCAGCGCGTGCCTGCCGTCTGGTTTTATGGTGCAACGCTGTCCGCGATGCATTTTGCCCGCATCCTGGATAATGCACTGGGAGGCAAAGCGTGAGTAAACGAATTGCGCTGTTCCCAACGCTTCTTCTGGCGGTTCTGTTTGTCGCTGCCTGCTGGCTCACCTGGGTTAACTTCTCTGTGGCGCTACCGCGCAGCCAGTGGCAACAGGCCATCTGGTCACCGGATATCGATGCCATTGAGCAGATGGTTTTCCACTACAGCCTGCTGCCGAGGCTGGCGATTTCGCTATTAGTTGGCGCCGGGCTGGGGTTGGTCGGCGTGTTGTTCCAGCAGGTGCTGCGTAACCCACTGGCGGAGCCAACCACGTTAGGTGTCGCAACCGGGGCGCAGTTAGGTATTACGGTCACGACGCTGTGGGCGATTCCGGGGGCGCTGACCGCGCAATTTGCGGCGCTGGCAGGGGCCTGTATTGTTGGCGCGCTGGTGTTTGGCGTTGCCTGGGGCAAACGTCTCTCCCCCGTGACGCTAATCCTTGCCGGTCTGGTGGTCAGCCTGTACTGCGGGGCGATTAACCAGTTGCTGGTACTTTTCCATCACGATCAGCTGCAAAGCATGTTTTTGTGGAGCAGTGGCTCGCTGACGCAAACCGACTGGAGCGGCGTTCAGCGTTTGTGGCCGCAACTGCTGGGCGGCGTGATGTTGACGCTGCTGTTATTACGCCCAATGACGCTGATGGGACTGGATGACGGCGTGGCGCGCAACCTTGGGCTGGCGCTATCGCTGGCCCGTCTGGCGGCACTGACGCTGGCGATTGTCATCAGCGCCTTGCTGGTTAACGCTGTCGGAATTATCGGTTTTATCGGCCTGTTTGCCCCGCTGCTGGCAAAAATGCTCGGCGCCCGGCGCTTACTGGCGCGTCTGATGTTGGCCCCGCTGATCGGCGCGCTGATCCTCTGGCTCTCCGATCAAATCATTCTGTGGCTAACCCGCGTCTGGATGGAAGTCTCCACTGGTTCGGTGACGGCGCTGGTTGGCGCGCCGCTGCTGCTGTGGCTGCTGCCGCGCCTTAAGAGCATGAACGCGCCGGATATGAATGCCAGCAACCGCATCGCCGCTGAGCGTCAAAATGTCCTGAAGTTTGCGCTGGCGGGCGGCGCAATTTTACTGCTGACGGTCGTGGTGGCACTGTCGTTCGGACGTGATGCGCACGGCTGGACATGGGCCAGCGGATCGATGCTGGATGAACTGATGCCCTGGCGCTGGCCGCGTATTCTGGCGGCGCTGATTGCCGGGGTGATGCTGGCGGTGGCGGGTTGCATTATTCAGCGTCTGACCGGAAATCCAATGGCCAGCCCGGAAGTCCTCGGTATTAGTTCCGGCGCGGCATTTGGCGTGGTGTTAATGCTGTTTCTGGTGCCCGGCAATGCCTTTGGCTGGCTGCTTCCCGCCGGGAGCCTCGGAGCGGCGGTCACTCTGCTTATCATCATGGTTGCCGCCGGGCGCGGCGGTTTTTCGCCGCACCGCATGCTGCTGGCAGGGATGGCGCTCAGTACGGCGTTTACAATGCTACTAATGATGCTGCAGGCCAGCGGCGATCCGCGCATGGCGGGCGTGTTGACCTGGATCTCCGGTTCAACCTATAACGCGACTGGCGAGCAGGTATTGCATACCGGGATAGTGATGGTTTTCTTGCTGGCGTTGACGCCGCTGTGTCGTCGTTGGTTGACGATTTTACCGCTGGGAGGCGATACGGCGCGGGCGGTCGGTCTGGCGTTGACGCCGTCACGCGTGGGGTTACTGCTGTTGGCGGCGGGATTAACGGCGACAGCAACCATGACGATTGGGCCGTTGAGCTTTGTCGGGCTGATGGCGCCGCATATTGCTCGCATGATGGGTTTTCGCCGGGCGATGCCCCATATGCTGATTTCGGCGCTGGCGGGAGGCGTGCTGTTGGTCTTTGCCGATTGGTGCGGCAGAATGGTGCTGTTTCCGTATCAGATCCCGGCGGGATTACTGTCGACGTTTATCGGCGCGCCGTACTTTATCTATCTGCTGAGAAAGCAGAGCCGCTGAGGCTGATTCTTTTCATGTAGGCCGGATAAGACGCTTTGCGTCGCCATCCGGCAATAAAAAAGCCGGGTGGCGGCTTCGCCTTACCCGGCCTACTTTGTTTCTGTACGTTCTCTTTTACAGTTTCGCAAACACCCGACGCGCGGCATCGATGGTGTTATTGATATCTTCTTCGCTGTGCGCCACAGACATAAAGCCCGCTTCGAAGGCAGACGGTGCCAGGTAAATCCCTTCATCCAGCATCATGTGGAAGAACTGCTTAAAGCGTTCAACGTCGCATGCCATCACATCCTGATAGCAGGTCACGGTTTCTGCATCGGTGAAGAAAATCCCGAACATCCCGCCCACATGGTTAACCACCAGAGGAATGTTCGCTTCTTCGGCGGCTTCCAGCAGACCTTCCGCCAGATGCGTTGTCAGTTCATTCAGCGTTTCATGAATACCCGGTTGGGCCACTTCGTTCAGACAAGCAAAACCCGCCGCCATTGCAATCGGGTTACCGGACAGCGTACCCGCCTGGTAAACCGGACCGGTCGGCGCAAGGGCATCCATCACATCACGACGGCCACCGAATGCGCCAACGGGCATCCCGCCGCCGATGATTTTACCCAGGCAGGTCAGGTCCGGAACGACGCCGTAATAATCCTGCGCACCGGCCAGCGCCACGCGGAAACCGGTCATCACTTCATCGATGATCAACAGCGCGCCAAACTCATCGCACAGCGCACGCAGGCCTGGCAGGAATTCCGGCAGTGGCGGAATGCAGTTCATGTTGCCGGCGACCGGCTCAACGATGATACAGGCGATCTCCTGCGGGTACTGTTCAAACGCTGCACGTACTGAAGCGAGATTGTTGTAGGTGCAGGTCAGGGTGTGTTTCGCGAAATCAGCGGGTACGCCAGGGGAGTTCGGCTGGCCCAGCGTTAACGCGCCGGAACCGGCTTTGACCAGCAGGCAGTCAGCATGGCCGTGGTAGCAGCCTTCAAATTTGATGATCTTATCGCGACCGGTGAAACCGCGCGCCAGACGGATGGCGCTCATCGTCGCTTCCGTACCGGAGTTCACCATGCGCACCATGTCCATGGTCGGTACGAGTTCAGTGACCAGCTCCGCCATTTTTACTTCCATCTCGGTTGGCGCGCCGAAGCTTAAACCGCGCTCTGCCGCTTCAATCACCGCGTTACGGATTGCCGGATGGTTATGGCCCAGCACCATCGGTCCCCAGGAACCGACGTAGTCGACATAGGCTTTACCATCGACATCATACAGATACGCGCCGTCCGCTTTTTCGATAAACAGCGGAGTACCACCCACGCCAGTAAAGGCGCGAACGGGGGAGTTAACGCCGCCAGGGATAAGTTCGCGTGCTGCGCTGTAGAGATTTTCAGACTTACTCATGGATGGGGTCCTGGTTCGTAGAAAAAGTAAATGCCCGCTATTCTAGTTATTCAGAGAAGGTTATGAAAGTTTTACGCAATTGAAACAATGCGATTTGCAGGGGATTTTCGTGAAATGTGCGAGTAGAATGCCGATTCCGTATTTGTATTACCAATTAATGATCATCTGATGAAGACTGACACTCCCTCTTTTGAAGCACAACAAATTGTGCGTTTACGCCGCAGGGATCAAATCCGTCGACTCCTGGAACGAGACAAAACGCCGTTGGCGATCCTCTTGATGGCCGCGGTAGTGGGGACCGTGACGGGACTAGTGGGCGTGGCGTTTGAGAAAGCGGTGACCTGGGTGCAGAATCAGCGCATCGGCGCGCTGGCTCAGGTTGCGGACCATGCCATTTTGCTGTGGCCGCTGGCGTTTATCCTCTCCGCATTGCTGGCGATGGTCGGCTATTTTCTGGTGCGTAAATTTGCGCCGGAAGCGGGCGGTTCGGGGATCCCAGAGATTGAAGGCGCTTTGGAGGAATTGCGACCTGTGCGCTGGTGGCGCGTTCTGCCGGTGAAATTTATCGGCGGTATGGGTACGCTGGGCGCTGGGATGGTGCTCGGGCGAGAAGGGCCGACCGTGCAGATTGGCGGCAACATTGGGCGTATGGTGCTGGATATTTTTCGTATGCGCAGCGCCGAAGCGCGGCATACTCTGCTGGCTACCGGTGCCGCTGCGGGCCTGTCGGCGGCGTTCAATGCCCCTCTGGCGGGGATCCTGTTCATTATTGAAGAGATGCGTCCGCAGTTTCGCTATAACCTCGTGTCGATCAAAGCCGTGTTTACCGGCGTCATCATGTCGAGCATTGTGTTTCGCGTTTTCAATGGTGAAGCTCCGATTATTGAAGTTGGCAAGCTCTCCAATGCGCCGGTGAATACGCTGTGGCTGTATCTGGTGCTGGGGATTGTTTTTGGCTGCGTCGGACCGTTGTTTAATACCATGGTGTTGCGTACCCAGGATATGTTCCAGCGTTTCCACGGTGGCGAGATTAAAAAATGGGTGCTCATGGGCGGCGCGATTGGCGGCTTGTGCGGGATCCTCGGATTAATTAAACCTGAAGCAGCGGGTGGTGGGTTTAACCTGATCCCGATTGCTGCGGCGGGCAATTTTAGCGTCGGTCTGCTGCTGTTTATCTTTATTGCCCGGGTGATTACCACGCTGCTGTGCTTCTCGTCCGGCGCGCCTGGCGGGATTTTTGCCCCGATGCTGGCGTTGGGTACGCTGCTTGGTACCGCGTTCGGTATGGCCGCAGCGGCCTCTTTTCCGCAGTATCATCTGGAGGCCGGAACTTTTGCCATTGCCGGAATGGGGGCTTTGTTGGCGGCTTCGGTAAGGGCGCCGCTCACCGGTATTGTGCTGGTGCTGGAGATGACCGATAACTATCAGCTCATTTTGCCAATGATTATTACCTGTCTTGGCGCAACACTATTAGCCCAATTTATGGGCGGAAAGCCGCTATACTCGACTATCCTTGCCCGCACGCTGGCAAAACAGGAAGCGGAGCAGGCGGCAAAAAGTCAGGGGACTACCGCTGGCGAGAATACTTGAACGAAATACCAGGGTATTAGATAATGGCTTTAACCATTGGGTTATAATTTGCCCAATTGCCAATGTCGTTTGGAGCAAAATATGAGTGATGACGTAGCGCTGCCACTGCAATTTACTGAAGCAGCAGCCAATAAAGTAAAAAGCCTGATCGCTGATGAAGATAACCCGAATCTGAAATTACGCGTGTATATCACCGGCGGTGGTTGCAGCGGTTTCCAGTATGGTTTCACCTTTGATGATCAGGTGAACGATGGTGATATGACCATTGAGAAACAAGGTGTTGGTCTGGTGGTTGATCCGATGAGCCTGCAATATCTGGTGGGTGGTTCGGTTGACTATACCGAAGGTCTGGAAGGTTCCCGCTTCGTTGTGACTAACCCGAATGCTAAAAGCACCTGCGGGTGTGGTTCTTCTTTCAGCATCTGATTGCTGTCTGTAATACTGATGGTCTGATGTTGTAGGCCCGGTAAGCGCAGCGCCACCGGGCAATGTGCCGGATGGCGGCGTAAACGCCTTATCCGGCCTACATGTTCTGTACCGTCATATCAACGCCCGTTATCATCCAGCGCAAACGTCGGCAATTTCAAATGCCAGCGAATGGCGGCCAGCCGAATCAGCAGGGTGACAATCATCCCCATCATACTGGCGTTTTCCAGTGAAACATCAAAGGTATAAAACGCGGTCGCATGTACGATCCCGCCGATAATACAGGCTGTAGCGTAGATTTCGGTGCGCAAAATCATCGGCACTTCACGGGCTAATACGTCACGAATGATCCCACCGCCAACGCCGGTAATCACGCCCATACAAATCGCCACCAGAGGCCCTGTTCCGGCAATAAAAGCTTTGTTGACGCCAATGCCCACGAATACCGCCAGGCCAACGGCATCCAGCACCGGCAGGATCCACTTCGGCAACCGTCGGGGCTGACGCACCAGCAGGATCGTCAGCATGCTGGTGATCATCGCCACCACCAGAACGGTAGGATCCTTAACCCAAAAAACCGGTCCGTTATCCAGCGCCATATCGCGGATCGTCCCGCCACCGACGGCTGTTACCACGCCTAAGACCAGAACGCCGAAGGGATCCATACGCAGTTTTCCGGCAAGCAATACGCCAGAGATAGCAAATACCGCGGTACCGACAATATCCAGCCAATAGACGAGCATGTTTAAATCCTCACAACAAACCTGGTGGGGGCAGGCGCTAATTTACCTGTGAAAGCGCATTGCAGAGTTGTTTTGCGGCGAGGATAATACGCGGGCTCGCACGTTCGAACCAATCACTATTAAGGGTGATAACCGGGATTTTAAGCTGATTTCCCCAGTATTGCTCAATTTTCAGCGTTTCGCCCGAACCACCGGTGGCAACGATAGCCTGCGGCGCTCTTGCTAGGACCTGTTCACGGCTAACCTGCGGCCATGGAACCCGACTGCCGGCAAAAATGTTTTCTCCGCCGCATACCTCAAGAACCTCATGCTGAATGGAGCCTTTTCCACTGGTAAACAGAGGATTCGCCCCAAACTGCAGAAACACGCGTTTTTTCGGTTTGTTGGCATACTGAGATTTTAGTAAAGCGTATTCATCAAGCAATGTTTTTGCCGCCTGTTTGGCCTGCTCTGGCCTGGGGCTCCATGGCGCCAATTGGCGTAGCGCATCGGCGACCTGCTCAATGGTAACGGCATCCACCCACATGACCTTAATGCCCAGCGCGGTTAGCTGATTAACCTGCCGCTCAGCATTTCCTCCGCGCCAGGCGACGACCAAATCCGGTTTCAGCGCCACAATGCGTTCCAGATTCATGCCTTGCCAGGTTGAGACCTCTTCAATTTTTTGGGCCTCGGGCGGGTAATTGGAGTAGCTGCTGACGCCAACGGGCGTAATGCCTGCGGCAAAGGCGAGTTCAGTATTGGCAGGAGAAAGGGTAACAACACGCGGTGCGGCGTAAAGGAACGCCGGAAGAGTGAAAAGCAGGGCGACCAGCGCCCTGGAGAGTAATTTAGCCATGCGCCAGTTTCTGTACCAGCGTTTCAACCATCAGGCTTGACTGCTTCGCGGCGACCACCAGGAACTCGTCAAAGCTGAGATGGGACTGCTGATCGGCGACGTCAGAGATGGCGCGAACCACGACGAACGGCACGTTAAAATTGTGGCAAACATGCGCAATCGCGGTTGCTTCCATCTCAACGGCAATCGCCTGCGGGAAGTTATGCTTAATTTTAGCCAAGCCGACAGAGCCATTAATGAAGGCATCTCCGCTGACGATAAGCCCACGGACGGCATTCAGATTCAGTTCAGCAATGCAGGCTTCTGCTGCAGCAATCAGCGCAGGATCGGCTTTGAAACCCGCCGGGCAACCCGGTAGCTGACCAAATTCATAGCCAAATGCCGTGACGTCGGCATCGTGATAGCGAGCTTCATCAGAAACCACGATATCGCCGACTTTCAGCGTAGAGGCCAGGCCGCCCGCTGAACCGGTATTAATGATAGCGTCCGGCTTGCAGCGTTCAAGCAGCAACGTAGCGCCCAGTGCCGCAGCGACTTTACCGATGCCTGATTTCAGTAGCGCAACCTCAGTACCATTCAGTTGGCCGGTGTAAATTTCACAACCGCCGAGAGCGATGGTCTGACGGTTTTCGATTTTGTCACGCAGTAGCGTAACTTCTTCTTCCATTGCACCAATGATGCCGATTTTCATAGATTTACTCGCGATAAGCCAGATTTGAGGGCATAGTCTATCATGCGCTTACGGGGTAGCGCATTTCTCAGGCGGGAGAGGACATGGCACAGATCGATTTCCGAAAAAAAATAAACTGGCATCGTCGTTACCGTTCGCCGCAGGGCGTGAAGACTGAGCACGAGATCCTGCGTATTTTCGAAAGCGATCGTGGACGCATTATCAATTCTCCGGCAATTCGCCGACTGCAACAAAAGACCCAGGTCTTTCCGTTGGAACGTAATGCGGCGGTACGCACGCGTTTGACGCACTCAATGGAAGTTCAGCAGGTTGGTCGCTATATCGCGAAAGAGATCCTCAGCCGACTCAAAGAGCAAAAGTTGCTGGAGCAGTATGGTCTGGATGAACTGACGGGACCGTTTGAGAGTATTGTTGAAATGTCCTGCCTGATGCATGACATTGGCAATCCGCCGTTTGGTCACTTTGGTGAAGCGGCGATTAATGACTGGTTCCGCCAGCGACTGTACCCCGCAGATGCGGAAAGTCAGCCACTCAGCGATGACCGTTGCCTGGTGGCGGCATTACGTTTGCGCGAGGGCGAAGAGTCGCTGAATGATATTCGCCGTAAAGTGCGACAGGACCTGTGCCATTTTGAGGGTAATGCGCAAGGGATTCGTCTGGTACATACCCTGATGCGTATGAATCTTACCTGGGCGCAGGTTGGCGGTATTTTGAAATATACCCGCCCGGCGTGGTGGCGCGGCAATGCGCCCGCAACACACAACTATTTAATGAAGAAACCGGGTTATTATCTTTCCGAAGAATCGTATATTGAGAGATTACGTAAAGAATTATCATTAGCGCCTTACAGTCGCTTTCCATTAACCTGGATTATGGAAGCTGCTGATGATATCTCTTATTGCGTGGCCGATCTGGAAGATGCCGTTGAGAAAAGAATCTTTAGCGTCGAACAACTTTATCAGCATCTGTATGCGGCGTGGGGACACCACGAAAAAGGTTCCCTGTTCAGTCTGGTGGTAGAGAACGCCTGGGAGAAATCACGTTCAAATACATTAAGCCGGAGTACCGAAGATCAGTTCTTTATGTATTTACGCGTTAATACATTGAATAAACTGGTGCCGTACGCTGCCCAGCGATTTATCGATAACTTGCCGCAGATTTTCGAGGGATGTTTTAATCACGCGCTGTTAGAAGATGCCAGTAGCTTCAGCCAGTTGCTGGGCGTCTATAAAAATGTGGCGATAAAACATGTCTTTAGCCACCCAGACGTAGAGCAACTGGAGTTACAGGGCTATCGGGTGATAAGCGGGCTGCTGGAAATCTATCAACCGTTATTAAAAATGACTCAGTCAGATTTTACGGAACTGGTCGAAAATGAAAGAGTAAAACGTTTTCCTATCGAGTCCCGGTTATTTCAGAAGTTGTCTACTCGCCATCGCCTTGCTTATGTTGAGGCGGTCAGTAAAATATCGGCTAGTTGCGCTGAGTTTCCTGTTCTGGAATATTATTATCGCTGCCGTTTGATTCAGGATTATATCAGCGGGATGACAGATTTATATGCCTGGGATGAATATCGTCGGTTGATGGCAGTAGAACAATAAATAATCATTTGTAAAGATCGACAATAAAATTTTACTTTTTCCTTAAACTTAAATCTGGAACTTAGCGCTATAAAACGACTCTGACGTATACAGCAATTTTGCGTTACCTGTTAATCGAGAACGAAACACATGAAAAAAACCACATTAGCAATGAGTGCACTGGCTCTGAGTTTAGGTTTGGCGTTGTCCCCCTTGTCTGCAACAGCGGCTGAAACGGCGTCTTCAGCAACGACCGCCCAACAGATGCCAAGCCTGGCCCCGATGCTTGAAAAAGTGATGCCATCGGTGGTGAGTATTAACGTCGAGGGGAGCACGACGGTGAATACGCCGCGCATGCCGCGTAATTTCCAGCAGTTCTTCGGTGATAATTCCCCGTTCTGCCAGGACGGTTCTCCGTTCCAGAGTTCCCCGTTCTGCCAGGGCGGCGCACCGGGCGCTGACAACGGCGGCGGCCAGCAGCAAAAATTTATGGCGCTGGGCTCTGGCGTAATTATTGATGCTGCGAAAGGGTATGTTGTGACCAACAACCACGTGGTGGATAACGCCACGGTAATTAAGGTTCAACTAAGCGATGGTCGTAAATTTGACGCGAAGATCGTGGGTAAAGATCCGCGCTCCGATATCGCGTTGATCCAGATCCAGGATCCGAAAAACCTGACGGCAATTAAGCTGGCGGATTCCGACGCGCTGCGCGTGGGTGATTATACCGTGGCAATTGGCAACCCGTTTGGCCTCGGTGAGACCGTGACCTCCGGTATCGTTTCTGCGCTGGGTCGTAGCGGCCTGAATGCGGAAAACTACGAGAACTTTATCCAGACGGATGCTGCGATCAACCGGGGCAACTCCGGTGGCGCACTGGTCAACCTGAACGGTGAGCTGATCGGGATTAACACCGCGATCCTCGCGCCGGACGGCGGTAATATCGGGATCGGTTTTGCAATCCCAAGCAACATGGTGAAAAACCTGACCTCGCAGATGGTTGAGTTCGGCCAGGTTAAACGTGGCGAGCTGGGCATCATGGGTACCGAGCTGAGCTCTGAGCTGGCGAAAGCGATGAAAGTTGACGCCCAGCGTGGCGCATTCGTCAGCCAGGTCATGCCGAACTCTTCCGCAGCGAAAGCGGGTATTAAAGCCGGGGATGTGATTACCTCCCTGAACGGTAAACCTATCAGCAGCTTTGCCGCACTGCGTGCGCAGGTGGGAACTATGCCGGTAGGCAGCAAAATTAACCTTGGCCTGCTGCGCGACGGTAAGCCTGTTACTGTGAATCTGGAACTGCAGCAGAGCAGCCAGACCCAGGTTGATTCCAGCTCTATCTTCAAAGGCATTGAAGGTGCTGATATGAGCAACAAGGGCCAGGACAAAGGGGTCGTGGTAAGCGACGTGAAACCGAATTCTCCGGCTGCACAGATTGGCCTGAAGAAAGGGGATGTGATTATCGGTGCTAACCAGCAACCGGTGAAAAATATCGCCGAACTGCGCAAAATTCTCGACAGCAAACCCGCTGTACTGGCGCTGAACATTCAGCGTGGCGACAGCTCCATCTATCTGTTGATGCAGTAATCTCCCTCAACCCCTTCCTGCACAGGAAGGGGTTTCTTTTTGTGATACCTCCCACAACTCCATACTTCTCTCTTCCGCTTTGTGCATTTGCACAATGTTGTCGCTTGTTATCTTCCTTATGCTTGAGCTCTGCTCACAGGAGGGGTTTATGGCTGGCTGGCATCTTGATACCAAAATGGCGCAGGATATCGTGGCGCGTACCATGCGCATCATTGATACCAATATCAACGTAATGGATGCCCGTGGGCGGATAATCGGCAGCGGCGATCGCGAACGAATTGGTGAATTGCACGAAGGCGCGCTGCTGGTGCTTTCTCAGGGGCGGGTGGTCGATATTGACGATGCGGTTGCACGGCATTTACACGGTGTGCGACAGGGGATCAATCTGCCGCTGCGTCTTGACGGCGAAATCGTTGGCGTTATCGGTCTTACCGGCGAACCGGAACATCTGCGCAAATACGGCGAATTGGTATGTATGACCGCCGAAATGATGCTGGAACAGTCGCGTCTGATGCATCTTTTAGCCCAGGACAGCCGTCTGCGCGAAGAATTGGTGATGAACCTGATTCAGGCGGAAGAAAATACCCCAGCGCTAATGGAATGGGCGCAGCGTTTAGGCATCGATTTGAACCAGCCGCGCGTGGTAGCGGTAGTCGAAGTCGACAGCGGTCAGCTTGGTGTTGACAGCGCGATGGCTGAACTACAGCAATTACAGAATGCGTTGACCACGCCAGAGCGTAATAATCTGATTGCGATTGTTTCCCTGACTGAGATGGTGGTGCTGAAACCCGCGCTCAATCAGTTTGGCCGTTGGGATGCCGAAGATCATCGCAAGCGCGTTGAACAGCTCATTGCCCGGATGAAAGAGAACGGACAGCTGCGTTTTCGCGTCTCGCTCGGCAACTATTTTACCGGACCTGGCAGCATTGCCCGTTCGTATCGTACGGCGCGTACCACCATGATGGTCGGTAAGCAGCGGATGCCGGAAAGCCGAAGCTATTTCTATCAGGATCTGATGCTGCCGGTACTGCTGGACAGCCTGCGCGGAGGCTGGCAGGCCAATGAGCTGGCGCGTCCGTTGGTACGGTTAAAAGCAATGGATAACAACGGCTTGCTGCGTCGGACATTAGCGGCATGGTTTCGGCATAACGTTCAGCCGCTGGCGACCTCAAAAGCCTTGTTTATTCATCGCAATACGCTGGAGTATCGCCTGAATCGTATTTCAGAACTGACCGGGCTGGATTTGGGGAATTTTGACGACAGGCTGCTGCTGTATGTGGCATTGCAGTTAGATGAGCAGCATTGATTGCCTGATGGTGCGACGCTTATCAGGCAAAATGCCGGGTGGCGGCTTCGCCTTACCCGGCCTACGAATACATCCACTCGCGGTTATTTACGCGTCAGTTTTTCCAGATCGGCTTCAATTTCGCTGATCTTGTTGGTCACGACGCTTTCCAGATGACGTAAATCATCGAGGATCTTACGTTTAAGATCGACTTCGCTGCGATCGCGCTGGCAGATCTGATCCAGTTCATCGATCACATAGCGCAGGTTGGGGCTGATCTCCTGCACTTCTTTATAACCCTGGCCGACGCCATCGGCGACAACCGTTTTACGCTGGCGGGGATATTTGAACTTCACGCTCTTGGCAAAAAACTCGCCTTTATCCTTCTGGAAATAGATTTTCAGGATATCGTTGTTGGCTTCTTGCCGCAGGCTGTAACGATCGATCTCTTCAGGATTAGTAATGCCCAGACTTTTCAGATTGTCATACATAGCGGTACCCTTAAGCTCACTATAACCATTGAATAATTAACGAAAAGCCTTGTTTACGCCACTCGCTGATGTAAAAAAAGCGGGCTAAGCCCGCTTTTTCAAATTGCTGTTAGTCGATGGTGCGTAACAGTTCGTTGATTCCCACTTTGCCACGCGTTTTGGCATCAACCTTCTTCACTATCACCGCGCAGTACAGGCTGTATTTGCCATCTTTCGACGGCAGGTTGCCGGAGACGACAACGGAGCCCGCCGGAACGCGGCCATAATGTACTTCGCCAGTTTCGCGATCGTAAATACGGGTGCTCTGGCCGATGTATACGCCCATGGAGATAACGGATCCTTCTTCGACGATCACGCCTTCTACGACTTCAGAACGCGCGCCGATGAAGCAGTTGTCTTCAATGATGGTCGGGTTAGCCTGTAACGGCTCCAGTACGCCGCCAATGCCAACGCCGCCGGACAAGTGTACGTTTTTACCGATTTGCGCACAGGACCCGACTGTCGCCCAGGTATCAACCATCGTACCTTCATCAACATAAGCGCCGATGTTCACGTAAGACGGCATCAGCACGGTGTTACGGGCGATAAACGCGCCCTGACGTACTGCCGCAGGCGGCACCACGCGGAAACCTTCTTTCTGAAAACGCGCTTCGTCATAGTCGGCGAATTTCATCGGCACTTTATCGAAGTAACGGCTTTCCGCACCATCGATAACCTGATTATCGTTAATACGAAAAGAGAGCAGGACCGCTTTTTTCAGCCACTGATGCGTGACCCACTGACCCTCAATCTTTTCTGCGACGCGCAGAGCACCGGAATCCAGTAAAGAAATAACCTGATTCACCGCTTCGCGGGTTACGGTATCCACATTTGCCGGAGTAATGTCGGCACGGCGCTCGAAAGCGGATTCAATAACGTTCTGTAACTGCTGCATTGTTAAACTCTTTCCATAATAAATAAAAACATCACCCTTTATCGTTTGGATTGAGGGCCTCTGTCAACCGTTGATGCACTTCCTGCTGCAGCTCATTATTAAGGGCGCGCCGGTCGGCGGTGGCGATTATGAATAAATCTTCTACTCGCTCGCCAATTGTTGTAATTCGGGCGCCATGCAGCGAAATTCCCAGATCGGCAAAAATCTGCCCGACCCGCGCCAGCAGTCCTGGCTGGTCGAGAGCGATAAGCTCGAGGAATGATTTTCGATCGGTATGGGTCGGCAGAAAAGTCACTTCGGTATCGACGGTAAAATGGCGTAATTTTGCCGGCTGGCGACGCGGTTGCGGCGGTTGCCAGCTACGCTGAGTGATCGCCTGTTCCAGCCCAAAACGGATCGCTTCGTGTCGGTCTGACGACAGCGGGCTACCGTCCGGCTCCAGCACAATGAATGTATCCATCGCCATTCCATCGCGGGTGGTGAAAATCTGCGCATCGTGGACGCTCAGATTACGCCGGTCCAGCTCGGCGCAAACGGCGGCAAACAGATACGGGCGATCCGGACTCCAGATAAAGATTTCCGTTCCTCCACGCGTTGCCTGCGGGCTAAGCAGAATGAGCGGCTCTTTGAGGTCATGTTGTAAGAGATGACGCGCATGCCAGGCCAGTTGATTTGGACTGTGGCGCACGAAATAGTTTGCCCGACAGCGTGACCAGATATGGTGCAGCGCTTCTTCATCAATGTTATCCATCCGCAATAACGCCAGCGCCTGAAGCTGATGGTGACGCACGCGCTCGCGCATATCCGGCGTGTTTTGCATCCCACGACGTAGCTGTTTTTCCGTGGCAAAGTACAGCTCGCGCAGCAGGCTTTGCTTCCAGCTATTCCACAGCGTTTCGTTGGTGGCGCAAATATCCGCGACGGTCAGGCACACCAAAAAGCGCAGGCGGTGTTCCGTTTGCACTTCTTCGGCGAATTGCTTAATCACTTCGGGATCCTGAATATCGCGACGTTGAGCGGTTACTGACATCAGTAAATGCTGGCGCACCAGCCACACGATCAGCTGTGTTTCGCGGGAGTTCAGGCCGTGCAGTTCGGCGAATTTGAGTACGTCCTGAGCACCCAGAACCGAATGATCGCCACCGCGGCCTTTGGCGATATCATGGAACAAAGCGGCAATCAGAATCAGCTCCGGCTGCCGCAGGCGCGGCCACAGATCCACACACAGCGGATGGCGCTGGCGGGTCTCTTCGTTGGCAAAACTTTCCAGCTTGAGCATTACGCGGATGGTGTGTTCATCTACCGTATAGGCATGAAACAGGTCAAACTGCATTTGGCCGACAATATGCGACCATTGCGGCATATAGGCCCACAATACGCTGTGGCGATGCATCGGCAGCAGGCCGCGGCTCACCGCGCCCGGATGGCGTAACATGCTGAGAAACAGCGAGCGCGCTTCCGGGATGTAGCATAACGGCTGCGTTAAATGACGGCGGGCATGGCGCAGATGGCGCAGCGTGGTGGAGTAAATCCCGCTGATTGCGCTGTTACGCACCATGATGTAAAACATCCGCAATATCGCTTCGGGTTTACGGATAAACAGGTCATCGCTGCGCAGATCAATCAAGGAGCCGCGCAGTTGAAAGTCGTCATCAATCGGACGCGGCTTTTCGTCGGCGGGCATGGCGAGGATCGCCTCGTCGAACAGCTGCAACAGCATGTGGTTCAGTTCGCTGACCCGTCGCGTAACGCGGAAATAGTCTTTCATCATCCGCTCGATTGGCTCGTTGCCCTCACCGCCGTAGTTTAGCCGTTGGGCTACGCTGAGCTGACGATCAAACAGCAGGCGGTTATCGTAACGACTCACGATCAGGTGCAGAGCAAAGCGTATGCGCCACAGGATATGCAAGCATTCATTCAGCTCGGCACGCTCCGCCAGCGTCAAAAAACCAAAACCAACCATTTCATCCAGCGACGTGGCGCCAAAATGGCGGCGGGCGACCCATTGTAGAGTGTGGATGTCGCGCAGGCCGCCGGGGCTGCTTTTGATATCGGGTTCCAGATTGTAGCTGGTGCCGTGATAACGCTGGTGGCGTTGATTTTGCTCTTCCACTTTGGCGGCGTAAAACTTATCGGACGGCCAGAAACCTTCGCTAAAAATATGCTTTTGTAGCTCAAGAAACAGCGCCACGTCGCCAATCAGCAGGCGTGTTTCTATCAGATTGGTGGCGACGGTTAAATCTGATAAACCTTCCAGCAGACACTCTTCCAGCGTACGCACGCTGTGGCCCACTTCCAGCCTCACGTCCCACAACAGCGTTAACAGCTCACCGACTTTTTCGGCCTGCGCGTCAGGGAGCTTTTTACGGCTGAGGATCAACAGGTCGATATCGGAAAGCGGGTGCAGTTCGCCGCGCCCGTAACCCCCAACGGCAACCAGCGCCAGGTCGGCAATTTGGCCAAAACCGGCTTCAATCCACAGGCGCTGTAGCAACTGGTCAATAAATTCGGTACGGGCCTCAATGAGCTGTTCAGCGGAAATTCCGCTGTCAAACGCTTCGCCTAACCAGCGCTGGAACGTGTCGATATGCGCTTTAATGCCGGCGCAGTTGAGATCGTGCTGTGGCCAGGTTCCGGGGTTTTGCGGTTGGCCAGGCAGGGTGGGGAGGGCTGTATTTGCGTGCTGTTCAGGAAGAGTATTCATTATGCGCCACCCATTAAAAAGCCGGATGATGGCGTGAACGCCTTATCCGGCCTACGAAGTAGTACAATTTGTAGGCCTGATAAGATGCGGAGGCATCGCCATCAGGCAAAACATTATTCGTCGTGAGTGATGATCGCCGGGATGGTGTCATCCTTGCGTAACGTCAGGATCTCACAGCCGTTTTCCGTCACCACAATAGTATGCTCGTACTGAGCAGACAAGCTGCGGTCTTTGGTTTTCACCGTCCAGCCGTCTTTCATAGTGCGGATGCGGTAATCACCGGCATTCAGCATCGGTTCTACGGTGAAAGTCATGCCAGGCTGCAGTACCACGCCGCCGTCGTCCGCATCGTAGTGCAGAACCTGAGGCTCCTCGTGGAAGCCGCGACCGATACCGTGACCGCAGTATTCACGTACTACAGAGAAGCCTTCGCCTTCCGCGTATTTCTGAATCGCAGCGCCCAACGTGCGCAGGCGGATGCCCGGTTTAACCATCCGCAGCGCCAGATACAGGCTTTCCTGCGTTACACGGCACAGACGTTCGCCCAGAATGGTGGGTTTGCCGACGATAAACATTTTGGAGGTATCGCCGTGGAATTCGTCTTTAATCACGGTCACGTCGATGTTCACGATATCACCATCTTTCAGGTGCTTAGCGTCGTCCGGGATCCCGTGGCACACCACTTCGTTAATCGAGATACAAACGGATTTAGGGTAACCGTGGTAGCCCAGGCACGCGGAAATGGCCTGCTGCTCATTAACGATATAGTCATTACAGATGCGATCCAGTTCGCCGGTGCTGACGCCCGGTTTGATAAACGGTTCGATCATCTCCAGTACTTCCGCCGCCAGACGGCCAGCGACGCGCATTTTTTCGATTTCTTCAGGGGTCTTGATTGAGATAGCCATGAATTCTGTCCATCAGTGCCGATTATTTTCGGCAATAATTGTGTAAGTGCTGACAATGGTATCAGTCAGGGGTGTACCCTGCCAAATTGAGAATCATTCTGAACTTCGCCTTTCGTGCCACAGGTGCGTTGGCTACATTTTTTCACCCCAGTCACTTACTGGTCGTAAGCTCCCGGGGATTCAAAAATTTGCCGCCTGCCTGTAACACGAAATTCATCGTTCAATTCAGCACTGAGTGCCAACAATTATTGGTGTCGGTGGCGTATTTGTGGTATAAAGCGCGCCGGACTTCCGATCCATTCGAAGACTACACACGATGGACGGGAGCGACAAATCTCACTTTGTGTAACAACACACACGTATCGGCACATATTCCGGGGTGCCCTTTGGGGTCGGTAATATGGGATGCGTGGAGGCTTAACCCCAACTTTTATATATAGAGGTTTTTATCATGGCAACTGTTTCCATGCGCGACATGCTCAAGGCTGGTGTTCACTTTGGTCACCAGACCCGTTACTGGAACCCGAAAATGAAGCCGTTCATCTTCGGTGCGCGTAACAAAGTTCACATCATTAACCTTGAGAAAACTGTACCGATGTTCAACGAAGCTCTGGCTGAACTGAACAAGATCTCTGCTCGTAAAGGTAAAATCCTTTTCGTTGGTACTAAACGCGCTGCAAGCGAAGCGGTGAAAGAAGCTGCTAACAGCTGCGACCAGTTCTTCGTGAACCATCGCTGGCTGGGCGGTATGCTGACTAACTGGAAAACCGTTCGTCAGTCCATCAAACGTCTGAAAGATCTGGAAACTCAGTCTCAGGACGGTACTTTCGAAAAGCTGACCAAGAAAGAAGCGCTGATGCGTACTCGTGAGCTTGAGAAACTGGAAAACAGCCTGGGCGGTATCAAAGACATGGGCGGTCTGCCGGACGCTCTGTTCGTAATCGATGCTGACCACGAGCACATTGCTATCAAAGAAGCAAACAACCTGGGTATCCCGGTATTTGCTATCGTTGATACCAACTCTGATCCGGACGGTGTTGACTTCGTTATCCCGGGTAACGACGACGCAATCCGTGCTGTGACCCTGTACCTGGGCGCTGTGGCTACTACCGTTCGTGAAGGCCGTTCTCAGGATCTGGCTTCCCAGGCGGAAGAAAGCTTCGTAGAAGCTGAATAATAAGGCACGCTCGTTCGAGCCCCCTTATAAACCAGGTAGTATCACGTTTGGTTAGGGGCCCTTTAGGCCCCTTTTTCACTTTTAAATCTGTGCGGTTTCATGCCGGGCAGATCAAATCTTCCGAGGATTTTAGAATGGCTGAAATTACCGCATCCCTGGTAAAAGAGCTGCGTGAGCGTACTGGCGCAGGCATGATGGATTGCAAAAAAGCACTGACTGAAGCTAATGGCGACATCGAGCTGGCAATCGAAAACATGCGTAAGTCCGGCGCAATCAAAGCGGCGAAAAAAGCAGGCAACGTTGCTGCTGACGGCGTAATCAAAACCAAAATCGACGGCAACATCGCTTTCATTCTGGAAGTTAACTGCCAGACTGACTTCGTTGCTAAAGATGCTGGTTTCCAGGCATTTGCTGACAAAGTACTGGACGCTGCCGTTGCTGGCAAAATCACTGACGTTGAAGTTCTGAAAGCACAGTTCGAAGAAGAACGTGTTGCGCTGGTTGCTAAAATCGGTGAGAACATCAATATTCGTCGCGTGGCTTCCCTGGAAGGCGAAGTTCTGGGTAACTACCAGCACGGTGCGCGTATCGGTGTTCTGGTCGCTGCTACTGGCGCTGACGAAGAACTGGTTAAACAGCTGGCAATGCACGTTGCTGCAAGCAAACCAGAATTCGTTAAGCCGGAAGACGTTTCTGCTGAAGTGGTAGAGAAAGAATACCAGGTTCAGCTGGACATCGCCATGCAGTCTGGCAAGCCGAAAGAAATCGCAGAGAAAATGGTTGAAGGCCGTATGAAGAAATTCACCGGCGAAGTTTCTCTGACTGGCCAGCCTTTCGTTATGGAACCGAGCAAATCTGTTGGTCAGCTGCTGAAAGAGCACAACGCTGACGTAACTGGTTTCATCCGCTTCGAAGTGGGTGAAGGCATCGAAAAAGTTGAGACTGACTTTGCAGCAGAAGTTGCTGCGATGTCCAAGCAGTCTTAATTTTTAAAGGAGCCGCCTGAGGGCGGCTTCTTTTTGTGTCTGGCTTGTAAATTCAGCGAACCGCTATAGTGGTCATGCTGAAAAGCGACATACAATGTCGCCGGAATTAACTCATCTCATTCGTTGACAGTCTCAGGAAAGAAACATGGCTACCAATGCAAAACCCGTCTACAAACGTATTCTGCTTAAGTTAAGTGGCGAAGCTCTGCAAGGTTCAGAAGGCTTCGGTATTGATGCAAGCATACTTGACCGTATGGCTCAGGAAATCAAAGAGCTGGTTGAGCTGGGTATTCAGGTTGGCGTAGTGATTGGTGGCGGTAACCTGTTCCGTGGTGCTGGTCTGGCGAAAGCAGGGATGAACCGCGTTGTGGGCGACCACATGGGCATGTTAGCCACCGTAATGAACGGTCTGGCGATGCGCGATGCGCTTCACCGCGCCTATGTGAACGCTCGCTTGATGTCCGCCATTCCTCTGAACGGCGTGTGTGATAACTACAGCTGGGCGGAAGCTATCAGCCTGCTGCGTAACAACCGCGTTGTTATTTTGTCTGCGGGTACCGGCAATCCGTTCTTCACTACTGATTCAGCAGCCTGTCTGCGCGGTATTGAAATTGAAGCGGATGTGGTACTGAAAGCTACCAAAGTGGACGGCGTATTTACTGCCGACCCGGCTAAAGATCCTACGGCGACCATGTACGAACAGTTGACCTACACTGAAGTACTGGATAAAGAGCTGAAAGTGATGGATCTGGCGGCGTTCACGCTGGCTCGTGACCACAAATTACCGATTCGTGTCTTTAACATGAACAAACCGGGGGCGCTGCGCCGTGTTGTTATGGGTGAAAAAGAAGGCACGTTAATCACGGAATAATTCCCGTTGCGGCTAAATGCAGGTAATATTCCGCTTTAATGTCGCGGGATACGTCCCTCAAAATTAATCAAGACTATACTTGTCACAGCTTGCGTGGTGGGTGTGGTCTGACTGAAACGAGCTTTCAAGGATTCGTAACGTGATCAACGATATCAGAAAAGATGCTGAAGTACGCATGGACAAATGCGTCGAAGCGTTCAAAAATCAAATCAGCAAAATTCGTACGGGCCGTGCTTCTCCTAGCCTGCTGGATGGTATTGTCGTGGAATATTACGGCACGCCGACTCCGCTGCGCCAGCTGGCAAGCGTAACGGTTGAAGATTCCCGTACCCTGAAAATCAACGTGTTTGACCGTTCCATGGGACCAGCCGTTGAAAAAGCAATTATGGCTTCCGACCTTGGTCTGAATCCAAGTTCAGCGGGTTCCGACATCCGCGTTCCGCTGCCGCCGCTGACCGAAGAGCGTCGTAAAGATCTGACCAAGATCGTGCGTGGCGAAGCTGAAGGCGCGCGTGTTGCCGTACGTAACGTACGCCGCGATGCAAACGACAAAGTGAAAGCGCTGTTGAAAGATAAAGAGATCAGCGAAGACGACGATCGCCGCTCTCAGGACGAAGTACAGAAACTGACTGACGCAGCGATCAAGAAAGTTGATGCGGCGCTGGCAGAGAAAGAAACGGAACTGATGCAGTTCTGATTCATCTGTACGCTAAAAACGCCGCTTAGAAGGCCTGCAAAGGCTGGATGGCGGCGTTTTGCTTTTTTCTGTCTATACCCTATTTTTCTGGATGTCTCATGAAGCAATTAACCATCCTGGGATCAACCGGTTCCATTGGTTGCAGTACGCTGGATGTAGTACGCCATAACCCGGAAAAATTTCGTGTTGCTGCGTTGGTTGCGGGAAAGAATGTTGCCCGTATGGTGGAGCAATGCCTGGAATTTTCTCCTCGCTATGCGGTAATGGACGATGAAAAAAGCGCGGCATTGCTAAAATCGGCTCTGCTGGAGCAGGGTAGCCGCACTGAAGTTATGAGCGGACAGCAGGCAGCCTGTGATATGGCCGCGCTGGATGATGTTGATCAGGTCATGGCAGCGATTGTCGGCGCAGCGGGCCTGCTGCCGACGCTTTCGGCAATCCGCGCGGGCAAAAGCATTTTGCTGGCGAATAAAGAGTCTCTGGTCACCTGCGGACGTCTGTTTATGGACGACGTGAAACGCCACAAAGCGCAGCTTTTGCCGGTAGATAGCGAGCATAACGCGATTTTTCAGAGTTTACCGCAACCGATCCAACTCAATCTGGGATACGCTGACCTTGAGCAAAACGGCGTCGTGTCCGTACTGCTTACCGGGTCTGGTGGCCCTTTCCGTGAAACGCCATTGCGCGATCTGGTTGCTATGACCCCCGATCAGGCATGTCGTCATCCGAATTGGTCGATGGGACGAAAAATCTCTGTCGATTCAGCCACCATGATGAATAAAGGTCTGGAATACATTGAAGCGCGTTGGTTATTCAATGCCAGCGCAAGCCAGATGGAAGTGCTGATTCATCCGCAGTCGGTTATTCATTCGATGGTACGTTATCAGGATGGCAGCGTTCTGGCGCAGTTGGGGGAACCTGACATGCGTACACCTATTGCCCATACGATGGCATGGCCGGAACGTGTGACGTCTGGCGTTAAGCCTGTCGACTTTTGCCAACTCAGTGCGTTGACGTTTTCCGCACCTGATTATCAGCGCTATCCGTGCCTGAAACTGGCGATGGACGCGTTTGAGCAAGGGCAGGCGGCAACGACCGCACTGAACGCCGCGAATGAAATTACCGTTGCCGCATTTCTGGCGCAGCAGATTCGATTTACCGATATTGCCGATCTTAATTTATCCGTACTGGATAAGATGGATTTGCAGGAGCCGCAGAGCGTTGATGACGTGCTGAAGGTGGATACCATCGCGCGGGAAGTCGCCAGAAAAGAAGTGATGCGACTCTCAAGCTGATGATAATCCCTCTACGGAAGATCGTGCTATTTGTTAGCGTTGGGCTTCAGTGATATAGTCTGCGCCACTCGATCGCGGGTAGTTGCTTTTTTTCGGTCGGGTAAGCCGTGGTTTGACACGGCTTTTTTGTGGATGGGCTTCAGTATTCCTGAGTACCGTAAATCCTTTCAGGGACTAAAAACGCGTTATGTTGTCTGCAACTAAACCATTAAGCGAAAATTTGCCAGCACATGGTTGCCGCCATGTTGCAATCATCATGGATGGCAATGGCCGCTGGGCGAAAAAGCAAGGGAAGATTCGCGCCTTTGGGCATAAGGCCGGAGCAAAATCCGTCCGCCGGGCTGTCTCTTTTGCTGCCAATAACGGTATTGATGCGTTAACGCTGTATGCCTTTAGCAGTGAGAACTGGAACCGACCTGCGCAGGAAGTGAGCGCGTTAATGGAACTGTTTGTGTGGGCGCTTGATAGCGAAGTGAAAAACCTGCACCGCCATAACGTACGTCTGCGTATTATCGGGGATATCAGTCGATTTAACTCACGTTTGCAAGAACGGATTCGCAAATCAGAAGCGCTTACCGCCCAGAATACCGGGTTGACGCTGAATATTGCAGCGAATTACGGTGGACGGTGGGATATTGTCCAGGGAGTCAGGCAACTGGCACAACAGGTGCAGGAAGGTCTGCTGCGCCCAGAGCAAATCGATGAAGAGATGCTTGGGCAGCAAATTTGTATGCATGAACTGGCCCCTGTGGATTTAGTGATAAGGACTGGGGGAGAACATCGAATTAGTAATTTTTTGTTGTGGCAAATTGCCTATGCCGAACTTTACTTTACGGATGTTCTCTGGCCCGATTTCGATGAACAAGACTTTGAAGGTGCGCTGCATGCCTTTGCTAATCGTGAGCGTCGTTTCGGCGGCACCGAGCCCGGTGATGAAAAAGCCTGATGGGGGTCGCTTTTGCTGAAGTATCGCCTGATTTCTGCTTTTGTTTTAATACCCGTTGTCATCGCGGCGTTGTTTTTGCTGCCGCCGGTGGGGTTCGCCATTGTTACGCTGGTTGTCTGTATGTTGGCCGCCTGGGAATGGGGACAGTTAAGCGGTTTTACCACGCGTACACAGCGAGTCTGGCTGGCGGTTTTGTGCGGGCTATTGCTGGCGCTAATGCTATTTTTACTGCCAGAATACCATCGCAATATTCATCAGCCGCTGGTTGAAGTATCGCTATGGGCGTCGCTGGGTTGGTGGATCGTCGCGCTGTTACTGGTACTGTTTTACCCAGGTTCTGCGTCGGTCTGGCGTAATTCCAAAACATTACGCATAATTTTCGGCGTGCTAACCATTGTTCCTTTCTTTTGGGGAATGCTGGCGCTACGGGCATGGCACTATGATGAAAATCATTATAGTGGCGCGTTATGGCTGCTGTATGTCATGATCCTCGTCTGGGGAGCGGACTCTGGCGCGTATATGTTTGGTAAGCTGTTTGGCAAACACAAACTGGCACCGAAGGTTTCTCCTGGTAAAACCTGGCAGGGTTTTATTGGCGGACTCGCCACTGCGGCCGTAATCTCATGGGGTTATGGCATGTGGGCGAATCTTGAAGTTGCGCCTGTCACCTTGCTCATTTGCTCCATCGTTGCAGCCCTGGCCTCCGTGCTGGGTGACCTGACTGAGAGTATGTTTAAGCGTGAAGCAGGTATTAAGGACAGTGGTCACTTAATTCCAGGACACGGCGGTATTCTGGATCGTATTGATAGCCTGACGGCTGCGGTACCGGTCTTTGCCTGCCTGTTGTTACTGGTATTCAGGACGCTCTAACGGATGGTCTTATGCTGAGTATTCTCTGGAATCTGGCTGCATTCATCGTCGCACTCGGTGTGCTTATCACCGTGCATGAATTTGGTCATTTCTGGGTTGCACGGCGCTGCGGAGTCCGCGTTGAGCGCTTTTCCATTGGCTTTGGAAAAGCGCTTTGGCGTCGTACCGATAAACTGGGTACAGAATACGTCATCGCTCTAATCCCCCTCGGCGGTTACGTCAAAATGCTGGATGAGCGCGCTGAACCGGTGGTACCGGAGCTGCGCCATTACGCTTTCAACAATAAAACGGTTGGGCAGCGCGCGGCTATTATCGCCGCAGGTCCGATCGCAAACTTCCTTTTTGCTATTTTCGCTTATTGGCTGGTGTTTATCATTGGCGTTCCTGGCGTTCGTCCGGTTGTTGGTGAAATAACACCCAACTCGATTGCTGCGCAGGCGCAAATTCAGCCTGGTACGGAACTAAAAGCGGTTGATGGTATCGAAACCCCTGATTGGGATGCCGTGAGACTGCAGTTGGTTTCCAAAATTGGCGATGAGCATACAACGCTCAGCGTGGCGCAGTTTGGCAGTAACCAGCGGCAGGACAAAACGCTGGATTTGCGCCATTGGGCATTTGAGCCAGACAAACAGGATCCCGTCGCCAGTTTAGGGATTCGTCCACGCGGTCCGCAGATTGAATCGGTGCTGTCAGAAGTGCAGGCTAACTCGGCTGCAAGTAAGGCGGGTTTGCAAGCTGGCGACAGGATCGTTAAAGTCAATGGTCAGCCGCTGACGCAATGGATGATGTTCGTGACGCTGGTGCGCGATAATCCGGATAAGCCGTTAGCGCTAGATATTGAAAGACAAGGCAGTTCCTTGTCTTTAACGTTAACCCCGGATTCAAAACAGGTTAACGGGAAGGCAGAAGGTTTTGCGGGCGTGGTGCCTAAAATTATTCCTCTGCCTGATGAGTATAAGACTGTACGCCAGTATGGACCCTTCAGCGCCATCGTCGAAGCCTCGGATAAAACGTGGCAGTTGATGAAGCTGACGGTCAGTATGCTGGGAAAATTGATTACCGGTGATGTAAAACTGAACAACCTCAGTGGGCCGATTTCTATCGCCCAGGGGGCTGGGATGTCAGCGGAGTTCGGGGTGATTTATTACCTGATGTTCCTTGCGCTTATCAGCGTGAACTTAGGGATAATTAACCTGTTTCCGTTGCCCGTTCTTGACGGGGGGCATCTGCTGTTCCTGGCGATTGAAAAGCTGAAGGGCGGTCCGGTATCCGAGCGGGTTCAAGACTTTAGTTATCGCATTGGCTCTATCTTGCTGGTGTTGTTAATGGGGCTTGCACTTTTCAATGATTTCTCTCGGTTGTAAGAGAGTGTTAGGAAGAACGCATAATAACGATGGCGATGAAAAAGTTGCTCATAGCGTCGCTGCTGTTTAGCAGCGCCACCGTATACGGTGCTGAAGGGTTCGTAGTGAAGGACATTCATTTCGAAGGCCTACAGCGAGTCGCCGTTGGTGCGGCTCTCCTCAGTATGCCGGTGCGCACAGGCGACACGGTTAATGATGAAGACATCAGTAATACCATTCGTGCTCTGTTCGCCACCGGTAACTTTGAGGATGTCCGCGTCCTGCGCGATGGTGATACCCTTCTGGTTCAGGTAAAAGAACGTCCGACGATTGCCAGCATTACTTTCTCCGGTAACAAATCGGTGAAAGACGACATGCTGAAGCAAAACCTCGAGGCGTCTGGCGTACGTGTTGGCGAGTCTCTGGATCGCACCACGCTTGCCGATATCGAAAAAGGCCTGGAAGATTTCTACTATAGCGTCGGTAAGTACAGCGCCAGTGTGAAAGCGGTGGTAACGCCGTTGCCGCGTAACCGCGTTGACCTCAAACTGGTCTTCCAGGAAGGTGTTTCGGCGAAGATCCAACAGATCAATATCGTCGGCAACCATGCCTTCTCGACTGACGAACTTATCTCTCACTTCCAACTGCGTGATGAAGTGCCGTGGTGGAACGTAGTGGGCGATCGTAAATACCAGAAACAGAAACTCGCGGGCGATCTCGAAACCCTGCGCAGCTACTATCTGGATCGCGGTTATGCTCGCTTTAATATCGATTCTACCCAGGTGAGCCTGACGCCGGATAAAAAAGGTATCTACATCACCGTTAACATCACTGAAGGCGATCAGTACAAGCTTTCTGGGGTAGAGGTGAGCGGTAACCTGGCCGGACACTCCGCCGAAATTGAGAGCCTGACCAAAATCGAGCCAGGCGAACTCTATAACGGCACCAAAGTGACCAAAATGGAAGATGATATCAAGAAGCTTCTGGGGCGCTATGGCTATGCCTATCCGCGCGTACAGTCGCAGCCTGAAATCAACGATGCCGACAAAACCGTTAAATTACGCGTAAATGTGGATGCGGGTAACCGTTTCTATGTGCGTAAGATTCGCTTTGAAGGTAACGACACGTCTAAAGACTCCGTTCTGCGTCGCGAAATGCGTCAGATGGAAGGTGCATGGTTGGGCAGCGATCTGGTCGACCAGGGTAAAGAACGTCTGAACCGTTTGGGTTACTTTGAAACCGTCGATACCGATACTCAGCGTGTTCCGGGCCGTCCGGATCAGGTTGATGTGGTCTATAAGGTGAAAGAGCGTAACACCGGTAGCTTTAACTTCGGCGTCGGTTACGGTACCGAGAGCGGCGTGAGCTTCCAGGCGGGCGTTCAGCAGGATAACTGGTTAGGTACCGGTTATTCCGTCGGGATTAACGGCACTAAAAACGACTACCAGACCTATACTGAGCTATCTGTCACCAACCCGTACTTCACCGTTGATGGTGTGAGCCTTGGCGGTCGCGTCTTCTATAACGACTTTGAAGCGGATGATGCAGACCTGTCCGACTATACCAACAAAAGTTATGGTACTGACGTAACGCTCGGCTTCCCGGTTAACGAATACAATACGCTGCGTGCTGGCCTGGGTTATGTACATAACAAACTGTCCAACATGCAGCCGCAGATCGCGATGGATCGTTATCTTGAGTCGATGGGACAACCTGCTGATACCAGCAGTTTTGCCGCTGATGACTTCACCTTCAACTACGGTTGGACGTACAACAAGTTAGACCGTGGTTATTTCCCGACAGACGGTTCGCGTGTCAACCTGAATGGTAAAGTGACCATTCCGGGTTCTGATAACGAATACTACAAATTGTCGATGGATACCGCGACCTACGTGCCGATTGATGACGATCACAAATGGGTTGTCCTGGGCCGTACCAAGTGGGGTTATGGTGATGGCATCGGTAGCAAAGAGATGCCGTTCTACGAGAACTTCTATGCTGGTGGTTCCAGTACCGTGCGTGGTTTCCAGTCGAATACTATCGGCCCGAAAGCTGTTTATAAAAATGGCGCCCACACGAGCTGGGACGATAATAATGATTACGAAGACTGTACTCAGGAAGCTGGCTGTAAATCTGATGATGCGGTAGGTGGTAACGCCATGGCTGTCGCCAGCCTGGAGTTTATTACCCCGACGCCGTTCATCAGCGACAAGTATGCCAACTCGGTCCGTACCTCGTTCTTCTGGGACATGGGTACCGTTTGGGATACGAACTGGGATCCGTCATCCGCGCCGTCGGATGTACCGGACTATAGCGATCCGAGCAATATCCGTATGTCAGCAGGTATCGCTTTACAATGGATGTCCCCATTGGGGCCGTTGGTTTTCTCCTACGCCCAACCGTTCAAGAAGTACGATGGAGACAAAGCGGAACAGTTCCAGTTTAACATTGGTAAAACCTGGTAATTGTTCTTCGCAAAGGAATGTAGTGGTAGTGTAGCGCTGACTTTAGGCGATCTTGCATGGGATCGCCTGGCCACGCAAAGAACTGTACCTTCGGGTGCAAATGGGATGGTAAGGAGTTAATTGTGAAAAAGTGGTTATTAGCTGCAGGTCTCGGTTTAGCGATGGCAACGTCCGCACAGGCCGCTGACAAAATTGCAATCGTCAACATGGGTAGCCTGTTCCAACAGGTTGCACAGAAGACAGGTGTTTCCGCTACGCTGGAAAACGAGTTCAAAGGCCGTGCCAGCGAACTGCAGCGTATGGAATCCGATCTGCAATCTAAAATGCAGCGTCTGCAATCAATGAAAGCGGGTAGCGATCGTACCAAGCTGGAAAAAGACGTTATGGCTCAGCGTCAGACTTTCTCACAGAAAGCTCAGGCTTTTGAGCAGGATCGTGCGCGTCGTTCCAACGAAGAACGTGGCAAACTGGTTACTCGTATCCAGACAGCTGTGAAATCTGTTGCTAACAGCCAGAGCATCGATCTGGTCGTTGACGCAAACACCGTTGCATACAATAGCAGCGATGTAAAAGACATCACCGCTGACGTACTGAAACAGGTTAAATAAGTAATGCCTTCAATTCGACTGGCTGATTTAGCAGAGCAGTTGGATGCAGAATTACACGGTGATGGCGATATCGTCATCACCGGCGTAGCGTCCATGCAATCTGCGCAAACTGGCAATATCACGTTTATGGTGAATCCTAAGTACCGTGAACACTTAGGCGTATGCCAGGCTTCTGCCGTTGTCATGACGCAGGACGATCTTCCTTTTGCTAAGAGTGCAGCGCTGGTAGTGAAGAATCCCTACCTGACCTATGCTCGTATGGCGCAAATTTTAGATACCACGCCGCAGCCCGCACAAAACGTTGCACCGAGTGCAGCGATCGATGCGACGGCGAAGCTGGGTAAAAATGTCTCTGTGGGCGCAAATGCGGTCATTGAGTCTGGCGTAGAACTGGGCGATAACGTGGTTATTGGCGCAGGCTGCTTCGTCGGGAAAAATACAAAAATCGGCGCAGGTTCTCGCTTGTGGGCGAACGTGACGATTTACCACGACATTCAGATCGGTGAGAATTGCCTGATCCAATCCAGCACTGTCGTCGGTTCGGATGGATTTGGTTACGCGAACGATCGCGGTAACTGGGTGAAGATCCCGCAGCTTGGTCGCGTGATTATCGGCGATCGCGTCGAGATCGGCGCTTGTACTACCATTGACCGTGGTGCCCTGGACGATACTGTGATCGGTAATGGTGTTATCATTGATAATCAGTGCCAGATTGCACATAACGTTGTGATTGGCGACAATACGGCGGTAGCCGGTGGCGTCATTATGGCGGGTAGCCTGAAGATTGGCCGTTACTGCATGATTGGCGGCGCCAGCGTGATCAATGGGCATATGGAAATATGCGACAAAGTCACGGTAACTGGCATGGGTATGGTGATGCGTCCTATCACGGAACCTGGCGTCTACTCCTCAGGCATTCCGCTACAACCCAATAAGGTATGGCGTAAAACAGCTGCACTGGTGATGAATATTGATGATATGAGCAAGCGCCTCAAAGCGATTGAGCGCAAGGTTAATCAACAAGACTAAAGCACCTTTTTTGCATGTCTGACTTTTCGGCCTGTCCCATTCATACGATTGCGACAGGCCGTGTTATTATTGCCTTTTAGTATATTTTGACAGGAAGAGTATTTTGACTACTAACACTCATACTCTGCATATTGAAGAGATTTTAGAACTTCTGCCGCACCGTTTTCCGTTTCTGCTGGTTGACCGCGTGCTGGATTTTGAAGAAGGTCGTTTTCTGCGCGCAGTGAAAAATGTATCCGTTAATGAGCCTTTCTTCCAGGGCCACTTCCCGGGCAAACCTATTTTCCCTGGCGTACTGATTCTGGAAGCGATGGCGCAGGCCACCGGTATCCTCGCATTTAAAAGCGTAGGAAAACTGGAACCAGGCGAACTGTACTATTTCGCGGGTATTGACGAAGCACGCTTTAAGCGTCCTGTCGTGCCGGGCGATCAGATGATCATGGAAGTGACTTTCGAGAAAACGCGCCGTGGCCTGACCCGTTTTAAAGGGGTTGCGCTGGTCGACGGTAAAGTTGTGTGCGAAGCAACGATGATGTGTGCCCGTAGCCGGGAGGCCTGATACGTGATTGATAAATCCGCCTTTATTCACCCTACCGCCATTGTGGAAGAGGGCGCCAGTATTGGCGCTAACGCTCACATTGGCCCATTTTGTATTGTTGGACCCCATGTTGAAATTGGTGAGGGTACCGTACTGAAGTCTCACGTTGTCGTGAATGGCCATACAAAAATTGGTCGCGATAACGAGATCTATCAGTTTGCCTCCATCGGCGAAGTTAACCAGGATCTTAAATATGCTGGCGAACCGACCCGCGTGGAAATTGGCGATCGCAACCGCATCCGCGAAAGCGTCACCATTCATCGTGGCACAGTGCAGGGCGGTGGAGTGACGAAGGTGGGCAGCGATAACTTACTGATGATTAATGCGCACGTCGCGCATGATTGTACGGTAGGCAACCGCTGTATTCTGGCGAATAACGCCACGCTTGCCGGACATGTTTCGCTGGATGATTTTGTTATCATCGGCGGCATGACTGCGGTGCATCAATTCTGCATCATCGGCGCGCATGTGATGGTTGGCGGCTGTTCTGGCGTTGCTCAGGACGTGCCACCGTACGTTATCGCCCAGGGCAACCACGCGACGCCGTTTGGCGTCAATATCGAAGGTCTGAAGCGTCGTGGGTTCACCCGCGAAGCGATTACCGCGATTCGTAATGCCTACAAAGCGTTGTACCGTAGCGGTAAAACGTTGGAAGAAGCGAAACCGGAAATCGCCGAACTGGCGAAACAGCACCCTGAAGTCCAGGCTTTCAGCGACTTCTTTGAGCGCTCAACGCGTGGTCTGATTCGTTAATGACTGAGCAGCGTCCTTTAACGATTGCCCTCGTCGCCGGAGAAACCTCCGGCGATATTCTTGGTGCAGGGCTAATCCGCGCACTCAAAGCTCGTGTTCCCAATGCGCGTTTTGTTGGCGTGGCGGGGCCGCTAATGCAGGCCGAAGGCTGTGAAGCCTGGTACGAAATGGAAGAACTGGCGGTGATGGGCATTGTTGAAGTGCTCGGACGTCTGCGCCGTTTACTGCATATTCGTGCCGATCTCACTCGTCGATTCACCGATCTCAAGCCGGATGTTTTCGTTGGCATTGATGCGCCTGATTTCAATATTACCCTTGAAGGGAACTTGAAAAAGCAGGGCATAAAAACCATTCATTATGTCAGTCCGTCCGTCTGGGCGTGGAGACAGAAACGCGTTTTCAAAATAGGCAGATCCACTAATATGGTGCTGGCTTTTCTGCCTTTCGAAAAAGCGTTTTATGACAAATTTAACGTCCCGTGCCGCTTTATCGGCCACACCATGGCGGATGCCATGCCGTTGGATCCGGATAAACACGCGGCCCGTGATATTTTGGGTATTCCCCACGACGCGCATTGCCTTGCGCTGCTGCCAGGAAGCCGTGGCGCAGAAGTGGAGATGCTTAGCGCCGATTTTCTGAAAACGGCGCAACTGTTACGTCAGCATTATCCGGATCTCGAAGTCGTGGTGCCGTTGGTGAATGCCAAACGCCGGGAGCAGTTTGAGCGTATCAAGGCAGAGGTTGCGCCGGAGCTTTCCGTGCATCTGCTTAATGGCATGGGACGTGAAGCGATGGTGGCCAGCGACGCCGCACTGTTGGCTTCAGGCACCGCCGCGCTGGAATGTATGCTGGCAAAGTGTCCGATGGTGGTCGGCTACCGCATGAAACCCTTTACCTTCTGGCTGGCGAAGCGTCTGGTGAAAACGGATTACGTTTCGCTTCCTAACCTGTTAGCGGGAAGAGAACTGGTTAAAGAGCTGTTGCAGGAAGAGTGTGAGCCGCATGCGCTGGCGCAAGCGCTGTTGCCGTTACTGGCGAATGGTAAAACCAGCCATGCGATGCATGACACTTTCCGTGAACTGCATCAGCAGATCCGTTGCAATGCTGATGAGCAGGCGGCGGATGCAGTCCTGGAGTTAGCGCAATGATTGAATTTGTTTATCCGCATACGCATTTAGTGGCGGGTGTGGATGAAGTCGGGCGCGGTCCTTTGGTTGGGGCGGTTGTTACTGCTGCCGTCATTCTGGATCCGGCGCGTCCGATTATCGGTCTTAACGACTCAAAAAAATTGTCGGAAAAACGTCGCCTGGCGCTGTTTGATGAAATAAAAGAAAAAGCGTTAAGCTGGAGCGTAGGCCGTGCAGAACCGCATGAAATCGACGATCTGAATATTTTGCATGCCACCATGCTGGCGATGCAGCGTGCGGTCGCGGGGCTGCATATTGCGCCGGAATACGTACTGATTGACGGCAATCGTTGTCCGGCATTACCGGTACCGTCGATGGCGGTAGTCAAAGGTGATAGCCGCGTAGCGGAGATTAGCGCAGCGTCAATACTGGCAAAAGTGACCCGCGATGCTGAAATGGCAGCGCTGGATACGGTTTTTCCGCAGTATGGCTTTGCGCAGCACAAAGGCTATCCAACCGCTTTTCATCTGGAAAAATTGGCACTGTATGGCGCGACAGAGCACCATCGCCGCAGTTTTGGCCCCGTCAAACGCGCACTGGGACTCACGTCCTGATTCTTGTGTCGAAGGAATCTGAAGATGTCTGAACCACGTTTCGTCCACCTCCGGGTGCACAGCGACTACTCCATGATCGATGGGCTGGCGAAAACCGGGCCGCTGGTGAAGAAGGCGGCCGCGTTAGGCATGCCTGCGCTGGCGATCACCGATTTTACCAACCTGTGTGGTCTGGTGAAGTTTTACGGAGCGGGTCACGGCGCCGGTATTAAGCCTATTGTAGGCGCAGATTTTCATGTCCGCAGTGAACTATTGGGTGATGAACTCACGCAACTCACCGTACTGGCCGCTAACAATACCGGCTATCAGAACCTGACGTTATTGATATCAAAAGCCTATCAGCGCGGTTATGGCGCAGAAGGGCCGGTTATCGACCGCGACTGGCTGGTCGAGCTAAAAGAAGGTTTGATTTTGCTCTCCGGCGGCCGCATGGGCGACGTCGGACGTAGCTTGTTGCGCGGTAATAGCGCCCTGGTTGACGAATGCGTGGCGTTTTACGAAGCGCATTTTCCCAATAGCTACTTCCTTGAGCTGATCCGTACCGGCAGACAAGATGAAGAAAACTATCTGCATGCCGCGGTAGAACTGGCCGAAAGGCGTGGTTTGCCGGTGGTGGCGACCAACGATGTTCGCTTCCTGGAAACCGGCGATTTCGACGCGCATGAAATCCGTGTGGCGATCCACGACGGGTTCACCCTTGATGACCCTAAACGCCCGCGTAACTACTCCGCGCAGCAGTATATGCGCAGCGAAGACGAGATGTGCGAGCTGTTCTCCGATATCCCGGAGGCGCTGCAAAACACCGTCGAAATTGCCAAACGCTGTAACGTCACGGTGCGTTTGGGTGAGTATTTCTTGCCACAGTTCCCGACCGGCGATATGACCACCGAGGATTTCCTCGTGGCGAAGTCGAAAGAGGGGCTGGAACAGCGACTGGAGTTCCTGTTCCCGGATCCGGAAGAGCGCGCCAGGCGCCGTCCGGAATATGATGAACGTCTGGATGTTGAGCTACAGGTTATCAACCAGATGGGGTTCCCGGGCTACTTCCTGATCGTTATGGAATTTATCCAGTGGTCGAAGGATAACGGCGTACCAGTCGGCCCGGGACGTGGTTCCGGCGCAGGCTCGCTGGTGGCCTATGCGCTAAAAATTACCGACCTGGATCCGCTGGAATTTGACCTGCTGTTCGAACGTTTCCTGAACCCGGAACGTGTCTCAATGCCCGACTTCGACGTTGACTTCTGTATGGAGAAACGCGACCAGGTTATTGAACACGTGGCGGATATGTACGGTCGTGATGCGGTTTCGCAGATTATTACTTTCGGTACGATGGCGGCAAAAGCGGTTATCCGAGACGTGGGTCGCGTGCTGGGGCACCCGTACGGCTTCGTGGATCGTATTTCGAAACTGGTGCCGCCCGATCCGGGCATGACGCTGGCGAAAGCCTTCGAAGCTGAACCGCAACTGCCGGAAATCTATGAGGCAGATGAAGAGGTTAAAGCGCTGATCGATATGGCGCGTAAGCTGGAAGGCGTCACGCGTAACGCCGGTAAGCACGCCGGTGGCGTGGTTATCGCTCCGACCAAAATTACCGATTTTGCGCCGCTATACTGCGATGAACAGGGGCTGCACCCGGTTACTCAGTTTGATAAGAACGACGTGGAATACGCCGGCCTGGTGAAGTTCGACTTCCTGGGGCTGCGTACGCTGACCATCATCAACTGGGCGCTGGAGATGATCAACGCCCGCCGTGAAAAGAACGGCGAGCCGCCGCTGGATATCGCGGCCATTCCGCTTGACGATAAGAAAAGCTTCGACATGCTGCAACGCTCGGAAACCACCGCGGTATTCCAGCTTGAATCCCGCGGCATGAAGGATCTGATCAAACGTCTGCAGCCTGACTGCTTCGAAGATATGATCGCACTGGTGGCCCTGTTCCGCCCGGGCCCGCTACAGTCGGGGATGGTAGATAACTTTATCGACCGTAAGCATGGTCGCGAAGAGATTTCCTATCCGGACGTACAATGGCAGCATGAATGTCTGAAGCCGGTACTGGAGCCAACCTACGGCATTATCCTGTATCAGGAACAGGTTATGCAGATTGCCCAGGAGCTATCTGGTTACACGCTTGGCGGCGCGGATATGCTGCGTCGTGCGATGGGTAAGAAAAAGCCGGAAGAAATGGCCAAACAGCGCGGCACCTTTGAAGAAGGGGCGAAAAAGCGCGGTGTCGACGGCGAACTGGCGATGAAAATCTTTGACCTGGTGGAGAAATTCGCCGGTTACGGATTTAACAAATCACACTCCGCTGCCTATGCGCTGGTCTCTTACCAGACGCTATGGTTGAAGGCGCATTACCCGGCCGAGTTTATGGCGGCGGTAATGACGGCCGATATGGATAACACCGAGAAAGTGGTCGGGCTGGTGGATGAATGCTGGCGCATGGGGTTAAAAATCCTGCCGCCAGACATTAACTCCGGGCTTTACCATTTCCACGTTAACGATGATGGCGAGATTGTTTATGGCATCGGCGCGATAAAAGGCGTGGGTGAAGGGCCAATTGAAGCTATTATTGAGGCGCGCAACGAAGGCGGTTACTTCCGCGAGCTGTTTGATCTCTGTGCGCGTACGGATATCAAAAAACTCAATCGCCGGGTGCTGGAAAAACTGATTATGTCCGGGGCGTTTGACCGCCTTGGCCCACACCGCGCGGCGTTGATGAATTCGTTGAATGATGCGCTAAAAGCCGCCGATCAGCATGCGAAAGCCGAGGCTATTGGCCAGGCTGATATGTTTGGCGTGCTGGCGGAAGAACCCGAACAAATTGAACAGTCTTATGCCAACTGTACACCGTGGCCTGAGCAGGTAGTATTAGACGGTGAGCGTGAAACGTTAGGGCTTTACCTGACGGGACACCCTATCAACCAGTATTTAAAAGAAATTGAGCGCTATGTTGGAGGCCACAGGCTGAAAGACATGCATCCGACAGAACGTGGTAAAGTCACCACGGCTGCGGGGCTCGTCATTGCCGCGCGGGTAATGGTCACCAAGCGCGGCAATCGTATCGGCATCTGTACACTGGATGACCGTTCCGGGCGTCTGGAAGTTATGTTGTTTACCGATGCCCTGGATAAATACCAGCAATTGCTGGAAAAAGACCGCATACTTATCGTCAGCGGACAGGTCAGCTTTGATGACTTCAGCGGCGGGCTTAAAATGATGGCCCGTGAAGTCATGGATATTGACGAAGCCCGGGAAAAATATGCTCGCGGGCTTGCTATCTCGCTGACGGACAGGCAAATTGATGACCAGCTTTTAAACCGACTCCGTCAGTCTCTGGAACCCCACCGCTCGGGGACAATTCCAGTACATCTCTACTATCAGAGGGCGGATGCACGTGCGCGGTTGCGTTTTGGCGCGACGTGGCGTGTCTCTCCGAGCGATCGTTTGCTAAACGATCTCCGCGGCCTTATTGGTTCGGAGCAGGTGGAACTGGAGTTTGACTAATACAGGAATACTATGAGTCTGAATTTCCTTGATTTTGAACAGCCGATTGCAGAGCTGGAAGCAAAAATCGATTCTCTGACTGCGGTTAGCCGTCAGGATGAGAAACTGGATATTAACATCGATGAAGAAGTGCATCGTCTGCGTGAAAAAAGCGTAGAACTGACGCGTAAAATCTTCGCCGATCTTGGCGCATGGCAGGTAGCCCAACTGGCGCGCCATCCACAGCGTCCGTACACCCTGGATTATGTCCGCCTGGCGTTTGATGAATTTGATGAGCTGGCGGGCGATCGTGCCTATGCGGATGACAAAGCTATCGTCGGCGGTATCGCGCGTCTGGATGGCCGTCCGGTGATGATCATTGGTCATCAGAAAGGCCGTGAGACCAAAGAAAAAATTCGTCGTAATTTCGGCATGCCAGCGCCAGAAGGCTATCGCAAAGCGCTGCGTCTGATGGAAATGGCAGAACGTTTCAACATGCCGATCATTACCTTCATCGACACCCCAGGGGCTTACCCGGGTGTGGGCGCGGAAGAACGTGGTCAGTCTGAAGCGATCGCGCGCAACCTGCGTGAAATGTCGCGTCTGAGCGTACCGGTCATCTGCACCGTTATCGGTGAAGGTGGTTCCGGCGGCGCGCTGGCGATCGGCGTAGGCGATAAAGTGAATATGCTGCAATACAGCACCTATTCCGTTATCTCCCCGGAAGGTTGTGCCTCCATTCTGTGGAAAAGCGCTGATAAAGCGCCGCTGGCCGCTGAAGCGATGGGCATTATCGCGCCGCGTCTGAAAGAGCTGAAGCTTATCGACTCTATCATTCCTGAACCGCTGGGTGGCGCGCACCGTAACCCGGAAGCCATGGCGGCGTCACTGAAAGCGCAACTGCTGGCCGATCTCGCCGATCTTGATGTGTTAGGTAAAGAAGATCTGAAAAACCGTCGCTACCAGCGTCTGATGAGCTACGGCTACGCATAAGCTACATTAATTCTGAAAAGGGCCACAATGCTGTGGCCCTTTTTTTTACCTGCAGTTTGACCAGGCTATGCTTAACTGAGGTTTTTCCAGGAGGAACGCATGAATATCATTGCCATCATGGGACCGCATGGCGTCTTTTATAAAGATGAGCCCATCAAGGAACTTGAGCGTGCGCTACAACAGCAGGGGTTTCAGATTATCTGGCCGCAGAATAGCGTTGACCTGCTGAAGTTTATCGAACATAACCCACGAATTTGCGGCGTCATTTTTGACTGGGATGAATACAGTCTGGATCTGTGCAGTGACATCAACCAGCTCAACGAATATCTTCCGCTTTACGCCTTTATTAATACCCATTCAACGATGGATGTCAGCGCTCACGACCTGCGCATGGCGCTGTGGTTTTTTGAGTATGCGCTGGGCCAGTCTGAAGACATTGCCACCCGCATCCGCCAGTACACCAGTGAATATCTGGATAACATTACGCCCCCTTTCACCAAAGCGCTGTTTACCTATGTGAAGGAAGGAAAGTATACCTTTTGCACGCCCGGTCATATGGCGGGAACGGCGTACCAGAAAAGCCCGGTCGGCTGCCTGTTCTATGATTTCTTTGGCGGTAATACGCTGAAAGCCGATGTCTCCATTTCAGTGACCGAGCTGGGCTCGCTGCTGGATCATACCGGCCCGCACCTGGAAGCGGAGGAGTATATCGCGCGCACTTTTGGCGCCGAGCAGAGCTATATGGTAACCAACGGCACGTCCACCTCCAATAAAATTGTTGGCATGTACGCCGCACCCACGGGCAGTACGCTGTTGATTGACCGCAACTGCCATAAGTCGTTGGCGCATTTGCTGATGATGAGCGATGTGGTGCCAATCTGGTTGAAGCCGACGCGTAATGCGTTGGGTATTCTGGGCGGTATCCCCCGTCGGGAATTTAGCCGGGCAAGCATCGAAAGTAAGGTAGAGGATACCCCTCAGGCGCAATGGCCGGTGCATGCGGTGATCACCAACTCCACCTATGACGGCCTGCTGTATAACACCAACTGGATCAAACAAACGCTGGATGTGCCCTCTATCCATTTTGATTCAGCCTGGGTGCCATATACCCATTTTCATCCGATCTATCAGGGGAAAAGCGGGATGAGCGGTGAGCGCGTGCCGGGGAAGGTGATTTTTGAAACCCAGTCCACCCACAAGATGCTGGCGGCGTTGTCACAGGCTTCTTTGATCCACATTAAGGGCGATTACGACGAAGACACCTTTAACGAAGCCTTTATGATGCACACATCCACTTCGCCGAGTTACCCGATTGTTGCCTCAATAGAAACCGCAGCGGCCATGCTGCGTGGCAATTCCGGTAAGCGGTTAATCAATCGTTCGGTGGAGCGGGCGCTGCATTTTCGTAAAGAAGTGCAGCGGTTGCGTGAAGAGTCGGATGGCTGGTTTTTTGATATCTGGCAACCAGAAAGGGTGGATGAAGCAGAATGCTGGCCGGTAGCGCCCGGTGAAGACTGGCACGGATTTATCGATGCTGACGCCGACCACATGTTTCTTGACCCGGTGAAAGTCACTATTCTGACGCCGGGGATGGATGAACAGGGAAATATGAGTGAAGAGGGGATTCCTGCCGCGCTGGTGGCGAAATTCCTTGATGAACGCGGCGTGGTTGTCGAGAAAACGGGACCGTATAATCTGTTGTTCCTGTTCAGCATCGGCATTGATAAAACCCGGGCGATGGGCCTGCTGCGCGGACTGACGGAATTTAAGCGTTCGTACGATCTGAATTTACGCGTGAAAAACATGCTGCCGGATCTGTATGCTGAAGATCCTGATTTTTATCGTAATATGCGCATTCAGGATCTGGCGCAGGGGATCCATAGGCTTATTCGCCAGCACGATCTTTCCGGGCTGATGCTGCGGGCATTTGATACCTTACCGGAAATGAAAATGACGCCGCATCAGGCCTGGCAGCGGCAGATCAAAGGTGAGGTTGAAACGGTAGCACTCGATCAACTGGTGGGGCGCGTTTCCGCCAATATGATCCTACCTTACCCTCCCGGCGTACCGCTCTTGATGCCTGGTGAAATGATCACGGAAAAAAGCCGGGCTGTACTCGATTTCCTGCTGATGCTGTGCTCCGTGGGCCATCATTATCCTGGATTTGAAACCGATATCCATGGCGCTAAACTGGGTGAGGATGGCGTGTATCGTGTGAGAGTCTTAAAAATGGCATAACGACTTGCCTGAACCCATTGAGCGCGAGTAACGTGCTGAAGAACAAACGAAAGAGGCAAAACGCTATGCTGGGATTAAAACAGGTTCACCATATTGCCATTATTGCGACGGACTACGCGGCGAGTAAGGCATTTTACTGCGATGTGTTGGGCTTCACCCTGATGAGCGAAGCCTACCGGGAAGAGCGAGACTCCTGGAAAGGCGATCTGGCATTGAACGGTCAGTATGTGATTGAGCTCTTTTCTTTCCCATTTCCACCTTGCCGCCCCAGCCGACCGGAAGCCTGTGGTTTACGTCATCTGGCGTTCAGTGTGGATGACGTAGAGAAAGCGATCGCGCATCTGGAAGCGCGCGATGTGAAGTGTGAGGCGGTACGCATTGATCCGTTTACCGGCAAACGCTTTACGTTTTTTAACGATCCCGACGGATTACCGCTCGAACTGTATGAGCTGTAAGGCTTGTCATTATGGCGTTAGCCCGGTAACGTGCCGGGCAATGCCATTGTAAGTAACCATCATGACAACACTCACGCTGAACACTTCACTGCTGAATTCTCAATCGATTCTGGTCGCCTTTAGCGGCGGGCTGGACTCCACCGTGCTGCTGCATCAGTTAGTGCTGTGGCGAGAACAGCACCCTGACGTTACGTTGCGCGCAATCCATATTCATCATGGATTAAGTCCCCACGCGGACAACTGGGTGCAGCACTGTGAATCGATATGCGCGCAGTGGCAGGTGCCGCTGGTGGTTGAACGGGTCCGTCTGGAGGATGATGGTCTGGGGATAGAAGCTCAGGCGCGGCGGGCGCGCTATCACGCATTTGCACAGACGTTACTGCCGGGCGAGGTACTGATGACCGCCCAGCATCTGGACGACCAGTGCGAAACTTTTCTGCTGGCCCTTAAGCGTGGCAGTGGTCCTGCCGGGCTTTCCGCCATGGGAGAAAGCTCGCCGTTCGCCGGGACCCGGCTGATCCGACCGCTGCTGGCGCAAACGCGAGAGGCGCTGGAAGGGTGGGCGCGACAGCACCAATTATGTTGGATTGAGGATGAAAGTAATCAGGATGATACCTACGATCGCAATTTCCTCAGATTGCGCGTTACTCCCTTGCTGCAACAGCGTTGGCCGCACTTCGCGCAAGCCACGGCCCGCAGCGCCGCGCTGTGCGCCGAGCAGGAGAGCTTACTGGATGAACTGCTTGCCAGCGATTTAGCCGACAGCGTCACGGCCCAGGGCACACTTTTACTGGCGCCGCTAATGACGATGAGCGGTGTACGGCGTGCCGCCCTGCTTCGCCGCTGGCTGGCAGGATTAAATGCGCCAATGCCTTCCCGTGACGCTCTGGAACGTATCTGGCAGGAAGTCGCGCTGGCGCGGGAAGATGCTTCCCCCTGTTTTCGCCTTGGAGAGTTCGACATTCGTCGTTATCAGTCACAGCTGTGGTGGGTGAAATCGGTCGATGGGCAAAGCGAAACCGTCATCCCGTGGACATGCCGGGAAACGCCGTTGACGCTGCCTGCCGGGTTAGGCTCGGTGCAGCTCATCCCTGCTGGCGAATTGCGTATGCCGCAGGCAGATGAAGCCGTCAGCATTCGGTTTAAAGCGCCAGGCGTATTACATATTGTCGGGCGTAACGGGGGACGTAAATTAAAGAAAATCTGGCAGGAGCAGGGGATCCCGCCCTGGCGACGAGATACCACGCCGCTGTTGTTTTACGGCGAAACGCTGATTGCGGCTGCGGGTGTTTTTGTGACGCGTGAGGGAGCAGCAGAAGATAAAGAAGGGGTGAGTCTGGTTTGGCATGCCTGATGGCGGTGCGCTTATCCGACCTACATATCGCATGGAAAGTAGGCCGGATAAGGTGCTTGCACCGCCATCCGGCAACAAAAGAATCAGGATTCGCTGACGACCACGGTACCGATTTGCGGGTGACTGAAGCTGGCAATTTTATCGAGGCGAAGCTCCCGGGTTTCACCTGCGACATCTGCGACCAGATATTCCACGTTTTTGCGTGAAACCAGATCGTTTGCTTTCGCTTGTAAAACTTCGCCATCTTTTAACGCCAACGTCAGTAACAAATGGTGCTGGCAGGCGAGTTCAAGATTGTCGTAATCATCACAGTTGATGGGTTGATACGTTTCATTCATTGACATAATCGCTCACCAGTAAGTTCGCGGCAGCATAGGCCGCTTTTTCCCTGACCGACTCTGAAAGGGCGCTGTCTGCCGCCATTTCATTAAGCACCTTCAATACGCAACCCAGCGCATCCGGGACATACCCTAAGTCTCCGCTGGCGATTTCCGCGTACCGCTTGCGTATTAACTCACAATATTTTTCCACATGCCCTCCTGTCAGCACTCTGACTTAACCGTGGATGCAAGTCTAAGCCTACGAAGATAAACTCTGTTTAGCAAGGTGACTATACCATACTCATTCAGGCAATATCAGCGGCCTTGATAGAGGTGCTGTTAGCAGCCTTTTGCCGCAGTTTTCGCTACAATGAGCGCCTGATTCGAAAGGAGTTCTCAAATGGCGCTTAAAGCGACAATCTATAAAGCTGTAGTCAATGTGGCGGATCTCGACCGCAACCAGTTCCTTGACGCAGCCTTGACGCTGGCGCGTCACCCTTCAGAAACCCAGGAGCGCATGATGCTGCGACTGCTGGCGTGGATTAAATATGCCGATGAACGCCTGCAGTTCACACGTGGCCTGAGCGCGGAAGATGAACCGGAAGCCTGGCTGCGAAACGACCATCTGGGCATTGATTTATGGATTGAACTCGGCCTGCCGGATGAGCGTCGTATTAAGAAAGCCTGCACTCAGTCTGCTGAGGTGGCCCTGTTTACCTACAACAGCCGTGCGGCCCAGATCTGGTGGCAACAAAACCAGAGTAAGTGCGCGCAGTTTAAAAATCTTACCGTGTGGTATCTGGATGACGAACAGCTGGCGCAACTGAGTGAATTTGCTGGTCGCACCATGGCGCTGCAGGCGACGATTCAGGATGGCGCTATCTGGTTGTCCGATTCTCAGAACAATCTGGAAATTCATCTGACCGCGTGGCAGCAGGGTTCATGATAGTCATCTCCCGAAACGTCTCTATCCCTGATAATGAGCTGGAAATCACGGCGATTCGGGCGCAGGGCGCGGGTGGTCAGCACGTTAACAAGACCTCGACGGCCATCCATTTGCGCTTTGACATTCGGGCCTCTGGCCTGCCAGAGTATTATAAGGAACACCTGCTGGCCGCCAGCCATCATCTGATTAGCAGCGATGGCGTTATTATCATTAAGGCGCAGGAATACCGTAGCCAGGAGCTAAACCGGGAAGCGGCAATCTCCCGGCTGGTGGCGGTGATCAAAGAATTAACCGCAGTGCAAAAAAGCCGACAGGCAACGCGTCCTACGCGCGCTTCGAAAGAGCGTAGGTTGTCATCGAAGGCGCAAAAATCCACAGTGAAGTCACTGCGCGGGAGAGTTCGTCGAACGCAAGACTGACGAGCAGGAATAAAAATTTATAAGGAATTGATAGTGAAAACAGCAATATTGTCCGTCGTCGCTGCATGCACGCTTTTTTCCTTGATCGGCTGTAACAACCGTACTGAAGTCGAAGTACTACAGCCGACACGGGCGGCAGAATTAAAACCGATGCAGCAAAGCTGGCGAGGCATCCTGCCTTGCGCGGACTGCGAAGGGATTGAAACTTCTCTGTTCCTCGAAAAAGACGGAACATGGGTGATGAACGAACGTTATCAGGGGGTGAGGGATGAACCGTCGTCCTTTGCCTCTTATGGAACATGGGCGCGCACTGCGGATAAGCTGGTGCTGACCGACAGTAAAGGTGAAAAGTCGTACTATCGTGCTAAAGGCGAAGCGCTGGAAATGCTCGATCGTGAAGGTAATCCGATTGAGTCGCAGTTCAACTACACCCTTCAGCCCGTTTCCGCTAGCTTACCGGTGACGCCAATGCCGATGCGGGGCATGTACTTCTATATGGCTGACGCAGCTATCTTTACCGACTGCGCAACGGGTAAACGGATGCCGGTGGCGAATAACGCCCAGCTTGAGCGTGACTATTTAGCCGCGCGCGCGGAAAACGGGCAATCCGTATTGCTGACGCTGGAAGCGCATTTTACACTGGAGGCGAACCCGGACACTGGCGAGAAAGTGAAAACGCTGATGGCGGATAAAGATGCGAAATTTATCCCCGGTAAAGGGTGTAATTAATTGATGAAAAAAAGGCCCTGATTATCAGGGCCTTTTGCTGATATTAGCCTTTAATGGCTTTTACCAGGTAGTCGACGATGTCGCCCGTTTTAATCAACTGCTTCTCGCCGTTACGACGGTATTTGTATTCGATATCGTCGTTGTCGAGGTTACGGTCGCCCAGCACGATAGTGTGCGGAATACCGATCAGTTCCATATCGGCAAACATCACGCCCGGACGCTCTTTACGGTCGTCCATCAGCACTTCAATGCCCTGCGCGCGCAGCTCAGCGTACAGCTTTTCAGCCAGTTCCTGCACGCGGTAGGACTTATGCATGTTCATCGGCAGAATCGCGACCTGGAACGGGGCAATGGCGTCTGGCCATACGATACCGCGATCGTCATAGTTCTGTTCGATAGCAGCAGCAACCACGCGAGTGACCCCGATACCGTAGCAACCCATGGTCAGGATCTGGTTACGGCCATCTTCGCCCTGAACGGCGGCTTTCATCGCTTCAGAGTACTTGGTACCTAACTGGAAGATGTGACCCACTTCGATGCCGCGTTTAATCAGCAGCGTACCCTGGCCATCCGGACTCGGGTCGCCAGCGACCACGTTACGAATGTCCGCAACTTCCGGGGTGGCAACATCACGATCCCAGTTAATACCGAAATAGTGCTTACCGTCGATGTTGGCGCCGGCGGCGAAGTCGCTCATCACGGCAACGGTACGGTCGATAACGACCGGAATTGGTATGTTCACCGGACCCAGAGATCCCGGACCCGCTTTCACCAGTGCGCGAATCTCTTCTTCGGTGGCGAAGGTCAGCGGGCTGGCAACCTGCGGCAGTTTTTCCGCTTTGACTTCGTTCAGCTCGTGATCGCCGCGAACCAGCAGTGCAATCAGCGGAGACTTGCTGCCTTCAACCGCTTTCACCAGCAGGGTTTTTACGGTTTTCTCGATCGGCAGGTTGAACTGCTCAACCAGCTCGGCGATGGTTTTGGCGTTTGGCGTATCGACCAGCGTCATCTCCTGCGTTGCTGCCGCACGCGGCTCTTTTGGCGCAACGGCTTCGGCAAACTCGATATTCGCTGCATAATCGGAGGTGTCGGAGAAGATCACATCGTCTTCGCCGCTCTGCGCCAGCACCTGGAATTCGTGAGAGGCGCTACCGCCGATAGAACCGGTATCCGCTTGTACCGCACGGAAATCGAGACCCATACGGCTGAAGATCTTGCTGTACGCTGCGTACATCGCGTCGTAGGTCTCCTGCAGGGATTCCTGAGAGGTATGGAAAGAGTAGGCATCTTTCATCAGGAATTCGCGGGAACGCATCACGCCGAAGCGCGGACGAACTTCGTCACGGAATTTAGTCTGGATCTGGTAGAAGTTCAGCGGCAGCTGTTTGTAAGAGCTCAGCTCGTTACGAATCAGGTCGGTGATCACTTCTTCATGCGTTGGGCCAAGGACGAACGGGCGATCGCCACGGTCAGCAATACGCAGCAGTTCCGGGCCGTATTGTTCCCAACGGCCACTCTCTTGCCACAGCTCAGAGGGCTGAACGACCGGCATCAACACCTCGATCGCACCGGCGTTGTTCATCTCTTCACGCACGATGTTTTCGACTTTTTTCAGGACGCGCACGCCGGTCGGCAGCCAGGTGTATAACCCGGAGGCCAGCTTGCGGATCATCCCGGCGCGCAGCATCAGCTGATGGCTGATGACTTCGGCGTCGGCAGGTGTCTCCTTCAGAGTGGAGAGCAGATATTGGCTAGTACGCATGTTGTTACGGTTCCAGTTGAACGATCGAACAGGCTCAAGACGAGCCTGGCACAAAACAAAAGTGGTTTAGTTTACCAGCGAGAAAGGGATGTCAAAAGAGTACGCGACGCAAATTAGCGGGCTTCCAGAGCAAAGACCTCAAATCCTGACGGCATAACGCGCCAGCGGACGTTAAAGTCCAGCAGCCAAACGGCGTAGGTTTTGCCTTCTTCCTCGTTTTTACGGTAGGCAGGACGGGGATCCTGCGCCAGCACTTCGGCAATAAACTGGCGAAGATGCGGATAACGTTTTTCCAGCCCAGCCAGTTGCCCGGCGATCTCTTCACTGAACGACACATCTACGCTGGCCTGCGGTGCATCCTGAGCATAGCTGGCGCGAGCATCGGGCAGCGATTCGGCAAATGGCAGATACGGTTTAATATCCACAACCGGCGTACCATCGACAAGATCCAGCCCGCCGAGCTCAAGGATGACGTGCTCTTTGTGGCAGCGGATACCTCGAAGCTCAACCAAAGACATGCCAACAGGGTTAGGACGAAACGTTGAACGCGTGGCGAAGACACCCATTCTGGCGTTGCCGCCAAGACGGGGAGGGCGCACGGTTGGACGCCATCCTCCTTCCATTGTCTGATGAAAAACAAAAATCACCCACAAATGGCTGAAGGCTTCCAGGCCGCGAACAGCTTCGGCCTGGTTATAGGGAGCGAGCAAATGCAGTTCGCCGCTGGCACTTTTCACCAGACCTGGCTGGCGTGGAACGGCGAACTTTTCTTTATAAGGTGAGCGGATAACGCCTATTTGCTCGAACTGAAAATGGCTCATTTCGCCGAAATGTTCAGTGCAGAACCAATGCAAACCGCCTGACGATAGCAACCTGGCGTCCCGCTGGTGACTTCGCAACTGTGCAGCAATACCGCATTCGCTTTCATTTTAGAGGCGTTAATCTGCATGCGTTTACGTGCGGTTGGGATGCTCGGAGGGGAATCCTGGTTAGATGCCTGGCAGGATTCGCCGCTGACTTCGCCGAGATCGCGGAACGGTTTACCCACTAAATCTTCGGCGTTAGTAATGATTCTTACCGGCGCCGCGCGCGGTGCTTTTGGTTTTTCCGGCTCCGCTTTTGGCGGGGTAGCGGTGCTTTGAACGGGTTCAACAGGGGATCTGCTTAACATAGAACAGCCGCTCAGCATGAGTGCTACTAAACAGATCGGTAAAGCACGCATAATATTTCCTCAATGAATGATCTAAACGTCAGATATTGAATCAGGTGCTTGCATAAATGACAAGACGGGCAAGCGCCCGTCCTGATGATATTACAGATTCTGGAAACAGCCTAAAATTACCAGCCCTTAACAGCACCGCCGTTGAAGACTTTGTTCGCTGCTTCGTACACTTCGTCAGACTGGTAGGCCTGCACGAATTTCTTCACGTTCTCAGCATCTTTGTTGTCTTCACGGGTCACGATCAGGTTTACGTACGGAGAATCTTTATCTTCAACAAAGATACCGTCTTTTGCCGGGGTCAGGCCAATCTGGCTGGCGTAGGTGGTGTTGATGACCGCCAGGGCGATTTGCGCATCGTCCAGTGAACGCGGCAGCTGCGGCGCTTCCAGTTCAACCAGCTTCAGGTTTTTCGGGTTTTCAATCACGTCCAGCGCGGTCGGCAGCAGGCCAACACCGTCTTTCAGTTTGATTAAGCCCACTTTTTGCAGCAGCAGCAGCGAGCGGCCGAGGTTAGTCGGGTCGTTTGGAATCGCGACCTGAGAACCTTCCTGCAGCTCATCCAGTGATTTGATTTTTTTGGAATAGCCCGCAATCGGGTAAACAAAAGTATTGCCCGCGGCAACCAGCTTGTAACCACGATCTTTAATCTGCTGATCCAGGTACGGTTTGTGCTGGAAGGCGTTAGCATCAATGTCGCCTTTGCTCAGCGCTTCGTTAGGCAGGACGTAATCGTTAAACGTGACCAGCTCAACGTCCAGACCGTATTTTTCTTTTGCCACTTTCTGCGCGACTTCTGCAACCTGTTGCTCTGCGCCAACAATAACGCCCACTTTGATGTGGTTAGGATCTTTTTCATCCTGACCGCAACCCACAAGTGCCAGAGAACCGATCAGGGCTCCAACTGCCGCAAAGGTTTTGAATTTGAACGCCATGCTTATTTCCTTTTCTTAATGAGTTTTTAGTGTTGTGTGCAACGTTATTTGTGCGTGACAACCCGGACGATGCGATCGCCGGATAACTGAATTAAATAAACCAGAACGACGAGCAATACCAGTACTGTATTCATCACGGTAGCGTTGTAGCCGATATAACCGTACTGGTAGCCAATCTGTCCCAGACCACCTGCACCGACGGCACCGCCCATCGCGGAATAGCCAACCAACGTGATGAGCGTGATGGTGGCGGCATTGACCAGACCCGGCAGCGCTTCTGGCAGTAATACCTTACGTACAATCTGCAACGGCGTGGCGCCCATCGCACGGGAGGCTTCAATCAGCCCGGTCGGGATTTCCAGCAGCGCGTTTTCCACCATACGGGCGATAAACGGCGCGGCGCCGACGGTCAGCGGGACGATAGCGGCCTGCAGCCCAATAGAGGTACCCACAATCATGCGGGTGAAAGGAATCATCCACACCAGCAAAATAATGAATGGGATGGAACGGAAAATATTTACCAGCGCAGAGAGCGTACGGTAAAGCTTAGCGTTCTCAATGATTTGTCCAGGACGCGTAACGTACAGCAATACGCCAACCGGCAGGCCAATGACAAAACCAAAAAAACCGGACACAAAGGTCATTGCCAGCGTTTCCCATACGCCGCGAACCAGCAGCCACATCATCGGCTCAGACATAACCCAGTACCTCTACTTTTACATGGTGTTCCTGCAGCCAGTTAATGGCTGCTTGTGTATCTTCCTGTGTGCCGTGCATTTCAGTCAGCATAATGCCGAACTTCACGCCGCCGGCATAATCCATCTGCGCGCTAATAATGTTGTTATTCACATTAAAGCGACGGGCCGTCTCAGAGAGTAATGGCGCATCGACCGAATGACCGGTGAACTCCATGCGCAGCATTGGCACGCTGTCGGCTTGCGGCTCTGCTTTTAAACGTTCCAGATAATCTTCCGGGATATCCAGATGTAGAGTGGACTGGATAAACTTCTGTGCCAGCGGCGTTTTCGGGTGAGAGAAGACTTCGCTGACGGTGTCCTGTTCAATCAGTTCACCATTGCTGATGACCGCCACGCAGTCACAAATGCGTTTTACAACGTCCATCTCATGGGTAATCAGCAGAATGGTGAGACCCAGACGACGGTTAATGTCTTTCAGCAGTTCCAGAATCGAACGCGTGGTTGCCGGGTCGAGTGCGCTGGTGGCTTCATCGCAGAGCAACACTTTGGGATTACTTGCCAGCGCACGGGCGATCGCCACTCGCTGTTTTTGTCCACCGGAAAGGTTGGCCGGATAGCTATCGTGCTTGTCGCCAAGGCCAACTAAATCCAGCAGTTCTGTTACACGGCGTTTGATCTCTTCCTTTGGCGTGTTATCCAGTTCCAGCGGCAGCGCAACGTTGCCAAACACGGTACGGGAAGAGAGCAGGTTAAAGTGTTGGAAAATCATGCCGATTTGACGGCGAGCTTTGGTCAACTCGGACTCTGAAAGCGTTGTCAGCTCCTGACCGCCGACCTGAACGCTGCCTTCGGTTGGGCGTTCAAGTAAGTTAACGCAGCGGATAAGCGTACTTTTACCGGCACCGGAGGCGCCAATGACGCCGTAAATCTGCCCGGCGGGAACATGCAGGCTGACATTATTTAGCGCCTGAATGGTGCGAGTCCCCTGCTGGAACACTTTGGTGATATTCGAAAGTTTAATCATTGGTTATTTATTATCGTAATTAAGTTAGCCGTGGCATTTTCGTCTGTCTGGGACGGTCAAGGCCGTCAACAAGATGGATGTTAAGGCATCCAGACGTCTAAATCAATCTAGCTTTGCACGATGAGCACTTTCTTGCCCGCCGAAACATGCGATACTAGAGCCACATGCCTTATTCAGGAGCTATAAAAGGTGGCAAAGTCTGTACCCGCAATTTTTCTCGACCGTGACGGCACCATTAATGTGGACCACGGTTACGTACATGAGATTGATGAGTTCGAGTTTATCGACGGCGTTATTGATGCTATGCGTGAACTTAAAAATATGGGTTACGCGCTAATTGTGGTGACGAACCAGTCTGGTATCGCGCGCGGTAAATTTACCGAGGCACAGTTTGAAACGTTGACCGAATGGATGGACTGGTCGCTGGCCGATCGCGACGTTGATCTGGATGGTATCTACTATTGCCCGCACCATCCGCAGGGTACCGTAGAAGAGTATCGTCAGGTCTGCGATTGCCGTAAGCCGCATCCCGGGATGTTGATCTCCGCTCGCGACTTCCTGCACATCGATATGGCTGCTTCTTATATGGTAGGCGACAAAATAGAAGATATGCAGGCGGCAGCAGCGGCGAATGTTGGAACCAAGGTACTGGTGCGCACGGGCAAACCCGTCACGCCGGAAGCAGAAAATGCGGCAGATTTGGTTATAAATAGTCTGGCAGACCTGCTAAAGGCGATAAAAAAGCAGCAAAAGTAAGCGTTGTGGATAAAAGGTGAGCGGTTGGAACAAAAATGCATTTTTCCGCTTGTCTTCCTGAGTCGACTCCCTATAATGCGCCTCCATCGACACGGCGGATGTGAATCACTTCACACAAACAGCCCGGTCGGTTGAAGAGAAAAACCTGAAAATGAGGGTTGACTCTGAAAGAGGAAAGCGTAATATACGCCACCTCGCGACAGAGCGCCAAAGCGCGTCGCAACTGCTCTTTAACAATTTATCAGACAATCTGTGTGGGCACTCGAGGATACGGATTCTTAACGTCGCAAGACGAAAAATGAATACCAAGTCTCTGAGTGAACACGTAATTCATTACGAAGTTTAATTCACGAGCATCAAACTTAAATTGAAGAGTTTGATCATGGCTCAGATTGAACGCTGGCGGCAGGCCTAACACATGCAAGTCGAACGGTAGCACAGAGAGCTTGCTCTCGGGTGACGAGTGGCGGACGGGTGAGTAATGTCTGGGAAACTGCCCGATGGAGGGGGATAACTACTGGAAACGGTAGCTAATACCGCATAATGTCGCAAGACCAAAGAGGGGGACCTTCGGGCCTCTTGCCATCGGATGTGCCCAGATGGGATTAGCTAGTAGGTGGGGTAACGGCTCACCTAGGCGACGATCCCTAGCTGGTCTGAGAGGATGACCAGCCACACTGGAACTGAGACACGGTCCAGACTCCTACGGGAGGCAGCAGTGGGGAATATTGCACAATGGGCGCAAGCCTGATGCAGCCATGCCGCGTGTATGAAGAAGGCCTTCGGGTTGTAAAGTACTTTCAGCGAGGAGGAAGGCGCTGTGGTTAATAACCACAGCGATTGACGTTACTCGCAGAAGAAGCACCGGCTAACTCCGTGCCAGCAGCCGCGGTAATACGGAGGGTGCAAGCGTTAATCGGAATTACTGGGCGTAAAGCGCACGCAGGCGGTCTGTCAAGTCGGATGTGAAATCCCCGGGCTCAACCTGGGAACTGCATCCGAAACTGGCAGGCTAGAGTCTTGTAGAGGGGGGTAGAATTCCAGGTGTAGCGGTGAAATGCGTAGAGATCTGGAGGAATACCGGTGGCGAAGGCGGCCCCCTGGACAAAGACTGACGCTCAGGTGCGAAAGCGTGGGGAGCAAACAGGATTAGATACCCTGGTAGTCCACGCCGTAAACGATGTCGACTTGGAGGTTGTGCCCTTGAGGCGTGGCTTCCGGAGCTAACGCGTTAAGTCGACCGCCTGGGGAGTACGGCCGCAAGGTTAAAACTCAAATGAATTGACGGGGGCCCGCACAAGCGGTGGAGCATGTGGTTTAATTCGATGCAACGCGAAGAACCTTACCTACTCTTGACATCCACGGAATTTGGCAGAGATGCCTTAGTGCCTTCGGGAACCGTGAGACAGGTGCTGCATGGCTGTCGTCAGCTCGTGTTGTGAAATGTTGGGTTAAGTCCCGCAACGAGCGCAACCCTTATCCTTTGTTGCCAGCGGTCCGGCCGGGAACTCAAAGGAGACTGCCAGTGATAAACTGGAGGAAGGTGGGGATGACGTCAAGTCATCATGGCCCTTACGAGTAGGGCTACACACGTGCTACAATGGCATATACAAAGAGAAGCGACCTCGCGAGAGCAAGCGGACCTCATAAAGTATGTCGTAGTCCGGATTGGAGTCTGCAACTCGACTCCATGAAGTCGGAATCGCTAGTAATCGTGGATCAGAATGCCACGGTGAATACGTTCCCGGGCCTTGTACACACCGCCCGTCACACCATGGGAGTGGGTTGCAAAAGAAGTAGGTAGCTTAACCTTCGGGAGGGCGCTTACCACTTTGTGATTCATGACTGGGGTGAAGTCGTAACAAGGTAACCGTAGGGGAACCTGCGGTTGGATCACCTCCTTACCTTAAAGAACCGACCTTTGCAGTGCTCACACAGATTGTCTGATGAAAAGTGAATAGCAAGGCGTCTTGCGATTGAGACTTCAGTGTCCCCTTCGTCTAGAGGCCCAGGACACCGCCCTTTCACGGCGGTAACAGGGGTTCGAATCCCCTAGGGGACGCCACTTGCTGGTTCGTGAGTGAAAGACGCGTACCCTGATATCTCAAAACTCATCTTCGGGTGATGTTTGAGATATTTGCTCTTTAAAAATCTGGATCAAGCTGAAAATTGAAACGACACACTGTTTCATTTCTCCGTAAACARGAAATGAAAAGCGGTGTGTTCGAGTCTCTCAAATTTTCGCAATCAGAAGTGAAACATCTTCGGGTTGTGAGGTTAAGCGACTAAGCGTACACGGTGGATGCCCTGGCAGTCAGAGGCGATGAAGGACGTGCTAATCTGCGATAAGCGCCGGTAAGGTGATATGAACCGTTATAACCGGCGATTTCCGAATGGGGAAACCCAGTGTGATTCGTCACACTATCGTTAACTGAATACATAGGTTAACGAAGCGAACCGGGGGAACTGAAACATCTAAGTACCCCGAGGAAAAGAAATCAACCGAGATTCCCCCAGTAGCGGCGAGCGAACGGGGAGCAGCCCAGAGTCTGAATCAGCATGTGTGTTAGTGGAACGGTCTGGAAAGTCCGACGGTACAGGGTGATAGTCCCGTACACAAAAACGCATGTGCTGTGAACTCGAAGAGTAGGGCGGGACACGTGGTATCCTGTCTGAATATGGGGGGACCATCCTCCAAGGCTAAATACTCCTGACTGACCGATAGTGAACCAGTACCGTGAGGGAAAGGCGAAAAGAACCCCGGCGAGGGGAGTGAAAAAGAACCTGAAACCGTGTACGTACAAGCAGTGGGAGCACCTTCGGGTGTGACTGCGTACCTTTTGTATAATGGGTCAGCGACTTATATTCTGTAGCAAGGTTAACCGTATAGGGGAGCCGAAGGGAAACCGAGTCTTAACTGGGCGTTAAGTTGCAGGGTATAGACCCGAAACCCGGTGATCTAGCCATGGGCAGGTTGAAGGTTGGGTAACACTAACTGGAGGACCGAACCGACTAATGTTGAAAAATTAGCGGATGACTTGTGGCTGGGGGTGAAAGGCCAATCAAACCGGGAGATAGCTGGTTCTCCCCGAAAGCTATTTAGGTAGCGCCTCGTGAATTCATCTTCGGGGGTAGAGCACTGTTTCGGCTAGGGGGTCATCCCGACTTACCAACCCGATGCAAACTGCGAATACCGAAGAATGTTATCACGGGAGACACACGGCGGGTGCTAACGTCCGTCGTGAAGAGGGAAACAACCCAGACCGCCAGCTAAGGTCCCAAAGTCATGGTTAAGTGGGAAACGATGTGGGAAGGCACAGACAGCCAGGATGTTGGCTTAGAAGCAGCCATCATTTAAAGAAAGCGTAATAGCTCACTGGTCGAGTCGGCCTGCGCGGAAGATGTAACGGGGCTAAACCATGCACCGAAGCTGCGGCAGCGACACTATGTGTTGTTGGGTAGGGGAGCGTTCTGTAAGCCGTTGAAGGTGGCCTGTGAGGGTTGCTGGAGGTATCAGAAGTGCGAATGCTGACATAAGTAACGATAATGCGGGTGAAAAACCCGCACGCCGGAAGACCAAGGGTTCCTGTCCAACGTTAATCGGGACAGGGTGAGTCGACCCCTAAGGCGAGGCCGAAAGGCGTAGTCGATGGGAAACAGGTTAATATTCCTGTACTTGGTGTTACTGCGAAGGGGGGACGGAGAAGGCTATGTCGGCCGGGCGACGGTTGTCCCGGTTTAAGCATGTAGGCGGAGGTTCCAGGTAAATCCGGTACCTTTTAACGCTGAGGTGTGATGACGAGGCACTACGGTGCTGAAGTGACAAATGCCCTGCTTCCAGGAAAAGCCTCTAAGCATCAGGTAACATCAAATCGTACCCCAAACCGACACAGGTGGTCAGGTAGAGAATACCAAGGCGCTTGAGAGAACTCGGGTGAAGGAACTAGGCAAAATGGTGCCGTAACTTCGGGAGAAGGCACGCTGATAGGTAGGTGAAGTGATTTACTCATGGAGCTGAAATCAGTCGAAGATACCAGCTGGCTGCAACTGTTTATTAAAAACACAGCACTGTGCAAACACGAAAGTGGACGTATACGGTGTGACGCCTGCCCGGTGCCGGAAGGTTAATTGATGGGGTTATCCGTAAGGAGAAGCTCTTGATCGAAGCCCCGGTAAACGGCGGCCGTAACTATAACGGTCCTAAGGTAGCGAAATTCCTTGTCGGGTAAGTTCCGACCTGCACGAATGGCGTAATGATGGCCAGGCTGTCTCCACCCGAGACTCAGTGAAATTGAACTCGCTGTGAAGATGCAGTGTACCCGCGGCAAGACGGAAAGACCCCGTGAACCTTTACTATAGCTTGACACTGAACACTGGTCCTTGATGTGTAGGATAGGTGGGAGGCTTTGAAGTGTGGACGCCAGTCTGCATGGAGCCGTCCTTGAAATACCACCCTTTAATGGCTGGTGTTCTAACGTGGGCCCGTAATCCGGGTTGCGGACAGTGTCTGGTGGGTAGTTTGACTGGGGCGGTCTCCTCCCAAAGAGTAACGGAGGAGCACGAAGGTTAGCTAATCCTGGTCGGACATCAGGAGGTTAGTGCAAAGGCATAAGCTAGCTTGACTGCGAGAGTGACGGCTCGAGCAGGTGCGAAAGCAGGTCTTAGTGATCCGGTGGTTCTGAATGGAAGGGCCATCGCTCAACGGATAAAAGGTACTCCGGGGATAACAGGCTGATACCGCCCAAGAGTTCATATCGACGGCGGTGTTTGGCACCTCGATGTCGGCTCATCACATCCTGGGGCTGAAGTAGGTCCCAAGGGTATGGCTGTTCGCCATTTAAAGTGGTACGCGAGCTGGGTTTAGAACGTCGTGAGACAGTTCGGTCCCTATCTGCCGTGGGCGCTGGAGAATTGAGGGGGGCTGCTCCTAGTACGAGAGGACCGGAGTGGACGCATCACTGGTGTTCGGGTTGTCATGCCAATGGCACTGCCCGGTAGCTAAATGCGGAAGAGATAAGTGCTGAAAGCATCTAAGCACGAAACTTGCCCCGAGATGAGTTCTCCCTGAGTCCTTGAGTCTCCTGAAGGAACGTTGAAGACGACGACGTTGATAGGTCGGGTGTGTAAGTGTAGCGATACATTGAGCTAACCGATACTAATGAACCGTGAGGCTTAACCTTACAACGCCGAAGATGTTTTGGCGGATTTGAGAAGACAGATTTTCAGCCTGATACAGATGACATTAACCGGCGAAAAGCGGGTTAATAAACAGAATTTGCCTGGCGGCTGTAGCGCGGTGGTCCCACCTGACCCCATGCCGAACTCAGAAGTGAAACGCCGTAGCGCCGATGGTAGTGTGGGGTCTCCCCATGCGAGAGTAGGGAACTGCCAGGCATCAAATTGCAGTAAACCGGGATGAAAATCCGGGTGGTGACAAAGAAATTCGGTGGAGCGGTAGTTCAGTTGGTTAGAATACCTGCCTGTCACGCAGGGGGTCGCGGGTTCGAGTCCCGTCCGTTCCGCCACTTATTAAGAGCCCTGAGCTAACGCTCAGGGCTTTTTCTTTGCCTGCGATTTAATTATTGCTAAATTCGCAAAAATCCTCTGCATTTTTCACTCTTTTTCTATAAAGCGCTGAAGCTCATAATCCTCTCCGTAAACGAACATTGTGATTAAAAAGAGGAATTTCATGACTATCCCTGCATTCGGTTTAGGTACTTTTCGCCTGAAAGACGACGTGGTTATCGCTTCTGTTAAAACGGCGCTAGAGTTGGGCTACCGTGCTGTCGACACTGCGCAAATCTATGATAATGAAGCGGCTGTTGGCCAGGCGATTGCTGAGAGCGGCGTACCACGTAGCGAGCTGTATATCACCACCAAGATCTGGATTGAAAACCTTAGCAAAGACAAGCTGATCCCAAGCCTGAAAGAGAGCCTGGAAAAACTTCGTACGGATTATGTCGATCTGACGCTAATCCACTGGCCATCTCCGGGTGACGCCGTCTCTGTCGAAGAATGTATGCAGGCATTGCTTGAAGCTAAAGAACAAGGGCTGACTCGCGAAATTGGCATTTCAAACTTCACCATTCCGCTGATGGAAAAAGCCATTGCTACAGTGGGCGTGGAGAACATCGCCACTAACCAGATTGAACTGTCTCCGTATCTGCAGAGCCGTCGGGTGGTTGACTGGGCGAAAGCGCACGCTATCCACATCACCTCTTACATGACGCTGGCTTACGGTAAAGCGCTGAAAGATGAAGTGATTGCGCGCATCGCCGCAAAACACAATGCCACTCCGGCACAGGTTATCCTGGCATGGGCAATGGGAGAAGGCTACTCAGTAATCCCTTCTTCCACCAAGCGTGAAAACCTGGCAAGTAACCTACTGGCACTGGAACTGCATCTGGATGCCGAAGATAGAGCAGCGATCGCGGCACTGGATTGCAACGATCGCCTGGTTAGCCCGGAAGGTCTGGCCCCTGAGTGGGATTAATTGCTTGACCCTTTGTACCCTTTAACCCTCTTTCACAGCTCCTTCGGGAGCTGTTTTTATATGTTCACTTAAGAAGTCGATAAATGCCCGGATACGTGTACTGACGGCACGATCGCTGTAGTAAACTGCGCTGAAAGGCATTTCTACCGGCAGACGCTTATCGGCCAGCAGTTCCACCAGTTCTCCCTGCTCGATCTCTTTGTCAATCATATAATCTGAAAGACATGCAATGCCGTTACCGTTCAGGCAAAGCTGTTTTAATGTTTCCCCGCTGTTGGAAGAAATCCCACATTCGACCTCATGGAGCTGCCCATCGCTACAGGCTATTGGCCAGGTATTGAGCGAGATGGGTTCAGAAAACCCCAGACACAGGTGCCGTTTTAACTCTTCAACGCTCTCTGGCTTGCCAAAACGGGCAATATAGTCAGGTGAAGCGATAATCTTGCGGTAGCTGGTAAATAACGGACGTGCGCGCAGACTTGAATCAGTCAACGTGCCTGCGCGTATCGCAACATCCACTTTTCGTTCAATAAGATTGATGAACGTTTCTGAGGAGACAAGAGACAACGTCATCTCGGGATACCGCTCACGGAACGGTTTAATCAGCGGCATCAGGAAATGCAGCATTACCGGCGTTGCCGCATCGATACGCAGTAAGCCGCGTGGGGTATTACGTGATTCCATGATTTCCGTTTCTGCTGCAGCCATTTCTTGCAGTATCTGCTGCACGCGCCTGAAGTATCGCTCACCTTCTTCAGTCAGGCTCAGCTGTCGGGTCGTACGATTAAGCAGACTGACGCCGAGCTTCATCTCCAGCTTTTTAACTGCCCGGCTGACAGCGGAATTGGCCTGTCCAAGCTGCTCTGCCGCCCGGCTGAAGCTGCCGCTTTCCACGACAGCGACAAAAATTGCAAGTTCTTCGGAGGTTGCTTTCATTTTTGCACCTGAAGCAAAATTAAATTGATATTTTGAATATTTTTGTCATTAAAACATCCAGGCATACTGCGTGTCATCTGATTACTGATGTTATGGAGTTATTTATGCCTCTCGCTTTATTTGCACTGACGATAAGTGCCTTCGCTATTGGCACGACTGAGTTTGTGATTGTCGGCCTGGTGCCGACCATTGCTCAACAACTGGCGATCTCGTTACCTTCCGCCGGAATGTTGGTTTCAATCTATGCGCTGGGCGTGGCTATTGGCGCGCCGGTGCTGACTGCTCTGACCGGACGCTTACCGCGTAAACAGTTACTGGTCGCGCTGATGGTCTTGTTTACGGCCGGGAATTTGCTGGCATGGCAGGCACCGGGCTATATGACATTAATCGTCGCCCGTCTGCTGACGGGGCTGGCGCACGGTGTGTTCTTCTCAATTGGCTCTACCATCGCGACAAGTCTGGTGCCGAAAGAGAAAGCGGCTTCCGCGATCGCCATTATGTTTGGCGGCTTAACGGTGGCGCTGGTTACGGGCGTGCCGCTGGGGACATTCATCGGTCAGCATTTTGGCTGGCGCGAGACTTTTCTTGCGGTATCAATGTTAGGCGTGATCGCGCTGATTAGTAGCCAACTGCTGATCCCGGCCAACATTCCCGGTCGGGCGGCCGCCAGCATTCGTGACCAGGTGAAAGTGCTGACCCATCCTCGTCTGTTGCTGATTTACGCCGTTACGGCGCTGGGCTATGGCGGTGTATTCACGGCATTCACCTTCCTGGCGCCGATGATGCAGGATCTGGCTGGATTCTCCCCGGCAGCAGTAAGCTGGATCTTGCTGGGTTATGGCGTATCTGTGGCTATCGGCAATATCTGGGGCGGTAAACTGGCAGATAAGCATGGTGCCGTTCCTGCGCTGAAATTTATTTTCGCCGCACTGTTTGTTCTGCTGATGGTCTTCCAGGTGACCGCATCCACTCAGTACGCCGCACTGGCCACTATTCTGGTGATGGGGATCTTTGCCTTTGGCAACGTACCGGGTTTGCAGGTCTACGTTGTTCAGAAAGCCGAACAATTCACGCCTAATGCGGTAGATGTGGCATCAGGACTCAACATTGCAACGTTTAACATTGGTATTGCATTGGGTTCAGTGATTGGCGGGCAAACGGTGGAGCATTACGGTTTGGCGCAGACGCTGTGGATTGGCGCCCTCATTGTTCTGGTGGCTTTCTTACTGATGGGCGTCAGCGGTCGCCTTGATAAACCTGTTCGCATTGCTCTGGGGTAAATCATTGATGTAAGCGCCCACTTACAAAACAAACTGCAATTGTTCGTTGAAAGTGAGTGCTAAAATCCCTATAACAGAAGAACCAGTCCGGCTGCGGACTGGTTGACGTTACAGAGGTTTGAAAGTCTAAAGTGCGAAAAAACACCTATGCCATGCGTTATGTTGCCGGACAGCCCGTTGAGCGGATTTTACCGCCAGGGTCGTTTGCGCATATTGGCCAGGCATTACCCGCAGGCGCTCCGTTAAGCAGTGAAGATCGCATTCGCGTGCTGGTATGGAATATTTTTAAGCAGCAGCGTGCAGAATGGCAGTCGGTGCTGAAAAATTTTGGCAAAGATGCGCATCTGGTGTTATTGCAGGAAGCGCAAACCACGCCTGAACTGGTGCAGTTTGCGACCGCTAACTATCTCGCTGCCGACCAGGTACCCGCCTTTGTGCTGCCTCAGCACCCCTCTGGCGTCATGACGCTCTCTGCCGCCCATCCTGTTTACTGCTGTCCATTGCGCGAGCGTGAGCCTATTTTACGGCTGGCGAAATCGGCATTGGTGACGGTTTACCCATTGCCTGATACGCGTTTATTGATGGTGGTGAATATCCACGCGGTAAATTTCAGCCTTGGCGTTGATGTTTATAGTAAGCAGTTACTTCCTATTGGCGATCAGATTGCCCATCACAGCGGTCCGGTGATCATGGCGGGTGATTTTAATGCCTGGAGCCGTCGACGGATGAATGCGCTGTACCGCTTTGCGCGCGAAATGTCGCTGCGCCAGGTGCGCTTTACCGACGATCAACGCCGACGCGCGTTTGGTCGCCCTCTCGATTTTGTGTTCTATCGTGGTTTGAACGTGAGTGAAGCCTCTGTGCTGGTCACCCGCGCATCCGATCACAATCCGCTACTCGTTGAATTCAGTCCCGGCAAACCTGAACAATAACGATGTGTCAGGTCTGCCGTAGGGCAGACCTGTAGTGGTGCTGCCCTTCTTATTAAACAACAACCGAAGGACAACACAATGACAACACGCTCCCATCATGACAACGTCGAAAAACAGTTTGGCTCTCAGGCTAATGCCTATTTGACCAGTGCGGTACATGCCTCTGGCCGCGATTTGCAACGCCTGTCCGCAAGATTGTCAGCATTTCCGCAAGCCCGGTTACTGGATATGGGATGCGGAGCAGGGCATGCCAGTTTTGTGGCTGCGCAACACGTCAGGCAGGTCGTAGCTTATGATTTATCTTCACAAATGCTTGAAGTGGTGGCGGAGGCGGCAAAAGACAGGGGGCTGGAAAACCTCTCCACGCGTCAGGGTTATGCCGAAAGCCTGCCATTTGAAGATAACGCGTTTGATGTGGTGATTAGCCGCTATTCCGCGCATCACTGGCATGATGTCGGGCGCGCGCTGCGGGAGGTGAACCGCGTCCTGAAGCCTGGCGGCGTACTGATCGTGATGGATGTGATGTCGCCGGGTCACCCTGTACGTGATATCTGGTTACAAACCGTGGAAGCGTTGCGTGATACCTCGCACGTACGCAATTATTCCAGCGGGGAGTGGCTGTCTTTAATCAATGACGCGAATCTCATTGCTGACACCTTGTTAACTGACCGCTTGCCGCTGGAGTTCAGTTCGTGGGTTGCGCGGATGCGTACGCCTGCGGCGTTGACCGAAGCGATTCGTTTATACCAACAGAGTGCATCTGCTGACGTGAAGGCCTACTTTGCATTACAGGAAGAGGGGTCGTTTACCAGCGACACGATAATGGTAGAGGCGCATAAAGCAGGATAAATAAAAAAGGCACTGGGGGGAAACCAGTGCCTTCATTTCTACAATGTTATCAGGAGTCCGGCATACCGTTGTTTTTCACAAACAACGTTAGCTGATCGCCAGGCTGCAGGTTATCCGTGTCGCTATTCCAGCGCATCACATCTTTGATGTTAACCCCGTGACGTTTGGCAATGCTCGACAGCGAGTCGCCCTTACGCACACGATAGGTGATGCTATCGCTGTTATTAGCCAGGCGCTGCGCGCTGGTTCCAGCGCCTACCGTCAGGCTTTGGCCTACTTTCAGGGAAGAACCACGCAGATTGTTCCACTGTTTCAGGTCTTTTGTGCTCACGCCAAGACGTGAAGCAACACCAGAAAGCGTATCGCCAGAGCGAACTTTGTAGCTACGGCTGTTCAGCGGCGTGTTATCCGCGAGCAGCGTTGACTGCACGGCTGCAATTTCGCCTGAAGCCAGAGACTCACGCAGCTTTTCTGCATGCTTCTTTGGCACCATCACATATTGCGGACCGCTGGCACCCAACGTGGAGCCTTTCACGCCTGCATTGAAGGTCTTCAGCTTGCTGACGGATATACCCGCCATATCGGCAACCTGAGCCATCTCAACCGGGCTATTCAAGCGAACACGTGCCAATGCGCGGCTTTCGTCTGTTGTAGGCAGACGCACGCCATAGCGCTTGCTGTTTTTGAGAATATCGCTCAAAGCCAGCATTTTGGGCACATACAGCTTCGTTTCCTGAGGCAACGGTAACGACCAGAAGTCGGTGGATTTACCACGCGCTTTGTTCGTTTTGATCGCCTTCATCACGCGACCTTCACCGCTATTATAAGCAGCAATGGTCAGCAGCCAGTCGCCATCAAACATCTTGTTCAGACGCTGCATCATGTCGAGCGCGGCAGTGGTGGAAGCCACAATGTCGCGACGTGCATCATAATTGCGGGTCTGCTTTAAACCATAATTGCGCCCCGTGCTCGGAATGATCTGCCAAATACCTGCGGCATTGGCGCCAGACGTTGCGTGAGGATCAAAAGCGCTCTCCACTATGGGTAGTAATACCAGTTCCATTGGCATGTTACGTTTCTTAACCTGCCCGGCTATCCAGTACATATACGGCTCTGCCCGTAAAGTTACATCGTGGAGATAGCTCTTATTGCGTAAATACTTCTGTTTCTGTTCGCGAATCCGGCTGTTTTCCGGAATTCCCATCTTTAGCTCGTCACCAATGAAAGCCCACAAATCTTGATCAGCAGCGATAGATGTTCCATCGTCCATCCATCGCGCCTGACTTGTAAACTTTCCTGCTTCCCCTTGACCAGCTGCAGAAAGGCTCTGTGCGTGCTGTTGGACGTTACCAGTATTCTGGCACCCAACAAGCAGGACAGAGGCGAGTAATATCGCTTTTGCCTTCATGTGTGTGTCAATAGTTGCTTAAAAGACGACCGATCATAACGGCGAAGTTTTCAAAAGGCAACCCGGAATTGTCAGAACGTATCTTTCTTTGACCTTAACCAGGCAAAACGCTCTTCAGGTTGTTGCAATATTGTTTCTTTGTTGATTTCATTAATTAAATCAATATCTTCAGTTCGCAAAAAAATATTATTTCGCCGCTCATTTTTCAGAATTACGGGTAGTGTCATTTGTTTTTTTACGCGTAACTCATTAACTTTACGATAATATTCATTTATGAACGAATCGTGCGGGAGGATGCTTAAAGCAAACTTCATATTTGCTAATGTGTACTCATGTGCGCAACAAATTAAAGTATCATCGGGAAGTGCGCTGATCTTTTTAAGTGAGTGATACATCTGCGTTGCGGTACCTTCAAAAAGCCGACCACAGCCACCAGAAAAGAGCGTATCCCCGCAAAACAGGTAAGGATGGCTAAAGTAACAGATATGTCCTAAAGTGTGACCCGGCGTGGCAATTACCTTAAATTCATGCCCCAATACGAGCGCAATATCGCCATCTTCGACTATCTGCGTCATTCCCTTATCTTGCGTTTCAGCCGGTCCGTATACCACTATTTGTGGGAAGTGTTGCAGGAGTTCTTTCACGCCGCCAACGTGATCCTGATGATGGTGGGTCAGCAGAATGGCCTCTGGCACCCAGTTATGTTCTGCAATGGCTTGCAGAACTGGGGCGGCTTCGCCCGGGTCGACAATCAGACAATGTTGGTCATTATTTGACAGGACCCAGATGTAATTGTCCTGAAATGCAGGAATACTGTTAAGATTCATATCTTACCTCTCAAAGCGAAACGGAAGGTTATGATGAAACCGGCAAGGATCCCTCAAACTGTCGTAGCGCCCGTGAGCTGGGATGATTTACCCTGGGGCGAATACTATCGTGAGGCGCTGGAGCATCAGCTTAACCCGTGGTTCGCAAAAATGTACGGTTTTCATCTGCTTAAAATTGGTAATTTAAGCGCAGAAATCGATTCTGAAGCGTGCGCGGTTTCTCATCAGGTAAATGTTTCTTTGCTGGGTTCTCCCATGCAGGTAACGGCAGATCCTTTGCATCTGCCCTTTGCCGATAAGTCGGTGGATGTCTGTTTGTTGGCCCATACGCTACCGTGGTGTTCCGATCCACATCGGTTACTGCGTGAAGCCGATCGCGTGTTGATTGATGACGGCTGGTTGATTCTGAGCGGGTTTAATCCGGTAAGCCTGATGGGACTGCGTAAACTGGTGCCGGTATTGCGCAAGACCTCGCCTTACAACAGTCGGATGTTTACCCTCATGCGTCAACTGGACTGGCTCTCTTTGCTAAATTTTGAAGTACTGCACTACAGCCGCTTTCATGTCCTGCCCTGGAACAAGAAGGGCGGGAAAATGTTAAGCGCCCATATTCCTGCCCTGGGATGTTTGCAGCTGGTGGTCGCACGTAAGCGAACCATTCCGCTTACGCTCAACCCAATGAAACAAAATAAAAGCAAAACGCCTATCCGCCAGGCCGTTGGCGCTACCCGGCAATACCGCAAACCTGACGCTTAAGACTCGGCCTGATACCCAATATCATCCTGAGTGGGACTCATTGCCGCGGCGCGCGCAAGCTCATCGCAGCGTTCGTTTTCCGGATGGCCCGCATGGCCTTTAACCCATTCCCATTTGATTTGATGCGGACCGAGCGCGGCATCCAGACGTTTCCACAGATCGACGTTCTTTACCGGTTTTTTATCTGCCGTTTTCCAGCCGCGCTTCTTCCAGTTGTGGATCCATTGCGTGATGCCCTGGCGCACATACTGACTGTCGGTACTGAGTATCACTTCACACTGTTCTTTCAGGGCTTCCAGCGCAACGATTGCCGCCATCAGCTCCATGCGATTATTGGTTGTGAGGTTGTACCCTTCACTAAAGGTTTTTTCGCGCCCGCGATAGCGTAAAATCGCCCCGTAACCACCTGGCCCTGGATTTCCTAGGCAAGAACCATCGGTGAAAATTTCTACCTGTTTAAGCATCTCTGGTAGACTTCCTGTTTTAGCAAATCGAAATCAAACGATAAGTCTGACATAAATGACCGTTATGAGCACTGGAATTACACGACAGGTAGTCCTCGATACCGAAACCACCGGTATGAACCAGATTGGCGCCCACTACGAAGGCCACAAGATCATTGAGATCGGTGCGGTCGAAGTGGTGAACCGCCGCCTGACCGGGAATAACTTCCATGTTTATTTGAAACCGGATCGGTTGGTGGACCCGGAAGCGTTTGGCGTACACGGAATCGCAGACGAATTCCTGCTTGATAAACCCACGTTTGCCGAGGTGGCCGATGAGTTTCTCGACTACATTCGCGGCGCGGAGCTGGTCATCCATAACGCATCGTTTGATATCGGCTTTATGGATTACGAGTTTGCTAAGCTCAATCGTGATATTCCGAAAACCAACGAATTTTGCAAAATAACCGATAGCCTGGCGCTAGCGAGGAAAATGTTTCCTGGCAAGCGAAACAGCCTCGATGCGTTGTGCTCGCGCTATGAAATAGACAACAGTAAACGAACCCTGCACGGCGCATTGCTCGATGCCCAGATTCTGGCCGACGTTTATCTGATGATGACCGGTGGGCAGACCACTATGGCGTTCTCGATGGAAGGCGACAGCCAGCAGCAAAATGACACTGGGATCCAGCGCATTGTTCGGCAGTCCAGTAAACTACGCGTTGTTTTCGCCACTGATGAGGAGTTAGCGGCCCATGAGTCGCGCCTTGACCTGGTGCAGAAGAAGGGCGGAAGTTGTCTCTGGCGGGCGTAGATTACCTAATTACAGGTCAGAAATGACCATTCGGGTGATTTTTGCAGCAAACGATTAAAAACGTGAGAAAAAGCGTTGACGAGGCGCGAGGCAATCCGTAATATTCGCTTCGTTCCCAAGCGGAACACAACGCGGAGTGGTAGTTCAGTTGGTTAGAATACCTGCCTGTCACGCAGGGGGTCGCGGGTTCGAGTCCCGTCCATTCCGCYAYTATTCAGAAAGCCTGAATCAGAAATGATTCAGGCTTTCGTCGTTTAAGCCCACCCAAAATAACAATCCCTTTATTACACTCTATCGATACATCCGCGCTGCCGGGCGGGAAACACATCAGGTCATCCTTAACCCGACGCATATCGTTGAGGCGATTAACCCGCGAAGTGATTCATCACGCAGGCGAAGCGGGGTGAAAAGTTATCGCCAATAAGAACCGTTTCCTCATTCAGGTGCTTCAGCATATATAGCTTGTCGGCACGTTCGTAAGCGTCGAAGAAAAGATAATCGACAGCATCCGTTGCGTCATCATCGGGGGATTTTTCACGTCCATCGGGAGTGAGCATGAAAACGCCTGCGGTATGGCCGAGCGGACGGGCGTAGCGAAAGAACAGTTTTCGGTTAACCGTGAACTCACCCTCATCACTTTTGAATTTCCCTTGTACTGACAATGAAAGGTGTCCGGAATTGTAGCTAGTGATCAGCATAATTCCGTTGAGTTCCTTTTTGCTATTTTGGATGTCGAGTATCGACGTGAATTCCGATGAGCATGAAAAGCTGATTTCTTGTTTCTTCGCATTCCCGGTGATAATGAAAAAAGCAATGGCCGCCAGCCCAAAAATGGCAATTACCACTGACCACAGTAAAGGAGAGTGATCACTTTCCTGCTTCATATCATTCCTCATAATGACGATACTGGCTGACGCAATGGTAATAGCCGAGGTTTAGTCCGCATTCAGCAGCAAACGACCACTCAACCAGGTTATGGTTGCTCGCCCACGTATTAAGATAGAGATCTTTTGGATGCGAACAGTTTGGGTTAATACCCACTGACTTGAAAATATCCAGCGCTTTTTTTTCGGTTATGGTGTCGGTGAGGGCGTTTCCTAGTATATGTACACGGCATTGCTCGTAGTCGATTGTTCTCAGAATAGCTGCGTCCGTCATGGCAATTTCATTGGGTATCCATGTTAACCACGCTGTCGCCAGTACCGCGATGCCGGTGATTAACGTTGTTATCGCGACAGGCCACCGGTTTCGTTTCTTTTTGCTGGGCGTCGATGCAACATGGGCAATTCTGGGGGGAGCTTGTGCTTCTTCCTGTAGCTGAATATTGATATTGGCGTCGCCCATCCGAAATCCCATCCGTGGAATGGTGACGATGAGTTCTGCAGGATGGCCCGTAGACGTTATTGCTTTGCGCAGAAATGAAATGTGCTGGTTGAGATTAGCATCTGTCGCCCGGGCGCCATTATGCTGGAAAACATTCAGCAGAATTTCATCGCGCGAGGAAATCTCTTTACCATTTTGCAACAAATAGAGCAGTAATTGCGTTGCCACATTATTCAATGTGGCCATTTCACCCGATGTCAGGTCTTTTAGGGTATTTTTATTTGGTCTGAAAACTAAGCCATCACCAATAATTACGGATTTAATTTTGTTTATTGGTATATGAGAAATCACTGATGTCTCCTTTAAAGCAGGATATCTCGCATTCGAGTGGGGGAAGCAATAGCATAACATAATTCATTTATAAAAAATGGTTGCGCCATAGAACGCTTCATTAATATTTATATAACAATATTTTAATATTTCTTATAAGATGTCTCATTCTCATTTCTCTCTGTCACTATCTTATTGTCATTACTCGCTTTTGATATCCAATTTCATTTTTACAAAACTTTTATAAATACATTTTGCCTGGTATCCAGACTAAATAAAAAAATAGTTGATAGATAAAAGCTCTATAAAAATAGTAAATAATAGATATTAATACTGGTATCAGCATTAATTTTGGCGATTTTTTAGGTAAACGATCGTTGTGCAGGCGATGATACAACACGATTCCCTGAGTTTGATTAATACCGTATTTTTGCATTGTGTCATTTTTCTGCCGACTTAATATAAGTCCCGAAACAGCCTGAACAGCTGTAGACGGTATTTCGTATGGAATGCCAACGATGTTCAAAATAAGGGGCGGGTTGAGATGGATTGTTTGCAAGGATATGCGCTACCGCCACCTGCAGATCAGCATTTCCCTGACGTTAAGTGTCTGCGGAAATAGATCCTCGAAATAACTAAAAACGGATATAAGGTTAAGTAGTAATATGAAAATGAAAAACGTGGCTGTGGCCTGCGCGCTGATGGCGGGAATGACTTTGACTGCCTCTTCTGCTTTCGCTGCAAAAAATGTCGAACCGACTAACGGTAAAATTCACTTCACCGGTTCTCTGGTTAATTCCGCATGCGGTCTGGCACCTGAATCCAGCCCGGTACAGGTTAATTTTGGCGAGATCCCAACCTCTCAGTTAAAAGACAACCAACGCGCTGGCGTTAAGCATGCCAAAATCGTTCTTCAGGGCTGCGACACCACCGTTGCGAAAACGGCCACTGTGACTTATACCCCGGCAACGATTGATACAGACAACAACGCGCTGGCCGCATTCACCTCTGGTACTGCAAAGGGCGCGGGTATTGGTATGGTTGACAGCGGCAACCAGGACGTGGAATGGGGTAAAGCTGCCTCTCAGGTCAACATCACTGACGGCGAAACCGACATTGATTTCGTGGCTTATCTGCAGGCAAACAACGCTTCTGCAGCGGTAACGCCGGGTGATTGCGAATCTACCGTTAATTTCCAGATCGACTATCAGTAATTACCCGCAGCGGGCGCATTAATGCGCCTGCTTAACCCTTCCTGCGAATAACTGAAAGGAAATACGGTTATGCCTGGATGGCGAATTTTACTGCTTTTTGTCTTTATCTCGCCTGCATGGGTTATGGCTGGCGCCCATCGTCTAAACAGTAAGCCCGGCAAAATGCGCATGCGAGGAAATATTATTGAGGCTGCCTGTTATGTTGATCCGCGCGACCGGTCGCTACTGGTTGAATTCGATGACCTCTCTGCCAGAGATATTTCCGGAAGACCAGAAAAAGTGTCTGCGCATGATTTCAGTATTCATTTGCTGGGATGTTCACTAGGGGATTCTCAACATTCCGGGAATGTGTTTCAACGCGCCAACATTACCTTTTCTGGTGCGCCTGACAGGGACCATCCTGATTATCTGAGCGTGCAGTCGGAAACTGAAAATTTAGCAATAGAAATATACGACAGTAAAGGACAGCAAATTCACCTGGGCGAACCATCACCGGATTATGTGCTTAATCCAGGGAAGAACACGCTCAACTTTACGGCTTATTTGATCTCCCGTGACGGAAGAATGACATCCGGCGAATTT
>NZ_CP069763.1:2249703-2258877 GCF_016893685.1 Citrobacter cronae
TGACATCCGGCGAATATCTGCTGGATGTTCGTATTAACAGCCAGGCAATTCCTCAGCAATCGATTCGCTATATCGTCGATCCTGCCAACGCGCATAAATCCATGGCGTGTCTGACGCAGCAACAACTCGAATTACTGGCGCTCAAAGAAGAGGCGCTGACCTATATTCATCCAATTAGTGCGACCTGCTATGACATTTCCCGTCTGCCGGGCGTAGCCTTGAATAATAGCGCAGGCGTACTGGACATTACCGTGCCGCAGGCATGGATGAAATATACCGATCCAGACTGGACGCCGCCAGAACGCTGGGATAATGGCGTCGCGGGGCTGATTTTTGACTACAGCATCTCGGGTCAGGCCACACATTACGCACAGGGGGGCGATCGTTACCGCTCTCTTTCTGGCTACGGGCAAACCGGATTTAACCTCGGCGCATGGCGCTTTCGTGGGCAGTATCAGGCCAATTACGCTTCCGATGATAATCGTGGGCGTATCGACTGGGATCAGATCTATGCTTATCGCCCATTACCGATGCAGGCGGCAAAACTGACGCTTGGCGAAATCTATCTGAATTCTCAGGTTTTTGATTCGGTTCGTTTTACAGGGGCTAACCTCGCCAGCGATGAGCGTATGCTGCCACCGAATTTGCAGGGTTACGCGCCTGAAGTTCATGGCATCGCGCGTAGTAACGCGAAGGTCACCGTCAGTCAGCAGGGACGTGTTATCTATCGAACCACCGTTCCTGCGGGGCCGTTTAATATTCAGGATCTGCACGGCTCGGTACGCGGCACGTTGGATGTACGCGTCGAGGAGCAGGATAGCAGCGTTCAAACTTTTCAGGTTAACACCGCCGATATTCCCTACCTGACGCGCCCAGGCTACGTTCGCTACAACGCCGCGGTCGGTAAGCCATCGCTTTACAACCATGACATTCAGGGCCCTGCGTTTTATACCGGCGATTTTTCATGGGGGGTCAGCAATGCGTGGTCGCTGTACGGCGGTGCGCTGCTCACTGGCGATCGCTATAACGCGTGGTCGATGGGGATTGGCCGGGATTTGAGTTGGCTGGGAGCGTTGTCGGCAGATGCGACGCAATCCGTGAGTCGGGTGAAGCATCAGGCTGAACAAAAAGGCATGTCCTTTAAGCTCAGCTATGCCAAAACCTTCGATGAATACAACAGCGCCATCACCTTTGCCGGGTACCGCTTTTCACAGCGTAACTTCCGCACTTTTTCGCAGTTCCTCGACGAACAGTATGCCAATAACAACAGCGCCGGCAACGAAAAAGAGATGTACACCATCACCGGTAACAAAACCTTTTTTGCCGACGATCCGCAGTTAGCCACCACGCTGTATCTGACCTACACCCACCAGAACTACTGGGATCGTCGTTCGCAGGATCGTTACGGCTTGTCGATGGGACACAGCTTTTCGTTGGCGGGCATCCAGGGGATTAGCGCCAACCTTGCGGCTTACCGCTCTGAGTATCAGGGCAAACGGGACGACAGTCTTTCGCTTTCAATTTCGATTCCCTGGAGCGATGGCCGATCCATGGATTATGAATTGCAGAACAGCGGCAACCAGACCAGCCAGATGGTTTCGTATTCCGATAACCGCGACCGTAACAATCCATGGCGTTTGCGCGCAGGGGTTTCCGGTGAAGGGCACACGGCATTTGATGGCTATTACAAGCACCGCAGCATGATGGCGGAGCTGGAATCTAACGTCAGTTGGCAGCAATCACGTTATTTCTCCGTAGGCGGCACGATGCGCGGCGGTTTTACCGCGACGCGTCACGGTGCGGCGTTGCACAACAGCCAGGCGTCAATGAATACCGCCAGAGTGATGGTCGATACCGACGGTGTGGCGAATGTACCGCTGAACGGCGAACAGGCGCACTCAAACCGCTTCGGTATTGCCGTGGTACCGGACGTCGTCAGCTATCACAGCTTTGATACCCGTATCGATGTGGACGCAATGGACGAGGATATTTCCGCGACCAAAGCCATTGTCACCAACACCCTGACGGAAGGGGCGATTGGCTACCAGCGCTTTGCCGTGGCGCAGGGGCAAAAAATGATGGCGCTGCTGCGCCTGAAGGATGGTTCGGTTCCGCCGTTTGGCGCCGAAGTATTTAACGCCAACGGCGTCAGCGTCGCCATGGTGATGGAAAACGGCATGGCCTGGATTGCCGGTGTGAATCCAGCCGAGCGTCTTTCCGTGGCGTGGGGCGGTCGAGCGCAGTGTCACTTACAGGTGCCACAACAACTCAACCCGGAAGGTAACGTGCTGTTGCCTTGTGAATAATTTCAATAACCAGAATGAATTTTGTCATGAAAAATCAAGCTTTTTACTCCGTGCAGCGTTGGCTCAAACCCGTGGCTTGTGGCCTGCTTTTTATTGCAGAGATCAACGCTTCCTGGGCGGGCATTGCGCTCGACCGTACCCGGATGATCATCACCGGTGATGCGCGCTCTGTCAGTGCGAACTTAACCAATACCAGCCCGAGCATTCCGTTTTTGGCCCAGTCATGGGTGGAAGATGCCAACGGAACAAAAGTTACCTCGCCGCTGATGGTCTTACCGCCGCTGCAGCGAATTAACGGTGGGCAAAAAGGCATTGCCCGCGTGACGAAAACCAGCGGGATTAATGCGCTGCCTCAGGATCGAGAAAGCCTGTTCTACCTGAATGTGCGTGAGATTCCACCTAAGCCTGATAAGCCTAACGTGCTGCAACTGGCGATGCAGTCGCGCATCAAATTGTTCTACCGGCCGACCGCCATCGTGCCGGAAACGCCGGGCGCGGTGTGGCAAAACCAACTGGTCTTTCACAAGCAGGGTCTACGCTGGACCGTGGATAACCCAACGCCATACTTCGTCACCTTGATCGGTTTAAGCCGTAAGCCGGAAGCGCAGGGCGGCGGCAGGCTGACTGACTTCCCCGGGGTTATGGTTTCACCAAAATCCTCGCTTGATTTCAGCGTTACCGACGGCAGCGTCAGCCAGTTCAGCATGATGTATGTGAACGATTTTGGCGGTCACCCTGAATTGAAATTCAGCTGCACAGGCAATGTGTGTAAAGCATTGCCGATGGAGCAACAGCCCCGGTAAAGGACTCGTAAATGAAAAAGATGCTTTGCGTTCTGCTGATGGCTGGTATGGCCTGCCCGGTTCAGGCCACTAGCGGCCGCCAGGATATGAGCAACGTTTCCGGCGAGTATGGCAACGTCCGCTTTCACGGTCGGGTATTCGTTTCGCCGTGCGTGCTGGATATGGCTTCACGCGATCAGACCATCGATCTGGGTGATATTTCCGCCAGCCGCTTTCGCCAGAGCGGCGATCGCAGCGATTCGGTATTAGTGACGCTGAACCTGAATGGCTGCTTAAAAGGCTCTGGCCATACCTTAAGGGATTTTCCCGGACAGACCAGCGAAATGCCGGAGCTGGCGCATAGCACGGTGGAACGTGGCGTTTCGATGACGCTGATGGCCGAGGGGGCGCCGGAAAACAGCGATCTGGGGCGTATTCGCGGCGATGTGCGTGGTGCGGGCATTCGGCTACTGACCGAACGCAACCAGTTGATTCACCTGAATCAACCGCAACGCATGTGGATCCTCAAACCGGGCGATAACGCGATTCACTTTCTTGCCGCGCTGGAATCTTTTGCCCCGGAGGTGACCGCTGGCGAATTTAACGGTCTGGTCAGACTTAAGCTGGAGTATCTATGAGCGTATTGCACAAAGCGCTGCTGTGGGTCGCCCTGGCTGGCTGTCCGCTGGCCGGGCAGGCATTTACTCAGGGTGAAGGTGAGCCGGAGGGCGGGTCGCCGCATCAGTACGATATTGAACTGAGCTCGCTGGATGTCAGCAAAAACCATGTAGGCGGCAGAACGGAGCCTTTTACCTGGAATCTGGGCAGTTGGTATGTGGTGAATTTTTATTGCGAACAGGCCGATATCTCTCGGGAGCCAATTTATTACACCACCACGACCACTATGCCGCCTTCAAATCAGGGGGCGAACCGTTTTCGGTTAAACGAGTATCTGGATGTGGAAGTTCAGGTGTGGGTTGCCGGACGTTATAACAAATACGTCCAGGCACCGTTTACCAACGTTTCAAATCGCAACAGTAACAACAGCTGTAAAAAGCGTAAGGGCTACACGCGCGCCACGAACGTTGAAAGTGGTTCAAAAGGGAAAGTGACGTTTATTGTCACTAAACCCATTATCAATGGCATCAATATCACTTCTCAGTCGCTGGTGGAGGTTGCCGGGCGCATGGGCGGTGCGGGACCTACGCCAACCACGGCGATTTCACGCGTGGTCATTAAATCCGGGCTCATTACCGTGCCGGATAAATGCACCTTCAATCGGGGAGACAAAATCAGCATTGAGTTTGGCGATCTGCCCGGATCCGCTGCAAAGCTCAACGGCACCAATTACAGCAAGTCGATCCCGATACACGTGGTCTGTGAAGGTGGCAGCTTCGATCAGGGCGCGCTGAACATCAATTTAGGTGTACAAACCACCACGGCGTCAGGTACGGCTGGGTTTAACGATCATCTTCTCGGCACGTTGAGTGGCGGACAGAAACGCGACGATCTCGGCATTATGATTAAAGACGAGAGCGGCGGCACCGTAGTGCCCAATCAGTTCTACAACGTGAAGGGTTTTTACCAGAATCAGGGCGACTGGAATCTCACTGCCGCACCGGTGGCAAAGCCGGGCGTGGGGAGCGTTAAGGAAGGCGAGTTTGAAGCCTCTGCCACCGTTGTCGCGCAGTTTCAGTAGGGTAATACCATGACTTTCAGAACGTTAATCGCGGTGAGTACGCTGCTGTTTGGCGCAACGGTTCAGGCTGACACCAAACTGGTCGGCGGCGATATGTATTTTCACGGCACCATCAGAGCGCTGGCCTGCAGCCTGGCGCCCGGCGGCGACAAAATCGAGGTCGATTTCGGGCAAATCGCGACGCAGGATCTCTATCTCTCGGGGCGCAGTAAGCCGGAAAAATTCAGCATCCAGCTACGCGACTGCAACCCGGAGGTCTTCCGTGGGATCTCGGTCACCTTCAGCGGCAAGGAAGATGCGGAGCTTACCGATCATCTGGCGCTGGATAGCAGCGAGCAGGGCGGGGCGTCGGGGATCGGGATTGGGATGAGCGAAGACGATGGCACGGCAATCCGGCTTGATGAAAGTACATCAGTTACAGAGATTACTGAAGGATCGATGACGCTGAATTTTTTGGCGTGGGTCGCGGCAGAGCCGTCGGCGATAAAAAACCAGTCCCTTGAATACGGTCCGTTCAGCGCCAGCGGGACCTGGACGTTGAATTACCAGTAGCATGATGAACGCACTGAATCGTATTGCGCCGCTGCCTGGCCAGAAATTATTGCTGATTGTCAGTCTGTTTTTCTGGTGCGGGATCATGCACCTCTACTGGTTGAATAACGGCGGCAGCGGTCTGTCGTTGCCGCTTAATATTACCAGTTGGATCTACGCTGCGGTATTGGCTGCAAGCGTAACGATGCTACTGCCTCGCCGACGCTGGCGCATCACTGTACCTGCCATGGGATTTACGTTGGGTGCGCTCATCCTGACGCTGCTTTGTCTGCTGACGCCGGGCGTCTGGCGGTCCGAGGCGTTGCTGGTGATGGGGGCGCTATTGGGTGGGGTGCTTGTCTATCTGGTGACATTGCAAATTCCACTTACGGTAAACGTTCGCACGGCATTGCTGGCCCTGTTATGGGGGGCATGCGTCATCGAATGCGTGGCGTTTGTCTATCAGTACTGGCATTGGCCGGGCGTTGATTACTGGGAGTTTGCCTGGCGGCGTGGCACGCGGCCCTACGGTATTTTTCAGCAGGTCAATCTGCTGGCCAGTTTCACGGCGTGCGGCGTGTTGCTGTCAGCGCTGCTCTTTTTACGCCTGGGCGGCAGATACCGAATTGTTATCGGGATTGCTCTGGTGGTGATGGGATTTGTGCTGCATGAATCCCAGTCGCAAACCGGCTTTTTGTCTCTGGCGGTCGGCGAAGTGTTGCTGCTGGCGGTGTTCCCTGCACAACGCCGCACGTTGTTGCTACTTCTGTTGCCACTGGCGTTAGGTATGGCGGCAGGCGCGGCCGCTCGCCATTTTTTGTCCGTTGCCACGGTAGATCATTTAACGACTTCTCATGTGCGCTGGACGGTGCTGAAAACGTCACTGGCATTATTTGCTGAACGGCCGTGGATGGGATGGGGCGTGGGCAGTTTCGCTGCTGTTTTTCTCGAACGAGCGGGGCCATTGGGGCTGAGCAGCATCTCGCATCCACATAATGAACTGGTGCTGTGGCTGGTGGAGGGCGGTCTGGTTGGGCTGGCGGGCGCGCTGTGTTTTATTGCGGGTGGGTTATGGCTCTGGCTGCACGGAAATCGCTGGCGTCGTGCCTGCCTGGTGGCGGCGTTGCCGGTGGTTATCCATATGTTGACGGAATACCCGGTCAGGCAGTCAACGCCACACTGGTTATTGCTGATCCTGCTGCTTCGTTGCGCAGATGGCGCGCTAAAAGGGACAAGCCTGACGCGCCCGGCGACGTCGTTGATTCGTGGGCTGGCATTTATCTCGTTTCTGACAGCCACTCCCTTGTTGCTTCTCACGCTACAGACGCAACAGCAACTGACGCTGGCGGAACGGCAGTTAACACAGTGGCAACTTGCCGAATCGCTCCCGGTAGGCGGCTGGTTGCTTGCCACACGCTACCGGTTTGATCTCCAGATGGGATACCTGCAACGGTATCAACGTACCCGGGATGCTCGCTGGCTGGAGTTGGTTCGCCGCTGGGCGCCTGACTATGTGCGTGTTCACCCGGACCCGAATATCTCCTTCACGCAAATCTTGCTGGCGTTACAGCAGCGCGACCTGAACCAGGCGCACCGTCTGGCGACGCGCTTTTACCTGATCTACCCGAACGATCGCCGTATCTCCTGGTTACAGGATGCACGACGTCCTTTTAATCAAAAAATGGAATGATATGAACAGACTCAGCGAACAGGCTCAATATGTACCAGAGCTTCCCCGTAATGCCGAACTACTGCGGATCTCCGGGATCCGTTTGCAGCGCATTCATTTTTTTGATGATGCATCACTGGATGTCCGTGAGGTGTTAAGCCAGGTGCGCACGCCGCTCCCGCTGGATCTTTTTTTCAAGCATCTTTCTGTCAGCGCGAAACAGCAGCTGTTTATGTGGCAAATGCAGCGGGTGCTCGTACTTCCAGGAAGCTATTCGCTGAATTTATCCGTCAGGATGCTGACCTGTCTGTCGTGGATCTCGCGACTCACCAGGCAGGCGCATCAGGGGCGGATTGTTATTGAAATTCAGGATCCCGCGACCATGATGCGTCTGGAAAACGCAGAGCAGCAGGCGGTATGCATCGCCATAAAAACCCTGGTGCGTCATGGGTTTCGTGTGTGGCTGGATGACGTTTCGCCTGAGCTGTTTTTTGTCTGGCGACTGTCTGGCATCCGTTTTGATGCCATTAAAATTGAAAGCGGGATGTTTCATCAGTTCAGATCATCGGAGTGGCAGTTGCGGGTACTGGTCAATCAATTTCGCGGGCTGGGAGAGCGGGTGGTGATCGAGGGAGTAGAAAGCGCGCAGGATTACGCCATCTGCCGTATGAGCGGCGCAGATGCTGTACAGGGCTTCTTTTTTGAGCAGGAGATTGTGCCGAAAAGCCTGAATCATTGCTGATTCAGGCCCTGGGGATTACTCGCTCAGCGTCTGCGCGATATCTTTCTGTACCTGCTGGCGCTGTTCCGGAGTCAGCACTTTGTTCAGGTCAAAGTAGTATTTCACGCGATAATAACGCGCTTGTTGTTCGATATTGCTGAACGCGGAAAGCTGCTTCTTGACGGCGGTTTCATCCCATTTCCCGGACTTGATGACGTCAATCAATGCACCGTCTTTAACATCTTTCACTGAAATCTGGCTGACGTTGGTTTCAAGCTGCTGGTGCAGTTTTTTAATCTGCGCAACCTGGTCGTTGGTCAGCTTAAGGTGCTGGACTACCGGGTCCTGAGCTGGAGCGGGAACATTGGATACATTTGCTGCAAATGTGCTAAAAGAAGCGCCAGCCACGGTAGCTGCCAGCAAGGTCATGCGTACGAAGTTCTTCATTATTGAGATCCTGATAAAGGAATTATTAACATTGCCAGTCACTCGCCGGTTACGAGTGATTATCCGTTGCAGAATACGTTGCCCGCAGCATGTCGCCACGCGAATTTGTTTTGCGGTTGGTTACGGAGTGCAACAATCCCGCTACGGAAAAATGTTACGCAGCGGGAGGAGAGGCGATATCTACAGCGCGAACGGGTCGGCGTCCTGCCAGGCGGGAAACTTTTCGCGATACTCACGCAGTGCCGAGAGCGACAGTTCAGCGTCAATACGTGTGGCTTGATGCGGCTCGGCGGTGGCAATAATCTCACCCTGTGGATTTATCACCCGGCTGTCACCGCGATAATGATGACCGTTACCGTCAGTTCCTACACGGTTACATCCTGCTACATACGCCTGATTCTCAATCGCCCGCGCAGTGAGCAGAACCTGCCAGTGCAGCGAACGCGGCGCGGGCCAGTTAGCCACATACAAAGCGAGGTCGTAATCGTTACGGTTGCGCGACCACACCGGAAAACGCAGGTCATAACAGATTAACGGCAGAATGCGCCAGCCACGCCATGCAAAAATAACGCGCGCATCTCCCGCCTGGTAATGCTGATGTTCATCCTCCATACGGAACAGATGACGTTTGTCATAGAAATGCACATTACCTTCAGGCGCGACCAGAAAAAAGCGGTTAACCGCACCGCGTTCGGAGTGAATCGCGGCACTGCCCGCGATCAGGGCGTTCGTTTGTTGCGCTTTGGCGCGCATCCAGCTTACGACTTCTTCCTGCGGCAGCGATTTGTTTGCTGCTTCCATCGCAAATCCGCTGGTAAACATCTCGGGCAACACAATCACATCACGTCCGGTGACGGTTTCGAGTTGTCGGTCGAAATGGCGCAGGTTGGCCGGGCCATCCATCCAAATCAACGGTTGTTGCAGCAGAGTAATTTTCAAACCAGGCACGATCGAGGCTCCTCGTTGAACAACATTTTGACACTGTAGCATGAGCTTTAACGAAAATGTGGCAATAAAAA
>NZ_CP069763.1:2258914-2301377 GCF_016893685.1 Citrobacter cronae
CGTTATGCCGCTTCGACTTTACGCACTTTCTCTGGCAGCTTTACCGGCTGCGTCGCCAGCTCCTCGGGTTCGAAGTCATCCACGTTAATGCTGCGCAGACGGCTCGCTTCGGCTTTCACCAGAATCGCGGCTTCGTCTTTATCAATCAACCCTTTGGCCAGCGCGTTATGCGCCAGTTCGTCCAGGCGGGTAAACGGCAGATTTTTACCCAATTCTTTGCAGATCCGCTGGTGGATAGGGTCGGCTGCAATCACGTCCAGCAGAGCCTCTTCCAGCAAACCGACCGGGTTATGCTCGCTTGGCGTCAGGTATTGACCGCGACCAAGGCGAGAACGGGTGGCGCTCGGAACCTGCAAAATCTTCGCGACCTTATGATCCAGCTTGTCGGACGGTGCATGATAGTGGCGACCGGTCGGGAAGATAACCACACTCAGCAACCCGGCAACCAAACGGTTCGGGAAGTTTTTCAGCAGATCGTCCATCGCCTGTTCGGCTTTGTACAACGCATCCTGGACGCCCCAGTGAACCAACGGCAGGTCGGCTTCATTACGGCCTTCATCGTCATAACGCTTCAGCACCGCGGAGGCCAGGTACAGCTGACTTAACACATCCCCCAGTCGCGCCGAGATACGCTCACGACGCTTCAGGCTACCCCCCAGAACGGCCATGGACACATCCGAAAGCAGTGCCAGGTTGGCGCTCAGACGGTTCAGGTGCTGATAGTAACGTTTGGTCGCATCGGCGGTTGGCGTGCTGCTGGTTAAGCCACGCGTCAGGCCCAGCCAGAAACTGCGTACTTTATTGCTGCCAACGTGACCGATATGTTTGAACAGCAACTTATCGAACGCATTCACATCGTTATTCTGCGCTGCAGCCATCTCTTCCAGCACATACGGATGGCAGCGAATCGCACCCTGACCGAAGATCATCATGCTACGGGTCAGAATGTTAGCGCCTTCAACGGTAATGGCGATAGGCGCCCCCTGATAAGCACGGGCGAGGAAGTTGCTTTCGCCAAGCATGATGCCTTTACCGCCAGTAATATCCATGGCATCGATGATTGATTGCTGTCCACGGTGAGTACAGTGATACTTCACGATAGCCGACAGTACCGCCGGTTTTTCACCCAGCATAATGCCGTAGGTAATCAGCGACGCCGCAGCATCCATCACGTAGGCGTTACCGGCAATACGCGCCAACGGCTCTTCAATACCTTCCATCTTGCCGATAGAGATTTTGAACTGGCGACGAATATGCGCATACGCGCCGGTTGCCATTGCGACCGATTTCACGCCGCCCGTGGAGTTAGACGGCAGGGTAATACCGCGCCCCACAGACAAACATTCCACCAGCATACGCCAGCCCTGACCGGCCATTTTTGGGCCACCGATAATGTAATCAATCGGCACGAAGACATCTTTGCCCAGCGTCGGACCGTTCTGGAATGGCACGTTAAGCGGGAAGTGGCGACGGCCAATCTGTACGCCCGGCGTTGAGGTTGGGATCAGCGCACAGGTAATACCAAGATCTTCTTCCCCACCCAGCAGTTTTTCCGGGTCGGAGAGTTTAAATGCCAGACCCAGTACGGTAGCGATAGGCGCCAGCGTGATATAACGTTTGTTCCAGGTCAGGCGCATCCCCAGCACCTGCTGGCCCTGCCAGTCGCCCATACAAACCACGCCGGTATCAGGGATCGCGCCTGCGTCGGAGCCTGCTTCCGGGCTGGTCAGAGCGAAACATGGGATCTCCTGACCGCGTGCCAGACGCGGCAGGTAATGATTCTTTTGCTCTTCGGTGCCGTAATGCTGCAGCAGTTCGCCTGGGCCTAATGAGTTAGGTACGCCGACGGTGATCGCGAGGATCCCGGAGACGCCGGAGAGTTTCTGCAATACGCGAGCCTGAGCATACGCGGAGAATTCCAGCCCGCCGTACTCTTTCTTAATGATCATCGCAAAGAAGCGGTGTTCTTTCAGATACGCCCACAGTTCCGGCGGCAGGTCCGCGAGTTCGTGGGTGATCTGGAAGTCATTCGCCATGCGGCATGCTTCTTCCACCGGACCATCAATAAACGCTTGTTCTTCAGCTGTCAGATGCGGCTGAGGATAGTTATGCAGTTTTTTCCAGTCTGGTTTCCCCTGGAACAGGTCGCCTTCCCACCAGGTTGTACCGGCATCAATCGCCTCTTTCTCTGTACGCGACATGGGCGGCATGACTTTACGGAAACCGCGGAACACCGGCGCAGAGATCATGGATTTGCGCATCGGCGTCAAGTTAAACGGTACGAGAATAATGGCCAGAGGAACCAGCAGCCAGACTGACCACAGACCAGCCACGCCAAGCGCAGCCGTCCAGGCGAGCAAAATTAAGCTGCTGAGGAATAAGCTCACGCGGTGATAGAACAATACGCCGAGCAGAACAACCGTAGCGATAATACTCAAAATCATCATAACGAAAAGCTCCCTTGCTTGTAGGAGGTCTGACCACTTGTGATGATATGGTTGTAGTGGATGTAAATTCTTTTAGCAATGTGTTTACAAAATAATTACAACAAAGCTCACATTGTTGGTGTTTTAACCGGCACAAAAAATCAAAAGCCGCGGCCATTCCTGTGGCTTGTACTTCTCGCTGGTAGCGCTATCCGGTACACTGCATCCTGTCATTTACATTCATGCTGAAGGATATCCTCATGTACCAGGATCTTATTCGTAACGAACTGAGCGAAGCGGCGGAAACGCTGGCTAATTTTCTTAAAGATGACGCCAATATTCACGCCATTCAGCGCGCGGCGGTCCTGTTGGCAGACAGCTTTAAAGCCGGTGGTAAGGTACTTTCTTGCGGTAACGGCGGTTCCCATTGCGATGCGATGCACTTCGCCGAAGAGCTGACCGGGCGCTATCGTGAAAACCGCCCAGGTTATCCGGCTATCGCTATCTCTGACGTTAGCCACATCTCCTGCGTCAGCAACGATTTCGGTTACGATTATGTGTTCTCCCGTTACGTTGAAGCCGTGGGACGCGAGGGCGATGTCCTGTTAGGCATCTCTACTTCGGGTAACTCTGGTAACGTGATTAAAGCGATTGCCGCAGCGCGTGAGAAGGGGATGAAAGTCATCACCCTGACCGGTAAAGATGGCGGCAAGATGGCGGGCAGCGCGGATATCGAAATTCGTGTGCCGCACTTTGGCTACGCTGATCGTATTCAGGAAATTCATATCAAAGTGATCCATATCCTGATTCAACTGATCGAAAAAGAGATGGTTAAATCATAAGAAGGCGATTGCCGGATGGCGGCTGAAGCCTTATCCGGCCTACATGAGCTCCACGTAGGCCTGATAAGCGCAGCGCCATCAGGCAGTTCACGGTTTTAAGGTAGGTGATGTATGTGCGAACTGCTCGGGATGAGCGCCAATGTGCCAACCGATATCTGCTTTAGCTTCACTGGGCTGGTCCAGCGCGGCGGAGGGACCGGGCCGCACAAAGACGGCTGGGGTATTACGTTTTATGAGGGTAAGGGTTGCCGTACGTTTAAAGATCCGCAACCCAGCTTTAATTCGCCTATCGCCAAACTGGTACAAGACTATCCCATCAAATCCTGTTCCGTGATTGCCCACATTCGTCAGGCGAATCGTGGGGAAGTGGCGCTGGAAAATACCCATCCATTTACCCGTGAACTATGGGGACGTAACTGGACGTATGCCCATAACGGGCAGCTCAGCGGTTATAAATCGCTGGAGACCGGTAATTTCCGCCCGGTCGGTGAAACCGACAGCGAAAAAGCCTTCTGCTGGCTGCTGCACAAGCTGACAGAGCGTTATCCACGCACGCCAGGTAATATGACAGCGGTGTTTAAATATATCGCGGTGCTGGCAGGAGAACTGCGGGAGAAGGGCGTCTTCAACATGCTGTTGTCTGACGGTCGTTATGTGATGGCTTTCTGCTCGACCAACCTGTTTTGGATCACCCGTCGAGCGCCATTTGGCGTAGCGACGCTGCTGGATCAGGATGTGGAAATTGATTTTAGCTCAGAGACCACACCCAATGATGTGGTCACCGTGATTGCCACTCAGCCGTTAACCGGCAATGAAACCTGGCAAAAGATTATGCCAGGCGAATGGGCATTATTTTGTCTCGGGGAGCGAGTAGTTTGATGCCAGCTGCGGTTGAACGACTTCGTGACTCAACGGCTTGCTGATAACGTAACGGCCATCGACGACGGAAACGGTCGGTGGCTTACGCGTTTGTTCAAAGTAATCGTATCCTGGCTTTAACTGGGCCCAGAAATCTTTGTAATACGAAAACTTATGGCGCTGCATATTGGCATCGGTCATGCGGAACGGGTAAATGCTAACCTGTACGCTGGATTGCCCGAACACCAGAGCGCCGGTGACAAACTGGAAAATCTCATCAATACCGTTGTCGGTCATCGCATAGCAGCCGACGGAAACGCAGGCGCCGTGGATCATCAGGTATTTACCTTCATAACCGTGTGCACGGTCGTAGGCGTTAGGGAAACCGATGTTAATCGCTTTATAGAAGCGGCTATCCGGTTTGAGCTGTCCGCGTTGTACGCTGTAAAAACCTTCCGGGCTTTTGAAATCACCCTGACGCTGTTTCGGCCCTAAGCCGCCGGAATAATTGCAGATCTTATAACTGTCGAGCAATTGATACTGTTCGCCCATCTTGACGTACAGATCAAGCGTTCGCTCTTCTTTGAAGATCTGGATATAGACAGGGGAGCCCATTAACTGCTGCTTATATTCTTTGCTGACAGGCGTGGTCGGGCTGCTGCTGCTCAACAAACCAGCAAATGAAACGCACGGCAATAAAAGCATCGCAAGAAAAAATGCGATTTTACGCATACTGCTTATTCCTTGATAAAACGATTACACACGCCAGGACGGCAAAAAGAGTCCCCAAATCGGATAAATCTGGATCTGGAGCGCTCACATTAGCACCAAGAGAGTTTTTCGCAAGTCTCTCGTGCGGCGTTTACACTTTAGTTTTTCTTTATACGAAAAATTGCGCTTAAAGGCTGTCAGACGCGGGCCTATTTTGCTGACTATCCCTCTGCATTTCGTCTTATTAATAAAGAATCCCTAATGTATTGAATTTAAAAAATTAATTATTTAATAATCGAATATTAAACAGGAATGACGGGCAATAGCGCTAGACTGCGGCGAACGTGTTTGACCAGGTATTCTTCTTTTCATGCTTTTTGTCTCTGCACCCCGTTGCTTCTTGCCGGGCCTGCTGTCTTTGTGTGTTGTGCTGTCATTACCGTCTGTCGCCAAAGTTCAGCCCCACTTATCTGACGCCCAGTTAAGCTATGCGGCGCAACTGCGTATGCGTAACCGCGCCCGGCTACTGAAACTGTATCACGCACAGGTAAAAAAACAGGCAAGCTACGTCGTGGAAGGCAACGCAGAAAGTAAACGCGCGCTGCGCCAGCAGAACCGGGCGCTGATTAAGCAGCACCCTGAGTGGTTCCCGGGCCCGCTAAAAGCCAGCGACCATCGCTGGCAAGAACTGGCTGAGAATGACCATTTTCTCAGTAGCGATCATCTGCACAATATCACCGAAGTGGCTATCCACCGACTTGAGCAGCAGTTAGGCAAACCTTATTTGTGGGGCGGTACCAGTCCGGATGAAGGGTTTGACTGTAGCGGGCTGATTTTTTATGCCTACAACAAAATCCTGGCGGCAAAATTGCCCCGTACGGCGAATGAAATGTATCACTACCGACGGGCAACGATTGTCTCTAACCGCGATCTTCGCCGTGGTGATTTAGTGTTCTTTCATATTCACAGCCGGGATATTGCCGATCATATGGGCGTCTATTTGGGGCAGGGGCAATTTATTGAATCACCGCGGACGGGAGAAACCATTCGGGTGAGCAATTTATCCGATGACTTCTGGCAGGATCATTATCTTGGCGCCCGTCGTATTCTTACGGAAAATACGATTCTGTAATCAAAAAGGCGGTGCAATCACACCGCCTCGCCAGGCGTTAACTCAACGCCCCCATGATCTTTAATTCCAGCTCATCCGGAACTTCGTTATAAGACAACACCTGTAGGCCCGGGGCAAACAGGCGCGCATAGCGCGCGAGCAGAGGACGTAACTGCGGCGCGACCAACAGCACTGGCTCTTTCCCCGCCGCTTTCATCTGCTCTTTTATCTGCGGCATACTGGTCTGAAACTGATTCAGCATATTGGGATCGACCGGCACGCTATCCAGCACCACTTTTCCACTTTGCTGAGCCTGGTTCACCACATTCGCCAGCAGATTCTCCAGGTCACTATTCAGCGTATATACCGCCAGCTCATCTTTACGCACAAACGGATGGGTAATGCTGCGACGTAGCGCCAGACGCACATCCGCCGTTAACAGAATATGATCTTTGGTCACAGCGCTACTGGCGACCAGTACGGTGGCTATGGTGACGATATCGCGCAATGACACGCCTTCGATAAGCAGCGCCCGGTATACTTTCAACAGTTGGCTGTAATTCAGCGCTGCGCTCAAATCTTCCGCCAGACGCGGCGCCATAGAAGAAAGACGGTTATGCAACTGCGTAATGTCATCGTAATTAAACAGCTCTGGAATATAGTTGCGAATGATCTTATTCACATGCGTCGCAATAACGCTGGCGCTATCGATAACCTGATACCCCATATTTAACGCTTTAGCTTTTTGCGCCGGAACAATCCAGGTGACCGGCATACCGTAGGCCGGATCGTGGCCTAAAACACCGTCGATCTCGCCATAGGTTTCACTGGAGGGCAGCGCCATCAGCTTATCTGCGGGAATGTCGGCCTCATCGGCCTTGATCCCATTGATAAAAATCGCGTACTGGGTCGGTTTGAGGCGGAAGTTTTCGCGAATGCGAATTTCCGGTAACAACACGCCGTTGCTGTCTGAGATCACCTGCCGGACACCGCGAATACGCTGAGTGAGCGGATTCCCTTTGGATTTATCGACCAACGACACCAGCTTGTATCCCAGACTCAGGCTGATAGGTTCAATTAAAGGGATGGTTTCCCAACTGACCTGCTGCTCGGTGGTTTCTGCGATGGTTTTGGTCAGCGTTTCGAGATTTTTCTCTTCGGTCTCTGCAACCTTGGGGCGCTTGCTCATGCGCCAGGCGGTGAATCCCAGCAGGGCGCTGAAAATCAGGAAGGGGAAATGCGGCATCCCCGGTACCACTGCCAGCACAAACATAATGCTGGTGGCGGTATACAGCACCGAGGGGCTGGCCAGTAGTTGGCTACGCACGTCTGTGGCAATATCGCCGCTGTCGCTTACGCGGGTGACGATGATCGCTGCCGCTGTCGACAACAGCAGAGAAGGGATCTGGGCGACCAGACCGTCACCGATGGTCATCAGTACGTATTGCTGGAATGCGGCTTCGGCGCTTAAATCGTATTTAAAGATCCCGATACAGACGCCGCCGATCAGGTTGATAGCCAGGATCATCATCCCGGCGATGGCATCGCCGCGCACAAACTTTGACGCACCATCCATCGCGCCATAGAAATCCGCTTCGCCCGCCACGTCTTTACGTCGCGCTTGCGCCTGCGCCTGATTAATCAGTCCTGCATTCAGATCGGCGTCGATCGCCATCTGCTTACCGGGCATGGCGTCAAGCGTAAAACGAGCAGAAACTTCGGAGATACGCTCCGCGCCTTTGGTAACCACGATAAAGTTAATGATCATCAGAATGATGAACACCACGAAACCAACGACAAAGTTACCGCCGATCACCACCTGACCGAAGGACTCAATCACCTTACCGGCAGCGCCTGCGCCCATGTGACCGTGCAGTAATACCACGCGCGTTGACGCCACGTTCAGCGTCAATCGCATCAGGGTGGTGATCAGCAGAATGGTCGGGAACAAGCTGAATTCGAGCGGGCGTTTTGCAGAAACGGCCACTAACAGCACCATCACCGCCAGCACGATGTTAAAGGTGAACAGAATATCCAGCAGGGCCGGTGGTAACGGCAGGATCACCATGGCCAGGATACACAGTATAACCAGCGGAATGCCGATGTTACCGTTACGCAGCAGCGCCAGGAATTGTTTAGTTGTTTTCGGCATCCAGTTTAAGAACCTCTTTTGGAATGGAAATATGTCTGTTCAGCGAAGGACGTGCTTGTGAACCGTCACGCCAGTGCTTCATTTGCAGTACATAGGTCAGGACGTGTGCAATCGCCCGATACAGTTGAAATGGGATCTGTTGATTCACCTGGGTGGTGTAATAAACGGAGCGTGCCAGCTTAGGAAACTCAACGACTTCAATATTGCTTTCTGCCGCTACCTGCCGGATATACAGCGCGATTTCATCGGTGCCTTTGGCAACCACGAAAGGTGCGGCGGCGCGTGACTGGTCGTATTGTAGCGCCACGGCATAGTGGGTTGGGTTGGTGATTACCACATCGGCTTTTGGCACAACTTTACGAATTTGCCCCATCGCCATTTGCCGTTGCAAGCGACGTATTCTGGCCTTAACCTCGGGTTTACCTTCCTGATTTTTATACTCTTCCTTCACTTCCTGTTTCGTCATTTTCAGCCCTTTGGTGAACATTTTTTTCGCCAGAGGGACGTCGATTAACGCAAAGAAAACAAACAGGATGACAAAGTTGCGCATGATGCTGCTGTACAGCGCCAGACCATCGCTGACGGCCTGTTTGAAATGAAGCTCTTGTAAGCCGAGAAATGCGGCAACGTTATTGCGTACGCTGATCCATAGCATCACCAGCAGCACTATCGCTTTGAGCGTCATCTTGCCGGTATCCACCAGATGGTCGGTGGAAAACAGGCGACCAATCCCTTTGAGCGGGCTTAATTTACTAAAGTCCGGCAATATTTTTTTCGGCAGGAATAGCCAGCCTCCCGGAACCAGTGAGGCAAACAGCGCGGCAACCGGCATGGGTAACAGCGTCAGGATGAATTTCCCCAGAATCAGCAGATGGTGTTCAAGGAACTGACCGATGATGTCCGGGTCATTAATGTTCTGCGCGTACTGATGCACGCTGGTAAAGCTTTCGCGCACGAAATCTTCGTACCAGGGAAAGCTGCTGGAGATCACCATAAATGCGGCAAACAGACTGGCGGCAAGCCCCATATCTTTTGAACGCGGTATTTGTCCCTCTTGTCTGGCCTTGCGAAGTTTTTGCGCCGAGGGTTTTTCTGTTTTTTCTTCGCTACTGCTATCCGCCATAGTGTCCCTTCAACGCGTCAAGCTGCTGTAAGACGAAATTCGCCAGGTGCAAATAGTGGTCGGGCAGGTTGTAAAGCAGGGTTGCAAAGCAGAACAGACCCGCCAGCATGTTGATGGGAAAACCTAATGAGTACAGGTTGAGCGGTGGTGCAATACGGTTTAGCAAACCAAAGCAGCCCTGAACAATCAGCATGATAAAGGTCGTCGGCAGCGCCAGCAGCGTGGCGGCGGCGAATACCCAGCCCAGCGCCAGAGAAATCGTGCGCAGAGATTGCGGATGCAACGCATTGCCAATCGGCCAGTAAGTAAAGCCTTTAAATAAAATACTCACCAGCAGCAGATGCCCGTCCATGGCAAAAAACAGTATCACCGCGTAGATGTTGATCATTTCCGCCAGCACCGTCGTTGACGCGCCGCTGCTGGGGTCGTTCATCACCGCCATGCTCATCCCCATATTAAAAGAGAGGATTTGGCCCGCCAGTTGTAGCGCTAAAAATAAAAACTGCAGCATCAGGCCGAAAAGCATTCCCCACAGAAACTGCTCTGCGGTCAAAATAATGCTGTTGATCGACAGCAGGCTGGTGGGTACCGGGTGGGGGATAAGCGGCGTAATGATAAAGGCCAACGCCAGGGACAAAATAATGCGTATACGTATGGTCAGCGCGGCATTATCCAGTACCGGCGCGTAGTGAATAAACGCCATAATGCGCACGAAGGGAAACCACATGCCCAGTATCAGATTACTTAACTGTGTAATATCTGTTTCGCGCATGTCAGTGCACCAGAATGGCGGCCTGAGAGAACAGATGCACGCAGAGATCGCTCAACTGGACGATCATCCATTTTCCGCAAATACCTAATACCGCGAGGGTGACGATCAGCCTGGGTAAAAAACTTAGCGTTTGTTCGTTAATCTGCGTCACAGCCTGAAAAATGCTGACCAACATACCGACCAGCAGGCTGGGAACGACTAACACGCAGACTAAAATGATCACGACTTTTATACCGCTGGCGACGATGTCTGCGGCTACATCAATGGTTAGCATGTCAGCTCTCCGTTAGCCCAATCCCAGACCGCGAATGCTGGAGGTCAGCGTACCAACGGTCAGCGCCCAGCCATCAATAAGCACAAACAGCATCAGCTTAAAGGGCAGCGAAACGATCAGCGGTGACAGCATCATCATCCCCATCGCCATCAGTACGCTGGCGACGATCAGATCGATCACGAGGAACGGAATGTAAATCATAAAACCTATCTGGAAGGCGGTTTTGAGTTCGCTTAGCACATAGGCGGGAACGATAATAGAAAGATCCTGATCGACTGCATTCCCTTTCGCGTTGGCGATCGTCATTATCTGCGCAATCGCTTTTTTATTGGTTTGCGCCAACATAAAACGTTTCAATGGCGAAGCGGCTGTACTCAGGGCGTCGGGGAGCGTGATTTGATCGTTTTCAAAAGGGACTACGGCATGATCGTAAATGTTGATCCAGATTGGGCGCATCACCAGCATGGTTAACGACAGGGCAATGCCAATCAGTATGCGGTTCGGCGGCGTTTGCTGCAGCCCTAATGCCTGACGCAGCAGGGAAAGAACAATAATAAAACGGGTAAAACAGGTCATCATCAGCACCAGGGTAGGCAGAATGCCCACCAGGGTCATCAGGATCAGGACCTGGATTTTTACGCTGTATTCCTGGCTATTTCCGTGTGAAACCACATTCAGCAACGGGATATCTCCCCCTTGCGCGCAGGCAAAGGGAGAAAGGATGAGTAACGAGATACCCAGTAAGAGCGTGAGTGTTGGCGCGCGTTTCATGGTGCCAGGTCGTTAATTTCATGCGTGTTGAATTCAAGGACGCGCAGGCCATATTTTTCGTTGACCACAACCACTTCAGCCTTACCTAGCAGGATATTATTGACCTTAATATCCAGCGGTTCACCGGCGAGTTTATCCATCTCGATGACGGTGTCATCATCAATGTTTAGCAGATCGGCCAGCATCACCTCCACGGAGGAGACTTCCAGCGTTAGCGTGACTGGAATACGTTTGAGTAATGACATCGACTCGGAAAAACGGTCTTCTAAACGCGCTACCAGCTTTTCAGTGACAGACGGCGCGGGTGGCGTAGTTGCTTCGGGGGCTAACTCGAAGCCTTGCTCTAAAATATCTTCTGGCTTACTCATAGGATTTCTCCGTCTTGCTCGTTAATTCGGACAAAAACAGTTTGTCTTTATCCTCTACGATCAGGGCATTAAATAATTCGGATTTCCCGATATAAACAGGGAAAGTATCAGGCATCGCAATCGGTAAAATATCGCCGGGTTTAATCGTCGTCAGGTCGGCAACATTCAGAGGAATTTCTGCAATCTTCACGTTCATGGTTAGCGGCAGCGTATGAATGATTTCTTTGATCAGCGTTTTTTTACGCGTTTCAGCGCTGGCTTTATCAATCTGCTTTTTTTTCTCTCCATGCTCGCTACGGCGAATCAAATTCAGAATATAATCGGTATGCGAATCGTCCAGTAAGATGCGGAAACTGCAATTCTCATCATCACCTAATACAAATGTAAGCTGATAAGCCCAGTGGGTTTGTATGGTGCTGCTGTCGGGTTTGAGCGTCAGTGGAATACCAGATATATTTTTATTAAAAATGATATTGCAAATATCTAGCGCCAGTCTGCTTCGCAAGCGGATTTCCGTTTTGGTTGGTAAATCATCCTGCGACTTCTCGTCGGCGAGAGATGATGCCAGACCATAAAAGTTACCTAATAACATTAACAATAATGCGCGGTCGATATCAAAGGCCAGATGCCCAACCTGAGAAACTAATAACTCCGCACTTTTATTGATAACATCCATCTCACACTGTATTTTTTTTAGTGTTATATTTGTGCGGTGTTTTTTCAGGAAATAGTTTCCAAGATGTGATTCAATTGTATCAAAACTTCCCGTAAACATAGTCGGCAGACGATGATATGGACGTCCAAGCCGGTTTCCTTCAAGTTTAAAGATTCCGGGCGTTTGACTATATTTCAGCATGGTACGCTTTCTCAGCTGTAATTTCTGGGGCGGATGAGTTGATATCAAATCCCGCGGTTATCAAAGAAAATACAAATCCATTTAATTTATTACTCATCCTTGACGCTATTCTCATAGTGTTGAAGTCCATTAGATATGAAATGCAGTACCTGGGCTCTTCACTGATCCAGGGCTGGATATTAGATATTTTACCCCTCCCTTCTGCAAGTTATTAATGGTGATGAACTATAATTAAAAAATAATTAATTACATATCCGTGATGTTGCCCGCCTACAGTCTGTTGCTGCGTAGGGTTATCTTGTTGTCTGTTTTTCATGCGGATTTTCTTGTAGTTGATTGTTTTTCAAGGAATAATATTTTTATTATCTTTTAATTTAAGATTGTTAATGATACCGGTGATAGTATTTTTTTAGGAAAAACCCTATTTGAAAATAGTCTCCGATAGGGCTGCCCTGTGAAAGGGCGGTAAAACATGAGCAAGGATGGGATTAAGACATGGCACGGGTGATATCTATTATTCGATGATTGTGCTTTGGAATGATTTGTATATTTCTCGTAACGGATGTTAACTTTACTTCTAAGTGTAAATAATCATGTTTGAACTTATTGCCGAAGCAGCCTCCAGCATTAACGTTTTTTCAATGGCAAGACGTATTGCTGCTTTTAATGTTCCAGTACTTATCCATGGCGAAACCGGTACGGGTAAAGAATGTATCGCCAAATTTATCCACTCGATTGCATTTGCGCAGGAGGCGTCGGCGCCTTATATCGGTGTGAATTGCGCTGCTATTCCTGAAAATATGCTGGAAGCCACGCTCTTTGGTTATGATAAAGGGGCGTTTACCGGGGCAGTGGCCACCGTACCGGGAAAGATGGAATTAGCTAATAACGGTACATTGTTATTGGATGAAATCGGTGATATGCCGTTGGCGCTACAGGCCAAGATACTGCGCGTATTACAGGAACAACAGGTTGAGCGTTTAGGCAGTAACCGTCTCATCAAATTAAATTTTCGTTTAATTGCCTGCACCAATAAAAACCTTGAAGAAGAGGTTGCGGCAGGACGCTTCAGAGAAGATCTCTATTATCGCATGTCAGTGATTCCGTTGACGATGCCGCCCTTGCGCGAGCGTATGGAAGATATTATCCCATTGGCGGAATCCTTTATTAAAAAATACTCCACGGTGCTGGTAAAAAATATCAAGCTTTCTGAATCGTCACGCCGGGCATTACTCAGCTATGCGTGGCCGGGTAACGTACGCCAACTGGAGAACGCGATTCAACGAGGAATGATCCTTAATCGTGATGGCGTTATTTATCCAGATACGTTAGGTCTGCCATCTATTGAGTCCGATTCCTGGAGCGAGCCGCAATGGCAACCTAAACCCAGCGCGCAAATCACCACCAGCGCCAATCTGGGCCAGCATGGTCGTAGCGCGCAGTATCAATATATCGCTGACCTGATGCGCAAATATCAGGGTAATAAAACCAAAATCGCTGATTTATTAGGAATCACCCCACGTGCGCTTCGTTATCGTCTGGCATCAATGCGAAAACAGGGAATAGAGATCTTTTCCTGAATCAGTCTGTGGTACCGAGAACGCTTTTCTAATTTTAAGAGTAGGTCATGAGCATAAATACGATAGCCCCAGCCAGTACGATGCAGACGCAAATGATGCAGGACATGCAGCAGATGAAAGCGGTCGCGCAAGCGCCCGTCCTTTCGCCGATGCAGGTTAACGCCCAGCAGGCATCATCTCCGGTTTCGTTCGACCGCGTTATGCAAGGGGCGCTGAATCATGTTGATCGGTTCCAGCAGGTTGCGGAACAAAAACAAACGGCCATTGAGATGGGGAAAAGCGACGACCTGGCGGGGGCGATGATCGCCAGCCAGCAGGCATCGTTATCGTTTTCCGCGCTGGTGCAGGTACGCAATAAAGTCGCTTCCGGATTCAATGACCTGATGAGCATGTCAGTCTAACGCTATGAATGAACTAATAAAAAAAGTTACTCAGTTTTTACCATCGTTCTCTTTCAGGCTGGATGGTAATAAACGTCTGGCGTTACTGGCAGCAGCGGCTGTTGCGGCCACCGCCATTATTGTCAGCGTGCTATGGAATGGCAACCACGGCTATGTTTCGCTGTACGGTAGCCAGGAGAATATCCCGGTTTCGCAGATCGTCACCGTGCTGGATGGTGAAAAGCTGGAATACCGGATCGATCCGCAAAGCGGACAAATTCTGGTTCCGGAAGAGGACTTGTCCAAAACGCGAATGACGCTGGCGGCGAAAGGCGTTCAGGCCATGCTGCCCAGCGGCTATGAACTGATGGATAAAGATGAAGTGCTGGGCGCCAGTCAGTTTGTGCAAAACGTTCGCTACAAGCGGAGTCTGGAAGGCGAACTGGCGCAGAGCATCATGACGCTGGACGCCGTCGAGAGCGCCCGAGTGCATCTGGCGCTGAATGAAGAGAGTTCCTTTGTCGTCAGCGACGAACCGCAAAACAGCGCCTCGGTGGTGGTGCGTCTGCATTATGGCAGCAAGCTGGATCTGGACCAGGTGAATGCTATCGTGCACCTGGTGTCCGGCAGCGTGCCTGATTTGAAAGCTTCGCAGGTCAGCGTTGTCGACCAGGCGGGGAATTTATTGTCCGACGGTATTGGCGCGGGTGAAGCGGTTTCTGCGGCGACGCGTAAGCGCGACCAGATCCTCAAAGATATTCAGGATAAGACCCGCGCCAGCCTCGCAAATGTTCTCGACTCGCTGGTCGGCACTGGCAACTACCGGGTGAGCGTGATGCCGGATCTCGATCTGAGCAATATCGACGAAACCCAGGAGCATTACGGCGACACGCCAAAAGTTAACCGTGAAGAGACGGTACTCGATAGCGATACCAGCCAAATCGCCATGGGGATCCCCGGTTCGCTGAGTAATCGTCCTCCAGTGGCGGCAAATCAAGTGACGAATGGCGCCAATGGAAGCGCGCCAGAGGAATCTAACCAGCCCGCTGCGTTGTCAAAGCATAGCGAGAACAAACGCGACTACTCCTGGGACCGTAGCGTTGAACATATCCAGCATCCCGGTTTCGACATTAAACGTTTAAATGTGGCTGTGGTACTTAACCAGAGCGCGCCTGCGTTGAAGAACTGGAAACCGGAGCAAACCACGCAATTGACGGCGCTGTTGAATAACGCCGCCGGGATTGATGCCAGGCGTGGAGACAATCTGTCTTTATCGCTGCTTAATTTTGTGCCGCAGTCGATCCCCGTCGAGCCGGTGGTTCCCTTTTGGAAGGATGACGACATTCTGGCCTGGGTGCGTCTGATTGGCTGCGGTCTGCTGGCACTGCTGTTACTGGTGTTTGTTGTTCGCCCGGTCATGAAACGGTTGACCGCCGAACGTCGCCGGACGTCGGCGCCAGAGCTGGCGCTGGACGCCGCACCGATCGCGATTCCTGCGGACAAACCCCATTTTGCGGCTGCTGAAGATGAACGTAAAAATATCGAACTGCCTTCTTTCCCTGGTGACGATAGCCTGCCTTCGCAGAGCTCCGGTCTGGAAGTGAAGCTGGAGTTCCTGCAAAAACTGGCGATGAGCGACACCGATCGCGTAGCTGAAGTTCTCAGACAATGGATTACCAGCAATGAGCGAATTGACAATAAATAACGGCAGCAACAATAGCTATCTGGAACAGGCCGCAATTTTATTGCTGTGTCTGGGCGAGGAGGCGGCAGCCACGGTGATGCAAAAACTCAGCCGCGAAGAGGTGGTTCGCCTGAGTGAAAACATGGCGCGTCTGTCTGGGGTAAAAACCAGCATAGCTAAAAAAGTGATCAATAACTTTTTTGATGAATTCCGCGAACAAAGCGGTATCAACGGCGCATCGCGTTCCATGCTGCAAGGGATCCTCAATAAAGCGCTGGGCACAGAAATCGCCAGCAGCGTGATCAACGGTATTTATGGCGATGAGATCCGTTCGCGGATGGCGCGTTTACAGTGGGTGGAGCCGCGCCAGTTGGCGATACTGATCTCAGAAGAGCATTTGCAGCTACAGGCCGTATTTCTTGCCTTCCTGACGCCAGAGATCTCGGCCACGGTACTGTCTTACATGAATGAGTCAGTGCAAAACGAGATCCTCTATCGCGTAGCTAAACTGAACGATGTGAACAGGGACGTGGTGGATGAGCTGGATCGTTTGATCGAGCGTGGGCTGTCGGTGCTTTCTGAACATGGCTCGAAAGTGAAAGGGATCAAGCAGGCTGCGGATATCGTGAACCGCTTCCAGGGAAATCAACAGGTGATTCTCGATCAGCTGCGCGAACGCGATGAAAATGTGCTCGAACAGTTGCAGGATGAAATGTACGACTTCTTTATTCTGAGCCGCCAAACTGACGAAGTGCGTCGTCGTCTGCTGGACGAAGTACCGATGGAAGATTGGGCGGTGGCGCTGAAAGGTACTGAAGCGCTGTTACGCCGTTCGATTTATGCCGTGATGCCTAAGCGTCAGGTACAACAACTGGAGGCGATAACCTCACGTCTTGGTCCGGTTCCGGTGAGCCGTATTGAGCAGATACGCCGTGAAATCATGGGAATTGCCCGCGAACTTGAGGAAGCGGGTGAAATACAGCTACAGCTGTTTGCTGAACAGACGGCGGAGTAACCTATGGCGATTGAAACCATTCGTGGTCGTTACCGGCTGCATCGTTTTCCTCCTCGCCAGCGCCATCTACAGGCTGAACAGCTCACGCCGGGGATTACTCCGGCGGATTATCAGCGCCAACTGATGGACGGCTTCCAGGAAGGGCTGCAAAAAGGTTTTGAGCAGGGGATGACCGAAGGCCAGGAGCAGGGTTTTCAGGAAGGTCATCAGAAGGGGCACGATGAAGGTCGTCGTCAGGGATACACTGAAGGCAGCCTGGCCGGACAGCAGGAAGGGCGCAAGCAGTTTGAACGCGCCGCCCAGCCGCTGGAGGCTATCTCCGGCAAAGTGAATGACTATCTGGCGCACGTCCAGCGTAAACAGCGGGAAGACCTGTTGCAGCTGGTTGAAAAGGTGACCCGCCAGGTGATTCGCTGTGAGCTGGCGCTGCAACCGACGCAGCTATTATCGTTGGTCGAAGAGGCAATTTCGGCCTTTCCGGCGATGCCTGAGTCGCTACAGGTGCTGCTGAGTAACGAAGAATTTAACCGCATCAAAGATGTCGCGCCTGAGAAGGTCACTGCCTGGGGACTGACTCCCTCTCCCGATCTACAGGCGGGCGAGTGTCGGGTGATTACCGATAAATCCGAGCTGGATATTGGCTGCGAGCATCGCCTCGAGCAATGTATGTCGGCACTTAAAGAGTCGCTGCTGCCGGAGCCGACGGGTGAGTGATCTTTCCAGCTTCGACAACGCGCTGCGTTCTATTGAGTCGATTCCTTTAGCCCGGGTTGCCGGGCGACTGGTTCGCGTGAACGGTATTTTGCTGGAGAGCGTGGGCTGCCCGTTGGTAACCGGCCAGTTGTGCCGTGTTGAAAGTGCAAACCATACGCTGATCGACGCGCAGGCGGTGGGATTTAATCGTGATATCACCTACCTGATGCCCTTCAAACACCCCGTCGGACTGATGGCGGGGGCGCGCGTATTCCCCGAAGAAAAAGCCCAGGAGATCCTGATCAGCGAAAGCTGGCTGGGGCGGGTGGTCAATGGCCTGGGCGAACCGCTGGATGCCAAAGGCCGTCTGACCGGCAATGATGTGCTGCCACCTCAGGCGCCGTCTATCAACCCCCTTACGCGTCGGTCGGTGAACCAACCGCTGGATGTTGGTGTAAAAGCAATCAACGGGTTATTAACTATCGGCAAAGGCCAGCGCGTGGGGTTGATGGCTGGCAGCGGCGTGGGAAAAAGTGTGCTGCTGGGGATGATCACCCGCCAGACCAAGGCCGATATCGTGGTGGTGGGGTTAATTGGCGAGCGTGGCCGCGAGGTGAAAGAGTTTATCGATCACTCGCTGGGCGCGGAAGGGTTGGCAAAATCCATTATCGTGGCGGCTCCGGCGGATGAGTCGCCGTTGATGCGTTTGAAAGCCACCGAGCTGTGCCACTCTATCGCCGCCTGGTTTCGCGATCGTGGGCATCACGTTTTATTGCTGGTGGATTCGTTAACCCGTTATGCCATGGCGCAGCGCGAGATCGCGTTGTCATTGGGAGAACCTCCGGCGACGAAAGGCTATCCGCCCTCGGCGTTCGGTATGATCCCTAAGCTTGTGGAAAGCGCCGGCAACAGTGAAAGTGAAGGGTCAATGACCGCCATTTACACGGTGCTGGCGGAAGGGGACGACCAACAGGATCCAATCGTTGACTGCGCGCGCGCGGTGTTGGATGGACATATCGTACTGACCCGTAAGCTGGCGGAAGCCGGGCATTATCCAGCCATTGATATTGGGCAGTCGATCAGTCGATGCATGACCCAGGTTACGCCCTACGAGCATCAGCAATCGGCCCGTCAGTTGAAGCAAAACTATGCCGCCTATATGGAAATTAAGCCGCTGATCCCATTGGGGGGCTATGTTGCCGGAGCCGATCCCAGCGTTGATAAAGCCGTCAAAGTGTTCCCCGCCATCGAGCGTTTCCTGCGTCAGGAGGTAAGTGAACCCGCGTCACTTGAACTGGTGCAAAGTCGTTTACAGGCCCTTTTCCCCCAGGCAAAGAAAACGGAAGGTAAATAATCATGCGGCAAATTATTGATACCCTGGCGCAGTTGCAGCGTCTGCGGGATAAATCAGTCAAAGACATGACGGTCCAGTTGGCTAAACAGCAGCAGGTCTGTACCGGCTTTGACAATAACATCAAAGCGCTGGGTTACCTTATTCAAAAAACCGGCCCAGGCGTTGAGGCGCCTTCGGTTGAATCACTCAAAAACGTGACCGGATACAAAGGCACGCTACGCACGGTGATTGCCTGGCAGGAACAGGAAAAAACGCTGGCTAAAATCAAAGAGCAGCGTATTCAAAAAAATCTGGTCGCCGCGGCTTGTGAAGAGAAAATTGTCGCCATGACGTTGGCAGATAAGCGTTACGCGCTGAGCAATGAGGCGCAGGTAAAAGAGCAAAAAGCCGTAGATGAAATCGCCGCGCAATGTTGGCTAAGACAGAAGACGCTGGGACTGGTATGAAAACGATCATTACTTTCGGCACATTTGATGTTTTTCATATTGGACACCTGCGTATTCTTGAACGCGCCGGGCAGTTGGGTGAGCGGCTGATTGTCGGCGTCTCCTCAGATGCGCTAAATATGCATAAAAAAGGTCGGATGCCGGTTTATAGCCAAAGCGATCGCATGGGAATTGTTGCCGGGTTGAAATGCGTGGACAGCGTGTTTCTCGAAGAGTCGCTGGAGAAAAAAGCAGATTATATTCGCCAGTTTAACGCTGATACGCTGGTGATGGGCGATGACTGGGCCGGACGCTTTGATAGTTTGTCGTACCTGTGCGAAGTGGTCTATTTTCCCAGAACACCATCGATATCCACCACCTCGATTATTGAGGTGGTGAAGGGATACAAATAAAAAATTCGTGGACTGGGTTATTCTTCCGGTTTCATCTTGTTTTTATTTTTTATCCACACATCCAGCTGTAATTTCATATCATCAATATGTTGCACAATCAACGGTACCATGTCGGCTGAGAAAAAATGCTGCATATGCGGATGAATGCCGCCAGTACGTTGCCGATGTGCTTTATCAAGATCAAGGTAAGCTTCTCCTGATTTCTTATATTTAATTAAGGGTAATATATCAAAGTGATTTGCCGGGTCAGCCTTCCATAAAAACATCTTTAGCTGATTATCGACCTTCATTAAGTGAAAGTGTTCGGAAGTGATGGCATACCCTTTCTTGAGTGGACTTCCGCCATGCTGACTTTTCTGTTGTGCAAATAGATTACGACTGTAACAAAAACGGCGTTGTGGCGTTAATGCGAAAGCTTGTTTTTCAATACCTTCAGCAGGCGTTATATCAAGTAAGGTCAGTACTGTATTGTAGATATCGACCATACTGACCATATGGTTTAAATCAACGGCTTTCATGCCTGGACAGAAAATAAATGCTGGGGTATGAACTAATGGCGTGTAGGGTTCAATACCATGCGTATAACCGCCATTAAATCCGTGCCCCCAAAAGTCATCGCCATGATCGCCAAAGGCGATAATCATTGTATTATCAAGCTTTTTGTTTTCCATCAACATTTTAATGGTCTGACCGACCATTAAATCCATACTTTGGTAGCCACGCTGCCAGCGTTCGAGGCTGTTACTGCCCCCTCTTTTGATATCATCGTAATAACACAGATGACTACTGAGGTTCCACAGATAGAGCGCGAAGGGCTCCGGGCGGGAAATGACCTGCTGCATTTCAGCCTGCATTATTTTCGCGCTGTCATACCAATTAAAAGTATCCGTTTCACTCCAGATGGTATCCACATTTGCCCAGTTTTTGGGATACCCCATACCAGCAGCGGTGTATCCGTGCTGCTTTAAAACGTCGAAAAGCGCGGGGCCGTGACGATGGATGGAGATGTTTTCTTCGAGATGGGTGTTATGTTCTAACGTATTGTCATCACCATGCAAGAGATCGCTAAATGCCATCAGTGAGGAGGTGGCAGTAGAAATGAAATTATTAAGTCGTAGCGACTGGTTATAAATTTTATTCGTAAAAGGAAACCACTGGCGATTGTTAAAGATCGTGTGATTGAGACTTTCGAGATGCAAAAATATAATATTTTTCTTCATGTTATTCACATATTAATAGTTCGAGCATGCTGATGTCGAAGACAGGAAGTCCGGTGACCGAATTAACTTCCTGTCGTTCAGAGAAACTGTCGTCGATAAATATGGCGTCGGCCTCGTCAATATAATCACTTTTCTTATCGTTTTTACCTAAGTGGGTAATGGTGTCAAAGAAATTGTTAATCCGCCGATTCGCCAGTTCAGCATAAATGTCACCGGCATGACGCGTAATGAGATGAATTTTTATCCCGCGATTCAGACATTGGCAGAGAAAAGTGAAGACAGGCACGCAGAGTTTATCTTTGATGACGACGGTATCATCGTAGTCGATGTAGACATGTCGAAACGTGAAATTATGCGTATAGTGATTCGTTAAGCTACGTGTAATTTGCAGGTTTTTACTGAGCGGGTGCAATTTGACGTTTACCCGCATACTTTCGTACAACGTCAGCATGGCGAAATTAACGCCATTAGCACGATTAAGCGCCATTGTGCCTGCAATACGCGGTGCGACTTCCAGTAATGTCAAAGTACCTGAGGCAGAACGCTTCAACTGAAAAAACCATGCGCCGTAGAGCTGCAATTGCTGCGAAATAGCGCGAGCGTAAGCGTCCACTTCCGGCAGACTCACTAAGGTTGAGGTCATTGCAATACCGGCACGTATACGTGAGCGTATGCGAGGTTGGCAAAACAGTAATCCCTGAGCGCGATCGGAAAAACAATCAACCGTAAACTCTTCCCCACTTAAATATTCACAAACAATCAGATCATCTCTTTCTGCCTGTAATGATGCCAGCATGGCTGGGGTATCAACACGCGCTGCTCCCTGCGCGCCCTGACCGCGATCTGGTTTAACAAAAACGGGCCATTGCTTTATCTCAGTAACGTCGTTAAAGATCTGCGGGGTGGGAATTGAATGTGTGAGAGCCTGATATGTTTTACTTTTAAAACGCGTAATCTGGCAGGTTTCTTGCGATGGGCAGAGTACCGTGGCGGAAAGCGCGCCCCGGTTTTCAGATAAGGCAAGAAGGGCTTCATCATGTGCCGGGAAAATGTAATCAATTTTTTCTTGCAGCACTAATGCCTGCAATGTGGGTAACCAATTGCAATGCGTAACGTCAGGTACGATATGGTACTCGCTGGTGTAATGACGGGCATGGCTATCGTAATCCGCCCCGGCTAAAACCAGATTTACGTTTTTTTCGTATCGAAGAGACAGGTAAATTTCTCTGCCAATTTCGGTCCCTGCAGGGAAGATAAGTACATTGATCATGCTGTTATGAGCTCAATAATAGTGCTGAGTTCTTCGGGGGTCATATCAGGATAAATCGGCAGACACAGCACCTGTTCGGCGATTTGGTTCGCCACGGGCAGCGTCTCTTTATTGGCGCCAGACATGTTTTTGTACATGTTAAGATTCGACTGCAACGGGTAGAAATAACGCCGCGTTAAAATGTTATGTTTTTTGAGATGATCGTATAACGCATCTCGCGACATTTTATAGTCGGGGCGCACCAGGATCGGGAAATAACTGTAGTTACTCTTAAGATTGGCATTGCTGTCAGGAATAACGATCCCTTGCGTATTGGCGAGTTGCTCTCGATAACAGCGATCGATTTTTTGGCGCCTGGCTATCGCCTCATCAATATAATTTAATTGCAAGAGACCAAAAGCCGACTGGATTTCATTCATTTTGCCATTGATGCCTGGCGCGACAACGGTTAACTCGTCAGCAATACCAAAGTTTTTCAGGTAATCGATCCGTTGTTTTGTTTTTTTATCGTAACTGACGATGGCGCCACCCTCAAAAGTATTGAACACTTTTGTTGCATGGAAGCTGAGGACCGAAAGATCGCCATGACGTAGAATGCTTCCGCCGCAATCTTCTACAGCAAAAGCATGTGCCGCATCATAAATGACGGGAATACCATAATTATTGGAAATTTTTTCTATTTCAGTGGTGTTACAGCTTTGGCCGTAGACATGCACCGGCATAATTAACCCTGTTTTCGGGGTAATGGCCGACTCAATCAAGTGCGGGTTGATATTAAAGCTGTGTGGTTCAATATCAACAAATACTGGCGTTAATTGGTTCCAGAGAATGCTATGAGTCGTGGCAACAAAAGAATAAGGGGTGGTAATGACCTCGCCTTTAATTCTCAGCGTTTGCATTGCGGCAATTAACGCGATAGTCGCATTACAAAACAGTGAGATATAAGGGACGTTCAAGTAAGACGCTAACCTTTCCTCTAACAGTTGATGCATGACGCCATTATTGGTTAACTGCTTACTTGACCAAATCTCTTGCAGATACGGCATAAACTCCTCGAGTGGAGGCAAGAAAGGTTTGGTGACCGTAATAAGGTTATGATCTGCTTGTTTCATTGCTGAGGGTCCTGAGGGAATTTTTCACTAATCTGTTGATAGTGTTCTGGCAGTCTGGTTTTCAGACTGGTAAGGAGCGTGTTTCTGATCTTCTTATCAGTAATACTTTTTAACGCGGCAAAATATAATTGAGGTAATATTTCCAGGCGACTATCACAATAGATGATGGCCTGAACAATATGATATTGTGCTTTGCTGACGTCTTTATGGTGAATGGCCACGATAAAACCCTGGAAATGTAGCAAGGGGTCGGTTGGCTGTTTAAGCAACAGTTCGTCAATATCTTCTTTGATCAGCGTATGGTCGGGATGAGCATACTGCTTCCAGCGGCTGTTCATCGCGTCTACCCAGGCGTCTTCATGTTTCCACTGATTAAGGATCATCATCCGGTTTTGGTACATTAATTTGCTGTTATCTTTTCTGTACCAGGTGTTGTTGTCATGGCGACGGTAGTAAGCCACTAAACGTCGGGATGAAATAAAATGCCCCTGGCGGGAAAGTTTCAGAAACATATCCCAGTCTTCCTGTACCAGTTCAGGATCGGAGCGTTCTATCTTCAGATACGCCTCGCGGCGGATTAACGATCCGATATAAAGACTGAGATTGCCAGATACCAGAAGATGATGAAAAACATCGCCATCAAGAAATATATCGCTGTAGGGAAAACGCGAGCCATCAGGCATGATGACCTCAATGGCGCTATAGCACATGACGCAATGTGGATTTTTCTCGAGAATATTAACCTGATGGGAGATTTTGGTGCGGACGATAAGATCATCAGAGTCGACGACAGCAATATATTTACCCGAGGCCATATTCATTGCCTCGATGATCGGTTTATCGCCAATTTTATTTTTCTGCGAATAATAGTTAGTTTCGCGTAGGATCGTTTTGCAATTATATTTCCGTTGATATTTTTTAATGATATCAACAGACCGATCGGTAGACGCATCATCGACGATGATCACTTCGATATTTTTCCACGTCTGGTTAAAGACGCTATCCAGCGCCTCTTCAAGGAAAGCATCGTGGTTATAACTGGTGACGATAATACTCACTAAAGGCGTTGGCATAGATTCATCTCTGGCGACAATTACTGTGTTATCAACTAAATAACTTCTGTTGCAGGCTTATCAGCAACGTATTGCTGTGTTGTTGGGGCGACGCCTCGATGAGGCTTACGATTTCCTGAGCTGCCCGTTTCCCCGCCTGTCCATCCATAAATGCATCACAATAGTGGCGGCGAATCTCAGCTAACGGCGTTTCCAGCGCAGCCCAATCAAACGCGTCGGAGAGCGCGTTGCGTAACGCCTGTATGTCCTGAGCCACCGGGAGAATGTCACGGATACGTTGTTCGGCACTGTCAGGGGTAGAGAAACTTTGTTGTCCATCCAATAGCGAAGCCATACCTGGCCAGCTCAGTAAAATGACGCGTTTATTCATATGAATAGCGTCAAAAATAAAGCCGCTGCTGTCCGTCAGGATGTAATCTGCTTGTGCAATAAGCGCCAGCAGATGCTGTGGGTCGTCGAGTCTGTTCTTTAAATAGCGCTGCGCCAGCGCCAGAGAGGCGGTTTCCTCCGGTCTGTGAAGGGTGCCATGATGCAATTTAGTGACGATATTATATTCATGGCTTAAGCGACCGAGCTGTTCCGCCCAATGGGGCAGCGAGCTTAGCGCGCCATAGGTAGGGGCATACAGAATGGTCTGTTTTTTCGCATTGAGCTTCAGACTGTTTGGCAACGTGTTATCAAAAGTGTGGTTGTGCCACTCATCGAAGCGGGGATTGCCGACCACTTTTGCACTACCGCCAATATCAAGCGCGTGCTGGCTATAGTGGCTGTAGCACAGGATGCGATGATAAAAAGCGTTCCACCAGGCATGGTTCCACTCTTCTTTCGCCAGGCCATACATGGCACGCACATGGGTATCCGCCAGCCCGTTTAGCAACGGTGTGTAGTAGGGGCTTACCAGGCATTTGAAACGCTGGCGTTGCTCAATGACCGTAGAAAGGCGTGTTCCGCCCAGCGCGGAGTCGTTAATGGTTTTAATCGTCGCTGTCATTTCATCCAGAAACGACTTGTGTATTTTGTCACTCACCAACAACGAGCAAGAATGGCCCATCGCCTGAAGCGCGCTAATAATGGGGCGGTACACCGTGTAATGCAGCGATGTTTCCATATAGAAGCCAATGGCATCGATATGAGTGGAAGTCGACGGTTGCGAGTTGCTTACCAGCGCGTTGACGGTCTCGGGTTTTTTATTAATTTTATTGAAGTAGTAGCCGATGTTATCGGTTTCTTTCTTTTCGATATCGCTATATCCCGCACGCTGATAACAAATGCTCGGATAACACGAGAGCCATTTTCCTTCACGTAGCAGCGGTTGCCATTGCCCTTCGAGGGTGTCGGAGAGGTCATGCTCCATTTGCTGAGCCAGCGTCGGGTAATAACGGCTGTTTACCAGATAGGCGCAAACTTTATTGCAGTCGCGGGCATGGATCATGCCCTGCAGGCTTTTCAGTTCGCTGCCTTGCTTAATTTCTCCGCCGAGGATGACCACTTCCCACGGAAAATTAGGTAACGCGCTCAGGAGCGAATTGAGTACCCGAATATGCTTTTCCTGCTTGAGGATCACGCTGTCATCTTCAAGTAACAGGTAGTTTTTCCAGCCCTGACGCTGCGCCAGTTGCAGCGCCTGCATATGGGACTGACGGCGACCAATCTGGCCATTGGTTGCTACTGATGCGGCCAGTCGGGTAACTTTTTCCGCGGGAAAATTAAGAAACGACAGCTCTTGCTGGATGTGCGCTAAACGATCCGGGCGCGAATCCAGATTCACGATCACCACCTGATCAATGTAATCCCAGCGGATCGGTTGATGATGCGTGGCGTTATGCAGGCTTTGATACCAGTTTTTTAGCATTGGGTCGGTAACCGCCTGTGCCAGCGTGGTTTCCTGCGGCTCGCTGCTTCCCAATACAAAGTCTTTATCGAACGTATTTTGGCTATGCGAGATACAAATGATGGTACGCTCGCCCGGCAATTGCAGTGGATTCACGGTGAATTGATTGGTGAATCCTTCTTCTTCGCCTAAGTTACATTCATCATCGTAACGGTGCTTTTTCAAATAATTGCGATGGTAGCAAAAGGTGCCGTTGAGAATGTTTTGCGGGCCAAAGCTGCGGCTTTTAAACAAGCGGTTGATATGGCTATACCAGATGGGGATTTGATCGGAACCCGAAATCAACGCCCGATGACGTTGCATCATGTCGATGGTGTAAGAGATCTTATCCGCCGGATAATAGTCATCGTCATCCATACACAGAATATATTCACCTAACGCCAGCGCATTGAGCATATTCCGCTTTCTGCCCAGCGTCAGTTTTTCCGGATGATAGATATAACGAATATTAAATTTCTCCGGGTGATTCTGTGTCAGCCTGTCAATGACCGACTGATGGCTTTGCGGGGAATCATCGAGGATCACTAGCTCCCGGCGGTCGGCAGGGTAATCCTGGTAGCGGAACATATACAGTAAATAGGGTAAGAAAGCGGCGCGGTTCCACGTTGGGGTAATGACGCTGACAAACGGTTTTTCACGGCCAGTTTCCAGCGTTTTGACAATGCCGGTCAGGGCGGAACGAGCTTTAGAGGTTTCAGGCATGGTGATGTGTATTCGCGGTTCGAAAAAGGACCGGGCATTCACCCGGTCAACAGGTGCTAACGTGTAATCAGGGAAAACGCCGAGAGCAGAGGGTCTCCCGGCAATATGTTCACAATATGCTGGCGCAGCGAGATGGCATGCTCGCTATTGCGCCACGCTTCAAACAGCGCGAAAAGGGCATAAATTTCGTCGTGGCTTAATGCGGAACCGTCCAGTGTCCACAGGCAAAACAGTGTACGAATCATAAAGACGTCAGCGACCAGCCAGAAGAAACGCTGGAGCGCGCTTTCATCGTCATGTTGCGGGAAGGTATCGTGATAAAGGCGATAAATCAGATAGTTACTGAAAATCCAGGCATCCTGCGCGAAATAGCGCTCCCAGGTCATTAACCACTGATCATGCAATTGCTGTTGGAGCAAGGCTTCACTGTTAGCATCTTTCAGCATCAGCAGACTTACCTGCAGGGGCAAGGTCAGCTTACGCGCGCTTTCCGGCAACCGTTCCCAATTGAAATCGCAGTTGCCCATTTGGGTGATCATTTCCCGCTGCAACTGGGGCAGACTGGGCAGTTGTGCGAATTGCTCCTGCAGTTTTCCACTTTGCGCATGGTCAGCCAGCACCTGCGGTAGCGAAGCCAGCTTTTCCAGCGTCGCATCGCTACTGTCTGGGCATTTCTCACAAAAAGAGAGCATGATGCCCAGCGCATAGAGGCGCAGCTCCGGTGACAAGCCTGGCAGGGTAATGGTATTCAGAGCAGATTGATTCAATACCTGATCGCGTGGGGATAACGTCGGGCTGTCAGGGGCGGCCGCACATTTTGAATGATGCAAGACAAAGGCATTGGGATCGCCTAATGCAGCCTGGCAGCTGGCCGGATCGGTTAAGACCAGACTCTGACGAACTTCCGTTTTCCAGCGCACATTGACCAGTAAAGCGGAATCCGGATGGTGGGATAAAAACAACCGGACAAAGTCAGGCTCGTAACAATCAATCATACTCATAATGTGTTCTCAGTAATCCCAATATTCAAAATCTGGCTATGACAGTGCAATATCCATGCCTGAATTTTAATTGCATTTATATCAATTGGTTAGATGAGGCGCGGAAAGCCGGTTTCCGCGTCAGGGAAGGAAGTTTTAGCGCTGGTAAATAAAATCGGGCTCAGTGCCTAAAAAAGCCTGAATAAATTCATACTGACGGATCAGCAGATCGCCGTTTTTTTCGTTGTACATCTTGCAGCGTTTCGCTTTTTGCTCAAGGCTTTGCCACCAGCCCTCTGCGGCAGTTTTCTGCACGCCCGGCAGCCAGCTAAAGACCTGTTCTATCCCTGCACGATTGACGCTTACGCCCAGCAGTTGCAGGAGCAACCGGCGCTGTTGGCTGCTGTTTTGCAACTGCTCATAATGCTGTTGAATAAGTTCATTGACGGCCAGTAGTTCGTCGCTGTCGCGACGGATCATACACAGACGTTGTTGTTCCAACTGGTGTCTGAGCGCGTCATACCGCGTCCCGTCCTCGCGGATGCCCTGAAGCAGAGTTTTCACCTGCTGTAGCCTGGTACTCACTGTTGTAGCCTCTTATTTCTGGAAAAAGCTGAGCATGTCCCCAGCCAGTTGATCGGTATCAACCTGCAAATCGCCTGAGGCCAGCATGGCCTGCATTTGCGCCACTTTGTCGTAATCAACGTCACTTTGCGTATCACTGTTCAGCGTTTGCTGCGCCGTTTGTAATCCCGCCTGAGTAATATCGTCGGCGGAAAGCGATGCGGAACTGGACGCGCTCGTCTGCACGCAGCTCTTGTCTGCACGCGCCTGTTCGGTTGTCGATGCAGGGCGATTGCCTGGCAGAGTTGGGGTAATTTTCATAGCAACCTCGTACATATTCCGTTGGGTTGGTTATCTGTTATTGGCTAAAAGCGACGGCAATAGAGGAAAACTTTAATCCCATCACAAAAAATCCCCGCACTATTCCGCCGTCAGAGTGGTGACCACGCCGGTATCGTCCACCATCCCGCTAATGATCCGCTGGCTGCTGCTGTTGCGAATTTTTATCACATCCCCTTTACGACCATTCTTCAACGCCACGCCCGGCATTGAGGCGGTGATCCCGGCCATGTGGGAGACGATCATCACCGGCTGGTCGCGTTTGACCAGTACGGGCAGTACCAGCTCGCTACGGGTAATCGGTTTGCCCGGTTGCAGGGCGCGCTTGCTGGTGAGACCAATCGCCTCATCGATATTCGTCATCAACCCTTCGCGCTGGTTGCTGATATTGAATTTTTTAAGCTGCAGGTCGTCGGCGGTGATTACCGTATCTCGCGCAATCAACGACTTTGGCATGACCACCGGAATCGACACATCGGGGCGTACCGCCACGTTAAATTGCCAGCCATTGCTGCCCGGACAACTGACCACAAAGTTCATTCGTGACAGGACCATCTCCGGTGATGTGCTTGAGGTAACCTGCGGCGCCGACGTGCATAGCGCGCTGGTGCTGACGGCGGAGGGAATATAAATATTGAACGTGTAGCGATAGTCCTGCCACTGCTGTTTGCGCGCCAGCGCGTCAATTTCATGACTGGCGGCATTGAGAACCCGCGCGTTGATCTGTTCCCGGGCGCTGTGCTGAATGGGATGGACGGCGGCATATACGGGTAAGCCACAGCATATAGCCAGCATCATTTCCACGGCAAAGAGGAAAGAGGGCTTCCTTCTGTGAGGGTGTCTTTTCATAAAGTCATTTCTCATCAATCACTTAAAAGTTGGCATACATATTGCTAATAACAGCGATATCTACGCAGGAGTGATGCAAGAAATGGGAATCAGTTTTCAGCAGGCATTGGGTGTACATCCGCTGGCAGTGAAGTTACGTCTTGAGAGGACCGAGCTACTGACTGCGAATCTGGCAAACGTCGATACACCAAATTTCAAAGCCAAAGATATTGATTTTGCCGCTGAGATGCAACGGGCAAGTCGTACAAATGTTCCGCCCGAGGTTGACGTGAAATACCGCGTGCCGATGCAGCCTTCAGAGGATGGCAATACCGTAGAGCTGAATACCGAGCAGGCCCGGTTTTCACAAAATAGTATGGATTATCAAAGCAGTCTGACTTTTTTGAATCTGCAACTTAGCGGCATCAAAGAGGCCATTGAAGGGAAATAACCATGTCGTTTACTGATATTTACCAGATTTCCGGTTCGGCGATGACGGCGCAAACCATCCGTCTGAATACCGTCGCCAGCAACATGGCGAATGCGGAATCTCCTGCCAGCAGCGAGGCGCAGGCCTATAAGGCGCGCAGCCCGGTTTTTGCCGCGGTTTACAACAATAGCCTGATAGGGGGACATAACCGTCACGCCATTGATGGCGCCAGCGTACAAGTGCAGGACGTCATGCAAAGCGGCGGGGCGGTAAAGCGTTATGAGCCGCATCACCCAATGGCGGATCAGAACGGTTTTGTCTGGTACCCGGACGTCAACGTGGTCGAGCAAATGGCTGACATGATGTCCGCATCACGTGATTTTGAAACCGACGTTGATGTGCTGAATAACGTCAAAAGTATGCAGCAAAGCTTACTCAAACTGGGAGAAGTGTAATGAATACCCTAGCTCTGTATGCCCAATCTCAGGCGCTGGCTTCTTCTCAGGAGAAGACAACGGCGGTTGCTGAAAATAACGTCGGCGCCACGGCGCAAAGCACTAATGTGGGAGACAGCAGTTCTTCGACGACGTCGTCATCGACGGATACCAGCRRYACCAGCAGCACCACAACAACCACCACGTCCACCGAAACCTCGGCGGTCGACACGTTTCTGACGCTGTTTGTGGCTGAAATTGAAAACCAGGACCCGACCGATCCCACCGATCCTACGGCCTATATCGATCAGCTCTCCTCAATGGCGCAGGTGGCGATGATGGAAGAGATGAGCGTCCAGGCCAACACCAATGCCGTGCTGATGAGCAACATCCAGGTGATGGCGCTGGGAAATATGGTCGGCGACGACATCATGGTGCAAACCACCTCGCTGGATATCGAAGACAACAGCAAGGCGATCCAGGGGCGCGTCACGTTGGATGACAGCTGTACCGATGTGGATCTGCACTTTACCGATGAAGCGGGTGATGACTACACCGTGTCGCTGATCCCGGAAGGTGAAACCTCCGTCGGACCCGGCCAGGTGGACTTCGACATCAATCCTGCGGATTACGGCATCCCCCCGGGCGATTACAGCGTTTCCGTGGTGACCAATACCGGGGAAGAGGAAGTGCCGATCGAGGTGACGGGCCAGGTGGAAGATGTGCGTATTCCGCTTGATGGCAGCACGCCGGTGCTCAACGTTGACGGCGTTGGCGAAGTGCCATTCACCATGATCACCCAGTTTGGCGTACCGGACAGCACCGACGGAACCAGCGGTTCCGATGACACCACGCCGCCAGATACTGACGACGGAAGCGATAACGCCAACAGCAATATGGTGCTCTGATTTAGTTAATCTTACAGGAAGAAACAATGAGTTATGAAATTGCAGCGACGGGGCTAAACGCCGTCAACGAACAACTGGACGGCATCAGTAACAACATCGCTAACTCCGGTACGGTGGGTTATAAATCAATGACCACCCAGTTCTCCGCCATGTACGCCGGGACGCAGGCGATGGGCGTGAGCGTGGCCGGTTCCGCACAAAGTATCTCCACCGGCGGCTCGATGGTTTCAACCGGCAACGCGCTGGATTTAGCCATTAACGATGATGGTTTTTTCGTCATGTGCGATAGCGCAGGGAATATTTCCTATACGCGTGCCGGCTCTTTTGTGACCGATAAAAACGGCTATATCGTCAATGCGTCCGGTGATTACCTGCAAGGTTATCCGGTTGATGACAGCGGCACGCTGCAAACCGGTACCGTCACTGATATCCAGATTAAAACCGGCAACATCCCGGCGCAGGCCACCGATAGCATGACCTTCACGGCAAACTTTGACGCCAGTGATGAAACGATCGATCGCACCAGCGTACCGTTTGACGCGAACAACAGCGATACCTATACCGACAGCTACACCACCACTGTGTATGACTCGCTGGGTAACGAACACTCGGTTAGCCAGTATTTTACCAAAACCGCCGATAACACCTGGGAAGTACAGTACACCTTTGATGGTGAGGCGCAGAGCGGCGTCCCACCGACCACGCTGACCTTCGACTCAAATACCGGCAAGCTGACATCGCCAACAACACCGCAAACCATCACGTTCACTACTGATGACGCTGCGCCGATTTCGATGACCATTGATTACTCAGACTGTACTCAGTACGGCTCTGATTTCTCGGTGACAACCAACTCCGCAACCGGTTATGCCTCGGCAACGCAGAACGGCGTGCAGGTGGATGATGACGGTAAAGTTTACGCCACCTACAGCAACGGCGAACGTATGCTGCAGGGGCAGGTCGTGCTCGCTACCTTCCCGAATGAGAACGGACTGGAAGCGGTAAGCGGCACAGCCTGGGTACAGACGGGCGAATCCGGCACGCCGCTAATTGGCACGCCTGGCTCCGGCTCTTGCGGCACGCTCTCCTCCGGCATGCTCGAAAGCTCCAATGTGGATATTACCAACGAACTGGTCAATCTCATGACCGCCCAGCGTAATTACCAGGCGAACACCAAGGTGATTTCGACCAGTACGCAGTTGGATCAGGCTCTCTTCCAGGCGATGTAAGGCTAAGAAATGGATCGGTTGATTTATACCGCACTCAGCGGAGCCACCCAGACGCTGCTCGAGCAGCAAATTAGCGCCAATAACCTCGCCAACGTTAACACCAATGGTTTTCGCGCGGATATGGCGATGGCGAGTAACGACAAAGTAAAAGGCGGTGGTTTTGATACGCGTTTTATGGCGAAGGAGAGTCCCAGCGGCGTCAATGACAGCACTGGCGTGGCGGAAAAAACCGAACGCCCGCTAGATGTTGCTATTCAGGGACCCGGCTATATCGCCGTGCAGGATAAAGCGGGAAACGAGGTGTACACCCGTAACGGCAATATTCAGCAGGACGATCAGGGGCAACTGACCATCGACGGTAACGTGGTGCTCGGGGATAACGGCCCGATTATTTTACCGCCAAACGCGATTGCCTCTTTCGGCAGCGACGGCACGCTCTCCGTCACGCCTGACGATGGCGATGTTACAGCAACGATGGATATCGATCGCCTGAAGCTGGTGGATGTTCCGGTCGCCAATCTGGCGAAAAATAGCGAGGGGATGCTGGTCACGGCGGACGGCGTACCGGCGCAGCGCGATGAGAACATCAAAGTGAGCGGCGGCTTTCTGGAAGGCAGTAACGTGTCTGCGGTGAGCGAAATGATGTCATCTATCGCGATGAACCGTCAGTTTGAAGCGCAAATCAAGATGATGAAAACGGCTGAAGATCTCAGCGACTCAGGCAACAGGCTGCTACGCGGCTCCTGAGTCGTAGCCTTTAATCAGGGATAAAGTTTTATGAATGCAGCGTTATGGATCAGTAAAACCGGCCTGTCGGCGCAGGATGCTGAGATGAGTGCGATTGCCAACAACATCGCCAACGTCAATACCACGGGCTTTAAGCGCGACCGCGTGATGTTCCAGGATCTGTTTTATCAGACTCAGGAAGCGCCGGGCGCCATGCTCGATCAAAATAACATCATGCCGACCGGAATGCAGTTCGGTAGCGGTGTTCGTATTGTGGGAACGCAAAAAACCTTCACCGAAGGGAATGTAGAAACCACCGACAATACGATGAATGTGGCCATCATGGGACAGGGGTTCTGGCAGGTGCAAAAAGCCAATGGGGATATCGCTTATACCCGTGACGGCAATATGCAGGTTAACGCTGATGGCGTGCTGACCAACTCCCAGGGGTTGCCGTTACAGCCGGAAATTGATGTGCCAGCGGGTTCAACCAGCGTGTCATTTGCTTCCGATGGCACGGTGAGCGCGATTTTACCCGGCGACAGCGATCCCACTGAGCTGGGACAGCTAACGCTGGTGAATTTCGCCAACCCGGCCGGGCTTTCAGCCGAAGGCGACAACCTGTATCTGGAAACGGCGGCCAGCGGTCAACCGACGGAAGGTATTCCGGGGGAAGATGGTCTGGGAACGTTACAGGATAAAGCACTGGAAGGCTCGAACGTGGACATCGTCAACGAAATGGTGGCGATGATCACCGTACAGCGCGCCTATGAGATGAACGCCAAAATGGTCTCTGCGGCAGACGATATGCTGCAGTTTATTAGTCAGACACTGTAACTCAAGAATGTGAAATGCCGGATGGTACAGCGCCATCCGGCAGAAATAGGCAGAACGTGAAAAATTATCTCTGGCTGATGGTACTGCTTCCCCTGTTAAGCGGGTGCGAATCGCAGGCCCTCCTGGTCAAAAAAAATGACGAATTCTTTGCTCCTCCCAAAACGGAAGCGCCGCCAACGGCGGATGGTCGCGCGGGGGGCGTGTTTGAAACGGGGTATAACTGGTCGCTGACGGCGGACCGCCGCGCCTATCGCGTGGGTGATATCCTGACCGTGATGCTGGAAGAATCCACCCAGTCGAGCAAACAGGCGAAAACCAATTTCGGTAAGAACAATACCGTCGACATCGGCGCGCCGACGCTGTTCGGACATACCAAAGATAACCTTTCCGCTTCCGTAGACGCCAATCGTGACTTCAACGGGACGGCGACCTCGCAGCAGCAAAACAGTTTGCGCGGTGAAATTACGGTGTCGGTACACTCGGTACAGTCGAACGGTATCCTGGAAATTCGCGGTGAAAAATGGCTCACCCTTAACCAGGGCGATGAGTACATTCGCCTGAGTGGCCTGGTGCGCGCCGATGACATTCAGAACGACAACTCCGTCTCATCGCAGCGTATTGCGGATGCACGCATCTCCTACGCGGGCCGTGGCGCATTGAGCGATGCCAATGCGGCGGGCTGGCTGACGCGTCTGTTTAACCATCCTCTCTTCCCGATCTAAGCAGGATTTTGATATGCAACACTTAAGCGGGCGCTGGATGAACGCGTTAAACGGCATCGTTATCGCCCTGAGCCTGGCGCTGCCAGGCGCGGCGCAGTCGCAATCTCTGGAATCGCTGGTTAACGTCCAGGGGGTCAGGGAAAACCAACTCGTCGGCTACAGTCTGGTGGTCGGTCTGGACGGAACCGGGGATAAAAACCAGGTCAAATTCACCAACCAGACAATTACCAACATGCTGCGCCAGTTTGGTGTACAACTGCCGAGCAAAATCGATCCGAAGGTGAAGAACGTTGCGGCGGTGGCGGTCAGCGCGACGCTACCGCCCATGTACTCGCGTGGGCAGACCATTGACGTCACGGTCTCGTCGATCGGCGATGCCAAAAGCCTGCGCGGCGGCACACTATTGCTCACCCAATTACACGGCGCGGATGGCGAGGTTTATGCCCTTGCGCAAGGGAGCGTGGTGGTCGGCGGGATGAACGCGACCGGAGCCAGCGGCTCCAGCGTCACCGTGAATACCCCCACCGCCGGGCTGATACCGAACGGCGCGTCGGTAGAACGTGAAATTCCCAGCGACTTCCAGATGGGGGACACCATTACGCTCAATCTGAAACGCCCCTCCTTTAAAGATGCCAATAACATTGCCGCGGCGATCAACGCGTCGTTTGGCGGCATTGCGACGGCACAAAGCTCGACCAACGTTATCGTCCGCGCGCCAACCAGCCCCGGCGCGCGCGTGGCCTTTATGTCTCAGTTAGATGACGTCCAGGTGCAGGCGGAAAAAGTCCGGGCTCGGGTGGTGTTTAACTCGCGTACCGGTACGGTCGTTATGGGCGATGGTATCGCCCTGCATGCGGCGGCGGTATCGCATGGCAGTCTGACGGTTTCCATCAATGAAAGCAGCAACGTCAGCCAGCCGAACGCTTTTGCCGGTGGCCGTACGGCGGTGACGCCGCAAAGCAATATTTCGGTGAATCATGCCCGTCCGGGGATGATCAGTCTGCCAGAGTCCAGCAGTCTGAAAACGTTGGTCAACGCGCTCAATAGCCTGGGGGCAACGCCGGACGACATTATGTCTATTTTACAGGCCCTGCATGAAGCTGGTGCGCTGGATGCCGATCTGGAGGTGATTTAATGGCCGACATCAAGGTGAATCATAGCGGGGGCATTGACGGTAGCGATGCGTTAATGGGCCCCAAAATCAAAGATAACGATTTGCAGAAAGCTGCCCAGCAATTCGAAGCCATCTTCTTACGCAACATGCTGAAAGAGATGCGTAAAACCAATGAGATCTTCGACTCAAAAGATAACCCGTTTAACAGCGACTCGGTACGCATGATGCAGGGATTTTATGACGATCAGCTGTGCAACAGTCTGGCCCAACAGCACGGCATTGGCATTGCGGAGATGATCGTCAAACAACTCTCCCCTCATCACCAAGGATAAAGGTTGCGCGGCGGCTTAAGAACTGCGGTTTTTTCGCCGCTCTTAATCGGCAAGGTTGTTAATGACAGACCGGGTAACTGACCGGCGAGGACGCTTTGATGGATATGATTAACATTGGCTACAGCGGCGCATCGACTGCGCAGGTGGAGCTTAACGTAACGGCGCAGAACACCGCCAACGCGATGACTGACGGTTATACCCGGCAGGTTGCCATCACCAGTACCATTGGCGCGAGTTCCGGTTCAGCGAACAGCGCGGGTAACGGTGTGCAGGTTGACAGTATTCGCCGGGTCTCAAACCAGTATCAGGTTAACCAGGTCTGGTATGCCGCCAGCGATTATGGCTATTACAACACCCAGCAAGAGTATTTAACGCAGTTGGAAACCGTCCTCAGCGATGATAACAGCAGCCTGAGCGGGGGATTTGATAACTTTTTTGCCGCGCTAAACGAAGCCACCACCAGCCCGGATGATTCCGCCCTGCGTGAGCAGGTGATCAGCGAGTCCGGCGCGCTGGCGCTGCGCGTGGATAACACCCTCGATTACATCGACTCGCAAAGCAGTGAGATCGTCAGCCAGGAGCAGGCGATGGTGGCGCAGGTGAACACCCTGACTACCGGTATTGCCAGTTATAACCAGCAAATTGCTGAAGCTGAAGCCAACGGCGATAACGCTTCGGCGCTGTATGACGCCCGCGATCAGATGGTGGAAGAGTTGAGCGGCATTATGGACGTTCAGGTCAATATCGATGATGAAGGCAACTATAACGTCACGCTGCAAAACGGTCAGCCATTGGTCAGCGGGCAGGAGAGTTCCACCATCGAACTGGATACCAACGCCGATGGCACGCAGAGTATGTCGTTAACGTTTGCCGGAACCACCTCATCCATGAACACCGATACCGGCGGCTCGCTGGGCGCGCTGTTTGATTATCAGAATGAGGTGCTGACGCCGCTGACGGGAACGATTAACAGCATGGCGGAGCAATTTGCCGATGCGGTTAACACCCAACTGGCGCAGGGCTACGATTTGAACGGAAATCCCGGTGAACCGCTGTTTATTTATGATGAAAACTCATCGGATGGCCCGCTGGAGGTAAACCCTGATATCACCGCCGATGAACTGGCGTTTTCCAGCTCGCCGGACGAAAGCGGCAACAGCGATAACCTGCAGGCGCTGATCAACATCTCAACCGAACCGCTGGAAATTGAAGGACTCGGTAGCGTAACCGTGGGCGAAGCCTGTTCATCGATCATCAGCAATATTGGTATCTACAGCCAGCAAAACCAGACGGAAGCCGAAGCCGCAGCGAACGTGTACTCCGAGGCACAGAACCAGCAGAGCAGCGTGAGCGGCGTCAGCATGGACGAAGAAGCGGTCAACCTTATTACCTACCAACAGATTTACGAGGCTAACCTGAAAGTCATCTCAACAGGTGCTGATATTTTCGATTCTGTGCTGGAAATGTGTAGCTAACCGGAAGGGGAATGAAAAATGCGAGTCACTGCCCAGCAGTCTTATGTGTCTATGACGCAGAGTTTTAACGACCTTTCCAGCGATCTTTCTCATGTCGTCACGCAGATGGCGACGGGGAAAAGCATTCTGTTGCCGTCTGACGATCCGATTGCGGCGACCCGTATCACCCAGCTTAACCGCCAGCAATCGGCCCTCGACCAATATCAAACGAATATTAATTCCGCGTCGGCAGGGATGAGCCAGCAGGAATCTATTCTCGACGGCGTCAATAACGATCTGTTGGCGATTCGCGACGATCTGCTGGAAGCCGCGAACGGCACCAATACCGCTGAGTCATTATCCAGTCTGGGGCAGGATATCCAGTCGATGACTGAAGCGATGGTGTCGGCGTTAAATTACCAGGATGAAGACGGTCACTATGTGTTTGGCGGGACGGTGAACGATCGGCCGCCGATTGTCGCGGTGGATGAGGACGGCGACGGCGTGACCGACAGCTATACCTACCAGGGGAATGGCGATCATCGCCAAACTACCGTCTCCAATGGCGTAGAGGTTGACACCAATGTGGCCGTCAGCGATTTCTTCGGCGATAGCCTGGATGTGCTGAACACCTTAACGTCATTATCGAAAGAGCTGCAGGACCCATCGGTTGATCCTGCCGATCCGCAGGTGCAAAGCGACATTCAGAATGCCATCGATACGGTAGACGTGGCCTCTGATGAGCTCAACGCCTCCATCGCCACCATTGGTGAAACGCAGAATACAATGACCATGCTCAGCGATGCTCAGACAGATATCTCAACATCCAACGATCAGCTGATCAGTCAGTTGAGCGATCTGGATTACGGCCCAGCTTCCATTACCTTTACCGGACTGGAAATGGCGATGGAAGCTACCTTAAAAACCTACTCTAAAGTGAGTGAGTTGAACCTTTTCAGTGTGATTTAACAGCGAGCAGTAGCTCAGGAATAGTATGCAGGTCGGTTTAAATACAACGTCACTCTCCGGTAGCGGAGCGCTTAATCCTTCTGTGCAGCAGCATACCGTTGCGCAGAATGCCCCTGTCCGTCAAAAGTTACCCGCAACGGCGAGTGATTACCCGGCCTCACCGCTTATTACCACCCGGCCTCAGCGTTATAGCGTGCAGCTTAACGATCAGCTCACCACGCTACAGCAGGCCGATCACTATCTGGGACAACTGGAACAGCATTTGCTGGATTATCGCCATGCCTCGCGCCGTGGCGGGCAGGCGCAGCAGCAAAAGGGAGCCGAACTTACCCAGTGGCTGGATAAAAGAACGGCGTTATCCGGCGGCGCGGTGGACAGGCAACTGCGTCCGGTTTTGCAGGGCGAGGCGCGAGTGACCTTTCACGCGCCTGAACTGGCGCAGATGCTGCAAAAAGATGCCATAAGCTCGCGCATGTTTAGTGTTTCCGATGGGCGGCAAACGCAGCACTCGGCGGTGGTGGTGGGTGAGGATATGGAGCCAGGCCAGTACAAGATAATGATGAGCAACGCGCTGCGTCGCGTCGGCGTACAGGTGCACGATCGGCAGGGCACGTTAACGTTCTCCACCACGGAAAAGCAGTGGTCGCAGATCCAGCAAACCCTGAGCGTACGCGATGTCGGTGCGAAGTCATCAGCGTTTACCCCGCTGAAAACATTTGCCGATCCCTCACGTTCAGAGGAGCTTCAACAGTATGTAGCACAGGGCGGAGCCCGAACTCAGGACGGATTACAGCAGGCGTTGGATATTATTGGCGATCAACGTGCGCAAATGGCTGCCCAGCAGGAGAAGGCCCGGCAACTCATTGACGGTATGGCGCGTTTTCCACAGGCAGAAAGTGCGGTAAAAGCCTCTGAATCATTGGGTGGGGTTTTGGATCATGCTAATCACAATTATCAGGTATTAGCGCAGGCGGTGAATGGACAAGCCCGACTTTCCAGCCAGACTGTCCGTAGTTTATTAAGTTAATTCTGCTGGCATGCTTTGGTTGAAAAGTTAAATACAGAGGGGTCTGTGATTAACAGACCTCCGACATCCCGAGTAAAAATCAAATTTTGCTGCGGAGTTATATGGAGCCACCATGTATGCAGGTTGTGCTCAGTGACAAATGCCCCGAAATTAGCCATACGATAATCGTTTTGATCGGTTTTGGTGGTACTAAAGTGAAACTCACCCTGTTTATATGAGCCGGTATAATGATTAATACACGATGCTACTTTAAACGTAGAGGGCATTTTATTATTTTGCTCCAAAGGGACGAGAGTGATCGTGGTGCTTTTATCCAGAGAATTTGCGATAAGTTCATAATGTACGCTTTTGCCAGTAGTAAGGTCGTAATTGGCAATGACCGTATTTTCAATGCGGGCATGAGCCGTAAATGTGAAAAATAGCGTGAAAGCAGACAGGGCAGGGAAAAAGAAATTATTTGCATTTTGGCATTTCATTTAACATTTTCTCCACTTCTTTAATTAAAATACCATTCATTTCATTATCTTTATTTAGCCAGTTGTCAAAGCTTAGCGCTAACTGCCACTTATCATTGCATTGATTGCTAAGTACAATATCAAGGGCGAGTTTGTTCAGTGAGACCCGATAATACAAGGTCATCGAGGCGTTATGGCTTACCAACAGTGGGTTGAGCTGCTCGATACCGGGAAGAATATGCGTTGAAACAAGCGATGATGATTTCTTATTCTCACCTGGGTCGTAAAGTTGATATACCGTAACATGGTTGGCATTTTCAAGCGTCTCTTTAACCAATTGCGGAGCTTCTTCCATTTTGGTGATAGACGGTGCTTTAAAATAAGAGATTAAAATAAACAACGACAGCGCGATAACGATAACGGGTAAGGTAATCAGAACGGCTCGATAAGGATGCCGTCTGATGGCCGTTTTTCTCTGGTTTCTTGACGATAGTTGACTGTTAAGTAAGGGTATTTCCCCATTATTTGTTGATGGAAGCATTTCATCAGGCGCAGGGGACTCAACAATCTCGGTACGTTTCTCGACCTCATCAATGGTGCTGTCATCAACCACAGTTTCATTAAGGTCAATAGTTTCAGTGAGGTAGTTCTTATTAAATAAATACCCTTTTTTAGGTATGGTTTTTATAATTTCTTGCTGTTTACCGTCATCATCGATCGCAACGCGCAGCGCATGAACGGCTGTCGGCAGGCTATTTCCACCGACGATGCGATTCTTCCAAACTGCGCTCATTAAATATGACCGAGATAAAACGACATCGGCATTTTTAGCTAATGTCTCTAACAGAATAAAATGGTATTCGCCCAGGCGACGTATCTCGCCTGTTTCACAATGGATTAACGCATTAAGCGAGGAATCCATCCGCCAGTTGTTGACTACGATACTCATCGATTTGTATACCCGTGCAAGATTTTATATCCCTGGTGTCACACCGTTAAAAATCAGTGCATTAAAATTCTGGAGAAATTGAAATTTCTTTGTGCTGTGAAGCTGCAGCTGAATCGCTATTGAGTGTTTTTTATGCTGTCCAAAAAAGGATTTGAAATGTAGCGAAAGTGCCCGAGACTCACAATATAAAAGTACAGGGTATTTGCAACTAAATGTAAAACATGGCTATAACCAGGCTTTTTAAAGTGATTTCATCTAGGGATAATCTTATTCTTATCAAAAAGTTAACCCGTATGGCGCGTAAGCAACCAAGCCGTTATTAGATATTTCTAATAATCTTTTAATTAAATCTTGATTGAGATCTTCCTTAGAAGGTGGTTTTTGTGGGAGGTAGCACGCAAAGCTAAAATAGAGGTGGAAGCGTTTTTTATCTCGCTAATGATGTTGTGTAACGCGTCAAAAAAATTTTCTGCAGCGCTTTAAGTTTTCCAAACGGGTGGTCGTTTTTACAGAGTATCGAAACGAAAACGATTATTCCCAAGGAGCAGTACCATGTTATCGATTAATACTAATACCGCATCAATGTCTGCTGTAAATGCTATCAACAAAAGCAGCGCATCACTGTCTACTTCTATGGAACGTCTGGCGACAGGTAACCGTATTAACTCCTCTGCAGATGACGCTGCGGGCAAACAGATTGCCAACCGTCTGACCGCGCAGTCCAGCGGCATGGGCGTTGCATTGAGCAACATCAACGATGCCACTGCCATGCTGCAGACAGCCGACAGCATGTTTGACGAAATGACCGACGTACTGGGCCGTATGAAAGACCTGTCTACTCAGGCGGCGAACGGAACGTACAGCGACGAAGATTTGCAGGCGATGCAGGACGAATACGACGAGCTGGGCCAGCAGATGTCCGATATGCTGCAGAACACCACTTACGGCGGTACCAACCTGTTCGGTGTTTCCGGTACCAGCAACACCGGTAAAGACGGTCTGTTCCAGAGCGGCGTAACCTTCCAGGTTGGCGCTGAATCTTCTGACACCATGACCGTTGATATTTCCAGCCAACTGGACACTCTGGTTG
>NZ_CP069763.1:2301454-2302172 GCF_016893685.1 Citrobacter cronae
TCTGAACTGACCACTTCTGGCTCTGCAAACGCGATGATTGGAACTATCCAGACTGCAATGGACGACGTGTCTAAGATCCAGTCCAAACTGGGTGCATCCATCAACCGCCTGAACGACACCGCGGCTAACCTGACCAGCATGCAGGACAACACTGAAGTGGCGATCGGTAACATTATGGATACCGACTACGCGACGGAAGCGTCCAACATGACCCAGCAACAGGTGCTGATGCAAACGGGTATCACCATGCTGAAGCAGTCCAACAGCATGTCCAGCATGGTTTCCAGCCTGCTGCAGTAATTCCTGACGTAATGTCATTCATAACACCGCCACCCGGCGGTGTTGTGCTTTCCGCAACCGGGTCTTTGCCTGGAAACCTTCCTGAGGAAGGGAAAATTCATTTCCGCTACTAATTTAACTTACTGAATATCAATAATAAAAAATATTGGCATGCGTTTTGCTATTACATAACTAACGTTGCACGGAGTCACTGATTATGAGTTTTACGAGTCCGATCCAAAAATTAGCACAAGAATTTGCCTACGCGGACATCGCCACCCAGGCGGCAAATCTGCAAAACGAGCAGAACGAATTGAATGCAGAGAGCAACGGCCTGGACTCGTTAAGTTCGGCGCTCACCGACTTTCAGTCAGCAATTGATGCGCTTAACAGTGACACCGACGGCCCGCTGACGTTTTCTGCTACGTCGAGCAATGAG
>NZ_CP069763.1:2302308-2302504 GCF_016893685.1 Citrobacter cronae
CGATGGATGACGGCACGACCATGGATATCGATCTCGCGGCTGCTGATGAAGATGGCGACAGTTTTATTGATGCCAGCGAACTGGTTGATGCAATTAATGACTCGGATGACAACCCTGGCGTATCGGCGGCGCTGGTTAAAACCGACGGCACCACCACTATCATGCTGACCTCTGATACCACCGGAGCACAAAGCGC
>NZ_CP069763.1:2302567-2329720 GCF_016893685.1 Citrobacter cronae
CATCACGAATCCGCAGGACGCAGAAATTCATCTGGGAAGTGAAACCGGTCCTGCCATCACCAGTAGTTCGAATACTTTCGATGACGTTATCCCCGGCGTGACCATGACCTTTTCCGAGGTCAGCGATCCTGATGATCCTAATGATGTGACCACCTTTACCGTCGCGGAAGACTCCAGTGGATCTCAGGCAAAAGTGCAAACCTTCGTGGATGCCTATAACACGCTAATCGACACCATAGATTCTCTCACCAGCTACGGCGATGACGACACCGCGGCCGGGGTCTTTGCCGGTGATGCCGGGATGAATTCGCTGGCAAACCAAATGGATGATATCGCTCACGCTTCATACGGCGGCGTATCGATTGTCGACTATGGCATCACGCTGGATTCCGACGGTCACTTACAAATCGACTCCACCCAGTTCAGCGAAGAAATGGAAAAAAACCCGGACGGTTTGACCTCTATTTTTGTCGGTGACGACAGCATGGTCGCACAAATGGACGACCTGATGGACAGCTATCTGGATTCCAGCAACGGCATCATTGCCATGCGCCAGGAAAACATTGACGACCAGCAGAGCAAAATCCAGGACGAAAGCGATCAACTGACCGAAACCTATAACACCAACTACGAGCGCTATGTGGAAGAGTACACCAATACGCTGGTTGAGGTGTACACCATGAAAGTGAGTATGGCCGCGTTTATGTAACCGGCTGATTTAAGAGAAGGATTAAGAACCAATATGTACGACACGCAGGATGGTTATTCGCAATACAAAGAGATGGATCTTGCTGCGCGTACGGCAGCAGCATCGCCGTTAGAGCTGGTGCTGGTGCTGTTTTCGGGACTGATGGACGAACTGGAACGCGCGAAAAGCCACATTGAGAACAAACGCTACGAGCGTAAAGCGCAAAGCATCAATAAATGCATCGATATTCTCAACGCCTTAACCAGCTCGCTGGAGTTTGAAACCGGCGGTGAGCTGGTGGTGAATCTCTCCCGGCTGTATGACCACTGCGTCTACCGCCTGTATGAAGCCAGCGGCGAATTGTCGTTAGAAAAAATTGATGAAGTGATCCTCATCCTGACGAATCTGCGTACAGGCTGGGAAGGTCTGTCAGCAAAACTTGGATAAGGCGATGGAAAGAGAGCGTCAGCAACAGCAGCTTTATGCCCTGGTGGCGGCGATGAACGATGCCCTGGATCAAAAACGGTGGCGTCGATTACCAGGTCTGCATCAGCAGGTGATGCGTGACTTTCATGCCTATGCTGCCTGGGAAACTGACGCCGAGGCGCTACGGGAAGTGAAAAGCAGACTACTGGTCGCGTTTGAGACATTAATTGCGCGGCGAACGCAGCGTGCGGAAGAACTCAAAACGCGGATGGAGAAACATCAGCAAAACCAGGAAGGAATGTTGGCGTATTCAATGGTTAATTTAATTTCGGAGAAGGCATGAATCCTGTATTACTGGCCTCGGTCAGTGCGTCGGCAGAGGCCACACCGGAAAAGGCGACGATTTCGGCGCCGTCAACCCCTGAGGGCGGCAGCGCATTTTCTTTATCCCAGTCGGGGCTGAACGCCGCGGCTGAGCGGCTGATTGGCGCAAAACTGAGTCATCAGCAGACATCGGCGGCTGCACATAAACAAGACGACGCGAATCCGGCAGCCATGCAGGCATTGCTGGCTATGCTATTGGCGCAACCGACTCAGGCAGCCCCGGCCGATGTACAAAAGCAGCCTGATGGCGACATGTTGAGAATGCTGGCGCAGGTGCAAACCACCCATTCGGGGTCATCATTGCTGCGCCAACTGGCGAGCGCCATGGCCCAGCCGGAAAAAACATCCGCGCCATCGGCTGATCAGCACACAACTGACTTATCGTCACTGCCGCCCAAGCTGCAAACGTTACTGGCGTCACTCAGCGAGGATTTGCCGCCAGCAACCCCGGATCAACAGGCTAAGCTGGCGACGTTTTCCGCCCAGGATCTGCGAGCGATTGCGCCGGAGCCTGCGTCACTCTCGACCTCCCAACAAATTTCTGCTCGGGTGAAATCAACCCAGAACCCCAGTCCTCGCCCGGTGGTGGAGAGAAAAACCGCTGGCGTGACGGTCAACCCTGCGCTCTCTACGCAGAATTTGCTCAATACCGCGGCGCAGGGAAATCAGCCAGTGAATCCACTGACCGAGCATAACATCGTGTCGACGCCAGTTTCCGCACCAGTGACGATGTCCACGGAGGAACTCGGGGAGAAACTCACTGCGCTGCTTAAAGACAGAATTCAGTTCCAGATAGGTCAGCAACAGCAAATTTCGACCATTCGTCTTGATCCTCCGTCGCTGGGCAAGCTTGAAATTGCCGTGCAATTGGATGCAGGGAAGCTGATGGTACACATCGGCGCAAATCAGAGCGATGTCTGCCGCTCATTGCAGCAGTTTAGCGAAAACCTACGTCAGCACCTGACGGCGCAGAACTTCATGGAAGTCAATGTTCAGGTCTCTTCCGAGGGGCAATCGCAGCAGCAAAAACAGCAGTCAGGTCATCAACAGGATGAGGTGGCGTCAGCATTAGTGCTCAATGATGAACCTCAATTTCAACGGAATGAATCCGTTCTGATCAAAGTGTAAAAGCAAAATGAAGAAAATCGTTATCGCGTGTGTGATCAGTTCCGTCGTCGCTTTGGGTATTGCGGGGGGGGCCGGATGGGGCATTTATCATGCTATGAATAAGGGAACCACGGCTGCGGCAGCGACTCCCGCTCACGAAGCGGAAGATAGCCAGGATGAGTCCAACAATATTTTTGTCTCCCTGCCAGAAACGGTGGTTACGCTGCATGATGATGAAGGCGGCGATCGCTATATGGTCGCTGAGCTGGTGATGGTTGTTGATTCAGAGAAAGACGCTGAAAAAATTAAGCAGGACGAACCGCTCTATCAAAGTATTACCGTAGATGAGCTTTCGAATATGAAGTATGAAGATATTCGGGCACTGAAGATCTCCGAAATCAGAAAGAAAATATTTGAAAATCTGAAAGTTGAATTAGCGAAACGCAAAATGGCGACACCTTATAAGGAGATATTGGTGAAAAAAGTCGTTTTCCAATAAGCGACAAGCCAGGAAATAACATGATACAGGATGCTTACGAGTCAGAAGACTTTAATGCGACGCCCATGCTTACGCCAAAGCAAGAGAGCCATTATTTACAGGCTTATCTGCCGTTGGTGCGCAAAGTGGTGCGTCAACTTGCGCCGCAATGTACCTGCGTTATGGACAGGCAGGATATGGAACAAACGGCGTTGATGGGATTGCTGAATGCGATTCGACGCTACGGTCAACCAGACGAAGGTTTTGCCGGTTATGCCGTTCACCGCATACGCGGCGCAATTCTGGATGAGCTGCGCAGCCTCGACTGGCGGCCTCGCCAGCTACGCCAAAAATACCATCAGATTAAAGATTTGATTCGTGATGCGCGCACACAGCTTGGGCATGAACCCTCATGGGAGGAGTTGTCCCGACGGGGATTATCGTCTGAGGATTATCAGGAATACCAACAGCTGGAAGGTGCGGAAACGCTGGCCAGCCTGGATGAATTACTGAATGGCGATATGCCGATAGCACCGCTCGAAGGGCGGGGGCTGGAAGAGCAATTCGTCACGCAGGAAATGTTGAGTTACGCCCTGAGCCAACTCAGCGAAAAAGAGGGCCTCGTGCTCTCAATGTATTACCAACACGATATGAATTTAAAAGAGATCGCGCTGGTATTAGGGCTGACCGAAGCCCGAATCTGTCAAATGAATAAAAAAATCACGCACAAGATTCGTGATTGTTTATATCCAGACTAACAATTCCGAATCAACATGCGGAGGACGTAATGCAAAAGATTTTTGGCTTATTAGTGGTTTTGGGCTGCGTATTTGGCGGCTACTTTGAGGCTGGTGGGCAGTTAATTGCTATTTGGCAGCCAGCAGAAATTATTATTATCGTTGGTGCCGGCCTGGGGGCGATGATTATTGGGAACCCGGTACATGTGCTGAAAGAGATCGCCCATCAGATCAAAGGGGTGATCAGTAAAAAGAAAATGGGACCGGAATTTCAGCGTCAGCTACTGATGTGCCTGTATGAGCTGCTGGAAATGGTGCAGAACGGTGGTCTGCGTATGCTGGATCAGCATATCGAACAGCCGGAAGAAAGTACCATTTTCCAAAAATACCCGCTGGTGCTGACTCAGAAGCGATTGGTGACATTTATCGCCGATAACTTCCGTCTGATGGCGATGGGTAAAATCGATGCCCATGAACTGGAAGGGATCCTCGATCAGGAACTGGATACCGCTGAAGAGTCTTTGTTAACCCCTTCGCGCTCCTTGCAGCGTACCGCCGAGGCGATGCCTGGATTCGGTATTTGTGCTGCGGTATTGGGCATTATCATCACCATGCAGTCTATCGATGGCTCCATTGCGCTTATCGGTTTGAAGGTGGCGGCGGCGTTGGTGGGGACATTCTTAGGGGTGTTCATCTGTTATTGCCTGATGGACCCGCTGGCAAACGCTATGGAACAGCAGGCGCGGGCAGAGCATTCGCTGCTCGAATGCGTACGTACCGTACTGGTGGCGCAAGCGGGCGGTAAACCGACGCTACTGGCGGTCGATGCTGGCCGTAAACTTCTCCATCTGGCCTCTAAACCCACTTTCGCCAATCTGGATGCGTGGGTTAATGCGATGCTGGAGCAGGAATAAGCATGAGGAAGGGGCCAAATCGTCGCGATCGCGGCGCGAAAACCACCATTATCCGCCGACAAATTAAAAAGAACCATGCAGGTCATCATGGCGGGGCGTGGAAGGTCGCCTTTGCTGACTTTACGCTGGCGATGATGGCGCTGTTTATGACGCTGTGGATTGTGAACAGCGTCAGCAAGGCTGACCGCGAAAATATCGTGGCGGCGCTGCATGGCCAGTCAATCTTTAACGGTGGCGGTATGGCGCCGTTAAACAAGCTGGGCAAACTGCCGATAGCGCCAGGCGCGCAGAAGAAAAACGTCACACGCAACAAGCTTGATAAAACCGTGAATCCACAGGAGACGGCGAGGATCACGGAAGAGAACGCTAAAAAGGCGCTGGATGTGAATGAGAAAACGGCGTTACTGAAACAAAAATCAGCCCAGGAGTTAGGCGAGCTGGCGACCGACATTAACGTCATTGCCCGCAAGGCGCATATGGAGACCAACCTTGAGATGGAGATTGTTCCTCAGGGGTTGCGCGTACTGATTAAAGATGATCAGAACCGTAATATGTTCGAACGCGGTAGCGCCAAAATTATGCCGTTCTTTAAATCGCTGCTGGTTGAGCTGGCCCCCGTGTTTGACTCGCTGGACAATAAGATCATCATCACCGGGCATACGGACGCGATGAGCTATAAGAGTAACATTTACAACAACTGGAACCTGTCAGGCGACCGCGCATTGTCTGCTCGACGCGTACTGGAAGATGCCGGAATGCCGCAGAATAAAGTTATGCAGGTCAGCGCAATGGCCGACCAAATGCTGCTGGATGCGAAAAATCCGGAAAGCGCCGGCAACCGTCGCATTGAGATCATGGTATTAACGCAAAGCGCTTCTGATACGCTGTATCAATATTTTGGCCAACACGGCGAGAAGGTCGTACAACCGCTGATTGATAAGCTGGACAAACAAAAGCAGGTGACTTCTTTACGTCAACATTCTGCTCCCGTCACTCATTAATTTGATTCCCGGTCCTCCACGCAACGTGGGGGACAAATTATCCCGCAGGAAGGCAATGTGATAGATGTAACCCATATTATTCCATTGGATATTCATACTGATAACGTCACAGATGTGGCCTGTCAGGGCGCGCATTTCGACCAGATTTCAGGGATCTGGTACACCGAACCTCATGAGCTAAACGAGGCGCTTCGTGACTATGTTTATAACACCGACAGTTTTAACATCGTCGCGCCGTACTATCTGGTAATTACCTCGAAGATGCACTGCTGGAACTGCCACCAGCTCACTCATATTCACGGAGTGATGTTTACCCGGTTTATTAGAAAAGATCATGATGGCCAAGGCTGGCAATCTATTCGACGGAATACCTTTCTGTTTCATATTAATTCTCTGCCTGAAGAGATAAAAAAGAACATTAAGGCCAGCAATTACTATCTGGATAAAAGTAAAACCACCGGGCTACGTTACTGGATGAATCATTGTGAAATTTGTGGAGAGCGTCTGGGCGACTACGAGCTTTTCTGCGTGGAAAATGACGCCTTTCGCCTGATGACGATCGAAAAATTGCTGCGGGCAAAGATTCGCAAAGTGAATAAGCTTTTTGTCAGTACGGCGGGTAATCCCGCAGAACATAAGACCACGGACATCGTACGTTACCTGTGCGATGCGCGCTTTGTCATGAATGGTCCAGCGTAAGGCATAATCAGACTTCTCACACCATAAAAATACTGTATACTTAAACAGTGTTGTGGGAGGCGAGTCATGCGCAAAATCATACATGTTGATATGGACTGTTTTTTCGCGGCGGTGGAAATGCGTGATAATCCAGCCCTGCGCGACATTCCCATTGCTATCGGCGGCAGTCGTGAACGCCGGGGCGTTATCAGCACTGCCAATTACCCGGCGCGTAAATTTGGCGTACGTAGTGCAATGCCGACCGGAATGGCGTTAAAACTGTGCCCGCATCTCACGTTATTGCCCGGTCGATACGAGGCTTATAAAGAAGCCTCCCGCCAGATTCAGGCGATCTTCTCCCGTTATACCTCGCTGATCGAACCTCTTTCGCTGGACGAAGCCTACCTGGATGTGACCGACAGTGCTCACTGTCACGGTTCCGCCACGCTGATAGCGCAGGAGATCCGCCAGACGATTTTCAACGAGTTACAGTTAACCGCCTCAGCCGGGATTGCGCCGGTTAAGTTTCTGGCAAAAATAGCCTCCGATCTCAATAAGCCCAACGGGCAATATGTCATTACCCCCGCTGATGTTCCCGAATTTCTCAGAACGTTGCCGCTAGGGAAAATACCCGGCGTAGGAAAAGTTTCTGCCGCTAAGCTGGAAGCGATGGGATTGCGTACCTGCGAGGATGTTCAAAAATACGACCTGGCCATGTTGCTCAAACGTTTTGGTAAGTTTGGTCGCGTGTTGTGGGAACGCAGCCAGGGCATTGATGAGCGGGATGTCAACAACGACAGACTGCGCAAATCTGTCGGCGTTGAGCGTACGCTGGCAGAAGATATTCATGAATGGGCTGAATGTGAGGAGATTATTGAGCGGCTATATCCCGAACTGGAACGACGTCTGGCAAAGGTAAAACCGGATCTGTTGATCGCCCGGCAGGGAATTAAACTCAAGTTTAATGATTTTCAGCAAACCACGCAGGAGCACGTCTGGCCGCGCTTAAGCAAAGATGACTTAATTGCAACAGCGCGCAAAACCTGGGATGAACGTCGGGGCGGGCGGGGCGTAAGGCTGGTGGGATTACACGTCACGCTGCTTGATCCACAGCTGGAAAGGCAACTGCTGCTGGGAATTTGACTCTGATGTATTGCCGGATGGCGGCGTAACCGCCTTATCCGGCCTACAAATCAGCGCGTAGGCCGGATAAGCGCAGCGCTATCCGGCTTTATTACAGAGACTTATTTCGCTGGAATCGACTTCAGCAGCTCGGTTAGCAGCGTCCAGTAGTGGCCGACGCTTTCAATATGAACCTGCTCATCCGGGGAGTGCGGACCGGTGATAGTTGGCCCGATGGAAACCATGTCCATATCCGGATACGGTTTCTTGAACAGTCCACATTCCAGACCGGCGTGGATAATCTGGATGTTCGGCGTTTTGTTGAACAGACGCTGATAGGTTTCGCGAACCAGGTGCATAACCGGAGAGTTAGCATCCGGCTGCCAGCCAGGATACGCACCTTTGGCTTCGGTTTTGGCACCGGCGAGCTTGCCCAGTGAATCCAGCATGCTTACCACGTAGTCTTTACCGCTGTCGATCAGCGAGCGAACCAGGCAGTGGATCTGTACATTATCGTCAGTCATGGTCACGACACCGACGTTCAGGGAGGTTTCCACCACGCCTTTCGCCACGTCGGAATTGCGGATCACGCCGTTCGGTGTGGCGTTCAGCAGACGAACAAAGCTATCGCGAGACGGCGTGGTCAGGGCGGCTTTATCGTTGGCGACAGCATCCAGAAGCAGAGCAAGATTCTTCTCTTTGGCTTCCAGTTCGTTTTTCAGGATGTCCTGGTAAGTGTTAACCAGTGCTTTTAACGCATCAACTTTATCTGCAGCCACGGCGAGGGTCGCAAAGGCTTCACGCGGGATCGCGTTACGCAGCGTACCGCCGTTGAAATCGACCAGACGCAGATCCAGCTCTTCAGCGTGACCCGCCAGGAAGCGTACCAACAGCTTATTCGCATTACCGAGGCCGACGTGGATTTCACCGCCGGAGTGACCGCCTTTCAGACCTTTTAAGGTCAGCTTAAAGCTCTGGAAACCAGCCGGAACCGCCTCACGGGACAGCGGCAGGTTTGAGGTAAAGTCGATACCCCCTGCGCAACCCATGTAGATCTCACCTTCTTCTTCAGAGTCGGTGTTGATCAGGATATCTGCCTGCAGCCAGTTTGCCTGCAAACCGAACGCGCCATCCATACCCGCTTCTTCGGTCATGGTCAGCAACACTTCCAGCGGACCGTGTACCACATTGTCATCCGCCAGTACGGCCAGCGCGGACGCCATACCGATGCCGTTATCCGCGCCCAGCGTGGTGCCACGGGCTTTCACCCATTCGCCATCAATATAAGGCTGGATAGGATCTTTGGTGAAGTCGTGCACGGTGTCGTTGTTTTTCTGCGGCACCATATCCAGGTGCGCCTGCAGAACCACCGGTTTGCGGTTTTCCATGCCTGCAGTGGCAGGTTTGCGAATCAGGATATTACCGACCTGGTCGCGCTCGACGTGAAAACCTTTCTCCTGGGCCCAGCTCAGAATGTGTTCAGCGAGCTGCTCTTCATGGTAGGACGGGTGAGGAATAGAACAGATTTTGGCAAAAATATCCCACAGCGGTTGCGGGGATAACTGAGACAGTTCAGACACGTTGAGTCTCCTTGGCGGTGTCCTACAAAACTTGCTTGCAGTCCACGGGGTTAGCTGAATTAAAAACACCACAAGTCAGGCTTGCGCGATGCGATTGAGAATACCACTTTCTCCGCCGACGGCTAGCATAAAGCATGCAAAAAGAGGCGCGGATTCCGCGAAACACTGGTTTTTAGTGCGTCAGATCTCTATAATCTCGCGCAACCTGATTCACCCTCAATTATTAATTAGCCGTAGATACACAGGCTGGGACACTTCACATGAGCGAAAAATACGTCGTCACCTGGGACATGTTGCAGATCCATGCACGTAAACTGGCAAGCCGCTTGATGCCTTCTGAACAATGGAAAGGCATTATTGCCGTTAGCCGTGGTGGTCTGGTGCCGGGCGCATTGCTGGCGCGTGAATTGGGTATTCGTCATGTCGATACCGTATGCATCTCCAGCTACGATCACGACAACCAGCGCGAGCTGAAAGTGCTTAAGCGTGCTGAAGGCGACGGTGAAGGTTTTATCGTCATCGACGACCTGGTTGACACCGGCGGCACCGCGGTTGCGATCCGCGAAATGTATCCAAAAGCGCATTTCGTCACTATTTTCGCTAAGCCGGCAGGTCGTCCGCTGGTAAATGATTATATTGTTGATATCCCTCAGGATACCTGGATTGAGCAGCCTTGGGATATGGGCGTAGTGTTTGTCCCGCCGATCTCCGGTCGCTAATCAACAGCGCTTTCAACGCCTGGCTTTGCCGGGCGTTGTTCTTTATTAATCCCCATCAGGTTACACTATGCCTTAATGAGTATTCATGGAGGCTGCAAGAATGTCACAAGCTAACCTCAGCGAAGTCCTGTTCAAACCCCGCTTCAAACATCCTGAAACGTCTACGCTGGTTCGTCGTTTTAATCACGGCGCGCAGCCGTCCGTACAATCTGCCCTGGATGGCAAAACAATCCCACACTGGTATCGCATGGTGAATCGCCTGATGTGGATCTGGCGTGGCATCGATCCGCGTGAAATCCTCGAAGTACAGGCGCGTATCGTGATGAGCGAAGCCGAACGTACGGATAAAGAGCTCTACGATACGGTCATTGGCTATCGTGGCGGGAACTGGATCTATGAGTGGGCAAAGCAGGCGATGGAATGGCAACAGAAAGCGTCTATGGAGGAGGATCCGCAGTTGAGTGGTCGCCACTGGCTGCATGCCTCTACGCTGTACAACATTGCCGCTTATCCGCACCTGAAAGGCGATGAGCTGGCAGAGCAGGCGCAGGCTCTGGCTAATCGCGCCTATGAAGAAGCCGCTCAACGGCTGCCGGGCACGCTGCGTGAGATGGAGTTTGCGGTCGCTGGCGGCGCGCCGATAACCGGCTTCCTGCATATGCCAAAAGGCGATGGTCCGTTCCCGACGGTACTGATGTGCGGCGGTCTCGATTCCATGCAAACGGACTACTACACGCTGTATGAGCGCTACTTTGCTCCGCGCGGTATTGCCATGTTGACGCTGGATATGCCGTCGGTCGGATTCTCATCAAAATGGAAACTGACTCAGGATTCCAGCCTGCTGCATCAGCATGTATTAAAGGCGCTGCCTAATGTCCCGTGGGTGGATCACACCCGCGTGGCGGCCTTCGGTTTCCGTTTTGGCGCTAACGTAGCGGTACGCCTGGCGTATCTGGAGTCGTCACGGCTGAAGGCGGTGGCCTGCCTGGGACCGGTTGTGCATGCGCTGCTGAGTGACCCGCAGCGTCAGGCAAGCGTCCCGGAAATGTATCTTGACGTTCTGGCCAGCCGCCTGGGGATGCACGACGCTTCCGATGAAGCGCTGCGCGTAGAGCTTAATCGCTATTCATTAAAAGTGCAGGGACTGCTCGGTCGACGCTGCCCGACGCCAATGCTGTCGGGCTTCTGGAAAAACGACCCATTTAGCCCCGAAGAGGAGTCGCGTTTAATCACCTCGTCATCTTCTGACGGTAAGCTGCTGGAGATTCCATTCAACCCGGTGTATCGCAATTTTGACAAAGGACTGCAAGAAATAACCAAGTGGATCAATCAGAGATTGTGTTAAAAGTTTGCTAAATTTTATCGATTTGGTAAAACAGGAGCTTCACCTAAGGAGATCGTAATGACGTTACCGAGTGGGCATCCGAAAAGTAGATTGATCAAGAAATTCACCGCGCTTGGCCCGTACATCCGGGAAGGACAGTGCGAAGATAATCGCTTTTTTTTCGATTGTTTGGCTGTTTGCGTCAACGTGAAACCCGCCCCTGAGAAACGCGAGTTCTGGGGCTGGTGGATGGAGCTTGAGGCGCAGGAAAAACGCTTTACTTACAGCTATCAGTTTGGTTTGTTTGATAAAGATGGCAACTGGACGGCGGTGCCGGTGAAAGAGACTGAAGTGGTAGAGCGACTGGAATACACCTTACGTGAGTTTCATGAAAAATTACGTGGGTTGTTAACGTCGCTGGATTTGGCGCTGGAGCCTGCTGACGATTTTAAAGATGAGCCGGTTAAATTAACCGCATAATGAACAGTAAAATGCCGGATGGCGGCGCAACCCCATCCGGCATTTTTTATCCTAAATCAGAACTGATAAACCATACCGACAGCAACGATATCATCATCGTTGATGCCCAGTTTATTGTCGCTATCCAGCTGGTTGATTTTATAATCGACAAACGCGGACATATTTTTGTTGAAATAATACGTGGCGCCAACGTCGATATAATTCACCAGATCCTCATTGCCGACGCCTTCAATATCTTTACCTTTTGACAGCACATAACCCAGTGACGGACGCAGACCAAAGTCAAATTGGTACTGAACAACCGCTTCGAAGTTCTGTGTTTTATTGGCGAATCCGCCGGAAATCGGCGTCATATTGCGCGTTTCAGAATAGAACGTCGCAATATAGATATCGTTAGCATCATATTTTAAACCCGTTGCCCAGGCTTCTGCTTTATCGCCCGTACCGCGAGTTTGCAGATTCTGCTGATTGGTACGATCGGAGTTGGTATAAGCGCCGCTTACGGCGAAATCGCTACCGCCAAAGTCATAGGTAACGGATGTACCAAAACCATCGCCGTTCTGTTTTTTCACATCGCGGTCCTGGTTTTTACCCTGATATTGCAGGGTGAGATCCAGGCCATCCACGACGCCGAAGAAGTCGGTGTTACGGTAAGTCGCCAGGCCGCTGGCGCGTTTGGTCATAAAGTTATCGGTCTGTGCAGAAGAATCGCCGCCGAACTCCGGGAACATATCAGTCCACGCTTCTACATCGTACAGCGCGCCCAGGTTACGACCATAATCAAACGAGCCAAGATTTTTTAATTTCAGACCGGCAAAGGCCAGACGTGTTTTTTGCTGGTTGGAATCACTTTCAGCTTTATTGCCTGCGAACTCTGCTTCCCAGCGACCATAACCCGTCAGTTCATCATTAATTTGCGTTTCGCCCTTAAAGCCTAAACGGATATAGCTTTGGTCGCCGTCCTTGCTGTCATAATCCGTCATGTAATGCATGGCTTTAACTTTGCCATACAGATCCAGTTTATTACCGTTCTTGTTATACACTTCAGCTGCCTGTACGGATGCCGACGCCACAATCCCCATCACCACTAATGCCAGAGTGCTCTTTTTCATTTTCATTCCTGATTAAAAGTACGCGCTAATATTCACTGGGTGTGATCCCCGTTAAAAGACAGGAAGGTTTTTAACGTCTGGCAATGAACGTTTTATGACAAAGTAAGAATATTTTTAAAAAAGAGTGTTTTTATGTTTCTGTAATAAATGCGTCAAAATCTGCCGCTACGCTTGCTGATCCTGCGCAATAAAATTTCATGCTTTGTGCGCTGGCTGTTGGCAACCGGGGCCAGTCCTGCTAAAACGTTCGTTTGATATCATTTTCCCCAATTTTGAATGGCAGAGAATCATGAGTGACAGCCAGACGCTGGTGGTAAAACTTGGCACCAGTGTGTTAACGGGCGGATCGCGCCGCCTGAACCGCGCCCATATCGTAGAACTGGTTCGCCAGTGCGCGCAGCTTCATGCCGCAGGGCATCGTATTGTTATCGTTACCTCAGGCGCGATCGCCGCCGGGCGTGAGCATCTTGGTTACCCTGAGCTTCCGGCGACGATAGCCTCGAAACAGCTGTTGGCGGCGGTAGGGCAGAGCCGATTGATTCAACTGTGGGAACAGCTGTTCTCTATTTACGGTATCCATATCGGGCAGATGCTGCTGACGCGTGCGGATATGGAAGACCGTGAGCGCTTCCTCAATGCCCGCGATACGTTACGCGCGCTGCTGGACAACAACATCGTTCCTGTCATCAATGAGAATGACGCGGTGGCGACCGCCGAAATTAAAGTCGGCGATAATGACAATCTCTCGGCGCTGGCGGCAATTCTGGCCGGAGCCGATAAGCTACTGTTGCTGACCGATCAGCAAGGACTTTTCACCGCCGATCCGCGCACCAATCCGCAGGCGGAGCTGATCAAAGACGTTCACGGTATTGACGATGCGTTGCGCGCCATTGCCGGCGACAGCGTTTCTGGCCTGGGAACAGGCGGTATGGGCACGAAATTGCAGGCCGCTGATGTCGCGTGCCGCGCAGGGATTGACACCATCATTGCCGCAGGCAGCAAGCCAGGCGTGATTGGCGATGTGATGGAAGGCGTTTCCGTTGGAACGCGTTTTCATGCTCAGGCCTCTCCACTGGAAAACCGTAAACGCTGGATTTTCGGCGCGCCGCCTGCCGGGGAAATTACCGTCGATGAGGGCGCGACCGCAGCGATTCTGGAACGTGGCAGTTCATTACTGCCAAAAGGCATTAAAAGCGTGACAGGCAACTTTTCTCGTGGTGAAGTGATTCGTATCTGCAATCTCGAAGGGCGCGATATCGCCCACGGCGTGACCCGCTATAACAGCGACGCGCTCCGCCGTATTGCCGGACACCACTCACAGCAGATTGACACCATCCTCGGCTATGAATACGGCCCGGTTGCTGTCCATCGCGACGACATGATTACCCGTTAAGGAACAGGCATATGCTGGAACAAATGGGCATTGCTGCCAAAGCTGCGTCATACAAGCTGGCGCAGCTCTCCAGCCGCGAAAAAAATCGCGTGCTGGAAAAAATAGCCGATGAGCTGGAAGCGCAAAGGGAAAGTATCCTTAGCGCTAACAAGCAGGATGTAGAACAGGCGTGTGAAAATGGTCTGAGCGAAGCAATGCTCGACCGCCTGGCATTGACCCCTGCGCGTCTGAAAGCGATTGCTGACGACGTGCGTCAGGTGTGTAATCTTGCTGACCCTGTCGGGCAGGTGATTGACGGGGGCCTGCTGGATAGCGGACTGCGTCTTGAGCGTCGTCGCGTCCCGTTGGGCGTGATTGGCGTGATTTATGAAGCGCGTCCTAACGTTACCGTTGATGTTGCCTCCCTGTGCCTGAAAACCGGTAATGCGGCGATCCTGCGCGGCGGGAAAGAGACTTACCGGACTAACGCTGCGACCGTGGCGGTGATCCAAAAGGCGCTGGAAGCCTGCGGTTTACCCGCAGCAGCGGTGCAGTCAATCGACAATCCGGATCGCGCGCTGGTCGCTGAAATGCTGCGTATGGATAAGTACATCGATATGCTGATCCCGCGCGGTGGCGCGGGCCTGCACAAGCTGTGCCGCGAGCAGTCGACTATCCCGGTCATCACCGGCGGCATTGGCGTGTGTCATATTTATGTGGATGATTCTGCTGAAATCGCGCCAGCGCTGAAGATTATCGTCAATGCCAAAACCCAGCGTCCGAGCACCTGCAATACCGTGGAGACCTTGCTGGTGCATCAGGATATCGCTGAGCGTTTCCTGCCTGCGTTAAGCGACAAGATGGCGGAAAGCGGTGTTACTCTGCACGGCGACGAAATCGTGATGCAGGTACTGCATGGCTCAGCCAAACTGGTGCCGCTGAAACCGGAAGAGCTGGATAACGAGTTTCTGTCTTTGGATCTGAATGTTGTGGTGGTCGAAAATATGGATGGCGCTATCGCGCACATTCGCGAACATGGCACCCAGCACTCCGACGCTATCCTGACGCGCACGCTCAGCAACGCCAACCGTTTCGTGAATGAAGTTGATTCTTCTGCCGTATACGTGAATGCTTCCACCCGTTTTACCGATGGCGCCCAGTTTGGACTGGGGGCTGAAGTGGCGGTGAGTACGCAAAAACTGCACGCGCGTGGCCCAATGGGACTGGAAGCACTGACCACATACAAGTGGATTGGCTTCGGAGATGATACCATTCGCGCGTAATTGAAACCGGGTGATGCAAAACAGGCGTTTGATTCGCAAGGCCAGTAATGCATCGCCCGGCTTGTTTTAACCTTCTTCGCCATACCCGCGTTCGTTTCAGCTCTGCGTTTTTAATCATCCGCAGCAGACTATATTTATTCATATTCTCGTTTGTGCCAGAAAAGTAAGCCAGCACAGAATTTTCCCTGTCTGGAATGAATTTTCCTGGTCTGCGGTTCACGTATTGTTCCCAACGCTTGTTCTATTAGAATCAGTCTCATTTTTATGAGGAGTTGTTGCGTGAAATCGGATATTCACAAACTTAGTATTCCTGTTGTGCCGCTCGGCAATCCGTTCCCACCCCGCCATTGTTCGCTGTGTCCAAAGGGAACGGCTATTGATCGTGATAATGAGTACAAGTTAATAGACAAAAGAAGGAAGTTTAAAGCAGGTGAGATTCTCGCTCGGCAGGATGAAGCCGCAGAGATGCTTTTTGTGATTCATGAGGGGTATTGCAAGTCCAGCGTGGAATGTGGCGATAACGTTTTTATCAGCCGCTTTTATGTTCCAGGGGATATCATGGCGCTGGATGCTGTCGAAGGGAGAACGTATCTGACCACCATCAGGGCTGCAACGACTGCGGAAGTTTGCCATATCGATATCGCGCGGTTGTTCAAGGTCGCAGAGAAGGATCCTTCAGTTGCCGCAGCAGTCATCAAGTTTCTGTGCAGAGATAATGGGTTCATTGTTGAGAAATTGCGGCGTTATGCGAATAAACACGCGGAGGCCAGAATCGCCGCTTTCCTGGTGGAGTTTTACGAGATGCATTTGCGTATTGGCAGACCGGAAACGACGCTTCGATTGCCTTTTTCCCGGGAAGAAATTGCCAGTTATCTCGATCTTAAAATTGAAACCGTCAGCCGTTCATTAAAATCACTCGAACAACAAGATTTGATTACCTTACATCGTGTACGTACGGTAACACTTAATAGTTATCTCGGTTTGAAAAGCTTCATCTAATTCTCGCTTTTATGAATATGATTTTTTTCTTGCAATACCAGGAATATTCTTTTTATATGGAAAATTCCTGGTTTTATTTGTGTGAAATAATTATCAATTCGAGTATTAATCCTCCAGATTTTTGCTTTGTTTATAAGAATATTCCCCTTCAAACGAAAGTTTCATGAGAATTTTCTTGTGAAGATGAAAATTTATCAAAGTTGTAACAAATAGTCAGCATTTTAGAAAAGATATAAATATTTTAATTATCTTTATGTTTTGTAAGGATTTTATTAGGGTTTTATTTGTATGACCTTTTTGATATTTATCAAAAACATAAAAAAGATGAATTGTTTGGTTCGACTTATTTGTGTGGTTAATAATTCTGAAATGCGGCTTATTTTGAGTAAATATATCTTGGGAAAGTTCCTGGAAGACTATTTGTGTAAGAAAATTCTTAGTCTTTTGTAATTTCTGCGTTTCAGGGTTTGTTGAGATGTTACTTAATTCAAATGATAATTTTTTTGCGCGGCAATTCTGGCTCGCAATTAATGGAACCGCTGGAGTGACTTAATAATAAGACTCGGTGGTGAGTTTGTTCTTAGGAGAAGATAAAAATGAAAAAACTATTATTAGTAACCTCTCTGGCTTCTGTATTTGTTGCGGCAAATGCAATGGCAGATGTTACTGCTTCTGCAACTGCCTCGTGGGATGCGACGGCAACAAAAGATACCACCAGCATGTTGGTTGTCACCCCGCTAAACTCTTTGACTTTCCAGTATGCTGAAGGACTGAATGCCTTCAACTCTCAGGACGGTGCTTTTGATGTGACTATTCAGGGCCAGGAGACGGCAACTGATTTTGAGCTGACTGCGCAGATCATTAGCAACACTCTGACCAACGCCAGTGGTGATGCATCTACCCTGAACGTAGGAGTGGCATGGAATGGCACCGCGCTGACTAAGTCTTCAGATACTGTCCTGGTCAACTCCAGCTCGACTTCTGGTCTTGAAAGCCTGATGGCTGATGGCGCTTATAACGGTGCTGCTCGTGTCAGCGATCAATCCAACTTCAAATTTACCATCACGTCAGCGACTTCTGATGGTACCCAGGCAGTAACGGATTACTCTGCCCTGCCAGACGGCTATTGGACTGGTGATGTAAAAGTACAGTTCAATGCAACCTGGACGACTACCTAAGTAATAAAAAATTCGGGAGAATTTTATCTCCCGAATTTATCAGGAATGGTGTCATGAAAAAATATTTACCGACAGCGATGTTGGTAGGGTTAGTAGTATCTTTTCCCGGATGGGCAATTAATGTTGGTGAAATTACATCGATAATGACTTCTGCTGAGAGTTCATTATCGAAAGAAATTACCAATACGACTGATGCGGCGCGTTATGTCAGTGTTTCGGTAAAACAATTGTCATCACCTTTAGCTGGCGGAGTCGAAATAAAGCCTGTTAATTCCGGAGAGTTACTTTCTACACCTGCCAACCTTATTCTTCCTGGTCAGGCGAAGGATGTATTTCGCTTTTTCTATAAAGGACTAGCAGATGATGTTGAGCGTTATTATCGTCTGCAATGGATTGATGAACCGGTTACCGAGAGCGCGGAAACCCGGGCCAATAAAATGGCGGTTGCAACAGCGTCGGCTGAAATTGGAACTATTTTGGTGGTTGCCCCGAGAAAGGAGCGTTTTGAATATAACCGAAATGGCGATGTTATTACCAATACTGGCAATGTTTCGTTTCGAGTGATCGCCTATGGCACGTGTAAAGAGAAGGCCCGCGATCGAGGACGAGGCTGTCGCGAACGTTATTACATTATGCCAGGTACGAAAATAAAATTACAGTTTACCGATATTAATAATAGCCGTTCACGGATCGGTATCTGGCACGGTAAGCAGTTTATTACAGTGAAGTGATGGTCGATTGCAGCCATCTGTACGGGATAAATAAAATACCGGAATGTAAGGATGCATATGACAACAAAAAACATTGTCGGCGGTAGCTTTTGCCTTTTTCTTGCGTTGACACCAGGATTTTCACATGCAGCCCCAGTAAAAGTGGGTAATTACGTTATTCCCAGCGCTTTCGCCCGTTCACTGGAGCAGGGAATGACGGTACCGGTATATATTCGCTACAACGAGACTGACGAGAAAAGTCAGCAAAAAATTGCCGATGCGGTAATTTCGCTTGTTGATGGTAATATTACCGTTAAATCCCTGACGCTTACTGAATTACCTAATAATGCCGTGTTATCTGGAAAAACCCGCGCATTGGTGGAAAAAATTCGTGATGTGAAGTTTCACGATAATACCAATATCGAGCTATCGGCTAATGCACGCCTGCAGCTTAACGTCTCTTCATTTCATCTGGAGATGATTGTTAGTAAAGATGCGCTAACTGAAGCGATTGTCGCACGCAGCAGTCTGCTTGGGCCTTCCAGTGTGGAGACGCTCTCCAATGTCCTGAATTATAACTTTGGTACCTACTACAACGATTATCACAACGGCAGCAGTACTCGCAGCTATCTGACGGTAGACAATACAACATCGCTGCGTGAGCACCATATCAACATTAACGGTTCGTTTTACGGTATAGGCGACAGCAATGGCACCAGCAAACTCTATCGGGCGATGTATGAGCGCGATTATAACGGGTATCGACTGGCGCTTGGGATGCTTGACACCTGGAATGTCCAGTCTATTGCCAGCCTGAATGCGCTGAACGGCGGTAAAATTTACGGTGTGAGCTATGGAAATAAAGGAAGTACGGTTGTTGAAAATACCGCGCTTTCGCTCACGCCGATTACCGTATTTTTGCCAGCCGCTGGCGAGGTTCATGTCTTTCGTGACGGGCGATTGCTCAGCGTGCAGAACTTTAATATGGGCAGCTATGAAATTGATACCAGTCGTTTCCCGTATGGAGTTTATGACGTCACGGTAGATATCGTGGTCAATGGCCGGACAATTAATAGTCGTATCAGCAGGGTAAATAAAATCTTTGCCCGCCAACAAGCAGCCGGAATTGATCAGCTCTCGTGGCAATTTTTTGGCGGCTCACTGGATTATGATCGTGTGAGCTATAAGCGAAATCATTATCAGGATTTGGGCAGCGAGCAGACATGGATTGCTGGCGGGGCCGCATCGGTAACGCTGGCGGTATTGTCGGGACTGGGCCTGAAATCCACGCTCTACGGTTTTGACAACAATGCGGTTAATGAAACGGATGTCACGCTCAATGTGAATGAATACGTAAGCATTGGCACTCAGACGCTGGTGGCGAACGATTCGTCATGGCGAAACATCAGTAACATTAATCTCAATGTGCCTGAGGGGTATGGCTCTCTCTGGGCATCTCGTGAAGACAGTAAAATTGGCGATCGTTTGCCCGTGCAGGAACGTGACAATTATTCCATTGGCGGCACGCTGAATATCGGAAAGTTTATTCCTCATGGCGGTTCGCTCACCGTTAGCCAGACGGAGAATCGCTATTCAGGCAATAAATACCGTAACCTGGACTACAGCACGACCCTTTATTCAGGCAGATATGCCTCGGTTGGACTGCGTGCAGGGATCCAGCGTTATTACTACAACAACCGAAATGACGATGGGCGACAGGAACGTTATGTCAGCCTGGATTTATCGTTGCCGTTGGCTTCCTGGTTGAGCATGGGGGTCTCCCGGGATCGCTATGGCAGCACCCAGGGGAATATCAGCGCGCGTAAGCAGTATACTGAAGGCCCCATTAAATCAGTCGGCCTGGCGGCGTCAACCCGTCTGAGTGGTGAACAATATTACGACAACAACTATTCGATAAACGGCAATTTGAGTTATGACACGAAATATAACGCCGGTACTGTATCGGTAACGCGTTCCGCGGATAACTCCACCAATATGAACTTCTCTTCTCAAGGCTCTCTGGCGTGGGCTGGGAAAGACTTCGGTCTGAGTAAAGAGAGGCAACGGTCAGGTGTCATCGTGAAAACAGATTTGACCGGTGAGGGTAAACTGGCGGCGAAGATTAACAATCGTAATTATCTTCTCAGCGGTAAATCAAATTTCATTGCACTGCCGCCCTATGCCCAGTACAAGCTGGAAATCCTCAATGATAAAAACTCTGAGGACAGCTTCGATATTGTTTCAGGACGCAAGCAGGAACTGACGCTATATCCGGGTAACGTTGGTGTTATTAACCCTGAAGTGAAAAGCATGGTCACCGTGTTTGGGCGTATTCGTTACCCTGATGGGCAGTTAGCTGCAAATACCGATATTCATAACCACATCGGGAAAACACGTACCGATGAAAAGGGTGAGTTTGCTATCGATATTGATAAAAAATATCCGGTCATCACGCTAATTTCAGCCAATGGCAGCGTTTGTGAAGCCGATCTCGATCTGGAAAAAGCACGCGGCGCGGCGTGGGTGGGTGAGGTGAAATGCGCAACGCAAACCACTATGGCACAGAGGTAATAAAATGAAAGTATTAAATAAGTTGGCTATTTTAATCTGTGCTGTGGGAAGCTTTACGCCTTTGCCTGTTTTAGCTTTGAAAGCCTCCTCGTCCGGCTCAGTCAGCAATAATTATTTGTTTATTGAAAATGCTATCGATGGTGAATATTTTATTACCCCATCGGCACTTGATCCGCGCTTCAGCGGGTCAAATACGTGGATAAAATACGGTACCTCGCAGGTCAGTCTCGGATATTTAGGTTTTGTGGGCTGGACTGCACCCGGAAATTATTATCAGGATATGTGGATTGATAATTCCCCGATTAATGGGCCTTTCCGGGGAATACGTTGTTATAGTGGAACCCAGTGTCCATCGACCGGGTTTATTGCCGGGCAAGGAACTGACAATAACGGGTTTTATCATGCACAGGTGGGCTCTGTCGCAGGCGTTGTTGGCGGAGCCTACGGATTCGCCTCTCTGACGGATACTGCCTATGAGTATTTTCGCAATGTGTCTACCGGTAGCAGCGAAACCTACGTATTCAACCGCTGTTATACGTCTGTAAATTATGATTATTCTTCCGGACAGCGTTGCAAAGACCAGTCGACCGGATCATGGAATTACGTTAATTATACGTTGACCAAACGCGGGCATCTGTCGCTTGAATCCACTAATGCGTTTCAGGAACTTTGGGTTGCCAGCGACGGAACGCCGAGCATCACCAAAGACTCTGGTTATTGTGAGCTTGGCGTGGTGGGCGGCACAGACGGTGTGATTTGCAAGATGGTGAGTTATAACCTGCAACAAACGGCTAATCTGACCCCCTCTCTGACGTTTCGCGCTTATGTTGACACGGCGATGCTTGGTTTTACGCCCGGAGCGGCCACCGTGAGATACTCCGGGAATGGCTCAAACTGGTATAACTATGGTTCTTCAACAGCGTATTACAACGTTTTCACCACGTCCGGGGAGTATATTTATATTTTTCTGTCGAAAGTATTTCTGAAAAATCTCGTCGATTCAGGGATCAGTATTACTAACAGTCAGCCGTTTACTTTCGGTTTTTATAATGGCTTAACACCAGAGTCAGGGCACTACCAGTTTACCCCTTCGTTACAGCTCAATATTGTGCCGAAGGAGTATGGAATCAGTATTGTCTCTTCGGACAACACAGCTTCTGCGAGCGGCAGTGGCACGATTGGCGATGCCGCTCCTATAGAAATGGATTACACCGTAACCGTCTCAGGCCCTCGTCAGGCCGATAGCATTACCGCCCAGGTTATCGGGGATAGTACAACGATCAATAGTGTGCCTTATTGCCTGTTTACCTCTACGCAAGGCGGGCTATCCGTCCCAATCCCCGCCTTTCTGCAGTACAACAGCCAGTCGGGGGGCGTAGTGCAGAAACGAAATAGCTGCAGTGAAGCACCAATCAGCATGAGCGATGCGCAGTGGCAACAGACGCCCTGGGATGCAAATAACAATGACGATGGAAGCTATTATACGACTGATTTGAAGTTGCTTTTCCCCATGAATGATTCACGTTCGCTGTTAACCGTTTCCGGAGCAGACTGGGAAGGTGTCGTCAGCGCCAGCGGAGAGATAAAAGTGACGGCGAATTGGGTGGGCGTCACGCCATGAATCGCTACCATTTCGCACTTAGATGGGCATTTGTCTTTTTTTGTGGGCTGACTGCATGCTCTGCACAGGCTGTCTACCTGGAGTCGACCATCTATGAGATGCCATCGGATAAATCATTTATCAGTAAGCGAATCTATAACGATAGCCACAAACAGAATTTGTACAGTATTAGCGCCGTAAAAATTGATAAGCCGGGGCCGGGAGGTGAAAACAGAAGCGCCATTGCTGAAGGCGAACTTCTGTTTACACCGCTGAATTTCTCACTGGCACCGCAGGCGAGTGAGTTTTTTAAGATTTTCTACCGTGGACCGCAGGATGATAAGGAGCGTTATTATAGAATTCTGTTTCGTGAAATGCCGATCACGCTGTTTACCGAGCGTAATCAAGGAAAAGGGGGACAGGCTCTCCCGGTGATCGCTATGGACACCATACTGGTTGTTCGTCCGAGAAAAATAAATCTGACCTACACCATTGATGAGGCTAACGGAACGCTGAAAAACACCGGGAATACTTTTTTTAAAATCATCGTACACCAGGGGTGCAACTCAACCGATGATGAAGCCACCATGCGTTATGTGTTGCCGGGGGAAACCTGGCGTAGTAGCCAACTAAAAACACAAAACAGAAAATTTATAGTTGCCTTGCAGAAATACCTACCCGTGGGGCAGGGGTGCTTCAAACTCAATCGTGAGTAAGTATTGAATCTGATCGGATATGTCATGATGAGATATTGAATCTATACTGTATGTATCTTTATAAAATACAGTCATAAGCTCAGAGTAGATGAAATTTTGGCCATCCGAACTCAATATTACGGTATTTAAGAGTCAGGTTGTATGAAAAGTATAATTAATGATCAGGTTGAGTACGATTCCACCAGGAAAAGCCTGAAACATGGCGATACTACAATAATTCTTTCGCCGTCTACAGCGAGACTACTTGATTTACTCATTACTCATAAAAATCAACAGCTCCACCGCGAATTTATCATTGAGGAAGTATGGGAAAAGCATGGCATGGTGCCATCCGGCCATAGTCTTAATAAAAGTATAAGTGTCTTACGAAAAGCATTTAGCGAGTTGGGGGCGGAGAACCCCATTGAAACATTGCCCAGACAGGGATTTTTGTTCCATGCTGCGGTCCGTGACGCATCGACATCCTCCAGTGAGGATCAAGACAGGCGCTTGGTACCTAAAACGGAAATGGCAGTTCCATCAAGAAAAGTGAAATACGTAAAAATTTTTGTTCTCTTTTTATTAATCGCTTTAATTGCAAGCACTTTTTTTATCGTGAAGACTTTTAATACAGGTACCAGGAATTTTATCTACATCAGGGCAGTAGGTGATTGTGAACTTTATACTGCAGATGACAATAATGCTGATAAAACGAAAGCATTCTTATCCTCTGATATGTGGCGAAAAGTAAATTCGGTTTGTCATAGCGGTAAGAAAACAATAGTTTTCTATGATGATAATAATTTATCAGCAAGCAATTCTCTTAAAGAGAACTTTCTTGGAGTTTGTTCGCTAGATAAACGAGGTGCTGCGCATGAATGCGAAAACTATATTTATTAGTGGGGTGATCCTCCTTGCAGCGATAACAGTATATTTTTATCTTCATCTGCAACCTGAGACGCTGACTTGTTCTGCTAAAAATTATCTGCATCTGGAAGCTCAAACTCAGGGGGTGAAAATTGAAGGTGAAGTCCTTCTTGTCTTCCGGATATCTTCCGCCACCGAAGGGCGAGTATCTCAGGTAGGAAGTCTTGTCATTCAGGGCAAACATTATGCCGTAGATCGTAATGTCGTCCTGAAATTTATTGGTAAAGATCACGATGGATACCGACAGACTCGCCGCGTGGCTATTGTTAAAAATAAAAATGATAATGTCCCTGATGAAATTACTGAGCTGCTTATGTCACGGCAGGATATTTTCTATTATAAGGTTGTCCGTATCGCCGGAAATGTTTATGGGATAAGAGATTTGCGACGTACGCTTATGGTTTGTCGGGCTGCTTAACAGAGTTGATATATTGTATTACAAATTTTTTTAGTTACATATGTTGTTGTTTTGCTTTTTTATGGTTTTATGTTTTGTCATGTTGTGAAAGTGAGTAAATTTATTTGTTCTGATTAGAAAATGGGAATTTTCCTTTTTCAATATTTTAAATGGCCTTACTATTTGACGGGGATATTCATATGGACAGTTGTAATCATAAATTCCTAACCTGTGTAATATGACTTATGGAAAAAGTTAACTCACGCACCGCCTTATAATTATTGGAGGTCGAAGGTGTTGTATATGCTCTCGTGCATAAAACGAGGGACCTGCTATGCCATAAATTAAAGTTGGTGATAATTATGAATGTGAAAAAGGCTTTTCTTCTCAGTTATGATATTTTCCTTTTCTCAGGGTTAAAAGCGTCTTTGCCAAATTTAGTACTGGTTGATGCGCGCACATATATTTCTGGAGCGCAACCCGTCATACCACAATATCCATCCTGTGTGTTGGTTATTGATAATCGACTGCCATTATTCCTGGTCAGGAAGTGGCTCCAGAGAAATAGTGCACAGTTCATTAATATGAGCTGTATTGTTCTTCGGATGAGTGAAAACCAGGCTGTTAATCGAGGGTATGAAGAGTTTGTTTTTATTAATGGATGGGAATTATCAGAGAAGGTGATCTCTCAGTTAAAAGATTATTTATTGGCACCTGGTGAGATAGCCGAAATTAACAGAGGTTCACCACTATTTACTTTTTATTTAACCGAGTTTGAGGAAGAAATGTTGTATGCTTCTTTCACTAAAGAAAGATTGCACGATTTTTGTATTGCCAACTCGCTGACAATTAAGTCAGTATATCGATATCGGGAAAAAATTACCACTCGGCTCGGATTTTCTCATTTCAATGAAACAATCATTTTTTTAACCAGGAATAATTTCTTGCGTGAAGACAGTTCACCGCTAAGAAATACAGCGGAGAATATGATTTACGATGAGGTGTATGATGTTTCAGATACTAGCCGACTGAGCATGGCAATAAGGAATGAAGAAATCATTCCTTATTTTCAACCCATAGTAAATACCAGTGGTGATGTTTGCGGCGTTGAGGTTTTGGCTCGTTGGCCACAGGGGCATAACTACGCTATTTCTCAGCGTGAGTTTATTCCATTGGCAGAAAAAAGTGGGTTGATTAATGAGTTGACCAGCTATTTAATGACCGTCGTTGCGCGTGATTTCGTCGGCGGAGGTGTAGGGATCAACAACACTTTATTTGTCTCATTTAATGTCAGCCCATCAGGTTTAAGTAACCCTGTCTTTTATTGGGAATGCCTTAACTTTATGGAAATGACGCAAAAATTACCCATAAAACTGATGATAGAAATAACTGAAAATCAGACGCTTACAATCACTCCAGCAATCAAAGAGCTTATTCGTTCATTACGAAACAGAGGCGTTCTGTTTGCTTTAGATGATTTTGGGACCGGTTACGCTAACCTCTGTTATCTCAATGAGTTAGACCTGGATGTAATCAAGATTGATAAAACATTCATTAAGGCTATTAAAGAGGTTGAGCAACATATTCCTATGCTTGAGTCAATTATTCATCTTTCCGGGCTTTTAGGGCTACGCGTAGTGGCGGAGGGCGTTGAACATGACTTTCAACAGCAATGGCTGGAAAAACAGAGAGTTGATTACCTGCAAGGCTATCAATTTCTACCGCCAGTGACATTTAGTGATTTTATCCGGTATTACAAGCACTCTGTTAGTTTGTATGAACCTGTATCTGGTTCTACTTTCTCTACCTAGATCTCAAGAGGGTTTGCTGTTCTGAGCGATGCATCGTTTGTTTGTTTATCCTAAAAGGGTTATTCATAACTGTATTAATGTTCAATACAAAAGTTTTGAGGTTAGCCCTTCGCCATGCGTACATTTCTGACAAAAGTAAGAGTATGGTTTCCGCCACCGCTCATCTTAGTATTATTTCTTGTCATGGATGCGTTGACGGCGACCCCGCATTTTACGTTCGGTGCTGTGAATATCGTCGTAAGCCTATTGCTGGCCTGCGTTAGTCTGGCGGTAGCACTGCATACCGCGTGGCAGATGAGGATGAAACGCACGACGCTGAACCCGCTTCATACGGAAAGAACGACCACGCTTGTTACCGAAGGTTGTTACGCCTGGAGCCGCAACCCTATTTACCTTGGAATGAGCGGACTCCAGTTGGCCTTCGCTTTCTACGTCGGCAGCCTCGCCGGGATACTGGCTGTACCATTATTTATGCTGGTGATAGCCAGATTGCATATCGATTTTGAAGAAGAACAGCTGCGAAAACATTTCGGGCAGGAATGGGAACGCTATGAGCAGCGGGTTCGTCGTTGGTTATAGAAATGTCTGATGTAATAACGCGCTATCGCGAACACGGAAAGCGCTGAGCGCGTTCCGCCGTAGCGGGTGATGACACGATTCGTGCGTAATTGAATCCGGGTGATGCAAAAATAGGCGTTTGATTCACAAGGCCATTGACGCATCGCCCGGTTAGTTTTAACCTTCTACCCCGTGTTCACATTCGTGGGCATGTTCTTTTCAGGGCCGATATAGCTCAGTTGGTAGAGCAGCGCATTCGTAATGCGAAGGTCGGAGGTTCGACTCCTCTTATCGGCACCATT
>NZ_CP069763.1:2376248-2376331 GCF_016893685.1 Citrobacter cronae
CGGGAAAGCGGCGATAGGTCGGCTGAAAGGTGATGAGTTGGCACAGTACAATCTGTGGCTGGATTATCTGGATGTGCTGGAAG
>NZ_CP069763.1:2377805-2386787 GCF_016893685.1 Citrobacter cronae
GATAAAGACTCCTTCAGGCTACGTTCGCGTAATAGATAAACGCGAGCTTGTTACCGTCCGGATCGCGTACGTAGGCGCTGTAAAATCCCTGACCATACTGCGGCCTGTGACCCGGCGCGCCTTCATCTGTGCCGCCTAGGCTGAGCGCGAGGGTGTGCAACTGCTCAATATGCTCGACGGAACGTGCATTCAGCGCCACCATCGTGCCATTACCAACGCTGGCAGGTTGTCGATCGAAGGGGCTGCCGATGCACAGTCCAACGGTGTGGTTGCCGTTGAATGTTCCCCACGACGCCCCTTCTTCATTACGCCCGGCCTGCGGTTGCCCAAGCAGTTCCATTAGCGGATCGTAAAACTGAATGGCGCGTGGGAGATTGTTGGTACCTAACATAATGTAAGAAAACATACTGTCCCTCATATTCATGATGCCAGAAGGCTCAGTGGTTATCCGCCTTATGCGCCCAGGCGGGCATCGCTGTAAGATAACGCTTAGCACGTATACGCGCCTCTTCCGGGCCGACCTTTTGCCATGAGTCGAGAAACGCCGCCAGACCTGCAACGGCTTCATCCCAGGATTTCAAATTACCGTCGGCATCACTACACCAGGTGCAATATTGATTGCTGGCAACGTTGGCATCACTACCGGAGATTGGCATTCCGCAGGCCTGGCAAAACCGTTCATGCTCTGTCATACAACGTTCCTTTTGTTAGAGGGGTGGTTAATAAATATACACCCAATGACGAGAGAACTTAGGGGGCTAGATCAATTGTTGAGCGCTCGCGACAACCCGCAAGGGGGCGCTGACCGCACTGCCGGATATCGAAACGCTGAATGCTTTTATTACGCAATGTCATCTACCGGACTACGAAATAAAAGACCTTTAAGCATGATAACGGCGAGCTAAATAATTTTAGCTCTCTATGATTTTTGTGAATGTCCCCGCATCCTCATCGGATGGCGGGGATTTTTACTTTATTTTTGCAGGAAGATTAAACTGTAATACGCTTCAACCCCACTATCGCTTTTTCGAGGTAGGCGCGTGGACATCCCATGTTCAGGCGAATAAAACCTTTGCCAGCCGAACCAAAGCTATTTCCCATTGAAGGCGCAATACCGGCAACATCAAGCATAACCCCTTTGAGTTGCTCATCATCCAGTCCAAGCGCTTTGCAATCGATCCACAGCAGATACGTACCCTGGGAAGGAACAACCCGAGCCCACGGGAGATATTCATTAATCTGTTGAATAAACCAGCGTCGATTTTCAGCCAGATAATCGAGTAACTCGTCTAACCAGGGCGCGCCATGCTGCCATGCTGCCGTACTTGCCTCGACGGATAGCGCATTGAACACATCCAGCCCATGGGCATCCAGACGGCGTAAAAAGTGTTCACGCAATGCCGGTGCCGGTATCAGAAAATTAGCAATGCGTAGTGTCGACAAACCAAACGTTTTACTGGCGGAGGTGGCAGAGATAACGCGCGAATGCCAGCGCGCTCCCAGATGCAGAACTGAAGTAAATTTTTCACCTGGCAGTAATAAATCAGCCCATATTTCATCAGACAGCAACGTAACATTATAGGTCTCACATAAGGTGAGTAGCTGTTCCAGCTCCTGCGCAGACCAACAACGGCCGGTTGGGTTATGCGGATTACATAAAATCATCAACGGTGGGCGTTCAGTCCGGAATAACATTTCCAAGTGCACAAAATCTATTTGATAACCCGTAACCGGATCCTCAGATAATGGGTTTTCCAGGAGCTTCCTGCCGTTCAGAGTGATAATTTTGGCGAATGACCCGTAGTACGGCCCCTGAACGACCACGCCTTCACCGGGTTGACTCAGCATTTGCACCAGTAGAGATAACCCCGGAACGACACCTTCAATGCTGCAGACCCATTCCTGCTTTATTTCCAGTTGATGGCGGGTGGAGAACCATGAGTTTAATGAATCAAAGTAACTTTGTGGGCGTTCGCTGTAACCAAAAATGCCGTGCCCGACGCGGAGTGTTAAAGCCTCCTGAACGGCAGGGGGGCAAGCAAAGTCAAAGTCAGAAACCCACATTGGCAACAGTTCATGTGTATCTTCGCCGAAATATCGCGTCATAAAGTCCCATTTCAGCGAACCGGTATTGTGGCGATCGATAACCTTATTAAAATCCATTACATGCTCTCCCTATTCTGTTGCCGTAATTTTTTTAGCTGTACCTGCCGCTGATGGCGCTTTTGCGATACCGATTCCTGTAAAACCATAAATCAAGGCGAAGAAGATTGCGGCATAGCACTGAATTGCCCATGGCAGTAAATCCAGCGTGCTCACGCCTAATGTCGTTGCCATATAGACTCCGGCAGAGGTCCACGGCAATAGCGGCTCAATAACTGTGCCCGCGTCTTCAATGGTGCGGGACAGATTTTTAGTATCCAGTCCCATACGACGGTAAGCGTCTTTAAATAATTCAGCTGGAACCAGAAGAGCGAGTTTGCCGTCGCTTGTCGCACCTGTCACCAGAATGGTGGTTCCAATGGTCGCCGCAATTAGCTGACCGACACTGTGAATGACGGTCAACAGGCGGTTAATAAGAATGTTGAGCGCCCCCGTTAACGTTAAAGCCCCGGCAAAAGAGAATGCGCAAAATACCAGAAGGATAGTGCTCATCATTGAGAACATTCCGCCACGGTTAAGCAGGCGTGGTACATCCGCAATAATGCCCTCGCTCCCTTGCGGGAACATCGTAATATTAAAGCCATCAATAAAGGCATCCAGTCCTTGCTTGATGCTAAGTCCCTGCATCACAACGCCCAGAATCAGGGCTAATACGCACGCGCTCAGCATTAAAGGAATGACCGGTTTTTTACGAATCGCCCCCCATAAAACGATTACTGGCGGCAAAATCAGAATGATATTGAAGTGGTACAGCGACTCCAGGGCGTTGACAATATCGGTCACCCGTTGTGGCGTGGCGACCTCGCCCAGCATATTGCTGTGGCCCGCAATTAAATAAACCACGGCTGCAAGCAGAAAGCTGGGAATTGTGGTCCACAATAAGTGCTGAATATGCTCGAAAAGGGTAGTATCTGCGACAATGGCCGCAAAGTTAGTTGAGTCTGACAGCGGCGATATCTTGTCGCCGAAGTAAGCACCTGAAACAACGGCTCCCGCAGCCGCTGCCATCGAGACATCCAGTCCGGCGGCAACCCCCATCAATGCTACGCCCACCGTTCCGGCTGAACCCCAGGAGGTTCCGGTACATACGGATACGACGCTGGTCAAAAAGAAGGCGGCGATGAGAATGTATTCGGGGCTGATGAGTTTAAGTCCCCAGTACACCATATAAGGGATGGTGCCGCTAAACATCCATGTTCCAATCAGGCCGCCAACGCAGATAAGAATCATAATAACCGGCATTGCTTTGGCGAGTTTATCGACCACCGAATTAATGATGTCTTCCCAGCAATACCCTTGCCACCAGGCCATCCCTGCGGCGACAGCGGCAGAGCACAGTAACAAAGGTTCAATGCGTAACCCCATAATGCCGTAGCCAATAATTAATAGCAGGAGCATGGCTAAAATAGGGATCGCTGCCAGTCCAAATGAGAGCGTTTTTTTCTGATTTTGAGAGGCATTCATTCATGAATCTCCAGTCTGTAAGGTCGTTCAAGAGTAGAGAACACCCTTAGGCCTGACTGTGATCGTTCATTGGCCCTCATGTAAGCGATTACATGAGAACGTTAAACTTGAAGTCGATCACAATTCAGGGGCTTGACGATTTACGCATTGATGACGGGGGGAAGAACAGAATCGCGGATCACCAGATCCGCAGTGAAGCTATTCACACTGGGACGCTGGGTTGCGCCCTTAAAAAGCTGTATCGCCAGGTGCGAAGCACAGCGCGCCATCCGTTCAACGGGGTAATGCATTGTTGTCAGCGCGGGATAGAGATAGCGCGCCATCACCACATCATCGAACCCAACGATTGAAAGCTGCTGTGGTAGTGTAATTCCTTGTTGATGAAGGATGCGCATAATCCCGGCGGCCATCACATCGTTAAATGTCACCGCTGCAGTGAAAGGGATGCCGCAATTTAGCAACTGATGCGCAGCGCGTTCGCCCCCCTCTTCATTGAAGGGGACGCTAATAACCCAGTTTTTATCTGGCGTAATGCCATATTCGGCCAGCGCCAACTGATAGCCCTCCAGCCGCTCACGACGATCGATAATCGGTAAATCACTTGTCACGCAGGCAATACAACGGTGTCCTTGTTCCAGTAGATGTAGCGTGGCTGTTTTAGCTGCTTGACTATTTTCCAGCCATACGCAGCGATTGGCCATCCCGGCAATATAGCGATTCACGACGACCATGGCCGGGAAATGCGCGGCATATCGCAACAGTTCTTTTTCGGAGAGCCTACTGGCATGGACCACAATAGCTTCACAGCCCTGGTTGATCAGGAAATCGAGCCCGGATTTTTCCATTCCTTCATCGTGGCCACCGCTGCATACCATCAGCCGAAATTGCTGCTGGCGTGATACTTCTTCCACGCCTCGGGCAAGTCTGGCAAAAAAAGGATCGGCAAGATTGCCGGTCAATAACCCGAGCATGTCCCCGCTGCGTTTCGCTAATGCAATTGCGGCGGCATTGCGATGATAGTTCAGCTCGCGCATAGCTTTTTCAACACGCTCACGCGTCACCGGTTCAACCCATGCAGTTTGATTAATAACGCGTGAAACGGTTGCGGTGGATACTCTTGCTAACTCTGCAACATCCTTTATCGTTGCCATACCGGCTCTTTACCTTATTGATGCTTGAGAATTTGCTTATCACTGGTTTTTATTTGGAAAATTAACTATTGGCTTTTATTTATCATGAGTTCATCTGACGTCTAGATTTGCATCAATGCCAGTTTAACGGCAAGCCCGGCAAACGCAACAGCAAAGAAACGCAATACCCAACGTTGCACAGCAGCATTAGCAACCACATGCTGGCGTATGCTGGCTGCACTAATTCCATATACGGTAAATACAAAGAAAGTCATAACCATAAAAATCAGGCTCATTTCCAGCATCTGAGAAACAGGTGAGATCTCACCTTTAATAACGAACTGCGGTAAGAATGCCAGGAAAAACATGGAGAGTTTAGGGTTGAGTAGATTGATAAGTATCGCCGAGGTTATAACTTGCCTTAAACTCTGTTTTTTAGTTTTACTAGCCATATTCAGATTTTTATTTTCATTAAGCGTTTTCCATGCCATATAAAGCAGATATGCTACGCCCAAATATTTAATTATCTGAAGGGCCATTTCACTGGTATGCAGTATTGCAGCAAGTCCTGTAATAACTGTTAATATGTGCGGAACAATACCCAGCGTGCAACCCAATGCAGCAATTATACTTACGCGAGCACCATCTGAAATGCCCGTGGCGACAGTATAGAGTACGCCAGTCCCTGGAGATGCCACGATAATGAGAGTGGTAAGGAGAAACTCAAGCGTCATAATGAATTTCCCCCACAGACTTTTACTTCGGACTCGATGTAACGGGGCGACTGAGTCTGCGCAGCGAGGTTGGTACGGGGAATAATGCCATCCGCACGAATTATTCCAGTGTAGAGTCGTTCAACATGATTACGAATGAGGGGAGGGTAGAATAGTGACATTGGCAAATCTCTCTTCCGGAATGTTTCCAGCAGCATGCCGAGTGTCACGATTGGTGTATTGAATAAAATTGCAGCTTACTTTATCGCTGCAGCATAGGCGCCGGGCGTTATGCCATAAGTACGAACAAAAAGTCGCGTCATATGACTTTGATCTGCAAAACCGGCGGTATAGGAGACATCAGTAAGAGACATTCCTCCAGCGATAAGCTGCCTCGCCTTTTGCAGTCTCCGCTGGATAAGATAAGCATGTGGAGTAAGCCCTGTGACTGTAGAAAAAGCGCGTAGTAGCTGAAACTGACTCACGCCTCCCAGAGCTGAAAGCTCATGGAGTGATAACGGTAATGAGGGGTCATCATCAATACGCTCCTTTGCCAGGATAATTGATTTTGGTACGCCTTTTTTCTCAATACGCGGGCTTGCGAGTAAGCCTGCCAGTAAAAAGAGCAGGGTTTCTTCCTGTTCAATTTCGCTGTGCCCGCCGCGGGAATCCGTCAGAATTCGAAAGAGTGTCGAGAAATGGGCCGCAGGCTCACGATTACGAAATACTGGGCTGGATAGCTCAACGCAGCCAGAGCGACTTTCCGTCAGAACTTGCATGGCGCCGGACAAAACGGTGGGGTCGAAATAGAGCATGCGCCACGACCTGCTTTCTGTTCCCAAAGGTGAGCCATCATGGACTTCACCAGGATTAACGGTGATCACATTCCCCACTACAGCTTCTACCCTACCGCGCCCGCTCATCGAAACCTGAGCTCCACGAACGATTAAGCCAATGCCGAACTGATCATGAGTATGACGCCCAAACCGGAAGGACGTATCGGCAGATACCGCATGGACACCTGCCATCCCACATCGAAGGGTTGTGAAACGTTCTTTCTTCATCGAATTAAGACCGGGGTGATGAGTTATCAGTACATCCTCTGAGTATATCTACTCAGAGGCTAATCTTTGATTTTTTTAAACTGAATGATTAACGTCTGTGAAAAGTATTATTTCTCTCACATACGATATTCAATCATCCCACTCTTTTTGGCAACCCAGTCATACAGTCTTTGTCCACGCAGGTTGGTTTCATGCGTGTGCCAGTATAATCTTGACGCATGGTTTTTTTGGGCTTGCTTTTGAACATACTCGATCAGCTGTTTACCGATATGTTGACCGCGCACTTCTTCGCTAACAAATAGATCTTCGAGATAGCAATAGTTTGATTCTGCCCAGGTTGAACGGTGAAAAACATAATGCACCAGGCCCACAATTTTACCATCATATTTGGCAACTGCACAATAAACTGGTTCGTCTGGCGTCAGAAAACGCTCCCATGTTAATTTCGTTACTTCATCTGAAATTTTAGTACGATAAAATGTTTGGTAGTTTATCCATAAAGGAAGCCAGCTGGAGTAATCTTCTTGTTCTGCAGCTGCAATAGTAATAGTATTTTTGCTATTCATATATTTCTCCTGATATTGTATAAGAATAATGTCTCAGGAGTATGATCCTAGGGGCTTTATAAATTCTGGTAAAGAGACACTTTTTACCTATTGATAGGATCCACTTTTAGCATAAAGGTTAATACAATGAAGAAAAATAATGCACCTTTATTTCAAGGATTTGTTTTAGGAAAAGGTGTCGTGAAGGAACAGGTTTATCATGCTCTTCGTGAACACATTCTTGCAGGCCGATTACCAACAGGAACAAAGATGCCTTCAACCCGGGCGTTGTCCGAGATGATGGCAATTTCACGAAATTCAGTGATTGCCGGTTATGACAGGCTATTAGATGAAGGGTATATTTTGACCCGGAAAGGGTCTGGAACCTATGTTGCGCACAATATTCCGGATCGGAGTATCAGCAATAGCTATCCAATGATAGCGTCGGGGGAAGTCGTCGCGCCTGATGAACAGGTAAATGGCCAAAATAATCCTGTGCGCGATTTATGGTCAAATGAGTATGAAGGGCGCGGCATGAACCGTCTATTTGCGGTTGGTGTTGGCTGTACGGATCTCTTCCCGCACGCACTATGGGGCAAATTACTGCAACGGATCTGGAGACAATCCCGGCACCAATTGGGGGCCCACACTCACCCTTGCGGATACTTTCCTTTGAGAAAAGCGGTTTGTCGTTACATCAAAACAACGCGTGGAGTGAACTGTAACGAAGAGCAGATAATCATCGTAAATGGTATCCAACAAGCATTGAACATTACCGCACGAGCGCTGCTGTTGACAGGCCATGAAGTTTGGCTGGATGAACCGGGTTACAAAGGCGCACGAGGGGCTTTTATGTCTGTTGGCGCAATTGTGAGGCCGGTACCGGTAGACAGCGAAGGAATGAACGTCCGCTATGGTATTGATCATTTCCCTGACGCTAAGTTGGCCTATGTTGTCCCGTCGGATCAATATCCATTAAGTGGAACATTGAGTTTATCCCGGCGTTTTGAGCTGTTGGAATGGGCGAAGTCAAACCAGGCATGGATATTTGAAGATGATTATAATAGCGAGTTCCGCTATGCCGATCGCTCTTTACAGGCATTGCAGGGATTAGATGATAATCAACGGGTTATTTATGCCGGTACATTTTCGAAAATGATGTATCCAGAGTTCCGTTTAGGTTTTTTAGTTGTCCCGCCAGGTTTACAACAACAGATTATGGTGACGAAATATTTTACAGATCTCGGCACCAGCTATCTTGAGCAGGCAATGATGGCGAGTTTTATTGAGGATGGGCATTATGCCAGTCATGTGCGTCGAATTCGCAAGACGTGTTATGAAAGAAGAACTGCGCTGGTCAATGCTATTCAAGAATACCTTGCTGATAAAATGATTGTTCAGCCTTCTGACTCTGGCGTTCATATTGTGTGCTGGCTACAAAACGGATTGATCGGAAATGATGTCGAGGAAAAAACCAGAGCACTGGGGATGGGAATACTATCACTGAGCCGTTATTACCAGGGAGATATCAGCCGACAGGGGATTTTGATTGGTTTTGCAAATCACCCGGCAGAGGCACTTGTTGATGGGATACGTCGTCTGGCTCAGGTTATTTAAATAATAATTTGTTCAGAACGTCTTAATGTTGTTTGCCATGCAAAGTATGGTTATGAAGCGTACTGCAAAGCGAGCGATTTTCGTGACTAGACATATCTGGCGGCATGGCCTTTTGAAACTTTTGACGCCTTCCTGGATGATGTAAAAAACATGCAAGAACAGACAGATCCGAGGCATTGACGGTGAGTACCCGACACTCCGACCGGTCTACGATATGTGGCTCAATGAGCGTAATTTCGATACCCTGAGACGGCAGATTAAACGTCCTGGTGAGCTGATGGAAAGG
>NZ_CP069763.1:2386837-2447430 GCF_016893685.1 Citrobacter cronae
TCGCAAAACTACTTCTGCCGCGACTCAAGCCAGACCAGCGCCAGCGTGGAGAACGCGCACATCAGCAGAATGCCGACCAGCCAAAACAGATACCACATTGTGCATTCCTCCCTAGTAAAGTTCGTGGTTGTGGCGGCGGATCGTTTCTACCTTGATTCGCCCCAGCATCTTGTAATAACTCCAGGCGGTATAAAGCAGCACTATCGGTAGAAAAATCAGCACAATAACCAACATGATACTGAGCGTCATCTGGCTGGAGGTACTGTCCCACACCGTCAGGCTGGACAGGGGTTGCACGCTTGAAGGCATCACAAACGGAAACAGGGTGATTCCGGCGGTGAAGATCACGCAGGCCTGGGTCAGGGAAGCGCACAAAAATCCCCACACGGCCCGACGTTGCCCGCAGGCATAGATCGTGAGCATTGGGAAAATCATGCCAGCTAGCGGAATAATCAACAGCAGTGGTGACTGATAAAAGTGCGCCATCCACGTGCCCGGCGAGGTTGTTACCGCTTTTAATAGCGGGTTGGAAGGACCATTAGGATCTTGGCTAAGCAGCACAAAACCATCAATTCCTGTCCACAGCCAGTAACCGGCTAACAGAAAGCAGAGTACCACCAGCATTGCGCTGCGGCGGGTGGCGGACAGCGCGCGCTGGCGAACGATGCCATCGGTTTTTAACTGGAGCCACACGCCCCCTTGCAGAATAACCAGCATCAAGCTTAACGCGCCGCACAACAGGGCAAAGGGAGAGAGTAACTGCCAGAAGGTGCCCAGGTATTGCACATGCAGTTGCGGCGTAAGGATAAAAGGCACGCCCAAAAACAGGTTGCCGAACGCAATGCCGAAAATAACAGGCGGAACCAGACTGCCGATAACCAACCCGGTGTCCCATATTCTGCGCCAGCGCGCGTTGGCTATTTTACCGCGATAGTCAAAAGCCAACGGGCGAAAGAAAAGGGCGCATAGCACCAGAATCATCGCCACATAAAATCCCGAAAAAGCGGCGGCATAGACGCGTGGCCAGGCGGCGAATAATGCGCCGCCCGCCAGAATGAGCCACACCTGATTACCTTCCCAGTGCGCCCCGACGCTATTGATTAATACCCGGCGTTCGTCATCGTTACGCGCGATCAGCGGCAACAGGCAGCCGACCCCCATATCAAATCCGTCAGTGGCCATAAAGGCCACCAGAATGATGCCAATTAGCAGCCACCAAATGAGCCGCAGCGTTGCATAATCCAACATGATTATCTCCTTTATCCCTGTTGTTGCGCCGGTTGTTGGTCCCGCATCGTATCTGGACCCAGACGCGCGTATTTTTGCATCAGGTAGACCTCTGCAATTAAAAACAGGGTGTAAAGCGTAAGGATAAGCCCCATGGAGAAGGCCAACTGGCTCGCGCTCAGCGCGGAGTGGGCGTACCAGGTGGGTAAAATATCCTGAATCGCCCACGGCTGACGGCCAAACTCCGTCATAAACCAGCCTGCTTCAATGGCAATCCACGGTAGCGGCAGACTCCACAGCGTCATGCGCAGTACCCAGCGATGCTGGTCGATACGCCAGCGTAAGGTTTGTATCAGCGCAATCGCCATCACCAGCAGCAGCAGAGAACCGCATCCAATCATGATGCGAAAGCTCCAGAACACGGGGGCCACCTGCGGGATGGCGCCGCGTTGCGCGGCTTGATATTGCGCGGGCGTAACGTGGTTCATATCAGGCGCGTAGTTCGCCAACAGGATGCCGTAACCCAGATCATTTTCTACGGCGTGGAAAGCCTTCAGCACCTGAGGCGTGCGGTTACCGTTGGCGATTTCCTGCAACAATAACCACGCTTCCCGGCCCCGCTGCAGGCGGGGGAGCGCGTCCGCCATCAGATTTTTGAGTCCCGGAACCGGGGTATCTAACGAGTGGGTCGCCAGGATACCCAGCAGGGCCGGTATCTTCACGGAAAAGGCGTTACGCTCTTGTTCCTGCTGCGGCCAGGCGATGACATGAAAAGGAGCGGGGGCGGGCTCGGTGTGCCATTCTCCTTCCATTGCCGCCAGTTTTACCGGCTGGAGCCGGGCGACCTCATAGGCTGAACTGTCACCCAGTTGCAGGGTGCCGAGGATAGCCAGCGTGCCAAAAACGGAACCCACCGCGAAGGAGCGCAGGGCAAACTCGCGATTGCGACCACGCAGCAGATACCAGGCGCTGATGGACATCACAAACACGGCACCCGTGACATAACCGGACATCACGGTATGGACAAATTTCACCTGGCTGACAGGGTTAAAGACCAGTTCGCTAAAACTGCTCATCTCCATGCGCAGGGTATCGATATTAAAGTGAGCACCGGTCGGATATTGCATCCAGCCGTTAGCGTTGAGGATCCACAGCGCCGAGATATTGGATCCAAACGCGACCAGCCAGGTCACCAGTAAGTGCTGGTACTTGTTTAAACGCTGCCAGCCGAAGAAGAACAGCCCGACGAAGGTGGATTCAAGAAAGAAAGCCATCAGGGCTTCCATCGCCAACGGGGCGCCGAAAATATCGCCCACATAGTTGGAATAGAGCGACCAGTTAGTGCCGAACTGAAACTCCATGGTCAGGCCGGTAGCCACGCCGAGCGCAAAGTTAATACCGAATAATTTTCCCCAGAAACGGGTCATGTCGCGGTAGATGGTTTTGCCGGTCACCACGAACAGGGTTTCCATGATGGCCAGCAAAAATATCAGCCCCAGCGTCAGGGGAACAAACAGAAAATGGTATAGCGCGGTCAGCGCAAACTGCCAGCGCGATAAGTCAATGACGTCCCACATGTGAACTCCATCAGGCATTAGAGAGTGAATAGATAAAGAAGAAAACGTCAGACCCGCAGCAGAAAAGTACGCGGGTCTTATAGAGGGGAGTCAGGCAGGCGGGCCGGATGCAAGCCAGGCGCAGACTTCATCCAGGCGCTCGAGCGAGTCGAGCAGATCTTCCGGCGCAGCCAGTACCAGTTCCGGTAATGGACAGATCTCATAACTCTCGAGCAAAAGCCCTTTCAGGGTATCCAGACAGCGCACATGCCAGACATGGCGCAGCGCCGTGGCGTCGATTTGGCTCTCGCCGTAGCCGATGGTGCGGATCTGAATGTGCCCTTCGCCGCACAGATTGGCGAGGAATCGGCGATCCGCGTCGCTAACAGGCAGTTGGGTGAGGTTAATGCTATGAGGACGCGTGGCCGGATCGCGCAGGTGCGCCAGCAGTTCCTGGGCCAGCGTCAGGCCATTCATCAATCCGTCGATGGGCGGAGGCAGCAGGCTATCGTCCGGCAGCGTATTGAGTGTTGCCGCCTGCCATAGCGCCTGCGGCGCGCTACCGGCTTCCAGATATTCTTCCCATTGGCCCTTGTCATTCTGACAACGCACTCGCCAGATGCCGCAGAAAATCGACTCCTGAATTTCACTTTCCCGGCCGTCAGCATGCTGGATGCGTGCTGAAACTTCGCCTTCACCGAGCAGCGTATTCAAAAACGTGAGATCGTCGGCGTTGAGCGTGGATAGATCCCATCTCAACACCTCCTGCCTGACGGGAATTCTCCGGGCGAGCTGGTGGCGTACATCGGCTAACAATGCCATCACCGCCGGGCTGTGCGGGCAGTTTTCCAGCATCGCCATGCTGGGGTCGCAGTTGACCTGGCAGGTGAGGGGCAAGGGATTCATGCTGAAGCTATCATCGCCCGGCTGCGTACCCGGACCCAGCAGATGAAAAAAGGAATCGCTCATCATGCAGACTCCGGCGGTATCTGTTCTTCAACTAAGGGCCGCATCAGGTTAAGCAGGTCAGCCCAGGGGTGGATGCCGCTGAGAATGCCGCGCAGCTCGCCGTGGATAAACACCAGTGTGGCCGGGAAGCGGAACACGCTAAAACGATCGCCGATCGCCTCGCTGTGTTCAAGGTCGGCCATGGCTATTTGCCAGGCAAACTGGGGAAACTCCCGCAGTAACTCGGCAATCATGACCGGGTTGTCGCTGACTTCCGGCGTGCGGCGGGGATCGCTGCTGAGCAGGACCACGCCATTGCCCACGCGGGTTACCCAGCCATCCAGTTCAGACGCGCTCAGCGGTTGCCAGCCACGCGCCAGCATACGTTGCCATAACGCAGAAAATGGGGTGTCATTTAACATATTGTTTATTCCTCCAGCGTCACGCGATACTGGCGAATACGCACGCCTTCATAGTTTTCCATCGACAGGCATTCATAGTTCAGGCAACGCGTTTCCTCGTTTCTCTGTGGCGCGATACCCCACGCGGCCAGCTGCGTAAGCGCGGCTTGTTCCGCCGCCGGGAGCTGAGCGCGTGCGATGTCGGTCAGGCTGCCGCCATAGTCGTCCAGTTGTACCGGCTGCAGTCCCACGAGAGCGATGTGCGCGGGGAGATGGCCGCGAATATCTGCCAGCGCCAGCACCTCGGAGAAGCTGTTCTGGTGCAGACTCATTTTTTTGGCGCTGAGGTAACTGGGGACTTTGTCACCGGCGTAGGTTTGCAGAGTGCCCGGCGCGAGTCCGTAGTCGATGGCGTCCAGCAGCAGCAAATGGCTGGCCTGTTCAACATAGCCCAGCAGATTCAGCCCCTGGGTGCCGCCATCGACAATCTCTACCCATTCTGGCCAGTGATAGTGGGCGTACAGGCGCTCCGCGAGGCGAATGCCAAACCCTTCGTCTGCCCACAGCAGGTTGCCCAGGCCCATCACGATGACGTTCGGTTCGCTCATGACGCCTCCTTGTCGCGCTGACGTTTGGCAAATTTGTGGCTACGATAGCCGTTGACCATGGTCGAGATGACGGTATCGTCGGACATGATGTCCTCGCGGATAGCCATGTATACATGACCTATGATGAAGGCGGCGATGAACCACATTCCTAGCCGGTGCCAGCTGTGAATATCGAGAGAGTTGCCGCCGGTCCAGTAGAAAAACTCCGTCACATAGCGGAAGGGAGTGAAAATGGCGTACTGGCTATGCTCGCTGTATAAGGCAAAACCGGTCAGGATCATAAAAACGGAGAGCAGGAAATAGCCAAACATCGCTGCCTGCGCAACGGGGTTATGTCCGATATCCTCCCCTGGTTTCTTTTCCAGAAACAGATACCAGCGCACTACCGAAAACGCCCCCTGCCACCAACTGCGACGCCAGACCGGCACGATAAACAACTCGCGTGAATAACGGTTACCGACAAAGGCCCAGTAAACGCGCATCAGCAGTATCACTGTGAACACCATGGCGGCGGCGAAATGCGCCAGCCGGATGTCGCCCATATAGAACAGATAGGTGGCCTCGCCGCTGACCGATGGCAGCGGTCGGCCAATAAAGTATCCGGTCACCATCAAAACCAACATGCAGCCTACCGTCAGCCAGTGCCACAAGCGAACAGGCGCTTCAAACACATAGTGGCTGACGGCGGTATCACGCGCCTCCCCGACGCGTGGGGATATCTTTCCAGTCATCGTTCCTTTTCCTCAACGCTTAGCGAACCTGGACTGCGATCAGTTCGCTGCCGTCGTCGCCAAGCACGTGGGTTGAACATGCCAGGCAGGGGTCGAAGCTGTGCAAGGTGCGCAAGATCTCCAGTGGTTGATCCGGTATCGCCATTTGGGTACCCATCAGCGCCGCCTCGTAAGCGCCAATTTGCCCCTTTGGATCGCGCGGGCTGGCATTCCAGGTGGTTGGCACCACGCACTGATACAGATCGATTTTCTGGTCGCGAATCGATGCCCAGTGGCCTAATGCCCCGCGCGGCGCCTCGGTAAAACCGATCCCGCGGCAGTGCTGCGGCCAGCTTTCTGGCTCCCATTTTTCGGTATTCGCCGTCGCCAGGTTGCCGTTTTTCAGGTTGGTCATCAGCTTGTCGAAGAAATATTGCAACTTGCTCACGGCCCACTGCGCTTCGTGCGCCCGGCACAGAATTCGGCCCAGCGTTGACTGCATGCCCGACAGCGGCAGTTTGAGGGCGGACATCATGCGATCTACGGATTCAATCGTCGCGGCATCCCCTTTGTGATAGGCAATCAGCGTGCGCGCCAACGGTCCAACCTCCATGGCGTGTCCCCGCCAGCGCGGGGCTTTAATCCACGAGTAACGTTCCTGCTCGTTAAGTTGCTGGATATTAATATCGCTGCCTTTCACATCGCCGGGGTTATACCAGGGTTCGGTAATGCCTTCGAAGGGGTGGCGGCCCAACTGATCGTCCGGGTAACGGTACCAGGCGTGATCGACAAACTCCTGAATTTGCTGCTGATCGGCGAGGTCCACAGGCAATACGTTGTTAAAATCACCGTTAATCACCGCGCCGCCAGGCATCAACAGGCTTTTGTCGCTGAAGTCGTTGGCGATATCCGGGAACGCGCCGTAGCTCAAAACGCATTTATCAGAAAGCCCGGTGCCAATCTGGCTCCAGGATTTATTGAACTGACCGATAGCCAGCGCGTCAGGCACCATCACGTTGTTGATAAAGTCAGCGGTGCGGGTGATGATCGACTGCACCAGGTTCAGGCGTTCCATATCGACCGCGCCTACTGCGCCACTCTGATCGATATTGATAGCGCACGGCATACCCCCGACAATCCAGTTAGGATGGGGGTTTTTACCGCCAAACACCGTATGGATTTTGATAATCTCGCGCTGAAAATCGAGCGCTTCCAGATAGTGGGCAAAGCCCATCAAGTTAGCCTCTGGCGATAGCTTGTACTGCGGATGGCCCCAATAACCGTTGCGGAAAATCCCCAACTGACCGCCTTCGACAAATTTCTTCAGCCGATTTTGGACGTCAAAGAAGTAGCCCGGTGAGGACATCGGCCAGGCAGAAAGACTCTGCGCCAGTTGCGATGTGGCGCGAGGATCTGCTTTCAGAGCATTCAGCACGTCAATCCAGTCCATTCCGGCTAACTGGTAAAAGTGCACCAGATGGTCGTGGCACCACAGCGTGGCCAGCATAATATTGCGAATGATGTTGGCATTGTCGGGCACCTTAATGCCAATGGCATCTTCAATGGCGTAGACAGAGGCAAGGGCATGTACACCGGTGCACACCCCGCAAATTCGTTCGACAAATGCCCATGCGTCGCGCGGGTCGCGACCCTGAAGAATGATCTCCAGTCCGCGGAACATGGTGCCGCAAGAAACCGCGTTGGTGATGATGTTCTGCTCATCAATGTTCACTTCACAACGCATATGACCTTCAATGCGCGTAATGGGATCCACAACCAGACGGCGACCGGCATTGTTTAAGGTATATCCCTGGGTTTGATATGAATGGCTCATGCCTGTTTATCCTCATTATCTGACGACTGCTGTCTGGCGTCGGCTAATTGCTGTTTGTGGCGGTTGTGTTGGTTGACGGCGCTGGCGACGGCGTGGACGCCGACGCCGGCAGCCACGACGCCAAGCGCGGTGAGGCCCACGGTATCGGCGGTGGAATGCGTTCCCATCTGTGGAATATCAACCACGCGGCTGTAGAACGAGCCGCGATCCCAGAAGCCGTTCTCTGAACATCCCAGACAACCGTGACCGGACTGGATGGGGAAGGAAACGCCGCCATTCCAGCGAGTGGTGGAGCAGGCGTTATAGGTGGTTGGCCCTTTACAGCCCATTTTGTACAGGCAATAGCCTTTGCGGGCGGCATCATCGTCCCAGCTTTCGACGAACTCCCCGGCGTCAAAGTGGGCGCGGCGGTAACATTTGTCATGAATACGCTGGCCGTAGAACATCAGCGGACGCCCCAGACGGTCGAGTTCAGGCAGTCTGTCAAACGTCACCATGTAGGTGATGATGGCGCTCATGACGTCCGGAATCGGCGGGCAGCCGGGCACTTTCACGATCGGCTTATCGGTGATCACTTTATCGATCGGGGTTGCCTGGGTGGGGTTAGGCCGGGCAGCCTGCACGCAGCCCCAGGAGGCACAGGTGCCCCAGGCTATGATCGCGCTGGCTCCGGCGGCGGCGCGTTTGAGTTTTTCCACAAAGGGTCTTCCGCCGCTAATGCAGAACATCCCTTGTTCACCCAGCGGAGGATTACCTTCGACGGCCAGAATGTAGCGGCCGTGGTACTGGCGCAGAATGTCTTCAAATACCTCTTCGGCCTGCGTTCCGGCGGCGGCCATCAGCGTGTCGTCGTAATCGAGGGAAATCAGAGAGAGGATGACGTCTTTGGCGAGTGGGTGCGAGGAGCGAATAAACGATTCGGTACAGCAGGTACATTCCAGCCCGTGGATCCAGACGACCGGGATCCGGGGTTTGTTCTCCAACGCCCAGGCTATTCGGGGCGTCATTCCAGCCCCTAATCCCAGCGATGTTGCGGCGAGGCTACAATATTTAAGAAAACTGCGTCGGCTCACTCCCTTCCGGCGCATCGCCTGATAAAAGGTCTCCTCATTATTCGTATTCATAACACGCGTTTCTTCCCCCGTTGAGTTCTGGCGCACGCCGCCAGCGATATCTAAAAAAGCGTATCCGATTAGAGGAGAGAAACAATGCGAAGAGTGTGGTTATGTCCTATAGCGATATATTCGTGACTGTTATCTGTTTTTCACCGACCGGGAATAAAAAAACGCACAGGGGAGACCGCCCTGTGCGTCGGGTTTATCGCGGAAGAACTTAAACCCCAAGGCGATCGCGTAAGCTGTAATAGGCCGCCCCCATGGCGGTAAAGGGAATGCGCAGGCTGCGGCCTCCCGGGAACGGGTAGTGTGGCAGGTTGGCGAATGCGTCAAAGCGCTCGGCATCCCCGCGCAGCAGTTCGGAAATCAGGCGTCCAGCCAGATGGGTACAGGTCACGCCGTGACCGCTGTAACCCTGCATATAGTAAATATTGGTATCGAGGCGGCCGAACTGCGGCATACGTGATAACGTCAACAGGAAATTACCGGTCCAGCGGTAATCAATTTTTACCCCCCGCAATTGCGGGAAGGTCTTCAGCAGATTCGGCATCACCAGGCGTTCAATATCGTTCGGATCGCGTGCGCCGTAGACCACGCCGCCGCCGTACAGCAGGCGGTTATCGCCGGTCAGACGGTAGTAATCCAGCAGGTAGTTGCAATCTTCCACACAGTAGTTTTTTGGGATCAGCGAACGTGCCATTTCGGCGGACAGCGGTTCGGTGGTTAACACCTGGGTGCCGCACGGCATGCTGCTTTTGGCCAGCGCAGGTTCCAGTTTGTCGCCGAGGTAGGCGTTGCCCGCGACGATCACAAAGCGGGCTGTCACCTGACCTTTTTCCGTGCTGACCACCGCCGGGCTGGTGTGTTGAATACGGGTGACCGGCGACTGTTCGAAGATGCGTCCGCCGTTCAGACGAATGGCGTTAGCTTCGCCAATCGCCAGATTGAGCGGATGAATATGGCCACCGCTGTGGTCGAGCAGCGCGCCGACATAGCGATCGCTACTGACTTCGCGGCGAATTTCGCTGCTGTCTAACAGTTCAAGCTGTGTGTTGCCGTAGCGTTCCCAGTTCGACTTCTGCTCTTCCAGCGTTTCCATCTGCTTATGGTTCAGCGCCACAAACAGCCCGCCAGGACGATAATCGCAGTCAATCTGATAACGTTTAATGCGTTCGCGAATGATATCGCCGCCTTCAAACATCATGCTGCCGAGCATTTTGGCGGCGTCCGGGCCGTAGCTGCGTTCGATAACATCAATATCGCGACTGTAAGAGTTAACCAACTGGCCGCCGTTGCGTCCGCTGGCGCCAAAACCAATACGTGCGGATTCCAGTAGCACCACGTCGTAACCCATTTCCGCTAAATGCAGGGCGGAGGAGAGTCCGGTATAGCCGCCGCCCACGACACAGACATCACAGCTAACCGATTCGCTAAGGGTGGGAAACGGTTCGTACTGATTGGCGCTTGCGGCGTAATAACTGCTGGTATGTTCAGTCATGATTAAGGCTCCAGGGAGATCCAAATGGTTTTCAGTTCGCTAAATTTTTCCAGGGCATGCAGGGACTTATCGCGCCCGTTGCCGCTTTGCTTATAACCGCCGAACGGTACGGTCATATCACCGTCGTTGTAGTTATTCACGAAGACTGAACCGGCCTTCAGGCGACGACTCATGCGATGGGCGCGCGACAAATCGCGGGTCCAGACCGCGGCGCCCAGGCCGTAGTCGCTGTCGTTGGCCAGCGCCAGGGCTTCGGCTTCGCTGCTAAAACGGGTGATGACCAGTACCGGGCCGAAGATCTCATCGCGGCTGACGTGGGCTTGTGGCGCGGTATTGACAAAAATCGTCGGGCCGATAGCCGCCGGATGAACATGGCTGCGGCCATCCAGCGCCAGCGTGCCTTGCGTTTCACCGTCGCGAATAAAGGTGTCCACGGTGTCGGCATGCGCATTGTCGATAAGCGTGCCCATCGTGGTTTCAGGATCGAGCGGGTTGCCCGGCTGCCAGTTTTTCGCCTGCTCTTTCAACAGCGCGATAAATTCGTCGGCAATACTCTCTTCCAGCAGCAGACGCGTACCGGCGATACAGATCTGACCCTGGTTGTAGAAAATGCCTGCCGCGGCAGTGGCGGCGGCTTTCGCTAGATCCGGGCAGTCGGCAAACACGATGTTGGCGCTTTTACCGCCAGCTTCCAGCCACACGCGTTTCATGTTGCTGTCGCCAGCATCTTTTAGCAGTTGCTTGCCGGTGCGGGTTGAGCCAGTAAAAGTGATAACGTCGACATCCGGATGTTGCGACAACGCCTGGCCCGCTTCGTGGCCATACCCGCTAACCACGCTGAGAACGCCATCGGGCAAACCCGCTTTTTTAGCCAGTGCCGCAAGACGTATGGCGGTCAGCGGGGACTTCTCCGAGGGTTTGAGGATCACGCTGTTACCGGCGGCCAGCGCGGGGCCAAGTTTCCAACAGGCCAGTAGCAGGGGAAAGTTCCACGGAACGATAGCCGCGATTACGCCCACCGGTTCGCGCACAATCAGCGCCAGATCGTTTACCGAGGTGGTGGCAACTTCGCCATAGACTTTATCAATAGCTTCGGCGTACCAACGAATGGCGCGCGCCGCGCCTGGAATATCATCACGCAGGCTATGGCGAATCGGTTTACCGGTGTCGAGCGTTTCCAGTAGCGCCAGCTCCTCGTGATGCTGCTCCATTAAATCTGCAAGCTTGTGGAGAACCGCCTTGCGCTCTGCGGGTGTTGCCTGCGACCAGTCACCGCGTTCAAAGACGGCGCGGGCTGCGGTGACCGCACGATCCACATCCGCTTTTTTGCCGCGGGCGACTTTGGCGAGTGGGCGCTGGCCGGCCGGATCCTGAGTAATAAAGGTTTCGTTATCGGCGGCGGCGCAATATTCGCCGTTAATAAATAAACGGGTTTCCGGCGAATAATGACTGGCTTTCTCACGCCAATATTTAAGGTTCTGAAAGTTCATAGCTACTCCTTTTATATCAATAAGATAAAGTTCGTTGCTGATCTTTTTCAGGCAAAATCAGGCTGCACGATGCCCCAGGGATTTACCCTGTTAATGCGCGTTATTTAAGAAGGCCTGAGAAACTCAGGCCGCTACTTATTAGAATGTGGTGGGAGTGTGGGCACTGATAATGCGGCAGATCCCTGCCGAGGTGTTGCTGAAGCTGTGTGGAATGCCGGTGTTAATGGCATAACTTTGCCCTGCAACAAGATGATACGTTTGACCGTTGATGGTCAAAACGACTTCACCTTCCAGTATTGTCCCAATCTCTTCACCCTGGTGTTTAATTCTCTCCCCGGTTGTCGTGCCTGGCTGATAGGTTTCAAACATCATTGCCAGCGTACGATTCGGATTTCCGTTGTGAACTAACTTCATGGATACTCCCTGACTCCCGATCTCAATCAAATCATCCTGATTGATAACCACCTGCGGTTCGTCAGGCTTTTCCGGTTCCGCGAAGAACTCGGAGAGCGACAGCCCATATACTTTCAATAGCTTTTGCAGCGTACTGATGGCAGGACTGACTTTGTCCTGCTCTATGGTACTGATGGCGCTATGCGTCAACCCAGACAGTTCGGCGGCACGACGTTGCGAAAGACCCAATTGCTGGCGGATCTCTGACAAACGTTTACCCGGCGCCAGGCCGTCATCGCTCATAATTGCATTTCCTTAACAGTAGTGGTCAGAGTCGCTGTTTTTCAGCGAGGTGGTTCTGACAAGCGGTGATAAAACCTTCAAGTAACAAACGCGACAGGGCGTATTCGCTACTGTTCCATTCCGGGTGCCACTGCACGCCGAGCGCGAAAGGATGGTCGTGAACGCTGGCCGCTTCCACTAATCCATCCTGCGATCGTGCTTCCACGCGCAGCTGCGGGCCAAGGGTTTTTGCACCCTGACCATGTAAGGAGTTAACCCAAAACGTGCTGCAACCTGGTATTAATTGCGACAGCAATCCTCCCTGTTGAACCTGGACTTCATGAGATGGGGCGTATTGCTGCTCCACCGGGAGTTCCGCATCTTCACGATGTTCCAGAAACTGTGAGTGATCGCACAGGCGACGATACAGAGTCCCGCCAGTGGCGACAACTAATTCCTGTAAGCCCCGGCAGATGGCGAAAATGGGAATGCGCCTTTCGAGCCCGGCGGTAATTAGCGCCATGCTCAGAAGATCACGCCCCGGATCGGCGTCAGACTCATCGCCATTTTCACCATAGAGGTGCGGTTGCACATTGCTTGGGCTTCCAGGCAGGAAGATACCATCCAGTTTTGGTAACAGCGCGTTCAGTAATTCTGGCTCCGCGAGCGCATGAGGTAACGCTATCGGTAATCCACCGGCATTCAAAACCGCATTCAGGTACTTTTCTTGCAGAGTCTGGGTCTCGTGACCCTTAAGCCTGTTCCTACACATCACTACACCAATAACTGGCTTGTCAAATATATTGCCCATGATCGACCTCACGTTTTGGAATAAATTATTGCCAAACGGTTCCTTGTTGTGCAATTCCGTTCATTATTTTCTCAATCTAGCAGCGTAATAACCTTCTAGCAAACTTAATTTAACATTTGACAAACAAATTGTTTGCATCCAGAGTCGAAGGGTGGACATTATATTTAACAGTCAAATCACAGAAAGCTTACCAGGCCAACGGCGGTGAATCATGGAAACCAATATCGTAGAAGTTGAGAATTTTGTTCAGCATTCTGAAGAGAGGCGAAGTAGCGCGTTTGCGCGCGAAGTGAAGCAATATCTGGAACGTTATCCCAACACGCAGTTTGTCGATGTGCTGTTAACCGACCTTAACGGTTGTTTTCGCGGTAAACGCATTCCTGTGTCGGGATTGTCTAAGTTAGAGAAGGGCTGTTATTTTCCCGCATCGGTGTTCGCGATGGACATTCTGGGCAATGTGGTGGAAGAGGCGGGGTTAGGACAAGAACTTGGCGAACCGGACAGGACCTGTGTGCCAGTGCTCGGAACGTTAACCCCTTCGGCCGCCGATCCGGAATTTATTGGCCAGATGATGCTGACAATGCTGGATGAAGATGGCGCTCCCTTTGACGTTGAGCCGCGGAACGTTCTCAACCGACTCTGGCAGAAACTGCGCCAGCGCGGTTTGTTCCCCGTCGTAGCGGTAGAGCTGGAGTTCTATTTACTCGATCGCAAGCGCGATCCCGAAGGTTATCTGCAGCCGCCATGCGCGCCGGGAACGGACGATCGTAATACCCAAAGTCAGGTTTACTCCGTTGATAACCTGAACCACTTTGCTGATGTGCTGAACGATATCGACGAACTGGCCCGTCTGCAGTTGATCCCGGCCGACGGTGCGGTGGCCGAAGCATCTCCTGGTCAGTTTGAAATCAATCTCATCCATACCGATAACGTACTCGACGCCTGTGACGATGCGCTGGCGCTGAAGCGCCTGGTGCGGCTGGTGGCGGAGAAACATAAGATGCATGCCACCTTTATGGCAAAGCCCTATGAGGAGCATGCCGGTAGCGGGATGCATATCCACATCAGCATTATGAATAACAAAGGCGAGAACGTGCTGGCCGATGCGAATGGCGATGATTCTGCGTTACTTAAGCGTGCGCTTGCCGGGATGATTGATCTGATGCCCGCGTCGATGGCGCTGCTGGCGCCAAATGTGAACTCTTATCGTCGCTTCCAGCCGGGGATGTATGTCCCTACCCAGGCTTCCTGGGGGCATAACAACCGTACGGTGGCGCTGCGCATTCCCTGCGGCGATCGTGATAATCATCGGGTTGAATACCGTGTGGCGGGGGCTGATGCCAACCCTTATCTGGTGATGTCGACCATTCTGGCCGGGATCCTCCATGGTCTGGATAACGAGCTGTCGTTACAGGAAGAGGTGGAAGGCAACGGACTGGAGCAGGAAGGTTTGCCGTTCCCGATCCGTCAGAGCGATGCGCTGTGGGAGTTTATGCAAAACGACAGTCTGCGTGAATTATTGGGGGAGCGTTTTAGCCACGTGTATCACGCCTGTAAAAACGATGAATTAATCCAGTTTGAACGTCTTATCACCGACACTGAAATTGAGTGGATGTTGAAAAACGCCTGACCGTCGTACAGGTCATTTAAAAAGAAGTCGCATCATGCGGGCTGAGCGGAGCCAGCCCGTAAAAATTGCAGGAATACCTGCCATTTCCCGGATGTCGCGTAATGGAGCGCGGGCGACAACGGGTCTTCAGATAACCGACAGAGTTTGTGACGAGGAAATGTGATGATGCCAGTGTTTAAAAACCAGCCCCGCGTGAGCATCCATGGCTCCCGCAGTAAGTACGGACCACACCTTAGCCGTACGACATTGACGCCTTACTTTTGGAGATCCGCCCCGACACGACTCAGGTTTGCGTTACCAACGTTTCGAACGCAGACCTGGACTCGTTGCGGGGAGGATCGCTATGTCGACTAATTCTCCTGTGGACGTTGCAGCCCAGCCGGGCAAAACACAACTGCGAAAATCCCTGAAGCTGTGGCAGGTGGTGGTGATGGGGTTGGCCTATCTCACGCCGATGACGGTGTTTGACACCTTTGGGATTGTTTCGGGCGTCAGCAATGGCCATGTTCCGGCCTCCTATCTGCTGGCCCTGGCGGGGGTGCTGTTCACTGCCATCAGTTACGGTAAGCTGGTACGCCAGTTTCCGCAGGCCGGTTCGGCCTACACCTATGCGCAAAAAGCCATCAATCCGCACGTGGGGTTTATGGTTGGCTGGTCGTCGCTGCTTGACTACCTTTTCCTGCCGATGATTAACGTCCTGCTGGCGAAAATTTACCTCTCCGCGCTGTTCCCGGAGGTCGCGCCATGGATTTGGGTGGTGATGTTCGTGGCGATCCTCACCGCGGCCAATTTGAAAAGCGTTAATCTGGTGGCGAACTTCAATGCGCTGTTTGTGCTGGTGCAGGTGGCGATAATCGCCGTGTTTATCTTCCTCGTGGTACAGGGACTGCATAAAGGCGAGGGGGTCGGCACCGTCTGGTCGCTGCAACCGTTTATTAGCCAGAATGCGCATTTGATCCCGATTATCACCGGGGCGACTATCGTCTGCTTCTCGTTCCTCGGCTTTGATGCGGTGACGACGCTTTCTGAAGAAACGCCGGATGCGGCGCGTACCATCCCGAAAGCTATTTTCCTCACCGCCCTGTACGGTGGGTTGATCTTCATTGCCGCTTCGTTCTTTATGCAGCTGTTTTTCCCGGATATTAGCCGCTTTAAAGACCCGGATGCGGCGCTGCCGGAGATTGCGCTGTATGTCGGCGGCAAACTGTTCCAGTCCATTTTCCTGTGTACGACTTTTGTGAATACGCTGGCGTCAGGCCTGGCGTCGCATGCCAGTGTATCTCGTTTGCTGTACGTGATGGGCCGGGATAACGTCTTCCCGGAGAAGTACTTCGGTTATGTTCATCCGAAATGGCGCACCCCTGCGCTAAACGTCATTATGGTCGGCATTGTGGCGCTGTCAGCGCTGTTTTTTGACCTGGTGACCGCCACGGCGTTGATTAACTTTGGCGCGCTGGTGGCCTTTACGTTCGTCAATTTGTCGGTGTTTAACCACTTCTGGCGGCGTGAAGGACGTAAACATACCTGGCAGGAGAAACTGCACTATCTGGTATTGCCAATGGTTGGCGCCGCCACGGTTGCCGTACTGTGGGTCAATCTGGAGGTGACATCGCTGACGCTGGGACTGGTATGGGCCGGGTTAGGGTTGGTGTATCTCGCCTGGCTGACCGGACGTTTTCGTAAGCCGCCGCCGCAGTTTGACGCGGCGAAAACTGAACGGGCCTGGGAGTAATGGAAGCGGAATCAACAATAGCTTTCGGCTGAATTGGGCTAAAAATAAAATACGCTATGCCGCGGCAGACAGTTGCGGCATAGCTGCTTTAATTAATGTACAGCTTGCATTAGACAATAAAAAAACCGGCACGGGAGCCGGTAAGTGAATCAATGTTGTAAGATAATTATTATTATAATAACTGAATTACAATTGAGCTAACTCTATAGGAACGGGTTTTCCTATATGATATCCCTGTAACCAACCAATACCCATCGTGATTAGCATCTTTTCAATTTCCTCATTTTCAACAAACTCCGCGACGACTTCCATTTTTTTCAGTTTCGCCACTTCGCAGAATGATCTGACCGCGCATCGACTAAACTCATCGGTCAGAATATTACGGATGAATGAGCCATCAATCTTCAGAATGTCAGCGTCTAACGTTCGTAAACGAGAATAACTGGATGCTCCGGTTCCAAAATCATCAATAGCAATTTTCGAACCGGCTTTACGTAATGCTCTCAGAACATCAGTGACATTGGCGTTATCAATGATATCTGATTCAATGACTTCAAAAATGATACGTTCCGGTGCGATGGCGTATTTTCTAAACAAGGTGAAAACATTATCAAGAAAATCAATTTTATTAAGCGAATCTGGGGTCAGGTTAATAGAAAAATGGCTGTTGGGTTCAGATTTCTGTCGTGACTGTATAAAACGAAATGTCTGTTCAATCACGGTGATATCCAGCGCAGGGAGTAGTCCTGCCTCGCGTGCAACTGGTAGGATGGTATCTGGAAAGATTAATTTACCATCAACCATTTTTATCCGAATAAGTATCTCGTGATAACGTGTCAGTCCAGTGGTTGACACGATCGGTTGAACAACCAACATTGTTGATACGATAGGTTGGGCCATAAGTTCAAACGATTGTCTGTCGATAGCTTTTTGCAACATATGACGAATCACAGCCTGACTGACAATTCTATCACCCGGCATTTGTGGGTTGAGTAATAACGGTTGCCCCTGCATCAACGAGATGTAACTTTGGGTATTAAGCTGCTTAATAGCTAGCGATAAATTTTTAATCAGGTTTTTCTCGGTGGTATACGCCATACCGCAAGATAACCCCAATTGGTAGTCTTTCCAGATAAAACGGAAAGAGTTTAGTTTTTTATACAGTTCAGAAATGTCAGGTATGGCATTAAGGCGAAGAATTATCCCGTGACCTGGGGCATAATAGATATTATCGTCACCGCTTATTAATTTACGCACATAGGTGCTTAACCCTTTTACAAACTCAAAACGGAACTCGATACCATGCGTTTGCTCTAGCGTGTTCAGTTCAGTACAACGGATGTAACACAGACACTCAGTTGAGTATTTACGAATATCCATTTGCAGGGCCTGAAAGTTAGGCAGTCCAGTATTAGGCTCTGATCTAAAAAGTTGTTTGAGGCGTCGGAGGTATTTTCGGTTACGAATGGCAAGTACACCGGCAACGACAATCGTCAGCGAAAAGACAAACACGACCGTAGAAGAAATCACCAGACTATGTAAATAGTTTTTATCGTCAGCGGGTGGGATATAACTATTTATGTTATATCCTAGCAAGATGAGCATCGCTACCCAAACAGGGGATATGAAAGCATGACCAATACAGATCACTCCCCATAGCATGAGCGGAAGAAGCCACAGTAATGAGTAGTCAGTAAATATGAGTATATCCTGTCTGCTGACAATCAAAGCAGACATAATGCAGACTAACAGGACCAGCCATAATACTTGACATAAAATAGGTGGGCCGGATTTTATCAATGTCTTCACATGCCTGATGTGTAAAATACACCATACTGGATTTTGAACGCTTCTGAGCAACAGGTAACAAAAAGGGATCCCTGTCAGGCAAGAGTTCATCAACCACTGCAAGTTAATTAATGTTTGCAGTGTAAAAAGATGAGTCATTGGTTCAGAAATAACTCGCGACTGGAACCAGTGCTCAATCGAGATAAAGAGTAAGGAATTGCAGCACACCAGCCAAACAATACGTAGGGTTGTAAGCTGGCTGCGGCCAAAGCTTACGGCACTTCGTTTACCTGTCGAGAACACATAGAATGTCTGGCTAATGAGTGCGGCCAGTACCTGAGCTGATAACGTTAGCAGCGAATCTAATGAGTAAGAGTAGAGCGCATACAAGAAAAAGGCACCTAAAATGGGGAATGCCTTTTGCCTGTATAAAACCAGTAATGCGGAAATGAGAGGTAAAGTGAGATCGTAAAAATGCAGGGTTGCACCCGCAATATCTTCCTGCTTACTGAGATGACCAGCGACAAACTGTAAAGCAAAAAATGCGATGCCTACACAAAAATAGTCTTTAAATGTATTAACGAAATTTATATTTTCCGTTTTTTTTAACGATATCATCATGCGCAATTCTCAGTGAGTGATCACCGCTCTCAATGTAAGCTATCTACTTAAAACCTGTTAGCCCGGGTGCTGAAAGTGTGTTTTTTTGGATGTTCTTGCTAATCGAAATCTATTTGAATAGATGTTACGTAAGTTTTTAAGCGTAATCCTTGATAATTTTCTGGTGCGACACAACGCAAGAGAGAAGAATTTTTCTGACTGCGCTGGTAATAAAAATGCCGTCAATAGCATTTATTTCATACAGAATATATGATCGATAAAAACGATCAATATAAATATTTTGATAGATTTAAACGATAGGTTTGGCAGATCGTAAATACGATAAAAGATCGATGAAAGCTATTGAAGTGTTATTAATTAATGTTATTTATTTCATTATTGTTAATTTTGTTGCTTTGTTTTTTAAGTTACTCTGTGGTCATACCTTTCTAAGGAAATCTTTTTTTTGTGCTCAGGAAGGCGAGTCTCCCCACTCTCCTGCAAAATATGCCATCGCGAATGATTAACAGGGCTGCTGCTGCGTCGCGCAGTGAATTCCAACGCCGCCAGCCGATTGACCGAAGGCCCGCACAGGCACGTGGCGAGTAGCATACCCAATCCTTGCCTGACGAACGAACATCTTGTCATCATGGGAATAATCTTTGCGTATTTTCACCTGACTGCAGGCGAATAAAATAATAATAGATAATAACGCGTGTGCGCATAATTTTATTAAATAATTAAGTTATGGATGGTGCTGGCTGATATTAAAACTTCTCAGCTATATATAATTTATATTTATTAACTCTATTTTACCATGCAGGTTTACGTTGAGGCCGCCATCTGGCGGGCCTTGGCGCAGATTGTGATCAGACCGAATGTTCTGCTGTATTTATCAATGTCGCCTATCGCGTGGACTATAGTAAAGATGGCCGCTATTTCTCATCATTAATAACCGTGAGTGGGGGACGTGAATGAAGAAAATACTGATGTTAGTTGGCGATTATGTCGAAGATTATGAAACGATGGTTCCTTTCCAGGCGTTGCAAATGCTGGGCCATCGTGTTGATGCAGTCTGTCCGGATAAGCGTCAGGGGGATTACGTTCAAACGGCGATTCATGATTTTGATGGGGCGCAAACCTACAGCGAAAAACCGGGACACCGTTTTACGTTGAATGCGAATTTTGCCGAAGCACGGGCCGTTGATTACGACGCGTTGGTGATCCCCGGCGGGCGCGCTCCGGAATATCTCCGTCTGAACCCGGAGGTCATTCAACTGGTGCAGGATTTCAACTCAGCGGGTAAACCTATCGCCGCCGTCTGCCATGGCCCTCAGCTATTGGCGGCAGCAGGGATATTAGAAAACCGAACCTGTAGCGCCTATCCGGCCTGCGCGCCTGAAGTGCGTTTGAGCGGCGGACATTATGCGGATATCGGCATTGATCAAGCCTACGTCGACGGTAATCTGGTGACTGCGCCAGCCTGGCCCGCGCATCCGCAGTGGCTGGCTAAATTTGTTGAAGTATTAATGCAGCCAGCGGCAAAGTGATGAGCAAGTCGGTATAACCTCCCGGCTATACCGACCACACATCTTACCTCTTCATGAGTGCGAACACGCCCCAGCCAATGTATTCCCGGGTGAAGGTGACGTGGCGTCCCGGTGAACTTCTCAGTTGCTCCCTGACTTCAGTTGCAAACTCATCGTCCTGATTAGCTTCCAGCCAGCGGCGCATCGTCAACCATTTTGCCGCCTCGTACCTGTCCCAACCTTCCTGGTCAGCCAGAACCATTTCAACCACGTCATAGCCGAGCGGGTCAAAAGAAGCAATGAGTTCCGCCAGGGAAAGAAAATCGGCGACAGCGGTCGCGCCGCAGGACTGGGCGATTTCCTCTGTTGCGGGTATCTGGCGCCAGTACGGCTCACCGATAAGTATGATTCCGCCAGGCTTAAGACTCTGCTCCAGTTGTCTGACCGTTCCGGCGACGCCGCCTGCAATCCAGGTTGCGCCCACGCAGGCGGCAATATCGCATTTTTCTTCAGCGATATAGCCCGTTGCATCGGCGTGGACAAAACTCACCTGCTGACTGACGCCCAGTTCTGCTGCGCGCAGCGTTGCCTGCTTGCTAAACAGCTGGCTCATATCGATACCGATGCCGAAAATGCCATGATCGCGCGCCCAGGTGCACAACATCTCGCCCGAGCCGCTGCCGAGATCCAGAATGCGGGTTCCCGGTTCCATGCGCAGCACCTGGCCTAACGTGGCGTATTTCTGCGCGGTGAACGGATTATGGATGCGATGAGCGCTTTCGCTGATAGTAAAAATTTTTGGGATATCCATCTCTCTCTCCTTAGCGATTATCCAGTTGGGCGCGAACGTTGTTCAGCCCGGTAGTATTGATGCGATAGGGCTGACCATTGACAGATTTGATCAGCTTTTTGGTTCTGAGTTTTTTGAACACGGCGAGGGTGCAGTCGCAGAGCAGTAGTCCTTCGCGGCTGTAGCATTCGACGGAGGTGACGCGGCCTGAGGCGTCGCGGACGTGAACGATACGACCACCTTTGGCGAGAACGTGTAAGGTACGTTGTTCCTGACGGGATAAATTCATACTGGAAAACCTGTTTAATCATCATGTGCAAAACGTGCAAACACACTGCGGTGTCCGCATTCGATTTCGGCGCATTGATAACCAGTCCGTCCTGAAAAGGTCGGCAAGCTGATTATCTGATGATTACATTCTCCAGCATCAAAGCCTCGGGTTGAGTTGAAAGGTATTTACCTGATGAATCATACCAGCCAGAATCTCCAGAGAAAACTCCTTGTACATAAAATGTGATCTATAGCGAGTTATAGCGTTTAGTGACTTTATTAACTGCAAATTTTTGTTATGTCAGGTGTCTATTAAAATATTAAATTAATTTGATATTCTGTCTGCGCATAAGGTGTTATCTGTGGTAACGCGGCACTGTGAGCGCATTTGGGGCCACGCAATTGATTAGGATGGATTAATCTTTTTGTCACTTTATTTGCTGTTTTGATAAGGCGTTTTTTATTATTTTAATGTTTTTCGACCGAATTTGTGATTAAGTGATTTTAAGAATTTTCTTAATGCGATGAATTGTGTATACTCGGTTCCGCAAGAAGCTCTTCCGTTATCACTAAAACTATAAATCTGTCCTTAACACCCGTATTACCTCTGCCCTGAATCTCTTCTCAGGGCAGAGGTTTTTTTGCCGGTGCAGGATTTTATTAATCACCAATATATACCAATATTATGGTGGGTAATGTTTAAAATTAATGGTTAGGGAAGTATTATCCATCGATAATAAGGCAATGTCGAATAGTATCATAATGAATCTATTTACCAGGGGACTATATAGCGTTTCTTATAATTCACGGTTTTTCAGTATGATAGAAATTTTTGCTATTGATATAATTGTGAGTTTGCTCACGGATTTTAGTGCGCTAAGTGGCTATTTCTAGAGAAGTGCAAACGGTTGCATGTTGCTGACACCGTATTCGTTCATTAAAAAAATATAGCAATGCTATCTCTTAGGCCGGTATAGAGAAGTGGAGTCTAAATGATTTCTATTATCTCTTGGGCTTACGAGTGCCGTTTATGATTTCTGTTAGCTAAACACCATGGGAAATAGCAGTGAACATGGACAGGGAGTATGGTTTTACCCATCAGTAAGGCGTTTTTGTCACCGACGTAATGACTCATCTCATTATATTCATATATATACCCGTCATACTTCGAGCTGCATGTGCGTTGGCTTTCCTCGCTCGCCCAGTCACGTACTTATGTATGCTCCTGGGAATTCGCTGCGTCGCCGCCTTCCTGCAACTCGAATTATTTAGGGTATAAATCAACGTCGTAATGCTCATAAAATCAGCGTTCCGGGATGAACGCTGATTTTATCTGGTTCCCTGTTTAATATCACTCGCGGTGTACGCGAGCCCCTCTCACAGTATTTCGTCAATAAAATATTAAAGGACCTCCTGGAATGGATATTGTTGAACGTTTTATCAACTACACCAAAATTAATACCACGACTTCAAGAGAAAATGGCGCAAATGGGATAATGCCTTCTTCTGCTGGTCAAATGGTACTGGCAAAACTGCTTGCAGCAGAACTTGAAGCATTAGGAATGGAAAACATTGAGGTCAGGGATACCGCCATCGTAACGGCGACACTGCCCGGGAACACCGATGACACGGTTCCTGTCGTTTCATTCTTTGGACATCTGGATACCAGTGCGGAACAGACTGCGGACACAAATGCGCAACGTCTTCACTATAGCGGTGGGGATTTGTGCCTGAACAAAGAACTGAATATTTTTCTGCGCGAAAGCGAGTTCCCGGAACTGAAAAATTATATCGGTGATGATCTATTGGTCACTGACGGAACCTGCCTGTTAGGGGCTGATGATAAAGCAGCCATCGCTGCAATTATGAACGCATTACAGTATCTGGTGGCACATCCGGAAATCAAACATGGACCGGTGAAGGTGGGTTTTGTGCCTGATGAAGAGCAAGGATTGCGTGGCGCAAAAGCTTTTGATGTTGCCAGCTTCGGCGCTGATTTTGGTTACACCCTGGATTGTTGCGGTATCGGCGAGTTTGTTTATGAGAACTGGAATGCGGGCGATGCGGAAATCATCTTTACCGGCCAGTCTGCGCACCCCATGTCAGCCAAAGGTAAGCTGAAGAACTCGCTGCTGATGGCGCATAAGTTTATTGCGATGCTGCCTGGCGGAGAAGCGCCTGAATATACGGAAGGGCGCGAAGGTTATTACTGGGTTAAGCAGTTGCAGGGTAACAGCGCCCGCACGGTGCTTAAGCTGGATATCCGCGACTTCACTGAAGAAGGCTATAAGGCGCGTATGGCATTTATCCGACAGCTTGCCGTCAGTACCTGCGCACTATGGGGCGAAAATAGCGTGGTCTGTCATTTAGCCGATCGCTATGCGAACGTGTTCAATAGCTTGCAGGGTGATGCTCACTACCCGATTGATATTGCATTACGCGCCTATCAGAAATGTGGGATTACCCCGGCATCTGTCGCCATGCGCGGCGGATATGATGGTGCGGTTTTATCGCAGAAAGGATTGCCTTGCCCGAATATTTTTACCGGCGCCCATAATTTTCACTCTATTTATGAATATCTGCCGGTGCGTTCACTGCGGGCCGCCAGCGATGTCGTGGTTGCGGTCATTGAGGAAACCTTTGCTGAGTTCACGCAGCGGAGAGCTCAGTCATGATTCAGGTGTTAATTGCCCTGCTGGTTATCGTGGTGGTCGCTCGTCTGATTCTGAAAGGTTATCGTGCGGAACCCGTGCTATTTATTGCGGGTTTGGTGCTGATGATTTGCACCGCTCTCACCGGGTGGGGTTCCGTACTACCGAAAGGCGTTGCTGGCACGGGGATTTCCTTTCTCGATCCGTTCGAGGTTATGCGCGATCTCTTCAGCACGCGAGCCGCCGATCTTGGCCTGATGATCATGGCGCTGATGGGATTTGCGCACTACATGGATCATATCGGCGCCAATGAGGCGGTGGTGCGTGTCGTCACAAAACCTCTGCGTGCGCTGCGTTCGCCCTATATTCTGCTTTTTTTCTCGTACCTGCTCGCCAGTCTCTTGCAGTTAGCTATTCCTTCAGCCACTGGACTCGCCGTACTGCTGATGGGAACAATGTTCCCCATTATGCTGGGATTAGGGCTTTCCGCTGCCTCTGCTGCCGGGGTAATTGCCACCTCGCTGGGCGTGGCGTATACCCCAACGGCAATCGATGCTATCAGGGGATCGAAAGCGGTCAATATGGATGTGGTGGAATACGTGGTCTACCACCAGGGACCGGCTGCTCTGGCTACCGTTTTGGTCGTGGGAGTCTGCCATTTTTTCTGGCAGCGCTATTGCGACCGTAAAGCGGGGACCTTACCGCGGGAAATCGGTAGTGCTGAAGTGACTGACTCAGGAACTGCGCCCGCATTTTATGCGCTGCTTCCCATGCTTCCAATACTGATGGCAGTGGGATCCTCTGAAATGTTCGTCAGTGGTATTAACCTGAATATCATTACCATTGTGCTTATTTCAATGGCTATTTGTATGTTGATTGAATGGCTGCGGGTGCGAGATTTAAAGGCGGTGTGCGAAGGATTTAGCCATTTTCTGAAAGGAATGGGTACTGCCTTTACCGGTGTGGTAGGCCTGCTGGTTGCGGCGGGGGTTTTTGCTCATGGTATTAAAGTCATTGGTGCGATTGATCAATTAATCCTGATGGCCGAACACGTGGGATTGCCGCCATTTGCCATGGCGGTGGTGTTTGCGCTGGTGACGCTTGCGGCGGCTATCATTATGGGATCGGGTAATGCGCCATTTCTTGCGTTCGTTGAGCTTATCCCGCAAATCGCTGCCAGTATGGGGGCGAACGCCGTGGCCATGATTCTGCCGATGCAGCAGGCATCGCATATGGGACGGGCCATTTCACCGGTATCTGGCGTCGTGATCGCCGTTTCCAGCGGGGCAAAAATAACTCCATTCGATGTGGTTAAACGCACCGCCGTACCGTTGATTGTCGGCTTTGTTACGCATACGCTAATCATCGGTATTTTCTACTAACAATTGCAGGCCCAGACAAACCTCCGGTTTATTGAATCTGGAGGTTTTCTGGTTTGATACATTGTTGTATTGATTACGCGGGATAATTATTAGTTTTCATCTTTATCGAGCGATTCTTATTATTTGTGGTCAATCTTGTTAACTATAAATGATTAATAAAAATAATGTGTTTCATGGCTCTTTTTTTACATTGAGATAAATTAATCTGGATCATATTATGCAGGTTTTAGTTGTAGTAGGTTTTTAAATTGAGTAGTAACAAATTAAATACAATAATGATTTTTTCTGGGTAGGTTTTAAGTGGTAAAAAATTTAGGAAAAGTGAGTAAATCGAGGCATCATTATCAGGATGAGCTGGAAGCGTTCACCTGGAGCGCGTTAGTGGCAATTGGTATCGCATTACAGGATCACAAGATCCACTCTAAAATGTCAGAGCATATTTTTATTATGCATTGGTTGGCCATCGCAAAAAAAAGAAAACTCTTTTCACGAAGTGTGGCCAATGAGCTTCAATGGTTAATTGATGAAGGTAAGAAAAAAAGCATCAATGCACAACTAAAATTTAAAATAGAATACTTGTACGCCACCTCAAGTGGTGATGTGACAATGCAAAATGATTATTTTAAATTCACCCACACGATTGAAATGTTGAGAAATAATGGATGGCAGAACTTTCTACTCACACCAGAGAAGTGGCGTGACCTGCATGATAAGATTAAAGTGAGAAAGGGTAACTTTATTTTTATGGATGATACCAGACTCCAGGAGTGCTTTGGTGCTCAGGGCGAGATAGTCAAACCTTTCTGTATCCGGGTGTATGGCGATGTTGAGTTCGCAAAATTAACCTTCATCAAACACCACCTGCCGGTAGAGTTTGTGAAAGATATTTCAAATGAATTTCATCACTTCCAGTTTCTTACTGATAAGTAATGATTAGAACAAGTTATGAACAGAGAATTGTTAAAGCAAAAGTTAGAGATCGCGACCGAATGGATTAGGCTGTCTGATACCGCTGACAATTTATCTATATCTTTTCGGGGCATTCTCGAGATTGGCGAAAGTTCTTCTGCGCCAGATAACAGCACGCCGCTACTCCGGTTAGAAAATGAAATGGCGACAATTGCAGTTGATTCAATGTCATGGGTAAGGGTGCCGGCAGATCGTCAGGAAAAAGTGACCGTCTATATTCTCTGACGTTTGGCTGGCGCTTTGTTCGCTTGATGCCGGTCAGATACGGCTATCTGGCCCATACTCAGTGGCGCATTGTATTTAATATAACTACTTTCTCATCCATAAATAATATTAATGTTGGTTTTTTTATAGTGTAATTGCTCCCGGTAATAAAACGGCGATTTGCCGCCATGTGTACCACGGTGTACGTAATTTATTATGCTAAGTTGAGCGGGGATACTTTCTCATAATTAACCATTTTATAGGTTAAGATATTACGTGGTGTGTCGATAACAATTTAGTCATAGATGATTGGCTAATTGTTATGGAGATGTTCAAATGTTAAAGAATATGAGGATTAAAACCAGTCTGTTATTATTGCTTTTGGTATTTACCTTTATGCAGTTCCTTTCTAATGGGTTTGAGTTGGTCGATCTCAAAGGAAATCAAAAAAGTACCCTTCTACTGCATAATATAGTAAAGGAACAGGATTCGCTGCATAACGTCGTTGGGGCTGTTTATAAAGTAAGAAGCGTTCTTGATAATATCCAACTGCAAGATATGGCTGCTACCCAACAGACATTGCGACAGGTGCAGGATGAGATAGCTTATGCCAGAAAGCAGTTCGCTATTTTTTGGGATATACCAGGACTGACGGCGGATGATCCCCAGATTGGTAAAATCGTCAGAACTGCTTTTGAGCAACAAATGAATGCTGAGCAAAAGTATGTTGATAAATTAAATGAGGCTATTTCTGACGGTAGTATTGTTGGTACACAAACAAATGCCAACACAGAGGTGCTGGCTTTGCGAAAAAATTTTGATAAGGAGATTGAGAGCTACTACAAATCAACCATGTTGGTCGGTAAAAATATCGTTGAACAGACATACGTTCAGTTTAATGCCTCAATACTTAAAATATCCTTGCTGCTGGCCGTTACGGTTCTTATCTTTATTCTCTGCAATATCTGGATAAACCGAACAATCATTCGGCCATTAAATATCGTGTCTGAGCATTTTTCACGGATTGGTAAAGGCGATCTGAGTCATCCCGTTAAGGTGCCGGGTAACAATGAAATTGGCTTACTGTGTTTAAATTTACAACATATGCAAAACGGTCTGCGGGAGACCGTCAGTACGATTCGCGATGGCGTTGAGTCTATTAATATCGGCATGCAGGAAATTGCTTCGGGTAATTCAGACTTATCAACCCGAACGGAGCAACAGGCTGCGGCCGTGGTTGAAACGGCGGCCAGTATGGAACAGATTTCCGTAACAACCAAAAATAACACCGATAAATCACATCAGGCGTCTGCCATGACGAGTGAAAGCACGGAAATGGCATTGCGTGGCGAGCGCTTAATGAGCGACATGGTTGAGAAAATTCACCTGATCAGCCGCAACGCGCAAAGCGTGAATGAAATATCCCATGTCATTGATAGTATTGCTTTCCAGACCAATATTCTCGCCTTAAACGCCGCGGTAGAAGCGGCGCGCGCTGGCGAATCCGGGCGTGGATTTGCCGTTGTGGCGAGTGAAGTCAGAACCCTTGCCCAACGTAGCGCCTCCTCAGCGAAAGAAATTAGCGAACTGGTGGCCAAGGCGGCAATCAGCGTCAAGGAAGGGGTGGAGATAGCTGAAAGCAGTGGGGCCATGATGGCGGACATTGCTAAGGCAATACGCAATATCAATATACTCATGGAAGATATATCCGGCGCATCGGGGGAACAGAGTAGCGGCATCGAGCAGATCCGCGTTGCTGTCACGCAAATGGAGCAAGTCACTCAGCAAAATGCGTCTCTGGTTGAGGAAATCGCCGCCACGACAGGCAGTGTGGAAGAGCAGTCGGCAATGCTATCCCAGGCCGTGGCTGTGTTTCAGGTTGATGAAAAGCCGCAGCAGGATACCCAAGACAAGCAGTAGAACATGCGCATCTCATCAGCTGTAAATTCAGTCTGATGAGATGGCTGGTCGTCGGGAGACAGTGCCTCAATCATATTGATAATAATTCTCATTATTATTGTTGTGTCGCGCAGGGAATGGTAATGTTGCTCCTGACCAAAAACTGTTAATCCCATTTTCTGTGCAGAAGACAGCATGAACAACACCACCACTCTGAATGCGTCCAGACGCGTAGCGCGTACTTTTTCCGTCAGCGAGTTTATGGATTTTGGTGAGCGTTATGGGATCGACTATTGCTTTCCCCTGCTGGCGCACAAGCCGGATTTGCCGTCCGCTAGCCCTGTGCTGCAAGGTGAAATCGAAGAGATGACGCTCCCCTGCGGGATGTGCGTGACGCACTCTGATGTACAGGTGTTGCAACCCTATGAAACCACCTCCCGCCACAGCAGTCCCTTGTATATGCTGGTGGTACTGGAAGGCTGCGTGATCCTCTCGTTTAACGGCCAGGAACACGTGGTGCGTTCCGGCATGGCGTTTAGCTCACGCCTGAGCGAGCACCAGACGATGCGCGCCCGCCATCATGCCGACTGCAAACTGCGAACTTTATCGCTCGGTCTGTATCCCGACGGCGCGTGGCGCACGGGGCTACTTGAATCGTTGATGCGTGAGTGGGAAAGATGCCAGACGCCGACGCTTATCTGGCAGGTGCCGGGATTTTTACTCAGCGGCCTGGAGTATGCGCAGCAGAGCGCACTGAGCAATGTTTCTCGCCAGTTGATGCTGGAAGGGCTGATATTGCAACTGTTCGGCCATGGCCTCAGCGTGTGCCAGGTAGAGAGCGGCAAACGCCTCGCCGCCAGCGGGGAACAGCAGCGGCTGGAAGTCGTTCGTCGCCTGTTGGAACAGAATCCCGAGAATGATCACACGCTCAATGAACTGGCGCAACGCGCGGCAATGAGTCCCAGTAGTCTGCGTAGCAAGTTTCGCGCAGCCTATGGCTGTTCGGTCTTTGATTACCTGCGCGATTGCCGCCTGGAACGCGCGCGCGGTTATTTACTGGAAGGATACAGCGTACAGCAGGCTGCCTGGATGTCGGGATATCAGCACGCCACCAACTTCTCTACTGCCTTTCGTCGTCGTTACGGTTTTTCGCCAGGCGATATGCTCAAGCTTTGCTAATCCATTTTTGCGTTTTGCGCACGTTGCTGGCAGACAATTTGGCACTGCACATAGGTAATCTGGCATCCGGCATAGCTATCTCCGTCAGCAAAAAGGTAATAATTCTCACTTACAATTAGAAATGCCTTTGGAGATACTCATGTTCGCGAAGACTCGGTTGGCGCTGTTGGTAGGATGGGTGACCGGCAGTGTGGCTTTTCCTCTGCTGGCGCAGGAAACAACAAAAAACGATACGGTCGTTGTCACCTCGCAAATGCAGAGCGGGGCCACGAAGCTTGCCACGCCGGATATTGAAACCCCGCAATCGGTATCCATCATTACCCGCGAACAGTTTGAAGAGCAGGGCGCAACCAGCGTGCGTCAGGCCGTTAGCTATACGCCGGGGGTATACAGCAATCAGATTGGCGCCTCCAACCGCTTTGACTACATTGTGCTGCGCGGCTTCTCCGATGGCAGCCTGGACAACGTCTATCTCGATGGTCTAAAGATGATGGGCGACACCAACTCACACAGCTCGCTGGTGGTCGATCCGTGGTTCCTTGAAGATATCGAAGTGGTGCGCGGCCCGGCTTCCGTGCTGTATGGCCGTTCCTCTCCGGGCGGTATTGTGGCGCTGACGTCGCGTAAACCGTCGTTTGACGCGGGTGGGGAAGTGAAGCTGTTTGCCGGCAACAATAACCAGCGCGGCGCGGCGTTTGACGTCACCGGAGCGCTGGATGATAACGATCGTGTGGCGGCGCGCCTGAGCGGGATGACGCGTTACGCGGACTCGCAGTTTGGCCCATTAAAAGAAGAGCGTTACGCGCTGATGCCCAGTCTGACCTGGCGCATCACCGACCAGACGCGTTTGGATCTGATGGCCTATCTGCATCGCGACCCGGAAGGCGGTAGCCACTCCGGTCTGCCTTATGACGGCACCGTGGTTCCGCATTACGGGCAAAAGATCTCTAACACCTTTTACGAAGGTGAGGATGATTACGACAAATACGATCGCCGTGAAAACATGGTGGGCTACAATATTGAGCACATGTTTGATAGCGGCTGGTCGGTGCGGCAAAAGCTGCGCTATCTGCATACCGACGTTGAACTGAACCAGGTGTATGCGGCGGGCTGGTTGAACGAAACCGAGCTTAATCGCGGCTATTCCGGCTCTGATGAAAAAATGTCGGCGATTACGCTGGATAATCAGCTCGACGGCAGCTTTGATACCTGGCAGGTCAACCATCGCCTGCTGGTGGGCATTGATTATCAGGATCGCAGCAACAATACCACCGGCTACTACGGCGCATTCCCGCCGATCGACGCTTTTAACCCGGTGTATGGCGCGAAGCCGGATTATATCGACATGTATGCGCGTGAGAAGCACAAGCTGCGCCAGACGGGCTACTATTTGCAGGATCAGATGTCATGGGATCGCTGGCGTATTACGCTCGGTGGTCGCTACGATCAGGTCAGCGTTTCTAACATTGATAAGATCAACGATACCCGCAGCGATCTGGATAAAAACAACTTTAGTACCCGCGCCGCGTTGCTCTATTTGTTCGATAACGGCTTTGCGCCGTACGTGAGTTATTCCACCGCCTTTACGCCAACCAGCTTTGCCGATGAGAACGGCAATCTGCTGGAGCCGATGAAAGGCAAGCAGTGGGAAGCGGGGCTGAAATATGAGCCGGAAGGGCTTAACAGTCAGTTCAGCGCGTCGGTGTTCCGCATTAATCAAACCAATATCGCCACCAAAGAAGAGCCGACCGATCCGTATCGCTCGATTGGGGAAATTGAATCTGAAGGGGTGGAGCTGGAGGCGATTAGTCAACTGACGGACAGCTTCCGTCTGCAGGCGGCATATACCTACACCGACATCCGCTACAAGAAAAGCAGTCCGGAGGAGCAGGGCAAGCGTGCCGTGTATGCTCCACGGAATCAGGCCAGCACCTGGCTGAGCTACGATGTGAAAAGCGGCCCGCTGGATGGTCTGACGCTCGGCTCGGGCGTGCGTTATGTCAACGGGATCACCAGCGATCGTCTGAATACACACACCCTGCCATCTTATACGTTGGTGGATATGGCGATTGGCTACGATTTAACGAATATCGGTATTAAGGGACTGAGTGCTCAGTTGAACGTCAACAACCTAACCGATAAACGCTACGTTGCGGCCTGTAATTCGCTCTCATACTGCTACTTCGGCGCTGAGCGCAGCATTGTCGGCAGCGTATCCTGGAAATTCTGATGCTTTAGCCGGATGGCGGCGCTAGCACCTTATCCGGCCTACTGTAGTGTGTAAATTGTAGGCCTGATAAGCGCAGCGCATCAGGCCTAGTGGGTTGCGGCTATTGCGTAAAACCGTTTTGCATACAAATCTGCGCGCTGGTTCTCAGAGTAAAGGCGATTTTGTCTGGGTACTGGCTGTAATAGTTATGCTCTTCTTCCAGCCCTTTCGCCTGCGCCAGACGTACCGTTTCCAGTGAGCAGGTACGGTAGATCAGATCTTTATTCATATTGATCTGCTTCTCGCGCTGTTTGTCCGCAGACAGCGCCAGCCAGCTCTCTGACAGCGAGTAATCGTAGACTACCCGATTCCCTTTCGCCTGCACGTTCTCAATGGTAATGAATTGGTCGATTTTCAGTCTCGGCTGCCCACGCATTTTTTTCTTATCTTCTGCTGCGGCATATTGGGCCAGGGTATTAATATCCATACTGGCTATCTTCTGTTTATAAGTCTCGACATAGGCGGCGGGTTGCTGATAATGCTGAGCGTAAGCGTTTCTTAATTCCCCGTCGCTCATCGTACAACCCGCCAGAAACAGAGGTAATAGCAGTGCCAGTTTTATTTTAGTCATAATGCTGTCCCGTTTATTATTGGATGCAGTCGCCCATAACATAATAGAAAATGAATGATCACAGGTGATAGTTAAGGTTGTATAAACCGATGCGCGAAGGCACAAGTTCAATAGTCTTAAAATGGCAGAACAGGCGGGAAACCCTGCCAGAATTGGCAGGGTTATTAAAAATTAATGGCCGATCATTTTAGCCTTCGGGATCAGCTGGAAATACATGTGATCGGGCACCGGCGTATCCCAGACATTGGCATAAACCGCATAGCCAATGGTGGCAAAAAGGATACCCAGCACCAGGATAGTCATGACAACGCCTGACAATGCCGTTTGCCGCCATAACGATTTGCCGTTTCCTTGTTCCCCCGCAGGGGTGTGCAGTGAAAAGCTCAGCGTAGAGGCTACCGGGCAGGATTCAACGCAGGTCATACAGCCAGTACATTCCACGGTACGCACCTGAATCAGTCGATCGACCGGGATAGTAGACGGGCAGTTTTTCGCACATTTCCCGCAGTCAATGCAACTGTCTGCATTACGCCGGATTTTAAACGGCGAGAGCAGAGAGAACAGGCCAAGCAGTGCGCCATAAGGGCACAGATAACGGCACCAGGCATTGCGAATAAACAGGCTCAGAACGCTGATAACTACCACGAAAATAAGCGTGGCGGAGCCGATATGACGAAAGAAATCGAGCATCTTCACGTCAATGATCATGCCATAGGCCGACATTAGAAAGTACTGGATTCCCTGGGCGGGCATCGACAGAGCGATATACAGAAAGAATCCCAACAGCAGATACTTCAGACTGAGCAGTGGGATATCCAGCCAGCGCGGCAGCGTGAAGTTGCGACCCAATACTTTTTTTCCCAGAGTACCAAGCAGTTCGGAAAGCGTGCCAACCGGGCATAGCCACGAACAGAAGGCTTTTTTTAACAACAAGCTAATCAGGATAAACGCAACTAACAGCAGCATGGAGGCGGCATGGATGGGCGGGAGAAAACCGGTCTCCAGCGTGTAGCGGATATTCATCAAACCCGCGATCGGCAGCCACCCCTCAATACCGCCGGGTCTTGGAATATAGACGCTGGTACCGGCAGTTTCAAAATAGCGGACCCAATAATAAAACGTCACGCCAATATAGATATTGCTGGCCAGCAGGAGAAACTGGGTGGCTTTTCGCCAGGTACTGGCGTTACGCCAGTCATTCCACGGCAATTTGCCTCCGGTCGTGCCTGGGCGGCGCTGCCAGCGCGTGCTCTTTTTCCCGTTCATGGTTTTACACTATCCCTCATATTTCCCCTCCCGCATTCAGAAGGCGTCATCATCGGGATATGCTAGCGCTATTCAGATTTGGTGTATTTGATTTGCATCTTATTAAGCGGCTGTTATTTTTATAGCGCCAATAGGCCTGAATAAAAATAACAGCCCGATACTTATCGCAGGTCAGATAAATACCCTTAACGGGGTATTTATTTCTCCGTGGGAAAATAGGTTATTCCTGAAATATTTCTACGCGGTCACGGCCATTACTTTTCGCCAGGTACAGTGCCCGATCGGCTTTATCAACCAACTGCTTGTAGTCAGGATGGTAGTCATATTCGGCGATGCCAATACTGACGGTGACAGAAAATACTTCTGTCACTGAGGCCGCCATGCGCATCTCGGCAATTTTCATACGCAGCGTTTCGAGGATAATACTGGCCTGAGACTGATCTGACTCGACAAGCAGTATCATAAATTCTTCACCACCGTAGCGGAACACGTAATCGCTACTGCGAATATGATCATAAATAACCGCCGCGACGTTTTTGAGCGTCATATCACCGGTGTTATGCCCGTAGTTGTCGTTAATTTGCTTAAAGTAGTCGATATCCAGCATCGCCAGGGTAAAGGGCTTCCGGGTATGTAACGCCAGCGAGATCTCACGGCGCATAATGGTCGGGATAAAGCGTCGGTTAAGCAATTGAGTCAATGAGTCTTTACCATTTTCCTGCTTGACCAGCGCGTCGAACATTGAGGCGAGCAGGAAATGGATTTTTGCCGAGAGCTGGCGTACATCCTGCAACAAGCTCATCCGTTCAGGCTCTGTCGCCTGATGCTGATGCGACAGCGTGGTTGTCAGGCGGTTGTCGATTTCCGCAATCAGCGACTCCATTTCTTTCAGCAGATTGCTGTTGCCCAGAATGTATTTTCCCTTATGCGCGAACCACATACCAAAATCAGAATTCGCCAAAAGGACCAGCTCACCGAAAGGCATTCCGGTGGCGATGTTATAGATAAACTGATTTTCCCAGTCGGTAAATGAACGTATTTGTCGCTCGCGTTCGACGTTAACGTCATCGTAAATGGTCTGCAGGCGATACTGTTCCTGGGTATGCAGTGAGTTTTGATAGCTGGGGGAATAGGAGACGGTCATGGCCTCCAGGGCGGTATCCATTGCCAGACTGCTGAAACAGATGGCATCGCTCAGCAGGGCGGGCGGGTAGTCCGCTTTCTTTTTCAGGACCCGATACAATTCATCTTTCAGCTTGCGCGCGCCGCGATTAACCAGATCGATAGGCAGCCCGATGCGGGCATGCACTACGCCAATTTTGCGCTGTTTTGCCAGCAGTTGTGAGAGGTCTTCGTTCGCGCTACCAAGTACGCTGCGTAGCCAGTCAAACATACTGCCGCTAAGGCGGGTGCTGACCTGTTCTGTATTGAGGAACAATGCGCTCTCCGCATGGGAGAGCATATAGTCATAAAAAACGCTCACTAAATGGCGGATCTCTTCGTCGCTTAATGATGTCAGGATCGTATGAACTTCAGGGGATGTTTGACGTAACAACGCCTGCCATTCTGTAAGGAGTAATGTGTCGTTTACCGGAGCAACCTGTTCCATCTCACTGCCACTCAAAATGCGATTTAAAATTCAGGCGGTATTACGGACAATTACGTCACGATGGTCAAGTTAAACTCGCTTAACGATGGCTGATACCTTCATAAATAAGCCTGAGCGCGAAAACGCCGATAATGGCGCCTATCACCCGGCTGGCAACCCGCTGGATTCGACCATACGCACGGCGTACGGCGGGCAAAGAAAACGCCTGGCTGAGAAAAATCCGCCAGATAACGGAAGACAACACAATACCTGCCCAGGCCATGAGCCTCGCCCACGTAGGCGTTTCTGCGCTGAGGGTGACGGAGAAGATACTAATAAAAAACAGAACGGTTTGCGGATTAGATAAATCCGTTAATAACCCGCGGCGGAAAAATACATACCAGGGGGCGGAAATCGGCTGCTGTAATGTTGGCATTTGCGGTGTAGCCTGATGACGAACACTATTCCAGGCAAACCATAGCAAGTAGGCGCCGCCGACAATTTTAATCAGTGAAAATATCTCTTCGCATTGGGTAATCAGCGTCGCCATGCCAAAGAGCCCGAGGCCGGAGTAGAACGCATCGCCTAAGGCCACGCCCAGACCGGTCATCACCCCTGCGCGTCGTCCTGACGCCAGGCTGGTTTGCACCACCACGAACAGGTTCGCGCCGGGATTAAAAAAGGTTAAAACAAACAGGCTGATGGTAAGTACGACGGCGTGTAAAGGTTCCATAAACAACGATTCCATTAGTAAGAGCGGGCCTGGGGCATGCTTAGACTGCTAACACTATAATTTTAGCGCGCTCGTCATTCTGCGTATTTACTCACACTGTATTGTGAAATTGCGCCTAAATTTGCCAATAGCGTCTACGCCTGGTTTCTGTAACCCAACTGCGCCGGATAATGCCGCGGCGTGGGATCTTCTGTTATACGCGATACGCAAAATATCTTTATATTTCCGCCAGCTCTGGATCTTTTTTGCGGCCTGAACTACTTATTAATCATCCTTGACTCGCATGGCGAATGTTCAGGGGGCGATGATGGCATATATAACAAAACCTGGAGCTTTTATATGAAAACTGGAATTAAAGTACTTATTGGTGCGTTAGCTTTTGTTGTGTCCAACGCGTATGCCGCGGAATTTATGACGAAGGTTGAGTTTGAAAAGGTTGAGTCGCAATATACCAAAATCGGTGATATTTCAACAAGTAATGAAGTATCAGCCGCTGATGCGAAAGAAGACCTTCTGAAGAAAGCCGAAGAGAAAGGTGCCGATGTGGTGGTATTAACCTCCGGCCAAACGGACAATAAAATCCACGGTACAGCCAATATTTACAAGAAAAAATAATGCGCAGTACTGAAAGATAACATACCCGCCAGTCATTGCACTGGCGGGTTTTCTTTTAGCCTGCGCCAGAACGTAGTTCTGCTGATACCGAGATATCGCGCAGCCGCGGTTTTATCGCCATTGAATTGCGCCAGCACCTGCTGCGGCGTCAGTGATGAAGTGACCTGCGGTGGGGCAGCAACAGCGGCCAGTTCAGGTAACAACTGCTGTAGAAATTGTACGTTCAGCGCCGGCTGCGGTTCAACGCTTAAAAACAGCGCCAGACGCTCCATCATATTGCGTAACTCGCGGATATTTCCCGGCCAGCCATAATTGAGCAGCGTAGGCTGGCTCAGGGCTAATCCCTTACGCACGGGTTCAGAAAACGGTACATCCAGTTCTGCCAGCGACTGTTTTAAAAAGCCTTCCGCCAGCGGCAGAATATCGGGCAGCCGCTCGCGTAGCGGCGGCAGTTTAAGGCGCAGAATGCTCAGGCGATAAAACAGATCGGTACGAAATTCTCCCTGTTTCATCTCTTGTTCCAGGTCGCAGTGCGTGGCGCTGATCACCCGCACATCGACCGGAATCGGCTGATGTCCACCGACCCGGGTGACCTCTTTTTCTTCCAGCACGCGCAATAACCGGGTTTGTAACGGTAGCGGCATTTCGCCTATCTCATCAAGAAACAGCGTCCCGCCGTGGGCAATTTCAAACAGGCCCGCGCGTCCTCCCCGGCGGGAGCCGGTAAACGCGCCATCCTCATAGCCGAACAGCTCCGCTTCCAGCAATGATTCGGTGATTGCCCCGCAGTTGACGGCAACAAACGGCGGCGAAGGTTTTCCGCGCCGATTCTCCTGACGCGTAAAATACTCACGATGAATAGCCTGCGCCGCCAGCTCTTTACCTGTGCCGGTTTCACCCTGAATCAGCACCGGCGCACGCGAACGGGCGTAGAGCATAATGGTGTGCCGCACCTGTTCCATTTGCGCAGAGTGACCGCGCATATCTCCCAGCGCATAGCGGGTGCGCAGCATATCGCCAGAGGCGTATTGCCCGTTTCTGCGTAGCGTCAGACGGGTCATATCCAGCGCGTCGACAAAAGCCTGACGCACGGTGGCCGCCGAATAGATAAAAATGCCGGTCATGCCCGCTTCTTCCGCCAAATCGGTAATCAACCCCGCGCCGACCACCGCCTGGGTACCGTTGGCCTTCAGCTCATTGATTTGTCCACGGGCATCTTCTTCGGTGATATAGCTGCGCTGTTCAAGCTGCAAATTGAAGGTCTTTTGAAAGGCGATTAGCGCGGGGATGGTTTCCTGATAGGTAATGACGCCAATCGACGAGGTCAGTTTTCCCGCTTTTGCCAGCGCCTGGAGTACGTCAAACCCGCTGGGTTTAATCAGGATCACTGGAATCGATAAACGGCTTTTCAGATACGCACCGTTGGAGCCTGCCGCAATGATGGCATCGCAACGCTCGGTGGCCAGCTTCTTACGGATATAGGCCACCGCTTTTTCGAAACCCAGCTGAATAGGGGTAATGGTCGCCAGGTGGTCGAACTCCAGACTGATGTCGCGAAACAGTTCGAACAGGCGCGTGACCGAAACCGTCCAGATAACCGGTTTGTCATCGTTCACTCGCGGCGGAAGATGCGTATCAGCCATAAGCAACCCAAAAAGTAAGGAACCGAGTATAAGGGTTTAGTTGTGTTTCATAAATGTTGCAATGAAACATTCAAGTCGGTTTCATGAAACGATAGCTGACACGCTTTTGTGCAATAAAAACACAGGCTCTAAATGTAATTATCTGTTTTAAAAAGTAAAAATTGAATTTGCACAAAAGTTTCGGTCTTTGGCATACCCCTTGCTTTAGGTAAATCAACGAATGGTAACAAGTTGATAACAAGAGGACGGATATGTCTCTACACTCTCCAGGGCTGGCGTTTCGCGCCGCGCTCAGCAAAGAAAACCCATTACAAATCGTCGGCACCATCAACGCCAATCACGCTCTGCTGGCTCAGCGTGCCGGGTATCAGGCGATTTATCTCTCTGGCGGCGGCGTTGCGGCGGGGTCGTTGGGTCTGCCGGATCTCGGTATTTCTACCCTTGATGATGTACTGACCGATATTCGTCGTATCACCGATGTTTGCCCGCTGCCATTGCTGGTGGATGCGGATATTGGTTTTGGATCGTCGGCGTTCAATGTGGCGCGTACCGTGAAGTCGATGATTAAAGCCGGTGCCGCCGCGCTGCATATTGAAGATCAGATCGGCGCCAAGCGTTGCGGGCATCGTCCGAACAAGGCGATCGTCTCTAAAGAAGAGATGGTCGACAGGATCCGCGCCGCCGTGGATGCCCGCACCGATCCCAACTTTGTGATTATGGCGCGCACCGATGCATTGGCGGTGGAAGGGTTAGAGGCGGCTATCGATCGTGCCCAGGCGTATGTCGAAGCGGGGGCCGACATGCTGTTCCCGGAAGCCATTACCGAGTTGGCGATGTACCGCCAGTTTGCCGATGCGGTGCAGGTTCCGATCCTCGCTAACATTACCGAATTTGGTGCCACGCCGCTGTTTACTACCGATGAACTGCGTAGCGCGAACGTCGCCATGGCCCTGTATCCGCTGTCTGCCTTCCGCGCCATGAACCGTGCGGCTGAACGGGTCTACAACGTGCTGCGCCAGGAAGGCACGCAAAAGAGCGTGATCGACATTATGCAGACGCGCAACGAACTGTACGAAAGCATCAACTACTACCAGTTCGAAGAGAAACTCGACGCGCTGTACACAAAAAAGTAACCGTCGTAGGCCGGATAAGGCGAAGCCGCCATCCGGCAATAAATTTGTACCCTACATATTATAAAAATGACGAGGACAACATGAGCGACACAACAATCCTGCAAAACAACACGCATGTCATTAAACCAAAAAAATCGGTTGCGCTGTCAGGCGTCGCCGCCGGAAATACCGCGTTATGCACCGTGGGTAAAAGCGGTAATGACCTGCATTATCGCGGCTACGATATTCTCGACCTGGCGCAGCAGTGCGAATTTGAAGAAGTCGCGCACCTGCTGATCCACGGGAAATTACCTACCCGCGACGAGCTCACCGCCTATAAAAGCAAACTCAAAGCGCTGCGCGGCTTACCCGCAAACGTGCGCACCGTGCTGGAAGCGCTGCCTGCCGCATCCCACCCGATGGATGTGATGCGCACCGGCGTCTCCGCGCTGGGTTGTACATTGCCGGAAAAAGAGGGACATACCGTTTCCGGCGCGCGCGATATTGCCGACAAGCTGCTGGCGTCCCTCAGTTCGATCCTTTTGTACTGGTATCACTACAGCCATAACGGCGAGCGCATTCAGCCGGAAACGGATGATGATTCCATCGGCGGGCACTTCCTGCATCTGCTGCATGGCGAAAAACCGTCGCAAAGCTGGGAAAAGGCGATGCACATTTCACTGGTGCTGTATGCCGAGCACGAATTCAACGCGTCCACCTTCACCAGTCGTGTGATTGCGGGAACCGGCTCCGATATGTATTCCGCGATTATCGGCGCGATTGGCGCGCTGCGTGGGCCGAAACACGGCGGGGCGAATGAAGTTTCGCTGGAGATCCAGCAGCGTTATGAAACGCCGGATGAAGCCGAAGCGGATATCCGCAAACGCGTGGAAAATAAAGAAGTGGTGATTGGGTTTGGTCACCCGGTTTACACCATTGCCGACCCGCGCCATCAGGTGATTAAACGCGTGGCGAAACAGCTTTCTCAGGAAGGCGGTTCGCTGAAAATGTACAACATCGCCGACCGTCTGGAAGAGGTGATGTGGGAAACCAAAAAGATGTTCCCTAACCTCGACTGGTTCTCGGCGGTCTCCTACAACATGATGGGCGTCCCGACCGAAATGTTCACTCCGCTGTTTGTTATCGCCCGCGTGACCGGCTGGGCGGCGCACATCATCGAACAGCGCCAGGACAACAAAATTATCCGACCCTCCGCCAACTACACCGGCCCGGAAGATCGCGTATTTGTACCGATCGAAAAGCGTTGCTAATTGAAACCTCTAAATATAAAAACAGGAGTTGTACCCTATGTCCGCACATATTTCGAACGTTCGCCCAGACTTTGACCGTGAAATCGTTGATATCGTTGATTACGTTATGAATTACGAGATCACCTCAAAGGTGGCGTACGACACCGCGCATTATTGCCTGCTCGACACCCTTGGCTGTGGCCTGGAAGCGCTGGAATATCCGGCCTGTAAAAAACTGTTAGGACCGGTGGTGCCGGGGACCGTAGTGCCGAACGGCGTTCGCGTACCGGGCACCCAGTTCCAGCTTGATCCGGTGCAGGCGGCGTTTAACATCGGCGCGATGATCCGCTGGCTGGACTTCAACGACACGTGGCTGGCCGCGGAATGGGGCCATCCTTCCGATAACCTCGGCGGCATTCTGGCGACAGCTGACTGGCTGTCACGCAACGCGGTGGCGGCGGGGAAAGCGCCGTTGACCATGAAAAAAGTGCTGACCGGGATGATCAAAGCCCATGAAATTCAGGGCTGTATCGCGCTGGAAAACTCCTTTAACCGCGTTGGATTGGATCACGTTCTGTTGGTAAAAGTCGCCTCCACGGCGGTGGTCGCGGAGATGCTTGGGCTGAGCCGGGAGGAAATCCTCAACGCCGTTTCGCTGGCGTGGGTCGACGGCCAGTCGCTGCGTACCTATCGTCATGCACCAAATACCGGCACGCGTAAATCCTGGGCGGCAGGCGATGCGACCTCCCGCGCAGTACGTCTGGCGTTGATGGCAAAAACGGGCGAGATGGGATATCCGTCTGCGCTGACGGCGAAAACCTGGGGCTTTTATGACGTCTCCTTCAAAGGGGAATCGTTCCGCTTCCAGCGTCCATACGGCTCTTACGTGATGGAAAACGTGCTGTTTAAAATCTCCTTCCCGGCTGAGTTCCACTCGCAGACCGCGGTAGAAGCGGCAATGACGCTGTATGAGCAACTGCAGGCCGCGGGTAAAACGGCGGCGGATATCGAAAAGGTGACCATTCGCACCCACGAAGCCTGTATCCGCATCATCGATAAAAAAGGCCCACTGGATAACCCGGCGGATCGCGATCACTGCATCCAGTATATGGTCGCCATCCCGCTGCTGTTTGGGCGTTTAACCGCGGCAGATTACGAAGACGGCGTGGCGCAGGACAAACGCATTGATGCCCTGCGCGAGAAGATCACCTGCTTCGAAGATCCGGCCTTTACCGCCGATTATCACGACCCGGAAAAACGCGCCATTGCTAACGCCATCACTCTCGAGTTCACCGACGGTTCACGTTTTGAAGAAGTGGTGGTGGAGTACCCAATCGGTCATGCGCGCCGTCGCCACGACGGTATGCCGAAGCTGGTCGAGAAGTTCAAAATCAACCTGGCGCGTCAGTTCCCGACCCGTCAGCAGCAGCGCATTCTGGATGTCTCCCTGGACAGAGCCCGCCTGGAGCAGATGCCGGTCAATGAGTATATGGACCTTTATGTAATCTAAACCTGCGTGCGGCAAGGCGTAAGTTCAACAGGAGAGCATTATGTCTTATAGCGAGTTTTATCAACGTTCGATTACGCAACCGGAGTCGTTCTGGGCCGAGCAGGCCCTGCGTATTGACTGGCAACAGCCGTATACGCAGGTGCTGGATCACAGCAACCCGCCGTTTGCCCGCTGGTTTTGCGGCGGCAAGACCAATTTGTGTCATAACGCCATCGACCGCTGGGTGGAGAAACAGCCTGAGGCGCTGGCGCTGATTGCGGTGTCATCGGAAACCGAAGAAGAGCGTACCTTTACCTTTCGTCAGTTGTACGACGAAGTGAACGTGGCGGCGGCAATGTTGTTGTCTCTGGGCGTACAGCGCGGCGACAGGGTATTGGTTTATATGCCGATGATCGCCGAGGCGCACATTACGCTGCTGGCCTGCGCGCGCATTGGGGCGATCCATTCGGTGGTGTTCGGTGGCTTTGCCTCGCACAGCGTGGCGGCACGCATCGACGACGCCCAACCGGTGATTATTGTTTCGGCGGATGCCGGCGCGCGCGGGGGCAAGATCCTGCCGTATAAAAAGCTGCTCGATGATGCAATCAGTCAGGCGCAGCACCAGCCGCGTCATGTGGTATTGGTCGATCGTGGTCTGGCGAAAATGGCGCGGGTAGAGGGGCGCGACCTCGACTTTGCCGCGCTGCGCCAACAGCATCTTGGCGCGCGGGTGCCGGTGACGTGGCTGGAATCGAATGAAACCTCCTGCATTCTCTATACCTCCGGGACAACCGGTAAACCGAAGGGCGTCCAGCGTGACGTTGGCGGCTATGCGGTCGCGCTGGCAACCACGATGGATACCATTTTCGGCGGTAAAGCGGGCGGCGTGTTCTTCTGCGCGTCGGACATCGGCTGGGTGGTTGGGCATTCGTATATCGTGTATGCCCCACTGCTGGCGGGGATGGCGACGGTGGTGTACGAAGGGCTGCCAACGTATCCGGACTGCGGCGTGTGGTGGAAGATTGTTGAGAAGTATCAGGTTAGTCGGATGTTCTCCGCGCCAACGGCGATCCGCGTACTGAAGAAATTCCCGACCGCGCAGATCCGCAATCACGATCTCTCCTCGCTGGAGGTGCTGTATCTGGCCGGGGAACCGCTGGACGAACCGACCGCCAGTTGGGTAACGGAAACGCTGGGCGTCCCGGTTATCGATAATTACTGGCAGACCGAATCCGGCTGGCCAATTATGGCGATCGCCCGTGGGCTGGACGACAGGCCGTCGCGGTTGGGCAGCCCTGGCGTGCCGATGTATGGCTATAACGTGCAGTTGCTCAATGAGGTCACCGGCGAACCCTGCGCAGCGAATGAGAAGGGTATGCTGGTGATTGAAGGGCCACTGCCGCCAGGGTGTATTCAGACCATCTGGGGCGATGACACACGGTTCGTAAATACCTACTGGTCGCTGTTTTCTCGTCAGGTATACGCCACTTTTGACTGGGGCATTCGCGATGCCGACGGCTATTACTTCATCCTCGGTCGGACGGATGACGTCATTAACGTCGCCGGACATCGACTGGGTACGCGTGAGATAGAGGAGAGTATTTCCAGCTATCCAAACGTCGCAGAAGTGGCGGTGGTTGGCGTGAAAGATGCACTGAAAGGGCAGGTGGCGGTTGCATTTGTCATTCCGAAGCAGAGCGATAGCCTGGAAGACCGTGACATCGCGCATTCAGAAGAGAAGGCGATAATGGCGCTGGTGGACAGCCAGATTGGTAATTTTGGCCGTCCGGCACACGTCTGGTTTGTGTCGCAGTTGCCGAAAACGCGCTCCGGTAAAATGCTGCGTCGCACCATCCAGGCAATCTGTGAAGGCCGCGATCCCGGCGATCTGACGACCATTGACGATCCGGCGTCGCTGCAGCAAATTCGCCAGGCGATCGAGGAGTAGCCGTTATTCATTGGCCCGGTGGCGCGATGCTTACCGGGCCTGAATTTTAATCGACTTTCTTATACGGTCCATGATAGTAATCAAACGGCGCATAGACTGTATCCGCCACAAAAGACAGCGGCACATCGATAAATAGCAGCGCTAAATCGAAATAATTATAATCGTAAGCGCCTGGGTTTTTTAGTTTAGCCATGTCGTGGTGCGTACCCACATAATAGGTATTCGAATCCTCGCCTTCCGTGCGCGCATTAATGCTGCCACATCCTGAAAGTAATGCGCTGATCAAGAACGCCATTACCGCAACCGTCTTTCTGCTCATCCTGTGACCTGAGTTTACCGTCTCGTTTACCATAGCAGGTTAAAAGCGGCTTTTTGCCCGCAAAACTTAAACCACCGGGTCAGGACTCACAGAGTGAGAATTGCACGTTGTAGGCCGGATAAACCGCGTGAGTGGTGCATCCGGCAAAGAGGCTTTTACAGCGCGACGCTTTCGCGACGACGCAGCAGGGAAAATGGCCCCGGTCCACTTAGGGTAAATACGGAAATCAGCGTGAAGCTCAACGCAATTATCCCCAGCACCAGATAAGCCCCCTGGAAACCAATGTTCTCATACATTTTCCCGGCCAAAACTGACATGAAAATCATTGCCAGCTGTTTGAAGAAACAGAAACACACCAGGTAAATCGTGGCCGAGAAACGCACTTCGAACTGACTGGTGATGTATTTGAAGCAACCGACAATCAGGAATGGTATCTCGAACATATGCAGCGTTTTGAGGATAACGACTTCCAGCGCCGTGGTGGCGAATGATGAACCAATGATCCGTACCGACATGATCGTACCGGCCAGCAGCAGGGCGTTCTTTCCGCCGATGCGGTTCACGATCAGCGGAGCAAAGAACATGATCGAGGCGTTGAGTAATTCCCCCATGGTTGTGACGTAGCCAAACACACGGGTGCCCTGTTCGCCAGTGGCAAAGAACGAAGTAAAGAAGTTGGCGAACTGCTGGTCAAACACATCATAAGTACAGGAAACGCCGACCACGTACAGGGAGAGAAACCAGAGTTTTGGTTGTTTGAATAATTCCAGCGCCAGCTTCAGGCTGAAGGCTGAGTTGTTGGCGCCTACCGCATCCGCGACTTTTGCAGAAGAGGGGGCATCTGCTTTTGAAAAGAACAGCAGCAATGCCAGAATGACCGCACAGCCAGAACCTAACCAGAAGACAAACTGGTTATTGATGGTGAACATAATTCCTGCAATCGAGGCGCACAGCGCCCACCCCACACAGCCAAACATGCGTGCGCGACCAAATTCAAACTTGCTTCGGCGGCTGGCCTTTTCAATATAGGCTTCAATCGCCGGAGCGCCGGCATTGTAAATAAAGCCAAGATAAATCCCGCCGACAATCGACCCCAGTAAAATATTAACCTGTAATAGCGGGCCAAAAACGTAAATAAAGAACGGGGCAAACATTACCAGCATTCCAGTAATTACCCACAGCAGGTGTTTTCGCAGGCCAAGCTTATCGGAAAGTAGTCCGAAAACAGGCTGGAATAATAATGAAAACAGTGAAATACAGGCGAAAATGATCCCAGTGTCACCTTTACTGATATGGTTCACATCGTGTAACCAGATCGGAAAGAAGGGGAAATAAGCACCCATAATGAAAAAGTAAAAGAAAAAGAAAAAGCCGAACATCCAAAAGTTAGTGTTTTTTAAATAATACATGACAGACTTCCTCAGGAAAAATAAGGGCAGGTCATAACCTGCCCATTATTATTATGTTTAACCCCAGATAACCTGGTAGTGATAACGTCCGGCACTCAACAAAAACTCCGACGACACGGAAGGACTCCATGAATCATCGCCGCCGACGCCCATATGGAAGCCATCAATATTGAGCCAGGTACCCGCCTCCGGTTGCAGCAGATGACGGTGGCTGGTTTCCATTAGTTGCTGTTGGCTAAAGCGGCTGATGTTGAACAGGAAGTCGCCACGCCATTGATGCGTGCCGTATCGCAGTTCGCGCGTGCCGCAGCGCAGACCGTTTTCGCTCGGGAAAACATACGGGGTGTACATCTCATCGAGTGACAGATCCCAACGGTCAAAACAGGCGGCGCTCAGGCGATCCGGGTAGTTCTCATGTGGGCCGAGACCTAACCAGTTCACACGCTCGGCAACCTGCGACAACTGGCAGCTCAGGCCAATACGCGCCGGATGCGGCGTGCCGCTGGCAACATCGACATCCACCGTTACCAGCATCTCGCCATGACCGTTGATACGATACGATTTACGGCTGATAAACAGCGTTTCACCCTGATACTGCCACGCATGTTCGGTGGTAATCAGTACTGCGTTGCTGAGCGCGTCGGCAGCACAGTGCAGTAACGTTGCTGCAACCTGATAATGACCGGCGGCCTTCCAGCGTTCAACCCAGGCATTCGGGTCAATGCGGGTTGACTCGCTGACGCCGATGTCGTTGTCCAGCGGCGCGCGGGTGAACTGGTCGGTCAGTGGGGATAACAACTGGGCTGTATCATCAAGCCAGTATTGTGTCAGCAGGCCAGACCGACGGTCGAATTGCCAACGCTTGTTGTCGTTCTCCACAGTAAAGCTGTTTTCGCTAACGTTGAGCTGTGGCGCGGTGCGGACAGTTGGCTGCCGCGCCAAGCTGAGTTTCTCTTCCAGCTTCCACTGCTGCCAGGCGCTGATGTGCCCGGCGTCTGACCAGGCGGTGGCGCGAGGCTGTTCCACGCGCACCGACAGCCACAGTTGGCCTGCGGTTTCCGGCATCGGGCAATCTGGCAGGGTAATCACCTGGCGGCCCTGCGGGGCAATATCCAGAACGATTTGTCCGGCGGCCAGCGGGTTGCCGTCCTGGGCAATCGACCAGTGCAGAACTTCGTTATCGCTGCGGCGGAACAGATATTCGCTGGTCACTTCAATCTGGCGTTCAGCGCCCGGCAGTAACGTAAACTGGAAAAACTGCTGTTCATGTTTGGCCTCGTATAACGCCGGATGCGGGGTGCGATCGGCGAACACCAGTCCGTTCATGCAAAATTGACGATCGTTAGGCGTGTCGCCAAAGTCGCCACCGTAGGCTGACCATGCCTTGCCATTATCATCGTGTTTAATCAGCGATTGATCCACCCAGTCCCAGACAAACCCGCCCTGCAGTCGCGGATACTGACGAAATGCCTGCCAGTATTTGGCGAAGCCGCCGAAACTATTGCCCATCGCATGGGCATATTCACAGAGAATGAGTGGACGCTGCTCGCCGGGCATCGACAGCCACTTTTTAATCGACCATTTAGGTACCGCCGGGAAGGGCTGATCCTGATCGACGCGGGCGTACATCGGGCAAATAATGTCGGTCGCCGCGGTATTCGCGCCGCCGCCTTCGTACTGTACCGGGCGTGACGGATCCTCTGATTTTATCCAGCGATACAGCGCGTCGTGATTGACGCCATGACCGGATTCATTGCCCAGCGACCAGATGATAATGCTCGGATGGTTGCGATCGCGCTGCACCATGCGCGTCACGCGCTGGCTCATGGCAGGCAACCATGTGGGATCGTCGCTCAGGCGATTCATTGGCACCATGCCGTGGGTTTCGATATTGGCTTCGTCGATCACGTACAGGCCGTAGCGATCGCACAGGGTGTACCACAACGGATGGTTCGGGTAATGGGAGCAGCGCACAGCATTAAAGTTGTTCTGCTTCATTAGCAGAATGTCCTGCACCATCGTCGCCTCGTCCATCACCTGACCGTTGACCGGATGGTGCTCATGACGGTTGGTGCCGCGAATCAACAGCGGCTTACCGTTTAACAGTAGTAGGCCGTTTTTGATATCAATCTGACGAAAGCCGACGTCACAGGCTTCTGCTTCAATCAGCACTCCATCCGCGTTATGTAATTGCACAACGGCACGGTACAGATTGGGCGTTTCAGCACTCCACAGCGCTGGCTTTTCGACGTTCAGCCGCAGGGTAACCCGGTCATGATAAGCGCCGCGTTCATCAATAATCTCGCCGCCGAGTGGGGAGGTCGTTTCATCAGTCAGCGTTTCAGCTTCCCACAATTGCAGGGTAACGCGTAAATCTTCGCTCGCGTTGCCCGCCACTCTGACTTCCGCTTCCAGCACGGCGCGGCTGAAGTCATCGTTAAAACGGGTGTTAATGCGCAGGTCGCTGATTTGCGTGGTGGGCTTATGCAGCAAAGATATGTCGCGAAAGATACCGCTCATGCGCCACATATCCTGGTCTTCCAGATAGCTGCCGTCGCTCCATCGCAGCACCATCACGGCCAGGCGGTTTTCGCCGCGCAGCAGATAATCGCTCAGATCGAATTCAGACGGCAGACGACTGTCCTGACCGTAGCCGACCCAGCGACCGTTGCACCACAGATGAAATGCGGAATTGACGCCGTCAAAAATAATGCGCGTCTGACCTTCATCTAACCATGCGTCTTCGATATTAAATGTGAGCGAGTAACATCCCGTTGGGTTCTGTGCCGGAACGTACGGGGGATTAACCGGAATCGGGTAGGTGACGTTGGTATAAATTGGCGCGTCGTAACCGTCCATCTGCCAGTTAGAGGGGACGTTGATAGTGTCAGCTTGTGGCAGATCGTTTGTCAGCCAGCTTTCCGGCACAGCCTCCGGCGCGGGAAACCACGCGAATTGCCACTGGCCATTCAGCGAGCGTAACTGAGTTGAGCGCTGATTAGTTCGCGCATCATCTGCTGAGCGCCAGCTACAGAAAGGTGGGTGCGCCTCCAGGCGGTTGAGCTGCGTGACGCCGGGATTTTCCCAGTCGCGGCGGGCCAGAACAGCGGAGAGTGAATCTGTGTTCAGGTTCATAACGGTATCCTGTTTGAATTTGTTATTCGCTCACAATTTCAATCAAAATACGGATAAGCGCTCCCGGCTGTAAAGGATGGGGCGTTTAATGAGTGAACTGACTCACATAATTGTTATGCGTTCACATTTTAGGTGTGAGCTGAGAAACTTGCCGCGCAAGCTGGATGAGTGAATCCGCCAGCGCCTGGGGAGAGGTGGTTTGCGTATCGGGAGGCAGAACCGTTTTGCGCTTCACCAGGGTTACGGGCAGCAGTTGGTTGCCCACGGTTGATTCGCCATGGGGAAGTTGCAGCAGCCTGTCGACGCTGGTTTCACCCAATAATGGAAAATCCTGCCTGATGGTGGTCAGCGGTGGAATGTAGCAGGCGCTATCTTCTGTGTCATCGTAGCCGATCACCGAGATATCCATCGCCACCCGCAGGCCGAACTCGCTGATTGCCCGCATCGCGCCCAGCGCCATTTGATCGTTAGCAACCAGCATAGCGGTGGGGAGATTACCGCTATTGAGCAGATGAAGTGTTTGCTGAAAACCAGACATCGCGCTCCAGTCGCCTTCCAGCTCCGCGACGGGTTGCAACTGGTAGTACGCCAGATATTTATGCCACCCCGCATGCCGAAGCCTTGCCGAAACCGAAGTGTGCGGCCCGCTCAGCAGGGCGATACGCTGATGTCCGTTCTGCACCAGATGTTCAACGCCAAGGCGTGCGCCGTCATCATGGGAGAAAATCACGCTGTTAATTGGCGTCTGGTCAGAGACATCGAGAAACAAAACCGGCACCGTACCGCAGGCGGCAGCCACGGCAATGGCGTCTTCTTCATCCAGCGGATAGTTAATGATAAGCCCGGTTACGCGTTGGGAAAGCAGGTTGTGGACCGCGGCTTTGCATGCTTCAACGCCGCTGCGCTCGACCATGGCGATCACCACGCTGGCACCGGACTGGTCGGCGCGGGATTTTATGGCGGCAACGATTTGTGAAGGGGCGTGCAGGGCAAGGTTCGCCGTCACGACGCCAATCAGCGACGTCTGTTTACCAGCCAGTTGCTGTGCGACGCGGTTAGGGATGTAATTGAGTTCCGCCATCGCGGCCTCAACTTTCTGTCGGGTTTTTGCAGAAACGTGGCTGGCCTGATTTACGACGCGCGAGACGGTCTGATAAGAGACTCCTGCATGGTCTGCCACATCGTATAGCGTTACCGGTTTCACGTTTATCACCCCTGTCATGATGTTTTCTACGCGCTATGATGCCACAGCGGAACAGTTTTGGGGGATTTGCGCATGGGTTCTGCGAGGCGCATTCCAGGGTTGCGTCTCTGGCAGCGGAGGATTTATCGTCGTGATTATTAACAGAATAAAAAAGCGAGGACATCGTGAGCGACGTTGCGGCAAACAACATTCTGTCCATCTACCGACGCCATGCGGATGCCTTTGCCAGCCAGCGCTCACGCGCCCTGTTCGAGAAAAGCTGGCTGGATAAGTTCATCACCGTGATGGGCGGGCAGGGCAGCATTGTGGATATTGGCTGCGGGAATGGTCAGCCGATTGCCGGGTATTTTATCCAGCAAGGTTTTCAGCTCACAGGGATTGATGGTTCCGCAGCGATGCTGGCCCACGCCCGGCAATCCTTTCCCGCGCAGCGCTGGCTGGAGCAAGATATGCGCGAGTTGGTGCTTAACGAGACGTTCGACGGCCTGATTGCGTGGGACAGCTTTTTCCATTTAACCCAGCAAGACCAACGAAAGATGTTCCCGATCTTTGACCGGCTTAGCCATCCCGGCAGCGCGCTGATGTTTACCAGCGGTACCGGGAACGGCATTGCGATGGGGCAATTTGAAGGCGAGCCGCTATTTCACGCCAGCCTCGCGCCGGACGAATACCGCGCATTGTTGTCAGCGCATGGCTTTGCGGTGGTCGAGATGGTGATGGAAGATCCGGAATGCGCAGGGCACACGGTGTGGCTGGCGAAAAAAAGCTAAATGCCGCGAAAGGTTTTGCGCCATTCGGCGGGGCTGACGCCGAAATGAGATTTAAAATGCTGACGCCAGGTGACAGGCGACTGAAAACCGACCTGTTCGGCGATGCGTTCAACGGGCAACTGACTGGACTCCAGTAACGCCTGGCTGCGGCGAAGACGCTCGACAATCAACCACTCTGCCACGCTCGATCCGGTGGCTTTCATAAAGTGACGGGTTAACGTGCGACGGCTCATCATCAGCCGCTGCGCCAGCGCATCGATACTATGCTGCTCGTGGATATGCAGGCGTAAATAATCAAGCAGGGCATTGATGCGCTGATCCTGGGTATTTTTCGCCACCGGCTGTTCGATAAATTGTGCCTGACCACCTTCGCGATGCGGCGGCACAATCATCCGCCGCGCAATCTGATTCGCTGCCGTGCTGCCAAAACGTTGGCGGATCACGTACAAACAGCAATCCAGCGCGGCGGCAGTGCCTGCTGAGGTAATAATACCGTCGTCATCCACATACAGAGCGTTGATATCCAGACGCGCCGCCGGGAAGCGGGCCTGAAAATCCTGCTCGAACTCCCAGTGCGTGGCAGCCCGTTTGCCATCCAACAGACCGGCATAGCCGAGGACAAATGCGCCCAGACACAGCCCGACAATTTGCGCGCCGTTTTGTCGGGCGTGGTTGAGCGCATCAAGCAACCCTTGCGGCGGGCGATGTGCGGTAGTGCCCCAGTAAGGGATTACCACGATGTCGGCAGCCTCCACCGCTTCATAGCCATGAGCTGCGTTAATCGAGAAACCGTCCTGCGAGGAAACAATACCGGGCTGTTCGGCGCACAATTGCACGTCGAAGCGCTTTTTCGCTGCCACTTTGTCACTGAAAATGATGCACGGCACCGAGAAGTGAAACGGGCTGAAATCTTCCACGGCGACAATAGCGACGGTAAGCGGCTGCATACGATTCCTCTGCGGATATTAAAACGTCAGGGTTTCACCATCTTCCGGCACGTTGACGCATTGCGCAATCTGGTTGTCGCTGGCGTATGCTTTCAGCGCGGCGCGGGTCAACAAACAGTGGTTTATCGCCTCCATATGCGTGGCCACAATTTGTGCGTTGGGAAGGGTGAAGTGGGTTTTTAGTACATCTTCTGCGCCCATAATAATTGGGCCAAAACCGATAACGTGGGCAAAACCGGCGTTCAAAATCACCACGTCCGGTTGGAAAGTCAGCATGTTGGCTTCCACTTCGTCACGCCAGATCGTGTCTCCAACCAGATACAGCGTTTTTTCCGCCGGATGCTGAAAGATTACCCCGCAGGCATCGCCTAAACGTTCCGCCATTTGCGGGATGGCGTAAGCGCGATCTGAGCCATGCTGGCCGCCGGTTTTACGCAGGATGATGTCGCCCAGCGTGGTGTTGTGCGTCAATACGATCAGGTGTGTGAAACCCTGATCTCGCAGTACCTGCGCATCTTGCTCATTTTGCACGTAAATCGGTTTGTCTTTCGGCACGACGCGTGCTGCAACCTCATCCCAGTGATCTTCATGCAGGTGGGTCACGATCAGCGCGTCAACGTTGAGCAAGGTGTCGATATCGACGGGCAGATCGACGGTTGGGTTGCGGATTTCCGCACGTGCCGTTCCGGCAAAGCCCGGATAAGCACTTTTTGCCGCCAGCATTGGATCGATTAGAAAGGTTTTGCCGCCAAAGGTGATGCGCTGCGTGGCGTTGCGGATTTGCGTGATGTTCATGGTGTTTGCTCCACGTGTTGGGTCAGTGGTGTCATCGTAGAGTGTTGTGCATAAGTTGAATGTGGGCAAATGGGCGACTAGCGATGGGATTGGGCCAAAAGAGTAAGAATAATTTAATTTAAAAATACAAGAAATCCTAAAATGCAATAGGAATGAAGTGAAATAGCACTTAATGTCTTTACTTTTGTTTACATTTTGTGCTTTTTTAAAATGGTCGGCTGTGCTTTGCAGTCAAGTTCGCTTTCGTACTTTTTTGGAGGGTGGGGTGAAGTTCAGGGATGAAAGAAAGTTGGCATTACTGATTGGGATGTTAATTTTGCCCTTCACAACTGTTTCTGCCGCACCACTCTCTCCTGCGGATCGTAATACCATTCAGCAGCAACAGCAGCRGYTWCTTAATGAAAACCAGCGCCAGCGTGAAGAGCTGGAGCGTAGCGTTACGTTGCCTGTAACCGTAACGCCRAAAACACCAGCCCGGGCTGAAGGGCCGTGTTTTATGATTTCGCGCATTGATATTGACGGCGCAACGAAGTTGTCCGCCGCTGCCTCGGCAAAGCTTATCGCGCCGTGGGTGAATCAATGCCTGGATATTCCCCGTCTGACGGAACTGACAAATGCGATTTCCGACTGGTATATCAGCCGAGGCTATATCACCAGTCGCGCCTTTTTAACCGAACAGGATCTCTCMTCCGGGGTGCTGCATATCGCGGTGCTTGAGGGGAAATTGCAGCAAATACGTCTGGAAGGCGTCCCATCGCGCACTCTGCTGATGACCTTTCCCGGAATGGAAGGAAAAATTCTCAATCTGCGTGACATTGAACARGGGATGGAGCAGTTGAAYCGSGTTCGCCAGACGCCGGTGGAAATTGAAATTTTGCCGGGCAGTCAGCAGGGGTTCTCAATAGTTAACCTCACCGCCACGCCAGAATTTCCACTCAATGGTTCAGTAAGTTTTGATAACAGCGGGCAAAAGAGCACCGGAACCGGGCAACTCAGTGGCGCATTATTTTTCAATAATATGCTCGGTCTGGCAGATAAATGGTTTATCAGCGGTGGACGCAGCAGCGATTTTTCCAGTAGCAAAGATGCGCAGAACTTYGCTACTGGCGTGAGTATTCCTTATGGCTACGGACTGCTTGATTACAGCTACAGCTGGAGTAACTACCTCAGCACTATTGATAACAATGGTTATGCCTGGCGTTCCACKGGTGATAGCGAAACCCATCGGTTGAACGGATCCTGGGTTTTGTTTCGCAATGGTGATGTCAAGACCGCTGCATCGCTGGGTCTCACGCATCGAATWAACCGTAACAGATTGAATGATGTCCTGCTGGAAACCAGTAGCCGCAAGCTTTCCAGTGTTTCGCTGGGTATCAACCATACGCAAAAAATTGCTTCTGGCGTTGCGACGTTTAACCCTTCTTTCACCCAGGGCGTGCCGTGGTTTGGCGCAGAGGATGACAACRATAAACAAGGGGATGTRCCAAGGGCGGAATTTCGCAAATGGAGCGTCAATGGCAGTTTTCAGCGCCCGYTGGCAGAAAGAGTGTGGTGGCTYAGCAGCGTCTATTTTCAATGGTCTGTGGACCGACTCTACGGCAGTGARCGCCTGACGCTGGGCGGAGAAACCTCAGTTCGCGGTTTTAAAGAACAATACATTTCTGGAGATAACGGCGGCTACTGGCGCAACGAAGTGAATTATTCGCTGTTTACGTTGCCGGTATTCGGACAGATTGGCGCGATGGCGGCATTCGACGGCGGCTGGCTGAAACARGATAGCGTTGACAGGTATGCCTCCGGCACGTTGTGGGGGGCTGCGCTGGGATTAACCAGYTCAGGGCGCTGGTTCTCCTCTCAGTTTACCGTAGGAACGCCAGTTAACTATCCGGACTGGCTRGCCCCGGATCATCTCAATGTGTATTACCGCGTTGCGGTGGCATTTTAAGGAACAAGGGTGATGAAAAAGGATCAGGTTCGTTTTTCCCAGCGTTTGCTAAGCGGCATGTTGAGTTTTCTGCTGGCTACCCAACCACTGCTCCCGGCGATGGCTGCCGTCATCACGCCTGAAGGCAATACGCAGATGGATAAAGCCGCCAATGGTGTTCCGGTGGTGAATATTGCCACACCGAACCAGTCCGGGATTTCACACAATAAATATAACGACTACAACGTGGGAAAAGAGGGGCTGATCCTTAACAACGCGACCGGGCAATTTACCCAAACCCAGCTCGGCGGCATTATCCAGAATAACCCAAACCTACAGCCAGGAAAGGAAGCYTCAGGGATCATCAACGAAGTTACCGGCGCTAACCGTTCACAACTGCAGGGCTATACCGAAGTCGCGGGGAAAGCCGCCAACGTCATGGTCGCTAACCCCTATGGCATTACCTGTAATGGTTGTGGATTTATCAACACGCCTRWCGCCACCCTGACCACCGGTAAACCYGTGTTGGACGCCAATGGCAACCTGCAGTCGCTGGAGGTAAGCAAGGGCAGTATTACCATCGAAGGTAAGGGGCTGGATGGTAGCCAGAGCGATGCAGTGTCGATTATTGCCCGCGCCACGGAAATYAATGCTGCGCTACACGCCAAAGATTTGACRGTTATCGCYGGSGCGAATCGCGTTGCGGCGAATGGCCAGACGAGCCCGMTGAATGGMGAAGGAGAAGCACCGAAAATCGCGGTAGAYACCGGCGCGTTAGGCGGCATGTATGCTAAYCGAATTCAYYTGGTCTCCAGCGAGAAAGGGCTGGGKGTCAACCTCGGGAATCTGAATGCCCGTCAGGGTGATATCACCCTCAATGCTAACGGGAARTTAACGATCGGCAACAGTCTGGCAAATGGTGGYCTTTCYGCCAGGGGCGAAGGCGTCACGTTRACCGGYAGYCATAAGACCGSRAGCGGGATGGYCATCAAYAGYACCGGGGCGTTAGCGCTACAGGATGCAAATCTCTCCAGYGGYGCAAACGTGCAGTTGGGTAGCGATGGCAAGGTGACGATCSATGGTGGYGGGATTGCCGCAGCTGGCGAGTTGCAGGTGGCTGCTAAACAGGATGTAGCCGTTGCTGCAACCACTCTGGTTAGCCAGAAAAACACYTCACTGCGCAGTGACGGCTCGCTGACAGTCACCGACGGCAGCCTGACCAGTAAAGAAAAACTGGATGTCGAGGGTACTCATGGACTGACGCTGACCCGTTCCACGCTGGGTAGTGATGCTGATGTTAGCCTTAACAGTAAKGGCTATCTGTCGGCGAAAGGGGGATTGCTCTCAGCAGGTAATGGATTAACGCTGAAGGCGCAGCGCATAGCACTGGATAACGCCAGTCGGGCCGATGCGAAAGGCRCATTAAGCCTGACCGGTAGCGAAATGAACAACCAGGGGCAGGTCAATGCGGGAGATGCTTTATCTCTCTCYGGTGACCACCTCGTTAATGGTGGTCAACTGGCGGYAAACGGCAGTCTTGATGCTTCTGTCAGCAGCCTTAGCAACACMGGTCTGATGCAGGGTAACAGCGTATCGGTCCGCAGCGGSTCGCTGGATAATATGGGCACGCTGGCGAGCGGCAGCCAGCTTTCAGTACAGACGGCAGCGCTGAACCAGCAGGGGATCCTGAGCGCGAAAAACGATGCGGATATCCGGGCTGATGCCACGCTGCGTAATAGTGGAAAGTTGCTCTCTGATGGCACTCTAACGGTGCAGGCCGCGTCAGTTGAACAATATGGCGTCCTYTCTGGCAACCAGGGGGTAACGCTCAATGCTGAAAATCTCACCGCCGCGAAAGATTCGTTGATCGCCGGGCAACAAAACATACAGTTAAACGTTACGCAAAACCTTAACCTGAACGGTCAGGTTAATGCCGCCGGTGCGCTTAACGTCGGCGCAAAGCAGCTGACTACCGGCAAAGATGGTCATTTACAGAGCGGTCTGGACCTTGCGATTACCGGCAGCAGCGTGACGCTGGACGGCGTACAGGCGGCAAAAGGTTCGCTGGATGTGACGGCTGACCGGCTCAGTCATGGCGGRAAATCCACCGGGGCACGCGTTGGTTTCAGCGCGCAGCAGTCRGTTGATAACCATGGCGAACTGTTGGCAGACACCCTGACGCTCAGCGCGGCGACGCTGACTCATAACGGCAGCGCCAGCGCTGAACGCATCTCGATTATTGCACCTGARCTGCTGACCAGCGGCGGCTCTCTGATAGCCGACACGCTAACTCTCCACAGTCAGCATGTTGTGAAYAGCGGTCTGATGCAGGGYAACGCGGCAATRGACCTRCAGATTGATAAGTTAGATAACCTGAGCGGCGGCTCGCTCTATGCCAGGCATTCTCTGGCGCTGGATATACCGTATCTGACCAACCATGGGCTGATTACCAGCGACGGTTCATTGCATCTCMATGGTCGCCAGTTGGTTAACGGCGGAGAAATTAACGGCGTTARTCTGCAAAGTGAATATGCGACGGTAAAAAACGAAGCCGCGGGGCGCCTGCTGGCGGACACGTCATTATCTGTTMACGGACAGCAGACAGATAACCTCGGGCTCATGGCTGCTGATACGCTCACGCTGAACAGCCAGGACGTGAAAAACGACGGGAATGTGTTGTCGGTGGGGGAATTGAGCCTGAAGAATCAGACCCTGCACAACACCGGCTTGCTGCAGGGCGGCACGCTGAATCTGGAAGCARATACGTGGCAAAACAGCGGTAATGCGCTGGGTGAAACGGGGGTAACGGCGACAGTACACGACGCGTTCACTAACCAGGGCAAGKTACTCAGTCAACAGGGTATGACAGTGCATGCCGCCAGTGCGAATAACAGCGGAATGCTGGCGGCGAAGGTGCTGGCATTACACGGCGATCTCAGCAACAGTGGGATCCTGCAGGGGGATCAGGCGCTCGCCTGGGATGGCAGTCGCTTCACTAACCTTGCGGGTGGGCAGGTGACCAGCGGTGAAGATCTACAGCTTAGCGGAAAACGTTTCGAAAATGATGGCCAACTGGAGGGCCGTACGGCGGCGATCAGACTGGATAACCTGCACAATAGCGGCAGCGTTCAGGCACTGGATAGCCTGAAAATTCAGGCTAACGGGCGACTGGATAACCAGGGATCGCTGCGCAGTCTCAACCTGTTCGAGCTGGCTGCGGCGCAGTTGTTTAACGACAACACGATTGCAGCAAAATCCCTGAGTATTTCCGTGCCGGAGCTTATGAATAACGGCATTGTGCAGGGTAATTCGGCGCTACAGCTCACCACCCGCAATCTGTTCAATGGTCAGCAGGGGCAACTGGTCAGCGGCGCGGGGCTGGATTTAGGCCTCGACTCACTGGAAAACCACGGTCTGCTGCTGGCGAATACCGGCTTCACGCTGCGCGGCAGCACATTAATTAACGCAGGTGATATTCAGGCCGACTCCCTGAACCTGACGCTGGCAAACTCGGTTGAAAATCAGGGGAGTCTGGTGGCGAAACAGGGGGCGTCGATGAATACTGCATCCCTGGATAACCGCGGTACGCTGGCGGCGACAAGTGTCGCTCTGGATGGAAAATCAATCCGTAACAGCGGACGGGTGCAGGGCAACGACAGTACCTCGGTTTCTGCGAATACCTTCACCACGGATACCACAGGTAAATGGCTGGCCGGTAATGCGCTGTTGGTGCATACCGGTGCGATGGAAAACGCCGGCGTACTGCAGGGAAATACCCTGACATTTACTGCCGACTCGCTGAATAACAGCGGCGTGCTTAACGGTTTACATGGCCTGGAAGGCAGGCTATCCGGGCGACTTACCAACCCCGGACACATTCAAAGTGGCGGCGCACTGACGCTTACGGCTGATGATATCAACAGTGCCGGACGTATTGCCGGTGACAGGCTGACTCTTGCTGCCTCGACGTTAAACAATTCAGGCCTGTGGCAGGGGACGAACGGGCTTGCGCTGTCTGGCGATGTACTCACGACGGGGATAACCTCCCGTACGCTGAGCGGCGGCGCGTTGACCTTTGATGCTGGCAATATAACGACGCAAGGAACGCTGCAGGGGCAGCAGCTCACGCTGACCGCTGATAACTGGCTGCACAAAGGATCGCTGATAAGCCTGGGTAATCTGACGGCTACTGTAAACAACGGCCTTACCACATCAGGCGATGTGATGAGCCATGGTGGAATGTCACTAACCGCGCAGCAGCTTGATAACAGTGGAAGGCTGCTCAGCGAGAGCGACGTAACGCTCGACGGCGCACAGTTCGATAACAGTGGCGCGGTACAGGGAAATACCCTGACCCTGCAGCAAAACCGGATCCACAATCAGGGCACGCTGACCGGCCTGCAAAGCCTGACGCTGGAGGCTCGTCAGCGTCTGATGGCGCGAATGGCGATGGCTTCACCGCAACAGGAATTGATTAACGCAGCAGGTGGTTCACTGCTGACGCAGGGAGCGCTGAAACTCACTTCTGGCGATGTGACGAATAATGGCACGTGGCAGGGACAGTCCGTTCTGCTCAGTGCGCAAACGCTGACAAACAACGGGGCAATACAAAGCGCCGACGCCCTGCAGTTTACGCTCGCAAATAACCTGACTTCTGCGGCCGGCAGCAAAATTACCGCCCTTGGTAACGCGACGCTACAGGCGCTTTCTCTGACTAACTCGGGGCAATGGACGGCGAAAAATCTTACGCTGAAGGGGGCAACCCTTGATAACAGCGCGGCGATTAGCGGCGTAAATGCGCTCACGCTTGCCATGAACGGCGTGGTCAGGCAGCAGAAAGCGGGCAGTATGCTGAGCGGCGGCGCGTTGGATCTGACTGCGGCGTCAGTCACCAACGAGGGTAAAATTCAGGGTGCGACGCTGGGCATGACGACCGGCGCATTGACCAACAGCGGACGACTACAAGGGGATAATGGCGCAACGCTGTCGCTGAGCGGTGATTTGATAAACCTGGCTTCCGGGGAGATTGTCAGCCGSMAGGGGCTKTCGCTTTCTACGCCAGTGCTGTCCAACTACGGTTTAATGCAGGGCGGTGGAGAGACCCATCTTAACGCCACAACACGCGCGCTCAATGACGGCAAACTGCTTTCCGGCGCGGGAATGACGCTGACCACGGCAGAATATTCCGGCGCAGGCTGGTTACAGGCGACAAACCTCATTCTGAATGCGGCAACGGCCACCAATGACGGTAACTGGCTGGCCGACAGCGCCACGCTTGCAGGGACCCGGTTTACCAACCAGGGAACCGCGCAGGCCGGTCAACTGGCGGTGAAATACGCGCAACTGACGAATAACGGTACGCTGTTAGGCAACTCGCAACTGAGTGTGAATGCCAGCGAAGTTAATCAGAATGCGGCAGGGAAACTGTTCAGCGGCGGCGACCTGTTCGTTGAAAGTCGTGGGCTGGGTGCGTTGGGACAGATGGTTGCGCTGGGTAATCTGACGCTGAAGCTGGTGAATGGTTTTACTGCGCAAAGCGCTTTTGCCGCGGGTAAAACACTGACCATTACCAGCGATGGCGATATCGACAACCGTAGCGTGCTTCAGGGGCAATCGCTCAACCTGACGGCGGGCGGACAGCTCAGCAATAACGGCAAATTACAACTGGCAGCGGCGTCAGTTATCTTAGCGGCGACAGCGTGGCGCTCAATGCCGCCGGAACGTTACAGGGCGGTGGCGATATTACGCTGACCAGTCGCGGTAATATTTCAGTCGCTGGTTTCACCGGAACGCGTGGCTCTCTGACGCTCAATGCACCGGGCGCCATCGTCAATACGGCGCTGTTGTACGCGGCAAATAATCTGGCGCTTTATGCTAACACTATCACCAACCAGCGCGGCGATATCCTCGCGGGCAACAATCTGTGGATGCAGCGAGATGCTGCGGGCAATGCCAACAGCGAAGTGGTCAACACCTCCGGCAATATCGAAACCCAGAATGGGGATATCACGATAAAAACAGGACATCTGCTGAACCAGCGGGATGGGTTGAAAACAAACCAGACACAAATAGCTGGAGCAAACAATATTCCAGGGATAGGTAATGCGACA
>NZ_CP069763.1:2447537-2452407 GCF_016893685.1 Citrobacter cronae
CCATTATTACCAGTATTACTACGCACCGTTTAAAGACACGGCGACGCAGAAATTCATTTCCAGCCAGCTAAAAACAGAGGTTTCCAGCTCTGGCGGCGCAGCTCGTATTTCATCAGGGCGAAATCTGTCAATTGGCGCAAACGCGCTGGATAACGCAGCCAGTACTATTCTGGCAAATAATAATATTGACCTTTCAGGAAGCACATTCAATAACCAGAGCTGGCAGTCCGGGACGCTTACTGATTATCTGGTTTATACCTATTCTCCAGAGAAATACTCCAATAAACAGTTTGCTGTAGATAACGTTGATGTTTTACCTCCGCGTTATAACGAGGGGAGAAACAGTAAAGGTGAAACTATTGTGCTTCCTAAAGAACGCACAATAACATTTACCCTGGAAGGGCATGACCGGGTTCAGGAAGGGGGGGAAACGTACCGTTCGGTGATTCAGGCGGGCGGTAATGTAAACGCCAGGTTTACTACTTCTATTGGCAACGAAAACGCAACCTCTGGTGGGGGACGGGTTAGCAATATCATCGTTACCCCAACCCTCAACACCCTCAGCAACCAAACCATCAGTAATGGGGTGCAAAAGCAGGCACTGGCAGGCAATGACACGGTGAGCGTCAGTTCCCCTCAGTGGAACGATCGACTGCATGACGCATTGCAGCAGATTAACGGCGCAGGCGCGCTGGAAAGCGGCGGCGTATCAGACGCTACGCTCAACCCTGTTTCTACCACGCAGAAAGGTAACGCCAGCCTCGGCCAACTCAATGGCCTGATTAACCCAGGCGAGAAGGGCGTGAATACTGCCGGGCAAAATCAGGGCAAAACGGTGGATACCAGCGCGTATCCGTTGCCTTCCGGAAAGAACGGGTATTTCGTCGTCTCTGACGATCCGAAAAGCCCGTACCTGATCAACGTTAACCCGAAACTGAACGGTCTTGGTCAGCTCGATCCCAGCCTGTTTGGTGATTTGAATGCGATGCTGGGTATCAAACCTGGCGAAGCGCCGCGTGAAACCAATATTGCGTATACCGATCAAAACCAGTTCCTTGGGTCGGCCTATATGCTCGATCGTCTCAAACTGAACCCGGAATATGACTACCGTTTCCTCGGTGATGCGGCGTTCGATACCCGCTATGTCAGTAACGCCATGCTGAATAAGACGGGAAGTCGATACATCAACGGTATTGGTTCTGACCTTGACCAGATGCGTTATCTGATGGATAGCGCTGCCAGTACCCAGCAGTCGCTGGGACTGACATTTGGGGTGGCGCTGACGGCCGATCAAATCGCGTCCCTTGAGCACAGCATGCTGTGGTGGGAAGCCGCGACCGTCAACGGTGAAACGGTAATGATACCGAAGCTGTATCTCTCGCCGAAAGATATCACCGTAAACAACGGTAGCGTCATTGCCGGGAATAATGTTCAGCTGACCAGCGGGAATATCACCAACTCCGGCAGTACGCTGTTGGCGAGAAACGATCTCACGATCGACAGCCAAAACAGTATTAATAACCTTAACAATAGTCTGATGCAGGCCGGGGGCAATCTCGACCTGAGCGCGATGGGTGATATCAATAACGTCAGCTCCGCCATCAGCGGAAAAACGGTGGCGCTGGAAAGTCTGGGCGGCAACATCAATGACCTGACGCTGGCGGAACAGATTGATGTGAGTGCCAGGGATAAATACCGCAATGTGAGCTTTAAAGATACGTTGCTGGGGTCTGTGGCATCCATTACCGCGCAGGATGGATTGTCGCTCTCGGCAGGTAAAGATATCACCGTTACTGGCGCGAATCTCTCTGCAGGCGGTTCATTGCTGATGGATGCGTGGGGAGATATTGCGGTAAATGCCAACCAGATTAACGATGCCCGGAGCCACTCCGGACGCTGGATAACAGAGACGGGGCGTTCGTCAGTGGACTGGCAGGGTAGCACCATCAGTTCGGGCGGTAAGCTCGGTATCAATGCCGGAAATAACCTCAACGTCACCGCCAGCGATGTTAACGCGGGGGGGAATGCTCAGCTTACAGCGGGTAACGATCTTAATCTGAATGCGGGCTCCACTCAGCAAAGTAGCCGTAACGGCGGCAGTGAATCGCACAGCACCGGGCTTTCCCGTACCACCGTGGCAGCGGGTGACAATCTGCTGTTGAAAGCGGGTCAGGATATTAATTCCYATGCGGCCGGGCTGGCTGCGGAGAATGATGTCGGTCTGCTGGCCGGGCGAGATGTCAACCTGCTGGCTGAAGCAACGACAGACGGYGACAGTTATCGTGCGAAGAAGAAAACCGTGGTCAATGACGCCGTACGCCARCAGGGAACGGAAATTGCCAGCGGCGGCGACGCCGTCATTATTGCCGGGCGTGATGTAAACGCACAGGCAGCGGATGTTACGGCGCASGGCRATATCGGCGTAACGGCAGGCCGGGATGTGAATCTCACGACCGCCACAGAGAGCGATTATCACTACCAGGAAACCACGAAAACCAAAAAAGGATTCCTCAGTAAAARGACTACCCATACGATTGAAGAAGACAGCGCTACGCGGGAAAAAGGCGCGCTRCTGAGTGGGAACAATGTGACGGTCGCCGCCGGGAATAACATTCTGGTACAGGGCTCAGCCGTTGCCGGTGACGGCAATGTGGCGCTGGGAGCTGGCAACAATGTGGATATCGTTGCTGCCACCAATACCGATACYTCATGGCGCTTTAAAGAGACTAAAAAGAGCGGTCTGATGGGGTCGGGCGGGATCGGTTTCACTATCGGTAGCAGTAAAACGACGCACGATCTGCGYGAACAAGGCACYACCCAAAGCGAGAGCTTCAGTACTGTCGGCTCAACRGGGGGCAAYGTCAGTATCACCGCGGGCCAGCAGGCACATMTCGGCGGCGCGGATATCATCGCCCAGAAAGATATTGCTGTTCGCGGCGACAGCGTACTTATTGAACCGGGTCATGACAAACGCACCCGTGATGAGAAGTTTGAGCAGAAAACCAGYGGACTGACGGTGGCGCTGTCGGGGGCTGCTGGTGCTGCGATAAACAGTGCAGTACAAACCGCGCAGGATGTGAAAGATGAGAGTGATGACCGGCTTGCAGCGCTGAAGGCTACGAAGGCGGCGCTTTCCGGCGTGCAGGCGGCGCAGGGTGTTGCAGTTGCTCAGGCCGGTGGCGATCCGAATAACGGTATAGGCGTCAGCATTTCCCTGACTTCCCAGAAATCAAAATCTGAGCAGCATGCCTGGAGTGATACTGYGGCAGGCAGCACYCTGAATGCAGGTAACGACCTGGCTATTGTRGCGACRGGTAAAGGTCAGAGYGGAAACAGCGGCGATATTCTGATTGGCGCAAGCCAGTTGAAGGCGGGTGGGGATACCACGCTTGCGGCAGMGAACGATATCGTACTGAGCGGAGTGGCAAACACCCAGCAGACGRCCGGGAAAAACAGTAGCAGCGGCGGTGGTGTGGGCGTCAGTATTGGCGGGGGGGCYAATGGYTATGGTATTGGCGTCTTCGCTAATGTGAATGCGGCGAAAGGGCATGAGAAGGGTAACGGTACATCATGGGCTGAGACCACGCTTGATAGCGGTGGCACGGTATCGATGGCCAGTGGTCGTGATGCCATTCTGAATGGCGCGCAGGTCAGCGGCGATAAAGTGGTGGCGAATATTGGTCGCGACCTGTGGATGAGTAGCCAGCAGGACAGCAACGACTATAAATCGAAACAGAACAGCGTAGCAGCAGGCGGCAGTTTTACCTTCGGCAGCATGACCGGTTCGGGCTATATCAGTGCCAGCCAGGACAAGATGAAAAGCACTTATGACTCGGTGCAGGAGCAGASCGGGCTTTTTGCTGGCGATGGCGGATTTGATGTGGTGGTGGGACGTCACACACAACTGGACGGTACGGTAATCGCCTCGACGGCGCCAGGGGATAAAAACAGCCTTGATACCGGAACKCTGGGGTTCAGGGACATTCACAACGAAGCAGACTTTAAGGTCAGTCATTCAGGAGCCAGCCTGAGCGGCGGCGGGGCTTTTGGCGGCGATCAGTTTAAAGGTAACATGCCGGGTGGAATGATTTCAGCCGCTGGCAACAGTGGCCACGCGGAAGGCACGACGCAGGCGGCGGTGGCAGACGGCACCATAACTATCCGTGATAAAGCCGGTCAGAAGCAGGACGTGGCGAATCTGAGCCGTGATACGGAACACGCCAACGGCAGCATCAGCCCGATTTTCGACAAGGAGAAAGAGCAGAACCGGCTRAAAGCGGTGGGACTCATCAGCGACATTGGCGGTCAGGCAGCCGATATCGCCAGGACCCAGGGAGAGATTATTGCGCTCAAAGAGGCGCGGAGGGACAATCCAAATCTGCCAGCGGATAAGCTGAAAGATACACCGAAGTACAAGGAAGAACTGGCGAAGTATGGCACGGGCAGCGATATTCAGCGGGGGATTCAGGCGGCAACGGCGGCGCTTCAGGGGCTGGCTGGCGGTGATGTGGGGGCCGCGCTGGCGGGGGCATCGGCACCAGAGCTGGCGAATCTGCTTAAATCGACAGAGGGCAATACTGCGGTAAATGTCATTGCCCACGCGATACTGGGCGGCGCAGCGGCTGCGATGCAGGGTAACAGTGCGGCAGCGGGTGCAGCGGGTGCGGCAACGGGTGAACTTGCGGCCCGGGCGATTGCAGGTATGCTGTATCCAGATGTGAAGGACCTGTCGCAACTGCGTGAGGATCAGAAGCAGACCATCAGCGCGCTGGCAACGATATCAGCAGGGATGGCCGGTGSTCTGGCAGGAGACAGTACGTCATCAGCCGCAGCAGGTGCGCAGGCCGGGAAAAATGCAGTTGAGAATAAT
>NZ_CP069763.1:2454535-2454645 GCF_016893685.1 Citrobacter cronae
GAGCAAAACCGCGTATCGGGGCACTGGTGCCTGCCCATCAAAAATTAGTGATGGAAAGTATTTATAATATTATAAATATACTCGGAAAACTTTGCTTGGATTGCTGAATC
>NZ_CP069763.1:2454657-2542797 GCF_016893685.1 Citrobacter cronae
AATTGTTGTTGAGAATAACTCRCTAAGYGGTGATMRGGCCCGMGAAGCGGCRAAACRGGCTGCTGAATCCCTGAAAAATCAGGTCAGGGAAAAGCTGGGTGAAGGCGGAACTGTCCTGCGCTGATTACGTTCGCAGGTGAATACTTGCCGTACCTGTCAGCCTACTGTGCCGAGGGAAAGCGGTTTTTTGCGTAGTAACTCGTGGTTTTACGGGGCATCTGGTGAAACACCTGAATATGCCTGGGCAACGGCGGGTTCTGGCATAAAATTTGTGTCAGCGATAATCAGCTTCTTGTAAGTTGTCATGTATTAAGCGGAATAAAGGTGTTTGTGCCCCTTTGCTACTACACTATTTAACCTATGGCTATCACACCGTACTTAATAAAACTGTCGTCATTTAAAAATGGCATATTTATTAAATGCGAAGCGGCTCCAGAAAATAGTGTTGATATATGTAATGTGTAACAGCCAATAAAACAGATCGCGAACTATGAAATAAGAATGCTATCATTCACATCAGACGCGGCAGACAACTGCTGGCACACGCATTCACCCCGGAGCACCTCATGAATAACGACATTCCGCTAAAATATTATGATATCGCCGACGAGTACGCGACCGAAGCCGCAAAGCCGGTAAACGATGCCGAACGCGATGCGCTGGCGCACTACTTCCAGCAACTGATCACCCGTTTAATGAACAACGAAGAGATTAGCGAAGAAGCGCAGCAGGAGATGGCAACCGTGGCCGGTGTCGACGCGCAGCGTATCGACGATATCGCGGAGTTCCTCAATCGCTGGGGTAACGAGTAGCCAAAGACGTGGTCTGTGTTTTACACTGCGCGCAAATTCAGTAGATATACTCTGCGAGTATTAGATTTAATCAGGTGGAAACAGCAATGAACGGAACAATCACAACGTGGTTTAAAGATAAAGGCTTTGGATTTATCAAAGATGAAAATGGCGATAACCGCTATTTTCATGTGATTAAGGTTGCTAATCCTGAGCTAATCAAGAAAGACGCGGCGGTAACCTTTGAACCGACCACCAACAACAAAGGTCTGTCTGCCTATGCGGTGAAAGTCATACCAGACAGCAAATACATCTATATCGCGGGCGAGCGTCTGAAGCTCACGGCGATCAAGTCGTACCTGGTATACAGTGAAGAAGTTCCTGTCGAAACCCGTATTGATAAAGAAAACGCGGTGCTGTCTGTCGGCGTACTGATGAACAGCATCCGGCCGAAATCAGAGGTGAAGCCAGGCGAAATGCGTAAGCTGAAAAAACTGGCTATCACCACTTTCCAGGGCACGACGCTGATCTTCTCCGAAGATGAAATCGACATCGATGCGACAGTAAAATTGCTTAAGGTCTGAAGCTCTTCAGACTGATAAGTGCCGCAACTCTGTTATTCATTGCCCCATGCGGATAGTGTTGCTCTGAGCGCTGAGGATGCAAGAAACCGCTCGCCCAGAGCAGAACACTTTATGTAATTGCTGAAGCCGCCGCTGGCTTCGCGTCCTTATTATTACTGTGGTCCAATTAGTTAGGATAAAAACAAAAGAACCAGCAGGGAGTCTGGTAATAACCTATTCATAATGTTAATTATTAATTAAATAAAAGTAGCAGCTCATGAAGTTTTGATATTTTCATTTCTCATAGACGAGAATTTACACATCATGATATAATATGGTGGAGAAAACTCGCGGTTTATTAATCTGCGCGTAATGTAAATAAATTTTCGGGGAGTGTATTCCAGTGGGACGTAAATGGGCCAATATTGTTGGTAAAAAAACGGCTAAAGACGGTGCAACGTCTAAAGTATATTCAAAATTCGGTGTGGAAATCTATGCTGCCGCTAAACAAGGTGATCCAGACCCAGAATTAAACACAGCTTTAAAATTCGTTATTGAACGTGCGAAACAAGCCCAGGTTCCCAAGCACGTTATTGATAAAGCTATTGATAAAGCCAAAGGTGGCAGCGACGAAACGTTCATGCAAGGGCGTTATGAAGGTTTTGGCCCAAGCGGTTCCATGATTATCGCTGAAACCCTGACATCAAACGTTAACCGCACGATTGCTAATATTCGCTCAATCTTCAATAAAAAAGGCGGGAATATCGGGGCGGCAGGTTCTGTCAGCTACATGTTTGACAATACTGGTGTAATCGTATTTAAAGGCACTGACCCTGACCATGTTTTTGAAATTTTGCTTGAAGCTGAAGTTGATGTTCGTGATGTCACCGAAGACGAAGGAAATATCATTATTTATACTGAGTCTACCGACCTTCACAAAGGCATTGCAGCGTTAAAAGCAGCGGGAATTACAGAGTTTTCAACAACAGAATTAGAAATGATTGCTCAATCAGAAATTGAACTGTCGCCAGAAGATTTAGAAATCTTTGCAGGGCTTGTTGATGCTCTTGAAGATGACGACGATGTTCAAAAAGTATATCATAACGTTGCAAATCTCTAATTCTAAATTAAAGAAATCTGTCATTGTGGCAGATTTTTTTAACGATTAGATTTGTTATAAAAAGTATATCTGGCCTGACAGTACGGCAGAAAATAAAATTAAATATCTGCTGGCTCAATTCTGGCTCTGTCTCGCCAGCCACTGACCGACGATAGGCCATAATTTATCCGCACTCCGCGTTCGAAAAAAGCCCATGTGTCCAACTGAAGAAAGACCATAATCTGCGTGCCGAATTTCGCGATGTTCGATTTTTGCGTTTTGCACTGGCTCCATCAGGGATGCAATGGCTTCAGGGTTAGCCCACGGGTCGTCATCAAAACCCATCACCAGTAAAGGCAAGGTTATCTCACTTGCCCGTTGGCGTGCATCCCAGTCGGGATCGTCGTAGAAATAACCCGGCATTGCGCTCCAGCGTCCCCACTGAAGCATCACTGGAGCTGGCAAATCTTCGCCCAGCCCAAGGCGCCTGGCAGGCATATACCCGAAGATACGGCAAAGAACCGGGGCCAGAACACGCAGCAGGCACCAGACCCGCACTTTCTCTGCCGTTTGTTTTATTGTGCTCGTTACCCCGGCATGGGAGGCCACAATGACGGCCGCGTGCAGGGCGGAAGTGGCCGTGGAAAGCAGAACCGCATGCCCGCCGACACTGTGTCCTACCGCCAGCAGGTTAAGTCCGGGAAAACGCGTTTTAGCCCAGGCAGTAATGCAGCCCACGTCCTGCTCGATCCAGTCTGACATTGAGATGCTGTAGCTACGGAGCTTCCCGGATTTCGAGCGGCCCGTTCCCCGATAATCGTAAGTGACGACACTGAATCCCTGGTTAAAAAGGTACTCTGCGAACCCCTTATAAAACGCCTGTACAACCGCCGTGGCTGGATGAAGAATAACGATCGCTTTGGCATCGCTTCTTTCCCAAATCGTGGCGGACAGAAATCCGCCTTCATTTACGGGTATTATTATTGAATTCATTCATTGAGCCTTATCTGTGTGGTCATACCAGTTGGTTCTGAATTCAATGTAGCTTTAACTAGCGAATCTGGCGATTTTTTTGTTCTGTATCCCGGTCTCGTTAAAGGAGACCGGGAATGCGGAAGGTTATTTAAGCTTTGGATAATCCGCCAACAAATGTGATCTACTTCACCTCCCGGTAACCAAAATCTCTTGTGACTCCACGCCGTCCTCTATCTGTTTCGCCACTTTTTGTAAGGCCGGAAGATGCTTTTCCGCTGCCTGCTCGATGGTCATGGCGCTGGCCATATACACCAGGTTCAGGCAACCAATAACCCGCTGTTCGCTGCGGATGGGAACGGCGATGGAGGCGATTTTTTCTTCCTGATCCCACCCGCGATAGTTCTGTCCAAAGCCGTCTTTACGTGCGCGGGCCAGAATAGCGTCGAGCTTTAGCGGTTCGCGGGCTAACTGGAACTCTTCTCCTGGTCTTGAGGCCAGCATTTCAATCAGTTGCTGACGTTCATTCTCCGGGCAAAATGCCAGCCAGGTCAGGCCGGATGCGGTTTTTAATAGCGGTAAACGACGTCCGACCATTGCCCGGTGAAACGACAGGCGGCTGAAGCGGTGGGTGGTTTCACGCACTACCATCGCGTCAACGTCCAGCGTGGACACGTCGGTCGGCCAGATGACTTCGCGCAGCAAATCCCCCAACAGCGGGGCGGCGAGCGCAGAAATCCACTGCTCGTCACGAAATCCCTCACTGAGCTGACGGACTTTTATGGTTAAGCGAAAGCTGTCATCGGACAGGCTGCGCCGGACGTAACCCTCATCCTGCAACGTTTCCAGCAGACGTCTGACCGTGGTGCGGTGCAGGCCGCTCAGCTCTGCCAGCAGGCCAACGCTGGCCCCGCCGTCAAGCCGATTTAACATATTTAATAACATTAACCCGCGCGTTAACCCGCGCACGGTTTTGTATTCGGTACCGTCGTCACTTTTCATATTCATTGACAAATATATAGGTAAAACAACGTTGTGCACTTAGTGCACATCCAGGCATGTTTTGATTGTAGCGCAAAAACTCACTTCTATACTGACCGCACAATAAAAATTATTCACATATTTTTAACAAAACAAATTGCGCCTCACCAGGGCCTGCAATTGCGTTTTGTCCGAGTAGTGAGGTTCTGAAATGACAACTATAAATCCTGATATCCAACCCGCAGTGCAGCACACCGCGCAGGTAGCGATTGCTGGAGCCGGCCCGGTAGGGCTGATGATGGCGAACTATCTTGGCCAGATGGGCATTGAGGTGCTGGTGGTAGAGAAGCTCGACACGCTGATCGACTATCCCCGCGCCATCGGTATTGACGATGAAGCGCTGCGCACCATGCAGTCCGTTGGTCTGGTCGAGAACGTTTTGCCACATACCACGCCGTGGCACGCGATGCGCTTTCTTACCCCGAAAGGCCGCTGCTTTGCCGATATCCAGCCGATGACCGACGAATTTGGCTGGTCGCGCCGCAATGCGTTCATTCAGCCGCAGGTGGATGCGGTGATGCTGGAAGGGCTGTCGCGTTTCCCCAACGTGCGTTGCCTGTTTTCTCGCGAACTGGAAGCCTTCAGCCAGCAAAATGGTGAAGTGACGCTGAACCTGAAAGCGCCGGACGGCCAGCGGGAAACGGTGAAGGCCCAGTGGCTGGTGGCCTGCGACGGTGGCGCCAGCAACGTCAGGCGCTCGCTGAATGTGCCATTTGAAGGTAAAACCGCGCCGAATCAGTGGATTGTAGTGGATATCGCCAACGATCCGCTGAGTACGCCGCATGTGTACCTGTGCTGCGATCCGGTGCGCCCGTATGTTTCTGCCGCGCTGCCGCATGCGGTGCGCCGCTTTGAATTTATGGTGATGCCGGGGGAAACCGAAGCCCAGCTTAGCGAGCCGCAGAATATGCGCCAACTCTTGAGCAAAGTGCTGCCGAACCCGGATAACGTCGAGCTGATCCGCCAGCGCGTGTACACCCATAACGCCCGGCTGGCCGAACGCTTTCGTATTGACCGTGTGCTGCTGGCGGGCGACGCGGCGCACATTATGCCGGTCTGGCAGGGGCAGGGGTACAACAGCGGTATGCGCGATGCCTTCAATCTGGCGTGGAAACTGGCGCTGGTGATTAATGGCAAAGCCGGTGATGCGCTGCTGGATACCTACCAGCAGGAGCGCCGCGATCATGCCAAAGCGATGATCGATTTGTCGGTTACCGCAGGCAACGTGCTGGCGCCGCCAAAACGCTGGCACGGCGCGGTGCGCGACGGAGTTTCCTGGCTGTTGAACTACATTCCGCCGGTCAAACGTTACTTCCTTGAAATGCGATTTAAGCCGATGCCGCAGTACCACATCGGGGCGTTGGTGCGTGAAGGTGACGCGAAAACCTCGCCAGTCGGCAAGATGTTTATCCAGCCGAAGGTCACGCTGGAAACCGGCGAAGTGACGTTGCTCGATAACGTCATTGGCCCGAATTTCGCGGTGATTGGCTGGGGCTGTAATCCGCTATGGGGCATGAGTGAAGCGCAGATCCAGCAGTGGCAGGCGCTGGGGACGCGGTTTATCCAGGTGGTGCCGGATACGCAGATACATATCGATCAGGATAACCATGACGGCGTTACCCGCATTGGCGATACGCAAAACCGTCTGCGCGCGTGGTTTGCCCAACACAATGCCGCGCTGGTGGTGATGCGCCCGGACCGCTTTGTCGCCGCCATCGCTATTCCGCAAACCCTGGGCAACACCCTGAATAAACTGGCGTCGGTGATGACGCTCACCCGCGTAAATACCGATCTTCCTGTTGAAAAGGTAGCCTGATATGCACGCTTATCTTCACTGTCTTTCCCACTCGCCGCTGGTGGGCTATGTCGACCCGGCGCAGGCCGTGCTCGATGAAGTTAACGGCGTGATCGCCAGCGCCCGCGCACGTATTGCGGCGTTCGATCCTGAGCTGGTGGTGCTGTTTGCCCCCGATCACTACAACGGTTTTTTCTACGATGTGATGCCGCCGTTTTGTTTAGGCGTAGGAGCCACCGCAATCGGCGATTTCGGCAGCGCGGCCGGGGAACTGCCGGTGCCCACCGATCTCGCTGAGGCCTGCGCCCATGCGGTGATGAAAAGCGGTATCGATCTTGCCGTTTCCTACAACATGCAGGTCGATCACGGCTTTGCGCAGCCGCTGGAGTTTTTGCTCGGCGGTCTGGATAAGGTCCCGGTGTTACCGGTGTTTATTAACGGCGTTGCCACGCCGCTGCCGGGCTTTCAGCGTACCCGCATGCTCGGTGAAGCCATTGGTCGTTTCGCCAGTTCGCTGAATAAACGCGTGTTGTTTTTAGGTTCCGGCGGCCTGTCGCATCAGCCACCGGTGCCGGAGCTGGCGAAGGCCGATGCCCATATGCGCGACCGCCTGCTCGGCAGCGGCAAACAGTTACCCGAAAACGAGCGTGAATTGCGCCAGCAGCGAGTGATCAGTGCCGCCGAGAAATTTGTGCAAGACCAGCACACGTTGCACCCGCTTAACCCCGTCTGGGATAACCGCTTTATGACCCTGCTTGAGCAGGGGCGTTTGCAGGAGCTGGACGCGGTCAGCAATGAAGAGCTATCCGCGATGGCGGGCAAATCAACGCACGAAGTGAAAACCTGGGTTGCCGCCTTCGCCGCCATTTCTGCCTTTGGCAACTGGCGCAGCGAAGGTCGTTATTATCGCCCGATCCCGGAGTGGATCGCCGGATTCGGCTCCCTGAGCGCCACCACACAGAACTGAAACAGAACTGAATATGCAGGAGAAGATCATGACTTACCAACCGCAAACCGAAGCCGCCACCAGCCGTTTTCTGGAGGTGCAGGAAGCAGGCGAAACCTTACGCGTGCATTTCAATGACTGTGGGCAGGGCGAAGAGACCGTGGTGCTACTGCACGGCTCAGGTCCTGGCGCGACGGGCTGGGCGAACTTCAGCCGCAACATCGATCCGCTGGTTGAGGCCGGATACCGGGTGATCCTGCTGGATTGTCCTGGCTGGGGGAAAAGCGATGGGATCGTTAACCGCGGGTCACGATCCGATCTCAACGCTCGCATTCTGAAAAGCGTGGTCGATCAACTGGATATTCAGAAAATTCACTTGCTGGGCAACTCAATGGGTGGCCACAGTGCAGTGGCGTTTACTTTGAGCTGGCCGGAGCGCGTGGGCAAGCTGGTGCTGATGGGCGGTGGAACGGGCGGCATGAGCCTGTTTACCCCAATGCCGACCGAAGGCATCAAGCGTCTGAATCAGCTATATCGTGAGCCGACCATCGAAAATCTGAAGCTGATGATGGAGATTTTTGTCTTCGACACCAGTGACCTGACTGAAGCGCTGTTTGAGGCGCGCCTGAATAACATGCTGTCGCGCCGCGATCACTTGGACAACTTTGTCCAGAGTCTGGAAGCCAACCCGAAACAGTTCCCTGACTTCAGCCCGCGTCTGGGTGAAATCAAGGCCCAGACCCTGATTGTCTGGGGCCGCAACGACCGGTTCGTGCCGATGGACGCCGGTCTGCGCCTGCTCTCCGGGATTGCCGGTTCTGAACTGCACATCTACCGCGACTGCGGGCACTGGGCGCAGTGGGAACATGCGGATGCCTTTAACCAACTGGTGCTGAACTTCCTCGCACGCCCTTAAGGAACGGACATGACGAATCTTAATCTTGAGCAGTTAGCCGCCGATTTACGCCTGGCAGAGGAAAAAGGAGAAGCTATCGCCCCGCTGCGTGAACTGATTGGCGTGGACAATGCCGAAGCGGCCTATGCCATTCAGCGCATCAACGTGCAGGACAACGTGGCGCGCGGGCGGCGCGTGGTTGGGCGCAAAGTGGGGCTGACGCACCCGAAAGTGCAACAGCAATTGGGGGTCGATCAGCCGGATTTCGGCACGCTGTTTGCCGACATGTGCTACGGCGATAACGACACCATTCCGTTTTCACGTGTACTGCAACCGCGTATTGAAGCGGAAATTGCGCTGGTGCTGAACCGCGATCTACCCAATGCCGACACCACTTTTGATGAGCTATATAACGCCATCGAGTGGGTGCTGCCCGCGCTCGAAGTGGTCGGCAGTCGTATCCGCGACTGGTCAATAAAGTTTGTTGATACCGTGGCGGATAATGCCTCCTGCGGTGTGTATGTGGTCGGCGGGCCGGCGCAGCGTCCGGCCGGGTTAGATCTGAAAAATTGCGCAATGAAAATGACGCGCAATAACGAAGAGGTCTCCAGTGGGCGCGGCAGCGAATGTCTGGGGCATCCGATCAACGCCGCCGTCTGGCTGGCGCGCAAAATGGCCAGCCTCGGCGAGCCTCTGCGTGCGGGGGACATCATTCTCACCGGGGCGTTAGGCCCGATGGTGGCGGTGAATGCGGGCGATCGTTTTGAAGCCCATATCGACGGTATTGGTTCAGTTGCCGCCACTTTTTCAGCGGCGGTTACAAAAGGAAGTCAGTCATGAGTAAGCGTAAAGTCGCCATTATCGGCTCCGGCAACATCGGCACCGATTTGATGATTAAAATTCTGCGCCACGGCGTGCATCTGGAGATGGCGGTGATGGTCGGTATTGACCCGCAATCCGATGGTCTGGCGCGCGCCAGACGTATGGGTGTTGCCACCACCCATGAAGGGGTGACAGGGCTTATCGCCATGCCGGAATTTGCCGATATCGACATCGTGTTTGATGCCACCAGCGCGGGCGCACATGTGAAGAACGACGCCGCGCTGCGCGCCATTAAACCGGGGATCCGCCTGATCGACCTGACGCCCGCGGCGATCGGTCCATACTGCGTGCCGGTGGTGAATCTGGAGGCTAACGTTGATCAGCAGAACGTCAATATGGTGACTTGCGGCGGGCAGGCGACCATCCCGATGGTGGCGGCTGTCTCTCGCGTGGCAAAAGTCCATTACGCCGAAATTATTGCCTCTATCGCCAGTAAATCTGCGGGACCGGGCACTCGCGCCAATATTGATGAGTTCACCGAAACCACCTCAAAGGCGATTGAAGTGGTCGGCGGCACCGAAAAAGGTAAAGCCATCATTGTGCTCAACCCGGCCGAACCGCCGCTGATGATGCGTGACACGGTGTATGTGCTAAGCGAAGCGGCCTCCGAGATTGAAGTTGAAGCGTCTATCAACGAGATGGCGGCGGCGGTACAGGCCTATGTGCCGGGTTATCGCCTGAAACAGCGCGTACAGTTTGAAGTTATCCCGCAGGATAAACCGGTGAATCTGCCGGGTATCGGCCAGTTTTCCGGGCTCAAAACCGCGGTATATCTGGAAGTGGAAGGCGCGGCGCACTATTTACCTGCCTATGCGGGCAACCTCGATATAATGACCTCCAGCGCGCTGGCGACCGCTGAGAAGATGGCGCAGTCACTCACCCGTCAGTCAGGAGAAGCAGCATGAACGGTAAAAAACTCTATATCTCTGACGTGACCCTGCGTGACGGTATGCACGCCATTCGTCACCAGTATTCGCTGGAAAACGTGCGCCAGATTGCGAAAGCGCTGGACGATGCGCGGGTCGATTCTATTGAAGTGGCGCATGGCGACGGTTTACAAGGTTCCAGCTTTAACTACGGCTTTGGCGCGCACAGCGATCTCGAGTGGATTGAAGCGGCGGCAGACGTGGTGCAGCACGCTAAGATCGCCACGCTGTTACTGCCGGGGATCGGTACTATTCACGACCTGAAAAATGCATATCAGGCCGGGGCGCGGGTGGTTCGCGTGGCGACCCACTGCACCGAAGCGGACGTGTCGGCCCAGCATATTCAGTATGCGCGCGAGCTGGGTATGGATACCGTCGGCTTTCTGATGATGAGCCACATGACCACGCCGGAAAATCTGGCGCAGCAGGCGAAGCTGATGGAAAGCTACGGCGCGACTTGTATCTACGTGGTCGATTCCGGCGGGGCGATGAACATGAGTGATATTCGCGCCCGCTTCCGCGCCCTGAAAGCGGTACTGAAGCCGGAGACGGAAACCGGAATGCATGCGCACCACAACCTCAGTCTCGGTGTGGCGAACTCGATTGCTGCGGTGGAAGAGGGCTGCGATCGTATCGACGCCAGCCTGGCGGGGATGGGCGCAGGCGCGGGCAATGCGCCGCTGGAAGTGTTTATCGCTGCAGCGGATAAGCTCGGCTGGCAGCATGGCACCGATCTGTATGCGCTGATGGATGCTGCCGACGATCTGGTGCGTCCGCTGCAGGACCGCCCGGTGCGGGTGGATCGCGAAACGCTGGCGCTGGGCTATGCCGGGGTGTACTCCAGCTTCCTGCGTCATTGTGAAGTGGCGGCGGCGCGTTATGGCCTGAGCGCGGTTGATATTCTGGTTGAACTGGGCAAGCGCCGAATGGTGGGTGGCCAGGAAGATATGATCGTCGACGTGGCGCTGGATCTGCGCCACAGCAAATAAAAATGATTACGCGGCTGGCAACGTATCAGCCGCGATTCACCTGCATCGTGACCTCAGAGGTACATCTTATGACTACCCGTACCCCCGCATCCTGGCGCCTGACGTTGACCGTCGGGCTGTGTTTTTTAGTCGCCCTGATGGAAGGGCTGGATCTCCAGGCCGCCGGGATCGCTGCCGTCGGTATCGCTCAGGCGTTTGCGCTGGATAAAATGCAGATGGGCTGGATCTTCAGCGCCGGTATTCTCGGGCTGCTGCCCGGCGCGTTGGTGGGCGGTATGCTGGCCGATCGCTATGGCCGCAAGCGCATTCTCATTGCCTCCGTGGCGCTGTTCGGCCTGTTCTCGCTGGCGACGGCGATTTCCTGGGATTTCTCGTCGCTGGTATTTGCCCGTCTGATGACCGGCGTCGGGCTGGGCGCGGCATTGCCGAATCTGATCGCGCTGACCTCCGAAGCGGCGGGGCCACGTTTTCGCGGCACGGCGGTGAGCCTGATGTACTGCGGCGTGCCGATTGGCGCGGCGTTAGCGGCGGCGCTTGGGTTTAGCGGTCTCGCCTCCGCCTGGCAAACGGTGTTCTGGGTTGGCGGGGTGATCCCGCTGCTGCTGGTTCCGCTGTTGATGCGCTGGTTGCCGGAATCGCAGGTTTATACCCAACAAACGCAGGTAGCTGCCGCGCCGTTGCGCGCCCTGTTTGCGCCAGCAGCAGCGAGCGCTACGCTGCTGCTGTGGCTGTGCTATTTCTTCACCCTGCTGGTGGTGTATATGCTGATCAACTGGCTGCCGATGCTGCTGGTGGAGCAGGGATTTCAACCCTCGCAGGCGGCAGGCGTGATGTTTGCTCTGCAAATCGGCGCAGCCAGCGGGACGTTAATTCTCGGGGCGTTGATGGACAAACTGCGTCCGGTGGTGATGTCGCTGCTGATCTACACCGGGATGTTGGCTTCGCTGCTGGCGCTGGGGACGGTGTCGACATTCAGCGGCATGCTGATGGCGGGATTTGTGGCGGGGATGTTTGCCACTGGTGGGCAAAGCGTGTTGTATGCGCTGGCGCCGTTATTTTACAACACGCAGATTCGCGCCACAGGTGTGGGCACCGCCGTCGCTGTCGGACGTTTGGGCGCGATGAGCGGCCCGCTGCTGGCCGGGAAAATGTTAGCGCTGGGCACTGGAACGGTGGGCGTGATGGCGGCGTCTGCGCCGGGGATTTTGCTGGCGGGCCTGGCGGTATTTATTCTGATGAGCCGTAAATCGCAGATGTCGATCCCGGCTAACGGTGCTTAAGCGACCGTCTGGTGCAGAGTTGACGCATCGCCATAATTGCGGGTGAGCGCGGAGCCTTGCGGGTATGGCTGTGATAGTGTGAGGGCTTATTTCCATCAAAACAGGAGCCAGAACATGTCGCAGAATAATCCGTTAAGCGCCATCCTCGACAAACAGGATTTCCTGTTACTGGATGGTGCGATGGCGACGGAGCTGGAAGCGCGCGGTTGTGATTTAGCAGACAGCCTCTGGTCAGCCAAAGTGCTGGTCGAAAATCCGCAGCTTATCCGCGAAGTGCATCTTGATTATTTCCGGGCGGGGGCGCAATGCGCGATCACCGCCAGCTATCAGGCCACGCCGGCAGGTTTTGCCGCGCGCGGCCTGAATGAAGCGCAGTCGAAAGCGCTGATTGGCAAAAGCGTGGAGCTGGCGCGTAAAGCGCGTGAAGCCTGGCTGGCTGAGAACCCGCAGGCGGGTACGCTGCTGGTGGCAGGCTCCGTTGGGCCTTATGGCGCGTATCTGGCGGATGGATCAGAGTATCGTGGCGATTACCAACGTAGCGCTGAGGAATTTCAGGCGTTTCACCGTCCGCGCGTGGAAGCGTTGCTGGATGCCGGGGCCGATCTGCTGGCCTGTGAAACCCTGCCGAATTTTACCGAGATTGGCGCGCTGGCTGAGCTGTTGACCGCGTATCCGCGTGCCAGGGCGTGGTTCTCGTTTACTCTGCGCGACAGCGAGCACCTGAGCGACGGTACGCCGCTGCGTGACGTGGTGTCGTTGCTGGCGGGTTATCCGCAGGTGGTGGCGTTAGGCATCAACTGTATTGCGCTGGAAAAGACCACCGCCGCATTGCAGCATCTGCACGGCTTAACGGCGCTGCCGCTGGTGGTGTATCCAAACTCAGGCGAGCATTATGATGCGGCAAGCAAAACCTGGCATCATCACAGTGAGCATTGTGCGCAGTTGGCGGATTATTTGCCGCAGTGGCAGGCCGCTGGCGCACGGTTGATCGGCGGGTGTTGTCGCACCACGCCGAAGGATATTGCCGCGCTAAAAGGGTGAAGCTGAGAATTTATCAGGCCTACATCGTTCACTGTAGGCCTGATAAGCGCAGCGCATCAGGCATTGCCGGATGGCGGCATAAGCGCCTTATCCGACCTAGAAAGCAACAAAACCTTATGCCGCATCTGCCAGCACAAACATGCCGTACGGGTGGATTTCGAGGTAATACTGCTCGCCGACGTCTGGCTGCAGGCGCGTGGCGTTGACCTGTAACAAGATCTCCTGTCCATGCCACTCCACCGTGACTTCATACTGAGGGCCCATATAGGCGACGTGGCGGATCGCGCAGCGCTGGCTCTCCTCGCCGCGATCGCTGAGCGTGATCGCTTCCGGGCGCACGCCGACCATCCCTTCTCCGTGATCGTTAAAGTGCGGCGGTCGCGGCAAACGATAGCCGTAGATATCAACGTATCCTGCGCTAAAGGTGGCCGGAAACAGGTTGGCATCGCCCATAAAGCTCGCCATAAAACGTGAGGCCGGCTGACGATAGAGATCCTGCGGCGAACCGATCTGCATGATGTGTCCTTTATTCATCACCAGTACGGTATCGGAAACCGCAAAGGCTTCGCTCTGATCGTGGGTAACGTACAGCGAGGTGATATCAAACTGCTTTTGAAGCTCGCGGATCTTGTCGCGCATACTGCGACGCAGGTTGGCGTCCAGGTTGCTCAGCGGCTCATCAAACAGCAGCACCTTTGGTTTGAGGATCAACGCGCGGGCCAGTGCCACGCGCTGCTGCTGACCGCCGGAGATCTGATCGACATAGCGCTCTTCGAACCCCTCCAGATCGACCATCGCCAGCGCTTCTTTCACCCGCGTCTTCACTTCGCTGCGCGACACGCCAAGCATCTTCAGGCCATAGCCGACGTTCTCTCCCAGCGACATGTGCGGAAACAGAGCATACGACTGAAACACCATGCAGATATCGCGTTGCTGAATGGAACGATGGGTGACGTCTTCGCCATCAATAAAAATCTGGCCTTCACTCGGTTTCTCCAGCCCGGCGACAAGGCGCAAAATGGTGGTTTTGCCACAGCCGGAGGGGCCGAGCAGCGTCACCATTTGCCCCTGCGGAATGGTGAGGTTGATGTTGTCGATAACCGTGTTGCTGCCAAATCGTTTAGTGACGTTGCGCAGTTCAACGAAATTTTTCTGAGTCATAGTGCGCTCCATTACGCCTGGTTTTTAGCTTTTGAACGGGAGGTACGTGATTCGCCGATCAGCCAGTCAAAGATGAAAATAATCGCCAGCATCACCACGATCAGAATCGAACCGTAGGCAATCGCCACCCCGTACTCGCCGTCTTCTACGCGGTTGAGGATGTAGGCCGTCGCCACGCGGGTATCCGGCGTCACAAGGAACACAATGGCGCTGACGGTGGTAATGGCGCGCACAAAGCTGTAGATCAGCGCCGAGAGGATCGCCGGGCGCAGCAGCGGCAGCAGGATATGCGTAATGGTCCGCAGGGAACCAGCACGCAGGCTAAGCGAGGCTTCATCCAGCGATTTATCGATTTGGCCTAAGCCCGCGATGCCCGCCCGAATTCCGACCGGCACGTTACGCATCACCATTGAGATAATCACGATGGCGGCGGTGCCGGTGAGGTACACCGGGGCGCTGTTAAAGGCCAGAATGTACGACACGCCCGCTACGGTGCCAGGAACGGCAAAGCACAGCATGGTGGTGAACTCGATGGTTTTTTTACCTTTAAACTGCTGGCGCACCACAATCCACGCGATCAGCAGACCAAAGATTGCGGTGATCGGCGCGGCAATCCCGGCGTAGAGCAGAGTGTCGAGCAGTGAAGGCCACGCGCCGTCGCTCATCCCCTGACCGAACAGTTTGGTAAAGTTCGCCAGCGTCAGGGTGTAGTCCACGCCCCAGTTAACGGTGAAACTGCCGTAGAAAATGCTGCCGTAGAGCAGGGCGTTAAAGGCAATCCACACCGCCAGCAGCGCAACCACGCTCCACACCAGCGTCACTGGCAGCGGCTGGACGTCGCCCCGGTAGGATTTACCGGAGACCGTCACGTAGGAGCGCTTGCCGATCCACATGTACTGCACACAGAATACCAGCAGCGAGAACAGCAGCAGGAACGCGCCCAGCGTACTGGCGGCCTGATAATCGAGCTGCGAGCCGGTGATGTAGAAGTAAATTTGCGTTGCCAGCACGTCGAAGTTACCGCCGAGCACCAGCGGGTTACTGAAGTCGGCCAGCGACTGTACCACCACAATTAAAAAGGCGTTCGCCAGCGCCGGTTTCAGTAGCGGGACAAACACGCCGTTAAAGGTCTGCCAGCGGCTGGCACGCAGGGTGTATGACGCTTCTTCCAGCGACGGATGAATGGTCTTGATGGCCCCGTCGAGGATCATAAACGCCATCGGCGTAAAGGCCAGCACCTGCGCCAGCCAGATGCCGGTAAAACCGTACAGCCAGTTGGTGTTGGTTAAGCCGAACCAGTCGACCATAAATTCGGTGATGTAACCAGAGCGACCCATCATCAGCGTAACGCCTAAACCGACGACAAACGGCGGGGTAACGATCGGCAGAATCGAGAAGATACGTCCGATGATGGCGCTACGTCTGGCGATACGGGTCGTGTAGATAGCCAGCACCAGGCCAAAGAAGGTACAGCCGACGCCGACGGCAATCGACAGCATAATCGAGTTGAGGATCACCTGAATGATATGCGCCTGCGACAGCACATTCATAAACGCCAGTGGCGCAAATTCCCCGGCGTCGTTGGTGAACATCGGAATGAAAATAGCGATGCTCGGCCAGACGATAAAAATACCGATCAGCGCGACAATCGCGGTCAGCGAGCCGATGACAAAACTGTCGCCGCCCAGCCATTCCAGACGGGTAAGCGCCAGGGTCATAATTGCGCCCAGCGCCACAAACAGCACGATGGTGGCATAGCCTAAGCCGCGACCTTCAAGCGTGGCGCTGGCGACGATAAAGGCCATGCAGAAGAATGCCCAGCCTGCGTCAAGATAATGGCGGCCGCGCTGTTCGCGTCTGGCTTCATGGAACGGGCGTACCAGCAGCAGGCTCGGTAGCAGATACCATAACCAACTGATATTGAATTGTGACCAGCCGTAGGCGGCGAGAATTTCTTCGCCCGTCGACTCCAGCAGACCGTAGTCCAGGCTCCAGCTTGGCAGCAGGGCAAACGCCAGCCAGCCGAGCAAAACCCAAAGAAATATCGCATCCCGTTTTTTCACGGGATGGAGTGCAAGTGTGTGTGACATAGCGGTTCCGGTATTTCAGGCCGGGCGGGCGCTTACGCCGCACCCGGCAAATGAACGCAACGTGGGCTTATTTACCCATCTTCACTTCGCTAACCCACTTATTGATCAGGGCTTTACGTACGTCGGTCGAGCCGTACTTATCCATGTCGTAGTTGATAAGCTTCAGGTCGTCGAGCTTCAGCGAGTTCGGCGAGGTCTCGGCGGTGGTGTTGGTCAGGATCTGATAGGATTTACCTTTCTTCCATGCCAACTCCTGGGCGTCTTTCGACAGCACCCAATCAACGAACAGTTTGGCGTTGTCGAGGTTACGCGCGCCTTTCAGGATGCTGACGCCGCCAATTTCATAGCCGGTGCCTTCGCACGGGGAGATCAGCTCCAGCGGGGCGCCCTGTTCTTTTTCCAGCGAGTAGTCGTGCAGGAAGCCAATGCCGATCGCCGTTTCGCCACGGGCGGCATTACGCGCCGGAGCAATGCCGGATTTGGTGTACTGGGAGACGTTGGCGTTGAGCTGTTTCAGGTAATCAAAAGCCTGATCCTCACCCCAAAGCTGAGCGAAGGTCGCCAGCGCGGTGTAGGCGGTGCCTGAACTCTGTGGGTCAGCAATCTGGATTTCCCCTTTGTATTCTGGTTTGGTCAGATCCTTCCAGCATTTCGGTACCGGCAGGTTTTTCTCTTTCAGGCGTTGAGTATTAACGCCAAAGCCCAGAATACCGACATACACCGCCGAGGAGAGGTTACCCTTTACTTTTGCCGGATCGCGGAACTTCTCCATGATCTGCGCGAGGTTAGGTGATTTGTACGGCTGCAGCAGGCCCATTTCGCCGGCCTGGGATTGTGGATCCAGCGTACCGCCGTACCACACATCCGCCTGCGGGTTTTTCTTCTCGGCATCGACCTTCGCCAGCGTGCTGCCGGAGCCGTTACGAATAAATGAGGTTTTCACATCATATTTGTCGCCGAAGGCTTTGGTTTCGGTTTCGCACATCTCGTTGGTGGCGCTGCAATACACCACCAGACGTCCTTGAGCTTGTGCCGCACTGCTGAAGGCCGCCAGCGTCAGAGCGGAGGCAATCAGGGTAGAGGTAAGCGTCAGTTTCATTGTTTTATCCTTTGACTGAGAGAAGGGGTAATGCCCGCAATGAGCAATGGCATCAGCAATAAACCCATAAAAACAGCGGCAACCGAGAGCAAACTGAACATTCCCGACCAGCCGTAGTGTTCTATGACCAGCGACAGCGGCCAACCCGCCAGCGCGGCCCCCAGATAGGCGAACAGCCCGAGAAAACCGGTGATTGAACCTGCCGCCGCTTTGTGTCCGCATTCGACAGCAGCCAGACCAATCAACATCTGCGGGCCAAACACAAAAAAGCCCACGGTAAAGAAACAGACTGCCAGCAGCGCATAGTGGTGCACCGGGGCCAGCCACAGGGCGGCGACGGAGACCATCAGCCCCAGCGTGAACAGCAATATCATCGGCGCGCGCTGACCGCTGAACAGCAGATCCGAGCCCCATCCGGCAAATAGCGCGCCGAGCAAGCCGCCGACTTCAAACAACATCACCGTGGCATTGGCGCTGAGTAGATTCACGCCGTGGCTTTCCGTCAGCCAGATGTTGCCCCAGTCGTTGAGCGCAATGCGGATCAAATAGACCAGTACATACGACACGCCAAGCAGCCAGATCATCGGATTTTTCAGCATGGTGGTGCGTAACATTTGCCACAGCCCCATCGGCGGGCTCTGCTGCTCCTGACGTAGCTCCAGCGGATCGTGCCGCCACTCTCCAACCGTCGGTAATCCCTCTTCCTGGGGCGTGCCTTTCAGTTGCAGGGTGAGCCAGATACCTAACGCCATGCTGATTATCCCTGGTGCCAGCATCGCTGCCTGCCAGCCCCACCAGAGGGCGGCAAAGGCGCTAATCAGCGGGATGATGGCCCCGCCGATGTTGATCGACATATTCCAGCACCCCCACCAGAAGCCGCGTTCGTTGCGCGAGTACCAGTGGGTCAGCAGGCGGGCGCAGGGCGGCCAGCCCCAGCCCTGGAAAAATCCGTTCAACGTCCAGACCGCCAGCAGCAGCGTCAGCGATTCACCAAAGGCGAACACCACGTTCAAAACACCAGTGGCGAACAGGCCTATTCCCATGAATGCGCGCTGCCCATGGCTGTCGTGCCACAATCCGGCGGCGAATTTCGACAGGCCGTAGGTCAGATAAAACAGCGATCCCAGCAGACCGATATCGCCTTTATCCAGCCCCAGATCCGTTTGCAGCGCCGGGAGTACATAGTTGACGCTTTTGCGCGTCAGATAAAACGCGGCGTAGCCAATCACCATGCACATCAGCAATTGTGGACGTAGCGTCCGGTATTGTTGGTCTGTTTCGCGTGCGTGCATGGCGGTCTCCGTTTGTGCTGACTATAGGAAAGTGAAGGCAAAAGGGGATGAGAGAAAGTCCGCAGTGACTAAGACTTTTTCCTGGTTAGCGGCTGGTTTGTTGCAAATTTGTGGGCAGGTTAACAATTACCCGCGTGCCGTGGTTCGATTCCAGCGTGAGTTCGCCACCGAGGGCGCTTACCCGCTCACGCATCCCCTGGATACCGAAACCGGGGATTTTTTCCGGGAGGATACCCACGCCGTTGTCATCGACTTCCAGTGACAGGCGGTGTTCCCGCTGGCGTAGCGTAATCGATACCTCGCTGGCATCGGCATGCTTACAGATGTTATTGAGCAGTTCCTGCATCAGGCGATACAGCGTGAAGCGCACCGTTTCATTTTCTGGCGTATTTTCCAGATGGTAATTAAATCGGCAGCGGATGCCCCGCTCGGCAAAGGCAAATTCATTCACCAGATGATACAGCGCATCTTTGAAAGACAGTTCATCAAGCGCGGGCGGGCGCAACTGGCGCAGAAGCTGGCGGGTGGAGTGGTGAATGCGCCGGGCAAGATCGTTGATCTGATTCGCCGCCTCAAGCGTTTGCTCGCGACCCGGCGCGCGTTTGACCAGTTGCGTCTGAATCTGGATGGCGGTGATGTTCTGGCCTATTTCGTCATGCAGTTCACGCGCTAAACTTTTTCGCGTGTCTTCCTCGGTACGAATCAGCTGTTCGGTCAGCGCACGGCGTGCCGCCAGTTCGGCTTCCAGACGCTGGCGATAATGGTGCAAGTTTTGCGCCAGATGCTGCTGGCGGCTGATGGCGATGCCAAGACCAATACCCAGCAACGCCTGCGTCGCGAGAAAAATCTCCAGTTCAAGAAGATTACTGAACCCCACGCCTATCTGCCGGGCGATGGTGATCATCATGCTGCCGAGCAATCCGGACAACACGCCGCCCTGCCAGCCAAATTTCCATGCCATCACCACGTTTGGTAAAAACACCACGATCAGCAGCAGGCGCTCGATATCCGGCGACAGTACCATCTGCGTGCCAATGCCAATAATAAAAAACAGGCTGCACCAGATGATAAGCGAGGTGCGCAGCGGGGGATTGGTGGTATCCAACCCGAGCAAATGATAACGGTGCTGCTGGCGCAGAAATTCATAGATCAGATAGACAAACGGCGTCAGCAGCACGCCGCCGGTAAACGACGCCAGGCCAATTAACGTTGCCGGGCTTGCGATAAACGGTGACAGCAGGGCGGTATTAAGCAATGAGGTAATTGTTACCGCGGCCAGCAGCAGCGTTAAGCGCTGCCAGTACAGGGGGAAGCGGTGCCAGTATGACTGACCGATGCTTGCCGGAAGAAGGCTAATTAATGGGGCTACCAGCAAAATATAGCCATTCAATAATTGCTCGCTGTGCAGCCAGAACAGCATCAGTACAGGCGGCAGCACCAGCGCGGGCCAGTAGCGGCGAGAAAGCAGAATCAACAGCGCAAGATAGACCCCGTGTGGCAGGAATAATGCCGCCTGCTGACCGTTGTGGGTCAGGTAAAACCCCAGCGTCCACAGCATCAACCAGCCCGATCCCCAGGCCAGCAGAATAAACAGGGAGATTACCCAATGACGAAGGTTACGCGACATTAATGCCCCGTCAGTAGCTGGTGGTCGAGGGCAAAATGCACCAGCTCGATAGTGCTGTGGCATTGCAGTTTGCCCAGCACGTTCGCGCGATGGACATGAACCGTTTTGTGGCTGAGATCGAGCTTAAAGGCAATTTCTTTCACGCTGTCGCCTTTGACCAATAGATCAAACACTTCGCGCTCGCGCGGGGTCAGTACCTCCAGAACCTGCGCGGGCTGCTCGCCGCCGCGTAACGCCCGCAGCGCATCGGCGCACAGATAATGCCCGCCCATACCCACCGATCGTACCGCTTGCACCAGTTCTTCGGGTCCGCAGCGTTTGGTCAGATAGCCGCTGGCGCCAGCATCCAATGCACTTTGTACAAACGTCGGCGAGTCATAAATGCTGAGAATAATGGCGCGAAAACCGGGCTTCTGCGCCCGCAGTCGTTTAAGCAGGCTCAGGCCATTTTCATCCGGCATGGCGATGTCCATCACCGCGACGTTGACGTCATCATGCAGTAATGCAGGCCAGGCCTCCGCCGCGCTACTGAACTGACCGGTGACGTTGAGATCGTCTTCGAGACTGAGTAATTGCGCAAAGCCGGAACGCACCACCACATGGTCATCCACCAGCACAACATGAATCATGATATTGCTCTCTTGCCTGACAATAGCGTCTATGATGCCTGCCAGCGCAGCGCTGGCAATCATCCCGGCGCAGTTATGTAACGAATGTAACAAAATCGCAATAATTTACAGGCTGTGCAGCGAGAGTAGGCCTGATAAGCGTAGCGCATCAGGCATTGATTGCCGGATGGCGGCGCAAGCACCTTATCCGGCCTACGATTACATGCATTTTTGAGCTAACTATTGCCGCTTTTTTTCTAAAAACGCTTTGTTCTTAGCCAGAATTTTTAATTCCTTTATCAAAGTGGGCCGCAACGAAATACTGCCTCCTATAACAAGACAGGGGAGCAGACAATCATGGCTAATTCATCGCGTAACGCACTTCTTGCCGCACTGGCATTCATCGCATTTCAGGCGCAGGCGGTGAACGTCACCGTCGCGTATCAAACTTCCGCCGAACCCGCCAAAGTGGCGCAGGCGGATAACACCTTTGCTAAAGAGAGCGGAGCCACCGTTGACTGGCGCAAGTTTGACAGCGGCGCGAGTATTGTCCGCGCGTTGGCATCCGGCGACGTACAGATCGGTAACCTCGGCTCCAGCCCGCTGGCGGTAGCGGCCAGTCAGCAGGTGCCGATTGAGGTTTTCCTGCTGGCATCAAAGCTCGGCAATTCTGAAGCGCTGGTGGTGAAGAAAAACATCAGTAAACCGGAAGATTTGATTGGTAAGCGCATTGCCGTGCCGTTTATCTCCACCACCCACTACAGCCTGCTGGCAGCGCTGAAACATTGGGGGATTAAACCCGGCCAGGTAGAGATTGTGAACCTTCAGCCACCGGCGATTATTGCCGCCTGGCAGCGCGGAGATATTGACGGCGCGTACGTCTGGGCGCCCGCAGTCAATGCGCTGGAAAAAGACGGCAAGGTACTGACTGACTCGGAAAAAGTCGGTGAATGGGGGGCGCCAACGCTGGACGTGTGGGTGGTACGCAAAGATTTTGCCGAGAAATACCCTGAGGTAGTGAAAGCATTTGCGAAAAGCGCCATCGATGCGCAGCAGCCCTATATCGCCAACCCGGATGCCTGGCTCAAACAACCGGAGAATATCAGCAAGCTGGCGCGCTTAAGCGGTGTGCCAGAGGCGGATGTGCCGGGGCTGGTGAAAGGTAACACCTATCTGACTCCGCAGCAGCAAACCGCCGAGCTTACCGGACCGGTAAATAAAGCGATTATCGACACCGCGCAGTTCCTTAAAGAGCAGGGCAAAGTGCCCGCCGTAGCGACGGATTATAGCCAGTACGTGACCGATCGTTTCGTGCAATAAAGGGGACGCTGATGCTGCAAATCTCTCATCTTAATGCCAGTTACGGCGGCAAACCGGTGCTTGAGGATATCAACCTGACGCTCGATAGCGGTGAACTGCTGGTGGTGCTGGGACCTTCCGGTTGTGGGAAAACCACATTGTTAAATCTGATTGCCGGATTTGTACCGTATCAACACGGCAGCATTATGCTGGCGGGCAGTAAGGTCGAAGGACCTGGCGCAGAACGTGGAGTGGTGTTTCAGAATGAAGGTCTGTTGCCCTGGCGCAACGTGCAGGACAACGTCACCTTCGGTCTGCAACTGACGGGCATGGAGAAGCCGCAGCGTCAGCGTATTGCTCAGGAAATGTTGCAGAAAGTGGGGCTGGAGGGCGCGGAAAAACGCTTTATCTGGCAGCTTTCCGGTGGGCAGCGTCAGCGCGTCGGCATTGCCCGGGCGCTGGCGGCCAACCCGCAGTTGTTGCTGCTGGATGAGCCGTTTGGCGCGCTCGACGCCTTTACCCGCGAGCAGATGCAAACCCTGCTGCTGAAACTTTGGCATGAAACGGGGAAACAGGTGCTGTTGATTACCCATGATATCGAAGAAGCGGTGTTTATGGCCACAGAACTGGTATTGCTGTCGCCAGGTCCTGGCCGGGTGCTGGAACGACTGCCGCTTAATTTCGCCCGGCGTTTTGTGGCCGGAGAGGCGAGTCGCAGCATTAAGTCCGATCCGCAGTTTATCGCCATGCGCGAGTATGTGTTAAGTCGCGTCTTTGAACAACGGGAGGCCTTCTCATGAGCGTGGTGATTAATGACAAACCTCGCCGCCCGCGGGCGCTGAACTGGCGCTGGCCATTCTCGCGCCAGATGACTTTAAGCCTCGGTACGCTGGCCGTCATTTTGGCGCTGTGGTGGACGGTGGCGGCGCTGCAGTTAATCAGCCCGTTGTTTCTGCCGCCGCCGGGCCAGGTTTTGCAAAAACTCATCAGTATTGCCGGGCCGCAGGGGTTTATGGATGCCACGCTGTGGCAGCATCTGGCGGCGAGTTTGACGCGTATTGTTATCGCGCTGCTGGCGGCGGTGCTGTTGGGGATTCCGGTCGGTATCGCCATGGGGCTGAGTCCGACGATTCGCGGCATTCTCGATCCAATCATTGAATTGTATCGTCCGGTTCCGCCATTGGCCTATTTGCCGCTGATGGTTATCTGGTTTGGTATTGGTGAAACCTCCAAGATCCTGCTGATTTACCTGGCGATTTTCGCCCCTGTGGCGATGTCGGCGCTGGCGGGCGTAAAAAGTGCGCAGCAGGTGAGAATCCGGGCCGCGCAGTCGCTGGGGGCCAGCCGTGCGCAGGTGCTGTGGTTTGTGATTTTACCAGGTGCCTTGCCGGAGATTTTGACCGGACTGCGCATTGGACTGGGCGTGGGGTGGTCGACCCTGGTGGCGGCGGAGCTGATTGCCGCGACGCGAGGTTTAGGATTCATGGTGCAATCAGCCGGTGAGTTTCTGGCAACGGATGTTGTGCTGGCGGGGATCGCGGTAATTGCCGTTATCGCGTTTATTTTAGAGCTGGGTCTGCGCGCGCTTCAGCGCCGTCTGACACCCTGGCATGGAGAAGTACAATGAGTGAACGTCTGAGCATTACCCCGCTGGGGCCATACATTGGCGCACAAATTACCGGCGCGGATTTAACGCGCCCATTAAGCGATAACCAGTTTGAACAGCTTTATCATGCTGTATTGCGCCATCAGGTGGTGTTCCTGCGCGAGCAGGTGATTACGCCACAGCAGCAGCGCGCGCTGGCGCTACGTTTTGGCGACCTGCATATTCACCCGGTCTATCCACATGCCGAAGGGGTGGACGAAATAATCGTGCTGGATACCCACAACGATAATCCGCCCGATAACGACAACTGGCACACTGATGTGACGTTTATCGACACGCCGCCCGCCGGTGCGATTCTGGCGGCGAAAGAGCTGCCATCGACAGGCGGAGACACCCTGTGGACCAGCGGGATTGCCGCTTATGATGCTCTTTCACAGCCGTTTCGCCAGTTGCTGAGCGGCCTGCGGGCAGAGCATGATTTTCGTAAATCATTTCAGGAATATAAATATCGCCAGACGCCAGAGGAGCATCAGCGCTGGCTGGAGGCGGTCGCCAAACATCCACCGTTATTGCATCCGGTGGTGCGTACCCATCCTGTGAGTGGCAAGCAAGCGCTGTTTGTGAATGAAGGGTTTACTACGCGAATTGTCGATGTGACGGAAAAAGAGAGCGAGGCGCTGCTGGGCTTTTTGTTCGCGCATATCACCAAACCGGAGTTCCAGGTGCGCTGGCGCTGGCAGCCTAACGATGTGGCGATTTGGGATAATCGCGTGACGCAGCACTATGCTAACGCGGATTATCTGCCGCAGCGGCGCATTATGCACCGGGCGACAATTCTTGGAGACAAGCCGTTTTATCGGGCCGGGTGAATAACCGCTGGCGCTTCGCTGACCGGACCTGGCGATAACAGGCCGGATAAGGCGAAGCCGCCATCCGGCACAAGGTCAATTAACGCAGGATTTTTTTCTCAGCCAGATCCAGCGCAAAGTAGCTGAAGATCAGATCCGCGCCCGCGCGTTTGATCGAACCTAAGCTTTCCAGCACCACTTTCTCTTCATCGATAGCACCCGCCATCGCCGCGAACTTGATCATCGCGTATTCACCGCTGACCTGATAAGCGCCAATTGGCAATTCGGTGCGTTCGCGGATATCGCGCAGAATATCGAGGTACGCGCCGGCCGGTTTCACCATCAGGCAGTCTGCACCCTGGGCTTCATCCAGCAGTGATTCGCGAATCGCCTCGCGGCGGTTCATCGGGTTCATCTGATAGGTTTTACGATCGCCCTTCAGCGCTGTACCTGCCGCTTCACGGAACGGGCCATAGAAAGAAGAGGCAAACTTAGTTGAGTAGGACATTATCGCGGTATCGGTGAAGCCCGCAGCATCCAGCGCCTGGCGAATCGCCTGCACCTGACCATCCATTGCGGCGGAAGGGGCGATGAAATCTGCACCCGCAGCGGCAGCAACGACTGCCTGTTTGCCGAGGTTGGCAAGGGTTAAATCATTATCGACGCCGTGATCGCACAACACGCCGCAGTGACCATGCGAGGTGTACTCACAGAAGCAGGTGTCGGACATGACGATCATTTCCGGTACGGTCTGCTTACAGATACGCGACATGCGCGCCACCAGACCATCTTCTTTCCAGGCATCACTGCCGGTGTCGTCGGTGTGGTGGGAAATGCCGAAGGTCATGACCGAACGGATACCTGCGGTGGCAATGCGTTCAATTTCGCGCGCCAGGTGTTTCTCTGGAATGCGCATCACGCCCGGCATGGCGTCGATGGCTTTGTAATCGTCGAGTTCTTCTTCAACAAAGATCGGCAACACCAGGTCATTTAAGCTGAGTGTTGTCTCTTCAAACATAGCGCGTAGCGCAGGAGATTTGCGCAGGCGGCGAGGGCGATGGATTAGGTCTGTCATGGTATGCCTGATGTTTGTGGAATTGAAGGTCGCAGTATACCTGAACCTGAGGGCGGGTGGTTTACGAAAGTTGGCGTTATGCGAGTGAGGTTCCACTCTTAATAACCTCTTTTACATATATGCTATTTATATTTTTGCGATGTTAATTATTTTAGATATCGATTGGTTTTAATCTTGGTTCCGCTTTGTTTAATGTTTAATTAAGTTGCGAGGGGGTGGCGGTATTTATTGCTTGCGTTTTTTATTTCTTTTTAAATGATAGGGTAAGTGTATGTGTTGGAGGTTTTTATTATTTTAATGCTCTGAATTTAAAGGTGTTTTAATTCTTCTTATAGAATTTTCTTAATTGTCTTATTTATGGTCTGCTTTCGGACTTAAGGCAAAGAATAATTGAACCTTTCATCCATGACGCCGCATAATCCTTCCTGCGAAACATAAAATGTTTTCTTTGCATTGATAATTGATGGATCAACAATATTACGTCCCTGAGGAGGGATGACAAATGCACACCTGGAAAAAGAAACTCGTAGTCTCACAATTAGCATTAGCCTGCACTTTGGCAATCACTTCTCAGGCAAATGCTACCACTTACGATACCTTTGGTTTTCACGACGATACGACCACATATAACACGTCAGATGCTGACTACATGACCTACAGTGGTTATGTTTATAACAACGCAGCAACCGATAGCAGCTATTTCGACACCTCATTCTCTGGCGATACGGTGAATGGCGTTGTTTCGACGTATTATCTGAACCGCGATTATGCAGACGATACGGCAAATACCGTGAATGTAACCAATTCCACGATTCACGGTATGATTACCTCTAAGCAGGTATCTGGCTTTAATGATGCGATTGCGCATGACTGGGTTGACGGTGATATCTTCACATTAAATATCAATAACTCGACGATTGATGATGACTATGAAGCATTTTATTACACCGATACCTATCTGGATGGCACAACATCGAAGTCAGTCTACGAAACATATTCTGTAGCTGGACTGGGAACGGCGGTAACGCTGGATGTCGAAAGCGCTATCAATATTAGTAATAATTCACATGTTGCAGGTATTAGCCTGGAGCAGGGTGATACCACCAATGCGGCGTATACCACTGGCGCAACTCAGTGGGATAACACCATTACGGTAAATGACTCAACCGTCACGTCGGGTTCTTATACTGCTGATGAATCAACGGGGCACTTTGGTAACTCTGCAGAGCCGAGTGATTACAGTAATTCTTCAACTCAGGATGATGCTGCACTATCGTTCACAGATAACAGCGCTTCTGCTAATCGTATGGTAAACACCGTCACGCTGAACAATTCTCAGTTGTTAGGCGATGTTATGTTTACGAGTACCTGGAACAGCAATTTTGATTCCGCTGGCCATCTGGTTGATGGTTCTACTTCAGATTATACCCACGGCGGCTGGGATGATGACGATCAAAACGTCGATCACCTGACTCTGACGCTGAATAATAGCAGTTGGACGGGGGCAGCCAATATTGACTATGACACCGTGACCCCTTCACAGTTCTATGATATTGCAGCTAACAGCTTAGATCCAAATGCGACAAGTTCTGATAACTGGAACCGTGTTAACAGTGCAAACTCCTTCCAGAGCGGTATATTTGATATCGCACTGAATAATGGATCTGTATGGAATACCACGAAAACGTCTCTGATTGATACCCTGGCTATCAACAGCGGTTCTCAGGTTAATGTTGCCGACGGTTCCAGCGTAACGTCTGATTCCATTACCCTGAACGGTGCTTCTACGATGAATATCGGCGAAGACGGCGCGGTTGATACCGATCACCTGACGATTGACACTAACAGTACCGTGACGTTGTCTGATGACGTTAGCTCTGCATGGTCAGGGGCTGCTTTGTATGCCAACACCATTACCGCAACCAACGGCGGTATGCTGAATGTCGAAACCAGCAATAATGGCGCTTCCAGTCTGTTTACCGCCGGTACGCTGGAACTGACCAGCGGAAATGTGGCTGATAACAACGGCAACGTGTACGCCGGTGTATTCAATATTAACAGCAACAACTACGTACTGAATTCAGATCTCGTCAACGATCGTACCTGGGACACCACTCAGGCTAATTATGGTTACGGTATCATCGCGATGAATTCTGATGGTCACCTGACCGTCAACGGGAATGGTGATATCAATAGCGGCGACGAAGCTGATGCCAGCAGCACCAGCGATAACGTTGTTGCTGCAACCGGTAACTACAAAGTTCGCATTGATAACGCAACGGGTGCAGGTTCTGTTGCTGATTATAAAGGCAAAGAGCTGATTTACGTTGATGACGTAAACACCAACGCCACCTTCTCTGCAGCCAATAAAGCTGACCTGGGCGCTTACACCTATCAGGCACAGCAGCAGGGGAACACCGTTGTTCTGCAGCAGATGGAGCTGACGGACTACGCTAACATGGCGCTGAGCATCCCCTCTGCCAACACCAATATCTGGAACCTGGAACAAGATACCGTGGGTACTCGTCTGACCAACGCACGTCATGGTCTGGTCGATAACGGTGGCGCATGGGTCAGTTACTTCGGTGGTAGCTTCGACGCGGATAACGGCATCATTAACTACGATCAGGATGTTAACGGCATCATGGTCGGTGTTGATTCCAAAATTGATGGTAACAACGCGAAGTGGATTGTCGGTGCCGCGGCAGGCTTTGCCAAAGGAGATATGAGCGACCGTACCGGTCAAGTGGATCAGGACAGCCAGACTGCCTATATCTACTCTTCTGCTCGTTTTGCCAACAATCTCTTTGTTGACGGTAACTTAAGCTACTCTCACTTCAACAACGATTTGTCTGCCAGCATGAGCAACGGTCAGTATGTTGATGGTAGCACTTCTTCTGATGCCTGGGGCTTTGGCTTGAAACTGGGTTATGACCTGACGCTGGGTGACGCTGGCTACGTAACCCCTTATGGTAGTGTATCCGGCCTGTTCCAGTCTGGTGATGACTATAAGCTGAGCAACGACATGAAAGTTGACGGTCAGTCTTATGACAGCATGCGCTATGAACTGGGGGTTGATACAGGTTATACCTTCGCGTACAGCGATGACCAGGCGCTGACCCCGTTCTTCAAACTGGCCTATGTTTACGATGACTCGAACAACGATTCTGACATAAACGGCGACTCTATCGACAATGGCGTAGAAGGTTCTGCGGTACGTGTCGGACTGGGTACGCAGTTCAGCTTTACCAAAAACTTCAGCGCGTACACCGATGCTAATTATCTCGGTGGTGGCGATGTCGATCAAGACTGGTCTGCCAATGTTGGTGTTAAATATACCTGGTAAGAAATCTATCGCAGAGAAAAAATAATTTAATCTGGAAAATGCCCGTCACGGATTTGACGGGCATTTATTGCAAGGAACGAGCAATGTTATCTACGAATAAACCTCTTCCTGAATTTAGTAAGCTTGATAAATGTTTATCGAAATATGGCAAGCACTTTGAATGTGATAACGATAAAGAAACTATATATTCCAGTGAGGTAAATAACGATGATACCGTTATTATTTTAAGCGGTGTAGTTTCCCTGAGACGCGGAGAGAATGTACTCGTCGGCATTGCGCAGGCACCATTTATTATGGGGCTTTCAGATGGTGTGATGAAAACCGATGTACAATACAGATTAATGACCGAAAGTTATTGTACGGGATATCATCTTCCTGCCTTACAAACGATTAATATAATTGAACAATGCCAGCTTTGGCGCGAAGCATTCTGCTGGTTGGCCTGGCAGAACCGCATGCTTGAAATGCGCGATCTGCAGCTGATTGGTAATAACTCCTACGATCAGATCCGCGCGACGTTGATATCCATGACGAAATGGGACGAAGGCCTGCGTTCGCGTATCGGCGTTATGAACTATATTCACCAACGCACACGAATTTCACGCTCAGTTGTCGCTGAGGTCCTCGCGGCATTGCGTAAGGGTGGTTACATTGAAATGAATAAAGGCAAACTGGTGAGCATTAAACGTTTGCCTTTTGAGTATTGAATCAGGATGCGGGAATAACCTGCGGTTTGTTTCCGCTCAACTCTGTGACCAGATCGTTAATACCGTCACTCATATTGGTAAAGCGCGTCAGCGGAGAACGGGTCACCACGACAAATGCCCCAACGTTTTTCTGCGGGATCATTGCCATATAGGTAATAAAACCACCGCCACCACCGGTTTTTTGAATAATTCCCGGGCGGCCATTCTTCGGTGCCATATACACCCAGCCCAAACCAAGCGCATCGGCTTTGCCCGGAACGTCCATCCCTATCACTTTGGTTAACTGCGTACGCTGATAAATCAGCGTCTGCATACGGTCGGCTTGCTGGCTGCGATGATAAAAATCAGAAGAGAGATACTGTTGCATCCAGCGCATCATATCGCCGGGCGTTGAATAGACGCCGCCGCTACCCATTGCCGCCAGGGTATTGTTACAAGGGCTGGCGCCTTTTTCCGCGACCATCAGACGTCTGCACTGATCCGGGGATGGGGTAAAGGTGGTGTCTTTCATTCCCAGCGGTCGGGTGATTTTTTCTTCAAACACCTGTGGATAAGGCTTACCGGCGGCTGTCCCCAGCGCGTCGGCCAGCAGGTCGAATGCCAGATTTGAATAAGAAGCCTGCGATCCTGGCGCGGCTTTAAGCGTGGCGGTTGAGAGATAGCTCCAGCGTTGTTCGCGGGTTGGCCAGACAAACACCGGGCGATGTGCTGCGCCGCCAGGCTGTTCGCGCGGCAGCGCGCTGGTATGCGTCGCCAGATTCACCAACGTGATTGGCGTTCCCTGATAAGTCGGCACGCGTGCGCCAGGTGGTGCATATTTACTCAAGGGATCGTTGAGTTTAACCGTGCCCTGATCGAGTAATTTCACCAGCACTTCGCTGGTCATTAATTTAGTGATAGAGGCAATGCGAATCACGGAATCCAGTTGTGGATGAACATTATTGCCGGGGCGCGTTTCGCCGAAGCTACGAAATACGCGTTGATTACCATCAATCACCACGAGCGCCATCCCCGTAGCACCACTGCCGTAAAATATATGGTCGGCATAACGATCGACGATATCTGAGGCGAAGACCGGATCGGTTATAGGCTGTGCCGCCTGGACAGATGTCAATGACGCCGCACACAGCGCGGCAGAAAAAAGCAGACTACGTTTCAACGGTGGTGTCCATGAGTTAGAAAAAGTGAAAAAGGATGACGTGCGTATGCGTATTTATACTACTCAACGGCGTATTGCAAAGCGCTTATCAGCCAATAATAGTGTGAAAAACGTAACGATGAGTAAACGTGAGTGTTTCCCGGATTGTGGATGTTCGCTTTTGTGATCTCACGCTGTGATAATCTGCACATGCTGGAACGTTGTCGAGTGTGAAAACCACAGAAACAATTCTTCATCGCCGTGGGGCGAACTATGTGCCACGGTTTTGGTCACAATTGTCGGTTTCAGCTTGTGTTTTTTGGCGTAAGCCGTCTCGCCGCCGCATTTCCCGGTGGCAAACGCACAGCAGTCGTCATAACGATAAGAAGTTAGCAGGAGAGCACTATGTTTAAGTCTTTTTTCCCAAAGCCGGGACCGTTCTTTATTTCGGCATTTATTTGGGCACTGGTCGCTGTTGTATTCTGGCAAGCAGGTGGGGGAGCCTGGGTGGCGCGCATTACCGGCGCGTCGGGGGATGTACCGATTAGCGCGGCGCGTTTCTGGTCGCTGGATTACCTGATTTTTTATGCTTACTACATTCTTTGCGTTGGGGTGTTCGCGCTGTTCTGGTTTCTCTACAGCCCGCACCGCTGGCAGTATTGGTCCATTCTCGGTACCTCGCTGATAATTTTTGTGACCTGGTTTCTGGTTGAGGTCGGCGTCGCCGTCAACGCCTGGTATGCGCCATTCTACGATCTCATTCAAACCGCGCTCAGTGCACCGCATAAGGTGAAAATTGAGCAGTTCTATAATGAAGTGGGGATCTTTCTCGGCATTGCGCTGATTGCCGTGGTCATTGGCGTGATGAACAATTTCTTCGTCAGTCACTATGTGTTCCGCTGGCGTACCGCGATGAACGAACACTATATGGCGCACTGGCAGCATCTGCGTCATATCGAAGGCGCAGCACAGCGTGTGCAGGAAGACACCATGCGTTTTGCCTCCACGCTGGAAAATATGGGCGTCAGCTTTATCAACGCCATTATGACGCTGATTGCCTTCTTGCCGGTACTGGTTACGCTGTCGGCGCATGTTCCTGATCTGCCGATTATTGGACATGTTCCTTATGGGCTGGTGATTGCCGCGATTGTCTGGTCGCTGATGGGAACCGGCTTGCTGGCGGTAGTCGGGATCAAACTTCCGGGTCTGGAGTTTAAAAACCAGCGTGTGGAAGCGGCTTACCGTAAAGAACTGGTATACGGTGAAGATGATGCCAGTCGTGCAACGCCGCCGACGGTGCGTGAACTGTTCCATGCGGTGCGGCAAAACTATTTCCGTCTCTATTTTCACTACATGTATTTTAATATCGCCCGTATTCTGTACCTGCAGGTTGATAACGTTTTCGGTTTGTTCCTGCTGTTTCCGTCAATTGTTGCCGGTACGATTACGCTCGGTTTGATGACGCAAATTACCAACGTGTTTGGCCAGGTGCGCGGCTCGTTCCAGTATCTGATTAACTCCTGGACAACCTTAGTTGAACTGATGTCTATCTATAAGCGTCTGCGCAGCTTTGAACGTGAGCTTGATGGCCAGGATATTCAGGAAGTTACCCATACGCTTAGCTAACAAAAGGAGATGTTATGTCGACGGTTTCCCGTCTTTACCCCTGGTCCGGACTGGCAGCATTGGTTCTGGTGGGATGTAGTAGCCAACCCGCGCAGCCGTTAAAAAAAGGGGAGAAAGCCGTCGATGTGGCGAGCGTGGTGCGCCAGAAAATGCCCGCCAGCGTGAAAGACCGGGATGCGTGGGCGCAGGATCTGGCGAAGACGTTTGAAAGTCAGAAGCTGGCGCCAACGGTTGAAAACATCTGTTCGGTGCTGGCGGTCGCGCAACAGGAGTCAAACTACCAGGCTGACCCGGCGGTTCCTGGCTTAAGTAAAATCGCCTGGAAAGAGATCGACCGTCGCGCCGAGCGCATGCATATTCCGCTGTTTGTGGTGCACACTGCGCTGAAGATTAACTCCCCAACGGGGAAAAGCTACAGTGAGCGTCTGGATACGGTGAAGACGGAAAAACAGCTTAGCGCCATCTTTGATGATTTCATCAATATGGTACCGATGGGGCAGACGCTGTTTGGTTCACTGAATCCGGTGCATACCGGCGGACCGATGCAGGTCAGTATTGCGTTTGCCGAGCAGCACGCCAGCGGCTATCCATGGAAAATGGCAGGGACGGTCCGTCAGGAAGTGTTCAGCCGACGCGGCGGACTGTGGTTTGGCACTTATCATCTGCTCAATTATCCGGCGAATTACAGTGCGCCCATCTTCCGCTTTGCAGATTTTAATGCCGGCTGGTACGCCAGCCGCAATGCGGCTTTCCAGAATGCAGTCAGTAAAGCCAGCGGAGTGAAGCTGGCGCTGGACGGGGATTTGATTCTCTACGGCAGCAGCGAGCCGGGGAAAACGGAGCTGGCGGTACGCAAGCTGGCCGGGAAGCTGGGGATGAGCGAGAGTGAGATCCACCGACAACTGCAAAAGGGCGATAGCCTGGCCTTTGAAGAGACTGCGCTGTACGAGAAGGTCTATAAGCTGGCTGAAGCGAAGAGTGGTAAATCGCTACCTCGTGAAATGCTGCCTGGCATTCAGTTGGAAAGCCCGAAGATCACGCGTAATCTGACGACCGCGTGGTTTGCTAAACGCGTGGACGATCGTCGGGCGAAGTGTATGGCTCAGTCATCGTTATGATGACGGCGGCGCCAGCGGATAATTGTTGCGACGGCGCCAAGAATCAGGCTACCGACCAGGAAAGGGATCAGCCCAAACAGGGTACCGACGCCTAAACCAATTTCAACGCGCGGGCGTCCTGTTTCTTGCATTTGCAACTGCATCAGCTGCTCATAGATGCCGGGTGCGTGGGCCAGCAAATTTAAAATCTGCGCGCCTGCCCAAAAGCAAAACAGCACAAATATGGCATACGCAATGTTGCCGGGCAGGGAGGAGGTATCCCGATGCTTGCCCTTAAACAGGGATTTTGAGAGCGTAAAATCAGCCATAAAGACCTCCGGAAATAACCTGCTTTTTGTGGCGTAATGCCTGTAACTGAGTGTGAGTCTGACAGGTGATTAGGAATGTCAATATCAGAATGTTGGTAATTTCAGGTGGAGATTATTCCTGGATTTCGGTTTTTTGTGGTGTGTCACAATTATTTAACCTTAAGTTAAATTGAGTTACATTTCAGAAATTACGCCTATGCCACAGACGCCCATGGGGAAATGTGCGAGGATGCTTTCCCATGTTGTATATCCACCGGAGCCGTTATGAACCTGCCTGTAAAAATCCGCCGAGACTGGCACTACTATGCCTTCGCTATTGGGCTTATCTTTATTCTGAATGGCGTGGTCGGGTTATTAGGCTTTGAAGCGCAGGGATGGCAAACCTATGCGGTGGGGCTGGTTACCTGGATAATCAGCTTTTGGCTGGCCGGATTAATTATCCGTCGCCGCGTGGAAAATGAAGATGATGAAGCGAAGGATGCCCAATAGTTATCAGGCATCCTGGCGGGTTTACATACTGGTTTTCAGCGCGCTATCCGCAGCGTGGCGCTCCAGCGCCAGTTCGATCAGACGCGTGATTAAATCGGTATAGCCTAAGCCGCTCGCCTGCCACAGTTTTGGATACATACTGATGTTGGTGAAGCCCGGCAGGGTGTTGATCTCATTGATCACAACGTCGTTGTCTGCGGTTAAGAATACATCTACACGCGCCATGCCGGCACATCCCAGTGTCTGGTACGCCTGAATGGCGATCTGGCGGATCTTGTCGTTAATCTCTGGCGCGATCGCTGCCGGAACAACTACTTTGGCGCCATTATCGTCAATGTATTTGGTGTCGTAAGCGTAAAAATCACTGTTCAGCACGATCTCACCACAGGTGCTGGCCTGCGGATGATCGTTGCCCAGTACCGCGCATTCGATCTCACGGCCTTTGATCCCTTGCTCTACCACGACTTTATGATCGAACTCAAATGCCAGCGCGACAGCCTGGTTGTATTGCGCTTCACTGGTCACTTTGCTAACGCCAACGGACGATCCCTGGTTGGCGGGTTTCACGAACAACGGCAGACCCAGGCGGGATTGCACCTCAGCAAAGCTAATATTGTTGCGGTTCGCGCGAGTGAGTGTAATAAATGGCGCGATATTTAATCCGGCATCGCGCAGCAGACGTTTGGTTACGTCTTTATCCATACAGGCTGCGGAACCCAGGACATCAGAACCGACGAACGGCAGATTCGCCACGCGCAGCATACCCTGCAAAGAGCCATCTTCACCCAGCGTACCGTGGACGATCGGGAAAATAACATCGACCGTCGGCAGCGGCTGACCGTTTTGCGCATCGATCAACTGGTGCTCTTGTTTACCCGGAACCTGAGCCAGGCTGGTCGCGGAAGGACGCAGCGCAATGTGCGCCGGATCGTCTGAATTGAGCAGATAGTTACTGGCATCGCTAACGTGCCATTGCCCTTGTTTATCAATACCTAACAGCACAACGTCAAAGCGAGTCTTGTCGATGGCATCGACAATATTTTTTGCCGATTGCAATGACACTTCATGTTCCGCTGATTTACCACCAAATACGATTCCTACCCGCAACTTTGCCATCTTAAAAACCCATTCCATGAATGCAAAGCACATACATTACCACGACAAAACGCAGGTTTCCTCGGCTTATGGCAGATTGTTTGTCTGGGCAACAGGGGAATAGATACGCGCAAACGCATTGATCTCGCATCAAGCATAATTCCCTGCTTGTATTGTGGGTTTGATGTGAGGTGTATCACAAATATGATGAGCGGGAAGATAAAATTCTAAACTGTGATATATCGCACCTGTGGATCCTTATTTGGCTAAGTAATTTGTTAAGCTGCTCGCAGTTTTCAGCTACTTATCGTTATGAGCCCTTATGGAATCCTGGAGAGTAAACCTTATTTCCGTCTGGTTCGGATGCTTTTTTACCGGACTGGCGATTAGCCAAATCCTGCCTTTTTTACCGCTCTATATCTCCCAATTGGGCGTCACCTCGCACGAAGCGCTCTCTATGTGGTCCGGATTAACGTTCAGCGTCACCTTCCTTATTTCAGCCATTGTTTCACCAATGTGGGGCAGTTTAGCTGACCGTAAAGGGCGCAAGCTGATGTTGTTACGAGCTTCGCTGGGGATGGCGATTGCGATTTTACTGCAGGCATTTGCCACTAACGTCTGGCAGCTTTTTCTGCTGCGCGGGGTGATGGGGTTAACCTCAGGCTATATTCCGAACGCAATGGCGCTGGTAGCATCACAGGTTCCGCGTGAACGCAGCGGATGGGCATTGAGCACGCTTTCTACAGCGCAAATCAGCGGCGTTATTGGCGGTCCGTTAATGGGCGGTTTTATTGCCGACCATATTGGCTTACGGGCGGTGTTCTGTATTACTGCTGCTTTGTTGGTGGTCAGTTTCCTTGTCACGCTGTTTTTGATCAAAGAGGGTGTGCGCCCGACGACCAAAAAAAGCGAACGCCTGAGCGGGAAGGCCGTCTTTGCCTCGCTGCCTTATCCGGCGCTGGTGATCAGTCTGTTTTTTACGACGATGGTGATTCAGCTGTGTAACGGCTCTATCGGGCCAATTCTGGCGCTGTTTATCAAATCAATGGTGCCAGACAGTTCGAATATTGCCTTTCTCAGCGGGCTAATCGCCTCAGTACCTGGCATCTCGGCCCTGATTTCCGCGCCCCGGCTTGGCAAATTAGGCGACCGTATTGGTACTGAGCGGATTTTAATGGCGACGTTGATGTTCGCTGTCGTGCTGTTTTTTGCCATGTCGTGGGTCACCACGCCATTACAGTTGGGGGTATTACGTTTTCTGCTCGGCTTTGCCGACGGCGCGATGTTGCCAGCGGTACAGACGCTACTGGTGAAATACTCCAGCGACCAGATAACCGGGCGTATCTTTGGTTATAACCAGTCATTTATGTACCTGGGCAATGTCGCCGGGCCATTGATGGGAGCAACAGTATCAGCCATGGCGGGATTCCGCTGGGTGTTTATTGCTACGGCGAGTATTGTACTGATTAACATCTGGCAGTTGGCCATCGCGTTGCGACGTCGGCGTCACGCGCGCTGACTTCCTGATAAACAACGCTGCCAGTCGGCGTTGTTTATCGATAATTCTGCATTATATCTCTATGTGATTATTCATAATCTTACCTTTTGATATTGAATGATTCTGCTGTACGTCTCGTCTCTCCCTTATTTTGTGATGTGATTGTTTTCGCAAATAGTTTAATTTCTTCTAAAAATAAAACTTTTATCACCTAGGCAGTTATGAGCCTTAATGTTAACGTGGCTTATATTTTGTTAAGGGAATACGCAAATGAAAAATCTCGTCACTGAGTTGTTGCTTAAGCTCGCCCAAAAAGAAGAAGAGTCACAAAACCTGGCCGCGCAGGTTGAAATGTTAGAGCAGGTAATCACCGAAATGCTGCGCAATATGGCGTGGAGCGATCGGCAAATATTGCTGCGTCAAATTGAAGGGGCTCTGGCAGGCGTCAACCCCGTGCCAGCGTTTATGACGACCCTGCATAACGCTGGCGAAAGCGTGTCAAAACGTTTTGATTAATCTGTGGGACGTCCCCACTAATTATCATAAAAGTGTCACATCAAATACTTATAGTCGCTTTGTTTTAATTTTACCGTATTTATACATGGAGAAAATAAAGTGAAACAAAGCGCACTCGCTATTGCCCTGTTACCTTTGCTGTTTACCCCGATTATTAATGCAGAAACATCTACCGTAGCGGTTATGGATAATCGTGCCGCTCAGGGTGATATCACCACGCCAGGCGGCGCCCGCCGATTGTCAGCCGATCAAACGGCGGCTTTACGCGAATCTCTGAACGATAAACCTGCCAAAAATATCATTTTACTTATTGGCGATGGGATGGGCGATTCTGAAATAACGGCAGCGCGAAATTATGCCGAAGGCGCGGGCGGTTTTTTTAAAGGTATTGATGCCTTACCGTTGACCGGACAATACACGCACTATGCGTTAGATAAGAAAACGGGCAAGCCGGATTATGTGACGGACTCAGCGGCCTCAGCGACGGCGTGGACCACCGGGGTTAAAACTTACAATGGCGCGCTGGGCGTTGATATACATGAAAAAGATCACGCAACAATTTTGGAAATGGCAAAAGCGGCAGGTCTGGCGACGGGCAACGTTTCTACCGCTGAATTGCAGGATGCAACCCCAGCGGCACTGGTTGCTCATGTGACTTCACGTAAGTGCTATGGCCCTGACGTGACCCGTGAAAAATGCCCAACCAATGCCCTGGAAAAAGGCGGCAAAGGGTCAATTACAGAACAATTGCTGAATGCCCGGGCTGACGTCACGTTGGGCGGTGGGGCAAAAACGTTTGCCGAAACCGCTGCGGCAGGGGAGTGGCAGGGTAAAACGTTGCGTGAACAAGCCCTGGCGCGCGGTTATCAGATGGTAAGTGATGCCGCGACGCTGGCTGCGATTACCGAAGCTAACCAGGATAAGCCGTTGCTGGGCTTGTTCTCCGACGGCAACATGCCGGTACGCTGGGAAGGTCCGAAAGCGTCCTATCATGGGAATCTGGATAAACCAGCGGTGACCTGTACGCCAAATCCAAAGCGTGATGACACCGTACCGACGCTGGCGCAGATGACGGATAAAGCGATTGAACTGTTAAGCAAAAATGAGAAAGGTTTCTTCCTGCAAGTTGAAGGGGCATCCATCGATAAACAGGATCACGCCGCCAACCCGTGCGGACAGATTGGTGAAACGGTTGATCTGGACGAAGCGGTACAGCGCGCGCTTGCCTTTGCGAAGCAAGACGGCAACACCCTGGTGGTGGTAACCGCTGACCACGCGCATGCCAGCCAGATTGTCGCGCCTGATACTAAAGCGCCTGGTCTGACTCAGGCACTGAACACCAAAGATGGCGCGGTGATGGTCATCAGCTACGGCAATTCTGAAGAGGAATCTCAGGAGCACACCGGTAGCCAGTTGCGCATCGCCGCTTATGGCCCGCATGCGGCGAATGTGGTCGGTCTGACCGATCAAACTGATCTGTTTTACACCATGAAAGCGGCGTTAGGACTGAAATAATCCGACACCCGGTGACAATAGTTTTGCCACCGGGTGGTATTTTTATCGTTAGCAGCCAAACTTAGCTGTGTGTCGTCGTTCAGAAAAGGATGGTGCTATGAAAATTACATTATTAATGACGCTGCTCTTTGGATTGATTTTTTTAACTACCGTCGGTGCTGCCGAGAAGACGTTAACCCCGCAACAACAGCGTATGACCACCTGCAATCAGCAGGCAACGGCGCAGGCCTTAAAAGGGGATGCGCGAAAGACGTATATGAGTGATTGCCTGAAAAACAGCAAATCTGCGCCTGAGGAAAAGAGTTTAACCCCACAGCAGCAGAAGATGCGTGAATGCAACGTCAAGGCGACGGAGCAGTCACTGAAAGGCGACGATCGTAACAAGTTTATGAGCGCTTGCCTGAAAAAAGCTGCGTAGCACTTACGGGTGAGCAGGTAAAAACGCTCACCCGAAATTTCATACTCCCGCCAGCAGACCCCTACCTATAATTTGGGAAATTTGTTTCAGAATGTTCCCAAATACGATGAATGATGAAAACTTTTTCCAAAAGAAGGTCGTCGCGGATGAAGCGTTTATATCACTTCATCAAAACGACCACCAACGTTCCGGTCTGCGATTTGCCCGACGGATCAGGCTGCCGCGAGCGGTGGGATTGGGGGGGATGTTTTTCCCTATCGCGTCGGTATTAGTTTCCCAGCCTATTACTGGCGGCTGGTGGCTGTTACTGGTGGGATGGGCATTTGTCTGGCCACATCTGGCCTGGCAGTTGGCAAGTAAAGCAGACGATCCTCTGCATAGTGAATTTACCAATTTAAAAGCCGATGCCATCCTCGCCGGTATGTGGCTGGGAATTATGGGGGCAAACCTGTTGCCGTCCACGGCGCTGCTCATGATTACTTGCATCAACCTGATGGGCGCAGGGGGAATGCGAGTATTCCTCGCGGGCGTCGTGTTGATGGCGGTGTCATGCCTGGTGACGTTACAGTTAACCGATATTCCCGTCGCTGTTAGCAGCAGTCAACTGAGCGTGATGTTATCACTGCCGGTACTGGTGATGTACCCGCTGCTGTTTGCCTGGGTCAGCTATCAGACGATCATCAAGCTGGCGGAACATAAACGCCGCTTACAGGTGATGAGTACGCGAGATGGGATGACCGGCGTTTATAACCGACGTCATTGGGAGTTATTGCTACGCAATGAATTTGATAATTGCCGCCGCTATCAGCGTGATGCCACGTTGCTTATTATTGATATCGACCATTTCAAGAGCATCAATGATACCTGGGGTCATGACGTCGGGGATCAGGCTATTGTCGCGCTGACCCGCCAGTTGCAGATGACTTTACGCGGTAGCGATGTGATTGGCCGTTTTGGTGGTGATGAATTTGCGGTGATTATGTGTGGTACGCCCGCAACCAGCGCAATTGCGGCCATGTCGCGCGTGCATGAACGACTTAGTCAGTTGCGTTTATCCTGCGCTCCGCAGGTCGCCTTACGTATTAGCGTTGGCGTAGCGCCGCTGACTTCTGAAACTGAGCATTATCGGGAATGGTTAAAATCGGCGGATATGGCGCTTTATAAAGCAAAGAATTCCGGACGTAACCGCACCGAAGCGGCGGCCTGACGTCCGGTGATATTAACTCAGGATCGGCTGAGTTTTTCTGACTGTTCCATGCATTTAACCATCGCTTCAATCACTGATGAACGAAAACCGCGTTCTTCCAGGACGCGTACCGCTTCGATAGTGGTGCCGCCTGGCGAGCACACCATATCCTTCAGTTCCCCAGGATGTTTACCCGTTTCCAACACCATTTTTGCCGAGCCCATTACCGCTTGCGCTGCGAATTTATATGCCTGCGCACGGGGCATACCGCCTTGCACGGCGGCGTCCGCCATCGCTTCGATAAACATAAAGACATAGGCCGGTGCAGAACCGCTGACGCCGACAACCGGGTGAATCATCGATTCTGCAATCACTTCTGCTTCGCCAAAGCAGCGGAAGATATTCAGTACGTCGGCCGTATCTTCCGGCGTTACTAAGGCGTTCGGCGTGACGGAGGTCATTCCGGCATTAACCAGTGACGGGGTATTAGGCATTGCGCGAATGATTTTGCGATCATGACCCAGCGCACGGGCGAGCTGATCGAGGGTAACACCAGCGGCAATCGAGACAACCAGAGAGTCTTTGTTCAGGCTGGAGGTGATTTCACTCAGTACCTTAATCATGATGCCTGGTTTTACGGCCCCAAAAACAATGTCGGCGATTTGCGCGACTTCTTGCGCAGACTGCGCTGCATTAATGCCATACTGGTCGTGCAACGCAGCGACTTTATCGGGGGAAGGGGTATAAACCCAGATTTGTCCCGGGAGAACCTGGCCGCTGGCGATCATGCCGCCAAGAATTGCTTTGCCCATATTACCGCAGCCGATAAAACCAATTTTTTTGTCCATCTTGTCACTCCCTATGGATGATATTCATTGTTTTACCTGGGAAAGCTAAGCTTAGCGCGGAATGAATATGTGCAGAAGGAGAAACAGCACTTTGCCTGCAAGTAAAAGCACGAGACAATGCGCGATTACACACGATTGGGGAGAGATTATGACAATATGGGTGGATGCCGACGCGTGTCCGAACGTGATTAAAGAAATTTTATACCGCGCCTCTGAGCGCATGCAGATGCCGCTTATTCTGGTAGCGAACCAGAATTTGCGCGTCCCGTCTTCGCGTTTTATCCGTACATTACGCGTTCCCGCCGGGTTTGACGTTGCTGATAACGAGATTGTACGACAATGTAGCGCCGGTGATTTAGTGATCACGGCGGATATTCCGCTGGCTGCTGAAGCCATTGAAAAAGGGGCGGCAGCGCTTAATCCACGCGGCGAACGTTATACCGAAGCGACGATCCGAGAACGTCTGATGATGCGTGATTTTATGGATACGCTACGCGCCAGCGGCATCCAGACCGGGGGACCGGATAGCCTTTCTCCCCGTGACCGACAGCATTTTGCGGCTGAGCTGGATAAGTGGTGGCTGGAAGTTCAGCGCAGAAAATAGTACCTGTAATTTATTTTTTACACTTTCATCCATGTGAATTCTTGTTATAGTAGGGTTTAATTGACACCATCACTGTTTGTGTAATTTTTTCTTTACGATTTGGTGGTGTACTAGTTTGATGATATGATTATATCTTTAATTGCATCAGATCCCGCTCGTCGGCGGTTCTCTGGGGAAATTCTGTGATGACGCAACCTCTTTTTCTTGTGGGCCCCCGGGGGTGTGGTAAAACGACAATCGGTATGGCGCTGGCGAAGGCTGTCGATTACCAGTTCGTTGATACCGATCGCTGGTTGCAGTCGCACGTGCAGATGACCGTAGCGGAAATCGTCGAAAGAGAAGGATGGGAAGGGTTTCGTGCCCAGGAAACGACCGCTCTGCAGGCCGTCACGGCTCCGACAACGGTTGTTGCGACCGGTGGCGGCATCATTCTGACCGAATTTAATCGTCATTATATGCGTAGCCACGGTGTGGTTATCTATTTAAGCGCGCCGGTATCGGTACTGGTTGATCGTCTGGAGGCTACGCCTGAAGAGGGGTTGCGCCCAACCTTAACCGGCAAGCCGCTGACTGAAGAAGTAGAGGAAGTGCTTGCCCAGCGTGATGTTCTGTACCGTGCAGCGGCGCATTATATTGTTGATGCGACCAATCCGCCTTCGCAGGTGGTGGACGACATTCTTGGGATACTGTCGCAGGCAGCGCCACGCTTACAGGGTGGTGTCTATACTTAAAGCTCATTCAGACAAAAGGAAGAGCTATGCCGACAAAACCACCTTATCCGCGTCAAGCAACCATTGTTACCGTTGAAAAGGGGACGCCAGGCCAGACGGTAACCTGGTATCAACTTCGCGCCGATCACCCAGAACCGAATTCGCTGATCAGTGAGCATCCTTCCGCTCAGGAAGCCATGGATGCTAAAAAACGCTACGAAGATCCCGATAAAGACTGATATTAAGCACCGTCCTGGCACGAGTCTGAAAAGTGCCAGGACGGGCGTACATCACATTTTTTTAAATATCGCCGTATACAGTAAAAATTGAAAATTAAACAATAACAATACAGTACTGGAATGATTTGGAATCTTTACAAAATAGACCGCCGATCTGCTGCTACGCTTTTGAGCGTTTGTAGCACAGGTCAGCGCCCGGCAATTATTCGGGAATTCACAGCAAAGTAAGAAGACGGTGGAGCAAAAAATGGGTACGTCGTTGGCTATCCTCACGATTGGCGTGGTGCCGATGCGTGAGGTGTTACCGCTCCTGACGGAATATATTGATGAGCAGCACATCACTCACCACAGTCTGCTGGGGCAGATGCGGCGAGAGGATGTGATGGCCGAGTACGGCGTCTCTCCCGGTGACGAGCCGCTTTTAACGCTGCTCAGCGACCATCAGCTTGCCCATGTTTCGCGCCAGAAAGTGGAACGATCACTCCAAGGTATCGTAGAAGTACTCGATAATCAGGGCTTTGACGTGATCCTGCTGATGAGTACGGCCTCAATTGCCCGCCTGACCGCCCGCAAGAGTATGTTACTGGAACCTTTACGTATAATTCCTCCACTGGTCGCCTCGATTGTGGAAGGGCATCAGGTCGGGGTTCTTGTCCCCGTCACGGAATTGCTTAAAGCCCAGACGCAAAAATGGCAGGTGTTGCAAACGCCGCCAGTGTATGCCGTGGCGAATCCGATTCACGGTTCCGAACAACAACTGATTGATGCCGGTAAAGAATTGCTTGAGCAAGGCGCGGATGTGATCATGCTGGATTGTCTGGGTTTTAATCAACGTCATCGCGATTTACTGCAAAAATCGCTGGATGTCCCGGTTCTGCTGTCCAATGTGCTGATCGCCCGGCTGGCTTCGGAATTGCTTGCGTAATTTTGCGTGACAGGTGGAACGCCAGCCCCCTATATTGGTTATTAACTTAATCACAAGATAGGGCCAGTTGTATGCTTCAAAGTAATGAATACTTTTCCGGCAAAGTAAAATCCATCGGTTTTACCAGCAGCAGTACTGGCCGTGCCAGTGTTGGCGTGATGGCTGAAGGCGAATACACCTTTGGTACTGCGGCGCCTGAAGAGATGACGGTCGTCAGCGGCGCACTGAACGTGCTGCTGCCGGGGGAAACTGAGTGGAAAGTCTATGCCGCAGGGGACGTGTTTAACGTACCAGGCAGCAGCGAGTTTCATCTGCAGGTGGCAGAGCCAACATCCTATCTTTGCCGCTACCTGTAAGCGTAAAAATGACGAATGGCGACATTGAGCCGCCATTCGGTAAACACGGCTTAACGTTGCGCTTCTCCGCCTAATCCTTCTACCAGACTTTTAATCAGCGCCGCCAGTTCGCCCGTCATCAGGATGAAATCGGCATCAAAACGCTGAGCGTAGTCCTCGCGGTCAATATCTTCGTTCTGATCGCGCAATTCGTCGCTAAACTTCAGACGCTTAATCGAGCCGTCGTCACACATAACGAACTGAATGCGCTGCTGCCAGTCGAGCGCCAACTTGGTGACCAGTTTGCCCGCTTCGATATGTACGGCGATTTCGTCGCAGACCAGATCCTGTTTTTTCGCGCGGATCACGCCGCCGTCTTCAAGGATCGCTTTCAGTTCTGCTTCATCCAGCAACTGGAAGCCCTGCGCCGTTGTGCCGGAGCGAACCCATTCGGTTAGCGTCAGCTCAATAGGGTTTTCCATCGTCAGCGGAACGACCGGCAGCGAGCCGAGGCTCTTACGCAGCAGCGCCAGCGTATCTTCCGCTTTCTTCGCGCTCGCACAATCAACCATGATCAGATCGTTAACGGTGTCAATCCACATCATCGTTTGGCTGAAGCGGCTAAAGGCGCGCGGCAGCAATGAGTGCAGAACTTCATCTTTCAGCGAGTCTTTTTCGGTCTTCTTAAGCTTGCGACCTTGCTCAGCTTCCAGTTTGAATATTTTGGCTTCCAGCGCCTGTTTGATAACCGGCGACGGCAGAATTTTTTCTTCTTTGCGGGCGCAGATAATAATTTGGCCATTGGCGGTATGCGTTAATGCATCGCTGTGCGATCCCATCGGCGGAACCCAGCCCATTTTTGCCATATCCTGGCTACCGCAAGGGGTGAACGTCATTGATGCCAGCTGTTTTTCCATCTCTTCGGCACGCAAAGAAACATCGCGGCTAAGACGGTAAACCATTAAATTTTTGAACCACAGCATGATAATTTCCACGGCCTTGTCGTTAAATCCAGCGGGCATGATAGCGAATTGTCGCTATGCTTGCATTGTTAATCGGGAAGAGGAGCAAACAGTGCGTATAGGTATCGATTTGGGCGGTACAAAAACGGAAGTTATTGCGCTTGGCGATGCAGGCGAGCAGCTTTTTCGCCATCGCCTGCCCACACCGCGTGAGGATTATCAGCAAACGATAGAAACCATTGCCGCGCTGGTGGAGATGGCGGAACAGGCTACCGGGCAAACGGGAACCGTGGGGATGGGGATCCCTGGTTCAATTTCGCCTTACACTGGGGTAGTCAAGAATGCCAACTCAACCTGGCTTAACGGGCAACCCTTTGATAAAGACTTAAGTATGCGTTTGAACCGTGAAGTGCGCCTGGCGAATGATGCCAATTGCCTGGCGGTTTCTGAAGCGGTGGATGGCGCGGCGGCAGGGGCGCAAACCGTGTTTGCGGTAATTATTGGCACCGGATGCGGCGCGGGTGTGGCGTTGAATGGTCGGGCGCACACGGGTGGCAACGGTACCGCGGGCGAGTGGGGGCATAATCCGCTGCCGTGGATGGACGAAGATGAGCTGCGTTATCGCCAGGAAGTACCCTGCTATTGCGGCAAGCAAGGCTGCATTGAAACCTTTATTTCCGGGACCGGTTTTGCCACCGACTACCAGCGTCTGAGCGGTAAGTCGCTCAAGGGCAGCGACATTATCGATCTGGTTAACGTGCGGGATGCGGTGGCGGAGCAGGCATTGAGCCGCTATGAGTTGCGTCTGGCAAAATCGCTGGCGCATGTGGTGAATATTCTCGATCCGGACGTCATTGTACTGGGTGGGGGAATGAGTAATGTCGACAGGCTATATCAAAACGTTCCCACGTTGATGAAGCAATTTGTCTTTGGCGGCGAGTGTGAAACGCCCCTACGCAAGGCGCTGCATGGTGACTCCAGCGGCGTACGCGGTGCGGCCTGGCTGTGGCCGCAGGCGTAATCTGTTTTACGTCGCGGCTGCAACTTGTTGCACGCCGCGCTTCAGGTAGCCGTAAATCAGCAGCGATGACATGGCGGAGAACGACAGCAACGCAGCCGGCAGCGTCACATAGTTGTAGGCAAAGCCCAGCGTCAGCATCATACCGCCGCACCAGGCGCCAATTGCGCTACCGAGGTTAAAGGCAATTTGTCCGCCTGCCGCGCCCAGTAGTTCACCTCCTTTGGCATTTTGCAGCAGCAAAATTTGCAGCGGCGCCGACAGGGCGAACAGGCCCGCGCAGCAAATAAAGGCGAAGGTCAGCGATGCGGCTTTGATACCGCCAAAAACAAAAAGCAGCAGCAGAACCAGTACAATGATGAAGTCGGTTATTACCGCAATGCGCAGCGGCGTATAGCGGCCAGAAAGCCGACCGCTCAACAGATTCCCTAATACCATCCCCAATCCCACCAGCATCATGATGAAGGTCATCAGCGCTTCGGAAAAGCCGGAGATGTACATCATGTACGGCTTGACGTAGCTGAACCAGGCGAAAACCCCGGCGTTGCCAAACATGGTGGCGGAAAAGATCAGCCACGGGGCGGGGCTTTTCAAAAAGTGAAATTGCTCGCGCAGATTCCCTTTCGCTTCATCGCTGATGTTGGGCACCCAAAAAGCTATCGAGACAATAACGGCGATATTAAAGACGGCAATCAGCAGGAACGTATAGCGCCAGCTAAATTCCTGGCTCAGCCAGGTACCGACGGGAATGCCAATCAGATTGGCAACGGTCATCCCTGAAACCATGCCCGCGACGGCGGCGGTGACTTTTCCTGGGCGCGCCAGCTTCGACAGAATAATAGCTCCAACGCCAAAAAATGCGCCGTGCGGGAAGCCGGAAACCAGCCTGCCCACCGCCAACATAAAATACGAGGAGGAAAGGGTGAAGATGGCGTTGCCAATCACGCAGAGCGTGACCAGAAACAGCAGAATATGCTTAAGCGAAAAGCGGCTGGAAAAGAGCGCAATAATCGGCGCGCCCAGCACTACGCCAAAGGCGTAAAACGAAATCATATGACCAGCGGCCGGGATAGAAATGCCCACGTCCCGCGCCAGCTCGGTGAGTACCCCCATGATGCCGAATTCGGCCATGCCCAGCCCAAATGTCCCCAGCGCTAAAGAGAAAACGACTTTTTTCATACCACCTGCCAACAAGAAAGACGCCGGATGTGCGTCATAGCGGCGAACGTTCGCCGCCAACAGAGATAGCTTGCGGATAAGCGAAGTGGAATGCCATTTCATATCCGTCTTTGAGTATGCAATATTGTGCTACATATTGTGCCGGATGGCTCCGGCCTGGAGATTTATGCTGATCCCACCGCAAACAGCTTGTCGAGTTTGCTGTAGCCCAGCCCGTTGATTTTTTTAACCTTGATCTGCACCGGAATGCGTTCTTTCATCGCTTCAACGTGGCTGATTACTCCAATGGTTTTGCCGGTGGCGTTCAGCGCATCCAGCGCGTCCAGCGCGGTATCCAGCGTTTCGCTGTCCAGCGTGCCGAAACCTTCATCGAGGAACAGGGAGTCAATTCGCGTTTTGTGGCTGACCAAATCGGATAACGCCAGCGCCAGCGCCAGACTCACGAGGAAGCTCTCGCCGCCGGAAAGCGTACGGGTGTCGCGCACGGCATCGGCCTGCCAGGTATCAACCACTTCCAGCTCCAGCGCTTCGCTGGCCTTACGCTGTAACAGATAGCGACCATGCAGACGAGTGAGTTGGTTGTTGGCAAGCCACACCAGGTTATCGAGTGTCAGTCCCTGGGCAAACTTGCGGAATTTATCTCCCTCTTTCGAGCCGATTAGCGCATTCAGATAGCCCCAGTCTTCAACCTGCAGCGTGACGTTTTCAATCTCCTGCATCAGCGCCTGCTGCTGCTGGCGATGTTCAGTATCCTGTTTCAGTTGCTGGCGAATTTCGCCCTGACGCGTGGTATTTTCCCGTAGCTGCTGGGTGAGCTGCGCCAGCGTGTCGCGAAGCTGTTGTGCCGAGAGCGTGAGATCCGCCCCGGTTGGCAACTGCTGGTGATGGCTCGCCAGCGCCTGCTGAGCCTGATTAAGCAGCGTTTGTGCCTGCTGCTGCTGCTTTTCCAGCGATTGCTTTAACTGCTCCAGACGGCTAAAGGTTTCTTCATCCAGCAGTGCGGCAACAAAGGCTTCACGATCGGCAAAGATGCTGGCCTGCAGTGCGGCATCAAACTGTGCCTGAATTTCAGCGGCGCGCTGTAGGTCCTGCGCCTCCTGCTGTTGCAAGGTTTGCCACTGGCCTTGTAAAGACAGGCAATCGTCATGCACCTGTCGCCAGTTTTCCAGCGACAGATTCTCAGTACTTGCAGACAGCGTATCGCTCTCAGGCAGCGTTTCCAGCAACGGCGTGAGCTGAGCTATTCGCGCCTGTAACTCGGAGAGTTCGTTCTGGCGCTGCTGCCACATTTGCGCTTCTCTCGCCCGCTCACTCAGCCACGAATTAGCGTCATCTTCAGCAGGAAGGGACAGTCCATGGCGGGCCAGCTCGGCGGTTAACGTCGCCTGGCGCTGGTCAATTTGCTGCTGGAGCTGGGTAATCTGCCCGGTATGCGCCGTGATTTGCGCCTGCAGGGTATGACGCAGGCTCAACTGGTGAAGTTGTTGTTCGTATTCTTCCTGGGCGGCAAGCCACGGGGCGATATCATCCTGCGGTTGCAGCGTCACGTTAAGGCTGGTAGTGACTGTCTGCCACTCTTGAGTAAGCGCTTGCTCCTCTTGAGAAAGCGTCTGTGCTTCACGTTCATCCCGTTGGAGTTGCTGGGTTATGGCCTCAAGCTGACCGCGTAACGTTGAGCCCTCATCAGCCAGGGTTTTAACCTCTTTTTCCAGTGCTTCACGTCGTGCCTGATTAACACTCAGTTCGAGCGTTTGATAGCGCTCAATCGCCGGATGTGTGGTGGAGCCGCACAGCGGACAAGGCATGCCGGATTGCAATAATGCCCGCTGGCTTTCCAAATCTTTGATGCGGGCTTCCTGCTCGCAAATGATCCTCACATCGGCAAGCTGCTGATTTTTATCTTTATAGCGCTGACGTTTTTCGGCAAGCACCGCGTTGCGCTGCGTTAGCTCTTGCTGACGTTGCACCAGCGTCGCGCGTAACTGCGCCAGCTGCTTTTGCTTAGGGGCGATTTGCCCATGCAGATTGCTCAGACGCTGGCGTAACGGACGGAGCTGCACATGTTGCGCCAGCGCCGCCGTGACCTCCTGCGGTGAAAGAGTCAGCGTGGGAAGCGCCAGCGCATCCAGTTTACGCGTGTCGTTTTCCCGTAACTGCTGCCACTGGTGTAGCTGGGCGCTGGCGTCGGAGTGTTGCGCCAGCAGGGCCTTCCACCCAGCCAGTTCGCTGCCCCACAAGCGGAAGCGATCGTGTTCGTTCAGCCAGTCGATTAACGTCTGCTGTCCAGCGAGCAAGGCGGTCGACTGCGTGTGCGCCTGCTGACGGATGCGCTCGCGCAGCGCTAAGCTGCTTTGTAAGCGAGTATTCACTTCCTGAATATTCTGCCGCGTACGCGCTATCGTAGCCGTTTGTTCCTGGATTCGCTCCCAGTGCGGGCGTAACGCTCTGGCCGGTTGTGCCAGACTCAGCGCCGCCAGCTGTGGCTGCGCGTCTTCTTGCACCTGTTTAGCGGCCCGTAACGCCTGTTGGTGACGGTTGATTTCTGCCTGTAGCTCATTTTGCCGAATGAGCCAGTTGAGATGCTGTTGCTGAGTCTGCTGGCTTGCAAGGTATTGTTTTTCCTCGTCAGTAAGTACCTGCAAACTCTCTGTCAAGGACTGCACCTGCTCCGCAGCGAGCAGAGCCACGCCGTTGGCCTGCGCCTGCAGTTTTTCCAGCTCTGTACGCGCTGCTTTATGCTTTTCAAACACCATGGCGGAAATTTGGCCGTAGATCTCAGTCCCCGTCAGCTCTTCCAGCAGTTCGGCACGCTCTTTCGGTTTGGCATTGAGAAATGCGGCAAATTGCCCCTGAGACAGCAGCATCGAACGGGTGAAACGACCATAATCCAGGCCGGTAAGTTCGGCGGTCATTTCCAACTTGTCTTTGACTTTATCGGCGAGGATTTTACCGTCGGCGCAGCGGGCAAGTTCTACGCGCGGAGCCTGTAGGTTGCCTTCAGGCTGATTGCGCGCGCGGTTCTGGCTCCAGAATGCGCGATAGGCTTCGCCCCGGACTTCGAACTCGACCTCGGCCAGACACTCGGCGGTGTCGCGGGTCATCAGATCGTTTTGCGACTGAGACACGGTATTGAGCCGCGGCGTTTCGTGGTACAGCGCGAGACAAATGGCGTCCAGCAGGGTGGTTTTTCCCGCGCCCGTTGGACCCGTGATGGCGAACAGCCCATTGCTGGCAAAGGGCTCAGCCGTGAAATCGACTTTCCATTCTCCTTTCAGAGAATTGAGGTTTTTCAAACGCAGGCTGAGAATTTTCATGCTTCGGTCTCCCCGGCAAGCGTGTGTAAGGTGGTGCTAAACAGTTGATTCAGGCGCTCGCGTTGCGATTCTTCGAGTTCTTCCAGCGCCAGGCGACGGGCAAAAACGTCCGTCACGCTCAGCTCGCTTAGCGTTTCACGTCGTTCATTCGCCATAATACGTTCGCGCTGTTCCCGGCTACGGCGCACCAATAACACCTCTACCGGTAAATCTTCGGTTAATGCCTGGATCTTACGCTGCATGTCGTGCAGATAGTCATCGGTGGTGATTTCGATATCTAACCAGACTGGCGGTTCCTGCTGCACACCGCGCCACTGCTCTAGTTGGGCGGTAATCGCGGCTAAATCACCTTTCAGCACCGCCAACGGCTGGGTGACCGGTACGGTGAGGTGTTCAACAGCGCTCAGCTTGCCGTTTTCGAAGCTCACCAGATGGACGCACTTGCTTTTGCCGCACTCGTCAAAACTGAGCGCAATTGGCGAGCCGCAGTAGCGAATATGCTCTGTTCCGCCGATAACCTGCGCCCGATGAATATGTCCCAGCGCGATGTAATCGGCTGGTGGAAAGTTTTGCGCCGGAAAGGCGTCCAGCGTACCAATATAAATGTCACGTACAGCGTCACTTTTACTCGCGCCAACGGTGGTCAGATGCCCGGTCGCAATGATGGGTAGATTCTGGTCGCCGCGCAGCGTACAGGCGTCATGATATTGCTGTTGGTAATAGTCGGTGATAGCCGATAGCAAATGCTGCTGTTTCTCTTGTCCCGTTAGCCCGGCCTGGCTGGTAATGATGTCACGCGGGCGTAAAAAAGGCACCGGACACAGGATCGCGCCCGGCGTGCCGTCGCGTTGAGACAGTACCTGCGGCGCATGGCCAGCGCTGGCGATCACTGTGGTGTTGAGAAACGCCAGAATATCGCGGGATTCGTTGAGCGTGGCGACGGAGTCGTGGTTACCTGCCAACACCACCAGATGACAGCCGGTTTGCTGCAGATTAACGACAAAACGGTTATACAGCTCACGGGCATAGCTTGGCGGTGAGCCGGTATCGAAAATATCGCCCGCCACAATAATGGCATCCACCTGCTGGGATTGTGCCGTTTCCAGCAGCCAGTCGAGAAAGGCCTGATGTTCAGCGGCGCGGCTCTTGCTGTAGAAATTTTGGCCCAGATGCCAGTCAGACGTGTGAAGGATGCGCATAAGAGTTCCATGACGATAAAACAGTGGCGGGGATTATAACCCTGCAAGGACGGTAATATCTTGTTTAAGGGCTGTCATAATTCGCGGGGCTGCGTTAAACCTGGACTATCTTTTCATAAATCTGTCATAAAACTGACGCATAATGGCACCGTATTGATGGCAAACGATTTAATTATAAACAGGGCAAATCATGGCGAGACGTATTCTGGTCGTAGAAGATGAAGCTCCAATTCGTGAAATGGTCTGCTTCGTGCTCGAGCAAAACGGTTTTCAACCCGTAGAAGCCGAAGACTATGACAGTGCTGTGAATCAGCTCAATGAACCCTGGCCGGATCTCGTCCTGCTTGACTGGATGCTACCCGGCGGCTCGGGCCTACAGTTTATTAAACATCTCAAGCGCGAAGCGATGACGCGGGATATTCCCGTCATGATGCTGACGGCGAGGGGAGAAGAGGAAGATCGCGTCCGGGGTCTGGAAACTGGCGCGGATGATTATATTACCAAGCCGTTTTCTCCCAAGGAACTGGTGGCGCGTATTAAAGCTGTTCTGCGTCGTATTTCCCCCATGGCGGTGGAAGAGGTTATTGAGATGCAGGGGCTGAGCCTTGACCCAACCTCGCATCGCGTGATGACCGGCGAGGATCCATTGGATATGGGGCCGACAGAATTCAAACTGTTGCACTTCTTTATGACCCACCCTGAACGCGTCTATAGCCGTGAGCAATTACTCAATCATGTCTGGGGTACCAATGTGTACGTGGAAGACAGGACAGTGGATGTGCATATCCGCCGCTTGCGTAAAGCGCTGGAGCACAGTGGACACGATCGTATGGTGCAGACAGTTCGTGGGACGGGATATCGTTTTTCGACCCGCTTCTGACTGACATGAATAGGGGCCTGACGGATTAGGCTGTTAATGGAGTAAGACGTTTGCTAGAACGATTGTCATGGAAAAGGCTGGTACTGGAGCTGATCCTCTGCTGCATACCGGCGTTTATCCTTAGCGCTTTTTTTGGTTACCTGCCCTGGTTTTTGCTGGCGTCGGTAACCGGCCTGCTTGTCTGGCATTTCTGGAATTTATTACGCTTGTCCTGGTGGTTATGGGTCGACAGAAGCATGACCCCGCCGCCGGGGCGCGGAAGTTGGGAGCCGTTGCTGTATGGGCTGCATCAAATGCAACTGCGCAACAAAAAGCGCCGTCGGGAACTGGGTAATCTGATTAAACGTTTTCGCAGTGGGGCGGAATCGCTACCCGACGCGGTGGTGTTGACGACTGAAGAGGGCGGCATTTTCTGGTGTAACGGCCTGGCCCAGCAGGTTCTGGGACTGCGCTGGCCGGACGATAGCGGGCAAAATATACTTAACCTGCTGCGCTACCCGGAATTCACGCAATATCTGAAAACGCGTGATTTTAGTCGGCCAATCAATCTGGTGCTCAATACCGGACGGCATCTGGAGATTCGCGTGATGCCCTATACCGATAAGCAATTGCTGATGGTTGCGCGCGATGTTACCCAGATGCACCAACTGGAAGGTTCGCGGCGTAACTTTTTCGCCAACGCCAGCCATGAGTTGCGTACGCCGCTGACGGTGCTACAAGGTTATCTGGAAATGATGCAGGAGCATCCGCTGGAAGGAACGACGCGTGAAAAAGCGCTGCATACCATGCGTGAGCAAACGTACCGCATGGAAGGGCTGGTGAAGCAGTTGCTGACGTTGTCGAAAATAGAGGCCGCGCCAGCGCTACTGCTTAATGAGAAGGTGGACGTGCCGATGATGCTGCGCGTGGTTGAACATGAGGCGCACACGCTGAGTCAGAATAATCATACGTTTACTTTTGATATTGATAGCCACCTGAGCGTGCGGGGAAATGAGGAGCAACTGCGTAGCGCGATTTCGAATCTTGTGTATAACGCGGTGAACCATACCCCCGCGGGTACGCACATCACCGTGCGCTGGCAGCATGTTGCCTCCGGGGCGGAATTTAGCGTCGAGGACAATGGGCCTGGTATTGCTGCGGAGCATATTCCTCGTTTGACCGAACGCTTCTATCGCGTGGACAAAGCGCGATCCCGACAAACGGGCGGGAGTGGACTGGGTCTGGCCATCGTGAAACATGCTCTGCAACATCACGATAGCCGCCTGAATATCGAAAGTACGCCAGGCAAAGGGACGCGATTTAGTTTCGTCATCCCGGAACGTTTAATGGCCAAAAGTAACGATTAAAGCGTATTCGTAAGATAATCTTTCCAAAAGCCAGCGCGAGCTGGTTTTTTTATGTGGTCAATAGTTACATCCTGAATTTTGCGACGTTTGATTGTTTTTTGTTCGAACTATTACCCATACCTTTTTCCATGAAATGGTTTTTTGTGCTAACTGCATTTTTCATATCGCTATATTGTTCTGGTTTTTGGATCCCACCTTGCTTTAAAACGTTATAAGCGTTTAAATTGCGCTCCAGATGCTGTCATACCGACTGCATTTACGCGGTAAATCGAAAAACTATTCTTCGCCGCGCCAGGTCGGGAGTGTTTCCCGCTGGAATTGAGCAAAAATGCCGCTGTATTGTCCCCCAGGGAAAGGCAAAAATTTATTATTTTCAACACCACATCCACAGGCAGTAAGACTTTATGACCCATCAGTTAAAATCGCGCGATATTATCGCTTTGGGATTTATGACATTTGCACTGTTCGTTGGTGCAGGTAACATCATCTTCCCCCCAATGGTTGGTTTGCAGGCAGGCGAACACGTCTGGACTGCGGCTTTTGGCTTTTTGATTACCGCCGTTGGTCTTCCGGTACTTACCGTTGTCGCGCTGGCGAAAGTCGGTGGCGGTGTGGACAGCCTGAGTACGCCTATCGGTAAGGTTGCTGGGTTGCTGCTGGCTACCGTCTGCTATCTGGCGGTTGGTCCATTGTTCGCGACGCCGCGTACCGCAACGGTCTCTTTCGAAGTCGGGATTGCGCCGCTGACCGGTGACTCTGCACTGCCGCTGTTCATCTACAGCGTGGTCTATTTTGCGATTGTTATTTTGGTGTCGCTGTATCCAGGCAAACTGCTGGATACCGTCGGCAACTTCCTTGCTCCGCTGAAAATCCTTGCGCTGGTGGTACTGTCTGTCGCCGCGATTGTCTGGCCGGCAGGCCCGATCAGCAATGCGATGGAAGCCTATCAAACCGCAGCATTTTCGAATGGTTTCGTAAATGGTTATCTGACCATGGATACGCTGGGCGCGATGGTATTTGGTATTGTTATCGTTAACGCCGCCCGCTCGCGTGGTGTTACCGAGTCGCGTCTGCTGACCCGTTACACCGTTTGGGCTGGTTTGATGGCGGGTGTGGGCTTAACGCTGCTGTACCTTGCGTTGTTCCGTCTGGGCTCCGATAGCGCAATTCTGGTCGATCAGTCAGCTAACGGCGCGGCGATTCTGCATGCGTATGTTCAGCACACCTTTGGCGGCGCAGGAAGCTTCCTGCTGGCGGCGCTGATTTTCATCGCCTGTCTGGTGACTGCGGTTGGCCTGACCTGCGCGTGCGCAGAGTTCTTTGCCCAGTACGTTCCACTGTCTTATCGTACGCTGGTATTTATCCTCGGCGGCTTCTCAATGGTGGTCTCTAACCTGGGGCTGAGCCATCTGATTCAGATCTCTATTCCGGTGCTGACGGCTATCTATCCGCCATGTATCGCACTGGTTGTATTAAGTTTTACCCGCTCATGGTGGCATAATTCTTCCCGCGTCATTGCACCTGCGATGTTTATCAGCCTGATTTTTGGTATCCTTGATGGCATTAAAGCTTCTGCAATTGGCGACGTGTTACCGGCCTGGACCCAGCGTTTACCGCTGGCGGAACAAGGGCTGGCGTGGTTGATGCCAACAGTCGTGATGGTGATCCTGGCAATTATCTGGGATCGCGCCGCGGGTCGACAAGTGACCTCCAGCGCGCACTAATCACTGACAATAAGTTTTAACCACGGGGCTATTAATATGGCCCCGTGGTTTTTTTATTGTGTTAACAGGTTAGGAATCGATGGAAAGTAATAACAAGCTAAAGCGTGGGCTGAGCACCCGGCACATTCGCTTTATGGCATTAGGTTCGGCAATTGGCACCGGGCTGTTTTACGGCTCTGCCGACGCGATCAAAATGGCGGGGCCGAGCGTGTTGCTTGCCTATATTATCGGTGGCGCTGCGGCATATATCATCATGCGCGCGCTGGGCGAAATGTCTGTGCATAATCCTGCAGCCAGCTCTTTCTCGCGCTATGCGCAGGAAAACCTCGGGCCGTTGGCGGGTTACATTACCGGCTGGACCTACTGTTTTGAAATCCTGATTGTCGCTATTGCCGACGTTACTGCCTTCGGCATTTACATGGGGGTCTGGTTCCCGGCGGTACCGCACTGGATATGGGTACTCAGCGTGGTGCTGATTATTTGCGCCATCAACCTGATGAGCGTGAAGGTGTTTGGCGAGCTGGAGTTCTGGTTCTCGTTCTTTAAAGTCGCCACTATTATCATCATGATTGTCGCCGGGTTCGGCATCATCATTTGGGGCATTGGCAACGGCGGTCAACCTACCGGTATCCATAACCTGTGGAGTAACGGCGGCTTCTTTAGCAACGGCTGGCTCGGCATGGTGATGTCGCTACAAATGGTGATGTTCGCTTACGGCGGGATAGAGATTATCGGTATTACTGCAGGTGAAGCGAAAGACCCGGAAAAATCTATTCCGCGTGCTATCAATTCCGTACCGATGCGTATCCTGGTATTTTACGTGGGGACGCTGTTCGTCATTATGTCTATTTACCCGTGGAACCAGGTTGGCACCGACGGGAGTCCGTTCGTCCTGACGTTCCAGCATATGGGCATTACCTTTGCCGCCGGGATCCTCAACTTTGTGGTTCTCACTGCATCGCTGTCGGCTATCAACTCTGACGTCTTCGGCGTGGGGCGTATGCTGCACGGTATGGCGGAGCAGGGCAGTGCGCCAAAAATGTTCGCCAAGACGTCGCGTCGCGGTGTGCCATGGGTCACGGTGATGGTGATGACTATCGCGCTGCTGTTTGCGGTTTATCTTAACTACATCATGCCGGAAAACGTCTTCCTGGTGATCGCCTCACTGGCGACCTTCGCCACGGTGTGGGTGTGGATTATGATCCTGCTGTCGCAGATTGCCTTCCGCCGCCGTCTGCCGCCGGAAGAGGTCAAGGCGCTGAAATTTAAAGTACCTGGTGGGGTAACAACGACCATTGTTGGCCTGATTTTCCTCGTCTTTATCATCGCGCTTATCGGCTACCATCCGGATACCCGCATTTCACTGTATGTTGGTTTCGCGTGGATTGCCCTGCTGCTGGTGGGGTGGGTATTTAAACGCCGCCGCGAGCGTCAACTGGCTGAAGCACAGTAATTTTTTGCCGGGTAACGCGTCGCGTCGCCCGGCAATTTTCTCCTCCCCCGAACTCCTCCCCTAATAAACGTTAAGATGATGAGTGATCCTGCTCTTTGCTATGGCAAGGTGGCTTCATTTTCATCAAAGGGGATACGTGATGTTGAACGCCTGGCACCTTCCGGTTGCCCCATTTGTTAAGCAAAACAAAGATCAACTGACAATTACGCTGTGGCTGGCCGGGGAAAATCCACCTCAGCGGGTGACGCTACGCGCAGAAAACGATAACGAAGAGATTTCGCTCTCCATGCACAAGCTGCGCAGCCAGCCGCAGCCGGGCGTAACCGCGTGGCGAGCGGCGATCGATCTTGCCAGCGGCCAACCTCGTCGGCGCTATAGCTTTAAATTATTGTGGCCCGATCGTCAGCTGTGGTTTACACCGCAGGGATTCAGCCGTTTTCCGCCAGCGCGTCTGGAGCAGTTTGCTGTTGATGTGCCGGATAACGGTCCGCAGTGGGTAGCTGACCAGATTTTCTATCAGATTTTCCCGGATCGCTTTGCCCGCAGCCAGTCGCGTGAGCCGGCTCCAAACGTCTATTACCACCACGCAGCCGGGCATGACATCGTGCGTCGCGAGTGGGATGAACCGCTGACCGCTCAGGCCGGAGGATCGACATTTTATGGCGGCGATTTAGACGGCATCAGTGAAAAGCTGCCGTATCTGAAAACGTTAGGGGTTACGGCGCTGTATCTGAACCCGGTATTTACCGCGCCGAGCGTGCATAAATACGATACCGAAGATTACCGTCATGTTGATCCACAGCTTGGCGGCGACAACGCGCTGCTGCGCTTGCGTCACAACACGCAACAGCAGGGCATGCGTCTGATTCTGGACGGTGTCTTTAACCACAGCGGCGATTCACACCCCTGGTTTGATCGGCATAACCGTGGGACGGATGGGGCGTGTTACAACCCGCACTCCCCCTGGCGTGACTGGTATCATTTCTCTGCCGACGGTGTGGCGCTTGACTGGCTGGGCTATGCCAGCCTACCCAAGCTGGATTTTTGTTCGCAAAGCCTGGTCAATGAGATTTATCGTGGGGAAGACAGTATCGTTCGTCACTGGCTGAAAGCGCCGTGGAGTATGGACGGCTGGCGTCTTGATGTCGTGCATATGCTGGGAGAGGGCGGCGGGGCGCGCAACAACCTGCACCATGTGGCGGGGATTACGCAGGCGGCAAAAGAAACCCAGCCTGAAGCGTATGTTGTGGGTGAACATTTTGGTGATGCGCGCCAGTGGTTGCAGGCGGATGCAGAAGATGCCGCCATGAACTATCGCGGTTTTACTTTCCCCATCTGGGGATTTCTGGCCAATACGGATATCTCGTACGACCCGCAATCTATTGATGCCCAAACCTGTATGGCGTGGATGGATAACTACCGCGCGGGTCTGTCGCATCAGCAGCAACTGCGGATGTTCAATCAGCTCGACAGCCACGATACCGCCCGTTTTAAATCCTTGCTTGGCAAAGACGTGGCGCGTTTACCGCTGGCGGTGGTATGGCTGTTTACCTGGCCTGGCGTACCTTGTATTTATTACGGTGACGAGGTGGGGCTGGACGGTAATAACGACCCGTTCTGTCGTAAGCCGTTCCCGTGGCAACCTGAAAAACAGGACACTCATTTGCTTGAGCTGTATCAGCGGCTGGCAAAATTACGCCATCAAAGCCAGGCATTACGCCATGGCGGTTGTCAGGTGATTTACGCCGAAGATAACGTGGTCGTGTTTGTGCGGGTGCTCAACCGCCAGCGCGTGCTGGTGGCGATTAACCGTGGTCAGGCCTGTGAAGTAGTCCTGCCAGCCTCGCCACTACTGCGTGTCGCTCAATGGCAGCACAAAGAGGGTAACGGCCTGCTCGCTGACGATATCCTGACGCTGCCGGCGATCTCCGCCACGGTGTGGATGGGTCATTGATACAAGCGCGCAATCTCCGGGCTCGCCAGCAGCGTTTCTCGCCACCAGCGCTGCGCCAGCCCGTCGCGGCTGTTACGCCATGCCATATAGGCCACATCTTTTTGGCGAAATGAGATGACCGTTTTTTCCACCAGTTCGCCTGTGGCAAGCCATGGGCTGGCAATGTGGCGGGGAAGAAATCCGCAGCCCATGCCGGCTCGCAGTAACATCACCTTACTGTGGAAGTCATCGACGCGAATCTGCGCCTGCTCGTCCATCAGATTGGTTTGCAGCGGATGGCAAAAGCGGGCGCTGTCGCTGATAACAATGGCCCGATGCAGGCACAGCTGTTCGTTTGTCAGGCCATCTGGCGCGGTGGCCAGCGGATGTTCGGGTGCCACGACAAATACATTATCCAGCGTGCCGAGCATTTTGTAGGACCAGGCGGCTGACGTTGGCGGTTCATTAATCGCCCCCAGAATGATGTCTGCGCCATTATGGGTCAGTTCCTCCCAGGAGCCTGCCAGCGTATGGTGGGTAAAACTCAGCCGGGTTTGCTTATTCAGCGCGTGAAATTCATCAATAATGGGCAGCAGCGTGGCGAAAGGGAAAGAGTCATCCAGCGCGATTGCCAGCTCTTTTTCCCAGCCTGAACTCAGCTGTACCGCCTGCTTTTCGAGATCTTTGGCCGCACTCAGCAGCAAACGTCCCTTTTCAAGCATCATCAGCCCGGTGTCGGTAAATTTCGCCCGGTGCCCGGAGCGGTCAAGCAGCTCAATATTCAAATCGCTTTCCAGCTTCTGAATCATATAGCTGAGTGCCGCAGGGGTTTTAAACAGCGATTCGGCTGCTGCGGCAAATGAACCCTGTTTGTCGAGTGCGTCGAGGATTAGCAAAACATCCAGATTGATGCGCATAAGTAGAAAATATCCTGAAAAATAAACTCCTCTGTTGTACCGAATGAAGAAAAACAATGCCAGTGAATAAATTAGATGAGTCATGCGCATTTTTTTGATGTTGTTTAGGATATATCGCAACACAGAATTAATAGTTTCACAGGATGGTTAGTTTTCTTTAATAACTCGTTAGAAATTTCCCGCTATACTCAACAAGCTTTCTGATTCAGGATCCTGCTGCTGACGGCAGATACAGACCGTTGCCTTTTAACTTATTGATTAAGAAGGTGTGTTATGTCTATTCGGGAACTGATTGACCCTCAAAACTCTACGCTGATTTTTATTGATCATCAGCCGCAAATGTCATTTGGTGTGGCAAATATTGATCGCCAGACTTTGAAAAATAATACCGTGGCATTAGCGAAAGCCGGCAAGATATTTAATGTTCCGGTGATTTATACCTCTGTGGAAACAAAAAGTTTTAGCGGCTATATCTGGCCGGAATTGTTAGCGGTTCACCCCGATGTGAAGCCTATTGAACGCACGTCTATGAACTCTTGGGAAGATGCGGCGTTTGTGAAAGCCGTGGAAGCGACCGGGCGCAAAAAATTGATTATCTCCGCGCTGTGGACCGAAGTCTGCCTGACCTTCCCGGCGCTGATGGCGCTGGAAGCGGGTTATGAAGTGTATGTGGTGACCGACACGTCCGGCGGCACGTCTGTGGATGCCCACGAGCGTTCTATTGACCGGATGGTGCAGGCGGGCGCAGTCCCCGTAACCTGGCAACAGGTTCTTCTTGAGTACCAGCGTGACTGGTCCCGCAAAGAAACCTACGACGCCGTAATGGATTTGGTGCGCGAACATAGCGGCGCCTACGGTATGGGCGTGGATTACGCCTATACCATGGTGCATGGCGCGCCGGAACGTAAAGCCTAAATACACTTCATCCTTCATGCTGCATCTTTGTTGGCTACGCTTGCGTACCCCGGTCACTTACTGATGTAAGCTCCCGGGGATCCACAACCTTGCCGCCTCGATGCACCATAAATGATTTTGTGTATTGCTTTCCTGGCCTAAGCGGTCTGTTTCCTCTCAACAAGGAACCCTTCATGGCGCAGAACAAACATGTGACGTTGGTGATTACCCATACCCTGCAGCCTGAGCAGGCGCGGCGGTATGAGCAGTGGCTGGGGAAAATCATGCCGGTGGCGGCCGAGTTTCCCGGTCATCTCGGGGCGAATGTGATTCGCCCTGCGGAGGGCGAGAATCTGTGGAACATTATTATCCGCTTCGACACGCTGGAGCATCTGTACAACTGGACCCAGTCCGATACGCGCCGTGTGCTGGTGGAAGAGATAGCTCCGCTGCTGGCAGAAGGTGACAAAACCGAAATTCGTACCGAAGCGGCGTTCTGGTTTACGCCGCCCGCGCCCCATGTACGCCAGCCCAGGCGCTGGAAACAGTTCCTGATAACTCTGCTGGTGATTTTTCCCAGCACTAACCTGGTGCCGTGGTTGACCGGCATTGTGCTGCCTGCAATGAAGGGCTCGTTACTCCTGCATCTTATCAATGATGCGTGTGTGGTTGCGCTGGTGGTCTGGTTCTGGATGCCCATCGTAACCCGTCTGTTTGCCGGATGGCTGAAAAAAGCCTGACCGGTTTCTCAGGAGATTGTTATGTCGCAAACTGCCACACTGATTCTGACTCACGGAAAAATTCATACTCTCGACAGACAAAGCCCACAGGTCGAGGCGGTCGCGATCGCCAACGGGAAGATCCTGGCGACCGGTAACCACGACCGGATCATGAGCTTTGCCGCCGAAGGGACGCAGATTGTCGATCTGCAAGGACATACGGTGATCCCCGGCTTAAATGATTCACACCTGCACCTGATTCGCGGTGGTCTGAATTACAACCTGGAACTGCGTTGGGAAGGCGTACCGTCGCTGGCGGATGCACTACGCATGCTCAAAGAGCAGGCTGACAGAACGCCGTCGCCGCAATGGGTGCGCGTGGTAGGTGGCTGGAGCGAATTCCAGTTTGCCGAACGGCGCATGCCGACTCTGGAAGAACTGAATGAAGCCGCGCCAGATACCCCAGTATTTGTTCTGCATCTGTACGACAGAGCGTTGCTGAATCGCGCGGCGCTGAAAGCCGTGGGCTACACCAAAGCGACGCCGGATCCGGCAGGCGGTGAGATTGTGCGTGATAGCAACGGCAACCCGACCGGAATGCTGATCGCCAAACCCAACGCCATGATCCTTTATTCGACGCTGGCGAAAGGGCCAAAGCTGCCGCTGGAAATGCAGGTCAATTCGACCCGCCAGTTTATGCGCGAGCTGAACCGTCTGGGACTGACCAGCGCCATTGATGCGGGCGGCGGCTTTCAGAACTACCCGGAAGATTACGAGATCATTGAGCAGTTGCACGCCAACAAGCAGATGACGGTGCGCATCGCCTACAACTTGTTTACTCAGCGTCCTAAGCAGGAGCTGGAGGACTTTGAACGCTGGACCGATATGCTCAAGCCCGGACAGGGCACCGATTTCTACCGTGCTAATGGCGCAGGGGAAATGTTGGTCTTCTCGGCCGCTGATTTTGAAGATTTCCTGCAACCACGTCCGGATCTACCGGAAGGTATGGAAGAAGAACTGGAACGCGTGGTTCGCCACCTGGTGGAGCATCGCTGGCCGTTCCGTCTGCATGCCACCTATGATGAATCCATCAGCCGCATGCTGGATGTGTTCGAGAAGGTGAATCGCGATATCCCGTTCAATGGCCTGCACTGGTTCTTCGATCACGCCGAAACGATTACCGAACGCAATATCGAGCGCGTCAAAGCGTTGGGCGGCGGGATAGCGGTTCAGCACCGAATGGCGTTCCAGGGGGAGTATTTTGTCGATCGCTATGGCAAAGACGCGGTCAAGCATACGCCGCCGGTGGCGAAAATGCTGGCGGCTGATGTTCCGGTAGGGCTGGGGACTGACGCCACCCGCGTGGCCAGCTATAACCCGTGGACCGCGCTGTACTGGCTGGTTTCGGGCCGTACCGTTGGTGGTATGGCGATGTATGATGATAACAATCGCCTGCCGCGCGATGTGGCGCTGGAACTGTGGACGGCCGGTAGCGCCTGGTTCTCCAGCGAACAGGGTAAGAAAGGGCGTATCGAGAAAGATCAACTGGCCGACCTGGTGGTGCTGTCTAAAGATTATTTCAGCGTGCCGGAAGAAGAGATCAAAGGCATCGAGTCGGTGATGACTATTGTCGATGGTAAAGTCGTGTACGCAGCCGGGCATTTCACTCCGCTGGCACCGCCAGCCATTCCGGTTGTGCCGGACTGGTCGCCGGTGGTGAAGGTGCCGGGGCACTATCGCTCAGCGCCGCCTGCTGCGGCGAAAATTGGCGCAATGGTACAGATGCACCAGTGCTGTGGTAGCTGCGGCGTACACGGTCATCAGCATGACATCGCGCGTAAGTCGGGGATTCCGGTGTCAGATGACAGGGCTTTCTGGGGCGCGCTGGGTTGTTCCTGTTTTGCGTTTTAAGCTCTCATCACAGCCCCTGGCCAAACGCAGGGGCTGATTGGCTTTTCTGAAAAGCGGGTCATAGTGTTAACAGATATGGCACAGCTGCAACAATTTGTGTCATTCTGGTCTGTCTTTACACAGTGAAGGTGGAAACATGGATGAGCTGCTAACCCTTGGCTGCATTGTTTTATTCTTCGCGTTGGTCGTGGTTCCTGGTCTCGCGATCGTGGCATACAGACGCAGTGCGGCGGTACGTTCTGAGCTGGCGGCCTTGCGCCGTCGGGTAGAGGAACTTGAGCTGCGCGGTGTAGCGTCAGAGTCTGTGGCACAGGCTGCCGCCGATGCGCGAACGCCTGCGATGAGCAGCGTGGCGCCGGAACCTGACGCTGAGCCGACGCCTGAACCCGTTAACCCGTGGTCTTCACAGCAAAAACCGGATAAAGCGGCGGTCTCCACGCCCAACGCCCAGCGGCCTTCTGCTTTTGGCGGGGTGATATCATCGCTGGTGCGCTGGTTTATGCAGGGCAACCCGTTGGCAAAGCTCGGTATATTGCTCCTGTTCCTGGGGCTTTCTTTCCTGCTGCGTTACACCGTCGAACATTCTCTGTTTCCGCTTGAGCTGCGCCTGGTGGCGGCCGCGCTGTTTGCTATTATCCTGTTGGCGCTGGGCTGGCGGTTGCGGCATAAGCAACCGGTCTATGCGCTGATCTTACAGGGCGGGGCCACGGGAGCACTCTATCTCACCGTCTTTGGCGCGTTTCGGCTGTGGCAAATGCTGCCAATGACGCTGGCATTTGCGCTGCTGGTGGCGATTTGCGCGGCGAGCGTGGGTCTGGCTATTTTGCAAAAGGCACTCAGCCTGGCGATGCTGGCAAGCCTTGGCGGCTATCTCGCGCCGCTGCTGCTTTCCTCCGGCGGCGGCAGTCATGTCGCGCTCTTCTCTTTCTATCTTCTGCTCTCGGTCGGCATTCTCGCCATTAGCATCTGGCAGCACTGGCGGGAGCTGAATCTGCTCGGCCTGCTGTTTACCTTTGGCGTTGGCGGTTTGTGGGGGCTGGAGGACTATCGACCTGAGTATTACCTGAGCTGCCAACTGTTCCTGATCGCCAACACCATTATTTTTGGCGTGCTGAGCGTGGCGCTGTCGCTTCGTGCGCAGGAAAAAGGCAAGCAGATTATTGATGGCGTGCTGCTGTTTGCCCCTCCGCTGGTAGGTTTTGGCATGCAGTACGCCATTACGCGGCATATGGCATATGGTCCGGCGCTGAGCGCGCTAGGCTACGGTGGTTTCTATCTGGTGTTGGCGACGCTGGCGTTGCGGCGTTCGTCTTTGCTGGGGAGACCGCTGGTATTGGCTGCCCTGGCGCTTGGCGGCGCATTTACTACCCTGGCTATCCCGTTGGCGCTTTCAGCCCGTTGGACGGCGATGGCCTGGTCGCTGGAGGGACTTGGGATCCTCTGGCTGGGTATCCAACAGCAGCAGCGACGCATGAGTTATAGCGGTACGGCGCTGCTCGTGCTGGCCGTGGGCAGCGCGCTATGGGCGCTGGCGAACGGCACAACTGCGCTCTCAGTGATGCTGATATTTGCCGTGCTTAGCCTCAGTTGGCTGGCTGCCGCATGGCTATGGCGCAGCATTCGGATGCAGGGCAGTTGGGGGCTACTCGCTGGCGGTTTGCTTTTCTGGATTACTGCCCTCGTTGCGCTATCGCAGCTCGTCCTGAAGCAGGAGCGGTGGGTGCTGTCTGGCGTGTTGACATTAATGGCGGTATCGGTCTGGGGCTGGCGTACGATTGCTGGTCGCCTGGCATGGCGGGAGCTTGATGCCAGTAAATGGCTGTTATGGCCGACGATGCTGGTGATGCTGATGTATCAGATCTCCTGGCAGCAGATTTTTGCTGCGGGCTGGCCGAATCTGGCCTGGTGCGCGGCGCTAATTGTTGCAGTGGCGCTGCTCTGGCGTGACGCACAGATATTACCGCCAACGCTTTCCCGGCTGGCGCATTTGTCATTCTTCTGGATGATTGTACTGGCGCTGGCGGTTGAGCTGTTCTGGTTCGCACAGGCGCTACCGTGGGGGAAGGCCGCGTGGGGAAGCGGCCTGATGATGGCGGCTGGTGGGTTGCTGATTTTCCTGGTTTATCAAGCTGTTCAGCGCAAGCTCTGGCCATTTCGTATCTGGCCAGCCTTATATTCTGTGCAGGCGATGGTTCCCGTTGCGCTGGTGCTGGTCGGTCTGCTCGTGTTGACGAATTTACAGGATGGCGTGGTTTATCGTCAGACGTATCTGCCGTTGCTCAACCCGCTGGAAGAGGGCGCAGCTTTTGCCCTGCTAGGGTTGATCGTGTTTTATCGCGCGTCTGAACGCTATTTCCCGGTGCAGCTTTCGGTGTGCCGCCCATGGCCGGTTGTGGCGCTGATGGCGCTCGGCTTTTGGTGGCTTAATGGTTTGTTGCTGCGCGCGTTGTCCTGGTATGGTGAAGTTGCGTGGAATGTACACGCCCTGTGGGATTCGCGATTGATTCAAACCTGTTTTGCTCTGTTCTGGATGCTAACGGCATTGGTGGTGATGCTGCAGGCAACCCGGCGTCGCTCGCGGCAGGAATGGCTGTGTGGAGCCGTTTTGCTGGGGATAGTCATTATTAAACTGATGCTGGTGGACAGCGCGGGAGGCGGCGGCCTGGCGCGCGCGGTCGCGTTTATTGGCGTCGCCATTCTGGTGCTGATTATCGGGTATTTTTCACCCTTACCGCCCAAAGCTGGAGAAGAAAAATGAAATGGATTAAAGCGGTTCTCTGGAGTGCTCTGTTAGGAGCAACCGGCGCGGCGTGGGGCAGTAATACGGTTACGGATGCGCCAGTAGACTACGCGAAGGGCGTGAAGCTCTTAACGCCGGGTTCAGAGCAATGGTATAGCCTGCCTCTCCCTTTGGCGGTGTACCATGAGGCAGTCTGGCCGGATTTACGTGATATCCGGGTGTTCAACCGTCAGGGCGAGGTAGTGCCTTTCACTCTGCTGGCTGAAAAAACGCAGGCAACGTCCCCGAGAACGATTCCTCTGCGCCTTTTTCCGTTTGATTCTACGGTGCAACAGGTGACGCCAAAGCAAGATGATGAAAGACCCGCGGTCCTGCTTCGTGCTAAAAATGGCATCGAAATTCGCTTCGAAAGTGAAAACCTGCAATCCATCGGGCAGAGTTATTTAATCGCCTTGCCAGACGATGTCAAAGAGACGCCATCGCTGTCCCAGTTGCGTTTAAACTGGGATGCGCCTGCGAAAAACTGGCAGGGAACGGCATCGCTTTATTACAGCCGAGATTTACGTGACTGGAGGTTGATTACAGGAAATGCGCCGCTGATGGATCTGACGCATAGCGACGACCGGTTGAAAATGGACACCTTAGGCGTCGATGATTTGCGCATGTCCGCTGGTGGTGTCCCCTGGCTGTTGCTGATTCTTGATTCGCAAAGCCCTGCGTTAAATCTGACCGGCGTGAGTGCGATAACCCGTGAGGAGCCTCCGCTTACCCGGCCTGTTTCGATGGATGCTGAAGCGGAGAGAATTGCCGAAAACCAGGCGATTTGGCGCTGGTCCAGGCCGCAACCGTTGACCTCATTAAAGATTTCACTGGATTACGAAGGCGTATTGCCGGTTGAACTTGAATGGCGCAAGGGAGAAAAAGACGCCTGGCAGCCTTTAACCCGAACGGTTCTCTACAATCTGGAAAATCAGCATTCGGATGATATTCCACTCTCCGGTGAGTTAGTCGAGGCGGTCCGGATGACGACGCTTCAGGCGCGTTTACCCGCCACCTTACCCGTACTGAGAGGGGAGCGCGACAGCTATAAAGTGATTTTTAACGCGCAAGGTCAAAGCCCGTTTATTCTGGCATGGGGAAACAAAGCGGCGGAACCCGCGAGCATCAGTCTGGCGATGCTGATCCCGGAGGCGTTACGTAAGCACAACGATCCCGATAAAATGCCGCAGGCATTGGAGGATGAACGGGTTACTCTGGGCGGTGAGGGTCGGCTGACGGCAACGTCAGTCGCTGAGCAACAAAGCCAGTGGAAAACGCTGTTGGTGTGGGGGGCGTTAATCCTTGGCGTCGCCGTACTGGCGCTGATGGCGTGGCGAATCTGGCGTGAAGTGAAAAAGGGTAATCCGACATAAACCCATAAAAAAGGCCCGCATTGCGGGCCTTTTGTCGATTCATGCCAATTACAGGCTGGAAACGTTCTCGGTCAGGTATTTTGCCACGCCGTCCGGAGACGCGTTCATACCTTCTTTACCTTTTTCCCACTGCGCCGGGCAAACGTCGCCGTGCTCTTCGTGGAACTGCAGCGCGTCAACCATGCGCAGCATTTCGTCGATGTTACGACCCAGCGGCAGATCGTTAACCACCTGGTGACGAACAACGCCGTTAGCGTCGATCAGGAAAGAACCACGCAGAGCAACGCCCGCTTCCGGGTGCTCGATGCCGTAGGCTTTCTGGATTTCGCGTTTGATGTCAGCAACCATTGCGTATTTCACCGCACCGATGCCGCCTTTGTCGACAGGGGTGTTACGCCATGCGTTGTGGACAAATTCAGAGTCGAAAGAAACGCCAACAACTTCAACGCCGCGCTTCTGGAATTCTTCGTAACGTTTGTCGAATGCGATCAGTTCAGACGGGCAAACGAAAGTGAAGTCCATCGGCCAGAAGAACAGAACGGTGGTTTTACCGTTGGTATGCTGTTTGAAGTTGAAGTTTTCAACGATCTCACCGCTACCCAGTACCGCAGCTGCTGTGAAATCCGGAGCCTGACGAGTTACCAGTACCATATAATTCTCCTGCAATGTTAAGGGGTTTTTGGAACGCAACGCGGGCCAGTATAGAGAGTGTTCGTGAATAAGACAAAGAGGCGCTGGCAATCAATGAGACAGGTTTTGTCTATCAATCTTTTACCGGATGGTGGCTAAGGCTTATCCGGCGCGTTATGCGGGCTGCAATCAAAGGGTTTTACGCTGCGCCTGTTCCATCATCTGCGGATAAAACTGCCAGAAACGTTCTTCTAACGCATCATAATGCGTATCCAGGTCATACCATGAGGCGCGCAGGGCATCGAGACGCGGACGGCGGCTGGCCATGCCGTTCAGGACGTTCTGGATAAAATCCATGTCACGATAGCGCTCAAGCCATTTTTCTGACCATATATAGTTGTTTAAGTTAATAAAGCGCGGCGGCGATTCCGGCAAAATTGTGGTCACCTGGGTGCGGGCATAGCGCACAAAGTCTACCAGCGGGAAGTCTGGGGAGATTTCCGCCCAGTGGCGCGACAGAAAGTGATCCCACATCACGTCCAGCGTAATTGGCGCGACGCGGCGTGTTTCGCTACGAAACCACTCTTTGGCTTCACGCACCTGCGGCAGGTTATCGGTCATCACGTCGATACGACGGTGCATGAAGATGCCTTCCACCACCTCAGGCGAAAAATGCGTTTCCGGATTACCCCGGACAAAATCGGCCAGCAGATTGCCGGAAAGCGAGCTGTCGGCAAGATGAGCGAGATGCAAATGTGCAAGAAAATTCATAGTTAAACGTTTATCCAGAGGGGTAAAGGTTGCAGGGAGAACGCCCCGGCACTAGACTACCCGCCTCTTATTTTAGTCTGAGTCAGTGTCATGCGCGTTACCGATTTCACCTTTGAACTACCCGAATCCCTGATTGCCCACTATCCGCAAGCTGAGCGCAGTAGCTGCCGCTTGCTGTCTTTGGACGGGCCGACGGGCGCGCTGACGCACGGTACTTTCACCGATTTGCTCGATAAGCTCAACCCTGGCGATTTGCTGGTCTTTAACAACACCCGCGTCATTCCAGCGCGTCTGTTTGGCCGTAAGGCCAGCGGCGGTAAGATTGAAGTGCTGGTCGAACGCATGCTGGATGACAAGCGTATTTTGGCACACATTCGCGCCTCGAAAGCGCCGAAGCCGGGTGCCGAGCTGCTATTGGGCGACGATGAAAGTATTAAAGCGACGATGGTTGCCCGTCACGACGCGCTGTTTGAAGTGGCGTTTGACGATGAACGCAGCGTGCTTGATATCCTCAATGCCATCGGCCATATGCCGTTGCCGCCGTATATTGACCGCCCGGACGAAGACGCCGACCGCGAGCTGTACCAGACCGTGTATAGCGAAAAACCGGGTGCCGTCGCTGCGCCGACCGCGGGGCTGCACTTTGACGAGCCGCTGCTGGCGAAACTGCGCGATAAAGGCATTGAAATGGCGTTCGTTACGTTGCACGTCGGCGCGGGTACCTTCCAGCCGGTGCGCGTAGACACTATCGAAGACCACATTATGCACTCCGAATATGCGGAGGTGCCGCAGGATGTGGTTGACGCGGTGCTGGCGGCGAAGGCGCGTGGCAACCGCGTGATAGCCGTGGGAACAACGTCCGTTCGCTCACTGGAAAGCGCGGCGCAGGCTGCAAAAAACGATCTCATTGCGCCGTTCTTCGGCGATACGCAGATATTTATTTATCCAGGCTATAAATACCAGGTGATTGATGCCCTGGTCACTAACTTCCACCTGCCGGAATCGACGCTGATCATGCTGGTTTCTGCGTTTGCTGGTTATAAAAACACCATGCACGCCTACCACGAAGCGGTAAAAGCGGAATATCGCTTTTTTAGTTACGGAGATGCGATGTTTATCACGTACAATCCGCAGGCTATTTCTGAGCGTGTCGGGGAATAAATTTCCGGCATGAGTATTTAACGTCGGACTGTTTTTCTGACGCAGGAGTTAAGATGAAATTTGAACTGGACACCACAGACGGTCGCGCGCGTCGCGGCCGCCTGGTTTTTGATCGTGGCGTAGTGGAAACGCCTGCATTTATGCCGGTCGGTACTTACGGCACCGTAAAAGGCATGACGCCGGAAGAAGTTGAAGCCACCGGCGCGCAGATCATTCTCGGCAACACTTTCCACCTGTGGCTACGCCCGGGTCAGGAAATCATGAAACTGCACGGCGATCTGCACGATTTCATGCAGTGGAAAGGGCCAATCCTTACCGATTCCGGCGGCTTCCAGGTTTTCAGTCTGGGCGATATCCGCAAGATCACCGAGCAGGGCGTGCATTTCCGCAACCCGATCAACGGCGATCCGATTTTCCTCGATCCTGAGAAGTCAATGGAGATTCAATACGATCTCGGTTCCGATATCGTGATGATCTTCGACGAATGTACACCGTACCCGGCCGACTGGGACTATGCTAAACGCTCAATGGAGATGTCTCTGCGTTGGGCGAAGCGCAGTCGCGACCGTTTTGACAGTCTCGGCAACAAAAATGCGCTTTTTGGCATCATTCAGGGCAGCGTTTACGAAGATTTACGTGATATCTCTGTCAAAGGTCTGGTAGATATCGGCTTTGATGGCTACGCTGTCGGCGGTTTGGCTGTCGGTGAGCCGAAGGAAGATATGCACCGCATTTTGGAGCATGTTTGCCCACAGATTCCGGCAGATAAACCGCGTTACCTGATGGGCGTCGGCAAACCAGAAGATCTGGTTGAAGGCGTACGTCGCGGTATCGATATGTTTGACTGCGTAATGCCAACGCGAAATGCCCGTAATGGTCATTTGTTTGTGACTGACGGCGTGGTAAAAATTCGTAACGCGAAACATAAAAGCGACACCAGTCCGCTCGATGCTGAGTGTGATTGCTACACCTGTCGCAATTATTCGCGCGCTTACTTGCATCATCTCGACCGTTGCAACGAAATATTGGGCGCGCGTCTCAACACGATTCATAACCTTCGCTACTACCAGCGTTTGATGGCGGGTTTACGCAAGGCTATTGAAGAGGGTAAATTAGAGAGCTTCGTGACCGATTTTTACCAACGTCAGGGTCGACCAGTTCCACCTGTGAACGTTGATTAATTTTAATAATGAGGGAATTTGAATGAGCTTTTTTATTTCTGATGCGGTAGCGGCAACAGGTGCTCCGGCGCAGGGCAGCCCGATGTCTCTGATTCTGATGCTGGTGGTGTTTGGTCTGATTTTCTACTTTATGATCCTGCGTCCGCAACAAAAGCGTACCAAAGAACACAAAAATCTGATGAACTCCATTGCGAAAGGCGATGAAGTGCTGACTAACGGTGGTCTGGTGGGTCGCGTGACCAAAGTAGCAGAATCTGGCTACATCGCTATTGCGCTGAACGATACCACTGAAGTGGTTATTAAACGTGATTTCGTAGCTGCCGTTCTGCCGAAAGGCACCATGAAGGCGCTGTAATTTATTGTTTTCCCAAAGGGAACTGCCGTGTTAAACCGTTATCCTTTGTGGAAGTACATTATGCTGGTCGTCGTGATTGTCGTCGGCCTGCTTTACGCACTTCCCAACCTGTATGGTGAGGATCCGGCTGTTCAAATCACTGGCGTGCGCGGTGCCGCCGCCAGTGAGCAAACGCTGATCCAGGTCCAGAAAACGTTACAAGAAGATAAAATCACACCTAAGTCTGTGGCTCTGGAAGAGGGTGCTATTCTTGCGCGCTTCGACTCCACTGATACCCAACTGCGCGCACGTGAAGTGCTGATGGGCGTGCTGGGCGATCAATACGTCGTGGCGCTTAACCTTGCTCCGGCAACCCCGCGCTGGCTGGCAGCCATTCACGCAGAACCGATGAAACTCGGTCTTGACCTGCGTGGCGGCGTTCACTTCCTGATGGAAGTGGATATGGATACCGCGCTGAGTAAGTTGCAGGAACAAAATATCGATAGCCTGCGCAGCGATCTGCGTGAAAAAGGCATTCCTTATACTACCGTTCGTAAAGAAGATAACTACGGCCTGAGCATCACCTTCCGTGACAGCAGCGCCCGTGATGAAGCTATCTCTTATCTGAGCAAGCGTCACCAGGATCTGGTTATTACCGGCCAGGGCAGCAATGCTCTGCGTGCGGTGATGACCGATGCGCGACTGAGTGAAGCCCGTGAATACGCGGTACAGCAGAACATCAATATTCTGCGTAATCGTGTGAACCAGTTGGGTGTTGCTGAGCCGGTGGTACAACGTCAGGGTGCTGACCGTATTGTCGTCGAACTGCCGGGTATTCAGGATACCGCGCGCGCGAAAGAAATTCTGGGCGCAACCGCGACGCTGGAATTCCGTCTGGTAAACACCAACGTTGACCAGTCTGCTGCGGCATCCGGGCGCGTGCCGGGTGATTCGGAAGTGAAACAGTCTCGTGAAGGTCAGCCGGTTGTGCTGTACAAACGCGTGATCCTGACCGGTGACCATATCACTGATTCCACTTCCAGCCAGGACGAATACAATCAGCCGCAGGTTAACATCTCGCTGGATAGCGCGGGTGGTAACATCATGTCCAACTTCACCAAGGACAACATCGGTAAGCCGATGGCGACCCTGTTTGTGGAGTACAAAGACAGCGGTAAGAAAGATGCCAACGGTCGCGCCGTGCTGGTGAAACAAGAAGAGGTGATTAACATCGCCAACATCCAGTCTCGCCTGGGTAACAGCTTCCGTATCACCGGTATCAACAACCCGAACGAAGCGCGTCAGCTTTCTCTGCTGTTACGTGCCGGTGCGTTGATCGCGCCGATTCAGATTGTTGAAGAACGTACCATCGGCCCAACCCTGGGTATGCAGAACATCAAACAGGGTCTGGAAGCCTGTCTGGCCGGTCTGGTGGTGTCTATCCTGTTCATGATCTTCTTCTATAAGAAGTTCGGCCTGATTGCGACCAGCGCGCTGATCGCTAACCTGGTGCTGATTGTCGGCATTATGTCGCTGTTGCCGGGAGCTACGCTGAGTATGCCGGGGATTGCGGGGATCGTCTTAACCCTTGCCGTCGCGGTCGATGCTAACGTACTGATCAACGAACGTATCAAAGAAGAGTTGAGTAACGGTCGTTCGGTGCAGCAGGCCATCAATGAAGGTTATGCGGGCGCATTTAGCTCCATCTTCGATGCGAACATTACGACGCTGATTAAGGTCATTATCCTGTACGCAGTCGGCACCGGGGCAATTAAAGGGTTCGCGATTACTACCGGTATTGGGGTAGCGACGTCGATGTTTACCGCAATTGTCGGTACACGTGCCATCGTAAACCTGTTGTATGGCGGCAAGCGCGTCAAAAAGCTGTCAATCTGAGGAGTGCGAAGTGGCACAGGAATATACTGTTGAACAATTGAACCACGGCCGTAAAGTCTGGGACTTTATGCGCTGGGACTACTGGGCTTTCGGCATTTCAGGTTTTCTGCTGATCGCGGCCATCGTAATTATGGGCGTGCGCGGCTTTAACTGGGGTCTCGATTTCACCGGTGGTACGGTCATTGAAATCACGCTGGAAAAACCAGCTGAAATGGACGTGATGCGCGATGCGCTGGAGAAAGCGGGCTTTGTTGATCCGCTTCTGCAAAACTTCGGCAGCAGCCACGACATTATGGTGCGTATGCCGCCAACTGAAGGCGCAGACGGCGGTCAGGTGCTGGGTAGCAAAGTGTTGAGTGTGATTAATGAATCCACCAACCAAAACGCCGCGGTGAAACGAATTGAATTCGTGGGGCCGAGCGTGGGTGCAGACCTGGCGCAAACCGGTGCGATGGCGCTGATGGCGGCGCTGATCTCAATCCTGGTGTACGTCGGTTTCCGCTTTGAGTGGCGACTGGCTGCAGGGGTAGTTATCGCGCTGGCGCACGACGTAATCATCACACTTGGGATCCTGTCGTTGTTCCATATCGAGATTGACCTGACTATCGTCGCATCGCTGATGTCGGTAATCGGTTACTCGCTGAACGACAGTATCGTCGTCTCTGACCGTATTCGTGAAAACTTCCGCAAAATTCGTCGCGGTACGCCTTACGAAATCTTTAACGTGTCATTGACGCAGACGCTGCACCGTACGTTGATTACGTCCGGTACGACGTTGATGGTTATTCTGATGCTTTTCCTGTTCGGTGGTCCGGTACTGGAAGGCTTCTCGCTGACCATGCTTATCGGTGTTTCCATCGGTACCGCGTCTTCTATCTACGTGGCATCGGCGCTGGCGCTGAAGCTGGGTATGAAGCGTGAGCATATGCTGCAGCAGAAGGTCGAGAAAGAAGGGGCGGATCAACCGTCGATTCTGCCTTAAGCGACGCAGAGCGTGTGAAGCGTAAGAACTGGAATCCCGATCGCAAGGTCGGGATTTTTTTTGTCTGTGATTTAACGGTAGGCCATTATCTTTTTCTGTCGTCACACTACTGACAGTATGCTGTCAGTAGCCCTGTCTTATAGTCCTTCTGAGATTACCCACACAGGCAGGAGGAAGTATGAACAACGTAATTAACTGGTTTGAAATTCCCGTGGCACAAATGGAGCGCGCCATCGCTTTTTATGAGCCAGTGATGCAGGTTTCTTTGCGTCGGGAGAATATGGACTGCGCCGAACTGGCCGTATTCCCGCATCAGGATCCCGCTCCTGGCGGGGCGTTGGCTAAATTTGACGGTATTTCGCCTTCAGCGCAGGGCGCTATTATTTATCTGCATACGGACAATTTGGCTGCCACGCTTGAACGCGTCGCCACCGCTGGCGGTCAATGCGTGTTTGGCCCGCTCGAACTGGGGCAGGACATTGGTACGATTGCGCTATTTACTGACAGTGAAGGCAATCGTGTTGGTTTACATCAACCCGCGTAATATTTTCAGGCCAGAGGATTAAAATGAGTAGACGCGCCGACCGTTTGTTTCAGATTGTACAAATCCTGCGTGGCAGGCGAGTGACAACGGCGGCGCTGCTGGCAGAACGTCTTGACGTTTCTGAACGGACGATTTATCGCGATATCCGCGATCTCTCTTTATCCGGCGTGCCCATTGAAGGCGAAGCGGGCAGCGGATACCGCTTAATGGCCGGGTTTGATCTGCCACCGTTGATGTTAACGCATCACGAATCAGAAGCATTGATGGTCGCGATTCGGTTGCTGAAAACATGGGGCGGGGATTCACTTTCACAGGCACTGGAGTCCGCGCAGGAAAAAGTGCTGGCGATATTGCCGCCAGAGAGTCGCCGGAGGGCCGAGCAAACGCGGATTTTTGCGCCAGATTTTGGTAATCAGCCGCATTCACGCAGTGCCTTCGATCTCATACATCGCGCGGTTTCGGCGCAGCAGACGCTGGCGCTGCATTATCGAGATGAGTCCGGGAATCTCTCCTGGCGCGACGTTCAGCCGCTGGGATTATTTTTCTGGGGCGAGCACTGGCTTCTGGTTGCCTGGTGCGAGAAGCGTGACGATTATCGCTGCTTTCGCGTTGATCGCTGTCTGAAGATCACGCTGCTCGACAGGCATTTTCGTGAATCGGCAGATCGCTCGCTAAGTGACTTTTTACGTAAAGTACGTTGTGAAGACCAGCCGTAAAAAAGCCAGCGGTTAAGCTGGCTTGTCTGCGATAAATTGTCTGGATTAGAAGTTGTAACCTACGACCAGATAACCACCCCAACCGGTTGATTTTGCGCTGAAGTCGCCTTCGCCCCAGTTCAGGGTATCCCCACCTTTCCACTGGCCGCCGTTATGGAAATAACGCGCGACTACGGAGTAGTGCCAGTGATCGTAGTTCAGCGCCAGCACGTGGCTGGAAGCGATAGAGTTGCTGGTACGGTTAGGATCATCACCCAAATCTGAACCCCAGTCGAAGTTGGTGAAGCCAATATAGGTCAACTGACCACCCCAAACCTGGGTGATCGGCACAAAGTATTTCACTTTGAAACGGTAACCATCCCACTCGTTTTCGTTGGATGCGCCATAGTTCTGCCACTGGTATTTAGCATACACGTTCAGGGACAGACCCATCGGCAGACCGGTGTCGATATCGGTACCCAGACCCATATACCAGGTGCTCTGGCGGCTGGCTTTGTTATCACCCATATCGTAGATGTAGTTGTTGGCGAAGTACCATTCTTTGAATGGTCCAAAGCTCAGGTCAGCACCGGTCAGCTTGTCGATGGAGAAACGCGGTTCGATTTCCATAAACAACGGAGAACCGTCAGACCAGATACCTTTGTCGTTACCGTTACCCCAGTCGAAGGTTTTCGGGATATCGATGTAGCCATAGAAATCAAACCAGTCTTTTTTGGCAAACGCTTCGTATTCCAGATACACGTCGTTGTTCAGTTTCGGAGAGAAACGGGTGTGGTAGCTGCCCACCACGTTGACGCTTTGGTGCCACCAGTCGGACAGATATTGCGGTTTGTCATTTTCTGCTGCGTTGGCAGTAAAAGACGAGGAGAGCGCCAGCACTGCACCGGCTGCAAGTAATGTTTTTTTCATATGTATGCCACTGTTTGAAATCCCTTTCGGGAGTGAAAAATGCGCAAATTGCGTTTCTAAATATTTCGTAATTCTTCGGAGCCTATTATAAAAATCATTGTTCACAAAAATATGTCTTGTTTCACAGTTCTATCATTTACGTAATCGATTGCGTTCACGTTTGCGTACTTTAGGCGGCGAATTGTACTGGCTCTGATGAATGTTGCCAAGTTTTGCCAGAAATATCGGTTATGTCAGGGGAGTAACAAAAGGGGACGAATTGATGTTGCGGAACGCACAAAACGTTCCGCAAAAAAGTTTATTGGCTAACAGGCTGTACGTCGTGAATGCGAACAAATCCCAACTGGTCGGGGGAGAGACCATTTATCTGCAACGGAATGTCTACGTCGCTGGGGGCAAGAATACTTGCCGGGGCATTGACCAGTTGATTTTGAACATTCACTTCCTGGTAATTCTCTGTAGTGCCCTGAATTTGCCCGTACTCTACGGTGGCGCTGAAGGCGGGCAAGGGCGTATTGGACTCGCCCTGAATGCGTAGCGTTAACCGTGTGCCATCGGCGTTTGGCGCAATATTCACCAGCGACATACGTAGCGTGCCGATCTGGCTTTCCAGCCGGGCAGGCGTTTTGGAGCCCGGCAACAGATAGGCGCCACTGGTCGATTTGGCATTCAACATATTTTGTTGCGTAATTTTTACGGTTTCCTGATTAAGCTGCGTCATCTCTTTATTTAGCGTGCTTACGCTTTGATGCATCTGGCGTACTTCGCTTTGCTGCGCGCAGGCGCTAAGACTAAAGAGGCTTCCCACCAGGAGAATTCTTAGGTAACGTCTTGTCATTGTGATTACTTCCTTCATTGTCGCGATAGCATAATGGTAGTGTGCACAGAGCACGAAGGCATCGATCCTTTGTCTCAAAAGCGCTGCGCCTTTGTTGTCACGCCAGTTCAGGGTAAAATAGATTTCTGTGAACCACTGAGGTACAGGACGCCGTATGCATTGCCCATTCTGTTTCGCCGTAGACACTAAGGTAATTGACTCTCGTCTTGTAGGCGAGGGCTCCTCAGTACGCCGCCGTCGGCAGTGTCTGGTCTGTAACGAACGTTTCACCACTTTTGAAGTGGCTGAACTTGTCATGCCGCGCGTTGTGAAGAGCAACGATGTGCGTGAACCCTTTAATGAAGATAAGCTGCGCAGCGGCATGCTCAGAGCGCTGGAGAAACGCCCGGTCAGCTCAGATGACGTCGAAATGGCGTTAAACCATATCAAATCACAACTGCGTGCGACTGGCGAGCGTGAGGTGCCGAGTAAGATGATCGGCAACCTGGTGATGGAGCAGTTGAAAAAGCTCGATAAAGTCGCTTACATCCGCTTTGCTTCGGTTTACCGCAGTTTCGAAGATATCAAAGAATTTGGCGAAGAGATTGCTCGCCTACAGGACTAAGCCATGCAGGATGAATTGTACATGGCGCGCGCGCTGAAGCTTGCTGCGCGCGGACGTTTCACTACTCACCCAAATCCCAACGTCGGCTGCGTGATTGTTAAGGACGGGGAGATTGTTGGTGAAGGATATCATCACCGCGCGGGCGAGCCGCATGCCGAAGTCCATGCCCTGCGCATGGCCGGAGAAAAAGCGCAAGGGGCAACCGCCTATGTGACGCTTGAGCCCTGTAGTCATCATGGCCGTACGCCGCCGTGCTGCGATGCATTGATTGCGGCGGGCGTAGCACGCGTCGTTGCCGCGATGCAGGATCCCAATCCACAGGTAGCAGGTCGTGGCCTCTACCGTTTGCAGCAGGCGGGCATTGACGTCAGCCACGGGCTGATGATGAGCGAGGTTGAGCTGCTTAATAAGGGCTTTCTCAAGCGCATGCGTACAGGATTCCCGTATCTGCAGCTTAAGCTTGGCGCATCGCTCGATGGCCGTACGGCGATGGCCAGCGGGGAAAGCCAGTGGATCACCTCGCCGCAGGCGCGCCGCGATGTGCAACGGCTGCGCGCGCAAAGCCATGCCATTTTAACCAGCAGCGCGACGGTACTGGCCGACGATCCTCAGCTTACCGTGCGCTGGTCGGAGCTTGGGGAGTCAACTCAGGCGAGTTACCCGCAGGAAAATCTGCGCCAGCCGATCCGCATTGTCCTTGATAGCCAGAATCAGGTCACGCCGGAGCACCGAATTGTGCACCAGCCGGGAGAAACCTGGATTGTCCGAACGAAAGACGATACCCGCAGTTGGCCGGAGTCGGTTCGCAGTATCAAGGTGCCGGAACATAACGGGCATGTGGATTTGGTCGTGCTGATGATGCAACTGGGTAAACAGCAAATTAACAGTATTTGGGTGGAAGCTGGCCCAACGCTTGCGGGCGCGTTATTACAGGCCGGTTTGGTGGATGAGCTAATCGTGTATGTTGCGCCTAAACTGTTAGGCAGCGATGCGCGAGGATTATGTGTGCTGCCTGGGCTTGAGAAACTGGCCGACGCCCCCCATTTCAAATTCAACGAGATACGCCAGGTGGGCCCGGACGTTTGCCTGCATTTAACCACTGCGTGAGGCTTTCTGAATTAGAGGAAGCAGCGCCCAGAATATTATGATAAAATCCGCCCCCCTTACGGGGCCATAAATCGAACCCGAAGGAAGAATATGAACATTATTGAAGCTAACGTTGCTACTCCGGACGCTCGCGTCGCCATCACCATTGCGCGTTTCAACAACTTTATCAATGACAGCCTGCTGGAAGGTGCGATCGACGCCCTGAAACGTATTGGCCAGGTTAAAGATGAAAACATTACCGTCGTTTGGGTTCCAGGCGCGTATGAGCTGCCGCTGGCGGCTGACGCGCTGGCGAAAACCGGTAAATACGATGCGGTGATTGCGTTAGGTACGGTGATCCGTGGCGGTACCGCGCACTTCGAATATGTGGCTGGCGGTGCAAGCAATGGCCTGGCGCATGTCGCGCAGGACAGTGGCATTCCGGTAGCCTTCGGTGTACTGACCACCGAAAGTATTGAACAAGCCATCGAACGTGCTGGCACGAAAGCCGGCAACAAAGGCGCAGAAGCTGCACTGACTGCGCTTGAAATGATTAATGTATTGAAAGCCATCAAGGCCTGATTTTTGTAAGGGGAAATCCGTGAAACCTGCTGCTCGTCGCCGCGCCCGTGAGTGTGCCGTCCAGGCGCTCTACTCCTGGCAGTTGTCCCAGAACGACATCGCTGATGTTGAATACCAGTTCCTGGCGGAACAGGACGTTAAAGATGTCGACGTTCTGTATTTCCGTGAGCTGCTGTCCGGGGTGGCGACTAACAGCGCGTACCTGGATGGATTAATGAAGCCTTACCTGTCTCGTCTGCTGGAAGAGCTGGGTCAGGTAGAAAAAGCCGTACTGCGTATTGCGCTGTTTGAACTGTCTAAACGTAGTGATGTGCCGTACAAAGTGGCTATCAACGAAGCGATTGAACTGGCGAAAACCTTCGGCGCCGAAGACAGCCATAAATTCGTTAACGGCGTACTGGATAAAGCAGCACCTGTGATTCGCCCCAACAAAAAGTAATCCCGAGGCCGGCGGAGAGTGGAACTTGTTTCCGCTATCCCCGGCTTTTTCTTTTTTTCTGCTGAGGCATAACGTATGGCATGCGGCGAATTTTCCCTGATTGCCCGTTATTTTGATCGCGTAAGAACGTCTCGTCTTGATGTCGAAACCGGTATTGGCGACGATTGCGCACTCCTGAACATCCCTGAAAAACAGACATTGGCGATCAGTACCGATACGCTGGTGGCAGGCAACCACTTCCTCCCCGACATTGATCCTACCGATCTGGCCTGGAAAGCCCTGGCGGTGAATTTAAGCGATCTGGCGGCGATGGGGGCCGATCCTGCGTGGTTGACGCTGGCACTGACGTTACCCGACGTTGATGAAGCCTGGCTTGAAGCTTTCAGCGATGGCCTGTTTGAACTCCTTAATTACTACGATATGCAGCTGATTGGCGGTGATACCACGCGTGGGCCGCTGTCGATGACGTTGGGTATTCATGGCTACGTTCCCGTTGGGCGAGCCTTAAAACGTTCCGGGGCAAAACCGGGCGACTGGATTTATGTGACCGGCACGCCGGGCGACAGTGCGGCGGGACTGGCGATTTTGCAGGACCGACTGCAGGTGACAGAACCAAAAGACGCGGAGTATCTGCTGCAACGCCACCTGCGCCCAACTCCGCGTATTTTACAGGGACAAGCCCTGCGCGATCTGGCCAGTGCGGCTATCGATCTCTCCGACGGCCTGATTTCCGATCTGGGGCATATCGTCAATGCCAGCGGCTGCGGCGCGCGGGTTAACGTTGACGCGCTGCCATATTCCACGGCATTCGCCCAACATGTTGAGCCTGAACAGGCGCTGCGCTGGGCGCTCTCGGGGGGGGAAGATTATGAGTTATGCTTTACCGTACCGGAAATCAACCGTGGCGCGCTGGACGTCGCGCTGGCACATCTCGGGACCTCGTTTACCTGCATCGGTCAGATGAGTGCGGATGTTGAAGGCGTTCAATTTACGCGCGATGGAAAATCCGTCACGTTCGACTGGAAAGGATATGACCATTTTGCCGCGCCTTAAAAAAGATGTCGCCAAAAGCCGCCTGAATATGCGTAATCCGTGGCATCTGTTAGCCACCGGTTTTGGTAGCGGGCTGAGTCCAATTATTCCTGGCACCATGGGATCGCTGGCGGCGATCCCTTTTTGGTATTTAATGACATTTCTGCCATGGCAGCTGTATTCGCTGGTGGTCATGCTGTCTATCTGTATCGGCGTTTATCTGTGTCATCAAACGGCGAAAGACATGGGCGTGCACGATCACGGCAGCATTGTCTGGGACGAATTTGTCGGTATGTGGATAACCCTGATGGCGCTACCGACCCTCGACTGGCAATGGGTTGCCGCCGGATTTGTGATTTTCCGTATTCTGGATATGTGGAAGCCGTGGCCGATTCGTTGGTTCGATCGCAATGTGCATGGCGGGACGGGGATCATGATCGACGATATTGTCGCCGGGATACTCTCTGCAGGTATTTTGTATTTTATCGGCCATCACTGGCCGATCGGTATCATTTAACGGGGTTGCCGGATAGCGGCGTAAACGCCTTATCCGGCTTACAATCTACAATCGCGCTTATTTAAATCCCACTACCGGGTGCTGTTTATACGGCGTCTCCAGCTCGGCAATTTGCTCCGGCTTCAGCGTTAAATCCACCGCATTGAGCAATTCATCCAGTTGTTCTTCACGCGATGTACCGATAATGGGCGCAGCCACGCCTGGTTTGCTCAGCAGCCATGCCAGCGCGACCTGCGCCCGCGTAACGCCCAGCTCCTCACTGATGCCAGCCAGCCGGGCGGCAATTTGCGCGTCGTTTTCATCGCTCTCGTTATATAAATTTTTACCGACTTCATCGGAAACCAGACGTGCGGTCGTTTCTCCCCACGGGCGGGTCAGGCGACCACGCGCCAGCGGACTCCACGGGATCACCGCGACACCTTCCTGATAGCAGAGCGGCAACATTTCGCGTTCTTCTTCGCGGTAGATCAAGTTGTAGTGATCCTGCATGCTGACGAACTGCGCCCAGCCGTGTTGCTTCTGCAAGGCCAGCGCCTGAGCAAACTGCGAAGCATGCATGGATGAGGCGCCGATATAGCGAGCTTTACCGGCTTTGACTACATCGTTAAGGGCTTCCAGCGTTTCCTCGATTGGCGTGTTGTAATCCCAGCGGTGAATTTGCAGGATGTCTACATAGTCCATGCCCAGGCGTCTGAGGCTGTCGTCGATTGAGCGCAGGATTTGTGCGCGGGATAATCCTTCTGCTAAATCATCCACCTGGTGAAAAACTTTGGTCGCGACCACGACATCTTCGCGGCGGGCGAAATCACGCAGCGCGCGGCCGACAATCTCTTCGCTGCTGCCAGCGGAGTAGCTGTTGGCGGTATCGAAAAAGTTAATGCCGCCCTCAAGGGCGTGTTTGATTATCGGGCGGCTGCTCTCTTCAGGCAGCGTCCAGGCGTGATTACCGCGATTGGGCTCGCCAAACGTCATGCAGCCCAGGCAAAGGCGGGAGACCCGGAGGTCGGTTTTTCCTAAGGTGTTGTATTGCATTCATTCGCTCCTGCTTAGCGTGTTATTCATTAAGCATAGCAGGAGCGGGGAGGGGATTATGCCAGCCAGGCCTTGATTTTGGCCTCAATGCCTGCGGCATTAAGACCCAGATCGGCGCGAGCCTCATCCTGAGTGCCCTGTGGGATGAAGAAGTCAGGCAGGCCGATGTTCAGCACCGGAATGGGCTTGCGATGGGCCATCAACACTTCGTTTACGCCACTGCCTGCGCCGCCCATAATGGCGTTCTCTTCAATGGTAACCAGCACGTCGTGTCGGGCCGCCATTTCGAGGATCAACATTTCATCCAGCGGTTTCACAAAGCGCATGTCAACCAGCGTGGCGTTCAACGACTCTGCGACCTGAGCAGCTTCCGGCATCAGGGTGCCAAAGTTAAGAATCGCCACTTTTTCCCCGTGACGCTTCACGATGCCTTTACCTATTGGCAGGTGTTCCAGCGGCGTCAGCTCAACGCCCACCGCATTACCGCGTGGATAGCGCACGACCGATGGCCCGTTGTTGTAGTGATAGCCGGTAAACAGCATCTGGCGGCATTCATTCTCATCGCTCGGGGTCATAATGACCATTTCCGGGATGCAGCGCAGGAAGGAGAGATCGAACGCCCCTTGGTGGGTTTGCCCATCTGCGCCAACGATACCTGCCCGGTCAACGGCGAACAGGACCGGCAGTTTCTGGATGGCCACATCATGCAGCACCTGATCGTAGGCGCGTTGCAGGAAGGTAGAGTAAATAGCCACGACCGGCTTGTAGCCGCCAATCGCCAGACCTGCTGCAAAGGTCACTGCATGCTGCTCGGCAATCGCCACATCGAAGTAGCGGTCCGGGAACTTACGTGAGAATTCCACCATACCGGAGCCTTCGCGCATCGCCGGGGTAATCGCCATCAGCTTATTGTCTTTCGCTGCGGTCTCACATAACCAGTCCCCGAAGATTTTTGAATAGCTTGGCAGGCCGCCGCTGCTTTTCGGCAGACAGCCGCTGGATGGATCGAATTTGGGTACGGCGTGGAACGTGATCGGGTCTTTTTCCGCTGGCTCATAGCCACGACCTTTTTTGGTCATGATGTGCAGGAACTGCGGGCCTTTCAGATCGCGCATGTTCTTCAGCGTGGTGATAAGTCCCAGCACGTCGTGCCCGTCCACCGGGCCGATATAGTTAAAGCCCAGCTCTTCAAACAGCGTGCCCGGCACGACCATGCCTTTGATGTGTTCTTCGGTACGTTTGAGCAGCTCTTTAATCGGCGGTACGCCGGAGAACACTTTCTTCCCGCCTTCGCGCAGCGAAGAGTAGAGTTTGCCTGAGAGTAATTGCGCCAGGTGATTGTTCAGCGCGCCGACGTTCTCTGAAATCGACATTTCGTTGTCGTTGAGGATAACCAGCATATCGGGCTTAATATCACCCGCATGGTTCATCGCTTCAAACGCCATCCCGGCGGTGATAGCGCCGTCGCCAATCACACAAACGGTACGGCGATCTTTGCCTTCTTTCTCGGCGGCAACCGCAATACCAATGCCAGCGCTAATGGACGTTGAGGAGTGCCCAACGCTCAGTACGTCATACTCGCTCTCACCGCGCCACGGGAACGGATGCAAACCGCCTTTCTGACGAATGGTGCCGATTTTATCGCGGCGGCCGGTCAGAATTTTGTGCGGATAAGCCTGATGTCCCACATCCCAGATTAACTGGTCAAACGGGGTGTTATAGACGTAGTGCAGCGCGACGGTAAGTTCCACCGTGCCCAGACCAGAGGCGAAGTGCCCGCTGGAACGGCTCACGCTGTCGAGCAAATAGCGGCGCAGTTCGTCGCAAAGCTTTGGCAGGCTCTCTTTTGGCAGCAGGCGTAACTCCTGGGTGGAGTCGACCAGCGCCAGGGTCGGGTATTTGGCTATATCAAAACTCATCGCAAGCTCATGGGATATGTTGGTTTATTTATCACGCTGGATTATATAGTCCGCTAGCGCTTCCAGTGCCGAGGTATCGAGTGACTGCGCGGCCAGTAAACTTAGCGACTGGCGGGCATCCTCGATTAAATCCCGGGCTTTATTCCGGGCTTGCTCAAGACCCAGAAGTGCAGGATAGGTACTTTTGCCAAGCTGCTGGTCAGCACCCTGACGTTTACCCAATGTTGCAGTATCGCCTACCACATCCAGTATGTCATCCTGAACCTGGAAGGCCAGACCGATGCTTTCTGCGTATTTGTCGAGTATTGCCAGGCATTCCCGCCCTTTATCGCCTGCGCTTAATGCACCCAGACGCACGGCGGCGCGAATCAATGCCCCGGTTTTATGGCGGTGAATACGCTCCAGCGCATCCAGCGCAACCTGATGGCCTTCCGCTTCCAGATCCAGCGCCTGGCCGCCGCACATGCCGGCGATACCGCTGGCCTGCGCCAGTTCAGAGATCATCGCGATGCGGTCACGGTCAGATACTTCCGGCATCGGGGCGTCGCTGATAATGGAAAACGCCAGCGTTTGCAGCGCATCTCCGGCCAGGATCGCGTTTGCCTCGCCAAATTTTACATGGCAGGTTGGCAGACCGCGGCGCAGGTCGTCGTCGTCCATCGCGGGTAAATCATCATGCATCAGCGAATAGGCATGGATGCACTCGACGGCGGCAGCGGGAGCATCAAGCGTACTCAGGCTGACGCCAAACATCTGACCGGTCGCATACACCAGGAATGGGCGCAGACGTTTACCGCCTAATAATGCGCCATATTGCATGGTTTCGACCACGGGAGTGTTCTGAAAGGGCAGTGGCGTGATAAAACGGCTCAGTGCCTGATTGGCCTGCTCAACGCAAGCCTGTAGCTGCTGCGTAAAATCCATTTACTCATTATCCGGTGTAAAAGGCGTAAGGGCGGCGTCTTCGGTGTCTGACAGCAGGATTTGTACGCGCTGTTCAGCCTGTTGCAATTTGACCTGTCCCTGACGCGCCAGTTGTACGCCACGTTCGAATTCGTTCAGCGCTTCTTCCAGCGGCAGGTCGCCGCTTTCCAGGCGGGTAACAATCTGTTCCAGCTCGCTCAGCGCTGTTTCAAAACTGGCTGGCGCTTCATTTTTCTTCGGCATAATGAATGTCTGACTCTCTGTATTGGCAGCACAAGACTATGGTAACGGACTCGCACTGATAAGCAAATAACGCGCAATGGTAAGGCGATGTGCACAGGATGACCATGATAGTGGTATACTTGCGCGCCTGGATGCAGCCGCAGGGTATGGGCTGCTGTATTTTTTTCCATTACAAGTCATTCAGACTTGCCAAAGAACCATTGCCGCCATGAAGTTTATCATTAAATTGTTCCCAGAAATCACCATCAAAAGCCAATCTGTGCGTTTGCGCTTTATAAAAATTCTGACAGGGAACATTCGTAACGTTTTAAAGCACTACGATGAAGACCTTGCCGTTGTCCGTCACTGGGATCACGTTGAGGTTCGCGCTAAAGATGAAAGCCAGCGTCTGGATATTCGCGACGCGCTGACCCGTATTCCGGGTATCCACCATATTCTCGAAGTAGAAGACGTGCCGTTTACCGACATGCACGATATTTTCGAGAAAGCGCTGGTGCAGTATCGCGATCAACTGGAAGGAAAAACCTTCTGTGTACGCGTTAAGCGTCGCGGTAAGCATGAGTTTAGCTCCATTGAGGTGGAACGTTATGTTGGCGGCGGGTTGAACCAGCATATTGAATCCGCGCGCGTGAAGCTGACGAAACCGGACGTGACGGTGAATCTTGAAATCGAAAATGACCGTCTGCTGCTGGTTAAAGGCCGCTATGAAGGTATTGGCGGTTTCCCGATTGGTACGCAGGAAGACGTCCTGTCGCTGATCTCCGGTGGTTTCGACTCCGGCGTATCGAGCTACATGCTGATGCGTCGCGGCTGCCGCGTACACTATTGCTTCTTTAACCTCGGCGGCGCTGCGCATGAAATTGGCGTTCGTCAGGTGGCGCATTATCTGTGGAACCGCTACGGTAGCTCGCATCGCGTACGTTTTGTCGCGATCAACTTTGAGCCGGTGGTGGGCGAGATCCTGGAGAAAGTCGACGACGGTCAGATGGGCGTGGTCCTTAAACGTATGATGGTACGAGCGGCATCGAAAGTCGCTGAGCGCTACGGCGTACAGGCACTGGTAACCGGTGAAGCGCTGGGCCAGGTGTCCAGCCAGACGCTGACCAACCTGCGCCTGATTGATAACGTTTCGGATACCCTGATCCTGCGCCCGCTTATCTCCCATGATAAAGAACACATCATCAACCTGGCGCGTGAAATTGGTACCGAGGACTTTGCGCGTACCATGCCGGAATACTGCGGCGTAATTTCAAAAAGCCCAACGGTGAAGGCGATTAAAGCGAAGATTGAGGCCGAAGAAGAAAACTTCGATTTCTCTATCCTCGATAAAGTGGTCGAAGAAGCGAACAATATCGATATTCGCGATATCGCCCAGCAGACTCAGCAGACCGTGGTGGAAGTGGAAACCGTGAGTGGTTTCGGCTCAAACGACGTGATTCTGGATATCCGTTCTGTGGATGAACAGGATGACAAGCCGCTGAAGGTGGAAGGTGTGGACGTGGTTTCACTGCCGTTCTACAAGCTGAGCACCAAATTCGGCGATTTAGACCAGAGTAAAACCTGGCTGCTGTGGTGTGAACGCGGCGTGATGAGCCGCCTGCAGGCGCTGTATCTGCGCGAGCAGGGCTTTGAAAACGTGAAGGTGTATCGCCC
>NZ_CP069763.1:2547411-2551160 GCF_016893685.1 Citrobacter cronae
CCATCCGGCAATCATTCTTATTCGTAGTAGTTATAAATTCCCGCAGCAATTACCAGTTGTGACGCCACTTCATGAGCCTTTTCGCGGCTTACCAGTAGATCAATGATTTTTAAACCAAAATCAATGGATGTTCCCGGACCCTGGCTGGTTAACAGGTTAACGCGCGGATCCCAGACGACACGCTTGTCTTGCCATTGTTCTGCGGGAATTTTGTCCTTCAACGCCGGGAAACCTGTCATATTTCCGATGGGGAAGATATCGTGCGGGACAAGTACGGTGGCGGCAGCGGCGCAAATTGCTGCGACAATACGCCCGGAGCGATGAAACTGCTTCACGGTTTCGACAAGCAAAGGGCTATCGCGAAAACACTCCGCGCCTTTAATACCACCAGGCAATACGATGATGTCGAAATCGCCGTCAGCCACTTCGACCAACGGTGCGTCAGCCAGCAGCTTCACTCCGCGTGAGCACACAATCGTCAGGTCGCCATCGCTGGCGACGCTTGCTGTAGTGACCTTAATTCCGCCGCGAACCAGCAGATCGATAGTCGTGACCGCTTCGGTCTCTTCACTACCAGGGGCGAGACAAACCAGTGCTTGAGCGCTCATACTCACTTTCCTTTCTCTTTACCATTTCAAACAGGTGGGCATTTTCCGGGACGGCGATGCCGTGCGCGCGGGCGCGTTTTAACAGGTAACCGGTAATATAGTCGATCTCTGTATGGCGCATGGCACGAATATCCTGCAGCATTGATGAGATGTTTTCCGCCGTACTATCAATGACTTGCTCGACATAATAGCGTAAATCATCCGCTGATGTGTGGTGGCCTTCGCGTTCAATAACCGCTGCTACTTCCTCACAGATTAGCGCTATTTTTTCCGGATGCTGACGCAGTTCGCCGTTTGGGCAGTCCCAGAGCGCCGTCAGGGGATTAATGACGCAGTTCACCGCCAGTTTGCGCCACAGTTCGGCACGAATATTATTGTGCCAGGCGACGTCCGGTAGTACTTCTTGCAGTGTTTCAGCCAGATAGCTGAAATCACCGTCCTGCTCACGCGCCGGACCGATGCGCGTTGTGCCCTGAGCGACATGAATGATGACATTTCCGTCGCGACGTGCTGCGTGGGTGGTGGTGCCCATCAGCAGAGGCTGTTTAATGTTTTGCAGCTCTTCAATCGTCCCCATACCGTTGTGAATCAGCAAAATTGGGGTAGTTTCAGGCAGAATTGCGGCCAGACCTTTTACCGCATCGGAAACCTGCCAGGCTTTAAGTGTAACCAGCAACAGGTCGCTTTTTGCCAAAAAGTCGGGGTCGTTTGCCGTCAGGGATTCATTAAAAACCGAACCATCCGTGTCGATCAGGTTCACGCTGCAGTAGGGCTGTGGCACGCGTAGCCACCCTTGCACCTCATGTCCATGTTTGCACAGCGTGGTAAGCCACAGCTGTCCTAACGCTCCACATCCCAGTACGGTAATTTTCATTCTTCCTCCTCACCTGCAACAGCACCAGGTGTTAATCCATATCGGCCGTACCCCTTTATTGTTCACAGGTTTCAGTTCCGCGTACAATTAAAGGATACAGCCTAGTATAGCGCTGTCTGTTGAGTAACTTTGCAGGTATTATGCTTCGCATCAAAAATGAAGGGAGAGGAAAAGATGCCATCTTTCGATATTGTCTCTGAAGTTGATCTTCAGGAAGCCCGTAACGCGGTAGAAAACGCCAGCCGCGAAGTAGAGTCACGCTTTGATTTTCGTGGAGTTGAAGCGACTTTTGAGCTGAATGAGTCAAATAAGACGATTAAGGTGCTGAGCGAATCAGATTTCCAGGTCAATCAACTGCTGGATATTTTACGTGCCAAGCTGCTGAAACGCGGGATTGAAGGCACATCGCTGGACGTACCGGAAACCTTCGTGCACAGCGGTAAAACCTGGTTTGTGGAAGCGAAGCTGAAGCAGGGTATTGAAAGCGCGGTGCAAAAGAAAATCGTTAAGCTGATTAAAGACAGCAAGCTGAAAGTGCAGGCGCAGATTCAGGGCGAAGAAATCCGTGTAACCGGCAAGGCGCGTGACGACCTACAATCTGTTATGGCGCTGGTTCGCGGCGGCGACCTCGGCCAGCCGTTCCAGTTTAAGAACTTCCGCGATTAAGTCGTAATGCCCGCTTATCCGGCCTACAGGTAGCACACGCTATTTGTCGGCCGGATAAGACGTCGCCATCCTGCAATCTTCACGCCTGGCTGATGGCCTGCTCAACCTCAAATCGATTGGTCACTTTGCTGTCGATTTTTACGTAGGCCGAATGTTCTTGCGCCACAATTAACACTTCGCTTATCCCTTCTTTAGCCAGCAGACGCTGCTTCAGGGTGTCATCCGCGGCAATCTCCGGGGGGATTTCCACGCGCAGGCTGCTAACGTACGGTGGTTCTTTCATTGTGCTGGCCACCAACAACCACACTGCCGCCAGAAGCGCGCCGGCCAGGAATACCGCCTGCCCATCAAACATGTCGACAACCCAACCGCCCAGCGAACCGCCAATCGCCACGCCAAGAAACTGGCTGGTGGAGTAAACGCCCATCGCCGTACCTTTATAGCCAGCCGGAGACTCTTTACTGATAAGCGAGGGGAGGAGGGCTTCCATCAGGTTGAAGGCGAGGAAGAATATCTGCACGCCCGCAATCAGCCCCCAGAAACGAATGTTTGCGCTCCACAATACAATTTCGGCAACAAGAATCAGTAACACGCAGGCGAGGAACACGCGTTTCATCCGGCGTTTCACTTCGGCGTAAATGATGAACGGCACCACGGAAACGAAGGACAGCAGCATCGTCACCAGATAAATTTTCCAGTGTTCGGCTGCGGGGAAACCCGCTTTCGCCAACTGACCTGGCAAGGCGACGAAAGTGGACATCAGTAAAATGTGCAGACACATGATGCCGAAGTTGAGCTTCAGCAGTTTTGGCTCCGCCAGTACTTTGCTGAAGCTACCTTTTACCATGCCTGATTCGCGGTTCAGTACGTGGGTAGTGCTATTGGGAACGACCCAAATGGTCAGCACGATACCTGTGGTAGCAAGGCCCGCAATCATCCAGAACAGCGCGTGTAGCCCCAGCGCGTGGGTAACGATCGGCCCCAATACCATCGCAATGGCGAAGGTGATACCAAAGCTGACGCCGATAAACGCCATTGCTTTGGTTCGGTTTTGCTCGCGGGTTAAGTCGGACAACAGCGCCATTACGGCGGCGGCAATCGCGCCAGAGCCTTGCAGAGCTCGACCGAGAATAATTCCCCAGATTGAATCTGAGAGGGCGGCAATCACGCTGCCGAAAACGAATACCGCCAGTCCGCCGACAATAAGCGGCTTACGACCGATGCGGTCTGACAGCAGACCAAAGGGGATCTGGAAGATGGCTTGCGCCAGGCCATAAATACCGATAGCAAGTCCGATCAAGGCTTCGCTGGCACCCTGTAGCGCCATACCGTACGTGGTCAGAACCGGCAGGACCATAAACATGCCAAGCATGCGCAACGAAAATACGGTCCCTAAACCCCAGGTGGCGCGCAACTCACCGGGCGTCATTTTGTAATCGTTCATTCCCACCTCTGTATTAATTTCGCGCCTAGTGTAAAGCGGGGAAGGGGTGGGGTAAACCTCTACGATATGTGGAATTGTGTAGCGGTATAACTGAAATAATTACTTGTGTAACTAATTTGCTTGCGATAATTACAGGTGTAGTGTTTTTGTGGTTATT